>CAWEIR010000004.1:0-152784 GCA_963809255.1 Vulcanimicrobiota bacterium | reverse complement strand
TCCGGTATCGGGGTCGAGTGCAAGAATTGAATCGGAGTACAGATTCCGACCCGGGTGCTGGACCCATAGCCAAGGCGACGGGTTGCCCGTTCCGACGAAGAACGTGTTCGTTTCCGGATCGTAGCTCCCGGTCATCCACGGATCGGCGCCACCGTGCTGGTAGGTCGTTCCGGGCCACGTGTTGCCGCCGGGTTGATGCGGCGCCGGCACGGTATAGAAACGCCACAACTCCTTGCCGGTCTTCGCATCCAAGCAAAAGAGAACGCCGCGCGAGCCATATTCGCCTCCGCCGTCGCCAATGATGATTCTGCCGTTGACCGCCAACGGCGCGGCCGTCATTGCATAGCCGATCCCCGGCGGGTTCATAGTGACGTTCCACACGACTTTGCCGGTTCGCCCATCGAGTGCGACCACGTGGTTGTCGAGCGTCGCCAAATAGACATTATCGCCGTAGAGCGCGACGCCGCGGTTTACCATGTCGCAACAGACCGTTCGCAACGCGATCTTGGGAATATCTTTCTGGTGATCGTATTCCCAGAGAACTTTCCCAGTCACCGCATCGAGCGCGTAGACGCGATCCATTGGCGTCGTCACGATCATCGTTCGGCCGTTTACGATCGGTGGTGCTTCATACCCCTCGGGGATCGAGACAGAGTGCGTGAATACGACATGGAGTTGCGACACATTCGAGGCGTTGACCTGATCGAACGGCGCGTGCGCTTGGCCGTTATAGGTGCGCAGATACATGAGCCAGCCGGGGTCGTCGTTCGCATCGCGAAGCCGCGCGTCGGTCACCGGACCCCACGCGGGAGGGCTCGAGCCGCAGCCCGCGAGCAGAAGAGCGATCGCGACAATTCCGAATCGAAGTCTTAGAGTCATTCGCTCTTCCTAGGGACCGAGCAGTGCTTTGGAGTTCGTTGCCGCCTCCGCTGTGAGCGCTGCGCCGCCAGCGTGATGACCGTGCGCTTTGAGCAAGAAGGCCATGATGTTCAAGTAATCATCCGGTGACAGGCCGTGCGCGTTTCCCGCCGGCATGAACGCGCTCATGTAACTGAAGACGAACGAAACGGTCTCCCATTGCACGTTGCCGTGCGTGGCGTCGAGCGCCGGCCCGGCGTTCCCCTCGAGCTGCGCGCCGTGGCATTCGGCGCAGTTTTCATAGAAAAGAATTTGGCCTTTATTGGCCTGGTCGGCGGTGAACGACGGGGCCGCCGGATTCGACGGCACGAGGGTCGGCACGATCACTGGATTGGGCGACGCCTTCTCGCGGACGGGCGGCTGCGTTGGAGTTGCCGCGACGATAAGCGCAAGGAGGGCGAGAACAATTTTCATGCAGCTTCCCCTGTGAACTCGCCTGCGCTCTCGTGCAACGCCCATGCGCCGAATATCGCGAGGAATGCGATGAAGACGACCATTCCGGCGCCGATCCACATGACCGCCGCGCCGTTTTGCTGATCGGCCAGTGCGACTGCTGGGAGCATCAGCGCTGCGTAGTGCGGATAGAGTGGCGCGCGCGCACCGTCGATCGCGAAGGCGAGTAGGGCGCCTTGCGGCAACGAGAGCATCAGGTAGAACAGCCTCGCCGGATACGGTAACACGCGCATTGGCGGCGGACAGAGAACCGGCAGCCAAAAGAGCGTTCCGACGGCGAGGAGCAAGGCGTGTTCGCCGGCGTGCACGAGGGGATGCTCGAGCGCGCTCTCGTAGAACGGCGAAAAGTGCAGCGTCCACAGGTAGGCCGTCACGAGAACGAAGGCTAGGGCAGGGTGCCCAAGCACATGCAGCCCATGCGTCTTGCGCACGACGCTCGCGGTTATGCGCTTTCCTGCGATGGCGCGAGCAATGGTGAGGGGCCGCGCGAGCAGCACGAGCAGTGGAATCACGAAGAGCAGGATCAAGTGCTCGACCATGTGCCAAGCAAATGAGGTATCGGCGAGATGATCGAGCACGTCCATTACGGGAGCGGCTCCTCCTCAAACCCGCCGCGCGCGTTTTTGCGCAGCCGGATGCGCGGGGCTTTGTGCACGCCCCCGCGCTCGCGCAGCTCCGACGCGAGCACGAACGCCACGAGGTAACCCCCGACCGGTGCAACGACGCAGAACCATTGATAGAAGTGCGTGATCGCCGCGATCGATTGATGCACGTACCGGGCCTGGACGTCGCCGCTCGCGGCGAGAGTCAATCCCAGACCGAAGAGTCCGAATGCGACCCCGAGCGCAGTGCGCATCGGCACGTCGCGCGGCCGCTCGAGCAGCTGATGTGCGGCGTGATCGCGGCGGAGCCTCGCCTCAATCCAGGGCCAAAGAAATAGGAGCGTAAAGAGCGCCAGCGGGAGCAACACCGCCGGCCAAAACGGCGACGGTATCGTGTGTCCCCATAGGTGTAGCGCGAAAGCCGGTCCAAGGCGGAGCGCGCCTTCTACCCAGCCGATGTACCAATCCGGTTGCGCCGGACTCACTACCTGCCATGGATTGTATGGACCCCAGAGCCAGATCGGGTTTATCTGCACGAACGCTCCCAGTGCGATCGCGACTGTAGCCACAACGAACATCAACGCGACCGATTTGGCCGCATAGTTCGGAAAGAGCGGTGAACCGACGACGTTGTCTTCGGTGCGTCCCGGACCGGGAAACTGCGTGTGCTTTTGGCGCCAGACGACGGCGACGTGTAGGCTAATGAGTGCGGCGATCGCAGCGGGCAGCAGGTAGACGTGCCCCACGAAAAGACGCGGCAGCATCGCGTCGCTCGGGAATGTTCCATCCAGCAACAGCGACGAGAGCCACGTCCCGATGAAAGGGATCGAGAGGGCGACCGAATCGAAGATACGCAGCCCCGTTCCGCTGAGCAGATCGTCGGGCAGCGAATAGCCCGTAAAGCCGGCCAGTAGCGCGAGCAGCAAGAGCATCACGCCGATGACCCAGTTGATCTCGCGCGGTTTGCGGAACGCTCCCGTAAAAAAGACGCGGCCCATGTGAACAACGATTCCGGCGATGAAGATCAAGGCGGTCCAATGATGGATCTGGCGAATCAAGAGGCCGCCATTGACTACGAAGCTCAAGTCGAGCGCCGACGCATACGCTTTCGAAATCGTCACGCCATTCAAGAGCGAGTACGGTCCGTGGTAGACCGTCGGGCTCGTATCGGGATCGAAGAAAAATGCGAGAAACGTGCCGGTGGCGACCAAGACCATGAACGCGTACGCGTTGACCTCCCCGAGCATAAACGACCAGTGATCGGGAAACGCCTTGCGCAGCGCATGGCTGACAAAATGTGCGCTCCCGAGCCGATCATCGGTCCAGCGCAGCAGTCGTTCAATCATGCGCGCTCCCAAACTCCCGGGCCTACCGGTTCGGGGTAGTCACCGGTCGCGATTAGACAGCCATCCCTCCCGACTGCGATTGGGAGCCGCGGCAACGCGTGATCGGCCGGCCCCGACACGACTGCACCGTCTCCGACGACGTCGAACACGGACTGATGACACGGGCACATGAGTTCTTTCGCCGTGCGACGGTAAAGCGCGACCGGACAACCGGCGTGCGTGCATACCTTTGAGTACGCGATGTAACCCTGCACGCTCTCCGCGAGTCCATCGGGCAACCGGATCAAAACTGTCTGCGAGAGCTCATCGCCCACGGCGCCTTCCGGAAAAACCGTCAGGACCGAGTTGAACGTTCAGGTCGCCGGCGCGGACCGGGGATCCGTCTTCGCGCACCAAACGTAAGCCTCGACGCCATTTCGTATGAAAGAGCGTATCGTCGATCGCCGGGCCGAAGGAGCGCAACGGCACGACCAGCGCCACGCCGAATACGCCGAGCGCGGCATAGAGAAGCCGTAACAGCGCACGGCTGCGCGAGACTTCGCGCCCGACGCGGCGAACCTCGAGCTCCTCATGGCGTCGCTCCGAACGTGGCGACGGATACTCTTCGCGCAGATCGACGACTTCTTCATGCGGAAGGATTCCGAACGCCCAACCTAGCGCCGCGGCGGCGAACCCTGCGGTCGCAAGCGAAAGTGCGGAGCCTTCAAATGCATGGTCACCGCCGGTCGCGTACGCAACGATGAAACCGATGCTGCCGAGCGCGGCAACGATCAGCGATATCGTGATTATACGTTCCGCGCGATTCATTGGATCAGATACACTGAGCCCCAGATTCCAATCCAAACAATGAAGACGAAATGCCAGTAGTAGGTCATCGCTTCCGCACCCTGACGGTGATACGCCCGCAGGGCGGGGCTGCGTATCCCGATTAGCAACGCGAGCAGGACGCCAATTCCTACCGTAACGTGCAGCAGATGGAAGCCGGTGAGCGTGTAGTAGATCGAACCGTACGAGTCGGTCGCGATCGTGAACGCGTTCTGCGAATAACCGTGTAGCGAGAGCGCAATGAACGACGCGGCAGCGACGATCGCGGTTCCCGTCCACCAACGCGCGGCCAGATTCGCGCCGCGGTCCATGGCGCGCGTGGCCAGCACCATCACGACGCTCGAAACGAAGAGCAGCAACGTCCCCATCGTCGCCTCCACGACGTCGAGATGCACGCCGGGGGGCGGCCACTGCGCCCGATTCGCGCGCAGATCGTAATACGCGGCGAACAACGCAGCGAAGAACATCATCTCGGAAGCAAGGAAGAGCACGGTCCCGAGCACGACGGGGTGTGCACGCACCTGGAATGGCATCCGTTGACGATAACTACTACCCGCGTTGACGGCCACGCTGGAATGCTACCCGAGGCTAGGATACTCTATGCGTATTTCGGGTAATGTTTCGAACGATGCGGTGGCTACTCGATCCGGCGTCGATCCAGGGCGTTGCTATGCGTCGGGATTGGTACGTCTTCCTGATTGCCGCAGCGTGCGTCGCACTCTTCGTCTACGGCTGCATCTTCTGGTGTTTGTTCGCGTATCGTCGCGGCCGCCACCCCGAACCCGCGAAGTTCAGCGGCAACCCACCGCTCGAGGTTCTCTACGTAGTGCTGCCGCTGCTCATCGTCACCGGGCTGTTCGTGGTAACGATGATAGCCGAGGTCGCGACCGATCGCGCCCTGGCCAACCCCGACAACCGAATAGCCGTGACGGCGTTCCGCTGGTCGTGGCGCTTCGATTATCCGCGTGGCATCACGACCATCGGCACGCCAATCGCACCACCTACGCTCTATCTCCCCGTCGGACGCTCCACCGAGATCGACCTGCGCTCGGCTGACGTCACGCACTCATTTTGGGTTCCCGCGTTTCTCTTCAAGCGCGACGCAATACCGGGTATGCGCAACGTCTTCGATCTCACGCCGAATCGGACCGGCACCTATCTCGGGCGCTGCGCCCAGTTCTGCGGCATAGATCACGCACTCATGACCTTCAAAGTGACGGTCGTTCCCGATTCGGCATACGGGCGCTTTATCGCTTCTCACGGAGCGCGGACTCCATGATCGAGTGGATGACGACCACCGATCACAAGAAGATCGGCATCATGTATATCGTGGCGACGATGACCTTTTTCGTCATCGCGGGGATATTGGCGATGCTGATCCGAGCGCAGCTCGCACGCCCCGAGAACGATTTTCTCACCGCGCATGCCTACAATCAGATATTCACGCTGCACGGAACGGCGATGATCTTCCTCGTCATCGCACCCTTCGGACTTGGCTTAGCAAACTTTTTGGTTCCCCTGCAGATCGGCGCGCCGGATGTTGCGTTTCCGCGCCTCAACGCGACCGCATTCTGGATGTTTGCGCTCGCCGGTATCATCGTCTTTAGCGGTCTGGCCAGCTACGGCGGGGCAGCCGCGAACGGATGGACCTCGTACGCACCGCTCTCCGAGATCGCCGAGGGCACCGGTGCGGGCCAAGACCTCTGGCTAATCGGACTGCTGCTCGCCAGTATCTCGACTATTCTCACCGCCCTCAACCTGATGGTTACGGTCTTCTGCTTCCGCGCGCCCGGTATGACGATGTGGCGAATTCCGATTTTCACGTGGGAGATCGTCGCGACCGCGGTGCTGATCCTGATGGCCTTCCCGTCGCTCACCGCGGTCTTGGCGATGCTCTTGATCGATCGCCATCTCGGCGGCCATTTTTTCGATCCGGCTTACGGTGGTAACCCCATTCTCTACCAGCACCTATTTTGGTTCTTCGGCCACCCCGAAGTGTACGTGATGATTCTGCCGTACTTCGGCATCATCACTGAAATCGTCGCGACGTTCTCGCGCAAGCCGGTCTTCGGCTATGTCGGGCTGGTGATCGCCGCGTTCGCGATCGCCGGTCTCTCGATCGGCGTCTGGGCGCACCACATGTTCACAACCGGCGCCGTCAGCAATCCGTTCTTCTCGGCGGTCTCCTTCCTTATCGCCGTGCCGACCGGCGTGAAGTTCGTCAACTGGATCGGCACGATGTGGAAAGGATCGATCGAGCTCTCGACGCCGATGCTCTTTGCAATCGGCTTCATGCTCAACTTTCTCATCGGCGGCATCACGGGTGTGATGATAGCATCGCCGCCAATCGATTACGATGCGCATGACAGCTATTTCATCGTAAACCACTTCCACTACACGCTGGCGGGCGGCAGTATGTTTGCACTCTTCGCCGCATTGTACTTCTGGTTCCCCAAAATGTTTGGCGTGCAATTGAGCGAGCCTCTGGGCAAATGGTGCTTCGTGTTCATGTTCGTCGGTTTCAACGCGACGTTCATTCCGATGGCGTTCATGGGCATGGAAGGCATGGCGCGACGGGTTTATACGTACCCGAACGTCGCGCACTTGGGGCTGCTTAACGGCATCGCGACGGCCGGATCGGCGATCCTGGCAATCGGCGTTGTCGTCTTCTTCGTCGACGTCCTTACGAGCGCGTACCGCGCGCTCCGGCGTCACGCCCCAGTCGCAGCGAATCCGTGGGGCGGTTACAGTCTGGAATGGGCAACGACCTCGCCACCGCCGGAATTCAACTTCGATGAGCTGCCGCCGATTCGCAGCCGCAGGCCAGTTTGGGATGCGGTACAGCCGTGAAGTCGTTCGTCGGAATCTTCGCATGCTCCGCGGGGTTCGGCTTGGTGATTGCAATCGTATATTGGTGGGTCGCGCATGAAGAGACCGTCGGTACGGTGCTGCTGGGCATCATGACCGCAGCGCTGACCTTTGCCGCGATCTATGCTGTCATTGGCGAGCGCAATGCAGGCCTCGACGGCGACGCGCCCGATCTCACCAACGCCGACACCGCCGGCGAAGACCTCGGCGTCTTTACCACGGCCAGTCCATATCCGATTCTCATTGCGGTAGGCGCTGGTCTGAGTCTTTGCGGCCTGATATGGGTGCCGCTGCTCGGCGCCGCCGGACTTGCAATCGTCATCCTTTGCCTGTGGCGGATGGGAGCTGAAAGCGCGCGGATCTAGAACGTCGGGAACCCTCGATTGCTTTACAGCAGCTGCCCCAAAGCTCTTAATCAATCCGTTAGACGGTGCGCTCTTAAGTGCCAAAAACCTGTATGAAATAAAGCTTCTTGGTAGCGCCAACGGGAATCGAAAGCGATACCGTAGATAAACCCGAGACAACTGACGACGACGAAAATGGGCACTTCTAAGGATGATGCCACCATTGACGTTGTCCCCAGTTGTCGCCGGTAGCCAGCGGTATGTGGGCCAAATGTGGGCCACTAACTCATCGACGATCAGGCCGAAGTCGGCATCTGCTTGGACGCGCCGTAGGCGTGAAGCCGCGTATGCCCCACAATCGGCTGCCATGTCACAGGCGACCGCCCGGCGCCGGGGCCAGTCCGCAACAGTTTGCAGCACCCGCGAAAGGCTCGTATTGCCGAACGTGTGACAGCTGCGTTGGCAAGACCGTCCGGGGACTTGCCCGACCAATTGCGTTGCCCTGGATGGGCACGAGGAGCTCCTTCGCGAGTACCGGTCAGCCCGCTCTTCACTAAGCTTCGCGGCCGGTTAGAGACCGAGTTTTAATTGAGAATCGGCTTGTTCGAAGAGATGATCGGGCAGATTAGATTGAATCTTGTCGGGCTTTATCGTCCGATGGAAGTCCAAAAGGGCGTAGGCGAATCTCCGTAGACCATCCACGTCCTCGCTCCCGACCACGGCGACCTTGTCGTGATGCCATACCTCTACCCTGGCCTGTTCCGCTGCGACGTTTAGCAACGTGCATCGCGAAGGTCGAGCATGGAAAACGACAACCGGATGTTCTTCGTTATGATATCCTCCGAACTCGCCGCCATTGCAGCTTGATACCGGCACGCAGGAACATGCGGATATAGCCGCCACGCAAGAATAAACCCCGAAGTCAAGGAATCCGACGACTTCCATCTCGGACTGATTCTTGCGCTCCAAGAAGTCGTCAACGACACGTTCAGCCAAATCTTCTCTCTCGGCGCCATCCACTTCATTCCCGTTGTCTTCCGGCAATCTTCTTTTGCTCGCGTCGATGAGCGAAAGCAGCTCATCTTCGAGTGAAAGGTAGAATCGCACGTCGCGCCAACCCAGATGCCTAAGATCTTGGTAGCAGCGATTGGAGCCCAGCGCATCCGCCTCGTCCACGACGCGTTTCGTCGGAATGTAACAATTTCTCGGCTCAAGCATTTGTAAAACATGTGGCATTTGCGACGAGCGCATATTTGAAGGCCTGGTCTAGAGCCATGCTGCTGTGCATCTGATGTCGCGCTACAATTCGACGCCGAGCGCATCGACTGAGACATCCAGGATGGCCAAGGCAACGACGAGCAACGGTAGGCTCATTCCGTTTCTTCCGCTCTCGACATGAGATAAGTGTCCCGGCGTACACCCGATCATTCGCGCCAGCTCGGGCTGGCTCGCGCCCCGAATCGTCCGTATAGCAGCGAAGCGTTGGGGAACGAGCTTGTACGACTTACGGGCCGCCTGCAGTCCGTTGGTACGCAGAAAGTCGCTCAAAACGGTCATGGACGAAGCGTGGTTACCTGCTCGAAAGGCCAGTTGCGCTTGTCCCACCGGTGAGCTTGTCGGAGCATCTGGAAGCTTGCACAGCTTCTGGCAAAGAGCCAAGACTGTGAGATCCTCGGTCCGGAGCGGTCCGAGGTGACCCTTGTGCGGCGGGTGAGGCCGACGCGGTACGGGCCGAAGGCTTGGCATATCAGAATCCGATTCGCTTCTAAGAGGCTCGATACTAGCGATATATGATTTACTAACGCTAGTATACATAGTATACTAGTTCTGTGGGGAACGTACGTTCGGCTTGCGGGCGGTCTGGGCCAGCCTGCCGCTTCGGTCGTCAGCCCGCCAGCTGCGTCCACAAGAATCCTGCGATATCCCCGGCGAATTCGCAGGCACCCCACAAGGCTACTCGCAACGTAGCGTCGTCACTCCACAGGCGTGTCCTCGTCCGTCACTGTTTCCGCTCGCGCCTTCCGTCGAGCGCGTCGGCCCTTCACCGCTCTGGGTAGGTTCGCGTGCTCGAGACTGTAGATAGCAGCGAGTCTAAAGGCCCACGCTCGCGGCGACGCCCGATCGCCATCGATCTATTCTCTGGCGTGGGCGGACTTTCACTTGGCTTCGAGCAAGCCGGGTTCGATGTCGTCGCCTCCGTCGAGTACGATCCTGTCCACGCGGGGGTTCACGAATTTAACTTTCCGTTGACAGAAGTCGTCTGCGATGACGTGGCCAAGATCGAAGCATCGCAACTGGTCGAGTCTGCGAAGAGAGGTTTCGTCGCTCACGGTCACGACGAATCGGAGTGGACTGGCGAGATCGACTGCATTTTCGGTGGTCCGCCCTGTCAAGGATTCTCGACAATGGGCAAGCGGAACATCGACGATGATCGCAACAAGCTCGTCTATAAGTTCGCTGACCTAATCGGCACAATTCGCCCGCGCTACTTCATGATGGAGAACGTACCCGGCATGGCCGCCGGCGGCCATGCCAGCATTCTCGTCAAGCTGATTCAGCGTCTGAAGAAGCACGCCTATAACGTCGCGGTCAGGCCCGAAGAAGTCAGGAAGCGTGCAATACTTAACGCGGCCAACTACGGCGTACCGCAAGATCGACGTCGTCTGATTCTACTTGGCGCTCGTGAGGATATGAGGCTGCCATCGTACCCGATTCCGACAGTGAAGCGGTCCCCGAAGCGCCGTGACGATAGAAAGAACAAGGGCGGCATGCATCCGTTCGACTTCCTTCCAAAAGGACCGACCGTCGGTGATGCGATTATCGATTTACCCGATCTCGACAGCTTCGACAAACTCTTCTATACCGATGAAATCAAACTGACGAAGACGCAGCTTAGAGCGATGGCAAGATCCGCCAGCGACTATGCGAAGCGTCTGCGCGGCGAACTTGACGACCACGAAGACTTCTCTCGCCCACGGTCATGGGACCCATACGTGCTTACGTCGTCGATGCGGACGGAGCATACGGCCGAATCCATCCGGCGTTTCAAGGCAACGAAGCAAGGCGAAGTCGAGCCCATCTCAAGATTCTATCGACTCGATGAATTCGGCCTCTCGAACACGCTGCGCGCCGGAACGGGAAGTGAGCGTGGAGCGTACACGTCGCCTCGCCCCCTTCATCCGAAACTTCCACGAGTCATATCTGTTCGTGAAGCGGCGCGCCTCCACTCATTCCCCGACTGGTTTCGTCTCCACCGCACAAAGTGGCATGGGTTCAGAAGCATCGGTAATGCAGTACCACCGCTATTCGGTCGCGCGATTGCCCGCTCAATCGTTCGAGCCCTGGAGATTGAGGCGGTCAGGCCGACGGAGTCAGTGAAGCTCGGGGACCCTTCGCTCCTCACTTTAGATCGACTCCACGCGGCCCAGCACTTCGAGGCGGATCTCAAAAAGATTCCTAAGGTACGCAAGCGTCTCGTCAAGAGCTAGTGCACAAAAGGACAATTCGCGCTGGATTCGGTCGTCTCTCGAAACTCCGGGCGCGGGAAGTTGCAAATGGTGCCAAGGAGTTTTTTCAGAGCGAGGGTCGCACGTTCCCGTGGCGCGAGGAACGTGATCCGTTTAAGTTAGCGGTTGCGGAGATTCTGCTTCAGAAGACGCGCGCATCGGTCGTCGTGGCAACCTATCTCAAGATAACGCGTCAGTATCCTACGCCTGTTGCGCTTTTGGAAGCCACGATGGCGTGCATTGAAGAACAGATACGTCCGCTCGGTCTTTCGAACAAACGTGCGAGGCAGTTGATTTCGATGGCAAGCTTGGCTGTCGAATTCGGCCCCGCCGTGTTCGATGATTGGCGCGTTCTACTAAAAGACGTCCCGGGAATCGGTGCGTACGCCGCGCGGGCTATCGCATGTTTCGGTCGAGGGGAAGCTGTCGGCATTGTCGATGCAAATGTCGCGCGCATACTTCGCCGGGTTTTCCGCGTCCTCGCCAAGGACAGCCGCGCGGTGATATACCAACGTCTTGCTGATATCGTCGCTCAATCCAGCACGGACGTTCGAGCGACGAACTTTGGCTTGCTCGACATCGGCGCGACAGTGTGTTTGCCGAGGCCTATTTGCGAACGGTGTCCGTTCCAATCGTTCTGCGTGCGCTACGGAGTGTAGCGCGACTAGTCTTCCTCCTCGTCGTCTTCGTTCTCGCCGAGCAGGTCCGGATCAGGTTCCGTCTCCACTAGAATTAACTGGTTGTCTTTGCGCTTCGCGGTTTTGGGGCGGCGGACTCTTTGCGAGAGGCCAATGACGCTAGGCTCGATCGAGTAGAATACAGTGACCTTGCGGTCTAGTAAATTCGAGTCGATGGAATCGCGCTCGAACGGCTTGCCATCGGGTATTTCGAATGGCGCGTATTCGAAGATGAACATTCCGCCGTCGGAATGCTTCAATGCAATCGGGATAATCAGGTCCGCGGTGACGCCCAGGCCCGATGCATGTTCGACCTGCACGACGACTTGCGATGAATTTACGAACTCATCATGCTTTTTGGCTTCGACCGTTATCAACACCGGATGCAATTCGCCTTTCTCATCTTGAAATTCCGCAAGATATAGGCCGTCGATCTCGGACCCTCGCAGCTTCAGGCCCATCTGAAGATGATCCATGTGCACGACCTTATACTGCGCGGTCGATAGAGGCGAAAAGAGCGCGAAGTGGGTCTCCACAACGCGTAGGTCAGCAGCGATCTGCATCAACCGGGGCTCGTCCAGACGCGCTATCTGCTTGGAAGCGACTGAAAGTGTCACCGATTGAATCCGATGGTTATCGTACTGCTCCGGGATCGGCCACTCATCGGGAAACGGATCCGTCTGATCATCGCTGTACGGCTTGAAGACAAAATTTCGTGCGAGTCCGATACTTGGGTCCTTACCTGTGACTTGCTTGATCGTCCATCGTTTAGTAGCGAGCGTCTCAGGCCAATTCGTACTCCGGGATTTCTTTCGCAGGAAATCTTTGGTGAAGTTCGCTGCTTGATTGTCTCCGAGTTTGGTCTTCGTCGCAACGATGGCTTTGAGCACTTCGTGTGAGAACACGAGGCGCTTGTTGTTGGGGATCGTTTGAGTATCGTCGTCCCATCGCGGTGTTGCGTTGCCGTCTTCATCGTAGCGCCAATGGAAGAGGTGCTCGAAGACGGCCGGTTTCTTCGACTTAGGCAAAAGCTAGCTACCGTTAAAGGCGGTTACCGGAACGGAAAGCGCCGAGGCAAGCTTGGCCAAGGACGCGGCTGATGGCGGATGCTTCCCCCGCTCGAGTTCGGCGACGAGCGCCTGCGAGATCCCAGCCGTATGAGCCAGCGCGCGTTGGCTCATGCCAGCCGCTTTTCGGAATTCGGTAAGTCGTGCCGGATTGAAGGTACTCACCTCCTCTCGATCCGCCATCCCAATCGCTCCTCCCTCTAACTACGGGAGGAGGCAGCACTCGGGAAGGCCGGGTTTACCATGCCGGCGGCACGTATTCGTAAAATATGCGGTGTCGCTCTCGAGACCAATTCGTTCTCAAGCGCACCTGCCGCCGAATCAGTCCCAAACGCTAGCGATGAACCTGCCTTTGCTCGAAGCATCGATATAGCTTTTTCGTCTTGTAGCCCCGGAGGTCTATAGTCTCGGCATACGCTAGATCCCGTATGTCTCCGCCGTTCAGCTATAGTCCGCGTAACTCAAGGCGGCGAATGCCATCAAGCAGCACGCGCGTAGCGAGGCAGTCATCTTCGTTATACTCGAGGATCCTAGCCTTCGCTTCCGTATCACCAGCGACGTATCGGTCGTACCACTCGATCGACGCGAAACCTGACGGATGTGGATCGCGCCAATTGAATCCGAGGTAACGAGCGAGTGTCTTGATCGTGTGGTCCTTCGTCGGCCATTCCGTTGCCGTTTGGACGGCGTAGAGTAGATCCACAGTATTCGCATCACTGAAGAGCTCGTCAATTTCTGTCCGCGAGCACACGTCCGGGTAACGCTTCTGCAGCGTGCGCCACCACGTGCGTTCGTATTTAGAGTAGGTGTAGATTGTACAGGGCATCTTACCGCGCGCGTACGTTACGGCTTCACCGAACGATTCGCGTTCTGCCTGTAGCGTCGGCGACGCAGTGAAAAAGCCGGTGTATTGTTCTCGTTCAGCGGTGCGTTCAAGGAACCCGTGCAGGTAGCAAATGTTTCGACCTGGATCCGTTTCAATATCGAAAAACAGCTCCGTGTCGGCGCGGGGTACGCGTACGGTTTCTCTTAGATACGCCACGCCGTTCGTATGCTTCAGCGCCGCACGCTGCTGAAATCTAAACACCCACTCCGCCCCAATTCCGGGAACAATACTCTTCCCATTTTCGCTTATGAGCGTTGCCGGATCTGTGGCCGCGAGCTCAGCAATCGTATTAGCGTAGACGCTTAGCCCTTCGCGTCGCGATCTTCCGAGACCCGGCAGTAACGTTAGGTCATCCAATTCTTCCAAGCGCTTCATGCAAGCGCCGTACCAAACGCAATGCTTGCACTCGCCTTGATATGCGGGACCCGGATTACGGCTCCCGGCAACAATTTCGCGGACCTGTGCTAAGCATTCTTGGTAATCATCCCAAAGAGAAGTGGCGCTCCTCTTGCCCTTTGGCGCCATGAGGTCGTAGGGAACCTCGTCGTCGTTTACGTCCCACACGAAAGCTGTACGTCTGCCATCCGAAAAGCCTAAACGCTCGAGCACGTCCACATGCAGCGCCAGTTGAACAGCATAGCGCTTCTTGGGCTTTGCATCCTCGTCGCTGCCTTCTTCGCCAGCTCCTGCCTTGATATCGCCCGGAGTGTAACCATCTGCACCGAGCCGCAGGAGATCCGGTTCGGCAGCGAGGTCGCCTGCCGAGAGTCGCCCCCCGTAGATAAGCGGAACGCCGGCTTTCATCGCGTTGACTGTAGCCTTTTCGCGAGCCTCTAGTTCGTTAACGGCATCGAGGCGCATTACCGTGCGACCTTGAATTGCTTCCTCCTCGTGGGCGCGCTGTCGGCGCCATAGAAGCTCTAAGAAAGGGCTTACGTCATCACGCTCGGATGGGGAAGCGTTACAGTCCATCCATGGCCGATGAGGGCACGCCACGAAGTCATAAAGCATCGATGCCGTAATTGGTTTTGATTGCATTCTGTTTAACTCACCTTTGTTCTCCGAGCCATAGAGAGTCTGTTCAGTCGCCGAACATACTTCACGTGCAGGTGATGCGAGCGAAGCGCGGGTAGAAGCGATAGAAGTCCTTATATTGGTCCAGCGCCTCTACCGTCTGCGCCAGCGTTTCTTTTAGCGAAAGCCCTAACTCGCTGCAGATCTTTTCTGCGTCGCACTCGTGAAGGAGCCGGTCGATCTCGACCTTTTCGCGTTGGGACAAAAGAGGGACATCGATAGCCCTTACATCGCGAAGCGTTTTGGGGAAGAACGGCCAGTTGGCGAGAGACGCCGTGTACTCGGTTTCCAGAGCCGGATCGACTATAGCCCCGGTAAACGTCGCCATCCGCTGACCATCGGCATAATGGAACGCCGCGAGTGGCAAAAATCTGAGTCCCTGACTTTCTAACCCCTCTTGGCACGCCAAGTCCAATGCGGCGCCTAGGATCCCTGAGGTGCGCGGCGGCAGCATATCCCGTGCCTCGGCGTTTACAGGAAAGTACGGATCCAGCTCCGCTGCCAACGAACTTAAGTAATGTTCCTGCGTGCTGGTCCCTTTGGGCGGGCTCCCGAAATTCTGCAGAGAGGCATTTAGCGTCACCTTTAGCACATCGCCGTGCCGCAGCTTAGAGCACAACGTGCTCACCTCTTGCAGCGGCCGTCCGCGCTGGTTAGGGTCGGTATAATCCAGCCAAAATATGCAGGGCTTGTCTCCAATGTGATCCGAGAAGAAGCCCTCAATGTTGCCGATCATGTCCTCGCTGCTCAGGTGCAAGCACTTGATGCAAGACACGGGTCGGTTGAACTCCTGCCGCTTAACGACCCATGCCTCGCTGTCGAAAGATATGAGATCCATAAGTCCTATAGCGGCGTGTATTTCCGCGTGATCCTCAACGAAGTCTCCGCCCATCGATACGTAGACCGGGGGCTCGGCAACGATTTTGCACGTGCGTTGCAGCAATTCAATAAAGATCGCGCGATCTATTGCCTTCCTGGTTCTGAGGTGATACGGCAGCGCCGCGGCGCTCATATGATTTCCAACTCGGTTGCAACGTGATCGAAGCATGCTTCTCCCACGACTGCCGGTTTTTCGATGCCTCCTAATAGGCGTTCAGAGAGTTCGTTTATAATGTCGACTGGCTTCGAGAATACGATCCTTCGTGTTGCTCGTTCCGTACGCGGTAATGGTAGCTCGGGGAGGGCTTGCCTTAGAGAGCCATTTGTTCGCGGAACGTCACGCATCGCGAGACGCATATGCGCGTAGGAATCCGCCGCCAACACTCTTTGAGAACGCTCAAAATACTCGGTCGTCAATTCCTCGTTGCCTTTCCAGCGGTTCGTGAAATCGGTGAAATACTTTGTTCCTTTCTTCATATACTCGCGCGCCTTGAGATACACATTAGAGCCGACGTCAATGCCGCGCTTTGTCGTCGTCAGCGGCAGCTTGGACGCGTCCTCCGCCTGAAACTCGACAAACCCAGCAAACGCTCTGAACTGGTTGTGATATGCGGGCACATCTCCCGAATCCCAACCAGTAATGGAAGTCCGATCCTGATAGACAATCACCCTGTCGTTGCAGACTACCGTCCAACCGGAGCGATTCTGCCCCCGCCGAACGTCTTGCTCCTCATCGACCTCCGCCTCTGTAACGAGCCCACGATAGAATCCACAAGCAATGCGAACGTTAACGCCATCGATATCGCCCTCTAACACGTATGGCGCGATGCCTCCGGCATTCGACGGAACGTATACTGCGACGTCCTCGGGCTCGAGCCGTAGATCCAGCATTCGACTTTTTAGCGTTATACGGAATCCTTTGTGTATGATTAGAGCGTACGTATGCGAAATCTCGCGAGCTAGGCTTTCAACGAAATAGTCGGTAGAAAAGCTCTCGCTGGCCTCGGGCGTTAACGGAGCTATCATAATACGCGTGCCGAGGCAATCCAGCGTGGGTCGCTCCTTTAGTCTTATGTCGAAGCTCCATTGCGGCTGATTCACCCAGTCATCCGGTATAACAACCTCAAATTCGGAGTCCGGCTCATAACGTGACGTTACGACTGCTTCGCGGCCGATCTTGAAGATAGCCCTCTTCATGCCAATCCCGTAGACACCGACCGTCGGGAGTCCGCGGTCGCGGTTCGTTGGCGGACGCCCAAGGCGAAAGGCCTCTTCTCTTGCTATTGTAAGAGCTATTCCGCCACAATTGTCTTCGATACTGAACCAGTCGTTATCAACGTGCAGGCGTGCAAAGAATTCGGCGAAAGGCCGCGCCGGCTCCGCAGGGCCACCTCGCGCGGCCAGAGTGCGAAGAGCTCCGTCAAGACAGTTATCGAGCAAATCGAGGACAGTATCTCTCAACGAAATGTCCCTCGTGAGCATGTGAACGAAGAACTCCTTCGTCGGGTAAGCGTTCGCGGTTTGGTGTTCCATCGGGCTTTGGATCCCTTTCGACAAGACGCTAAGAGAGAGCCGATCTTAGGGCTAACAAGATTCCACAACTTGGGTTAAACAATAGGATCCGATGACCTTCGCCAGCGACTTTCAATTGACCGAACGAGCTCCGTTGCTACGGCACGAATGAAATCAGACCTTGGAAACACGGTGCGACTAACGGGCGTCCCTTTTTGCGTCAGAATATGGAGCGATTCAGGGCAGCAACCCCGCGAACGTTGAATAATCTACCGGGTACCGTGATGATACGATTTGGCATGATAAATACACTCCATGCTTTTGAACAGCTTGACGCGGGCGGTTTCAAGGCGCCGCCTATACGGGTGATCGCTGCTCAGGAAATTGCGCATTGGATTCGTAATCGACCTGGTTCGTGATAGATGATGGACCACTGGATGAACAACTACGCGGCGCCGGGAAGTCCTCGGTTTGAGTCGAGGGGAAGCCACGCTTGTTCCATTTGAATAGCAGTTGTCGTCTAGCTGCAGTTGTGGGCCAAATGTCGGCCAATCGACAGACGAGCAGCGAAAAACTCGCTAAAGATAAAACATTTCTAGCTGACGCGAACTGGATTAGAGCCCGCTAACGTGTGGAGGATGTCGGCACGTGGCCACGCCACCGCGCCGCACGATTGAGATTGCGGCGTCAGGCTTCTGGCTCTCGATCCTCATGATCGTCCCCTCTACCCGACTTGCTATATCCAGAAAGAATTGGGTTCTCTCGTTTCCGGTGCCTTTGCGGTATCCCTCAATTGGGCTTGACGAACAGTATTACCGGCCGCTCCTCGCCGTATTTGACCACGACCGCCTCATCGAGGTAGATACAGAATTGATACTAAGGCCATCAACTTTAAGCTAAACGGGCTTGGAGGCACGTTATGGCGGATTAGTCTAATAGAAGCATTGTGGAAGAGCTCACTGCCTTACGGCTGCGCTTCGATTTAGAAGCGCTGGTGCGAGACGCCATTAGACATCTTCCGCTGCTCCCGCGCCGGCCTTATATGCGGTTTGGCTTGCAGGGCGGTCATCCGACCCGCATCCCTGGAAGCGCAATTGCGGCCGAAGCAGCCGTCCGCCCCATTAACGACCTCGATATCCCCGCGGGCCAGCGCTACGCCGCTATTGCGGATACCCTCCGCGATGCCCATCTGGACATTCGGCTGCGGCAGCGAGAGGAAGCCAGAGAGCAACCGCCTTCGTCGCTCCATGCGTACCTCATCCGATTCATTGTCTCGTATCTTCGTGTGGCCGATGATCAACGCGCGTATTCAGAAGCTGCCTTCAGCCACGTCTTCGAGCGTTTCACCGCTGAGATGGATCGAGACGGCTGGCGGTGGGTAAGAAGAACGCCGATCCTCAACTTTACCATTCCAAGCGATGAGCCACAATCGTACGAGATTACTAGGGGCGTCAGAATCCGGCCGCTGGAGGAAGAGGAACGCGACGAATGGGACAACCAGGGATTCCCCGAACTTCTCAACTGGGCAAGCTTAGTCCGAGTCACTCATATATTAGAGATTGTCTTCGAAGCCCCGCAGCACGAGGTTGGTAGGCAGCCTGAGTTTTCTGAAGATGAGGTTCTATTCGTGCTGCGCATGACAGGCCTGGAAGCAGCGAGCTTCGCGATAACAGAGCAGCAACAGGATTCATTAGTCGGCGGTCGACATTACCCGAACTTCAGATTGCAGCCACACGCGCAAGGACAAGGGGTGTTCGGAGCGGCAGAGCGAGCGATGTTCGCTCAAATTTGGGGTGGCTTTGTTGCCATGCGTGGCAATCAACGCGTTTCGTTCGCTTCACGGCGCTATAATGATGGCCATGGGCGCGCTATTCTGGAAGACAAGATTGTCGACTATTGGACCGCTCTGGAGTCGATATACTCCAAGAGGAAGGAGCGGGCCGAAGGCATACGTGAGCGCCTCTCCCGCAGAATCGCATCTTACCTCTGCCCGGAAATCGGCCCAAGACGACGAGAAACTTACGAAACCGCGTACGCTTCGTACAAGAGGCGCTCGCAAGTGGTCCATGGGGACCCCGCCGGCCAATTACGTTAGATGACCTGGAGCCAACGAGGCAATATCTGCGCGATTCTCTCCGCCAGGTGTTCGATCGGCGGGCACTCCCAGACTGCGCCGAGCTCGACCGGCTCGTCGCTGCAGCCGATCCGGGACCTCCTTAGCCATGCGAAACTCACAAGCCGCGTGAACGCTATCGCGTTACGGCCGTCTACAGGGGTCGGCGTCAGTCGTGGGCCAAAATGCGGGCCAACCCGTACGATTTGTCGCGCAAAGCAACGGAAAACAAGCGGTTTCAATATGATCTCAACGGGATCGCATCCCGTTAACGGGCCGACTGCCGACAGATGAGGAAGTCAACGCAACGCGCGACCTTGTGGGCCAAGTAGTCAAATCGGCAGCGGCAAAAAGACCGGCAAAGCTTGGTCTTTAAACGCCCATCTGCTGCTGACATTGGAGCCCTTTTTTGGAAAGCCTACTAAGACCTAATAGAATAACGTCTCATTCAGTGCCTGACGATGACCGTGGACTTCGCCTACTACCGACTGCACTTCAAACGTCCGGTTGCTGCTGCGTGGCGCGATAATAGATCACTTGAATCGCGTGGACGTCCCGCCGCGACATTCTACCGAAGCTGTATTGTCTGCCGGTTCGCGTTACTGCCGAAGTTCATCGCGCGAGCATCTCGTGTGGCTCGAAGGTGCGTAATGGAAACGCGCAACTTACCTCGAGGGTTAAAGCAAGATCGGCTCCGACGTTTTCGAGTAACTTAGCGGCGTTTCTCAATAAATACCCAAAGCGCGGTGTTCAATCCCTACCCAAGCGCGAACTGCAAAGGGCAGCCTTAGAAGGGCGGACTGCGCCAGCAAAGAATCTACGAGCGCCTAAGGTTGAGCGGTGATGAAGCAATGCCTATATAACAACAACGCTGCATAAAGGAGATGTGCTCAACGCAATGACTCGGCGCAGACTCCACGACGAGATCCGAGAGTTGCTGCGTCATCTGGACAACCCAGATCGCCTGCAACATAATCGCTACGCAGCGCCATGGATCGCTGCCGGAGCGAATATCAGGGATCGTGTGGAGCAGGCGATCCTTCGTCTACCAGAGCGGCTGCGAGTTATCGTCGTTAGGTGTGACCTCGGCAAACAACTACATTCACTTGTCGCAGCTGATCTCGCGGTTAGCGAGCGGCACTTTTACCGCTTGCGACGATTGGCTCTTGAACGATTGGGGGCCAGTATTACGGGTACGCTCGTAGAGTCTCGAGCAATTGCGGGGGTAGCGGATCCGATTGGCATCCGGCTAAGCTATGCGACGGCCCTGTATAACGCGGGTAATTTCGATGCAGCGAGAGCCGCACTTGAGGCAATACAATCCTTGTATGGTGACCCGGAACAACGCGCGCGGATAGCCTGCCGACTTGCCGAAGTTTGCTGTACTACAGGTCATATGACTGATTCGCGGACGCACATTGAGAGCGCGGAGAGGTTTGCAGTCGGCTCGTGCGAGACAACCGCGACAGCGGATATTCTAAAGGCCGAGATTTGTGTAGCCAAAGTAAGACTTGCTCAGTGCACCGGGGACTTAAAAACGGCGCGTACGACAGCTGAACGTGTTGTTAACTATCTCAGAGGCTTTACGGAACCGACATTCCGAGAGCGAACGGCAGAAGCGCTAGTGTCCGTGTTGCTTATACTCACTGAGTTGAGACGTGATGAAGGGGCTTATGACGAGGCCTTGGCGATCGCCTTTGAAGCGATTGCGACGCTCGATCGATGCGGCGTTTCAAGTAGTTCTCAACGCTTGCAGTGTATGGTGGCCATTGCCAATTTGAGGTTCTTTACGAGCGGCGGCCTCTCGCGCACGATCGAGGACCTGACGCTCGCTTACGATTACGCGCAGGCTGATGGTGTGCCACGGATCGCCTCTAGCATTGCAGGGGATCTGTGCGGAGCTTACGGCATCCTCGGCAACATGGAACGAGCGCAGCAGTTTGGAATGGAGGCAGTTGCAATCGGGCAGTCCGTTTGCTCAGCGAAGGAACTTGCTCGAACTAGCCTGGAGGTGGCAATGGTGCAAACTATAGTGGGCGACGTTCGGTCGGCACGACAACTCCTAACGGATACCCGCGCAAGGATCTCGGACAGTGATACCTACTTAAACGCGATAATCGGCCTGTACGAAGCAGATGCCGACCTTGCGGATGGTCACTATAGGCGGGCGCTTGAACGTGCGAGCGTTAGCGAGAGGGTCATGGAGCGCCTTCAGGCTAGTCGATTCTTAGGCTCCGCGTTACGCATTGAAGCCGAGGCGCACGAGGGACTGGGACAACTGGCTCCCGCAGTCAGGAGCATTGGGGAATCTGTTCGCATTTTAGAAGCGTCCGGTCACGCATATACGTTGGCGCGTGCCTATAGCAGTTCGGCTCGAATAAGCAAAAAGTGGACTCACCGACTGGCTGCGGATGATCTATTGCGTGCCTTACACGCCTAGTCCAAAAGATTGGGCTTCGGACGGCCGAGGCCTCTTAGGGTGGGTTGACTGCGATTCCGTAAGAGAGAGAAAGGCCTTCTGTTGACGTTGCGTCCAGAAGAGTGCCCGTGGCGAGAGCGTACCTCTGCCCCTCTGGCAGATTCTGAGATGCGGAATCGTTAGCTAGCCAAACGTCTGTTCCAGCCTTGCTGAGGGCGATCGCGGGCGCCCAACCACTGAACGAGAACCTCGAGACCGGGAAAATCCTATAAGGGGGCGCATAGACCGAGACAGTCGGGCTCGGGCTGATGTTGGAATCTTCGACGATTAGGTGCTTGTTGGAGTCGTTCACAGCGAGGCCATCGAAGTTCGGAGAGCCTTGAAAATATCGGAGTGGGATCGGTAGCGCTTTTGCTTTTGACGATCCTTTCGGAAACTCGTCGACCTCGAAGCGAAAGTAAGTATAATTGAATCCGATGACGAACACACTACCCTCTGCGTTGACGGCAATGGACTGTAGGCCGCCTACAAGAGGATCGGTTAGGCTGGACGTTGGCGTCGTCGACCCGGCGGCATAGACGTTTATAGTGCTTCCGTTTCCGCTATTCTGAAAATTGGTTGCGTAAATGTTTTCGTGTAAATCGACGGCCAAGCCATAACCCTGAGAGCCGGTCAATGTTTCGAACGGGGTTGACGCACCTCTATGGTACGCCGTAACAGTGCTATTACCATAGTTGTAAACGAACAAGTCACCACTCTTAGCCACCGCTAAACCAGCCGGAGAGCTGAGGCCTGTAATCTGTCCGATTGGCGACTGGTTCTGGCCCTTTTGCGAGTACACATTTACGACGGCATTGTTGAAGTCGGAGATGTAGACAACCGGAGTCGTCTTGACTTGAGGCGACATGAACCCCGGGCCCGGTGCTCGTCGGGACGCAATGCTGGCATGCTGGAACGGAAGCAAAGGAAGCAGTCCGACAGTCGCACCTCCTGAGTCTTCACTCATGCCCGGAGTCATGGGCTCTTGACCGGTAAGTACATTCGCGCCCGAGCAGCCGACCAACGGAAGCAGTGCCAGGCAAAAAGTGAGCGTGCGAAGTCGAGAGACGATCATCTTGTGTTTCCTTTGGTTTAAAGTGCCTTAGTTCGGAGCCGCTGGGGAGAGGACAACACCTTGGATCATCTCGGCCGGATCTAGGCCATTCGTCCAGCTGAATTGGTATTTAGTTGCCCCGGGGTTAAGTAAGTCGTACTTATAAATGTCAATCGAACCTTGCACATAGTCGCCGCAGTAGAGACGCGCGCGGCGGTGATTAAACGTGCATTGAACAGAATAGCCTCCGAGCCGGATCGTTGCAAATGGACTCTTCCCATAAGGCTTGGAGAATACATCAACCTGACCCGATGTTTGATCGATGACGAGCAGGTTGCTGTGCCCGTCGAAGGTAATGCCGCCAATAAAACCGGTTGTCATCGGCAGCGTAACGGGCGGATTCTGGCCTCCAGCAAACTCGTTGACGTGACCGTTCTTAGCGCTGTCGATCCAGGACATGTAGACGTTCTTGTTAGCATCGACGGCAACGTCTACCGCCATGTAGGCATTGGGCTCTTGCAGTACAGTAGATGGAGAGGTCTGGCCGGCGGCATAAACATCGATGCTTGCGCCGGTACCGGGCCCATTGGCGTTGACCACGTTCTCGATGTAGACGCCGCCCCCGCGATCGAACGCAATGGCACCGGGCTGCCCGTCAGTGTCCGGAATCTGCAATATTAGATTGAGATTGCAACCGTTCACGGGTGCAAATTCATTCGTTAGCAGTTGGCCAGTCCCGGAGACCTTCTGAGGTATCCAAACGTTGTTAGAAAAATCGACGCCGACCAGGTACTGAACTTGCGGCCCGAACATTTCGCAAAACCAGCCCGCATTTTGTTTTGTTTGCTGGAGGGTATATACGAAGACTAGGGGTGCGCCCTGGAATTGACCAGGCGGACCATATAGCACCGGAACATACGCAAGGCCGCCTCCCGCGATAGCCTGACGGTCCAGAGTGCGAAATCTCATCCACCCCGGAAATGACTGTCCCGCATTGCGAATTTTGGCCCGGTTCGCTGGGTTCACCAGCGACACCGCAGATTGTTGAGGCGAAAGGGCAGACCTTTGAACAGTCCCCGCCATTGGAACGCTGCTGGGCGTGCCTGGTGCGCATCCGAAAAGCAACGAGGCAACTACAAGAACTACGAAAAAGGGAACAACGGTTACTGTACGCATTGCGGGGTGCCTCCTAGGTAAGTCCGACGCTCGGTGGGTGACTGGAATACAGTAGGCGCTTTCCGAATCCGGTGGCACGATTCCGCCTCAGTGAACATGACACAAACATGACAAACGGTTCGCTCCGGAGCTGGTCGTTTTGGCTCGCACGCGTCCCGAAGCGGCCCCGGAGTACTTGGCTCGAAATGCTTCGCTCAACGAAAGGTTCGGTTTTGTGGCTACCAAAGCGCAGATTGAAAAGGCGATCTTTGAACGCGAGGGGTTTCGCGTTGAACTCGAACTGTTCGACGGGAAGCGGCCCTCGCTGCCGCCCTACGACTATCCGGTGATGGCACCGCAGCGTTGGAAAGTCTCCGATTGGAAGAACGTGCGCCTCGAAGCGTATCGGCTACTTGTAAAAGGCGCAACGATCTACCGGGGAGGCAGCGAACCGATCACGCGGGACGTGCAGCTTGGAAATCTGCGCGACACTTATTACGAGGATGCGTACGGCGCGTTAGAGCCGCCGCAGGGGGCCTGACGCGTCGAAGGTCGTGCAGTTGGACGGCAGACGGTCGAAAGAAGCGACAAGGTCTCGCAAGCGTCCTAACTAGTTTCGCTCGATTCTCGATCCAATCTTGAGTTCTCGCGCCGCTTCTCGAATGCGCTCTGTCGTTGAAGCGCACGGCCTTGTCCTTCTCCGCGGAACGGACCGAAAACTCGGCAGGCTCTGACGGGCCGGCGCGTCGCGCCGCATCGAGACGTCCGACGTTGAGGTGCCTGACGTGCCGTCACTGTGGGCCAAATGTGGGCCAATCGTTGATCGACGCAAAACAATGCGCGTGAAGATAGGGCATTTTGTCAGGGTCCCAGCGGGATTAAGACCCGTTACCCCGACGGCCACTCCTGACCGATGGGAGAGCCGACGCACGCTGCCCTGCAAATTGTGCCCATCGTTCGCCTACAGCGCGCGCCTTCAGAAGGGCGAAGGCATCCGGGTCTCCCCGCTCGATGCGATCGCACGCACCACGCGGCACAAACCTCTCTCGGTTCTCATGGGCTACGTTCGGCGAGCGGAAGCGTTCGACGACGTTGCCCTCACCTCGATAATCGCTTAAAGCATAGCGAGCATCTACATCGGCGCTTATGCATGGCGCGGCGCGTTGTCTTCTTGAAAACGCTTCGGTGGAAGCTTCGCTCTTCTGGTGTGCCAAGTAGATCGGTCTCACTCGGCATCAAGCTCAACCAGTCGTGTTTCGCTCGAACCTAATTTGTTCTTAGAGGGTCGGAAGTGCGTAAACTGCCTGTAAGTGGAGCCGCGTAATGCATCGTAGCAGCGTGGACCACTTTCTTACCTCAACTCGATGCTTGACGTCGTCTCGCTCTGACGGCAACGTTCCGTCTTCAAGAAGGCTATGAGCGATGGCCGTTCGCAGGGGGCGAATGTATTTGACGATGACTTCGTTCGTGGTCAGCCCGCGCGCATCGCCCGGGACGTCGTTTAAGCAGGTCCGATCTTCGAGAGCGTATGATTGTGGAAAGCTGGACTTGAACCAGGCGACAAAGTTAGCGTCTTCTCTGGGAATAACGATGTTTTCCAAATCCACTTGTATCGCCTTGTCGGCCTTGGTTTTCTTCCATAACTGCTCGACGATGGATGCAAAGCAAAGGAAACGCCAGTTTGGGTCGTCCGAATTGATGGCATCCCGATATCGATTGAAGAGGACGCGTGCGTCCGGCTGTTGCGCATGCGGCTGCAGCGTTGTCGCAGTGGGCTGAAAAGGTACCACGATATCTCTTTGGACGATGCTGGTCGCCTTTTCTCGGACGACAGTGTGGGAAATGTGAAGCGGAATATCGGACGAGAAGGAAAGCGCGCTGATGGCGGGGATCAGGAGCGCCTTGGCCTGGTTGCCAGCGTCGAGAATCGACTCCGCAACGAGAGTGACGCGCAGGTCGCTGAGGTAGCCATCGTTGTTGGGAGCGCCGAACGCCTCGGCCCTAAGACCACTCTCGGTTGCGACGTGCAGTTTGATCTTCGTATCCTGACCGTCGAAGCGCGGGTCGTTGAACGTCACGGCAGGGTTCGCGATGCCAAGAAGGGATGAGCCAACGTGCAGGTCGGCTTCGAGAGATATGTTCGATTCGTCCCACAAAGTTCCAGGGCGGCGAAAGAAGAACACGATCTCATACTCGCCGTGACCGCCTTCTTTCGCTGATTCTTTTCCGTCAGCGGTGATATAGGTGATGAGAAGGTACGCTTCCTCGCCTGGGACACCTAGTTTAGGCAGTGCGACTGTTGTGCTTGTGACGGGTACGCTGGCTGCTGTTTTTGTTGCCTTCGCAGCGTCCTTCGCGTAGCAGCAGGTTTTGTAACGCCTGCCGCTTCCGCAGTGACACGGTTGTCGACGCCTTAACATGTTCAGCCGATAAACGTTCGGCCGGACGTCAATCGCATATCAAACCCACTTACCCACATATTGTTGGACTCCCGCGTCTGGCCATGCTGGTGCTTTTGTTCGCTAGCTTAGGTACGTCTCCGCTACGCGATTTACGCGCGAAAGTCAGAGTTATTGACAAGCGGGACCAATCGAGACGTAATCAGATACCAAATCGTGACTAGATCCGGCATTTGGTAACGCCCATCAGGATGACGAAGAGCCCCTGAGGCTTTGGCGAACGTCCATCTGGTATGGCTGTAACTGAAGAGCAGGTCCTAAAAGGCGCGCTGGACCTCCTAAATCAACTACTAAACGTTGTCAGAGGCATCTTATCCGACATTACGGCCTTCGAGAGGGTGGAAAGAGGGCGATCGAAACGTGATAGAGCCATTTCACGATGGCAGATTTACTTGGGCGTTCTACTCGTAAAGGCTGCCGAAGGCCTCGCCATAATAGCCCCAACCAAAAATGTCCGCGCCATGAGCATCCTCGCGCGCTCCATGTTCGAATACCAGCAGAAGGCCGAATACTTGCCGAAGCACAGAAAGCAGGCCTTTGAGCAGTATGGCTCGATCGGAGCTAGGAAACACACGGTATTGTCTAAGCTTGCTCACCCTAACCCGCAAATAACTTTAGAACTGACGGCTCAGTATCTGGAGTGGAAACGTACTAGTGGCGACCGCGATGAGCGATCAGGTAATGTTGTCCTTTCTAAGATGCACCTCGAGAACGTCGACCCGAACACAATAAAGACCGACAAGGATGGCAATCAATACACTGAGCATTATCAAACAGCTTATGGCTTACCGTCTTTGCATGTGCACGGGGAAGCTATGATGATGCCGGAGGTGTTCCACGATGCAAATGACGACTCAGACTGGGAGTTTCGCGACGATACAACCTACTTTGATGCCGTTTCGATGCTAAACTCTGCCAATACGAGCCTCATCAGTTTCTGCGTCAAGACCTCTAAAGCATACGACCTTAGCGTAGAGCGGATCTATAGTATTAGAGAGGCCTTCGCGAACTCGTTCGACGCGATGATGGAACTTCACGGATCTGACAAGCGGATAGTGCGGCGCCAGCAGGGCGCGGCTCCGCCGTAGTATTAACCAGACCATCGCAACATGGGGTTACTGCTAGGTTCATCTAGCTGACTCTAGCCCATTTCTTGCCAACCTGGTTATCCCGATGGCAAGGTCCCCTTGTTATCACGAATAGCGAGATTGATCATCGGTCCCCTTCATGGCATTCGCATCGGCAAACTCAAAACGGTTGCCGACTAATCCCGTTTACTTCGGCGCCCTACGGGCTTGCTTTTGCTTCGTTGACGGCTTCCTTCCGTGCGTTTGTTCAATGAGTGGCAGTTGATCTCGCGTATTCACGTTGATGCTGGGCGACGCGCTATCCAGCTTTACCAGTAATGCCCTAGCAGCCCGCCTAAGATTCTCCATCTCATCGACCAGCCTTTCAGCACCGACTCCTACGCTAGAACCGCTAACGCCCTCAACCTTGTCCGCCACTCTAATACGCGTGTTCACAGAATCGAGCAGTTCGACCACAATTTCGCTACCATTAACATGTCTCAATCCTTTCCTCCCGATCAAGGCCCCTGGAAGTGCAGCGATTTCCGAAAATGCGATATCGGCTCTTGGCGGGGAACTTGCATCCGCCTCTAACTGGACTTTCAACAATCGGCCAAATGAATCAGAGAAGCTTAGAACGTTCGTGCCTCTCGCTTCCGACGCAAGAATGGCAAACCAAAAACCCGACAGCGGCAACTGCCTCACGATAGACGTAACCATCGGGAGGTAATCGAATGAGCCCTGCGCGAACTCAGCCAGAAGAACGCCGGCTATAAATTCTCGTACCGCGCGGTCCACGTACTCAGCATATGTTAGCTTCCGTATTGCGTCTTCCAACGGCTTAACTTGATGTTCTTTAACGCCGCGCAGCCTTTGAGGCAATTGCCTGACCTCCTCGAGTTCTCTAGTGAGGGCTTCCCAGGCGTAAGAGTCGATGTTGCCAGTGCCTATGATAGACCGCGCGACTGCTACGATGTGACTAAGGTTTATCGACATGCCAGGATCACGCGGCGCGGCATCTTCATTTAAGAGCCGAAGCAAACTCCAAAAGCCAACCAGGGCTTGAGAATAGCCGTCATTTATTGGCCTTCCATACTGCCTTTGAACAAATGACCAGCGCGCCTGAAGTTCTCCAAGCGATGAAGCTTCGTATCCCGTTAACCCGGCTATCGCAGCGGCATAGCCGTATGTGCAGCTACATTGTGAAAGTGCGGCGCTGTCCTCGAAGAGTGGATCTCGTGCGGCCCTGGTCAAAAGGCGTTCCATTAATATCAAAGCAATCGATCTATTTGACACAGTGCTATCAGCTGCGGGTTGGGCTTTAGTAAAGTTGACCTTTGATTGGTACACTCGCACAAATGCGGTAAGCGGGCGTAAATGTCCGGCATACGTAGACGTGAAAGCAAAGAACTCTTG
Organism: Vulcanimicrobiota bacterium; assembly: GCA_963809255.1. GTDB lineage: Bacteria > Vulcanimicrobiota > Vulcanimicrobiia > Vulcanimicrobiales > Vulcanimicrobiaceae > Cybelea. Next base: position 124,105 of record CAWEIR010000004.1, on the reverse strand, counting down.
CAAATCGCCGCTGACCACTAGTGCAGCCTTTGGAAGGCTGTCGTCCTCGTTCGAGTACCTTAAAACCGCATAGGCTTCATGCGTGTCCGAGTTCACGCTGCTCAGAAGTTTGAGATTTTCAGTGCGGCCATGGAGAGATTCGATAAATGCTTCCTTCGTGGCAGCAAAGATGCGCATCACCGGTCCTCCGAAAATAGAGCACCGAGGTCTCTTGGCGGCGCTTTGGCTTGTAAAGAGGCGAGCGCAGCTGCAATGAAGCCCGGCAAAGTCCCGCTATAATGCAGCGTTAACGATGTTTTCGCTCGCGTAACAGCGGTATACGCTAGCTCTCTAGCCAGGTTCCTGCCTTCGATGTCCTCCACGGCCACGAGATGAACGGCACGAAATTCAAGACCTTTCGCATTGTGAATCGTTACAGCAAGCACGGGCCGATCATCATCGATGGCCCTATCTTTTATTAGGCTGCTTTGCAACTGGAAACTCCCGCTTAGGTTTGATTGCTCAAGTTCGGCTGCAATTCTGTTTAGCACGTCATTTCTCAAAGTTAGAATTCCGATAGACTCGCCTGGATAGGCGCGCAACTGCAGTGCCACAGACTCAAGGACGTTGTGGATCTGTTCATCAAGGTCACTGGCTGCAATCGCCTCGATTGATGGCGCATATCGGTCTGCATAGTTCGCCGTCGCCTCAAGGCCGCCAGCCGTATCTAGCCGATTGTGAATAGCGTCTGCCACGCGGCAAATGTCCGGAGCATTCCGATAATTATACGGCAACGTTTTCTCCGTGCTGAAGGTACGCAGAGCTTCCAAGCCATCTCGACCTGACCAAATTCGCTGGTCGTTGTCGGCCGCCGCGTAGATATTCTTCGATAGGTGTTTTAGAGTTAGGATCTCCTCAGCGGAGTAATCTTGCGATTCATCCAAAAGGATACAATCGAACGCTCCTTCGATGTTGGGGTATTGCCGCACTAGTTCTTGCAGCGCTGCTAGTAAGTTCGCGCGGGCCTGCTCAAAATTCTCATCATCGTCAAGCGTCTGATCGTATTCCCGGATTAGCTGCCGCGCCCAGGAATTATAGGTTCGAACTACCCGAGGGTCTAGGCTATAGTTCCCGACGCCTGTCCTCAAGAATTCCGTGAGCGAGCGGGTGAAGGTCAATATGACAACGTTAGGGCGCCCCGCCATTATTAAGTACCTTGCGCGAAGGGCGAGCAAATTTGTTTTTCCGCTGCCCGGAGGCCCCGTTATAAGATAATTGCCGTCAGGTGGCAGGGCGATGATTGCCGCCTGGTAGTCGTCCAGCTCACCTATTGCTCTCCACCACTTAAAACTCATTTGGCGAGCCTCTCGATCGAAAGATATATCGTGTCACCATCGCGCGTGGTTCGGTTGTTTTGAGCCGCATCGATACAATCAAAGATTACGTCGTGAAGCGCTTGCACAACGGGTTCGCGCTCAACAGGTCCTGTAAACATTGGCATAGTGATGGCGAGGTCCCAAGACGTCAGCTTCCCGACGATCGCAATGAAGCGAAGAAGTATAACTCTGCTTTCCGTATCGAGGACGTCGAGTGAGATCAAGATGGATAGTGGTTCCCCAATGCCAAAGCTGCGTGATTGGCCAATCTCGAAGCGGAACCGGGCTCTTGCCGCATCAGGCAAACAGACTATCGGCGGAAATCCGGCGATATCCGCCCGCATGCTTCTTGCCTCGCTCTGTAGAAGCGTCCACACTGCCCGACGCAACTCGACTTCCAGGTCGTCACGCGTTGCTCCCTCGTCACCAGTTGGCGCGGCCGCCCGCTGAGTTACGCGTGCCAACACCCGATCGCGGTTGGACGCTACCTGCGCGTGGCCCAAAACGGTGCTAAAGTGATCCCACCCAACCAGTTGCAGTCGCATTGTTGGCTGTTTAACCAGGCACGACTTTGCAAGGTTTATGACGCGGGGATCTATCCGGTCGTTACTAATCTCCGGCATAATCGTCTGAACCGCATTACTGAGTCTAGCCGGCGGATATTGCTCCAACGCAAAAATGGGAACCCGCATTATCAAATCGTGCAATACGGCTCCGATCTGGTAGATCGAAATCGCCCGCCACCCTTCCATTGAGTCTTCCTCCTGCCTCAGAAGAAACTCAGGAGGGCTGTATTGGGCGGTGCCGACAAATCGCCGTCCGTCATCGTCGGTCCCTGCAGCTTGGCCGATGACCCTGATAACACCGAAGTCCGCGAGCTTGATCTTCCCTTCATCCGCTAAATATAATATATTGTCCGGCTTCACATCGCGGTGCACCATTCCGAGTTCTTCAAGGTGACGAACCGCGGAAACCAGCTGAAGGACGAGAGCATTAATTGCTTCATACGGTACTTTCTGCAGTTGTACCGTCAGGTTTTGTGCAGGCAAGTATTCCATGGCTAGATACAAGAGCTTGGCGGCGTCATCGAAGCCAGCTTCGTAACACTCGACTATGTTCGGATGAGGATATTCTCTTAGCCTAAGCTGCATTTCTAGGCGCTTCAGTTCGCGCTCGAGCCCGAGTTCTTCAAGGAGGTCGGGATCGTAGATCTTTACAGCGACTTGACCGTTTTCGCTCTCTGCTTCGAAAACAGCGGCGGTCTTACCTGAATCTAGCAGACGAATGATGGTGAAGGAGCCGACTCTTGTGCCCCTGAGCTTCCCTTCGAGAATGCGTGCCTTGACCGGCGTCATGGATACATTAAATGCCTTCAGCGCTCGAGACATACGAATCCTCTAAAGAGCTTTGGCCTTTTGGCAACTCTGGGTGGAAAGTCGCCCGTGAATCTTGGGTTCATCGCCGCCGACGGTGGGATCTGAGTGAAAGGGTCCCTGTGCGCTCCGATTAAACGCGACGGCTAAAAGACCGTGCCAGTGATCAGCCTGCACGGAGAACTCGTCGCTCGAATCGTTTATCTTTCCTTGACTTTCGGCCGAGCGATTCGTCTGCCGTTTCGCATCCGCGACGCCCTGCCCGGTGCCTTTCATGCGTCGAGGCCGTCCTTGACCGTGGTACCAACCTCTTACTCTCCGACCCTGCGCGATTATCTTTCGGCCGTTCGAGGATGCGATCTCTGTGGGCCAAAAGTGGGCCAATCGGTGCGCGCGAGAAAAGAAAGCGTCGTCGGAAAAGGCAGCGTGGCCTCATGCCAGCGGGATTGAAGCCCGTTCACACGCGTTGCCAGCAGATGTGCAAACCCGCGAGCAGACCAGCTCGCGCCGCAGACCGCCCCTTCGGGCCATCGTAGGCCCGTAGCGCGAGGTTCGAGACGACCGGGCCTCCGGGCACTACCTCGCCCGACACAGCCGCGCCGTGCCCTTGGTGACCGCGGACAGCGGGTTCACCGCTTCACGTTGCGGGCGACCGCCCAGGTTAAGGTGGATGCGTTCGTCAAGCGTGCGAGAGCGCCCGACGTTGTGTCTACAAGGTCGTCGTGCTTGCCTGGAAACGAGACGTGCTCCTCGATCCACTCGTCCAGCCATGGCGCATCTTCCGGAAGGTAGCATTTCCCTGCCTCGAAGAGCGGCGTAACCGCTTCGGCGCGCGTGTATTTCGACTTATCAACTGTAACGCCAACGATTGGAATCGTCAGCGTGCGCTTGAATTCCTGGATGATCGGAATTCCAGATGCGGCATCTTCAACGCATGGCCAAAGGGTTGGCGCTACGCCTTGCCAGCGATTCCAGTAGTCCTTAACTTTCGTCTTCAGATCGGGATACTCGACCCGCTTTGCCCACGCATCGATGAGGTAGTAGTTGGCATCGTCTGTACCCCATAGGCCGATCGCACTGCGGTCGTTCCCGATGCCGTCTTTCCACGCACCATCCAAGAACAGCGCGGCTTTCGTGAGTTTAGGGAGTTCACGGTAGCGACATCCGAACCACGCACGTTTGAACAGGCCGCCTTCCGCGGGCGTCGGGTTGCCCTGATACAGCGCCTCGAAACCGCGAACGCTGATCTCCCCAAGCTTCGGATTCGGAATCTCGATTCCAAGCTCAGGCGCAAGCGGTTCGCCGGGAGCACGCCCGATCGGATCGTTTTCTTCTGCGACGGCGGGCAGCCGCAGGACGGTCCACTTCGCGATGGCGGGCGTATCGTGAATGCGGCCGGCGATGTCATCTTCGTGCCAGCGCGTTGTCACCAAGAGCTCTCGCCCCTGAGCCATGAGCCGAGTACGTGCGACCTCGGTGTACCACTCCCACTGCGACTCGCGCTGGAGCTCGGAGTTTGCCTCCGCTCGACCCTTGATCGGATCGTCAATCGCCAACAGATGCGCTCCGAAGCCGGTCATCGAACCGCCGACGCCCGCAGCCTTGACAATGCCACCCGAAGTCGTTCTCCACTCGTCCACGGCCTGAGAATCGGGGTCGAGCCCTACGTCGAACAAACGGCCAAGTCGCCTCCTTGAAAAGTTCGCGAACCTTGCGCGACGACGCGCGAGCGCGGTCGATCGTGTACGAAGCGAGGATGACGTTGACCGAGCCTCGGTTGATCCCCTCGAAATACGCTGGGAAGCGTTCGGAGGCGTGATACGTCTTACCGTGGCGCGGCGGCATGAAGATCATCAGCTTCTGGATCTCGTTATCCGCGAGCGCCTGAATGTGTTGGCAGATGACACGTGTGTGCCGGGTCTTGATGTATGACAGATCGGTGCGCTGACAGAACGCCTCGAAGTCGCGCCGGGCAAGCGATTCGCGCGCATATTCCCGAACGGCTTCGCGTTGTTGTAGACGTCTAACGTTCATTCCGCGAGCTTGCGGAGTTGCTCGATCGATATGCCGTCTAGAGCGGCGCGGACATTGCGAAGTGGCTTCTCTGGATCCTCACTGAGTTCGACCTTCTGACGAGGGCCGTAATCATTGGCGAAACGTCGTTCCAGCAGCCACGCGGAGCCCGAGCTTCCCTTGCCGCCGCCAAGGACTCGCACTGTGAGGCTCTTGACCGCACTCGCGCGCGCGCGCGTTACGGCCCGATAAAATGCCGCGTAGGGCGCGCGCCCCTCGCTACCCTTGCGCATCCATAAGGCAAAGGTATCCTCGTGGATGCCGGCCTCCTCGGCGGCGTACTTGTGGGGGATCGAAAGAGCAACAGATTCACAGATCGCGCGCTGAATCTCCGGAGTTAGCTTTGTCGGCCTTCCCGCTCCAAGCCCCCGCGGCGCTGCCAGTTCCTTAGCCACGGTCAATGACCGCTTTCTCGCCCGTGAACTCTTCCCAGCGACGGACGGCCACGTCGACATAGAGTGGATCGAGTTCGATAGCGCAGCAAGAGCGCCCGGCCATCTCACACGCAATGATGGTCGAGCCGGATCCCGCAAAAGGCTCGTAGATGATCGCGCCGCCGGAGCTTCCGTCTTCGATCAACTGGCGCATCAGCTGGACCGGTTTCATAGTTGGGTGCAGTTTGCTGGCCAGTGGCTTGCGATACTCGAGCACGTTGTTGCGGGTTGCCGGGCCAAAGAACCGATGGCGGTGGGGCCAGCCGTACAGCACGAAGTCGGCGCGTTCCGGCGCGTCACCTGGGAATGCGGTTGCGTCGCCCAGCGCAACAAGCTCGCTGCGCTGATTGTAGTCTTTTCGCCCCAGCACGTGTGAGTGTTTGACCCAAATGAGATAGTCGCCCCATTTTAGGCCGCAATCCTCGATCGCCATGCGAAGCTTATGAAGCTCCAGTCCGGACATAAATACGTAGAACGTGGCGTAGTCAGCCCAAGGGACGAGGGCGAAAAACTGCCCGAACCACTCTCGATAGTCTCGGCCAGTGTCGTTCGCGATATCGCGATGCCTGCGACCGCTGAAGTGCGCTTTGCCGCGCACATAGTCGACACCGTACGGCGGGTCAGTGACCATAGATTCGACCTTTCGCTGGCCGAGCGCCGTAGCGACGTCCGTCGCGACGGTGCAGTCGCCGCACAGCAATCGATGGTTGCCGAGCGTGAACAAGTCGCCCACCTTCGTAGAGGTCTCGCCTGCCACTGCCGGCGCCTCGTCGGGATCCCGTAGGTAGACCCGCGGCTCCTGATCGCTCAGTAGCTCATCGAGGCGCAACTCACGAAAAATCTGCTCGTCGGCAGCTTCGATTTCCGCCAGCAAGTCCTGAAGCGCTTCCGTAAACTCGCCGCTCAACTTCGAGCTATTGAGCGCCACGTTCAGCGCGCGTTCCTCGGTTTCGTGGAGATCTACGACGACGACGGACGTGGTTGCGACCTTTTTGGATCGAAGCACCTTGAGCCGCTGGTGCCCGCCGACGACGAGTCCGGAGCGCCGGTTGAAAATAATTGGCTCTACGACTCCAAAGCGGTCTATGCTCTTGCCAAGCGCGGCGAGTGAGGATTCATCGATCCGACGCGGGTTGTAGAGAGCCGGTTTGAGATTCTTAACGGCCATCGTTACGATCTCCGTCGCCGCGGATTTAGCTATAGTCCGCACTCGAACCGCCTTCTTCAGCTTCCGAAGGCGTACGCCGGCACGCCGTCTTTCCTATTCTCTGGGCCCGACTTACGCATCGGCGGCCCTTTGTGAAGGGTAATGATCCGGCCGTCGGCCTCCACAACGTCTGCAGCCCTCACCTGGGTAACCGTAGTGAAACGAGCAAGGTGCGGCTTCTAACCGGAAGTTGCAATCGCGCAATAGGCGCTGCGCGCTCACGATCGCGACCGCTTCAAGTTCCGCTTGAAGCGCGCGGCGCAAGTTCGGCTTCGCTTGCCGGAGTTCGGCTAGGATCGCTCCATCGAGGCGACGATGATGAATAACCTCGATGCCCGTGGGCCCGCCGAGACGAACTTCCGCACCGCGATCGCGAACACATCGAAGAAGCTCCGCAATGGCAATCACAGCGCAAACACATCCTCGTCCACGTCGCTAAGGCCCCTAAGAGCCTCAGTTGAGGAACTGAGTCCCTTAGCGGCCTTAGGTAGTGAAAGGACCCACTCTCCCGCGTCGGCTAAGCCACCAACGCGACCCGCAACGACACCGCATTTTTTGCGCGCGCGGTCCAGCGCCGAAGGGCCGATGCCTGCGGCTGCAGCGACTTTCTCGATCGTCTTCGTTGACTGCGGGCCACTCGCAAGCGTTACCCGCAGGAATTCCCTCCGCCTCGCTGCGAGATGGAGCCCTTTCCCTGTGCGCAGCACGCAGCAGATAGTCGGCGCTTAGATCGTCCGCCACTTTCCCCCACCGCCAACGGCCTTCACCGTCGATACGGTACTCGATCGGTCTCGCCGGCGCTGAGAGGTTTGCCTTGAGCGGGGCTATCGCGCGCCGCCCGTCTTCCGGATCCACGCCGGCCAGGAGCACGCTTCGCGCGATACCGACAAAGCCGATGCTTCCGCCTACGCGGTAGAGCGCGCGGCGTGCTTCGCTTTTGTTGAGGTGGAGTATGCAGAGCACGGCTACACGCGCGTTGCGTGCCAACTCGACTAATGGTTGAAGCGTTGCGCGAACCTCGTTATCGCGGTGCGCATCGATGCCTCCGAGTAAAGCTGCCACGGGATCCACGATAACAAGGCACTCGTCCTGCGTATGCTCGATCATCTCTTGAAGCCGCGCTACGTCGTGCAGCGAGAATGGAGCTCGTCGTCCGTCGTCGTCAATAGTCCCTCTGATGACCTGCAACCGATCCAACGCGACGCCAACCATCTCAGCGCGGCCACGAATAGTGTCTTCTATGCCATCTTCGCCGTTCCAAAGCAGGACGCTTGATGGCGCACGCGTCGCACCGTCATCGGGAAGCGCACAACCTTGCGTGATTGCCGCAGCGATCGCAAGCGACGCGAAGCTTTTCCCTGTTCCAGGATCTCCAACCATGAGCGTCACCTTGCCTCGCGGGATGCGGTCTTGCCACAACCATTCGATCTTTACGGGCTCGACTTCAGACAGTCGCACGAGTTCTAGGCGGCGGCCTTTTGCGACCGTTGCCTGGTGCGAGCTCACGGGAGGCAAGGCTGCCTTGACGAGCGGCGCGCCATCGAGCATCTCGAACAACTCCTCAACGCTATGACCTTCCGCAAGAAAGTCTTTAATGTCCGAGCCATCCTTTCGGTCCGGGAAGAGGTCGAGCACCCTTACCTTACATTCCGGATCGGACGTGGCGATCTGCTGCGCGCGTTCACTCGCAGCGTTCCATCCCGGAGGATCAGAATCTGCAAGGACGCTTACTCGCCAGGCGCCGGAGAGTGTTGCCACGTGATCAGCACGAAACGGAGCATTTGCTCCAAATGCGATCGTCGTGACCGCGGCTTGCGATTCTGAGAGTCGAAGCGCAGCACGCAGGGCGTCACACTTGCCCTCGCCTTCAACGAGGATAATCATCCTGTGTTCGGCAACGGCCGCTAACACTTCGTCGGCGTGATAGAGGGGAAGCTTCGTTCCGTTCAGGCCTGACTTTTCGTCGTAACGACCCTTCGATGCGTTCCAGAGGTAAGGCACGAACGACTTGCCGGCGCCGTCGGTTCCGGGCTCGATACGATCGACACGAGCGACATGATTTAGATTCACGTCATCATAAGCGTAGGACGCGACGACGCTCATAATGGGTCTCTATCCCGTGACGGGCAGGCGCGTGCATCGCAGCGATCGTTACTGAACAGCCCGCCGAGGCTAGTTCGACGGACTAATTCGGTGCGCTCGTACTTCACGATGCACCGCCGACGCGCTCCCCCGATAGGAGGTTGTTCAAAACGGCTTGAGCGATTAGGGTTCGACGACCAATTCGGACCGCAGGCAATCGACCCTTCCGGATCGCGCGCCTCACACTTTCTGGATGCACTCCTAGTTGCTGTGCCGCCTCTTCGACGGTGAGAGTTAACCGAGTCATGTCACTAGCATACACGAATGACTTTGAGTCGTTGACAAAGTGGGCGTAAATGGTTACAATCATGCAGTAGCCGCCCAATAAGGAGTCCCGAATCTCACGGATAGCCCGGCCTACGCTGAAGGGCCGCCTCGCACTAAGGTTACGTCAAACCATCGCTATGCGCGTTAGTACGCATAAGCGACGGGGTAGACCGGTCCGCGAGTGCGCCGAGCCTTTGGTACGCACAAAGTCACTCTTTCGAGGTTCCGACGGCGAGCTTCATGTAAGAGCCGTCCCTGCGCTACCGCCGCAAAACGGCCCCCATGGATCTTACGAACACATTGATGACGCACTGACGCGGAAAAAGTTCACCGTCGCGGAACTCACCAAAGCGATTCAAGCTCGCAAGCCACAGATCCACGAAAGAACCGTTCGGCGCTACCTGAGTCGCAAGGAGCCGCTCACAAAGGAGGCCGCTGTCAACCTCATTCTCGGCTGCTGGACTCTCGGATTTAGGCTTCCTGACGATATCCTTGAGGAGGTTAGCGCGGAAGAAGTAACCCCACGAATCATTGTTTTTCCAGGCGAGAGCGGGCCTCTCGCCGACATCCTAGCGGCCAAGACGGCGAGGCTGCTGTCTCTAGATTCTCGTGCCGCGCGAGGAGTAAGGGAATTGTTGCGCGGCTTTCTTGAGCGGTACGAAAGACTCAACAAGACGGCTCTCGGACGCGAGCAAATGGACCGTATTCTCCAGAAATATAGCGTGATCTCGCCGATGGGGCGTATTCAGATTATGGACAGAGAAGCCCGGCGGCTCAAATGAGAGGCTATCTACGCGAACGGGATCGGCGAAAGCCCGGAAACCGTAAAGGCGCAAGCAAGACCTGGCAGCTCGTGGTCGACAACGGTTCCGAGGTTATCGACGGCGTAGAGCGGCGCCGGCAGGAGGTTCGCTCGTTCTTCGGCACGCGCCGCGAAGCCGAGGATGAGCTGCGCGACTTCATCCAATCGATTCAAACCGGAACTCGCGTGCGCGACCGAAAGCGAACCGTTGGGCAATATCTCGACCTTTGGCTTACCCACAAGAGAGTGACGGTCGGGTTCAAGACTTATCTAGCGTACGAGCTCCATGTACGTCGGTACCTGAAGCCGGCGCTAGGGTGCCTACGGATCGCCAACCTCAAAAAAGAGCACGTGCGCAAGGCGCTTGCCGATTGGTCGCAGCGCACCGCCTACCCTGGAAAGAAAAGCAAAACGCCCGTTCAAAAGATCTCGCCGCGGACCGTTCACCATGTCTTTTCGACGCTGCGCACTGCAATGCACGACGCGCTCGACGACGGAGCGATCACGGTGCTGCCGTTTGCAAAGCGTATGAGCCCGAAGAAGGGTCGCGCCGAGATCTCCGCGCTCGACGAGACGCAAATCGTGGCGCTGCTGAGCTACCTCGACGGAACGCTGCTTGGGCCCGTCGCCCGACTCGCGATCTACACTGGAATGCGCCGCGGTGAATTGCTTGGCCTGACGTGGGACGCGATCGATCTCGACAACCGAGTCCTGCACGTGCGTCAATCGCTCGAGGTGGTCGGTACCGGTAAAGACCGTGCCGTGCGACTCAAGGCTCCGAAAACTGAAAAGAGCCGGCGCGACGTCGCGCTGACCGCCGGGGCGATCGAAGTCTTGCGTTCGCAGCATGCACAACAGTCGAAGCTTCGGATTCGCATCAGCGGTCCATTTGGCGACGAACGGCTCGTATTTCCGAACCCCCGCGATGGCCAGCCTTGGAAGCCAGACACGTTCTCCAACGAGTTCCTGCGGGCCGTGAAAGCATCGGGATTACCGAAGGTGAGCTTCCACGGGCTCCGTCACTCGTACGCGTCGATCTCGCTGCGGGCCGGCACGCCACTGAAGGTCGTCTCAGAGATGCTCGGTCACACGACGACGGCGATCACCGCCGACCTCTACACGCACGTGCTTGGAAATCTAAAAGCCGAAGCTGCTGATCGACTCGATGCGATCTTCGACAAGGCGGAAATGCGTCGCGCTGCCGGTGCGGAATCGGACGCGTGGGCCAAATGTGGGCCAATCAAGCGAGTGACTCCGAAAAAGTTCAATAAAATAAGGCCGGTTTTGGTAGCGCCAACGGGAATCGAACCCGTCTTTCCGCCTTGAAAGGGCGATGTCCTAACCGATAGACGATGGCGCCTCGAGTGGTTCTCGTTCAACCGATTCGGGTAGCCAACGCAATCCCACCTCTAGCCAGGGGTTGAAGCGGACTGGCTCCGTGCATCCGAACGACCTTGGGGCATACCTGGTTGGGCTGGGGCCGGGCCGCCTAGGCTAGGAATTCTTACGTGGCTGAGAATAGACGCTTTGCTTGATCAAGCAAATCGCTCCTCCGGAGGCCGACGAGGCTTCGCTTTTGTATCGTTGCAGGCGCGCGGGGCTCCTCTTTGCTGCGTGCATGCTGCCCATCGCGTGCGGGCACTCGGAAAGTGGGAACGCAGCCAACGTCGCGGCCCCACCGGCGGTCGTGCGAGTTACGACGCTTCGCCGAGCGACGGTCCCGATCACCGCGGATTATCAGGGGACGCTCGGATCGATCGAGAGCGTGCAGATACGAGCGCGCGTGGAGGGCACGCTGGACCGCGTAGCTTTCAAAGAGGGCCGCCTCGTGCACAAGGGCGACCTCATCTTCGAGCTTCAGCACGACGCCTACGCCGCGGCGCTTCAATCTGCACAAGCCCAGCTCGCGACCGCGCGAGCGCAGGTCGTCGAAGCCTACGGCAACCTCTTTGCTAAAATCGCGTCGCTCGCGCGCGATGAAATCACCGTCGCGCGCGATCGCCCGCTGGCTGCCGACAAGGCAATACCGCAGAAAGATCTCGACAACGCCATCGCAACGGCCGAGATGGCGAAGGGGGACGTAATCGTCGCGCGCGCGCAAGTCGGGCAGGCGCGCGCCGGCGTCATGAACGCGCAGGCTGGGGTAACGAATGCGAAACTCAATCTCAGCTATACGACGATCTACGCGCCCGTCACCGGCTTGATCGGCTTCCTCAATTACGACGTCGGCAACGTCGTCGGAGGACCGAGCACGCAGGTTCTCGATACGATCGACGCGATCAACCCCATAAAGATCACGTTTGCACTGGACGAACCGGCGTATCTCGACCTTTTCGGCCAGCGGCAAAATCCCAACGTAAGCTCACTGCGCTACCAGCCTTTGCAACTGATCCTCGCCAACGACACGAGCTACCCGTATTCCGGGCGCCTCTACACGATCAACTCGACGGTCGATTCGCGAACGGGTACGCTCACGGTCGAATCGCGATTTCCCAACCCTGAAGGCTTGCTGCGGCCCGGTGGATTCGCACGCGTGCGCTTGACGATCGAGCGGCGCCCCGATGCGCTGGTCGTTCCCGAGACCGCCATCGTCAAGTCGCAGGGGCTCGACGCGGTGTACGTTGTGAATTCGGGCGGCACGGCGTCGCTTCGAACGATTTCGCTCGGTCCGCAGTACGGGGCCGGCTTCGTCGTCGACTCCGGACTACAACCCGGCGACCGCGTCGTGGTCCAGGGCACGCAGAAAATCGTTCCGGGCGCCAAAGTGACCATCAAGACGAACTAGCACGTGGCGCATTTCTTCATTACCCGCCCGATCTTTGCAATCGTTCTATCGATCGTCGTCGTTTTGCTCGGCGCGATCGCAATTATCACGCTTCCCGTCGCGCAGTTTCCACCGATCTCGCCGCCAGTGATTCAAGTGCAGACGACGTACGTCGGAGCGAGCGCGTCGGTCGTCGAACAATCGGTTGCCTCGCAGATCGAAAACTCGGTCGTCGGCGTCGACAACCTCATCTACATGCAGTCTACGAGTTCGTCGAGCGGTCAGTACACGCTCAACTGCACGTTTCGGGTGGGTTCGGACATCCGACAGGCGCTCATCGACGTGCAGAACCGCGTGCAGCAGGCCACCGGCAAACTGCCCGACTCCGTGAACAAGTTCGGCATCACCGTTCAGAAGAAGTCACCGCAGATCCTGATGCTCGTGGCGCTGTACTCGCCGGCCAACTCCTACGACCGGCTCTACTTGAGCAACTACGCAACCCTCAATTTGATCAATCCCTTGCTCTCGGTTCCCGGCATCGGCGCACAAGGTACGATCGGCCAGCAGAACTACGCCATGCGCGCGTGGGTTCGTCCGGACCGGCTGTCGAGGTTAGGCCTGACGACGGGCGATCTCGAGAAAGCGATCGACTCGCAAAACGTTCTGATTCCGACCGGGGCCGTCGGCGCGATGCCGGCGCCGCCAAATACACCCAACCAGCTCTCGGTCAACGCGCAAGGGCAACTGACCGATCCCAAAGAGTTCGGCAATATCATCGTGCGAACGAATCCTGACGGGTCGATCGTACGTTTGAGCGACGTCTCCCGGGTAGAGCTCGGCGCGCAGCTCTATCTGACGCTCGGATCGTACAACGGCCGGCCGGCAACCCTCATCATCCTCTATCAGACGCCGGAAGCCAACGCGCTGCAGACTGCGGCCGGCGTCCGCACGACGATGGCCACGCTCGCGAAATCCTTTCCGCCGAGCCTTCAATACGCGATCGCATACGACAGCACGCTCTTCGTGAAGACGTCGATCCGCGACGTGATCACGACGCTTTTTGAGGCGATCGGGTTGGTGATCGTCGTCGTCTTCCTCTTCCTGGGAAGTTTTCGCTCGTCGGCGATTCCGATGCTCGCGGTTCCGGTATCGCTGATCGGAACGTTCATCTTCTTCATTCCGTTCTCGTTTAGTATCAACACGCTGACGCTCTTTGGATTGGTTCTCGCCATCGGATTGGTCGTCAACGACGCCATTGTTGTGGTGGAAGCGGTGGAGCACTACATCGAGCAAGGCCTCACGCCGGTGGCCGCCTGCGAACGCGCGATGAAGGAACTGAGCGGCCCGATCATTGCGATATCGCTGGTCTTGACGTCGGTGTTCTTGCCGTCGGCATTCATTAGCGGCATCACCGGACAGCTCTACCGGCAGTTCGCCCTCACGATCACCGTTGCGGTCAATCTCTCGGCGATCGTGGCCTTATCGCTCACGCCCGCCCTGTGCGGCCTTATCCTTCGCGAGCGGCGGCCGATGCGCGGCCCCTTGGGGTGGCTCGTCGACCGATTTAACGGTGGCTTTGATCGCGTATCATCGGCATACGGCAGCGCACTGCAGTGGCTCTTACGCCGCTCGGTTCTCGTCATCGCCGTGCTGGCGCTGTTTTATGTTGCGGACGTAACAATCGGCATGCGTTTGCCCGCCGGTTTCGTTCCCACCGAGGACCAAGGCGTCGTCTTCGCGCAGGTTCAGCTTCCCTACTCGTCGGGGCTGCAACGTAATGCCAACTTGATGGACCGGATGCAGAGGGATGTCGGCTCGGTTCCCGGCGTACAAAACGTCATCTCGCTGATCGGTTTTAGCCTGCTCTCGTCGCTGCAATCCTCCGACCTGTCGAGCTTCGTGATCACGCTGCAACCGTGGGACCAGCGAATCCACGAGCATCTCTCGCTGCGCGGCATCGCGACCGAGATCTATAAGAAAATGAACGCGTATCCGGAGGCGGCCTCCTTTCCCTTCGTGCCGCCGACGGTACCGGGCCTTGGCAACACCTCGGGCTTCACATTCGAGCTGCAGGACCAGTCGGGGCACTCGCTCGCCGACCTCGCAGCAACGGCCGAGAAGGTCGTCGCGGCGGCACGCCGGCGCCCGGAGATTACCGCGCTCAACAACACGATGCGCACGTCAGTGCCGCAGTTGCAGCTCGACGTGGATCGCGACAAGACCGAAGGGCTGGGCGTCGACGTGAGCACCGTCTTTCGCGAGCTGCAGGCGATGTTGGGCGGCCTCGTCGTGAACAATTTCACGCTCTTCAACCGAACGTGGAACGTCATGATCCAGGCCGAACCGCAGTTCCGGGCGACCGCCGCTAACATCGGGTCGATGTTCGTTCGCAACAGCACCGGACAGATGGTGCCCCTGAGCGCGCTGACGACGGTGCGGCGCAGCGTTGGAACGGATTTCATCCAGCACTTCAATACGAACCGTGAGGTCGAGATCGTCGGCTCCAACGCTTCAGGGTATAGCAGCGGTCAGGCCCTGGCGGCGATGCAGGACGTCGCGCAGAAGACGCTGCCGAAAGGTTACGGATACGGCTGGTCGGGTGTCGCCTATCAAGAGTCCGCCGTCGGCAACACGCAGACGATCATCTTTGCGCTTTCGGTGCTGCTCGTCTTTCTCGCGCTCGCGGCGCTGTACGAAAGCTGGCGAATGCCGGCGGCGGTGATCTTGAGCGTGCCAATCGGGGTCTTCGGCGCGTTCACCTCCGTGGTTCTTTGGCGGCTCGACAACAACATCTACGTGCAGATTGGCCTGATCATGCTCATTGGGCTGGCAGCAAAGAATGCGGTACTGATCGTTGAGTTCGCGCGCGAGCGGCGCGCCGCCGGCGATTCGATCGAACAGGCGGCGATCGCGGCAGCGCGATTGCGCTTCCGCCCGATTTTGATGACGTCGTTTGCCTTCATCATCGGCGTGACTCCGCTGATGCTAGCGCGCGGCGCCGGCGCCGCGTCGCGTCATTCGCTGGGTTCGACCGTCTTCGCAGGAATGCTCGCCGCGACGTGCCTTGGCATTTTCTTCATTCCAACGCTCTACGAGGTCTTGCAACGCCGCGAGGAGCGCGGGCGTAAGAGCGCCGTGCCCCAGGCGGATCGAGGCCCGGCGTGAAACTTGCCGCCCTGCTTGGCGTCATCGTGCAATTGCTGGCGTCGTGCGTTCCGCCGACGCCCTCGGGTCCGCCAAACGCGCAAATGCCGTCCAACTATCGCGGCCTCGCCGCCACCGGCAGCTCGTTGGGCAGCGTTCCGTGGCGCAAACTCTACGACGATCCGGTGCTGCAAGATCTCATCGTGCGCGCGCTGCGCCGGAACTTTAACGTCGAGCTGGCATATGCGGCGATCCTCGAAGCCGCGGCGAACCTCGGCATTACCGCCGCCAATCAATCGGCCTTTGTCAACGGTGCGATATCGGCGCCGTACGAGGTTATCACCGGGGGAAACAAACCGGGCTCGGTACCCAAGACGCAGTTCTCGCCGGAGGCCGGCATCGAGGCCAGTTACCAGGTCGACCTCTTCGGTAAGTTGGCGTCGGCAACGGGCGCGGCGCGCGATCAACTGCTCGCGACCGATGCGGCGAAGGATACGGTTCTCGCCACTGTTGTTTCGCAGGTGGCCACCGCCTATTTTCAGTTGCTCGAACTCGATGAGGTGATGGCCTTCACGCAGGATGCGGTCGCATCGCGCGCAGAGGGCGTGCGACTCATGCGACTGCGCGTGGAGGGGGGCGTC
Organism: Vulcanimicrobiota bacterium; assembly: GCA_963809255.1. Taxonomy (GTDB): domain Bacteria; phylum Vulcanimicrobiota; class Vulcanimicrobiia; order Vulcanimicrobiales; family Vulcanimicrobiaceae; genus Cybelea. Next base: position 107,903 of record CAWEIR010000004.1, on the reverse strand, counting down.
TCCTCGATGCAAGACCTGCGGCAGGCGCAGCAAGCGCTTCTAGAGGTAACGCAGAACGTTCCAACGTTGCGGCAAGACCTCGCGCAGACGGAGAACGCCCTCTCGGTTTTGATCGGCGACTATCCTCACCCGATCGCGCGCGGTCTTCCGCTAAATGAGCAGGTCGCGATGCCGGCGATTCCGCCGGCGGGCGTTTCCGGCGAGCTGCTCGAACGACGTCCCGATATTCGCCAAGCCGAGTACACTATTGCGACCGCTGCCGGCGACGTCGACGTCGCGCGAAAACTGCTCTACCCTCAGATCACGCTAGGTGCATCGGCCGTCGTGGCCGGGCAGCAGAGTAGCGGCCTGTATCCGAATCTGCCGCCGGTCCTGGCGGCTCTGACCAAGCTCAACGGCGTCTTTTTCGGCCCGCTCGGAGTATTCGAAGTTCTTCCGCAGCTGCTGCAGCCGATCTTCAACGGAGGAGAGATTCGCTCGCAAATACATCTCGCGCAAGCCGATCAACAGCAGGCGGTGATCTCATATCTGCAAACGGTGGACGACGCCTTCGAGGAAGTCTCCAACGATATCGTTTCGTACAATCAGTCGCGCGCTCGGACCGTGCAGTTGGGCCTCTATCTGGCCGCCTCATTCGACTCCGTGCGCCTCGCGAAGGAGCGCTACGAGGCCGGATACACTTCCTACTTGGAAGTACTCAATGCGCTGACGCGATCGTATCAGGCGCAAACGGACTTTGCCCAGGCACGACTCAATGAAAGGCTCGCGCTCGTACAGCTCTATCTCGCGCTGGGCGGTGGCTGGCAGTCGTAGTGGACAAACCCGCAAAGACCCTCCTGATAACCTTTTGCGCTGCCGTTTGTGCGGCTGCCGCGACCGCCGCGGAGAGATCATATGGCCCGGCGGTCCCCAACGGTTGGATCCTCGAGCGGCCGCAAGGACGCGCGATTCAAACCGGTACGCTGCCGCAAGGCGCCGCCGTTTCGCCCGACGGTACGATGCTGGCCGTCGTAGAGTCGGGCTACAATTCGCCGGTGTTGGGCCTGTATCGCACGCAAGATCTCACCCGAATCGCAGAGATTCCGCTTACAGGCGCCTACGGCCGTCCGCTGTGGATCGACGGCAGCCACGTGCTGGTTGCCGGCGCGAATGCCGACGCGCTGTTCGATGTTGACGTTGGCGCAAAGAGCGCCCGCGCGCTTGCGTTGGGCAAAGGCTCGTACCCGGTGGCCGTCGCGATGTCCGGCGAAACGTTCGCCGCGGCAACCGATGGCGATTCATCGGTTCGCATCGGAACGTTGGGCGGCCTATCGAGCGCAAAGGCGATCGGCGTCGGCGGTTTTATCGGCGGCCTGGCATTTTCTCCCAACGGCAAGACGCTCTTCGCTTCGAACTGCGCGGCGAGTTACGTCGAAGCGATCGATACCAAGACGTTTAGCGAGCGCCGGATCGCAACGGGGCTGCATCCGACGGCAATTCTTCCCGTCGGCGACACTATTTACGTTGCCGAGACGGACAACGATACCGTCGGCGTCTACGACGCATCGAATGGGACGCGGATTGCGAGCATTTTCGTCGGCGACGCGGCGGCACATGGATCGGCGATCGTTGGAGTCTCGCCGAACGCACTCACCCACGAGGGCGATGCGATCTACGCTTCACTCGGCGCTGCGAACGACATCGCCGTCATTCGCGATCGCAGCGTCGTCACGCGCATTCCCGCCGGCTGGTATCCGACCGATGTCGTGGTGCTCGGGCAACGGCTCTACATCATCGACGGCAAGGGCGAGCGCACGCGGCCGAATCCGCGCTACGTCAGCGGCTCCCATAGCGACGTTGACTATGTCGCGGCGATCCAGTTCGGCTCGATTCGCACGTACGACCTATCGCAACACGTTGCGACCTTGGGTAATCCGCAAGGCGCCGCGGGCTGGACAAGCGGGCAGAGCAGCGCGGTCGTTCGCACCGGCGGCCCTATTGCGCACGTCTTCTTCATTCTCAAAGAAAATCGGTCGTACGATCAGGTGCTCGGCGACATGCCCCTGGGCAGCGGCGATCCGAAGCTGACATCATTCGGCGCGCGCGTTACGCCCAACGAGCATGCTCTGGCGACGCGCTTCGGTCTCTTCGACAACACCTACACGAGCGGCGAGGTCAGCGAACCCGGACACAACTGGGCCGACGCCGCCTTCGATACCGATTTCGTCGAACGCATGTGGCCCGCAACCTACGCCGGCCGTCGCGGCGACGACTCGCTCTCGCCGGCAATGGTTCCCCTCAAGGGCTACATCTGGCAGAATGCGCAAACCGCGCACGTCTCGTTTCGCGATTACGGCGAGATGGTCGACCCGCCCGCGCCGAGTTTGGCCGGACTCTACGACCCGCGTTACGTCGGTTGGAACCTCGACTATAGCGACCTCACTCGCGTCAAGGAATGGCGCCGCGAGTTTGCCGATTTCATTCACAACGGCGACCTGCCGCAGCTAGAGTACATCTGGCTGCCCAACGACCACACCTACGGGCGGCGCCCCGGCAAGCTTACGCCGGCGTCGATGGTGGCGCAGAACGACTACGCGCTGGGTGAGATCGTCGACGCGATTTCGCATTCGCCGGTGTGGGGATCCTCGGCGATTTTCGTGATCGAAGACGACGCGCAAGACGGCCCCGATCATATAAGCGGTCAGCGCACGACCTTCTTCCTCGTCTCACCGTACGCGCGCGGCGGACCGCAGCACGCACACTACTCGACGGTGAGCGTGCTTCGTACGATGGAACTGATGCTCGGCCTCCCGCCGCTCTCGACCTACGACGGCATGGCGGTTTCGCTACACGCCGCCTTCTCGCCGGCTGCGCGGTTGGCGCCGTTCACCGCTATTCCGCCGAAGATCAGTCTCTACAACCGCAACCTCAAGACGGCCTACAACGCCCGGCTGACCGCAAAGCTCGACTTTAGCCGGCCCGACGCAAACCCGCCTCGGTAGTTCTCCGCAAGACGAGTACGGTAGCGTCGTCGCGCATATCCTGGCCCGCGTAGTTTTTAACGGTTTCGAATAAGCAGTCCGCGAGTTCGGCGCAGCGGAGATCGCGGTGAACGAGTATCGTCTCTGCTAAGCGCTCGATCGTAAAGAGCTCGCCCTTGGTATTGGTTGCCTCGGTCAGGCCATCGGTATACGTCACCACCAGATCCCCAACCTCGAGCGTCGTTACTTCAGAGGCATAAACCAACCCGCCATCTACTCCTAAGACCAGATTTCGACTGGGCAGAGCTTCCACTGAGGAGCCACCGACTCGGAGTATTAACGGCGGCTCGTGCCCGGCGTTGACGACCCGCATCAAGCCTGACGACACCTCGAGCGATCCGATCAAAAACGTAATAAAGTGATCGCTGTCGCGCAGGTCTTCGGTGACAACGTCATTCGCGTGAGCGGTGATTGTCTCGAGTTGGTCACTACTCAGCGCCTTAACTAGCCCTCGAACGAGATAGCGGAGCATCAGTGCGTTTAGTGCCGCAGAGAGTGACTTTCCCGAGGCATCCCCCAGGCCGAAGATCAGCTTCTGTTCGCCGACAGGAAAAAGATCGATGTAGTCACCGCCCACCTGCCTTGCCGGAGAAGCGCGCACTCCAATGTCGAGACCGGCGATCGTAGGCATTTGAACGGTTAGCAGAGCCGCTTGAATGCGCTGCGCAGCCAAGTTGAAGTCGCGTTCGGAGTCTGTAAGCGCGCCGACTGCACGATACAACGAGGTCCACACGGTTAGCCGATACCTCGATTAGGCCGCAATTCGGCCTTCTTTGGTTAAACCGATCGGCGGCCGCTGACGGCCCGCGCGATGAACAGAAGGACCACGGCGCCGACTAATGCGACCACAATGCTGTAGATGTTGATCCCGGTTATGCCGGAATGGCCGAACAAGCCGAAGATCCAACCACCGAGAAGCGCACCGACGACCCCGATTACGAGATCCCCAAGCACACCACCGGGCCCCTCTCCGGGAACGACGAATTTCGCCAGAAAGCCTGCGATCAATCCGACAACGAGCCAAATAAGAATCGACATATTATTCACCTTTCCAGGTCTAGAAATGTTCCCTCGAGGACCGAATGCGAACGCGGGATTTTTAATCGTTTCCCTAACGGTGGTGGAATTCTCCCCAATTTAGCGATATTGAAACCCACGTGGTCACCGCCCGAGCCGCCGTGCAAGGTGTACTCGCGTCCGCCGGCTAACGACGTCCGGCGAATCGCCACGCGTCGAGTGCGTTCTGGGCGCGACCCCAGCTCTAATAAGGCAGGTTTTTTATGCAGTCCCGTCATCGCTTCGTTCGAACGTTTTCGTGGCTGGGAGTCGCGGCACTCTTTGCCGGCTGTTCGTCATATGGGTCTACAGGAAAGATAACACCGCTCGATATTGCCCCTGGGTCACAAGCGCGTTTGGCGCAGAATGCGGTTATCTTCGACGCCGCGCCGGTTGAGTTCGCCTATGTGGCCAACTTTGGCTCCAATAATATCTCCGCATATGCCATCGACGCGACAAGCGGCGCGTTGAAGCCCGTCAAGGGATCACCGTTCGCGGCGGGCACGGGCCCCACCGGCCTGGTAATCGACCCTAAAGGCAAGTTCGCCTACGTTCCCAATCATGGCTCCGCCAACGTTTCCGCATATGCCATCGACGCAACAAGCGGCGCGTTGAAGCCGGTCACGGGATCCCCATTTGCGGCAGGCAGCCAACCGTATTTCGGGGCAGTCGATCCCGATGGGAAATTCGTCTACGTTGCCGACAATGGTTCCAACAGCGTTTCCGCCTACACGATCGACGCGACGAGTGGTGCTTTGAATCCAATGGCGGGGTCGCCTTTTGCGACGGGCACCTATCCCGATGGCGTTGCAGTCGATCCTAAGGGCAAGTTCGCCTACGTCGCTAACGATGGCTCCGATAACGTTTGGGGGTACAGCATCGACTCGGCTAGCGGTGCCCTGAAACCGGTGAAGGGATCGCCGTTCGCCGCCGGCAACAACCCGTATTTCGTAACAGTCGGCCCTTCGGGCAAGTTCGCCTACGTGGCCAACAATGGTTCTAACAATGTTTCGGCCTACACCATCAACGCTACGAGCGGTGCGCTGAAAGCGGTGACCGGGTCGCCCTTCGTCACGGGCACCCAACCCTATGGCGTGGCTGTCGATCCTACGGGCAAGTTCGTCTACGTGCCGAACAATTATTCAAATAATGTTTCCGGCTACGCTATCAACGCGACGAGCGGCGCCCTCAAAGCAGTTAAAGGCTCACCATTTGCCGCGGGCACGAACACCGATGGCGTGGCAGTGGATCCTCTGGGCAAGTTCGCGTATGCGGCCAACGATAGCTCGAATAATGTTTCCGCCTACGCCATAAATTCGACCAGCGGTGCGCTGCAACAGGCCAAGGGATCGCCGTTTGCGGTGGGCACCGGTCCCTATCTCATCGCCACGTGCCGCCGAGTCGCCAGCACATGCGTTCCGCCGCCATTATAGCGAACTACGTCCTAGGCGACGGACGAAATGCGGGAGGATGATTCGGCGAAACACAAACAGCCATAAGGCCATCGCAAGAAGCACGATTTCGAGCCAGGTCACGTGCAAGCCGCCGACATCGAAGCTCCCGTGGGTCAGACCCAAGGCAGCGGCCACGACCGTGAATGCCGCCGCCACCGAGAACATGTGCGCCGTTCGCTCAACGCCCCACGCAAGATCGCCCGGCGATAGCGCCGGCCATCGGCCGCGCACGCCGATCGCGAACATCCCGGCCAGCAGCGCGTATACGGCCGCAAAGCTCAGCAACGTGAGGCGAAAAAAGAAATGTGGGCCGCCACCCTGCACCGTGATATCTCGCGCCCCGATCTGCATGAAGTACAGCATTAGCACGAGTGCGCCCAACAACGCGAAGTTCATGACGAGCGCCGCACGAGTAAGAACCAGATAGGTCTTGAAGAGCCGGTGATGGTTCCACCACAGCATCACGACCAGCGAAAACGACGCGGCGAAAACGAGCACGTTGCTGCTAACGTTCGCAAGGTTCGCCCCCGCGCTTGGAATCGACAGCCCCAAGCCGATCTCGGCGAGACAAAAGCCGATGACGATATCGGAAAACGCCTCGATGCGGTGAATCGTTTGCGCGTCGTCGCCGGCCTCGGGTGCCGAGGCCGGCACTGTTCGACTTGTCGTTGGTAATGTCACTGGTGCTGCAGCCTTTTATCGAGTCGCTCGGGGCCGCCTGCCTGCGGCGAACGCAAGGCCGGCGTGTCCGAGGACGACAAAGGACCAACCGTGAGTGAACGGATCGTATTTTGCTGGAGCGGCGGGAAAGACTCTGCGCTTGCACTGCACAGGATGCTGCAAGACGATCGGTATACGATCGTTTCCCTTCTTACCACCGTGAACCAACGATTCGCGCGAGTGTCGATGCATGGAGTTCGACTCGAACTCGCGCAGGCGCAGGCGCGCGCTATCGGGCTGCCGCTGGATGTAGTGCCCGTCAGTGGCAGTTCGAATGAGGAGTACGAGCGCAACATGTCGGCCCATTTGCTCGCGCACAAGGAACACGGCGTATCGAGCGTTGCGTTTGGCGACATCTTTCTCGAGGATCTTCGACGCTGGCGCGAGGAGAAGCTCGCACGTCTCGGGATGCGCGGTCTCTTCCCGCTGTGGAAGCTCGACACACGTAAGGTTATTGGTGAGTTTATCGACCTAAACTTCCGATCGATCGTGTGTTGTGTCAGCGATGCCTACCTGGATGAGACGGCGCTGGGCCGGATCATCGACTGGGAGTTTATCAACACCCTTCCGTCCGGCGTTGACCCCTGTGGCGAGAACGGCGAGTTCCATTCGTTCGCCTATGCCGGCCCGATCTTCAACGATCGTATCGGCGTGACCGTTGGCGAGAAAGTCTACCGCCGCGTCGGGCAATCGAATCCTGGCGGCGCCGCGACCCCGTCGCTCTGGCCGCCGTCCAACACGCGCACGGCCAAGGGGTTTTGGTTTTGCGATCTGTTGCCGGCTGGTCAGGATGAGAGTGGGAGGGTGCCGAAGGTGGAATGGCAATGAACAAATTTTCAGCCGTCGCCGCCTTAGTGCTTGCCTTTGCCTGTTGTATCGGTGCTGCCAAGGTACCGGCCCCACAAACATCGGCCTCCGGTACGTATCGGGTACTGCTGGACACGAGTAAAGGACCCGTCGTCATCGACGTGGACCGTCGCCTTGCGCCCCACGGCGCCCAACGCTTCTACCAACTGGTGAAGGCGAAGTATTTTGACGGCGCTCGCTTTTACCGCGTCGTGCCGGGCTTCGTTGTGCAGTGGGGCGCGGCGGCAAATCCCGCCGTTACCAAGAAGTGGGATACTACCATTCCTGACGATCCGCCCAAAGCGTCGAATACGCGCGCAATGGTATCGTATGCAGCTACGTCAGAGCCGAACAGCCGCTCCACGCACCTCTTCATCAACCTCAGCGACAACGCCCGGCTCGATGGGATGGGCTTTGCTCCGATCGGCCGTGTCTCGAGCGGAATGCAAAACGTTGACCACATCTACTCCGGCTACGGGGAACAGCCGGATCAAGATAAGATCGCGTCGCAGGGCAACGCCTACCTTAAGAAAGAGTTTCCGCGATTGGATTACATCAAGACTGCCCGCATCGTTAGTGAATCGCGGTAGCTTGCAGCCGCTGTTGCCCGCTAGGGCGACGGCCTTGGCGTAGGAATCATTCGCTGCGTGGTCCGGCGCAGTTTGCCATCGCGGATCGAGTAGGTCGCAACGATAAACTTTGAAGGGCAGCAATTGGGATCCTTGGCCGCGTAGTAGGGTAAGGTCGCAACGAGTTTTCCGCCTCTGACCTGCACGGCGAGATGACCGGCGGAATCAATGTGCCCCACGTAAGCGAACGAGACGTGACCGCGGCGAGCAAAGACGATCTCGGTAAACACGCCACCGCTTCCGCCGCTGTCGAGCGGAACGGCGAGCACGTCGTAGCCGCTCGTAAGCGTTCCCTGGTGCGCGAGCTCAGATATGACGTATCCGCCGATGGCTTGTCCTTCGGGCGCGCCCAGCACGTCAACGTACGGGTGAGACTTCGGATCGAACGCCGACGACGGCGGCACGCCCCGATCGATCTTAAGCTGCGGCGTCGCCTTGACGAGAGCGACGATCTGCGAAGGCGGCGGCGGGGATGCCAGCGCTACGCTAGGGACGAGCGCGAATGCCAACGCCCAAACGGCTTTTCTTACCATACGAAGAGTCTGTTACCACCCGCGGGCGACGGCCTTCCTTCCGCCACGCAAGAGGGGCCCGCGAAGGCGCGTAGCAATTGGTTCCATGGCCTTCTTCGATCGATCCAGCGCGATGGCGAAGCCTGGCTTCAATCGGTGGCTGGTTCCGCCTGCGGCGCTTTGCATTCATCTCTGCATCGGCGAAGCGTACGCCTTCAGCGTTTTTACCAAGCCGATGGCGCAAGCGATCGGCATCACCGCTCCAAAACCCGGTGCCGATTGGACAGTCCCCGAGCTGGGCTGGATCTTTAGCCTCGCCATCCTGGTCCTCGGCCTCTCCGCAGCCTTTGGCGGCAAGTGGGTGGAACGCGCGGGCCCGCGCAAGGCGATGTTCGTCGCGGCGCTCTGCTTTAGCAGCGGCTTGATCCTCGCAGGCATCGGCGTCAACGCACACCTGCTGTGGCTGGTCTATCTCGGGTACGGGGTCGTCGGAGGATGCGGACTTGGCATCGGCTACATCTCCCCGGTCTCGATGTTGATCAAATGGTTTCCCGACCGGCCGGGCTTGGCGACCGGCACCGCCATCATGGGCTTTGGCGGGGGCGCAATGATCGGCGCTCCGCTCTCCGTACTCCTCATGAAACACTTCGCGAGCGCGTCGGGCACCGGCGTCGCGCAAACGATGTTCGTGCTCGCCGTTCTCTACTTCATCTGGATGGTCGTCGGTTCGCTGATCGTGCGAATCCCGCAAGAAGGCTGGAAGCCGGCCGGCTACATCGCGCCGATCGCCTCGCGGGCAATGATTACGACCAAAAACGTCGTGCTGGAACGAGCCTTGCGCACGCCGCAGTTCTACCTCCTTTGGCTCGTGCTCTGCTTAAACGTCACCGCCGGAATCGGGGTGATCGGCCAAGCGTCGCTTATGATCCAGGACATTTTCGGCGTGACCGCCGTGGCGGCGGCGGGCTTCGTCGGTCTCATCAGCCTCTTCAACATGGGCGGCCGAATTTTTTGGGCATCGCTCTCGGACTTCATCGGACGTAAGCGAACCTACGCGATCTTCTTCATCGCGGGCGCGGCACTCTACGCCTTCGTTCCAACCTGGGGACATCTGCACGCGGTCGCGCTCTTCGTCCTGTCGTTTCTGTTGATCATCAGCATGTACGGGGGCGGCTTCGCGACGATACCGGCGTACTTGCGAGATCTCTACGGAACCGTCAACGTCGGCGCGATCCACGGAGCGCTGCTGACGGCATGGTCGGTTGCCGGAATCGCAGGGCCGGTCCTGATCAACTACATTCGCGAGTACGAGATCAATCACGGGGTCGCCAAGGCCGACGCATACTCCGTTACCATGTACGTCATGGCCGCTCTCTTAGTCGTCGGGCTCGTGTGCGATCTCGCGGTTCGGCCGGTTGACGAGCGCCACTATCTCGAAGCACAAACGGTAACCTGAGGTTTCTACGATGGATCAGCTTGAAGAACGCATGCGCCCCGAAGACAGCAACACGACGATGCTCGTTCTGGCTTGGCTCTGGGTCGGACTACCGCTGGCTTGGGGCATCGCGATCACGATCGAAAACGCCGCGAAACTCTTCCAGTAGCGCGGCCAGCTCGAGGGCTGCCCGGCCTCACTCGAACAGCAATGCTGTCTGGGTTGTCTGCGGAGCGTCACTGCCGCACGTAACCTTGCCGGTCAGCACGGCCGAACCCGAATAGGACGGCCGCCCGCGATTGACTCCGTAAAGAGCGAAGCCACCGGCTTGTGGGATTTTCACGGTAACGGCGAACTGATCGATCACCTTCTTGCCTGCGGCAATAGCCCACGCAAGCTTGCACGTTCCCTTGAACGTGATATCGGTAAACGACAGCGTATACTGCCACGTTGCGCCCGTCGGGATGTAGCTGTCGGGCCCCGTCAATCCAACGTTATCTTTCGTCTGCGCACCTGAAACGCAGGAAACACACGGCACGCCACCTTGGGCCTCGCCGCCAGAGACAAAATTGATCAGGAAAGGCATCGACTTCGCGTTGGGGTGAATGGAAAGCCGGCGAATCGCTTCATGGCCTGGGTTGATCAAGATGGGCGCGGAGTCAAGTGCCGCCCGAGCGGTCCGTGTCGATAGCGCGACGTCGTCGGATCCGGCCGCTGCGGATAACGCCGTAGCGTTAACCGAGACGGGCGCAGGCGTGACGACGCTGTTGTTGTTACACGCAGTTAGGAAAGCCACCGATACGGCGATGGCAAGTCGAAGATTCATGTTCGGGCTCGTTCGACCAGGCAAGCGAAGCCTCATTCAAACGGCTACAGATACCGCCGCACGCGTGTCCGATACGCCGTGAATTCTGCACCGTAGTGCTCTTGAAGGTAGACCTCCTCACGCAGAACTTGGCGATGAAACAAGGCTATACCGGCGGCAAAGTATAGCAGCAGAAGCCAACGCGGCTTTATCAAGAACTCCCCGAGCAGGACAGATCCGAAGGCTGCATAGATGGGATTGCGAGTAAATTCGAAGATGCCCGACGTAATGAGCGCATTTGGGTGTTCGGCATCGATTCCGACGCGGAAACTCGACCCAAACGACGCCAGGCTAGCGACCATCAAGCATAATCCTGATGCGCAGAACAAGACGCCGATCCACTGCAACGACGCCGATCGAAAAAACTGTTCACCAGCGAAGTCCGGCCAGTTAAACGCGCCGGCGAATATAACATAGAAGTACAAGAACGCAAACGGCGGGATCAAGAAGTCGGTCTTGTCGATCGTGCCGAATTTCATGGCGACGATACCACGTTGATTTAACATCCAAACGCGCACGATCACGATAGAAATCAGGAGTACGATGGTCAACGCGCCGAGATATCCTGGCAATACGCTAGCGCTCCGTTCAAGCTCTTGTAACTGCAACCTCATAACTGAGGCAGCGGCCGCCCGGTTTCAATTTATGTTTGGAATGCATCTTACTAAAGCAACCGTTAGGCTTGCCCGCGCAAATTCCCACACATTCGGCCCGTGCAGAAAGGTGTGACGGGCGCGGGGCTTGACAAACTGTGACGCTTAACAGTATTGTTATATAACATTATGGTTAACAGTTCTGGACGTCTCGATGCGGTGTTCTCCGCTCTAGGCGATCCGACCCGAAGGCAGATCGTCGAGCGCCTCGCCCGCGGCCCGCTGTCGGCCGGTGAGATCGCATCGGGCTTTTCCATATCGCAGCCCGCGATCTCCAGGCACCTTCGCGTGCTCGAAGAGTCGGGCTTGCTGGAACGGAACGTCTTGGGCCGCGTGCACCGCTGCACGCTCTCCCCAACCGTCATGAAAGCGGCGTCCGGATGGCTCGACAAGCAGCGCAACTTCTGGACCGCCGCCCTCGATCGCCTCGATGATCTCCTTGCAGAATCTCCCAAACGAAAGAAGATACGATGAGCAACACCCATACGCCGGTCGCGCCGGCACTCGTACTGCGCCGCACGTACGCGGCTCCGCGGCAACGCGTCTTCGACACCTGGACCCAACCCGAGCTCGCGATGAAGTTTCTCGCCACGGGCGACGTCACCGTGCCTGAAGTTCGGATGGACGTGCGGACCGGCGGCTCCTACAACATCGTGATGCGCATGCCCGACGGCGAGCGCTGGAACGTGCGCGGCACGTACCGCGAAGTTCGGCCGCCCGAGCGACTCGTCATGACCTGGCGCTGGGAAGAAGAGAAGCCGGAAGATGAGCACGACACGCTGCTGACACTCGAGTTCAACGATCTTGACGGCGGGACCGAGCTCGTCCTCACGCACGAGCAGTTCGCCAGCGAAGATTCGCGCGACCGGCACCAGGAGGGCTGGGCCAAGATCATGGAGCAGCTCGCCGCTCTCGCCTCGTTGGGGGGAGAAAAATGATGACCGCTCATAAGACCGGGACCCGCGAAGAATGGCTCACCGCTCGCCGGGAACTTCTCGATGCTGAGAAAGAGCTGACCCGGCGCGGCGACGAGTTAGCACGGCGGCGGCAAGAGCTGCCATGGGTTCGAATCGACAAGAATTACCGCTTCGAGACCGACGAGGGCAACGCGTCGCTTGCCGATCTTTTCAAAGGACGCTCGCAGCTCCTCGTTTACCATTTCATGTTCGGGCCCGACTACACGGCCGGCTGCCCGTCGTGTTCGTCGATCGCGGACGGCTTCAACGGTTTCGTCGCCCACCTCGCGAATCACGACGTCACGCTCTGCGCGGTCTCGCGCGCTCCGATCGCCAGGCTGCAAGCGTACAAGAAACGGATGGGCTGGAGCTTTCCCTGGGCGTCGTCGTCCGACACCGGCTTCAACTTCGACTTCCAGACGTCACAAACGAAGGAGCAGCAGCAGTCCGGCACCGGTGAATACAACTTCGCTCCGAGCGACCTGCGGCCGATGCTGGAGGACAGCAACGAGCATCCCTGGCCCGACCAGTTCGCCTCGAGCACCGGCACGGACGTGCCGACGTACTTCCAAGAGTTGCCGGGCGTGAGCGCGTTCGTGCTCGAGGACGGCGTCGTGTACCATACGTACTCGGCCTACGCCCGCGGCGTCGACGGGCTCTGGGGCATGTACCAGTGGCTCGACCGCGCCCCACGCGGGCGCAACGAGAACTTCGACGACGACCCTTGGTTCCGTCGCCACGACGAGTACTAGAGCGAGACGCTGGTGATCGGCGTAGGCTGATCGGTTTCCATCGGTAGATATTTGACGGTCGAACCCGCGCTTGCCAAGGCTTTGCGAACGTCGACGCTGCGCAGCGACTGATCGTTGAAGGTTCGGAAGTAGAACTGAAGGTTCGTCAGATCGTTGGCTGAGGTCCAGAGCGTCCACTCGTCGATGGTCTTCCCTTGAACTTCGTCGCGAACGGCGCCGACGGGAATGTCGAAGTTGTTGAGGATGTGGAAGACCTGCTGCACCGCATCGTTCGCGGTTGCCGGTTGCACGGCTGCGGCTTCGTAGGCGACGGCGCGCACGAAACGCGATGGCGGCGTGAAATCGCCCGGAATCCCGTAGAAGCCCGATCCCTGACCGAAGCTGTTCAGCGTTACGCCCTGTATCGTCATTGACTCGCGGTTATTCGGCGAGAGGCCGACGTAGTTGCTCAAATTGGTGATGTGCCAGTCGAACGCCGGCGAGTTCGTGAGCACGCCGAGCGGGTCGTCGTAGATCACGAGCCTTCCACCGATGGGCTCGACCACCACCGTGGCGCCGGTCTTATCCGTGATGCGAAAGTGTACCGGGGGGGCCATCCCGAGCTGCGGCACGACGGTCGGCGCGAGCACCACTTTTTCATAGGCGGCCTTGACCTCGGCGACGCTGGCAAAGTTACCGAGGATCCACATCGAGTACTGATAGCCGGCCATCGCGCGTGACGCGTTCTCCGGCGTCACGTCGGTATATCCGGCCGAGCCCGGGAAGAAGAACTCGCCGACGTACAGTCCTTGGTCGTTGAGCCCGTCGACAACCACCGGCAAACCAAATGCGTTGGCGCCGACGATGCCGTACTTCGTCGTAAACGAAATTCCTGACCCGCCATTCGGCAGCGAGCCCGTGACCAGCGTTCCGGCGGGATAGACCAGCACCTTCGATTGGAGGTCCGCGCCGAACTCGAGCGTACGTGCCACGACGACGGCGCCGTCTTTGGCGGTCAATCGAATTCCGGTGCACGCTCGCGCGGCCTGCCAAGCAAATAGCGAAATCATCGCCAAGGTGAAGATCGTTATATAGCGCTTCATTTGCCGTTACTTTCGACCAAGCGAGCGCCATCTCATTTAAGACGCGTCCGAATCGTTCACTAGACCCTTAGGGTTATTGGCTGGATGAACAATCTCAACACCGCTGGTTCGTTTCCGCTTGGCGATCGCTCGGTGAAACGACTGGGCTTTGGGGCGATGCAGCTGGCTGGCCCGGGTGTCTTCGGACCACCCAAAGATCGCGACGCGGCGCTGGCCGTGCTACGCGAGGCGATTGCGAGCGGCGTCAATCACATTGACACGAGCGACTACTACGGCCCCCACGTCACCAACGCGCTGATCCGCGAAGCGCTGCATCCCTACCCGGACGATTTGGTGATCGTGACCAAGGTCGGCGGTGTGCGGGGCGAGGATGCGTCGTGGCATCCGGCAATGGCACCCGCGCAGCTTACGAGCGCGGTTCACGACAACTTGCGCAATCTTGGTCTCGAGTCGCTGGAAGTCGTCAATCTACGAATCATGGGACGGGGCGACGGTCCGAGCGAAGGCTCGATCGAGGAGCCATTGACGGCGCTGGCCGAGCTGCAGCGACAGGGCCTGATCCGACACCTGGGTTTGAGTAACGTCACTTCCGCACAGGTCGAGCAGGGGCGTCGCATCGCCGAAATCGTCTGCGTGCAGAACCACTACAATCTCGCCCACCGCGACGACGACGCGGTCATCGATGCGCTGGCGGACGACGGCGTTGCCTACGTGCCGTTCTTTCCACTCGGTGGGTTCACGCCGCTGCAATCGTCGACGTTGTCTGACGTGGCAACGCGGCTCGGCGCGACTCCGATGCAGGTAGCCCTTGCGTGGCTGCTGCAGCGCGCGCCCAACATCTTGCTAATCCCGGGCACGTCGTCTCTCGCTCATATGCGCGAAAATCTCGCGGCTGCGGAGATCGAACTGCCCGACGATATGCTTGCCGAGCTCAACAGCGTGGTCATGGAAAGATTGCTAGGCTGACTTCGTTTCGTCGAGATATTGGTGGACCAGCGCAATTGCCATGCTGCCTTCACCCACGCTCGATGCGACGCGCTTCATCGATCCATGGCGAACGTCGCCCGCCGCAAAGATGCCGCGGATGCTCGTTTCAAGCAAGTAAGGATCGCGCCCCCAGGATGCGCCCGCGGGCTGCAAGTCGACAACGTCGCGGCCGGTGCAAACGAATCCCTGGGCGTCGCGAATCAATGCCTCCGGTAGCCACTTCGTATCCGGCTCGCAGCCGATAAAGATGAAGAGCGCGTCGGCGTTGAGCGTCTTTCGCTTGCCGTCATTATACGCGATCTCGATCGATTCGAGATGATCCGTTCCGGTGACGCTTACACATTCACAGGCGTATTCAATGCTGACATTATCCATTTTCTTCAGCTCGTCGATAAGATATTGCGACATACTGGCCGAGAGCTTTTCACCACGCACCACGATCGTGACGGTGCGCGCGTAGCCGGAGAACAACATTGCGGCCTGACCCGCCGAGTTGCCGCCGCCGATGAGAACGACGTCCTTCCCGCGCGCGCCGAGCGCCTCCGTGCGCGCCGCGCCGTAGTAGACGCCGCGCCCGAGCAAAGCATCGGCACCGGGAATCGAAAGCCGCCGCCACGTGACACCGTTGGCCAGGACGATCGCCTTGGTTTGCACGCGCTCGCCGCAATCGAGGACGATCGCGTGCGTTGCGGACGCCGCGTTGCGCGGCTCGATTTCGGTCGCTTGCCGCGTGACGATGATTTCGGCACCGAATCGTTTCGCTTGATGGAAGGCGCGCGAAGCGAGATCGTCGCCCGAGATGCCTGCGGGAAAGCCGAGATAGTTTTCGATGCGCGACGACGATCCGGCTTGGCCTCCGGGAGCGCGGCACTCGACGAGCACTGTCTGCAAGCCTTCGGAGGCGCCGTAGACGGCGGCGGCCAAGCCCGCCGGCCCCGCTCCGACGATCGCGACGTCATACGTCGTTGCGCGCGGCGCGGTCTGCAGCCCCAGTCGTTCTGCGAGCTCCGGGTATTTCGGCTTGACCATGTAGGATCGGTCGGCAAAAATCACGGCCGGCGTGCTGTCGCCGCCCAGCAGTTCTTGCGGCACGTTCGCAGCTCGAGTGGCCGTGGAGTCGTCGGGTTCGAGCCAGCGAAAGCCGATGCGATTGCGCGCGAGAAAGTCGCGCAGATCGTAGCATGCGAAGTCGTCACGATGGCCGAGAACCGTGACGCTGATGAGCGGCGCGGCGATCGCCGCTTGCTGCAAGCCGGTGACGCGCCGCGCCATCTCAGCCAGAATCTTGCGGTTTGCGTTCGGGCACCGTGCGACCAGCTCGTGAAAGTCGACCGGTTCGAGCCGCATCAACCGTGACGGCTCAGTCGTGCGAATTCCCGCGAGAAAGCCCGATCCGAGCAACAGCGGCACCTCACCGAAGAAGCCACCCGGTTCAACCACGTTGACGAGCTGCTCGGCTCCGGCGATCGTCTTAACGATCTCAGCTCGGCCCTCGAGAAGGACGTAAAAGGCCGCGGCCTCGCCTTCGAGCACGACCCAGTCGCCCGACTTCACGTGCAGATCGGCGCTGCGCGAGACGATCGTAGCCAGCGCCTCGTCGCGCGCCGATTCGAAGAGCGGAAGATGGGCGAGCGCGTTGACGGTAATCATGCAAAGCGGCTTTTCTGGGCGAGCTCAGAAATACTGCAGGCCATGAAGCGTATAGTATGTTTGATTGCCGGGCTCGCAATCGCGAGCTTTCCGGCCGCTGCGCCGGCGCAGACGGTAACCGTCAACGGTCAGCAGTTGTATCTAAACCCGGGGCCGATCGAACGCGCCGGCCGCGTTCTCGTCCCATTGCGGGGAATTTTTGAACGCCTGGGCGCGTCGGTCGTCTACTCGGCGGGCACGATTAACGCCACGAAGGGCGGCACGACGGTCTCGCTGCAGATCGGCTCGACGCAGGCGCAGGTCAGCGGCGAGTCCACGACGCTCGACGTCGCGCCGTTCATCGTCGGTGCGACCACGTACGTTCCGCTTCGCTTCATCGCGCAGTCGCTCGGCGCGAGCGTCGGCTACGACGCATCCACGCGCATCGTCGCGATCACAGTTTCGGGGCAGGTGGTCCCAATCGGGCCGGTCCACCCTCCGCGGCCCCCGCGGCCGCCCAACCCACCCCCGATGCAAGCCGTTAATTTGTACGCGCATCAGCCGGCGCCCGGGGAACGCGTCGCGAACCGCTTTGTCACGATCTCGGCGCAGTTCACACGCCGAGTCGAGCCGGGCAGCGTCCGCGTTTGGCTCGACGACAATAACATCACGGGGCGCTCCGCAGTCTCTCCGGACCGGTTTTCCTATAAGCCTCCGGCGCCGCTCGACTTCGGCGCGCACAGGGTTCGCGTTGCAGGGCGCGGTTCTGACGGGGCACAGTTCGACCGTTCGTGGTCGTTCTCGGTGGCCGGGGCGGCCCCGCCGCCGGCGAATCCGATCGATCTGCGCGGGAAACAGCCAGCGCCGGGCGCGAGCGTGAGCGATCGCTTCAACGTCATCGCGGCGGAGTTCACGCGCGACGTCGACCCTAGCAGCGTGCGCGTTCTGCTCGACGGCAACAACATCACGTCGCGCAGCGGCGTGTCGGCGACGGGCTTCTCGTATAAGCCGCCCGCTCCGCTCGACTTCGGCTCGCATACCGTGCGCGTCACCGGTCGCGGCCCTGCCGGAGGTTCGCCTTTCGACCGCTCGTGGTCGTTCTCGGTGAAACGCGGCGCCGAGGCGCCGCTGAGCCTCACGATAAACCAACCCGCGCGCAATGCTCCCGTCGGGCGGAACTTCGTGATACAGGGCAACACGGTCGCGAACGGGCACGTCAAGGTGACGGCCGGTGCGACGCCATCATTCACGGGCCAGTTCAATGGCGACGCCGACGCCGGCCCACGCGGCAACTTCAGGATTAGCGTAAGCTTGAGCACGATGCCGGGTCAACAGGCGGTCAGCGTACGAATCACGGCGACCGATCCGGCGACGTCGCGAAGTACCGAGACGACGCTGCAACTTCGCTTAAACCAATAAGGAACTAACACCGGCCGTTCCTACCTCGATGCCATGAAACTATCGGCGCGTTTGGCCTGTAGCAACGTTCTAAGGCGCCAGGAATTTGTACTATCTAATTCGCTTCGGCCTTGGCAGCGCATTTGCGTTCGTGCTGACGTGCGCGCCGGCGCCGGCTGCCGTGACGGGAAGCTTCTCGTTCACCGTGGCACGCGCGCCTCACCCCTTGGCCCTCGACGCGGGCCTAGCCGATCCCGCGTGGGCGGCGGGCAAGGTGCCCAACGGCGATGGGCCATGGGAGAACGTGACGACTCGCGCGCCCGCCAAGTTTGCGACGACGGCCTATCTCTTGTACGACGACAAGAATCTCTACGTCGGATTCAAGAGCGAGCAAGCCGGCGTTCCAATCGTCGCAACGCAGACGACGAACGACGTCGGCTTCGGTACCGACGATTTCGTTGGGATCGGGCTACTCAATGGGGGCGGCGGGAGCCAAGCCTATTATTTTGAAGCGACGCCTCGAGGCACGCGCTACGAGCAGGCCAACGAAAACGTGCGCTTTCGCCCGCGCTGGAGCGCCGCCGGAAAAGTCTCCGACGGAGCGTGGAGCGCCATAATGATTATTCCGCTCGACGTGTTACGCGTGTCGCACGGCGGCAAGCAAACGTGGCGGCTGCAGTTCGTTCGCCAGATCGCGGCACCGGGCGAACACCTTTCGTGGGTCTGGAACCCGATCATGGGGGATGCTCCGAGCGGAACCTGGCCGACCTTCGAAAACGATACGCGCTTTTGGGCCGGTGGGGACTTCGACATCGCAGCGTCGGCGGCGGCTCGGCCCAAGCCGCGAGCCGACATCTACGGCCTCGCCAGCATTGGCGAAGATCGCAATCTCTTTCAGCAAGCCAACGGCGAGTTTTTGCCGGAGAACGTGCGCTCGTTCGGCGGGGACGTTAGCTACCCCATCACGCCGACGGTGCGTTTCGTCGGGACGCTCAATCCGGACTTCTCCAATGTCGAGATCGATCAACAGACGATCGCGCCGCAAGAGTTCCAGCGGCAGCTTCTCGAGTATCGGCCGTTCTTCGCACAAGGCGCGGCTTTCATCAACGCCGCCTCCGGACCGCGCTCGCCGACCGGCACCAACGTGAACGCCTCCGATCTCGTCTTTTACTCGCCGTCGGTCGGGCCGTTCGATAGCGGCGGTAAGGTCGAGGGAACGTTCGGCGACCAGAGCTTCGGCGTTCTGACCTTCCACGGATTCGACGAAACGACGAGCAACACGTTTAGCGATCAGGCGTACGGCTACGAGCACGCGCTGCCGAACGGCTCGTTCATCTACTGGAGCGACGGCGTCTTTGCTAACCACAGCATCGCCGGCACCGACGACACGATCGAGGCCGGCGCCGAAGCGCGCGATTATTCAAACGGGATGATCTACTTCTTCGACCATTCATTTGAAAACGGCACGTGGGTACCGCAGGGCAACGCCGACTTTACCGAGCTCTTCGTCGATCGTCACAAGGGGTCATTCGAAGCTAACGTCGGGTACCTCGACGTCTCGCCAAACTACAACCCCATCGACGGCTACACGCCGAACTCGGACATTCGCGGGCCGCAATTCTACACGAACTACACCGGAACGGCGCCGGGCATCAAAAACTACACGATCTTTTTTGCCGCGGATCGCTTTCTCGACGACTCGGGCGCGGTGCACCAGGCCGACACTCAATTCTTCCTCAACGCCACCTTCAAGAATCTCTTCTCAATCGACGGCCTAGGCGAGGCGGTCGGGCAACTTCGTTCCTACAACATTCCGGCAGGCCCGGACTGCAGCGGGCCGATCCTATATCAGTCGAGCTTCACCGGCTATCCGTGCTATCTCGACGGCGTGACGCAGCCGTTCAATCTCTACCAGATTCCCGTCGGCTATCGCGACGGGACGCCATCCCCCTTCGACGCAAGCTATCAGTGGGGACCATTCGGCGACGACTACGTGCACCTATTTACGCTTACCACGAGCCGCCCGATCGGGAAGCGCTTCAGCCTCGGCTTGGAATATGACGGAACCTACGAGCGCGCGTTCTCCGACGGCGTGCTCGATTCACAGTGGCTGCGGCGCATCTCGCTGGGTTACAACATCAGCAACGAGAGCAGCTTCAGCTTGGAATTGCGGGATATCAACGGCCTTGGCGGTTTTGCAACCTCCTACCAAGTCGGCAACAACCTCGCCCTGGCGTACCACCAGCGATTTCCCCAAGGCGACGAGCTCTACGTGAACTTCGGGAGCCCGGCCTCCGGTGCAACGCTCAACCGTTTAATCGTCAAGTTTATCCTTCACGCGGGCGCCGACGAGGGGACCTGATAGCGTCGGCGGCGTTCGCGCGCCTTCGCAGCCTCCACGTCGCGGTCGCGCGGGGCCGCCTGTGTGACGAGCGAATCGAGGAGCTCGCGCGCAGCGCCGGTTACCCGGTTGACCGCGCGCTCGAAGGCCGCCTCATTTGCCTTCGACGGGTGGTGCAACCCGCTCAGCTTTCGAACGAATTGCAGCGCCGAAGCGCCGATCTCTTCATCCGTTGCGGGCGGCGCGAAGTTGTACAAGGTCTTGATGTTACGGCACATGAACTCTCCGGTGGTTGACGTTTAAGGTTATTTCCCTGGATCGCAGTGGTTATGCGTTGGAGTAACGTTCCGACGGGCTTCGCGCTCCTCCTCGCATTTCTCGCCTGTGATTGCGCGGCCGACGCTGCCGGAACTTTGGCGAAATGCAGCCCGGAGGTGTTCCTCGTTATGCAGAAGCGGCTCGTCACGGCCGAGAACGAGCTCGGCTTCACGCTTCTGCATGCGTTGACCGGAAAGAACGTTTTCATCTCGCCTCTTAGCATCGCGCAAGCGCTCGGCGTCGCCTATCTCGGCGCGCGCGGCGCGACCGCTAAGGCGTTCGTTGAGAGTTCCATCGCCCCGCCGGGCGATTCGGCGGACTTCGCCTGCGCGTCGCAAGACTTGCGAGCCGGCCTGCCGCAGGCTGACTCCGACGCTTCGCTCGAGTTTGCTAACGCCATGTGGATCCGCCAAGGGATCTCGCTCAAAGCATCGTTCGTCGAGAAGGCGCACGCGGCGTTTGGCGCCGACGTCACGCCGCTAGACTTCGACAGCCCCGACGCGCCGCGCACGATCAACGGATGGGTAAGCCGGCAGACCCACGGGCACATTCCGACGATCGTCAACAGTGTCGCGGGCGCCGAAGCCCTCATTACCAATGCAGTCTATTTCAAAGCCTTGTGGGAAGAGGCGTTTTTGGCTTCCCAAACGCACACCAGCCCCTTCTTCGGCACGGCCGGTACGACGAGCGTCCCCTTCATGAATCAAACCGCGACGCTCTCGTACTACGTGGGTCCTGAATTTCAGCTGGTTCGGCTCGGCTATCGCGGAGACCGCTTCGCAATGTACGTCGTGCTTCCGAAGCAGGGCACCGGCTTGACAATGGAGAGCGCACTTTCACACGCCTTCGCAACGGCGCTCGCAAACGTAAAGCCGCGGCGCGTGAACCTGCACCTCCCGAAGCTGCATCTTTCGTATGAAGCCGACCTCATTTCGCCATTGAGAGACGCCGGGTTGGGGATTGCATTTTCAGATCGTGCCGATTTTGGCGGAATCAGCGACCGGCCGCTGCGAATCAGCAGTGTCATTCACAAGACGACGCTTGACGTTGACGAAGCGGGAACGACCGCCACTGCCGCGACGGCAGTGGTAATGCCGATGAGCATACAGTTCGGAGGCACGCCCATCGTCGTAAACGTCGATCATCCGTTCTTCTGCATCATTCGGGACGATCGGAGCGGTGCGGTGCTATTCCTTGGCGCGATTGGCGATGTTCTATGAGGAGCGATAGATCGCAGCCTGCTCGGTGAGAATGCGCGCTTGCTGGGCGGCGTCGACTGCCAGTGACCAGTCTCCGCGGTCAAAGGTGCCGCCAAGCACGATGCCGTCGTTACGCGGAAACATGTACAGCCCATTGGCGAGATAGATGTAATTTACGTCGGCCTGCGGTTCGAGCACCGTGAGCTGGCCGCGCACGGGAACCAGCTCGTCGTCGTTGCAGAGGGCACGCGCGCCGAGGCCCGTGCAGTTGAGAACGACGCGTTCCGCTAGGTCGTGCATCTGACGTAGCGTCGCGAAGGTTCGCACTTCAATCTTGCCGCCGCGAAGGAGAAAATCGCGCATGATGGCTGGAAGATAGGTGTTCGGCTCGATCAGCATCGTCGTGAACCGCCGGACTAGCGGGACGGCGAACGGCGTAGAGGCAGGGTCGATCGTTTCGATGTCTTGATAGAGGTCCTCGATGCCGGCCGAAACGGCGTAGTCGAGTTCGTCGCGTTCCGTGGACGCATGTTTGAGCGCGTAGTTGTCGATCCAGAGGACGCCGTACGTGGGCCCCGCCATTAACTGAAAAGCGCGGTTGGCAATGCGCGCCGCACGCCGAAAGGTTTCGAGAAACTCGCTCGTAGCGTCTTGGGATGCGAACACGACGGTAGGCGTCCACTGAGCGCCCGCGATGTTGGATGTCGTGTTCGGTGGGACGCTCGACGCATAGATCGTCACGTCCCATCCACGGTCCTGAAGAACGCGAGCGGTTGAAAGGCCGATCACGCCGCAGCCAATCACTGCGGCGCGGCTGGGGGAACGCGCGGCCAGCAAATCGGCGGCAAGCGTCGCGCAACCCCACGACAGGCTAAATCCGCCGCCGCCATGCCCGTAGTTGTGAACGATCGTCTTGTTGCCGAAGGCCTCCGCGCGCAACACAAATCCGTGGCGGCGAAAGGGGCGCAGGCCAACGACCGTACGGATGACGCGAGCAGGATCTACGTAAACGCGAGCGAGCGGCGGTGCAGAACGAACCTGCGCGTAAGCCCGAAGCGGCAGCGCGGCCATCGCCCCGATCGTCGACGAGATAAAGCGGTTACGCGAGATTGCCGGCTTGACTGCGGCGGCTTTCAGTGGCGTTCCGCGAGCATGTCGCCCGACTCCATATGCAGCACCGCGTCGCGCCAGCGGACCGCGTGTCCGGCGAGCCCGCAAACCCATACGGCAATCCCGAAGAAATCGCACGGCAAGATGAGCCACGCCGGAGCAGGCGCAACGCGGAGCGCGCGCCCGGACACGCGGTGCAAGGCGATTCGTGCGAGCGCCGCAACCAAGAGCGCCGCCGCGCTTTCCAGTTGCGGCGCGAGCAGGAACGCGAGCAGGGCAAGCGGCACCGGATACGTGAGGAGCATACCGGCGTAGCCAAGCGGCTGCACCCCCCTGATCGTCCGATGCCAGCGCAACTCGTGGTTCCAGAGCGCCGCGAGACTCGAGTCCGACACGATCGTTCGCACGACATAACGCGAGATCACGACTCGGAGACCTTGGGCCGCGACGAAATTTCCGAGCATGAAGTCGTCGGCAAGATGGGGCGCGAGCGCCTCGAAGCCGCCGATTGCGGCGAGGACCGGCGCGCGTATCGCATTCGTAGGGCCGAGACAGTGTCGCGTCGGGCCGAAAAGTCGATTGACGAGCACCGATGGGATAAACTGCTCGTTCATAAACATCGCGCCGAGCTCCGACGAAGGCGTGCCATCGGGAACGCCGGCGAATAGGCAGGTTACCGCGCCGACGCCCGGTTCATTCAATGGTGCGGTGACCGCGCGGACGTACGTGGCTGTGACCCGGGTGTCGCTGTCGGCTAGGATCAAGACCTTGTGGCGCACGAGCCGCATCATCGAGAGCACGTTTGCGATCTTGGGGTTACGGGCGCCGGGTACTTCACCGACGTCGATCTCGATGTTCCGATCGGGAAGCGCCGCCGCTACACGCTGCGCAACGGCTAGCGCAGGATCGTCGGCACGTGCGACGCCGAGAACCAGCTGAAGAACGGGGTAGTCTTGCAGGGCGAACGCACGCAGGTTCTCTTCGAGATCGCGTTCGAGGCCATGCAGCGGCACGAGCAGGCTGACCGGTGGCATGTAGTCGGCGCTACGAGCTGGCGGTTCGCGTCCGAAGCGCGCAACACAGACAGCTGCGACGGCCGCATAACCGATCGCCGCAATCGTGGCGACATCAAGGGCCGCCGCGAGGAAACGTACGAACGTCACGTGGCGCTGTTCGCTAGCCTTAGGAGGCTGCCTTGCTTTTGTATACAAGGAAAGTCCGGAATGAGCAGAGGACCCCGATGAAGCCGAACTGGGTGGTGATCGCCACGACTTACGTGACGCGCCAGGCGTATCTTAAGTTCGCGATTAGGGTTCGGCAGTGGGGTCATTTGCCGGCGAGGCGCGGGCCGACGGTGCTGATTACAAATCATCAGCACATCGACGAAGGGGAAATGATTACGGCGCGCACGTTCCTTCGGCACCCGTGGAAGCCGCTGACCATGTGCAACTCCCGCCGCACCTACGAAACGGGATTCATCGCGACGGTTTGGCCTCGCAGTGTGCGGCTCACGCGCGGCCTGAATCTGAGCTGGCTTTGGGACTGCCTCAGCATTCTGCCGATTGAGAACCACCTCTTCTCACGGCCGCTCATCAGCCTAGCAGAGGAGCTACGCGCCGCACACGGCGATTTGACGCTCGATACGATCCTGCCGGCCAAAACGCTCGCTCCATTAGAATTGGACGGCTGCGTACTGAGCGACCTCTGGAAGCTCGCCAACTTCACGCCCGCCCATGCATGGGTCAAAGTGGCGCAACTGAAGCAGCCTTACCGGCGTGAAGTGCTCGAAAACCTCCGCAGGGTGACGAAGCGCGATATCGCGGCCATCGTGGAACGGGTGCGGGTCGGCGCGACCTTCTACATCACGCCGGAAGGCGACTTCAGTCGCGATGGCCGCATGCATCCGATGCGTAGCGGAATCATCGACGCCCTCTCGCCTTTTGCCGAACTCTGGCTCTGCGCGGTCGCCTACGATCCTTTCCGAGGCCAACGGCTCTCGATGCTCTATCGCGTCGTTCCATACGCCGGCGTCGCCGATATCGGAACGTCGCTAGCTGCGGCGCGGCCGATCACGACCTCGGCGCTCTTGGCGGCGTTTTTGCTCGATGCCCCGGAAACGTTCGCGGTCCCAGACGCGGTGCGTGCGGTGCGCGAGCGCCTCGACTCACTGCCAGGTAACGTATTCGTCGATCCCGAGCTGCGTCGTGCTCCGGACGCTGCGGTCGTGAATGCATTTGCGGCGCTGCAAAAGCGCGGCACCCTGACTACCGAGGGCGAACGCTACTTCCTCACCACACACCGAAGCGATCCGCGGTTCCCGCACGTGCCCGACATGATTACATTCCAACGCAACATGCTCGACGAGACGCTGGCGTCAGCCCGGCGGCTCACCGAGGCTACCGGGTCGATCGCCTGTCGCAGCGTAGGGAACGACGAATGCTAGATCAGCGGGTCTTTCATTAGCGCAAGACATTCGTGATTGAGACGGCGCCGATCGGCAGGTCAAAGCTTCCCGAGAGGGTCGCGATGGGCGAACCGCCAGCCGGGTACGCGAACACCGTGGCATTCTCGGCTCCGGCATCCGGGCAGTACACGAGTTTCTTGGCGATCCACGTCTGCACGCAGTCGGACGTTCCGTTGAGCGCAACGGTGCCCTCGAGCTTCGCGGAGTCGTTCGAGATGGTGTACTGATAGATCGCGTGAGCTTCCTGGTCGTTCAGCGTGACGTAATTGCCGTCCCACTGCATGCCGCCCGGAAACGAGATCGTGTTGGGCAGCGTGACTGCCTTGAAGCTCGACTTACCTGAGGCCATTTCAACAACGCCATAGGTGTCGCTCTCGGTGACACCATCGACGAAGAGGTCGCCTTTATTGTCGTAGGTGGGGAAGTACGAGGAGCTGAGGCCATCGGCTACGGTCGTGCCGGTGCCCTTGGTGTCCGTGAAGATCACGACGTCGCCGGCGCCCAGGATTGTCACGGCCATGTCGTCAGTTTTCGCATCGATAGTGCAGCTGGCCGGCTCGCCCGTCGATTCGCTGAGGGTCACGATCGGGCTGCTGCCGCGATAAGCGAACTCTTCGATCTCATCCGCTGCTGAAGCGACTACCCAGAAAGCCTTCTTGCGATTCTGGGCGCATTCGCCTTGAGAACCCGACACGCCGGGAATCGTTGCGGTCGATACGTCACCCTTCGGAAAGTCGAACTGCAGAACAACGCCGCTATAGAAGTTCGAGATGTACTCTTTGGGGTTCTTCTTCCTGTTGTCCGGCACGATCGGGACTTGGATGGGCTTCACCGCAGGAAGCATTGCCGATGCGACGAGCAGGCCGCCAACTTTGAGCGGTTGCAGGTGACCAGAACGAACGGCGTTCTGCGTTCCCGTCGAGGGGCGCAGCGCCGAGGTACCGCCGCTGCTGCAATCTGCGAGCAGAGCGGCGGCCACGCTTACGCCGGCGGCGTACTTGGCCAAATTAGAGATCCGCATTATGGAAGTCTGCTCCATTCTTTCATGAAAGTACGTATGAGGCGATCGGACTCTCTCGGGAAGCCTGGCTGGCGACCTCCGTGGCGAGCAGATCGACCGGCTGTTCCGAGTTGTTCCAGATCGCGAACCGTTTTACAGTGGCCTAGTAGGATTAGAAGTTTCTGCCGTTCGCCCTCGCTCGTCGTTAACCGCTCCCGCTGGTTGCGATTCGTGCGTGGACCCTTAGGTCAGTGGCCCCATCTCGTTGTCGTCCCACTTCGGTGAAGGTTCGTCGCGGCGCTAAGGAGTCAACGCGAAGACCGTTCCGTGCTGGTACGTGCCGCCACCAGTTGTCGTTCCGTAAAGCGTGCCATCCATCTCGATCAGGGCGGTGGCGGGGAGCTTGCCGTCGGTTCCGCTTCCAAAGCTGTGCAGCAAGTGCTCCGAGCCGGACGTGCTGATGCTAAAGACCGTGCCATCGCCATAGGCGCCGCCATATTCCGTCGTGCCGTAAAGCGTGCCCTTTACATCGATCAGAGATGCGACGGGGCCGGCGCCATCGTTTTTGTTACCGACGAAGCGGTGGAGCACTTTTTCCGTGCCGGGCGGCGTGATGCTAAAGACCGTCCCGCACTTGTTCACGACATTACAAGACTTGCCACTGGTGCGCGCGCCGCCAACTTCTGTCGTGCCATAGAACGTGCCTCTTAC
Organism: Vulcanimicrobiota bacterium; assembly: GCA_963809255.1. Lineage (GTDB taxonomy): Bacteria > Vulcanimicrobiota > Vulcanimicrobiia > Vulcanimicrobiales > Vulcanimicrobiaceae > Cybelea. The sequence continues at coordinate 80,766 of CAWEIR010000004.1, read as the reverse complement.
ATCGATCAACCCTGCTTCGGAATTACCGCCATCGGTTCCACCCCCGAAGGAATGCAGGATTATCTCCCTGCCGTTCAGCGTGACGCCGAAAACCGTGCCCCACCCGTACGCGCCTCCCCCGCTCGTTGTGCCGTAGAGTTTGCGTTTTACCTCGATAAGCGAAGCGGCGGGAACATTGCCATCGCTTCCTGCGCCGAAACTGTACAGCACTTTCTCCGTACCGCTCGGCGTGATGCTAAAGACCGTCCCGCAGTTGCCGCTGCATGTATTCTTATGTACGCCGCCATATTGCGTCGTACCGTAGAGCGTGCCGTTTACGTCGATTAGCGGCGCCGCGGGCAATGCCCCATCGGGCGGGTTGCTGAAGCTATGCAGCACTTTCTCCGTGCCGCTCGACGTGACGCTAAAGACCGCCCCGCAGCTGTAATAGTAAGGGTAGCCGCCGCAGCTATTCGAGCCGCCGCCGTCCGTCGTGCCGTAGAGTGTGCCGCCCACGTCGATCAACCCGGCGAGCGGATAAATTCCATCGGGCGGCCTGGCGAAGCGGTACGGCACCTTCTCGTGGCCATTCAGGCTTAGGCTGTAAACGGTCCCGCAACTGGGGCTATAATTGCAGCCACCGCCATATTCCGTTGTGCCGTAAAGCTTGCCACCCACGTCGATGAGTGTCCCCGAAGGGTAGTTCCCATCGAGGGTGCCGGCAAAGCTATACAGGACATTGTAGTCCGAGCTATTGGAGCGTGCGGCGAGCGCCGAAGCTTGCGGCATCGCGCCCGGGCCGGTGATCGGCAGCTGCATGTCATCCTGAGCCTGTCGAAGGACACCGCAGCCAGCGAGCAATGCGGCAGCGACGCCGATGCTAAGGACATAGCGACTCGCAGTTATCGTCTTCATCTGTTGCTCCCCTGAGGTTCGAAGAGACCGTACTTGGTGCTTCGCCACGTTCCGGGCTATCCCAGCGGGCCGAGCGCTTACTCCTCGGCGCGCAGGGACTCCCAATGCCGCAGCCGCAATGCGCCACCTCCGCGCTGCGCAACCATCGGTTCGTGGTGGGCCTGGTAGGATTCGAACCTACGCGCAACCAGTTATGAGCCGGCCGCTCTACCGCTGAGCTACAGGCCCGCGCAGTTTTGGTATTCGCGAGGATGCTCGAGAGCCCTTAGAGACTTGTCGACTCCGGATTCGTAGTGTATAATCTCCAAAAGAGGATACGATACGATGACCGCACTCGCCTACCCCGACACTCGCTACGCTCCCTCCGCCCTGGTGGACATCACGTCCGCAGAGGAACGCAAGCGGCTCGGCCCGTCAGCTTTGAAAGCCTTCTTCAATATCATGGAGTGCTGGCAGATCCGAGATGAGGACGCGATGCGGCTCCTGGGCGGCGTGGCGAGCAGCACCTATTACGCGATTAAAAAGTCGCCGCGGCGCACGCTCGATCCCGACACGATGCTGCGGATTTCGTATTTGATCGGCATCTTCAAGGCGCTCAACATTCTCCATAGCAAGGCGCTCGCCGACCGGTGGATCGGTCTTCCCAATACGAGTCCTGTCTTTCGCGGCATCGCGCCGCTGGAATACCTGATCCGCGGCGGCATTCCCGCGTTTGCGGCCGTCCGCCGGCTGCTCGACGCGCGCCGTGGCGGCATCTAAACCGTTTCCGAAAACCTCGCTCGTTCGCCGGAACGACACGCACCGGTTCATTGCATCAAAGCATGGTGAGAGCGTTCTGGGGCGTATTGCCGATTCAAACCGGCATCTGGTCGATCTCTTCACACTCGACAACGCGACGAACGACCGTCTTCTCGTCGAAGGCGGAATTCCGACCGGCATCGACAGTCACGAGCTCGTCTTCGGCATCCCGTATTACCGCATCGTCAACGCGAGCTTCACGCATGCCCATCCGCTCGGGAGCCGATTCAACGGGCCTGACCGCGGAGCGTGGTACTGCGGCTTCGAAATCGAAACGTCGCAGGCGGAGGTCGCCTATCACAAGAGCGTCGATCTGGCCGAGATCGACGTGTTCGAAGACGACGTCACCTACGACGACTACACCGCCGACTTCAGCGCGCAGTTCCACGATGCACGAGATGTCAAGCGCTTTGCCCGGTACTTGAATCCGGAAAGCTACGTTGCGTCGCAAAAGTTGGCAGAGGAGCTTTTGGCGATCGGGTCGCTCGGAATCGTTTATCCGAGCGTGCGCCATTCCGGCGGCACGTGCATTTCCTGTTTCCGGCCGGCGCTCGTCATGAACGTGAAGAAGCAGCTCACCTACCGCTTTGTATGGAATGGCTCGCCGACCCCCGAGATTGCGCTAGGGTAGAAAGACCTTGGCGCCGGCGTATCGCGCCGCCGGGCCGAGTTGCTCTTCGATCGCCATCAGTCGATTGTATTTCGCCGTGCGATCGCTGCGTGAAAGTGAGCCTGTTTTGATTTGACCGGCCTCGGTGGCGACGGCCAGATCCGCAATCGTCGTGTCTTCAGTTTCTCCCGAACGATGCGATATGACGACGCCATAGCCCGCTCGCTGCGCCGCCGCGATGCAGTCCAAAGTTTCGGTGAGGGTTCCGATTTGGTTCACCTTAATCAGGATCGCGTTGGCGGCGCCTTCGCTAATCCCCCGTTCGAGAAAGCGCACGTTCGTTACGAAGAGATCGTCGCCGACGAGCTGGACGCGGTCGCCCAGCGCAGACGTGAGCTTTTGCCAGCCCGCCCAATCGCTTTCCGCCAGGCCGTCCTCGATCGAGACGATGGGATAGCGATCGCAGAGCTCGGCGTAGAGGGCGATCATGTCGTCTACGTTCGCCGCGCGATCGCGCGTAAGTGGATAGTACTTGCCGTCCTCGAAAAACTCGCTCGCGGCGGGATCGAGCGCGATTGCGACGTCGCTGCCGGGCTTATACCCGGCGCGCTCGATCGCGGCGACGATCAGGTCGAGCGCCTGCTGCGGCGTCTCGAGCGGTGGCGCGTAGCCGCCCTCGTCTCCCACGAGCGTCGTCAGACCGCGTTCGTGCAAAATCGCGCCGATCGCGTGAAAGACTTCCGAACCATAGCGCACGGCTTCGGCTTCGCTCGCCGCTCCGAGCGGAACGATCATACATTCCTGAAACTCCAGCGCACCCTCGGCGTGCTTGCCGCCGTTGATTACGTTCATCATCGGAACCGGAAGCGTTGCGGCGGCGGGTCCGCCGAGGTACCGGAAGAGCGGCATCGATAGACTGGCCGACGCCGCGCGCGCGACCGCGAGCGAAACGCCGAGCAGCGCATTAGCGCCCAGCTGCGATTTGTTGGGCGAACCGTCGAGCTCGATCAGCTTCTGGTCGATCTCGCGCTGCGCGGTTGCATCCAGACCTTCGATGGCGGGACCGATCAGATCGTTCACCGCCATCACGGCATTGCGCACGCCCTTGCCGTTATACCGTTGCGCGTCACCGTCGCGTACCTCGACGGCCTCGTTCGTTCCGGTCGATGCGCCCGAGGGCACCATCGCCTCCTCGACCACGCCGAAGTTCGTTGCGACCGCCACGGCTATCGTTGGATTACCGCGGGAATCGAGCACCTCGCGCGCGTGAACGCCTTCGATCGACGGATTGCCGCCCCCGCGCAGCGACTCGAGCGTCACGCTTATTCCGTGATCCAGCGTTCGAGGTCGTGACGGCGCGAAACGAAGTCCTTGTCTTCGAAGAAAATTGCCAACTCGCGATCGGCGCTCGCGGCGCTGTCGCTGCCGTGAACGAGATTGCGGCCAATCGTTTGCGCGAGATCGGCTCGAATCGAGCCCGGCGCGGCAGCCAGCGGATCGGTCGCGCCGATCATTTGACGGCAACCGTCGATCGCGCGCTCGCCCGCAGCGGCGATCGCGACGAGCGGGCCGTTCGTGATGAAATCGACCAAGTCGCTGAAGAACGGCTTGCTGCTGTGCTCGGCATAGTGCTCGCGCGCGCGATCGCCGTCGAGCTGCATCAGCTTCATTGCCGTAATCACGTAGCCGCGCCGCTCGATGCGCGCCGTGATTTCGCCGACGAGGCCGCGCGAGACCGCGTCGGGTTTGCAGAGGATGAGCGTACGTTCGATAGCCATAGAAGCGCGATTACGGCGCGTAGGTGGCTCGGTCATGCTTCCCGCAGCGGATAACGACCGCGAGCGCCCAATCCCCAGAAATGCCGTATCGGAACGTGGCTGCGCAGCTAGCGGACGGTCCGTTTGCCTCGATTGAGTATCGCGAAGAGACGGGAAGCACGAATGCGGATGCGGCGGAGTTGCTCGGCGACGAGCGCTTCGGCGGCCACACGATCGTCGCGGAGTTCCAGCGCCATGGGGCCGGCCGCAAGGGGCGATCGTGGCACGCAATGCCTGGAACCGCGCTGCTCATGAGCACGATCTTACCGCGAAGCATCGATGTCGACCGGCTCTGGCTCGTGCCGTTTTGGGTCGCGCTCGCCGTACGAGCCGGGCTGGGCCACTGCGGGGTCGTGACAACGCTGCAGTGGCCGAACGATCTGCTCTTGCGCGATCGCAAGCTGGGCGGCATTCTCTGCCAATCGCGCGTGACCGCGGCAACGGCACGGGTCGCCTGCGGCGTCGGTATCAACGTGCACCGCTTAGCCGGCGCCGGAACCATCATCGAGCCGGCTCCTGCGTTCTGCGACGAGATCGCGCCGGTCGATCGCGCCGCGCTACTCGTCGCGATCCTTCGCACCTACGACGAAACGTTGGCGGCGCTCGACGATGCCGGGAGCGTCACGCGCGACTGGGAAGCGGCCGCCGAGATTCCCGGTCGGCGCTACCGGATCGCGAAGGACAACGCACGAGAACCCTTCGAGGCAGTCGCGCAGTCGCTCGACGAGGGCGGCGGTTTACGCGTCGTCTGCGACGACGGGAGCAGCGAAAGGATCGAGATGGCGGACGCGCGCGTCTTGCGTTAAGAGCTGCGAGCGCGGGCGAGACGGTGGTCGCAAATCTCGCAGAAGTGAGGCATCTTATTGTCGGTCTCGAAGATCGAGTTGGAGTAGTACATCGCGCAACGCGCGTTATAGCAGTGCTTGAGCCCGAAGGTGTGGCCCAGCTCGTGAACGCACTCTTTGAGCGTCCGTTGGAAAAGCATGTTGAAATCGCTCGGTTCGCCGTAAAAATCCGAGCGAAGCCGGTGGACCGAGACGACCGCGACGCACTGCGCCTCATCGGCATCGCCGAAGACGAATCGGTGCGACGTCTTGTACAGGTCGAAATCGGTGATGGCCAGCACGGCGGCTCCGGGCTTCGGATGCGCCCGCTGCACCTTCGCAATCAGCGTTGAAACGAAAAGCTGACCGCGCGTCGCATTGAGCGTGCTGCGCGGGACGACGAGCGATCGTTCGACGCGAGCGCCGGCGATGAAGCGTTCCTCGAGGCAAGGGGCGAGACGATCCAAAAACACGTGATCGACAGTGTTGATCGGCACGATTCGGATGTCGCAATCCATCTCGGATGTCTAGGATTCTCGATAAAAATCTAGGTGACCTGCGTCGCTGCCGTCGAAGTCGTCGCGGTGATCGTTGGAATCGGCCTCGACGTGGCGAGTGTGGCGCGTTATCGCTTCGACGAGCGCGAGCTCGCGTGGTTCGCGCGCAAAGTCTATACCGAGAGCGAAATGGCATATGCCATGCGCAAGCGCAACTGGCCGGAGCGCCTCGCGGGGTTCTTCGCCGCCAAGGAGGCGACGCGCAAGGCCTTCGGGCACGCGATTCCGTGGCGCAGCGTCGGGGTCGGTCACGAGCGCAGCGGCAAACCGATCGTCGAACTGTTCGGTTGGGCCGAACGCCTGACGCACGCCCGCGGCGTGCGAACGATCCATCTCACGATCACGCATAGCGCCGACGTCGCCGCCGCCGTGGTGATTCTCGAATCATGATCTACGTCCTAACGCCCGAGCAGATGCGCGCCGTCGATGCTGCCGCCGTCGAGCGCGTTGGAACGAACAAACTGATGCGTAATGCCGGGCGTAGGATTGCGAGGCGCTTAAGAGCGATGGCGAAACCCGGCTCGAGAATCGTCGCCTTCGCGGGCCCGGGCAACAACGGCGGCGACGCGTTCGCCGCGCTTGGGGAGCTCGCGCGAGAGTACGACTGTACCGTGGCCGCGGATCCGGCGGCCCAGGGATCGCAGGCGCGCGATGCGGCGCGCGCTCGCGCGAAAAAGGCGGGAGTCACAATCGTTCCGCTGCCGGCGGGGGAACGCGAAGCGCGCGCGCTGCTCGAGAACGCGATCGGCGTGGATGGAATGTTCGGAACCGGCGCGCGGTTGCCGCTCCCGGAGGAATACCGGCATCTCGCGCGTGCGCTCGACGCGCGCGAGAGCGCGGTGCTGGCGATCGATATCCCAAGCGGCACCGATGCGCTCACCGGTGCGGTGAGCGACGACGCGGTCCGCGCAACGCTTACGGTAACACTGGCCGCCGCCAAGCCCGGCCTCTTACTGGAGCCCGCGCGCGAATACGTGGGCGAACTATGGTGCGCGGAGATCGGTATCGACGAGGCCTTGCTCGCCGCGCAACCGCACACGTTCGCTACGCTCGATAACGCGGAGTTTATGAAACTCTTGCCGCGGCGCGCGGCCGATACCGAAAAGCGCGCGGCCGGTGCGCCCCTGATCGTCGCTGGATCGGCACAGTTTCCCGGCGCGGCGGTGCTTTGCGCTCGCGGCGCGGCGCGCGCCGGCGCGGGTTATGTAACCGTCGCCACGCCAAGCTCCGCCGCCGGCCTCTTGCGCGCGCATCTCGTCGAGCAAGTCGTCGTCGCACTTTCCGACGACGCGCAGCCCGATGCGGTCGCCCAGGAGTTGCTCGAAATCTCGAAACGCAACGGCGCCATCGCGATCGGCCCCGGGTTGGGGCTCGACGACCGCACCGGCGAGATCTTTCGGCTTTTCCTCGAAGCCAACCGTCTGCCGGTCGTCATCGATGCGAGCGGTCTCTTTCATTTGAGCAAACACCTCGATCTTTTGGCGGGCAAGCCGTGCGTCGTGACGCCGCACGCCGGCGAGTTCGCGCGGCTCTCGGGACGTGGAACGGTCGCGCCGGGGACGCGCGTCGAGCGAATCCGTGAGTTTGTCGATCGCACGGGCATCACGACGCTTCTCAAAGGCTCCGACACGCTGATCTACGACGGCACGACCGTCCACATCAATCCGACCGGCACGAACGCGCTCGCAACGGCGGGGACGGGCGACGTGCTCAGCGGCATCATCGCGACGCTGCTGGCGCAGGGGCTCTCGCCGGTTGACGCCGCGCGGACCGGCGCCTATTGGCACGGTCTGGCAGGCCAACGTGCAGCGGAGAAACGCCGAATCGGCGTTATCGCGAGCGACGTGGCCGACGCGCTCGGCGAGGCACTGCCAGACTAAGAAGCGCGTTTTGTCGCCGGCGGTTTCTTCTTGCGCTTTTTGCGCTTCATCACTCGTTTCGTGTCGGCATCGTCTAGTGCAACGTGCCTCGCTCTGGATTTCCTAATCAAATCTTTCGGCAGCGCTACGATCTTGCTCAAGGCCCTTCTCAGGCGATCGAAAGGGCCCGAGGGCTTCTTCCGCCGCTTCTTTTTTGTCACCGTCACGACACGGGGAGCGCCGCAATAAGGGGGGCGACGAAGTCGCGTACGCGCGCGGCCGCCTCTTGCCCGCGCGTGCCGGCGTAGGCATCGATCAGCGCGCTGCCGACGACGACGCCATCGGCCAGCGTTCCAACGTTGCGCACGTCCTGCGGACGGCTTAGCCCAAAGCCGACGGCAAGCGGTTTGTCCGTCAATTCGCGCAGCGAGGCAAGCTGGCGGCGTAGCGGGCCGAAATCCAGAGCGTAGCCGGTGCCCGTTACGCCCAGCCGCGAAACGACGTAAACGAAGCCGGTCGCCGCGGCAACGATTCGCGCCGCGCGCTGCTGCGGCGTGGAGGGCGCGACGAGCAGCGGCATCATCAATCCCTGCGCCTCCAGCGCGGCACGAAGCTCCGCACTCTCGTCTAACGCAACGTCGGGCACGATCGCGCCGGCGACTCCGGCTGCCGTCGCTTCGCGTGCGAACCGGTCGACTCCGAACTGATAGACCGGATTGTAGTACGTAAAGAGCACGATCGGCGCGCAGCGCTCGCGGCAGCGCCATGCCAGCGTAAGCACCTCGCGAAGATGCGTTGCGCCGCGCAGCGCGCGTTGGCCGGCTGCGGCAATCGTCGGCCCATCGGCGAGCGGATCGCTGTATGCCACTCCCAGTTCGATGACGTCCGCACCGGCGTCGCTCAATGCTAGGAGAACGTCTTCGGTCGTTTCGAGATCGGGATCGCCCGCCATCACGTACGGTATGAAGGCCAAGCGCTTCTCGCGGCGCGCGCGCACGAAGGCGCCGTCTAACATCGCCCGATGTCTTTGTCGCCCCGGCCGCTGAGATTCACCAAGATCAAATCGTCGGGGCCCCGCTGCCCCGCGAGTTTGCGGGCGAAGGCGATCGCATGCGCGCTCTCCAGCGCCGGGACGATTCCCTCGCAGCGCGCGAAACCGTGAAAAGCTTCGACGGCTTGCGCATCGGTGATATCGACGTACGTGGCGCGGCCGGTCTCTTTGAAGAACGCGTGCTCCGGCCCGACCCCGGGATAATCGAGGCCCGCGCTGATCGAGTGCGTCTCGCGAACTTGTCCTTCCGCGCTCTGCAGCAAATAGGAACGCGAACCGTGCAGCACGCCGATGCTGCCGGCGCGCAGCGACGCGGCGTGCTCGTCGCCGTCCACGCCTTTGCCACCCGCCTCTACGCCCCAAAGCTTGACGTCGGGTTCGTCCACGAAACCGGCAAAGATGCCCATTGCGTTGCTGCCCCCGCCGACGCAGGCGACGACGTCGCTGGGCAGACGTCCGTAGCGCTCCAAGATTTGCCGTCTCGCCTCGATCCCGATAACTTTCTGAAACTCCCGCACCATAAACGGATACGGGTGCGCGCCGACCACGCTGCCGATCACGTAAAACGTATCCTCGACCCGCCCCGCCCAGACGCGAAAGGCTTCGTTGGTCGCGTCTTTGAGCGTCTGCGTTCCGCCGGTGACGGCGTGCACGTGCGCTCCGAGCAATCGCATCACATCGACGTTGAGCGCTTGCCGTTCGATGTCGCGTGCGCCCATATAGACGTCGACCGGCAGGCCGAGCTTCGCGCCGACGGTCGCGGTTGCGACGCCGTGCTGCCCCGCGCCGGTCTCCGCGAGCAGACGGCGTTTGCCCATTCGGTGCGCAAGCAATGCCTGACCGACGGTGTTGTTGATTTTGTGCGCTCCGGTATGATTGGTGTCTTCGCGCTTCATCACGAGCGGCACCGACGAAACGTCCGCAACGTACCGCTCGCAGCGGTAGATCGGGGAGGGGCGGCCGACGAAATCGCGCAGCATTGCATGGTATTCAGCCCAAAAAGCGGGATCGGCAAACGTCGCCGTCATTGCCCGCTCCAACTCGTCGAGTGCTGCAATCAGGACTTCGGGTACGTAGCGGCCGCCGAAGTCGCCGAAGTAGCCGCGCGCGTCGGGTGCGCTCACGCGGCGCGCACCGCTCGCACGAATTCTCGCATTTTGGCCGGATCCTTTTGGCCGCCGGTCTCGATGCCGGTGCGTACGTCGACGCCAAACGGGCGCGCGCGTCGCACGCACTCAGCCACGTTTTCGGGCGAAAGACCCCCAGCAATGACGACGCGCCGCTTGGCGACAATCGGAACGATCTGATTCCAATCGAACGTACGGCCGGTGCCTCCTGCCATTCCGTCCTGGCGCGCGTCAAAGAGTACGATGGCTGCCGGAAAGTGTTCGCATCGCTCTTCGACCAAGGTCGTGCGGTCGTCAATGTGAATTGCTTTGATCGCACGGTCGCCGTAGCGCCCAACGAACTCCGGCGTCTCGTCTCCGGAGAACTGGAGGAACGCGCCCGGAAAGAGCTCGCGCACGGCATCCACATCCGACTCCGCGGGATTCACGAAGACCGCGACCGGCGCAATCGCGGGGGGCGAGCGGCGGGCGATTTCTTGGGCCGACTCAAATGAAATGCGCCGCGGCGACGGCGCGAAGATCATCCCGAATGCGTCGGCTCCCGCTTCGGCCGCCATCGCGACGTCGCCGAGCGACGTGCACCCGCAAAACTTGATCCACGTGTCAGCCATGGGAGCCGATCTTCTTCGCGCGCTCGAAGATTTGCCATGCAGCCCCGCTGCGCAGCAGCGTTCGGGCACGTTCGAACGCGGCCGGGAGTTCGCTCTCGATGCCCACGACGTAGAAGACGACGGCCGCGTTGAGCGCCACGACGTCGGCTGCCGCACTCCGGCCGCCATGCAAAATTTCGACGAAGGCATCGCGGCAGATGCCGACCGAACCTCCGACCGGCGTACGCAATTCTCCGGCGATGCCGAACTCAGAGGGCTCGAGGCGCCACAACCGCGCGCCTTCTTCGTCGAACGAATAGATGAGGGTCGGCGCATCGCCGGCGACTTCATCGAGCCCGCTGCAGCCGTGCACGACCGCACCGCGGCGAGCGCCCAGCGCACGCAGCGCGGGACCGACGCGTTCGACGAGTTCCTCCCTGGCGACGCCGACGATTTGGTGCGTAGCGCGCGCCGGATTGGTCAACGGGCCCAAGAGGTTGAAGATCGTTCGCACGCCGAGCTCTCGGCGAACGCCTGCGGCGTTGCGCATCGCCGGATGGTAGTGGGGAGCGAACATGAACGTGAAGCCGCACTCACGCAGCATTCTCGCAGCGAGCTCCGGCGAAATCTCGATCGGGAATCCGGCCGACTCCAGCACGTCGGCGCTGCCGCACGCGCTCGATGCCGCGCGATTACCGTGCTTGGCGACGGGAACCCCCGCCGCCGCGACGACCAGCGCCGCCATCGTCGAGATATTAATGGTGTTGGCATGATCGCCGCCCGTACCGACGACGTCGACGACCATCGGCAAACCGTGCTCGACGTGCAGGCTGCGCTCGCGCATCGCGCGCGCGGCACCGACGATCTCATCCACGCTTTCGCCTTTGAAAGCGAGCGCCGTTAGCAGCGCGGCGGCCTGCACCGGCGTAAAGCTCGCGTCCATGATCTCGCCGACAAACGCGGCCGCCTCATCTGCCGAGAGATCCTCTCCGCCGAGCACGCGCCGCAGTAACGGTGCGAACGGGGTCATGCTGAGCCTGCATGACACAGGGAGAGAAAGTTTGCTACGATTTGGTCGCCGCTTTCGCTGAGCACCGACTCGGGATGAAACTGGACGCCGTGAACCGGGCGCTCCCGATGCGCGACGCCCTGAACGACACCATCGTCGCTGCGCGCGTTGACGCGCAAAGTTTTCGGAATTGACGACGGCTCCAAGCAGAGCGAATGGTATCGCGTCGCCGTCAACGGCGACGGAATGCCTGCGAAAACGCCGCTGCCGTCGTGTTCGATGCGTGAGGTCTTGCCGTGCATCAGACGCGGCGCGTGCGTTACGGTCGCGCCCATAACTTCACCGATTGCCTGCAGGCCCAGGCAGACGCCCAGGACCGGCACTCCTCGTTCCAGCGCCGCGCGCAGAACCGCCATCATTTGCGGCGCGTGCTCGGGACGACCCGGCCCCGGGCCCACGACCAGCGCGTCATAACGACCGAGAATTGCGGGCTCGAGCCGGGGATCGTCGTTGAGCAGCACGTCGGGTGCGACGCCGCGCGATGCGAGCAGATGCACGACGTTGTAGCTGAAGCTGTCGAAATTATCGACAAAGAGCACTCGAGGCGCGCGCGTCACGGCTGCGTTCCGAGCACGGCGCGCGCGATGCGTGTCTTGTGTAACACCTCTTCGTATTCGGCAACGGCTTCCGAGTCGGCAACGATGCCGGCCGACGCCTGCCACCAGGCGTGCTGTTTGTGCACGTGGATGCTGCGCAGCGTGATGCACGAGTCGAAATCGCCGCCGAACGACCAGCGGCCGATGCTGCCGGCGTAAAAGCCGCGCGTCACCGGTTCCAGACCGTCGATGAGCTGCATCGCGCGCAGCTTCGGCGTCCCCGTCACCGTGCCCGCGGGAAAGCCTGCGCGGAAGAGATCGAGCGCGTCGCGATCGGCGCGAAGCTGACCGACGACGTTGGAAACGATGTGCATGACGTGGCTGTACCGCTCGATCTGCAACAGCTCGTCGACTCTAACGCTGCCGTACTCGCAGACCGAACCGAGATCGTTGCGCCCGAGATCGACGAGCATCACGTGCTCGGCAAGCTCCTTTTCGTTGGTCAGCAACTCGTCGGCGATCCGAGCGTCGTCGTCGTCGTCGCGCCCGCGCGAACGCGTGCCGGCCAGCGGGCGGAGTCGGGCTCGGCGCCCTTCCAAGCGCACGAGGAACTCAGGCGACGCGCCCAGCAGCTGCCCGAAATCCGTGTTGACGTAGAACATATACGGCGATGGATTGTAACGTCGCAGCGCACGGTAAAGGTCGAACGCATCGCCTTCGAGCGCGGCGCCGAAGCGGATTCCCAGCTGCAGCTGATAGACATCGCCCTCGAAGATTCGCCGCTTCACCTCAGCGACCAGTTCGAGGTAGCGTTCGCGATCCAGCGACGCAGAGATTGGCCCCGTCGCGCGAAGCGGTTCTGGAAACGACGGTTTCGCCGCGAGCAACCGCTCGACGTAGCCGTCGATTCGGCGCTCGAGCACGTCCTCATCGGCGCCGCTCGTCCAAATCGTCAACATATCGGTAAAGTGATCGAAGATTAGCCACGTCGCCGGAACCGCGACGTAGGCCCCTGGCATCACCGGTTCCGACGGGGTTCTAGCCGGCAAACGCGCATCGGGCCGCGCGGCATCGTACGAGAACGCAAGGAGGGCACCGCCGAGGGCGCCGCGAGGCGTTGCGATGCGATGCTCCGCAACGAAGGCGCGCACGCGCGGATAGAGCTCGGCGTTTGCTTCAAACTCGGCCGCGGCGAGATAGTCGATGCCGATGAAGGAGTAACGCGAAATGCGCCCCCCACTCTCAACGCTTTCCAGCAGGCACGCAGCTTGCGGATTCGCCAAGGCGCGATAGGCACCGATCGGCGTCAAGACGTCGGCCGGCACGACGCGGACCGCGGTGTTGGTCATTCTAGAAGGGCTTGTAAGCCTGATTCATCGAGGATGTTGATTCCGAGTTGCTCCGCCTTAGTCAGTTTTCTTCCGGCTTCGCTGCCCGCTACGACATAATCGGTCTTCTTGCTCACCGAGCCCGTGACTTTGCCGCCCGCGGCCACGATCAACTCCGCCGCCGCCTCACGGGTGAGGTTTGGCAGGGTTCCCGTCAGCACAAAGCTCTTGCCGCTCAATGCTCCGCCAGTTCTAAGGCGCTTGGGCGCGCTCATGACGACGCCGGTCTCGCGCAGGCGCTCGATCATCTCGCGGTTGGGCTGCTGTTTGAAGAAGAGCGCGACGCTGCGCGCCACTTCAGGGCCGATACCTTCGCTGCGCTGCAACGTCTCTTCATCGGCGCCGGCAATGGAATCGATCGCCCCGAAATCGTCCACCAAAATCTGGGCCGTCTGGGTTCCGACGAAACGGATTCCTAAGCCATAGAGCAGGCGTGCCGGCCCGCGCTGCTTCGACGCCTCGATGTTGCGCAAGAGGTTCTCGCTGCTCTTCTTCCCCATCCGGGGAACGTCTGCGAGCGCCGATTCGTTCAGCTTATAGGTGTCGGCGATGTCACGCACCAGATTGAGCTCGGTCAACTGTTGCGCCAAAACGTCGCCGATACCCTCAATGTCCATCGCTCCGCGCGAGGCAAAATGTCGCAGACGCTCGTAGGCTTGCGCCGGGCAGGCCGCATTCGTGCAACGCGACATCGCTTCGTCGGGGGGATGATCGACGTCGGAGCCGCAGACGGGGCATCGCTGCGGCATTTTAAATTTGCGCTCGCGGCCGGTGCGTTCGGAGAGTACCGGACCGACGACGCGCGGTATCACGTCGCCGGCGCGCGTCACCAGCACCGTATCGCCGATGCGGATGTCGTTATTCTTGATGTAGTCGACGTTGTGCAGCGTCGCGCTCTTGACCGTGACGCCCCCGATCTGCACGGGGGTTAAAACCGCGCTGGGGTTGAGCGTTCCGGTGCGTCCAACGGTGATCGCGATGTTGACGAGCTTGGTGCGCGCTTCGCGCGGCTTGAATTTGAAGGCAATCGCCCAGCGCGGATCGCGCGCGACGACGCCCAGGCGCTCCTGCTGCGCGAAATCGTTCACCTTGATCACCACACCGTCGATCTCGTAGTCGAGTGAGTCGCGTTCCCGCTCGGAGTTCGTACAATATTCGATGGCTTCATCGAGCGTCGCAGCCCGGTGGACGTGCGGATTGACGGGGAGCCCGAGGGTTCGCAAACGCGCAAGCGCTTCCCACTGCGTTTTTGGCGCCGTTCGATCTCCTTCGTCAACCGCAAGCTGATAGGCGAAAAACGAGAGCCGGCGCTTTGCCGTGAGCGCCGGATCGAGTTGGCGCACGCCCCCCGAAGCGGCGTTGCGCGGATTTGCAAATGCCGGCAAGCCCTCGCGTTCGCGCTCGGCGTTGAGTCGCTCGAAATCGCTCTTGCGCAGATAGACCTCGCCGCGCACCTCAAAAATCGCCGGCGTGCTTCCGGTAGAACGCAGGCGCAAGGGAATCGTTCTGATCGTGCGCAGATTGGCGGTCACATCTTCGCCGACGCGCCCATCGCCCCGCGTCCCCCCGCGCGTCAGCGAGCCGTCGCTGTAATCGAGTGCGATCGCGAGACCGTCGATCTTGAGCTCGCAGACGTACTCAACGCCGGCACCGGCGAGCTTACGGGCGCGCTCGTCGAACGCACGCAACTCGTCGACCGAAACGGCATTGGCTAAGCTGAGCATCGGACGCGCGTGCTCGTACCGCGCGAATCGCTGCGAGGCGACAACACCGACACGTTGGGTCGGCGAATCGGGCGTCTGCAGTTCGGGGTGCTTGCGTTCGAGCTCGACAAGCTCGCGCAGGAGCGCATCGAACTCCGCATCGGTTATCTGCGGATCGTCGAGCGCATAGTACCGGTAGTTGGCCTCTTCGATCTGCGCGCGAAGCTCATCTGCCCGAGCGGCCCGGCTGGTCATCCTGCCTGATTGCGCCGGTGGCGCCGTACCATCCTCGGGCTTCAGCTTTTCGGTTGAGGCACCGAAAGATGGCGAACCGACTCCACCGTTTCGCCGGCCTTGTCGCGCGAAGCTATCCCTTGCGTGCGGCTTTGGTATTCGCGAACCGCGCCCGCGCTAGTGACGTCGAGCCCAAAAGGAGACTCGACCACCCTACTCCAAACCACGTGACAGTGTAGTCAAAATGCACTTGGATCGGTGGGCAGATGATTTTGCGTTCTACTCGACTACTACGCCTTCTCGTGTTCCTCCTCGGGCTCAGCGCGTGCGCTGGCGGCGTCAACTCTCCGATTGGAAAGGGGCAAGTCATGCCGGCCCAGCCCAACGCCCCGCCCGCCCTCAGCCCGCGCAATGGCGAAGCATCGTGGATGGCTCGCGATATCGAAATGCAGACCCTTCTCTACGTGTCGAATCACAAAGACGGCAGCGTCTTTGTCTATTCCTACCCGCAAGGCAAGCTAAACGGCTCGCTCTTTGATGTGCGAGCCAGTGGTCTTTGCTCGGGCGGAAACGGAAACGTCTTTATTCCGCGAGGCAACGAGATACTGGAATACGCGCACGGCGGCACGGAACCGATCGTGACATTGCGTAACCCGCTCGGAGGAGCCGTGCAATTCTGCGCGGTCGATCCCACGAGCGGAAACCTCGCAGTTTCGGGAGGCACGTACCGTGCATATGCCCTAACCGTCTACACAAACGCTACGGGCAACCCCAGAACGTACCGAAGCCATAACGGTGACACTTATCGGTCGTTGACTTACGACAATCAGGGAAATCTCTTCGCTGTGGCTATTCGCGGCAGTTCAGATCGCAGTGCCGGCCTGATCGAGTTACCAAAGGGCGCTTCGCGAGTCCGAAGCATCGCCTGGAACGGAAGGAGTCCCTCGCGTCTCGGGGCGATTCAATGGGACGGCCGGTACCTCGCCGTAGAGACATCGGAAAGCGGTTCTCGTTCGATAACGATCTCCCGATACCGCGTAAACGGAGGTCAAGCCACCCCGGTGGGCCAGATCGCCTTCGCGGGCGCGGGAAGCCCCCTGCAGTTCTCGATCCACGGCGGTAAGGTTATTCTGCCGAACCCCGGCGTCTCTGGCTCTGGCGCCCCCGCCATTTCGTTCTATGGGTATCCAGGCGGCAATGGGCCTAGACAGACCGTCGAAGACGATCGCCAACCGCAGGCCGCCGTCGTGAGTTCGGCGCGTAAGGCCAAAATCGCGGTAACTACCTATCACTACGATAATATGCGAACGGGTTGGGACGATAAAGAGTCGCTGTTGACCTATGGAAATGTCAACAGCTCATCGTTCGGCCTGTTGCAGTCGGTGACGCTCGACGACCAGGTAGATACGCAGCCCCTCCTCGTTCCGGATGAAACGACGACGACTGGCGTCGATCCTGGGAAACACGACGTGGTGTATGTCGCGACCGAAAGCGATACCGTCTATGCGATCGACGCGTCAAGCGGCGCGGTCCTCTTCCAACAGAGTCTGGGTAGCCCCGTCCCTACGCCTTTGGGCTGTAACAACAACGGGCCGAATGTTGGAATCGACGGAACGCCGGTCATCGATCGAAATGCCAACGCAATGTACGTCGTCGCCTACACGCTGCAGCCCACGAATGTACCGGTCTATTACATCCACGAACTCAGTCTAGCCAATCTGACGGATATGGTGCCGCCAGTTCTGGTCTCGGCTACGCACGACTTGTCCACCGGGACCCCGTTCGCGTTCAACGCAACCTATCAGCGGCAACGACCCGCGCTACTCGAGGCGAACGGGAATATCTACGCCGGTTTTGGCAGTTTCTGCGACTTTGCCGGATCGATGTCGCGTGGCTGGCTGCTCGGTTGGCAGGCCGGGTCGCTGACGCCGCTCGGCGCCAACCGGCTCAACGATACGCTGTTGACGTCGTCTAATGACTTCTTTCTGTCGTCAATTTGGATGGCGGGCTACGGCGTTGCGGCCGATACTGCGGGGAACATATACTTCGTTACCGGCAATTCCGACCCGTCGGGGACGTCGTATAACAGTGTCACCAATATTTCGGAGACCGCCGCCAAGGTTAGCCCAGACCTAACGCAACTCCTAAGCTTCTTTACGCCTAGCGACGTTGGGAACCTCGACCAAGGGGATGTCGACTTCGGCTCGGGCGGCATGTTGCTGCTACCGCAGAAGGGTTCGCAACCACCGCTCGCCGCGGCAGCGGGCAAAGTGGGCACGCTGTTTTTGATGAATCGGAACAACATGGGCGGCTTCTCGCGGCACCGCAACCACGTCGTCGACTCGGTGTACATCGGCGGATGCTGGTGTGGCCCATCATACTTCGATGCTGCAAGCGATTCCGTGCCGCGCATCGTCGCTAGTGGCGGAAACAACGTCACCGTCTGGAAAGTTCCAAAGTCACACCCGATCAAGTTGGCGCAGGCAGGATCGTCGTACTCTTTACCCGGTGGTCAAGATCCCGGTTTCTTCACGGCCGTCTCATCGAATGGAAGGCATCCGGGTGCAATCATCTGGGCTCTCGCACGACCGGAATACGTGCCCGGAAACATCACCCTGTTCGCGTTTGAATCCGAACCCTCGACTACCGGTTACTCGCTGCAGGCGCTGTACCAAGCACCGGCGGGCACCTGGGTTTCAGGGGGCGGAGACGCTGACCTGGTCCCGGTCGTAGCGAATGGCAAGGTCTTTGTTGCGAGCTACGAGCAGCTCGACATCTTCGGGCTCCTCGGTCCTAACGCAAAGGCGGTAACGCCGGCGGTTCCAGTAATTAAGGCCCCGCGCGCAGCCGTCGGCGTTCCACACGAGGTTACCGGGACGCTCGTCGCCATCAACGGCTCACGACTTACCTTGCGTGCGCGCACCGGACACCTCATTCGAGTCGATGACTCGGACGCCGTTCGCCGCGAGCGAAGCGTAGATTTGATCGTCGGCGAGCCTCTCGGTGCGACGGGAAGTCGCGACGCCGCCGGCATCCTGCATGCCCAGGTAATCGTGCGCGCGAAACCCTCATCGGCGACATGGCCACCTGATCGCTAGCATCAGTTCCCTCGTCATGCTTCGACCGCCACGCGACCAGTCTCCGCCAAGTCGTGAAGCACGAGCAGGTTCTCTTGTTCGATGCGGTCGAGCTCGCCGGCGTCGGGACGGTGATGTCCGACGGCCCGCTGATCCCGCAGCACCGGAACGAGGTAGGCGCCGGTAAACGACAGCTCGTTCTGCGCAACCTCTTCGGGCGTACCGGTCGCGACGACGGTCCCTCCGCGATCGCCCCCCTCCGGGCCGAGATCGATCACATAGTCGGCCGTCTTGATGACGTCGAGATTATGCTCGATCACGAGTACGGTATTACCTAACTCGACCAAACGGTCGAGCACCTCGAGGAGTTTGTGGATGTCGGCGAAGTGTAATCCGGTCGTCGGCTCGTCGAGCACGTAGAACGTGCGGCCGGTTGACCGCCGCGAAAGCTCCGTAGCGAGTTTGACGCGTTGGGCTTCGCCCCCGGAGAGTGTCGTCGCCGGTTGGCCCATCTTGATGTAGCCGAGCCCAACGTCGCAGATCGTGCGCAGCTTATTGTGCACGCGCGGAATGTTGGCGAAGAACTCGTTGGCTTCGTCCACGCGCATCTCCAGCACGTCGGAGATCGTTTTCCCTTTGTACTTTACCTCGAGCGTCTGCGCGTTATAGCGGCGTCCCTTGCAGACTTCGCACGGCACGTAGACGTCAGGTAAGAAGTGCATCTCGATCTTGATGATGCCGTCGCCTTGACACGCCTCGCAGCGCCCGCCTTTGACGTTGAACGAGAAGCGGCCGGGCGTGTAGCCGCGTATGCGCGCTTCGGGAACCAGCGAGAAGAGCTCGCGAATAATGTCGAAGGTCCCGGTGTAGGTCGCCGGATTGCTCCGGGGCGTACGTCCAATCGGGGACTGATCGATCACGACCATCTTGTCGAGCTGCGCGGCGCCCTTAACCGATCCGTACGTCCCGCCCGGCGGCTGTCGATGCAGATGCTGGTTGAGCGCCCGGACGAGCACCTCGTTGACCAACGTGGATTTGCCGCTGCCGCTAACGCCGGTCACGGCCGCGAAGACGCCGATCGGAAAGCGTACGTCGATGCCACGCAGGTTGTTCGCTTTGGCGTTGCGGACCTCGAGCCACCCGCGCGCTTCTCGGCGGTGGCGCGGAATCGGAATGAACTTGCGCCCCGAAAGATACGCGCCGGTCTCCGAAGCGGGGTTGGCGATCACGTCGGCGAGCGTGCCTGCGGTGAGAATTTCACCGCCTTCTGCTCCCGCGCCGGGTCCAATATCCACGACGACGTCGGCGGTCCGCATCGTATCTTCGTCGTGTTCGATCACGATCAAGGTATTGCCAAGGTCGCGCAACGTCTGGAGCGTCGCCAGCAAACGGTCGTTGTCGCGTTGGTGCAAGCCGATCGACGGCTCGTCCAAAATGTAGAGCACTCCGACCAGAGCGCTCCCGATCTGCGTCGCCAGTCGAATGCGCTGCGACTCTCCCCCGGCCAGCGTCGTGGCCGAGCGCGAAAGCGTCAAATAGTTTAATCCCACATTGGTCAGGAAACCGAGGCGCGCTCGTACCTCCTTGACGATCTGGTGCGCGATCTGCTCTTGTCGCGGCGTCAGCGAGAGCTCGCGAAAGAACAGTTCGAGCTGCTCGATGGACATGCGCGTCAGTTCGTCGATATTCCGGCCGCCGACGGTTACCGCCAGCGCTTCAGGCTTAAGCCGCGCGCCCTTACAGGCCGGGCAGACCGAGGCCGACATGAACTTCTCGATCTCTTCCTTCACGTAGTCGCTCGACGTCTCGCTGTAGCGCCGCTGTAGGTTGTTGACGACGCCCTCAAATGAGGAGCGGTATTCCCACGTCTTGCCGCCGCGTGAGGTGTACGCAAAGGTCTGCTCGCGATCGGTTCCATAGAGGATGACGTCGAGCACTTCGTCGGAGAGCTGATCGATCGGCGTCGACGTCTTCACGCGGTAGCGCCGCAGCACGCGTTCGAGCTGCTGCATGTAATACGGATTCATCGACGGATACCGGCCGCTGCCCATGTTGCGGCTCCAAGGCACGATCGCGCCTTGGGCGATCGACTTGCTGCGGTCGGGAACCACTTTCCAGGGATCGATCTCGATTTTCTCACCGAGACCGCTGCAGGCCGGGCACGCCCCGTAGGGCGAGTTAAAAGAAAAGAGCCGCGGCGCCAGCTCTTCGAACGAGAGCCCGCAATAGACGCAGGCGAACGCCTCGCTGAACGTCAGCTCTTTCTCATCCATGAGTACCGTGACGATGCCGCTCGAAAGGCGGAGCGTCGTTTCGACCGAGTCGGCGAGCCGCTTGCGGACGTCCGGCTTGCGGACGAGCCGGTCGACGACCACCTCGATCGTGTGCTTGCGCTTTTTATCGAGAACGATTTTAGAAGAAAGCTCCTTCGTCTCGCCGTCCACGCGTACGCGCGTGAAACCCTCTTTCGCAACCTCCTCGAAAAGCTTCGTATACTCGCCCTTGCGCCCACGAACAAGCGGTGCCAGCAGTACCATGCGCGTGCCTTCCGGCAGCTCCATGATCGAATCGACGATCTGCTCGCTGGATTGCGTGCTGATCTCGCGACCGCACTGATAACAATGCGGCGTTCCGACGCGCGCGTAGAGCAGCCGCAGGTAGTCGTAGATCTCCGTTACCGTTCCAACCGTGGAGCGAGGGTTGCGCGAGGTGGATTTTTGATCGATCGAGATCGCCGGGGAAAGGCCCTCGATGTAATCCACATCGGGCTTCTCCATCTGTCCGAGAAACTGCCGCGCGTACGACGAGAGCGACTCGACGTAGCGACGCTGCCCTTCGGCATAGATCGTATCGAAGGCCAATGAGGATTTGCCCGAGCCCGAGAGGCCCGTTATTACGATCAGCCGGTTTCTGGGCAGCACGAGGTCCACGTTCTTGAGATTGTGCTCGCGCGCACCCTTGATGACGATGGAATCGAGGGACACGGTATCTAGGAGACACCGCTCGGCGTAAGAAGTATGCGGCCGACGTCGGCAATCGAGCTGCAGGTCGCGTCGGGAGGGGCAGAGCCGAGCGGCGGCTCCTCGGCACGCACGTTGAGCCAGACCGTGAAGAGCCCCGCCTCCAGCGCTCCTTTGATGTCGCGGTCGTACCGGTCCCCGACCATCGCGGCGCGCGCCGGCGCGCTGTCCAACGCCCGGCACGCGTGGGCGAAGAGTAACGGGTTGGGCTTGATCATGCCGACCTCGTCGGCGAGAAAGATCGCATCGAAGAACTCACTGATGCGCAAGAGCGCGATCTTTTCGCGATGCGTCTCGGAGAGCCCGTTGGTCACGATGCCGAGCTTCAGGTCGCGTTCGCGCAGAGCTCGCAGCAGATCGATCGTGCCGGGGAAGAGCGTGTAGTACTTGGGGCGATAGGCGTTGTAACGGTCGGCGCTTCGCTCCGCCACCTCGGGATCGCCGACCCCGACGCTCTCCAACGCGGTTTGCCACATGCTCGCGCGAATCCGCGAGAGCTTGACTTTCAGATCGTCGGCCGACAGGCGGTGCCAGAAGCCTTCGGCCTCCGCGACGTAGGCGGCCTTGAGCGCCAACGCATCGATCCCGTGCTCGGCGGCAACTTCCCGCGCGACCTCTTCGGCGGCGCTTTGATAGGCATACGTATCGTCGTGAAGCGTGTCGTCGAGATCGAAGAGCACGAGATCGATGCGGCGCAATCAGCCTGCCTCGCTATTGGGCCGGCGTGAGCCGCAAAGCGGCGATCTTTCCTTGCCCGTCGACCCCCATGAGAAAGTCAACCTTCGTGCCGTTCGCAAATGTTACGAGGTAGATTGCATAGCGAACGTCACCTTGCGTCCCGGCACGCTGCTGCTCGAACGATGCGGGCGCGCCGAGATTTCCAATGGCGCCCTTGACAATCGCCACCTTATCATCGGTGAGAAGAGTGTTCATGTCCGTCGTGAGCGTCGTGCGATCGATCTTGCCGCCTTGCACCTGGGCGAACTCGTTCTTGGCACGGGCCAGCATCGCCGGATCCGGTGACGGTGCCGCCGTCGCAGAAGGCATGGGAACCATCGGGGGCGCGGCAGGCGGCGGTGGCGGTTGTTGCGGCTGCGTCACGTTTGTGTTGCCCCCCGGGGGTACCGCGGCGATCGTGCTCGCGTAGAGCGCCATTACCAGAAGCATGTTGCGAATCATGTGAACTCCTTTCCTAGGGAACGTTATCGAATGTCGGGCATGCGCTGCGTGAGGTAGCTCCAACCGTCCGGCGAGATCGTCACCGAGCCGGAAAACGGCGTAGCAAACTCGTAGACGACGCAGAAGAGTATCGCGATCAGGCCGACCAGAATCGCGGTCATCAGCAGCTGCGCCGGCCGGCTTTCGACGCCGAAGATGTAGCAGAAGGCGACCATCGAGAGCGCTCCCATAATGAGCGCGAACCAGAGCACGACCGGTACCGCCGGTGCGGCATGGATCAATCGCTCGCGCCGGGCGTCGAAAAGCCGTTGCTGATCCTGCAATGCTGCCTGCTGCACGTTGCCCTCCCGGATATCGACGGGCGCAAAGGTATTGATGCTATACGAGATCGCTTCGAGTAGGTTTGCTCCGGTATCGGGCACGTCTCCATTGGCGGCCATTGCCGGCCACTCAATACTAATGACGGTCCTCGCGTAGCCGGCAAGCTTACCGCGAATGGCGTCTCGACGCTGGGTGGGAAAACCGTCGACCACATGATACAGGTCCGCCGCCGCGTCGACTTCGGTTTCGACGTTGGAGACGGTCGCATCGTACTTCTGCCACACCACGACGACCGAAAAACCCAGGAGCACCGCGTAGAGGACTCCGACCGCCGAAAACAGGTAGCCCGCGACGTCGTTGTGCCGTCGAAGCACGTCGGTCTTGAAGCGGCGCTGCAGAACCGCGTGCAGCGCGACGAAGCCGGCGACGACCGCGATAATCACGACCAGTTCGCCCAGCGCCTCGGGCACGTTGAGAAGCGTGCGGGTAAGAACGGTCACGACGCTAAGTTAGTTACTGACCAGCTCGGCCAAGGCCTTGTCGAAAATCTTCGGCGCTCTCCCGCCGAAGAGAACACTTTCGTTGCCGCCGATCTGGTTACGCAGCTCGATGAGCTCGTCGCGCAGCGCGGCGGCCTTCTCGAACTCCAGACTCGCGGCCGCTTCGCGCATCTTGCGCTCCAAATCGTGGGACATCTTGAGTGCGACGTCACGCGGGAGCTTGTCGAATTTGAACTTCGCAGCGCGCTCCTCGCCGCCGCCGATCATGCTCAGGATGTCGTGAATTTCCTTGCGGATCGATCTCGGCTCGATGCCGTGCTCGAGATTGTACTGCACCTGCCGTTCGCGGCGACGCCGCGTCTCCCCGATGGCGCGGGCCATCGATTCGGTCACGACGTCCGCATACATGATGACCTTGCCTTCAACGTTGCGTGAGGCGCGCCCGATCGTTTGAATCAGCGAGGTTCCGCTGCGCAGATATCCCTCTTTGTCGGCATCGAGGATGCCCACCAGCGAGACTTCGGGAAGGTCGAGCCCCTCGCGCAGAAGATTGATGCCGACCAAGACGTCGAAGACGCCGGCGCGCAGGTCGCGCAGAATCGCAACGCGCTCGAGCGTATCGATTTCACTGTGTAGATAGCGGACGCGCAGGCCGTTCTCGATCAAATAATCGGTGAGATCTTCGGCCATCTTCTTGGTGAGCGTCGTGACCAGCACGCGTTCCTTGCGTTCCGCGCGCTGACGGATCTCTTCCATCAGATCGTCGACTTGATTGCGGGTGGGGCGAACCTCGACTTCCGGGTCGACCAGTCCGGTCGGCCGAATGATCATCTCGACGACCTGGCTGCTGCGGCCCGTTTCGTACGTTCCCGGCGTCGCCGAAACATAGACCGCCTGGACGATATGATCGTCGAACTCCTCGTAGGTCAGGGGCCGGTTATCCAGCGCGCTGGGCAGACGAAAACCGTGCTCGACCAAGACCTGTTTCCGCGAACGGTCGCCAGCAAACATTCCGTGCACCTGCGGGAGCGTCACGTGCGATTCGTCGACAAAGAGCAGCCAGTCTTTGGGGAAAAAGTCGATAAGGCACCACGGCGTCGAGCCCGGCTCTCGGCCCGTGAGATGGCGCGAGTAGTTCTCGATACCGTTGCAATAGCCGACCTCGCGCAGCATGTCGAGGTCGTAACGCGTGCGCATCTCCAACCGCTGCGCTTCTAACAGCTTTCCGTGTCCCTTAAAATACGCGAGCCGTTCCTCTAACTCGACCTCGATCGAGACGATCGCGCGCTGGAGCTTCTCCTCGGGCGTGATGAAGTGCTTGGCGGGGAAGATCGTCACCTCGCGCTTGCTCTCGACGTACTCGCCGGTGAGCAGGTTGACGACGTTGATCGCTTCGATCGTGTCGCCGAAAAAATTGATGCGATGGACGAGCTCCTCCTCCACGCCGACGAACTCGAGCGTATCGCCGCGCACGCGGAAGGTTCCGCGCACCAAGTTGAGGTCGTTGCGCCGGTACTGCATGTCGACCAGCTTGCGCAGGAAAACGTCGCGGTCGAACTCCTCGCCCACGCGAACGCGCGCCGACATCTCCATGTAATCGGAGGGCGAGCCGAGACCGAAGATGCAGGAAACCGAGGCGACGATCAGCGTGTCGCGACGCGTCAGCAGCGATTGCGTCGCCGAATGGCGCAGACGCTCGATCTCGTCGTTGATCGAACTGTCCTTTTCGATATAGGTGTCGGTTGACGGGACGTACGCCTCGGGCTGGTAGTAGTCGAAGTACGAGACGAAGTACTCGACCGCATTCTTCGGGAAAAACTCGCGGAACTCGGCGCAGAGCTGGGCGGCGAGCGTCTTGTTGTGGCAGAGCACGAGCGTGGGCCTTTGCACCAGCTCGATCGTACGCGCCATCGCCATCGTCTTGCCGCTCCCGGTCACCCCGAGCAGCGTCTGCGCGCGGTCGCCGCGTAAGACCCCGCGCGCCAAGGAGTCGGTCGCCTTCGGCTGGTCGCCGGCCAGCGCAAAGGGCGAGACCAGCGTGAACTCTTGAGCCACGCTCCTCCAAACAGCCTTCGAGGGCCGAACGATTCAGCCAGCGAACGTTCCCCTCGTGCAAAGCCCGCTTCTCTTCTGTGGAAACTCCAATCCGCAGCTGACCGAAGAGATCGCCAAGCGCCTGCGACTGCACGTCGGCAAGGCGCTGGTTTCCGAGTTCAAAAACGAGGAGACGCGGGTGGAGATCGGCGAGAACGTTCGCGGCTCCGAGGTCTTCGTCGTCCAGTCCATCTGCAAGACGCCCAACGGCAAGGGCGTCAACGATGCGGTGATGGAGCTGCTCCTGATGATCGACGCGCTACGGCGCGCTTCGGCAGCCCGCATCACCGCCGTGATCCCCTACTACGGCTATGCCAAGCAAGACAAGAAGACCAAGGGGCGGGAGCCGATCTCGGCCAAGGTGATCGCCAATTTGCTAAAGGTGACGGGCGCCCGGCGCATCGTCACGATGGATTTGCACGCCGCGCAGATTCAAGGCTTCTTCGACATTCCGGTCGATAATTTGATGGCGATGCCGGTGCTCTGCAACTACCTCAAGAAGGAAGGCCTTTGCGACGACAAAATCGTCGTCGTCTCGCCCGACGCAGGCGGCGTGCATCGCGCCGAGCTCTTCGCAAAACGCCTGAACAGTACGCTCGCCATCGTCTTTAAACGGCGGCCCGAGCCCGACGTTTCTGAGGTTACCGACATCGTCGGTGACGTTGCTGGAAAAGTCGCCGTCGTCGTGGACGACATGATTTCGACCGGTGGTACGCTGGCTAAAGCGGCCGGGGCGATCAAGGCGCGGGGAGCGACCAAGGTTTACACCGTCGCGTCGCACGGGATCTTTGCCGGCGATGCCGTCGAGGTACTCGAGCAGTCGGAGATCGAAAAGGTGCTCGTTACAAACACCATTCCGTTTGAAGATCGCGATAACCATCCAAAATTCGTCCAGCTTTCGATCGCACAGGTCTTTGCCGACGCGATCAATCGCATCGTCACCAATCGCTCGGTCTCGGAGCTCTTTGCAGGCGACGAAACCGTTGACGGCGTCCTGACGCCGCCGGCACCGGTCCCCGAAGCCGTTGCCGCCCTCTAGAAAAGGAATATCGTGGCTAGCAAAGAGTTGAAACTCTCAATCGAACACCGCACCAAACTCGGAACGACCGGTTCTCATGCCTTGCGCGCCGCCGGGAAGATCCCGGCGGTCGTCTTTGGGCACGGGACCGTTCCCGATCATATCGCCCTGGACGCGCACGACTTCAAGGAGCTGCTGCACCGAGCCGGGCGCAACGCCGTCGTCACGCTGACGGACGGCGAGAAGAAACCGCAGACGGCCTTGGTCCGCGAGGTGCAGACTCACCCGGTTACGCGACGCATCGTCCATGCCGATCTGCAGCGCATCTCCGCCGACGAAACGATCACCGCCCGACTCGGAATCGTGACGGTCGGCGTTGCCGTGGGTGTCAAGGAGATGGGTGCCGTGATGGACATGGTCGCCCACGAGATCGAAGTCGAGGGGCCCGCGAATCGGATTCCCGAGCATCTGGAAGTTGACGTAACGGCGCTGGGCATTCACGACCACGTGACCGCCGGCGACATCGCGTTGCCGGCGGGCTTTAAGCTGCTCTCGCCGCCCGAGACGCTCGTCGTGACGATCGAACCGCCGCGCACGCACGAAGAAGAGACCGCTTCGGCCGAAGGCGCCGAGCCACAACTCGTCGGCGCCGAACCCGCCACGCCCGAGGCGGGCTAGCCGGCGGAGGGAGGCGCCCCGAGACTCGTCGTCGGGCTCGGCAACCCGGGCCCGCAATACGCGGCGACTCGTCACAACGTCGGCTTCATGGTGGTCGACGAGGTGGCTCGCCGCTTCGGCATCCTCAGCTGGAAGAAGAAAGACGCTGCGCAGCAAGCCTTCGATTCTGCGCGGCGCGTCGGCTTCGTCAAGCCGGCCTCGTTCATGAATCTCAGCGGGACACCGGTGCGTTTGATTTCGACTTGGTACCGCACGCCGCCGGCGGGCGTGCTGGTCGTCACCGACGATATGGATCTCCCGTTTGGAAAGTTGCGCATGCGGCCGAGCGGCGGTCACGGCGGGCACAACGGCCTCCGCTCGGTCATTGCGACGATCGGCGAGGAGTTTCCGCGCCTTCGCGTTGGCCTCGGGCGTCCCGAGTTCGACAGTGTGGACCACGTGCTCACTCAGTTCAACGACGACGAGCGCCGCGCGCTTCCGGCGATCGTTTCGGCAGCCGCCGAGGGCGTGACGTTGTGGATCGATGAGGGGCTCGAGGCAGCGATGCGCTTCGTCAATACGTGGGTGCCTACTCCTAAGGACACCCCGACGGAACCTGATTGATCGCGGCGACGCGGGCTCCGGTTCCCGGCGAAGTATAAAGGAAGAGCATCGCGCCCAGCTCGGGACAGACTTCTTCCATGCGCTGATCCGTGTCCCGCACGAGCGCGCGCACCGCATCGGCCGGATCGCCGGTCAGCACTATCGCATATCGATCGGCAGAGAAATCGTAGGAGCGCAGCGCCGCGTTCCGAGCCGGAACGGCCGCGATATACACAACGGCCAACAGCGCGGCAACGATCGCAAGGCGCGAGAGTGGATCGTCGTCACGGCGAAACATAATGCGATCCGCCAGCACGACGGCGAGCGCGGAGAAGAGAATGACGATTCCGCCTTCGATTAACGCGATGGAGAGCAGGTCGCGGTGCACGACGTGGCCGAGCTCGACGGCGACGTCGTACGCGAGCTCGGACGGCGTGTCTCCCGCGATCAGCGTATCGCTCAAGAGAATCCGCCGCGACGATCCGATTCCAATGACCGCAGCCTCGCCGATAGGCGTATTACGCACGCCCTCAACCTGCACGCGAAGCTGGCCGAAACCCGCCCGAACGAGCACGTCGTGCATTTCCGCGTCGAGCTGGCCGTGAAGCGGATGGATCGTCCGTCCGAGCAGCGTCAGGTACGGGCTCGCGTACGTCCAAATGACGCAGCCGGCGAGAATGGCGAGGATCGTGTAAGCGTACCATTGATGCGTTCGTTGTGCCCACCCGAGAACGATTGCCGCGACGAGTCCCGCGACGATCATCCCGAGCAGCGTATGGAAAGCCCAGGAGAGCGCCCACCAGCGCGTTAGCTCGACAGAGAGCTGCATCGTCTTGTTCGACCCGATAGAGATAGAAGGCCGGAAGAAACGATGCGACGCGCGCGACCGCCCCCAGCGCCGCACCGAATGCAAAACGAAGAAGCCAATCGGAGCGGATACGCCGGCGCAGCCAATCGCGCAATCTCGCCGCGCCTCCCGAGCTCCACAGATAAAAGAGCGCAATCGCCTCGCAGAGTTGGATCAGAACCCAGCCAGGGAGCGTCAAGTGAGCGCGGCGCAGTGCCGCGGCTTGGCGGGCGTGGTCCACGAGCACCGTCGCGGGCTGATGGAGCAGCGCGCTCGGTGAGAGCGCGTCCACTCGGCGATCGAGCGCATTCGGCCGATCGATTGGCGCCGCTTGCGCGGCGGAGAACGTCAGGAGCAGCGCGGCCGTAAAGAGTACGGCGCGGAGGATTCGCACGGCTATTTCTTCGGAAGGGGCCGAGCCGGATTGCCCGCGACTCGCTCGCCGCTGGGTACGTCCTTCGTGACGACGGAACCAGCGCCCGTCAACGCGCCGTCGCCGACGCTGACCGGCGCAACGAGCGATGTATTCGAACCAATCGCGACGTTGCGTCCCACAATCGTTGGATGCTTCCGTTCACCGTCGAAGTTGCAGGTAATCGTTCCGGCCCCCACGTTCGTCTCTTCGCCGATCATCGCATCGCCGAGGTAGGAGAGGTGGCTGACCTTGACGCGGCGGGCCAAATTCGATTTCTCGATCTCTACGAAGTTGCCGACGTGGACTTTATCGCCCAGCCGAGTCTCCCCGCGCAGATGCGCGAACGGCCCGATCCAGACGTCATCGCCGACCGTCGTGTCGCTGACGACGCTCTCGCGAACCGTAACCCGATCGCCGAGCTTCGCGTTCGATAGGCGGCTGTTGGGTCCGACCACGCAGTTCTGGCCGATGCTCGAAAGACGCGCGATCGTCGTGTTCGGATAGAGCACCGTGTCGCGGCCGATTTCCAGCTCGGGCTCCAAATAGGTCGCCTCGGGGTCGACGATCGTAACGCCCTCGCGCATATGCGCCGCGCACAAACGCGCGTTCATCTCTTTGCGCGCCTGGGCGAGCTCGATGCGGTCGTTAATGCCCAGCACGTTAAGGTGGTCGGTCGCGAGCACCGGGCGGACACCTCTACCGGCACGCACGAACTCCGCGACCGTATCGGTGAGATAATACTCCCGTTGTGCATTATCCGTACCGAGGTGCGCTACGGCATCGCGCAACGCGACTTCGTCGAAGGCATAGATGCCCGCATTCATCTCGTCGATTGCGAGCTGCTCGGGCGTTGCGTCGCGCACCTCTACGATCCGTTCCACGCGCCGTCCGCTGCGCACGATGCGCCCAAAGTTCGAAGGCAACGGCATTTTGACGGTCACCAGCGCCATCACCGGGGCGGCGCCGTCCTCGGCATCGAGCGAACCGGCCATTCCCTCAAGCAGCTCGCCGGTGATCAGCGGCATGTCGCCGCAGACGACGACGAGCCGCCCCTGTCTCGGCTCGAGGTGCTCGAGTGCAACCCCAACCGCGTGACCCGTGCCAAGCTGTTCTTCTTGCACGACGCTCTCCACATCGAAGCGTCCGATCTCGTCGCGCAACTCCGAGTTGATGACGACGACGATCTCGCCGATGCCGGCGCGGCGCAGCGCCTGCACGACGTACCAAAGCATCGGGCGACCGCAGATCTCGTGCAGCACCTTGGAGCGCGCGCTCTTCATGCGGGTGCCTTTGCCGGCGGCCAAGACGATCGCTCGAATCACACCGCTACCTCGCCGCTTTGCAGGAGCGTCTCCCACTCTTGCAGTTCGCGCTTGCTTGGAGCGCCCAAAAGGTCGATCGCATTGCGCAGCCGTTCGCGAACGAGATCGCGTCCGAGCAATTCCATCGAATCGTACAGCGGAATCGAAGTGGGACTGCCGGTAATGGCGACGTAGAAGGGACGCGCGACGTCGCGGGGTTTCTTGTCGAGAGCAGCGGCAATACGCCCGATCACCCCCTCGATGGCAACAACGTTCCATTCCGCGAGTCTATCGAACTCCGCGACGCTCAAGCTGAGAGCGCGACGAGTCGAGAGCGCGTCGAATCTCGTGCTTTCAAACGACTGCGCCGTCAGTGCGAGCCGCCCGGAGAAAAGGAAAGCCAGCAGTGGGGCCAGATCGCTCAAACGTTCGATACGGGGCGCTGCAAGCTGCGCCACGCGTGTCAACCGGTCCGGTGAAACGGCCCATTCCTGGACGCGCTGCACGAAGCTGGTCGGATCGAGGCGCTCGCGGATGTAGCGTCCGTTGAGCCAATCGAGCTTCGCCAAGTCGAAGACGGGGCCGCCGATCGGCACCTGCTCGGGATCGAAGCGCCGCACGATCGCCGGCAGATCCAGCAGTTCGTCCTCGCCTTCTCGCGCCGGGTCCGCGAGGAGTGCCAAGAAGTTGACCAGCGCCTCGGGGAGATAGCCCATCGCCCGAAAGAAGAGAATTCCCGTGGGATTCTTGCGTTTGCTCAACTTGCTCTTGTCGGGATTGCGCAGCAACGGCAGATGAAGCAGTTCGGGCGGCTGCCAGCCGAAATATGAGTAGAGCAGCAGGTGTTTGGGGGCGCTGGAAACCCATTCTTCGCCGCGAAAGACGTGCGTGATCTCCATCAAATGATCGTCGACGACGTTGGCGAGATGATAGGTCGGCATGCCGTCCGATTTGATCAAGACCTGCATGTCGATGCTCGTGTACTCGAACTCGATTGGCCCCCGTCGCAGATCGTTGACGACGCAGACGCCTTCGTCCGGAACGCGCAAGCGCACGACGTACGGCTCGCCCGCCGCTTCGCGCCGCGCGATCTCTTGCGCCGAATACGTCAGGCAGTGGCCGTCGTAGCGGGGCGGCTGGCCGGCCGCACGTTGCGCGACCCGCATCTCATCCAAACGCTGCGGCGTGCAGAAGCACTTAAAGGCATGCCCCGAAGCGAGCAGCTTCTCTGCGTAGGAGGCGTAGATGCTCGAGCGCTCGCTCTGACGATACGGGCCGAAGGGACCGCCGACGTCGGGGCCTTCATCCCACGATAGGCCGCACCAACGCAACGCGGCAAGGATGACGCGTTCGCTCTCGGCCGTGCTGCGCATTGCGTCGGTGTCCTCGATTCGCAGGACGAACTCGCCGCCGTGCTTGCGCGCGAAGCAGTAATTGACTAGCGCGACGTACGCCGTACCGACGTGCGGATCGCCGGTCGGAGACGGCGCGACGCGCGTGCGGACTCGCGTCAGATTCAAGATGTATTAAGCCGCCGGTTCCGGCGTTCTTCGCTTACCGCACTCGCGCCGTACGAAGTCCACGATCGTCTGCAGCGGCGCGCCGGGCGTAAAGATCTCACGAACGCCGAGATCTTTGAGCCGTTTGGCGTCTTCGGGCGGGATCGTTCCACCGCCGAAAAAAACGATGTCCCCCGCCTCCTGCGCACGCAGTTGCTCGACGACGAGCGGAAAGAGCGTCATGTGTGCGCCGGAGAGGATTGAGAGGCCGATGCCGTCTGCGTCCTCTTGCACGGCGGTCTGCACGATCTGCTCGGGCGCCTGAAAGAGTCCGGTATAGATCACTTCCATGCCGGCGTCGCGCAACGCTCGCGCAATGACCTTCGCCCCACGGTCGTGACCGTCGAGCCCGGCTTTAGCGATGACGACGCGCAGCGGTCGATCGTTCATCTCGTATCTCATCTTGACGGCGGCTTAAGTGGAGCGCCTCCTCGAGCTTTCGCTTCACTTGCGCGAGCGTGCGTCGCACCCGATAAACCTCGAGATTATTATCGCGCATCTCTCCCTCCATCATAGTACCGCTCGTTCCGTATAGCGCCCGTAAACGCTGGCCATCGCCTCGACCATCTCGCCCTCGGTAGCGTAGGCGTTGGCGCAATCGATCAAGTGCGGCATCAGGTTGTCCTTCGGATCGCGGCACGCGACCTGCAGGCGTTCGAGGCTGCGCTGCACGGCGGCGCCGTCGCGTTTCGAGCGCAAATCCCGTACCGAGACGGCCTGTCCGCGCTCGGTCTCCTCCGTGATTTTGAGCAGATCGGCATTCGCTGCCTCGTCCTCTTTGACGAACGCGTTTACGCCGACGATCACACGGTCCCGCGTCTCGATCGAGCGTTGATAGCGATAGCTGGCCTCGGCGATCTCTCGCTGGAAGAATCCGGCTTCGATCGCTTCGATCACGCCGCCGTACTCGGCGATCTGGGCGAAATAACTCTCCGCTTGAAGCTCCATCTCCTGGGTCAGCGCTTCGACATAGTACGAGCCGCCTAGTGGGTCGACGACGTTGGTCACGTTGGTCTCGTAGGCCAAGACTTGCTGTGTACGAAGCGCGATCTCGACCGATTTCTCCGTCGGCAGCGCCATGACTTCGTCCATCGAGTTGGTGTGCAGCGATTGCGTCCCGCCGAGAACGGCCGCCATCGCCTCGAACGCGACGCGCACGATGTTGTTCTCGGGTTGCTGCGCCGTCGCGCTGCAGCCGGCCGTTTGCGTATGAAAGCGCAGCTGCCACGATCGCGGATCCTTCGCCCCGTACTTCTCGCGCATATGACGCGCGTAGATGCGCCGAGCGGCGCGGAACTTGGCGATCTCCTCGAAGAAGTCGATGTGCGAGTTGAAGAAGAACGAAAGGCGTCCTGCAAACGAATCGACGTCCATTCCGGCGGCCACGCAGGCTTCCACGTACGCAAAACCGTCGGCCAGCGTGAAAGCGAGCTCCTGCGCCGCGGTCGAGCCCGCCTCGCGAATGTGATAACCCGAGATTGAGATCGTATTCCACTTCGGCATTTCGCGCGTGCAGAACTCGATCATATCCACAATAATGCGCATGTGCGGACGCGGCGGAAAAATCCACTCTTTCTGCGCGATATACTCTTTGAGAATATCGGCTTGGAGCGTTCCACCCAGCTTCGCGCGCGGAATCCCCTTCTTCTCTGCAGCGGCGATGTATTGCGCCAACGCGATGCAGGCGGGGCCGTTGATCGTCATCGAAGTCGTGATATCGCCCATGTCGATGCCGTCGAAGAGCACCTCCATATCCGCCAGCGAATCGATCGCGACGCCGCACTTTCCCACTTCGCCGCGTGCTTGCGGCGCATCGGAGTCGTAACCCATCAGCGTGGGCATATCGAAGGCGACGGAGAGGCCGTGTTGGCCGTGCTCGAGCAAAAAGTGATAGCGTTCGTTGGTTTGGGCGGCCGTACCGAATCCGGCAAACTGACGCATCGTCCAGAGACGGTCTCGATACCCGTTGGGATGGATGCCACGCGTATAGGGGAATTCGCCGGGCCACGCGAGATCTTCGGCCAGGTCGAGGCCGGCGACGTCCTGCGGAGCGTAGATGACTTTTAGCGGAACGTCGGAGATCGTGCGGTCGACGGCTCCCGAGCCCGGATCCTTTCGCGACCTCCCTTTTGCCGACGCCGCCTCCCAGCGTCGTCGCTGTTCCTCGAACGCCGGAGTAGGCTGCGCGCCCAGGCCACTGGGGCGGTCCACGGTTGTTGTCATCCTGAGCTTGTCGAAGGGCATAGCGGCCGAGCTTTTCGACGCAAAAGCTCGATTCTCCCCAAGCAAGCTAGGTGCCAGGCTCCCGATGTCATCCTGAGCCTTTCGAAGGATGATGTAGCTTGGAACCGAGCTTGGGAATGACGCGATCGGCCGCCTCGTACGGATCGGTCCCGGTGTAATTTTCGCTCTCGAGCAGATGGTCGAGACGCCGCTCGATGCGTCCCAACGCCAATTGCCGCACTTGGTGCACGAAGGCGTCCCGCCGGCGACCCTCGATTTCGCCGGTCTCGTTGAGGTAGGCCATATGC
Organism: Vulcanimicrobiota bacterium; assembly: GCA_963809255.1. Classification (GTDB taxonomy): domain Bacteria; phylum Vulcanimicrobiota; class Vulcanimicrobiia; order Vulcanimicrobiales; family Vulcanimicrobiaceae; genus Cybelea. Next base: position 46,587 of record CAWEIR010000004.1, on the reverse strand, counting down.
CGCTCGATCGCAGCCCAGAGTTGGTCGATTCCCTCACCGGCAAGTGCCTGCGTTGCGACGAGCTCGGGGATCCAACCGTTCCACTGCTGCATCTCCATCGCCGAGCGAATCTCGCGTCGCAGCTGATTGGCCATCGGGTGATCGGATTTGTTGACGACAAACACGTCGGCGATCTCCATGATGCCAGCCTTGAGCACCTGAATCGAATCGCCGCTCCCCGGCTGCAACGCGACGAGCGTCGTTTGCGCGAGCTCGGCAATTGCAATCTCGCTCTGACCGACCCCCACCGTTTCGATCAAGATGACCTCGAAGCCAAAGGCGTCCATGAGTGAGACTGCGTCGGCGGTCGCGCCGGCTAGTCCGCCAAGGTGACCCCGGCTCGCCATCGAGCGAATGAAGACCGCTTCGTCGGTGAAGTGCTCGGCGAGACGGATGCGATCGCCGAGCAGCGCCCCATGTGAGAACGGCGAACTCGGATCGACGGAGATTACGCCGACGCTCTTACCGAGTCCGCGCGCCTTGCGGACGAGCGCCGACGCCAGCGTCGATTTTCCCACGCCCGGAGGTCCGGTAAGTCCGATCGTAACGGCGCGACCCGTTTTCGAATAGAGCGCACGAACGAGATCGGCACCGCAGCCCGACTCCGCGCACGAAATCGCCCGCGCGAGCGCGCGCGGCTTGTGCATTCCAAAATCGCGCAACAATGCGTCGTCGGTCACCGTCGAAGCCTGTTTGCGGCTCTGGGCAAGAACGGACCTTCCTGGCGCGAAGCCATCAACTCCATAGTGCGGTCACTCGTTGGACGGTTACTCGCAATCCTCTGCGCGATCGCCACTTTCTCGTATCTACTCCCCGACCGGATCGCCGGGCAAACGCTCGTCGTCCCGATGACGGGCCGGCGCGCGCGCGATATTGAGACCGCGAAGCTCTTTCACACGCTGCTCCACGACTTCTTCCTCGAGGACGACGCGACGACGTACGTGCAGACCGGGGACATTGCAGCGATGTGGCTGCGCGACTCGTCCGCACAGACGATTCCCTACATTCGCTATCAAGCCGCCTACACAGTACTGCGCGCGCGGTTCGCGGGAGTCATCGAGCGAAACGCGCGCAACGTGCTGACCGATCCCTATGCCAACGCGCTCGACGCCGACTATCACGTCTGGGAGCGCAAATGGGAAGTGGACTCGCTGGCGTGGCCCGTGATTCTCGCTTGGATCTACTGGCACGTGACTGCGGATCGGACCGTTTTTACGCCCGACTTGCACCGCGCTCTACGAACCATCGTCTCCACGTACCGTTGCGAAGAACGGCACCGAGCCTGCAGCCGGTATCGCTATCCCTATCGCGTTTATACTAATGACGCGTACAGCGCCGGCACCGGCATGATTTGGGGCGCCTTCCGTCCGTCGGACGATCCGGTACAATACCGCTTCAACATTCCGCAAAACGCGATGGCTGTGGTCGCGTTGCGGGACGTCGTGCGACTCGCCCTCGACGGTTATGGCGATGCGACCCTCGCCAATCAAGCTGGGACGCTGGGAGCGCGCGTCCAAATCGGCGTCGAGCGGTACGGGCGCTACTTTGACATGCGCCGTCACGTTTGGATGTACGCCTATGAAACCGACGGCTATGGGCGCTATAACCTCATGGACGACGCCAATATTCCGAATCTAACGACGTTGCCGTACATCGATTGGTGCTCGGCATTCGATCCAATCTATTTGGCCACGCGACGGTTTACGCTCAGCAAGGACAATCCGTTCTTCTTCTCGGGACGGTATGCAGAGGGACTCGGCAGCCCGCACACGCCGTACGGATATGTGTGGCCGCTGGGCATAATCGGTCGCGCCCTCACCTCAACGTCTTCGGTAGAGGTGGCCGCCGCGATCACGACGCTTGCCGAAACCGACGGCGAAGACGGCTTGATTCACGAGAGTTTTTATCCCGACGGCTACTGGCGCTACACGCGCCCCGAATTCGGTTGGGCGAACGCGCTGGGCGCCGAACTCTTCTTTCGCAGCTTAGCGGGCGATTCGGCGACCCAGTTTGCGTGGAATGGACCCATCGAACCCTTCGAACGCCGCTCGCGCACGCCAACCTTGGTCCCCATGCTCGTACAAATTGAAAATGCGGCCGAACTGAACGCAACGCTCGGCCGGCTCTTACACGTGACCGGCGGCGCCATGCCGCATGCCCCAAAATAAGGGGAGCCTGATACCCTGTCGCCAAGCTTCTCCCGTATGAATCAGGGCTACTACCGCTATCCGTCGATAGCAGGCGACCGCATCGTTTGCGTCTGCGAGGACGACCTGTGGAGCGCCTCGGCGCAAGGCGGTGACGCCGTTCGGCTCACGGTGAGTTTTGGTACTTGTTCGTTCCCCCGCATCTCGCCCGATGGCGAGTGGATTGCGTTCGTCTCGACCGACGAAGGTAATCCCGAGCTGTACGTGATGCCGGCGCGCGGCGGCGAACCTCGACGTCTGACCTTCCTGGGAGGGACGATGCTCTCAACCATCGGGTGGAGCGACGATGGAACGGAGATATTCTTCGTCGGCAACCCGACAACGTGGTACGAAGGTGAGACTCGGCCTTTTCGAATTGCGCGCGACGGCGGCGACCCGCGCGAGTTCGGCCTCGGGCACGGGCGGGTCGTCTCATACGGTCCGGACGGACGGCTTGCCATCGGACGCAATGCGGCCGATCCGGCTCGCTGGAAGCGATATCGCGGCGGCACGGCGGGCGAGATCTGGGTGCAAGCGCAGGACTCCGATCAGTTCGCGCGCCTGCCGTTACCCGACGGAAATCCCTGCTGGCCGATGTGGATCGGCGAGCGCGTCTATTTCTTGGCCGATCACGAAGGCATCGGCAACATCTATTCGTGCACGCTCGACGGAAGCGACCTGCGGCGTCATACCAACGAGAGCGAGTACTACGCGCGCTTCCCGGCTACCGATGGCCGGCGCATCGTCTACGCCGCCGGCGGCGATATCAAGGTGTACGATATCGCAAGCGACAGCGTCTCGCGGGTTGAGATCGAAACGCATTCCACGGCTCCGCAGCTCGCGCGCCGCTTCGAGAATGCGGCGGAATCGCTCGAGCAGTTCAGGCCCAATCCCGAGGGGACGCAAGTGGCCTTCGACGCACGCGGTCAGACTTTTACGATGCCGTTCTTCGAAGGGGCCGTCATTCGCCATGGCGTTGGGAGCAAAGCGCGCAGTCGCCTGACACGGTGGCTGCACGACGGCGAGCGCCTCGCTTCGGTCACCGACATCAACGGCTACGAACAGATCGCACTGTATCCCGCCGATGCGTCCACCGAGCCGCGTTTGGTCACCAGCGGAGACATCGGCCGCGTGACCGATATGGTCTGCTCGCCCACCGACGACGTCGTCGCCTTTGCGAATCACCGCCACGAGCTGTGTGTCGCAGACCTCGAGTCCGGAAAGGTCAGGGTACTCGATACCTGCCCGTCCCATCGTATCGAAGGCCTGGCCTTCTCGCCCGACGGCCGATACTTGGCCTACGTTTGGTCGCCGGCGCAAGGCACGTCGATCATTCGCATCGTCAAAGTTCGCTCGGGGAAGATCCACGACGTTACCTCGCCGCTGCGGGCGGATCAGTCGCCGGTTTGGGATCCGGACGGCTCGTATCTCTATTTCATCTCGACGCGCGATTTCAATCCGGTCTACGATGCGCTTCAGTTCGACCTGAGCTTCCCTCAGGCAAGCCGGCCGTTCGTCGTGACGCTACGCAGCGACGTGCCGTCGCCGTTCGTGCCCAAGCCAAAGCCGATCCATCGCGATCGCGATCACGATCACGAACGCGCGAAGAACGGAAAACCGCAGAAGGCGTCCGACGTGGAGATCGACTTCGACGGAATTCAAGGACGCGTGCTCGGCTTTCCGGTCGACGAGGGGGATTACCAACAGATCGTTGCGGCTCCACAACGCGTGCTCTTCACGCTCTTTCCCGTTAGGGGAATTAAACCGGCTCGGCGAGAGGACCTGGACAAGGACGATCACGGAACGCTCCTGGCCTACGACTTCGAGCACCAGCGCCAGGCCACGATGGCCAGCGAGTGCGACGAGATTCAGCTGGGCGCCGATGGGCGAACGCTGATTTATCGTTCCAACGATCGGTTGCGAGCGATCGACGCGCTCGGCGACTTACCCGAAGAAGGTGAAGAGCAGAAGCCGCCGGCCGAGCCAGGGCGCAGAAGCGGCTGGATCGACGTCGACCGTGCCAACGTCGAAATCGTTCCGCGCGACGAATGGGGGCAGATGTATCGCGAAGCGTGGCGGCTTCAGACCGAACAGTTCTGGGTCGAGGACATGAGCGACATCGACTGGGATCGGGTCTTCGATCGCTACGCCGCCGTGCTGCCGCGCGTGCGCACGCGCACGGAGCTCTCCGACCTCATTTGGGAGATGCAGGGCGAACTCGGTACGTCGCACGCCTACGAATGGGGCGGCGACTATCGCGAACCGCCTCAATATCAACGCGGCTTCTTGGGAGCGGATCTGCGGTGGGACGAGGATCGAGGCGGTTACTGCATCGAGCGCATCTATCGCGGCGACTCGTGGAATCGCGAGCAAGATTCGCCCCTCGCGGAGCCGGGTTTGGACGTTCGCGAAGGGGATTGCATCGTCGCGATCGGTGCAAAGCGCTTGTCACGCAACGTTACTCCGGGCCAGTTGCTCGTCAATGCATCGGGTCGCGAGACTTCCGTGACGCTGCGTTCGCGCAAAGGCGAGGAACGGACGCTGCTCGTCAAGGCGCTCGCGAGCGAAGCGGCCCTGCGTTATCGCGCGTGGGTGGATGAGAACCGGCGGCTCGTGCACGAACGAACCGGCGAACGCGTGGGCTACCTTCACATTCCCGATATGGGGCCATGGGGATTCTCCGAATTTCATCGCGGCTATTTGAGCGAGTTCGATCGAAAAGGCTTGATCGTGGACGTACGCTACAATCGCGGCGGCCACGTTTCGCCGTTGCTGCTCGAGAAGCTCGCCCGTAAACGCGTCGGCTACGATATCCCGCGGTATGGGGCGCCGCAACCCTATCCACCAGAATCGGTGAACGGCCCGATGGTCGCGCTGACCAACCAGTTCGCAGGCTCCGACGGCGACATCTTCAGCCACTGTTTCAAGCTCTACAAACTCGGCCCGCTGGTGGGCAAACGCACGTGGGGCGGCGTCATCGGGATCGACCCATACCATCACCTCGTTGACGGCACGCTCACGACGCAGCCTGAGTTTTCTTTCTGGTTCGTCGACGTCGGCTGGAGCGTCGAAAATCGCGGAGCCGATCCGGATTACGACGTGGACATCGCGCCGCACGATTTTCGCGATGGAAAGGACCCGCAGCTCGATCTCGCGCTCGCGCTCATGGACGGCGCCTTGGCGGGATACCAAGAGGTGCGACCCGATCTCTCGACCCGTCCGTCACTGCCGCTGCCCACACTGGCGTGAACTGGCCGCGGCTCGCGGCGCAGCTAAAGGCGCTGCCGCCTTTCGCGGCTTTTGTAATTCCCGCAGCCGCATATATCGCCAGCGCGTCGATCGAGCCGGGCTCGTGGGACACGGCCGAGCTTCAAGGCGTCCCGTATATGTTAGGCATCGCGCACCCGACGGGTTTTCCGCTCTACACGCTGGTGGGATACGTGTGGTCGCACGTCGTCGCAATCGGTTCGGTCGCCTTTGCCATGAATGCGATGAGCGGCGTTGCAATTGCAATAACTGCCCTGGCCGCGTATGCGGTCGCGCGAGAGATTGGTGCGGGCCGATGGGTCGCGCTCTTTGCCACACTCTGGTTTGCGTTCACGCAAGACGTCTGGGCGCACGCAGCGCGCGCGGAAGCGCAGGACCTTGCCGTCGCATGCGAAGCGATCGCGATCTACGCCTTCCTGCGATGGATGCGCAGCGGTGACGGCCGCTGGTTTGCCGGGGCCTTTGCGCTCTGTGGGCTCGCAATGGCCGCTCATCCCAACGCCCTCTTCCTGCTACCGGGGTTGCTGATCGGAACGCTGATCGCAGCGCGAAAGCCGTCGTTGCGGCTCGGCGCCCTTTCGGTCGCGCTAATGCTGGGAGCATTGGCGCTCTACCTATATTTGCCGTTGCGCTCGGCCTACGTCGTTGCCCACGGGCTTGATCCAACGGTCGGGCTCCAAGGCGTCAACGGCGGCATCTTCTGGAACTACAACGACCCGCGCACGCTTCACGGTCTCGCATTGGAGTTGACCGGCAGTCAGTTTCATACGCCCGGCTATTTCGCGCAAGCCTTCAACCCGCTACGTATCGGGGATGCGCTTTGGGCGTTCGTGACGGGCACCCAGGCGCAGTACGGTACGTTTGCGACCTTCGTACTTTTGGCCGGAGTCGCTGCGGCGTGGCGACGGAACTGGCGCACGACGCTCGTGCTCTGCATTAGCTGCACCGCGGCATTGCTTTTCTCCATCGTCTATCCCAACGAAAGCGATGTGGGCCGCTATCGTCTCCTCGCGTCGTGGCTGGCCGTTCCATTATTCGGGGCGCTTGGGCCGGAATCCGAGGCCTCCACCATGCCGCTGTTACGCAATGCGCTCGTGCTCTTTCTTGCAATCGGCGCCGGATTAGCCTTTGCGAATCATCGCGCCTTCTTTCATCGCGCGCCGGGCGAAGGCGGCCGCTGGGTGATCGACGCCGTCCGGCTTAGCGTGCCCACGCCAAGCGTCGTCGTCACACCCTGGCTGGACGCCACTTCACTCGCATACGGCGCCTACGTGGACGGTTCGCTTCCGGGACTCACCATCGTTTCGGACAACGAGTTGCGCCTCGATCTCTACCGGCGCTGGGCAGTGGATCACCGCGTCTTCGTGCTCGTCAATCCGCACGACGTGGGCAGCCTAACGGGTGCGCGAGATTACACAAAGCTCGACGACTATCACGAACTCTACGAAGTGATGCCTAAATGAACGTCGCTCGGCTCGATCGAACGGCGACGATCGCCGCATTCGCGACGTTCGTGCTGCATCTTGCCGCCAATCCGCATTATGGTTTCTTCCGCGACGAGCTCTACTTTATTATCTGCGGATTTCATCCGGCATGGGGCTACGTCGACCAGCCGCCGCTCGTTCCGCTCCTGGCCGCGGGTTCGCAGCTCTTCGGGCATTCGCTCCTACTGCTGCGCGCGCTGCCGGCGGCCTTCGCGGCGGCCGGCGTCTACGTGACGTGCCGGCTCGTCGCCGAGCTTGGCGGCCGCACGTTCGCAGCCGTGCTTGCGATCCTCGCGTTCCTCGCCGCGGGCGTCCTGGAGAGTTTTGGCCAGAAGGTCGGCCCCGACATGGTGGGCATGTGGCTATGGCCGCTCGCCGCCCTTTACATGTTGCGAATCGTTAAGGGCGCCGACCCGCGCTGGTGGCTGGCCGCCGGCGCCTGTATCGGTGTCGCGCTCGAAACCAAATACAGCGTGATCTTCTTCGCGCTCGCGCTCGTCGCAGGTCTATTGCTGATGCCGCAGCGGCGCGTTCTGTTTTCGCGATGGTTCCTCGGCGGCGTCGCGGTGGCAATCGCGATTGCATTCCCGAACTTCCTCTGGCAAACGCTGCACGGTTTTCCGATGTGGGAGTTGCTGCGCAACGGTCAAAACGGCAAGAACGTCGTCGCACCACCGGCACTCTTTCTCTTTCAGCAGCTGCTGTTAACCAATCTCTTCGCTGCGCCGATTTGGATCGTCGGGTTGTTCTGGCTGTTCTTCAATAAAACCGCGCGTTTTCTGTGCTACGCCTACGTATTGCTAATTGCGATCATGATCGCGCTACACGCGAAGCACTACTATCCCGCCGACGCCTATCCGATTTTGATGGCGGCGGGCGGGGTCGCATTCGAACGAGCGACGCGGCGCGCGATCGTATTGCGGCCGCTCTTGATTGCAGCGGTCGTCGCCGCGGGACTCTTCTTCTTGCCTTTCTCGCTGCCGGTGCTTTCCGAGCCGGCGATGCTCGACTATTCCGGCTTCGTCTCGCGCGCCTTACATATCGCGAAATCGACAATGGCGACCGAACGCTCCCGGACATCGGCGCTGCCCGAAGATTGGGCGGACATGCACGGCTGGCCCGAGCTGGCCGCGACGGTTGCAAGGATTTACGACGGCCTGTCCCCGGCGCAACGGGCGCAAGCGGCCATCGTCACGAGCAACTACGGCGAGGCGGCGGCGATCGATTTCTTCGGCGGGCGTTACGGCTTGCCGCCGGCCATCTCCGGCCACAACAACTACTGGCTCTGGGGAACGCACGGCTACAGCGGAAACGTCGTGATCGATGTCAACGGCGACTGCGGGCGAACGGATTTTCCGGGGCTCTTTCGCAGCGCACGGCTCGTCACGCGCTTCAATCCGCCGTGGGTGATCTCATACGAACAAGATATCCCGATCTCACTCTGCACGGGGATAACAAAACCGCTCAACGTTCTCTGGCCGAAACTTCGGCATTATGTCTAGTGGCGTGGCCGCTACGCGGGGCTAAGCACCACCATGCCAAAACGTTGCTGGGCTGCGTGACGTTCACGGAGCGCGTTTCGAAGAACCCGTGGAGCTTGGGAAAATATGCTTATAGAAGTTTCCATGTCCAAGTCCAGGCCTATCTGATGCGCTAATCCGTTGAACTCGAAACCAGCGACGGTTCAGCGCGTCTGGGAGGTCGCGGCGCGGTAGCTGTGGCCGTTATGGAGCATGCGCGTGGGTTCGAATCGGAGCCAACCACATAGCGATGAGGGCCGCAGATCGGCGCCGTGGCTGCGAAGCCGCGGACCCTGGTCGCTTTTCTGATGACCACGTCGCTGTTGCGATGGTACTGACTGGCGTTCCTAGAACGACTGCTCGTTAAAGACCGCCAAAACGGAGAAATAAAATGTGCAGGCCGACTCTGCGAGCTACATTCGTCGCTATTGCTGTAAGTGGAACCTTCGTCGTAACGGCTTGTGGCGGCCGCGAGTCGTCCTTTGCCGTGCCCAACGTCCTCTCCATCGCCGAGCACCATCGGTCAGGGAGTTCGCCGATCCAGCACGTCGTGCTGGTGGTGCAGGAGAACCGCAGCTTCGACAATCTCTTCGCCACGTTTCCAGGCGCCCACGGCGCAAAATACGGTTTGTGGAAGACGGTCGGTGGCGACAAGAAGCAGAAGCTCAGAGCTGGCAATCTCTATTTACCTACCGACATCACGCATTGCAGCGCTGCCTTCAAGATCGCCTACGACAGCAAAAAGATGGACGGCTTCAATGACGAGCGTAAAGGCGTTTGCGGGCAAGACGGCACGATCGGCAACTCCCCGAAAGTAGGCGCCTATGCGTACCAATACGTGAAGCCGTCGCTGATTCAGCCGTACTGGGATATCGCCGAACGGTGGGTGTTGGGTGATGCGATGTTTCAGACTCAAGGCAGCGGCAGTTTTACCGCTCACCAGGATCTCATCCGCGGAGGTACGGCCGTGGATGGTACTGCTTCCGACCCCAACGGTACGGAAAGCCTGATCGACAATCCGAGTGCAATGCCGTGGGGCTGCGATGCGGGTAAATATACGCATACGGAACTCATCACAACGAGCGGAAAGTACGATAACGAAGGCCCCTTTCCGTGCTCGGACAAGTTTCCGAGTTATGCGTCGGGGGACTACGAGACGCTGCGCGATCTGCTCGATAACGCGGGCGTCTCGTGGAAGTACTACTCGCCATGCTTCGTTGGATCGCCCGGGAGTTGCTGTGCCACCAACTGTAAAGGCGGAGCCGGAGCTACCTTAAATGCGTTCGATGTCATCTACCCTGTGCGCTACGGTAGCGAGTGGGGCACCAATGTCTCGATGCCCGAGACGAATATCCTTAACGATATTTCCGGCGGTGCGCTTCCGGCGGTTTCATGGGTGATTCCAGAGGATAAGAACTCCGACCATCCAGGAGACAACCTGCAAGGGGCGGTGGACGATGGGCCGCAGTGGGTGGCCAGCGTCGTCAATGCGATTGGTCAAAGTCAGTACTGGGACTCGACAGTAATCGTCGTCGTGTGGGACGATTGGGGCGGCTTGTACGATAACGCGGCGCCGCCGTTTCAAGACGAGTATGGCGGCTTGGGCTTTCGTGTCCCGATGCTGGTCGTCTCACCGTACGCGCGCGCGGGGTCAGGTAGCCAAGGCGGCTACATTTCACACACACAATACGAGTATGGCAGCATCCTCAAGTACATCGAAAGCAACTTCGGGCTGGGCAGCCTCGGAACGACCGACAAGCGTGCGACGAGTATCGGCGACGTATTTAACTACGATCAGAAGCCGCGCCACTTCCAAACCATTCCATCGACGCTCGACGGCAAGTACTTCCAAGCGCATAGCGGCAAAACGCAGCACGGCGACCCTGAGTGAGACTGGCGCCGGGCGTAACACATTCATTCAGAGAGCGAGCAGCCTAGATGAGGATTTCCAGCTTTTGCGCCGTAGCGCTGAGCGCTTACGCAGCCGCAGCGCTGCTGGCAGGGTGCGGCGGATCGCAGACGCCGATCGAAGCACCCGCAGCCAGTGCGGTCAACGCTACTTCCGGCCGCCAAAGGTTTAATTACACGGGCCAGCGCCAGACGTTCACCGTGCCGGTTGACGTGAAGTGGCTCAGTGTAGTTGCACTCGGTGCGCGCGGCGCAGGCACCGATGGCTCTAACGGCGGGAGGGTCTATGCCGTTATTCCAGTGACTCCCGGAGAAAGGCTTGCGGTATTCGTGGGTGGTGAAGGCTCCGAAATGAGCGGCGGCTTTAACGGGGGCGGCAACGGCGGCGGCGCGGCCTACGACTGCTACTGTCACGGGTACGGCGGCGGTGGCGCCTCGGATATTCGGCGACGTGGTGATAAGCTGCGCGATCGCGTTCTTGTCGTCGGCGGCGGAGGCGGTCAAGGCGGAAGAGGTACCAACTCGGCGTACCCGGGTGGCGCCGGTGGCGAAGGCGGTGCCAGCATCGGGGGCGCAGGCGACGCAGGCGGCAACGATTACGCTGGTGGCGGCGGTGCCGGAGGTAAGCAACATCGTGGCGGATCAGGCGGCAGCGCCGGAGTGGCTGCTGGTTCCTTCGACTGCGGCGGAGCTTCGGGCGACGCCGGATCGCGCGGTCAAGGCGGCGACGGCGGCGCGGGTTGCTCCGGGGATAACGGTTACAGCTTTTACGGCGCTGGTGGCGGGGGCGCAGGGGGCGGCTACTACGGTGCGGGCGGCGGCGGAGGGAAAGCTTAAGTATTCTTGTAAGGCGGATGCACTGGCAGGGCGTGGCCAAGGTCGCTTCCGGCGTAGCTTCAATCTCCTGGCAACGCGGTATCGAGGAGCGCAGCGAACAGGAGAACCTCGCTCTTGCATTTACTCGGCGGTTAATCTACGGGCCGGCATTGGTGCGCACGTTGAGGCAGGACGCATTGGCCAGGGTTTTCACCCGCGAAAACTTCCTTGCAGTCTTGCGCGTCGCGCTTGTGGAGATGTCTGAGGGAGACGGCGACGGGGACGCGTTTCCAGATCACTTCACACGCGCGTGCTTAATGGTGAATTCGTTGCTTTCCGCTGAGATTACGACATCCCATGCGAGAGGAGATGCTCGGGACTTACTCCCAAGCGAACTTCGATCCATCGTCCTTCAAACTTCAAATATTCACGATGATCTTTGGCGAACCGACGCATTTATGCGATGGCTCGAAACTCCCGATGCGCTGTCATCTACTAAGAAGTTGCCGGTTGCCAACGACTTCGCGTTGTTTACGGAGCTGTCGCCCGATGAATTCGCCGCAGCCGCATACATCGCGACCGCGCGTTACACCAGATTGTCAAACTGGGATTTGGTCGATCAACACGGTGTCGCTTTCGACATCGGCACGTGGCTGGAGGGTGTTTCCGATCAGCGAAGTGTGAGGCAGTTCTTTCAACTAAATGCCGTGACAATGGAAGAAGCCCGATCGATTTGGCGACAGGAACCATCTCTCTCCTTTGCTGCTGCCAAACCTCTCTGGTCTCATCCGATAATTGATGCGGGCTCGGGCCTCTTTAGCGTACCTTCTCCTCAGCTGCTAATGAATAAGTTTGGCGACGGGTTCTACTTCACGCTTTTCGACGGATATAAGAGGCGATCGGTTCCAGGTGGCCGGGAACTTCAGATGCAATTTGCGGAGTTCTGGAGTGAGTTCTTCGAAGATTACATTTACGAGCGCATCCGTGATGGGTATTCCGAACGTCCTGACGTGCTGGTGCACAAGGAACCGCCACGACCCCGCGGCCCCGGTACGGACGTAGTAGTAGTCGAGAACGGTGACGTGATCTTTTTGGAGGTGGTGGCGAAGCGATTGAATCTCGAACGGTCCGTCGCCGGCCTCAGCGACAGCGCAATCGAGGCCGACCTGAACGCCGCGATAGCCTGTAAAATGAAGCAACTTCACGAAAACATCGCCGATTTTCGTAACCAACTGCTCCTTCCTGAAGTCGAGCGCAAGCCCGGCTATCGGGTATTCCCCGTAATAGCGTCGCCCGCCGAATGGCCGCGAATCTACGCCTTGGGGTGGTATATCCCGGCGTTGCTCCGTGAAAATCCCGGTTGGCTAGCGGACTGCGAGCCGTTGGAGCTCCTCGACGTTCAAGAAGTGGAACGGTTGGAGTCGATTGCAAAGGCGGGCCACTCAGTTACAGGCGTACTTGACCGAAAGAATCGGTTCGCACGTCACGACCGGTTTCAGTCGCTCCACAACTACCTCTGTCACGTTGAGCGTACGATGTTTGAGGGAGCCACCTCCACACGCCTTCGCGGAGATGCCGTAGCCGAACGCATCATCGCGCTCGCGCGATCGTGGAGCTGAACCATTCAAGGCCTCCTCTATACTCTCCAGAAAGGGGGTGACGATGATTAGCGCCGAGCGGCTTCAATACGTGCCTGAACAATTTCGAGAGCAACACTCGTTCTGTTTCTGGTTGCATTACATGATGTTGGACATATTGCGCCAGGCCGAGGCTGCTCGGGTCGCTGATGTCTCCATTACGTTCGCCGACGAAGAAGAGCGCCAGCGCTTCGAAAAGGCCGACTCATTATTCTCGTTCCTTTACGATGCCGGCCACCTCGATATCCTCAAACGGATCGCTTTAAATCAGGTTGTCATCCCCTTGTACGGCGATCTATTGCACTTCGTGTTCGAGGGTTTAAGGGCGCTTGAAGAGCGCAAATATGCGGTCGCATTTACCCTCTTTCGCAAGCCTTTCAAGTACAGCCTTATGTTTGCCACATGGCTGTTCGCCGATGAGGACGACTTCTTCGCGAGGCTCAGCACAGAGCCAGCCGACTCCTTTGACGAGAGGCGGATTTCTGCGGAACAGCGGGTCGAACTGCTACAGCGTGCTATTTCCCGAATCGACGATGAGGGGTTCCTCGATGCGGCTGTTATCGCGAGCATGGCTTTTGATCGGAAGAACGATCGTGGATTGGCTCAATATTTTGACAAGGCCGCTCATCTCGTTACTTCGCATCCGTCAATGCGAACCGAGGCTCTAAACCTCAACTTCATTTTCAAGGACCCACGCGAGACCGACGTGTACGAGGGTGTTTATCACCTGCTCGCCTACTTACTCATGTATTTGCTACGGCTCGAACTAGCGACTATTGCTCAAATGAAGGAAGTGCCCTCGTGGTATTCGGAGTGGATCAAAATGGCGACGCTAGCGACGCATGTTTCTCTGTTCACTGACGGGGGCGCCGACCTCTTAAACGAAATAAATCAGGTCTGGAAAGAGTCGCTTGATTGCGTGCTTTGTCAAGGGAAGCTCGCGATAACTCGGGAAAATGTCTTGACTGTGTTTAGCTATGAGCGCATTACATGCCCCAAGTGCGCATCGGAGCAGCAAATACCGATTTATTGGCTTATGTCTCATTTCGCGAGATTGAGACAGGACACAGCCGCGCAACAAAGCGACGAATAACACGATGATTGAGCACACGTTAGCAGCGACCCAGCAGGCGACATTCGCGTTTCTCTTACCTGATCCGAATCAAAACGGTCTCCCTGTTCCAATGGGAACTGGTTTTTTCATTTCACCTGATGGATTCTTCGTGACTGCTGCGCACGTAGTAACGCAGGGTAATACGCCTGGTGGTGAACCAAGAACAGACATCGCTGCCGCGTGGCTCATGAAGGAACGCGGTATCGACCACCCATCTGCAATGTGTCACTTTCCTGAGTTGGAGCTTTTTCTAGCCGATTATGACTTCGCACTTCTGAAGCTAGACTTCGGAAGGAACGCAAAAAAGGAATGGCTTAAGGGTAGATCGTCCTTCCCCCACATAACTGTTTCACAACGTAAGCTTAGCGAGGGAGAGCCTGTGTATTCGTTTGGCTATCCTCTGAGTCAGGCTTCGATAGTACGTCGATCCACTAATATGGAAATAAGTACGATGGCGCTTAGTCCGAGGACCACGTCTGCGATAGTGTCTTCGACACTGGAATTCACGAAAATGGTTACGACGGGCGCCGACGCTCAGGTCTATGTGATCGACAAGGCGCTGAACTACGGCAACAGCGGCGGCCCCATCGTCTGCGAGAAATCTGGTCGAGGTCACGCGTTTTGTTCGAGGTTTCAACCTGTATCGATCCCTCAGCCCCAGCTAACTGGCGAGGACGCTTCGGCAAGGTACATTACCATCCCGAGCCTGTATGGTGTTGTATCCAGCCTGCACAATGCGGCAATCCAGGACGCGTTGTCATCAAGGGGCATCCCACTCTCACCGGATTAGGCCTCCCCGCCTCCGCGCCCGCGAGGCCGCATCGCGCTGGGAAGCGTTGTGGCCTAGCGGTTGAGAGACTCGCAGCTGCGCAGCCTGGCGCCGATCGCGTGGCGCATTGCGGCTCGCAGCGTGGAGACGTGCGGCTCGCACGGTGCGAGCAGTCTCGCGGTTTAGATCGCTGCGCTAAGCGCCGGGAGCGGGGAGCTCGGCGGGCCCGGTGTCTCGTCTTGGATTGCTTAACTCCTATCCCTGAACGCTGCGGCACCGTGGCATTTCTTGTACTTGTTGCCTCAACCCAGGCGAGTGAGACTGAAACCTTGGCGCCCTCGCGCGCGCGCACGCGTAAGGGCTCCGGAAAATGCTCACGCCTTCTGGCGTGGCTCTTGCTCTATTTCAACGACGACGGAATGATGTACTCACCGCAGATCAGCAGGCGCCAGCAGCGCATTGCACTCGATGGCGTCGAGTATTGGCTTGTGCGCGTTCCGAACCGAAACGGAGGCGTTCATCTGCCAAAGAGCCGCCGCTAGAGCACCAGCATACTTGGTAAGCCAGTGCTCTTCATTCGTGGCTCTCTGCCCAGACAAGAAATACGGATTATTTCTTCGCTGCCGTCACGCCGAGCGGCTCGTCGAAACTGCCGGTAAGGACCGCAATCGCTGAACCGCCGGCCGGGTACTTGAAAACCTCGCCGTCGTTGTTGCCCGCATCTCCGCAATACACAAGGCCCTTAACGATCCACGTCTGCGCGCAGTCGCTAGCCCCAGTCAACTGTACGGTGTTCTTCAACGTCGCCGTCGTTCCACTAACCGTGTACTGATACGTCTCACTCGTGTCCTGATCGAACACGGTGAGGTAGGTGCCATCCCACTGCACGGAGCCAGGGAACTGCACGGAGTTGCTCGTTGTGATCTTAACGAATTTGCTGCTTCCCTTCGGGAGCTCAACGAGCTCGAAGCCGCTGTTGCCAAAGCCGTCGGCGAAAAGATTCCCGTTGTTGTCGTAGCCGTCGAAGTACTCTTCGCCCAATGGCGTGGTCATGACGGTGCCCGAGCCGCTTGCGTTCTTGAAGATCACGACGTCGCCGTTGCTCAAGATCCCGACAGCAAGGTCGCCGCTGGTATCCATGGCGCAGCTGGATGTGTCCGTGTAGTTAAGGGGCAGCGTCCTGAGCAGCTTGTCTGGAACCTTGTATTCGTCAATCCCGCCGTTCGTACGCCTCCCGGGGTTCCAAATAATATTCTTTCCGTAGCCGTACAAAACGTTGGTACACCCTTGGCCGCCAGCACCATTAATCTCACCGATCTGCTGATCGCTCTTCGGATAGTCGAAAATACTGGCGTAGCTACCATAGAAGTTGATAATGTACTCAAAGGTCTTCGACTTCTTATGCAGGTCAGGAAGAATGGTGGCGTAACTGGGCAGCGGACTTAGGCGCGCCGCCGTTACCGGCCTTCCGTTCACTAAGAGCGTCCTACCTACGTAGGTCGCATCGAGCGTAGCGGTTGACGGCGCGACCGCCGAGCCGCCGCCGCAAGCGGATAATATCGCGAGTGCAACTAGCGCACCGGCATATTTCACGAAACCAGGGGTATTCATTACGTTGCTCCTTTACGGGTAGACATGAATCGCAGCTTATCTCCCGACGTTCGGGGCGCGACCGCCGTTCCATCGTGAGCAACCTAGCTCGGACCCCGCGCCTGAGTAAGCGGGCCCGCGGGTCCCCCCTTATCTCGAATCAGGGGACCCCGCGGCCGCACCTTCGCGTTTCCGTTCAGGTGCGACAAGTGTTCGATGCGAGGTGGGATGGCGCGTGTCGTCACAAGTGTTCGGTGCTACGTAGTGGCGGGTCGTGCAAATTAAACCCGCAGCGCCGGTGCCATTCTCGCCCTACTCGGATGCGAAGGGGCTTGACAGCCGTGATATGCAGGCGCGCGTTGAGGCTCTGGAAACTGCGCGGACGCGTGGGCTGTACGCGCTGGGTTTAACACCGATGGTCACTTAGTACACCACCGCGTCGACGCTGAACGCACAAAGGGCCCTTAGCGGAAGGTACAGCATGACGCTGGCGCCCCAACCACCGATCATCCCCGCACGCTCTGCCCCTCTGCACCGCTTCGCGATCGCGGAGCGCCGCGCAGAGACCTCCGCCCTTCGATCCAGGCCGCTAAAGATCGGCCGGACCGGAACTAGAATCGCCCTTGTGTAGATGGGATGAGAGAAGGCTAACCCCCGCGGAAACCATGGTGGTTTCCCTTTGACGCACTCGAGGTGCAATGAAGAAAGCGAGGATTAGCCCGTGAAGACGCTTAGGAACTCGGAGGCAAAAACCATCCCCAGCCGCACAACCATCGGGCTTGACGTGGGCGATCGCCATAGCTGGTTCTGTATCCTTGACGAGGCGGGCGAAGTCGTCGCTGAGGGGCGGGCCCGCACGACGACCGAGGCGTTAAATGAGCACTTCACTCGGTGGGCTCGCAGTCGCGTTGTTTTAGAAGCTGGAACTAGCTCCGCGTGGATCAGTCGTTTAGCGATGGCAGCCGGTCACGAGGTGATCGTTGCCAACCCGCGTGAGTTACGCAAGATCCATCAAAGCGATCGCAAGAACGACCGTAGCGATGCGCAGGTACTTGCGCGCATGGCACGTTTCGATCCGCAGCTCCTGGCCCCGATTACTCATCGCAGCGCCGCAATGCAGAACGATTTGGCGGTGGTTCGCGCTCGGGATGTCTTGGTGCGCGCTCGTACACAGTGCGTTAACGCCGTTCGCGGGCTGGTTAAGACCGCCGGCGGACGCTTGACGACGTGCAGCACGGAGAGCTTTGCTCGCAAAGCAGCGGCACAGCTTCCTAGCGGATTGGAAAGTGCCCTAGAGCCGATGCTGAAGACGATCGAGGCGCTCACCGAGCAGATTCGCGCATATGATCGCGTTATCGACCAGCTGGCATCACGCTATCCTGCCACAGAGGTATTGAGCCAGGTCACCGGCGTTGGGACGCTGACGGCGGTAGCCTTTGCATTGACGTTGGGCGATCCGTCACGGTTCGGGAGTAGCCGAGACATTGGAGCATATCTAGGCCTGGTGCCCCGCCAGCACGACTCGGGCAATCACGTTTCACAGCTTTCGATCACGAAAGCCGGCAACACGCTACTTCGACGGTTGTTGGTTGGCAGTGCGCACTACATCCTGGGCGTTCACGGGCCGGATTGCGATCTACGACGGTACGGAGAGCGGCTGATGACGCGGGGCGGAAAGAATGCGAAGAAACGCGCACTCGTTGCCGTTGCCCGCAAACTGGCAATGCTGCTGCACCGATTATGGATAAACGGCGAAGTTTACGATCCGCTTCACTCGGAGCGGGAGGATCGCCAGGCAGCCTAACGAGCTTGAGACGAGGGATTCCAGGGAGAGCAGCACTTGACAAAAAGCCGCGTTCACGGCGACTGCGACGGGATATTCGGTCAGCCCTAAGCTAGATCGATATGTAGATGGCAGCGCCGACCTGCATGATGGACCTCAATGTGCACCGAGCCAAGAACAGGCTCACACGAGTGCGAATGGAAGTAGGGCGCAGGTTGCGGCAAGGACGCGAAAACAGCCATGGGCCGCCACGTCGGTCTTGACAAAACGGCCTTCTCTCATGGAAGTATCCCGAGCCGAAAGCCAGCGTAGCCTTCAGACACTGAATCCGGCCGACGACAAAAGAGCCTAGTGACTACCTAACCAAGTCTCTATTGCCGCAAAGAGCGCCGGGTCGAGGTACGAGGGTGTGAAGTATTCACCGCCGGTTGACGGCTCGTCCGCGGGCAACTTGATGAAGAGATGATCGTCGTTTTGCAGCATAACGACCGTTACGTCGCGATGCGCGTTTTGCGCGGCGTGAACGAGGCGTGGCGTGTCTGCCGGCAAGACTTGGATGTCTTTCGTTCCTTGAAGGATCAAAATCGGACAGGGAACGCTCGCAATGAGCACCGCCGGATCGACTCCGAACGAGCTTCGCAACCATTCGTTCTGCGCGCCCGGCTTCTTGCCCGATGCGATCGCATCGAGCTGCGCCTGGACTTGCGTCTCCGCTGCCGCGCGACTCGGCCCGGTTTCGTTGCGAAGCAGCTGCTGCTTTAAGATCTGCTCGAGTGGAAGCGCCGGCGGCGCGAGCAAGACGATGCCGCGTAGTCGTCCATCCGCAATCGCGATGCTCGGCGCGAGCTCGCCGCCCTCGCTGTGTCCCAACACGTAGATCCGTTTTGGGTCGACTCCGGGCTGCGAGCGCAGGTAGGCGATCGCATCGCGCGCGTCGGCGATCAAACGGTCGCGCACCGGAAACTTACCGCCGCTCTTTGCGCACGAGCGCTTGTCGTAGCGCAGCACCGCATAACCATCGTTCGAAAGGCGGTTTGCCAGCTGCGCGAAGATCTTGTTCGGCCCGATCGTCTCGTCACGATCGTTGCAGCCGCTTCCGTGAACCAAGACGAAGCCCGGTAGCGGCGTCGCCGCCGCGTTCGGAATCGTCAAGGTTCCGGCGAGCGTCACACCGTCGTCGGTCCTTATCGCAACGTCGCGGGAGGTGTACTGCGCGGGCGGCAACGGCAACGGGGTCGCCGCAACCGGCTTCGCGAGCGGAGCAATTTTCGGGTCGTAGGATCGTAGCGCGATCGTCAGCTCTTGCGCGGGCAGCTCGAAGTGATCGAGCACCTCGGTTTGCGGGTTAAACCAGAGCGTGGCCGTCTGACCCTCGATTTCGACCGTCACGGCAGCATCGCCCGGCGGCACGCCCGCCGGCGGCACAGCCGGGTGGCCCGCGATCGTCACAGGCACTGCGACGAATGCGCCGCAGATGCACGCCAGCGTCAACTCCTTTGCGCCGGTGACGCGGAGCGTGGCCGGAATCAATGCGAAGCCCGCCACCATATTGTCGCTGACGACAAATGGCGCGCCGGCCGGCGCCGCGATTTTTGATTGCGCGGCACCAGCGCTAAACGTTGCTTCATTTCCGGCAAACGTCAGAGTACCATGTTGACCATTCGCGTCGGCAACGTAGGAAAGGTTGGCAAAGGTCGTTTCTTGGATCTTTCGGTTGCTGGTCAGGCTACGCCCGGCAAGGGATGCGCTTTCGCCGACGTCGAGCGTGCCGCCGCTGCGGGCAACGACGATCGTGCTGCTTCCGACGCTATGTCCGCCGATGCTCGTTTCGTAGCGGTAGGTGCCGCTGGGAAGCAGCGCGACCGCCATCAGCAGCGGCGCGATCATCGCCACGCGCAATCCAAGAGATGATCGTTGACCATGC
This sequence comes from Vulcanimicrobiota bacterium, assembly GCA_963809255.1. Taxonomy (GTDB): domain Bacteria; phylum Vulcanimicrobiota; class Vulcanimicrobiia; order Vulcanimicrobiales; family Vulcanimicrobiaceae; genus Cybelea. The sequence continues at coordinate 26,550 of CAWEIR010000004.1, read as the reverse complement.
CGACGGCCTGCATGAAGGCGTAGCAGATCGTCGGACCGACGAAGCGAAACCCGCGCTTTCGGAGGTCGCTGCTCATCGCTTCGGATTGCGGCGTGGAGGACGGGACTTCCTCGAGCCGGCGCCAGCGGTTACGGATCGGCTTGCCTCCGACGAAACGCCAAACGTAGTCGTCGAACCTGTCGAACTCCTGACGCACTAAGAGCAACGCGCGCGCGTTTGAAACCGCCGACTCGATCTTCGCGCGGTTACGAATGATCCCGGGGTCGAGCATCATCCGTTTGATGCGCGCCGGCGTCACGTTCGCAACGAAGGCCGGATCGAAGCCGCCGAAGAGCTGCTGATAACGCTCGCGTTTGCGCAGAACCGTTTCCCAGCTCAGGCCGGCCTGCGCGCCTTCGAGCACCAAGAACTCGAAGAGCGCCGCGTCGTCGTGCAAAGGCTTGCCCCACTCCGCATCGTGGTAAGCGATCAAGGCGGGCGTGCTCGCCCAGGGACAACGTTTCATACTGTCTGACCGCTTTCGCGACTTGGGCATTGCGGGCTTCGCCGGAATGGCTTATGAGTAGGGCTATGCGCGCGAGGCTCGCCAGAAGGATTCCGCTCGTCGCCGCGCTGGCGACGCTGGCCGTCCATCTTATTGGCAATCCCCATTATGGCTTCTTCCGAGACGAGCTGTACTTTATCATTTGCGGTTTTCATCCGGCCTGGGGATATGTTGACCAGCCGCCGGTCGTACCCCTCTTAGCGGCCGCTACGCAGTTCTTCGGCCACTCGCTCTTCGCGGTGCGCGCGCTCTGCGCGTTCTTCGCCGCTGCATCGGTCTACACGACGTGCTTGCTGGTGGTCGAGCTCGGGGGCGGGGCGTTTGCCGAAATCTTCGGAACGCTGGTCGCAGCGGTCACGCCCATCCTCATGGCGTTCGGAACGAAGCTCTCCACCGATACCGTCGGTCTCTGGCTCTGGCCGCTAGCGGCGCTCTACGTTCTGCGCATCGTTAAGGGGGCTGATCCACGCTGGTGGCTGGCTGTCGGCGCGATCGTCGGCGTTGCGATCGAGAGCAAGTACAGCATCATCTTTTTTGCCGCAGCGGTCGTCGCCGCGCTGCTGGTACTTCCGCAACGGCGCGCGCTCCTCACGCCCTGGTTTGTGGCCGGCGCGTTGGTCGCGGCGGCGATCGCGCTGCCGAACGTCCTCTGGCAGGCCGCGCATGGATTCCCGATGTGGACGGTGCTGCACGAGGCCGGCGAGTATCGAAACGTCGTCCTGACGCCGGTACAGTTCGTGCTGACGCAGTTGCTCGTCACGCATCCGCTGCTCGCGCCGGTGTGGCTGATCGGTCTGGCGGTGTTGCTGCACCGTTCCACGACGCGATTTCTCGGCGTCGCCTATCTGCTCCTGATCGCCGCGATGTGCGTCTTTCACGGCAAGAACTATTACGCCGGCGACGTTTACCCCATTCCGATCGCCGCCGGCGCCGTTGCCATTGAAGCCTGGACGGCACGCGCGACCGCGTGGCGGCCCGTACTGGCACTCTACGTGCTGGTAGCCGGCATCGCGTTAGTTCCATTGCTGATGCCGGTCTTGCCGGAAGCGACGATGTCGGCCTACGACCGGATCGCCGAAGATGTTATTTCGCGAAACATCGATCTCGCGCGCACCGAGCGCACTCAAATCGGAGACTTACCGCCGGATTGGGCAGATATGCACGGCTGGGAAGAGTTGGCAAAGACGGTGGCGCGTCTCTACTATTCGTTGCCGCCCTCGCAGCGCGCACAGGCGGCAATTCTAGCCAGCAATTATGGAGAAGCCGGCGCGATCGACTTCTACGGGCCGCAGTATGGGCTTCCGCCGGTGCTCTCCGGAAACAATCAGTTCTGGATGTGGGGAACGCACGGTTACACCGGCAACGTTCTGATCGACGTCCACGGCGACTGTCAAGGCGACGCGCACTTATTCCGGAGGCGGCAGATCGTCACGCGGTTTTACAATCCATGGGGCCGCCCGTTCGAAAACGGCTTTCCGATCTGGCTATGCGAAGGAATTACCGAACCGCTGGCTGCCTACTGGCCCCGACTACGGAACTATATTTAGTAGAGCGCCGACGGATCTTCTAGGGGATCGATTGCGTTCACGAGTGTCGGATGAACGCGATCTGCGAGCCGCCACGCTCGGAGCGGCGAGACGATGTCGTGCGATAGGGGCAGGCCGGTAAGAACGGCAAGCTCGACGCTGTCGGGACGATGCCGCCGCCACCGCCGGTAAAGCCGGCGAACCGCGTGGTTATTCACGGCGACCTCGGCGGCGTTGGTAACGATCGTCACGTGCTGCGCGCCCGGAGAAGTCGTTAAAGCTTCGTCGAGCAGCGACCGTGCGATCCGATAAGAGTGCGCGATTGCGTGAGTCGTATAGCGCGGATAACCGCACGCCGCGATATGACGATCGCGCAAGATCGGGTTCCACCAAAGAAATCGATTCGGCACGCGCAGCAAGCGTTCGGCGACGGTGTTCATCAAACGATTCGGTATCAACGCGATTCCAAAGAACGGAGCGATGGGCACGCAACGATCCACTTCGAAATGCTGACCGATCCACGCGGCAAGCAGGCCGCCCAATGAAAAACCGGCGACCGTTACGCGCTCGCCCAGCTCGCGCGCGACCGTGACGTACTCGTCGACCGCTCGGTAAAGATCTTCGGGGCGTAAACGCTCGAGCGCCGTCGAAAGCCGATCCGCGTGTCCGTGTCGCGGCAAGCGCGGCACGACGACGTTATGCCCGCGGTCGAAAAGATCGGCCGCGACCCGCTCGAACTGCGCGGGACTGGCGCTCATTCCGTGGAGCAAGACGACCGCTCGCGGACGCCGCTCGCCGTGCACGTACGCACGGGTGCGGCCGCTCAGGGAGACACCGGGATGATCGCGAGCGACGAGTCGCTCGAGCCGGTCGAAGCAGGTAGCCAAGGGCGTGTCCTTAAGACGGAAGAGGTGCATATCCTCTCGGAGCAAGCGCGAGAACTCATCGCACTCGAAGAGCGCTACGGCGCGCATAACTACGCCCCGCTGGGCCTCGTGGTGGAGCGGGCCGAGGGCGTTTGGCTCTGGGATGTTGACGGCAAGCGTTATCTCGACTGCGTCAGCGCCTACTCCGCACTCAACCAAGGCCATTGTCACCCACGCATCTACGCGGCACTCGTCGAGCAAGCTCGCCGGCTCACGCTAACGTCGCGCGCGATGCGCAACGATCGGATGCCCGGATTTCTCGAAAAACTCACGCGCCTTTGTGGTTATGAAAAGGCGCTGCTGATGAATACCGGCGTCGAGGCTGTCGAAACGGCGATTAAACTCGCGCGGCGCTGGGGGTACGCACGCAAGGGCATCGCCCCCGATGAGGCGACGATCGTCGTCTTCTCGAACAACTTTCACGGCCGAACCATGGCCGCCGTCAGCGCCAGCACGACGGAGGAATATCGTGCCGGCTTCGGCCCTTTTCTGCCGGGTTTTGTCGTCGTTCCGTTCGGCGACGCGGATGCGCTCGAGCGGGCCCTGACGCCCCAGACCGCCGCCGTTCTCATCGAGCCGATTCAAGGTGAAGGCGGGGTCATCGTACCGCCGGCCGGTTATCTCAAGCGCGTGTGGGCGCTCTGCCGCGAGCACGAGATATTGTTGATCGCCGACGAGGTGCAGACCGGATTTGGGCGGACGGGGGACCTTTTCGCCTGCGATTACGACGGCGTAAAGCCCGACGTCTTGGTCGTCGGCAAGGCGCTCGGCGGCGGATTCTACCCGGTTTCGGGGGCGCTGGCAAGCGACGACTTGATGAGTCTTTTCCAGCCCGGCGATCATGGCAGCACCTTCGGCGGGAATCCGCTGGGCTGCGCGGTCGCCGACACCGCGCTCGACGTCATCGTCTCCGAAAATCTCGCAACCCGGGCGCACTACGCGGGCGCCGCTATCATGCAAGGACTGCGTGCGCTTGCATCGCCGCTGATCGTCGAGATTCGCGGACGGGGGCTCCTGTTGGGCGTCCAGCTCACCGTCCCGGCCAGCCGGCTGGCCGACGCCTTGCTCGAGCGGGGCATCGCAGCCAAGGATACGCGCGAATACGTCCTGCGCATCGCGCCTCCCCTGGTCATCGACGACGAAGCCATCGCGTATCTTCTCGGCGGCTTCGCCGACGCGATCGGGTCCCTGCACGTTCGCCCTTGACACTCCCCTGGCCCGGCGTGATATGGTTGGCGAGCCGAAGCAGCGGGTCGCTCCGCTCACCGGATGCCTACGGGCGATCCGGTCTTCACCGGAGGAACTTACGGCTGGTTCCGCAGTGGGGTTGCTCCGGCAGCGCCTTTTTTATTTGGAGATGAGCTCATAGCAAGACCCCTGCGAGTTAACGATCAGATTCGCATTCGTTCGGTTCGGGTGATCGACGAAAATGGCGAGCAACTCGGAATTCTGCCAACCGAAGAAGCGTTAGCGCGGGCACGACTCGCCGGACTCGATTTGATCGAAGTTTCGCCGACGGCTCAACCGCCGGTCTGCAAGATCGCCGATTTCGGACGTTTGAAATACGAACAGTCGAAAAAAGACAAGGACGCACGCAAGAAGCAGCGCCACTTCGAGCTCAAGGAAGTGAAACTGCGGCCAAAGATCGAGACTCATGATTATGAAACGAAAGCAAGAATGGCGGAGCGGCTGCTGCTCGACGGAAGCAAGATCAAAGTGACGATCATGTTCCGCGGTCGAGAGATCACGTACACGTCGTTTGGACGCCGCCTGCTCGATCGGATGGCCGAAGACATGGCACCTCTGGCAATCGTGGAGCGAGAGGCGCGGCTCGAGGGCAAGAACATGTTCATGATTCTCGCGCCACGGGTTACCCCGACCGGTCCACCAAAGTTTTCAGTCACTCGCGAAAAAGAGCAAAAGCCAACCGCCAGCGAGACCGTCGCCGAGGAGCAAGCCAGTGCCTAAGATTCGAACCCATCGTGGAACCGCGAAGCGCGTGAAGGTCACCGGGACCGGTAAACTGCTTCACCGCCATCAATTCGACGGCTGCGGTCACATTCTAAGCAAGAAAAGCCGCAAGCGTAAGCGCAAGTTCCGCAAAGATCAGCCGACCTTCAAGGGCGATCTGAAGCGTTTGGCGCCAACGATTCCCTATCTGTTCTAACAAGGAGAGCGTAGAGAATGGCACGTGTTAAACGCGCGGTCGGAGGTCTCAAACATCGCCGCAAGGTGATGAAGCTGGTCAAGGGCTTTCGCGCCGCTCGCCGCCGCAACTATCGCGTTGCAAACGAAGCGCTGCTTAAGTCGCTGGCCTATGCGTTTCGCGACCGCCGCGTCAGAAAGCGGGATTTCCGCTCCCTTTGGATCAGCCGGATCAATGCGGCCGTCCGCCGCGAAGGCCTCTCCTACTCGGTTTTCATGCACGGCCTCAAGAAGTCTGGGGTGACGTTGAACCGCAAGGCGCTAGCCGAGCTCGCCATTTCGGATCAAAGGGCATTTGGCGCGCTGCTGAATCTCGCCCGGCAGGCGGCGCAAAAATGACGAGGCCCAAAAGGCGGGCGACGCTCGATACCTAATCCTCGACTTATGGGACGTTTGAGTTCCGTCTTTGCGACGGCAATGTTGCTCTGCGTTCTGGCGCAAGCCGGGATGCCGGCGAGGGCCGATACCGGAGTTGCCGTAACGCAAGCGCTTTCCGACCGCATCGACCAGATGGCGAAGGCGCAGATTCACGCGGGGCGCACGCCCGGCCTCGCCGTCGGAATCGTCGAGGACGGCCGGATCGTGTACGCGCGCGGTTTTGGGTTCGCCGACCTCAACAAACACGTACCCATGTCGGCGGATTCACAGTTCTACGCCGGCGGCCTCACCAGACAGTTCACCGCTGCAGCCATTTTGCTGCTTGCGCAAGACGGGAAGCTCGTGCTCGGTGACCACATCACCAAGTACATTCCCGAGTTTCGCTCCGGCGCCGGGATCACGATCGCCCAGCTGCTTGCGCAAACTTCCGGACTTCCGCCGCCCTCGAAGATCCCGGGCCTTTCTGCCGATCCGACGCAACCAATCAAAATCGCCAATCTCCTAACGTCGCTCGATCAAACGAAGGCCGCCGCCCCGCCCGGGACCGTGTATGCAAACGATCCAATAAATTATCTCTTGGGGGCATTGATCGTCGAACGCACGAGCGGCGTCCCCCTCTCCGATTATCTCGAGCAGCACATCTTTATTCCGCTGATCATGGATCACACGTTTCTTGCCGGCGACAGCGGCATCTCTCCACAGCACGCGATCGGGTACACGCGCGGCTCCCACGGATTCGACCGCGCGCAGGTCGTAGATCCCTCGTGGCTCGGCGGCGATGCGGGCTTGGTGACGACGATCTACGATCTTGCAAAATGGGATATCGCGATGCCGATTTTGCTGCGTGTCGATGCGGTGCGAACGATGTTCGCTCCCGGCGACACTGGGCCGACGCGCTACGGAATGGGCTGGGTCATCGATCGGCGCGGTGGCAAGGATTTCGTCTGGTCCGATGGAGATATCGCCGGCTACCGGGCGACGAACGCACTCTTACCCGAGCAACACGTCGGCGTCATCGTTTTTTCCAACGCGGACTCGCTGCACGGCCCGACGACGATTCCCGAGGAGCTCGGAGCGCGCATCCTCGATTTGATCGTTCCGCCGACGATGGCGCATTTGGATAATGCGATAGTCGAGCGGGCGAAGGAATGGTTAGCGCTGTTGGCTTCGGGTCACGTGCGCCGCGACGAGCTGACGCCGTCTTTCAGCGCTTACTTGACCGATGACCTCGTCGCAAGCCAAAACTTCGCCGCTTTAGGACCGTTGCAGTCCATCGTGCCGCTTTCGAGCACCGCCGAGTCAAACGGCGAGACTTCGTACGAGTTTCTCGTGCGCTATCCGCACGCGCAGTATCACTACGATTTCAAGCTTACGGGTCAAGGGAAGGTTGACGGAATCAGACTGACCGCTTAAGGTGCTAGGCACCCAGGTCTCAGGATAGCTGAGTTATCCTTAGTCGTCGCCGTCGGCGAGGCGGCGACCGGTCGCCTCCACGACCTTACCCAACATCGTTACCGCTTCGGCTCGCGTCGCATTGCTGAACATAAAGCGAAGGCGCTCGTCGGCGTCCTCGACGATCAAGACCGAGCGGCGCCCCAGCCGGACCGACGCGATGAGCGAGCTCAAATACGCTTCGTCTTCCGGAGCCAGCACCGACTCTTCGGGACCAACGTGCAGCGGCTCCAATAGTCGTTTGATCACGGCATCAATGTCGCTGGGTATTTCCACCATCAACCTCCAAGACCAAAACAAGAATCCACCGTGTTCGAATTGCAACGGTCGGCGACACAGAATGTCTCCTACATACAACTATCGACCGACGCGACTTGTAATTTTACCTCGACCGCCCTCCAGCCAGAATAAAGCCAGTACCGTCTTCGCATCGGCCACGCCGTTAACGACCAGGCGCCATGCAGCCTGCTGTGTGAATCGACCCACCTCGATTCGCTCGTCTTCGTCGAAGTCGGTGACGCCCTTCACGAGCTCGTCGGCGTGGAAAAAATGCATGACTTCCGAGCAGAATCCGGGAGTCGTCCAAAAGGACCCGATCTTCGTAAGCCGTCCGGCACGAAAGCCTGTCTCTTCCCGAAGCTCCCGGCCCGCGCCATCGAGCAACGTCTCGCCGGGTTCGCACGTGCCTGCCGGAATCTCCCAGAGCGAGGTCCCAGCCGGGTGACGATATTGGCGCACCAAAACCAGCTCATCACTTGATGGAGTCGCAACGATCGCGACGGAAGCGCCGTGTTCGACGACGTCGACGCGATGCGTGCTTCCGTCGTCGTATTCGACGTCATCGATGCGAACCGAGAACACGCGCCCTTTGAAAACCTGGCGCGATTCGATAATACCCGGCACTCGATCCATCCGCATGACTTTAGCGGAACGGCCGGGCCGCGCCTCGTAGCTAAGAAACCTCAATGCCGCAACCGCCGTCATCCATCTCGACGGAAATCGCCTGGCTCGGCTTTTTCCTCATCCTTTTCGTCGCCGCGGTTTCTGTGCTGGTGCGAACGCTCGTTCCACATCATTTCAACGAAATCGTCGCGATCATGCTCGCTGCGATCGTCGCCGGACTCATCATGATCGCCGTTCGCGCGTGGTTCGGATCGCGCTCGCGCAGCGCCTGAACCGGTGGCAACGCGACTCGGAGTTCATGCCGGCCGCCTAAAGAACGTTGCGGCTCTGCAATCCCGCAAAGAGCGGTGGGAATCCAAACGCTTCGCGTTCGAAGGCCCGACACTGCTCGAAGAAGCGCATGCCGGTGCGTTTGCGATTGAGGAAATTTACGTAACGCAGGCGGCGTACGATCAGACGCCGCTGGTGCGCGAGCTCGACCGCACCGGGACGCCGACCTTTCTCGTCGAGCCGGCCAGTGCGGCGCAAATTTCCGATCTGGCAACCCCAACCGGAATCGTCGCGGTCGCGCCGATGCGCTTTAGCAGCCTCGAGGAGATTTTTGCCGGCGGCAAGCCGGCGATTGTGCTGGCGGACGTCGGCGACCCGGCGAACGCCGGCACCCTCCTGCGATCGGCGGATGCCTTCGGCTGCGCGGGAGCCGTCTGCGGATCGCTGGGAGTGGACCCCTATCATCCCAAGGTCGTCCGTGGTTCGATGGGCGCGGTCTTTCGGCTGAAACTCGCCGTCAGCGACCCCCCCGCATTAGCAAATGCGGCCGCCGCGGCCGGCGTACGGGTCCTGGGACTGACGGCGAAGGGTGAACCCCTGCGCGACGAGCCATGGGACCGTCCTGCCGCCCTGGTGGTAGGGCACGAACGGCACGGCTTGGGCCGTTGGGAAGCCTGCTGCGAGAGCCTGTTGGGCATCCCTATGGCGGGCACGGCGGAGAGCCTCAGCGCGGCCGTGGCGGGGTCGATCGCCCTTTACGAGGCAACCCGCCGGGGGCCCGCCCGGTAAAGCCTAGAGTTTTGTCAAGAGAGTACTCGGGGCTCGAAAAGTCAAGACTACCGGGGGCAAAACTCGCATGGTATACTCAGCGCATTCCGCGACCGTAAGCCGCCCCGGAGCAGACGGCTCAGAAGGAGACTTCAAAGCGCTATGGCAACGTCCAATCTCTTCTGGAGGCTTTTCGCCCAAACGGGTTCCATCGACGCTTATCTGGCTTATCGAAGGCTTCACGCGTCGCCAACCGCGACGTAAACTACCCTCGGCCACCGCGGCCGAACGAGAAGTCAAAGCCGAGTTTCGAAGCGCCTGGTAGCAAAGAACACGCCGGGCGTTTTGCTTTGGAAGAGCTATGACGGAACTTGCAAGCAGACTCGACGACGTCGCCCAACGCTTTACCGCTGCAGTCGATCGCGCGAACGACGAGCTGGCGCTCGAGAGCGTGCGCGTTACATACTTGGGTCGAAACGGCGAAGTCACCACGGTGCGACGCGCGATCGGAACCCTTCCACCCAACGAGCGCCCGGAGGCGGGCAAGGTCATCAACGATGCGGTTGCAGCAATGGAGCGGCGCTTGCAGGCAGCGTACGAAGAGTTCGAGTCTCGCCGCTTCGACGACGAGCTAGCAGCGTCAATCGACGTCACGTTTCCTTCGACCCGCGGGCCGGCTGGCTCGATTCACCCCGTCCGTCAAATTATCGATGACAGCTGCGCCTATTTCGTGCGCCATGGATTCGCAGTGGTCACCGGTCCGGAGGCGGAGCCGGACTACTACAACTTCGACGCGCTCAACATTCCGAGCGATCACCCGGCTCGCGAAGGCTTCGATTCATTTTGGATTAGCGATACGCTGCTGCTTCGCCCGCACACGTCGCCGATGCAGATTCGAACGATGCAAGAATACCGGCCGCCGATCGCGATCGTCGCTCCGGGCAAATGTTTTCGCCGAGATGCCGTTGACGCGCGTCACCTCTTTCAGTTTCACCAAGTCGAAGGATTGCTGGTGGCCGAAGGCATTCATTTCGGCCATTTAAAAGGCATGCTGACGGGGTTGTGCCGCGAGCTTTTCGGGGAGCAGCAGAACGTGCGATTTAGGCCCTCGTACTTTCCATTTACCGAACCGAGCGCCGAAGTAGACACGACCTGCCCGAAATGCAAAGGGGCCGGCACGCTAGAGTCGAGCACGGCCGGGTGCAATATGTGCGGCGGTTCTGGTTGGATCGAGCTCGGCGGCTCCGGAATGGTGCATCCCAACGTCCTTCGCGAGGTCGGCTACGACCCGGACCGTTATTCCGGTTGGGCCTTTGGTTTTGGCGTCGAGCGCTTGGGGTTGGCCCGGTACGAAGTCGATGACATCCGCCGTTTCATCAAGAGCGATCCCGACTTTCTCGCGCAGCTGAGTTGACGAGGCAAGCATCGTGCGCGTCCCGGTAAGCTGGCTGCGCGAGTTCGTGACCCTCCCGCCCGATGCACAAGCGATCGCGGAGCGGCTGGCGATGTTGGGTTTTCCAGTTGCCGAGATCGAACGACGGCCAACGATCGCGGGCGTCATCACCGCGCGGATTGCCGCGTTGGAAAAGCATCCGAACGCCGATCGCCTGCAAGTCGCCCAGGTTGACGTTGGAGCGAACGCCCCGCTGACGATTGCAACGGCCGCCACGAACGTGGCAGCCGGTCAAACGATCGCCGTCGCCACGATCGGCGCGCAACTTCCGGGCCTAACGATCGCGCCGCGCACGATGCGAGGCGTCGCGTCGCAGGGCATGATGATCTCCGCAGAAGAGCTGGCGTTGCCCGGCGATTGGTTTGAAGACGGCATCATGCAGCTCGAATCGAACTGCGCTTTGGGCGTTGACGTCGTCGATCTCTTCGGGCTCGACACCGCAGTGCTCGACGTCGAGATTACGACGAATCGTCCCGATGCGATGTCGATCATCGGACTTGCGCGAGAACTCGCCGCCTCCTACGGGACGGACTTGCGCTTGCCGGAGATCGTTAACCCCGGTCGCGCCGCAGAACCGCCGGGCGATGAGCCTAACGTCTTGATCGAATCGCTCGACTGTTATCGCTTCGTCTGCCAACGCATCGACGGTCTGCGCGTCGCGCCGGCACCCGCCTGGATGCGCGTTCGCCTCGCCCTGTCGGGCCAGCGACCGATCAATAATCTCGTTGACGTCTCGAACTACGTCATGCTCGAAACGGGCCAGCCGTTGCATTTTTATGACGCACAAGCGATCCATGGAGGGCGCTTGATCGTACGCAGCGCGCACGACGGCGAAAAGATGGTTACGCTCGACGGCGTCACGCGAACTCTATCAACTACGGCGCTCGTCGTTGCCGACGACGAGCGAGCGCTCTGCCTCGCGGGGCTCATGGGCGGCGCCGCCGGCGAAGTTGACCCAGCGACGACCGCGATCGTCCTCGAAGCCGCAAACTTCAACGGGGGCCGCGTACGGCGCATGAGTAATGCGCTGGCGTTACGCACGGAGGCTTCGGTACGTCATGAAAAGTCACTCGCGCCGGCTCTGACCGATCTCGGGGCCGCGCGCGCCGCCGCGCTCCTGCGCGACCTCGGAGCGACTGTCTACCAGCCTCACTGTTTCGGTGGACCGGTTATACGGGCCGCTGCAATCGCGCTCAAGGTTGCCGACGTGCAACGCCTCTTGGGCCTGCCACTACACGCGCAAGAAATCGAAGGCCATCTCGCCGCGCTGGGTTGCGAAGTCGATCGCGTCGAGCCGGAGGTTTTGGCCGTTACTCCGCCGGCGTGGCGTCGCGACTTGGCCATTGCGGCCGACTTGATCGAAGAAGTCGCGCGGATCGAAGGTTACGAGCGGATTCCCGTCGTCGTTCCGTCGGTCGCTCCGCACGAAATTTCGAGCGCCGCGTTCGCCTTGGAAAGCCGCATCGCACGGGCCATGGAAGGCTTGGGGTACCGCGAGATTATCAGCCAATCGCTGCGCGGCGCCGGCTCGGTCGAGGTTCGAAATCCGCTCTCCGACGAACAACGTTTTCTGCGCGACTCGCTCGTTCCGGGAATCATCGAATATTTCGCGGAGAACGCTTCGCCGGCCCGGGTTTTCGAAACCGGAGAGGTCTTCCACGGCGAGCAAAGCGGCCTCATCGAGCAGTCGCTACTGACCTTCGGCTTTTCGGCCGATCCATTGGACGAACCGTCGTGGCGCGATTCCCATTTTCTCGCCCTCAAGGGCGATTGCGAACGGCTCCTGCGCAAAATTACCGGGCGCGACGCCGAAATGACGCGCGGCACACAAGCCGGCTTCCACCCGGGTAAGACGGCGCTCGTCACGCTCGACGAGCGCGAGGTCGCCCATCTTGGACGCATCGATCCGCGCTTGGCGAAAGCCTCCGATTTAGAGCGCCCCGCGTATCTCTGCGTTGTAAAGATTGCATCGTTGCCGGCGTTCGAAACGCCGCGTTACCGCGTGCCTTCGAAGTATCCTTCGACATATCGCGACGTTGCCTTGGTCGTCGATGTCGACGTCGCCGCGCGGGACGTCGAGCGCGCGATCGTTGCCACCCTCGGTAGCCTTTGCGCGGGCGCCACGGTTTTCGACGAATATCGAGGCTCCCAGATCGGACAAGGGCGCAAGAGCCTGGCGGCGCGCGTGACGCTGCAGCGCTTCGATGCAACCATCACCGACGAAGAAGCCGATGAGGCGGTTTCGCTGTTGCTCGACGCGCTGCGAAAAGAGCTCGGCGCGGAGATTCGGACGTGATCGCGGGCGTCCCGTGGCCCGATCTGGTTATCGTCATCATCCTGGGCATCGCGACGCTCAAGGGCTATTCGCGCGGCTTTGTTTCGGAGCTGGGCGGAGCCGTTGCGGTAACCGGCGCCTTAGTCACGCCGTGGTTTTACAACGGAAGCTTGGACGCAACGATCGAGCAGGTGACGAAGCTTGGTCCCGGATCGGCCCACGTCGTCGGAATGTTCGGCACGGGACTGCTTACATACGTCGTTATTCTCTTCGTGGCGCGTCTGTTGGGCACCATCGCCAAACTTCCGGTCCTGGGTCTGGGCAACGCGCTCGGCGGCGCGCTCATCGGCTTTCTGAAGGGCGCGATTCTATTATGGCTCGTGCTCTTCGTGGCGCTCTTCTTTCCGCTCTCACCGGACATACGCGCCGACCTGCATCAATCGCGGTTGGCGCCCTATCTCGTAGCCTACGACGCGCCGCTTGACGACGCATTGCTTTCGACGATCCCCTGGTTCGCGCGTCCGTTCGTGTTGCCGTACTTTAAACGACACCAGTTGTGAGCGGCCGAAGCGCTGCCTCGATCGCAGCGAAGGCCGTTTGGAAATCGCTTTCGTCCACGTCTCCCATCGTGCCGAAGCGCACGATCTTTCCCGCAAGCTCGGCCTGACCGCCGGAGAGCACGATGCCGTACTCTTCGCGAAGCGCTTGCAGCAGCGGGTTAGGGTCGACGCCCGGCGGCGGATAAGCCGCAACGATCGTGTCGGAATGCGCGCCGGGCTGCGACAGGAGCGTGAAACCCAAACGTTGCAGCGATTCGCGCACGGCGTTCGCGTAGCGCGTATGCCTTTCGAAGGTAGCCTGCATCCCGGCGGCGTGATAGCGCGCCAACGCGACGTCGAGTGCATACAGGATCGAAATTGGCGGCGTCCACGGCGTCTGACCGAGCTGCGAAAATTCCAGCGCGCGTCGCAGATCGAAGTAAAAACGCGCGAGCGCCGGCTTCTGGAGACGCTCTCTCGCGCGCGCGCTGACGGCGACCACGGCTACCCCAGGCGGCGCGGCAAAGGCCTTTTGCGAAGCGGTCGCCACCGCATCGTAACCCCACTCGTCCATGCGAAAATCGCTCGCGCCCAAGCCACTGACGGAGTCGACGAGTGTGATCGCACCGTGGTCGCGCAGCATCGGCGCGAGCGCGGCCATGTCGTTGGCAACGCCGGTGGAGGTCTCGTTTTGCGTCAGCAAAACGCCGGCAATGTCCCTTTCCCGATCCACTTCGAGGCGCGCTTTCAGCGCCGCGGGATCGACCACCGCGCCGAGCGGCGTCTCCAAGGTCTCAACGATGCAGCCGTAGGCCGTGGCGATCGCCGCGAATCGCTTTCCAAAAGAGCCGACCGGGCATGAGAGCAACCGGTCCCCAGGAGCAAAAAGGTTGGCGACCAGCGCTTCCATCGCGCCCGTCCCCGAGCTTCCAAGGATAGCAATTTCGCCGCGCGTCCCGAAGACGGGGCGTAAGGCGGCCGTAACGCGCTCCAGCATCTCTGCAAACTCTGGTCCGCGGTGATCGATCAGCGGACGGTCCATCGCATGCAGGACGGGCGGCGCCACCATCACCGGCCCGGGAAGGAATAGCAGTTGCCTCGCCATCGAATACTGATTCTATGAACGTCGAGAGCATCCGCTTGACCGAACTCTCCGCGTGCGCCGGCTGCGCCGCGAAACTCGGCGCGGCGGAGCTGCGCAGCGTAATGGAACGCGTCTCGCCCGCGACCAACGCACGCGTGCTCGTCGGATACGGCGATAGCGACGACGCCGGCGTCTATCTCTTACGCAACGATATCGGTTTGGTCCAAACGGTAGATTTCTTCACGCCGATCGTCGACGACCCGTACGACTTTGGCCGCATCGCGGCGGCCAACGCGCTCTCCGACGTTTACGCGATGGGTGGGCGCCCGTTGAGCGCGCTCAACATCGTCGCCTTTCCCGAAGATCTGGACCTCTCGATCTTGGCGCAGATTCTCGAAGGCGGGGCGAGCGTCGCGCGCGACGCGGGCGTCGCGATTCTTGGCGGTCATACGATCAAAGACGCCGAGCCGAAGTACGGCATGGCAGTTACCGGGATCGTCGATCCGCAGCGGATCGTCACCAACGCCGGTGCGCGGATCGGCGACGCACTCGTGCTCACCAAACCGTTGGGAACCGGCATCCTAACGACGGCGCGCAAGCGCGGTTCGCTCGCATCCGGAGAACTCGATGAAGCGATTGCTGCCATGACGACGCTCAACGACCGCGCCGCGGAGGCGATGCTCGCCGCGGGCGCGCACGCGGCAACCGATATCACCGGTTTCGGGCTGCTCGGGCATGCCGAAAACATGGCGCGTGCCTCGCGCGGGCGGCTGATCTTCGATTCGACGGCGGTGCCGTTCATGAAGCGCGTTCTCGCGTTGATCGCTGACGGGGTCGTGCCCGGCGGTACGCGTCACAACGCGCAGACGCATGCGACGTTTACCGATTTCGCGCCGTCGGTTCCGCCGGAAGTGCGCGTCGGTCTTTCCGATGCTCAGACCTCGGGCGGACTGCTCATCAGCATCGCACGCGAGAATCTTGCGATGCTCCTTGCCGAATTGAGCGACCGCAGCACGATGGCTGCGGTCGTCGGTGAAGTCTGCTCCGGGAGCGGAATCGAGGTTATCGCTTAACGGGACGCTTGCGCTCCGAAGCGCGTTTGACCACGCCGTTTCGCCGTTTAGCTTGGCCCGTGCGCAGGCGAAGGGGAACGACGTTACTTACCCGCTCGTGGTCCGAACCGAGCGGCACCGGCGAGATCAGCCGCTTCCCTAATGCGTGATGGAGGACTTCGGAAAGCTCGTCCACGGGAACGAACGTCATGCTCTCGCGCACCTCTTTGGGAATATCGTCGAGATCCATCTCGTTGCGTCGCGGCAGCAAGACCTTCGTGATACCGGACCGCTTTGCGCCGAGAACCTTCTCTTTGAGTCCGCCGATCGGCAGCACTTGTCCCGTGAGCGTGATTTCGCCGGTCATGGCCAAGTTTGCATCGACTTTGATGCCGGTCAGCATCGAAGCGATCGAAGTCGCCAGCGCGATCCCAGCAGATGGACCGTCCTTCGGCGTGGCGCCGGCGGGAAGGTGAATGTGAATGTCGTGCTTGGCAAAGTAATCGTCCGGCAAGCCCAACTCCGCCGATCGCGAACGCAAGAACGAGACGGCTGCTTGCGCACTCTCCTTCATGACGTCGCCCAGCTGTCCGGTCAGGACGAGTTTGCCCGTTCCCGGCATCGACTGCGTCTCGATGAAGAGAATGTCGCCGCCGACCGGCGTCCAAGCCATGCCCGTCGCAACACCGACCGAGGCGACGCGCTTGCGCACCTCGTTGAAGAATCTCGGCCTGCCGAGGTACTCGACGAGGCTCTCCGGCTTGACGCGCGCCTTGTAACGCGCGTTCTCCGCGATCTTGCGCGCGATCTTTCGAAAGACCGTTCCGATCTCTCGCTCGAGGTTTCGTACGCCCGCTTCGCGCGTGTAGTCGTTGATGATCGCGCGAATCGCCTGGTCGCTGATCTGGGCTTGGGAATCACGCACGCCATTGTTCTTGCGTTGCTTCTTGAGCAGGTATCGCTTGGCTATCTGGAGCTTTTCGAGCTCGGTGTAGCCGTGAAGCGTGATGATCTCCATGCGATCCCGCAACGGCGGCGAGATCGTATCGAGCGCGTTTGCAGTGCAGATAAAGAGTACTTGCGAAAGATCGAACGGCAGATCGAGATAGTGATCGCGGAAGTTGTTATTCTGCTCGGGATCGAGCACTTCGAGCAAGGCCGACTGCGGGTCGCCGCGAAAATCCGCGCCCACTTTGTCGATCTCGTCGATCATCAACACGGGGTTGCGCGTCCCCGCGTCGCGAATCGCGCGAATGATCGTGCCCGGCATCGCGCCGATGTACGTCCGCCGATGGCCGCGAATCTCGGCCTCATCACGAACGCCGCCCACCGAAAGGCGAACGAACTTGCGCCCCATCGCCCGAGCGATCGACTGACCCAGCGAGGTTTTTCCGACGCCCGGCGGTCCCACGAAACAGAGGATCGGTCCGGTCAACTTCTTCTTGAGTTTTCCGACGGCTAGGTACTCGACGATCCGGTCCTTGATCTTTTCAAGGTCGTAATGATCCTCGTCGAGCACGGCGCGCGCCGTCGCGATCTCGATGTGATCGGGCGTCTCCTCTTTCCACGGTAACGTAACCAGCCAATCGAGATACGTGCGAATCACGCTGTACTCGGGGCTGGCCTGCGGAACTTTCGAGAGCCGGTCCAGCTCGCGGTCGGCAGCCTTCTTTACGTCGGGCGGCATCGCCGCTCCGTCGATCTTGCCCCGCAGCTCGTTGTTCTCGGCCTGCTGCGGATCGACTTCGCCAAGCTCTTCCTGTATTGCGCGAAGCTGTTGGCGAAGATAGAACTCGCGTTGATTCTTCTCCATCTCGCGTTGGATGTCGCTCTGAATCTTATGGCCGAGCTCGACGACCTCTAGCTCCTTTGTGAGAAGCATCGTCAGCTTGCGCATGCGCTTGGCCGTGTCGCGTTCCTCGAGAAGCGCCTGACGGTCGGCGGTCTCTAAACGCATCGTCGAAGCGACGAAGTAGGTCAGCACCACCGGATCGGTGATGTTGGCAACCTCCATCTCCATCTCGCGCGGCGCTTGCGGAAGATACGAAAGCAGCTTTTGGAAGAGTCCTGCCAAATTGCGCTGCATCGCGACGAGCTCTTCGTTCTCGACCGTTAAGTCAGGCAACTCCGTGTAAGCCGCGACCATATAGGGCGCGACCTGCGTGAACTGTTCGATGCGGAAGACCTGCTGACCGGCAACGATGCACCGCAGCGTGCCGTCGGGAACTTTCAGCATCTTCTGTATGACGCCGATCGTACCGACCCGCTGCACGTCTTCGGGGCCGGGGTCCTCTATCTCGCGATCGCGCAGAACGGTCAGACCGATCGGCTTTCCTTCGCGCAACGCTTCCTCGACGAGCTGAATGCCGGATTTCTTGACCACCGCCAACGGAATGACGGTATGCGGATAAAGCACCGCCTCTTGGAGCGGCAGAATGCCGATCAAATTGGCGGGAACGATGTTTTGACTAGATTTCTGAGCCATCTGTATTTAGGAATGCGTCCTTTTTACCAAGATGTGGAGTTCGGTTCGGGCCGTTGGTCGGTAGGCCGTCGCCGCAATCGGTGCGACGACGATCAAGAAACCGTCCTCGTACGTCGCCGCGATGCAATCGTATTCCAGCGCGACCGGCAGCGCGATTCGTTTGACGAACTCGCCGTGCGCGATCTCTTTCTGTACGAAGGAACCATTGCGCAACCGCGCGGCCTCGCGGCGGCGTCCGCCGATGATGAAAAACCGCTCGTCAACGACGACTCGCAGACTCTCGGGATCGGCTCCAGCGACTTCTACGACCACGACGACACGCCGCTGATCCTCGTCGACGAAGACGTCGGCATTCGGCGCGAAAGCTCCCAGGCGAGCTCGAACCACGAACTCCATCAGGCCCAATAACCCGTCATCTTAGCACTCGGATGCGGCCTCTGCTAACTCCTACATTGTGGGATCGGGGAGCGGGCGCGCGCTCGGCCAGCGGACGCAGGGTACGAGTTCGATTCGCAAGGCGGCCAGGGCGTCGGGCGGTATCTGCACTCTAAAGAATTGCGGGTACCCCGTGGGCTCACCATAGCGGCTCTGCGGGGGAAATTCATTCTTCGCGACACCCGCGACGTGGGTTGCGGCCAAGACCGCGTTGATCGAGGTGGCATTGGCCGCGGACATGTAGAGCGCGGTGCGCTCGC
This sequence comes from Vulcanimicrobiota bacterium, assembly GCA_963809255.1. GTDB lineage: Bacteria > Vulcanimicrobiota > Vulcanimicrobiia > Vulcanimicrobiales > Vulcanimicrobiaceae > Cybelea. Next base: position 7,995 of record CAWEIR010000004.1, on the reverse strand, counting down.
CGAGCCACGTGCCGCCGTCCCCGGTCGTATACAGGAAGCCGATCGTCTGGTTGGACGTCATCGTCGCCGTCGAGACGACTGCATCGATGCCGACGACCTGCATGGCACGCGAAACCGGCTTCATAAGCACCCTTGGGACGGCGCGGGGCGAATCGAGGCACGAGCCATTTTCCAACGGCGGCTGCGAAAGAGGGGAGACCGGCCCCGGAGGAGGCATCTGGGCTACGGTGACACCGAGCACGGCAAGGACGAAGGTTGCAATTGCGAACATGACGCGCCTCTTCGCTGGAATGTGGACATTCCCCCGATGAGCGCGCCGGCACCCAAACTCGTACGTCTGCTGGGGGGCCGGGATGCCGCACTCATCGTGATGGGCGGCATCATCGGCTCGGGCATTTTTATGAACCCCTCGGTCGTCGCCCGGTTTGTCGGCAGCGGATTTCTGGTGATGGCGGTTTGGATCGCGGGCGGTCTGATCGCGCTACTCGGCGCGGGCATCTTCGCGGAGCTGGCGGCGCGCCGTCCCGCTGACGGCGGCCTCTATGCGTATTTGCGCGACGCGTTCCATCCGGCGCTCGCATTCATCTTTGGCTGGACGCTGCTGCTCGTGTCGCAAAGCGGCGGAATGGCTGCCGCCGCCGTGACGTTCGCCAACTACTTTGCAACGTTGACGAGTTGGCACGCTTCAACTGCAGGAGTCGCCGTCGTTGCAATTGCGGCGTTCACGGCGATTAATGCGCTTGGCGTTCGCACCGGTACGACGACGCAAAACGCATTCATGGTACTCAAGGTCCTCGCCATCGCGGCGTTTGCGGCCATCGGCCTCTTTGCGGTTCACGCCGCAGCCGGCGCGGCAGCGCTGCCCGCGCATGCGGCATCCGGAGGGACGCTTGCCGTGATCGGCCTGGCCATGGTGCCAGTACTCTTCGCCTACAGCGGATGGCAAACGTCGAGCTTTATGACGGCCGAGTTACACCAACCACAGAAAACGCTGCCGCGTGGCTTGATCGCCGGCGTCGGTGTTGTCGTCATCCTCTACTTGGCGGTCAACGCCGCTTGTCTACGCGCGCTCGGCATCGGCGGCTTGGCAGCGACCAATACGCCGGCCTCGCAGGTTGCGGGAATCGCTTTCGGTCCAATCGGTTTGCAGATCATGGCCGCCGTGATCGCGCTGTCGACGCTCGGCTTTCTGAGCAACCAGATTCTTACGTCGCCCCGGGTGTACTTTCAGATGGCCGCCGACGGCACGTTTTTCAAACAGCTCGCTTGGGTGAACGCCCGGACTCACGCACCCGTGCTCGCAATCATACTGCAGGGACTGATCGCTATCGTGATCGCGCTCTCCGGCAGCTACGACCAGATTCTGAACTACGTGACCTGCAACGACTACATCTTCTTCGGGCTTGCCGCGATCGCACTAATCGTCTTCCGCAATCGCGACGCGCGCGATCCGCAGGCGCCCAAGCCCGTCTTCAGCATGCCGGGACACCCGGTAACGACGCTGCTCTTTCTTGCCGCCGCGTGGTATATCGTTGGAGATACCGTCCTGAAGTCACCGCACGATACCGGCATCGGCATCGCGATTCTACTCTCAGGGTTGCCCGTCTACGCACTGTTCACGCGCAAGCGCGCGGCTGGTGCAGAGTAACGTGCGTTACGCCGCCCGCGTCGCATTCATAACGATCTTGGCGTTGTTCGAGCTCACGGCAGCCGCCGTCTCGATCGGCTCCTTTCAAAAACCGATCGGCACCTACGGATTCTTGCTGAGCAAGGACGTGACGTTTGCCGAGATCGATCCGGGGTCGCTGACGGCGCGCGCCGGCATCGTCACCGGAGACCGGTTACTCTACGAGACGCTGCCGTTGCGCGGGCGCCGCTACGCCATTCTCAACGAAGAGGTCCCCGGCGGGGCGCCGATCGCCTTTGCTATCGTTCACGATGCGAGGCCCCGCTGGGTCACCGTGCGCGCCACCGATCTTCTCGCAATCGGGCAGACGGAATCGTTGACGTACGCGATCGCCGGACTCGCAATGGGAATCGTCGGGCTGGTCCTCGTACTGTTGCGGCCCAGCCGCATGACCTGGGCCTTCGCCTTGATCGCTCCCGCGTTGGTGCTGCCGTTTCCCTGGCTCTTTTGGGCGCAGCAGTCGGGAGGGGCTGCCGCGACGCTGTTCGACGTCCTCGTTGCGCTGCTATATGCGATGCAACCGGCCGCGATCATGATCTTTGCGAGCCGCTTTCCCAGCGACCGGTCGACGGGAACGGCACGTCTCGTCAACCGTCTCGCCTTGCCGTCCGGGGTCGCCATTGCTGGTCTGTATCTCTATGCGTATCTCGATGTGCGCTATTCGCACGCCCCGCCGGTCCATCTGTTCTCGCTCTACGATCTCTCCGTCGTGATCCCGGGGCTCGCCGCGCTGCTCGCGCTCATATCCACGTACGTCACCACACGTGGAGCGGCACGCAGCCGGCTCGTGCCGGTTATCGGAAGTTTTGTGCTGCTCATTTTGGCTGACGTGCTCCAGCAGATTGTCGGCGGGCATACGACCAATAACACCGTAAGCTTTACGCTCGCCCTACTCTTCTCGCTCTCGCCGGCACTCATTGCGATAACTGTCGCGTACGGAATCGTCCGTCACCGCGTGATGGATATCAGCTTCATCATCAGCCGCACGCTGGTTTACACGATTCTGACCTTTGGAGCGGTGGCGCTCTTTGCTTTGATCGAGTACGTCTTCGGCCGCGAGCTGGAGCATCAGGGCGTCGCTACGATTCTGAACATTTTGGCCGCAGTCGGTTTGGGCATATCGTTCAATCTCTTGCACGGCCACCTCGAGGACTGGATCGATCGCTTCCTCTTCAGGCAGCGGCATCTCGCCGAGCAACGCGTAGCCGCCGTGGCGCGCGCGCTGCCGCACGCATCGACTGCCGCCGCGATCGAGGCCGCGCTGGTTGACGAGCCGGTAGCCGCGTTGGGACTCTCATCGGCGGCCGTCTTTCGTCACGAAAAGGGAAGGTACCGCCGCGTTCGGGCGCACGCGTGGACGGACGACGAAGCGGCCGAACTCGATGCCGACGACGCGCTGGCGCTGCGATTGCGCGCCGATCTGGTCGCCATAGATCCGAGCGATCTGCGCTGGCCGCGCAACGATCTGCCGGGCGGCGACCGGCAAGCGATCTACGCCGTCCCGATCATCGTCGGTCACCATCTCGAAGCCATCGCCCTCTACGGTGGCCATGGCACCGGTGAGGATCTCGACCCGGACGAGCGCAGCACTCTGCGCAAGCTCGCGGCCGCCGCGTCGGCAGGGTACGATCACATCGCTGCCGTCGAACTTCGCACGCGGTTGCGCGACGCCGAGAGCGAGAACGCGACGTTGCGCGGCGTGGAGCGCAAGCTCAGCGAGCTGCTCGCGAAACGTCTCCAATCCTAGCTCGATGAAGTGGACGCCGTCTCGCGCACGCGGAAGTTCGTAGGCCGGCTAAAGGCTCGAGGTCTATTTTGAGCGCGAAGCGCGTCGCGGCGCGCCACGATGGTGGCTTTATCGCTAACCGCGGGGCCGAACGGATAAGTCCGGCGACGCCGCTTCGCCTGGAGAGAGCGCTGCGACAATCCGCGGCAGCACTTCGGCTCCGGATCCTCGCAGCGTGCAAGCAACTCGGTCGCTTATCGGAGTTGGCTCCGGATTGATTTCGGCAACGAAGGCCGTGCGATTATAGTTGGTCGCGAGCGCAGCGGCGGGATAGACGACGGCGCTCGTACCGACGACCAGGATGACGTCGGCGCGTGCCGCGGCTTCTCGTGCCCTTTGCCAAACATCTTGAGGTAGCGATTCACCAAACCAGACGATATCGGGACGCCAGCGCCCGCCGCACGCGTGGTCGATTCGTCGAGCGGAAGGCCGGCAGCACCGAGTGGGCGGCCTGCATTGCAATTGATGCAGCGCGCCTCGCGCAGGCTGCCGTGCAGCTCGAGTACGTTGCGCGAGCCGGCGCGCAGATGGAGCGAATCCACGTTCTGCGTGGCGAGCGTGAAATCGTCAAGCGCATCTTCCAGCTGGGCGATCGCAAAGTGGCCGGCATTGGGTTGGGCTCGTTCGTGGGCGGCCTTGCGTTCGTTATACCAGGTCCAGACCAGAACCGGATCGCGCGCGAAACCCTCGGGCGAAGCGAGCTCTTCGACGCGATGCGTGCGCCAAAGACCGCCCACGCCGCGAAACGTCGGCAAACCGCTCTCCGCCGAAATACCCGAACCGGTCAGAACGAAAACGGATTTTGCGTCCCGTAACGCGGCGATGACGCCGGCGGTCAGGTTGCCGGTTCCATCAGCTTCCGCCACTCCTCGCGGCCGATTCGCAGCGACTCTTCGTCGAGCTGCGCTAAAGGCTGCTTCACCAGATGCTCGCGCGCGCAGAGATCCTGCTGCGTCGTGTTAACATAAAGCAGTCCGGTAACGAACTCGCCGCGCGCTCGCGTCTCATGAATCACACGCAGTGCGTTGATTCCGTCGGTCGCATCGTACTCGACATCGAGTTTTCGGAGCAGCACGTGCGAGCCGTCGTCGAGCGTAACGTCCTGCACCGTGCCGGGTTCGTAATCGACCGTGATCTCGCGACCTCCAGCGATATAGTCGGCGGTGTGCAGTACGATGTCGTGCTCTTTGACGTACGCATAGCTCTTAGTCGAACCCTTCGTGATCGTTGAACGTCACGCACGGACTGATGACGTCGAGGATGGCAGTGCCGCGATGCGAAAAGGCGGCCTGCAGCAGCGGCACGAGCTGCTTACCATCTCCCGAAAACGAGCGCGCGACGAAGGTGGCGCCCAGTTCGATTGCGAGCCCGCAAATATCGATCGTCGCGTACTCGTTGGTCTTTCCGCCTTTTTGTTTCGAGCCGACATCGGCGGTGGCCGAAAACTGCCCCTTGGTCAGACCATAGCAGCCATTATTCTCGACGATGTACGTGCAGTCCAGATTGCGCCGGATCATGTGACAGTACTGACCGAGGCCGATGCTCGCGGTGTCGCCATCGCCGCTGATGCCGAGAACGAGCAGCTCGCTGTTGGCCAGCTTCGCTCCCGTCGCAGCGGACGGCATGCGTCCGTGTAGACCGTTGAAGCCGTGCGCCTGCTCGACGAAGTAGGCGGGCGTCTTCGACGAACAGCCGATACCGCTCATTTTCGCGAGCTTATGGGGCTCGACGCCGTACTCATAGAGCGCCTTGATCAAATGATTGGTGATCGAGTTGTGCCCGCAGCCCGCACAGAGCGTGGTCGGAAGCCCCTTGTAGACCTCGCGAGTGAGGCCGACGATGTTTACGGTCATACTGTCATCCTATTCCGCGACCACCGCCGGCGCGCGCTCCGCGTCGAGCAGGGGGTCGATAATTGCGTGTGCATCGATCGGGACGCCGTTGTAATGACGGATCGATTCCAGGCGGCCGATGAGGTGAGTTGGGAGCTCGGTTCGCAGAATGCCGTACAGTTGTCCGTCGCGATTCTGCTCGACGACGTAAACGCGATCGTGACGCTTTACGAAGGTCGCGACGTCGGGCGAGAGCGGCAGCGCACGCACGCGCATGTAGTTGAGTTCTATCCCAGATTCGCGCAAAAAATCGAGGGCCTCCACGACGGCGTGGTGGGTCGTTCCGTACGCAAGGATCGCAATCTTGGTGGTCGTTTTCTCGGCAACGACCGGCGCCGGAACGGCCGTCCTGGCCGTTTCAGTCTTTCGGTTAAGCCGATCGAGGTTGCGCTGCCAAACTTCGGGGAGCTCCGAATAGCGCGCTTCTTCATCGTGGCCGGTGCCGCGCGTGAAGAACCCGGCCCCGGGATGATCGGTCCCGGGCAGCGTGCGATAGCCGATCCCGTCCTTGTCAACGTCGCGGTAGCGTCCCCATCCCTTCACCGAGCTCAAGTCGTCGGCGCCAAGCACTTTTCCGCGGTCGAAGGGCTTCTCCGGATACTGTAGCGGCGGCGTCAGCCATGGGTTCATTCCCAGATCGAGATCGCTGAGCACAAAGACCGGCGTTTGAAAGCGTTCCGCGAGATCGAACGCTTCCATTGAAAGCTCGTACGCTTCGGCCACCGTTGCGGGCAAGAGCACGAGATGCTTGGTGTCGCCATGCGAGAGCGTGTACGCAAAGGCCACGTCCCCTTGCATCGTTCGCGTCGGCAATCCGGTCAACGGTCCGGCGCGCTGCACGTCAAAGATTACGCCCGGGACTTCGGCGAAATATCCATAGCCCGCATATTCGGCCATCAACGAGATGCCCGGGCCTGAGGTCAACGTCATCGCTCGCGCGCCCGCCCACCCCGCACCAAAAACGATCCCGGCAGCAGCGAGCTCGTCTTCGGCTTGAATGATGGCAACATTACGTTCGCCGCTCTCTTTATCGACGCGATAACGGTCGCAATACTGAATGAAGTACTCGCACAGCGAGGAAGACGGCGTGATCGGATACCAGGCGGCAACGGTGCAGCCTCCCATCACGCAGCCGAGCGCCGCAGCGCGATTGCCTTCCATGAACATGAGGCCTTCGGTCTTTCCGCTCATCGGGACGAGGCGCCAGGGGTCGTGCTTCTCGAGATGCTGCTTCGCGTACTCGATGCCGACGCGCACGGCGGAAAGATTGAGCTCGACGGCCGCGGCCTTGCTGCGAAACTGCGAGCGTAAGCTCTCTTCGAGCGATCCTTCGGGAATATCGAGGAGCTGCGCCAGCACGCCTACGTAAATCATGTTCATCAAGTATTTTCGTAGGTCACCTTTGTCGGCGAAGTGCTCTTTCGCCAGCGCCGTAAACGGAACGGCGTAGTAGCTAAGATCCTCGCGCAAGGTGTCGCCCTTGCAAGGGAAGCTCTCTTCGTGCACGACCGCACCGCCGGGCTTGACACCCGCGACGTCCTGCTGCCACGTCGCCGCGTTGAGTGCTACGAGCACGTCGAAGTCGCGCGCGCGGCATTGATATCCGAGCGCCGAAACCCGCACGTCGAACCACGTGGGCAAGCCCTCGATATTCGAGGGAAAAACGTTCTTCGGAGCGACGGGGATTCCGAGGCTTGCGATGGCGTTGGTCAGCACCAGATTGGAGGATTGACTTCCCGAACCGTTGACCGTTGCCACGCGAATCGTAAAATCGTTGATGGCGCGCACTGACATGATGGTGACGTTATCCGTCCTGACGGTGCGGCCTGCTCCCGCCAAGGCGAGCGGCTGCTCAGGCGAACGGAGTCGGGAGCGCAAGGCCGAAAGACCTCGCCAATGCTCGCGCTCGCTCACGTCGTTCTGCATGCCGGCTTCTGTGGCGCGATCGCGCGTGCGCCGGCCGGGACGAGCATCGCGCTACGCGCCCGCGTGACCGACAGAATCGGACGGCCGCAGGTCGACAAAGTCTTTCACTTCGAGCGCGGCGACGATCAGGAGGCGATCGTCGAGTTCGACAACGCTTTCGGGCTCTATCGCCTCGAGCTCACGGCTCCCAAGTATCGCTGCTCGGCGACGGATTACGTTTACTTCATCCCGGGATACGATCGCAACATAACGGAGAAACTCAGCGACTCGCCGGCCCCTGCGCCTCCGATGCCGTTGCTGCTCTCCGGTACGGCGCCGCAATCCTTCCTCTACGTGCAACCAACCTTCGTACTCTTCGACAAGAGCGCGGCGACCTGCGGGAAGCCGATCCCGCAACTACTGCCGGCGCACATCGTGGTAGAGAACGATCAGGATTCGTATTACGCGTGGCTCTATTCCGACGCGTCCGGCAATAGCCCGCAACAACTCACGCTGCGTCTACGCACCCCGACGCATCAGTATCATTACGTGCGAATACCGATGTCGTTTCCGGTTCCTTGGGGCGGCTGGCCGGAAAGCATTCTCCTCAACGTCACCGAGGATATGATCGACGGCCTCGCGGGCGATCAGGTCGATACGCTGCTCTGCCCCAAGTTCTGGAAGACCTCGGCCGGATAGGGAAAAGGCGCGTCGTGAGACACGCC
>CAWEIR010000003.1:0-979237 GCA_963809255.1 Vulcanimicrobiota bacterium | reverse complement strand
CGCCGAGAGCGACGCCTACATCATGTCGTAGCCGCCCATGCCGCCGCCGGGCGCGCCCATTGGCTCTTTCTTGGGCTCGGGCTTGTCGGCAATGAGGGTTTCGGTGGTGAGGATCAACGCGCCGATCGAGGCCGCATTCTGTAACGCTGCGCGCGTCACTTTGAGCGGTTCTACGATGCCCGCGGCGAACATGTCCACGATCTCGCCGGTCATTGCGTCGAAGCCGAACGGTGCGCTCTTGATGCGAACCGCGTTGACCTGAACGGAACCTTCAAATCCCGCGTTGTCGGCGATTTGACGGGCCGGCTCCTCAAGAGCCTTGCGCACGATGCTGATGCCGATCTTCTCGTCGGCCCACGTCGAGGCGTGACCGTTTGTCTTCGGGGGCTCGTAGCGGTCGATCGCCTTGATCGCATGAATGAGCGACGCGCCGCCGCCGGGGATCATGCCTTCCTGCACGGCTGCACGGGTCGCGCTCAGAGCATCCTCGATGCGGTGCTTCTTCTCTTTGAGCTCGGTCTCGGTCGCCGCGCCCACCTGAATGACTGCGACGCCGCCGGAGAGCTTCGCGAGACGCTCTTGCAGCTTCTCGCGGTCGAAGTCCGAATCGGTCTCCTCGATCTGCTTTTTGATCATCTCGATGCGGCCCTTAATGGCATCGGGTTTGCCGTTGCCATCGACGATCGTCGTCTCTTCCTTGGTAACCGTCACGCGCTTGGCCTGGCCGAGCTGTTCGGGCGTCACCTTATCGAGTTTGAGTCCGAGCTCTTCGGAGATCACCGTGGCGCCGGTGAGCGTTGCGATATCCTTGAGCATCTCCTTGCGGCGGTCGCCGAAGCCCGGCGCCTTGACCGCAACGGATGTAAACGTGCCGCGCAGCTTGTTCACGACCAGCGTCGCGAGCGCTTCACCCTCGACGTCCTCGGAAATGATGAGCAGCGGTTTCTGTACCTGAACGACCTTCTCGAGCAACGGCAGGATATCGGCGATCGCCGAGATCTTCCGTTCCGTTACCAGGATGTAGGGATTGTCGAGCACGGCTTCCATGCGTTCGGAGTCGGTAACCATGTATGGCGAGATGTAGCCCTTGTCGAACTGCATGCCGTCCTTGGTCTCGACTTCGGTCTTGAGCGTCCTCGACTCCTCAACCGTGATGACGCCGTCCTTGCCGACCTTCTCCATCGCTTCGGCGACGTATTCGCCGATCTCCGGATCGTTCGCCGAGATCGAGGCGACCTGGGAAATCTTCTCTTTGGTATCGACGTCCTTCTTGAACGACTCCATCTCCTTGACCGCGATCTCCACGGCCTTTTCGATGCCGTGCTTGATCAGCAGCGGGTTGCTGCCCGCGGTCACGTTGCGGAGGCCTTCGCGAATGATCGCTTGCGCGAGGACGGTCGCAGTGGTCGTGCCGTCGCCGGCGATGTCGTTGGTCTTCGACGCGACTTCTTTGACGAGCTGCGCCCCCATGTTTTCGAACACGTCGGGCAGCTCGATCTCCTTGGCAATGGTCACGCCGTCGTTGGTAATCGTCGGCGAACCGAATTTCTTGTCGAGCACGACGTTGCGACCCTTGGGGCCGAGCGTCACTTTAACGGCATCGGCGAGGATGTTCGCACCGCGCTCGAGCGCGCGGCGCGCGCTTTCATCGAATACGAGTTGCTTTGCAGACATTTAAAAATTGAACTCCTTAGACGCCGGCCGGCACTTTGTCGACGATGGCGAGAATATCTTTTTCAGGAATGATGAGGAACTCGGTGCCCTCGATCTTGACTTCGCTCCCCGAGTACTTGCGGTAAAGCACACGATCGCCGACCTTGACGTGCATATCGACCTTCGTGCCCTTGTCGGTGATGCGGCCGCTTCCGACCGCTCGAATGACGCCCTCTTGAGGCTTCTCCTTGGCGGTATCGGGAAGAAAGACGCCGCCGATCGTCTTGTCGTCTTGCTCTACGTGCTCGATAACGACGTTATCGAACAGGGGCTTGAGATTCACGGAAACCTCCACAGCTTGGTAAATTTTTCGTACTTATAGAAAGTTAGCACTCTTAGCGCAAGAGCGCTAACCGTGCCATCCTAGCAGACTCCATGGAGGAGTGCAAGGGTTGCAGCAGGCCCGATCGGACAGCGCGGGTCGCCCGGTTGTTCGCCGATCTGCCCCGAAAAAGCGCCCGGCCGTCTAACCGGGCCTCCCTCTAACTGGGCCTCCCTTAACTGGACCTCCCTGCTACAGGATGAGCTTTAGCGGCGACCAGAAGAGCAAGTAAGCCTGGGCGATCGCGACGCCGGCGAAGAAGATGACGACCCACGGCGGCTTCACCCAGCATCGCCAGTCCCGCACCCCCTGGGCGTAGGCCACCAGGTAGAGCAGGACGGCGCCCGTCGAGAGCACGAGAACCGCGTATCGGCCGAAGAGCAACGCCAAGAAGGCCGCCTTACAGAAGGTGAAGGCGTAGCCTTCGAGCTCTTTACCCCGCTGGAGCTTGCTCGAGCTGTCCACGACGCACCATTCCTTTCGTTGCCCGCTCCCGTACTTTTGGAAAGAGGCGCGCCGCGCAGAAGGGCATGCGCACCGGATCGTTGCCCGCGCCGGCCACGTGCACGCAGCATTGCTCGAGCCGTTCGGTAATCAGGGTGTCGGCGTCCATGAAGTGCTTGATCGTCACGCGCTTCACGCGCTCGCCAACGAAACGCGCGGTGGCTCCCCGTCCGAAGGCCAACTTGAGCAGCTCGGCGGCACCGCCGAGACCGCAAGCAGAGCAGAGCGTCTTGAGGTGAGCGGCCAGCTCGGGACGGGAGAGCGTCATCGTCTCGGACATCACGTTGGTCAGCGCATTGCGAATCTTTTCCAACGCTTCGCTAAAAGCGATCTGATTGCCGAAGATGCTCAAGTTGTCGCGCAGCGTCTTCTCCCCTAGGATCGCGGGCATTCCAGCGAATCGCCCGTCACTCGCACGGATGAAATAGCCGATCGAGCAACAGTCGGGGTGGCTGCAGGGCAAAGCGATGAGATCGCGAGCGCGTACGCCGTTGGATGACTGGGCCTCGAGCCGCGCGAGCACGCCGGTCGTCGTCACGCGCGCCATCGGATCGACCACGGGAGCGCGGCCCGAGGCAAAGAGCGGCTGGAACATGACGCCGCCCACGTAGGGCGTCGCGAAGGCGGTGTCGAGGACCTCGCCGATTTGATCGGCGTTTTGCGGAACGACCGTCATCACCAGCGTCGTAAAGACGCGCGCGGCGCTCAGCTTCGAGATGACGCGCGCTTTGGTTTCACGCAGGTCGACGCCGCGCAATGTCTTATGCGTCGCCTCGCGCTGGCCGTCGTACTGCAGATAGACCTCGATGCGATCGCGCAGGCCCGCGATGAACTCGAGCAGCGCCTCTTCGTTTGCAAGACGAACGCCGTTGGTGTTGAGCAAGATCCGCGTGATCGGCATCTCGCAGAGACGCTCGATCAGCTCGCGAATCTGCGGATGCACCGTCGGCTCCCCGCCCGAGAGCATGACGACGTCGAGCCGACCGCCTTCGCGTTCGAGCGCGGCTTCAACCGCGCGCACGGCCTCCGTCAGCGGAAGGTACGCCGAGAGCTCCGGACTCGAGCTGGTGTAGCAAGCCGGACAGGTCAGATTGCATTGCGTCGTGAGATCGAGCAGATAGATGCACGAGTGCTGGAGATGGGCGGGACCCAAACCGTGCTCGTAACCCATCGGAACGGGAAAGATTTCGCTGGTGTCGGGATTGATGATCTTCGTCGGCACGCGCCATTGCTGCAGGTAGCGCCAGAGCGCCGCATCCTCTTCGTAGAGCGACCAGACCTCACCGTGGCCGCGCCTGCACCATCGGCGCAAATAAACGCCGCCATCGCGCTCGACCAGATGCCCGTCGCAGATGTCGGTCGGATACTCGGGATCGAAACTCGCGTTCTCCGCGAAGCAACGCGGGCAGACCGCGCGGACGCTCTTGAGAACCGTGTAATCGTAAACCGGGAGGGACAAAGCTAGCTCATACCTGCGACTGCGACGATAAGGCGAAGAGATCGCAGATTGAGAATAGCCCGAGCATCACGCATAGAAGCGCGATGATGAAAACGCGCAACGGTAGAGAGAGCCGCGCTCGGGCGGCGACGATCAGGCCGGCGAGTGCAAGCAGCGTGAGGAAGATGAAATAGCCCGTCGCCGCCCACGACACGTAGAACTCCGGCCTATACCCTGCGGGCAGCCCGAGATTGTCGAGCAGCCCTACACCAACTAACGTTAGCCCCCACCATATAGGCAGTGCGACCACGATGCCGATAAGGGCCATGAGGATCAGCGTGCCGGTGCTCGACGCGCCCGAAACGGCCACTCGCGCCGCGCCGCAGTTCGGGCAATAGATCAGGTCGCGGTTCAGAGCGCCGCCGCATTGCGAACATGCGTCGGAACCGGCTACCGGCATTCGAGGACTGACCTCGGTTTCGGCGCGCTCGGATGCAAGAGCGTCGCTAGCTTCCAGGCGAAGAACAAAAAACCGGCGATGCAGGCCGTCTGAGCGAGCGTAACGCCAAGCGGCGTCGTCGGGCCTTCACGGAAGAACTCGACGATGAAGCGATCGACGCAGAAGAGCGCGCCGCCGAGATAGAAGAGCCCATTCTCGGGCAAGAAGCGCATGCGCTCGATCGCTAGCAACGCTGCGAAGCACGCCGCGGCCGCAACGCTTAGATAGAGTTGCGCCGGATGGCGCCATGCGCCGTGATCGTGCACCGCCCACGCAACGCCGGCCGCCTTTCCGTAACAGCATCCGCCGACGAAACAGGCGATACGGCCGATCGCTTCACCCGCGGGAATGGCTAGCGCGAAGAGATCGCCGCTCGGCCGCGTGATGCCCAGTCTCCGCTTCACCCAGATCACTGCCAACCAACCGCCGACGATACCGCCTTCGATCGTTTTGCCGGGAAAGCTGGTGGCGAGGAGTTGGACGAGATTTGCTCCGGCCAAACCGCCGACGAGGCCGGCGGTCGCAATCCGCGCGATGCCCTCGGTCGCCATCCCGCGCCGCTTTGCCGCCTGCCAAAAGACGTAGGCCGCCAGCGCATACGCAGCCAGGTAAATCGGTGCGGCGAGCAACCAGCGGACGTGCGGATCGAACTCGTCCATGGCGCTCACTTTCTGCGCAGGTTGCGAAGAGACCCAGCGATGTCTCTGCGCCGCAGGCTCGACGTGCGGCGCCTTTTACCGGGAGGGCCTTCTCTTTTTCCGTAATGGACCGTCTGGCATGATCGGAAGATTGCGCATCTCGCTTCGGGCTCTGCGCCACAATGCCGAGGTGCTGCGCCGGCTGGTCGGGCCGCAACGCGCGGCCTTCGTCGTCAAGGGTAACGCCTACGGGCACGGGTTGCTGGAGACGGCCCGGGCCATCGAGCCGCTCGCGGCGCGGCTCTGCGTTTACAGCGTCGAAGAGGCCTTGGCCCTGCGCTCTGCGGGAATCGCGGCGCCGATACTGGTGATGGGGCCGATTCCGCCGGAGGCGCTCGACGAAGCGATAGTCGCGAACCTGGAGCTTGCTCTTTGGAAAGTCGATGACGTTCGCCCAGCGGCTCGCCGGCGCGGCCGGCCGACGTCAAACCCGCGCTTTCGTGCACGTGAAAGTGAACACCGATCTCAATCGGCTTGGGGTCGAGCCGCACGAGCTGGGCGGTGCCCTCGAGAGACTCGGCGGCTTTTCGGAAATCGCGCTGCGCGGCATCTTCTCGCATCTGGCCGCAGCCGAGGAGATCGATTCGCCCTACACGATGCACCAGCTCGAAGCCTTCGAGCGGGCACTCGTTGGAGTCAAACCGTTGCTCGACCGTAGCGGGCTCGCGCCGATTCGACATATCGCCGCATCGGCGGCCGCCATGCTGTGGCCACAAACTCACTTGGACATGACGCGCTTCGGGATTGCGCTCTACGGATTGATGCCGTCACCGCAAACGAGCGCTGCGATGAAGGAGCGGCCGCTCGATTTGCGCCCCGCGCTCTCGTACGTCTCGGAGCTAATCGTCGTTCGCACGGTGGCCGCGGGTGCTTCGGTCGGTTACGGTGGAAGCTTCCACGCCCCGCGCGAAATGCGCGTCGGCGTCGTTCCGGCGGGTTACGCCGACGGCGTACCGCGCGCGTTGTCGAATCGCGGCGCGTTCGTCGTCGACGGCGTGCTCTGTCCCATTAGTCGGCCGAGTCGCGATGAACATGACGCAAATCGATCTGTCGAACGCTCCGGGCGCGTACGTCGGCTCGGCGGTGACGCTCATCGGCCGGGACGGCGAGAGCGAAGTGAGCGCCGACGATTGGGCGACGTGGTGTGATACGATCAACTATGAGATCGTCACGCGACTGCCCGAGGAACTCCCTCGTGAGTACGTTTGCTAGCGGAGGATAACCGCTCCCAAGGGCTGCGCTTTGGAGGATAACGATATGCGAGCTGGTTTTTTTCGGCGCGATGCGCCGTTCCGATAATAGCCATCGCTTTAGGCCTAGCGATAATCGGACCGGCCGATGCAGCCCGGTTTCGGACGGTATACGCGGCGACTGCGGGATCGCTCGATCCGGAGATCGGCGCTGCGGGCGACGGTGCGGTTTATGTCGTCGATCCGATCCATGGCTCGAATGGACAGGGTGCGGTCTTTGCGCTGAAGGCGGGCACTCTGAGCTTGCTGTACAGCTTCACGGGCGGTTCCGACGGCGGCACACCTAACCGTCGCCTGCAAATCAGAGCGCGAGGCGAACTTTTCGGAACGACGCGTTCGGGAGGGGCGGGCGGCGGCGGAACGATCTTTCGGCTTGCGCGCACCGGTGCGCTGACGACGCTGTATGCCTTTGAGTCGGCCACCGGAGTGATCCACTACGATGGCCTTGCCGAAGGTCCACACGGAACGTTTTTCGGGACTGCCTCACAAGGTGCAAACTCACCCGGCAATGGCACGATCGTTAGCGGGACTGCCGCCGGTGGATTCTCAGTGCTCTATTACTTTCTGAGCATGCAGGACGGTCACTGTCCGTTCACCGGCGTGGTGCGAGATGCGTCGGGAAATCTGTTCGGCACGACCGTCGGTTTCGGCTTTGGCGGACAACCCCAAGGATCGGTTTTTGAATACACGTCGCAGGGCCAGTTGAACACGCTCTATTCGTTTACCGACGGAGCAGACGGCGAGTGGCCGCAGATAACGCCGACGTTGGATGCGTCGGGCAACGTGTGGGGTGTCTCGGCCGTGCAAAACGGGGGACCGTACGCGGGGGCGGTGTGGTCCATCGAATCCAGCGGCTTTTCGATTCGCTATGCGTTCGGCGGGAGCGGTGACGGCTGGCAGCCTAGCGGTCCACTATTGCTCGCGAGAAACGGCGTTTTCTATGGAACGACGGTCGGAGGCGGCGTGGGTGAGGGCTCCTCAGGCTACGGCACCGTCTTTAGCATCACGTCGAGCGGCGCATTTACGATCGTCCATGCCTTCCGAGGGCGGCGCGACGGTGCGTATCCGAGGGGGGGACTCGTGCAGGCCGCCGACGGCAGAATCTACGGCGGCACGCAATCCGGCACGATCTTTGCGATCACACCCTAACGCAGAAGAGAAGCCCTGATTTAGTTCAGTTCTAGGAGCCGAGGTCCGAAGTTTACTATGGTAATCGAGGACCTCGGCGACAACGAAATGAGCTAAATCAGGGCTTCTCTAGGCGACGGTGGCGATGGCTTCGCGCAAGTCGAGCGTCCCATTGTAGAGCGCGCTGCCGACGATGCAAGAGTCGACCGCCGGCGGAACCGAGCGCTTCAACAGCGCTAGGTCGTCGATGTTGCGCGCGCCTCCGCTCGCGGTAACTTTGACAGCGGCGGCGTTCGCGACCGCGCAGAGTGCGTCGATATCGTAGCCCTCGCCCATTCCGTCGCGCCGAATCTCGGTAAAAATGATTCGCGTAACGCCCCACTGTGCGACGCGGCGCACCAATGCGTCCCGATCGACCGGCGTACGCTCTTGCCACCCATGGGTAGCAACTTGCGTCCCACGAGCGTCGATGCCGGCGATCACTTTGCCCGGAAAACGGTTGACGATGTTGCGCGCAAGCCGTTCGTCTTCAACGATCAGCGTGCCGAGAATTATCTCGGAGGCGCCCGCCGCAAAAGCACGTTCCGCATGCATCACGGTGCGCAATCCGCCGCCGGTCTGCACGGGCACTTCCACGGCCCTGCAGATGCGCTCCACCGCAGCCAAGTTTTCGCCGGAGCCAAAGGCGCCGTCGAGATCGATCACATGCAACCGCCGCGCGCCGTGGCCGACAAACACAATGGCGCGCTCCACCGGGTCGCCGTCATACTCGGTCGCGGTCGTGGGATCGCCCTGCTTCATTCGAACGCACTTGCCGTTGCGCAAGTCGATCGCAGGCACGACCAGCACGCGCGGCGTTAGCCCCGTGCGCCGTTCGCCGCCCGGTTTTCGATCGGCACGTATGGTCCCGCGACCGGCCCATCGTACGTCGCTTGCGGGCGAATGAGACGGTTGTCGGCAAGCTGCTCGAGAATGTGTCCGGTCCATCCGGCGATGCGCCCGCAGGCGAAGAGGCAGGTAAACTCGTCGCCGGGGATTCCGAGATCGGCCAACACGGGCGCCGTGTAGAAATCCACGTTTGCGTAGATGGTGTTGCCCGGCCTTTTCTCTTGCAGGACTTTACGGCTGGCCTCCTCGACGGCATGCGCGGTCTCGTAGAGACGATCGCGGCCGGCGTACGCGGAAAGCTCCTTTGCCATCGACTCGAGATGCTTCGCGCGCGGATCCCTCACCTTGTACTCGCGGTGCCCCATACCCATAATGCGTTGTCCGCGTGCAAGGATCTCACGAACGAACGGCTCGGCGTTCTCGGGCGTCTTCACTTCGGTCAGCGTGCGGTAGGCGGCCGTGGCAGCTCCGCCATGCAGATCGCCTTGCAGCGTCGCAAGGGCCGCCGTTACCGAACCGTACATATCGGCGCGCGTCGATGCGGCGACTCGCGCTGCAAACGTCGACGCATTAAACGAATGATCGGCCAGCAGCACGAAATAGGTGTCGAGCGCGTCTTCCTCGATTGGGTGGGGCAGTTTGCCCGAGCGCATGTAGATGAAGTTTCCGGCCTGCGACAGATCGGAACGTGGGCCGACGGGATCGAGACCGCGGCGAATCCGGTCCCAGGCAGCGACGATCGTCGGCATTTTTGCGATCAGTTCGATTGCCGTGTGGACGTCGGAAAGATGCTCGCCCGCAGCGTTCACCGGCGAAAAAAGTCCGAGACCGCTAACGACCGTGCGCAGAACCTCCATCGGCCACGCCGTCTTTGGAAGGTTTTGCATCGCATTAACGAGCGGCTCGGGAAGCGCGCGGCCGGAGCCCAGCTCGCGTTTCAACTCGTCGAGCTGGTGGCGGTTGGGAAGCTGGCCGTAGAGCAGAAGGTGGACGATCTCTTCGAACGTCGCATTGGGCGCGAGATCGTCGATGTCGTAGCCGCGATACGTTAAGCGGCCGATCGCACCTTCAACATTACTAAGCTCGGTAGACCCGACGACGACGCCTTCGAGACCCCGATCGACAACGGTTGGCAAGGAATCCTCCAAAGAGTGGTAAGGTACAGAACGTCTTTCGACGGTTGCAAGTTTCGACTTCCCCAGAAAGGCGCCTCGTCTCACAAGGCATCGGCGCCCCGGCTGGTTGAAGAGCATCGGCATGGACGCACTCGACCTCACGCAGCGACCGCCTCGGAGTCCCCGCCAGCTCTTGCCCGGCCTCGATCTTCTGATGGCCGCGAGGACCGTCGACAAAATTCGAGCAACGCTGCCAGGCGGAAACCTCGGTCAGTATCAAATTACCGGTTTTAGCTCCAGCCTCCTCAATAAGCTTGGAATCGTCGAAGGGTTGCTTCGCGAAGCGATCGCGAAGGCGGCCTCAGATCGAGAGGTAGCCGATTGGATCGTGCAGCATAGCGAGCCCGAACGCTACGCCGAGGTCAACGCATCGCTCGAACGACCGACGATCGGCGAACGGCTCGACGACCCCGAGTTCCTAGAACGCTATCCCGTGGCAAACCGGTTGGCTCCGCAGTCGTCGCGGCTCGATCTGCTGATTGCCGACGATGAAGAGGCGTTTTCGTAAGAGACCTTCGCGTTAGGCTACCGCGTCGCGAAGTTGTGCGCGCGCCAATGCATAGTTTAGCAGACGTTCGATCAACGCTTCGAAACCGATGCCGACCGCGGCACATGCGTCGGGAAGCAGGCTCGCCGGGGTTAAGCCGGGGAGCGAATTGATCTCTAAGAGATACGGACGGTTGTCCGCACGAATGATGAAATCGCTGCGAGAGTAATCGCGCAAGCCCAGGAGCCGGTGAGCCGAGAGTCCCAACATCTGCAAACGTGCCGCTAGATCGTCGTCGATCTTCGCAGGAGCGACGTGCGTGCTGCCGCCGGGCTCGTATTTTGCGTCGTAACTGTAAAAACCGTCGCGGTTGGCAACGATTTCGACGATCGGCAGCGCCTCTTCTCCGAGAACCGCGCACGTGAACTCGCGCCCTTCAACGTACTCTTCGGCAAGTATCTGCGCGTACGACTTCGAGGCCTCGAGCATCGCGTTGGTCCACTCTTCGTGCGTGCGTACGATCGTGACTCCGTTCGACGACCCCTCGTAGCGCGGCTTGATCACCAGCGGGAGATCGAGCGATCCCGGCAACAGCGGCAGCGTTCCGCCTGCCAGATCGAAGAGATCCCATACCGGGGTCGGCAAGCCCTCCGCCGCGAGCAGCTTCTTGGTGAGATGTTTATCCATCGAAAGCGCCGCCGCTTCCAGACCGCTGCCTGTGTACGGAATCGACAGATACTCGAGCAGCGCCTGAACGTGTCCATCCTCGCCGCCGGGGCCGTGCAATGCGATGAAGACGACGTCTGGTTTGTATTGGTGCAGCGCATCGATGAACCGCTCGTCGTAATCGAGCGATCGTGCCTCGTAACCTAGCGCTTGCAACGCGCGTAGGACCTCCGCGCCGGAGCGGATCGAGATGTCGCGTTCCGCGCTGCCGCCGCCCATTACGACGGCAACCCGCGCCCTTGACCCACCGTTACGTTGCATCGATAAAGACTCCAACTAGATGCACTTCCAATTGCAGCTCGACGCCGCAGCGTTCGAGAACCGCACTTCGGATTCGTGCGAGCAGCGTCGCGACGTCACGTGCCGTCGCTCCGCCAACGTTGTTAATAAAGTTTGCGTGCAGCGAGGAGACTTCCGCGCCGCCCTCCCGCCATCCCTTAGCGCCGACGGATTCGATGAGTACGGCGGCCTTTCCACCATCGGGGTTGCGAAAGCACGATCCGGCGTTGGGAAGCGCGATAGGTTGAGTCGCTTTGCGCCGCACGAGGCGCGTCTGCATCTCGCCGCGCACCTCGCGCGAGTCCGCGCGAGGAAATGCGAGCGTCACTTGCGATACGACGACGTCGCGCTCCAACGTCGAATGGCGATACAAATAGCGTACGCCCACGCAGTGGGGCTCCGGTCGGCTCGGCGACTGAACCCAAACGTGACGGACGAAATCGCCGATTTCACGATCGGTGCCGGCGTTCATCCGCAGCGAACCGCCGATCGTTCCGGGGATGCCGGCCAGCGAACCGATTCCGGCGGCGCCGGCCGAGGCCGCTTTTGCGGTGACCAGCGCCATGCCGGCCGATCCTCCCGCTTCGACGATGACGTCGCCGTTTTCGAGGTGCACCTCGACTGCAGCGAAGTCACCGGCCAACCGAATGACGATGCCGCGCATTCCTCCATCGCCGACGAGCACGTTGCTTCCCCCGCCGACGATCCACCACGGCAGCTTGCGACGCAAGCAAAGGTGCATCAGATCCGCCAGCTCCGCTTGCGTCGCGGTCGTTACGACAGCATCGGCCGGTCCGCCGATCTTCCACGAAGTATACGGCGCAAGCGGCTCGTCGAATCGCACTGCGTCGCCGAAGGTCGCACGCAATGCTTCTCGATCCGCTTCGCCGAGAAGGCTGCGCAACGCTTGTTGCGTGGTAAGGCTCATCCGCGCGCCGCCGCGGCGAGACGTCCGGCGACATCGGTGATGTTTCCGGCTCCGAGCATCAGGACCATGGCGCCGGCGGGGACCTCTTCCAGAATGCGCGTCTCGAGCTCGTCGACGCATGCCACGTAGCTGACGCGCGTACCGTTCTTCGCGAGCGAATCGCCGATGGAGCGTTCGCTCACGCCGGGAATCGCCGGTTCCGACGCCGCGTAGATTGGCGTTAGGTAGACGCAATCGGCGCCGCGCAGGGAGTCGGCAAACTCCGCCGCCAGAAACGCCGTTCGCGTATAGCGATGCGGTTGAAAGGCCACGACGAGCGTACCGCGATGGTAGTGACGCGCGGCCGCGATCGTGGCGCGCACGGCGGTGGGGTGATGCGCGTAATCGTTGACGATCGTCAGTCGTTGGTTGGAAAGCAAGATGTCGAACCGGCGGCGTACGCCGCGGAAAGCTTTCAGCGACGCAGCGATTGAGGCGAAGGGCAGGTCGAACGCGCGCCCCACCGCCAGCGCGGCAAGGGCGTTTTCGACGTTCATCGCTCCCGGCACGCGCATCTCGACGGTGCCGAGCGTCGCCTCGCCGTCGACGACCTCGAACGTCGAGCCGAAATCCTCAAAGCACACGTTGGCCGCCCGAATGCGCGCCGCCGAGGACAACCCACAGGTTACCACCGAGGCGCGAAACTCGTGACCGGTAAGAGAAGCCGCGAGTGCGTTGTCGATGCCGACGATCGCGAGGCCGTCGTCGGGCAACTTCGCAAGAAACTCGCCGAAGGCTCGAACGAGACCGGGAAGCTCGTCGTCGCTTGTCAGGTGATCGTTTTCGATGTTGGTAACGATTGCGATATTCGGTTCCAGTAAGGCGAAAGAGCCATCCGATTCGTCCGCCTCCATCACGAACCAAGGCGACGCTCCATCGTAGGCATTCGTCGCCAGCGCGACGTCGATGCCGCCCAAGGCCAGACCGGCATCGATCCCACCCCCACGCAAAACGGCATGCGCCATCGCCGTCGTCGTAGTCTTTCCGTGCGTCCCGCAGACCGCGATGCCGCGTCGTCCCGAGAGCAAACGCGCGAGCATCTCGCCTCGATGTAACACCGGTGTTCCGGCGCGCACGGCGGCGAGGTACTCCGGATTGCCCCGATCGATCGCCGAGCTGACGACGACGACGTCGGCGCCGCGAACGTTACCTGCTTCATGACCGATCATAACGTTAACGCCCTCGCCGCGCAGTTGTTCGATCAGCGGCGTCAGGGCAACGTCCGAACCGGAAACCTCGACGTTGCGCGCTCGCAAGATCCGAGCAATCGCACTCATGCCGATGCCGCCGACGCCGACGAAATGATACGTCACGCCTGGCCTCTTCCGCAAACCAGCGAATCGATCCGCGCAAGGATCTGTGCCAGCGGATCGTTTTGACCGAGCTGACGAGCGTTGGCCGAAAGTAAAGCCAAGCGCTGCGGGGCCGTCGCCTCGGCAAGCACGGCGGGCAAGGCTCCGGATGCAAGCTGCGCGTCGGTCATCACGATTGCGGCGCCGGCAGCTTCAAAACGCGTCGCATTGGCTCGCTGATGCGCTTCCGTTGCGAATGGATAGGGCACCAAGACCGCCGGCTTACCAAGCGCCGCCAGCTCCCCGAGCGTTGACGCGCCGGCTCGCGCTAAAACCAGATCCGCGACTGCATATGCGTCGCCCATCTCGTCGAGATAGGGTCGCGCGACGAACGACACCGCGGCGGCATCTCCGGCCGTCCGTAAGGCGGCGGAAACCCTCGCGTGCTCCGCCGCGCCCGTGAGCGCAAGCACCTGCCAATTTCGTGGCAGCGCATCGCTTTGCAACGCCGTAACCAGCGCGTCATTGATCGCGCGCGCGCCCTGGCTGCCACCGATCACCAGAAGCACCGGTTTGGCCGGGTCGAGCCCCAAGCGCGAGGCGGCCTCTTCGCGCGACGGCAAGGTTCGTAAGGAAGAGCGAACGGGAACGCCGGTCGGCTGGCATTTCGCCCGCAATCGCCGCGCAAAACCGCCGCATTCGCCCCAAATCTCGTCGACGATCGGCGCCAGCAACCGAGTGGTTACGCCCGGCGTGAGATTGGGCTCGAGCAAGACGATCGGTGCGCGGGAGAGCCCGACGAGCTGACGGATGCGTGCCGCAAGCGCGACCGGAAAGCAGACGTAGCCGCCCGTTGCAATGACGAGATCGGGGCGCGCCGCCGCTAAGAGCGTGAGGCTTTGGAGCGTTCCCTTGACGTTACGCGCGATGGCGCGAAGAAGATCGAACGAAAGGCGTCGCGGCAATGCGTGAGCGGAGACCGTGTGCAGCGGATAACCGGCCTTCGGCACGATCGTCGTTTCGAGCCGGTCGGCGCTTCCGATGAAGGCGATCGTGGCGCGCGGCCGCAGCGCGTCGGCAATGGCGATCGCCGGATAGAGATGGCCTCCGGTACCCCCACCGGCAAAAACGACGGTCACAGGGCTGCGTTGACTCTGCGATGGCGACCCACATTGGCAATCAGTGCGATGGCGAGAAGATTGACGACCAGGGAGCTTCCTCCGAATGAAATGAACGGTAAGGGGACGCCCGTCACCGGCCACGACGACGAAACGACGCCGATGTTGACGAAGGCTTGAATCGTGATCATTGCGCCGCATCCGATCGCGAGAAAGAACCCGAACCGGTCGGGCGCCGCCAACGCGATCTTGATGGTCCGGTACGCGAGCGTCACAAAGAGCGCAACGACGACGAGCGTACCGATCAGACCGAGCTCTTCGCCGAGCACCGAGAAGATGAAATCGGTGTATTGTTCGGGCAGATAGAAAAACTTCGCGCGCGAGGCGCCCAACCCAACGCCGAATATTCCTCCGCTCCCGAGCGCCAGAAGCGACTGGACGATGTGAAAGCCGGTGTTCAGCGGATCCTTCCAAGGATCGACGAAGGCAAAGACGCGCGCTCGCCGGTATGGGCTGGCCAGCACCGTTAAGACTGCGAACGGAACCGTCGTTAGCGCGATTGCAGCCAGATGGATCACGCGCGCCCCAGCGGCAAACAGGAGCGCGAAGGCCGTGAAGAAGAGCAGGCTCGCAGTGCCCATATCCGGCTCTTTGAGCACCAGCACGCCCATGATCGCGACCGGGACGAAAAGCGGAAAGAGCCCGCGCCCGAGCGAGGTGATCCGTTCGCCGCGCGACGATAAGACCGCCGAAAGATAGATGACTAAAGCGAGTTTAGAGAACTCCGACGGTTCAAGACTCAAGCCCGCCGTGCCGATCCACCGGCGCCCGCCGTTGACCGCCAGTCCGACGTGCGGAACGAAGACCAGCGCCAGCCCAACCATCGCACCGACCAAGAGATAGGGCGCCGCGCGGCGCAGCCGCTGATAATCGATTCGGTAGCAAAGATACGCACCGCCTAGCGCGACCACGAGCCAAATCAATTGCCGTTTGAGGTAGTACGCGACGTCACCATGCTCGGCGTACGCCGTGGCACTCGAGGCCGAGAAAACCATGACGAGGCCAATGGCGACCAACGCGGCGACCGACGTGAAGAGCCACACGTCCAGCGGCGCCGCAACGTACGAACGCAGGCCGGTTTTGCGCTCCGTGCCCCGGTTGCCTCGAAGCGCCGCAGCGTTATGCACCCGCGGGCTCCTTTTGCGATGCGACGACCGCCGCGCTAAACCGTTCGCCGCGATCCTCGGCTGAGGCGAACATGTCGAACGAGGCGCAGCCGGGGGAGAGCAAAACGACGTCGCCCGGCACGGCCAGCTCTCGCGCGCGCTGTACGGCCTCTTCCATGGAGAACGCATCGACGACGGGGACGTCGCCGGAGGCCTGCCGAATTTCGGCCGCCGTTTCGCCGATTGCGACCAGCGCCTTGACGCGTTGCGCGATCGCCGGCCCAAGCACATCGAATCCGATGCCCTTCGAGCGGCCGCCCGCAATGAGCACGATCGGCCGGTCGTAGCTGCGGAGCGCCGCGACCACCGAGATCGGGACGGTAGATTTCGAATCGTCAACGTAGAGCACGCCGTCGATTTCGGCGATTCTCTCGAGACGGTGCGGCATCGGCGCAAACGACCGTATCGCGGCTCGCAACGAAGCGGGATCGCAGCCGACGGCCAGCGCCGCGAGCAGTGCCGCCATGGCATTCTCTACGTTATGCTCGCCCTGCAATGGAATTTCGCTGCACGGTAAGAGCGGGATCGGGCGCGGATCGCCGGTGACCGGCGCGTACGTCAAGACGCCGTCGCGCAAATACATCGTGGCTCGTTCGCTCTCGTTGCGCGTGAACCACAGCTGGCGTGCTTGGACGCGAGCGTTGCCGTGGCGCCACGCAAGGGATGCGATCCGCGGATCGTCGAGATTGCCGACGAACCAATCGCTCATAGACTGATTGGCGCAGATGCGATATTTCGCTTCAGCATACTCGTCCATCGAGGGGTAGCGGTCGAGATGATCCGGTGCGATGTTGAGTAAAACGGCGACGCGAGGCTTGAACGCGCGAATCGTTTCGAGCTGAAATGAGGAGACTTCGGCTACGATCCAATCTTTGGACGTCGCTCCGGCAATCTCTTTGATGAGGGGATTGCCGATGTTGCCGCCGACTCTGGCCGTCAGACCGCAACCGCGAAGCAAGTGTCCGATCATCGCCGTGGTGGTCGACTTGCCTTTGGTTCCGGTGACGGCGACGATCGGCGCTTTGCAAAGACGATAAGCGAGCTCGATTTCTCCCATAACCGGAACGTTTGCCCGATGGACGGCGCGTACGACTGGGGATATCGGTGGAACGCCGGGTGAGAGCACCGCCCAGGAAACCGTTGGAAGGATGGCATCGAGCGCGCCGGGTTCGATGAAGCGCACGCCAAAGGACTCCGCCGCTGCGATCGCTTCACTCAACGCTTCGGGAGGCTTCTCGTCCGTCGCATAGAGCCGGACTTTGTGGTGAGCGAGAATTTCCAAGCTCGCTAATCCGCTGCGGCCCAAGCCTATGACGAGTATCGCATCGCCGGCACGAAGTTCAAGCGTATCGGTCATCGAACGATGGTCCATCCTAGCAGCGAACAGATCAGCGACGCAAGCCAAAAGCGCGCCGTGACTTTGGTTTCAAGCCATCCGCCCAACTCGAAATGATGGTGCAGCGGGCTCATGCGCAGGATGCGCTTGCCTCGGGTCGCTTTGAAATAGGAGACTTGAAGGATCACCGAAAGCGCCTCAACGACGAAGACGCCGCCCACGACGAGGAGCAGCAGCATCTCGCCGCTGAGAATCGCCACGCCGCCGAGAAGTGCACCCAGCGCTAGGGAACCCGTGTCGCCCATGAAGAGCTTCGCGGGATGCCGATTGTAAATCAAAAAGCCCGCGCAAGCGCCGGCGCCGGCCGATGCGGCAATTGCCGGCGCCGGCACGCCGGACTGCGCCGACACCAGTCCGAGAACGATGAGCGGAGGAATCACCGTTCCAGTGGCCAGGCCATCGAGTCCGTCGGTGAGATTGACCGCGTGGATCGTGCCCGTAATGGCGAGAGTTCCCAGCAGCAGCCAAAGCCAATGCGGCGCGGTCAGCCACAACGTTCCGGCGTGAAAGAGTGTATCCCGAGGAAATAGGGCCGAGCCGCCGTCGATCGCGCGCAGGAAGGTCACGGCCACCAGGGCAGTTGCCAGGAGCTTCGTGCGGGCCGGCAAGCCGCGCTTGGCTCCGCCGCGCACCGTGATGATGTCGTCGATGGCGCCGATTATTGCGCAGCTCACGACCAGAACTACCAGCTCCGGAAGCAGCGCGACGCGGCCGGCCGCCAGCGTGGCAAGAAGCGCGACGACAAAAACGAGACCACCCATCGTCGGCGTCCCCGTCTTGACCCGATGCGTTTGCGGCGCATCTTCGTACGCGTGCTGCCGAACGCCGAGCCGCGCGACAAGCAATAACAGTCCCAGACCCGCCGGGACGGCGACCGCAAAGCCAACCAGCATCCAGATCAAGAGCGTCGAGGCGTTCATGAGGCCCCGTCCCGGAGCAACGGATTGCTGCCGGAGCCGCGCCATTTGAGCACGACGATAGGAGTCTGTTCGTCGCTGTTGCCGTGCGGATTGTCGAGCAGTGCGCGCTCGACGCAGGCCGCGCAAACGTTTCCGGAAGCGCCGAGAATCTTGGCTCTCTCCAAGTCGTTTGCGTTGACGACGGCGCACTCGATGCCGCTGCGCCGCTCAAAGTCTCGTGCGAATGCATCGGGATCGCGCGGAGCAAAGACGATGGCGCGTTCGTATGGAGGCATCGTCCCCGTGTAGCCATCGAAGGCCGCGATCGCCTCGCCCAACAACTCGTAAAAGACGCCGCGACGCCCGAAGAGACGCCCGGCCAGGTGTACGAAGGTTGCGTACATCGCTCTTGGATATCCGACCCGATCGATGACGAGCTGCATGGACTCCGGCTGACTGATCGTCGCCATCGGCCCCGCATACCGGCACAGCACGTACGCCAGCCTCGACGGCCGCACGCGCTCCGCGACGACGAACTCGCCTTGCGCGATCGCAAGAGCCGTCTCCGATACCGCAACCACGTCGCCGGTTCTCGCGATGCCGCGTACCGCCCCCGAAACGAGCTCGATCAGATCGTCGCCGGGCCGCACCAGGGGCGTCCGTACCGGAATTGCCTTCAACCCCTGGGGAGTTTCGCGGCGCATCACCGCCAGCGTCGATACCGCGAGGCTCACGGGTACAGCTCCTCGACGATCTCCTCCAACTTGTATTTGCGAGAGCCTTTCAAGAGGATCGCGTCGTCGCTGGTGGCGTGCTCGCGCAGCCAAGCCGCGGCGTGCGAGTTGTTCCTTACCAACACGATGCACGCAGCATCCAGACCGGCGCGTTGCGCGCCGAGCGCAAGCGCGGCAGCGAAATCTCCGCCGACGAGCAGCACGTTGACCCGGGCGGCTGCGTGCGCGCCCACACGCTCGTGCAAGCTCTGCGATTCATCGCCGAGTTCCGCCATGCTCGCGAGCACGGCGATTCGGCGTGAGGCGGTTTCGCCGGCAAAGGCGTCGAGCGCCGCAATCATCCCGCTCGCATTCGCATTATACGCGTCGTAAATGATGCGCGGGCCACCCTCGATGGCGACGCGGTCGTAGCGGCCCGGCGGCAACTGCAGAGCGGGAATCTCGGGGATCAAGCGCTCGAGTGAGACCCCAAGCCGGCGGGCACCAGCGATGGCCGCCGCAAGATTGACGCGGTTGTGCAGTCCGGGCACGCGCGTTTCGATCTCATACTCTGATGTCGCCCCTCGATCGCGCACGAGCAGGCGTCGCTCGCCAACCAAAGCCGTAAGAGGCTCGAATGCGCGACGCAGCTGCGGCGCCGGTTCACTCGCCACTGCGGCAAACCACGACGGCGACTGCGGCAGCATCGGAGCGCGTGCGACCGAAACCTCGTCGTCGGCATTGAGAACCGCAGACGCACCCTGTGAGAAGAGTGCCCACTTGGTCTCGGCCAAACGCTCGCGCGAGCCCATGATCTCGACGTGCGCCTCACCTACGTTGGTCAGGATTCCAACGTCCGGCCGGGCGATATCGACGAGGATGGCAATGTCGCCGTGCCGTCGCGCACCCATTTCGGCGATCACGACGTCGTGTGCCTCATTCGACGCGCGCAGCAGCAGCTTACTCACGCCAATCTCGTTGTTTTCGTTGCCGGGGGACGCGAGTACGCGGTCGCCGTACTGCGCGGCGCAGAGTTGCGTGAGGAACGTTTTGGTGGTCGTCTTGCCCGTGCTTCCGGTAACTGCGATGACGAGCCCGTCAAAGAGCTCGCGGGCAACGCGCGCAAATGCCATGTAGGCACGGTCCGTCCGGTCGACCAGCATCGCAGGGACGCCTGCGACTCGCGCCGCGGGGCGGTCGAGCACGAGCAGCGCGGCGCCGCACCGCACCGCTTCTTCGGCGAAATCGTTTCCGTCGAAACGCTCGCCGTGCAAGGCCACAAATGCGTCGCCAGGCTCGATGCTTCGCGTGTCGGTGCCGATGCGCAGTGTGGCAGGCGCGGCAGCGCCGTCAAAGAGCGTAGCTCCCGATGCAGCGATCGCACGGTCGAGCGGCACTCTCATCGCCGCGCACCCAGCAGCGCCAGTGCCTCACGTGCGACGGCCGCGTCGTCAAACGGCAGAACCCGCTCGCCGACGATCTGATGGGCCTCGTGCCCCTTGCCGGCGACGAGCACGACATCCCCGGCTTGCGCCTCTGCAACGGCGCGCCGGATCGCCAGGCGGCGATCCAACTCGACGGCGTACGTGACCCCGTTTGGGATCCCGGCGAGCATGTCGTCCACGATCGCGCGCGGTTCTTCGCCGCGCGGATTATCGCTGGTCAGGTAGAGCCGATCGGCGAGTTGCGCGGCAACGGCAGCCATCTCGGCGCGTTTTCCCCGATCGCGGTCGCCACCACAGCCAAAGACGATCGCAATCGCGCCCGCAGTCGTCTCGCGTAGCGCTCGTAAGGCATTCTCGAGCGCGTCTGGCGTGTGCGCGTAATCCACCACGACGTCAACTCCCATGCCGCCGAGGCGCTCCATCCTTCCCGGCACGTGCCGCAGCCTCGCTAACCCGCGCGCGATGGTGGCGTCGTCGATCCCGAAGACCTGCGCGATGCCGATTGCGGCCAGTGCGTTCCAAATGTTAAACCGCCCGGGAAGATGCAGCTCGTAGGGTTGACCGTTGACCGCAAAGCGGCTTCCGGCTGGCTCGAGCACGATCTCCTGCGGCGACAGATGCGCAGCGTAACCACTGCCGTAGGTGATGACCCGGCGCCCCTCGCGAGCGAGTTCGAGAGCCCACCGGCGGCCGTAGTTGTCGTCAACATTGAGCACGCAGTCTTGCGTCAATGCGAAGAGATGGCGCTTCGCCGCGGAGTAAGCGTCCTGCGATTCGTGAAAGTCGAGATGATCGCGCGTGACGTTGGTCAGAGCGGCTACTCGGAAACGAACGTCCTCGACACGCGCGAGCGCAAGTGCGTGGGAGCTCACCTCGATGGCGGCCGCTCGCGCGCCATCGTCCCGCATGGCGGCCAGCACCCCGTGCAACTCGGGCGGCAACGGCGTCGTATTGGCCAGCTGCCACCGCCGCGAACCGAGTTGCGCGCCGATGGTGCCGATGACGCCGCACGGTATGGCGGCCGCATCGAGAATTGCGGCGGCCATTCGCGTCGTCGTCGTTTTGCCGTTCGTTCCGGTAACGCCGATCGCGTCGAGGCATTCCGAGGGGTCTCCATAAAACGCTGCGGAGAGAACCGAGAGCGCGCGCTTAGAATCCGCAACTCGAATGACGGCAGCGTGCTTGGATTGCGCTACGTGCGCGTCCTCCTCGACGACGACGGCGGACGCGCCGCGCTCAATCGCTTGCATGACATAGAGATGACCGTCGGTGTGACTGCCGCGCAGCGCAACGAAGAGCGCGCCCGGCGACGCGGCGCGAGAATCAATTTCGATGGTTGTGACGAGTTGCGCGCGATTGCCGGTGACGCGAGCCTCCGGCAGTCGATCGAGCAGTGCCGTCAGTGCGATTTCGCGGTCAGCGGCCATTTAGCGCAACGATGCCACCCGGTAAGATTCCGGCGTGCAGCATGGCCGCGCGCGCGATCTGAGCGAATGCCGGGGCGGCAACGACGCTGCCGTAATACGAACCGATCGGTCGTTCGACCTTCACGTAGATGACGTAGCGCGCGCGCGGATACGGAACCATGCCGATGAAGGATGAGGCGTAATAGCCGGCGAGATACCGGCCATCCACAACCATAGAGGCCGTCCCGGTTTTTCCTGCGGTGGCGTATCCTGCGACCTGCGCCGTCGGGTCGCCGGTGCCGCGCAGCACCACGCTTCGTAGAAAGCCGCGCAGTTCTTCGGCCGTGCGCCGTGAGAAGACGCGGCGAACGACTTGCGGCCCGTTGCGACGCACGAGGTTTCCTTGCTGATCGTATATGGCCCTGACGATTCGAGGCTGCATCAAGAGTCCGCCATTCGCGATCGCGCAGTAATACCGAGCCATGGCAAGCGGCGTTACGGAGACGCCTTGACCAAAGGCCATCGTTGCCAGCGAGGAACCGCTCCACTGATCCGGCGGCACCACGATACCTGGATTCTCGCCCGATAAGCCGACGCCGGTAGGCGCCCCGAAACCCGCCTTCCGCTCCATGTCGTAAAAGGTTTTCGAACCGATCGAGAGCCCAACTTCCGCGGCGCCAACGTTATGGGAATATTCGACGATTTGCTCGAGCGTCTCGCTGCTACCGGTCCCTGCCATGAAACCGTCTTCCGCATTGTGAATCGTGCGACCGCCTACTTCGAGCGTGTCGCGAGCCGGAAAGCGCGACGTCAACCCGACCTTACGCGAATCCAGCGCTGCGGCCACGGTGACCAGCTTGAAGGTCGAGCCGGGCTCGTACGCGTCCATGACCGCGCGGTCGCGACGTTCGTCCTCTCCGTACTTCCAAAACCGGTTTGGATCGAAATCCGGCGCGTTTGCCAACGCGAGAATCTCGCCGGTCCATGGATCCATAACGATCGCCGTACCGTCGAGGGCGTGATAGGCTCGTACCTGCTCTTGCAAAGCTTGTTCGGCCACGAACTGTAGGTACGGGTCGATGGTGAGCTCGACATTCGAGCCGGGCTGTGCCGGCGATACGATGCGTTCGCGGCCGAAGGGTATCGGTCGCCCGAACTCATCGGCTTCCAGCGTGACGCGGCCGGAGTGCCCTCGCAACACGTCGTCGTAGGCATACTCAACCCCGTCGAGGCCATTTTCGTCGGTGCCGACGAAGCCCAGGACGGTCGAGGCTAAACGTCCCGCGGTGTTGACGCGCAGGCCCGTCTCCTCTTCCTTTAGGGCGATGCCAAGGAGATTTAAGGCTCGCACCCGCGATGCCAAATCGTGCGGCACCTTGCGCGCGATCCAGACGAACCACAAGTGCCGGTCGCGCAAGGCCGTCGCGACCGACGGATCCAGCTTGCCGAATATGCTCTGTAGTTTTGCGATCGCCGCCGACGGATCGACGATCTCGCGGGGCACCGCGTAGACGCTTTCGGAAGGAAGCGATCGTACCAGCACGTTGCCGAAACGATCGAAGATGCTGCCGCGGCGCGCGAAGACTTCGACGGTGTCGGAGCGCTGCGCCAGCGCTTCCTTTGCATAGAGCGGTCCGTTGAGGGCCTGCACGTCGCATAGGCGCCACGCTAGAAAGAGCGCGACGGCGATGCATGCGTAAAAACAGATCCGAGCACGCATCGGAGCGATGCGCGTAAACGTTCGACGGTGCATCGCAGCCGC
This sequence comes from Vulcanimicrobiota bacterium, assembly GCA_963809255.1. Lineage (GTDB taxonomy): Bacteria > Vulcanimicrobiota > Vulcanimicrobiia > Vulcanimicrobiales > Vulcanimicrobiaceae > Cybelea. Next base: position 955,906 of record CAWEIR010000003.1, on the reverse strand, counting down.
CGCTTAGGGTCGCGCGGCTACTGCCGGCACCAAGAAACCGGCAAGTGACGAGAGCAATCGGAAGTGCGAACCAGTACGCGCTACCCGAGGCTCCTCCTCGCGTACGACGGCAAATCGTTGCGGCTGGCGCATGCCCAAGCGCGCGGCCAACTCGGCAAGCCGGTCGTCGGAACGCAGTGCGGAGATTTGGTCGTCGAGGCGCATCGTGTCTTCTTGTAAAGCCTCACGTTGTGCGGCAGCTCGCGCCACGGCGTAGCTCAAACCCGTTCGGCTCGACGTTAGCACGACGTAACCCATCAAAAAGGCTAAGATGCAGAGCAGTACTGCCAACATGCGCACCAACGTCGCGTAACGAGCGCGCGACGCGCGGCCCCTCCGACGCGCAGTTGCGCCGCGAACGGTGCGGGGATTGGCAATCCGGGCGCTTCGTTCGAAAGATCGAGCTGCGATCATTCGGCCCCCGTGCGTTGTGCGGCGCGCAGTTTGGCGCTGCGGGAGCGGCGGTTTTCGACGAGTTCGCGCCGATCCGGGCGAACCGGTTTCTTCGTAAGAACCTCGAGTCGCTCGTCGTCGCGGAAACTTCGTTTCACAATTCGATCCTCGAGTGAATGAAAGCTAATTACGGCGACGCGCCCCCCCGTGCGCAGGCGCACGACCGCCTGCGCCAAGCCTTCACGCAAGGCGTCCAGCTCGTCGTTGACGGCGATGCGCAACGCTTGAAAGACGCGCGTTGCTGGATGGATGCGTTCGCGCTTTCCCGGGCGCTGCACGATTCCCGAAATAAGGGCGGCGAACTCCGAGGTCGTGCTCGGCAGGCCGCCCGCCTCACGCCGCGTGACGATCACGCGAGCGATGCGCCGCGCCGAACGCTCTTCTCCGAACGCAAAGAAGATCTCGGCCAGCTCCCGTTCGGTCGCGGTTGAAAGGACATCGTAGGCGCTGGATCCGCAAGCGGGATCCATCCGCATGTCGAGGACCGACGGCTTTCCGAGCGAGAAGCCGCGCTCCGCATCGTCAAGCTGCATCGACGAGACTCCCAGATCGAAGAGGATGCCGTCCAATAACGCGATCTCGCACCGGTCGAGGATGCGCCCGAGATCGCGAAAGTTCGCGTGCACGAAGGTCAGACGGGAGTCGGCAAGTTGTTGCGCAGGCGCGGTCGCGTGCGGGTCGGCGTCCAGTGCGAGCAGTCGTCCGTCCCCGAGCCGCTCCAAGATCGCCCGAGCGTGGCCGCCCGCCCCGAAGGTCGCGTCGACGTAAACTCCGCCCGGCCGAATCGCCAAATATTCGAGCGCCGGCCCCACGAGCACGGGAACGTGGCTCAGCATAATGACACCACATCCTACAGGCCTAGTTCGCCCATGAAGTCGGGCATGTCGCCCTCGGGCGGTTTCTCGAAGGCGTAGCGCTCCTTCGCCCAAATTTCTATGCGAGTCAGCAAGCCGACCGAGACGACCTGCCGTTCGATGCCCGCGTACGAGCGGAGAAGCGCGGGAACAACGACTCGGCCTTGGTTGTCGCACCCGACCTCCTCAGTGTGGGCGAAGAGGTAGCGCACCGATCGGCGATAGCGGTCGTCTTTATGCGGCACCGCTTCGAGGCGCTCGCAAAACTGAACCCACGTCGAACTGGGATAGAGTGCCAGACAAGGGTCGGGGGGCGCGATGGTCAGCACGAATTGGGCTCCCAGCCGCTCGCGAAAACGCGCGGGGACAATCAGGCGACCCTTTTCGTCAAGGGCGTGTTGCTCCGAGCCCGCAAAACGGGGCAGTCCAGCGTGCAAAAAATCCTCCGCAATGCACCACTAGGCACTACTTTCCACCACTATACGCCCCACGATTCCATTAAAGCAAGGATTCGCGCGGCGGTGATTCCGTCATTCGAACGTTTGTTCGAACTACGATGCGAGTCGATTCCCTGGCAAAACGAACCAGAATCTGCTCTAACCAGTCCGGAGGGACCCGGGCACCGCTCTAGCAGCGATGGGCCGATGAGCTCCATCACCGATCGGGTCTCCCTTTTTGCAGCAGCGAAGAATCCGGTGCCGGACCGTCGCTCGTCGCCCGGCTAAAGGCGATATCGAAATGCCGATGCGATATCCGAGGAAGTCACTGGAGCGATGAAAAGCTCAGCCAACTTCAAGGCTAAGCGGATATGATCGCGGTCGTACCAAGGCGCCGATATCCAATCGGCACAGCGTTGAATTTGCTGCGAAAGTTGATCGTGATGAAATCGAATATGGTGGTGAGCGCGTTCTCTTTCTTGCAGCCTGTCTGCCAGGCCTGACTGCGCGCCGAGAAGAAAGCCGACGGTGCGATGACTCGAGTTTTCGGAATCTGCAGCCTCTTGGGACTGCTCTACGGATGTAGCGGGGGTTACCTGCCGTACGCTTCCCACTCGCTCGATCCGGCGAGCCTCGAGTCGCTCGTTACGAATGCTTCCCAGGCCAACGGCGTTCCGCCGGGGCTGGTGCGAGCGGTCGTCATGGCGGAATCGGCGGGCAACCCGTCCGCCATCAGTGTCGCGGGGGCGCAGGGCCTGATGCAGTTGATGCCCGGCACCGCGGCGGGCTGCGGTATCGCCGATCCATTCGACCCAACACAGAACGTCTCGTGCGGCACGAGCTACCTTCGCTCGCTTCTGAATCGCTATCACGACAACGTTACGCTGGCGGTCGCGGCGTACAACGCAGGACCGGGAGCCGTGGATCGCTATCACGGTGTGCCTCCCTACGCGGAAACGCGGGCGTACGTCGTGCGCGTGCTCAACGCGTACCGAAACTATTAACCGTCGGGATACCGGCGCGACGAGCGAATCCGGCTTCTCTTGATGACCACCCTCACTCAGCACCAACCGCTCCCCCGCGTCGGCTTCGCGTTCCTACGGCTGCCGATTCTCGACAGCTATCTCTTGCAGGAAATGATCGGCCCGTTCTTCTTTGCGTTGGGCGCGTTTTTGTTATTTTGGGCGCTCAACATTTTCTTTCTTGCCGCCGATTACATCATCAATCAGCACGCGCCGTTCTTTTTGGTGCTGCGTTTCGTTGTGTTCCGCATCCCGCAGGCCACCCCAATGGCGTTTCCGTTCGCATCTCTCTTTGCCGCGTTGTTGGCAATGGGACGAGTCATGGGCGACAACGAGGTGACTGCGATGCGCACCGCCGGAATTTCGGTCATGCGAATCGCACTCGCGCCGGTGCTCTTCGGCCTCGGAATGTTTCTGATTTCCTACAGCATAAACGAGTGGGTTGCGCCGGCATCGGTCGATCTCTCGACGCGGACGTTTTACCAGATCATCTATCACACGGACGCGCTTCCCGTCGAGCCGCAGTTTTTTCGTAAGGACCCCGACACGGGGAACACGTTTTACGTAGGTCAGGTCGCGCTCGACAACAAGACGATGCTCGACGTGCAGATTTTTAAGCCGGCAAAGTACGGCCCGTGGAACGAGACGCTCCAGGCGAAGACCGCGGCCGTGCAAGGCAGCGCTCTGAACCTGCACGACGTGATCGACACCCGCTACAACGACGAAGGATTTCTCACCAATCAGCAACGCGTCAAGAGCATCTCGATCGGACTGCCGCTGGGTGAAACGGCCTCGCAGTTCGTCAGTCAGGTGAATAACGATCCCTGGACGATGAGCAGCAAGTCGCTACGCACGCAAGTTAACGCGCTTCAAGCGCAAGGGATCGGCGGTACCGCGATGGGCAACTTGCAGATCAATCTTGCCGACAAGCTCTCTTGGCCCTTCGCCTGTATCATCGGCGTCGTGGTCGCCGTTCCTTTGGCGTTGCGATTTGGTAAGCGAGGGCGCACGCTCGGCATCACCCTCTCGATCATCGCGTTTTTCTCTTACTACCTCATGGTCTCGGCGGCTTCTGCGTTTGGCCGCAATGGGGCGATGAATCCATTTGTCGCGGCCTGGTTGCCGAACATCATCGTGGGCCTCGCGGGCGTCGTTCTTCTCTGGCTGGAAGAGCGCTGACGACGTGCCGGCGCGCTTGCGAAGACGTCGCGGCTTAGGCGCGGTTGCGCTGCTCGCTGCCTACCTTGCCAGTCTCTTTCCGATGCCGGCACAAGCTGCGAGCAACGATCAAGCGCAGCTCGCGCTGCTGCTCTTCAACACACAGACGTGCGCCCAGCATTACCGCGACGACAGCCAGATGGTGGCGCAGGCTTCCACGCCGACGCCCGCACCGCCGGCTACTCCCGGGCCTCCCAACGTACCGCCGGGCGTCAGCAACGGCACCTACAACCTCAATCCAACGCCCCATCCGTTCACCGGACAAACGCCCGGCGTCACGCCGCCGCCGATTCCCGCGGGAACGCCAAACCCGTTGCCGTCCTTGGAACCGATTTTTCTCGTGCGCGGCGGCGAGTCGCCCCCTCCGATCACGCCCGCTGGACAAGCGACACCGGCGCCGACTCCGGAACCCACTGGCGCCCCGACACTCTCGCCGGGCTACATCGCGGTAATTTCCGACTCTTGGAGCGGTAACCGCGCTCGCGGCAAACCCAGCGACGCGATCGGCAACGTACACATCTACTATGCCGACGAAGAGATCGTCGGCGAACGAGCGCACTTCGACGGCGTTCGAACGATGACGATCACCGGCAATCCATTTATCGTCAATCACGAGCACAACTCGATATTGGCAGCCGACACGATCATCTTCGATACCGTCGAACAGACGGCGAAGCTGGTCAACGGCAAAGGGGCGAGCGACGAGGGACTCGAGCGCGGTCTCGTTCATTTCGCGGCGGACGATCTTTATACCAACCCCGATGGAACGGCGCACGGCGACAAGCCATACGTCACCACGTGTGAGAATCCGCGTGGCGGCTACCATATCACGGGCAAGAACATGGACGTTTACCCCGGCGACCGGATCGTTATCCACAACGCGGTGCTGTGGCTCGGCGCGGCAGCCATCTTCTATCTTCCCTTGCTGATCATTCCGCTGCGAAGCGTTAGCAGCGGCCCGAGTCACGCACGGTGGTTTCCAGACGTCGGCTACGATTCGTACGAGGGTGCCTGGATCAAAATCCAGATCCCGTTCGGCAAAGATCAGTACTACTACGGCTATTACATCGTGAACTACTTTACGAAGGAAGGCTTGGGCCTCGGCTACGTGGGCTTCTATTCCAGTAAGCGAGGCCGCCGTAGCGTCAGCCTCAACCTCTACACGATCAACGATCGTCTCCAGGGGGGGCGGCAGACGAATTTCGCCTTGGGCGAACAAGAGAATATTTCGCAGCACCTCAAGAGCAACTTTCAATTCTCCTACCAATCGAACTACGGGCCGCTCGTGAGCATCCCCCCCAACGAGACGATCGCCGAATCCATCGTGCACCAAACCGCGCAAACGTCGCAAAACTACAGCTTCAGCCACAGCTCCGTGGGTGGGCAATCCAGCAGCGATAGTTTTACGGTCACCGACACGCGCCAGTTCAACGAGAACCTGAACCAGACGACGACGTTCGACGATAGCGACAGCAATGCAAGCTTTGGCGGGACGACGTCCTTCAGCAATCAGTCGGAGTTCGACTACCTGCTCCAGTACACGACCGCGGGCGCGGATTATCAAATGGAGTTCGATAAGCTTTACGGCCTCGAGACGGCCGGCATCGACAAGATCCCCGAGTTCGAAGTCCGGCCGTCCGATTTCTTCCAACACTTTTTCATTCCGCTTTCCGCCGATCTCACCGTCGGTGAATACAGCCAGCCCTCCGGCGACGGCCAGCCGCTGGCCCTGGCGACGTGGCGCGGCGACGCGAACTTAGTCGTCGGTCCCGCCGAAGAAAAGGTGCTAGGGAGCGATTTTCAAGGTACCGTCACGATCGACCAGTATGCCTACGGAACCGGCGACCTGAAGGCCGCGATAGAACAAGACTTCAGCTTGACGACGCCGATCAGCTCGCACATCGTGAACACGGCGACCTATAACGAGGCCAACTATAACGGGCCCGCTCTCGTGCCATTTCAGTATCTCGACCAGCAGCCGACGATGAATACCAAGAATGCCCAAGACTTGGTTAGGCTCTTCAACGACGACGTCTACGCGTTTTCGCTGGGCTGGGCGACGAACTTTGACGGCGTCGCTCAGCCGTTGAGTTATCAACTCTCGGCGCGACCCTCGCCCCGCTCGGTATTGCTGCTCAGCGGCTCGTTCATTCCCGGTCCGGGTCAGGGTTTTGAGACGACCAACCTTCAGCTTTCGACGCCGTTCGGCCGCGATGCATCGCTGCAGTTCGTCACGAATCTCAATTGGAAGGGCCCGGGGGAAATGATCGCCGACAAGATCATCTATTACACTCGGACGATCGGCAACTGCTATCAGCTCCTGGTGCTCTACAACGAGTCTCAAGCAGCAATCAATGTCGGTTTGAATCTGCTCGCATTTCCGACGCAAACCGCGGTCTTCCAAGTCGGCGCCCCACAGCAAGTGGTGCCGACGACCTTTAACTTCTAGGTGTTGGGCGCGTTCGACGTGACGCGTCAGAACCGCTCGTCGCTCCGCCTCCAGCTCCGCTCCTGCTGCCTGCCTCGTCGCTCCGGCATCCAATGCCTGCGCCCCTCGGTCAGAGCTTCTTCGGCATCACGTCGAACGCGCCCAACACCTAGAAGTTAAAGATTCTTTTTGAAGAGAATCGCAGCTTCAGGGTTCGTCGCAGGGGGGGTGGCCGCAGGCACAGCTATCCGATTCGAGGCTTCGCTCGGACGCGTCTTGGCAAAAGTCGCCGCAAAAAACTTCGCCCGTTCCGATCGGCGAACTTACCGTACAGTTGCAGATGTCGTAGCTGCATTCGACGCCAGTTTCACGCATTTAGGGACACGGCGTTGCCACGACGGGGTTGTTGGAGACCTCGATGCTCACGATCTGAGCGGTGGGATCACCTGGGGTGTAGAGCCCGAAGTAGGTGTTGTCAAAGGGTTCGGTCATACAGAGCTTCGGCGATATGAACTGCGGGTCGATCGGGCCGCCCGCTCCCATCGAATCGAGGAAGACCCACTGGCCTTGGCTGGCCTGCGAGACGAACGCGTTGAACGTCCAGATATTGTTCGGACTGGCGCTCGGCGAAGGCGAAGGGGATGCAACCCCCTTAAAGATGGCTTTTTGAGCGATCATCGAGAACTCGCTGCCCTGACCGTTGCTGTTTGGATTATAGTTAAGCTGGTTTGGATTGGTTCCCAGTTTCAGCCACGACGGCGGAATGTGAGGATTTTGATTTCGAACGAACTGCACCGCCTCCGCATACGAGGTTCCGGCCGTGCCCAATGCAACCAGGGCGAACGAATAGCCAGCCCAGTTCGTTTGCACGGTGTCGGTCGACGGCGTTACTCCGGTTCCCGATGTGTTGAAGACAATCATATATTGATAGTTCGAGAAGTTAAAGGGAGAGGAGACATCATAGTGTATGGCTATGTATCCCGGAGGCGCGCCGCCGGGTCCCAGACCCGGAGGATTCGGCGTAACCTGACGACCGCACGCCACAACGATGAACGCCGTTACTAGCACGACTACAAAACCGAAACTCAATCTGCGTATCATGGTCTCCTCGCTGTCGTTGCGCGATGCAGGCCTCGCTGCGTGCGCGGCCGTCATTTTAGCGGCGACGTTTCCGAAGCTTGGCGCAGCTTGGCTCGCCCCGTTCGGAACGGCGATGCTGTTCTGGCTTTGGCAAGGCGCTTCCTGGAAGCGGGCCGCGCTTCTCGGCTGGTTAGCCGGGTTCATTTTTTTTGGAATCGACTTTGCGTGGGTCGGCTATACGGTCGGGCACTATATCGGTGCGTTCGGACCGTTTCTCGCGATCGGCCCCGCTTTGATCGAGGCGCCTTTCATCGCCTTAGCCGGAGCGCTCTGCGCAGTTGCATACGCTCGGATGCGTCCCGGCATTGCACCGCTGGGCGCCGCCGCCGCGTTTACGATCTGCGAGTGGCTACGATCGATCGGCGTCCTGGCCGCACCTTTCGATCAGCTCGGCTACACCCAAGCCGACACGCCGCTGCGAGCGATCGCCGCCTACGCCGGAACCTACGGAATTACGTTCGTCCTCTGCGCGCTCGGCGCGTATGCCGCCGACGCGCTGCGCCGCAGGACGTGGCGGCCGCTGGGTGTCGCCATCGCGTTGACGGCGATTCTCACTGTGGGCGCGTGGGCGTTCTGGCCGGCGCGCACGCTCCCGCCTCCGACGATTCCGGTCGCCGCGGTGCAAGGCAACATTCCGCAGTCGTTCAAATGGAGCGCGCTCGCCCTGGCGGTTCGCCGCTATACGGAGATGACGCTCGCCTTGAAGCGCGTGCATCCGCGACTGATCGTTTGGCCGGAGACGGCCATCCCGACGGCGATCAACCTCGACCCTGGGTTGCGCGCACAGTTTTCGGGCCTCGCGCGCCGTCTTCACGGCACGATCGTCGCCGGCGGCATCGACGCCGCCGGGCCTAGCGTTTACAACGCGCTCTATATCTTCTCGCCGGACGGTAACTCCAATATTTACCGGAAGCGTCAACTCGTGGCTTTTGCCGAATGGTTTCCCGGCCGAGCTTTCCTCTCGTGGCTACCGTACATCGGGACGCTCAACGGAGGTCTTACTCCCGGGACAGACGATGGCGTCTATTCCACATCGGCGCTCTCGATCGCACCGCTCATCTGCTGGGAGTCAGCCTTCGCCGATCTCGCCTACGCCCAAGTGCAGCGCAACGCTCAAATTCTCGTCGTGAGCACCGACGACGCCTGGTTCGGAACGACCTCCGGGCCGTACATGCACGCACAAATCGCTCAGCTCCGAGCCGTAGAAAGCGGAGCCTACGTCGTGCGGGCGGCGGCGACCGGCATCAGCGGTATCGTTGCGCCGGACGGAAAGTGGCAGCGGCGCAGCCGCATCGAGCGGCAAACCACGGTGATCGGCGCAGTGGGCCGTCGAGTTCCGACGATCTTCGCCCACATCGGCCCGACGCGCATCGCGCTTGCGATGATCGCCTTGTACGCGCTCCTCTTCTTGGTTTCGCGAGCGCGAGCCGAGTTTGCGAGTTCACGTGAGCCGTAGAAAGGCGATGTTGAGACGGCTGGCCATCGGCGCCGGCCTCCTTCTCTTCGTTTACGTTGTGGTCGAGATCGTGTTGGCAGGAAGAGGAGTTCCGCCGCTTCCACCCGGGCAAACGCCGATTGACCTGCGCGGCGGCCACGTGCTCAACAATCACATTTCGACGAAATCCTGGAGCTTCGATTACGAGCACGCGCGTCTTTCACCTGACGGCATGAGCGGCAGCGTTGACGGCGTACGCAACGGAATAGTCTTTCGAAAGGGAAAACCTTATCTACGAATTTCGGCCAAGCACATTCAAGTAAACATCTCGACGCTCGACTTTACCGCGGTCGGAAAGGTTCATATCGAACGGATCGACGATCCCGAAAAGCGCTCGTTCGACACCGACCTGGTGACGTGGACAAACGACGCCAAAGTTTTGCGCATGGCGCATCCGAGTTACGTGCATTCTGGTGGTCAGACGCTCGTCATCACGAACATCACGGTTAATTTTGACGACAACAGCATCCGTCTCGGCAACGTCAGCGGGGGAGTCGAACTCCACCGCTGACGTTGGGTCAGTCTTTATCGCCGAGCTTTTTCTTTGCCTCGGCGATCAGTCTCTTGACCTTTTGGCCGCCTTTGTGGCCGATCTCTTCGTAGAAATCCGAGCCGTACTTTTCCTTGACGACCTTGCCCCCTTTTTGCCCGATTGTTTCGTAGAACTCTACGCCATGACGGTCGCGCGTCGCTTTTCCGCCCTTGCGGCCGATATCTTCGTAGAACGTCGAACCGTAGCGGTCGCGGACGGTGTCGCCGCCCTTCTTGCCCGCCTCGCGCACCGACATCTCGCGCTTTGGGGCATGTTCATTTTTTTCAGCCATTGCTTATCGCTATCGCTGGGCAAGCCCTATGAAGCCGTCGCCTTGCGTTTGGGGCGCTGACCACCCTTCTGACCGATCACCTCGTAGAACGACGGCCCATACTTACTCTTGGTGGCCTCCCCGCCCTTACGACCGATTTCTTCATAAAATTCCGAGCCGTATTTCGCCTTAACGCGTTCGCCACCGCGGCGGCCCGCCTCGCGGACGCTCATGCCGCCCGATTGTCCCGGATCCTGTGCCATCTAAACTCATCCTCCTTGGTTTGGGTATTATTCCTTTCCCATACAAGCGCTCGGCAAACTCTGGATTTGCTGAGAATTCACCGTTTGAAGGCAAATTTTGGCTAAAACGCGTTAGCGAAGCGCTTCGTAGACGGCGCGGGTCCGCTCGCGCAGCTCCTCAAGGTCACCGTTGTTCTCTATCACGAAGTCGGCGAGCCGCCGCGCCACGTCGGGGTCGACCTGAGTGTCCATTCGTGCCCGTACTCGTCCCTCGTCGCTGCGGTCACGCTCGACGACCCGAGCGATCCGAGCTTCGAGCGGCGCGACGACCACGATCGACTTATCCATCAGGCGGTTGTAGCCGGTCTCAAAGAGCAACGGCACGACGTGTACGGCCGGCTGACCGGGTTCGGCACGCCGCTCGCGTTCCAATGCGATGCGGCGAATATGCGGGTGCAGGAGTGCGTTGAGCCGGTCGCGCGCATCGGAGTCGTTAAAGACGATGTCCGCGAGCGCAGCCCGGTCCAACGAGCCGTTCCGGACGACTTGCGGCCAGACTCGACCGACGGCTAGGAGTCCGTCGCTTTGCGGAGCGACCACTTCGCGCGCAATGGCATCGGTATCGACGACGAAAGCGCCAAGTTCGCCGAGGATCGCGGCAACCGCGCTCTTCCCCGCTCCGATGCCGCCGGTCAAACCAACGCGCACGGCGCGGCGCTACTGCTCGGGAAGCGGCTCCGGAGGCGCCGGCGCAACCGTTCCGATTTCGCCGATCTCTTCCTCCACCGCGTACTTTTCGATTTCCTCGATCGGTACGTCGGCGACGTGCTGGATCGAGGCCGTGATCCGGCGCGTTGCATGATTGATCGACACGAGCGTCACTTCGACTTCCTGACCGGCAACGAACTGCGCCGACGCATCGAACTCGCCTTTGGGCACCATCGCAAGAATGCCGGGAATAACTTCGACCAGCATGTAGTTGGGCGTAACTTTGACGATCGCAGCCGTGAGTTTGTTGGTTTCGTACAGACGGTCGGCGTACTGATCCCACGGATCCGGCAGGGCGTGCTTGAGTGAAAGACTGACCTTTTTCGCTTCCGGATCGAACTTCATGATCTCGACTTGCACGACGTCGCCAATCTTCACGACTTCGGACGGGTGCTTGATTCGCGAGTAGGAGAGCTCGCTATTGTGAATCAATCCGTCGATGCCGCCGAGGTCCACGAATGCTCCGAAATCGGCGAGACGCACGACGACTCCCGAACGGATTTGTCCGACCTCGAGTGTATCGAGAAGTTCCTGCTTCTTCGCTTGCAGCTCTTCTTCTAAGACGAGTCGCTGCGAAAGGACGACGCGATGGCGTTTGTGATCGAGGTCGATCACCTTCAACCGGAGATGCTGACTTACCAGCTCGTCGAGGTTTCCAACGGGCTGACGGCGGATCTGGGAAGCCGGCACGAATCCACGCATCCCAAGATCGACCAACACGCCCCCTTTGACGACTTGCGTGACGGTCGCTTCGATGACTTCGTCGCGATTGTGCGCCTCGATCACTTTCTCCCACGTTTTGAGCGCGCGTGCCCGGCGCTCGGAGAGAAAGAGCGTGCCGTCCATTTCGTCGATGCGGTGAACCATTACTTCGATGGTATCGCCGACCTTGAGCAGTTTGGAATCGATGGCGAGCGACAGCTCGCGGAAAGGAAGTACGCCTTCGGACTTTCCGCCGACGTCGACCAACACTTCGTCTTTGTCTCTCTGGACGATCGTCCCGGTGAGAACTTGTCCCTCGTCGAGAACCTTGAGCGATTCTTCGTACAGGCGCTGTTCGAGCGCTAACTGGTCTTCCTGTTCGGGAATGGGGGCGACTTGCGTTGTTGAGATTTGAATATTCCTACCTTTTATTTTTTATATTTTTTATCGTTGACATCTGCGGCACCACCACGTTCCGCGTTGCGCCACTACGGTGCGCACGATCCTGCTCGTTCGGCATCGCGGGCAAAGCGTGCCCTGCCTCCCGTAAACCGTAAGGTGGTTTTGAAAACCGCCCTTGAGGCCTTCGGCGTCCACGTAATCGTTGACGCTCGTTCCGCGCTTGGTGATGGCGCGTCGCAAAACGTTAACGATGCCGTCGTGTAAGCGGTAGGCCGCCGCTCTTGTCAATGCCCCTGCCGGCCGGCTGGGACGAATCCGAGCCTCCCAGAGGGCCTCGCAAGCATAAATGTTACCGATACCTGCGATGCGCCGCTGATCGAGCAAGAACGCCTTGCTTGACTTCGTCCGCTCCGCCAGCATACCGATAAAGGCCTCTGGTGTAAAGCCGCTGGAGAGCGGTTCCACGCCGAGCTCCCGGTCCCACGCTTCCCCGAGCTCAACCAGACGCATTCGCCCAAACGTCCTCACATCGGCGAAATGGAGCCGGGCGCCGTCCACAAAGTGCAACACCACGTGGGACCGCGGGTACTCCGGGACCTCGCGCGAGGTTGCGACGAGCCTGCCCGTCATCCGCAGGCTCACAACGAGCGAGCGGCCGGAATCGAGTTCGATCACCGCGTATTTTCCCCGGCGGCGCGTCGCAACGATCCGGGCTCCCGATATCGCCCGCGCAAACTCCACACCGGCCGGCGCGACAACCATGCGAGCGAGTCTTACGTCGGCACCCGCAATCGTCTTTCCGACGACGGATCGGCGCAGGCCGCGCACGATCGTTTCAACCTCGGGCAACTCAGGCATTCCTTGTTTAGGGTTGCGGCGCTGGGGCGGCGCGCAGGTCGAGTTTGACGCCCCCGGCGATTCCATCGGCCGATGCTTCTCCCGCCGGCAACTCGATCACGTATTTCGCCGGCGCGCCTTCTCGAGGAATCTGGTCGTCCGGGAGCGTCGGTGCGACGACCGCTACGTTAGAGAAGACTCGTCGTACCGTGCCGTCGCCCGCGATAAAGATCATGTCCAGCGGCACCAGCGTATCTTTCATCCAAAAATCGACGCGTTCGTCGCGGTCGAAAACGAACAGCATCCCCGTGTGCGGCGAGAGCACGGCCCGATTCATCAGCCCCTGCTCTCGCGCCGGTTCAGTCCGCGCGGTTTCCAGCGTCAGATCCGCTTTTGGAGCGTGAACGACGATCGTTGCGAGCGCGGCCGCGAGCACGATAACGTTAAGCATGCTCGAAGCTTTCTTCGGTCATCGGCTCGACGTCGTACCAGTTTCGCCCAGCTTTGAGCGTTACTTCCAGCGGGACCGACAATTCGATGGCGCTCTCCATGTGCGAACGAACGAGATTCGCAGTCTCGCTCAACTGCGTCGCGCGCACCTCGAAGATGAGCTCGTCGTGAATCTGCAGCAGCATCGTCGCGTCGAGTTCGGAGTCTCGCAGAGCGCGGTCGATTCGCACCATCGCCAGCTTCATGAGATCCGCCGCACTACCTTGTAGCGGCGCATTGGTCGCTTCCCGCTCCGCCGCGGCCCGCAGCATGTAATTGCCGGACGTTAGTCCCGGCATGTAACGCCGGCGCCCGAGTATGGTCGAGACGTAGCCGTTACGCCGCCCTTCTTCGATCGTGCGATCGATATAAACGCGCACGTCGGGAAAACGCGCGAAGTACGCCGCCGTAATCTCTTTGGCTTCGGCACGGCCGATCTCGAGGCGCTGCGCCAGCCCAAAATCCGACATTCCGTAGAAGAGCCCGAAATTGACGCTCTTTGCCATCCGACGCTGATTCGGGTTGACCGGCACGCCGGGTGCGACGCCGAAGATTTGGCGCGCCGTGAAGTCGTGAATATCCTGCGACTGCGCAAAGGCCCGTCGCAGCGCTTCGTCGCCGGAAAGATGCGCCATCACACGAAGCTCGATCTGGCTGTAGTCCGCAGCGAGCAGAACGTAGGCGTCGCTCTTTGCGACGAATGCGCGCCGAATCCGGCGCCCAAGCTCGCCGCGCACCGGAATGTTTTGCAGATTGGGGTTGGTGGACGAGAGACGGCCAGTCGCCGTCGCGGTTTGGTTAAACTCGGTGCGCAGGCGCGCGTCCTTTTCATCTACGAGCTGCGGAATCACGTCAACGTACGTGTTCTTGAGTTTGGTCACTTCGCGCCATTCCAAGACCAGCGCGCAGATGGGATAATCCCGCGCCAAGCCTTGCAGCACCTCGACGCCGGTCGCAAATCCCGTTTTCGTCTTCTTACCGCCCGGAATGTTGAGCTTTCCAAAGAGGACCTTGCCGAGCTGCTGCGGCGATCCGATATTGAACTCTTCGCCCGCGAAGTCGAATATGTGCTTACGTAACTGCTCGGCTGCCGTGTTCGACTCGGTCACCAACGACGCGCAGTTCGTCGGAGTCGATCGCGATGCCGGCCTCCTCCATGCTCGCCAGCACCGGTGCCAGCGGCAACTCCAACTCTTCGTAAAGCTGCAACTGGCCGCGGCGCTCGAGCTCGATTCGCGCTTTGGCGATGAGCCGGAACGCTGCATCGGCAGCCGACGCCGCGTCGCCGGGCAATCCGAGTCCTAAGAACTGCGACACCGCGTCCTCGACGTCGGCAAAGCCGCGCGCGGGGTCGAGCAAATGCGCGGCTATCATCGCATCGTCGAAAAACCGTGTGCCGGCGATCCCCACGGAATGAAAAATGCGAACCAACTTCTTGACGTCGTAGCCGCCGGCGCGAGTAGAATCATCCAAGAGTCCCCGCACCGCATCGCGCACGCTTTCGTGGGAGAGCGCGCTCACCGAAAAGGCAACCCCTTGGCCTTCGCGGGCGGAGACTCCGATCGTGTCGCCGATCGCCGCGAAGACGACGCGTTCGGCGCCGCGTAACGCGAGAAGCTCCTGCGCCAGGCTCGCAAACTCCGCCGGATCGACCGACGCGACGTAGCTTCGGTAGTCGCCGCTTACTTTCGCCGTGATCTCGAGCAGCGGCAGATCCGACGGTGGTTGGAGTCTTGCCAGCAGCGTCTTGAACTCGAGCTCGCTGTAGAGGCGATAGAGCGCAGCGTCGGACGGCACGGTGTAGCGGCTACCTTCCCAATCGACCATCAACGGCAAGTCGCTGCGTACGACGGAGACCGCTCGGCAGAGGCAGGCCTGCTGCCCGTACTCTTCGATCAAGCGTTGCAGCTTCGGATTGCCCGCAAGGGCCGGATTCGATACGAGCGCGTCGAGAGAGCCGGAGGCCTGGAGAAGTTTGCTTGCGGTCTTTTCTCCGACGCCGGGAATTCCCGGAAGGTTGTCCGATGGGTCCCCTTTGAGGCCGCGGTAATCGGGCAGTTGCGCGGGTTCGAGCCCAAAGCGTTCCCGAACGGCAAGCGGATCGTAGCGCCCGAGCTCCGTTATGCCGCGGCGCGTTACGAGAACGGTGACGCGATCGTCGACGATTTGCAATAAATCGAGATCGCCGGTGACCACGATCGTCTGCTCGCCGGCCTCTCGCGCTTGGCGCGCGAGCGTGGCGATGACATCGTCTGCTTCTTGACCTTCCATTTCAACGACGGGGATTCCATAAGTGGCCAGCACTTGGCGCACGAGTGCGAACTGTCCGCGCAGTTCGTCGGGCATTGCGCGGCGCTGCGCTTTATACTCGGCAAACAGCGCGACGCGCTCGGCCGGCATGCCTTTATCGAAGGCCGCTACCACGTGGGTCGGTTTCTCGTCCGCGATAAGTTTGTTGAGCATCATCGTAAAACCGTAGACGGCATTGATCGGCGTGCCCGCGCTCGTGGTTAATCCGGGCAGCGCAAAATACGCGCGGTAGACCAGACCATAGGTGTCAAGCAGCATCAGCGCCACGGCTCAGCGAACCTCAACGATCGAAGACCCGGCGCTCACGCTTCCGTCGTCGGAGATATCGAGCGCCGAGAGCAAATAACGTCCGCCGCGCGACGGCAGCTCGACCGCGATTCCGTCCGCGCCGCCGCGCGCGACCTTCCAAGAGACGGTCTCGGTCTGCGCTTGCGGCAACGATTCGTCGGGTGGCGGTTGCGTCCGCCGAACGAAGCCGAGTATCTGCGCACGATTGCCGGTCGAGTCGACCGAGGGATGCCAGGTGACGGCTTCCGGAGCGCTGCTTTGCGTCGTCGTCGTGCCAAGCGCCAGAAGTGCCGGAGCCGAGGAGAAAACCGCACTCCCCGACGGCGTTCCGCGACTGATTCGGACGACAAACGTGCCGCGGCCTTCGCTCCCTTCCTCAAACGCAACCCGTGCGTCTTCTCCGGGGGCAAAATGTTCGCTTCGTACCGATAGGCTCGATAGATGCGGACGTCCCGGAGCGGAGAGTGCCAACGGAACGGTGCTCCACGCAATGGCGCCGTCGCAAACGAACGCGGCACCCACGCGGAGCTCTCCCGCTGCGTTGGCGGCGCGCAGCTTCGCGACCGCCCGTCCGCCGTTCGTCCCAGCCACAATGAACTGCAACCCAAGGGCGCTTTCGAAGGTGATGAGCGCGTCGCCCTGCGACCCGGGCGCATCCGCGTTGACGGCGATCTCTTCTCCCGCGCGGTACGAGTTAGCGCCCACGGCGATCCGCACGTTTGGACTGCGCCCGTCCGTCACCGGCGTCGAGGCTTGCGGATCGATCTGCACGGCGACGGCATCCGTAGCGCGACCGCCGTGGTCGGTCGAGGCGAAAATCAAGTTCGTCCCCAGCTCCGCAGACGTGAAGCTGCCCCGCGCGTGACCGTCGCCGTCGAGCGTGATCTGTTGCTGTTGAGTCGATCGTCCGTGCACGAGCGCGACAGTAACGCTCGCATTTGCAAGCGGCTTGCCATCGAGCGCGTCGGCATAAACGTCGAAGGTAAGCGGCGTGCCCAAACTCTGTTCGACTCGGTCCACGTTCAAACGAATCGCGGCTTGCGCTGTCGGAACCGTGACGCGCGTGTCGGCGGTAGCTCCGTCCGATTCGACGTGCACGCCGTACGTCGAGCCCAGGTCGTCGAGCGGTCGCGGGACGTTTACCGTCGCGTTGCCGCTGCCGTCGACCGTCACCGTTTCGGCCAGCCATTGCGTCGTCGCCCACGGCGTACCGTCGGGCGTATAGCCGAGATAAACGTGGGGGGATCGTACGACGGTTACCTGCACGGGAACGCCACCGCGCGATGCGTGCACGAGCAACGGTACGTCTTCGCGAAAATCGCACGTGCTGCCACAGACGGCGTTTACGTCAAGCGAAAGGTCGCCGGCATTCGCATCGACGTGCACCATAGCGCCGCCGACTCCGCCGCCCACTTGCGCCAGCACCGAATAATCGCCGGCGGCGGCGCCGGTCGGAATCGCTAACGCGGCAAAAAACGCTCCCGCGTCGTCGATCGGGACGCGCCGCGCAGCGATCGTTTTTGCGCCGTCACGCACGGAAACGAGCGCGCTTCCGCTCCCGGCCCGCAGCACGCCGTTCGAGCGCGTGCGGGCAAAGCCGGCGACGCGGACGACTCCGCCGGCATGAACGACCGCCGAATCGGTTCGCACACCGACGATCGCGGCTGGAAACGGCGCCTGCGGCAAAAGGCTCAAGAATGCATAGCTATCTCCCCATTGCGCGAGTGCAAAGACGGGACGAGACGAGCGATTCCAGCGCAGGACGCCTTGGCCGTCGGTCAGCGCGGTAACGAAAGAGTTATTGACGACCAGCTGCACGCGCATCCGCGTCAGGGGCAGACCCGTTCCGAGATCCATGCCGTAAAAAAGAAAACCGCTTGGCGTTTCTTTGGAGATGAGGCCGACTCGCGAACGATTGATCCAAACTTGTTCGCCGACGTCGCCTCGGCGGGCTTCGACCACGAAAAAACCCTCGCGCGTTCCAAGCGGCACCTCCACCTGGTTCGATGCAAACTGATAGCCGCCGGGCGGCGTGAAGCCGAATGAGAGTATCGGATGACGCCGGCTCGTATCGATTGCCCGTGGACTGAAATTCGAACCTGCCGTCAATACGTCCGCTGGATTAACTGCGTAGACCGAAAAGGCGACTACGGCGCTTGAGTAGGTATCCAACCGAACCGTGGCGGTCTTCCACGGATCGCTCGAGTCGCCGGCAAAAAGCTGAAAATACGAATCGAGACGATGCAAATCGACGATCGGCCGCTCGGCTTGCGCGGCGGAAAGGTTGAGCGCGAAGGCAAGCAGAGCAACGGCTACCAGACGAGCGCCCATCATTCGTCCGCGCAGCTTCGGCAGGTTCAAGCGCGAAGCCCGCGTAAAGCGGAGCATCGTGGACGAACAGGCGGCAGGAGAGAGGCCCACCTCGACGCGGTGCCGTTTTTGCGGGTTTGAAGAGGGCGCGGACGAAGCGAGAACCGTGCGCGAAAAACCGCACCTTCAAGTGGTGGTTGCCTGCGGTTCCTGCGGGCATCCCTTCGCGGTACTCTCACGCAACTAGTACGCCGGCCCTTATTGGTGAAATCGCTTAGCTGGAGTTCTTTAGCGCTTGCGGCTATCGTATGTGGCGCCGCCATCCCCTGTGCCGCAGCAACCGCACCAGTGACTCCACACTACGCGCTTCCCACGGTTCCTTTGCACACGGAAGCCATCGTCGAAGTCAACAAAAAAGGCCAGGTCGTAAGAATCAAATCGACCAAGTCTTGCAAGATCGCGTCATTCAACATTCAAACGTTTGGCAATGCGTTACAGATGTGGATTCGGCGCCCCAACGGCAGCGCCCAGGTCGGTCTCTACCGCGTTTCGTACGACTACGATCCCAAGACGCACGGAGTCACTCGGAGCATCAGTCTCGTTTCGGCCGGCGGTAATTGGGGCGACGAAGATGGCGCTGCGAACGTCATGATCGAGAACGCCAGAAAACAGGCAGCCGAAGACCGCCAACGAGAGTCGGAGCAGAACGCGAAGCTGCCCTCGCTCAACCAGATTCGCGGCGGGACGCCCAGCCCCAAGCCGAGCCCGCCGAGCCCGCAGATCACGCTGCCGCCGGCTTGAAGTTTTTGACGTACCGGTCGGGTGACGGCCGGTTTCGTCCGGGTGTTCTCGAGGGCGACCTGATCCGCGCGATCGCCACACCGACGCTTCGCGATTACGTGGAGCTCGCACCGCACGAGCGCGTTGCCTGGCATACCGCCGACGAGCTCGTTGAACTAAAAAGCGTCACGCTAGATGCACCGATCCGCCCCTCGCGCAACGTTTTCTGCGTTGGACGCAACTATCTCGAGCACGCAAAAGAAGGCGCGCGAGCCGCCGGGCGCGAGTTGAAGCTCCCAAGCGTTCCGACGTTTTTCACCAAAGCCCCCACGGCAATCGTGGGCCCGGGAGCCGACTTGCGGTTGGAGGGGCGCGTTTCACGAGAGTATGACTTCGAAGCCGAGGTTGCGGTTATCATCGGAGCCGAATGTAAAGACGTTCCGGAGGCCGAGGCGCTGCACGTCGTATTCGGGTACACCGCGCTCAACGACGTCACAGCCCGTGACCTGCAACGCGAGCACGGTCAATGGTTCAAGGGCAAGAGTCTGGATTCGACTTGTCCGATCGGGCCGTGGATCGTCACTCCCGACGAAGTGGGCGACCCTCAAGCGCTCGCGATAACCTTTCATCGCAACGGCGTGGAAAAGCAGAACAGCAGTACGGGCGAGATGATTTTCCCGGTGGCACACCTGATCGCCGAGCTTTCGAAGGGAATGACGCTGCTCCCAGGTGACGTCATCGCGACGGGCACCCCCGAAGGAGTCGGCTTCGCGCGTATTCCGCCCGAGTTTCTCGCCGACGGCGACGTCCTCGAGGTCTGGATCGAGAAGATCGGACATCTCAGAAACACGGTGACCATCGCATAATCGCGCCGTCGTGCGAAGGGCGCCGTCGCGTTGGGGCCGTATGAGAGGACCCGACCAATGATTATTGCCGTTCCTCGCGAGGCTGCGGTAAAGGAGCGTCGGGTGGCGCTCGTACCCGAAACGGTCTCGCGATTCGCTAAATCGGGTGTGGGCGTTAGCGTGCAGCGCGGAGCCGGCGACGCCGCCGCATTTCCCGACGAACTCTACGTTGCGGCCGGAGCGAATCTGGCAGAGGATGAGCGGTCTTTGGCCGCAGCGGCGGACGTCCTCGTTACCGTCGGCCGCCCGGGCGACGACGCGCTCGCGAGCCTGCGCGAAGGCAGCGTCGTCGTGGGCCTTCTCAATCCTCTCGGCGATCCGGCGTTTACGCAGCGTCTCGCGGCCGCAAAACTCACCGCGCTGGCAATGGAGATGATTCCGCGCATCACGCGCGCGCAATCGATGGACGCGCTCTCCTCCCAAAGCAACATCGCCGGTTATAAGGCCGTACTGCTCGCCGCCACGACGCTTCCGAAGTTCTTTCCGATGCTCACGACGGCCGCTGGAACGATTCGACCGGCAACAGTGCTGGTGCTGGGGGCCGGCGTCGCCGGACTGCAAGCAATCGCTACCGCGCGCCGTCTTGGTGCGGTCGTAAGCGGGTACGACGTGCGCGCAGTCGTCAAAGAACAAATAATGTCGCTGGGCGCGCGCTTCCTCGAGTTCGACCTCGGGGTCGACGCGCAGACGGCCGGCGGTTACGCCAAGGAGCTCTCCGCGGAAGAACAGGAGCGCCAGCGCCAATGGATGGCCGAGCAGATCGGCGCCAACGACGTGGTCATAACGACGGCGCTCGTTCCGGGCCGCAAAGCGCCAATCCTTATCACGGCGGCGGCGGTCGCCGCCATGAAACCGGGCAGCGTCATCGTCGATATCGCGGCCGAGGCCGGCGGCAACTGCGAGCTGACCGTCGCCGATCAAATCGTCACGACGCCTAACGGCGTCACGATCGTCGGCACGACGAACTTGCCGAGCACGATGCCGGCCGATGCGAGCCGGCTCTACTCGCGCAACGTCCACGCCCTCCTCTCGCCGTGGATCAAAGACGGCGTCCTGGCGATCGACATGAACGATGACGTTGCCAAAGGCGCGGTGATCGCGCGCGACGGCAGCGTGTTGCTTGGAGGAGGCCAATCCTGAACGAACTCGCAAGTCTCGTCGGGCCCCTTACCGTGCTTCTGCTCGCGGTCTTCGTTGGATTCGAAGTGATCTCGAAGGTTCCGACGACGCTGCACACGCCTTTGATGTCGGCCACCAACGCGATCCACGGAATCGTCCTTGCAGGAGCGATCGTGATCGTTGCAGCGCTGGCCGGCGTAACGCACGGTCCGCTGCTTACCACGCTTTCGGTTGCGGCGGTAACGCTCGGAGCGATCAACGTCTTCGGCGGGTTCGCGGTAACCGAGCGAATGTTGCAAATGTTCCGCCGCAAGGGTGACGGTAAGTGAACGTTGCGGTCGACTACGCCGATCTCGTTGCCATCGCGCTCTTCATCTACGGTCTCCACGAACTAAACTCACCGGCAACGGCGCGGCGCGGCAATCGGCTCGCGATGGGCGGAATGGCGATCGCGCTCGTCGGCATTATCATTCAAACCGGAGGCACCGGCTGGCCCTCGGTGGCCGTTGGCATCGCGATCGGTGGACTGGTCGGAATTTACGCCGCGCTCAAAGTGAAGATGACCGCGATGCCGCAGATGGTCGCGCTCTACAACGGCGCAGGCGGCGGCGCCGCAGCATTAATTTCGACGGTCAAATATTTCACGGGGGCTCCGGTTGCAAACTTGGATGCGATCGTCGCCGTCTCGCTGGTGCTCTCCGCAATCATCGGCGCCGTCAGCTTCGCCGGCTCGATTATCGCGTTTCTCAAGCTGCAAGAAGTCATGACGGGGCGCCCCGTCACCTATCCAGGGCAGCAGATCGTCAACGGCATCGTCCTGATCGCCATCCTATGCCTGGGAGTCTGGTTCGTAGCGACATTAGGAACGCTGCCCGACTGGGCGTATCCAGTGCTTCTGCTCGCGGCCTTGCTGCTCGGCGTGCTCTTCACCTTACCCATCGGCGGCGCCGATATGCCGGTGGTTATCTCGCTGCTTAACTCTTTCACCGGCGTGGCCGTCGCGATCACGGGTTTCGAAATCAACTCAACGCTGCTGATCATCTGCGGCGCGCTCGTCGGCGCCAGCGGCACGCTTTTGACGGTCGCAATGAGCCGCGCGATGAACCGGCCGCTGACCAACGTGCTCTTCGGCGCATTCGGCTCGGCCGGCGGAACGGAGCCTGCCGCTGGTAGCGACGGCCCGCAGCAGATCCGAGCGACGAGTGCCGACGACGTCGCCGTCATGCTCGCCTACGCTTCCAAAGTAATCTTTGTGCCGGGATACGGGATGGCGGTCGCACAAGCGCAGCACAGTGTGAAAGCACTTGCCGATCAGCTCGAGAAACGCGGCGTCAAAGTCCTGTACGCGATTCATCCGGTAGCGGGGCGCATGCCGGGGCATATGAACGTCCTGTTGGCCGAGGCCAACGTGCCGTACAATCAGCTCCTCGATATGGAGGACGTCAACCCGGAGTTTCCGACCGCCGACGTCGCGCTCGTCATCGGCGCCAACGACGTAACCAATCCCGCGGCGCGATCCGTCGCGAGCTCCCCGATCTATGGCATGCCGATTCTTGACGTCGATAAGGCCAACAACGTCGTCGTGCTGAAGCGCTCCATGCGTTCCGGCTTCGCCGGAATTGAAAATCCGCTCTACGAGCTTCCTAACACGTCCATGCTCTTCGGAGACGCCAAGGCTTCCGTCGATGCGCTGACCGCCGCAGTCAAAGCCCTGTAAGAAGTCGGGCGGGCATTTCGTTCATTTCAAATGCCACTCGTAGGTGTTCCACGTCGGCAGGAAGGCGTTGGGGTGGAATCCGCGCAGCCGCGAACGATACGCGTAGACGTAGTCGGCATTGAAGAGGTAGACGATCGGGACCTGCTGCGCGACGATCGTGGCGATCTCGCGGTAGAGGCGTTTGCGTTGCGACGGATCGGTTTGCGCGAGCGCTTCTTCTTCAAGCCGGTCGACGCGGCCATCGCACCAGCGCATGTAATTCGACGACGCTCCGCAGCGCAGAACCGAAGAGTCGTCCGGATCGGCGCCCATCGTCCACGGCACGTAGGCGAGATCGAAGTTGCCGGTTGCGAGCACGCCGGTTCGCGGCAGAAAGAGTTGAGCATTGCTCACGGACTTCACCGCGACGTCGATGCCGCGATCGCGCAGCGCAGCTTGAACGGCCGTCGCGACGCGGACGCCGGTCGTTGACTCGGGAAACTGCACGTAGACGAGCCGTAACGGAACTCCCTCGCGGCGTCGCATTCCGTCCGAGCCGCGCCGCCAGCCGGCTTCGTCGAAGAGACGGTCGGCGCGGACGGGATCGTAGCCCGGCTCGTGCACCGCAGGATCGAACGCCCAGGAAAACCGCGGCTGGATCATGTCGGTCACCGGATAGATCCCCAGCGTTATTTTCTTCGAAATTTCGTTGCGGTCGAGCGACATCGCGATCGCGCGCCGCACAGCGGGATCCTCGAGCGGCGCATGCGCGGTATTGAGTGCCAGTCCGGCCACGACGGCGGTCGGCACGGTGACGAAACGCAAATGCGGATCGCCGCGCACGACGGCCAGTTGAGCCGGAGCGAGGAGGTTCCAATCCACCTCGCCCGATTGCAGCAACAGCAGATTGGTCGAAGGGTCGGGAATCGTTCGAATCGCCAGCGTTGCGACCGCGGGCTTACCGCGCCAGTAGCGCGGATTGGCGACATAGCGCAGCCCTTCGCCGCGTCTCCACGACGCAAAGCGGTACGGACCATCGCCGACGCTGGGTTGCGCATTGAAAGCGGCTCGCGCCAGCGGGGACTGCGCTCGCAAGACGTGCGCCGGCAGAACGAACTGCGGTGAAAGGCCGTACGAAAAGTACGTCGTTGCGGCGGGCGCCCACGGCCGCCGCAGGTGAAAGACGACGGTGCCCGGTCCCGGTGCGAACGCGCGGTCGACGAGATCGTAGCCTTCGTGCGAACGCACGGGATTACGCGGATCGAGGATTTCTCGCAGGGTATAGATCACGTCGCCGGCCGTAACCGGCCACCCGTCGCTCCATTTCACGCCGGCCCGCAAGCGGTAGGTAATCGTTCGGCCATCGGCTGAAACCCCACCGTTAGCCCGAGTCGGAACGACCTTCAGGAGCGCGGGTACCGGCCGCCCAGCCCCGTCACGGTCGATAAACGGCTCGAACGCCAGTCGGGCCGCCTGCAGTTCTACCGACGCGGCGTCGGGGGTTAGAAAGAGCGGATTGAGGTTTTGCGGATCCGCGGCCAGATCGAAGCGGACGGTGCTGCGGGGAGCTTGGGACGTTCGAGCGCACCCGCCCGTAGCGGTGAGCGCCGCTACCCCCAAAATTATGGCGACCGCACCTCTTGCGCCGAACGGATTCCTGGTGGTATGCTTGGAAACCCGAAGATTATTCGGAATTTTGGACCCTCTTACCGACTATGATTGCAAGCATTGAAGGACTCGATGAGCTCGACCTGCGGATCCTCGACGCGTTGCAGCGCAACGCGCGTTCGACCTTCAGTCAGCTTGGAACCCTCGTGGGACTCAAACCGCCCGCGGTGCACGACCGGGTGAAGCGGTTGGAGCAACGCGGCTATATTCAAGGCTACGGAGCGAAGCTCGACCCCGCGCGTTTGGGAATCCATCTCACGGCCTTCATTAGCTGTTACACTTCGCCCGACTGCGCTTATGATGAGTTTACGCGCACGCTCAGCGAGATGCCCGAGGTCTGCGAAGTACACTCCGTCGCAGGCGAGGAAAGCTTCGTCTGTAAGGTAGCGACGCGCTCGACGCAGCATCTCGACGAGCTGCTCGCTCGGCTGAAAGCAACGCCCGGCATGGCCCGCACGCGGACGACGATCGTTCTTGGCATGCCGTTCGACCGCGGCGGCGTAACGGTGCAGATGCGATGAACGCTGCGTCAACGCGCGCTCACCCGCTGGGCGTTCACCGCGTGCTCGAGCCGGCCGGAGCCATGCCCCAAGACGCTTGGAAGCTCGACAACACGCCGGCGGCGCATGAGAACGAAATCCTGTGCGACGTCGAGGTGCTCAACATCGACTCGGCTTCGTTCAGGCAGATCGCTCAAGCTTGCGACTTCGATGCGCGGCGCATCGGCGACCACGTTGTCGAGAACGTTCGCGCCCGCGGCAAGCAGCATAATCCCGTCACGGGTAGCGGTGGGATGTTCGTAGGCCGCGTTTTGCAAATCGGTGAAGCCCTGCGCGATGCCATCGATCTGCGCGCCGGCGATCGGATCGCATCGCTGGTTTCGCTGACGCTGACCCCGCTGCAGATCGACGCCGTCACGGATGTCGACGTCGCAACCGGTCGAATTTGGATCCGCGGCAAAGCCATTCTGTTTCAAAGCGGGCTCTGGACTCGCTTGCCGGAGGACTTCGACGAAGAGGTCGCGCTCTGCGTGCTGGACGTTGCCGGAGCACCCGCGCAGGTCCGACGCCTTTGCTCCGAGGGGCAAACGGTACTCGTCATCGGCGCGGACGGCAAAAGCGGCTTGCTGGCGTGCGCGCAAGCTAAGGCTTGCGTTGGAGAGAGCGGTCGGGTCATCGGCATCGTTCCCTGCGCAGATACGCCCGGTGCGCGGCTCCTGGAGCGTGAGGCATTCGTTGACGACCTCATCGTTGCCGACGCGCGCGATGCCGTTGCGTCGAGCAGGCAGGTCGAGTCGACCGCGCCACAGCTTGCGGACCTCGTCATCAACTGCGTTAACGTTCCGGGAACCGAGCTGTGCTCGATTCTCTGCACCCGCACCGGGGGAACCATTTATTTCTTTTCAATGTCGACGTCGTTCACGGCTGCCGCGCTGGGTGCCGAAGGCATCGGCCGAGACGTCACGATGATCATCGGCAACGGCTACACGAAAAATCACGCGCAAATCGCCCTGCAAACGCTACGCGATCGTCCCGAACTGCACGCACATTTCAACCAGACTTACGCAAGGAAACCCCAATGACCCAAACGTTTACGCTCGCGCCCCACGTCAAACCGCCCGTGCCTCCAGAACAGTTCGCGTACAAGGAGCTGAAGCAAGGCGAGTTTTGGCGTCACATTCCGGCCTATGCCGAAGTCGACGAAGCGACGTTCCTCGATCATTTGTGGCAGCAGCGCCAATCGGTAAAGACTGCCGAGGAGCTGCTCGAGACGATTCGGGGGGTCTGCACGTCCGAGTTCTACGCGGACGCAGAAGAGGGCTTTCGCCGCGCTCCGATGGCGGTGCGCGTTTCTCCGTACGCCATTTCGCTGATCGACTGGAGCGATCCGATCGGCGACCCGATTCGCCGGCAGTTCATTCCGCTGGCCTCGTCGCTGCTGCCCGATCACCCGCGTTTGACGCTCGACTCGCTTCACGAGCAGCAAGACTCGCCGCTTCCGGGACTCGTGCACCGCTACGTTGACAAGGCACTCTTTCTGCCGCTGGCCGTTTGCCCGGTTTACTGCCGCTTCTGCACGCGCAGCTACGCGATCGGCCCCGACACCGAAAACGTCAACAAGATCGCGCTGGCCACGACGCGCAAACAGTGGCAGGAGGCGTTCGAATATATCGCGAGCCGTCCGGAACTCGAAGACATCGTCATCTCCGGCGGCGACGCCTACCAGCTCGCGCCCAAGAACATCGAGCTGATCGGCAACGCGTTGCTCGACATTCCGCATCTGCGACGTCTGCGCTTCGCAACCAAAGGCCCAGCGATCATGCCGATGAAGCTCATCACCCACACCGAGTGGCTCGACGCGCTGACCTCCATCGTGGAACGCGGCCGAAAGATCGGCAAGGAAGTCGTTCTGCACACGCATTTCAATGCGCCCGAAGAGATCACGTGGATTACGCAGAAGGCGATGCGCCTGCTCTTCGAGCGCGGAATATTTACCAGGAACCAGTCCGTGCTCATCCGCGGCGTCAACGACACGCGCGAGCGGATGCAGTTGCTGACCAAGCGGCTCGGCCACGTCAACGTGCACGCATACTACGTTTACATGCACGACATGGTCAAAGGGGTCGAGGAGCTGCGCACCACGATCGCGACGGCGGTAGACACCGAAAAGTTCGTTCGGGGAAGTACCGCCGGATTCAATACGCCGACGTTTGTCTGCGACGCGCCCGGTGGCGGCGGCAAACGCGACGTCCACTCGTACGAGCATTACGATCGCGAGAATGGTATTGCGGTCTATGCCGCACCGAGCGTCAAGCCCGGAAAGGCCTTCCTCTACTTCGACCCGATCGATCAGCTCGCCGCGCAAGCCCAAGCCCGTTGGGCAGTCCCCGACATTGCCGACCAGATGATTCGCGAAGCGATCGACAACGCGGGTCTCGAAAACGATCAGCTCGTTCTAGCGTAAAGGAGCCTCTGAGCTCCTGAGATTTTCCGATGCGATTCGGGCGATCGCTCGCATCGGAACGGCACCGGCCGGACGAAGCGTGACCAGCGGAGCGGTTTCCACGCGTGCTCCCGGCTCAAGCGCGAAACGGTAGCGGCGTAGCAAGGTTTCCAACACAATCGTCGTTTCTCGCAGCGCGAACTCGTCGCCGATGCAGCGGCGCGCCCCGCCGCCGAACGGTATGTAAGCGAAGGGCGGCGGTTCGCCTTCGAGCCAACGATCGGGCTCGAAGCGGTCGGGATGCGCGAAGGTTTGCGGCTTACGGTGCAGCAGCAGCGGCACCATAAAAACCGTCGTTCTTGCCGGAATGTGGCTGCCATCGCTCAACGTCACGTCGCGCAACGACTCGCGGCCGATGATCCAGGCGGGCGGGTAAAGTCGTAGCACCTCTTTAACGACCCGCGCGAGGTAGTCGCGGTCGCCGTCGCGGGCGGCAAGTGCGGCGCGCCGGTTGACTTCGTCGTGCTGCGACAGGAGAAAGAGCGACCACGTCAAGGTGTTGGCGGTCGTCTCGTGCCCGGCCATGAACAGCGTCATGATCTCGTCGCGAATCTGTTCGTCCGAAGGCCCTTCGACTGCGCTCAGGGTGACGCCGTTCGTTTCTCCGTCTCCGGCAGCCAGCAGCATCGAGAGTGCATCGGTGCGCTCGCGGGGATCCGCTCGGCGGCGCGCGATCAGGCCGTAGACGATCTCGTCGAGCATCGTGCGCGCGCGCCAAAAACGTCGCGTGCTGGGCAACGGCAGGCGCGTAAGCATCGCGCCGATGGGCGTGAGCATCTTTGGAAACTCGTTCATCATCAGCCGCAGCGCCTCGCGAACCAGCTTCGCCGATTCGCTTTCGTCGCTTCCGAAAAGCGTCTCCGTGGCGATTCGCAACGTCAACTCGGTCATCGCGGCATGGGCATCGAACGTTTCGTTCGGCGCGATCCGCTCCACGAACTCGGCTGCGTCGCACTCCATGACGCGCGCGTACTCTGCCATGCGTTCGCGGTGAAAGGCCGGCTGCACGATGCGCCGCATCTGCCGGTGCAGCGGATCTTCGCTCGTGAGCAATCCGTCGCCGAGCAGCAGACGCAGGACTCGAGTTCCCAGCGATTTCGAAAACGCGTGCTGCTGCGTGACGAGGATATCCTTGATGAGCGCGGGCTCGTTGACGAACACGTAGGACCGCCACGGAAGCGAAAAGGCCAGAACGCCCCCGTAGCGCTGCGTCATCTCGGCCAAGAAGTCCGGGAAACGGCGGAATGGAACGGGCAAGAGACGGTGCAGCGTCGTCCAGCGGCTCGGCCCCGGAATCCGAGCGTTCATTCCGCGCCGGTTGCCCGATAGGCTGTCACGTCACCGAAACGGCAGACGGCGCGATACTCCCCTCGCGCGACTTCGGACGCGATCGCCGGGCGCATGTGGAGCTGATACTCGGCGCTGGGAAAGTCGTCGGCGTAGACGAGATACTCGACGCCGCTCGTGCGGTCGATCGTCGCTCGCGGCCGTTGCGCGGCCTGCGCAGAGAACCATTCGTCGTAGGTGGCGAGCGAGGCGCCTTTCGGCACGCAGTCAAGCGCTCGACGCGCGTCGGCAAGATCGTGATAATAGGAATGCAGATAGTGCAGCGGATGCATCGGATCGAACGCGATCAAGAAAACGATGCAAAGCACCGCCGAAATCGTCGTCCAAATCCCGGCGACGCGCACGCTGCTCTTGTGCGCCTTCGCGACGACTCCCATGACGGTCGCGACGAGAAGCCAAGGTATCCATAGAGCCGCGTAGTGATCGCCCATGCGCCAAACGTATCCAGAGTTCGCGAGCAATACGACTCCGGCCCCTGGTATGGCGAGTGCGGCCCACCAGGAGAGCAGCGGCAAGAAGGCGAGCGGGATCAGTCCCTCCAGCACGTAGGTTAGGCGTCCGAAGGTGAAAATTGAGCTCGCAAACTCACGCGGATGCGTTACCGGTGCGAGCATCAGCGCGAGTGGGCCATTTGCGAATGAGTACACGTAGAAGTGGCTGGGGCCCCATCCCCCAAAGTGTAATGTGAGAAGCGCGTAGTAGCTCGCCAGCGCGGCCGCCGCGCCGGAAGCGAGTGCGGCTCCGGCAATGGCCGTAGCCCTCGGTTCGAGTGGGCGCCGGTCGAGAAGGCCGCGACCTTGAGCTGCGGGGCGTAACCCGATCGCGACCAAGACGACGCCGAAGACGACCAGCGTTAGCGCGGCATCTTCGCGCAAACCGACCGCGACGATCGCGCACGCCGCAAACCAGAACCACTTCGTGCGGTCGGCTGCGATGAAAAGACCCAATACGAGCGGCGTAAAGAGACCGAGCTCGTGAAACTCGTCGAAACCGAGCGCGAGCAGCGGCGGGTAGAGCAGCGTGAGGAATCCCAGACGCTGCGCGAGTTTCGGTCCCGCATACGGTCGTGCGAGCGCGGCCGTCAACGGCGCGCACGCAACGGTCGCGGCCGCCTGCACGAGTTGCAGCGGCAGCGCGCTGTGGGTGAGCCCGACGAACGGCCATAGCAACGCGAGCGACGGCGAGAAATGATAGCGGAAGTGCGTGCCGTTCTCGACGCCGTTGCGCATCCCGTTAAACGCATCGGCAACGACTTGCGCAAAGGTGCCGGTATCGGAGCCGTAGGTCCAAAGCTTCGCTCGCACGCACGCGAGCGCTGCGAGAACGGCGAACTCGACGCCGGCCCAAAGCCAGACTCTCACCGGCAGGCACGCCGCCGCGTCGTGACCAACCGCGCAGGACGGTGAAATATATTTGCGTCTTTTGCGGATCCCGTGACGGCAACGATCCCGCCTACGCCGCCCTCGCGGCGGCAACGGCGCGAGCCATCGTGGCAGCCGGATACGGCGTGGTCTACGGCGGGGGAAGTATCGGCCTGATGGGCATCATCGCCAATGAGGCGTTGGCCTGTGGCGGCGAGGTAGTCGGCGTCATCCCCTCGGCGCTGGCCGTCAGCGAAATCGCGCACCCGGGACTGACGAAACTTCGTATCGTGTCGACGATGCACGAGCGAAAGGCCCTGATGAACGAGTACAGTGATGCGTTCGTCGCGCTGCCGGGCGGCTACGGCACGATGGACGAGTTCTGCGAAGTGCTGACTTGGCGGCAGCTGTGCATTCACGACAAGCCGATCGGGCTTCTCAACTACCGCGGGTACTACGATGCATTGCTGGCTCTATTCGACTCGATGCTCGGCCACGGCTTCCTCACCGCGCAAACGCGCCGGCTCTTCGTGGACGCTTGCGAGATCGAAGAACTCTTAGCGGCAATGTTTTAGCGACGGCTAGCTCGATTCGGCCAATGCCGTTGTGACGATGCGTTCTTGTTCGGCAGCGTGTTGGCCGGCGTAGCCCTCGCTGGGGCTCGCCCGATAGCCGCGCCCGATATATTCGATATCGAAACCATCTCGCTTGCCTTCAAGCAGCCGGCGGCGTACGAAGGCTCGCGCGCCCATATTCTTCGGCTCTTCTTGCACCCACACGATCTTCTTGAGCTTCGGATAGCTCGAGATGACGCGATTGATCTCGCCGACGGGCAAGGGCGCCAGCAGCTCGATGCGCGCGATCGCCGTTTGGCGTAGCGACTCGTATGCCGGCTGTGCGACGAGATCGTAATAGATCTTTCCGCTGCAGAGAATGAGCCGCTGGATCTGCTCGCGATCCAGCGGTCGCGGATCGTCGAGCACCGGCTCGAAGCTCCCGTCCGCCATCGCGTCGAGCCGGCCGGCGGCAACGTCGAGGCGGAGCAACGACTTCGGCGTCATCACGACGAGCGGGACTGCGATCGGCGATCGTGCCTGCAAACGCAAGAGATGATAGTAGTTGCTTGCAACCGACGGCGACGCTACTCGCAAGTTTCCCTCCGCGACGAGCTGCAAGAAACGCTCGAGACGCGCGCTGGAATGCTCGGGACCGCCGCCTTCGTAGCCGTGCGGCAGAAGTAGCGTCAAGCGCGAGGTTTGGCCCCATTTGGCTTGACCGGCAGCTAGGAACTGATCGACGATGATTTCGGCGCCATTGAAGAAATCGCCGTACTGCGCTTCCCACAAGACGAGCGCGTCGGGCTGCTGGGTCGAATAGCCGTACTCGAAACCCATGCACGCGTATTCCGATAGCGGGCTGTTGCGGATTTCGAAGGACGATTGTTTGGAGGCCAGATGCTGCAACGGTATCCACTGAAGCTCCTCGGATTTTGCGGAGGCCGCGCGCCCCTCGACTGCGCTCGGGACAGGCTTCGCCGAGGGATGCAAGACGGCGTGGCGGTGGCTGAACGTTCCCCGTTCGGTGTCCTGACCGGTGAGTCGAATCGGCGACCCCGTTACGAGCAAGGAGGCGAAGGCGAGTGCTTCGGCGGTTCCCCAGTTGACGATCCCGCGCTCTTCGATCGCGTTGTTGCGGCGCTCGAACTGGCTGCGCAGCTTGCGGTTGAGCGAAAATCCCTCCGGCACGCCGCCTAACGCTTCGCTCCATGCGACGAGCTGGCGCCGATCGACGGCCGGCAACGCGGTTCCGTCGAAGGTGTTACTTCCCGACATCTTGCGACCGTGGACGTTCGACGCCGCTGCCCGAACGGCTCGCCGTGCCCCTTGCAAACGCTGCATTGCATCGTTGACCATCGTGCGCGCACGATCGGCGTCGATCACGCCCTGGTTGACGAGCTTGTTGGCAAAGAGTTCGCGCACTGTTGGATGGTTCTTAATCCGTTCGACCATATCGGGCTGCGTATAGGCCGGTTCGTCCTGCTCGTTGTGACCGAAGCGCCGATAACCGATCAAATCGATGAGCGCGTCGCGTCCGAATGCGCGCCGAAAATCGATGACCAAGTGGACCGCCGCGATGCACGCTTCGACGTCATCGGCGTTGACGTGCACGATGGGAACGTCGAAGCCTTTGGCTAAGTCCGAAGCGTATCGCGTGGAACGAGCGTCGGCGGGATCGGTCGTAAACCCGATTTGGTTGTTCGCAATCAAGTGGATCGTGCCGCCGGTTTGGTACCCCGGCAGCGATTGCAAATTGAAGACTTCCGCAACGATGCCTTGCCCCGTGAACGCCGCGTCGCCGTGGATAAGAATCGGCACGGCCCTTTTGTGGTCGAACGTCGGTACGCCTTGCGCGTGATCGGTCTGCAGCGCGCGCGCGCTGCCTTCAACGACCGGATCGACCGCCTCGAGATGGCTCGGATTGTGAGCCAGGGTTACGTGGATGCTCTTATCTTTCGAGGTCGCGAACGTTCCGGTAGCACCGTGATGGTACTTGACGTCGCCCATGACGTCGTCATCCCCGACGGTCACGCGATACGCAACCGCTTCGAACTCCGTCATTACCTCTTCGTAGGGCAGGTTAACGACGTGCGCGATGACGTTGAGCCGGCCGCGGTGCGCCATGCCGAGGACGGCATTGCTTACGCCGTCTTCCGCCAGCATGTCGAGCATCTCTTCGAGCATAGGGACCATCACGTCGAGTCCTTCGCCCGAGAACGTCTTCTGACCGAGGAACGTTTTGCGCACGTAACGATCGAAGGCTTCCACTCGCGTCAGGCGCTCGAGCAGCTCGATCTGCCGCTGCGGCGTCCGCTCGAACCTGTTTCGTCCCGATTCGATGTAGTCGCGCAGCCAGACCCGCTGCGTTGCATCGGAGATGTGCTCGATCTCGTACGCAATCGTCGAACTATAGGTCTCCCGCAGTCGCGGCAACACGTCGGCGAGCGTGTTGCCGGGAACCTTGACGCGCAGCACGCTGGCGGGAATCGCGCTCTGCAGCGCGGGCGTCAGACCGTAGGTCTGCGGTTGCAGCGACGGGTCGCCGACAGGCTCCGCGCCAAGCGGATCGAGATTTGCGGCGAGGTGCCCGTAGCGACGGTAAGCGGAGACGATCGCCATCCCGGCTGCCGCCGCCCGCAACATCTCGTCGGAGGCCCGCGCCGTCGCCGGGCCGGCCGGGGCGAATGGCAGTTGCGCGACGGGCGCCGCCTGCAATCCGAGCGACGAGAAAACCGCTTCGTAAAAGCCGTCGCTACCTTGCAGCAGTTCGTCGACGCGCCGCAGATACTCACCCGATTGTGCACCTTGAATAACGCGGTGATCGTAAGTGCTGGTAATTTGCATCACCTTCGATACGCCGAGCAGGCGCAGCGACTGTTCGTTGGCGGTTGCAAATCCGGCAGGATAACCGATTGCGCCGGTCGCGATGATTGCGCCTTGTCCCGGCATTAAGCGCGGTACCGACGCTACGGTCCCGATGCCGCCGGGGTTGGTCAACGTAAAGGAAGCACCGGTAATGTCGTCGGCGCCGAGCTTGTTTTCGCGCGCTTTTGCGACGAGCTCTTCGTAGCTCGCCCGAAACGCAGCGAAATCTAGTTCGCCGGCGTTGCGGATGACGGGTACGATCAAAAACCGCGTCCCATCCTTGCGCTCGCTATCGACGGCAAGCCCGAGATGAATGCCGGACTCGAGCCGAATGGGTGCGCCGGTCTCATCGCGGCGGAACGAGTAGGTGATGAAACGATGTTCGCGCGCCGCGCGAACCAGCGCGTACCCGATGAGATGCGTGAACGAGACTTTCTCCCTGCGTCCAGCGGCTTTGATTGCGCCGGCCAGTTCTTTGCGGCGGGCGTCGAGCACATCGACCGAAACGCTCCGAAAGCTCGTCGCCGTGGGAATCGACAGACTCTGCTCCATATAGCCGGTCAGCGCAGCAGCGGGACCTCGCAACGGCGTCGTTTTCGTGCCTGGCGGCGGTGCGGGGAGTGGCGGTGCCGCTGGAGGCGCCGAACGGAGACGCGCTTGCGGCGCTTGCTCGACTACGTCCGAGCGCAGAATCAATCCCTCGGGACCCGACCCGCGAACGAGTTTGAGATCGACGTCGAGCCGGCGCGCCATCCGTCGCGCCGGTTGATCGGCTAACGCTTTGCCACCGGGTACGGCGGGAGCAGACGGCGGAGGCGGCTTGGCTACCTTTGCGCCGTTCCCCGCGCTGGGTTGACGAGCGGCCGCACCGTTTCCCTGCGAGGTGTCGATCTGGGCCAGAAGCGCGCCCACCGAGACCGTTTCGCCTTCGCGCACCGCAATCTGGGTTACGACGCCCGAGACCGTCGCCGGAACTTCGACGTTGACTTTGTCGGTCGTCACCTCGACGAGGGGATCGCCTTCGGCAACGAAGTCGCCGACGTGTTTGCGCCACTCTACGATCGAGCCTTGGGTGACCGACTCGCCCATCTCGGGAAGCGTTACGTTGACCAGGGTGCCTTCCAAAACAGGCTCCATTTTATCTTTTCGGGCGCCGGGGGCCTACGACTCTACGCCGCTCCGGTTTAGAAGTACTTCGCCGGGAGGGCGCCCGTTACAACCAAGGCGTTCTTGGCAAAGCGCGGGCGAGCGTGGCTCAAGACGAATGCTGCCACATCGTAGGCTTGGGGGAGTGTGAGCGAGCCCGGCGCGTCCTGCGGCATATTGTACCGAACGAACCCCGTCATCCGGTCGATGTGGGCCATGCCCGCGCCGTTATTGAACGACCCCGAGCCCCACAAAGGCGGATACGTGTCGCCGACGCCGGCCCCATTAGACTGATGACACATCGAGCACTTGCTTGCGTAGATCGTCGCGCCGTCGCCAAGGTTCGGAGAATCCTTAGGCAACGGCACGATGTAGCGATCGTCTTTGGATTGCGCGGCGCCGGCCGGGACCCCGCGAGAGAGCCAAGCGACGTAGGAGACGATTGCAATCATCGCCTTGCTCGAATAGGCCGGGGGCCTTCCGTTCATGCTGTACAAGAAGCACTCCGCGATGCGGTCTTGCAGGGCGATCACGCGGTGCGCGCGTTTGTTCCATTGCGGAAAACGCCCGTAGAGACCGATGAAACTGCCGCCTCGCGGCTGCGTGCCGCCTGCGAGGTGACAGGCCTCGCAAGACATTTGCGCACGCACGTACGGCTTCATCAGCGATTGTGTCTCGACGACGATGTCGTGCCCGTACGCGATCGATTTTCCGAGCGGCCCGCTGGGAAGGGTATGCGGATCGTATAAAGACGAGCCCGTCCCGGGCCGCGAGCCCGAACATGCGGCGAGTCCAAATGCGACGGTCGCAACGAAAAGAAGTAAGAGTTTAGGCATCGTGGACCTCCGCTCAGAGCGCCAGCGTTAGGTACGTGAAATGATAGGTTGCCTGCAGGACCGCGATAGCTGCGACCATCGACGGAACGACGACGGTACCCGGAATGAGATTCATTAAAATGTCGGCGGCCACGTCTGCGCTGCTCGTCGCGGCGGCAGCGAAGCCTCCAGTAAAGATCGCGCGAGCCTGTTCCTCGATGGCGGTGTGGCAGGCGAGCACGATCAAGCCCCGCCGCTGCAGCATCTCGATCGACGCGTCCTGGTACATTCCGGCCGCATCGTCGGGATCGCTCCGGACGTCGATCGGTGCATGCCGCTGCAGGAACACATTGGAAACGACCGGCGCGCCCGCCGCATCGCTCAACTTAAAAAACTCTCCGAGACGGTATCTCCTCCAAATTTGATCGGTATATGCGTAGACCGCCGATGGACCGTGACCCGCGAACGCTACGACAATGGCGTCTGCCGGATATCCAAACCCGAACTGCAGTCCGTTCAACGCGTTCTTCACGTTACCGAGTACGCTCGGGCGAAAAGCGACCGCCTCGAAAACTTGACGAATCGCCGCAGGGCGCCCCACGACGCTCGCAAACGCCGCGGCGTCGAAATCGGAGCGACGCTCGACCAGGTGCGTGCCGCCCGGAAGTTCCGATGCGGCGGCAACGCCGGAGCTTGCGGCCGCGGTAGCCGATGCCGCTAGAAAGTCCTTGCGATTCATCGCTTCATCTCTCCGTCAACTCTTTTCGTGTCCCTTCAATTCGAGGAGCGAGCCGTTCGCGTGGCCAAGAACAAAGGTCGATGGTGGGCTTCACCGCAGTTGCCATGGCACTCTTCCTGTTCGGAGGCGCCATCGGAGCCACGATTGCATGGCTAGCGGCGAGAGCCGAGAATGCGGCGCTTCGCGCGACGCTCGAGCACAGTGCGCACTCGGGGGAGAAGGCGATCGAAGCGCTCTTGGAGCGCACGAAGAACGAACTGCGTGAGGCGACGGCACTGCGCGCGAGCGAACGCGTTGGCGAGCTCGTCTCACCGGTAACGCAGAAGCTTGGGGAGTTCGACCGGCTGATTGCCGATCTGGAGGCGACGCGGCAACGGGATGCCGGCAGCCTGCGCGAACAAATCGGCCAGCTCTTGGGCCGAACCGATAAACTCGAGACCGCGACCTCGCATCTGAGCACGCAGACGTCAACGTTGGTAACTGCGCTGCGCAATCCGGCCTCGCGCGGCAAATGGGGCGAAATGCAGCTGCGCAACGTCGTCGAGAAAGCGGGCATGCTCGCGTACTGCGATTTCTTCGAGCAGCAGACCGTCGCGCTCGAAGAAGCGCGCGTCCGTCCCGACATGACGGTGAACCTTCCCGGAGAGCGCTGCGTTTTCGTCGATGCCAAAGCGCCGACCGATTCGATGCAGGCCGCGCTTGAGGCCTCCGACGACGAGACGCGTAAGGCGCTCGTTAAGCAGCACGCTCGAGCTTTGCGCGACCACGTCGATGCGCTCTCGCGTCGCGGCTATCAAACGGCAAAAGGCTCCGCGGAGTACGTCGTAATGTTCGTCGCGGGGGAAGCCTTCGTCAGCTCGGCTTGCAGCGAAGACCCGTCGCTAATCGAATACGCGCTCGATAAAGGCGTTCTGATTACCGGACCGTTGACGCTGATCAGCCTCCTGCGCTCGTTTGCGATGGGCTGGCAAGCAGTAAGACAGGAAGAGAACGCAAAGAGAATCGCGACGATCGGGCGAGTGCTCTACGAGCGCGCGCTAAAGTTTTCCGAACATCTCGTCGAAGTGGGCAAGCACCTCGAGCGTTCGGTTAACGCCTTCAACGGCGCGGTCGGCTCGTACGAGACGAAGCTACTCCCTCAAGGACGCCGGCTCAAGGACGAAGCCTCGCTGGGCGGTGACGATCTAGCCGAGATTCCTCCGATCGACGTGGTCCCGCGGGACGTCACCGCGCTCGACACCTCCGCCTCCAGCAAACGCCTCCCGCGGTCGCAGCAGCTCTTCGCCAACGAGGACGCCGTTTAACGAGTCCTACGTTGACCGGTTACGGCGGCGGCGTCGTACCCGAAGCGTGATCGGCCGCCCAAGCTTTGAGCGCCGTCAACGTGTTCTGCACGTGCAGCGACGGATCGAGACTCGTGTAGGTGTAGATAATCGTACCGCTTGGAGCGATAACGTACGAGGTGCGGTTGGCATATTGCGGGTGCTGCGCTAAAATGGAGTCGTACGCTTTCATCACCGTCCCATTGGTGTCGGCGGCGACTGCGAACTTGCTGCGGCACTCGCTAACGGAAAACTTCTGCAGCTTGTCGAGCGGATCGTGGGAGACGCCGATCACCGTCGCGCCGAGCGCCTTGTACTGATCGATCGCATCGGCGAACTCGTGCGCTTCGATCGTGCAGCCGGTCGTGAACGCTGCCGGATAAAAGTAGAGCACGACCGGCCCCTTCTTCAGCGAGTCCGCCAGGCTAAAGGTAAAGGCGTTTCCGCCTTCACTGGCCTGAAGCGTAAAGTCCGGTGCTTTGGTCCCAATCGAGAGCGCGGCCAACGCGGGAAGGGGAAGGAGCATCGCTGCGACCGCGGCCGCAGCCAAATATCGTCGAATCATCATCGAGCACCCTCCTCGCCGCGGCGGCAATATTCCTTTGACCGTCAGGAATGCACGCGCCACAGAATCCAGATGTAGAGCAGTGCGATTGCCGTATCGCCGCCGGCGACGGTCGCGGCCGAGAGTTTACGCCGCCACGGGCTTGCAAATACGAGCACCCCGATCGCGAGCTTTTCCACGACGGCGACGATCATGACCGCAGGCCGCACCTCGGGATGATAAGCCGCATACACGAGCAACCCCCCAACCAGGCTTACGAGCAAGGCCCAGTGACGCGCGATCATTATTGTGAGTTGGTCGGGCCTCGTCACGCCAAACAGCAGCCGCAGCACCGCGACCGGCGCGAAGACCCCGCCGAACGCGCACGCGGTTAGAGCGCCGGTTACGATTAAGATGGCGCCGGTTTGAGGCATAGGCGCAATCTTGGCAACTGCGCGAGGTAGCCCTTTGTCCCCAAAAGCCAACCCTTGCATTTTTGGGATACCGCCGCGGTCGCGTTCCGGCGTAAACTAGAATGATGAAGGTTTCGACTGCGGTGTCGTCTAGAAGCCGGCGCCGTCGCGCGAATCCACAATGAAGAGCTCTGGAATAGCCACCGGGATACTCGCATTGGCACTTGCGATGCCGATTGCGTCTTCGGCTGCGCCGGAGCCGTCGCCGAGCCCGGCATCGCAAGCATCGCCACCGGCCGCGCCTGACGCGAGCACCGGCGGGTTCGACGCCAGCAAACTCACGCCGGCGCAGCAAGAAGCGCTTCGCCTGGCCATCATCAAGACGTCGCAGAACCCGGTCGGCAACATCACGATCGTTCCTTTCCAGAACAACTTCAACTACGGCCTGGGTGCGTACACTCGCTTTCAGTATATCCTTAACGTGCAGCCGGTCATACCGATCATGCTTTCGACGAATATGACGCTGATCGCTCGAACGATTTTCCCAATCTTGAACCAACCTTCGGCCGCGCCGCCGTCCGTCTGCGTGTCGCCGAACGGATGCCCATCGACATTGGGAATCGGCGACACCCAAGAGCAGTTGTTTTTTGCACCCAAAACCAAACCGGGTCAGCTGATATGGGGCGTGGGACCGATCTTCCAGGCGCCGACGGGATCGCCGAGCACGCTCACGTCGGGCAAATGGTCGGCGGGTCCAGATGCCGTTGCCTTGATCATGCCGGGGAAGTTCGTAATAGGGACGCTCGTGACGCAGCTTTGGTCGGTCGCCGGGCCATCGAGCCGGCCCGATCTCAGCGTGTTCTTTCTTCAGCCGTTTCTCAATTACAATCTCAAGAACGGCTGGGCTCTATCGACGTCGCCGAACATCACCGCGAACTGGAGCGCCGCACAGAATAGGTGGGCCGTTCCGCTCGGCGGCGGTGTCGCAAGAACGTTCAAAGACGGCGATCAGTTGATGTCGCTCGCGGTGTCATACTATACGTACGTAACCCGGCCGCTGGGCTCACCACAGACGAACCTCAAGATCTCGTGGAGTCTGCTGTGGCCCGTTAAACGCGGGATCGACATTGGCCAATTATTGCAGGAAGCGCAATAGGTTTATAGGTTGAAGGTGTAGCCCAAGAGCGGCCCGCTCATGTTGAACTTTTGGACCGCGACGTTTGGTGGAAACGCGAAGTAGTTCAACGTACGGTACGTAGCGATCAAAGTTTGCCCGTGATTAAATGCATAGCCCGCGCCGGTATAGCCCTCCCACGTCTGATTGTTCGGGCCGGTGCTAGTTCCGAAGTCGATATAGTACGGCACAAAGATGTGGCCGTCTCCGAAAAACGCTTTCCCTCGCAACCCGGTGATAACGTCGTTTGTGAGCGTCGAAGCAACCACCGTGCCATTTGTGGTGAGGGTTCCTCGCCTACCGGTGACCGTGGCGTTATAGCCCAATGTTAGGTTTATCGGGAACTCGCGCAGGCCAAGGAAGATGCTGAGATCGGCATCGTGACCCCGCGCCACCGTAAAGCCCGCGGCAGCCTCCCAAATCCTGGGAACGAGCCGAGCAGACGTGTTGAGAGCGAGCGCAAGTTGACGCCTGCCCAAGGGGCCGCTGATCGACGCGGACGTACTCGCGCTCGCGGTGGCGTTCGTATAAATGTAGTCCCCGAAAACGTCGAAGTCGCCTTTGCGCACATCGAGCGCTCCCATTGCGGCGGAGTTCAGTTTCGAAATATAGTCCGCCGGGGTGGTCGTGAAGTTGACCACGCCGCTATGCCCCGCACGTAGCGGCAAGTTGGGAACGGTGTATTTGACCGAACTGTGCACGGTGGGAAGCCAGATGTACGGTGCGAGCGTTATATGCATCTGCCCGTCGTACTCCCGGTCCATGAGCGTCGGACTCGCCGCCGGCGCTGGGGCCGGCGCCGTCACGTCTTGCGCCAAAACGACGGTGGTCGCACCCGAGAAGGCCGCCATTAACAGAACCACATACGAAGCAAAGCGCTTCGTCGAAGTTAAAGCATTCATCGCGCTCGATTCTACCGGGGAGTGTCCGGAGCGTCAACCCCAAAGACGCAAAACCGCTGCTCGGGCTGCAGATTGCGTTAATGGGACAGCAAACCGTCGCCCCTCGGCACTATCATGGGGCATGGCCGTGAATGCGCCCGCTCGCTATTCGGCGCGCATGGAAGAGTCCATCAATATCGCCGAGGACGTTGCTTATGAACGCCTCTCGGCGGGCATTCTGGAGTTCACGGTGCGCGCCGCGATCGCGCGATCTGGGGACGAAAGCAAGTGGGAGCATGAAGAACTGCGCCGGCGAGGATTAAGCGGCATCCAGATCTTCCGAAACGGCAAAGCCATCTGGACGGACCGCGATATTTTTGAGGCGGAGCTGGCAGAAGCCAGGCGCTCGAAATGCGAGGAGCGTTTCGATGCAAGGAACGAACTCGACCCGGCTTTTCTCGATGAACTCGATCGGAATCTAAAGCAGCGTTTGCGGCTCGCCGGGTACGAAGTCTCCAGTCTATTGGGAAGCATGAAGGCGCTTTTCTCAGAGCTAGAGTCGGACGTAAGGGATCGCATCGCCGACGCTCGCCAGGCCTTGAGTGATGAGATCCTCGCGTCTGCCTGTCCGGACTTCTACGAGGTGCGCAGCGTTTCCGACGGCGACTCTCCGAACATCTCCCGGTAGTCGGCGGTGAAGTGTCCCATGTGCCAAAACCCCCAGGCGGTCGCGACGTCGATGACTCGAATTCGCGCCGGGTGCGGGCGCTGAAGCGCCTGCCGAACCCCGCTGAGTCGCTCACGCTTGAAATAGGCCATCGGGCTAAAGCCCGTGACGGCTTGGAATGCGTTGATGAGCGAACGCAAGCGTAACCCCGACGTTTCGCTTAAATCCTCGAGCGTCACAGTTTTGTCCAGGTGTTCGCGCATATACGATTCGCAGGCTCGAACGGCGGCGACACGACGGCTCAGCGATGGTGTCCGCTCGGCGGTCGTGCCGTTGCGGCCGCCCAGGGCGTCGGCCAGCAGCGGGATCAGAGCGCGTTTGGCAATATCGCGCGCCCGAATCAGTTGCAAGAAGCCCGACGATTTCGTGGAGTCGCGCGACAGCCATCCCAGATAGTAGCGTAGCCGCTTTGCAAGGAGGTCGTTGCGTTCGAGCAAAGCATCGCCGAGGTTTTCAAGCAAGGTCCACGCGTCGGGCGAGTTTGGGAAGTCGCGCGCGAGCCGGCCCGCGTCGATCGTCACTGAAAGGAACGCCGACGGCCCCGTGGTGCTAAGTCGGATGGTCCCCCCGGTGGCACCGACGTGTCGCTCGTCCACACTAGCGCCGAACCAGCGTGCGCTCGTCGAGTGGCTCGCGAGCATCCCGATTACAAACGTGCTGGGTTTGAGACGGGCCTCAAGTTTGAATCCAAGGTTGGAGCTATACCAACCGATCCGCATCGCATCGAGCCTAACGATGCGGCGCTCGGCCTCGAAGGAGCCCGGCTCCATCTGAGTCCAAGTGACGGACTCGGGCACCAACGCCCCTCTGGTGACGCCTGGCATACCCTTTACGCCGCGCCCTCGCCTAACTCGGCGATGTCTCTACCTAGAAAGTAATTGAGCAGCGTTCTGACGGCCGCGATCGCCGCAAGCTTTCCGATGTCTTGCCACGTTGGCGCGACGACGCTACGAATGATGTCGGCGGCCAGCTCGAGTTCGAGCCCCAGCAGGAGCCACGTGGCGAAATGCACCCAAATCATTTTGCGTTCTTTAAGGCTCGCGCCGCGAAACAGGGATAAAAACGATTGATACGCAGCCTTACTCGCACCGACGACAATAAAAAAAACGGCAGCAATCTCGATTAGCGTCGCGGCGATGCCGGCGATGCCCGTGAAGGCGTCCGTAAATGCTCTCATGTTTTTGCCCTGGCTGTGGCCATACTCGCTGTGCGAACGCTCGCCCTGCAGTCAATCGAAGGAATTCCTGCGAAGGCCCCGAGAGGAGTAGTGCCCATGCAGCCACGCCGGGCCGCCCTCGCGGCATTTGCTCTCGTCTTTGCATTCGTCCCCGCGCAAAGCCGCGCGCAACAGATTCCCGCCACGCCTACCGCTACGCCGGCGCCGCCCGCGCCGTACGTTTCGATCGAAGAGGAGGTCTCGCCGAACTACGACGATGAGAGCGGTTCCAGCAGCCTCGTTAACCTTCGCGGACAGCTTCCATATGCGGCCGGCGCGCAGTACGTTGTTCGTCTCAAGCTTCCGATCGTGACATCGGCGCCCGCGACCGCGGTAACGGCGGCGGGGGATCTCGCCCTATACGACTTGGCCGTCACCGATGTTGCGGGTGGCCGGTGGCTCGAGGGCGCTACGATTCGCGTACCGACCGCTCAAAATGACTCGCTAGGCAGCGGGAAATATTCCATCGGTCCCGCGTTCGGTTATGAGACACAGCACGGCCCTTGGACATTCGGCTTCTTCCAACAAAGCTTTTTCTCGGTGATCGGCCCGACATCACGCTCGCCCGTCGGACAGTCGAAGGTCGAACCTGCCGTCACGCTCGCGCTTGCGAGGGGTTGGAGTATCGGCCTCTCGAGCATGACCATCACGTACGATTGGGTTCGCAACGAATGGACCGAAGTGCCGGTTGGCGTGCGCGTCGCCAAACAATTTAACGGCGCTCTTAGTCCGCTGGAAGCCTCGGTTGAGATGGAGCAAAACCTTGCCGACGCCAAAGGCGCCCCCGGTTGGACGATTCGGACGCTGCTAAAGTGGACGTTGCCCAGATAGCGGCGAACGAAACTCAAAGGATGAGCCACGATTGATGGAGCCCTGGGTGCACGGACTGCCTGACGGAATCTTCTTTACGCGGTTAGCGATCGCTACGGTCCTCGGTTTGGCGATCGGATTCGAACGGCAGTGGCGGCAACGAACGGCCGGTTTACACACCATGACGCTCGTCGCGGTCGGCGCGGCGCTGTTTTGCGCCATTCCGGGACTCGGCGGAAAGGTTTCGGACCCATGGCGGGTGGCGGCGCAAGTCGTCACAGGCGTCGGTTTTCTCGCCGGCGGCGTTATTTTGCGACAGGGGCTCGACGTGCGGGGAATAACCACGGCCGCTACACTTTGGGCGACCGCCGCCGTCGGCGCCCTGGTCGGCAGCGGTTTCGAATTGCAGGGGGCGGTCGGGGCGGCCGTCGTCGTTGCCGTCAACGCCTTCGCGCAGCCGCTGGCGAGCGCTATTTCGCGGATTCCTCGCCCGGCGGCGGAGAACTTCATAACCACATACGTCCTACGCGTGACGTGCGAGGTGCCCGCGCAAAGGTCGGTACGCGAATGTATTATCGGCGACGTCGGAAAAACATCGCTCACG
The DNA here is from genome assembly GCA_963809255.1 of Vulcanimicrobiota bacterium. Lineage (GTDB taxonomy): Bacteria > Vulcanimicrobiota > Vulcanimicrobiia > Vulcanimicrobiales > Vulcanimicrobiaceae > Cybelea. The sequence goes on along the minus strand of CAWEIR010000003.1, from coordinate 911,977 downwards.
CTGCTCGAACTGAACACATCTGCCCCGAGCGGTGGTTCCGTTGAAATCGTTGCCAACTTGAACAGGCCCGGACGCGACGACGGCATCTCCGAAAGGATGCGCAGTGAGATCGCCGCCCTTCCCGGCGTGGCGTCGGCTAGCACGGAATCCGTCGAGCATGTTGTATGAAGTCGTCCGCTCCAATCGCACGATGGGGTGGGACGCTTGGAGTTCTGCTGCTAGCGGCCATCATCTTATCATTTCCACGTCGCTACGAACTCGGACCGCCTTGGGAAGAGACGATCTTTATCACCACGCTGCTTATCGTCGTTCTCATATCGGTGACGAGCAATCTCGTCAACGCTCCCGCACGGTTGAGCAATGCAGCGATACTAACGGTCGTCAGCCTCATGTCGGCGTACAACGCGGTGGCCCTCTGCCAACTCGTCGTCTTCTTGGTCTTCCCGGACGCTAATCGGGCCGAGATCGAGGCGCCGCGCCTTCTCTCTTCCGCAGTTTCGATCTGGCTCACGAACGTGCTAACTTTTGCGCTGCTCTACTGGGAGGTCGATGGCGGAGGGCCGGAGCGGCGCCTGCGCGATCCGGCGGGTCGCCGCGACCTTGCGTTTCCAGGTGACCTAGCGATGCCGCGTTATGCAGACTATCTTTTTCTGGCGTTCAATACGGCGACGGCATTCAGCCCGACCGATACGATGCCTCTGACTACCCGAGTGCGCATGATGATGATGGCGGAGTCGGCCATTTCACTGATGGCGCTGGCGATCATCGCCGCGCGGGCAATCAATATCTTGCACTAGAGCGTCTTCTCTCGTTTTGAGGGCATGTTGCGTTTACGGGATAGAACGTGGCCGCGCAAACGAAGTATGCTATTTGCACGATCGAAGCCGATGGCTTCGATATTTTCGTCTTCCAAATTAGCAAGCAAGCACAACCGAGAAAGGCTTCGAACAAATATGCCCGCCAAAAAACCCAATATCCTCATTCTCTGGGGCGACGATATCGGCATCTGGAACGTGAGCAAGTTCAGCAACGGGATGATGGGGTACCGGACCCCCAACATCGACCGCGTGGCCAACGAAGGGGGCCTCTTCACGGACTACTACTCCCAGCAGAGCTGTACCGCCGGCCGCGCCTGCTTCATCACCGGCCAAAATCCGATTCGAACCGGCCTCACTAAAGTTGGCATGCCCGGCGCTACCGTAGGTCTGCAGCCGGAAGACCCGACCATCGCCGAATTGTTAAAACCGCAGGGTTACGCCACGGGCCAGTTCGGCAAGAACCACCTTGGCGATCGCAACGAGTTCTTACCAACCGTTCACGGCTTCGATGAGTTCTTCGGCAACCTCTATCATCTCAACGCCGAAGAGGAACCCGAACTGCCCGACTATCCTAAAGACCCCAAGTTTAAGGCGATGTTTGGCCCGCGCGGCGTGATGCATTGCAAGGCGACTGACGTCGACGACCCGACCGTCGACCCGCGTTGGGGGCGCGTGGGAAAGCAGACGATCGAAGACACCGGTCCGCTTACCAAGAAGCGAATGGAGACCGTCGACGAGGAGATCACCGCGCGGGCTCTGGAGTGGATGGAGGCGCAGGCCAAGGCCGACCAGCCGTTCTTCCTCTGGTACAACTCCACGGCCATGCATTTTAGGACGCACGTTGCGGAAAAGAATATCGGCAAGAGCGGCCAGGACCCGTACAGCGACCGCATGGTCGTACACGACGAGCAGATCGGCATGATGCTCGCCAAGCTCGACGAGCTGGGCATCGCCGACAATACGATCGTGATGTACTCCACCGATAACGGCCCGGAGAACGACACGTGGCCCGATGGAGCCAACACCCCGTTCCGCGGGCAGAAGGACTCCAACTGGGAGGGCGGCTGGCGCGTGCCGTGCTTTATCCGCTGGCCGGGCACGATCAAACCCGGATCGGTCTATAACGGCATCGTCTCCCACATCGACATGTTCCCAACACTGCTGGCCGCCGCCGGCAATCCGGACGTTACAAAGCAGCTGCTCGACGGCTGCACCGTGGGCAACAAGAAGTTCAACGTCCACCTCGATGGCTACAACCAGATCCCGTATTTCTCCGGCCAGGTGAAGGAGAGCCCAAGAAACGCGATCATGTACTTTAGTGACGACGGCGACGTCATCGCGGTGCGCGTAGGCGACTGGAAGTTCAATTTGGCCGTCCAACGAGCCAACCAGATGAACCAGTGGGCCGAACCATTCGTAAAGCTTCGGCTGCCGCACATCGTGAGCTTGCGGCGCGATCCGTTCGAGCGGGCCGACTTTAACTCGAATACCTACTGGGACTGGATGGTCGATCACGCGCCGCAGATGTACATGATGCAAGCGGTCGTAGCGTCGGAGATCGCAAACTTCATCAAGTTCCCGCCGCGGCAGAAGCCTGCCTCGTTCAACCTGGACTCGGTGATGGAGCAGATAAAGACGCCGCACGGTTAAGCGCAAACGGGCATCGCTGCTCGAAGTGACGGAGCCCTTTTTACACCGGGTTCACTGGAAGCCGGTGTGGAAGGGCTTCACGCTTTATGAGTGACGACAACATTCGAGCTTTTTACGAAGGACACCCATACCCGCCGCCGGTCGACGATTTGATCGCGTACCGGGCGAGGTGGGATGACGTGCGCCGCCGCGCCGAATCGCACCTCTTCTGGCCGCACGAGCCGTTCCGGGACGATCGCTCCGTCCTGGTCGCCGGCTGCGGCACCACGCAGGCCGCCCATTACGCCTTGCGCTGGCCGCGCGCGGCCGTCGTCGGGATCGACGTCAGCGCACGCGGCGTCGGCTTCACGCAGGCGCTGAAGCGCAAACACGGGCTCAAGAATCTCGAGGTGCGTCAGCTTGCATTGGAACGCGCGAGCGACCTCGGTCAGACTTTCGATTATGTCGTCTGCACGGGGGTGCTGCACCACCTGCTCGACCCCGATGCCGGTTTGCGAGCGTTGCGCGACGTCCTCGCGCCGGCGGGCGCCCTCCACGTGATGGTCTACGCTCCCTATGGCCGCGCGGGAATTTATATGTTGCAAGATTATTGCCGGCGTCTTGGCATCGCTCACACGGATGCCGAGATCCGCGACCTCGCCGCGAGCCTCAAGGCACTCCCTCTCGACCATCCCCTCGCGGCGTTGCTGCGCAACTCACCGGACTTCACGACCAGTGCCGGGCTCGCCGATGCGCTGCTCCATCCTCGAGACCGCTCGTACTCGGTGCCGCAACTCATGGAGTTTCTCGAGCGCGCGGGATTGGAGTTCGGCCGCTGGCTACGCCAAGCGCCCTACCTGCCGTGGTGCGGTGCGCTTGCGTCCGCGCCAAATCATTCCAAGCTAGTCGATCTAAGCGCAGAAGAGCAATACGCCGCGATCGAACTCTTCCGCGGAACGATGCTCCGTCACAGCGCCGTGGCGTACAGAAAAGATCGCCCCGCTCAAAAAAACTCCGCCGATTTCGACGGCAATGCGTGGCTTCGCTTCACTCCGGTCCGCCTGCCCGACACGGTCGTCGTGCGGGACCGGCTGCCGGCGGGAGCTACGGCGGTCCTGATCAACCGCAATCATACGTACACAGACCTCTATCTGCCGATCGACGATCGGCAGGATCGTCTCCTGGAAAAAATCGACGGCAAGCGCACCATCGCGGAGATCTGCGGCCAGTGGGGCGATCGCAATCTCGCACGCGACTTTTTCCGCCAGCTCTGGCGGTGGGACCAAATCGTGCTCGACACCTCCGCCTCCGGCGTGTCGTCTTGACGCACCAAGGCTGGTTTACGTGGGACGCGAGTTGGACGTGGGGCATCACGCTCATCGCGTGCACCGTTGCGCTACACGTGAGCTGCGTCGTGCTTGCCGCCTTGGGATTACGCAAGCTCCGAATCGCGCGTACGCGTGGAAAACATCCCCTCCTCGATACGACGGCGGGTGCAATCATCGTGATCGTAGCGGTCGCGTGGTTGTTGGCCGTCGCTCATGCCGTCGAGTGCACGATTTGGGCGACGGCCTACCTGCATCTCGGCGCGCTCGCGAGCCCGGCGGATGCGATGCTCTACTCGATCGATTCGCTAACGACTCGCGGAACGTCGGGCTTGGTGTTGCTGCATCGTTGGCTCATGTTGGGTGCAATCGAGTCCATCGACGGCTTGCTGCTCTTCGGTATCAGTACCGCATTTCTGTTCCATGTCATGCGAGCTTGGTTGCCGGACTTCACGATACGGCAGTCTTAGACGCTGCGAACGGTCACTACGAGGAACGCCACGCAGGAAAGCGTCACGATAATCGTTACCGCCCAACCGGCGTATGCGAGCCAACCTCCGATCCGGTTCTCACCCATAACGTCGCGGTTTTGCGCGATCGCGACGAGGAGGCAGAGCGTCAATGGCGTCGCTAAGCCGCCGGCGACCGACGCCCAGTAGAGAAGGCCTATTGGGGAAAATCCCGCGAATGCAAATGCCGCCGATATGCCGAGCGATCCGAGAAGAACGCCGTAAAAGATTCGCGCTTGGCCGATGGGCGCGTCGAGGCTTCCGCGCCAACCGAAGGTTTGAGTCACGACGTAGGCGCTCGTACCGGCGAGAACCGGAACGGCAATGACGGCCGAGGCCAACAATCCAATCGCAAAAAGCACCGTTGCCCAGTTACCGGCGAGTGGCGCAAGAGCGGCGGCAGCATCGGCCGCAGTTTGAACGGGCGTATGCGTCTTGCCGAGCGTCGCTGCCGTTGCGACGAGGATGAAGAAAAAACAGATCCCGGGTGCCAGCGCTCCCAAGGCGGCATCGGCCTTCATCGCGCGCATCTCCGACGGCTGCGTGCCCCGCTCCGACACCTCGATCGACTCCCAGTAGTAGACATAGCTCGTCAGTGTGGTTCCCAGAAGTGCGAGCGCTCCAGTCGCGACGGGGACCGTGAAGTCAAAATGCGGCGTCACGAGCGAACGCGCGAGCGCCGCCCAATCCGGCTTTGCGAGCACCGCGCTTATCCCGTAGCAAATGAAAATCAAGGGAAGAAACGAGAGGAAACGCTCGACACGCAAATAGGATCTCGACACGAGAAGCCACGCCACGGCGCCGGCAAACGGGAGCACGAAGTATTCTCGCGACATCCCGCTGAGGAGCTTGAGCGATTCCGCGCCGGCCTCGAGATCCGCAGTCAGCGTCATCAGGTTAACGGCCAAGACGGCAACGAGCGCCGGGAGCGCCCAGCTCAAACCGTAGTGGCGCCGGATCGCGCCTTGGATACTCGTCGGGCAGATCGCGCCGATTGCGGCGGCGATGCTCTGGACGATCGCGATCATCGGCAGCAGCAGCACCACCAACCAGGAGAGAGCGTAGCCCGTAACCGCACCAACGACGGCTAGGCTCGCCACCGTCGTCGGATCGGCGTCGGAAGCGCCTGCGACGAGGCCGGGCCCAAAACCGGCCGCCTTGCGCGTCATGAGACCCACTTTCTTAATAACATGGCAAGGCATCCCCTATCTCGCGGAGTAACGTCCGCACCATGGCAAGCGTAATTACAGCGCGCGAGTTCAAGCTTCTGCTCAAGCCGGACCAGTTTCAAACAAAACGTTCGGTGCTCGAGTTCAACAATCGATTGGCGAAAATAGCCGACGATCTCGGAGCCGAATACGAAGGATTCGATCGCGTCGATTCCGAGCTTCGCGAGGTGCGATTCTTCGACACGCCGGATGCGGTCTTCCGCAAGAACCACGTGATTCTGAGGCTTCGGCGCGATCGATCGAGCGGTTGGCCGGACGAGACGTGGGAAGTAACGTTCAAGCGGCGCTCTCCTGAGTTTCGCGAATCGGCCGATTTTGACGTGAGCTCTTCGATGAAAGATCTACCGGTCAAAATGAAGTTCAAGGAGGAGATCATTCGCGGCGACGCCCCGCGTACGATAAAGAGCATCTTCTCGAATAACTACATCGCCTACTACCCCGTCCAAAACTTTGAGCTGCCCATGTCACGGATTATCGAGCTATTCCCTGGCCTCAAGGCCCTTGACCTCGAGCCCACTGCGAAGGTCGTGGCGGTGAATAACGCGCGAGTATTGGAGATCGGGGCTCGGCTAGGAATATTTACGTTCGGGAAAAACGCGGTCGCTCACGCCGATCTTGCGGTGTGGACGCGCCCAGCGACCGACAAAATGGACGTGCTGGTTGCCGAGTTTGGCTGGTCGTATCACATGCGCGGCGAGGCCGGTAAGGACCAGAAAGCGCACGAAACTGCCGATAAGTTTTTCAAGGCGATCCAGGAGCCGCTAAAAGACGAACTCTTCGACGGTACCACCAAAACGGCGCTCATCTACGGCTACGCTGAGGTATAACGCGCGGAAATAAAAAGCGAGCGCCCGTGAAGGACGCTCGCTCCCCGGGGATTCGGTAGTTACGCGCCGGCGGCGTGCGCGGCTGCAGCCTTTGCGATCTGAGCCTTGACCTCGTCCATGTTGAAGGATGCGCCCTTCTGCATGGGTGGAAACTCAATCGCCGTTTCCGCCACCTTCCCCACAACCTCTTGCACCAGTACGAAGCGCCAGAACTGGTAGACGAAGAAATGGTAGTAGTTCAGCGAACCGCTCATACCGGTCCGCTCGAACGGGTCGAGCCGGAGGTTTACGAGAATCGGCCAATCGACCTTGACCGTACCGCCCAGCCAGCCATTGGGCTGATCCACAAAGCGGTATTTGTAGTCGTTGACGCGCACCGCGCCGAGCGTGCCTTCGGCGAAGTAGAAGATCTCGTGCCGGTTTGATGGGCCTTTTCCGGTAATGAGATCCATCTGATTGTAACCGTCGAGGTGCACTTTGTACGTCCGGTCGCCCAGCTGTTTTCCTTTTTTGAGCTCGTCGGCGATATTCGGGTTTCCCGCCGCTGCCACGAACGTTGGGAACCAATCCAGACCGGAGAAGATCCCATTCTCAATCTTACCTGCGGCAACCTTACCCGGCCAACGCAGGATGCACGGTGCGCGAAAACCACCTTCGAGCACGGTCCCTTTGCCGCCGGCGAAAGGTGTCTGCCCGCCATCCGGCCACGTAAAATTCTCGGTGCCGTTGTCGGTGGTGAATACGACGATGGTGTTCTCGTCCAGGCCGTCGTCTTTTAGCTTCTTCATGACGGTGCCGACGATGTCGTCGAGTTGGGCCATTCCGGCTTCGGACTCCGACCAACCGTTTTCCGGCGTGCGCATGCTTTGATACTTCTTGGAAAGATGCGTCACGACGTGCATGCGCGTCGGATTGAGCCACACGAAGAACGGCTTGTTGGCGGCTTTGGCTCCGTCGATAAACTTGAGAGCGTGATCGAGGATCTCGTCGTCGACGGTTTCCATGCGATCGGGGTAAAGCGTGCCGGCGTCCTCAATCCGCTGCTTGCCGACCTTTCCCCATCGCGGATCGACCGTCGCATCGTCCGTATCGGTGGCCCAACAATGCAGCATATTGCGCGGGCCGATCTTATCTTTGAGCTCTTGCGGATAGTTGGGGTGAGACGGATCCTCCATTGCGTCCAGATGATACAGATAGCCGAAGAATTCGTCGAAGCCGTGAAGGGTCGGCAGATATTGATTTAGGTCGCCGAGGTGATTCTTACCGAACTGGCCCGTAGCGTAGCCCATCGCGCGGAGCGCGGTCGCGATCGTTGGTGCTTCGTCCGGCATCCCGACCTTGGCCCCCGCTTGGCCGACGGTGGTCAAGCCGGTTCGAATGGGCAGTTCGCCCGTGATGAAGTTTGCGCGTCCGGCCGTGCAGCTGGCCTCCGCGTAGTAATCGGTGAATCGCATTCCTTCGGCGGCGAGCCGATCGAGATTCGGCGTTCGAGCCGCCATCATTCCCTGGTGATAAGCACCGATGTTAAACCAGCCGATATCGTCGGCCATAATGGCGACGATATTGGGCGAACTTTGAGCAGGCATAGCCGGCTCCTTTCCCGCAAGCGCGAGCGAAAAGTTGAGATTATCCCCTATCAGTGTAGTCGAGAGGTTAGATTAGGTTCGCAACCTCAGATGGGCCTTCTTTTGGCGCTCCGGCACAATTTGTGGAGCAATCTCAATAGTCATTAAAACAGGACGGGGGGGGCGAGGTAGCCGGGGCCGCGAAACAGCTCGCTCTCTGCCTGAGGAGACGCGCGAATGAACCCGGAAAAGATCGCCGCAATCGTAATGTTGGTCTCGGTGATGCTGAGCGCCGGACTGGAGATCAACGTCGAGCATTTGCTGGGCGCGTTGAAGAACTACGGCCTGTTCGCTCGGGCTCTCCTCGCCAACTTCATCGTCATTCCTATTTTCGGCGTATTGCTCGCTCGTGCGTTCCACCTCGATCAGTATATCGCGATCGGATTTGTGCTGATGGCGCTCGCACCCGGCGTTCCCTTCTTGGTTCGCGCCGCAGGGCGCACCCCAGGAGGCAGCCTAGGATTCGCGGCCGCGCTCGCATTTGTCATGCCAGCGCTATCGATCGTCACGATTCCCCTGACCGCTCGTTTCATCTTTGCAGCCGGGCTTATCGCTCCGGCAGACGTTGTCGGACACATACCCTTCGGACGGATCGCCGTTACGCTCGTCGGCTTCCAGCTCGCGCCGCTGCTCGTCGGACTGCTAATCGCCAGCCGTGCTCCGAAGCTCGCAATAAAATTACGACGCCCGCTCCTGCTTCTGTTTGTCGTCTCTGTCGTGGCGCTGCTGGTGATCCTCGGCCCAACGCTCGTAAAGGCCGTCGCTTCCGTCTACGGCTCGCGCGCCTTGTGGGCGATGCTCGTCCTCGTGCTGCTCTCCGTAGGCACCGGGTGGATTCTCGGTGGGCCCTCCATTCAGTACCGGCGTACGCTTAGCATTGCCACCACGCTTCGGAACATCGGAACGTGCGCGGTCGTCGCGACGGCGACGTTCCCGAAGACGCTGGTCGCGCCCACCGTATTGACGTACTTTATCATTCAGTTTTTGATCAGCATCATCTTCCGCGTCTACTTCCACCGGGGCGCCGCGCGGGCGACTGCCGCATAGAAAGCTCAACATGACGCCGCTTATTCTTTCGAAGTTCGGGATTTGGACGCTCGCCACGGTCGATTATATCTCGCTGATCGCGGCCGGCACGAACGCGTTTAATGGTGCCCTGCTCGCACGGCGGCCAGATCATTACAAAAATTTCACGGTCGCCGGCGTCACCATTCTGGCGATTGCCGGCGGTATCGGTGGCGGCATCGTACGCGACATTTTGGTGAACAAAGTGCCGGCGCCCCTCGAAAATCCATGGTATCTCATCGTATGCCTCGCAGTCGTAGCGGTGGCGCTCCTCGTCGAATACTACAGCGAGCAGCGATTTAAGGACGGCCTGTTCCAGTTCATGACGGCCTTCTCGCTGCCGTGGTATGCAATCGTCGGCGCTCAAGCCGCACTTGCCGCGCACCTAGGATACGCCGCAGCGGTCCTTATCGGCATAATTGCCACGACGGCCGGACGCTGGATCATCGACGTCGCCTGTAATGTCATTCCAAAACAACTCGTCCGAGGCGAGTTCTTCGTGACGGCTGCCGCCCTGACCGGAATCGCGTACGTCGTCTGCGACCAAGCACTGGGGTTGCCGGTCGTCGCGTCGACGGCAATCGCATTCGTCGTCGGCTTCGGGTTCCGTTTGCTCTCACAGTTCCTTGGCTGGGAAGAGTGGGAGCCCTGGGAACCGGCTCGAATCGACGCCGGGGAAAAGGCGCGCAAGACTCTGGGCGAGGGCCTCCAAGCAGAAGTCGATCGCCCCGCCGAGTGAGTTGAGCCGGCCGGTCGAGATCATCGACGAATCCGCGCTGCGACATCCTCATGAGCGGTTGATTTTTATCGGGCTAGTCGTCCTGAACTTTCTCCTCATGGGCGTAGCCATCGCATTGGTCGTGCACGATCCGGGGTGGCTCAGGCCGTATCCGTTCTTGAGCAAAGAAGTAAACGTTCTGCGCTTTCTTTCGATCACTGCGCTGGTCGGCATACCGCTGCTCGTGCTTCGGCGAAACCAGCGTGAGGCGTCCGTCCGCGGCAACTCCGTGCGCCTTTCGACGGAGCAGTTCCCGGAGATCTACGCGATTCTCGAGGACCATTGCCGCAGGTTAGGAATGTCCCAGGTTCCCGAACTCTTTCTCTCCGGCAGCAGCATAGCGCCGTTCTCGAAAACGTACTCGTCGTGGCGCGAGAACTACATCGTTCTCCACCAAATTATTCTCGACATCGATGTGCGCAAGACGGCGGACGTCGTAGCATTTATGCTAGGCCACGAATTGGGAGCGATTCGGCTCAATCAAACGGCGTGGTGGAACGAGATGCTCCTTACGTACGTCTCGGCGATCAAGTGGCTTCGTAACCCGCTGGAGCGGGTTCGGATGTACTCACGCGATCGTTATGGCGCGACGCTTTCACCGACCGGCTTCCGGGGGCTGCTCATCAATGCCACAGGCCGACGGCTAATGGATCAAGTAAACATTGAGGAATATCTTCTCCAGTCGCGCCGGTATGGCGGCATTTGGGCAACTCTGGACGTTTTCTTTGAAGCAAAGCCGCAAGTACTCTCTCGTCTGAAGCAACTACGCGCGGCGGGGTTCAAATACGAACCCCGATAGCATTTCGGAGAAAGGCACGACGATGACGCCTCTTGGACGACGCTTCTGGGCCTGGCTGGTGACAATCGCGATGGTTGCCGCCGGCATAAGCGCTTGCGCGGCGCACGCTGCGGTTAGCAAGTCGCCGGCTGCAGCGACGGGTAACGCGAAATCGCTGGCAGGATCGACCGGGGACGAAGGCTGGTACTCGAGGGACCAGGCGACGCAAGGTGCGACGCTGTTCGGGCAAAAGTGTGCGGTCTGTCACGGCGCCAAGCTGCAAGGCGGCGCCGGTCCGGCGCTTGCGGGCAAACAGTTCTTCCTTCGGTTTGGGGGAAAACCGTTAAGTCAGTTATGGTACGACGTGCACACGGAGATGCCGCTGAATGCGCCATCGTCGCTCCCGAATGCGGACTCTCTGGCGTTGGTCGCGTTTATCCTCCAGCAGAACGGCTTCCCCGAGGGAGCATCGCCCATCGTCGGTCACTACGACACGTCGCGCATCATCCCGTCTGCCGCGCCGGGTGCGGCAACGGCGCAGGCGACGCCCGTCGCCGCCGCGACGCCAATGATCGTGCGGCAACCTTCGACCAGCGCGCCGGCGCAACGAGAGCTGAATAGCGCCGACACCAATGCCGACAACTGGCTCGCGTACGGAAAGGGCTACAGTGCATCGCGTTACTCGGCACTCTCCCAGATCTCGACGGCCAATGTGGCGCGGCTGAAACCACGATGCTCGGTCGAACTCGCGCCCGGAGGGTCATTCGAAGGAAGCCCCGTTGCGTACGGCGGCATTCTCTACGTTACCACCACCAACGGGACGTTCGCCGTTAACGGACGTACCTGCGCAAAGCTGTGGAGCTACCAGTACGCCGCGACCGACATCGCCGCCGGAGCCAACAATAAAGGCGTGGCGATCGGAGGCGGGCGCGTCATCCGCGGTACGGTCAACGGACACCTGATCGCGCTCGACATCAAGACCGGCAACGTTCTGTGGGACCGCAAAATCATGAACTCGAGCGCCGGAGCATCGGCGCTGGCGGCCCCGCTCATCTGGAACGGCCTTGTCTTCATGCCGAAGGCGGGTGGCGACGTCGGCGTGCGCGGTGAGTTCATGGCGTTTCGCGTAAGCGACGGAACGAAAGTATGGAGCTTTTCTGCCATTCCGATCGGGGACGAAACCGGTGCCAAGAGCTGGCAACCTCGCAGCGCCGCCATGCACGGCGGCGGAGGCATCTGGACGTACTTTGCGTTCGATCCGAAGACGGGAACGATCTTTGCGCCGGTCGGCAATCCGGGACCGGATTTCGACTCCACGCAACGCAAGGGCGCCAACCTATTCACGACCGGCATCGTCGCGCTCGATGCGCGTACCGGAAAGTTGCGCTGGTCGTATCAAACCGAACCAAATGACGACCATGACTGGGACGCCACGGGCGCAGCGCTGTTCGACCTAGGCCGCCGCGAGTTTCTTGCCGGCACCAGCAAAGACGGCATCGTGCATCTGCTCGACCGGACGAACGGCAAGCTCTTGACGAAGACGCCCACCACGACCATTGCCAATGCGGCGGCCCCGATCACACCGTCGGGTACGCATTACTGCCCCGGCGTGACCGGCGGTTCGGAATGGAACGGGGCTGCGTGGAACCCGACAACGAAGCTCGTGTACGTAAACTCGGTCGACTGGTGCGTAACCGTGAAACGTTCTGCAAGCCCAAGCATGACCAACATAAACCAGCTTGCGAACGCTAAACAAGTGAGCAGCTTCGGCGGAGGAATCCCATTACCCGATCCGATGGACAAGGCGTACGGTTGGACGACGGCGGTCGACCCCGCTACCGGCAACGTAAAGTGGCATGTCAAGATGGCGACGCCCATGATCGCGGCGCTCACGCCGACTGCCGGCGGTTTGGTCTTCACGGGCGATCTCAACGGCGAGTTCCTCGCACTCGACGCGACGACCGGCGACGTCCTCTACCGTTACGATACGAAAGGCGCCATGGCGGGCGGCATCGTTACGTATCGCGCCGGCGGCAAGCAATATGTCGCCGTGGCAAGCGGCAACACGTCGTTCGTTGCTTGGAGGGTCACCGGCAAACCTACGCTCGTAGTGTTCGGACTCTAAGCCATCCGTTTTAGCGAATGGGGAGCTCCAGCATGCGAATGAGGCCGAAAATCAATGCTCCGAAGCCCGCCACGACGACGATGATGTGGCTCGGGAATCGGAATTTGGTGCTGATGCCGGCAAGGAACGATACCGCAGCAAAGATCACGGTTAGGCGAACGTACGCGTCGCCGCGTTCGTTGGCAGCCGTGGCCTTTTCGAAGTTCGCCGCCGCAAGCGCGTTTAATTGCACAGCATCTCTGCCGGCATGCAAGCTGTATTGCGGCATCGCGAACGGCGAGGACGGCGCAGCCGCATTCGTGAGCGGCTTCGTCGCCACCCACGCGTCCACGGCGCGCTTCATCTCGGGCCGAAATCGCCGATAGATGAACGCCGCTTCGCCCGTTCGTCCCGCTGCGATTGCACTTACATACTGCATGAACATGCCGACGTCGATGACTTCGAGAGTGTTGAAACGGTCCGAATCCACGCCAGCGGCCACCCGTTGGGCCGAAGATTCGTTATACTGCCTCGATTGGAGGGCAGTCCATCGGGCCGCCTCGTACCCGCACCACGCCGTCAGCACGGTAGCGGCCGAAATGAGAACTACCGAAGCGAAGTCGACCCAAACATCGAATTTCGACTCCCCTTTTCGGATGGCCATGGCCGAAGTTTTCGCTGCGGGCTCCCGCTACGGCCTTCGAGCCAATGTGTTTCGGGGAGAAATTACGATTGCCCGGAAACGATAGCGCTTCACAATGAATCCAATCGGAATTGCTTCGATCGCGTTCGGGTGCCTGTCTGGTGCGGCGCTGTTCGGCATGCGTCTTCGAGACGCTTTGCCCGAGCATCATATGAGCGAAGACTCTCGTCACCTTCTCCAAACCGGGCTCGGGATCATCGGCACCATGGCAGGGCTCGTGCTCGGCTTGCTCGTTGCCTCCGCAACGAGTTCGTACAATGCGCAGCGCGCCGAAATAGACGACGTCTCTTCCAAAGTCGTCTTGCTCGACCGCGTGCTGGCGCATTACGGACCGGAGGCCGGCGCCCCGCGCCGGGTATTGCGCCAAACGGTCCAACGCGCACTCGCGGCGATCTGGCCGCAGGAGAGTTCCAGCGGTCCCCAATTGACACCGCTTACCGGAGCGGAGGCTCTTTTGGATGAGGTTGGGGGGCTCTCACCCAAGAGTGACCTTCAGAGTACGCTCAAACCGGACGCCATGGGACTGGTAATGAATCTTGCGCAGATCCGTTGGTTGATGTACGAGCAGGCCGACACATCGGTCTCGGTGCCGCTCCTGGTCTTGCTGGTCTTCTGGTTTACGATTACGTTTATCGGGTTTGGACTGTTTGCGCCGTGGAATGCGACGACCGTTGTTGCGTTGGCGCTCTGCGCACTCGCGGTTTCGGGGGCAGTTATGGTCATGCTAGAAATGTACGCGCCGTTCGCAGGGTTCATGCAGATTTCCGACGCACCGCTGCGCGAGGCGTTAACCCATCTGGGCCGCTAAAAATCGGAGCGCGTTGCATGTTAGATCGGCTACCATCTTGGAACGACGGACCGGCGAAGTCGGCTATCGAAACGTTCGTCCAAGCCACAACCACTCCGGCTAGCCCCGACTTCCTACCGGAGGACGAGCGCATCGCGACGTTCGACCAGGACGGAACGCTATGGGTCGAGCACCCGATTTTGACACAACTCGCGTTTGCACTCGCTCGCGTTGCCGAACTCGCAACGGCAAATCCGAAATGGAAGGACGAGGAACCGTTCAAATCCGTTCTCGCCGGCGATAAGGCAGCAATCGCGAAGTTTACGATCCAGGATTTAAAAACGATCGTCATGGCGACGCATGCGGGCATGGAGACGGGTGAGTTTCACGCGACCGTCTCCGACTGGGTGGCAAAAGCCAAGGATCCGAGGTGGAATCGGCCCTACACGGAGTTGGTTTACCAACCCATGCTCGAAGTGATACAGTATCTACGAGCTAACGGCTTCAAAGTATACATCGTAACCGGAGGAGGCCAGGCCTTCGCCCGGACCTTCGCACACAGCGTTTACGGTATTCCACCCGATCGCGTCATCGGCTCGGCCGCAAAAACGAATTATTCGTATACGGAGGACGGCCGAGGCGTACTCGTAAAGCAGCCCACGCTACTCTTCTTCGACGACGTGGCCGCAAAAGCCGAAGACATCTATTTGTTTATCGGACGGCGGCCCCGCGCGGCTTTTGGGAATTCGGACGGCGATCGGCAAATGCTCGAGTATACGCAAGGGAATGACGGTCTGACGCTCACGATGCTCGTCCTGCACGATGACGAGGAGCGCGAATATGCGTACGGCCCGGCACAAGGGTTACCGGACGTGAAGCTCAGTCCTTTCTCTCAGGCCACATTCGACGAAGCGACGGCCAAAGGCTGGTCCGTCATCAGCATGAAGAACGACTGGAGGCGACTCTTCGCTTTCGAGCCTTAGGAGCGGCGGGCGTTACGCGTCTTTTATGCAGCGGAAGCCGAGATGCGCCATCCCCGTATCGATCATTTGGGGCGAGCGCGCGGCGGGACGAAATCGTAAGCAGTAGTTGGGCGCGCACAGGAACGATCCGCCCTTGACAACCTTGCGCGGTATGCGGATCTTGGGCTGCGCCGGATCGTAGCTTTCCTCGACGCCGGGCGCGCGGCTGCCGCCGCCACAGCATGGTGAAGTTTGCACGTCGCGGCGTGCGACGTACCAGTCAGTCGTCCACTCCCATACATTGCCTGCCATGTCGTAGAGACCGTAGCCGTTGGGCGCAAACATCCCGACGGGAGCGGTGCGCGCGTATCCATCGGTGACGAAATTCTGCCACGGGAACTGACCCTGCCACGTGTTTGCAGCCGGCTTCCCATTCGGCTCTATGTCGTCGCCCCACGCGAAGTCTGCGCCGCTTAATCCCCCACGCGCGGCATACTCCCATTCCGATTCGGTCGGCAAACGTTTTCCAGCCCACGCCGCGTACGCTTGCGCGTCCTCGAACGCAACGTGGACCACCGGGTGATCGGGCCGCGATTCGAGCGAGGTTCCTGGACCCTCGGGATGTTTCCAGCATGCGCCGTGGACGTATTCCCACCATTGGCTCCAGTCGCGAACGTCAACCGGTCCAGGCGTTTGCCGAAATACGAGGGCACCGGGGACGAGCTCTCCGGGCAGCGCGCCGGGGTAATCGGCGGGGTTGAGCGGCCGTTCCGCAACGGTCACGTATCCAGTCTTGCGGACGAACTTGGAATATTCACGATTGGTTACCGCATGAGTATCTGCCCAGAACCCGTCGACCCCGACTTCGTGGACCGGCGCTTCCTCAGGATAAAACTTTTCCGAACCCATCAGGAAACTGCCGGAAGGTATCCACTTCATTCCTTCTATGGCCGTCGGCTTCGCAGCCGGCTCGTCAATCGTCATATGCTTTCCTCTGACGCATTTTACCACCCGGAGAAAATCGGGCGGGCCGCCGGCTCGCCCGATTTATCTGCGCACCACCCTCACGGGCGCGCGAGCACGTTGCGTCGTCTACTGGAGAACGCGCTGGCCAACGACCCGGCCCACCGCCGGCGTCGTATCTGCTCCGTTGCCCCATACGGCGTTGAAGCTATTGTTGTCGCCGTTGAACCAGAACGAGAACCAGCCCGAACCAGTTGGGGCAACCCACTTCGCTCGGACCTTGTCCTTCGTCCGGAACTTGCCGTTAATAACGATGACGGCGCCTACGTGGCAGACGACCGTGACGCCCGATTCCGTGCAGGTCATCGGGCCGATGAAGCCACCGGCGTTACCGGCGCCGATCAGCGTCCACTTTCCGGCGGCGGTAATCGGTGAGGGCGGCAGGACCTTATTGCCGATGAACGATCCGTTGGAAGGACGCCCGTTGTAGCCCCAGGTTCCGTTAAAGCTGTGGCCGTTTGGGCTGACATAGATCGTCAGCCAGCCGGCGCCGCCCGGACCGTGCCATTTTCCGTTGATTTGCGTATCGTTGACGAACGAACCGGTATATCCGTTTCCGGTCTTGGCGTTCATGCCGACGATGCCCATCCCCGACTGGGTTACGGTGATGGTCCCGGTCGTGGTGCCGTTCGCACCGGTCTGCTGAACGGCCCAAGTTCCGGTGAGATTCGGCGGCGCCGCCAGCGCTGGGGCGATCGCCAGCGCCGCAATTGCGAAGCCGCAAATTAATGAAGTAGCAAGACGTTTCAAGAAATTATCTCTCCTCTATCTGTTCTTTGTGCTAAGGCCGGTCCTCGAAGGGCGACGTCCGAATGTGTCTGCGGCCCCACTGACTAGCGTACCGCAACCTTGCCTTGGCGGCTATCCGAAAACCGCAACTCCGGCGAGCGGGAAGCTCGGCTACAGGCCCATCAAGCGTGCCAGAATCATGCGCTGGACTTCATTGGTGCCCTCGCCTATTTCGTTGATTTTCTGGTCGCGGTACATGCGAGAGATCGGATATTCGTCCATGAAGCCGTACCCGCCGTGGATTTGGAGCGCCTCGTTCACCACGCGATGCGACAGCTCTCCGGCGAAGAGCTTCGCAAAGCTGGCCGCCGCGACGTAGTCGCGCCCTCGATCCTTCTCCCATGCCGCGCGCAGCATCATCAGTTTCGCATGCTCGATCTGCGTGAGCATGTTGACGAGCTTGAACGAGATTGCCTGAAACTTGGCGATCGGCTTGCCAAAAGCGTGCCGTTCCTTCGCGTAGGCCAACGCCTCATCGTAGGCGCCCATCGACAGGCCGATCGAAAGCGCCGCGACGGAGATTCGGCCGCCGTCGAGGATCGAAAGGAACTGGCGATAGCCTTCGCCCCGCGGGCCGAGCAGGTTCTCTTCGGGGACTTCCGTATCGGCGAAGGAAAGCTCGCGCGTGTCCGAAGCGCGCCACCCCATCTTGCGGTATTTGCGGCTGCGCGTGAACCCCGGCGTATCTTGTGGAACGATGATGTTTGAGATCTCGCGCGATCCATCGGGCCGCTTTCCGGTCACCGCCGTAATCGTCGTGCCTCCACTGATATCCGTGCCAGAGTTGGTGATGAAGGCCTTCGTGCCGTTGATGAGCCACTTGCCGCCTCGTAACTCCGCTTTGGTCTGCACGTTGCCCGCATCGCTTCCAGCACTAGGCTCGGTGAGACCGAAGCCCCACAACATTTTCCCTTGTGCGAGCGGTATGAGGTACTTCTGCTTCTGAGCTTCCGTGCCGAAAAGATAGAAGGGCGTCGCACCCAGGGAAACGTGAGCCGCCATCGTTATGGCCGTCGATGCGTCGGCGCGCGCAATCTCCATCACGGCCAGCGCGTAGCTCACCGTGTCCCCACCGGCTCCCCCATATTCCTCCGGAAACGGCAGCCCCATAAATCCGAGCTCGGCCATCTTCGCAAGCAACTCGTACGGGAAGCGCTCGTTGCGATCCATCTCTTCTGCGCGCGGACGTACCTCGTCACGCGCGAACTCGCGCGCTAGGCCCTGGATCGCCTTCTGCTCGTCGGTTAAATCGAAGTCCATGGCGAAGGTATAGCCTCCACCCTGCGAAAAACTCCTCTCACAGCGATGATCTCTCTGCGCGGTGTTTCGCTCGTCTATCCCAATGGCGTGCGCGCCCTGGACAATATAAGCCTCGATATCGGCAAGGGCGACTTCGTCTTCCTCGTCGGTCATTCCGGAACCGGTAAGTCGAGTCTCTTACGATTGCTCTACCGGGAGGCAACTTCGACGGCCGGCGAAATCGTCGTGGACGGCATTCGCGTTCAACCGTTTACGCCGCAATCGAGTTCCGGCGCTGCGCCGCCATCTCGGCGTCGTCTTTCAAGACTTCAAACTGCTCACCGACAAGACCGTTTGGGAGAACGTGGCTTTTGCGATGCAAGTCACGGGAGCGCATACGCGCGACGTTATGCGGCAAGTGCCGCGCGTTCTCGATCTCGTCGGACTTTCGCATAAGAGCCGCATGTATCCCAACGAGCTTTCGGGCGGCGAACAGCAGCGCGCGGCCATCGCGCGAGCGCTGGTCAATAATCCGAAGATCTTACTCTGCGACGAGCCGACTGGAAACCTGGATCCCGTCAACACCACGGAGATCACGGCACTCCTGCAGCGCATCAATCTCAAAGGAACGACCGTTGTCGTTGCGACGCACAATCAGGCCGTCGTCGACCGGATGCGCCGGCGCGTCGTGCGCTTAGAAGACGGCCGGATCACTACGGACGAAGAGCGGGGTTACTACTATCTTGGACTCGGGCAAGGTCAAGTTCTTTCTGTCTGAGGTATTGCGCAACTTTTCGCGCAACACCGGCATGCAGGTTACCGCCATCGGCACCGTCGCAATCACCATCGTACTGCTCGGACTGTTTCTCTTCGTGCGTGCCGCGCTTGCCGACGCCGGAAATCGCTTACTGGACCAGATCGAAATCTCGGCATATCTGCGCTCCGATGCAACGCCGGCGCAAGCCGCGGCCATCGGGGATTTTCTCGCGAAAGACCCGCGGATCGCCTCGGCGCAATTCGTTCCCAAGAAGCAGGGACTGGCCGAGCTTCGGACTCGCACCCGCGGCGCGATCGACACGGAACTGCTGACCGAGAATCCCCTGCCGGACAAATTTCGAATCAAGGTCCGGCAGCCCGAACAGGTCGACTCGGTTGCAGCGACGGTGCGTCGCCTGACCGGCGTCGATAACGTCGTTTACGGGCAGAAGATCGTCCAGCGGTTGCTCGCGCTCGGAGGCGTGCTCCGCCGAGTCGGCATCGGGCTTATTTTGGCGTTCGTCGGCGTTGCGAGCATCATCATCTCGAATACGATTCGCCTAACCGTCTTCGCGCGTCGCCGAGAAATCGCCATCATGCAGCTCGTCGGCGCTACCAATACCTACATCCGCCTTCCGTTCATCTGCGAAGGCTTGCTCGACGGCCTGGTCGGTGCGCTTGTCGCCTTGGCGCTGTTGGCCGGTGCGCGCGCCGCTCTCTGGCCTCGTCTGCTCGAAGCGCTGCCGTGGGTTCAACTGCGGGCGATGCCGGTAGACGCCCGCGTTCTGGCCGCGCAACTGATATTGACCGGAGTCGCGATCGGCGTCCTCGCATCGTGGATCTCCGTGGGACGCTACTTACGGACGTGAAGCGTCTCACGCTTCATCGGGCCGTTTGTTTAATTCTCATTGCAACGCTGCTGCCGGCCAGCGCGACCGCGAGCGGGCCGACGCTCGAGCAGCGCATCGCCGCGCAACGTGCGCGGGCGGCGCAGTTGCAGATGCGCTTGCACGCCAAACGCGTCGAGCTTGGCGAGGCGACCCTGCGCTACCAGGATCTGCAGCAGCAGCTGAACCAAACGAATGCGGCCATCGGCGAAGTCAACGGACGGATCGATTCTCTTGCGGCGCAGCAAGCATCGACGCAGCGCCGCATCGCCTGGAACGCGATTCAACTCGACGCTGCGCGCCGGTCCTTGCTTCTGCACGACGAACTGCTCAAGCGCCGGCTGGTCGATATCTACGAATACGGTGACCTCACCTACGTGGACGCGCTGATTGCGGCGCGCTCCTTCAGCGAATTCGTCGAACGGTGGGAAGATCTGCGCCTGCTCATCGCCGCAAATCAGCGGGCGGTACGTGCTCGGAAAGCGGCGGAAGCTCGCGTGGCGGCGGTCGAAGCCGACCTCGAAGGAACGCGCTTGCAACTACAGCAAGAAGAGCAAGCCCAAGACGAAGCGCGCAGTCAGCTCGGATCCCTTGCCGACGAGCGCCGCAATCTGGTGACCCTCGCCGGCACGCGCCGCCGTACCGTCGCCACGCAGGTCGCCGAGATGGAAGACCTTACGGCGGCTGAGGAGGCGTCGCTGGAGGGGCTAATTCTGGAGCGGGAGCGCGAACTCGAGTCGCAGCAGCGAGCGGCCGGAATAGCCGGAGGCGGCGATCACTCGGGCGCCGCCGGCATGTTTTCGTGGCCGGTCACCGGGACGATCACGTCGCCGTTCGGCTGGCGTTCCAATCCTTTTGGCGGCTCGCCTGAGTTCCATCAAGGGCTCGACATCGCCGCCCCGACGGGGACGACCGTGACGGCTGCGGCCGGCGGAACGGTAATCATGGCGCAGTGGTACGGCGGCTATGGAAACTACATCCTGATCGATCACGGTGGGGGCTATTCAACCGGCTACGGACATCTCTCGGCCATTTACGTCTCGACGGGGCAGTCGGTACAGCGCGGGCAGGCCATCGGCGCCGTTGGCTCCACTGGGCAATCGACCGGCCCCCATCTTCACTTCGAAGTTCGAATTGCGGGGAAACCGGTTGACCCGGCACCCCAGCTCCATTAAGACTAAACGGGTAATCTAGGCAAAGAAGAAACTCGCGGCCCTTCGAGCCGGGTATTGTAAGGGGACTATGAGCCTTTCCATCCGCCTTCTGCTGACAGCACTCATTGCGCTCGCCCTTGTGGCGGTCAGCGCACTCTATATCGGCTACCGTTCCGGTGGGATCGCCGGGCAGTCCGTGCTCGAAGTGGCGACAACCGGCGATTTACGGGCTCTGCTTCCTTCGCAGGATGCGCCTGGCTCGGCCATCGCCGACCTGGCCCTGCGACGACTCGAGGTCGAGTATTACAAACCGGTTGCGCCGCAGACTCCGCTCAACGGCGAACGCGATGCATTAAAGAGCTTCTTGCATAGCAAGAAGATCGGCGATCCGTCGCTGCCGGTGCAAATGGCAAATGGAGACGATATCTCGGACGGCGCTCGCGCCGCCGCTTTGTTAGCCTACGCTCAACAACACTATGGCACGGCCCTCGGAACGAGTGGCGACGACGATCTTACCGACGCGGCGCTTCGCGGAATCATGACATCGGTTCGAGACCCCTATACGGTCTATCTCTCGCCGCGAGAGATTCAAGGACTCAACGAATCACTCTCGGGTGGAAACTTTGGCGGCATCGGCGTCTACATCTATCAGCTCAAGGACGGTCGCATCGTGGTCGCGCCAATCGAACACATGCCGGCGGCCAAGGCGGGAATGAAGCCTGGCGAGGTTGTTGACACCGTTGACGGCAAGCCGGTTCGCAGCCTTCCGATCGATCACGTTGAAACGATGATTCGCGGCGAAGCGGGAACGGTCGTGCACTTGCGAGCGCACCCGTACGACACGCCGGCAGGCGAGCGAAGCTACTCCATCGTTCGCGAGATCATCCACGTTCCGACGGTCCGCGCGAAGATGGAACAGGGTATCGATTACATTCGTCTGTCGGACTTTGGCACGACGTCGGCGCAAGAAGTTCGCAAGGCGCTTCTCGATGGCAAGGCCAAGGGCGCTAAGGGATATATCTTCGACCTTCGCGACAATGGCGGCGGTCGCGTTGACGCTGCGGTCGAGATCTCGAGCTTCTTTATTCCGCAAGGAACGATCGTCTCGACGATACAGCGCGACGGGCAGCGAACGACCGAGGAGGCACTCGGCGACGCCATCGGTGGCCTTCGTCCCCTTGTCGTGCTGGTCAACAAGTATACCGCGAGCGCGTCAGAGATTACCGCCGGTGCGCTCCAGGATTACCATCTTGCGACGCTCCTGGGCACCCGCACGTTCGGCAAGGGCGTCGTGCAGAGCATCTTCGACCTTCCCGATCAGGGCGCGCTAAAGATCACGACGTCGCGCTATTTGACCCCGGCCGGGCGCGACATCCAACACCATGGAATCGAACCGAACATCGTCGTCAACCAAGATCCCAACCCGTCGCTCGTCGACACGCCGGCCGACAAACAGCTCGCCGCCGCTAAGACACGTTTGCACCAACTCCTACGTTAATTTTGGAGATTATGAAACGCACTCTCGCTCTCTTAACATTTGCCGCCTTCGCGGTAAGCTCCGGGTTGCTTGCGCCGGCATCGGCCGCGGCGCCGCAACTCTCGGCCGCAGATGCTGGGGAAGTCTCGACCAGCTACACGTATTTGACCGAGAACTTCTATAAAAAGGTCGATCCGCAAGTCGTTCTCAACTCCGTTCGGCTCACGTTACTTTCGGCGATGCGAACTGGCGGCGTGAAACACGCGGAACTGCCGCCGATGCAGGCGGGAACCTCCGCCGGTAGCAACGTTCGCGAGATCGATCGCGAGATCGCCGACGCCGCGAGGGAGTCCTCGTCCAAGTTTACCCTGCACGATCTCAGTTTCATCGCCTTGGACGGCATGATGCGATCCGTCAACGACCGCTACACCGTCTTTCTTTCGCCCAAAGAGTTCGCCGGCCTCAATCAAGGGCTCGATGGCGGCGATTTTGGAGGGACGGGCATCGTCATTCAAGTCGACGACAAGAGCAAGTATATCTCCGTCGAGAACGTCGTGCCCGACGGGCCCGCGGATAAGGCGGGGATCGAGCAGGACGACCTGATCACCGCAATCGACGGCACCTCCACAAAGGGCATGAGCCTCGCGGCGGCAAGCGGAAGGCTGCGCGGAAAAGAAGGCACGCACGTCACGTTGACCGTCTCGCGCGAAGGCGCCGGCTTGGCAGGCCCAATCGCGATCACGCGCGCCAAGATTCATCAACTCAGCGTCTACCAGAAAATGCTGCCCGGCAAGATCGGCTACGTTGCTTTGACGGTCTTCGGCCGCGACACCGGAGAGGAGCTCAACACCGCGCTCGATCGTCTGCAACGTGACGGCGCGCGCGCGTTGGTGCTCGATCTGCGCGACAACGGTGGCGGATATTTGGAGGCCGCCGTCGCGGTCAGCTCCAAGTTCATCGCCAGCGGACCGATCGTCTCCGTCGAATCGCGGGCCTCGAACATTACGACGCTCGACGCCGACGACACGGCGATCTCCCCGATCCCCTTGGCCGTACTCGTCAATGGCTACACGGCCTCCGCCTCTGAGATTACGTCGGGCGCGATCCAAGATAGCAGCGTCGGCACGATCATCGGTACGAAGACGTTTGGTAAGGGCGTCGTTCAAACGATTTATCCCCTGCCCGACGGAAGTGCGATCAAGATTACGACCGCGCGCTATCTCACCCCGCGCAATCGCGACATCAATCACCTCGGCATCACGCCGGACATCGTCGTTTCCGAAAACAAACACGCGCAGTTCGGCGCTCCCGCCAAGGACGATCAGCTTACGCGCGCCATCGAATACTTAAACGCCAAACTAGCTCGCCTAAGCGCCGAAAACGGCGGTTAGGCCAGGTAGTTCCGAGCGGTCCTCTTCCGGTGGTTACTTCGAACTCGGACACATTCGTCGCGCGACATCCATGTCGCGCTCCTATCGGCTGCCTCGCGCCTTCCGCATCCTGCTCCGGCGCTCGGTCAGACGGTCCTCGTCCGAAGTAACCACCGAAAGAGGACCGCTCGGAACTACCTGGTCGATTTTTTTGCGGTGGCGCGGCGTTTAGTCGGCGATTTTTTGACTTTGCCATCTGCCGCCGGTGCGGCGCGCGATCGCTTTGGTTTCGCAACTACCACGGCTTCCGGTTCGGGCGCGGCGATTGCCGCCTTTTTTCGCGGGCGTCGCGTTGATTTTTCATCTGGTGCGGGAAGCGCAATCGCGCTCGCCGCTCCTTCGAGCTCCGCAGCAACGCCCCGCGCTGGTTTCCGCCGGCGGGCCGGTTTCGTGAGCTTGGGCTTCTCCGCTGGCGCCGACAAGCTTGGCGGAGGCGCTTCCACAGCGGGCGGTGATGCTTGCCCGCGCGTCGCGATCGCTCGAGAAGGCTCGGGCGGCGCCGTTGCGCCGGTTGGCTGTGCGGCTCCCTCGGCGGTCACTTCGAAGATGTGACGATCCGGCATCGGTGCGCCTGACGGACCGAGACCTCCCCGACCACCACGCCCGCGGCGCCGCCGCCGGCGTCGCCGATGCTGCGTCGAACCGTCGCCCGGAGCGGCCGTTGCGTCGGCCGGAGTTGGGGCGTTCGTCACCGGGGGGGCCGTTATTGGGGCGCTCGCCATTGGGGCGCTCGCCGTTTCCTCCGTCTTTTCGCGGCCGCGTCCGCCGCGCCGCCGCCGGCGACGCTTTCGGTGCCCGTCGCCCTCGACGGTCGCACGTTGTACGGCTCCTTCGGCGATGATGATCGCGTCCGGTTGCGCCTCGCCTCTGCGTTCCGCGCTCAACGCCTTGTCTTGTGCCTCTTCCTCTTCGGTGAGCGACGTAATCCCGATCGGAGGACGCGCCGCGGAGTGACGCGCCGCATCCTCGGCAAGTTCGCGCAGCTGACGAGTCTGCTCGGCCGCCGAGACCTCAGCGCCCCGCGCTGGACGTTTACGCCGAGGTTTCGCCCCGGCTGTAACCATCTCGGCGAGAATATAATCCTGTTCGCCGTCCACGTCGAGGATGCGAATCCGCACGAAGTTGCCGGCGCTGTTCGCCGCGTTTTCGACTTCGGCTACTCGTCCATCGACGATCGCGGCCGACGAGGTCGCATTGGGCAGGCGCCCCGGCAGCAGCTCGACCTCGTGCTCGTCGCCAACGCGAAGCGCGCGCTCCTCCTTCTCGCGCTTGACCGCCGTGACGGTCTCGATCCGCGCCTTTTCCGGATGAATCATGGGGTCGACGCGCACGAAAATCGGGCGCTCGATCGACTTTGCCAGTTCTTTGCACTCTTCGTCGTACCAAAAATCCATCTGTACGGCGACCGTCGGCGCGACGTGAACGATCACGTCGCCGGCGGCGCCGTTAAGCGCCACGGCGCGAATGCGGCGAAAGGTTTCGATGGCGACCGATTGCGACGACATGACGCTGCCCATTCCGGCACAGGTCGGGCACGCGCCGCGCAGTTGAGCGCCGAGGTCTTTGCCGATCCGCTTCCGCGTAAACTCCAGCAATCCCAGGTTTGAAAACGACTGAATCGTCGCGCGCGTGCGGTCTCGGCTCAAGACCTCTTCCATCGTCCTGATCACTCTGTCGCGCGACGCCTCCGACGCCATGTCGATGAAGTCCACGACGATGATCCCGCCAATGTCACGCAAGCGGACCTGACGAGCAATCTCCTCAGCCGCTTCGATGTTCGTCTTGAGAATCGTGTCCTCGAGATTGCGTCCCCCGGTAAACTTACCGGAGTTCACATCGATGACGGTGAGTGCTTCCGTCGATTCGATGACGATCGAAGCGCCGGAAGGCAGGTTGATCTTCGGCTTCATGAGCTTTTGCAGCTCGGCGTCGATCTTATAATCGTCGAAGAGGGTGCGGCCGGAGTTGTAATACTCGATGCGATCGATATACTGCGGGCCCAGCAACTGCAGGAAATCTCGGACCTTGCGGAACTCCTCCTCGTCGTCGATCAAGACCCGCTCGACGTCGGCCGTGATAAAATCGCGCGCCGCCTTGTAAATCAGGTTCATGTCTTTGTGAAGCAGCGACGGCGATTGCGCCCGTTTGTATCTTTCGAGGATGCCGTGCCACATTCGTATCAGCACGCCCAGGTCGGCGATCAGCTCCGCCTCACTGACGCCCGCGGCAGCGGTCCGCACGACCGTCGCCATCCCTTCCGGGCGAATTCGCTTCATCACGCTCTTGAGGCGATTGCGTTCGTCGGCCGATTCGATCTTGCGCGAAACGCCGGAATACTTTCCGGTCGGCATCAGGATCAGATAGCGACCGGGGAGCGAGATGTTCGTCGAGATTCGCGCGCCCTTGAGGCCGCGCGGCTCCTTGACGATCTGCACGAGGACGTCATCGCCTCGCTTGACCTTCTCACTGATCGTGAAGCCGCCGTGGCCCTGGGTGATTTCGACGTCGCCGATGTTCAGCGGCTGCTTGTTGATGTCGTCGACGTACAGAAAAGCGTTGCGTCCCAGCCCGATGTTGACGAACGCCGCCCCCATGCCGGGCAGCACGTTCTGCACTTTACCTTTATAAATCGAGCCGATGACCTTCTCTTCACGCTCAATGTAGAGCTCTGCTAAGCCACCGTCCTCGAGTATGGCGACCCGATTTTCCCACGGGTCGCTCGAGATCAATATCTCGCTCGACAAATTGTCCTCAATCGTTGAGCTCGCTTCTCGCCGCGCCTACCGTTTCCGGTGCGCCGTGCGGGCGGCGTTTTGCGCCGCGTTGGTTTGAGCCCTTAGAAAATCTTTGTAGTTATAAACCTCTGCCGGCGGCCCTTCGTTGCGAAACGCAGCCTGCCGACCTGACTGCTTCCCTTGTTCCGCCCGGCGGGAAAATGGACCTTCTGAGTTCATTCCCTGTCGGGGATGCGGCGATCGAGCGGCTGTTTTTCGAAGTCGCGCTCGGTCATGGTCGTTTGAATCGGAACGAACTTGCGGGGAGCCTGCAGGAAATCGAAGCAATCGGCCTCGGGAGAGGTCGCGCGCGCGTCGGCGGCCGAAAGCGTGGCCAGGCCGAAGCGATCCTCCACGAAGCGCAGAAGGCTGCCGTGCTCGTAGTCGACGTGAGAAACGTAGCCTTCCTTTGCGTAAGGCGAAACGACTAAGAGCGGTACCCGATAGCCCAGTCCGTCGTAGTCGCGCATTTCGGGTGCAACGTGATCGTACCAGCCCCCGGGATCATCCCAAAAGATGAAGATTGCCGTCGATTTCCAGTACGGCGATTCTCCGATCGCGTTGACGAGCGATGCGACCCACTTTGGACCCGTATCGGAGTCGCACCCGGCGTGATCCGAGTTCTGGCAGGTCGGCGTAATCCACGTGACTGCCGCCAGCCCTTCTTTCTTGATGTCGCCGAAGAATCGTGTCTGCGGGCTGATCACGTCCTTTCTCCAATCGCTGCCGTAGCGGATGTGCCTAATCGCCGCAAACGCGTTCCAGTAACCGCCGTTGCCGATCAGACTTGCCGTGTAATACTTCCAGGAGAGTCCCGCGGCATTCAACTCGTCAGCCAGTGTCTCGTTGTTTAAGCATGGGGAAATGTTCGGACCAATCGTACGCTGCTGCGTGAGCGTCGCAATCGTATCCTCGGAACCGCCGCCGCAGCCCCAAGGACCGCCCAGCGGGAAATTGAGCGCGGCACTCGCTTGTCCCGCAATGATGTATTGGTGGGAAACGAAACTGCTTTCATCGAGGTTCGAGGCGAACATTCGGTCGGCCAGGACGTATTCTCTAGCCATTTCAAAGTACGGCTTGGTTTCATCCCGAGGTACGTAGGCGTACTGCGGATGCGGGTTCGGACAGGGAAGCTCGCCCGGTCCCCCGCAGGTTACGCGTTCCCGGTCGAAGCCGTTCATCCGGCAATCGGTTCCCGGATACATCCCGCGGCCGTTGCAGGTCAGTAAGAAAGACGCGAAGGTGTGTTGGAGATCCCACGCCGCCGCTAAGCCTACCGGCTTCAGCGTAATTTTATTGCCGTGACTGCCGTAACCGTACGAACGCGTGTCCGCGCCGGGCGCGCCCTCGAAGAGATTGTCGAAACTTCGGTTCTCCTGAACGATGATGACAACATGGCCGATGACGCCGCGCGCGGGACCGGCAGGGAGTGCGGACGAAGAGGCCCCGCCGCACGCGAATAGCGGCGCGGCGCAAGCCACAAAAGCCAACATTTTCCCCGCTCTTACCATCGCGTCCACGATGCCTCTCTTGGCACCGGCTTCGCAGCGTTCCCTCCAATCGCTTCACGCGTTGCCCAAAACGTTTCGATCCCGTTGCGAAAAGATGTTCAAGAGGATCCCGAGGGCAGCAAAATCCGTGAGCATCGCCGACCCGCCGTACGACATGAACGGTAGGGGGATTCCCGTGATCGGCATGATTCCGACCGTCATTCCGACGTTGATGAGGACGTGGAAGAAAAGCATGCCGACCAAGCCGCCGGCAAGTAAGAAGCCGAAGCGGTCGCGCGCGACGAGCATGGTGCGGACTCCGGCGTAGAGGACGGCGGCATAGAGTCCCAACGCGACCGTCGTGCCGGCGAATCCCCATTCTTCCGCAAGCACGGTGAAGATAAAATCGCGCGAATGTTCGGGAACGAAGTTCAACTGCGTTTGAGTCCCGTGGTACAGTCCTCGGCCAAACCACTCGCCGTTTCCGACGGCGATCTTCGACTGGGCGAGGTTATAGCCCGAGCCTTCGGGGTCGGCCTTGGGATTGAGAAAAACGAAGAGCCGCGCGCGCTGGAACGGCTTGAGAACCGCGCTGGTGCCGACGGCTGCTGCACCGACGACGAGCATTCCTAACGCGTAGATGGCAAAGTCCCCGAGTTTTGGCAGCGCGAGAAAGAGTTCCACGGTGAGCATCGCCACCAAAACTAACGAGGTACCGAGATCGGGCTGCTTGAGGATCAGCAGTGCCGGAACTGCGACGGTCACCAGCGGCTTCCAAAGGTCTTGAAGATTTTCGTACCGCCCGCGGCACAGCACCGCCGACAGCGCGATTGCGATGACGAGCTTCGCCGGTTCCGATGGTTGGAAGGTTCCCAACGGTCCCAGCGAGATCCAGCGCTGCGCTCCCATCGCGCTGTGGCCGCCGCGCAAGATGAAGAGCAGCAGGAAGAGATTAGCGATGTAGAGTGCCGGAGCCCAGCGCTGCCAAGTCCGATAATCGACCAGCGAAAGGCCGAACATTAGGATCACGCCGAGCACCAGATACAGGATCTGCTTCTTGAACTCGCCGGCCGCATCGCCGGCATGCAATCCGGCGGAACGAATGCAGACCAAGCCGATCAACGCGATCAGGATGCCGGCGACGGCCAGCGTCCAGTTGAAGTTTCGAACGTAGCGCCTTGCGCCGCTGCCAAGTGCAGTCACTGCCATAAGGAGGCTCCTAGGCAGGCATGAAGATCTGCTATTGCGCTACGGCGGAAGCCGGGGCAGCGCTCGTGGCGGCTGCTTTTTTCGCCGCGCGCTTGCGGCGCTTGCGGACCCGCGGTGGCGTGCCGTTGGCAGGGGCCGGCGATTGTACGGTCTCCACGGGCACGAGGGTGGCGCTGCCGTTGGGGCGGCTCACGGAAAGAATCGGAATGTTTGCCAGCATCGCCAGTGCGCTGTCTTGCCGTTCGAAGTTGACTTCGATCTTGTTACGATCGACTTCGACGTGGCGCGAGATCACGTTGACGAGATCTCTCTTCATCGCCTCGATCAACTCAGGCGACAACTCGAGATGATCCGTCATCAAGACGAGCCTCAAACGCTCCTTGGCGGTCGTACTCGAACCGGACTGGCCGAAGAGCCTCTTCAGAAAGTCGATCATGCGCGCCTCGCTCCAAAGAGCGAGCCTACGCGTTCCAAGATCGTCACCCTGGGCGCGGCCGGCATCGGCGCGGGCACGTCTTCGCCGGCAACGCGTGCGGCGATCGCGTGGTAAGCGGCTCCCGTCGGCGTATCTTTACGCAAGGCAAGCGGTTCTCCACGGTTCGTCGTTACGATGATTTCCGGCTCGTCGGCAATCACGCCGAGCAGCGGGAGGCGCAGGATGGCGTTGACGTCTTCAACGGAAAGCATCTTGCCCTTCTTCACGAGATTGGGGCGCAACCGGTTGATCACGAGCTGCGGCCGAAAGCGATTGCCTAGCAAGCCGACGACGCGATCGACGTCGCGCACGGCTGCGACTTCCGGCGTGCAGATCACGATGGCTTCGTCCGCGCCGGCGACCGCATTACGAAAACCCAACTCGATTCCCGCGGGACAGTCGATCAGCACGTAATCGAAACGTTCGCGCAGACTCGAAATCAGCGCTTTCATCTTCGCCGTATCCACTTCGTCCTTCTCGCGCGACTGAGCTGCCGCGAGCAAAAAGAGCGACTCGCTGTGCTTCCCCGGCACCAACGCTTCATCGAGAGAAGCGCGCTCTTCGAGAACGTCGAGCAAGTGATGCTTGACCCGGCTTTCCAGCCCTAAGACGATGTCCAGATTGCGAAGACCGACGTCGGCATCGACCAAGACGACGCGCGCTCCACGATGGGCAAGCGCGGTGCCGAGGTTGGCGGTCGTCGTCGTCTTTCCAACGCCGCCTTTTCCCGAAGTCAAAACGATCGCGCGTCCCAATCGTGGAGCCGGAGCGCTGGATTGGACTTCGTCTTGCACGGTCTGTGGTTGGTGCACGCGCTACCCCGCTTTCAACGCGTCGATGAGACGTCCGAAGAAACCTTGGCCGTCGAAGTTGGTGAATGGCACGATTTCGCCTTCTAAGCGGCGAGCGATTTTGTCGTAGATTGCTCCAAGGCGACTGGAATCGTTCAATACGATCGGCTCGCCGCGATTGGTGGTGTCGATGACCTCTTCGTCGTCAGGCACAACGCCCAAGAGCTCGACGGCGAGCACTTCGCAAACGTCCTCCACCGAAAGCATGTCACCGCTGCGTACCATCTCCGGTCGCAGCCGGTTGACGATCAAGCGAATGGGCTTGCCTTCGTCGGCGATCTTTCCGACGACGCGATCGGCGTCTCGAATCGCGCTCACTTCCGGAGTTGTGACCACGATGGCCTCGGTCGCTCCCCCGACGGCGTTCCGAAAGCCGGTTTCGATGCCCGCCGGGCAATCGATCAGCACGTAATCCGCCTGTTCCGCGGCGAGCTCAACGATTGCGCTAAACTGCTGCAGCGAGATCGCGTCCTTCTCCCTCGTCTGCGCGGCAGGCAGGATCGACAGCGACTCAAAGCGTTTGTCTTTGATGAGCGCTTGACGCAGCTGGCAGCGTCCTTCGGCGACTTCGACTAAATCGAAAACGATACGTTTTTCGAGCCCGAGCACCAAATCTAAGTTACGCAGCCCGATATCCGCGTCGATCAAGATGACGCGCTTCCCGCGCTTTGCCAGCGTGGCGCCGAGATTCGCCGTGGTCGTCGTCTTGCCGACGCCGCCTTTGCCGGAGGTCAGCACGATTTTGCGCGCGCTCACGTTGACGTTGCTCCCGAATCTTCAAGCTCGCCGAGACGGTCCAGCGCGAGAACGACGATCCGTCCGTCGCGAGCAATCGCGGCTTCGGCCACCGGCGTCGAGCGCCGTTTTGGCTCCGAGTCAGCCGCGAATGAAGTCGCGATGCGTAGTTGCGTCGGAGCCAGGTCCAGCGCGTAGATCCGTGCGCTGTCGTCCCCCTGCGCGCCAGCATGGGCGATGCCGGCAAGCCGTCCGAAGACGAGGATGTCGCCGGTTGCCAGAAGTTCGGCGCCGGGATTCACGTCGCCCACGACGACGATATTGCCGGTATGGTGAAGCACCTGTCCGCCTCGCAACGTGGCGGCGTGGTAGAGCGTCGTCGGCGGCGCTTCGACCGCGTGGAGCGCCGGCGCGGGACGAGCAGGCGGCGGATCGGGCTGCTGACGCGGTACGCTCGCCTCGCCTCGCCGCCGGCGCTGCGCGATATCGTCACGCGCGCCGGCGAAGTCGGCAACGAGCGAGCGCGCCGCATCCGAGAGCCGCGCAGCCTCCCGCGGCCGCATCGCACGACGCCGGTCGAGCTCCGCGCGCGGTGATTCGAACGCGAGCCCCTCGCGTTCCGCTAAGCTCTGCAGTCCCTCGTCGAATCCAGCGATACCCCGCAACGCGATTCCCGCGCCCTCGAGGAGATCGCGAAGCCGGCTAAGGTCGTCGGGTGAGGGTGACTCGGCGCCGAAGTTTACGATCGCAGAGGCGCCGCGATAAAAGCTCGGCTGCTCGGTAAGCCGAGCCTGCAGCTTGGCAAACCCCCCGGCGAGGTCATAGGGCGACAACGTCACTTCGAGGCCATCCCGCCTCCCTCGCAAGAGTGTCACGCTACGCTCTCCGAGAAGAAGGGGGGGCATCCCCTTGTTCGTCCACAAACCACTCGCAAGTTCTTGGCGTTGTCCACATATAATACACAGAGACCGAGCGTAACCTCCGTGTAGGCCGTTCGGTAGAGGAAAGTACATCGCATGCTGCGTCGCACCGTTCCCATTTTTACGATCGTCTCACTGCTGTGTGCCATATGTCCGGCACGCATCGGTGCGACCTCGACCCAAGCCGAGATCGCCATGGGTCAAGCCGAGGATCAGCAGATCGTCGCCAGCAGCGTCATCGAAACCGATCCGCTGCTCAACGCGTACGTCCAAGGCGTCGCCGGGAACCTTTGGAATCAGGTAGCGCGCAAAGACGTTCCTTATTCGGTCAAGATCATCAAGGACAGTCAGGTGAACTCGTTCGCGACGATGGGCGGCTTCGTCTACATCAACGAGGGCCTCATCGACTTCGTTCAATCAGACGACGAGCTGGCCGGCGTGATGGGACACGAAACCGGCCACATCGAGCGCCGGCACGTTCTTACTTCGAACTCGAAGGCGGAGATTCTCAATATTCTGTTCGGAATCGCCGCGATGTTTTCTCCGATCCTCTACGAGTTCGGCGGCCTCGCCGAAGAGGGGCTGCTGATGAAGATGTCGCGCGAAGACGAGATCCAGGCCGATCGTTACGGACTGCAACTGATGTCGCGAGCCGGCTACGATCCCGAGGCGATGGTAACGATCATGGCGCATCTTGGCGTGCTGCAAGACGAGCACGACGACGCCGTCAGTAAGTACCTCGAGGACCACCCCGATCCCAAGGCGCGCGTCGCACACTTGATGGGCTATCCCGAGCTCGATCCCACGGAAGTCACGCCGGCCCAGCAACTCGTGGACGCGTCGAGCGACGAGGAGCGCGCTCGCTACGCGTTTGCGCGCTTGCGGCTCGATCAAATCCTCGCGAAGGATCCACAAAGTTCCGAAGCCTTGCTCGAGCTCGGTCAATCGGAGCTGGCGCTCGGCCTGCCCAACAAGAGCGAGCAAACCTTAGCGGAGGCCGCTCAACTCGGATCGCCGATGACGCGCGCGACGGCGAATCAGCGGATCGCCGCCTTACGTGAGATGGAAGTGCAGCGAGTCACGCTCACCAAGCCAAACCTGCCCAAGCTGCAGGAAGTAGTGCAGGCGGCGCAGGCCGCTCAACTCCAGGATGCG
This sequence comes from Vulcanimicrobiota bacterium, assembly GCA_963809255.1. Lineage (GTDB taxonomy): Bacteria > Vulcanimicrobiota > Vulcanimicrobiia > Vulcanimicrobiales > Vulcanimicrobiaceae > Cybelea. Next base: position 878,474 of record CAWEIR010000003.1, on the reverse strand, counting down.
ACCCAAATTTCCGATCGCGCAGCGCAGGGTAAGGGTCAGGTCAAGGCCGTTCAGAGCCGGCTCGAGACCCTGCAATACGAAATTCCTGACTTCAGCCGGATCAACATTCACCGCGGGTCGCGTGTCGAAGCCGTCGTCAAGAACATAACCTCGATAGCGCGCTCTATCAACAGCACGCTGGAAGACGCTGGGAGCGACCAGAGCCCGATCGGCGGTGTAGGCTCGCTGGAAAAGAATAAGGAGAGCGGTCTACTCAAAGAGAGCGCGGACATTTATTCCGAGATGCTCGCGCCGCTCTCGATGAATCCGGTACCGGCCGAGTCTCTTGCGATTCTTCCCTCGTATCCATCGATGATGAACGAGCTGACGCTCGCCGATGGCGAGATGCTGCGTTCTGTGGACGCGGCCCGCGCATCCCTTACGATGCTCGACCAGTCGTTGGGTGATCTCGACGAGTTTCTCAAAGAACTCGACCGCGCTCAGATCAGCTTTAACGGCGATATCACCCCAAGCGAGTACTCCACGCTGGCGCCGTTGATGCACAAGGACGTCGACGAGTTCAACGCCGCAGCCACGGCGGCCTCACAGGGCTCGCAACTCTTCAATCTCGCACGCGCGCGGCAGCTCTCCACGCGCGTCACGCTGTTAGGGGTGGGCACTTCGCCCCAACTTTACTCGACGCTTCAATACGCGCTGCAACAACGCTTCGGTTCGAGCGGCATCGGCTACCGGACGATGCTGCACGACGATCTGACGCCGGGCGACGTCGCGGCGGCCACCATCGTGGCCGCGGACATCAAGAGTACGCCCGAGAGCGTTATCGCGGAGGCCAAGAGCTCGAACCAAACGGTCATCGATGTCGGCAACGCACACAAGATGCACGCGTGGCCGCTGGAAATCTTCATGGGCTTGGTCTATCTCGATTACACCGACGATCCGGCCAAGGAGCTACGCAAGGCCGATGGAACGTTGGCGATCGACCTGGACAAGCTAGGACTGTAGGGCGCGATGACTGTTGCAGCCGACGCCCGCAATCTCTTTACGCTCGTTCGCAAAGGCATCGACGTGCGCACGGTCCACACACACGTGCGTAAGCCCTTTCGCTTCTTACTCTGCGGCGATGCGTCGCTAATTGCTCAGTTGCGAGCGGTGCTGCTCTCGGGGCACGGCGAAATGACCGTACCGCCCCAGGCCGCAGCCTGCTTGGAGACCGTCGGGATGCAAACCTCGCTCGTGACGGATCCTCGCGAGGTTCGCGCCGTAATCTTTCTCGGGTATCCTGGCGATTGCGCAAATGCCGACTTTTCGTCGCTCTCGGTCTTACGCGTTCCTATTCTCGCCCTTACGCTGGACCCGCACGGAGTGCCCGGAGGCCCCGCCGCTCCGCCGGCGCCGGGAATGTGGGAAGAATACGTGGTGCCGTCACTCGACGCGCCGGCGTTGCGCGGACGCTTCTTCGCACATCTCGTCGAATGCGCCGCCGGCGTCGAAATCGCCGTCGGGAGAAACTTGCCGGTCTTACGCGAGACCGTCGCTGCCAAACTCACGCGAGATGCCGCGAACAGCGCCCTCAAGGTGGCACTCGCCAGCGCGGTCGTGGATCACATCCCCGTCGTTGGTTTGGTGCTCGGCGCATTCGCCTCGGCCGGCGACATGGTTGCGATCACCGGGATTCAGGTGATGCTGATGCTCCACATCGAAGCGGCGTACGGGCGCGATCCGGATCTTGGCCGCACGTGGCAACTCTTACCGATTATCGGCGGCGGCTTCGGCTGGCGAACGCTGGCGCGCGAACTGGCCGGATTCGTCCCAATCGCCGGCATCGCGATCAAGGGCGCGATTGCATATGCGGGAACGATTGTGGTGGGCGAAGGCGTCGCGTTCTTTCACGAGCACGGCGATCTGATGACCAAGGGTCAGGCCTCCGCACTCTACGATCGGACCAAAGCGGACGCATTGCGCATGGCCCGCGAACTCGTCGGCAGGCTTCGCAAGAAGCCCTGAACTTTTCAGAGTCGTTCCAGGAGCGACTCGTCGTCTAAACCTTGCAACTCGGGAGGTACTCGCCGGCGTGCGGGCTGCGCGAGGCGCGCGGCGAGCGCGTCCCGGCGCGAAGCCGAAAACCCGTTGCGGCGCTCGAGAAAACGCGCGACCAAGACCCGTTCGGGGCCCGAGAGATAGGCCGTCGGGGCATAGGCCGGCTCTCCGCCCACGCCGGCCACGCCGGCCACCGTTGCGGAATTCAAACCGGATTCGAGGTCGAAACCTTCGTGTCGAATGCGGACGTCGAAGTAGTAGAGGGCCAGAACCAGACCGACAAACGGTACGAGGAGAGTGCGCGCAACGGCATCGAGTGCGACGTAGACGGCGGTCCAACGCGCCAGACCCAACATCGCGAAAACACCCAGAACCGCCGAGCATCCGAATGCCAGCGTGCCCACGGCCGTCGCGCAAATCATCGAACGTCGAAACTCCGCGCGAGTAAAGATTCGGCTGAAGCTTACGCGCAGGGCTGCGACCGCTCCGAGAGACTCGAGCGTGCAGCCGTAGAAACCGAAAACGCAGGGCATCGCCAGCAATGCCGGCGCCAGCGTCGCCGTCAGCAGGACGAGCAGCATCGCAGCGACCGCCATCATCGGAAGAGACGACGGTGCGATTACGACGGCGAGAGAGACAACGATTGTCACCAGCGCGACCGCCGTCGCGTCGCACACGACCATGGCGAGTACGGCGAGGCTCAGTACGGTTACGATCGAAAGCCAGCGACGCAAAACCGCTTGCCAGCAAGCCGCGAACTCTATCGTCGAGGCTGCGTAGATGCGAGCGACACCCTCTGCGATCGCCCCGAGACAGAACGCCCAGACGAGGTACCCGAGGAGCGTCAACACTATCGAGAGCGCCAACGCGCCGGGCGAATTGAACGCGGGAGGAATCTGCCGCGCGGCGATCTCGGGATGCTCCAAGAGGCGCATCGCCGCGTCGAGCTGCGGCTGCTCCATTCGCGTGACGGGATATTGCAGCAGCGCCAGGGGGACCGCCGTCACGGCAACGATACCCACGAGCACGAGAAAGTTCCGACCGTAGAGGGAGACCGCAAGATCGAACATCTCAACGAGATTGCGCGGTCGAAGCTCCATCGCGCGCGGTTCGCGGCAAGGCGAACGGAAAACCTTCGGGGAAGGCGCGCCTATGCTGATCGGCACGCTGGAAGCGGTCCGTCGCTATCCGATCAAGAGCCTGCGAGGCGTCGCCCTCGATTCCGTCAAGGTGGAACTTTCCGGAATTCCCGGCGATCGCTCGGGCGCGCTTTTTGCGCTCCAGGGGACGCGCGAAGGAAAGACCTACCGCGGTAAGGAGCACGACCGCCTTCATCTCCTCCGCGATGCGGCCGACGCGCAAGCCTGCGCGCAAGAGCGCGGGGTTGCCGTGGAAGTTCGCCGTGGAGAGCACTTTTTCGATGACGCGCCGATTTCGATACTCGTCGATGAGTGGTTGCGTGAGCTCGACGCATCTCTTGGCTACAACATTGAATGGGAACGATTCCGTCCCAACTTCTTCGTACGTGCGCGCGAGGGCAGCGCGGACCCGGTGCCTTTGGAGCAAACGCTCGTCGATGCACGGCTTGCGCTTGGAACGGTGCGGTTACGCGTCCGCTCGCCGATCGAGCGCTGCGTCACAGTGACCTACGATCCCCTGGGCGAAACCTCAGATCCGCGGATTCTGCGTTTCTTGGCCGCGCAGCGTAACGCGTGGATGGGTATCTATTGTGACGTGCTCGAGCCCGGGATCGTCGCGGTCGGCAATCCTTTGATTTTGTTCTAAGGCCCTAATAAAAAGAGGCGCCGTGTCGACGGCGCCTCTCCCCACACCCGCTTTGGATATCGTAGCTCCAACGGGGAAAGGGTTCTCTACCCAAAGCTGTCTAGACCGTTCGTCACTGCCGATTGGAACAAACAACCGATGCTTGACTCTATAACGTCGTGCGGCCCTCTAAGGCCTTGGCGATGGTCAGCTCGTCGGCGTAATCGAGTTCGCCGCCGATCGGCAAGCCGTAGGCGAGGCGGCTCACGATCGAGCCGAGCGGCTGCAGCAAACGCGATAAATAGAGAGCCGTCGCTTCGCCCTCGGCGTTCGGGTTCGTTGCAAGAATGATCTCGCCGGGTTCCTCCCGCGCCATGCGCTCGATAAGTTCTTTCACGTGCAACTGGGCGGGACCAATGCCGTCCATGGGCGAGATCAAGCCGCCTAGCACGTGATAACGGCCCTTGAAAGCGTTCGTGCGTTCGATCGCATAAACGTCCTTCGCCTCCGCAACGACGCAGATCACGCGAGCATCGCGCCGATCGTCCGTGCAGAATTCGCACGGGTCCTGCTCGGAAAGCGAGTAGCAGATCGAACAAAAGTGAACCTTATCCTTGACCGCGAGAATCGCTTCGGCCAGGCTCTGCGCCTCGTTACGAGGGCGGTTTAAAAGGTGAAAGACCAAACGGGCCGCAGTTTTCGGACCGATCGTCGGCAGTTTGCTGAACTCGTTGATTAGGGCCGCGACCGGGCTTGCGACCGTCCTCACATTAATCCGGGAACGCGCATTCCGCCAGTCACCGAAGCCATCCGCTTCGCGGACGTTTCCGCGGCTTTGGCGAGCGCGTCGTTCACCGCGACCGTCACGAGGTCTTCGAGCGTCTCGAGATCCTCCGGATCCGCAGCCTCCTTCGCGATCCTCACCCGCTTTACGCGCTGGTCGCAGCTAACGTTGACCGTCACGGCTCCGCCGGCGGCGCTTCCGCTGACGATCGTATTGGCAAGCTCCTCTTGCGCCTTGGTCATCTCGGCCTGCATCTTTTTGACTTGGGCCATCAAGTGTGCTTGATTCATCGTATCCGTTCGTTGGCATAGTCGAAGAGTGCGTCAGGGTCGTCGGCCTTGCTCTGCGGCCTGGCTTCGGTAACGCCGGCTGCTGTCGGCGGCTTAGAGCGTCCCGAGTTCGGATCGACCCGTAGGGTGACTTTCAGCGGGACCCCGAGCACGTCGGCAATCGCCGCTTCGATGATTTTCGTATGGCCGCGCAACGACTCGGCGCTCCAGCTGTCGGGCAGCCTCAGGACGATCGCGTTGCTTTCGAGAGATTCGATTGCCGCCCGGGAAAGCGGCGCGCGCAGCGGTTGCCGCTCGCTTTCGATTTTGGAGCGAATGCTTTGCCACGCGGCTCTTACCTTCTGGAGGGAAAGCGCCGGCGCGTCGAGCGGCGGGACCACTTCCTTTTCCACTTCCACGGCCGTCACGGCGCTGCTCGGAGGCGTGGCTGCGGTCGCCACGAGTTCGGGTGGCGCAGCAGAACCGAGACGTTCCTCCAAGGTCGCGAGCCGGGCGCCAAGCGCATCGAGGGTCGGATCTTCGCCGGCCAAAATGAAGCGCAAGAGCGCCGTTTCGAGTTCGAGCCGGGGGTTGCCGCCGAAGCGCCCGAGTGAGAGCGCTTCTCCGAAGACTCGTAGCGCGCGCAGCAGCATCGCTTGCGATAGACTCGCCGCCTGGCGTACGACGCGCTGCGCGTCTTCGGGAGCCAGGTCCGTCGCGAGAAGATCGGCATCGACCCTCGCGACGAGCAAATGGCGAAAACCCGCAATGAGCAAACGGGTCAGCACGGTGACGTCGGCGCCGGCGTCGCTTGCCGCTTCGACCGCGCAGAGCGCCGCGGTCGCATCGCCGGCCACGATGGCGCCCACGAGCGTCGCAGCGAATTCGCGCCCCGTGGCCCCGAACGCAAGATCCAGCGTCCCGGTCGTCGCCGTCTGCCCGGCGGAGAAAGCTGCGAGCTGTTCGAGCATCGTCAGGGCATCGCGCAGGCCGCCATCGGCGCGGTAAGCGATCGCCTTGAGCGCTTCATCATCGATGGCGATGTTCTCGCCGCGGGCGACCTCTTTCATCTTCTCGATCATGACCGGTATGGAGATCCGCCGAAATGCATAGCGTTGGCAACGCGAGAGGATGGTGACGGGTAGTTTCTCGGGCTCGGTGGTCGCGAGAATGAACACGGCGTGCGGCGGCGGCTCCTCGAGCGTTTTGAGGAAGGCGTTGGCGCCCTCTTTGGTGAGCATGTGCGCCTCGTCGACGATGTAAATCTTCATGCGCATCGTCGCGGGGGCAAACTTGACCGCTTCTCGGAGCGCTCGAACTTCGTCGATTCCCCGATTGCTCGCCGCATCGATTTCCAGGACGTCGAGCGCCGTACCAGCCAGAATCGCGCGGCAGTTTTCGCAGGTATTGTCCGGCGTGGGAGTTGGTCCGGCCACGCAGTTGATACAACGAGCCAGGATCTTGGCAGCCGAGGTTTTTCCCGAACCGCGCGGACCCGAAAAGAGATACGCGTGAGCGAGCTTGCCACTCTCAATTGCCGAGGTAAGGGTGCGGACGACGGCGTCTTGGCCGACGAGGTCGGCGAACGTGCGGGGACGCCAGCTACGGTAAAGGGACACGACTATCAAGCTTTTAGCAGGTCGTTTCACGGCGCCTGCAGGAGGGTAGGGTGAAACGAGTCGCCCCGGGAGGCGGTTATGTGTGTTGCTTCCCAAGCGGCGAAGCTTACTTTTTTGGCGTTCCTCGTTAGAAAGATGCCCGTGGATTTGCGCGCAGCGCTCCAAGAGAAATTTGGTTTCGACAAGTTTTATCCCGGCCAGGAAGACGTGGTGTCGCGCGTCCTACGAGGCCAGGACACCCTGGCGATTCTCGCCACGGGCGCCGGCAAGAGTCTAACCTACCAGCTGCCGGCACTCTTGCTCGAAGGAACCACGATCGTCGTCAGCCCCTTGATTGCGCTGATGAAGGATCAGCTCGACATGTTGCGCGAGCGGAATATTACCGACGTCGTCGCGCTCAACTCGACGCTTTCGGAAGAACAGGAGCTGCGGACTCGGGAGCGCGTCCGCTCGGGGAAGGTCCGGATCGTCTACACGACCCCCGAAAAGCTCGAAGATCAAGCTTTCTTGGACCTCCTCAAAGGGCTGCGCATTCCGCTCTTCGTCGTCGACGAGGCTCACTGTATCAGTCAGTGGGGACACGACTTCCGGCCCGCCTACCTCGCGCTGGGCTCCGTCATCGCGCGGCTAAGCCATCCGACGGTGCTCGCGCTGACGGCGACGGCCACTCCATCGGTCCGCGAGGACATTCTCCATCAGCTTGGCATCGATCACGTCAAACCGATCGTGCGCGGCTTCGACCGGCCAAACCTGATCTACGAATCGCGCAAGGCCGACAAGGAAGCCGATAAGCTCAAAATCCTATCGGCACTCTTCGCAGGCCCCAATCCTCTCAAGGGTACCGGCATCATCTACACGGCGACGATCAAAAACGCACTGGAGGTCCAGAGCTATCTTACGCGCGAGCTGGGCGTGCCGGCAGCCGTCTACCATTCGAAGCTGCATAAAGAGGATCGCACGTCCGTCCATAATCTCTTCATGGAGGAAGCGATCCGCGCGGTCGTGGCGACCAATGCCTTCGGCTTGGGAATCGACAAACCGAACATCCGCTTCGTTTTGCATTACGATCTTCCGGGCTCCCTCGAAGCCTACACGCAAGAGGCCGGCCGAGCCGGCCGCGACGGCCTGCCTTCGCGATGCATCCTCATCTACCGCATGAGCGATACTCGCGTTCAGAACTACTTCCTAACCGGAAAGTATCCCGACGTTGAAGAGGTTCAACGCGTTTTCGGCACAATCGAAGTCTTCGGCGACCAGGCCGGAGGCGTTTCGATGGTCGACCTTCGGAAGATCTTGCAGTTGCCGTTGACCAAACTCAAAGTGATTCTGGCGCTTCTGAAAAAGTCCGGCTATATCGAGCACTCCGCAAAATCCGCCTACGGCTTGACCGAGGCCGTCCGCAAGAACCGCGATCTCATTTTGAACCTAGCCAACTACGATACCAAGAAATCGTACGATCAGAGCAAGCTCGCGATGATGTTGCAATATGCGGAGACGGTATCGTGCCGGCGTCGCTTCATTCTGAACTACTTCGGCGAAGATTTCAACGCGATGAACTGCGGAGCGTGCGACAACTGCCTGCGAGCGCTTCGTCGCGGAGTCGACGAGCTGGCCGCTACGGGCGGATTTCGGATTACCGACGTCGTGCAGCATTCGAAGTTCGGTGTGGGGACCGTCGAACGTGCCGAGCGAGACTTGGTAACGGTTCTGTTCCCGAGCGTCGGCTATAAGACGCTCCTAGCTTCGGCCGTCCGGCGTGCCGAACCGCAAATTGCGTAGGCTGGCCCCTCTCCTTTTTACGTTTGTTGCGCTCTGCGCGTCTGCACGCGCTCAAACTCCGCCGCCCTCGGCCTCACCATCGCCGTCACCCTCCCCTTCGGTAGCGCCGGCGCCTTCGGCGAACTCTGTCGCAAGCCCGACGCCAACGCCGCCGCCCATCACGATCCAACCGCAAGCGGCATCGGTACCGGTGGGCAGCGCAGTGAACCTTACCGTTGGTTCCGCTATCGCTCCGCTCACCGCGGCCGTACGCGACCCGTCAATCGCCTCCGCTGCAATCGACCAGTCGTCGCAGCGGCTGAGCATTATCGGGAAATCGCCGGGTGCAACGATCGTCACGGTTAGCGATGCTCGCGGGCTGCGGGTTGACGTGCCGGTGCGCGTCGCTTATTACGCCGGCACGATTGCGCCCTACGTCAACCTCGAGCTTACCGGAGATCCGGCATCGAACGATTTCGTTCGCGAACAGGTAGCGCGAGCCGTACAAAGTGCGGCCGGCCTGCGTCCCGGGGCACAGGTCCTCGTCACACCGGACGACGTGCCATTTTCGGGTTCGTTGGACCAAGACGACGTGACCGCGTTCAACGTTCCGGTCCTCATTCAGGCCAAAGACGATTTTGAGGTGGACGGCACGACGCGCGTAGAGGTCCGCAACGTCGCCGTCCCGCGAATCTCACCCGACTCTCTGATGGTCAGCGATTACCCCGAGCGTTTGACGGAGAACGGTACGCTCTTCACCGCCGACCTCCGCGTGCAGCAACCCTCGCGCTTTCTGTACTTTCATTACAACCCTCCGGGGCAGCCCGATCGCCGGATCGTCTTGCGCGCGCAGAATCTTTCACGCGAACCGTCGATCGTGCAAGTCATCGGCGATCGAGGGGGCCCGTCAACCAACGAGATGCAGGCGGGCCACGTCGCCACCAAGCGTTTTCTGGTAGACCTCGAGCAGAATCAAGGACGACTGCTCACCCTGGACGGCAACACGTCGGTCAACATCGCACAGCAAGATCTTCCGGCCGGAAGCATCGTCTGCAGCCTCTTGCAGCTCCGCGTGCTCTCGGGTGGAAACGTCCACCTCACACTCGTCGCGCAAGACGCGTCCGCAGATCCGTCCGACGCGATCGCCGGCAACGAGCTCTTGGAAAGCACCCGCAAACACGCTCGCGGCATCTACCCGATTGCGGAGTTCCATTTTGCGACTCTTTGGAGAGTTGATTCGGATTACTTGGAGCTTCCGATCGGCCAGCTGCCGTTGCCAAACGATCTGCAAGGGCAGGCGCTTTCGGGTGATTATGGCGTCTTGCAATCCTTTGTGGTAAACGTTGAGAACCCGCTGGCGACACCGCAAGCGATCGCCATCTACGAAAACCCTCGCGGTGGCCACGCTACCGGCACCTATATCATCGACGGCGTCCTCGTGCAGTCCCATCAAGTCCCGCCCTTCTCCCGATACAAGGTACGCCAGTACGTCGTCCCCGCGCACGGTTTCGTTCGGGTGACGATCGCGACGATACCCGAAGCCGGATCGAGCCTTCCCCTTCGCCTGATCTTTGCACCCGACGACGGAAGCGTCGCTCCGAGCGCACCGGGCTCGCCGATTTACTAAGGCCCCTGTACCTTCCCGCAGACCGCCTCGTAGACGCGCTTCACTTCGCCGGCGCTGGCGTCCCACGAGAAGCGAGCGATTGCGCCCGCGCGGACACGCGACGCGCGCGGCTCCCACTCTCCACGTAACGCCGCCTCCAGCATCGCAGTCCACGTGACGACGTCGTCGATCGAAGCGATGCCTGCATCGTTGCCGACGATCTCGGGCAACGAGGTTCGATCCGACACGACGCACGGCACTCCGGCGCATAACGCTTGCGCCGCCGCATAGCCGAAGCCCTCATAACGCGAGGGAACGGCGACGACGGCAGCGTCACGATAGAGCGAGATCAGCTCTTCGCGCGCGACGTACCCGCGCAGTTCCAATCGCTCTGCCACGCCCAAGCGCTCGGCGAGTTCCGTGCACTCTCGCGCATACGGCGTTTGCGGCCCGACGCAGACGATTCGTGCCCCTCTTAATTGCGGCAGCACTCGAATTAGGAGTTCGAGGTTCTTGCGGCGTTCGACGGTTCCCACGGCTAGAATCGTGCGGCCGTCGCCGCCATTGCGAGCGACGTCGCAAAACTCTCGTGCCACGCCCGGATAAACGACGCGCACCGCCGCACGATCGATCCCTGCGAGAACCTCGAGTAACGCGTTGCGAGAAAATAACGAGTCGAACGAGAATAGCCGCCGCATGCCGATACCGCCCGAGTGAGAAGCGCCCAAAATAGTACCGAGCGTACGGTCGCGCATGCGCTTGGACGTGAAGCCACGCTACGTCGTGCACCGTGACGACGATCGGCATTCCGACGAAGAGGGGCATCGTTCCCGAAGCGCAGTGCAGAAGATCGGCCTTGCTGGCGCGCGCGCGCAACGGCATAATCGCCTGATCCCACAACACGCGCCGATCGAATCGCCAAGGATCCAATCGCGGTTCCTTCAGTTCGACGACGTCCAATTGTTGGCGCCGTAATGCGTGCGACAATCCCGCAACGTATTCACCGATTCCAGTTGCCGTGCCGACGCAGAGTTGCGCGTCGAGCGCGACCTTCACCGCAAATCTCGTTCCAGCGCGCTAACCATCAACGCCTTAGGGTCGAGCGCACGGGCGCGCATCAGGTATATTATTGCGGCGGCGCGGTCGCCTCTCTGCAGAGCGACGACACCTAAACCTGCGATGGCGTCGGCGCTTCCGGGATCGAGATCGGCCGCTCGCGCAAAGAGCGCTTCGGCGCGGCTTCGCTCGACCAGTAAGTCGGCCTGATTGGCGGCGGCAATCGCATACCGCTCGGAAAGCGGCGCCAGGGCGACGGCGGACTCAAAGGCCGAGAGGGCGATGCGGAGCCACGCTCGTTGCGTCTCGCTGCCCGGTACTTCTCTCCATGCGACTTGATTGGCGAAGAGACCCATCTGCCATTGCGCTTGCGCGACTGCGTCGGGGTGCGTCGCGCGCCGGCTCAAGCGCACCTCCAGCAATCGCTCGAGGGCGTACGCGCCCTGCGGATCCGTAACGGCAAGCCGCTGCGCCGCCGCTTGCACGGCATCCGAGTCGAACGCAGCGAGAGAATATTCCAGCGCCAACTGATCTTGACCGCGCGCGCGCGCGATACGTGCCAGCAGCTCGTCGCGGCTCGACGACGCCGGCAAACGCAATGCGTAGCGCTGCGCGGAGAGTGCGTCGCCTCGTTCGAGCGCGCGCTCCGCCAAGGTCGACTCGACGTACGATGCGGGCGCCAGGCGATCGAGTACGCCGTAGACCGCGTCGCCAAAGCGAGGGGGAATCCGCCGGGGAAGCGTTCCACCTACGGCGGCCCGGGCATCCAATGAATCCGAGGCCAACTGCACGAGAGCCAGTGCAACGAGCAACGCGCAGGCGGTCGCGCCGACGATCGCCCGGAAGAAAACGAATCGACGCGCGTGCGGAGTCCGTCGGGGTGGGATTAGTCAGAGGCTCCTAAAACTTGACGGTAAGGTTCACGTCGCCGCCAGTTTGGGTGTAGCCGCTAGCCGGCAACAGGCTTTCGTCTAGACGGTCTTGGTACGCGGAGATCGAGAGCGTGCTCGATAAGTGCGGAATATCGTAGGTTAGGCCGCCCGCATATTTGTTGTTCACCGCGTCGAGATTCACAAGGCCGGGAGGGGCGTAGGCACCGTACAAACGTTGAGCATCGTAGTTAAGGTTCAGCGTCAGCCCATGGAATACGGGCACGGCGAGACCGGCGCCCAACGAGAGTCTGTTCGAGCCCGTGTAGTCCGGCGCGGTGAGCGCCACGTTCGCATTGGGAAGCTGCCACGATGGCGCTTGGGCGGACGAAGGCGCGAAGCCGGCGATGTCGTTGAGCGTCTCGTGTTCGTACTGGCCGGAAAGAGTAAAGTTTAGGCTTCGTTTCGGGGCGCGGCCCTCGTCCCCCAGACCGAACGACGTGTCGTTGGACGCGTCGGTCAGCGTCGGCGCCGGCGTCGTGTCGAACGCCAGCGTTCCGGGCCCCGGCGAGATCGCGGGCTGCGCAGCTACGGGCTGATATGCGGCAGTATAGAGAGCTTGCTGGGCGTTGAGGAGCCCTGCATGGGGATCGTGCGATTCGGAAGACGGAGCGAACCTCGCATTCGTCGAGAGCAGTCCCGCATCAACGGCGCGTGCCAAATATGAGGCGCCTGTGCCCGGAAGGCTCGACAGCGCGATGTGCGCTTGCATCAACGCTGGTGACGTTGCGAGGCCAGCGGAGAAGGGGACGCCCGAAGCTGTCGCCGGCAAGCGGAACGCCATGTCTCGCAGCGGCGACTCGGAGGCCCGGTCTCCGTTCTGAGCCGAAAAAGCGGCGGTCGAATCCGAGGTTTCGCCAAAGAGCGAGAGCATGAGTTGCGACGCCAGATCCCCGCTCGGCCGGCCAAAAGAAAGCCCGGCGGCTGCCGCTGAGGCATAAGAGAGTGCTAGCGCTAAAACTGCGCTCGCCAACACGCCGACGATCCGACGCACTTACCCTCCGTTTCTGACGTCCGTCATCCCCGAAAGGCGCCACGGATCTTCGAACGCTTCTCGCGGGCTTGCCTAATTTGGAGGTGGAGAGGTCACTCCCCTTGCGAGAAAGCGGCGAGCAATGACGATTGCTGCATAGTCGTCGACCGGGCCGCTTGGTAGCTGAAGGCCAAGCGGGATCAGGCGCCGCCAACCACGGGGGGGATGATCCGCGAAATAGAGGCTTCGCGCGGTGCGGCTGCTCTCGAACTCGTTGACCCAGTGAATGGGAAGTCCGAATCCCTCGAGCAGGCTCCTCACGGCTCGACCGTTGGTTCCGCGCCCCAGGGCAATCGCGTCGATTCCGCCGCCGGCCACGACTTGCGACAGACGCGCCTGTAAGGCCTCGATGGCCTCGATGCCACGCGCAAGGACGCCTCCATCGGGGGCAACGACGGCGAAGCCGGCCTTGCTGCGGCCCGGATCCACTCCCAGAACGAGGCGGGCGGGGATCACGGTTGCTGCGTTAGGACGATCACGATCGGTATGCCGCCGATATGCGGATAAAAATCCTGCGCCGCAAACGCTGTGAGCAAATAGGTACCGGGCCGGGAAATCCGCTGCTGCATCTGCGTTGCGTCGGGAATCAGCTGCATCGGCTGCAGAATGTCGGTAAGAAACGGCGGAAGCTGCAGGCGGCGAGCCGCGATTGCGACGTAGTTTTCCAACTGAATGAGGGCGATATTAATGCTGGCGCCGCTCTTACCGGGGATGACGAGCTGCGCGATGACCTGACCCTTCTGGAAGTACCGAGTGTCCGACGTAACGTTTATCTCAAAGTGGATCTGATCGTTTTCGAACATGTTCTGGTCGGAGGTCACGGTCAGCATGACGTTGGACTGCGAGAGCTTGGCGGCCGTCGTCAAATCGTTGGCCAGCCCGTTGAGCTTCTTGTTCGCATCGACCGGAATCGCGTACGGGCGCAGACCCAACCGCGGATACGTCGCGTTGACGTATTTTATCGCAAAGAAGTAAAAGTTTCGAATGGTCGCCAGACGCTCCGTCGCCGTAGCCGACTGATCGATAATGCGGTAAAACGGGACCATCAGCGTGTCTACCGGAAAAACGAGCCGGCCGTTATTGACTTTAGCCTCGAGGTCGCGCTGCCGCGTCTGCAGTTCGGTGATCTGTTCGTTGATCGAATTCATCTTGAAAAATGCCGTCTTAACCTGTTGCGAGGCGAAGATCGCGCCCAACGACACGACCAGACCGATAAGCACGCCGGTCGCGATTGCCACAATCGTCAACGTATACCGGGGACGAATTCCGAAGAGGCTGAGCCGGCGACGCCCGACTTGATGACCGACGCGGTCTCCGACGTATGCGACCGTACCGGCAACCAGCATGATGAACGCAAGGTTTCCGATGCCCCGCACGATTTCGACGAAGTTCATACGTACGCCGCGCGGCGCAAGCGCGCCAATCCGATCGCCGTGAACAAGATGTTCGGCATCCAGGCCCAGAGCGCGGCAAACGCCAGAAAAGCCTCGCCTGCGAACGAACAGATCGTCATCACGACGTAATAGACGAAAACGATTGCCAGCGAGAGCCCGAAACCTAAGCTCGTACTCCCGCTCGTCCGGAACTGGCGCAGTCCGAAGGGAATAGCAATTAAAATAAAGACGAAGCACGCAAACGGCCGAGCGAGCTTTTCCTGATAGGTCGTTACGTATTTGCGCAGCGCGTTCTGGCTTAGCTGACCCGAGCGGACGATCTCGGCGATTTCGGGTCGGCTCATGCTCTCCGGATCGTCGTTCCTCATGCGCTTGACTAGGTCGGTTGGCTTTTCACCTATTTGAACCTCCTGCTGTGGAATGTGCGGCTCCGCCGTGGTAGTGCCGTCGGCATTGAATCGATAGAGGCTGGAGTTCTCGAGCGTCCATTTGTCCGCGCTAAACTCCGCTCGATCGGCGAAGACGATCTGCCTGGGGTCGTTGTGGTTATCGTACTGAATGAGCGTCACGTGGAGCAGCGCGCGCGAGTGGGGCTCGTAAGCCGTTGCGATCGTCACTTGGCGGCCGCCGCCGGGAAGCGGAGCCGAAACGGTCAAGTCGCGGTTGAAGGCGCTGACGTGGTTGATGACGCCGTTTTCGATTTCGGTCAACTGATCCTCGGCGTACGGCACGACGCCCTCTTGCATGTAATACGTCACGACCGACATGAGGATCCCTACGGCCAGCAGCGGGGTCACGATCCGCGCAAAAGTAATCCCCGCCGCCTTGAGGGCGGTGATTTCGCTTTCGCCCGAGAGCCGCTGCATCGCGAGCAGCGTCCCCAGCAAGAGTGCCATCGGGATGACGAGCACGATATCGCCGGGGAGCGACCACGCGAAGACCAGGACAGCGGCCCAGAGCGGGGCGTGTTCGTTGCTGACCAGCTTACCGATATTGAGGAGTTCGGTGGCCGCAAAAATCAGAGTAAATGCGAACAAGCCAAAGCCGAACGGGCCCGCCAGCTCCGTCAGCATATAGCGATCGAGGATCGTGAATTTCAGAGCCTAAAGCCTTCGCCCAAATAGAATTGGCGGGCGATCGGCGACTCGAGGACTTCCGTGGCCGAACCCGACACCTCGATTCGTCCGTTATTCAAGATGTACGCGCGGTCAACGATGGCGAGCGTCTCGCGGACCTGGTGATCGGTGATGAGGATTCCCAACCCGCGATCGCGCAGTTGGCGAATCATCGCCTGAATGTCGGCGACCGCGATCGGGTCGATTCCGGTAAACGGCTCGTCGAGCAGCAAGAAGGCCGGCTCGATGGCCAGCGCGCGGGCGATCTCGACGCGCCTGCGCTCGCCACCAGAAAGACTGTCTCCCCGTGCGTCCACAAAGGCACGCAAGCCGAACTCTTCGAGAAGTGCGGGGAGGCGACGTTCGCGCTCGTCGTGCGGGACGCCGTTCTGTTCCCAAATCAACCGGATATTATCGCCGACGGAAAGCTTACGAAAGATCGAGTTCTCTTGTGCCAGATATCCGATGCCGTTGCGCGCCCGCGTATACATCGGCGCGCCGGTGAGATTGGTCTCGCGAGGGCCGTCGGCCAGTAGGACGGTCCCTCCATCAGGCTTGACGAGCCCGACGACCATGTAGAAGGTCGTCGTCTTCCCTGCTCCGTTGGGGCCGAGCAATCCGACGATCTCACCGGTTTTGACTTCGGCGGTGACGCCGTTGACCACGGTACGCTCGCCGTATCGTTTGACGAGTCCGCGGAGCTTGATTGATGGTGTGTGGCTCATCGCATTCGCATATGGGTGAGGGATGTATCGGAGTCGAAGCTCGAACCCGTCGCCCAGAAGCCTTTGGGATCGGTAATAATCACGTTACCCTCTCCGTGCAAGGTCGCACCGGCCTGCCGATAGACGAGGCGATCGCAGTGCAGCGTCATCCCCGCGGCAGTGCGGGCGAACACGCCTCCGAGCAGCGTGACGGCATCCGCCGTCTGATCGACCACGGCTTCCGGCGCGCTCGCGGTAATTTTCGATCCGCGCGGGTCGCTAAACGTCACCCGTGCATTGCGGAAAATGGAACGCATATCGTTCTGTGGGCCCCTGCTCTCGAATGAGCTTGCAAGCAGATCGTAATCGACGCGGTTGTGGACTTGCTGAAAGACGTGAATCGGGCGCTCCGCGGTCCCTTTTCCCGTAACGACGAGCGTAAGTGGGGTGGCGCTCGAGCGAGGATGCGCGCTGGGCGGCGGCGTGGCTATGCTCTTTGCCGGCCGAGGGTTACAACCGCCGAGCGCCCAGATTGCCGAGAACGCCAGCAGTACGGCCTTTCTCATCGTTCGAGCGCCTGGTCGGCGCTTCCGCGCGCCGCCGCGAGCGCTAGGGCCATCGTGGGCATCCAAAGCCCGAAAATTACCACGCTCACCGTATCGATCAGGCCTTGCACGGCGACGCCGACCAGTCCCGCTGCTGCTCCGCACGCCAGCAACGCCGCCTGTGGCGAAGCGGTCGTCAAGCGCCGCCGCAGCTCCGTCACGAATCGCCACGTCGTCCACCCGACCGCGCAGACGCCGATGATGCCGAACTCTGCAAAGAACGTCAGATAGAGGCTGTGCGCGTGGAAGGCCGTCGGATCGCCGTCCGGGGAGCGCACGAGCGCGTAGAGACGTGAAAAGTTGAACGGCCCGACGCCAAGGAGCGGGAACCGGTCGATGATCTGCGTTGCGGCCTGCCAGATCGAAAGCCGCGTGTAGTCCTCGCTTGGGTCGTGATGAGCGTTAAAGAGCAGCACCACGGCGCAAATCCCCGCGGCGATAACTGCGGCCGAGACGGCTGGCCGGCGCGTACGAATCGCAACCAAGAATGCAGCGGCCGCCGCGCATCCCATCCAGCCTGCTCGCGAAAACGTCAGAGCCAAGGCGATCAAGCCGATGCCAAGCGCGCTCCAAGCGATGGCGCCTAAGACGCGCGAGCGAGCTACGCACCCAACGGCATACGCGATCGGTAAGAGTACGATCAGGTAGCCGGCGAGCTCACCCGGCAAGATAAACGTGCCCGTCGCCCGCCCATGTTGGAGCGCGTACAGATTGACGGGAGAGCGGAGCGCCACCATCGCGATTGCGACCGCAGCGGCAATCCCGCCCGAGAGCAGAAAGGCTCCGAGAAGCAGCGTCGCGGCGTAGCGGTCGCCGTAAAAACGTAAGATCGAACACGACCACACGATTCCCAGTCCGCCGATGATCGTAAAGACCAAGCCCGAACGCGGGTCGAATCCCAAACAGCCGGCGAGCAGCCCCGCGCCAAAGACCGCCAGCAGCGGCGCGAGCAATGGCTGCGAGCCTGCGACGGGATAACGTGCAAGCATGGCGAGCGCATAAATCGCGAGAATGAAGCAGCCCGCGAAAACTGCGAGGATCGCCGCTCCCGGCAGCAGGGAAACCCCCGGAAATGCGACGCCGGTAAAGGTAATGAAACTTGGGAACAGCGGCGCGGCCATGTAGATCAGTCCGAGCGCGGCGGGCATCCAACGGCGCATCAGCTCTGCTTTGCCAGCGATGCGATGCGATCCGCGATGCGTCGCGCCGCGCCGCCGGCGCCCAGACGTGCACGCCCGGTTTCACTCATCTGCCGCCGGCGCGCCGGATCGTCCAAAATATCGCATACGCCGCGCGCGCCTTCGACCGCACTGCCCGCGATAACGGCCAACGCCTCGCCGAGCAGACCTTGTTGTCGCCGGCGGTACCACGGTGCTTTCGTACCGCGATCGCGGGCGAAAGCCACGACGGGAACGCCGGCTGCGGCGGCACCTTCGTTCGCCGTGCCGGCTTGGCCGAGAACCAACGCGGCGCCTTTGAGTAGCGAAGCCGGGTTTCCCGTCCACGCGCGCACGACGGTGCGCCCGTACAAAGACAGAGAGAAGGGGATGCAATAGCCCGATTCGCGGGAGACCTGCCAGCCCGCTCGTTGCGCGCCGGTGGCGAAACGGCCGGCGTCGAGCCCGCGCGCTATCGAAAGCACCGCGCCGACTTCCGGTCGCGAGCCGGCGATCTCACGCAACACCTCCAGCAAGAAGGCGGCATCGTCATAAGCGCTTACGCGGCTTCCGGGGAAGAGCGCGAGCATCGTTAAGAATCCGGTTGTCGCGGCTTCGACGGCCGGATCGTCGTTGGGCGCGAAGAGGTTGACGATCACGTTGGCACTGGGCTCGACGGACAAGCCGTGCCCGCGCAGCGCCTGCGCCGTCGCCTCATCGCGCACGAAGCACGCTGTCGCGCGCGCGAGCATCCGTTCTTCAAACGCACCGTAGCGAGCGACGCTCACGCTCTTGGCGGTACCTACGAACACCGTGCTCGATCGCGCGCGCAGCGCCATCGCCAGAGCGTAAACGTCGCCGACGGCGACGGCGACGTCGTACGATCCGCGAACGCGCCGCAAGAACCGTCTCTGCGACGCAACGAGCGGCAGCAGACCGGCCCGCAGGTCTCGCATCAGGTTCCCAACGTTTCCCATTGCGATCAAACCGCCGCTCGGCATCGTTCGGCGCGGACCGACTTCTCGCATCGAATCCGAGATCGGCTCACCCACCAAGGCCAAATGATCGAGCGATGCGTCCGGCATAATCGCGCGCAACTCCGCGGCGATGCGATCGGCGATGGCCGCTTCCCCATTACCGTTCGAAACGAAGAGCACACGCTTCACGAAGCATCCAGCAGCGGAACCAGCGCGAAGTCCTCGAGCGAGAAGCGGCGGCGGCTGGGGTCATAGTTCAGCTCGCTGCGTGAGACGAACTTTCCGTAGGGGCCCGCATGAACGATCGGTACCTCTCCAACGTAACGCGGCGAAGGCAGCGTATCGTGGCTGTGACCGCCAAGCAGCAGATCGATGCGCGGAACTCGCATTGCCAGCTCGCAATCGAGAGAGAGTCCCAGATGCGAGAGCACGACGAGCGGCTCTTCCTGCGCGACGGCCGCCGCAA
Source organism: Vulcanimicrobiota bacterium (assembly GCA_963809255.1). Lineage (GTDB taxonomy): Bacteria > Vulcanimicrobiota > Vulcanimicrobiia > Vulcanimicrobiales > Vulcanimicrobiaceae > Cybelea. The sequence continues at coordinate 859,201 of CAWEIR010000003.1, read as the reverse complement.
AGGGCGCGATGGCCTCCCACGGATTGAGAAAGCGCCAGCCAAAGACTCGTTCCCAGAAGCTCCGTTCGGGATATTGCATGATGAGCAAGCCCAGGACGTTTACATAGATTGGGCTCCCTTTGGAGTCTAACGCGGGCAGACGCAATGCCTGCAAAAAAGGTAAGGGGCGCCCTTTCGTGTCGCGCAAATTGGTGCATACCAACGGGTGTTGCATTCGTGCGGCTCGCGCTCGCAGCGCCGCAAACAGATAGTGAAACTCGCGATTTCCGAGGCCCTGCGCATCGTAGCCGGCCTCGTCGAGCTCCGCAACGATCGGCTCGCTGCGATAATAAAGCGTTTGACTGCCGCGCAACGAGTCGCCGCAATCGAAGAGCAACCCGGGCCGCCGTTCGCGCAACGCCCGTAAGCGCCCGGCGAAACCGCGCCGGTCGTGCAGATCGGAGGTGTGATAGATGCGAATCATCGGTTGTGCGAACCGCCGGCTCGCGCCAGCTCGACGGCATAGCGCGCGCATCGCTCGAGCGCGTCGGCAGGGCCGAGTGCCTCTCGGAACTCGAGGAAAGCCTGATACTGCGCTGCCGGGTCGTTCATCAGTCCTTCGAGCGCCGCCGCCAGCCCTTCGGGGTTCGCGCGATCTTGAAGCAGCTCCGGGACGGCCTCCCGTCCCAAGACGAGGTTCGGCAGCGTAATGAAGCGATGTTTGATCATGCGGTGACCGTACCAAATCAGCGCGGGCGGGATCACGTAGATTGCCACGGCCGGCACGCCGATCAACGCAGTTTCGAGCACTGCGGTTCCCGAGGCGACCCAAGCGCCGTCCGCATTCTCGAGGGCCGCCGCCACACCCGGCACGATTTCCACGTTGGTCAAAGCCTCGCGCGCGATCGCCGCTTCGATCATCTCGGTTGCGCGTGCGTCCGCCGCTCCGACGACGCCGCGAAGACCGGGCCGCCGCTTTTGCAGCGTGCGATACGCCGCAGCAAGCACGGGTAGATGGCGGCGAAGCTCGCCCCCGCGACTGCCCGGCAGCATCGCGACGACGCCGGCAGACGGAGGCGGCGGCGGGCGGAGCGCCCGCAGTGCATAACGGCTCGTCAGCGGATGTCCGAAGAACTCAATCCGACAGCCCAGACTTCGGTAGAACTCGTACTGATGCGCAAACGCCGTCACCGGATAAGCGACCGCGCTCACTCGCCGAGCCTTGGCCTCATTGTCGAGCCACGCGCCGGGCGGGAATAGGTCCAAGACCGGACCTTCGTACCGCAAGCGACGCAGCGTATTTGCCAGTCGCAGGTTAAAGACTCCGAAATCCACGAGAACGACCAGGTCGGGCTTCGACGCGACGATATGAAATGCGGTACGAAGCATCGCGTCGAGCAGCTTGGGAATCCGGGGAATCGCTGCGGCCGGACCCATGCTCGCCCAACCGGCGTGATCGCGCCATAAAGCAAAGCCGGCCGCTCGCATGGCCGTGCTTCCGATGCCTTCGAACTGCGCAAGCGGGTCGTACGAACGAATCGACTGCGCTAATGCAATCCCACTCGCCTCCCCGGACGGCTCACCAGTTGATACAAAGTACCTCATGCCAACCGATGCGGCAACGTGTTAACGCGCGACGAACTACAAAGCCGCTCCGGGAGCGCGTCTATGTTATCACTTCAGCACGCCACGCTCGGACGGCGCTTCGAGAAAGGCGATAATCTCCCGCCCGGCGTCGGTCGTAACTTCGGCTTTCATTGCTTCGATTGCTTGCGAGACGTTGAGCTTGGGATCGTAGAGCAGCTTATAGAAGCGTTTGATCTCCTGGCGTTCTTCCACGGGGAAGGCGGCGCGGCGAAGGCCCACGCTATTGAGACCGTAGGGCTGGCACGGGTTACCCTCGACGAGGAAAAACGGCGGCACGTCTTTCGTCAGTTTGCTCATCCCGCCCACCATGGCGTGACGGCCGACGCGCGTAAATTGGTGAATGCCGGTCTGCCCGCCGATCGTCACGTAATCGCCGACGTTCACGTGACCCGCGAGTTGCGCAAGATTGCTCATCGTGACGCCGTTGCCGAGAATGCAGTTATGTGCGATGTGAACGTAGGCGAGCAGGAGGCAGTCATCGCCGACGGCCGTGAGCTCGTCCCGGCCCGTCGCCCGTTGAATGCTGACGTACTCGCGCAAAATCGTGCGGCTTCCAACGCGCGTGAAGGCGCGCTCTCCCGCGTACTTTCGGTCCTGCGATGCCGCACCCACGGTCGAAAAAGGATAGAGCTGACAATCGTCCCCGATCTGCGTCCAGCCGTTGACCACCACATGAGCCTGAAGTATCGTGCGCGCTCCGATCGACACATGCTCTCCGACAATGCAGAACGGTCCGATCTCTGAGTATTTTCCGATCTCTGCGCCGGGATGAACGATCGCCGTGGGATGCAGCATTACGGTCCGTAACTATAGGTGGAGCACGGTGGCGTCCGCGCCAAACATGCGCGGATTCGAAACGATCGAGAACATGATCTCCGCGGAGCACGCGAACTGGCCGTTGACCGTAGCCTCACCGGTCACCCACCCGATGTTGCGCTTATGGCGCAGCATCGTTACCACCATGTCTAGGCGATCGCCCGGAACCACCGGCCGCCGGAACTTCGCTTTGTCGATACCGGCTAAATAGGGAGTCTTGCGCGAAAACTCACCGGGTTCCAGAATCATCGCGCCGCCCAGTTGAGCCAGCGCCTCGATCATGAAGACGCCCGGCAGCACGGGATTCCCCGGAAAATGCCCCGCGAAGATCTGCTCGTTATAGGTGATGTTCTTATAGCCTCGCGCTCGCACCATGTGCTCGAACTCGAGGATGCGATCGACCAGCAGCATCGGATACCGATGCGGCAATATCTCAAAGATCTGGCGAATGTCGAGTTCGGCCAAGGCTGCTCTCCTATGCAGAAGGCACGCGCAATCGCGTACGCAAGGCGCTCGTTAAGGAGGAATGGAGTTGGTGTCCGCTCTTGATGGCGATCAGTTCGCAGTGCGGCCACGCTCCGAGCAATGCGAGATCACCGATTAAATCGAGCACCTTGTGGCGTACCGCTTCGTTGGGCCAGCGCAGGGGCTGCAACGGGCCGTCGGCGGTAAAGACCAGCGCGTTCTCCAAGCTTCCGCCCCGAGCCAAGCCGCGTGCAAGAAGCGCCTGCACCTCGTGCAAGTAACCGAACGTCCGCGCGCCGGCGATTTCCTCCACGTATCGTTGGGAATCGATTTCGCTGCAAAAGTATTGCGTTCCGATCGGCGCTGCAAAATCGGCGACGAAGCGCACGCGCAGGTCCGGGGCGGGAAAGGCCGCGACGAGCTTGTCGCCGTCCCGCACGACCAGGGTCTCGTCCAGCTCGAGGATCCTCCGCTCCACGGACTGCTCCCGCAACCCGCATCGCGCGATCGCCGAAGCAAACTCGGACGCACTTCCGTCACGCACCGGTATTTCGGGGCCGTCCACCACGATATCGGCATTCGCAACGCCCATCGCAAAGAGTGCCGACAGCAGGTGTTCCGTCGTGGACACGGTGACGCCGTTGCAACCGAGTACCGTCGCCCGAGACGTGTCAACGACGTATTCGGCGGTGGCCGGAACGCGGGTGCTTCCGAGCAGAAAACTCAAGCCGGCATCGGCCGGCGCAGGGCGCACCTCGACCCGGCACTGCACTCCGGTATGGAGCCCGACGCCCTCAAAACGAAGGCTCTCGCGCAACGTCGTTTGCATCATCATTGGGCGTTACTTAGGAGCCTGTCGGGCGCGAAGACGAGCGCTCCAAGGCCTCGACACGATCGAACAACTTTGGCAGCTTACGAATCATGACCTCTCGGCGAAGCTCGTCACGGTGAGGCTGTGCCGGATTACCCGAAATCGTCGCGCCGTCTTCGACGTTACGCCACACACCGGATTGGCCGGCAATCGTCACGCCCGAGCCCACCGTTAGGTGTCCTTTGAAGCCGACCTGGCCCGCAACGCGTACGTAATCGCCGATGACGGTCGAGCCGGCTAATCCTGTCAGGGAGGCGATCACGCAATGCTTTCCGATGCGGCAATTGTGTCCGATCTGAACCAAATTGTCGATCTTCGTGCCGGCTCCGACGATGGTGCTCCCGGTCTGCGCCCGGTCGATGCACGTGTTCGCGCCGATTTCCACGTCGTCTTCGAGTACCACGTTTCCAACCTGCGGAATCCGTTGCGCCCGTCCGTCCACGAAAGCCCAGCCGAACCCGTCGCTGCCGATCACGCAGCCCGGATGCAAGACGACCCGGTCGCCGACAACGCAACCGGACATAAGGCTCGCGTTGGCCTTGACCCAGACCGACCGGCCGAGGGAGACGTTATCGGCAATATATGCGCCGGCGCCGACAACCGTGCCGCATCCGACCGAGGCGAGGCTGCCGATGTATGCGTGGGCCTCAACGTAAACGTCTTCGGCGACGCGTGCATCCGACGCGATCACCGCACTCGGGTGACGAAAGGGGCCGCGTGGTCTTGGCGGACGGAAGGCTTCGAGCAACTCCGCCAGAGCACTGCGTGCGTTACCGACGACTAACAACGGCTTGGGCGCAGGTCGATCGACGAGCGACTCATCGATCAGTACGGCCGCGGCGTTGCTCGAACACGCAGCGACAAAATAGGCTTCACTCGTTGCGAACGTCAAGGCGTCCTTGCCGGCGTCTTCCACGCTCGCGATCCGAGCGATTGGAACGCTGCCGTCGCCGACAACGCGTCCCCGCACGCGATCGGCCAGCTCGCTCAGCGTCCCCAACATAGGGAAAGCCTAGATGCCCGGCGTCGGAGTGGCCTTTTCCGTGATGTTGAGCGCCTTTTCCACGTCGCTGGTGATGTCCACGCCTCCATAGCCGATCCCCTCCCGCGTCACCACCAGTTTTAGCTGGTTCTGCGAAGCGATCTTGCCGGCGGCGTCGCGGATCTGAGCTGAGAGCTGATCGGTGACCTTTGCGTATTTGCGCTCCAGCGCCTGGGCGTCGCTTACTTTGCGAGCCGCACTCTCTCGCCGCGACGAAATCGAGCGTTCTTCCGTAAGCAGCTGGCTTTGATAGCCTTGGTACTCCGGCCAGTTGCTGACGATTCGCTGCAGGTTGACGAGGCCGATCGAGCTGTGCCCTGCGCACGCTGCGAGCGTCGCAGCCATGCAAATCAGGATGACATGCTTGTGTTTTCTCACTCGTGTTGACTTTCAATGTCGCTGATGACTTGGTTGGTCATGTCGTAACCGCCGGCTGCGGCCCAAATGTTGATGAAAACGATACTCAGACCGCGGTCCTTCGCGATGCGCGCGGCGTCGCGCTCAATCTGCGCGACGATCTGCTGGTAGAGATCGTCGCGCCGCTTCTGCAGCGAGTCGAGCTCCTTGGCTGTCGCGCCGGTGGCGCCCACGTCGGCTCCATGCAACGCGGCAAATTGCCGGTCCAGATCGTTCTTGGTCGCATTGTAATCGGCAATCGTCTTCCCGGTATCGGCCGCAAACGCACCGGCGTATTGCCGCTGAATTTGAGCGATCTGCGCCTGAACCTTTGGCGAGAGGTGGGCGGCCGGCGCTACCGGCGCGAGGCTGCGGAGTTGCGTGCCCACTTCGTCGCGTCGTTCCACAAGCTTTGACCTCGTCTGCGCCGAAATCGCACCCACTTGCGATCGGATCGCATCGCCCGTCTCGCGATCCAGCTGCGCTCGGTACGCCTTCAACGTCGCCGTATCGGCGCTGCGCATGGCGCCGACCTGTGCGCTTTCCCTGGCGTTGATGCTCGCGATGTCGGATTCGGCCTTCTGGCGGGCGGCCGGATCCATGGCGAGATTCGAGAGCCGCATCTTAATCGCTAAACGGGCCCCCGCATCTTGCTGCGTGAGCCGCAGCGTCAAGTCGGTTTCATTCTGCTGCAACTGCTCGGCTTTGGCCCGATATTTTTGAGCCGCCTGCGCCTGCAACTGATTGGCGATCGAGTTGGTCGCTGCATTGTCCTGCGCGACGACGCTTTGCTGGTAAGCCTGTAAATCGGCGTTGGCAGCGCTGGCGGCTTGCTGCTCCTGCGCGGCCGAGGCCCCGCTCATTTGCGCAGCCGCAAGCGCGCCGGAGCCCGAGATGCCGGCTGCCTTCAGCGCCGCAGCGACCGCCTGTTGTTCGCGCGACGCGTACGTACGCTGCTTTTCGGCCAAGGTCTTGTTCGCGCGATCTTGCGCGGCGCGCAGCTCGCGATTGAGCTCCACGGTCTGCGCCGCGATCTGTCGTGCTCCAAGCGGCACCGCGGGAGCCGACGATTTGAGCGATATCGCGGCGATTGCGTCGTTGATCTGCGAGAGCTGCGAATAGAGTGGATCCCGTTTAACCGCTTCGTCGATGCGAACGTAACCGGCGCCGCGGACGGCGGCCGAATGCACGTTGACGCCACACGCCGAAAGCGAACCGGCCGCCACACAGAGCCCGATTGCCATCCCTAGGAGAGTTCCGGCACTATTTGGCGAGCTCGTTCTGGACATCCGTGGTGATGTCCGTGCCTCCGTAAACGATGTCTGCGCGATCGACGACCAAAATTAAATTCTTGCGGCGCGCGACGTCCGCCGTTGCAGACTTCGTCTGGTCAACGAGCGGTTTGAGCAGTTGATCCTGCCGGTCGGAGATCAGCTTGTTGTACTCCGCGAAAATTTGTTGCTTATCGCCAGGACTCTTCGCTTGCGCCAATCTCGACGCGTAGATCTGCCGCTGCGTGGCTTCGTATTGGCTCATCTCCGCGTTGGCGGACTGGACCTTCGGGATCCCGTCGAGCGCGTTCTGGTCGACGAATCCGATTTCGGATGGAGGCGGCGTGGCGCTCGGCGGCGCTATTGACTGCGGCCCAGCGAAAACCGCTTCAACGTCTTTGGTGATATCCTGGCCGCCATAGATCACGATCCGCTTATCTACAACGACGGAAAGGTTTCGAGTGGTGCTGACGGCCGCGATCGCGAGCTGCACCCGTTGAAAGAGCGGTCCGGCGATCTCACGTTGTTTATCGTTAAGCTGCGTTTGAAACTGGAGCGTGATTCGCTGCTTATCCGCATCGCTACGAGATCGCTTGACCTGCGCGTTGTACTGCGCGTCGAGCTGAGACTTATACGCGGCGAGTTGCCGGTTCACGCTCACGAAGACCGGTAGATTGGCAATATCCGCTTGATCGACGAACCCGACGTCGCTAATGTCGGCCGCGATGGCGCCAGGCGCCAGAGACATCGCCAGCAACGCTGCCGTCGCACAAAGGATCGTCGATCGAATCTTCACTTTAATCATTTCGAGTTTTCGCCTTAGAAGCTCTGACCAATCCCAAAGCTCGTGTGCGTACCGTTAACTCCCTTGGCAAAATCTATGCGGACGGTCCGCAGCCCGAGCTGCGGTACGTCAAATCGTATTCCGAAACCGGCATCGCCGTACAGCGCCCAATCGGCCGGGTACCCCGTAATCCGGTTGGTGTACGGATCGAGCAGCGGGTACGCTCCCCGAATTCGATAATCGAGCTCGTCAACGAACACGGCCAGCGTTATCCTGCGGTCAAGGGCCACCGGCTGGCGGAGTTCGATCTGCCCTAGGTACGCATTGGTCGCGTAGAAGACCTGGTTATAGCCGCGCATCTGTTGATCCGAGAACGTGAAGAGCGAGCTGGGCGGAATCACTCCAGTCGAGAAGTAGCCGACGCCGTGAACGCCGATCGTGGCGCCTCTGAGGACCGGGAAAAACCTGGCCAGATCCACCGTGCTCTGCGTGAACGAGAAGTTCGAGCCCAGCGCCGGGGCTGAAAACGTCGTGCTCAGCACTGCCTTGAGCCCCTCGCGTGGATTGAACGGGTCGTCGAGCGTAATCGACTGAAGACTCAGGCCGCTGGTTACCAAGTTATAGGGGGCGCCGGTGTTGACGTTGGCGATCGACGAAGCTGCGATGCCGAAGGACCCACCGAAGTTTTGCTGCGAGTTGATCGGACTCGGCGTCGGTCCGATGAAGATGTTCGGCTGATTGCCTTGGAAATAGTACGGCGAGGGCACCGTCGTATCGTATTTGATTTTCTCGCCGGTCATCGACAGCGACAAGATCGTATAGTCGCTCAGGCGGCGCCCGACGTTCCCCGTGACTCCGTTCGCGCTCGACGTGCTGGTCGCGTAGATGTTCGAGAGCTGCTGCGAAGTCGAGCTCGGGTAGAGGGTGACGGGAATGGGTATCGAGGAGTTGCTTGCGACCGAGCTTCCAGTGCCGGCGATGCTGTACACCGGATAGTAATAGGTCGAATGGTTCGTAAAGATCGAGCCGCCGGCCGTGTAGCGTTCCCCCTGCGGCGTATCGCCGAGATACGGAATCGATCCAGTAATCTGCGCGACTCCCGTTCGCGCGCCTTCCTCGAACTGAATACCGGCGGAGTCGCCGGTACCCTGCAAGTTATTGTCGGTAAGACCGAGCGTCGCGTAGAGGCCCAGGCCCGTTATGCCGCCCGAATAGCCGAATCCGACCGAAGCCGAAGCCGTACGCTGTTCGGTAACGTGCCAAACAACCGTGACGTCTTGCGGTTTCTTCGGATCGGGGCCCGGCCTGACGTCGGGCTCGACCTTAGAAAAGAAGTTCAGCGCGTTGAGACGCTGGTAATCGCGTTTGATTGCGTCGGTGTTGAGCACCATGCCGACGCGCTCGCGCAACTCCCTGCGGATCACTTTGTCTTTGGTGCGGCTGTTGCCGGTGATTTCGACGACGGCGATCCGGGCGACGTAGATATTGTATTTTACGTCGGCCGTTCCGGCCGTAAGATTGATCGACGAAGGAACGATACCACCCTCAAAGTTACCGAGCTCGAGGTGGTACCTGTCTTCGTATAGCTTTTGGAGCGCCTTATAATCGGCGTCGCGCACGGCGTCGGAATAGACGCTGCCGACTTTCAGGGTGAGCGACGGAAGGATCAGCGGCGGCGGAAGCAGCGGATCGCCGCCGAGCTCGATCGCCTTTACGATCAAGCCTTCCTGGATCGTAAGGGTTAGTGCTCCCGTTTGAGAGTCGAGGTTGATGTCCTTGACGTGGGTGGGTACCTGCCCGCCGTATCCGATGCGCTCGTAATAGTTGTTGATCTTGAGGACATCCTGGCGGAAGGTGTTCGTGTTGAATACTTGGCCGACGGAAAGGTCCATCAGCGCCAGGAGCGTGTCGCTGGGGACCTTCTGGTTCCCAGTGAACGCGATTTTGGAGATCACGGGATTTTCCACGACACGGTACGTAATGGCGATACCGCCCGGGCGAGCGCGTACCAGCGGTGGTGCGATATCCGCGAAGTAACCCAGTGCGTTGATCCGAGCGAGGTCGTCCTGAACCGTCTTCGGGTTATAGGGCTGCCCCGGCCGCGACGCGACGACCGCCATGATCGTCTGCGTCGGAACGCGCAGGTTCCCCGTTACGTCCACCGACACGATTTTCGGCGTCGGCGCGGACAATGCGGGAGCCAGACTCAACCGAGCGACTACGACCAGGAGAAGGATACTCATGAGCAACTTCCCTGCGCCCAAGCGACGCCCCGGATCAAAGCTCATGTGAAAAAGTCGTTTCAATATACTTTCAGACTTAGCGGCGGTCCATGAATTGCGCCGCGAGCAAGCGAAGCGCGCACGGCTCGGCACGCCCTGTTCCGCCCGGCTTCGCCGGTGTCCTTGCGCGCGGCGGCGGCCCGAACGCTCCTTCTAATCAAAATGCCATCACCAGAAATAATGCTGCAAGGTAAGGCTGAAGCCGGTGTTTCCTATTAAAGGCTGGTTCGCAAGATAACTTGCGCTGTATCCGACCGGAGAGCCGGGCAACTGTAAGAGCTTCGTTGGGCCGCTCTGGTAGAAGAAGTTCAGCGACGCCGCGGTCGTGGGGCTCGGCTGCACGACCAATCCAAACGATTGAATCTGAGGAAGCCCGAATGTGACGGCGTAGACTGCACTAACCGCTTTGCCGAGCAACCGCGTGGCGGTAAGCCCGACGTTGCCGTAATATCCGAGCGTCAGATTAACGCTGGAGAGTCCAAGGCCTTGTCCCAGCGTACTTTCCACCGGAGCCAGCAGGCCGGCGGTAAACTGCGCGTTGAGGATATTGAAGGCTTCCTGCCCCACCGTGATGGTGCTGTTTTGCGGCAATGCGACGTTTGGAATCGGCGAGAGCGTTCCCAGCGGGGTTATCCCGCCGGGCTGTTGTCGTGCGAGCATCGACTGACGGCTGAACGAGATGCCGCTGAAAAACCCTCCGAAAGGCGCGATTAAGGCCAGAATTTCGTCCCGGCTATACCCGGCGGGGCTCGATTGCAGCCCTATTTTGAGCCCTTCGATGGGGCCATCGACCGTGATCGTCACTTCGGCACTGCCGTAAGGGTTTCGCGCTCGATCGGGGTCCGGGTTCACGACGCTCGAGGTGGCGACCGCGTGCAGCGTCGGCAGCACTCCGTCGGCGGCATTAAAGCGAACGCTTCCTTGCTGCACCCGGAACGCGCGATCGAAGTACGTAAGCGTTCCACCGGTCGATTGGAACGCGCCGGCCAACTCCGGAGCGGCGAGGGTTCCGCCGAGCCTAACGGAGCCCGTGGCCCCAATATCGAGCCCCGCTCCATACCCGCTGCCGCGTACTCGGACGTTCTTCGCCACCGTGGCCGAAACGTCGAATGCCAGCGGGAACTGCGCGGCCCATTCCCCGGAGCTTGACTGCGTTGCGGCTTTGATGAATGCGGCAAAGGGCAACGTCGCGTCGCTCAGCGTGGCGTCCCCCGAGAGCAGCGCGGTGCCGGCGGGGCGTTTGACCAGCGCGAGCTTGGCGTCGAGGGTTCCGCTCCCATAGGCCGGCAGGTCGAGCTGCGCTCTGATAGCCGTCCCGCGAATCGAGAAAGAGGGACCCACTCGGGAGAGGTCGTTGGGAAACTCAACGTTTCCGGCCGCGTTGAGTCTGCCGTTTCCCGCCTTGGCCGACATTCGGTCGATCGAGGCTGAGGCGTGATTGAAGGAAAGGTCTGCCACGATCGCAGTGAGCGGAGTGCGCTCGAGATTGCTCACGTACGATCCACCCGCCAGCGAGATGCGTCCGACCACGGCCGGTTGGCGAACGGTTCCCGAAAGGCCGATATGACCGTCGAGAAGTCCCTGAAGCTTCGTATTGTTCCCGAGTGCTTCGTCGAAAATTGAGGGGTCGAGGCCGACGACGTCGACGTCGAAGCTTAAGGGCGCATTGGCCGATGCGAAACGGAGCGGTGCCGTTGACAAGGGAAGTGCGCCGGCCAGGGTCGCCTCGCCACGCGCGAAGGTCACGCCGGCATCGGAAAGCACGAGCTCGTGGCCCCGCAAGCGTACCTCGCCAAAGAGCGAGGCGATCGGGATGCCATACGCGAGCACGCTGGTAGCGTCGAACCCGGCCAAAAGGCTGGGCGCTCGGTAGGTTCCACCGACCGACAGCGTGGACTCGAAGGATCCCGTGATCGGGACTCGCCGTCGCGACGCATCGTAGACGAGTTGGGCCAGGTGGCTCGTGGCGGCATGGACTTGCAAGTCGAGTGGTTCTGCCGCGGAAAGCCCGAGCGAACCGGCGGCCGACGCGGAGAGCTCGGGTGTCGTTAGCTCGGCGCGATCGATCACGATTCGCTCCCGGGCCGCGTGCACCGCAAGATCGGCGGTGTCGAGGGTAAGAGGCCCTAACGTGCCGCCGATAACGCGAGCGTTGCCGCGCAGGTCGATCTGGGGGAATCGGCCATGCACCGTAGCCTGTCCGGACGCGCGCCCCGTAATCGGCAGCGCCTGCATGCCAAGCGCGGGAAGCCAAAGCGCAAGATCGAGGTGATCGATCTCCGCTCCCAGATCGAAGCGCGAGCGCTCGAGCGTCGAGAGCCAAGGCCCGGGCGGCGCCAGACCAATCGATCCGCGTGCGTGAAGTTCGCCTTCGCTTCCTCCGATCGCTAGGGCTCCCACAACAAGGTTACGTGCACTCGACCAGACGGCTCGCGTGTCGCCGATCGGCAGATTCCGGTAGCGAAAACCTCGTACATCGATATCACCGCTCGACGTGATGCGCGTGTGGCGGGATACCGCGGCAATGCGGACGCCGCCCGTTCCGGCCAGGGTATCGCCCGTATCGAAAAAATTATCGAAATCTGCAAGATCGGCGCGCGGTGCGTTGACGTGCATCGCCACGTCGCCCGGCCGGACCACGGCGCCCAAGCGCGCCGCCGTCGTACCGACGAGTACGGATCCGTCCGATATGCTGACGCCGTGCAGATCGGCCGCGATCGCTGCGCGTCCATCGATGAAGGGAAGACCGTTGACGTCGCCCGCCGGCACGCCGATCGTCCCGACGATCGTTGGCGAAAGGCTGCGCCCACCGATGAGCAACTGTGCGTTAAAGGAGCCGTCGGTCATGTAGTTTGGAAGACCAAAGGCGTGTAACGCTCGCGCGACCTGGGAGGCCGGCACGTTGGCCCGAAGCGCGTAGCTCGGGGAACCCGAGAGAAGCGCTCCAATTGTGCCGTCGGCTCGAGCGTACGTGCCTCCGATCTTTCCGACCATTCGCCGCAGCGCCACCGCATCGCCCGACAAGTTAACGTCGGCCTCGCCTGCGATCGGAAACTGGGCGATGCGCGCGTTATTTACGGTAACTCCTCCGGCAAAGGCGGGCAGACGCGCTCCGGCCCGCAGCACGCCGTTGGCATAAATCGTTCCGCCCTGGAGTGGTAAACCGATTCCGCGAAGTTGTGAAGTTGACAGCCGGTCTGCGACGAGCGAAAGTGCGTTCGAGCTCGAAGCGCCGGCGCTCTTGGATGACAATGAAAGCGTGCCCGCCGCGACGACGTCACCGCCGGCCGCGCGCGCGTGCGCCGAGTAAACTCGCAAGCGGTCGCCTTCCACCGCCAGCGTAATACTCGCGCGGTCTATCGGGACTCCGCGCAGCGTTGCCCCGGGCATCGAAAGATTCGAGCCGACGACGACGATTCGGTTCGCTTCTACGGCAATAGCAACGGTGCCGCCTATTCTGCCACGCCCGTTGATTGCGCTCCCAAGAAAGAGCGCGAGACCCTCGAAGCTTCCCCGATAGTCTCCGTAGGCAACGAATCGTTGGGTCGAAAATTCGCCTCGTCCGCGAAAGCTTCCCCACGGACCGGACGCGTCGAGCAGATTGATCGGCGCTTGTTGCATCGTCCCCGCCAGTGCCGCGTCGAGGCTGGTGAACTGCACTCCCGCGATGCGGGTGCCGGCGCCGCTCACCAAGCCGCCCAAGATAATGTGGTTGCCTGAGCCGCCGCCGGCGATCGCGGCGCTAATGATTCCCCCGTCGATCTTCGGCATTTGCGGTAGGTTCAAGTTGGGAAACGCCGGATACGCCGGCGCTCGCATGCGCAAATGATTCGCGAGCAGCCAAAAGGCACTCGTGTTGCGAGGCCGGTCCAGCGAGTACGATCCGTCGAGATCGCCGCGAGGCGTATGCAGCCAAAACGGGTCGACGAGCGCGGTCCCGTTCTCGTTCATTTGAAGCAGCGCCGCGACGCGGTCAACGCCTCGTGCCGAAGCCACGCTGGCGATAACATGGAAAAGCAGATCGTCACCGGTCGCGCTCGCATCGATTACGATGGGTTCCTTTCCCAGCATCTCGTCGAGATAAGGCAGGCGATCCGCCGGGCCCACGACGTGAACTGCAAACTGCGAGCGCAGGTGCTTTCCGATATGCAGCGTGCCGCGCACGCCGAGCGCGACGCCTCCGTACGATGCGCGCAGGGGAGCCAGCGCGACGACGTTTGCGTGATAGACTACGCCCGCAGCGACTCCGTCGAACGGCAGATTTCGATAGAGCGCGTGGGGTGCATTTGCGCGCGCCACGATCACCGGATCGCCGACAGGTCCGCCGACCAGCACTCCAAGCGTCGTTTTTCCCGAAATCGGCTGGTCGCGCGTGAAGCCGAAGGCGTTGCGGAGGCGGGCGAGATCGCCTGTGCCCGAGACTCCCAGACGCAGCTGCGGGCCGCCCGTCACCGCGCCGGTGAGGTCGTAAACACCGCCTTGGATATGCAGCGGGATGCCGGCGAGCGTGGCGCGCGCACCACTGATGAAGAATGCGTTATCGACGACGTGCAGCGTTCCGGCGACATTCTCTATCGGCAGCGAGAGCACGTTAAGCGCGAGGCGTCCGCCATCGATATCGAGACGGAGGCTGACGTGATATGAGGGCGCGACGTTGGGCTGGACTCCCAGTGCGTAGAGAACCGCGTCGAAGTTTCGCGCCCCTCCGTGAAGAATGCGCACGACGGGACTTTGCGCGAAGTAGTTGGCTAGCGCCCGGACGGGGAAGCGCGCCGCCTTCGCATGATGAATTGCAAAGCCCGCGATCGCATCGATCTTACCCACGACGGTGAACGGTTCGTCGCGCCGCTCCTCGAAGGCGCCGCCGACGCGATATTGCGTGACTGCGGAGGTGTCGATATTTGCGTCGACGCTGATTCGATGTACTTGTACGCTGCGAGCGCTCTCGTCATAAGCGGACGGCTCGCGCAACTCGATCCAGCCGCCCCGAACTCGCACCCGGAAACGCAGCGGAACCGAGTTGATTCTCGGGGCCGATGGAACGGATGGAGCGGATGCACCGGGCAAGGGGATGTTGAAACTGCCGTCGCGCGAACGGGTAAGCGTAAGCTTGACCCCGCTCACCTCGACATCGGTCAGTCCGAAGCGGTGACGGCTGCCGGGAAGAAGATCGCGCAGCGAGTAGCCGATCGTGATGCGCTGCGCCTGCAAGAGCGGCTCCGAGCCACGTTCGACGCGAACCTCGCGCAGCGTCGCGCCGTCGCTGCCGATGTGAATCTGGACGATGCGAACGTCGTATCCAGCGAGCGCGGAGCCCGCCCGAATGGCAACACTCAGCAACTCGTGGCGCGAAGCCGCCACGAGCCCGACGACGATCGCGGCGGCCAGCAGGCCGATTGCAAAGCGCTTGCGCACGTGAGTCCTCTTGCTTCTATACCCTTTGAGCTGTGGAGGACCCCGCCTACCTAAGGACCCTTTAACTATATTGAGGCCCTAGGGCCTCCATCAAACTAGAGATCGAGGTTCTTGACGCTCTTTGCATAGTCGAAAATGTATTGCTTTCGAGGCTCGACCTTGTCGCCCATAAGGTCGGTGAAGATCTGCTCGGCCTCGACGGCATCTTCGACCGTAATCTGCTTGAGGCGGCGATGGCCGACTTCCATCGTCGTTTCCGCGAGCTGATCGGCGTCCATTTCGCCAAGTCCCTTGTACTGTTGAATGGTGAAATCTTTACCGTCTTCGCCGATGACCGACTTGAGCTCGGTTTCGGTGAAGGCCCACCACTGCTTCTTGCCTTTGCGTATGCCGTAAAGGGGCGGCTGCGCGATGAAGACGTGGCCCTCCACGACCAACGGCTTCATTTGCCGATAGAAAAACGTCAGCAGCAACGTGCGGATGTGCGATCCATCCACGTCGGCATCGGTCATGATGATGATCTTGTGATAGCGCAGTTTCTCCACGTTGAACTCGTCCCCGAAACCGGTGCCCAATGCCGTGATCATCGTGCGAATCTCTTCGTTGGCCAGCACTTTGTCCAAACGCGCCTTTTCGACGTTGATGATCTTCCCACGTAACGGGAGGATCGCTTGATTGTTCGGATCGCGGCCGCCCTTTGCGGTGCCCCCGGCCGAGTCGCCCTCAACCAGAAAGAGCTCGCATTCGGCGGCGTTTCCGTTCTTGCAATCGACGAGTTTTCCGGGCAGGCCGGAGCCTTCGAGCGCGTTCTTACGCCGCGAGAGATCGCGGGCTTTCTTCGCCGCATCGCGCGCGCGTTGCGCCTGCATGCATTTATCGACGATCGCGCGGGCGTATTTCGGATTCTCCTCGAGAAAGAAATCGAGCCGCTCGGAAACGAGGCCGGCGACGATGCTGCGCACCCTCGCGTTACCAAGTTTCGTCTTGGTCTGGCCTTCGAACTGAGGATCCTGAAGCTTCACGGAAACGACCGCAGTAAGACCCTCGACGATGTCGTCGGTCGAAAGCGAGTTGTCCGATTCCTTGAGCATGCCGCGCTTGCGCGCATAACCGTTCACCGCGTTGGTAACGGCTTGCCGAAAGCCTTGGAGGTGCATTCCGCCTTCGATCGTTGCGATGTTATTCGCGTACGAAAAAATCTGGTCGGCGTAGGTGTCCGTATACTGGATCGCCACTTCGACGTCCACGCCGTCGCGCTCGGCGTGAGTCGAAATAATCGGGTGGAGCGGATCCTTTTTTCCATTGAGCCATTCGACGAACGAGACGATGCCGCCGTCGAACTCGTACGTGCGCTCGCGTACCGGTTCGGCAGACCGGACCGGGCGTTCGTCGCGCAGCGTAATGGCGAGCCCGCGGTTCAGGAAGGCGAGCTCCCGCAGGCGTTTTTGCAAAATGTCCCAGTGAAACTCGCTTACCTCGAAGACTTCCGAATCCGGCTTGAACCACTGCCGCGTGCCCGTGCCGGAGGCTTTCCCGATTTTCTTGAGTTTCTGCACGGTGATTCCGCGTTCGAACCTCATCTGCCAGAGAAATCCGTCGCGCTTAACCTCGGTGATCATCCATTCCGACAACGCATTGACGACGGAGATCCCGACGCCGTGAAGGCCGCCCGACACCTTATAGCCGCCCTTTCCGAACTTCGCGCCGGCGTGGAGAATCGTCATCACTACTTCCACGGCCGGCACTCGTTCTTCAGCGTGAATGTCGATCGGAATGCCGCGTCCGTCGTCTTCCACCGAGCACGAACCGTCGGCCAGCAGCACGACGAGTATTGTATGCGCGTGTCCGGCCATCGCTTCGTCGACCGCGTTGTCTACCGCCTCGTAGACGAGTTGATGGAGACCGCGCTCCGCCGTGTTGCCAATATACATGCCCGGGCGCTTACGCACCGCTTCCAGCCCGCGCAAAACCTCGATTTGTTCACCAGTATAGTTCGTTGACATCAACCTTTTCGTTCGTTTGTTAGCTCGTGCCGCTCGCCGTTTGTAACGGGGAGTCGCCATAGAGCAGCTCGTGTAGTTCGTCGCCTAAGACGTTGCGCACCGTCGCCGGCATGATTTCCTCCGGCGGAAGCTTGCTGCGCAATAGCACGTACGAGCTTGCCACGAGACGCTCGCGACCGTCACGCGAAAGGCGTCCGGCGACTCGCGCCCGCTCGAGCATCCCCCACCAGCGCTTAAGCAGCCGGCTGCGGATGCGTTCGTACTCCTTTACGTTTAACCCATCTACGAGCTCGGCCGTTCCGGCAAAGCCAAGCCAAGGGGCCTCGAAAAGCAACCGCGCGGCCGCGAGGGCTCGTCCCTCGCTCTGAGCCGCGCTGCAGGCTGCGCAGCTTGCCTTTTGGGGCGCATCGATCAGCGCGCCGCAGCTTTCGCAGGCCTTCCAGCCGGCGGAGCGCTTCGCCCTCGTAGCGGCTTCGACGTGCCGTGCGAACTGCGCCAGCGCCTCTTGCGCGCTGTCCGAGGGAACGGGTTCGCCGGGTAATCGGACCGGCTTGGCGCGAGAATCGGCGCCCCGCGGTGCGCTGCGCTTGGGAAGCGCCCCCACGCGGAAACGCAGGCGTTCGACTCCCGCGCCGGGCAGCCGCGCCGCAACCGCGCCGAGAACTCGATCCGCGAGGAAGCTCAACTGGTGACTCCATGCACTCGAACGTGTGACGACGACGAGCGTGCCGTCGGCGAGTCGCACCGGCGCCGAGTTCGCCGCGACTTCGGCACCGACGATATCGCCCCAGCTGGCCGCAAGCAGCGTCAAGGGATCTCGCAGCGCGCTCTTCTCCGACGGCGCCCACTCGACGATGACTTGCGAAAGTTTCAACATGTCGCAAGCGCCTCTACGTGCCCGTGGCGGACGCGCGCCACGTGCGCGCTGCCCTGCAACGGAGCCGGCAGATGCGTCGCCGTCACGAAGGACTGCTCGTAGTTGCCGATCTCGGCTAGAAAAGCGCTTGCGCGCTCTTCATCGAGCTCCGAGAGCACGTCATCCAAGAGCAGCAAGGGCGCCTCATTGGAGCGTTCTTTCATTACCGCATACTCGGCTATCTTAAGTGCGAGCACCGCCGTGCGTTGCTGGCCCTGCGAGCCGTATGCTGCTAAGGAAACCCCGTCAAGCGAAAGGCCAACGTCGTCGCGATGAGGTCCTGCCAGGGCCGTCTTGCGAGCCCGTTCCGCCTCGTGCGTCTGTCGTAACCGCGCTTCGAAAGCCGCTCCGACCGCATCGCGGGTCGCCGACTCAAACGGCACGTTCGGCTCGTAGGTGAGCGTCAAACGTTCGTTTCCGCTAAAACGCGCGTGCGCTCTGCGCGCCTCTTGCGCGAGCGCTCTCACGAGATGATCGCGCGCGAGAACAATTTCCGTTCCCGCGTCGATCAGCGTACGGTCGTAAATCTCGAGCAGGTCGGCGTCGTCGGCCACGGTACCCCGTAAGATCGCGTTCTTTTGGTGGAGCGCCTTGCGATAGCGCGCCAGCTCGTAATAGTAGCGTGGCTCGCTTTGCGAGAGCCCGACATTGAGAAATGCGCGGCGCGCCCCGGGGGTTCCGGCGGCCAACTGTAAATCCGCCGGCACGAACGTAACGACGCGGATCTTCCCAAGATAGCCCGCATAGCGTACGGTACCACCGTTGACGGTGTAGTTCTTGCGAGTTCCTCGCCCGCTCTTTTCGATCGCGCAGACCAGCTCTACCTGACCGGTTCGCAGCGATGCTTCGCCCCGCACGACCGCTAACTCCACGCCATTACGCACGGTATCTCCGTCTCGAGACGTGCGAAAAGACTTGCCGGTGCCGAGCATCGCGATGCTTTCGAGCAAATTACTTTTACCCTGCGCGTTGGCCCCGACATATACGTTTAATCCGGTGGCCGGCTGGAGATCGAGCTGCGAGTAATTACGAAAATTCGATAGCGCTAGATGCCGGAGGAGCACATTATTGCCGCAGCGGCATGAGAACGTAGAGCTGCTGGCCGCTCTCGAGTGGCTCGAGCGGACGAATCGCCGCGGGAGAGAGCGGCCCCAGGAACTCCATCACGACCTTCTCGCTCTTTATATGATTGAGGATCTCGACGAGATACCGTGCGTTGAACGCGATTGCGAGATCCTCGCCGGTTTGCTCGACCTCGAGCTCTTCATAAGCGTTGCCGGAAATATCGGAGCTTGCCGTAACGATGAGCGTCTGATTGGCGACCGAGAGCTTAACCATACTGGCGCGGTCTCCGGCGACCAACTCGGCGCGCCGGAGGCTTCCGATGAATGTCGCGGTACTCGCGGTGACCGTCCGGTCGAACTTCGCGGGGATGACCTGCTGATAGTTCGGATATTGCCCGTTGACGAGGCGCACCGTGATCGAAACGTCGCCGCTCGTCATTTGGAGCTGATTGCTTTGTGCGCCAAGGGCGCTCACTGAGATTCGCTCGCCGCTCCCGAGGTTACGCGCCACTTCGGCCAGAGCGCGAGATGGAACGATAAACTTTTCATTGCCGGACATCCCGTCGTCCAGCGTCGTGACGAACTTCGCAAGACGATATCCGTCGGTGGCGACCATCGTTAGCGCGTTGCCCTCCACCTCCAAGAGGGTACCCATCAGCACGGCGCCCCGAGCCTCTTCGCTCGAAGCGGCAAAGATCGTTGCGTCGATGCCGTCACGGAACCGCTTGCCGGCGATCGTAAAGTGCGATCCGCGAACCGCGGCCGGCAACGGGGGATATTCGTCGGCCGGCAGTGCGTGGAAATCGTAGTTGCTGCGGTCGCACTTAACGCTGGCCCGAGTCGGCGTGCCGGTTACCTCGAGCCTGCCCGGAGCGAGGTTTCCGAGGTAGCTCGCGAAGAGCTTCGCCGGAACCGTAACCGCGCCACCCTCCGTCACCTCTGCGGCAAAAGCGTGTTCGAGAGTCAACTCGAGATCCGTCGCTCGCACCGCTATCTTCTCGCCCTCCGCTTGCAGCAACACGTTCGAGAGGATCGGTACCGTCGTGTGCGCGTTCACAACTTTGCTCGCGGCTCCGACGGCCGCTGCGATGTCCTTCGTAGTACAGGCGAATCTCATTGGTTCCACCGTTGGGCGTGCGAGGGCGTTTTCCTAGTAGAATAATACAAGAGCAGTAACAGCAGTAGTGCGGTGTATTCTGGGGAGAAGTCCGGTTTTGCCTTACGGGGCGTGGGTTTGCGCGTCGGATAAAGGTGTGGACGGCCCGTCATAAACCGTACACTTTTCCACGTCGCGTAGGCTGCCGATGGTTTATCCCTGTGGGTAGCCCGAACCTGTGCACGGGCTGTCCCCCGCGCCTAGGTCACGGATTCTGGCACATCGCGATGAGCTGGCGAATCTTGTTGCGATAGGCTTCGTCCCGCTGCATCTGGTCCTTAATTTTGTCTCGCGCGTACATAACAGTGGTGTGATCTTTCTTGCCAAAGTCCCGCGCGATCTGCGGCAAGGAATAGTTGGTGAGCTCCGTCGCGATATACATGGCGATCTGCCGCGGCGCCGCGAGACGTTGATCGCGCCGGCCGTTGTCCATCTCCTTGACGGTGAGACCGTGCGCGCTCGAGACCGTCTCCTTAATCTTCGAAATCGTAATCCGATGCAACGGCGCTTGGGCGACCGCGCTCTTAAGGACGTCGGCCGCCAGGTCGGTGGTGATCGGCGCTTTGGTGAGCGAGGCGTAGGCGATCACGCGAATCAACGCGCCTTCGAGCTCGCGGATGTTGGACGGAATGACCTTCGCGATGAACGACGTCACTTCGTCGGGCACCGGAATGTTCTCACTCCCGGCCTTCTTGCGAAGGATCGCCTCGCGCGTTTCGAGATCGGGCGCCTGGATGTCGGTGAGCAAGCCCCATTCGAATCGCGAGCGCAAACGCGCTTCTAGCGTTTGAATTTCTTTGGGCGGACGGTCCGACGAAATAATGAGCTGCCGTCCCGATTCGTGCAGCGCGTTAAAAGTGTGGAAGAACTCTTCTTGCGTCGTTTCCTTGCCGGCCAGGAACTGGATGTCGTCGATAAGCAGCACGTCGACCTGACGATAACGATTGCGGAACTCCGGCGTTCGGTTGTTCTGCAACGCGATGATAAACTCGTTCGTGAACTTCTCGCACGTGAGGTAGACAACGTTTGAGGCTACGTTATCCTGGATGACGCGATGCCCGATTGCGTGCATCAAATGCGTCTTTCCTAAGCCAACGCCGCCGTACAAAAAGAGCGGATTATACGCGTGGGCCGGGGCCCCGGCTACGGCCTGGGCGGCGGCATGGGCAAACCGGTTGGAGTTCCCAACGACGAACTCTTCGAAAGTATAACGCGCATTAAGGTTGGCGGTGCGGAACTCTTCAAGCGGATGCGACGCGAAAGGGGCGCCGGGCCGGGAGTTTTCGACGGGGTCGGCGACGGAAAGCCGCAGCTCGACGCTGGTGCCGAACAGCTCGCTCAGCACGCCGATCATCTGGTGTCGCAGCTTGCTCCCTATCCAGTCTTGAGCAAACTTGCTGTGTACCGCGAGGTGAAGCTCGTTGCCGTGGAACGAGATAAACCGAATTGGTTTGATCCACATCTCGAAAACGGGCTTCGAAAAGGTCCGTTCCAACGTATCGAGTGCGGACTGCCAAAGCTCGTTGGAGATGTCCGAGTTGATCGCTAGCGCCATCCTCTACCCTCTTTACGTCGTTCTGCGCCACCCCCGTGAGGGCGCAAAGGGTTGGCTTAATCAGGCCGCGCTCCTCTGGAATCTATGCACGATGTTATACACTTATCCACAGATCGCCAGCCACGGTCTTTCCGCGTTTTTTCCGAATTATGAACCGGCTAAGTGCCGTCCGGCCTGAGGGGAGATAAGCCCGATGGCATAAGGCTTCCGCGGGCACTCAACGACCCCGGCGACGGGGGTTCTCCACAGCCCTGTCCACAGGTGTGGAGAGGAAGGGTAGTGGTCTCGTTTCAATCGGGACCGGTTTGGCTTGGATGCCCGTTCGCGGCCTCGGCCGGAGCGGTTTCCTGAGGTCCAGGGGCAGCTTGTAGCTTCCCTGGCGATCGGCGAAGTCGAGCCTTGTGAGACCCCTCCTTGCGAGCTTGTTCAACCGCGGCGTCTACGCGGTCTATGTCCCCTGTCACCCACCCAAGCAAGATGTTAGTAAAAGCGATGTCTGAATACGAGTATTCGTCCGCGAGCCGCTTTACTTCCGTGCAGAGATCAGGATGAGCCTTGAGCTCGCGTCGATCGCGCATAGGGACGCCATTGTAACGCTCTCGCGCCAAAATGGCTACATTTGGCGTCAAAAGGTGGAGGATTGGCGACAAGTAATCCGAATCGAGCTTCAAGACGGGCCTAGGAAAGCGATTAGCGCTTCGCCAAGGACCGAAGTCCTTTGAAAAGAGAGCGCCCCGATCGCGTCAACGATCAGGGCGAAAACGGTGGAGAGGGTGGGATTCGAACCCACGAAGCCTCGCGAGCCTGACCCGTTTTAAGCGGGTTGCAATCAGCCTCTCTGCCACCTCTCCTACGGGGATGGAGTGCGCCCGGCGGGCTTCGAACCCGCGACCACCGGGGCCAGAACCCGGTGCTTTGCCTGCTAAGCTACGGACGCACGGACAAAAAAGAAGGCAACGCCAGCCAGCGTTGCCTTCTCCATTTCTCGGTGTTAACGCGTGAACCTGCCGGAACACAATAGGTAGGGCAGGACACTCCTTTGGAGGTACTATAGGTGCCTCGATGGATAAACGTCACGCCGCTAACCCTCCTTCGATGAGGTCTGGGAGGTTCGCCAGGTCGTGCAACGTCCAGACGCGATCGGTGAGGCCGTGCGCGATCGCCGGCGTCGTCTTGAGCGTCATATGCCGACGGCAGAAGTTGTAGTGCATGAAGTGAATCGCGAGGGAGCGGTAGTGGTTCTGTGCCTTTTTGGAAAAGGCGTTCGTTAACCGCGTGAAGCGGCGGTTTTGCATCCGCATAGTGAGGTTGTTCCGCTCGACGTGAGCCGTAGTTATGTAGTTAGGGTCGGGAGCGCCAAGCACGGGCGTACGGCGCATCTCTTTCACCACCATCGGGCTGTACTTACGGTCGGGCTGCTCGTCAGAATCCTCAATGCCAAAGACCTTGACTTCGGTTCCATAATCGACACGGTGGCCAAAGGCTTTTTTGATATTCTCTTTGTACATTCCGAGACCGTCCGTGGTAATCTGAACGTATGACTTAACGCGCTTCGCTAGATCGCGAACGAAGATTTGGCAGAAGTCATATGTGCGCTTTCCGGTAACCCACGAAACGACAAGTTTGGTATCGGCGTCGATCGCGACCCAGGTCCATAGATCACCAAGCCAATCGCTGCCGCGAAGCTCGGGCTTCAGGTTGCGCTCTTTGGCGTGGCAAAATGACCATATTTCGTCGCATTGGACGCGAACGCAAGTCAGGTCTCGCATGGTGTCGTCTAGGTAGCGATCGCAAGCGTCCCCTACGTCGGCCAGGAGCCGGAGAATCGTGCTTTTCGCAACGCCGGTCATCCGGGAAGTGCCGCGGATAGAGTTGCCTTCGACTAGCGCCGATAGAACCTGAACGCGGGTAGCCAGCGGAAGGCGGTTCACCCCTCCATTATGCCAGAGCGGTTTCGCTTTGTCAAGTAACACTTGACAGGAATCGAGGGGCTGCACCTTGCGGCGTGGCCCCTCGAAATGGAGACCCCAAGAAACTTCCCTAAGACGCGAAGGCTAAGGCTGGGTCATTGGCAAGCTGGACTAACTCGATTGTGTTGTGGTGTATTTCGGTCGTGGTTATTAGCCCGAGAACAGTCAATATGGTCTGTAACTGAACTACGGTGATGCTCCTGTACTCGTGTTCCTCCATTTGATTGACCGCTTGGCGCGACATTCCGAGCCGATCGCCGAGCATCTCCTGTGTCCATCCAAGAGCTATTCGGAAATCGGTAATGTAAGGGCATAAGTCTGTCAGGTCCTGAAGGGACCTGGGCATCTGTATTACGCCGCGCTTTGCATTTTTGTATCGTTCCACCTCCTCTTGTAGGCAAGCGATCATTCCTTCATAGCTTGCCATTGAAAGTTTGCGCTCCACGGGGTCTTCCAGGGTGTTTGCGTGTTGTAGTTGCACCCTGAAACGCTCGATGTTTTGCAACGTCCTTTCCATTTGAGAGTCTGTTTTAATCATTGGGTTTTACCATGGGTCCTTCCGTAGCCGGATGAGTCCTCGGGGTATGCCGTCGCGACTACACGAGAAGAACTCCGCGCATGTCATCCCTTCGACCTTGCAACTCGGTGAGTCCATGAAGAACTCGACGCCGTACTTTAGCTTAATCATTCGCACATAGCGTCCGCTTATCGGGTCTAATGCGTGGATATTCATGTTGAGGATAACGGGGTCTATTTTGGAGAGGTCTAATCCCTTCCGATAGACCCAATAACCGTCAACGTCATTGGGCAGCGGCGCTTTAGTGCAGAAGCTACCTGCTATATAGATGTCCTCCACCCCGGCGTCCCATAACTGTTGGACGACTTGGCGGAGACCGTCTATTAGGTGCAGGCGTCTGCCGGTCCACACAAAGCGCCGCTGAAATTCCCCGAACGCTGCGTCGTGGATACCCTCCGGGAGGTATCCGTCCTCGTTAAACTCGGGGATCACGACGCACCGAACAGCATACCTATGTGGGAGCATATCCTGTCAACGCCAAATTGACAAGCTTTCGACGGAAAAGAACCTAGCCTAGGACTTCTTGTCTTGCTTCCCCCACCGTGCCTCGGCGGCTTTCCGGGCGCTCTCCTTGCGTTGCTCTGGGCTCAGAGATGCTGTCCTAGCCGGACCGCCCTTAAGGCCACCTCTGCGGCCAAGGGAGACCGCCGCGGGGTCCTTGCCATCAGTCTCGCCGGTCAACTTGGCGATCGCGTCGATAACGGCGGCGGCTGCACGGTTTTCGTCGGCTGGAGGCTTGCGTGAGCGCTTTGGCATACCATAAGGGTACCATGACGCCGCAAGACCTGAGGTGGGCAATCGTAATCGCCGCTTTCGTGGCCGGGACGGGCGTCAATATCTACCTTATCCGGAAGGGTCGGGGGAACACTTGGCCCACCTTCTTGACGGTAGTTAGTGTTTGGCTTCTCGCAGTCTGGGTGATGCTGCACCGCTGAGCCCCCGATTGAAACGAGACCACTACCGAGAGGAAGGGTAGTGATCGCGGTTTGGAGTCGGCCATAAGATGGGATGCCCTATGAGTGAATGCGCAGGCCGGCCCCGTTTCGAACGCCTCAATAAGGCAATTGACTCCTTGCTGCGTCCGAGCGGCTGACTGCTTCTTCGGCCGATCGGGCCTCTCGGCTGGCCGTACCCCAACGAAGCAACGCGGCGGGTCTGTGATAGGCTTAGGGCGATGCCAAAGCATACTCGCAAACTTCCGTCCGATCCCATCCAAGCCGCGCACTCAATCCTGGCCCAGCTAACGGGCGAGGAGCCTCGCACGGTACCCAATGGCAAAGAACCCGCAACTGTTGCTCTAGGGCGCAAGGGCGGCCTTACGGGTGGCAAGGCGAGGGCCGAGGCGCTAACTTTGCAGCAGCAGAAGTTGACTGCCTTGAAAGCCGCCCACGCCCGGTGGTCGAAAAAGACCACGACCTGAAACGTCGCTAATGCCGCCTTGCTTTTTGGGTGGCCTTTGGTACAATGGCCCGGCTATGTTCGAGTTAGATCTCCAGCTTTTCGCCTCGAAAAAGGGCGCCGGCTCGACCCGGAACGGGCGTGACTCCAATGCCCAGCGGCTCGGCGTCAAGCGTTTCGGCGGGGAGCGGGTAATCGCCGGAAACATCATCGTGCGCCAGCGTGGGACGAAGTTTTATCCGGGCACCAACGTCGGCCTCGGCCGCGACCATACGCTCTTTGCCCTTACCGACGGGATCGTTACCTTCAGCACCAGCCGCAACCGCCAGCACGTCTCGGTGCTGCCTGCCGGGTAGATCCGTCCGCCCGTCGTGCATCGGGGCCGTTAGGCCCCTTTTCTTTTTCCGGCGAAGGTAAGTGCCGTGCAGTTTATTGACGAGGCCGAGATTGAAGTGGCCGCCGGGGACGGCGGCGACGGCATCGTGGCCTGGCGCCGCGAGAAATACGTGCCAAAGGGCGGTCCCGCCGGTGGCGACGGCGGTCACGGCGGCAGCATCTACCTCGAAGCGACGCCCGAGCTCTCGACCCTCGTAGAGTTCCGGTTCAGACGCAGCTTCGCGGCCGAATCCGGCAAGGCCGGCGGAACCTCGAACAAGTCCGGCCGAAGTGGGGACGATCTGACCATTGCCGTTCCGGTTGGAACGCTGGCCTACCGGCGACTCGGCGACGCGCCCGAAGCTCTGCTCGCCGATTTAGCGAATGCCGGTGCTCGCATCGTGGTGGCAAAAGGCGGTCGTGGCGGTCTGGGCAACCAGCACTTCGCTACCAGCGTTCGTCAGGCGCCGCGCTTTGCCGAACACGGCGAAGCCGGCGAACGCGCGCATTTGCGCCTTGAGTTGCGCCTGCTCGCCGACTGCGGAATCATCGGCGTTCCCAATGCCGGCAAGTCCACGCTGCTCTCGGTCGTCTCATCGGCGCGCCCGAAGATTGCGGATTATCCTTTTACGACGCTCGAACCGCAACTCGGCGTCGTCCGCGTCTCCGATGAAGAATCGTTCGTCATGGTGGACGTGCCGGGTTTAGTGGAAGGCGCACACCACGGCACGGGCCTCGGCGATCTCTTCCTCAAGCACGTCGAGCGCACGCGCATCTTGCTGCACTTGCTCGACGGATCGAAACCGCTGCCCGAAATTCTCGCCGACAAGCAAACCATCGACGCAGAGCTGGCCGCGTGGAATCCTCGACTCGCTCACAAGCCGACATTGGTCGTCCTCAATAAACTCGATTTGCCGAACGCGCGCGATTCTTTGCCGGAGCTGCGCGCACTCTTTCCAGAAATGCGTGCGATCAGCGCTGCAACGCACGCGGGCGTGCGAGAGCTCGTGCTCGATGCATGGCGCGCGATCGAGTCGGCGCCGCTGCCGGAGATCGTCGCGCAAGAAGCGGTTCGAATCGAGTTACGCGATCCGGACGCATTTTCGATCGAGCGCGGCGCCGACGGCGAGTTCGTCATCACCGGCGAGCGCGTCGAACGCCTTGCAACGATGACGGACTTCGACTCCGATGAAGGCATGGCGCGCTTCGAGCGAACGCTGGGAAAGATGGGCGTGGAGAAGCGGTTGGCGGAACTCGGCGCCGAGCCCGGGGATACGGTACGCATCGGATCGTACGAGTTCACGTACTCGTGAGAATAGGGGTCTTCGGTGGGACGTTCGATCCAATTCACAACGCGCATCTTTTTGTCGCCGAGTCGGCGCGTATACTGGAGCAGCTGGATCGCGTGCTGTTCGTCCCAACGAGCAATCATCACTACCGCGACGAACCCCGAGCCGCTACGGCGCACCGTTGCGCAATGATCTTGGGCGCGATAGCAAGCAACGCCGGCTTTGCGCTCGACGACGCCGATTTGCGCGAGAGCGCAACGGGTTACACCGCGGACCTGCTGCCGCGTCTGCAGGCGAAATACCCCAAGGCCAAGCTAACGTTTATTATTGGAGCGGATTCGCTGGTGAACGCGCCTTGGATGCGGTTCGACGAAGTGCTGCGGTCGTTGGACCGGTTCGTCATAGCGCCGCGCCCTGGCGTTCGAGCCGATGCGCTGGCGCGCGTCATCGCCGCAGTCCCCGCAACGCTGCGCGAGCGCGTCAGCACCTTGAACATTCCCGAGATTCCGGAGTCGGGAACCTTGGTCCGGACGTTGATTTCTCAAGGCCGCAGCATCCGCTATCTCGTGCCGGAGCCCGTCTGGCATTACATCGTGGCCCACCGGCTGTATGGACTCGCCCCCGGTGAGTAGGGGTCGCGTGATTCTCGTGGCGCTCATCGGCGCTTCGCTCTGCGCCTGCGCCGCCTCGCGAGCTCCCGACGATGCAGCCGTCTGCGCCGCATTTTCCGCGCAACGCTCCGGTGTGGAGGTCGTGGCGCAGGGGAGCGTCACGCACGTCCTGGGAGTGCAAGCCGGGCGTAGCAGTCCGCATGAGGGCTTTCTGTTGCGGCTCGATTCCGGCTGCGCCATCGTCGTACGCGTCGAGGTCAACACCGATTTTACGGGTACGATTCCCCTTTCGATCGGGCAGCGCGTCCTCGTCAAAGGCGACTACGAGTACTATTCGCGCGGCGGCGTCATCCACTGGACGCACCGCGACCCGCGCGGCCGCCATGAAAACGGATACGTTGACGTAAATGGGACGATGTACTATTAAGAGTCTGTCTCCTAGGCCCAAACGTAGCGATTAGATTTAGCGTGCGTCTCTCTCGGATCGTCCTTGCGAGCGAGTCTCCCCGGCGGCTGGAACTGCTGCGTTCACTCGGTTTGATCGTCGATGTGGCGGCAAGCGGTTACGCGGAAAAGCCGCTAGCGGGCGCTTCGCCCGCCAATCTCGCCTCGCATCACGCCAGAGAAAAGCTCCGCAACACGCTCCAGACCCATGGCCGGCCGTTCGATACTCCCGTTCTCGCCGCCGATACCGTGGTAGATCTCGACGGCACGGCGCTGGGCAAGCCGCGCGATTTGGCGGATGCGGCCCGAATGCTGGAATCGCTGTCGGGACGGGAACACGTCGTCCACACCGCGTTTGCGCTGGCGGTCCCGGGCAGCGCAGCGTGGACCGAGGAGCGTTCTTCGACCCACGTGCACTTTTATCGGCTGGAGGCGCGCGAGATCGCCGAATACCTGGCTACCGGCGAGTCGCTGGACAAAGCCGGCGCCTACGGCATCCAAGGGCGTGCCGCTTCGTTGGTGAAGGCGATTGAGGGCGATTTCTATACGGTCATGGGTTTGCCGCTGGCGCGCCTCGTGCGAACGCTGCGGGTGTTGGGATTTACGCTACCAATCACGAAATAGCCGTCGCCACAACTAGGTCGGAGAGCGGAGCGGTCATCTTCACGTATAGAGACGAACGAAAACTTTTCGCGCTGATAAGCATCATCATCGTCGCGGGGCTTCTCGCGCTGCTTCAGATCGGGGCGCAGCGTGCGGGCGCCGCTAGCCCAGTCTCCACGGTCGCGAACTCGGTCTTTGGCGTCGCCGAGACCGCGATCTCGGCGACCGTCGGCGGTGTGCGCGGCTTGGTTTCGGCCATCGTCGCGCTGCCTGGGCTCGAAACCGATGTGGTGCGGCTGCGCGCGCGCAACGAGCGGCTGATCGAAGAGAACGACCGGCTTCACGAGCTCGCTTCGGCGTACGCGGCGCAAAGTGGAGTTCGCTCCATCGTGGACCTCTATCGCGGCATCGAAGGACGTGTGATCGGGTTTCCGCCCGAGAACGAATCTCGTGCCGTAACGATCGACAAGGGCTCGTTGGCAGGAGTTCGCGCCGACGAAGGGGTGCTCGCGGCCGGGGGCGTGGTTGGCCGCGTCGTTTCGGTGGGTCCGTTGTCGAGTACGGTCGTACTCGTCACCGATTACACGAGCCGCATCCCCGCGGTAGTGCGGCGGGGAAGATGGTGGGGAATTGCGCGTGGAAATCTCACTAGCGTCGTCGTCGACTACATCGAGCAGGATGCGCCGGTGCACGTCGGCGACGTCGTGGTGACCGGCGAAGGACGATCGTTCCATTCCGGCCTTCCGATCGGCACCGTAATCCAAGTCGAGCGCGGTAATGCGACGCTCTCTCAAACCGTCGTGCTGCGGCCTTCCATCGATCTCGGTGCACTCGATCGCGTTGTCGTCGTTCCGAAGTAAGCCCCACGTAGCGCCGTTTGCCGGACCGCGCTGGTACGCGGCGGCTGCGTGGCTGTCGTTGGCAATCGTCGCTCAAGCCACGCTCGTACATGCTCTTGCAATTCGCAACGTCGCGCCGAGCTTTGTCTTGGTGGTCGTCGTCTGGTACGCAATCCGGGTGGACGCGCGCCGCGCAGCGGTCTACGGTCTGATCGCGGGGCTCTGCGAAGACGCGCTCTCGGCCGGAACCGGGGCGGCGTGGATGATTTCGACCGGCAGCAGCGCCGTCGTCGCGAGCATGCTATCGCGCGGGTTCTTTTCCGATTCCATTCCGCTGGTCAGTGCGATTACCGTACTCGTGACGCTGCTGCGCGCACTGATTTTTTGGGCCGCCATGGCCTTGGGCGGATATCCCCCCGGCCTTGGATCGATGCATCTGCGTGAAGCGCTCTTTGAATCTTTGCTCAACGGCGCGGTCGTCATCGCCGCGATGCTGACCGTTCGCCGTTTCGACGCACCGCGGCGATGATGCAGCGGCGAGACTTACGTGTAACGGCCTGGCGTCTTCCAACGTGGCGACTGACGGCCTTCGCGGCGATCGTCGCGATTTCGCTGGCGGCGCTGGTGGTTCGACTCGTCCAGATACAGCTCTTCGATGGCGGCTCGTATCGCGCGCAGGCCCTGGCAAACCAAATCCGCCTGATTCCGGTCGCAGCGCCGCGCGGAATAATCGTGGATCGCCACGGCACCATTCTCGCCCGCAGCCGGCCTGCGTTCGCCGTGGCGCTGATTCCATCGGAGGTTAACGACCTTGAGAGCGAGCTGGCGTCGCTTGCCAGAATCATCCATGTGAGTAAGGCGTCGCTCACGCACCGGCTGCTGCACCACCGCGGCATCGATTACTCCGGCTTCGCCCAGGTCGCCGCGGACGAACCTTACGGCCCCGTCGTGCTTGCAACAAACCTGCCGGTGCCGACGGTGGCGCGCTTATCGGAGGTTCTCACGGAGCTTCCCGGCGTCGACCTCGAGGTTCAACCAATTCGCGACTATCCGCATGGCGCGCTGGGTTCGCACCTCATCGGTTACGTCGGAGCGATTACGCAGGACGAATTCGAGCGGCGCAAATCCGAAGGATACTCGCCCAACGACGTGATCGGCAAGGATGGTCTGGAGTTTACCTATGACGACTATCTGCGCGGCAGCCCCGGTGGCGAACGTGTGGTCGTCGATGCAACCGGCGCCGTCGTTTCAAATGTTCGGCTCGGATCGAAACCTGCGGTGCCGGGCGACGAGCTGATCACGAACGTCGATTGGAGACTGCAGCGCATCGTCGAGCAGGCACTCTCCGACGGGTTGCGCACGGCCGGGCGAGGCCACAGACTTTCCGGCGCGGTCGTAGCGGAGGATCCCTGGACTGGCGGGATTCTCGCTCTTGCAAGCTACCCAAACTACAATCCAAACGACTTTGCCGGCGATCGATGGATGCGCGTCAGCTTCGACCTGAGCGATTCGTCGCAGCCGCTTTTCGATCGTGCGACCGCCGCCGCAACGCCGACGGGTTCGACGTTCAAAATGGTCACGGGATCGGCGGCGCTGACCGAAGGCGTCGTCAAAGTCGACCAAATCATCGACGACACTGGGGGCTGGAACTGCGGCGGTTACTACGCGCGCGACATTGCGGCTGGAGGTCTCGGAGATACGACGTTCGTTCCGGCGCTGGCGGCCTCGAGCGACGGTTATTTCTTCCGTCTGGCGTGGTGGCTGGGTAACGCCCGTTTGCGCAAGTACGCGTTGGCTTTTGGGCTCGACGCGAAGAGTGGGATCGACCTTCCCGGCGAGAACGAAGGGAACTGGCCGACGAATGCTTGGGAGCTGCGTGCATTCGGCGTTCCGATGGAGCCGAGCGAAGCCTGTTTCTTGGGCATCGGACAAGGCGCGATGCAAGCCACGCCGTTGCAGATCGTCAACGTCGCTTCGGCCGTGATCAACGGCGGCACCCTCTACCGGCCGCAGGTCGTCCGCGAGGTACGTGATCCCAACGGCGGACTCATCATTCGGTTCGTCCCGCGAGTCATTCGTCACGTTCCGGTCACCCAATCGGCGCTCGCCGCGGTGCGCGAGGGGATGGCGAAGGTGACCGACCCGGGGGGAACAGCTTATGGTTTGGCGATCGACGGGTTACCGTATTCCGGTAAGACCGGAACGGTCGAAACCGCCGGAGGGAACGGCCCCAACACGACGTGGTTCGTCGCATGGGCGCCAACGACTCATCCTTATCTCGCGCTGGCCGTCTTTGTCGATCGCAGCGGCGGCTACGGCGCCACGGTCGCAGCGCCGATCGCGCGTCAGATCTTGGTGAAGTACTTCAACAAGAAACCGTGAGCGCCGCGATCATGCGAGCAGCTCGAGGCTCGCCGTGATGCTCTCGGCGCGGCCGCCCGGATGTTCCGAAAGGAAGCGTTCGAGGGGCGCGGTGCGACCGGCGGTGGTTAGCGCGTGAGCCGCCGCCAAAGCAACGGCTTCGCAGGGGTCGTCGAGCGCGCGCTCGAGCAATCGCAGCGAGGAAGCATCGTCGAGCGTGCCAACTGCAAAAATAAACTCGCAGCGTTCGGCATTGGAAAGATTACCGAATTCGTCGATCAACAGATCGGCGTCGCCCTTGCGCCGGGGCCGAGCGAACGCGTATCCAACCGCTGCGAGCGCGACGATGAGAGCCACGAGAACGACCGTAACGGCGAGCGTCAGCACCTCGTGGGCACTACGCCATTGAATGCAGCGAAGCGGTCATTGCATCGAGTGCGGCATCGAGCTGCGAATCGTCGCGATGCTGCAGCGCATCGATGAACTCATTGCAGTCGGAGTCCTCGAAGCCGTCCAAAGCCTCGAGCAACAGCGCGCGGTAATTCGCACAGGCAGATGTTTCATCGGGCAAAAGCCGCGCGAGCGCAGCCCAAGGGAGCGCCGTGGCAAGCTGCGCCTGCGCAAATCGCTCGCCGAGATCTCGCAACTCCGCAGGATCGAAACTGCCTCGCAACGTGAGCGCGGCGGTCGGAGCCTGCGCCGGCACGCCGCGTGCGGCACCGGCCTCCTGCACCAAGCGTTCGAGCGTGGAACGCAGCGACGGCGTTTCGACGTCGCGCGCCGCCAGAACGTAAAGGGGCAGCCGAAGCTTGATGAAGAGCCGATCCATCTCCTCGCGGAGCAGTTCTCGCGCCGCGCCCAACGCGCTGCAACGGCCGTCGCCCACCCCTTCGGGAAGGAAGCCGCGCACGGCAAACAAGTGCGTGATCAAGCCGGCAAAGCGCGCCTCGCGCAAGAGTCGTAACGTGCGGCTGAGACGATCGGGTGTGAACGCGACGATCGTTCCTGTCACGTCGGTCGTCTCGAAAACCTCAGATGGTGGGTCTTCGACGTCGTCGTCGGGCGCGGCCGAGAGTCGTGCGAGGGGGTGAGAGCCGTTGCTCTCGCCCACCGGAGTTGCGGGTGGGAGCTGCAGGAAGCGGTCCTCCGAAAGCGCTCGTGGATGCGCGGCCAAAGCCGGCCCGAGCATCCCGTCGAGTCCGAAGGGCAAACCCGGAATGGCATTTGCAAAGATCGGCGTTGCGCGGATGCGTAGCTGCGCGGAAGCGATCTCATCGTCACGTTCGCCGTCGTAGCGAATATGCGCTACCTGTGCGATTGAGGTGCCGGCGGGCAATGCGTTGTGAACGACACTGCGCCAGCGAATCGTCACTTCAACACCTGGATCGACGTCGTTGAGGACGATGCCCCGCGCACCCGCGAACGGTGGAAGGGCTCCCGAATCGCGTATCGGCACGTCGTTGACCGTCGTGGAGTTGGGAACGTAGATGAGCGATTCCGGCCCGACGATTGTGATCTGTGCGATGCGAGCCGTGCCGTCCCCACCGTTACGAACGTACAAGAACCATTCGACGGTTTCGCCGGGATCGACCGTATCCGCTGGTTCGCTTTGAAGGTTGCCGGTCGAGAAATCCGGCTCGGCGGTCGTGGCGATGGTCAAGCGCTCGAGCGGCACCGGCAGCATTCCGTCCGCGGTAAGGAGTGAATCGACGGTGACGGGCCAATCCTTGGCCAGCCCGCGCAACAGGCGCAATCCTAGCCGAGCCCGCGCATGCGCGCCCGGAGCGAGTTCTCCGAAGAGAAGGGACGATTTCTCGCGCGTCGCTCCATCGACGCTTTCGAGTCGCGCCTCGGGCGAGATGTAGCAGCGCAAGCCGACGTTGTGCGCGGTGTCGGTGCCGATATTGGTCACGATGACGTTGACGTCGGCGAGTTGATTCGGACGCAAGACCGATTGGGCGCTAAGCTCCAGTCGCGACGTTTGGGGGTCGAAGGCCGGATGAGAATCGACGCGCCAGAGCGCGTTGCGCAACTGCGTTTCGCCAAGTTCGCGGGTGTGCAGACTGGCACCAATGCGCAGTTCGCGCGCATTGGCAACCGGTGAAGGCGCGCGGGCGCGAATCGTCAGACGGCGCGTTTCATAGGCTTCGAGGGTGCCCAGCTCGACGGTATCGAGCGAATCGGCCGAACGTCCCTCAAGCGTGAGCCGGCGGCCGCCTTCGAAAACAGCCACTTCGTCGAGCGCCGGCTCAATATGGAGGCGGAGCACGCCGTCGTGCGCGTCGGCGCTACCGTCGTTTTCGAGGACGACTGCGGCTTCGAGCGCATTGCCGGGAACGACGATCGCACCGCCCACGCGCGTCAGCCCGTTGCGTCGCGCCGAAAAGGCCGGTTCCGAGCGCACTTGGATGCCGCACTCCAGGCGTCGCGAGGAGTCCGGTGGGTCGTCCCAATCGAGCACCGCCGCTACACGCATTACGCTCTTATCGACAAGGGGAGAAGCGAGAACGCCGTCGACGCACAGCGTCACACATTGTTCCGCGTCGATCGGGCCGAACTGGAATCGAAACGGATCCTTGCGCCGCTCGCGGACCGGCCGCCCGTCGATCGTCGCGGCACCGCGCACGAACAAGAGCAGGTCGGGGAACTCGAGGCGCGCGCTCACACGCTGCGCCGCGGCGCTTCCTGCGTTAAACGCGGTTAGCGTAAGCCGTACGCGTTGACCCGGACAAACGCCGTGCGCCGGGTCGGCCGCGAAGGAGGTTCGATCGTCGCCGAACCCCGGAGCCGATACCACCGTCAGCGATGCAGCATCGAGCGAAAAGGCCGGCGTCTCTTGCGATGCCGCGTCGGCCCTCGCGACGATCTGAGTGCCGCCGGGCAGCGGCGCGTCGATCGCTACTCGGTAGACGAGCGTGGCCGATGCGCGGGCCGGGAGAGAGCGCAGGACGACGGGCGCATACATACGGTCGAAGGGTGCACCAAGTTCGCGCTCGATCTCGCGCCCATTGACCCGCGCCGACCCCGCAACGTAGGAGGTGTATTCGGGAATCGGAGAGACGATGACGACGTCGCGTGCGGTTGACTCACCGGCGTTGTGAATGCGAATCGTTACCTGTGCCTGCGAGCCGGGAACTGCATCGCGCGCGGCCTCGATCGAGATGCACGTCAAGGCGTTTGCCAGTTGAGGCCTGCTGCGCGCAACCAACCGCACGACGTTTGAGCCGGTGGAGGGCAGCTCGAAGGAGGCGACCGCCGCCTGCAACTCGACCGTCGTCCCGTTTTCGATTGCTCCGGCGACGCTGTACGCGATCTCGACGCGCCGCTCTTCGCGCGGAAGCACGTCTCCGACGTGAGCGCCGGTACGCGAGAGCAGGGGGGAGTTGCCGAGCTCGTCGTCGAGCTCGTTGCCGTCGAGCAGACCGCTGCCGACAAGATAAACCAGTCCGTCGGGAACGTTAAAGCGAATCTGGACGCCGGTTGCCGGCGCGCCGCCATGATTGCGAAAAGTGAACGCCGCTCGCACCGTCATCCCAGGTTCCAACTCGCGCTCGGGCGAAACGACGAGCGTCCTGATCCGCTCCGGTAACGTCGGCGCTCCCGGCGCAAAAACCTCGGAGAGAGGTCGCATGACGCGGGGACGTTTCGCCGCCGCGCACGAGGCTCCCGCGCTCGCGTGCACGGACGTTTTCGAAGCCGACTTTTTTTAAGAAAGAACGAGGATTGGTATGCTCGCAGTTCACGAAGACCGACTCGCCGCCGCCGTTGCGCGGTTGGGCTCGGAAAATGCCTTCGAAATCTTAGCCCGCGCTCGTGAGCTCGAGGCCGCCGGCCGTCGGGTCGTTCACATGGAGATCGGGGAGCCCGACTTCGATACGCCCGACGGGGTCAAGAAGGCAGCCGTTGACGCGCTCTACGACAACCACACGCACTACACGCCCTCGGGCGGCCTGCTGTCGTTGCGCGAAACGATCGCCGAGTACGCGAGCCGCTTTCGCAAAATGACGCCCTCGTGGAACGCGCAAAACGTCGTCGTTAGCCCGGGCGCAAAGCCAATCATTTGGAATACCTTGAGCGCGCTGCTCGATCCGGGCGACGATTTCATTTATTTCGACCCCGCCTATCCGGCCTACGCATCCTGCGCAACGTATCTGCAGGCGAACGTCCATGCCATTCCGCTTCGGGAGTCGCGCAACTGGCGGATGGATCTCGACGAGCTGGCACGCATCGTCTCTGAGAAAACCAAAGTGATCGTCATCAACTCGCCCCATAATCCAACGGGGGGCGTCCTGACCAAGAGCGACTTGGAGTTCATCGCCGAACTGGCCGAGCGCTACGATTTCCTCGTTCTCGCCGACGAAATCTACAGCCGGAACTTCTACTTGGATGCCGAGTATCTGTCGATCGCGTCGCTCCCCGGAATGCGGGAGCGCACGATCGTCGTCGACGGTTTTTCGAAGGCCTACGCGATGACCGGCTGGCGTCTGGGTTACGCAATCTTGCCCGAGCGGCTGGCCAAAACGGTCACGCTCTTCAACAACAACACGTTCAGTTGCGTGGCGACGTTCGTGCAGATGGCCGGCATCGCCGCGCTGACCGGTCCCGACGAACCCGTGCTGCGCATGAACGAGATCTTTCGTCAGCGCCGGGATCGACTCGTCGAAGGACTCAACGATATTTCGGGCATCTCATGTCTGCTTCCCGAAGGCGCGTTCTACGCGTTCCCCAACGTCACCGCGATTACGCAGGACGATCGCGCGCTGGCGAAGTTTCTTTTGGAGGAGGGCGGCGTGGCGTGCGGCGGCGGTTCGTCGTTCGGAGCCGCCGGCAAGGGCTATCTGCGCTTTTCCTATGCGGCCTCGCTGGAAGACATCGACTGGGCATTGGATTCCATCGCGAAGACGATTCCGAAGTTCAAGGAATAAGCCGCATCGCGTGCTTGACGTCGCGCAGCGTCGCGGCGGCGATCTCTCGCGTTGCGGCCGTGCCTTCGGCGATGATGCGCCGCACCGTTTCCGGATCACCGCAGTATTGCGCGTAGCGCTCCCGTACGGGGCGCAGATAGGCGTTGAGCTGCTCGGCGAAGTCGTTCTTATCTTGCACGCAGCCCAGCGCTCCCGAACGGCACTCCAGTGCGATCGCGTCGAGCCGCAGCGGATTGACGAACCGCCAGAGGGCGAAGACCGGACAAATCTCCGGGCGTCCGGGATCGCCGCGGCGGACCTTGAGCGGATCGGTGATCATCGCTCGCACCTTCTTCGTGGTCGTATCTTCGTCGTCGGAGATAAGAATGGCGTTGCCGTACGATTTGCTCATCTTGCGGCCGTCGATACCCGGAACCTCGGGAAACTCCGAGAGCGTCGGTTGCGGCTCGATGAGAATTTCGCGCCCCTCGCCGTAGAGGTGGTTGAAGCGGCGGACGATCTCGCGCCCAAGTTCTAAGTGCGCGACTTGATCGCGCCCGACCGGCACGTACTGGCCGCGCACGACCGCGATATCGCAGAGCTGCAGCAACGGATAGCCGAGAAATCCGTAGGTCGCGATGTTCGCGCCGAGCGCCTCGATTTGACTTTTGTAGGTCGGCACGCGCTCGAGCCATGAGACGGGAGTTATCATGGAAAGCAGCGCTTGCAGTTCGGCGATCTCCGGGACCCCCGACTGCAGAAAAATCGTGGAACGCTGTGGGTTGACTCCGGCCGCCAACCAGACCGCCACCATCGCTTCACGCGCGTCACGCACCATCGAGGGATCTGCAAACTCGGTCGTATACGCGTGCAGGTCGGCAATCTCAAAGAACGCGTCGTCGTTCTCACTATACGTCTCCCACTGCGTCAGCACGCCGACGAGGTGCCCGAGGTGAAGTTCGCCGGTTGGCCGCATGCCCGACATCACGCGCCGTTTGGTCAAGCTCATCCGCGCGTCAATGTTACGTGGAGTCGTCAATGCCTTGCGATTTCCGCACGAACGAAGGCGCGCGCCGAGCGCACCGCTTCCCGAAGCGGCGTGCCCGAGGCTAGCTCGCAGGCGAGCGCCATCGCTAACGTACAGCCCGTGCCGTGCATCGCTCCGGCTATCCTCGGCTCGCTGAAAATTTCTACGCCGTCTTTCGTGGCAAGAGCATCGGCCGGGTCGCCCTCGATGTGCCCTCCCGTCAGCAGCACGGCGCCGGCCCCGCGCGCACGCAGTCGAGTTGCCGCTTCGCCGAGATTGCTTCGCTCGATCGCGTCTTCATTCAGCAATGCGGCGGCTTCGCGCAGGTTCGGCGTCAAAATGACGCTCGAGAGCGTTGCCAACTCCGCTTCAAGCGCGTCGCGCGCCGCCCGAACGGAGAGTTCGCCGCCGCGACTGGCTGCAAACACCGGATCGACGACGGCCGGCAGCCAGAGACGTGCCTGCAGGACCGCCGCGACGGCGCGGACGGCGGCTGCCGTTGGGAGCG
Source organism: Vulcanimicrobiota bacterium (assembly GCA_963809255.1). GTDB lineage: Bacteria > Vulcanimicrobiota > Vulcanimicrobiia > Vulcanimicrobiales > Vulcanimicrobiaceae > Cybelea. The sequence continues at coordinate 820,633 of CAWEIR010000003.1, read as the reverse complement.
CCCCGACGCGAACGGCACCAGCGCTCTCCCACGGCAATGCGGAGAGCTGAGCCTCGAAGAGTTCCTGCTCGACGGGACCCAGCGCGATCACGCCGGTTGAGTCTTGCGCGCTGACCGCCGCCACGGCGGTGAAGACCCGGCATTCCCTGGCGCAACCAACGACGAGATCGCGTCCCACGCCCGCGACGTTCCACGGATGAGTCGTGCCGATCGAGAGAACGATGACAGCCATTGGCGGTGGCCGGCTTAGCCGGCGGTGCCCCACCGCGAAACGAGCCGCTGGGTTTCGGTCACGGCCGAAATAACGGCCGCCATAGCGACGCCGCTGCGCCGTATCTCGTCAAGGCGAGCGACGGTGATCCCCCCGATTGCCGCCACCGGGAGCAGCGTTTGACTCGCGAGGCTGCGCAGGCCGTCGATGCCCAGCGGCGGCCCGGCGTCCGATTTCGAGGCCGTCTCGAAAACTGGGCCGATTCCCAGATAATCGACGTCGCCGTCGCCGGCGTCGCGTACCTCGCTTGCGGTACCGCACGAGAGACCGATCAGGCACTCCTGCGTTGCGTTACGGACCGCCGCCACTGCTGCGAATCCGTCGTCGTCCGGTCCGAGATGAACGCCGTCACAGTCGTATGCAAGCGCCGCCCGCCAGTCGTCGTTGAGTATCAAGAGCGCATCGCGTTCTCGGGTGAGCCCGCGCAACGCGCGCACGCACTCTGAGCGGATTCCGTTCTTCGCACGGTACTGAACGATGCGAACTCCCGCATCGAGAACCGCGCGCGCGAGCTCGAGCGTCCGCGCTCCCTCGTTGAGAATCGGGTAGATTCCATGCAAGAGTTCGACCCGCGCCGCACGCGTCACGCGCGCGGGCGCATGCGTTGCCATAGAATCACGTTTGCGGCGAGATAGGCGATGAAAACGACCGCCGTAAAGACGGCCAGCCCGATATTGTGGCGCGCCAGCGACAGCGGCACCAGTATGCCGAAGCAAAGCACGCCAGCCATGACGATTGCGACCACTCGCGAAACCGGTACGAGCACGAAGACTGATTCCTACGGTTCTTTTTGCATAAAGAGGTCGCCAAGACGCAAGAGTTCGTCGTCGTTCTGGAAGCGAAACTCGACCCGACCCCCGCGCCGGTAACGGACGAGCACGACGTGAGTGCCAAAGCGCTCGCGCAGCCGTCTTTCGAAATCGTGCTCGTCAGGTGTGAGTGCGCGCGGCGTGGGGATGACTTTGGGATGCGCAACGGTTCCTGCGGCCGCCAATCGCTCTAGTGCGCGAACCGTTAAGCCTTCGCTCGCGGCGCGCTGCGCCAGCGGAACGCGCGCGGACTCGGGCGCGGAGAGCAGCGCTCGCGCGTGACCAGCCGAAAGCCGTGCGTCGGCGAGCATCGCTTTGATCGAATCGGGCAACGCGAGTAGGCGCAGCGTATTGGCGATCGCGGGCCGGCTCTTGCCGAGGCGGCGTGCAACTTCTTCTTGCGTCAGGCCGTGTTCGTCGATGAGATATTGAAAGCCGGCGGCTTCTTCGAGTGCATTCAAATCCTCGCGCTGCAGATTCTCGACGATCGCAAACTCGAGCGTTTGACGATCGTCGCTGGATCGAACGATGGCGGGAATCGTCGGCCGTTGCAAGGCGGCACTCGCGCGCCAACGCCGTTCACCCGCAATCAGCTCGTATCCGTTGCCGCGCCGCCGCACGATAACCGGTACCAAGATGCCGTATTCGGCAATCGAAGCCTTGAGCTCGTCGAGCGCCGTGCCGTCGAAGGTCTTTCGAGGCTGAAACGGATTGGGTGTGATCTCGGTCAACGGGATCTCTCGCACGATGTCTTGAGAGCTCGAAATCGGCACGACGCTCTCGCCGAGCAGCGCCGCCAACCCTCTGCCCAAACCGCGCTTCGGCGCGCTCATGCGGAGGCTCGCGCCGGTTCGAGCATCTCGCGCGCGACGGCGAGATAGGCTTGCGCTCCGCGGCTCTTGAGATCGAAGAGCAGCACCGGCTTACCGTACGAGGGCGCCTCGGAGATGCGCACGTTACGAGGGATCTGCGTTTTGAAAATCTGCTCTGGAAAGTACTTCTCGAGTTCGCGAATCACTTCGAGCGCCAAACGCGTGCGGCCGTCGAACATCGTGACGAGAACGCCGCTGACATGCAGCGTCGGATTGAGCGCGTCGCGTACGCGCCAAATCACGCTGGTTAGCTGCGCCAGTCCCTCGAGAGCGTAGAACTCGGCCTGCACGGGAATGAGACAGTCGTCCGCGGCGGTGAGCGCGTTGATCGTCAATAGGCCGAGCGACGGCGGTGAATCGATCAGTACGAAATCGTACGCGCTCGCGACCGGCGCGAGCGCTTGACGAAGCCGCGTCTCTCGCGAGAGCGCGGCCACGAGTTCGACGTCCGCGCCGGCGAGATTGATCGTTGCGGGAGCGAGCATCAGATTTTCGATTTCGGTTCGCACGACGACGCTCTCGAGCGGCGTCTCTTGCATGAGCGCGTGATAGATGTCGTGCGTCAACCGTCCTTTGTCGATGCCTAGGCCGGTCGTCGTGTTTCCCTGCGGATCGCTGTCGATCACGAGTACGCGACTGCCGAGCATCGCCAATGCCGCGCCAAGATTAACGGCCGTCGTGCTTTTCCCAACGCCGCCTTTTTGGTTGACCAGCGCGATGATGCGACCCAGAGGGTTTCTCTCCGTGCTATCTATGGAGTGCCGACGCGATCGAGGTACTGCTCGAGGCTTTGCAGCAGCAACGTCCGCTCGTTACGTTCGGGCTCGTCGGTGACCTGCTCGAAGAGCCAGCGCAACGCGGCGCCGACGCGCTCGTCGCCCGGAAATCCAGGCGATACTTCCTCTCGGCGCAGGAGTGCCGCAATGACGTCGTCGCCGTTGACGGCCAGATCGGCGAGGGAGAAGGCCGGTTTCTTGGCAAGCTCCGCGTGGACGCGCGCCTCGAAGCGTTCGTTGCTGTCGTCGCGCTTCGGCAGCCCACTGCCTCGAACGTCCGCCTGCCGCAATACGAACAAACGTTCGATGTTTTCCGGGTGAACCCGCCGGATGAAACGGCGCAGCGCCGCGTCGGTAAGCTGCGGATCCCCGTTGTACATATGATGGCGGACCAAGTGGCCGGTCGCGTTGACGACCCCATTGGGGAACCGGAAACGCTCGAGCATCGCTTCGGCCATCTCGGCGCCCACGATCTCATGACGGTAAAAATGAGGACCATCCTTGGTTCTCGGCTTGCCCACGTCGTGCAGCAAGGCTGCTAAGCGAATGGTAAGGTCGCCAGGCGGAGAGGCGTCGAGGGTTGCGAGCAAATGAGTCCAGACGTCGTAGGCGTGCCACTCGTTCTGCTCGACGCCGACCCCTTCGAGCAGCTCCGGCCAAAGGAACGCCAAGACTCCGGTCTCGCGAAGCAGCTCCAGCCCGATCGACGGTTTGCGCGCCTTCACAAAGAGCTTCGTCAGCTCGTCATGGATTCGCTCGGCCGAAACGCTTGCCACTAGCGGCGCGGACTCGGTCATTGCCGCGCGGAGACTTGCCGTGGTCGAGTATTCGAAACGAGCGGCGAACTGAGCGGCGCGCAGCATCCGCAGCGGATCTTCACGGAAGCTTGCCGGCGCGAGAATATCGATGCGGCGTTGCCGGATGTCGTCCTGGCCGCCATACGGGTCGATCAAGAGACCGGACGGAAGCCCCCGCGCGAGCATATTCATGCGGAAATCGCGTCGGCCGAGGTCCTCTTCGAGGGTGACGCTGGGGCCCGCCTCGACTTGGAACTCTCGGTGCCCGATGCCGACGGAACGCTCCCGCCGCGGCAGGGCTACGTTGACGGTTTCGGAGCCAACGGAGAGCTTCACGACGGAGAACGAGGCGCCGACGACGTCAATCCGTCCTAACGGCCGTAGCGCTGCAACGAGGCCCTCCAGCGGCATCCCGGCCACGACATAGTCTAAGTCTTTGGTTGTGACCGGAGCCGATTCGAGTTCCGCCCGCAGCTCGTCACGCACCCTTCCACCCACGGCATAAAGGCTTCCCTCGGGAAGAGCGGCCGCAAGCAGAGCATCGATCGAATGAGCAGGCTGCATCAGCGCTATCTTCTACGGACCCGGCCGGATTCAATCGCCCCGGGCTTGTGGGGCCGCCGGAGCGCGTGTTTCACGGGAAACAATTCGGAAATCCTTGACTAATCGCAGAGCGGGCGCTTCTGTGCCCAGGTGCGGCGGGGAAATCGGCTGGGGGTCGCCCGCTGCTTGCGCAGGAGAACGATACGGCGAGCGCCGCCGAGCTCATCCTCGACCTCAACCGAGCCTCCCAGCATCAACGATGCGTCTTCGAGGGCGCTGCGTTCGCGTTCGTCGATGCGGCCGCGCTGCAAGACCGCCGCTCCGCCGATTCCGATGAAGGGCAAAAGGAGCTCCGCGACCGCTGGGGCGCTGGCCACCGCTCGGCAGGTTCCGGTCGTGAAGTGCTCGCGCAGCTCGGGCCGGTGGCCGGCGGCTTCCGCGCGTTCCGCGATGACGATTCCTTGGAGCTCGAGCCGCTCTAAGAGCGATCCAAGCAGGCGAGCCTTCTTCTGGGTCGCCTCGATCAACGTGACGGGCATTCCGGTCACGATCCCGACCGGAATCGCGGGGAAGCCGGCGCCCGATCCGACGTCCACATACGGCTCCCTCAGATACGGAACGACCGAAAGGCTGTCGGCGATATGGCGCGCGATCTCTTCGGGCGAGCGGGCTCCCGTCACGTTGAAGTGGCGATTGGCTTCGAGAACGAGCCGGCCGTAGAGCGCCAGGGCCGCGACGTGGCCTTCGCCCAGCCCCTCTGCGGCGAGAAGGTCTTCGAGGGCCGCCATTTGGTCAGACCGCGGGAACGGGGAGGCTCTCGCGGGAGCCCCTATAGACGAAAAGGCCGACGATGGCGACATCGGAGGGCGTGATGCCGGGAATTCGCCCGGCCGTCCCAAGCGTTCGGGGCCGTTGCGCGGTAAATTTTTCGCGCGCCTCCGCCGAGAGCGCCGCAATCGATTGGTAGTCGAAATCGGCCGGTATCATCGCATTCTCGGTCTTCGAGGCCTTCTCGATCGCAAGCTCTTGACGGCGCACGTAGCCCGCGCATTTGAGCTCGATAGCCAGCCGTTCGCCGATTTCGTCATCGAGAACCGGGTCAAAGCGGGCGGCAACGTCGCCGAACTCGAGGGTCGGCCGGCGCAGGGCGTCCGCGATCGTGCTCCCGGCGGCGAAGCGTTCCTCGCCCACGCGCTCCTCTGAGATGCGAGTCTTCTCGGCTCGGGTGCGCGCGAGTTGGAGCGCTTCGCGCCGTCGCTGGAAGCCCTCCCAGGCCCGATCGTCGATCATTCCCATCTCGCGGCCCACGGGCGTCAGGCGCAGATCCGCGTTATCGTGCCGCAGCAGGACGCGATGTTCGGCGCGCGAGGTGAGCATGCGATAGGGCTCGTTGACGCCTTTGGTCACCAAGTCGTCGATGAGCACGCCGATGTAGGCCTGGGCTCGGCTCAGCCGAAGCGGTTCCTCGCCACGGGCTGCCCGCGCGGCATTGATGCCGGCGACGAGTCCTTGCGCCGCGGCCTCCTCATAACCGGAGGTGCCGTTGAGCTGCCCGCAGTGGTAGAGGCCGGCGATCCGGCGGGTCTCCAGCGTCTCACGCAGCTCCGTAGGGGGCACCATGTCGTATTCCACCGCGTAGCCGGCTCGAAGCATGCTGCACGCTTCCAAGCCGGGCAGCGTGTGAAGCATCTCAAGCTGGATCTCGGCCGGCAGCGAGGTCGAAAAGCCGCCCACGTAAAGCGTAGGCTCGTCCCAGCCTTCCGGCTCGATAAAGATTTGATGCGCCGGATTATGCGCGAACTTTACGACCTTGTCTTCGATCGACGGACAATATCGCGGGCCGATGCCTCGAATCAAATCGAGTCCATAGAGCGGCGACTTGGAAAGATTCTCTCGCACTAAGGCATGCGTGTGCGCGTTGGTTTGCGTGACGTAACACGGCAGTTGGGGTCCCGCGAACTTTTTTTCGCTCGCGTACGAGAACAGCAATGGATGCGAGCTGGGCGGCTGCAGCGTCATCGCGTCATAATTCACGGTGCGCCGGTCGATGCGCGGCGGCGTACCGGTCTTCAGTCGCGCTGCCGGAAAGCCCAGACGACGCAGTGCAGCGGCTAGGCCGCGCGCCGGCGCCTCGCCAAAGCGTCCTTCGGCGCGCACGACGCTTCCGCAAAATGACTTTCCACCCAGAAAAGTGCCCGTCGCAAGGACGATCCTTCTGGCGCGATAGCGGGCGTCGCCGGCGCAGACGACGCCACGAACCGCGCCCCCCTCTACGATCAGGTCTTCGACCAGACCCTGGACGATCGTGAGATTCGTCTGCGATTGCAGCAGCGCCGTCGCGAGTCTGCCGTACGCGGGCTTGTCCATCTGCTGGCGTAGGGCTCGCACCGCGGGCCCCTTGCTCTCATTGAGAAAACGAGCGTGAACGCTGCAGCGATCGGCGATGCCGGCCATGGCCCCGCCGAGCGCGTCGATCTCGCGAACCAACTGGCCCTTGGCGCTCCCGCCGATCGACGGGTTGCAGGGCAACGTGCAGATTCTCTGCGGATCGCCGGTCACGAGTATCGTTGGAACGCCGAGACGCGCCGCCGCTAATGCAGCCTCGACGCCGGCATGGCCGCCGCCGACGACGATCGTGCCGGCGTCGTCGAGCATAGAGGTCAACGCGTTGACTCGGCTGCTAAAGCGGCGGAGTGCCCGCGCAAGCGGAGCGAAAAAGCTATCATTACAATCCCGAAAACGATCGCGTACGCGCTGATCAGCCAAACGAGTGCGAGCGCGCCGGCGAGTGGATACCAAATCATCAAGATGCCGAAGAGAATCGAACCAATTCCACCGATGATGAGCCAGAATTCGTTGGTTAAGTGCGAGCGCAAATGAATTGCCGCCACGATCTCCAGAACTCCGGTAATAAAAGCCCACGCTGCAATCGTGAAATAGAGGGCGAGCAACGTGATCCGGACATCCCAAAACGTTATTGCGGCAATGAGTATTCCCACGACGCCTTCGAACAAGAGCGGCCACCAGCGCCGATGCGTCTCTGCAGCGCGTATCGTCGCAACAATCGCTAAGATGCCGTCCACGAGCGCGTAGGCACCAAAGAGAAACCCGACGACGACGAGTGTGTCCCCGGGCCACCGAAGTGCGAACACGCCGAAGAGAATCGCAACGATTCCACGGATCAACCACAGCCACCAGTTTCGTGCTATGCCGCCGGCCATTTCAATCGAGTGCACGAGTTATTGCAATACTTTTCCGTTGGCGAGAATAACGCGCTGCCCCGTGCATAACTTAACATCTGCTGCAGAGGTTAGCCCAATTAGAAGAATGCGTTGCATATCGATCTCCTTGTGAGTCGGTGCGTTACTTACCGATGCAAAAACGGGAGAAGATGCCAGTGACGATCTCTTCGGCGGCAACCTGCTCGCTTACATGCCCGAGTTGCGAAAACGCGTGCGCTAGCTCGGTCGCCACGAAATCGATCGGCTCGGACGCGTCGAGCGCGTCGCGGGCGCGCTCGAGCGCCGTGATCGCGGCGTAGGTGGCCTCGAACTCGTGAAGCCCCGCCAGGTGAGGCCGAGTTGCGTCAAAGCGTTCGCCGTTCCAGCCGGTGCTTGCGATGGCATCGCGAATCCGCTCCAGCGTCTCGGGATTCCGCACGCTTCCAACGATTGCGCCCGGCCATACGGCCGCGAACGTTGGGTCAGTTCCCAAGTCGGCCTTGTTGAGAAAAAGTATGCGCGGCCGGTCCCGGGTACGTTCGATCAGCTGCCTTGAGGCCGAGTCCGGCCGTTGTGAGCCGTCGGCGACGACGAGGGCGATGGCAGCCGAGTCTAGCGCGCGCTCGGTGCGGGCGATGCCGTGCGCCTCAAGGCAGTCGGCGTGGGATCGGATGCCGGCCGTATCGATCAGCCGCACCGGTACTCCGTCGACTACCACACTTTCCTCGATCGTGTCGCGGGTGGTTCCCGGGATGTCGGAGACGATCGCGCGATCGGAACCCAACAGGGCATTGAGCAGCGACGACTTTCCGGCGTTGGGTGGGCCTACGATCGCGACGCCGAGGCCCTCTCGCACGAGACGTCCGAGCTCGCCGTCACGCGCAAGACGCTCCAAACGAGCGCGAATCGGCGCCAGTCGTTCCCGCAGTCCGCCGCGTGCGGGCTCGGGAACTTCGTCCGGAAAGTCGATCGCGCCCTCGAGTTCTTGGAGAATTGTCGCTAGAGCGCTGCGCACTGCGCGAACCTCCTGCGCCAACCCGCTCTCAAAGTTCGCTAGCGCGGCGCGCGCGGCGCAACGTGTCTGAGCGTCGATGATGTCCGCAACCGCGGCCGCGGCGTGCAGCGCCATTTTTCCGTTGAAGAATGCGCGACGGGTGAACTCGCCCGGCTCGGCTAGCCGAGCGCCGCACGCGAGCATCGCGCGAACGACTTCGCGGCCGACCACCGGAGAGCCGTGGATCTGAAGCTCGAGCAAATCCTCGCCGGTGTAGCTGTGCGGCGCTTCGAAAAAAATCGCCAGTCCGCGGTCGAGCAGCTCGCCCTTTTCGTCAACGATTGTCGCGTACGTCGCCACACGGCGGCGCAAGCGGGATTTCGTTTGAACTAAGCGGTGGACGAGTTCGGGGACCGATGGACCACTGGCTCGGACGATGCCGACCGCGCCCTTTCCGGGAGGCGTCGCGACGGCGACGATGGTCGTCGAAGACCCGTCGAGCATTCAGCTCAACGGGGAAATATGACGACTCGGCGTTCGGGCTCTTCCCCTTCCGATTCCGTGCGCACCAACTCCGAATCGGCGATTGCGAGATGCACGATCTTCCGTTCCGACGGCAGCATGGGTTCGAGCTTCTGCGGCAAGCGCTCGCGGACACAGCGTTCGAGCGTTGCAAGCGCGAGATTTTTCAGCTGGTCGGCACGCGCGGCGCGGTAACCCTCGGCGTCGATGGTAAAGTATCGGCGATTGTTTCGAACGCCGGCATTGAGCACGTTGTTGAACACGAGGTTGAGCGCTTCCAACGTATTGCCGTGGCGACCGATCAACATGCCGAGGTTCGGTCCGGTTACTTCGAGATACTCGCCCTCGGGGCGCGCGATATACTCGATCTCGATCGGGCCAGCGCCCATTCGCTCGAGTAACTCGGCAAGAAAGTCGTGTGCCGGTTTGGCCTCGTCGGGGAGCTCTTGCCGATTGCGCGGCGCGGTCTTGCTTGGGCGGGGGTCGCGCCGCCGGCGAGTGCCACCGCCGTCTCTTCCGCCTCCCGACTTGCCCGGAATTGGGCGGTCGCGCACGTCGGCCGGCTGTTCCTCGAACTCAAAATCGTCTTCGTAGAGCATGTTAGTTACCTTTTTTGTTCTTTCGCTTCGATCGCGAGGAGCGCGCCGCGCCAGGCTGGCTCGACTGCGCGGCGCCATTGCTGCTCGGCAGAGCCTTTCCGGAAGGTGCTTTGCCGCCGGAAACGCTTTCGGTAATGACGTGCTCGCTGTCGATCAACGCCAGGGGCTGATGGTAGCGGCGCAGCAGATAGAACTGCTGTGCCATCGTGAAAATGTTGTAGCAGCACCAGTAGAGGACCATTGCCGACGGCCAGTGATAGCGCCAGCCGAGAAAGCCGAGCATCAGCGGTGAAAAAACCGCCATCGACCGCTGCATCTGAGCTTGCTGCGGATCGGTGGCCGGCATGCTCACGTAGCGAACGCTGAGATACATCGAGAGCGCGTAGACCAGGATCAAAAAGAGATCGGGGAGCGCCAGGCTTGCGGCGAAGATGTGCGTCCCGAAGAGCGACGGCGACGAGATCGCTTTGGAGAAAGCGCTCCCGATCCACATCCAACTCTGATTAGCAAACTCCGTCTTGTGATTGAGCACCACGTAATAGACGCTGATGATGACGGGATACTGTACGAGCATCGGCCAGCAGCCGGCAAACGGATTGACGCCCTGCTCCTTGTACAGCGCCATCGTTTCCTGTTGCTGTTTTTGCTTATCGTCCTTGAAGCGTTCTTGGAGGCGTTTGAGCATCGGCGCAATCTTTTGCATCTTCAAGAACGCCTTGAACTGCGCCGTATTGAGCGGCCAAAAGACCAGCCTGATCAGCGCCGCCAGAACGATCATGCTCCAGCCGAGATTTCCGATCGGCTTGTTGATCGCGAGCACGACCGACCAGATGAAGCTTACGAAGGGGTCCAGCCACGATGTGGCCAGTAAAACGTGCACCGCCTACCTCGATTCCAGGGGGCGCGCGCCGTGGGTCGCGGCGGCGGGCACGAAATCGACGCCGCCCGGGTGCCACGGATGGCAGCGAGCAAGGCGAGAAAGGGCTAGCCAGCCACCTCGGCCGATTCCGTGCTCCCGCACTGCGGTCGCGGCATACGCCGAGCAGCTCGGATAGAAACGGCAAGCCGGAGGAAGCAGCGGGGAAATGACGAGCTGGTAAGCGCGGATGAGTCCCAAGACGGCGGCTCGCATGCGATCTACTACGCGGGTCCCAGAGCCGAAGTTACTTCGGCTCGTAAATCGGAAAACCGAGCCTCGGCCGCCACCGGCCGCGCGACGACGAGCAGCCGCATCGCGGCACGCGACGCGAGCGCTTCCCGAACGATTGCCGACAAACGCCGGCGCAGCTTGTTGCGGACCACGGCCTTTCCGATCGACTTGCTGACGGTGATCCCGACGAGCGAGGGCGCGTCGCCCGTGGGCGCACCGCTATGGTAAATGGTCAGACTCTTGGTCGAAACGCGCCGGCCCTGGCGGCGCAACCGGGCAAAATCCACTTGCCGGCGCAGGCTCGCCACGCGGCGCATCAGACCGTGAGACGATGGCGTCCCTTCTTCCGGCGGCGCGCCAGCACCTTACGTCCGGCCTTGGTGCTCATTCGTTCTAAGAATCCATGCACACGCTTGCGGCGGCGATTGTGCGGCTGATAAGTCCGCTTCATAACGTCCCTTCGGTGATCGAGTAGTGCCCCACACCCCTATGCGGCAGACAGCCCCTGATTATATCCGGCGCGCGGGGTCAGCGCAAGGCAGAGCTCGGCGAAAGGCAGGGGGAACCACCCCGATGCCGCCGTAACTTGCTGAAGTTTTGAGCCCCTCCAGAATGCAGCCGCCTGCCCGCCGACGAGTCGTCGTGACGGGCCTGGGAGCGGTTACTCCGGTCGGAAACACCCGCGAGGATTTTTGGAGACGCCTGATTGCCGGCGAATCCGGAATCGCTCCAATCACGGCTTTCGACGCCAGCCTCTTCGATACGCGTTTCGCGGGCGAAGTAAAAGAGTGGAATCCCGAGCAGCTCATCGGACGCAAAGAAGCGCGCCGCATGGACCGCTTCACGCAGTTCGCGTTTGTTGCCGCACGGGAAGCAATTGAGGATGCCAAGCTGCCCGAGAATCCAGAGTTCAAGCAGCAAGTCGGGGGCGTCGTCGGGACGGGCATTGGTGGAATCATCACCTTTTGGCTCAACTCCGATAAAGCCAATGAAAACGGAACGTGGTCGAAGGTGACGCCTTTCTTCATTCCGATGCTGATGGCCAACGCGGCGACGGCGCACATCTCGATGGCCTACGGTTTTCAGGGACCGTTCTTCGCGGCCGCGAGCGCCTGCGCGAGCGGCAATGATGCCATCGCGACTGCATTTAATGCCATTGCGTACGGCGACGCCATTGCCATGATTGCCGGAGGCAGCGAGGCGACGGTATCGCCGCTGGCGATCGGCGGCTTTTGTTCCATGCGAGCGATGTCGACCCGCAACGATGATCCGGCCCGAGCGAGCCGCCCGTTCGATCGCGAGCGCGACGGATTCGTCCTCGCCGAGGGCGCGGGGATCCTCGTCCTCGAGGAGTACGAACACGCGCTGGCTCGCGGAGCCAAGATCTATTGCGAACTGTTCGGCTACGGCCAATCGGCCGATGCCTACGATCTCGTCGCGCCGGATCCAGAGGGCAGGGGCGTCCGCTTGGCCTTCGCTCGTGCCTTCGCAAGCGCCGGCATCGCCCCCGAGGACGTCGATTATATCAACGCGCATGGGACGTCGACGCCAATGGGCGATCCCGCCGAATCGAGTGCGATTGAAAAAAGCTTTGGAGAGCACGCCTCCAAAATCGGAGTAAGTTCGACAAAATCGATGCACGGGCACGCGCTCGGCGCCGCGGGCGGCATCGAAGGCGTAGCGACGGCGCTGGCCGTGTACCACGATATCATGCCGCCGACGATCAACTACGAGTTCCCCGATCCGCAATGCCGGCTCGATTACGTGCCCAACGTCGCGCGCCACGCGCCGATTCGCGTCGCGCTCTCGAACTCGTTCGGCTTCGGCGGCCACAACAGCGTCATCGTCCTCGGCAAGGTTCGTTCCGGACCGTAGCATGAGCGGCGAAGCGTATCGGCGGCGGTTGCGCGCCCTGCTTCGTCTTGCAGGCATTCGCAAGCGCGACGAATTAAGCGTATTCGAAATGGCGTTCGTTCATCAGAGCTATGCAAAAGAGCGCGGCGGCAGCTCGAACGACCGAATGGAGTTTCTTGGCGACTCCGTGCTCGGCTGCATCACGGCGGGATGGCTCTTCGAGCAATTCGCCGACGAGTCCGAGGGATTGCTGACGTTGCGCAAAGCCGCCATCGTCAACGACGCGCAGCTTGCCCGAACGGCGCGACGGCTACGGTTCTCAGAGCTCACGCTGCTCGGGGCGGGAATGCGGGCCGCGGGCGGAAGCGATAATACGTCGGTGCTGGCCGACGCCGTCGAAGCTTTTGTCGGCGCGCTCTACCTGCGCTACGGGCTCGACAAGGCACGCGCGTTCGTCGTTAAGTATCACATCGAGCAGTTGGATCACTCCGCGGACGCGTTGCTCGACGCCAAGACTCGCTTGCAGCACTACGCGCAGGAACATTTGGCGGCCACCCCCGTGTACCGCGAGACCAGTCGGGGCACGCCGCAACGCCCGGCCTTCCATTCCAGGGTCACCGTCAACGGTAAGCTCGTGGGCAAGGGGCACGGGCCCTCGAAAAAAACCGCGCAGCAAGCGGCGGCCGAGGCCGCACTGATCTCGCTTACTCCGGCAAATGACGAAAACTTGGCGCGCGCGGTCGGGACGTGAAGCTCAAGAAGATTCGATCGTTCGGCTTCAAAACGTTTGCCGAACCAACGGCGCTGGAGTTCGGCGACGGCGTCACGGCGATCGTCGGTCCGAACGGTTCGGGGAAGTCCAACCTGGTGGATGCATTTCGATGGGTGCTGGGGGAAACGTCGACCAAGAGCATTCGATCGGGACGGTTGGAAGACGTCATCTTCGCCGGCAACGAAAGCCGCAAGCCGCTCGGTCTTGCCGAAGTCTCGATACTGTTCGATAACTCCGACGGTGCGTTGCCGATCGACTTCAACGAAGTCGAAATAACCCGGCGCGCCTATCGCGTGGGTGAGAGCGAATATTTCATCAACCGCAGCCAGGTACGTTTACGCGATGTGCTCGACTTGGTCATGGGCACCGGCCTCGGACCCGGCTCTTATGCCATCGTTTCGCAAGGACAGATCGATGCAATCCTTGTCAGCAAGCCGGCCGAGCGGCGCTCGCTCTTCGAAGAGACCGCGGGCATCGGCAAGTTTCTGGCGCGCAAACACGAGTCGATGCGCCGCTTGGAACGCACCGAGCAGAACGCCATTCGCATCAGCGATCTTATTGCGGAGCTCGAACGGCGAATTCCCGAGTTGGAGAGTCAACTTCGCCGGGCGAAGCGCTACCGCCGCGTCAGCGCGCGTCTGCGCGACCTGGAAATCCTCGGTTATCTGCGAGCCGGCGCGTCACGCCGCGCCGAAAGGGTCTCGTTACGTGACGAGCTCGAACGAGGCGAGGAGCAGCGAGCGGCGGCCGCCGCAAAGGCTGCAACGCTAGGCGCGGAAGTCACGCGCCTGCGAACGCAGCTCTACCGATGCGAACTGCAGCTCGAAGAGTTGCGCTCGAAGTCACAAAGCGAGCGCAACGACGTCGCACGGGTAGAGGCGGAGTATGCCGCCGCGCTCGCGCGTCGCGAAGCACTCGAGCGGCAATCGACGCAAACCTCAGAGGACACTGCGCGGGTGCTTGGAGAGCGCGCGCTGCTCGTTACGGCGATGGAGCAGCTGGAGGCACGCCTCGGGCCGCTATCGCAAGCGCTGGAAGAAGCGCGGGAGCGCGAGCTCGAGGCGCAAGCGACGCTCTCACAGGCGCGCGCGCAACTGGAAAAGGTTTTCACCGAGCTGCGCGAAGTCGAAGCTGGCGCGACGGAGCAGGCCACCCGCAAGGCGGAGCGGCGGGTTCAAGCACAAACGCGTCGCACCGAAGTCGAGCGGCTCGAGCGAGAAGAGCAGACCGCTCGCGAGCGCGCAGAGCAACTCGAGATTGCCGCGGGTGGGGCATCACACCGTCACGGGCAATGCCACCGCCAAATCGCAGCGCTCGAAGAAGAACTGCTCGATGCGCGCGGTCGCGCGGAGAATGCGGAACTCCAGGCCGGGGCCGCGCAAGAGGAAGTCGCGGCGGCGCTGGGCGCGCATCGCGATCAAACTGGCGACGTCGCAGCGGCGCAATCTCGTCTGCACACCATCGAAGAGCTGGAAAACTCGCTCGAGGGGCACGTTCCGGGAACGCGCGCAGTCGTCGAAGCGCGGCAGCGCGGCGAGCTGCGCGGGATCGAGGACATCGTTTCGAATCTGATCACGACGCAAGAGCGGTACGCTCGGGCGATGGACGTTGCTTTCGGCGCCCGGCTTTCCAACGTCGTCACGACGACCTCCGAAGACGCCGAACGGTGCGTCGAATTTCTCAATCGTAAAGAGGCCGGCCGCGCGACTTTTCTGCCGCTCGACACCCTCTCCGATCGTCAAGGCCGAAATCTCGAACCTGGGCTGGCCGCCGTGCCCGGAGTTCTCGGTTATGCGCACACGCTGCTGCAGACGGCGCCGCGCTATGCGAGCATCGTCAACTTCTTGGTCGGTAACGTTTTGATCGTCGATCGGCTCGAGACCGGCATCGAACTCGTCCGGGAGCGGGGCGTGCGAGACACGATCGTGACGCTGGGCGGCGAGCAAATCACCGGAGGCGGTGCGATTACCGGCGGACGCTTTGCGCGCGAGCGCTCGATCCTTTCGCGGCGATTTCTGGCTGCGAGCCTTCGCGAAGCGTTGGCGGACATGCGGCTGCGACTCGACGAGTCCGAGCAGGCCCTGCGAGGAGCTCAGGCTCGTGCCCACGCTGCCATTGGAGAGCGCGACGCAGCGCGCGAGCGGCAGGCACGCGCGGAATCGCAACTCGTCGGCTTGCGCGCGCAAACCGCGGCCCTTACCGAAGAAGTCGAGCGGACGCAGGCCGAGCTCGAAACGGGGCGCGGCGCAACGGCTTCCCTGCACGAGCAGGTCCTCCAATCGCGAGAGCTCCAGCGCGAGTACGAGCGCAGCGATCCCGAAGCCCAAAAAAGCGACGACGAACGGCTACGCTTGGAAACCGAGCTTGCCCGCGTCCGTGAGGAGATTGCTGCCGCGCAAACGGCGCAGACCGCGGCGAGCGCGCACGCCGCCGATTTGCGCGAGCGAACCGGCGGGCTCGCTGCCGAACGGGATGCGGCCAACGCGAGGCTCGGAATGCTCGATCAGGATCGTGCGCGCGCCGGGTCGGCACGGGAGCGCATGTTGGCCGAGATCGCTTTGCTGATGGAAGAGACCCGCAGCGCGCACCTTCATCTCGAAGGTTTGTGGCGCGGCGTTGTTTCGCTCGACGCGCGGCTCGAGCAATCTCGCAAAGAGCGTGAGGAACTCGTAACGGGACAGGCTCGCGTCGAATCGGAGCTGAGGCTGGCCGAACAGGAAGAGCGCGACGCTGCAGCCGGCGGCGAGCGTCACCGCACGCGATTAGCGCAGATCGAAGCCGAACTGGGAATGCTTGTCTCGCAGTTCGCGCAGCACCCAGCTACGAATGAAGAATGCGCCGACGTGGAGAGCCGGTATCGGGACGAAGCCGATGCGGTGGTCGAAGAGCTTCCACGGCTTCGCGACGACCTCGTGCGTTTGGAATCGAACGTCAACCTCAACGCCGAGGCCGAGCGCGATGACGTCGCGCAGCGCGAGGAGTTTCTGCGCGTGCAGCTCGAGGATCTCGCGAAGGCGCGTGCGACGCTGCTCGAGTCAATCCAAGAGATCGAACGGGAGAGTCAAGCGCAGTTCAATGCGACCTTCGAGCGCGTGGCCGCCGCGTTCTCGACAATGTATGGCCGGCTTTTTGCGGGCGGCCAGGCCAAGATGTGGCAGACGGAGCCCGCCAACCTCGCGGAAACGGGCATTGAAATCGCGGTGCAGCCGCCTGGCAAAAAACAGATGCCGCTGACTGCACTCTCGGGCGGCGAACGCGCCATGACCGCTGCGGCGTTGATTTTTGCGCTCATCGAGATCAAGCCCGCGCCGTTCTATCTGCTCGACGAGGTGGACGCCGCACTTGACGATGCGAACATCGAACGGTTCTGCCAGATGGTGCGCGAGTTCGCCGTAAAGTCTCAAATGCTCATCGTCACGCACAATAAGAAGACGATGGAGAGTGCGGATCGTCTATACGGCGTAACGACCAAAGAAGCCGGAGTCAGCGCGATCGTTTCGGCGGAACTCGCAGCGCAGGCGGAGATGTCGGTTGCCTGACGCCCCGGCGGCAACGCGACGAGCAGCACTCATCTCTGTTTTCGACAAGACCGGTTCGGCCGAGCTGGCCCGCGCGCTCGAGCGGCGCGGGGTTGAGATTTACGCAACGGGCGGAACGCGAGCTTTCCTACAGCGGGAGGGCGTACGGGCCAGAGACGTTGAGGACGTCACCGGTTTTCCGGCGCTCTTCGGCGGCCGGGTCAAGACTCTGCATCCCAAGATTTTCGGCGCGATACTCTTCGATCGAACCGATCTCGAGCACAAATCACAAGCGCAAAAATACGCGATTGCGGAAATCTGCGCGGTCGTCGTGAACCTCTATCCTTTCGAAGCGACGGTCGCGCGCCCCGGTACGACGGAAGAAGAAGCGATCGAGCAGATCGATATCGGGGGCGTTGCGTTGTTGAGAGCTGCGGCCAAAAACTTCGAGCACGTCGCCGTCCTCACGCATCCTTCGCAGTATGCGGAATATCGCAGCGCGATCGAGTCGGGTGACGTGCCGCCGGCGCTGCGCCGCAAGTATGCAATCGCGGCCTACGAACGAACCGCAGAGTACGACGTTGCCATTTCGCACTATCTTGCCGCAGCGGGGGAAATCTTACCCAGCGAGCTCCCCGGCGCGCTGGCACTGACGTTGCCTCTTGCCAAACGTCTGCGGTACGGCACAAATCCGCAGGAGCGCGCCGCGTTCTACCTCGACCGGCCCGAGCGTCTGCCCGAGCAGCTCCACGGAAAGGCGCTTTCCTATAATAATTTGCTCGATCTCGATGCGACGCTGCGGCTGCTCTCCCGCGCACCGCTCGGCGCCGAGTTCGGAAGCGATCGCGAACGCTTCATTCGCGCGGCCGTGGTGAAGCATACGGTTCCCTGCGGCGTCGCCCAACGTTCGCACGTTGGCTTGGCCGTTCGAGAAGCGCTCGAAGCCGATCCGGTTTCGGCATTCGGGGGAATCGTTGCAGCCGACGCTCCGATCGACGCCGCGGCTGCGCAAGCGCTTGGCCGATACTTCCTCGAGATCGTCGCCGCGCCGGACTTCGATCCGGATGCGCTCGACCTGCTCAGGCAAAAGAAGAACCTTCGCATCATGCGCTTTGGAAAATCGCTCCCCGACGAGCTGGCGCACGAGCTGCGCCTCCGAAGCGCGCTCGGCGGGGTCCTCGCTGAAAATGACGATCCGGCCGCACCGGCAGAAGAGTGGCGCGTCGTCAGTCGTCGACAACCAAGCCCGCAGCAGTGGCACGATCTCGCGTTTGCTTGGGATGTCGTCCGGCACGTGAAAAGCAACGGCATCGCGATCGTTAACGGCGGAACGACCCGTGGAATCTGCGCGGGGCAGACAAACCGCGTGAGTGCCGTGCAGATTGCGTCGCAGCGCGCCGGCGAGCATGCCAAAGGCGCCGCGTGCGCTAGCGATGGGTTCTTTCCGTTTGCCGACGGTTTGGAAGCCGCCGTCGCCGGTGGATGCACGGCGATTATCGCGCCCGGCGGATCGGTTCGAGACGGTGAAGTCGTCGCAGCGGCCGATCGCCTCGACGTCGCGCTGGTTTTTTCGAGCTATCGCTATTTTCTGCATTAGGAGGAGCCTCGAATGCCGCGTTTCCTTCACACGTCGATCTTTGTCAACGACATGAACGAGTCGATCGACTTTTACACCGAGAAACTTGGATTGCGTTTGCTCGACGGCCCGTTTCACTATCCCGGTAACGCCGATATGGCGTTCGTCGGCCGCGATTGGGACGCGTACGTCGAGCTCGTCTACGACTTGGAAGAGCATCCCCCGTATGCGTTGGGTAACCGCTACGAACACCTGGCCCTCGAAGCCGACGGCGATCTTCGCGAGTACGTCGATGCGCTGCGATCCAAGGGCGTGAAGATTTTAAAAGACGTCTACAAGTCTCCGGGCGGTACCCGCGCGATCGCCTTCGTCGAAGATCCAAACGGCATCCCGGTCGAGCTCTTGGAGCCTCGTTAGCGATACTCATCAGCGGTAGATGAAGGGATCGGTCGGCGGCGCGATGCGTTGCGCGCTGCCGGCAATCAGGCGAAGGTTGCCGCCGATGCTCTCGATGCGTCCGTCAACGCGCAGCCAGCTCCCCGTGGCGAAGCGGGGGGCGCGGTCGAGACGGACGACGACGGGAGCCGCATCGGCGCGACAACACGTGATCGCATAGCGCACCAAAGCGCTCTCCGCCCCGCTGCGCGCAAGCGTTCCAGTGAACGTCAAATGCTCGCCCGCAAAGAGATCGGCGAGCGTCGTTTCGGTGGCGTGGTACTGCGGCGGCGGGGCGCCGATCATCGCGCCGGCCAACATCAAAACGGGCGCGCATCGCCGCGCCGGGTTTTGCTCGCGTCGATACGCAATCGCGCAGATCAGCGCCGCGCCGGCGCACGCCGCCATCAGGGGCGTGATTGCGGGATGAACGAGGGCGTCGCCGCGCCGTGACGCGACGATTGCAAACGCCGCGGCTAGCAGCGCGTAGGCGAGCGCATCGTGGCCGTTGTCCGAGTGCGTCGGCTGCCGAAGCGCACGTAAGTCGATGATTCCGGCCACGCAGAGAAAGGCCGCCGCCGCGATTGGGGCTTGGACGCGCAGCGCGCCCGCGACCGCGATGGCCCCAAGCCCACAGGGCGCCGTCGTGAATCCGAGCATCGCGCCTGCCGCCGCGCCGAGCAGCGGCGGAAGCTTTGCAGGGTCGACTGCGGCGGCGAACTGTGTCGTGGCACCGGTGAGGATTGCCGGCGGAAGAAGCGTGGCAAACTCGCCGAGCAGATCCGGCGGCTGCGAGCAGCCGGGCCGGCGATCTTCGTGGCGGAGCAAACGCGCGGCCACGACGGCGGCGCCGAACCGCGCGGCGGCGACGAGCGGACCGAAGAGTAGCCACGTCGCAGCCGCTGCGGGAAGTGAGCGCGCCGATGGTCCGGCCGTGCAGCCGCAACCGAGATACGCCATGGCATTGGAGTGGCGTAAGAGGCGTCCGGCAATGATGCCGGCGAGCAAGAATGGTGCGGCTTCAAAAAGAGCGCTCGCCGACGTTGCCAGCGCGCAGCGCAGGGCGTCAGGCGTGGAGAGCGTTGCAAGGGCGAGCAGTGCGACTGCGTAGAGTACGATACGCACCGGCAACCATCACGCGTGCCCTCGCAATGGCTAGTCAATCGACCCGGCGAACCGGTCGGCCGGATGAGAGACGAGTCTTAGCAGTATGCCCGAGAACTTTGGCGCCCCCCGCGGCACCCAGGACTTCGTTCCTCCCGAGTCGGGGCGCTGGAACGAGCTCGAAGCACGGATACACGTTCTCGCGGCGCGTTTTGGCTACGGCGAGATTCGCACACCGGTCTTCGAGTCGAACCGAACTCTTCATCCGCGGCGTCGGCGCGCAGACCGACATCGTGGAAAAAGAGATGTACACGTTCGCCGACCGTTCCGGCCGCAGTTTGACGCTGCGCCCGGAATGGACGGCGCCGGTGGTCCGTGCCGCGCTCGAACATCATCTCTTTTCGCTCGGGCCGCAGCGCCTCTATTACATCGGACCGATCTTTCGCTACGAGCGTCCGCAGAAGGGCCGCTATCGCCAGTCGCATCAGTTTGGCGTCGAGTGTTTTGGTTTCGCGGGTCCCGAAGCGGACTTGGAAGTTATCTCGCTCGCGTGGGAGCTGGTGCGCGGATATGGGATCGGCGATGCGGTGCTCAATCTCAACTCGATCGGCGACGAGTGTTGCCGGCCGGCCTATCGCGACGCGTTGGTTGCGCACTTCAGCCCGCACCTGGCCGCGCTGAGTCAGGAATCGCGGCTTCGAATCGAGCGCAACCCGCTGCGGTTGCTCGACAGCAAGGATCCGGCGGACGCTCCATACGTGCAAAGCGCGCCGGCATTGGAATCGTTTCTGTGCGCGCCCTGCCGGGAGCACTTTGACGCGCTCAAATCGTACCTCGATTTGGCCGCCATTCCGTATACGATCAACCCGCGCATCGTGCGCGGACTCGACTACTATGGAAGAACCGTTTTCGAGATCACGTCGAGCGTACTCGGGGCGCAAAGCAGCGTTTGCGGTGGCGGCCGGTACGATAGCTTGGTGAAATCACTTGGCGGCCCGGACGTGCCCGCGGTCGGCTTTGCCCTTGGCATGGAACGCTTCCTTATGATGCTCCAGGTCCGCGACTCGCAAGAACAAGGCCCGCGAAGCGGCCTCCAAGCCATCGCGCTAGGAGCACAAGCGCGCACGGTCCTGGCGCCGATTGTCGCAGAGCTGCGCCGCACGCTCGAGGCGCCAACCTTCGCCGACTATCTCGAGCGTAAGCTGCTCGCTCAGTTGAAGATCGCCGACCGTAACCGGGCGCGCTACGCGTTGATTCTCGGGAGCGACGAGCTTGCCGCGGGTGAGGCGGTATTGCGGGACCTGGAGCACCGAAGCGATCGCCGAGTGCCGTTGGGTTCGATAAGAGTCCTTGTCGAGCTTCTCGTAGAAGCGGGACTGTAATGGACGAGCGCTATGCCGAAGAGACACAAACGTTACGCGAGCTGCTCGCACTCATGCACGAGCACGACCTCGACACGATTAAGGTAAGACTGGGCGACGCAGTCTACGAGCTCTCGCGTGCGAACTCCGAACCGGCGCCGCAAGCCGACGGCTTCTCTTCCGCGTCAACCGGCGAAAGCGCGGCGGCGGCGGGTGCGAACGTTACCAAAGTGCTGGCGCCGCTGACCGGCGTGTTCTATCTTGCATCGTCACCCGATACCGCGCCGTATGTCAACGTCGGCGACCGGGTCGAGACCGGCGACGTCCTGTGCGTGCTCGAAGCGATGAAGCTCTTCAACGAGATTCAGAGCGATTATTCAGGTACGATCGTGCGCATCGTTCCCGGCAACGGCGAGCTGGTCTCGCAGGGTCAAGAACTTTTTTGGATCGAGTCGCATTCGTGAACGAGCAGATGGCGCGATACCACGGACGCCGGGATTTCGACGAGTTGCTCGCCGACCGGCGCGGGCTTCTCGATGTGCCGAAGTATCGCGAGCAAGTCGAAGCCATCGTCGATGCGGTCGTTACGGCCCTTCGAGCGGGCAAGAAGGTATTGTGGTGCGGCAACGGGGGCAGCGCGGCCGAAGCACAGCATATGGCTGCCGAACTTTCCGGACGTTACCTGCGCGAGCGGCCGGCCCTAAACAGCGAAGCTCTTTCGGTTAATTCGTCAACGCTGACGTGCGTCGGCAACGATTACGGGTATGACTTCGTCTTCTCTCGCCAGGTGGAAGCGTTTGCGAAACCGGGCGACGTCCTGATCGGCATGACGACCAGCGGCAGCTCGCGCAACGTCGTGCTCGCGCTGCAAGTCGCGAAGCGGCGCGGTGCGGTAACGGTTGCGTTTACCGGCAACGGTGGCGGCGAGGTCCTCGAATTTGCCGACCTCGCGTTGATCGGCCCCGATGGATACGCTGGGATCGTCCAAGAAGTCCACCAGGTGATGGCGCACATCGTCTGCGATTTAGTAGAGCAGCGCTTGATCTTCGAAGGCGGCTTGCCCTGACCGCGCTGATGGCACCAGACGCGCGGACGCTCTTCGAACGTGCGAAGGGGCGCCGGATTCTCGTCATCGGCGACCTGATGATCGACGAGTGGATTTGGGGTACGGTCACGCGCATCTCACCCGAGGCGCCCGTTCCCGTCGTCGCCGTCGCGGACCATTCGTTCACGCTGGGCGGAGCCGGGAACGTTGCCAGCAATTTGCGGGCGTTGCACGCCGGCGTCGTTTTCGCCGGAACGATCGGTGACGACGCGTTCGGCGTGCAGGTGCGCAGCCTGCTGCAAGAGCAGCAGGTGGACGATTCGGGAATCTTCACGTTGGCCGGCCGGCCAACCACGCGCAAGACGCGAGTCGTGGCACATAACCAGCAGGTCGTGCGCGCGGATTGGGAGTCCACTGCGCCGCCTCCCGACGACGACCGCGGACGGATTGCAGCGTTCGTTCGCCGGCGCGCGGCAGATTGCGACGCCGTTATTTTGAGCGACTACGCCAAAGGGCTGCTCTGTCGCGAAATCGTCGAGGCGACGTCGATCTGTCCCCTCGTACTGGCCGATCCCAAACCGCAGAATGTTGAGCTGCTGCGCGGCGTGACGTGTGTCGCGCCGAATGTGGCCGAGGCATCCACGATGACGGGCATCGCCATCGTCGACGATGCGAGCCTCGAACGGGCCGGCGTGCGCCTCCTCGAGATGCTCGATTGCCGGTACGCGGTCATTACACGCGGCGAACACGGCATGGCGCTCTTTGGACGCAACGGTCAGCGTTTGAGAATTCCCTCCGTCGCGCGGACCGTTTACGATGTGAGCGGTGCGGGCGATACGGTTATTGCCGTGCTGGCGCTGGCGCTGGCGGCCGGTGCGGCAATCGAACAGGCAATGCAACTCGCCAACTTTGCCGCCGGAGTCGTCGTCGAGAAGCTCGGAACCGCAACCGCGTCGCCCGAAGAGATCGTGGCCCTCGTCGAGCCGGCGACGGGCCCGGGATGAGCGCGGCACTCTTCTTTGGCCGGCTGCTGAGCACGCAGGAGGCGGTCGACTGGCGCGAAGAGTTGCGCCGCGACGGCCGGAGCGTCGTCTTCACTAACGGCTGCTTCGACGTGCTGCATGCAGGTCACGTGGAGTATCTTGCATGGGCGCGCGCGCAAGGCGACGCTTTGATCGTCGGTTTGAACGAGGACGATTCGGTGCGCCAGATCAAAGGCAGGGCCCGGCCGATCGTTCCGTTCCCGGACCGAGCCGAACTGTTGTTGGCGCTGCGCAGCGTCGACGGCGTCGTGGGATTTTCCGAGCGTACGCCGGAGGTCTTACTCGATCGCATTCGGCCCGACGTCCATGTCAAGAGCGATCAGTACCGTGAAGCGGAGCTTCCGGAGCGAAGCGTCGTCCTCGCATACGGCGGCCGAATCGCGCTCGCCCCGCACGCGGCCGGGAAGAGTACGACGGAGACGATCGCCCGCATCCTCGATGCGTATAGCCGTCACGGCTAACGGTCCCGGTGAGGTTGCCGGGTGGCTACGGCCGCTGCTGCGCGCTCTCTACCGGCGGCAACCGGATTTGGAAGCGCTGGTCTTTCTCGTGCCCGACGATTATGCTACCGGCTTCGAAGCGAAAATGGTGCGCGACTCGTTTCCGGCGGCTCGCGTCTTCACGCCGAAAGAGTACCTGAAGTTCGCGTTGGGCGCGCGGCTCGAGAGTCTGCCGGCTCGCGCGGATCTGGTACAGTACATTGGAGGCGATCTGTTGCACGCCGCGCGCGTTCACGCGCGGTTGAAGGGCCGCGCCGCGACCTATAAGTTTTCGCGCCGATCGTATCGTTCGCTCTTCGATCGTGCCTTCGCGGTGGACGCACGTAACGTCGAACAGCTTGCTGCGTGGGGAACTCCGCCGCAGCGAATCGAGCGAGTTGGAAACTTGGCAATCGACGGCGCGCTCTTCGAGGCCGGTCTGGAACGAGAACCGGGAACGCCGTCCGACGGCGTGCTGATCATGCCCGGCTCTCGATCCTACGAGATAGAAAATCTCGTTCCGTTTTATTTTGCGGTGGCGTTGCGCATGCTGCGGGAGCGTCCCGGGCTTCGGATTGCCTTTGCCCTTTCACCGTTTACGTCGCGCGCGCAGGTCGCGGCGGCGATCGCAGGCGGCGGCCATCCGCGAATGTTCGGTCGAAGCGGACGGCTCGTAACCGAGACCGGGCGCGACTTTCTCGCCACGGAGTCCGACGACGTGCGCATTCCCCTTCTCACCAACGCTCTGGCAGCGGCCCGCAGCGCGCGTTTGGTCTTGACCATTCCCGGGACGAAAACGATCGAGCTGGCGGTGCTCGGTAAGCCGGTGATCGCGATCACGCCGCTCAACGCGCCGGAGCTCGTTGCAATTAACGGCCCGCTTACCTATCTCAACCGCATCCCACTCGTCGGAGTCCCGCTCAAACGCGCGGCAGCGGTCGCCGTCGCTCGCCGCTTTGCTTTTCACACGCAGCCGAACATCGACGCGGGTTGCGCGCTCGTGCGCGAAGTGCACGGAACGGTCACGCCCGGTCGAATCGCACGGATCGCGCTCGACTCGTACGACGATCAGGCCTGGATTCGCACATCCGGTGACGCGTTGGGGGCGCTCTATCGCGATCATATCGGGGCGGCCGATCGGATGGCTGATTCGCTGATCCGCATGGCGGCGTAGAACAAGAATGGACTTTTCGGTCGTGATCGCGACGAAAGACCGGCACGAGTATCTCAGGCGGACGCTGGAATCGTTGCAGGGTCAAATGCGCGCGCCGCAGTTTGAAGTGATCGTCGTCGACAACGGCTCCGCCGATGAGACAAAAAGCGTCGTGCAAGCCTTCGCAGTCCGCTCCATTCCGGTGCATTACGTTACCGAGCCGCAGCCTAATCGCGGCAAGGCGCGCAATCGCGGCGCGCGGGTCGCGGCCGGCCGGTATCTACTGTTCTGCGACGACGACGTCTGGCTGCCGCCCGCCTGGGTCGCCGCGCACGGGGCCGCGCAAACGGGAGACTACGAGGTCGTCAACGGGCCGATTCTCAACGTGCCGTCGTACGACGCGAGACCGTCGCCCACACTGGCCAACTATTCGCGCGCATTTCTCTGCACGTGCAACGCGTCGCTTTCGAGGGAAGCCTTCTTCCGTGCCGGTGGATTCGACGAAGCGTTCGATCTCTACGGCTGGGAAGATACCGAGCTTGGCGTGCGCCTGCGCCAGGCGAAGTGCCGCTGGAAGTTTGCCTGGGATGCGTTTCTCTGGCACGTCAAGCCGCCCGCGCAGAACACACTCGAAATCGAAATCCAAAAAGCGATTGAGAAGGCGCGCATGGCGGGCCGCTTTCTCACCAAGCATCCTTCACGCCGTGCGCGCTTGGCGACCGGCGCCCATGCGCTCAACCTTCTGCGGGCTCGTTACTTCTTGCCCGACCGCCTTCTCGCGCTCTATGCAGGACTGTCCACCAGCGATGCACCGGGATGGCTGCGGCGCGTAAGCCGCGGACAACTCTTGGACGGACTGTACGCTCGAGAGCTCGTTCGCGCGCTCGATGCCGGCGATGTGCGCTGAGCGAGCGTTGCTCTATTGCGCCGGCGGCGGCATCGGTGACTCGCTCGTTGCCTCGGTCGTTGCCCGTGCCCTGCACCAGCGGTTCGCAAGGGTCAACGCGCTCACGCTGCCGTCGCATCGCGAGCTGCTCGAACGGGTGCCGGACGTCGATCGCGTCTTGGTCGATGCGGGCGAGGATGGCGAGATCGCGGCGGAACTCGCGCGCTGCGGATACAAGGCCTGCGTCGTGACGTGGGCGACTTCAAGAGCCGCGCGAGTTCCGCAGCGTGCGGGCATCCCGGTTCGAGTCGGCCAGGCGCGCCGCTTGTACTCGTTTCGCTTCACCAACAAGGTCGTCGTTCGAAGTGAACGAGGCGACGTAACCTCTCACTGGTCTGACGTGCTGCTCGATTTCGCGCGTGCGATCGGCTGCGACACCGGGGACCCTCGTTATCGTTTTGTGCCCACGGCGGATGATGAGCGCGAGGCCGCAGAGCTTCTTGCCGGTTCCCAGCGCTTCATCATCCTCAATCCTTGCAACGCGATTGCATCGCGGCGCAGCTTCTGGCCGCTCGAGGGCTGGGCGGCACTGGCGCGCGCGCTTCACGAGCGCTACGACGCGCGCGTGCTCGTGAGCGGTTCGCCGGCGGACGCACAGTTGACGGAAGGCATCGTTCGTCTCCTCGATCGCCGGGAAGAAATCGATTCGATTGCGGGTCGCACGAGCGTGGGTGCCTTCGGCGCGCTCGCACGGCGCGCACGCGCGTTCGTGGGAATAACCACCGGCTCGATGCACGTTGCCGCCGCCGTCGGCTGCCCGACGGTGGGTATCTTTCCTTTTCAATCCGATTTTCCCGAACGATGGGCACCGCTGGGCGAGCGAACTGCGGTTGTGCGGGCCTCGTATCCTTGCCACCCGGGCGACACGAAAGAGCGCTGTCGCGACTACGCTTGCATCGCGAACCTCGATCGTACCCGAATCCTCGCCGCGCTCGACTCGTTGATCGCATGATTGCGACGACGATTCAGCTTTGCACCTACAATCGCGCGACGCTGCTCGACCGGGTGCTGGAGGCCGCGTTCGATCAGACGGTCCCCGACAACGCGTACGAAGTCGTGCTGGTCAACGACGGCTCGAGCGACGAAACGCCGTCGGTCATCGAGCGCGCGCGTTTGCGCGCGACGTGTCCGTTTACCGTCGTAAGCCAAGCTAACCGCGGACTTGCCGCCGCTCGGAATGCCGGAATCGCGCGCGCGACCGGCGAGCGGATCATTTTTATCGACGACGACGTGCTCGTGCTGCCTAACTTTGTGCAGGAGCATATGCGCAGCGCTGCCGCGCGTCCCGGCGCGATCGTGCGCGGCGGCGCGATTGAAGTCGGATCGCTCGACGAGTTACCGCCGCCCGTCTGGGGAATCACGGACTACAGCGGCAACTACTTTTGGACAACGAACGTCTCGGCGCCGCTAGGGACGATACGCGCGATCGGCGGATTCGACGAGTCGTTCTCGGAGTACGGCTGGGAAGATATCGATGTCGGCTTACGGCTGCGCGCCGCCGGCGTTAAGGCGGTCTTCAATCCGCGCGCCCTCGTCTATCACTTCAAGCCGCGCCCTCGCGCAAGCAGCATCGAGGGCTTGGTGGCGCAGGCGAAGGCCAAGGCGCGTACCGCCGTCGCGCTCGCGCGGCTTCATCCTCACTGGCGCGCGTATCTTGCGACCGGAATCAACCCGGCACAACGGCGCCTTGCGGCGTGGCGGCGCGGGCTGGGATTGGCAGATCGCCTGCGCGCCCGGCTCCCCGACCGCAGCGAGCGAGAACTCACGTCGCGAGAACTACGACTGTCGCGAGCGCTCGCGAACGAAGCCTACTTTGAGGAGCTGGAGCGCGCGCTGCGAGCCGCGAGTTCGTGAGGATTCTGCTCTCTCGAACCGATCGCATCGGGGACTTAGTGCTCTCAACGCCGGCGATTGCAACGGTCCGAGCCTCGTTCCCCGACGCGCACCTCGCCATCGTAACGAGCGAATACAACCGCGTGGTCGTGGAGCGCGACGGCGACATCGACGAGATCATCGTGCTGCCGCGCGG
Organism: Vulcanimicrobiota bacterium; assembly: GCA_963809255.1. Taxonomy (GTDB): domain Bacteria; phylum Vulcanimicrobiota; class Vulcanimicrobiia; order Vulcanimicrobiales; family Vulcanimicrobiaceae; genus Cybelea. Next base: position 792,764 of record CAWEIR010000003.1, on the reverse strand, counting down.
CGTAAAGGCCCGTGCGTTCGGCGCGACCTTGACTGGGTACGACGTCGCGGTTGCGCTTGCCCCGCGTTTCGTCAACCTGCAGATCGTCGGAGGAACGCGGGCGCCCCTTCGAATCGGCTATACGTACGAGCGCCGCTGGTTTGCTAGGCTGACGGCTCGTCTCTTCCTCAATAGCATCATGGTCTCCGAAGCGGACCCAGACCTGTGCGACCGCGAGCCGAACCGCACCGTGCGCCATGAGGTCTTGCAGCTGCTCGATCTGGTCGGGCTCGCCGGCGCGCATCGGCGCGTCACGTCGCTGCGGCTCGACTTGGTCGATGCGGATCGAACGATCGCGCGAACGCTTCCCGAGAGTCCCATCGTGCTTCACCTGGCTCCGAGATGGTTTACCGGCGGCAGCACGCTGGCGGGAACGCTCGCGATGGTGAAGGAACTGGCCTCGCTTGCCCCAGTCGTCATCACTTGCGCGCGCGAATGCGAACCGCAGGCCGCGGCTTTTGAAGCCAGCGGCGACATCACTCATTGTCTGCGCGGCCTGCCCTTCCATCAATGGGCCGCCGTGCTGGAACGCGCTCGAGTGGTGGTAACCGTGGATACGGGCGCTACGCACGTCGCAAGCGCCGTCCATCGGCCAACGCTGGTCGCCTTCGAACACGCATACTTCCGGCTAAACTCTCAAGAGTGGTCGCCATACGGCGTGCCTCACGTCTTGGTGCGCAAACCGGCGCGTGCAGATCCCGATCTGCTCGAGCGGTTTCGCCACGAAATCACGGCCGGCGTCGCGCGCTTGATGCATGCTTGATATCTCGGTCGTCATTCCGACCTACAATCGGCTCGACACGCTCTCGCGCGTGTTGCCGACGCTCCTCGAGCAAGACCTCGAGCCATCGCAGTACGAGTTGCTCGTCTGCGATTCGAACTCGACCGACGGCACGGCCGAGTTTCTTGCCGGGGTCGCTCAAACGCATGGGAATGTCCGTCACCTGGCGGGGCCGTACAGCGGCCGGGCAGCGGCTCGTAACGCCGGCATCGCGCAGGCGCGCGCCGGCATCGTCCTTTTCAACGATGCCGACATCTTCGCGTCGCCCGATCTCCTCTCGACGCATCTGCGGCGTCATGGGAAACGAACCGGCATTGCCGTCGTCGGGTTGGAGGTTCAAGTTCGCGATTTCGAAGAGTACGAGTACAAGCGAGATCATCCCGATGCGCGCGGGCATCTGCATCCGCCGTCGCGAAGAAAACTTTCGTGGCTTTATTTTCTTACCGGCAATGCATCCGTGCGACGCGAGGATTTGCTGCGCGCCGGCTGCTTCGACGAGAGTTTCACCGGCTACGGCCACGAGGACCTGGAGCTCGGCTACCGCTTGCAAAGGCTCGGCGTCAAGATCGTGTACGAACCGCTTGCGGTGAACTACCATTGTCAAGACGTTGCATACGTGGATCAAAAGGAAAAGATGCGGCTGGCCGGGCGTTCGACCGCGCGCTTCTATCGCAAGCACCCGCACGTCGATGTAATGTTCAATCTGGGCATGACTCCTTTCTCGCTTTGGGCGCACTCCGCGCTTACACGGATGCCGCTTCTGCTCGGCGCCATCGCCGGCAGCGCGGAACGCTCGCGGCTCGCACGCGAGCTTTTGCTGCAGTACCACTACGTCTCCGGGATAAAGCAAGCTCGTGACGAGAGATAAGCTTTCGTGCGGCGCCCTGCGCGCCGCCGATGCGGGCAAGATCGTCGAGCTTTGCGGCTGGATCAATCGCCGTCGCGATCACGGCGGTTTGATATTCGTCGACCTCCGCGACCATGAAGGCGTGACGCAGATCGTTTTCGATCCGGGGCATCCGAGCTTCGCCCAGGCCGAACATCTACGTAATGAAGACGTCTTGCGCGTTCGGGGTGCGGTTCGCACCCGGCCGCCCGGAACGGAGAATCCGCGACTCGGAACGGGCGACGTTGAAGCCGCAATCGAGGAGCTGGAAATTCTCAACCGCTCGCTCGTCCCCCCATTTCAAGTCAATGCCGATGAGGCCGTGGACGAGAATCTTCGCCTCGAGTATCGTTATCTCGATCTGCGCCGTCCGCGGATGCAGGAGAACATTCGCTTGCGCCACCGCATCATTAAGGCGATGCGGGACTTCTGCGACGAGCGCGGGTTTGTCGAAATCGAGACGCCGATGCTCATCAAGTCGAACGCCCGAAGGCGCGCGCGACTACCTCGTTCCCAGCCGTCTTTACCCTGGGTCGTTCTATGCGCTGCCGCAGTCGCCGCAGATGCTCAAGCAGATCTCGATGATCGCGGGCTTCGGCCGCTACATGCAAATTGCGCGATGCATGCGCGACGAGGACCAGCGTGCCGATCGTCAGCCCGAGTTCACGCAGCTCGATGTCGAAATGTCGTTCTGTACCCAAGAGGAAGTTCTCGAGACGATGGAATCCTGCATGCGTTACGTCTGGCAGACGGTGCTGGGCATCGAGCTGCCGCCGTTCGCGCGGCTGACGCATCAAGAAGCGATCGCGAAATACGGGCTCGACAAGCCGGACCTGCGCTTCGGCCTCGAGCTGGCCAATGTCGATGCGGTCTTTGCCAGCACCGAGTTCGTCGTCTTTAAGTCGGCGATCGAGAGCGGCGGCTCGATCGTGGCGTTGCGCTATCCTGGTGGCGCGGCGCTCTCGCGGCGCGACTTCGATACCTTGACCGAGATGGCCAAACAGTTCGGCGGCAAGGGGATGGTCTGGATCTCGCTTGCGCCCGATGGAATGAAATCCTCAGCTGCAAAGTTTCTTACAGAGGCCGACGTTGCTGCCGTAACCGCATCGGTCGGAGCCGAGTCCGGGGACGCGATTCTGCTCTTTGCCGACACGGCTCCGCTCGCGCATGCGGTCGCCGGGAAGATGCGTAACGAGGTCGGCGAGCGATGTCATTTGCGCGACCCGCAGACCTTTGCTTTCGGTTGGGTGACCGGTTTTCCGTATCTGGAAATCGACGAGGAGAGCGGAAAGCCGGCGCCCGCGCATCATGCGTTCACGGCGCCGGCGCCCGGCGATTGGGCACTGATCGATCGGGCTCCGATGGAGATGCGTGCCCAGCACTACGATCTCGTGCTCAACGGATGGGAGCTCGGTTCGGGCTCGATCCGAATCCACAAGCCCGAGCAGCAGCGCAGAATCTTCGAAATGTTGGGCTTGAGCGCGGATCAGATCGAGGAGCGTTTTGGATTCTTCGTGCGCGCGCTCGAATACGGGGCGCCGCCCCACGGCGGCATGGCGCTGGGCATCGATCGCATCGTGATGATTGCATGCGGTGAGGAGAACATTCGTGAGGTTATTGCGTTCCCGAAGAATCAAGGCGCTCGGGATTTGATGATGGATGCGCCGAGCCTGGTACCGGATCAGCTGATCGCGGATCTGCATCTCCGGCGCGCGCCAGAATCTCCTTCGCGCGGGTAAAAATCGCGTCGAACATCGGAACGGTCAGCTTACCCGTGTTCGTGTTCTGCCGGCTCGGATGAAAGGAGGCGATCGCGGAAATCGTTCGCCGTCCATTGCGAGCGACGTAGTGCGCCCCATGCGAGAATACCGGCTTGGGCGGTTCGAACGCAAAGCCGCGCCGGTCGAGCACGCGCGCGACGGCGTTGAAGCCAATCGCTCCGAGGCCGATCATCACCACAATCCGATCGAGGGCATCGAACTCTTCGAGCAAGTAGGGAAAGCAGTTCTTTAGCTCTCCGGGAGTCGGCTTGTTCGCAGGCGGCGCGCAACGCGCCGCAGCGGTAATGTAGCAGTCGGCAAGCACGAGGCCGTCATTGCGATCGCGTGCAACGGGGGCGGAGGCAAAACCCGCGCGATAGAGCGCGGGATAGAGAAAGTCGCCCGACGCGTCACCGGTGAAGGGGCGCCCGGTACGATTGCTGCCGTGAGCTCCGGGAGCGAGCCCAACCAAGACCATGCGGGCGAGCGTGTCGCCGAACCCCGGTACCGGCTTCCCCCAGTAGCTGCAGTCGCGATGCTCGCGTTTCTTTTCGCGCGCGACTTGCGCGGTGTAGGCTCGGAGCTCCGGGCAGCGCCGGCATCGGACGACGGCGGCCGCAATCGCGGCGAGGTCTCGCACCGGTTACAGCGTCCCGGCCAGCACGTCGGCGAACTCGACGCCGACCGGCGCCACGACGTAGGCGATGCCGTCGTTGCGTTGCCAAATCCGCTCGATTTCGGCGCGTGGATAGACGACGCGTACGTTTGGAGCGGCGGGATCATTGATCGCGCAGTCGCCGTTGCGCGTAAATCCGCAGAGCACGGCGAGATGGCCGTCGGAATGAGGTAACGGCGCGCCGGGCAGCTCTCCGGGACTCCACGAATACGAAATGGCCAGCGGGAGATTACGCTCGATCAGACGCTGGGCGTGGTCGAGGTTGCCCAGATGCGCAACGACGGCTCGAAAGCCGAGCCTGCCGCTGTAGGCAACGTTGAAGGCCCAGTTTCCCGTTCCGTTGTAGGCGCGGTCGAAGACGCCGAGTGCGGCTTGCTCCAGGGGGAGATCGATACCGTGATAGGCGTGAATCATGGAAAGGCTGGCGGGGCTGCACCATCCGCGCTCTTCCTTTGTTGGTGTCGGGCTCGGGTATTGCGAGCGCGCCGGGACGTCGAGAATCAATGAGTCTCGCGCGTAGGGAAGCGACGGCCGCGAATGTACGGGCGCGGAGAATGCGAGCAGTTCGAACCGGATGCCGGGCGCACGCACTTCGATCCCGTCGAAGGGCTGCAAAGCGGAGATGACATCGACTGCCACGTTCGTGCCGGCGTGCGCGGGGCTCAATGACGTAGCGGCATCGCTTTGCCATTCCGAATGATCGAGCCAGTCGCCGTCGGTCTGATGCGCGCGCAGCAGACGAAATGCGATCCGTCCTCTGGGTGCGAGGGTGTTCCAGCTCAATACCCCGGTCCGCGTTGGTTCGAAGAAGAGCGTCGCGCCGCCTTGGGCCCCAAGCGTCTGCGCGAAAGCGGGAGCGTTTAGATTTGCCACTGCCACGCGTTCCATGTGTCGCCGATGAACGCCGCTGGAACGTAGTTCTTCAGGTCGTCGTTGATCGCCGTATAGTCGGTCTCCCAGCTGAAAAAGACGGCCGGCACCAGTTCCCGGATGCGCTCCTCTTCGCGCTGGTAGAGCCGCTTGCGCGCCGCGGGGTCAAACGTGCTCGCCGCCGCCAGGCTCGTCGCGTTCACGATAGCATCGTTGAGCCACGACGTGTTCGCGCCGTGCGGCGGAATGAAGGCGCCGGCCCAGCTCCCGGAGTTATCGGGATCCGGTCCGTTCGTTTCGACGGACCACTCGAGATCGTATTTGCCCGTATACAGGGGCCCCTCCATCGCAAAGAGATAGTTTCCAGGATAGTTACGAACCGCGACGTCGATGCCGACGGCGCGCAGCATCGATTGGATCAACACTTGCGATTCGGTGTTCTCTTGATGGCCGGTCGTTGCGTAGATGCTCAGATTCATCGCGAGCGCGCCTTTATGGAGAGTGCCGCCGGCGTCCGGTTTCCATCCGGCTGCCGCGAGCAGGCGCTTCGCATCGGGTGGATCGTAGCGGTACGACGGTAGCGTGGGCGCGGCCCAAAGCTCGGGGTAGATATCCGAGACCGCGAGTGAGTCAACCCCGTGATACACCGTCGCCTCGATGCGCCTCCAATCGATTGCCTCGGCAATTGCGCGGCGTACTCGCGCGTCGGCCAGCTGCGGCCGGCTCAGATTGAGTCCGAGGTGTCGCCAGTTCGCAATCGTTCGGCGCTTCACGGTGATGCCGGAGATACTTTGCAAACGGGCGATATCGTTCACGTTAACGGTCGGATAGACGTCGATTTCGTGCGTCACGAGCTCGTTGAAGAGGGTGTTGACGTCGGGAACGACCTTCCAGACGACTTCTTTGAGGTGCGGCGCCCCGCGAAAATAGCGGCGGTTCGGCACGAACGTCAACGAGCTCCCGTGGTTCCATCTCTCGAGCACGAACGGTCCGCTGGAGAGTGGACTCTCGTTGAAGCTCGCCTGGCGCAGGCTGTCGCCCTTCGCGAGCAGATGCGCGGGCATCGGCGGATACGCGGCTCCGCCGATCGCGAGAATTCCTAGGACCGCCACGTTTGGCCGTTTGAGCGCAATGACGATCGTGTAGGGATTCGGAGCGCTCGCGGAGGCGATATCGTCCCATCCGTATGTCGTTTTGACGACGTTGAGAGGATTTCGGACGGCGTTATAGGTGAAGAGCCAGTCGGCCGCCGTTAACGGCGCGCCGTCCGCCCATACGACGCCTTTACGCAGATGTACGATGATCCTCTTACCGTCGCGGCTGATCCCGCCGTTGCGCAGCGTCGGCACTTGTGTCGCCAGATCGGGGATGTAGTTTCCCTGCGCGTCGTAACGGAGGATGAATGAAAAGAGCAGGCCGACGATCGCGTCGCTGGCGGCGCTGTGCGCGTACATCAGGTTGAGGCTGTCGGGCTCTTCATCTTCACCGATGCGCACTACGCCGGGAATCGTCCAGGAGTTCCGTTCGCCCCTCGACGGCGCAGTCGCTCTCGAGCAACCGGAACCTGCGACGAGCAGCGCCAGCGCAGCCGCCGCGATGCGGATGGAGTTCACGGTTGGGGTCGCGCGCCCAGCGGCAGCCGTTTGACGATGCGTGCAGCGATCTGCGAGAAGAAATCATCCGCACTAAAGCGGACGACGTCGCTGGCCGGCAGTTGCGTTTCGTCGCGCGCCCGCGCGATTTCGGCGCGAGCTTGCGCCTCGCTCAAGCCGCGGGTGTTCAGAGCGATGCCGACGACCGGTGCCGGCTTGACGGTTTCGAGCAACGCCTCGTGAACGGCGATCAGGTGTTTATAGCCGAGAACCGGCGTTGCATAGGATTCTATGCGAGCGCGATTTGGATCGCAGACGAGGACCAACGCGTCCGGTGCGCACCCGGTCATCAACGCGAGCGTCACCGGTGCATAGGCCGGATGGTTGATCGCGCCTTGCCCCTCGACGACGATGAGATCGGCGCCTTCGTGCGCGGCGTAGAGCACGAGTTGTTCGGCGGCGCCCGCCGCGAAATCGGCAATGATGCGGTCAACCGAAATTCCCCACCCTGCTATGACGATGCCGGTCTGACCGGTCGGGACAAATCGAGCCTTCTTTCCCGCTGCACACGCGGCCGCTACGAGCTCGAGTGCGACCGTCATCTTACCGACCGCGCAATCGTTACCGACCGTGAGAAGAATCGGCGCTTGCACCTCGTAGGCGTCGCCGGAAAAGAGCGGTACCTCGGGAGGCTCGCGCACATCCCAGATCGCCGTGCCTGCCGCGCGCGCGGCGCTTCGAAACTCGCGATCGATTCCGAGTATCTCGTGCAGGCCGCTGACGATCTCGAGTTTCGCGGCGATTGCTTGCGCGACGGCCGCGCGCCAATCGGGTGGAAGACCGCCGCCCTTGGGCGCGGTTCCGATCAGCAGTGACGTCGGAGCGTGTTCCAGTGCCTCCGCAACGCTGCCGACGATGGGAGCGTCGCTGTCGAGGTACGCGAGAACGTCGCGCACGCGCCGCCCGGCGTGTGTCGGGTCGATGACCGCCACCACCTCGTCACTGCCATAGCGAATCACGCCGTGTGCGGTCTTGGCGTCGTGCTCGAAGCGATCCGGAGCGAGAATCGCGTAACGTCGCGTCACCGCGGCGCACTTTCGCGAACGCCCAGCCCGGGCGCTTGCGGGATCAATACCCTGCCCGCGTCGTAGCCCACGCCGGTAAAGGGATCGCGCGATATCAAGAGCGGCCCGTCGAGGTCCGCCCAGTCCGCCAGCGGCGAGACGTGTGCTGCGGCGGTCGCGGCAATTGCGCTCTCGACCATGCAGCCGATCATGACCTTCAATCCCATCGCGCGTGCGGTGTGGATCATCGCCAGCGCGCCACGAATACCACCGGCCTTGGCGAGCTTGACGTTGACGCCGTCGATGCAACCGTATAATGGCGGAAGATCGCTTGCAACGAGGCAATCTTCATCGGCGACGATCGGTATGGAGACGCGGTCGCGAATCGCTCGCAGCCACTGCGGGTTGCCGGCGGCGACGGGTTGTTCGCAAAACTCGATCTCGTAGCGTTGCAGCTCGCGCAGAATCGTAATCGCCTCGTCCACATTCCAACCTTCGTTGGCGTCGAGACGAAGCGCGCCGCCGTAACGTCCGCGGATCGCCGCGACGACCTCGACCTGTTCGGAGAGCGTGCCGGTTCCGAGCTTGACTTTGAGAATCGGATAGTGCGCGGCTTCGTCAACCTTGCGCAGCGTCATTTGCGGGTCGGCGATGCCGATCGTGAACGAAGTCAGCGGCGCGCGCGACGGATCGAGACCAAGCAGCGCGTAGAGCGGTTTACCGAGCTCTTTGCCGATTAGATCGTGGAGCGCGAGATCGAGCCCCGCGCGCGCCGCCGCGGGGATCTCCGCGCGCAGCAGTGATTCGAGGCGGAAGGGGTCGTCGCAGGGCAGCGGATGCGCTCTGAAATACGCAATGACGCTCTCCACGGACTCCCCGTAGCGTTCGATCGGCGTGGCCTCGCCGATACCCTCGAGACCGGCGGCTCGAACGCGGACGACTGCGGTGCGGGCGATTGCTTCTTCACCGCGCGCGATCTTGAAGACGTGTACGAGCGGCAGCTCCATCGCGCAGACCGAGATCGAGAGCGAAGACATCGGCCTCGCACTTCGTGGGCGCACCGGCTTCCACCGGCTTGGGCTTAGGAGCCGAGCCACTTGACTCACGGTGGTACGGTAGAGGGGCTCGACTGCGCTTAGCGCGCAGCGAACGTAGGTACCGAACCGACTTATACTACCTAGGGAGCATCAGCTCCGGATACGACGGAGCGGCGGGCTCGAGATGCCTGCCCCAAACCGGCGCCCGGGCCGCACCCACCTGCGAGAATGCAGGTTCGTACCGCGTACGCAAGACGCTATTTGTGGTTGAGTTCTTTGTATTGGGCGCAAAGTGCGCCGCGCCACGAAGCGATCGCGGCCGCAAGCCCGTCCCTTGTTGCCGCGCCCGACGCCTCGTCGATGGCGACGTATCCGCGAAAAGCTGCGAACGCGTGGGTCGCGGCGGCGACCGTTTGCTCTGTCTGTGTGCGCAGCCCGCTCCACAGTAAGACGGTGTTTGGCGCGAGAGCTTGTGCGTCGCTGCCGGCATCGAGCTCCTGTGGATCGGGCCCGTACCGCAGCCAGGCGGAGTCGGTCTCCTTGACGACGCGCTTGCAATCTTGAGTCCCGGCGGCGAATGTGTTTGGGGCATTGCGCAAAGCCAGCGTAACGTTGAGGCGCTTTGCCAGCGACGTGGCGAAGGCGAGCCGCTCCAACTGTTCGCTCCAGGAGCATTCGGTCTGAAGTGCGAGCGGGGCCGCGATCACCGGCGCGCCGAGCGAGGCCGCATCGCTAAGAACCTTCGTCACGTGCTCCGGCTCCGAGCAAAAGAAGCTCGAGTCGCTCAGCGCCGCAATCGAGAGCCCCCAGTCGGTCGCCATCTTCTTGATCTGCGCGAGATAGTCGTCGTCCGGTCTAGGAAAATGCCGCACGTCTAAGACGACGCCGTCGCACCCCAATTCGCGCGCGCACAAGTCCAAGAACTCTAGTTGCGTGAGCTCGCCGCTCTCGATCTCGCGGTGGACGGCGCCGCTTGCGCAGGCAAGCTTCATCGGCCTCGGATTTTCGACCGCTCGCCGTTGCTTACCCTCATCGCGAGAAACCGAAGGTCACCGGGGGCAAATCCCCAAAGACCTTTAGTAGTGGACATTCTAACGCCGAATCGCATCGAAGCGGGCGACCCCGAAGTCTTTGTCGCCATTGCGGGCGAGGAACTCCGGCAAAGAGAGAACCTCGAGCTGATTGCTTCGGAGAACTACGCCAGCCGGGCGGTACGCGAAGCCAACGCCTGCGTGATGACCAACAAATACGCGGAAGGCTATCCGGGCAAGCGGTATTACGGCGGCTGTCAGTGGGTCAACGTCGCCGAAACGCTCGCGCTCGAGCGGCTGAAACAAATCTTCGGCGCAGATCATGCCAACGTCCAGCCGCACTCCGGCGCTCAAGCGAACATGGCAGTCTTCATGGCCCTCTTACAACCCGGCGATACGGTTCTCGGAATGTCGCTCGCCCATGGCGGCCATTTGACTCATGGAACTAAGGTCAGTTTCTCGGGAAAGCTCTACAACGCGATTGCCTACGGGGTCCGTAAAGACACCGAGCTCATCGATTTCGACGAAGTTCGGGCGCTCGCTCGCGAACATAAGCCGAAACTGATCGTTGCCGGCGCGAGCGCGTATCCCCGCATAATGGAGTACGAACCGTTTCGCGAGATCGCATCGGAGATCGGCGCCGCGCTCCTCGTCGATTTTGCGCACATCGCGGGACTCGTGGCGGTCGGGCTCCATCCCTCGCCGATTCCGCTGGCCGACTTCGTCTCGTCCACGACCCACAAAACGCTGCGCGGCCCGCGCGGCGGCTTCGTCCTCTGCACGCAGAACTGGGCCGCACCTTTGGATAAGAGCGTTTTTCCCGGGATTCAGGGCGGCCCTCTGATGCATACGATTGCCGCGAAAGCGGTGGCGTTCGGTGAAGCGCTGCGCCCCGATTTCAAGACGTACCAAGAACGGGTCGTGGAAAATGCTCGCGTTATGGCCGAGGAGTTTATGCGTGCCGGGCTGCGTTTGGTCGGGGGAGGAACCGACACGCATCTGATGCTCGTTGACGTCTCGGTAAGGGGTCTGACCGGAAAGGCGGTCGAGGCCTACCTCGACGAGATCAACGTCACGGTCAACAAGAACGCGATTCCCTTCGATACTCAAAAGCCCATGGTTGCCAGCGGCATTCGAATCGGCACGCCGGCGATCACGACGCGGGGTTTTGGGGCGCAGGATTGTCGCGAAGTGGCTCGCATCATTTGCGACGCCCTCGGCGACATCGAAGAGCGTCGCGAGATTGCGAGGCTTGGGGGACGGGTTCGCGAATTGACCTCGCGCTACGACGTTCCTTAATCGGTCGTAACGCCGTGCGCCCCGGTTGGGACGAGTATTTCATGCAAATCGCGCAGACGGTCAGTACGCGCGCGACCTGCCCGCGAGCTTCGGTTGGCTGCGTTTTAATGCGTGCCCACCGTATCTTGACGACGGGCTACAACGGGGCCCCGCGCGGCGTCGCTCACTGCACGGAGGTCGGCTGCACGCTAATCGGCGAGCACTGCCTTCGGGCGACACACGCCGAAGCCAACGCGGTCGTGCAAGGCGCGCTGCACGGCGTCAGCCTGCAAGATGCCACGGCCTATTGCACGCACCAGCCCTGCGTGAACTGTTCGAAGCTGCTCATTAGCGCTGGCGTGACGAGAATCGTTTACGACCAGCCGTATCCCGACCCGGTCGCGAGTCAGTTGTTGGCTGAGGCCGGAGTAGCCCTGGTCGCGTTTTCCGCGCTCGAAGGAGTCCGGGGTTGAGCCGCCACTTGCTCATTGCGGGCACGATTTATGCCACGGCCTTTGCCATCGCCGCCGTGGTCAGCTTGCTGGCAACGCCGCTGGTCGTGCGGCTTGCCAATCGTCTGGGAATCGTTGACCGGGACGCCGGCGAACGGCGAATGCACGACACCCCAAAGCCGCGCGTGGGCGGGATTGCAGTCTTCTTCGGGTTCTCGTTTGCGCTCTTCGCCGTTCTGGGCGTGTCGATGACGTCGCCGGTGCGGTTGCTGCCGGCGGCCGATCAGTTCGATGCGGTCCACCGGCTCGTGGGACTACTCTTTGGAAGCTTGCTGATCGTCGGCGTCGGCGTCTGGGACGACGTGATGCAGATGCGTCCTCGGAACAAGCTCTTCGCTCAGATCGTCGTGGCGTTGATCTCGATGTTATACGGCTTCATCATTCCAGGCATCACGAATCCGTTCGACCACAATCCCGGAACCAACTGGATCGACTTTCCATTGTGGGTGGGCGTTCCCGTGACGCTGCTCTGGTACGTCGGCATGATGAACGCGATCAACTTTCTCGACGGCCTCGACGGCCTGCTTGCGGGGGTCGCCGCGATCTCGAGCGTCTTTCTCTTTGTCATCGCGGTGCTGCACGCAAACCCCGTCGTCGCGCTGGTCGTGATCGCGCTGGCCGGCGCGGCGCTCGGCTTTCTTCCGTATAACTTCAATCCGGCGCGAATAATTCTCGGCGATTCGGGTTCGCTCTTCATCGGCTACGTATTCGGTACCGTTTCGATCATCGGCGCTAGCAAAACCGCCATTGCGATCAGCGTCGTGGTGCCATTGCTGGTGCTGGCGCTGCCGGTGCTGGATACGGCAGCCGCGATCGTGCGCCGCGCCAGCAGCGGCAAACGCATCACCGAAGCCGATCGCGGCCATTTTCACCATCAGTTGATTTTCCGCTTCGGCCTCAACGTTCGACAGGCGGTGCTCGTTCTCTACGCCGTGTGCTTGGCATTGGGCGCGGTAGCGCTCTTCTTCTCCGGCGAGTTCACGCACGTCTTTCGGCACGCAACGTAGCCAATGGCCAACGAGTTGCGTGTGATGAGCGTGTTCGGGACACGCCCGGATACGATCAAGATGGCCCCCGTCGTTCGCGCTTTGCAATCCCATCCGGATATCGTTGCGCGCGTTTGCGTTACCGCCCAGCACCGCCAGATGCTCGACGATCTCCTCGAGTTCTTCGCGATCGCACCCGACTACGATCTCAACGTGATGACCGAGGATCAAAGCCTGACGGAGATCACGACGCGCGTGCTCATCGGTATGGAACCGGTGCTACGCGAGGCGCGTCCCGATGTCGTTTTGGTTCATGGTGATACGACGACGAGCACGGCCGCGGCGCTCGCGGCCTTCTATCAACAGATTCCGGTAGGCCACGTCGAGGCCGGACTGCGCACGAGCAATCGTTGGCTGCCGTATCCCGAAGAGATGAATCGTCGCCTGTCGGCGACGCTTGCGACCTACCATTTCGCCCCGACCCTCTTGGCTCGGGAACACTTGCTCGAAGAGAACGTCGCGGCCGATGACGTCGTCGTGACCGGAAATACGGTCATCGACGCGTTTCTCGAAACGGCGGCACGCGAGGATCTTTCCCTCCCTCCCCGGTGGACCGAGCTCGATTCGCGGGCGCCGGCGATTGTCGTGACGGCGCACCGCCGCGAAAACCACGACCATATGCGGGAGATTTGCGCGGCGTTGCGCGCTATTGCCGAGCTGCCGTCGCGGCCCCAGCTCTACTGGCCGGTTCATCCGTCGCCGCGCGTCGCGCCCATCGCTCGCGAAATCCTCGGGGGGATGCCCGGGGTCGTGCTGGTCGATCCGATCAATTACGGCGAGATGGTTGCGGCCGTGAGAGCATCGGCCTTTATTCTTACCGATTCGGGCGGTCTCCAAGAGGAGGCGCCGTGTATCGGCAAACCGGTGCTCGTTATGCGCGAGGAGACCGAACGCCCGGAGGGTCTGGCCGCGGGGACGCTCGCCCTCGTCGGTCACGACCGCCGGCGTATCGTTCGACGCGGCGCGCCTATTGCTCGAGGATCACGCAGCCTACGCGGCGATGGCCCACGCGCGTAATCCCTACGGCGACGGCCAGGCGGCCTCGCGAATCGTGCGGTGGCTCGTGGCGCGTCTGCGAGGCGGAGAGTACCCCGAGTCCTTCGAAGCGCAAGCGACCGCCGCGCAAGGCTCGTGAGGGTCGTTCTGCCGGTGCTCTTCGCCGGCGGAAGTTTTGCCGGCGCGGCGATACTCGGGCTCCTGGCAGGGGTCGTCGCGGGTCAGCGATTGAGCGTACCTTTGCTTGTTCCCGCCGGCTTGACGCTTGGGTTGATCGTCGGAGGCTACGCCGCGCTCCGGCTCCTGGCGAAGTCCATGGAATGATACCCTCCACCGGCGGCGGGGAGGATATGGCTCTTGCGGCTTACTACCGTCTCAAATGGCGCGTGGCTGCCGGATCGTTCGCGGTTGCTGCGGTCGTCGCGCTGTTGCTGGTTCCGTTCGTTTGGTATGCCGGTCTGGCGCTCTTGATCGGGACCACGTGCGGGATTACCAACATGCTTGCCATAATGCGGGGGAGCGAGCGACTGGTGGAAACGCGCAGCGCCGTCTTCTTTGGGTTAAGTAGTTTACCGCGGCTGGCCGCCTTTAGTATAGTAGCCGCGGCGTTAGCGGCCCGCGGACCGTGGTGGTCGCTCGGGCCATTTCTTGCCGGTTTCTTTATTCCGCTCGCCGCGTACGCGTGGAGTGCGTTGCGAGTCTTTCGACCGAAGCCTTAACGGACCAAACATCAGTGCACGAACAGATCGGCGAACATCACCTTTGGCAGCTTCCGGTGCTCGGACCGGTGCATGCCGACACTATTGTGACGACCTGGCTCGTCATGATCGTCGCTTTGATTTTCTTCGGGTGGATTGGCGCCAGCTATAGGTCGCCCTACGTCACGAAGCGCCAAGCCGTCTTGGAAGCCGTTTTCAACTACATGGCCGATCTTGTCACGAGCGTTCTCGGAGAGGGCGGAGAACCGTTCGTTCCGTTTTTCGTCGCGCTCTTTCTCTTCATTTTCTTGCTCAATCAGTTCGGCATCGTGCCGCTCAAGGAGTTCGGCCTGCCGTTCGGAGGCTCCCCGACCGCCGATCTCAACACCGTCGTTCCGATGGCGCTCCTCATTTTTTGCATGATTCAAATTGCGGCGTTTCGCAAGAAGGGGGTGGGATATCTCGGCCACGTCTTTAAGCCGTTCCCCATCCTTTTCCCGATCAACGTTCTGGACGAAATTCTTCGCCCCGTAACGCTGGCCGCGCGACTCTTCTTCAACATCTTCGTCGGGGAGTTGCTCTTCATTATCGTATCGTCAATCATCCTCGCGCGGATCAGCATTGGGGCATTCAATCTCTCATTCGGCGTGGCAGTCGTGCCTTTCCTGATCCAGTTTTTCAACTTTTTCGTTGGAACGATCCAAGCTTTCGTTTTTACGCTGCTGGCAATCGTCTATCTCTCGCTGGCGCTTGCCGACGAACATTAGAAAGGAACGTCCTTGAATCCAGAAGCATTAATCGCAGCCGCAGCACTGATCTGTTTCGGCATCATCATTTCAGGGGTGGCGTTTGGGTCGGCTGTCGGTGACGGAACCGTCGCCGCAAAAGCCGTCGAAGCGATCTCTCGCCAGCCCGAAGCGCGGCCCAATATCTTTCTGTTCATGTTCCTGGGCGTCGGGGTGTTGGAGGCCGTGCCGTTTATCGCGATCGCACTCTCCTTTTACATCCTCCTCGTGGTCGCGAAGGTTCCGGCAATCATTACCGCGTTGGTTAAATAGGCCCCCATGTCGTTTTTGTCGATCTGGCCGCCAGGGACCATGGTCGTACAGCTGATCAACTTCGTGATCTTTTTCGCGATTTTGAATGTAGTTTTCTTACGACCGGTCTCGTCGGCGATTCGGCGGAGACGTCAGTATATTAATAGCCTCGTCTCAGATTACGACGAGCACCAAGCGGAGGCGCGGAGTCTACGCGAGCAGGCCGAGGCAGTTCGAGCTTCGGCCCGGCTCAAGGCGGAGCACAGCGTCGCGGCGGCGCGGGCCCGAGCGTCCAACGAGGCGGCGGAGTTGGCGACGCGCTACTCGCAACGAGTCCAAAGCGTCGTCGGGGATGCGCAGCAAACCGCGCAGCGCGAGTTCGATGAAGCCCAAGGCGGCGAATCGGAGGCGGCGCGGAGAGTGGCGAACTTCATGCTCGATCGAGTTATTCCGGAGGCGTCGGGATGAACGAAGAACGGCTTTATCTCGAGATCTCGATCTGGAGTCAGGTCGCTTCGTCGATTCTCTTTCTCGGCGCGCTCGTTTTCATCTGGAACAAGTGGATACAGCCGGTCGTTATGGCCGCGCAGGGGCGTAGCAACGCGCAGATCGCGGAATCGGAGCGGCACCGCGACGAGGCGAGAGGTGCCCTTGACGCTTTGCGCGAGGAGATCGATAGCGCGCGACGCGATGCCGAGCTGATCGAGCAGCGAGCGGAGCTTCACGCGCAACGCGAGCGCGAGACGATCCTCAAAGATGCCACCGAAGCTGGCGAACGCGCCTTGCGCGATGCCGGCGGCGAGTTGGAACGTGCGCGCGCGGCCGCCCGCCTGCGGCTTCGCGATGAACTTTTGGAGCGGGCGCTGCAAATAGCGCGTCGCGACGCCGCGAGCCGGGTCGATCCCGCGCTCGATTCGCGCCTGGTCGAACGCTTCGTCGGCTCGCTTGAGGGGATCGGCCGTGGTTAACCGCACGCTGGCGCGCCGCTACGCAATTGCCGCGCTCGGCGTAGCCCGGGAACGCGGCGTCGTCAAGCGCGTCGGCGTCGATTTAGCGACCGTCGCAGAGGCGATAGGGCGGCACGGATTAGTCCACGATTTTTTCGTCGCGCCGGTAATCGACCGTCCCGTGAAAGAGCGCGTTCTTTCGCAGGCCTTTGAAGAGAGAATCGACCCGGTCGCGCTTCACACGCTCCTACTCTTGGTGCGTAAACGTCGCGAGGCTTTGCTCGGCACGATCGTCGAGGAGTATCTTGCGTTGGAGCGCGCCGCTCGCGGCGCCGAGACCCTGGCCGTGGAGTCCGCAAGAGCGCTCGACGCAGCCGAATATCGGGATTTAATCGAGAGACTCGAGCGCCTCTACGGTAAAAAGTTCGAAGTCACGCAACGGGTTAACGCCGATCTCATCGGCGGCCTGCGCCTCCTGATGGGGGATCGCTTAATCGATGCGACCGTCGCCGGCCGCCTCGATGCTCTCGCCCGCCAACTCCACACAACGGCTGGGAGCCTGTAGGGTTATGGCGCATTTCCGTCTTCGTGTCGTCTTTTGTCCGAAAGCTTCGTTGCTCTTCGGTCACGAAGCTACGGCTCCGCTCCCTCATCGCGCCTCGTCTTCGAACAAAACTCGACGACGAATCCGAAAATGTCCATAACCCTACAGGCTCCTAAGAAAGTTGATGAATGATAAACGCTGACGAAATCGCCAGTATTCTCAAAACGCAGATCGAGCAGTTCAAGACCGAGATTCAAGAAGATGAGATTGGCACGGTCATCTCCGTCGGCGCGAACCTCGCTCGCGTTTATGGATTGCGCGGCGTACGATCCTCGGAGCTGGTCGAGTTTGCCAACGGGCTGCAGGGCGTCGCGCTGAACCTCGAAGAGGACAATGTCGGCGTCGTGATCATGGGCTCCGATTCCGAGATCAAAGAGGGCGATAGCGTGCGGCGGACTGGCCGCATCGCCTCCGTGCCGGTCGGCGATGCTTTGCTCGGCCGGACCGTCAATCCATTGGGTCAGGCCATCGACGGCAAGGGCGAGATTGCAACGACGCGTTTCCGTACGATCGAGAACGTCGCGCCCACCGTCGTGCAGCGCCAACCTGTCAAGCAGCCGTTACAGACCGGAATCCGCGTGATCGATGCCCTCATCCCCATTGGAAAGGGACAGCGCGAGCTCATTATCGGCGATCGTTCGACCGGAAAGACCGCCATGGCGATCGACGCGATCATCAATCAGAAGGGGCGCGACGTATGCTGCGTTTACGTCGCGATTGGACAGAAGAATTCGACGGTCGCCGCGCTCGCCCAGATTCTCGAACAGAAAGGTGCGATGGCCTACACGACCATCGTCGCCGTCAGCCCCTCCGAAGCGGCGGCGCTTCGCTGGCTGGCGCCGTTTGCCGGTTGCGCGATGGCCGAGGAGTTCATGTATGCCGGCAAAGACGTTCTGATCGTCTACGACGACCTCACCAAGCACGCTCAATCGTACCGCGAGATGTCGCTATTGCTGCGCCGGCCGCCGGGACGTGAGGCGTACCCCGGCGACGTCTTTTATCTGCATTCACGGCTGCTGGAGCGCGCCGCGAAGCTCTCCGACGAGATGGGCGGCGGCTCGATGACGGCGCTTCCGGTGATCGAGACGCAGGCCGGCGACTTTTCCGCGTACATTCCAACCAACGTCATCTCCATTACCGACGGTCAAATCTACTTGACGCCGCAGCTCTTCTTCCAAGGAATCCGGCCGGCGGTCGATATCGGTCTCTCCGTTTCGCGAGTCGGTGGGGCGGCGCAGACGAAGGCGATGAAATCCGTGGCCGGCCAGCTAAAACTCGAGCTGGCGCAGTATCGGGACCTCGCCGCGTTTGCCAAGCTCTCGAGCGATCTCGATAAGGCAACGCAAAATCAGCTCGCGCGCGGCGAGAAGCTCACCGAGCTGCTCAAGCAGCCGCAGTATCAACCGCAGGCGACCGAAGAGCAGGTCGCGATCATTTATGCCGCGACCAACGGGTTCGCCGGCGGCGTTCCGACCGTTCGGCTCGCCGGCTGGGCCTCGGGTCTGATCGACTTCTTGCGCGCGGGGCATCCGCAGATTCTTACATCGATCGCAGAGAGCGGCGCACTGTCGGACGACACTCGCAAGCAACTCGACGCGGCGCTGGCAGAGTTCAACAAGAGCTTCTAGGAAATGCCGTCGGTACGAGATCTGCGCGACCGCATCCGGTCGCTCAAGAATACTCAACAGATCACCAAAGCGATGAAGCAGGTCGCCGCGGCAAAGATTCGGCGCGCCGAAGAGGCGCGCAAGCGCGCTCGTCCTTACGCAGACGCGCTCGCGGAGATGCTTGCGGACTTGATGGCGGCGGTTTCGTCCGTCGATCACCCATTCATGAAACCGGGGAACGAGAGCGCGCCCACCGGCATCGTTCTCATGAGCGCGGATAAGGGGCTAGCCGGCGCCTTCAACTCCAACGTCATTCACGCAGCCGAGAGCTTCGCCCGCGGCCGCAGCGGCGTTCGTTACTACACGGTTGGTCTCAAGGCGCGTAATGCCGTGCGACGGATGGGCGTCTCGGAACATCCAACCTGGCCGCTCGGCGCATCAAAGATTATCACGGCGCGCGAGGTCGCCAATCGCGTAGCCGACGACTTCGTGCACGGCACCATCTCCCAGATCGTCGTCGTCTCGCAGAAGCTCGTATCGATGATGTCGCAGCGCCCCGAAACGCGTAAGCTCGTGCCCGTGCTCGCCGAAGATCTAAAGGCTTTCGCCGGTACCGACCCCCTCCAGGAGCAGAGCCGCGCCACTCGCGGCGCCGTCGAGTTTTCTCCAAGCCCGGAGTTCGTACTCTCCCGCCTGCTGCCCAAGTATCTCGAGTTCACGCTCTACTCGGCAATGCTCGAAACCGATGCCGCATTTTTCGCCGCACAGCTCGTCGCAATGACCAACGCCACCGACAACGCCTCAAAGCTGATCGACGAACTAACGATCGCCATGAACAACGCCCGCCAAGCCGCAATTACCAAGGAGCTCCTAGAAATCGTCGGCGGCGCGGAGGCGCTGGGCGTAGAGTGATCTCTTGGAGCAAGAGGCACATGCCGGTGCCCCGGGGACGCTCGCTTTTTCGCATCCAGCGAAAAAGCTACTCGGTTCGTCGTCGCTCTCGCCATCCTGGCTTCGCTCCTCCTTCACACGCCCCGGAGCACCGGCGTGTGCCTCTCGCTCCAGCCGACCGCTCAATCTCCTCTTTAGAACCGCGCACGCTTTTAGTAAGGAACGTATAGAAAGATGGCCGCTGATACCGGAAAAATCTCGCAAGTGCTCGGCAACGTCGTCGACGTCGAGTTTACGGCGGAGACGCTGCCCAACATTCGCGACGCCCTGGTGGTCGTGGTAAACGACGACTCGCGCAACGCAGGCAACGGCGCGGCGGCGGCGCGCGAGCTGACGCTTGAAGTGCAGGACGAGCTCGGCGATAACCAGGTGCGATGTCTGGCGCTGGGTTCGACCGACGGTCTCGTGCGGGGAGCCCCGGTGCGCAGTACGGGCGGACCGATTCTGGTCCCGGTCGGTGAAGGCACGCTCGGGCGGCTCTTCAACGTGCTCGGCAAAACGATCGACAGCGATGCGCCGGTCAAAGCGGCGGCGTATTGGCCGATCCACCGGCCTGCGCCCGAGCTCAAATACCAGGAGCCGACGGCCCGCATCTTCGAGACCGGCATTAAAGTCGTTCAACTTGATGGCGCCCTACACGCGCGGCGGAAAGGTTGGCCTCTTCGGGGGCGCCGGAGTTGGGAAGACGGTGCTTATTCAAGAGCTGATTCGTAATATCGCGTACGTTCATAAAGGCTTTTCGGTGTTCACCGGCGTCGGCGAGCGAACGCGCGAGGGCAACGACCTCTGGCTCGAGATGAAAGAGTCGGGAGTCCTCGAGCAAACCACGCTGGTCTTCGGACAGATGGACGAGCCGCCTGGCGTGCGCTTTCGCGTGGCACAGACCGGCGTAACGATGGCGGAGTACTTTCGCGACGAGCTCGGCGCGGACGTGTTGCTCTTTATCGACAATATCTTTCGTTATATGCAAGCGGGCTCGGAAGTCTCGGCGCTCATGGGGCGCATGCCCTCCGCGGTCGGATATCAGCCCACCCTCGGCACCGACATGGGGATACTCGAGGAGCGCATCACGTCGACGCGCAAAGGTTCGATTACCTCGGTTCAGGCGGTCTACGTGCCGGCCGACGATTACACCGATCCTGCGGTCGCCACGACCTTCGCGCACCTCGATGCGACGACCGCGCTTTCGCGTCCGATCTCGGAGCTGGGCATCTATCCGGCGGTGGATCCGTTGGCGTCGACGTCGCGCATCTTGGATCCGCAGATCATCGGCGAGGAGCACTACGAAGTCGCTCGGGGCGTGCAAGAAGTTCTTCAGCGCTACAAAGACTTGCAGGACATCATTGCGATTCTCGGCGTCGAAGAGCTTTCGGAAGACGACAAGATCTCGGTAGCGCGGGCTCGACGCATTCAGCGTTTCTTCTCACAGCCGTTTTTCGTTGCCGAGCAGTTTACCGGGCGCTCGGGGAAATACGTCAAACTGCCTGAGACGATCGCATCGTTCAAGGAAATCCTCGAAGGCAAGGTTGACGATCTGCCGGAGAGCGCGTTCTTTTATGCCGGCACGATCGACGAAGTAAGAGAGAACGCGCAGCGCATGGCTCATGGCTGACGGCATCGCGTTCAAGCTGGTGACGCCGGCTCGCGTCGTCTTCGACGGCGACGCGACGCTGGTGATCGCGGTGACGACCGAAGGTGAGGAAGGCATCCTTCCCAAGCACGCCCCGTTCCTCGCAGCGTTAAAGCCGGGGATCTTGCGAGCAAACCTTTTAACGAATGGGGCGAACTCGCGTCTCGAGCTCGCCACGAGCGAGGGGTTTATGCAGGCATTGCCCGATCGTGTGACCGTGCTGGTGGACGAGGCGCTCGCATTCGATGACGTCGTCGTCGCGGAGGCGCGCGAGCGGCTGGCCGCGGCGACCGAACGACAAAAGGGTGCCACGGCCGGCAGCGATGCTTTTGCGCGCGAGCAGGCGGCCATTGATTTTGCGAGCGCGCAACTCCGATTGACCGGCCATCGGTAGGCGAGTTAGCAGGCTACGCGAACGATAGATTCCCATATGCTCGATCGCCTCGAAACGACGCTCAGAGTACGGGGCGGCGCGCGCCTGGAAGGTTCGGTTGCAACGCACGGCGCAAAGAACGCCGCGCTGCCGATTATGGCCGCAGCTCTGCTGGCACGAGGCACGGTTACGCTCCACCGCGTGCCGCACATCACCGACGTCTCGGTGATGTGGTCGTTGCTGGAAGCTTTGGGCGCCCGTCTTCGCTACGAAGACAAGAACACGGTGACGATCGACGCGAGCAACGTCGCGTCCTATCGCGCGCCGTACGCGCTCGTGCGAAAGCTCGCCGCTTCGTTCGACATCGTCGGCGCGCTCCTGGGACGCTTTGGGCGAGCCGAGGTTCCGCTTCCCGGGGGTTGCGTGTTGGGTACGCGCGCGACGGACATGCACGAGCAAGCATTCGTGGCTTTGGGATGCGACGTGCATAACGCGCACGGCTATCTCATTGCCGCATCGCGGGGTTCCAAGTTATCCGGGGCTGCGATCGAGTTCCGCATCCCAAGCGTAGGTGCCACCAAGAACGCGATGCTTGCCGCGGTATTGGCCGATGGAACGACGACGTTGAAAAACGTTGCAATGGAACCCGAAGTCGTGGACCTCGCGGACTTTCTGATCGCGATGGGAGCGCGAATTGCAGGACAGGGAACCGACACGATCGCCATCGAGGGTGTCCGCGAGCTGCACGGCGTCGAGTATGAGATCATCCCGGACCGCGTCGTGACCGGCACGCTTTTGCTGGCGGGCTCGGTAACTCGCGGCGACGTGACGGTGACCGGTTGCCGGCCGGATCACCTGCGAGCCCTTACCGATAAGCTGGTGGAATGCGGAGTCGTCACCGTTACGGGCGACGACTGGATCCGGGTGAAGGCCGACGGCATTACCGGCGGTACGGACATTCTTACCGCTCCGTATCCGGGTTTTCCGACCGATCTCCAACCGCAAATGGTTGGCTTTCTCTGTACCTGTCCGGGCACCAGCGTCGTCGAAGAGTCAATCTTCAACGCTCGCTTTTCGTACGTCAACGAGCTCGCCCGCATGGGAGCCGAGGTCAAAGTGACGATGGAAAGTAATGCTGCCATTATCAAAGGTCCCAAGCAGCTTTCCGGGGCACCGGTGGAGGCACCAGACATTCGCGCCGGCGCGGGTCTTGTAATCGCCGCCCTGGCAGCCGCCGGCGAAACCGAAATCATTGGGCTGGAATACATCGATCGCGGCTACGACCGTTTGGAAGAGATGCTTTCGGAGCTGGGGGGCCAGGTGCAGCGCAGCAGCGGCGTGACGCCGCTCGTCGAGCCGGCGGGATTCTTTGAAACGAGCGAATATCCGCGAGTTTCGGCGAGCTAGCGCTTTCTTAGAGTAGGAGTTAGTTTTTGGAAATCGGCATCGACCTCGGTACGGCAAACGTTTTGGTTTACGTCAAAGGAAAGGGCATCGTCTTGCGCGAGCCCTCCGTCGTCGCCAAAGACATGAACACGGGCAGAATATTGGCCGTCGGCGAGGAGGCGCGCCAGATGCTCGGCAGAACGCCCGCGCATATTACCGCGATTCGGCCGTTGCGCGACGGCGTCATTGCAGACTTCGAAGTGACCGAAGCGATGCTTTCGTACTTCATCAAGAAAGTCATGAAGGGCCGTTCGTGGTGGTCGTCGATCGTCAAACCCAAACCCCACGTCACGATCTGCGTGCCTGCAGAGATTACGAGCGTAGAAGAACGCGCGGTTAAGGATGCCGCGAAGCTGGCCGGCGCGCGCGATGTCGAGATCATCGAAGAGCCGATGGCGGCAGCCGTCGGAGCGGGTCTCCCAATTGATGGGCCTTCGGGTAGCATGGTCCTCGACATCGGCGGCGGAACGACCGACGTCGCCGTGATTTCGCTCGGCGGCATCGTGGTATCGCAGTCGCTTCGCGTGGCCGGTAATAAGATGGACGAGGGCATCGTTCGGTTTATCCGCCGCGTGTACAACCTAATGATCGGGGAGCGCACCGCCGAGGAGATCAAAATCAAGATCGGCTCCGCCTACAAGCTCGAGCAGGAGCTGGCGATGGAGATTCGCGGCCGCGACCTCATCAACGGTCTGCCGAAGACCGTGAAGATCACGAGCGAAGAGGTACGCGACGCGCTCTCCGAGCCCATCGCGGCCATCGTCGAAGCGGTCAAATCGGTCCTTGAGAAAACACCTCCCGAGCTTGCCTCAGACATCATCGATCGCGGCATCATCCTGACGGGCGGTGGAGCGCTCCTACGCGGCTTGGACAAGCTGCTCTCCGACGTGACGGGAGTACCGGCGATTGTCGCAGACGATCCGCTTTCGTGCGTTGCCATCGGCACGGGCGCGCGAGTGCGCGTTTAGGCGCCTGCGGCCCGTGGCACAGCGAAGACTCGGGTCGGCGAGGAATGATGAGGGAATGGCTCTGGAATGCGTGGGGCGCGTCATCGATGCATTGGCCGCGCGGATTGAGGACGTTGCCGAGGAGGTTGCACGTGCGGTCTTCTCCGGCGGGACCGTCATTTTGCCCAACGACACGAGTTACTTCATCGGCTGCGATCCTTACGATTCCGCGGCGATCGATCGGGTTTATGCGGCCAAAGGGCGACCGGACAGCCGGCCGCTGACGATGCATGTGGCATCGGCCCAGGAGTTTCTCGAATACGCATTTGAGAATCCGCTGGCGGCGACCGTCGCCAAACGGCTGCTTCCCGGTCCCGTGATCGTGCTGATTCGCAAACCGGCCTTTATCGGCGACGAGCTGGCCGCAGGTTTGCACACGCTCGCTTTCCGTGTGCCTGACGAGCCCCTCGCCCGCGCGCTGCTCGAACGTTGCGGACCGATTGCCGGCACGACGGCAATCCGTCCGGGCGGCCCCCCATATCTCGGCGATGACGATGCCTCGATGCTTCCGGCCGCGGATCTGCTCGTCGCGCACGGGCCCGTTCCCTACGCCGTCGAATCCTCCATCATCGATATTTCGGGCGCGCGTCCTCGGCTGCTGCGTGAAGGGGCCGTTTCGGAGAGTCGCTTCGCGGCGCTCCTTGGGCCGATTGAGCGTCCTTCGGTAAAGGTACGGACGCAACTATTATGATTCGCCTTCTTGCGCTGCTCATCGGGACTTTGGCGCTGGTCGCACTCGCCAAGCCTTCTCCTGCAACGTCGCAGCAGCCGAGCGTCTCGCCAACGCCGCCGAGCGTCTCGCCCTCGGCACGGGCGAGCGCGTCGCCCTCGCTGCCGCCGGGTTCTCCGAGATCGCCGAATACAAGCCACTCGCCGGGCTCTGCCCCTGCAGCATTCGATCTCGGCGTTTGGACCGTTCACGCCAGCTCGCTCGACGCAAACTTTAAAACGGGCGATTTCAGCACGCCTGCCAAGGTCGTCATGACGCGCGTCGGCGGCGACGTTACCGCGGATCGCGCGAACGGCAACTACAAAAAACAAGCGCTCTATCTCAACGGCCACGTGGTGATGCACGATTCGCAAGGCGGCGCCGGAAGCCTGACGGAGAGTGGAGGCGGCGCTCATCCGTCGAGCCCCTCGACGCTTACGGCCGATAAAGCGCAGATCGACGGAGCGGCGAAAGTATACAGGGCCATCGGAAACGTTCATTACGTGCAAGCCGATACCAACGTTACCGCCGACAGCGGCACGTTGGACGACCAGGCACATACCTTGCTTCTGCAAGGCGCCGTGCATATTGTTGCGGGGACGCGAAAGATGAACGCCGGCAAAGTGTTGTACAACACGCAAACCGGAGATGCTCACGCGGAGAAAGACGTTACGATGCAGTTTCCCGGCGAGTTTCACCGGAAATTGGCGACGCCGAAGCCGCTCAAGGTGCCTGCCCCACCGTAAAGGCGGGGACATGCTCTTCGATTTTCAGGCAATGGTCATGCCGCTAGCCGCGCGAATGCGGCCCCGCACGCTCGACGAGTTCGTTGGGCAGCGAGCGTTGCTAGGGCCGGGGCGCGCGCTGCGCGCTGCGATCGAACGCGACGCCGTGCCGTCGATGATCTTGTGGGGCCCGCCGGGCAGCGGCAAGACGACGCTGGCAGAGATTATCGCCGGTCGTACCGGCGCCCATTTCGAGCGAATGTCGGCGGTAAGTGCCGGCGTCAGCGACCTGCGGCGGGTTCTGGGCGACGCGAGAGCTCGGCGGCGCTCCGGGAAGCCGACGATCCTCTTTATCGACGAAATTCATCGGTTTAACAAGGCGCAACAGGACGTCGTCTTGCCCTTCGTCGAGGACGGTACCGTTACGCTGATCGGCGCGACGACGGAAAACCCGTCCTTTGAAGTCAACTCGGCGTTGCTCTCCCGAGCTCGAGTCTTTGTGCTTGACGCGCTCTCCGATGAGGAGGTTGGAACGATTGTCGATGGCGCGCTGCGCGACGCAGAGCGCGGCCTGGGCGCGAAGGGGCTTCGAATCGACGATGACGCCCGAGCGCTGTTGGTTGGCCTTGCGAATGGCGACGCGCGCGCGGCGCTGAGCTCGCTCGAGCTCGCCGCCGCTTCGGCGCGCGGGGAGCCGCCGCACGTCAACGTGGAGGTAGTGCGCGAAGCGATGCAGCGCCGCAATGTCCGGTACGACAAGGGCGGCGAGATGCACTACGATACGATCAGCGCGCTGATCAAATCCGTTCGCGCAAGCGATGCGGACGCGTCGCTGTACTGGCTCGCGCGTCTGATCGAGGGGGGCGAAGACCCGCTTTTTATCGCGCGAAGATTGGTGATTTTGGCGTCGGAAGACGTCGGGCTTGCAGATTCCGCCGCGTTGCAAGTGGCCGTCGCGGCGCAGCAGGCGGTGCACTTCGTCGGGATGCCCGAGGGCTTCTTTCCGTTGGCTCACGCGACGCTCTATCTTGCGACGGCCCCAAAAAGCAACAGTGTCGGCTCGAGCTACGGCGCCGCGCTGGCCGACGTCTTGGATACGCGTAACGATCCCGTGCCGCTGCACTTGCGTAACGCGCCGACCCGGCTGATGCGTCAGCTCCGCTACGGTGAGGGGTATCACTACGCGCACGACGACTACGACGTCGAGCAACTCAACCTGCCGCCGAGTTTGGCCGATCGGAGATATTACGTTCCGAGGAAGGAGGGGGCCGAACGGAGCATCGCGGAGCGCGAGGCTGAAAAAAGAAGGCGGCCCGAGTGATACTCGAACCGCCAGTTTCCCGTTGCTACTTCTCGGAGTTGTGCGTTGGAGCTTCGCACAACCCAATAATAGTGCGGCATACTTGGAGCATTCTGTGAATTCAAATCGAATTTATTTGGACTACGCGGCCACGACGCCGGTGTGCACCGAGGTTGCGGATGCGATGCGCGAGGCCGCCGGCCAATGCGATTTTAATCCAAGCTCTCTGCATTTCGAGGGGCGGCGGGCGCGTGCCGCGCTGGACGCCGCGCGCGATTGCGTGGCCGCGGCGATCGGCGCGACCCGAGCCGAGATCCTGTTCACATCCGGCGGAACCGAAGCGAATAATTTGGCGTTGCTTGGCGCGACGCGAAGGCTCGCCCGTCCGGCGCGCGTCGTGGCCTCCGCGATCGAGCATCGCGCCGTCCTCGCAGCGCTGGATCGGCTGGGTGAAGATGGGTTCGAAACGAGCTTGCTGCCGGTCAACCGCCAGGGCCGAGTCAACCCGGCAGAGTTCGAGCGGGCGCTTCAGCCGCAGACCGTCCTGGCCTCGATCATGTACGCAAACAACGAGGTGGGAACCGTGGAGCCGATCGCCGAGCTTGCGAGGATCGCCCGCCGCCGCGGCGTTCTCTTTCACACCGACGCCGTGGCGGCTCCGAGCTGGCTGCCGATCGACGTGCGAGCGCTCGACGTCGATTTGCTCTCGATCTCGGCGCATAAGTTTTACGGCCCGAAAGGCGTCGGGCTGCTCTACGTCCGCCGTGGAGTTCCCCTTTCCCCGATCGTTGTTGGCGGAGGGCAAGAGTCGGGCCGCCGCTCCGGCACGGAGAACGTGCTGGGCATTGTCGGCATGGCGCGCGCGCTCGAGCTGGCCGTCGCCGAATGCACCCGAGCCGCCGGGGATGTAGCGGCCCAGCGAGACCG
Organism: Vulcanimicrobiota bacterium; assembly: GCA_963809255.1. Lineage (GTDB taxonomy): Bacteria > Vulcanimicrobiota > Vulcanimicrobiia > Vulcanimicrobiales > Vulcanimicrobiaceae > Cybelea. The sequence goes on along the minus strand of CAWEIR010000003.1, from coordinate 765,235 downwards.
CTTGGAAGCTGGGATCCGCTCGCGGGTGGCCGGCGTCGCCGTCAACGGCGGCGATGCCCCGAGGCTCGCCAACTGCAGCAACCTGAGTTTCGCAGGGGTCGACCCATCGGCGCTCATCATCGCGCTCGACCTCGCGGGAGTCTCCGCCTCGGCAGGAAGTGCTTGCACGTCGGGCACGCTCGAGCCCAGCCACGTGCTCGCGGCGATGGCTCCGGACGGCCCCGCGAGCGGAGTTCGGTTCTCGCTGGGCAAGGCGACGACGCCGGTGGAGATCGAGCGCGTTCTCGCCATTCTCCCCGCCGTGGTTGCGGATTTAAGGGCTTTGAGCTCCCCCGTCACAATCGCGGGGGGAATGGGTAGACTCGAAACGAACCGCGCGCGGCTGGAGGCAGGAGCTTGAACGGAACGCAGTATGGTCCACTCATCCTCGACGTCCTCGCAGGCGTGGGTATTCTGCTCGTCGGCGTTGGGATTTTTGTCGCTTCGTTGGCGCTTGCCAAAACGCTGGGCCGGCTTCGGACGACGCTGGACGAGGTCGACAAGCAACTCGAAAGCATCGGCACGCCCGTCAGCAACACGCTGGCGCACGTCGACGAAGTGACAAGATCTATCGAGGAAACGGTAGGTACTCTTTCGCGCACTGCCGACCTTACCAAAAGCGCGGTCACGCCCGCCATCATCAACGTTGGCGCGGCATTGGGCGGCATCAGCGCCGGTTTACGGCGCTTGGTTACGGGAAAGACTAAATAGTCAGGGAGTAATTCAATTATGGGCAAAGGCAATGGCGGGGGTCGATTCTTCGCCGGTTTTCTTATCGGTGCGGTTGCTGGTGTGGCCGCGGCCACGTTTTTAACGCAAGACGAGGCGCGCGATCGCCTCGCCGACAAGGCGCGAGAAGCGGGAAACTTAGCGATGGACGCGACCGGCGACCTTCGCGAGAAGGTTGGCGACGTTACGTCGCAGTGGCAGTCGAGCGTATCGGATCTGTACGAACGGGGCCGGCAAGTCGTCGAGAGCGCCCGGTCCAATTTCGATGCCGCCGTCGCCGAGGGGCAGACGACGGCGCAAGAGACTCGCGACGAACTCCAACGGAAGGCGGAGGGATAGCGATTTGGACATCAAGGTGAACGTGCGGGAGGCTCCCGGCGATTGTTACGTGGTTGACCTTAGCGGCGAAATCGACGTCTACACGTCACCGAAGGTGAAAGACGCAATCGGGGAACTGATCGACCGAGGCGTCTACTTCCTCGTCATAAATCTGGAGAAAGTACGTTATATCGATTCCACGGGTCTGGGCGTCTTGATCGGTGGACTCAAACGCGTGCGCGAGCATGGCGGATCGGTCAATCTCGTATGCACCAATCCGCAGATTAAGAAGATCTTCGACATAACGGGGTTGGTCAAGATCTTCGGTATCTTTGAAAGCGAAGACGCGGCGATGAAAGCGTTGGTATGAATCCAGCCGTCGAGCACTCCCATAAAGAGCTCGTCGAACTGCGCATTCCTTTTCGACCCGAATGGGTCGCGCTAGCCCGCCTTGCCGCCGCGACCGTTGCCAACCGTTTGCGCTTTTCGATCGAGGAGATCGAAGACGTAAAGCTGGCCGTCGCGGAGGCGTGCACGGCCGTCATTCAGCATGAAGGCCACGGCGAATTCATCGACGTGACCTGCGAAGCCCTCTCCGATTTGTTACGCATTCGCGTGCGCGACAGCGGGCGTCAGGGCGTCGCGCGCGCGCAAGCGCCGAACATGAACTTCGATGAAGCTCGCATCGCCGGGCTTGGGGTTTTCCTCATTCGGACATTGATGGACGAAGTTAGCTACGACGTCAGTCCGCAGGGGACGGATCTGCTGATGGTCAAGAGGCTGACCGCCGCGACGGACGACTAGGCCAATAGTGCAAGAACGGGAGCAAGCGCGACGCGACCGCGAGCGGACCCGCGCCCTCTTCGAGCGCTTCATCGAGCGGCGCGAGCAGTACTCGCAACACAATGCGGCCCCGGATTCGCAATACGAACGGTTGCGCGAGGAACTCGCCGTCGTTCATCTCAATCTCGTGCGTTTTCTCGCAGTGAGATTTGCCAATCGTGGAGAGCCGCTCGACGACTTGGTGCAAGTCGGAACGGTAGGACTGCTCAAAGCGATCGACCGTTTCGATCTCGAACGCGGCGTCGAGTTCACGACGTACGCGACGCCGACGATCGTCGGCGAGATCAAGCGATACTTTCGCGATAAGGGCTGGGCGGTGAAGGTGCCTCGCCGCCTGCAGGAGCTCAATCTCGCCGTCAACCGCGCGAGCGATAAGCTCTCGATATCGCTTGGCCGCAGCCCGACGGTAACCGAGTTGGCCGAGCACCTCCGAGCGGGCGAAGACGAGATTTTGGAGGCACAGGAACTCGGTCAGGCTTATAACCTCCTTTCGCTCGATAGCGAAATCTCCGGCGAGACCGATAAAAAGTCGCAGACGCTCGCGGACACCGTCGGCATCGCCGACGCCGGCCTCGAGCTCCTCGAAGATCGCGCGAATCTCGAACAGGCCTTTCGGGTACTCACCGGCCGAGAGCGTGTGATCATCTACCTTCGCTTTTACGAGTCGGTGTCGCAGACGGAGATCGCCAAGCGCCTCAACGTCTCGCAGATGCACGTCTCGCGCCTCCAAGCCAAGGCGCTCGACAAGCTCCGCGCCGTTCTAGCCGAATAGCGCGCGCCGGCGCCGCGGCCAGGGGCCCGCGCGTCCATGCTGCGGGGACGCTCGCTTTTTCGCATCGTGCGAAAAAGCTACTCGGCTCGTCGTCGCTCCCGGCATCCTGCCTCCGCTCCTCCTTCGCACGCCCCGCCGCATGGACGCCCGGGCCCCTGGCCGCTCCTGCTGCGCTGCCTCCTCGGCATCGCGTCAAACGCATCGACGCCTCGACCCGCGGCGGTTTATAGTAAGGCAGAATGAAGAGTCAAGAGCTTAGGCAGGCGTGGATTGATTTCCTGGGTTGGCAAGGGGCATAAGCTGCTTGCGCCAGCGAGTCTGGTTCCGCACGAGATGTTGACCACGCTCTTCACGATCGCCGGCATGGAGCAGTTCGTGCCCGTCTTTCTCGGCGAGCAGCCGGCGCCGGCGCCGCGCGTCGTGACGGTGCAGCGCTGCCTTCGGGTTGCGGGTGCGAAGAGCGATATCGAGAGCGTTGGAAGGACGGGGCGGCACGGCACTTTTTTGGAGATGCTCGGCAACTTTAGCTTCGGCGACTATTACAAGCGCGAAGCGATTGTGTGGGCGTGGGAGTTCGTGACGCAGGTGCTTGGTCTGGATCCGAAGCGGCTGTACGTCACCGTGCACACGGACGACGATGAGGCGGCGCGGATTTGGAGCGGGGAAGTCGGCCTCGATCCGGCACGCATTACGCGTTTTGACGAAGACAACTTCTGGACGATGGGTGCGACCGGTCCGTGTGGACCGTGCACCGAGATCTTTTACGACACGGGCGCCGAGCACGCGAGCGGCGCCGACGACACTGGGCCCAATCGCGGGAATCGGTACGTCGAGATCTGGAACGTCGTCTTTCAACAGTACAATCGAACGGTGGACGGGAAGCTCGAAGATCTGCCGCGCACGTCGATCGACACGGGCGCCGGTTTCGAACGCATGCTCGCCGTGTGTAACGGCTTTGCCTCGATGTATCAGACCGACCTCTTCACCGATTTAGTCGCGGCGCAGCCACCGATAGGTCACACGACGCTCGACAATCGCGAACAACGGGCGCGCCAGAATATCATCGCGGACCATCTTCGCTCGGCGACGTTCTTAATCAATGACGGCGTCTATCCATCGAACACTGACCGAGGGTTCGTGCTGCGCTTTCTGATTCGCCGCGCTATTCGCAATGGAAGGCTGCTCGGCTATCCCGACGGCTTTTTCTCCGAGCTCGTGCCCGCAGCGGTGCATTCGCTGCGGCCCGGCTATCCGGAGCTTCGCGAAAGCGCCGCGCGGATAACGACGGCGCTACGTCAAGAAGAGCAGACGTTCGACCGGACGCTGGAGCGCGGCATGACGATGCTGGAACGCGTCATCGACGAGGCGACGCAACGGCCGGGGCGAGTGATCGGCGGACAGGAAGCATTCCTGCTGCACGATACGTTTGGCTTTCCTCTCGAGCTTACGCGTGAAATCGCGGGCGAGCGCGGTGCGGTCGTCGATACCGTCGCGTTCGACCGCCTGATGGAGGAGCAGCGCGAACGCGCGCGACGCGACGCTGCCGCGAAGCGCGATGTGGTGGCGCTAACGGATCTGCCGGCGATCAGCAGCAGTTTCACTGGTTACGATGAGGGCCTCGAAGCCGACGGCGAGGTCGTGGCGGCGCTCAAAGAAGGAAAGCCCGTCGCTTCGTTATCGCGCGGAGACGAAGGTGTGTTGATTTTGGATCGCACGCCATTCTATGCAGAGCGCGGTGGGCAGATCGGCGATCGCGGGCGAATCGTGGTTACTTCGAAAGATTCCGGGCAGGCGCTCTTCGACGTGCACGATACTCAGTACATGGGCGAAGCGATCGCGCACTACGGCAGGGTTGTCGACGGGGAGTTCGCGGCCGGCGATCGGGTCCGCGCCGGCGTTCTTGAATCGTGGCGGCGCGAGATTCGGCGGCACCACACGTCCGCGCATCTTTTGCAACGCGCGCTCAAAGACGTGCTCGGCGACGAGGTAAATCAAGCCGGTTCGTGGGTTGGCATCGACCGCATGCGCTTCGACTTCCGCTCGCCGAAAGGTGCGCTGACGCCCGAACAGCGGCGTGCCGTCGCCCACCGCGTCAACGAGATGATCCGCGACGATGCGCATCTGGTCACACGCGTGCTTCCGCTCGACGAAGCAAGAAAGACCGGAGCGGTTTGGATGGCCGGGGAAAAGTACGGCGACATGATTCGCGTCGTTGAGGCGGGGCCTTCGATTGAGTTCTGCGGCGGCACGCATTCCCACTCAACCGGCGAGTTGGGGCTTTTCGTAATTTTGTCGGAATCGTCGATCGGCAGCGGCATTCGCCGGATCGAGTCATGCGTTTCGGCGGCTGCCGAGGAACACGTCAATAAGCAGAGCGATCTCATCGGTACGCTTTCGGCCTCGATGTCGGCGGCGCCCGAGGAGTTGCTCGAGCGGCTCGAGCGGATGCAGCGCGACCTCAAAGAGATGCAGACGGCGGTTGGGCAGTTGCGCGCTCGATTTGCGGCGGCCGAAGCCGACGTCTACGTTGCCAAGGCCGAGCGCAAAGGGGATCGCGCCTTTGTCGGCGTGGTGCTCCATGAAGCCAACGGCGAAGCTCTTCGCCATCTCAACACGGCGATCCGAAATCGCTTTCGCAGCGGCGTCGTAGCGCTGGCCGGTATCGACAACGGCACCGTCAGTCTCTTGGTGAGCGCGAGCGATGATCTAATCGGTGATGGCATTCACGCGGGCAAGCTGCTGAAGCTGGCGGCGCCGCTGGTCGCGGGTAAAGGTGGCGGGCAGGCGGCGTTGGCGCAGGGCGGCGGAAGTGACGGCTCCGGCGCCGAGGCGGCACTCCAAGTGATTCGCGACGCCGTGCTGACGTGAGCCCCTTGCGTGTGATCTCGATGCTCGCACTGGTGGCGTCGGTGGGCGCGAGCGCAAGTCACCTCGACTCGCAATACGTTTTGCAGCGATACGCTTCGGCGCTCCAAGCAGTCTCCGCCCCGAAAGTCGTCGTTTTCTCGTACACCGTCTCGCAAGTAGGGCCGAGCAACATCGAGCAGCACCATCGAATTTATCGCAGCGGACTAGACGTGCGGGACGATACCCTTTCAGTCGACGGAATAACGTTGCTTCGCAAGGTGGTGCGCATCTCACGCCATGTGGATCGTTATGCGATCGTGCGCTTTGCGCCGAGTACCGGATCGTACGAGCTGCTCTTCCTCGGGACCGTCAAAGACGGCCGGCATTTTGACTACGTCTACGAAGCGACGCCGTTAAATCGTGCTTCCGGTGCCCGGATCGACCGATTGACGATCGACGGCTCGAACTTCCTTCCGCGCACCGTCCACTTTCAGAGCGGCGGTGCCGGCGTCGACGGCAGCGGCGAGGTCGAGTTCGGGCCTTTCGGCAAGTATTGGATGCCGGTCGTTGCCGATGCCACCGCGCAAGTCGGCGGCAAACCGGCGCACGAGCGAATCACCTGGAGCGATTATCACTTCCCGCTGAGTTTACCGCCCTCAACATTCCAACCGCCTCAACCGCTCCCGAACGCGACGCTCCCGAGCATTTGACCCCACGAATTCGGCCGGCGTACGCTGCTGCCTTCGTCGCCTTCGTGGTGACGGCGGTCGCATCGCAGCTTCACGCGACGCCGTATAACAATTTCGTGCTGCTGGCGCAGGCGCTGTTGGCGGGCCACACGTGGATCGACTGGCCGGGCGCCTACATCGATGCGTTGCCGTACAATGGCCATTACTTCGTCATCGAGGGCCCGCTGCCGGCGTTGCTGCTCGTGCCGCTCGTCGCGCTCTTCGGGGGGCGAACGAATCAGACCGGTTTGGCGGTCGTGCTTGCCGCCGTCGCGATCGGCGCAGCGTGGGAGCTTGGCGAGCGTTTTGGACTGCGTCGCACGAGCATCGCGTGGATTTGCGCCTTCCTTTTGGCGGGAACCGACCTCTTGTGGTGCGCGATGCTGGGCGACGTGTGGTTTACCGCGCACGTTTCCGCGGTCTGCTTTACCTTGCTGGCATTGGTCGAGCTTGCCGGTAAGCGGCGCGGCTGGCTCGTCGCGATCTTCGCCGCTTGCGCCTTCGAGTCACGCTTTTCGATGATTGTAGCGTTACCCGCGTACACTTTTTTGCTGGCGACTGAGTCGCCGCGTGCCGTGCAAGTGCGAAGGCTCGGCTCATTCTGCGCAACGCTCGTTCCGGTCGGTATCCTCTGGATTCTCTACAACGAGGCGCGCTGGGGAACGTTGAGCGACGTCGGTTACAGCGCCTGGTACCATCTGGACCAAGTCGGAATGCCGACGGGCTCGCCATTTCGCTTAGAGTATCTGCCTAACCAGCTCTGGTCGTTTTTCGCGCAGCTGCCGGCGGTCTTGCCGAGTTTCCCGTGGCTCCGTCCGGAGTTTTCGGGCGTCGCCCTAACGTGGACATCCCCCGCGTTACTGCTCGCGGTCTTCGCTCGTTCACCCGTTCGCTGGGTAGTCGCACTCTGGGTCGCGGCCATCTTGGTTGCGATCCCAAATTTCCTTTATTACGTGAATGGTTTCGCGCAGTTCGGGATGCGGCATGCGCTCGACTTCGAGCCATTTCTCGTCGCACTCATGATGCTCGCCGTACGCGAGCGCGTGCCGGCATGGGGGAAAGCCCTCATCGCCTATTCGATCGTCGTCGGAGTTTGGGGATGCTGGTACTGGCTGACGTTCGTACGGACGTAGGTGCATCGAGCCTGCCGGCAACGGCGTCAGGACGCGTGTAAGAAACGCATCCCCCTGGACCACGTCGCTACGACGGGGATGCTCGCAATCGACGAAACATCCACGGTTGCGGGATCGGCAGCGAGTTCCACGAGATCGGCGTCCTTCCCCAGCTCGATGCTGCCGATGCGGTCTTCGAGCTGGCACGCGATCGCGCCGTTGATCGTCATCGCCCGCAGAGCTTGCTCGACGGAAATGCACAAGTCCGCACCCAGCGGGCTCGTCGCTCCGAGCGGCATCCGCGTGACGGCGGTTTGAATGTAGCGCAACGGCTGGATTTCGGTCGTAGCGTAGTCGGAGTTCATGCTCCAAACCAGGTTACGACGGATCGCTTCAGGCGCGTTATCGATGCCTTCGGCACGGGGTTCTCCGAGGATGCGTTGCGCGAATGGAAGGCCCCATTCGTAGATGTGCCCTTCGGTAAAAGAGATGGCCAGGTTCATCTTTTGCAGCGCGTCCCACTGCTCGGGGCGCGTCACCGTGCAGTGCTCGATACGGTTACGAAAGCCCGGGGCTGCCGTACTGCCATACGCGCTGGAGAACGCGCCGAGCGCGAGATCGAGCCCAGCGTCGCCGTTCGCGTGAATCGCGGCACTCCATCCGTTCTTCTTAGCAAGAGCGACTAACTCGTTGAGCGGACCGGGCTCCCAGTTGAGCGAGCCCACGTTATTTGGTTTGTCGAGGTACGGCTGCGTGAGCGCACCAGTGAAACCTTGGAGCGAACCGTCGGCCCAGAATTTCACGCACGGTACGGATAGGCGGCCGTCGGCGAGGAAAATTGGCGCGCCTGGCCTGCGCGGGACCTTAGCGACGATGTCGTCGAAGGTCGCGTGTTCTTGAAAGTCCGGCATCGTGCTGATGCGAATCGGATTATTCGCCCGCGAGACGAGCGCGGTGTAGATGGCCCAGTCGTCTGGCACCTTGCCCGTTGGGCCGATCCCCGCATCGTGGACCGTGGTAACGCCGGCCTTGGCCGCCGTGTCCAACAATCCGGCATACCATCCGACGATCTTCTCCGGCGTCGGGGAAACGCTCGAGAGCAACTTTTCTATGAACGGCGCCATCGCCGGCGGCTCGTAGATCACGCCGTCGAGCGCGCCGCCGGCGTCCTTGCCGTAGCGACCGCCGCCGGGCACGTCGGGCGACTGCGACGTGATGCCGAGGATCGCAAATGCCTTGCCGTTCGCGTAACCGATGTGTCCGGACGGATTTATGACGAAGATCGGCACGTCGGTGGAGACGCTATCGAGATCCTGGATGGTTAGCTGGCGATACGGCGTCATCACCGAGTTGTCGAATCCGAACGCGCCGTACCAGTTTCCGGCCGGCACATTTGCGAGCCCGGCACGGAGCGCCGCCAAGAATGCTTCGAGCGACGCGCACTGCGGATATCGCGCCACGAGCAGGTTCGCAATCACGATTTGGTAGATAAAATGCATGTGGGGCTCGACGAATCCAGGTAGAACCGTCGCGCCCCGCAGATCGACGATCTCCGTATGCGGCCCGCGGTACGTCATCACGTGCGTCCGCGAACCGATCGCCGAGAAGCGTCCCCCGGTTATGGCGACCGCGTCCACTACGGAAGTGGCGGCCATCGTGCGAAAGCGGGCATTAATGAGAATCGCGTCGGCTGCGCCGGCCGTTGCCGCCGCGACGCGCACCGACGACGCGGCGACCAGGCCGCCCGCCATGGCGACGAAAGCTCCCCGGTTCACGTTCGCGAGCGAACGAATCGTTTCAAGATACGGCGGGCGGCACTGACATTCCATTTGTTGCGTTTCTCCCGAGACTGAAGGTCCACGTTTCTCCTCCGCGGGCGCCATGACCTTATCGGGACTCGTGAAGCGCGTCGTAGGCGTCTCGAAGCCCGCTCGGATCCGCGACGGGAGCGCCGCACCTCGTTCCGACGCAGATGTAGGCTGCGGGTTCTATCGGCATCCCGAGTTCGGCGGCCGCATCGGCCGTGAGCGTCCGGACTGAAAGCAACGGTGGCGGAAGCCGTTGCGCGACTTCGCGAAACTCATCGGTCTCCTTCGCGTCACCGACGATGCGAACCACAACCTCGGGCGAGAGATAGCGGCGTAACGCGCGCGCATATGGTGCCGCAAACGATCCGGCGTTCGCGGCGGTAGCCGCGTAAAGCGCGAGCGTTTGCTTCACCCGATCGCGGTGCGCGGACTGCGCGGTAAGCGCGTCCAAACGCAAGAGTGCGTCAGCGAACAGGCCGTTTTCCACGATGGGACGATCGGGAATTGCGAGATTGCCGAAGGACTCGCGGCCCGCAAGGCGGTCGTAGAACCCCCCGTCCGGCGCTTCGAAAGCCTCGATCGTCGTTTGCCCAAGCGCTCGCGCCCGCTCCAAGAAGCGCTCCTCTCCGCTCACTTCGTGCGCGTCGAGCAGGGCGCGAAGGTAGGCAACGTGATCGACGAGCAAACCGCGCACCTCGGGCGCGCCGCCCGGCACGAGAACGTGATAGAGCAAGCCGTCCGAATCGACGAGGCGCGACGCCACGTTATCGAGCGTCGTGATGGCTTGCGCGAGCAGCACATCGTCGTCGAGCGCTCGCGCAACGCGAAAGAATACGCCTGCAAGCGCGCACGTCCAGTTGGTGTACGAATTGCGATCGACGAACGGCGCGACGAGCCGGCGGCGCTCGTCGAGTGGCAGCGCGAAGTACGCTTCGTCGGCATCTTGGCTGCCGCCGAAGAACCCCGTCTGCGGATCGAGCAGAACGTCGCGAACGTAGTTTGTCGCCGACACCAGCGTCGCGTGAAAATCGCCGGTCGGAGCGAAAATCGCGAGCGTCGCGAGAACGCGGAGCAACCCCGCGTGATCCTCGGCCATCTTCTCAAAATGCGGGACGCTCCAGTCACGCGTCGTCGAGTATCGGAAGAAACCGCCCTCGACGTGGTCGTACATTCCGCCCCGCGACATGCCGCCCATCGTCTTCGAAACCATCGCGTAATAGCGCTGGTTGGCCGAAACGCGCCACTCGGAGAGCAAGAACTCGAGTACCTCCGGCTGCGGAAATTTCGGCTCGTCGCCGAAACCGCCGAACTCCTCGTCAAAGTTACTTTCAAGATTTTCGAGCAGGCGTGTAATCGGTGCGTCGCCTATCTCGCCAGATGCTACGGGTTCGCGCGGCGCGCCATGCGATCGCGACATTGCCGGAAGCTCGGCGATCTCGTTCTTTTGCTCGTCGTAAAAGCGCGCGATCTGCTCGAGCGCGCGCTGCATCTGCGCCGGCGGCAGGTAGGTCGCGCCGGTCAGCGTTCGTCCGTCGGGCGTTAGAAATGCCGTCGTGGGCCAGCCGCCCATATTATAGCGTGCGTTGATGTCGGGGCGCTTGTCATTGTCGACGCGTACGGGAACGAAGCGGCGGTTGATCGTTTCAATGACGCCGGGGTCGGAGTAGGTCGTTTCGTCCATCACGTGACACCAATGACACCAGACGGCCGAGATCGAGAGCAGAATTGGCCGGCCCTGCGCCTCCGCGCGAGCAAATGTCTGCGCTTCCCAGGGCATCCAAGCGATTTCGTGGGCTCGGTTGGGTCTGGGCGAGAAACGAAAGTCACTCATCGATGTCGGACGCTCCGCGCAGGAACGAGCTAAGGTAGAACACGGAGATGACGGCATACAGCGCAAGTGCAGCGATGCCTGCCGGCACCAGCCCTAGCCAGAGCGCCGTACAGAAAAACGCCGCGAACGCTAGACCGGTCGCGCCGTAGGCAACGTGCGTCGTGCGGTTCATGCCGTAAACTTCCCGCTCGTAATACCCGCCTCGCGAGCGGCTGCGCGCAAAGGCGATTGCAGCGATTCCCAGTGAAAGCACCAAGCCGGCGGCACTATAGAACATTCGTTTCTAAGAGTAACGTACGGGTGCGTCGAACGCCAACGACGATGGCAAGAAAGAGCGCCGTCCGGCCCGGTTCGCTGACGACTTACCGCAAGAAGCGCGATTTCAAGGCGACCCCGGAGCCGAGCGGTCGCAAGGAAAAGGCCGCCAAAACGATGCGCTTTGTCGTGCAGATGCATCGGGCAACGCGGCTTCACTACGATTTTCGGCTGGAGGCCGGCGGCGTGCTTGCATCGTGGGCCGTCCCGAAGGGGCCGACCTTAGCCGCGGGCGATCGGCGGCTTGCGATGCACGTCGAGGATCACCCGCTGGATTACCGCGACTTCGAGGGTAACATTCCTGCGGGCCAGTACGGCGCGGGCAGCGTGATCGTCTGGGATCGCGGTACCTACGCGCTCGCGGAAGGCATGGATCCGGCCGCGGAAATCGGCGCGGGAAAGATCAAGTTCATCCTGCATGGCAAGAAGCTGCGCGGCGAGTTCACGCTCGTCAAAATCAAGGCGCGTGAAGACGAGCACGGCGACCCCTGGCTATTGATCAAGGATCGCGACGAACACGCCAATTCCGATTACGATCCAGCCGAGCACCCCGAGTCGGTCAAGAGTGGAAAGACGCTCGCCGATATCGCGGCGGATCCGCGCGCTCGCACTTGGCAATCGAAACCGGCGGGGCGACGGGCCGCGCCGGCGCGACGGAGCGCCGCCGTCAAGCGCGACCCGCTGCCGCATCCCAAGTCGTTGATGCTGGCAACGCTGGTGGCCAAGCCGTTCGACGATCCGGCGTGGCTTTTTGAAATTAAGTGGGACGGTTACCGGGCACTCTGCACGGTTGAGGAGGGCAAGCTCTCGTTAACATCGCGCAATGGGCTCGATATGCTCAAGCGCTTTCCCGGCCTCGCGGAACTCTCGGGCGCATTTGCAAGCCTGCCGGTAATGGTAGACGGCGAGATCGTCAGTTTGGATTCGCAGGGCCGCTCGGAGTTCCAGCGCCTGCAAGAATCGCAGAAAAAGCCGGCCGGACTTACCTTTGCGGCCTTCGATTTACTCTATGCGGACGGCGAGGATCTGCGATCGAAACCTCTCGACGAGCGCAAGCAACTCCTGGAACGTTTGATTCGAGATGACCAACTCGTGCTGTACTCCAAGCACGTGATCGGCGAAGGCGAGGAGCTCTTCGAAGTCGCGCGCCGGCGAAAGCTCGAAGGTATCATCGGAAAGCGACGCGACTCGACGTATCAAGAGCGGCGCAGCCGCGACTGGGTCAAGATCAAGACGAGTTACGAGCAAGAGTTCGTCGTCGGCGGCTGGACCGAACCAAAGGGCAGCCGCAAAGGGTTCGGAGCGTTGCTGCTCGGCGTTTACGAAAAGAAGAAACTGCGGTACGTCGGCTCGGTCGGAACGGGCTTTACCGTCGCGAAACTTGCCGAGCTCTACGAACGGCTGCAAAAAATCGAGCGCAAGAGTTCGCCGTTCGTCAACGACGTCAACGCAAACGCGCCAACCCATTGGTGCTCGCCGCAGCTCGTCGCCGAGGTGCGTTTCGCCGAATGGACGCGCGACGGTTATCTGCGCCAGCCCGCGTACGCCGGCCTTCGCCTGGACAAGCAGGCGGCTGACGTCGTGGCGGAAATCCCGGTGGACGCGTGAGCTCGAAAGAACGGTCGACCGTTAGCGTCGGTGCGCGAACGCTCTCGCTCTCCAATCTCGATAAGGTGCTGTGGCCGCGCGACGGTTACACAAAAGGCGATCTGATTGCCTATTACCGAAGCGTCGCCGCGCCTGCCATCGCGCACTTGAACGATCGGCCGCTCACGCTTCAGCGCTATCCCAATGGAATCGACGGCGAAACGTTTTTTGAGAAGCAGATGCCGCGCGGCATGCCGGAGTGGGTGGAGCGCGTGACCGTTCCGACGCCCGGAGGATCGCGCAGCGAGGTCACCTTTCCGCTCTGCAACGACGAACCGAGCCTCGTCTATTTCGCAAACCTCGCGGCGATCGTGCTGCACGTCTGGACGTCGCGCACTCCGGCGCTCGACGAACCCGAGTTCGTGCTCTTCGATCTCGATCCCGGAGAGACGTGTACGCTGCGGACGCTTGCGACAGTGACGCTAGCCATTCGCGCTCTCCTCGTCGGAATCAAATTGAAGCCGTTGGTCAAAACGACCGGCGGTTTTGGATTGCATGTCGTCGTGCCGCTTGCGGCCGGCTACTCGTACGAGACGGCCAAAGTCTTTGCCGAAATCGTTGCCCGCCAGGCGGCCGCCGAACTCGGCGAGCTCGCAACGCTACAGCGCACCATCGCCAAGCGCCCGCAAAACGCGGTCTACATCGACTACGTCCAAGTCGGTCTTGGCAAGACCATGGTCGCGCCCTACTCGGTGCGCGCCCGGGACGGCGCACCGGTCTCGACCCCGCTGCACTGGGCCGAGGTCGAGGCCTTTGCCCGCCGGCGCTCAGGCGTAGCCCCGGCCGACGAGTTCGCCAAGCTCACGATCCGCACGCTGCCCGGACGCGTCAAGCGCGAGGGGGACCTCTGGGGGGCGAAAGCTTGGAAGAAACAGAGGCTCGAGGGACCCAGCGCCAAGGCCAATCGGCTTTGGACGGAACGGGGGTAGCAAACAGGCCCGCGCCTTGGGTAGAATAGTCGGGCTATGGCACATGCAATCTGGTCGGGAGCCATTAACTTCGGGCTCGTAACTATTCCAGTCAAGCTCTTTACGGCGGTAAAGACCGACGATCTCTCCTTCAATATGCTGCACAAGAAGGACGAGGGGCGCATCAAGTACGAGCGCGTCTGCAGCGTTGACGGAAAACCCGTCCCATGGGACGAGATCGTCAAGGGCTACGAGTATGAAAAGGGTCAGTATGTCTTACTGACCGACGAGGACTTCGCAAAGGTCAACCCCGAGGCGACGCAATCCGTGGATATCGTCGAGTTCGTCGAGCTCGACAAGATCAGCCCGATGTTTTTCGACAAGCCCTACTATCTCGAGCCGAGCAAACAGGGGCGCCATGCCTACGCGCTGCTGCGGGAGGCGCTTGCCGACAGCAATCGCGTCGCCGTCGCGCGCGTCGTCATTCGCACCAAGGAATATATCGCGGCGGTAAAGCCGGTCGGGGATGCGCTCGTTCTGGAGTTGATGCATTGGGCGAGCGAGATCGTCACCTCCGACACGCTCGATTTACCGGGGGCCGAGAAGCTGCCGGAGAAAGAGATGCAGATGGCGCGCATGCTCATCGACACGATGAGCGTGGACGAGTTCGAGCCGCAGAAGTTCTCCAACAACTATCACGACCAACTGTTGACGATGATCGAAGCGCGCGCGGCCGGCAAGGAGCTGCCGAAGGCCAAGAAGGCACCGGCGCGATCGAAGGTCGTCAATCTCATGGACGTGTTGGCGCAGAGCCTCGAAGCGAGCAAGAAACGGCGCAGCGACGCAAACGGCAAGCCTACTGAAGCGAAGCGACGGAAAAAGACGGCCGCTTAAGGCTTGCCCGGAGAGCGCCCGTTCATGCGGTGGCCTCCGTTTCTATTGCGGCCTCTTCACCGCGCGCGCTTCGCAAACCCATCACGAGCGCGAGGCCTGCGAGCGCCAGAGACTCCACGCCGGCAAAGCGCGGTCCGTAACCCGACAACAACCCGGTGGAGACCGGGGGCGCAAGAATTCCCGAGAGCGAATCGAGCGAAGAGCTGGTGCCTAGCACCATCCCTTGATCGCGATCCGACGCGGCGTTGCTGATCAGCGCAGTGATACCCGTGTTCGTGAGCGCCATGCCGAACGCAAAGAGCAGCATCAATGCGGAGAGCACCAGGATACTGTGGACGAACGGTACGACCGCAAAACCGGCTACCAGCGATGCCAAGCCGGCGTTCGACATCCAGCGATCCCCCAGGCGTGCGGAGATGCGACCAACCATGACGACGTTCATGAAGACGTTGAAGACCGCGAAGATCGAAAAGAGATAATCGGTCTGTGCCAGCGAGAATCCGAGCTGGCGTTGCAGGTAGAGCGCGAAAACCGCGAACCATCCGTAGAGCGCAAGCGCGATCGCGAGCTTCTGCCAAAGAATGCGGCCGAGGCGTGGTTTGCCGAAACTCGCCAAGAGCGTGGCGATCGCGAAGCGATTCTGGTCGTGCGTTCGCGCGCGCGATTCCGGAAGCATGACGATCGTGACGATCAAGGTCAGGAACTGCAGCGCGGCGGCGACAAGAAACGGGACGGCAAAGCCGTATCGTGAGTAGAGAAGACCGCCGCCTGCCGGACCGAAGACCATGCCCGCAGCGAACATCGCGCCGATCAATCCGAAGGCGCGCGAGCGCTCGCGCGGCTCGATGAGGTCGGCAACGTAGGCTTGCGTGATGCTGATATTTCCACCGGAGACGCCTTCGAGGGCGCGAGCGACGAAGACGACCGCGATCGGCGCAAGCGAAAGCGCGCCGGCAATATTCGGCGCGAGACCGAGCATCGCCCAACCGATCGTAGCGCCGATTTGACTGATGATGAGCACGCTCTTGCGGCCGATGCGGTCCGAGATGCTGCCCCACAGCGGCGCCGAGACGAACTGGCAGAACGAAAAGGTCGCGACGAGTAGACCGACGACGTAGGGCGACGCGCCGAAATGCGTCACGAAGTACGGCAGCATCGGAATCAGCATGCTGAAGCCGACGATATCGATGAACGTCACGCCGAGAATCGGTAGCAGCTTTCGAATCACGCCCCACCGCTCATTCGACGGTTACTCGGGGGATTCTACCGGCAGGACGATGCGTGACAGGCGCTCGTTACGCCGCAACAGCTCGATCCGGTACGGACGGCTCAGGTCGACGCTCGTCATGACTTTGTGCAGCGCGTCGACGCCGAGCAGCGGCTGGGCCTCGAATAAGAGCAGTACGTCGCCGGTTCTTAGCTGGGCGGTATCGGCGGGGCTTCCCGGCTCCACCGAGTCGATCACGATCGCCCGACGATCTGCCAATCCGAGCCGCCGGGCAAATGCAGGTGCCAGGACGATGTCTTGTGCGGCAATGCCGAGGTAACCGCGCCGCACGCGGCCGTCGCGCATCAAGAGGCCCGCAACATGCTTGGCCGTGTTGACGGCGATTGCGAAGCACAGGCCTTGGCCCGGAAGCACCGCCGTGTTCACGCCGATGACGTCGCCGCTCGCGGAGACGAGCGGGCCGCCGGAGTTCCCGGGATTGAGTGCCGCATCGGTTTGGATGATGTTGTCCATCAGGCGTCCCGACTGCGAACGTAGCGTGCGGCCCAACGCGCTTACGACGCCCGCCGTCACCGTATACGCAAGCCCATAGGGATTACCGACGGCGACGACGAGCTGACCCGGCCGAAGAAACGCCGAGTCTCCGAGTGAGGCATATGCGAGGTCTGGTGCATCCACGCGAAGCACCGCGAGATCCGAATGCGGATCGTCGCCGACGAGCGTTGCCGGGAACTCACGCCCGTCGAGCAGCGCGACGGTGATGCGTTGCGCATCGTGAACGACGTGGCTGTTCGTGAGAATGAAGCCATCCGGCGTGAAGACGAAGCCGCTCCCGTTGCCGCCGCGGCGGCCGTTGCGCACATCGATGCAGACGACCGCCGGGCTGACCCGTTCTGCCGCGGCCGTGACCGCCCGCGAGTAGGGATCGACCGCGGACGCGTCTTCGACTGCGAGAATTGGAAGAGACATACCGGTCACTCCAAACCAGCGGTCACCCTCGGGGTTTCGATGGGCGGGGCAGCACGGCGACCGTCGCGAATCGAGCTTGACCCGCGCCCAGATGGCGGAATTGGTAGACGCGCTGGTTTCAGGTATCAGTGGTGGCAACATCGTGGGGGTTCGAGTCCCTTTCTGGGCAGTTTGAAGGTTGACGCGAAAGTTAACGAGCCCGAAGCTATACGCTTCGGGCTCGTTGCATGGGCGATCTGAAGGATCCTAATCGCCATCGTCCTTGCGTGGGGGAAGGGCCTTATATTTACGCGACCCCTCGAGTTGCTGGTGCAAGTAATACCCGGCGGTTTCGTACGAGCCGTACTGGTTTGGAAGAGATGTCGGTGAGGGGATCGGGGTGATTCCCAAGGTGGAGCAGCTCATCTTGGGCGGAATGCTTGGCGAGGAAATCTCCGCTAGCTTTGGAGAGTTCAACGCGCCGCCGTGGAGCTTGCTTTCATCGAGCGCGTCGAATAAATTCGACGTCGAACGATCACCGTCTGCGGGCGACAATCCAACCGCAACACCCTTGGCTTCATCCGGCAGCGAGGCAAACGTCGGCAAGCCAAAGACCGCTTCGATGAGTTTTGATACCGAGCCGTGATCGGCGAGGTCGTGCACCACGGCTCCCGTCTTGGAGAACGGCGAGATCACCAAGGCCGGTAAGCGAACGCCATCGCCACACGGGTAGCCCTCTTCCGGTCCACTCTTATCCTGCGGGCACGTTTGGCCGAAGCCCGGTGGCGGCACGTGATCGTAGAAACCGCCACTATCGTCCCACGTTACGACGATGACCGAATCTTTCCAGTATTTGCTTTTCGCAATGGCGTTGATGACCTCGGCGAGATAGGCTTGCGCTACCTGATGGTCGGAACTGCCGCTCCCGGGGTGGTCGTCGTCGCCGACGTAATACTTGCTCCCGGAAGGATTATCGGTGAAGATTGGGTCGGCGGGTACCAGGCCATACGTGTTCTCGTTTCCGCCTTTCACCCAGAAAACTCCCGAAGCCGGTAGTTTCCCGCCCTTGATGTCCGCGATAAGACCGTTGCTTTCGGTATTATCGCGCAGCGTTTTCTTGCTTGCGAAGCCCGAACCGGGATTGTTGATGTAATCGAAGTAGAGCGGCGCCGTATGATGCGCCGAGAAGCCCGCGTTGGCGGTATAGAGTCCTTCTTCGTACCACGCCCAGGGGATAGACTGCCGGTTCGTGTTCCCCTCCTTCGTGATGTCGCGACGCTCGTAGCCGACGACCCTTTTCTTTTCGGCTGCTCGATCCATGTTTGGGTTGAGCAGGACCGGCATCGTCGCATAACTTTGGAACGTGCCGCTATCCCCCGAATACGGCGTAATTGAGAACGGCAGATCTCCCGGAGGCGGATTGTCGTCGTTCGAAATCGGTACGCCATCGCTATAGCCCCCGCCGGGTAGCGGTTGGGAGAGTATGCCTTCACCTGCCGCGGCCTCCGTTTGGCCTATTTGACCTGCAAAGAGTTGAACGTTGCTCGGGGTCGAGTCTCCCGTTTCCGCCTGGAAATAGTGATCGAAGAGCGCGAAGTTTTTCGCGTAGTACCAAAGGTAGGGGACGGTGTCGCAGTCGTACACGCCCTCGATGCCGATCGACTCGTTGTGCGCTTCGATCTGTTGTGGGCTCGGGGTCGGCCCGAGCACGGGCTGTCCGGCCTCGACATCGGCGAGAAAGTCGTCCATCTTGCCGCGATCGATCCCTACTTCTTGGTCGTAGCGACCGTTGTTGCCGCCCGTGATATCCGGCGCATCCTCAACATAATTGGGGCTAGCGGTATTTGCCGAGATTAGGAACGGACGCTGACAGCCTAACGTCTCGGGATCGTACTGGCAATCGGTCTCTTGAGCGAGGTATGTCCCGAGGTTTTCTACGTACTGTCCGTTGACGCCGGGAAAGAGTCCAAAAAGCTGATCGAAGGTGTGGTTCTCTTGAACGAGCACGAAAACGTGCTTGACCTTGCCGCGTACCAAGGCTGCAATCCTGTTGCGAGCTGCAGCATCCCCGAACTGCTGATCGGGAGATCGCACCGCTCCCGCGAGTGCGTTCTGCGATGTCACCGGCGCGACCGAGGGGCCTCCGCCCGCCGCTCCGCATCCCGCCAGCGCCCACGATGCCGTCATGATTACGACGTACGGCACAAAACGACGCATTATAGTACCACCTTCCGGTTTTCTAAGGAGTGAGGCGTGTATGCGTCCAAAGTTAGCAAAACGCACGCGAGCATACAATGATGAAAAAGCGGCTTTTGCTAATCGCTTCTTAAGTTTCTCCCGCAGAACTTAAGCTTGGGCTACTTATTCTTTAACGCGACCACGTCAACTATTCGGCTTCGGTAGGGACCGGCGGTGCTACGGCACGGCTAGCAAGTAACGCGGGCACGACGCCGAGTATCTGAAGAAGCGCCAAGCAACGCCACGCAACGTCAAAACCGTGCACCTGAGCGAGCGCTCCGAAGAGCGCCGGCGTTACAAAGGCCGCCAGCAGCGTCCACGTCAGCCCGACGCCGAGCGCGCTCCCCGAATGCTCCCCGCCGCCGATCTCCGCAAACGCGATGACGCTCACGCCGAGCCAGCCTTCCGCCGTAAAGCCCAGAGCGGCTGACAAGAACGCCGCCCACAACGGTGGCGTCGCCGCGGTGATCGAAGCAAATGCCAGTGCGATAGCGGCGGCTATGATGCAGACAACGGCGAGCGGCAGCGCTCGACTCCCGGCAAAGAGATGGTCGCTCAGCCATCCCCATGAGAGCCTGCCGAAGATCGCAGCCACCTGCGAGAGCGTGAAGAGCGCGAGCGCCAAGCTCAACGAGTAGCCCGCGCGATGCACGAGCGTTAGTGTAAGAAATCCAATCAGAACGAGCTGCCCGGCGATCAAGACCATTGACGTAAGCGTGAGCAAAATGAGGCGAGATTCTCGAGCGATCTGGAGCATCTCGGCCAGCATGGTACGCAGTGATACGCGCTCGCCCTCCAACGCGGATGGCTCCCGATAGAACTGCGAAGCGATCGTGCTCGCGACGAACGTCAGTATGCCGGCAGCGGCGAGCGCCGCGCGGTAGTCGTAGCGCAGCGCGATAGCGGGGAGCAGCAGCGAGCCAAGGACGCCCGCGATCGGTACCCCGCATTGCCGAATCCCCATGGCGATGCCGCGGTCCGCCTTTTTGAAAAAGAAGATGATGGCGTGGCTGCCGGCGGGCGTTACTGCAGCGTAGCCGACTCCATAGACGAGCAGGCAGACCAAGAGCCATGAGAAGCTCGCGACCAGGGAGGCTGCAACGAGCGAAAGGCTCATGAGCACGCCGCTCCAGCGCACGACCGCTTTGTCGCCGAAGCGGTCGGTCAGCAGGCCCGCGACCGAAGTCATCGCGACCGATCCGATGAACTGAATGGAGAGCAGCCATCCGAGTTGCGCCTGATCGAGATGAAGTGCCGACTTGAAGAATGGCATGAGGGCGCCCGTCGACATGATGGCGAGCGACGCGCCGATCATCGCGCCGGTAAAGAGCGCGAGCACCTCGTAGCGCGACTCGGGCATCGGGTTATGCGGCCTCGGCCGACGCTTGGGAGAATGCATCTCGAAGAGGGTTTCTTCGGCGCAATGCGGCGAAGCTCTGTTTTAGTGAATCGTCGGAAGGAGCGGCTCCAATATTATCTGACGATGCTCGCCCTCACGGCGCCGGGCGCCGCGATCGTGTGGTTTGTCTTTCACGGCGTCTACGAGAGTTTGAGCATCTCCGAAAAAGCCATCGGGTACGTCGATCCGATGACCCAAATGGGAATAACGCTTGGGTATTGGGTGATGATCGGCGGCACGGTTATTTTGGCGGGCACTGCGGGCTGGTCGGCAATTCAGTTGCTTCGTCTTCTGATCGCGCCGCGCCGGTAGCGCATGCGCGTTTCGCTCGTCGTCAATCCGCGCTCGCGGCGCGGACGCCGGTTCGGCGCAGCCGTCCGCGTGCAACTCATTCGCATGGGGGTCGAGCCCGTCGCGGAGAGCGCCCCGGGCGGCCCCCTCGATGCCATCGTCGTCGCCGGAGGTGACGGCACGTTTGCACGTCAGATCTCCCGCGCAATCGAGCTCGACGTACCGATCGGGCTCGTGCCTCTGGGCACCTTCAACGACCTTGCACGCACGCTGGCGATTCCGTTCGACCTCGGTGCGGCCTGCGCGTTGATCGCGTCAGGTCAGACTCGCCGGATTGACGTCGCTGCCGTCAACGGCGTTTACTACGCAACCGAAGCGAGCCTCGGCATCTCCAGCCGCATCGCCAAATTGCAGAAAACCGCGGACAAGCAGCGATTTGGGGTCGGTGCCATCGTTCTGAGCGCACTGCAAGCGGCCCGATTCGCGCGCCCGTTTCACGCCGAGATCGCCTACGATGGCGAACGCGCGAGCTTCAAGACCGTCCAGCTAACGGTGGCCAATAGCCAGCGTTTCGGAGGTTTTATCACGGTGGACGATGCCGCAATCGACGACGGGTGGCTCGATCTGTATGCCGTTGACGGCGAAGGCTTCCTACCGGTGATCCGAGTTTTCTCCGCGATGCTCTCGCATCAGGGCCGGTTCGCCAAAGGGGTCCGGACCTTCCGCTCCACCGCGTTTTCGGTAACCACCCGGCGCCGGCACCGCATCACCGCGGATGGAGAGCCGGCCGGCACGACGCCGGCTCGCTTCGAAATTCTTCCCGCAGCACTACGTGTTTTTGCGCCATCGGGGCGCATCAGAGCTTCCCTAGCTACAGAACGAAACCGGTCCGTACCGCGGGCCGAACGTATTTGAATCCGTCGCTACCGATGGCGTACAGATAAATGTTGGGAATGAGCGGATCGCCACTGATGTTGAAGGCGAACTGGCCGATGAGTGCCGTGAACGTGCCGCCGCGCTGCAACTCGTTGAGCAGTGCCGTGCGCGTCGTTGCGTAGCCACGCTGCGAAGCGGAAATGATGAGCTGGGCGGCCGCGTAACCGTAAGCGGAGAAGGTCGTGATTTGCGTGACCTCGCGCTTAAAGTCCGTCACGAGCTGCATCGCACTGGGAATTCGATCGAGCGGTGGCATGGACGATGCGACGTACGCGCCGTCGAGCGTTTTCGCGTAGGTGCTAATCGTTTCGGTGTTAAAGAATCCGTCGGCCGCGCCGAATTCGCCCGTGTAGCCGGCGAGACGCAACGCTTCGGCGACCGGGCCCATCTCCGCCGTCTTTCCGGCCAGAAAGACGTATCCGGGACTGCGGTCCATCACCGTTCGCGCCGCCTGCGCGGGATCGGTTTTGGCGATCGGAAAGAGCAGCAAATCGGAATCGTGATGATTGCTCTTGGCCGCGGTCACGAATCCGCGCGCGACGTCGTAACCATAATCGCCGTCGAAGGCGATCGCTATCGTCGGAACGCCTCGCTTATCCTCGAGCGCCGCACCGGCAAAAAGCCGCCCCGAGCCGCTGTCCTTGGCCGGGAGGCGGTACACGTTGTGGTAACCCCGCGCGGTGACCGAATCGGCCGTAACGGTCGGCACGATCACGGCGAAGCCCGTGTTCGCATAGTGCGAAAGCGCCGCCAGAGTCATTGCAGCCGTGAGGTTTCCGACTACTCCGATCACGGTTGAATCGGCTGCTGCGACGTTGGCGTTGGAGGCGGCAAGGCCCGGATCGTTGCGATCGTCAATCCCACGGAATCCCCAGACGTTAGATATCACCGCGTTAAAGCGATTCTGCTCGTCGACGGCGGCCTGGACGCCTTTGACGACCTCCTGGCCGTACTTTCCCAACGCGCCGGAGAGCGTGACGTTGACGGCGATGGTAAGCTGCTGCAAGAACTGTTGATTGAGTGGGTTGAGCGGCTGGCCGGGAATGATCTGCGCCGCCGCGTGCGTCGTGCCGGCGGCAGCCGCGCCCGCGGCCGCGATGAACGCGCGGCGCTTCATCGGTAGGCTCGCAGCGTCGTCAGCAAGAAGACGACCGAAAACGTCATGTTCGAAAGAAAGACCCGTTCGTTGATGACGAACAGATTGGCGCCGCTACGAAAGAGATACTCTTCATACAGGATTAGAATCGCCAACGCAACGATGCCGAGATAGTACGACGGGCCGGCACCGTCGAGCATTCCGGCACCGGCGAGCAACGCGAGCGTCCCCAGATGAAGCAAGATCGGCAAGAAACGTCCGCTGCGCTCCCCAAAGCGAACCGGCAGCGACGCGATCCCTTGTTCGCGGTCGACGGATAAGTCCATCAGCGCATAGATGATGTCGAATCCCGCGACCCAGAACGTGACCGCCGCGAACAGCGCGAGGGCAGGCAGCGTGATCTTCCCGGCGATTGCGACGTAGGCTCCCAACGGTGCCAAGCCGTCGACCGCGCCCAGCACGAAGTGCGTTAGCCACGTGAAGCGTTTGCAGAGCGGATAGATCAGCAGAAGCACGACGGCGATCGGCAAGAGCTTCAGACATAGTGGATTGAGCATCCACGCTGCCCATAAGAGAATGCTGAGCCCGGCGGCCATGGCCCACAGCATCGTTGAAGCAGGCAGCAAACCGCTCGCCAGCGCGCGCCGCTCCGTGCGCGGATTGCGCGCGTCGATTTTGCGGTCGAGAAAGCGATTTGCCGCCATCGCCGCCGTTCGAGCTCCCAGCACGGCAAGCGTTATCCAGCCGAGTTGCGCCGCCGTTGGAAGCCCGCGCGCGGCAAGGATGGCGCCGACGTAGGCAAAGGGCAGTGCGAAAAGCGTATGCTCGACGCGAATCTCGCGCAAGAAAAGCCCGACGGCTCTCATTTCATCAGCGCAGCATAGGCGGCCGGTCCCTGTCCCGACCAGTCGTTTGATGAGAGCGCGCGCGCTATGGAATCGAGCCCGTAGTCGCGCCATCGCTCGCTAACCATCCGGCGGGTCTGGGCGTCCATGATCATATCGGGCGGCCACTCGCGCGTGTAACCCTCCGACGCATCTTTGCGCGTGGCGTCGATGCCGATCTTCGTGCCGTACGCGATACTGTAGGAGCCATGATCGAGGTCGTCTACCGGACCGGGCATCATCACGATGTCGCGTTCCGGCGCGAGATTGTTGAGGACGTACCACGCGACTTCGCGTGGATTCGCTACGTCGATGTCGGCATCGACGATGACGAGCGCGCGCGTAAGCATCATCATGTGACCCAGTCCCCAGAGCGCGTTCATGACCTTCTTCGCGTGGCCCGGATAGGACTTGCGAATCGAGACGATCGCAAGATTGTGAAATCCGCCTTCGACCGGCAGATTCATGTTGACGACCTCGGGAAGCATCGCTTGCAGCAGCGGCAAGAAAATACGTTCCGTGGCTTTGCCGAGCCACGCATCCTCCATCGGCGGCTTGCCGACGACGGTCGCGGCATAGATTGGATTACGGCGGTGCGTGATGCACGTTACGTTGAAGGTTGGATAGCGGTCCGCTAAGCTATAGACGCCGGTATGATCGCCGAACGGTCCTTCTAGCCGTAGATCCTCATTGTCGACATATCCCTCGAGTACGAACTCGGCGTCGGCAGGAACCATCAGATCTACGGTTCTTGCCTGCGTCAGTTCGACCGGCTTGCCGCGCAAGAAACCAGCAAATGCGAACTCGTCGAGAATTGGCGGCAGCGGCGCCGTCGCCGCGTACGTGAGCGCCGGGTCGGTACCGATTGCGACGGCGACGGGAACGGATCTCCCCCAGGCGTCGGCATGCGCCCGCCCGTGTTTGTGACGTTGCCAGTGCATGCCGGTCTGCGTCGCGTTGTAGATCTGCATCCGGTACATCCCGACGTTCGTACGCCCGGTGTGCGGATCTTTGGTAATTACTAGCGGCAACGTGATGAACGGTCCCGCATCCAACGGCCACGTCGTCAAGACCGGTAACTTCGTCAGATCGGGCGGATCCATGACGACGTCGTGAACGCTGCCGTCGCGTACGATCTTCGGAATTGCGTTGGCCAGCGGTGCGAAGTGCAGCGCACCCGTGAGTTTCTCTAGCGCTGAGCCCGACGGCGGTTTGAAGTCGAGGAGGGCTCGAATGCGGGCCGCCACGGCATCGAGGCCTTCCGCTTCAAAGGCCATCGCCATCCGCCGATGCGTGCCGAACTGGTTGGTGAGCACGGGGAACTCGGAGCCCGCAACGTCGGAGAACAACAAGGCCGGACCGCCGGCCTTGACGACCCGGTTCGTGATTTCGCTAATTTCTAGCCGGGGATCGACGCTGGCCGAAACGACGTGGAGTTCGCCGGCTTTGCGCAACGCGTCCACGAACGCGCGAAGCGATCGAAATGGCATGGCGTCGTGCTTATGCGCCCTGGGGGCGGTATCCGCCTAGCTCCTATGGATGGGTCGGGCTTGCCGGAAAGGCTGCGACAAAACGCGCCCCACCGTTGGAGGATCGGTCGATCTCGACGGCGCCGCCGTGGGCGTATGCGATCCAGCGTACGATCGCGAGGCCGAGTCCCGTGCCCTTCCCGTCGTGCGCGCGGCGATAAAAGCGTTCGAAGACGCGTTCGCGCTCGCTTTCGGGGATGCCGTCACCATCGTCTTCGACGACGATTTCGCAGAGCCGGCCGGCTTGGCGCGAGCTGATGCGCACGGCCTGATGGGCGTGACGAATGGCATTATCGAGCAAGTTCACGGAGAGTTCGCGCAGACGCCGTTCGTCGCCATCGACGATTGCGCTGCCCGGCGCGACGTCGAGCCGCACGTTGCGCGCGTCTGCAACCGGCCGCGTAACGCGAGAGGCGATGGTGACGATCGCCGCCAAGTTCGACGGGCTCGCATTGCAGCGCGCGTCGTGCCGGATCGCGGGCCAACGTCAGCAAGTCGGTAACGACTTCCGACGCTTCGAGCGCGCTGCGAGCGATTGTTTCGAAGCTAGCGCGACTCTGCTCCGTCGCGTCCGCTCGTGCCGCCTGCGCGACCGCTGCAATTGCCGTTAAGGGGGAGCGCAACTCGTGCGCGGCATCGGCCGAGAAGCGACGCTCTCGTTCGCGCGCCGCTTCGAGCGGTGCGATCGCCGCGCGAGCCAAGTAATACGATGCGATTGCGACGACGATGACGAGCGGCGCGTCGATTTCGGCGATTGTCACGGCGACGCGCTCCATCGCCGTCCTCAAGGCGACGGCTCCTTCGGGCGTGCCCAGCGCGGGTGCGAGCAACGACGCGTATTCGCGGGCCACGAACTCGTACGCCCCGATACTAAGAGCGGCCAAGACGCAGACGAAAACGAAGAGGTAGAGGGCAGCGGTGCGAGCGATCAAGCCTTTATGCGGTAACCGATTCCCCATACCGTCTCGATGATTCCGCTCGCACCGAGTTTTCCCAGCTTGCGCCGGAGCTGGCTGACGTAGACGTTGACGATGTTGCTCGAGCCATCGAAGTCGTAATCCCAGATACGCTCGACGATGTGCGCGCGGGAGAGCGCAATGCCGGCGTTGCGGGCCAGGAACTCCAAGAGCCGAAACTCTGTCGCTCCCAAGGGCACCGGCTTGCCCTCATAGGTAACGTTGCGAGCGGCGAGATCAACGCGCAGCGCTCCGGCTTCGAGCACTCCGAGCAGCGGGCGGTCGGCGCGGCGAAGTATCGCGCCGACGCGAGCGATCAACTCTTCTTCGACGAACGGCTTAACCAAATAGTCGTCGGCGCCGCACTCGAGGCCGGCTACGCGATCTTCCACCGCGTCGCGCGCGGTCAGCATGAGAATCGGCGTTTGAACTCCGGCGGCTCGAGCACTCCGCGCGAGGGTGAAGCCGTCGATTCCGGGCAGCCCGACGTTGACGACCGCGACATCGTAACTGCGGCTCACCAAATGATCGAGCCCCGTTTCACCGTCGGCGACGACGTTGGTCACATATCGTCGCGCTTCCAGCATCCGCGCGATGGAGTCGCCGACTGCGGCATTGTCTTCAACGACGAGAACTCGCATTTTTGGCTTTTAGTCCTTCAATGGCGGCGGAATAGCGATGGTGAACGCGCCGCTGAGGAACGGGTGCTCGCCCGGCGACTGAACCTCTTGCATCAGGAAACGGCACGGAGCGATCTGCACGGCTGCGTAGTAGACGAAATCGCGAGTTATGTAAGGATTGGCATACGCATCGTAGCGCAGGCCGAAATACGCGTGCGGGATCGGATAATACTTCAATCGCACGTAGCCGCCTCTGGAAGACTGATTGGTCAGAAGCCCGTCGGAATCGTGGTCGTCACCGTACCATTGCTCGGCCTGAAGGTCGAGGTTATCGTACGTTGCGTGCGCGAGCAGGCCATAGCGCTCGTAAAGGTCGGCGAACGGCAGACGCCCCGTCGGCAAGACGCCGAGCGTTCCGCCCATGGCGGTTCCTCCGATGTCGAACTCGCCGTTGCGACCTTGCACGAGCGTGTCTCTGAGCCACGCGCTCAACTCGGGCGTGCGCATCCACGTCGTCTCGCCGGTCGCAACGGGCTTGCCGCCGTACGCCGCGCCTTGATAGGCTCCGACGGCCGCCACGCCGTCCACGGTCAGGTGTCCGAAGGTGCGCTCGATTTGCAGCCCCCAGCGGTTCGAAGAGAGCGGCATGTTGTTCAAGCCGACGTGTGCGCCGTAATAGCCGTACTGCTGCAGATCGTCGAGGCGTTCACCGGGCGACTGCGCGAGTGGAAGCTCGATCAGCCCTCCGCGAACGAGGGTCTGTGTGTGCGCATCGTAGCCCGCCGCAAAGAGCAAAAAGACTCCGCCCGGCCCTCCGCCTGCTCCCAGGCCGTAGTGGAGAAAGGCCGTGATGGGTCCGACGTTCGCGCTGCCCAACACGATGCCGCCGGGTGTGAACTCGCGCGAGCCGGCTGCCGGCTGCTTATCGTACTCCAACTGATAGCGAAGGGCGAAAACCGTCGTGCCGTGTTCGGGCAATGGCAGCCGGTAACCGTGCGAGCGAAAGTAACGCCCGAACGCATTGAGTTCGGGAAGAACGCTGTGGCATTGACCGCACTTTAAGTGGTAGCGTTGCGCGAAGATCGGAATCGCACGTGCCGGCGCGCTTGCCAGCACCAGGAAAAGCACCGCAAGCCCTGCGGCCGCGACGTTATTGCGCAATGATCGCTCCCCGCATCGGCGCTCCGTAATGGAAAAAGCAGCCGAACAGATACGTGCCCGCCTTGTCGGCCGTAATCGTCTGCGAGGATGAACCCGCCTGCAGGGCTCCGCTGGTGAATCCGCCCGAGAGGTTAGACCCGCTCTGGTGTGTCGCGCCCTGCCCGAGCGGAGAGCCCGCGGGGAACTGCGTGTATTGGCTTCCGAGATACGATCCCGTGTGCGCGAAGCTATCGGTGTTCGTGAAGTGAAACTGCGAGCCGACTGGCACGGTCGTGATCGCCGGCGTAAAGCCGCCGCTCAAACCATACGGCGTTTGGACTGGTTGACTCAGCGTCAGGTTGATATCGATCGTTACCCCGCCGGCGCCGCCCGAGGAGGTCGGAATGCCGCCCGCGGTGCATGCGGCGAGCAGCATCAAGGGCAGCGACGTCCACGTTTGTCGCGTCACGCGTGCGTCCTCCAACGTCCGGTATGAAGTCCGTCCAGAATCTCGTCCTGGGTTGCGCTCGAGGCCAGGAGCGTTTGCGCGAGATCGCCGTTGGGGTTAATCGCGTAGATGAAGGTCGTGTGATGATCGTCGGAACCGTGCTTTCCTTCAATCGAGATGACGCCGAATGCACGCATCATGGCGTGCACGTCCGAGCGCGAACCGCCCGCCACGAGCCAGTGGCGTGGATCCGCCTCGAATCGTCGCGCCAGCTCGCGCATCGTTTGCGGCGAATCGTGCTCCGGATCCAGTGTTATCGTTAGCAGTCTCGCCGCAAGATGCTCGCCCTCGATGCGTTGCGCGGCTGCTGCGAACTGGCCGTTAATCAAAGGACAGGCATCGGTGCAGTGCGCCGAGACGAACGTCACGATCAACGGCTCTCCGCGAAGCGAAGAGAGCGTAAAGCGATGTCCGCGTTGGTCGATCAGATGCGGTTCGCTTCGCGTTTGCGCGGGTCGAGCGCTGCGTCGCGGAACCGCGTACCCGCCGGGACCGGGCGATGCCGTCGGCCCCGGCGTTGCGCCGGCCACGACCTGGATGACGTCGCGCATGCTGAATTCGATGTAGTGGTACGCACAGCCGATCAGATAGGTGCCCGGTTTGGACAGTTTGACCTTGACGCTGCTGCCGGGATTGAGCGAACCGCTCGCATAGCCCGCTCCGAGAACGCCGTTTCCGCTTGGAGAGAATGTAAGACTCGGATTCGCCGGCCAGTTCGGCGGTGGGGTGGCGCCTACCGCAATCACATTGAGTGTGTGCGGAGTCGTCGACGAGAAGTTGGTAATCATCACGGTCGCGCCGGGCGCATATGCCATAACTTGCGACGTTTGCTGCTGCGTGTAGCCGCTGACGGTGCCCCAGACCGGATCGTTTACGACGCCGATCTTTCCGGTCGGGATGGCGACGCCGATGGCGCCGGAGGGTAACGGAGAAGGCGTTCCGCCTCCACCGCTATTGATGCTGCCTAGCCCTCCGCCATTCGTACACGCCGCGGCCGCGCCGAGTGCAACGATTGCGAGAGCGATCGCGATTGTTGGAGACTTCATCGCGCCGGCGACGTCGCTGCCGGTCCCGGCGTCGCATTCTTCTCCACGACGTCGAGAATGTGGACAGCGACGAGTCGTTTTGCCATGGAACCTCCAAAAAGCTTGCTTTGTGGTGGCATACTACCGTGGCCGGATGAAGAAAGTCTTAAAGTCGTCGCGCTATGGGACCGGGATCGAATCGCGAGCCGACGCAGCAACGTTTTGCAGAGCCGGGTCGCCCGCGGCGTTGACCATCGCCCGTTGGAACTCATTTCTTGCCGCATCGTGCTCTCCTTCCCGTAGCAGAACGACTCCGAGCGCGAATCGCGCGCGCGCGTATGCCGGCGCGAGCGAAAGCGCGGCGCGCAGCTCGCGTTCCGCCGAATCGTACCGGCCCAGACGCTCTTCGGCCAACGCGAGATCGTAATGCGCGACGGCATAGGACGGGTTGTTACGCAGTAGTTTTCCGAAGTCTTCACGAGCGGTGACGGCGTCGCCGCTCCGAAGCGCTACGATGCCGCGAGAATACAGCGCGCGTGCCGAGTCCGGATCAATTGCAATGTAGCGATCGGCCGTCTGTCGCGCTTCACCAAGATCGCCGCGAGAGAGGTTGACCGAGACAAGATTTGCCATCGCTGCCAAAAAAGCGGGATCGAGCGCGATGGCGACGCGCAGCTCGCGCGCCGCATCATTATATTGCGCAAGATTCGCATACGCGATCGCAAGATCGTATCGTGCGGTTGAACCTTTTGGCTCCGGGGGATTTAGCGCGAGTATTCGCTTGAACTCGGCAACCGCAGCGGTCCAGTCGCCGCGCGATTCTGCGTCGATACCAATTTTAAACCGCTCCTCGATCTCGCGTTGCGTAGCCAAGGCGCGCAGCGCGGGCACGGACGTCGTGCTTGGAAGGGGCCGTTGCGGCGAATAGGTCTGTGCCGCTGTTGCAGCCGCCATGAGTCCCCAGATGATGGCGACGGCCAGCAGCAGACGCATTGGTTACGGACCAAACGGCCCGCGCGGCAATTCCGCTTCATGCCAGCCGGCTGATCCAGCCGACCGCTCGGGCTTGCATTCCCAGCCGACGCGGCCGGCCGACGTAATCGGCCCCAGCAACGAGGGGGCAGCCGAAGGCACGAGCGCCCCGGTGAGCGCATCCTCCAGTGAGGCGGCGCCGGCCACGGCGAAGCGCCCGCAAATCAAGAGAAGGGCGAGCAGCGCTGCGACGAGGACTGGGCGGACGAGGGTTCTTGACACTTACTCTTATCATAGCCGAAAGTCTAAAGAATCCGTGAATCGCCCGCTGATCTGCGCGACGGCGCTCCTAATGACGACGCTCGTTGCGCCCCCGGCGCGTGCTCAAACGCCGCTGGTCGTCGGCGCCGTGCGCGATCAGCGCGGGGTTCCCGTGGCCGGGGCCGCGGTCGTCGGGCGCCGGGGTAACCAGGCGCCGCTCCGCACCACGACGGACGGGTTAGGCACCTTTGCGCTCGCGGCCTCGGGCGTCAGTTCGGTCCTGGTCACCTGTCGTTATTGCGGTCCGGCGGTCGTTTGGATACGCGCGGGCGAGCCGGTCGTCGTAATCGTCGATCGCTACGAGGCTCTGGCCTCGGACGCTCCCACCTCGAGCGATCTGGAGAACCTGCCCTACGCCCACGTCGAGTCGGCCTTGGCGCTGCGTCCATTCACACTGCTCGAGCAGAGCGTTGACGCGTATCCCGGTTCCCGTTTGAGCGATCGTGGTCTCGCGCCGAGTGGCTCGCTGCTCATCGACGACGGGGCCCCCAACTACGATATCGTCAGCGGCAGCTCGCCGTACGAGCTCGTGCCGGCGCAATATGAGCGAACGGCGACACTGAGCGACGCGAGCAACGCGTACCTCTATGGCGATCAAGCCGCCGGCGGGGCCGTGAATGCAAGTCCCTTCGGAAGCGATTCGAACTGGCAGGTCGCAACGCTCGGAAGCGATGCAATCGCGCGCGCGCAGATCGGCTCGGATAATCTTGGGGCCGTCCTCGGATCGTTGACCAACGACGAAGAGTCGCGCCAACGCGGCGATCTTTCCGCGAACTTCTCCCTGGGCGCAGACCAGTCGCTCGCAGTTGCGGCCGGCAGCGAACAAGGGCGTACGTTTACGTCGGGGACGTCGCAGTATGCCGGCAGCTTTTCCTTCGCCGATGCGACGTATGCCGATCCCCAACTGGCGAATTTATTCGTTTCGGCGGTTCTCGATCGCGGCGGCTATGCGCTGGGCACGGCTCAAAACGGCTCGACCGCGGTCTGGTCGGATTCGGGCCTGAACATCGGCGTTCGTTCTCGCGGACCGGTCTCGACGTTTGCCGATCTCGGCGTTCGCGCTTCGACCGGGTTCTACGACCAGCAGTTGCCGTACTACTACTATGCTCCCCCGCCACGTGTCGGCGCGGACCTGACGCAGACGCGCGCCGACGCCGGAGTGAATGCGAGCGGCCGCGACTACGACGTTACTGCCGGCGTCGGTACGTTTTGGATCGATTACGCCGGCGGGACGACTGGCGTCTCTCGGCCGGCAAAAGCCGCGCTGGCGCTCCCTTCGATTCAAGCGCAGCTCTTTCCGAATCAAAGGTGGAGCCTCAATCTCCAGGACAGCGGTTCATTTACGCTTCCGACCTTCGTGGATCAATACCAATACTCCGGACCGGGTCTCAACACCGTGGAATACGATCGCAACGCCCTTCTCGCCGAAGCCCTCACCTACACCGACCAAGCACGCTTGCGAATTTCGCTCGAGCAAGCGACGGAGCGCGTCGCCGGCGCAGCGTCCGGCACGATTACTTCTGCGGGTCTGTCGGCTGTCTGGCAGCTCGCCCCATCGATCGCGCTGCACGCCTGGACGATGCATGTGACCGACACGGTCCCGGTCTACGCATTGACAACGGCGTACGACGGGAGCACGTCGCCCACGGTCAACGCGTTTTGGTTAACCTACGACGCTACCGGCGGCCTGCGACTCGATGCGATCTACCGGCGAGACTTGCTCGATGGAGCACCGTTCTATCACGTTGACGGCGACCTCTCAGGACCGATCGCGAACCGCCTTCGCTGGTACGCCGGCGTGGAAGACCGGGAGCGCCGGAGGTTTCTCGACGTGGGGTTACGTTTCGGTCCGTAAGACCTCGCGATCGTAGCCTTACTCCTCGTCGTGCCGTCCCTGCGGGCGCCGGCGGCGGCGCATCGGGGGCGTGCCCGGTGCATCGGCAGCGGCAGGCGTATGTGCAGGCGCAGCGGCCGGGGTGGGAACATCGCGCGGAGCGCGAGGCGGGCGCGGCGTGAATTCGCCGTTGCCCGAGCCGCCCCCGAGAAGCGCCTTTCGCGACAGGTTGACGCGGCCTTGGCCGTCGATTTCCATGACCTTCACCATGACCTCGTCGCCGAGCTTAACCACGTCTTCGACTTTGTTGACGCGGGTCGGCGCGAGCTGGCTGATGTGAACCAAGCCTTCCTTGCCCGGTAGTATCTGCACGAAGGCGCCGATCGCGATAATGCGCGTCACCTTGCCGAGATAGGTCTCCCCAACGGCGATCTCTTTGGTGAGGTTTTCGACGATCTGTCTGGCCTTGTCGCCTGAAGCGCCATCGAGCGAGGTGATGAATACGCTGCCGTCGTCCTCGATATCGATCTTCTCGACGCCCGTGTCGGCGATGATCTTGTTGATGACTTTGCCGCCGGGGCCAATGACGTCTTTGATTTTCGCGGGATCGATCTTTACTACGATCATGCGCGGCGCATACTGAGAAAGCTCTTCGCGCGGACCGGCGATCGTCTCGGCGAGTTTGTCGATGATAAAGTGCCGGGATTTGCGCGCCTGTTCCATCGCCTCGCGCATGATGCCGATCGTGATGCCCTGCACCTTGATATCCATTTGAATCGCGGTGATGCCCTTCTTGGTGCCTGCGACCTTGAAGTCCATCTCGCCGAGTGCATCTTCGATGCCTTGGATATCGGTGAGCACGGCATACTTATCGCCTTTGAGGATCAAACCCATCGCAACGCCGGCGACGTGCTCGCGAATCGGCACGCCCGCATCCATCAGCGCGAGCGTCGAGCCGCAGACCGACGCCATCGACGAGGAGCCGTTGGACTCGAGCACTTCGCTCATCAGACGCAGGGTATACGGGAAATCTTCCTTGGCTGGAAGCACGGCTGCCAGCGCGCGTTCGGCAAGATAGCCGTGACCGATTTCACGGCGGCCGGGGCCGCGCA
Organism: Vulcanimicrobiota bacterium; assembly: GCA_963809255.1. Classification (GTDB taxonomy): domain Bacteria; phylum Vulcanimicrobiota; class Vulcanimicrobiia; order Vulcanimicrobiales; family Vulcanimicrobiaceae; genus Cybelea. The sequence goes on along the minus strand of CAWEIR010000003.1, from coordinate 731,407 downwards.
TCGGGCGCGTTTCGCCGACAGAATAGGGTGGGAAGTTGTAGAAGTGCATGTAGCGCTTGTTTTCCAGCGCCATGATACCGTCGAGACGCTGCGCGTCGCTGGTCGAGCCCAGGGTCGCCGCGGTGAAGACCTGCGTTTGGCCCCGGGTGAAGATGCCCGAGCCGTGGACGCGCGGCACGTAGTGCACTTTGCACCAGATCGGACGGATCTCATCGGGCTTACGCCCGTCGGGACGTATGCGCTCGTCGACGACCATGGTACGAAGCTCCTCTTCTTCCATCGTCTTGACGATCTTGCCAAACTCTTTGCCGGTCGAAGGAAGCTCGAGTAACGCTTTGACGGCCTCGTCTTTCTTGCCGCAACGCTCCCGCGCTTCGTCAACCGAAATCGCAGCGAAAGCCACTTCGCGCTTGTGCTTGTCGACGACGCGCATCGCGTTGGCAACGTCTTTGCCGAATGCCTTGCGCACCCACTTGTCGAGAGCCGGATCCAGCTTCGCCACGGGATACTCGCGCTTGGCCTTACCGGCTTTTTTCGCGAGCTGGTCGATCGCTTTGACGATCTTGCGAATCTCGGCGTGCGCGAACTCGACGGCGCCCAGGAAGTCTTCCTCGGCGATCTCTTTGCCTTCGCCCTCGACCATCATGACGGCATCGGCCGTGCCGGCGATCACGATGTCCATGCCGCCGATTTCGTACTGCGGAAGCGTTGGATTGCAGATGTAGCTGCCGCTCTCATCGCGTCCGACGCGTACCGCGGCGACGGTCTTATCGAAGGGAATATCGCTGAGCGCGAGCGCAGCGCCGGCAGCGCAAACTCCGAGCACGTCGGCGTCGAGTTCGGGATCGACGGAGAGCACGGTAGCGACGATCTGGATGTCGTTTCGGAAACCATCTGGAAAGAGCGGGCGAATGGGGCGGTCGATCTGTCGCGAGCTGATCACCGCATGCTCTGAGGGGCGTCCTTCGCGCTTAATATACCCGCCGGGAATCTTTCCGGCAGCATACATTTTCTCTTCGAAGTCGCAGGTGAGGGGGAAGAAATCGATCCCTTCGCGGGGCTTTTCGGAAGCGGTTACGGCGCAGAGCACGACGTTTTGGTCGCCATAACGAACCAGCGCGGAGCCGTTTGCTTGCTTCGCAAGTTCGCCGGTTTCGATGACCATCGTGCGCCCGCCGACCGTCAAAGTAACGGATTCGGGCACAGTATCTCCTAATTTTCTATCTTAATCGTTTTGTTTAACCGCGTCGCATTCGGTTTTTGCCAAGGAACGCCCTCCCCAGCGAGGCCGTACGCTCCATAGGGTCCGGCACGCCGAGGCTGGTATAACGGCTCCCATGCATAGCCTTTCCGCCGAGAACTTGACCGAGTTGAAGTTGAAGGCCAACGACGTCCGCCAGGGCATTATTCGCTCGCTGCTGGCGGCCGGCTCGGGGCATTCGGCCGGACCGCTGGACATGTCGGACGTCTTTGCGGCGCTCTACGGGCATCTGATGCGGCACGACCCGTCCAATCCCCAGTGGCCCGATCGCGATCGTTTGCTCCTCTCGTGCGGACATATTGCGCCCGTCCGTTACTCGGCGATGGCGAACTTCGGGTATTTCCCGGTCGAGGAGTTGCTGACGCTGCGTAAGTTCGGCTCGCGCCTTCAAGGCCATCCGGAACGCGTAACGCTTCCGTCGGTCGAGACGACGTCCGGTCCGCTGGGTGAAGGCCTCGCGCAGGGCGTCGGAATGGCGTTCGGAGCGAAGATGGACGGCAAGGACTTTCACGTCTGGGTCGTTACGTCGGATGCGGAGCACCAGTGCGGCTTGCATTGGGAGGCGGTGCTGACCGGCGCGAAGTTCAAGCTTGACAACCTCACCGCAATCGTCGATCGCAACTTCATCCAAATCGATGGCAGCACGGAGGATGTGATGCCGCTCGAGCCGTTTGCGCAAAAATACCGCGCGTTCAACTGGGAGGTCTTCGAGTGCGACGGCAACGACATCGCGGAGTTCATCGCCACGGCAGAACGCGCGCGGAGTTACAAAGGCAGGCCGCAGGTAATCATTGCAAACACGATTCCGGGCAAGGGCGTATCGTATATGGAAGGCGACTATCTTTGGCACGGCAAGCCGCCCAATGCGGCGCAAGCCGACGAAGCGTTGCGCGAGCTGGCCGCGGAGCGCGAACGGATTCTCGCTCATGAGTAGCGGTACGCCGGTCCTCGACGCTGCGGCGCAGCGCATGCATTTGGCCGACTATCGCGCCGCCGACCTCAAGCTGGTTCCCACGCGCAACGGTTTCGGCGAGGGATTGATCGAGGCCGGAGCGCGCAGCCACGACGTGCTCGGCATCTGTGCCGATCTCTCCGAATCGACGCGATTTGAAGGCTTTAAGAAGGCGTATCCGGAGCAGTACATCGAGATCGGCGTCTCCGAGCAGATGCTCGTCGCGATGGCGGGCGGCCTCGCGGCGGTGGGAAAGATTCCTTGGATCGCGAGTTATGCGATGTTCAATCCCGGCCGTTCGTGGGAGCAAGTGCGTACGATCATGGCGCTCAACGAAACCAACGTCAAGATCGCGGGCGCGCATGCCGGCGTCTCGGTCGGCCCTGACGGCGCGACGCATCAAGCGATCGAAGACATCGCCATCATGCGCGTCATCCCGCACATGACGGTCGTCGTCCCGTGCGACTCCGTCCAAACGAAGAAAGCGGCGATCGCGCTCTCCGAGATGTGGGGGCCGGTTTACCTGCGTTTTGGCCGCGAGAAATCGGCCGTGATCACCACCGACGAAACGCCGTTCGAAATCGGCAAGGCCGAGACTTTAAGGGAAGGCAGCGATGTAGCCATTATTGCGTGCGGCATTCTCGTCTACAACGCGCTCGTCGCCGCCGACCGGCTCTCCGCCCAACACGGCATCGAATGCCGCGTCGTCAACAATCACACGGTCAAGCCGATGGACGAGACTGCAATCGTTGACGCGGCGCGCAGCTGCGGCACGATCGTCACCGTCGAGGAGCACCAGCGTCAGGCCGGCATGGGCTCGCGCGTTGCCGAGATTCTCGCGCAGCACCATCCGGTGCCGGTCGAGTTCATCGGCGTCGACGATCGTTTCGGGCAATCCGGCGATCCCTTCGAGCTGATCGAGTATTACGGGATGGGCGCGGACTCGATCGTCGAAGCCGCCCGTCGCGCCCACTCGCGCAAGAAGTAGCCACTCGCAGCGTTCGGGTGCCCGAACGCTGCTAGCGGCGCAGTCCCAGATCCGCGATCAGGCTGCGGTAGCGCTCGAGGTTTGTCGCGTTCAGATAGTTCAACAACCGGCGACGTTGCCCGACCTGTAAGAGCAGGCCGCGCCGGCTGTGGTGATCTTTCTTGTGAATCTTGAGATGCTCGGTGAGCGAGTTGATCGAGGCGGTCAGAACTGCGACCTGCACCTCGGCCGATCCGGTGTCGTTGGAACCGCGGCCATACTTGGCGGCAATCTCGGCCTTGCGTTCTTTGGTGAGCGGCACGAATGAAACTCCTTTGACAGGATAGTCTCGCTCGGGTACAGAGTGCTTACCGTCCCGGCGACCGGCTTAGGATAGCAAAGGCGCTCGCACGGCGCAAGGTGAGGGAGGCTCGGCGCAAAAGCGCCATCCATGGATTTGAAGATACGCGGTCGCGTCGCGCTTGTATTGGGCGCCAGCTCGGGGCTCGGGGAGGCGATTGCGCTCTCCCTCGCGCGCGAAGGGGTGAGGCTGGGTTTGGCCTCGCGCCGCGCCGACGAGCTCGAGGCCGTTGCGGCTAAGGCCAGGGAACTGGGCGCTCCGGAGGCGCGGGGGTTTGCGCTCGACCTGCGGGATCCGGCCTCGATCTCCGCGATGCATACCGCTTTCCGGGATGCCCTCGGCGATGCCGACATCGCGATCCTCAACGGAGGCGGCCCCAAGGCGGGACGATTTACCGAGCTTGCTTTGGCGGATTGGGACGACGCCTACCGCCTGCTGCTGCGCGGCATGTTGGAGCTCCTCGGCTTAGTCGTTCCACCAATGCGTGCTGGGGGCTGGGGCCGCATCGTCGCACTGACGTCCACCTCCGTAAAGCAGCCGATCGATTCCCTCGCGCTTTCGAACGTCTTTCGCACCGGGCTGGTATCCGCGCTGCGGACGCTCGCCGTCGAGGTCGCGCGCGACGGGGTAACGGTCAACTCCATTGCGACCGGGCGCATCGAAACGGCGCGGCTGCGAGCAATCTGCGGCGCCGACGAAGCGCAGCTGCGCAAGGCGTCGAGCGAGGTGCCGATGGATCGCATTGCCTCGCCGGCGGAGTTCGCGCCGATGGCCGTTTTCTTGTGTGGCGACCCGGCGAGCTACGTGACGGGCCAAACGATCTCCGTCGACGGCGGGCTCACCCGCGGTCTCTTCGGATAGCGATGACCGAAGGTGGGCTCCTGGGCGGCGCGAATCACGGGGCCGATATGCAGGGAGTGGATGGAAAGCGCGTTGCCGCACTGATCGGTGACGGATTTGAAGAGATCGAGCTGGCGGAACCGCGCCGAGCGCTCGAGGAAGCGGGCGCCATTGTGACTATAGTCGGCACCGACGAGCGCGCTCGCCAGCGCGTTCGCGGCAAGCGTGGACTCGACGACGGTCAGAGTCTAAAGGCCGAAGAGCTTATTGCCGATTGTACCGCCGAAGATTTCGACGCGCTGCTGATCCCGGGAGGGACGTCGCCGGACCGCATACGCACGGATCGCGAAGTGCAGCGGGTCGTGCGCGAGTTCGACACCCTCAAGAAACCGATGTTCTCGATCGGCCACGGCGCCCAAGTGCTCATTTCGGCGCAGCTGGTTCGCGGTCGGCAGGTTACCGGCGTGCACTCGATCGCCGACGATATCCGCAACGCCGGGGGCCTCTATCGCGATCAGCCGACCGTCACGGATTCGAACTGGGTCTCGACGCGCGGCGCCGAGGATCTGCCGCAGTTCAATCGTGCGATGCTGGAAAAACTTGCGAGCGCAATTCCCGCGCAACCCGTAACCTAGGAGCCTGTAGGCTCCTAAATCGGGTCGAAGCGCGCGAGAGTCTCGCCGTACTGGCGAAGCGCGAAGAATGCTACGACGATGCAAAACGCGAGTTCCGCGAGGAGCTTATCGGCTATGACGGCAAGCGCGTAAGCTCCGCCCATGACTGCGCACGCCAGCAGCACGTAGAGTGCTCGCGTCGCGCCGCGGCGTGTGGTCGCCGAAAGGGCGGTTAGCGTACAGGCGACGACCGCAGGCGGCACGACGAGCAGCGTGGTCAGCCCATAGGGCAAACCGCGTGCGAACTGCGTGGACGCGAAAAGTACCGTTGCAAGCAGCGCCGCAATGCACGGAACCAAGGCCTTTGCGCGCGCGAGCTCGCGCCCAAACAGCGGCGCGCTCTGCTCGCAACGGTCGAGATGCCGGTGGCGTCCGGGAGTCTGATCCAATGCCATAACGATTCCCAGCAGCGAGCAGAGGAAGAGCGGCGTGGTCGCGCCGGCGGGCGCCGCCAGGGCGACGAGCACCGCACAACCGCACGAGTACGCAACCAAACGGCGCGAAACATAGAGCCGTGCCTGCAACATGCCGGCAAATGCGCGCCCCGTCATGTAAAGGCCGCGGCGTTTGAAGGTTGCGCGTGCGTCGAAAGCAGCGCGCGCCCTTCGACGGCGCGCAGAATGTGGGCGGCGTAGGCGGGCTGCGGCCGGTCGAGCACGATCAACTGGGGCGACGCGACCAACGCGCCGATCAAGGGATAGGAAAACGCTTCGTGCATCCCTTCGAGACGCTCGCAGAGGAGACGCGCGCTGGCCTGCGCCGCGGTCGCGTCGATATTCCACAGCGCCGCTCGATAGGCGATGTAGCGTGGAAAGTCTCGCTCGTCAAGCTCGAGCGGTTCGTGCGGCACGAAGCCGGCGATCCGCTTGCAGTGGACCGATTGCACGCGCGGATCGTAGTCGCCGATCAGCACGCTGCCGGTCGTGGCCTTTGCGATGCCCGCGGCCATCAGTGCGACGATCGTCGCTTCCTGCGACGACAAAAAGGCCAACGCGACCCGGCCGCCTGGCTCGAGGTCGAGCATGAGCGGCCCGGCGCGCGCCGTGGCATTGGCAAAGGAAGCATCCCTCATGCGCAACAGCGCCATCGCAGCAAGAGCATTCCACGCTTTGCGCCAACTCCACTACTCCGTCGTGCTTTCCAACACGTCCGTCGCGCAAAAGCTTCTCGAAATTCGCACGCTCATGGAGCTGGCGGGAGAATCGTTCTATAAGTACAGCGCCTACGAAAAGGCGGCCGCTTCGGTCGAGAACGCTCCGCCGCTCGCCGATTTGGTCGCCGCCGGCGAACATCTGAAGCTGCCCGGAGTCGGGAAAACGATCGGCGGCGTCATCGAGCAGCTCGTCGAAACTGGAACGGCCGATCAGCTAGAGGAGCTCTTCCTTCGCTTTCCCCCGACGCTGCTCGAAGTGCTCGGCGTCAGCGGAATTGGTACGAAGACGGCCGGTATGCTCTTTTCGGAGTATCGAATTGCGTCGCTCGCCGACCTCGAGGCGGCAATCGCGCAGGGAACGTTGCTCGGGGTCCCGCGCTTGGGAGCTAAGACGATCGAGAACTGGAAACGCGGCATCCTCGCCTATCGCGGACGCCAGCGTCGGACGCCGCTTCCGCAGGCCCTCGCAATCGCGAACGTGGCCGTTGCCTATCTGCAAGAGGGGCCGCCGCTCGAACGCCTCTCCTTTGCGGGAAGTCTGCGCCGCTGCGAGGTGACCGTCGGAGATATCGACATCGTCTGCACGTCGCACCACGCCGGCGACGTCGTCGCGCATTTCGCGCGCTGGCCGCGCGCCGAAGCGGTCCTCGCCGAGGGTCCGACCAAGGCCAGCATTTGGCTCAGCGGCGGCCTGCAAATCGACCTACGCGTCTTGCCCGACCACCTTTACGGAAACCTCTTGCAGCATTTCACCGGCTCGCGCGAGCACAACATCAAGTTGCGCGAATACGCGGTTCGCAAGAGTCTGCGCGTGAGCGAGAACGGCATCCTAAATCTCGAGACCGGTGAGGTGACGGCCTGCGACGACGAGCCGTGCGTCTACGCGGCGTTGGGCATGCAGTACGTTCCTCCCGAGCTGCGCAGCGGACTCGACGAGATCGACCTCGCGCTCGCCAACGCGATTCCGGTGCTGGTCGATAGCAACGACCTGCGCGGCGACTTTCACATGCACACGACATACAGTGACGGCGACGATACGCTCGAAGCGATGATCGCGGCCGCCGCGGCGCGCGGGTACGAGTATCACGCGATCAGCGATCATTCCGGCGGACGGGGCCGGCGCGGCATGGATCCGGTCGCGGTGCGCGCTCAACGTCAAGAGATTCGCGCTTTGAGCGAGCGCTATGGCATCCAGACGCTCTGCGGCAGCGAGGTCGACATTCTGCCGGACGGCTCGCTCGATTACGACGATGCCGTGCTCGCCGAGCTCGACATCGTGATCGGTTCGGTGCATTCAGCCGTTCGACAGAGTCGCGAGGAGATGACCGCGCGCCTCATTCGAGCCTGCGGGAATCCGTATATCAATATCATCGGACACCCGACCGGGCGGCGCTTTGAAGGTTTTCCCGGTTACGAGTTCGATTACGATGCCGTCTTCGCGGCGGCGGCGCGGACTGGCACGGCGCTGGAAATCGACGGGCAGGCGGCTCGGCTCGACCTTCCGGCGGCGCTGGCACGACGAGCCAAAACCTTCGGCGTGACCTTTTCGCTCGATAGCGACGCGCACCGTACGGGCGACCTATCGGCAACGGAGTTCGCCGTCGGGCAGGCGCGACGAGGGGGTCTGGTTGCCGCAGACGTTCTTAACGCGCGACCGTTGGAAGGCGTTCTTGCGTTCGTCGCTCGAAAACGAATGGCCGTATGATCGAGAGACTGCATTTCACTGCGCCCGACGGCGCAAATACCGGAGCGCGTGTCGCTGCGCCGAAAGCCGCGCGCTCGACTTCGACGACGCTCGTTTTCGTGCACGGCGTCGGCTCGACCGCCGCAATCTGGGATCGGCAGCTCGAAGCGTTTGGGAACGACGTCGCGTGCGTCGCCATCGAGCTGCGCGGCAACGGTGCGTGTAAACCGGATCCCGAGCCGCCGCGTATTACGCGTGCCGGATTTGCGCAAGACGTTACGACCGTGCTCGACGGGCTGCACATCGAGCGCTTTACGTTGGTTGGGTGCAGCCTCGGCGGGGTCGTTGCGCTCGAGCTGTACGAGCACGCGGGGCAACGCTTCGACGCGATCGTCACGCTCGGTAGTTTTGCGAGGTATCCCGACGGCGAGCGGGTTGCCGAGGGGATTATCGCGGCAGTTCGGGATGCGGGCAGCATGCCGGCCTTCGCGCAGCGACGCGCCGCGCAGCTCGGTTTGCCGCCGCAGCGCATGGACGAAACGATCGAGCAGATGGCCTGCAAATCGATACCGTCATACATTGCGTCTACGAAGGCGACGTGGACGGGCGACTACACCGGGATGCTTTCGTCGATCGTCGTCCCCGCTCTCGTCGCATATGGCAAGCGCGATCCGGTAGTACCGCTCGCCCTCTCCGAGGAGCTGTCTGCGGGAATTCCAAGTGCGCAACTGGCTGCCGTCGAAGATGCCGGGCACGTCGCCAACGCCGATAATCCGGCGGCGTTCAATGCGCTCTTGCGCGGCTTTCTGGCGCGCTTGGGCTTGATGCGATGAGCGCGTGGCGCTCTCTCTGCGCGACCGCCCTGCTCGTGACGCTCGGGGCGCTCCCCGAACCCCAACCAGGCGGCGTAGCTTGGACCGACGCGCAGATCGCGCGCTTGCACGAAAACGTTGACGCGGCACTTGAATCACCGACGCTGCGGGGCGCCTACGTCGGACTGTTTGCTATCGACACCGTTCGCGCGACGGTGCTCTATTCGCAGAATGCCGACGATGAGTACACGCCGGGCTCGAACTTCAAACTGCTCGTCGGTTCGGCGGCCTTGCAGTATCTCGGTCCGAATTTTCGATTCGTGACGACGCTTGCAAGCGACGTGGCGCGGAAGGACGGCATCGTTTCGGGTAACCTCTACTTGCACGGCGGCGGCGACGCGCATTTGGGCGCCGCCGACCTGCAGGCGGCCGCGCATGCCGCTTTTCGCACCGGCATCCGGCGCGTGATCGGCTCGGTAATCGTGGACGCGTCGCACGACGACGCCCAAGGTGTTGCGCCCGGATGGACGGTGGACGATCTGCCGTACGAATATGCCGCGCTCGTAAGCGCGCTGGAGCTGGAAGATGGTGTGGTGCACGTGTACGTCTCGCCCGGCGCCGTTGTGGGGGCGCCGGTGAAACTGCGCGTCGAACCCACGAGCGGTGCTTTCACGGTCGAGAATCACGCGCTCACCGGAGTCGCGCACTCGCAAGACTCGACCGATGTGGTGCGGCCACTCGAGTCGCCGCAAAGGATCGAGATCGTCGGAAGTTATCCGGCGAAAGCGCCCGAATCGGACGATCTCGAGCCCAGCGTGCCCGATCCCGAGATCTATGCGGGCGACGTACTGTTGCGCGCGTTACGCGACGTGGGCGTCACCGTTGCCGGCGGAGTTCGCGACGGCGTTGCCCCGCGCGGCGCTCACGTTTTTTGGCGACTCGAATCCGCGGCGATGCCGCAGTTGCTCTCGGAGTTTTGGCTGCCGAGCGATAATCTGATGGGCGAGCTCTTCCTGAAGGAACTCGGCGCCGCTCGCGCGGGCGAGCCGGGCAGCTTCCCAAACGGCATCGCCGTCGAGCGCGAGTATCTGCAGTCGATCGGGGTCGATCCGTCCACGCTATCGATCACCGATGGCTCCGGTCATTCGGCGTACGATCGCATCACGCCGCGAGATCTCGTGACGATTCTGCAGGCTGATTGGAACGGAGCGCAACGTTCGATCGTCATGGATGCGCTGCCCGAAGCCGGCGTCCGCGGCACCTTGAAGGACGCGTTCCCCGGAACTGTGCTCGACGGAAAGGTCTTTGCGAAGACCGGAACTCACCGGCACGCGCGTGCGCTCTCCGGGTTCCTCCAGACCGACGATCACGGCCCAGTCACCTTTTCGTTGCTCGTCAACGACTGGCTGGGGGACGATCGTCCCGATGGCTCTGCGCAACTGCGCGAGGCGCAGGCTGCGCTCTTGTCAGCGTTCCTGCGCGGACCGCAGTAACTCGTTATCGTGCAGGCAGCGCAGTGGGAAGGGAAACCGGAGCCGTATTCGATTGGATCGCGGCGCTGTCCGCGCAGTGCGAAACTGGCGTCGGGTCGGAGTTTATTTGTCCCGGGATGGCATGGAGCGTCCAGCAGCTGCCGTTAAGCGAACAATAACAGAGGTCGATTCCGACCGCATGCTTTACCAGCGCTCGTAGCGGTACGATAAAGGGCAATGAGATCTTCAGCAGCGTTCTCGATTCGTCCGGATGGAGCGTCGACGATGGCCCGATCGAGCTCATCGTAATCGTAGCGTGGCCGGCCGGTCCGGCTCGGACGGCAGCCTGCGCGCGTAAAAACAGTCCTCGTAACTCAGGATCGCGCGACACTGCTTTGATGTAGTCGTTCCAAGCGTTGACCTTCCGGCCGTCGACGTAGAGTTGAGCCGACCGGACCAATGCGGGACCGACTCCGTCGTTGGTGACTTCGATCGTCTCGCCGCCCGTATCGTAGGTGGTCCCCACGCTCAGATACGGCCAAATCGTTGCGGCAAACTCGTCCCCGATGACGCGCGTCTGATAGAACAGCGTTCCCGCGGTGAGCGCGCTGATCAGCACGGCGGCGATCGCGATGAAGAAGTCTAAGCGAAAGTTTCGGTCGTTCATGAAATCCGCTCCGGTGCATTGTAGACGTTAGCACGGTTGCCGCGTAAGAATCCGACAAGCGTAACGTTGAACTCGCGGGCCAGGTCGACGGCGAGACTGCTCGGCGCCGAGACTGAAGCCACGATCGGGATTCCTGCCATGATGCTCTTTTGCAGAACCTCGTAGCTCGCGCGGCCGCTGACGAGCAGCACGCATCGCGCGAACGGCAGGCGCCCGTTGAGAAGCCCCCAGCCGACGATCTTATCGACCGCGTTGTGACGGCCGACATCTTCGCGGACGACGAGTGCGTCGCCATGCTCGTCGAAGAGTGCGGCCGCGTGCAGCCCGCCGGTCGAGGCGAAGACGCGTTGCGCTTGCCGCATGCGCGCGGGCAGCTCGTAGAGCAGGCTCGCCAAGACGCGTACCGCATCGTCCAGCGGCCTCACTCCCAAATCGCGCAGCGAGTCGAGCTGCGCTCGTCCGCAGACACCGCAAGCGCTCCCGATCGTGAAATGGCGCTCGAAACGCGCGCGGTCTGCAGCGACTGCGCCCGCCCGGCACTCGACGGTGACGACATTGTACTGTTGCTGCGGATTGAGGGCGGAGTCGAGGCAATAACTCATACCGATGATGTCGTCGCGAGACCGCACGATCGCTTCGTCATAGAGGAAGCCCGCGGCGAGCTCGAAGTCGTTGCCGGGCGTGCGCATCGTGACCGCCAGCGTGCGCGTCGCGCCGCCGTCGCTCAGCGCAAGCTCCAGCGGCTCCTCCGTCACGACCTCGTCGCGCTTGCGCGTCTGCAGATCGCCTTCGAGTGCGACGACGTCGGCTTCGACGCTGCGGCCGCGCCGCCCGGCCGGATGCGTCAATCGAACGTAGTCGGTGCTCACGGCCGTTGAATTCGTGTGATGGTGGACGAGTCCCCACCGTGACGCCGGAGCGCGACCAATGGCCAAAGGAGCCGGCGGGCGCCGGGAGCAACTCCGCTGGACGAAAAGGAGCCGAGTGGAATGGAGTTATCTGAGGTTACGGTCTACGCGAAGGGCGGCTTCGCGCGCTACGAAGATGCCAAAGTCGGGCTGCTCACGCACGGCCTTCAATACGGAACCGGCTGCTTCGAGGGTATTCGGGGCTATTGGGTGCCTGAAGAGGGCGAGCTCTTTCTGGTTCTGCTCCGCGACCATTTCGAGCGGCTCGAACAGTCGGCAAAGATTCTCACGATGACCCTTCCCAAGAGCGTCGACGAATTGGTCGAGATCACCGTCGAACTCGCTGTGCGCAACGGCTATAAGACCGACATTTACGTTCGGCCATTTGTCTACAAGGCGGCCGAAGACGTGGGCGTGCGGTTGCACAACGTTCCGGACGCCTTTGCCATCGTTCCGATTCCTTTCACGCACTATGTCGATCCGAACCGCGGGCTCGACGTCTGCGTAAGCTCGTGGCGGCGAATGGATGACACGATGGCTCCGCCGCGCGCGAAAATAACCGGGCTCTACGTCAACTCGGCCCTGGCTAAAAGCGAAGCCGTGCAAAATGGCTTCGACGAAGCGATTCTCCTATCGCACGACGGCCACGTCTCCGAGGGCTCGGCCGAAAACATTTTTATAGTCCGTCGCGGCGTGCTCTATACACCCGATCCGTCGCAGAACGTGCTCGAGGGCGTCACGCGCAGGGCCATCATGGCGATCGCGCACCACGAACTCGGATTGGAGGTCGTCGAGCGGGCGATCGATCGCGGCGAGCTGTACTGCGCTCAAGAAATCTTCTTGACGGGGACGGCGGTCGGCGTCGCTTATGTGGCCTCCGTCGACCGGCGGCCCGTGGGCGACGGCGAAATGGGACCGATTACGACGCTGCTGAGCAGCCTCTACGCGCGAATCGTAACCGGGAGGGAGCCGCGCTATCTCGAGTGGCTGACGCCCGCGTACGCGTCGGCTCCGGTTAAGGTATAGGCGAGGCGCTCTCGGCTGGTCGAGGGGCCGGCATTGCCGGCTCAGAGACGCCGGTCCAATACGTCAAGTCCGGCGATGTGCTGGTGCCGTCGTGTTTCGAACGCCAGCGCGCAAAGCGCAGCTCGTCGGAATAGGCGAGCCGCGAGATGCGATGGATGAACTGTCGTCCGAGATTCTGGGAGGGCAACGCCGTCGTCATCACGGCGATCACATACGGCGCATCCCCTGCGTAAACGATTCCGGCGTCGTTAAGGGTGTCGAAGAACGAGCCGGTTTTGTGTGCGACCAGAATGTCCCCGGGGAGCGGTTGCGGCAGCAACGTGTTGTACTGATCGGCCTCCAAGATCGCGATCATCTCGTTGGACGACCACTGATCCACCAACTCACCTTTAGCCATCAGCGAGAGAAGATGAACGAGGTCGGCCGGCGATGTGCGCAGCGTCGCACGAATCGACCACGCGTCGGTGCGCACGTCGCCCAATAAATGAGTCGTCGCCAAGCCAAGCTGCTCCATATCCGTATTGATTCTGCGCCGTCCCACAAGGCGGATGAGCATGTTTGTGGCGGTGTTGTCGCTCACGTCGATCATCTTATCGATCAGCTCGGAGACGGGATAGGTACTGCCGTCGCGCGCATCGCACAGGTCGCCCGATCCCGCATCCTTGTCGTGCCCCTCGAGCGTCACGCGGCGGTTCAAATCGAAGCTGCCAGTTTCAAGCTGTTCGAAGACCGCCACCATGACGGGAAGCTTGATCGTCGAAGCCGCGGGCATGCTCTTGCGGGCATTGAAGCCGGCGGTGTATCCGGTATTGAGGTCCTGCACGTCGAGCGCCGTAGCCGCCGGAAGGTTTCGTGCCAAACTACGAACGTCGCGGTTGAGGAGCGCGAACGGTGGCGGGAGGTATGCGAGCGCCGAGGCGCCCGAAACGCTCCAGGCAAAGAGCGCAAGAGCGCAAAGCATCGCTGCACGGCCTGGCATGGCGGTCAATTCGCACGGCGTGCGACGCCATTCCTTCCGGGCGCTCGCTACGGGGCTGCGTCGAGGGCATGGTGAAAGGCAACGTCGTGAGCACGATTCTTTCTCCCGCGCGCCGAGTGGATATCGTGGGGGTCCCGATGGACCTCGGCGCGAGCCGTCGCGGCGTTGACATGGGTCCTTCGGCAATACGTTATGCCAAACTCCACGAGAAGTTGAGAATGCTCGGCATTTCCGAGATCGTCGATCACGGAAATCTGCAGGTCCCTATTCGAGAATCGGCCGACTCCCAAGACACCGCCGCCAAATTCTTCGACGTCATCACCGAGGTCTGTGACAATCTCGCGGTATTGGTCAAAGGCGCGATTGACGCCGGCGGGCTGCCGATCGTGCTGGGCGGCGATCATTCGATCGCGATGGGAACGCTCGACGGGCTAACGCGAACCTACGGCGAGCCGCCGGGGCTCGTCTGGATCGACGCGCATGCCGATATCAATAGTCCCGATAGCTCCGCGACCGGCAACGTTCACGGCATGCCGCTCTACTTCGCACTGCGTAAGGGCCTAGCGGTCCCGGAACGCTCCGTACAGATCGGCTTGCGCGACGTTGACCCCGATGAGAAGCGCCTGCTGCGCGAGTTCGGCGTCAAGGCGTTCACGATGACGGATGTCGACAAGCTCGGCATGGTTCACGTGATGAACGAGGCGCGAAACATTGCGGGGGCGCAGCGGCGTCCGATTCACGTTTCGTTCGACATGGATGCCATCGACCCGAGCGAAGCGCCTGGCACCGGAACGCCCGTCAAAGGCGGCTTAAGCTATCGCGAAGCGCATCTCATCATGGAAATGCTCTACGAGAGCGGCCAGCTTGGCTCGATCGAGATGGTGGAGATCAATCCGATCTTCGACGACCGCAATCAAACGGCGTCGCTCGCGGTCGGCCTGATCTGCTCGGCGTTAGGAAAATCGATTCTTTAGGGGAGACCTATAACCTAATCGTGGCTTGCGCTTCGCAGGAGACGCCGCCGCCACAAACGGCAGGATCCCAACTCGCATCGGCGAGCAGCGAGCGGATGCGGTTTTCGCTTTGCGGATCGAGCGGCGGCGCAAAGACCACGTTCGTCGTGTGGCCGTCGTCGCCGACCGTGACGATCAGCGTTACGTGAACGCCGAGACCATCGAGCGCTTTGCGGACCGCCGGATCGAGAACCGGAACGGGCTGCTCCGCGCCAAACGGGAGATACCCACCGGCCTGATGAGCATCGACGCTCGCAACCGCGCGGGCGGCAGGCGTTGCGCTCGACGCCGGCCCGGCATCACCGTTCGCCTTTGAATCGCCCGCTTCTGCGATGGTCGCAACTGCCGGGGCTGCGGGAGCGTTGGTTGCGACCGGGGCCTTCGTCGCTGACCGTCGCTGCGTTAACTTCACCACCGCGATGCGGTGCGCGAAGTTCATTGAGGGCGAGATGTTGTAGTGCGGTGCCGCCGCGCGGGGGCGTGGGAGCGCCGCTCGCGGCCGAACGATCTGGATCCGAAGGATGTGGGTGAAGCTGACCGTCTCTACCGGCGCCCCAGAGGCCGTCCAGGCCAGCGCCGGAATCGCGATCACGGCAAGCGCATGTATGGCGAGCGAGCCGAGCGTCGCCCGCTCCATGCGTATCCGAGCGCCGATTGCCGCAGTCATTTCGTTATGTCCCTAGCCTCCAACGCCCGCCGGCCCGTTTCCGTGACTTCTCGGCTTCATCGTGAACTTTCGGCGCCCCAGACATCCCAGCCTTCGGCCTGCGATCGAGCGAAGAGCTCGATGCGCGATCTTTGGCCGCAGAGTTGCTCGATCATCTGCCGGAAGATTGCCGGCTTTTCGCTGTGAGCCCCGCGTGGATGCAACACGACTTGCGGTTGTGCGAGATCGAGAATGGGGAAGGGCCGCCCGGTTGGATTGGTCGTTGCCACGAGCAACAACTCCGAGGTCGGCTTGGTGAAGGTGGGCGGTATCCCTTGGCCGGCGATAATGCCTCCGCGCCGGTTGACTTTCACCCAAACGTAGGCAACGCCGCGGTAGTGCAGCTTCCATGCGTCGATGAGCGTCAATGCAAAGTTGAGCCGAGGACAGGTCGCCCAGATAAAAGCGGCGGCGCGCTTATTGAGCATTTGACGCACGTCGATCGCCGACAGCTCTTCCAACGACATGAGCGGATAGTGTTTGGCGGCCGCGGCATCCTTAACGGGACTGCCGTAGTAGTACCAGGGCGGATCGACGTACGCGATATCGTAACGCTTGCCGGGAAGAGGTGGGATCACGAGATGCGGGGGCGCTGCTCGCCGCTTCGCGATGCGCCGATCGTGTGCGCGCTCGCTCAACGGGCCACCAGCGCCGCCGCCACGATCGCGCCGCAGAGCGTTGCTGCTAGGTTGACTACGTCGTTTTGAATCCACCGCACGCCTCGCTGCATCGTCGTCGGCGTTCCACAGTAATGCTGCGGCGTTTCGCATTCACACGAGCAACGTGGGCACCATTGACGAGCCTGAAGGCTTGCGCCGACGATCGAGTCGAGCAACGCGCCCGCGATGCCGGCGGCCGCAACAGGCAGCAACGGCGCGACTCGCAGCAGCGATGCGACGACGGCGACGCAAAGCGCGCCCGTAATCAGCGCGCTGGTTCCCAGGAGCGTCACACCGCCCGAGAGTCCCGTTTCGATCGGGCGAAACGTGAGAATCGAAACCGGCCGCCGGCGCGCGAGCGTACCGATCTCCGTGGCCCACGTATCGGCCGATGCGGCCGCAAACGCGCCGGCGAAAGCGGCGTTAAACGGCGCGCTCGCATTGAGGGCTGCGACCGCGCACAGCGTGGCTACGCCTCCGTTCGCGAGGACCTGCCACGCCGTACGGGGTGCCGGCTCTTGCGTGCCGCGTAGCGAGCGCTTTTGCTCGCGTCCCATGCGCGTGAGCAGCGCGGACGGCAGGAAGAACGCCAGCAGAACCGCCGCGCTGCTCCATCCTCCGGCGCCGACGACGATCGTGCCGACCACAAACGCGGCGATCGCGCCGTCGAGCGAGAGCGCGCGCGCGCGATACGCCGCCAGCGCGACGGCGGCCGCGAGTACCGCACCGACTGCGAGCCGTATCACCTGCTTGTCGCGTAGTGGATTTCGAGCGCGTCGAGCAGGCCCGCCGTCGTGTGAACGGGTGCTACGACGTTGACGTTTAATCCGGCTTGCGCGGCGGCGCTCGCGGTGATCGGTCCGATGCACGCGATGCATTTGCCGCTCGCTGCCTGCGAAGGTGCGATTCGATCGTCGAGCAGCGCGACGAAGCCGCGAACCGTACTCGCACTCGTGAACGTGAGCACGTCGGCCTCGGAGACTTTTCGCGCGAAGTCCGCGTCGGGCGGAATCACCGTCGTATAGGCGGCAACGATGGTGACGGTTAGTCCGGCCTCTTGCAGCATCTGCGGCAGAACGTCGCGCGCTTCTTGCGCGCGATAGAGCAGTACGCGTTCCCCCGCACTACTGCGCGCGATGACCTCTCGCGCGATTTCCTCGCTGATAAACTCTGCTGGCACGAGATCGGCGATTACCCCCCAGGTTCGCAAGCGCGCCGCGGTACGTTCGCCGATTGCGGCGACCTTCGCGCTGCCGATCGATCGAGCATCGCGCTTCCCTGCTGCAAGTTGCGCGAAGAATGCGTTGACGCCATTTTGCGATGTGAAGACTAGCCACGAATACGATGCGAGGTCCTGGAACGCTCGTTCTGCAGCGCTCGTGTCGTTGACCGGCACGATGGCAATCGTCGGCGCAAGGAGCGGCTGCGCACCCCGCGCGAGCAGCGCGCGTGCGAACTCGCCCGACTGCTCGCCGGCGCGCGTGATTAAGACGCGCTTGCCGAAGAGCGCGCCGGCATCGAACCAGCGCAGTTGTGTCCTCAATGCCGCAACGCCTCCGATGATGACGACGGCAGGAGCGCCGATCTCTGCAGCCGCGACGTCGTCGGCGATGGAGTCGAGCCGGCCGAGGACCGTTCGCTGACTCGGCCGCGTCCCGTCCTGCACGACGGCCACCGGAGTCGTCGGCGCTAATCCGTGCGCGATCAGCTCGCTCGCAATCTCGCGCAAGTTCGCGGTTGCCATCAACAGGACGAGCGTGCGCGCAGGATCGGCGAGCTTCGCCCAGTCCAAGCTTGAAACGGCTTTGCCCGGATCTTCGTGTCCCGTGGCCACGGTGAACGACGCGGCGAACTCACGATGGGTTACCGGAATTCCCGCATAGGCCGGCGCGGCGTACGAAGAGCTGACTCCCGGAACGATCTCAAACGGCACGCCGGCCGACACAAGCGCTTGCGCTTCTTCGCCGCCTCGTCCGAAGACGAAAGGGTCGCCGCCCTTGAGTCGGGCGACGCGACATCCGGCTTGCGCTTTCGCGATCATCAGCCGCTCGATTTCGCCTTGGGGCATTGCGTGCTCTCCAGCCCGCTTTCCAACGTAGATTCGCTCGCAGGCGGCCGGTGCCATGGCGACGACCGCGTCGCCGGCAAGCGCGTCGTAGAGCAACACCTCCGTTGACTCGAGCACCTCGGCGGCTCGTAAAGTCAGCAGGCCCGGATCGCCCGGGCCTGCGCCGACTAAGAACACGCGTCCTTGGCTCCTAGTGTCCATCGGAGGTTATTGCTAGCAGCGAGTCGGCGACGGCGCCGGCGATGTTCAGCTCGAAAAGCTCGTCGAGCACTCGCGCGTGCGAGAGTGCCTCGGCACGATCGACGATCGCCTTATTGCGTATTTTCAGAATCACCGAATGCAGCAACTTCGAAACGATCGTCATGCTCATGCCGGTCACCAGCGTGCGCTCGCGCTCGCTCATGTTCGGGCAGCGTGCCAAAAGCCGCTCGACTTCTTTTGCGCGAATCGCCTCCGCCTTTTGCGTTAGTCGCGCGATCACCGGCAACGTCGCCCGAGAACGGTACCAGCTTTCGAAGCGCTCGACGTGTTCGCCGACGATCTTCTCGACGGCGGGGATCGCTTCGCGCCGGGATTCGAGCCGTTCGTTCACGACCGATTTCAGCCCGTCGACGTCAACGAGCGCGACGTTGTCGACCTGCGTTACGGCCGGATCCACGTCGCGAGGCACGGCGATGTCGACGATAAAGAGCGGGCGGCGCGGACGCAGCGCCATCGCGGCGGCCACGCGCTTTTCGTCGAGGACGAAATGCGAGGCGCCGGTGGAGGCGACGACGACGTCGGCAACGGCAAGTGCGTCAGAGAGTTCGGGCATCTCCAGCGCTTCACCAAAGCCGGCCTCCTCGATCAGTTCGCGAGAGCGCGCCAGCGTCCGATTCGTCACGATGACTCGAGCGGCGCCTTCTTGGCGCAATCGCTTTACCGCTGCGCGCCCCATCTTGCCGGCGCCGACGACGAGAACGGACTTCCCTTGCAACGTACCGAGACGAACGCACGCCGCTTCGACCGCCGCGGTAGCGATTGAGACCGATTCACTTCCAATGTGCGTCTTCGCACGAGCGATTTTGCCGGCCGCGATGGCCTCACGGAAGAGACGATGCAGCGTTCTGCCGAGAGAGTCGGCTCGGGTCGCGGCGACGTACGCCTCTTTGACCTGCCCGAGAATTTCGGCTTCGCCGATGAGCATAGAGTCGAGACCGGTGCAGACGCGGAAAAGGTGTTCGACCGCCTGGTGACCCAGTCGAGTGTAAAGATAGGATTCGATATCGTAGCCGGTGGTGCCGTGACGGAAGTTGGTCAAAAAAGATTTTATCTGTCCCACGCCGCTCTCGTAGTCGGAGAGCTCGGCATAGATCTCGAGCCTTCCGCAGGTTTGCAACATGACGGCTTCGGTAACCGCCTCGTAGTCGCGCAGGGCGACCAAGGCTTCGGCCATCCGCGATGCCGGAAAGGCGTGCCGCTCCCGAACCTCTAGGGGGGCCGTGTGATGCGAGAGGCCGATGCAGGTCAGGGGCATGAAGCAATCCTACGGCTCCGACGCGCCGCCCGACAAGTGCATCGCTCGCAACGGGCCGTCATCCAGCGCCCCCAGCTCCGCCAGCACCGAGTCCGAGGCGGCAATCGTGCGGTCGATCTCTGCTGTGGTGTGGGCCGCGCAAAGAAAGTTCGACTCAAAGGGCGACGGCGCGAAATAGACGCCGCGCTCGAGCATAGCCCCAAAGTACTTTGCAAAGAGGCGCCGGTCGGTGGCTTGGGCTCCGCGCAAGTCGCTCACCTCGTCGCCCGTGAAAAAGACCGAAAACATCCCCCCCGCGCAGTTGACGAAGCTCGGCAAGCCGTGCCGGTCGAAGCCGGCCTTCAACCCCGCAGTCAGGCGGAGTCCCAGCGCTTCGAGGCGTTCGTAGAGGGCGTGGTCCGCTGCGACAACCCCGAGC
This sequence comes from Vulcanimicrobiota bacterium, assembly GCA_963809255.1. Classification (GTDB taxonomy): domain Bacteria; phylum Vulcanimicrobiota; class Vulcanimicrobiia; order Vulcanimicrobiales; family Vulcanimicrobiaceae; genus Cybelea. The sequence continues at coordinate 711,271 of CAWEIR010000003.1, read as the reverse complement.
GTGGCGATGCCCGCGGCCATGGCGATCGGGTTGCCCGAGAGCGTTCCCGCTTGGTAGACCGGTCCATCTGGGGCGAGCTGGGCCATGATCTCCAATCTGCCGCCAAACGCCCCGACGGGCAAGCCGCCTCCGATCACTTTGCCAAGTGTCGTCAGGTCGGGTCGGACGCCTTCGCGCGCTTGAGCGCCGCCGCGAGCCACGCGAAAACCGGTCATCACTTCGTCAAAAATCAGCACCGCGCCGTGCTGAGTGCAGAGCTCGCGAAGCTCGAGCAGATATCCGGGCCGCGGCAAAATCAGCCCCATATTTCCGGGATATGGCTCGACGATCAGCGCCGCGATCGCCCCCGCATTCTTTTCGAACGCCTCTTCGACCGCGACGAGATCGTTAAACGGCAACACGATCGTATCCGCAGCGACACCTTCGGTGACGCCTGGCGAGTCGGGCACGCCTGCAGTCAGTGCGCCGGAGCCGGCTGCAATCAGGAACGAGTCGCCGTGACCGTGATAGCAGCCCGCAAACTTCACGATCTTCGAGCGCCCGGTGTAGCCGCGGGCCAGCCGAACGGCGCTCAATGTCGCTTCGGTTCCGCTGGAAACGAAGCGAATGCGTTCGATCGACGGCATCATCGAAACGATCAGCTCCGCGAGCTGACTCTCCGACTCGGTCGGCGTTCCGAACGAAGTACCCCGCGAAGCGGCGTTGACGATCGCGCGCGTAACCGCGGGATGAGCGTGGCCAAGGAGCAAGGCGCCCCACGACATGAGGTAATCGAGGTACTCGTGCCCGTCCACATCGTAGAGCATGGCCCCGGCGCCGCTTTTCATGAAGATGGGAGAGAGGCCAACCGAACCAAGCGCGCGGACCGGCGAGTTCACGCCGCCGGCAATGACGTTACGGGCGCGCGCAAACTCGGCAATCGAACGTTCGAGCTTCATGCTCCGTCCATTCTGCGCCCCAGGTCGGAGCGCGTGTTCACGTTGCGAAAGTAGCGGCTCTGCATCGGCACGAAGCGAGTTGCAACGGCGGCGATCAGATCGCGCATTGCGCTACGGCTTGCGCGGCGCAGTCTGCGGCCTTCGCGGAGAAGCGCGAAGCGGTCGTAAAGAGCGGCAAGCGGTTCGATGACGCCGTCATGCTCGGGGACCGCGGCTTCGTCGCCCGGCATCCACGCAGCAGCCAAACATTCGAGCACGCTGGGCTCGAGTTGCGGCTGATCCCCCGCAACGGCAAAGATGCGATCGGCCGCAATGAATGGGCAAGCGGAGAGCAGCGCATGCAGCGGACCGCGCGGGGGCCAGCGATCGATCAGCATCGGCGCGTAAAGTGTTGCGTTGACCGAAGGCGCAAAGCTTCCCTTGCCGGCTACATATACGGGCCACCGGCCGTGAGTCAGGTTCGCAAAGACTCTCGCGATCATGGGCTGGCCCTCGATGTCATGCTCGAGTTTTCCTGGAAAGCGCGTCGCAGAGCCGCCGGCCAGGAGCAGGATCGCATCAGCCATGACGCCGTGCGTAGGTTTTGGCGAAATACGTGATGACGATGTCGGCGCCGGCTCGCACGAACGACGTCAACGTCTCGTCGATGGCCCGATCGCCGTCGAGCCAGCCGTTGCCGATTGCCGCTTGAAGCATCGCGTACTCGCCGCTGACGTTGTAAACGGCAATCGGCACGTCAAACCGGTCGCGAGCGGCCCGAACAATGTCGAGGTAGGGCAGCCCCGGCTTGATCATCACGATGTCGGCGCCCTCCGCAATGTCCAGCGCGATCTCTCGCAGCGCTTCGCGAGAGTTGGGCGCGTCCATCTGATAACCACGGCGATCTCCTTGCTGCGGCACCGAACCCGCCGCATCCCGAAACGGCCCGTAGAACGCCGATGCATACTTTGCGCTATATGCCATGATGGCGACGCTCGTGGAGCCGTGGCCGTCGAGCGCCGAACGAATCGCCTTGACGCGGCCGTCCATCATATCGGATGGAGCGACGACGTCGGCTCCCGCATCCGCGTACGTAAGAGCGATGCGGCAGAGCAGTTCCAACGTCGCATCGTTGTTGACGCCGCCCTCCGAATCGAGAATTCCGCAGTGGCCGTGGTCGGTATACTCGCAGCCGCAGAGGTCGGCCATCACCAGCATCTCCGGCAGCTCCACTTTGACGGCGCGAATCGCTCGCTGGACGATTCCGTTGCGGTCGTAACTGCTCGACGCCACGGCGTCTTTGTATGCCGGAATGCCGAAGAGAAGAACGCTTTTGATGCCTAACGCAAAAAGCTCACGTGCCTCGGCTACCGCGGTGTCGAGCGTAAGCCGTGAGATTCCGGGCATCGACTCGATCGGGCCCGCGTCTTCGTGGCGTTCCACAACGAAGAGCGGTTGGACGAGATGCTCGATCCCGATGCTATGCTCGGCAACGAGCTCTCGCATGACCTGGCTACGGCGCAGACGCCGGGGCCGCACGGCAATCACGGGCGGCTCACGTTGCCGGCGACACTGCGCGCGGCCAGCTCGGCGGCGAACGCCGCTCCCAGGGCCTGGGCTTCTTGCACGGTCGCCACGCCGCGTTCGATGCGATGACGGAGAACGACGCCAGGCTCGGTTTCCACCGCGGCGTTGACCACCATGCCTGCTGCGCCAAGACGCGCGTGGATTCCGATCGGCGCGCTACAGCCCGCGTGCATTGCCGCAAGCGCCGCGCGTTCGCAGATGACGCAGAGTTCACTGACGCGATCGTTTGCAGCCGATCGCAAGGCGTTCGTCAACCAATCCTCGCCGGCGCGAGTCTCCACGGCGAGTGCGCCTTGACCCACGGCGGGCACGACGCGATCGACTTCAAATGGCACGACGTGCGTAGCGCGTTCTCCCAATCGATTTAAGCCGGCCATCGCTAGCACGATTGCATCGTAGCGGCCGTCGCGCAACTTCGCAAGCCGAGTGCCGACGTTACCGCGCAGCGTTTCGTATCGCAGATCTGGACGGAGCGCGGCGAGCTGCGCGCGCCGCCTCGGGCTGGACGTTCCGACGACCGATCCTCGCGGGAGGCTTTCGAAATCGCTATGGCGCTCGCTGCAAAAAGCATCCCGCGCATCTTCTCGATGGGAGATGGCCGCGATCTGCAAGTCATCGGGAAGCGTGCTGGGTAGATCTTTACACGAATGAACGGCGTAATCTGCACGCCGTTCGTGCAGCGCGTTCTCCAGCTCCGTGACGAAGACGTTGATGGTGCCCAGGCGATCGATCGGGTGCTCTCGATCACGATCGCCGCTCGTCGTGATGCCTAGCATAATCGTTGCGATCCCGCTTTCCGCCAGGCGCCCCGCGATCGTGCGGCTCTGAATCATCGCGAGGGGGCTGCGCCGGGAAGCGCAGACGACGGCCGTGTCCGGCATTGCGGCAAGCTCGGCAATCGGCCGCTCCGCGAGCGTGCGTAAGATGGCGGTGCCTTCCGCTCGGGGGAAGGCGTCCTTGACATGAGCGCGCATGCGTCGCAGCACTTGCAGTGCGTCGCCATACTCCGGTCCGAACTGCTCGGATAGCTCGCGCAAGACGCGTCTCGAAAACGCCGGCGAGCTTCCCGCGGAGTCGGCGCTGATCGTCAGATCGCCGACATGAAACGTCGCCGGCATCGTAAAATCTCCGCGATCCGCGGTGGACGCATCGCAAACGAGTATGTGCGCCGCGCGGGCGTCGGCAACGACGCGCGCGTTGACTGCATCGTCGTCGGTTGCAGCGACGACGAGCGTCGCCCCGGCGAGGTCGCTGCGTTCGTAGCCTCGCTGCGCGCACGTTCCCGCGTTCGCGCCTAAGAACTCGCGCAAACGATCGTCGATCCGATACGCTACGACCGAGATTTGAAAGCCGGCCTCGGCAAGCGATTCGGCCTTTCGAGCCGCAACGATTCCTCCGCCGATTATAACCGCTCGGCCGCCGTTTGGCCGCAATGAGATCGTTAACATGGAGACATAAAAAGACTTCAGCGCCCGGCAGCCAAAAACCGCCTTTCGTCATGAAGAGAACCGCGGACGGAGCCGTTCGAGCCGCCGCCGTGGGTGCGGTCGTTGCAGCCCTCATGACCCTTCCGGGTTTGGGTGTCGGCACTCTCTGGGACAATAGCGAAACGGCGTACGGCGAGGTTGCCAAAGAAATTCTTCTCACGCATGACTGGGTGGTCATGCACCTCAACAGCGTGCCGTATTTCGTCCAGCCGCCGTTGTATTTTTGGTTCGGCGCCCTTTTCTCGCTGCTGGCCGGCCCAACGCCGCTGGCGCTGCGACTTCCATCGGCCCTGGCGACGGTCGTGCTCTCCGCCTTCACCGGCTATGCCGTCGCGCGACAAGCGGGATCCCGCGTCGGCAGTTATGCGGCCGTCATTCTTTCGACGTGCTTGATGCAAGCGGTGATCGGCCGGCTGGCGATCATGGACGCGCTGCTCGACCTGGCGGTTGCGATGACGATCTTCTGGTGGTTTCGAGGTCTCGAGAGCGGGCGCGACCGGTATGCGATTCTTGGCTGGATCGCCGCGGGATTCGGGTTCTTGGCAAAAGGGCTGGTTGCACCGGTCGTTGCGCTGTTGGTCGTCGTGCCGTTCTTCTTTTGGAATCGGCGCTTCGAACCGACATATGCGCCGTCGGCGCGAGCCTGGGTCGTGGGGCTTCTCGCTTTCCTTGCGATTGCTGCTCCGTGGCCGATCGCCTTGGTGGTGCACTATCACTTCTTTCCGCTTCAAAAGCTTATTGGAGAGTACACCATCGGCCGTTACACCGGCGTCGTCGAGAATCAAGCCGGGCCGTTTTGGTATTACGTGCCCGTCATTATTCTGGGATTCTTTCCGTGGATTGCCTTCCTCCCGATGGCGATTGCCAACGGTATTCGAAGGCTGCACCCGGCGCAGTCGCAGGATCCGGGATCTTCGCGTCTGGTGCGCCTCGCATTTGCGTGGATCGTCATGCCGGTGCTCTTTTTCAGCTTCGCTCGAACGAAGCTTCCAAATTATATCGCACTCGAGCTTCCCGCTCTCGCATTGATCACCGCGCTCTACTTCGAATCGGTCGTGCGCCGCGGCGGTACGCGTTCGGCGGTTTATTCCGCCGCGACCGTGCCGGTCACGATCGGCGCGTTGGCTGTCGCGATCTCGCTCTTCACTCGCAACAATCGCTTGACCGCCGAAATAGCGATCGCGCTGCCCCCGTTGCTGGCGATGGCGGCGGCGATTTTCGCCGGCTCGTTGTTGACCGCGCTGCTGGTCGCGCGCCGCAGCAGCGTGGGCGCGGCACCCTACGCGCTGGCATTCGCCGCGATCGTCGCGACCGACGTGCTCGCCGTGACGGTCTTACCGCACGCCGAAGCATTTAAGCCGGTGCCGCGATTGGCCTCGGTCATCGAGCGAGAGCAGCGCCCGGGCGACGTCGTGGCCATCCAAAACGTTTCGGGCGGCAATGCGTTGCTTTTCTATACGCGTCCGGTCGTTCGCGTGCTGGCGCCGCCGAGCGATGGAGATCCGCCGACCGATGGCGTCAACCCTCGCACCATTCTCTGTGCGGCATCCCGCGCATGGGTGATCGTTCCCGCGGCGAGCGTGCCGACGGATCCCACGTATGGCCGTGTGCGCCGCCTCGTTACCGTTGACCGCAAAGCGGCGCTGCTACTCTATGAGGGACGCCCCTGCCGCTAGGGGGCTCTGATTCAGCCTAACTCGTTGTCGTCCTTCGACTGCGCTCAGGATGACAAAGCAGAGGAAGTAAACTTCGCCCCTCGTCTCCTGATTTGGACTGAATCAGAACCCCCTAGTCACGTTGTGCTAAGGTTTATAGCCTGCTACTTGCGCTGGGGTCACGGCTGAGGCGTGATTGCTTCCAAGTCCGCCGCGAATGTATGTTATGACGTCGGCGATGTCTTTATTAGAAAGCTGACCTTTCCACGCCGGCATCTGTCCGTTGTAACTCATTCCGGCTACGGATATCTGACCGTGCAGGCCGCCGATCACGATTCCAACGACCTTATTTGGATCGCCGGCGACGACCGGATTGTTGACAAGCGGGGGAAATGCGCCTGGCATGCCCTGGCCCTGGGCTCCGTGGCAGCTCGCGCAGTTGGCGGCAAAGACTTTTGCACCATTGGCGTTCGTTGCGCCGCCGGCGACGCCCGCGTTCGACGCCGAAACGGCTCCCGGCGCGCCGGAGGTCGAAGTCGTTGCAGCCTCCGCCTCGCTCAACACGAGCGACTCCGGCGGTGAAGGCGGCGCTGCGGCCTGTTTGGCCATCGTCGTCACTTGGGCGAAGATCGACAGTCCGACGATCGTGCAAACGACGATCGCGGTGATCCACAATATGCCCGAGCGCCCGGCGAAACTCCGCGTTCGGCTGCGGTCCAGCCATGGAAGCAAGAGAACCACCACGAGGAAGAGCGTCGGCACGACGATCGTGGCGATTAACTCCGTGCCGATTGTCAATGGACCAAAATGGAGCTCTGGCGGCACGAGTGCGAGTAGGCCGAAGAGCGATAAGAAATACCAGGCAGGATACGGCACGAAGAACTTGGTCGGATCGGCCTTCGCGTCGAGATACGGCGGAAACGCGAACGCGAGAAAGCAGATGATGACGAAGACGATGAACGAGAACGCGCCGTCCATAAACATTTGATCCGGCCAGAACCGCCCCACTTTGAGGGTCCGCAGGTCTTCGACAACCGGGCCGGCGGAGCCGTTGTGGCGGAAGATCGCCAAATGCGCGCCGACGAGTAACACGAGTACGGCCGGCATCAACCAGACGTGGAGCCCGAAGAAGCGGTTGATCGTGGCGGTGCCCATTGCACCGCCGCCCTGCGCGATGTGCTGGATAACGGGGCCAAGCCCCGGAGCGAGGCCGGTTATGTTGAGCGAGACCTGGGACGCAAAGTAGGCATCCATGTCCCACGGCAATAGATAGCCCGTGAGGCCGAGTACCAAAGTGACGAGCAGCAAGAGCACGCCGACGACCCATTGCAGCTCGCGCGGCGACTTGTAGGCGCCCCAAATCAGCACTTGCAGCAGATGCAAGAAGACCAGGGCGATCATCGCCGAGGAACCCCAATAGTGGACGGAAAGCAAAAAGTGCGTGTAGGGGTTGAGATAAATCGCGCGCGTCGATTCCCATGCGGTCGCTGCGGACGGTGCGTAGAAGAAGGTTAAAAAGATGCCGGTCGTGATCTGCACGATCATCGCGAAGAGCGTCGCGCTTCCGAAAACGTACCAATAGCTAGCGCCGCCGGGTACGTCCTCGGTGAGAAAGTCTTTCGTCATCGAGACGAAGCCGGTTCGTTTTTCGATCCAGTTCAGCATCAGCGATTCCCTATGCCTGATAGGAGACGACGATACGTTGCGGTGTGTTGGACTGATAGACGATCCACGTTACCTCGGCTGCGCCGTTCTGTTCGCGAAACGGCAATGGGTCCAAGCCGCGCGGCGCGGGGCCTGCGATGTGCGTTCCGTCGAACGTATATTGCGATCCGTGGCAGGGGCACATAAACCGGTTCTGCGCGTCGCTCCAGTTATAGTAGCAACCCAAATGCGGGCAGATGGGGCTGAAGATCACGAAGCCCATGGTGACGGCGTCGTACGACACGTCCGCGGCTCCGCCCGGACCGTTGAAAATGTCGGGGCGCGCCGCTTTGAACTTTGCCGGATCGATCTTAATGCCCCAAACGTACTCGGGGGCGCTCTGCTCGGGCAGATAGCCGTCTTTGTACTTGAGCGTGAACGTCAGCTTGACCGGCTTATCGGTCGCCTTCTGCAGGGCGTCGAGCTCCTGCGTGCTCAGGGGTGCCCAGCTTCCGCTCGAGGCGTTCTTGGGCGGTAACAGCGACCCCACGATCGGTACGGCCAGTACGACTCCAACGATCCCGCCGATGGTCAGCGTCGCGTTGGCCATGAAGGTCCGGCGGCTGACTTCGTCGGCGCTTTGGGCCACAGCGTCGCTCGCCGCGCCGGCATTCGAGTCAGACAAAGTAGCTTCTCCCCAAGAGTGTAGGTACGGGTGGCAGGCTCATTTGGCGACATTGTAACCTCTGCCTGCAGCAGCCCGCCAGGACTTCGATCACATCTTGTAGCTGTGCAATCCCGATATCCAGATGTTCACCCCGAGATAGCAGAAAATGATCGAAGCGAAGCCGATCACGCTGACCCAGTTCGTGCGCAGCCCCCGCCACGCGTGGCGAGTGTGCAAATGCATGTATGCGAGGTAGACGATCCAGGAGAACAAGGCTGCCGTCTCCTTGGGATCCCACTGCCAATAGGCGCCCCAGGCCTCGTGAGCCCACATGGCACCGGTAATGATCCCGATGGAGATCAGCGGCAGACCGATCGCGACTGCGCGATAGACGATCGCGTCGAGCTGCGGCAGGCTCGGAAAAGACGCCAGCCAGCGTGCGATCGAGCCCGTGCCCGAGCGCGCCGCGTAGTACTTCAAGAGATAAATGCACGAGAAGACGAAGGCGACCAAGAAGGCGGCGTACGACGAGACGACGATCGGCACGTGAATCTTGGCCCAGTAGGACTGCAGCGATGGAACTGGCGGCATCGTTCCTTCGTACCAGGTGACCCCGTAGGCGAGAAATATCGCTGCGAGCGCCAGCACGAAGCCGCCCGCGAACCAGAGCCGGTAGCGAAACGCAAAGCCGATGTAGATAGCCACCGACATCGCCGAGAAGAGCGAGAGCGATCCGTACAGGTTGAGCAACGGCCAGACGTGAGTCGTTTCGAAGCGCACCGCCAGCTGGACGAACTGCGCGGCGCATCCGAGAATTGCCAGCGGAACGCCGGCTTTGCGGAACGACTCGTCTTGCGAAAAGAAATAGATCACCAGCGCGAGCGCGCCCAGCGTGTACGCGCCCAACGCGACGCCGATGAGGATTTCGTCCCAGGGAAGGTTCATGAATGATCCGCTTTCAACGCTACCACCAATCGGGCGAACTCGCTCTCGAAAACGTCGTAGCCCTTCACCGTGGTCGCCGCCAGGCCGACGTTCGAGCGCTGGGCGCCAACGTCGTCGACGCGTACGTACAGCCGGGCCGGGACGAAGTAGAAGGAGATGATCAGGCCCGTCAGCAGCACGAATGCGCCGATCCCGACGAGCGGCACCCCGGGATCGTGACGATACTGAAATCCACTGTACATCACGTACTTCTGCGGCTCGAGTCCCCACCCGCCGCCGAGATCGATCCGGGAGCCAAGCGCTACCAGCGCCTCCCCGAGAGGCGCGCCGGCTTGCGAGACTCCCAACACGACCGCGGGATTGTTGACGCGGGGATCGGCCGTGGGCATGCCGGTTTGCTTGTCCACGGTCGGGGCGAAACGCTCGTACAAAACGCTGCGCTGCGTTCCCGGAAGATCCAACGTATCGCCCTCGAGCAGCGTGCGGCCGGAGAGTGCCGCGTCGCGCCGTCCGTCGTGCGTTACCGAAAAACGCATGCCAAAACCGTAGCTGGCTTGGTAGTAGAGCGTGTCGTCGATTTCGATCGGATGGTTGACGCGCACCGTCATGCGCGCAGGGATTCCGTTCTTGCCGCTTGCCGTTACGTGCGAAACATAATCGATCGGCTGGTAAACCATCCCGCTTTTGGTTTGCGTTGGCGCGATGCGATAGGCGAAATCGTCGAGCCGGATGACCGCGCCGGTATTGGGGATCTGCGAGGTTTGGCCGTCGAGGAGCGCGATTTCGCCCGAAAAGCCGCGAGCCCAATAGAGCGTCGTGCCGGCCGCGAGAATCACAAAGCCCGCATGCGCGATCAGCACGCCTCGCCGCGCCCAATTATGTTTATCGGCAAAGCTCCACTCGATACCGCCAAAGATTCGCTCCCGAATGCGCCAGCCCCGAGCGGCGAAGAATTTCGGCGAGCCGGCTCCGCACGGTATCGGCATCACCGGCGGTTTCGAAGCACGCGTGGAGCGGAATGCTCTCAATCTTGACCGGGCGTAACGCGGGGAGCCGTGCCGGAACGACTCGCTTGAACGTACAGACCGCCAGGGATGTGAGTATCAAGCCGATGATGCCGACGTACCACGGCGAGTGGTAGACGTTGTCGAGACTCAGGCGTAAGATCGCACGAGCGATAGGAGCCGCGTACGATTCGAAATAAACGCTCGGATCTCGCCCTTGGTCGATGACGACACCGAACAGCGTGAGCACTCCCCACGCGACGAAAAGCGAAACGGCGAAGAGTACGTTCCCAAAGGTCCGTACGAAATCGGCGTAGAGCGCCCGAGCCGCGGTCACGACTTCTTCCAGTGTCGTTGGAGCGGTACGATCACCCAAATCGAGAGCTCGTAGAGCACGTACATCGGTATGGCCAACAGAGCCATCGTAACCGGGTTGCCGTCGGGCGCGGCCAGGCCGCCGGCGATAAAGAATCCGAAAATCGCATGGCGGCGGTAACGCATGAGCGACGAGGCGCTCACGATGCCCAGACGCGCCAGCCCGATGAGAATGATCGGCGTTTGAAAGATGATTGCGAAGAGCGCCAGCAGGACGATGACGAAGTTCAGCGTCGAAGCAACGCCAAAGGTCGGCGTCGCTACGGCATCGGTGATTTGCAACAGCGCCGCAATGACCCGCGGAATCACGACAAAGTGCGCGAACGATAGTCCGAGCGCGGCCAGCAACACCGACGGTACGACGAATGAATAGACCATGCGGCGAGTGCGCGGATGGACCGCCGGCACGACGAACAGCCAAAGCTGCGTGAGCAGCACCGGCAGGCCGACGACGATTCCTCCCACGACCGAGAACTTAAGCTCGGTAAAAATGACGTCCGCCGGCCCGAACGCGTGGAGCTGCAGTCCTCCGAAGTAGTGCCGCATCATCGCGCGAATGACGAACTGCGAGGGCCAGAAGAGCACGACGGCGATCGCGCCGACGGTTGCCATCGAGATCAGGAGACGATTACGGAGCTCCCGTAGGTGCTCCGTAATCGGCATCTCCTTTTGATCCCACATCGCCTCTTGGTCCTTCGCTTCTTCGACGGTGCCTGTCCCGAGCGCAGTAAAAAGGGGAGCGTCGGGTATCTTGCCTTGGCTACGAACTGGGCGTACCTTTGCCGGGCGTCGGCGGTGGAATGCTTTCACCGGAGAACGAGCCGGCCTCGACATTATCCATGACGTCGGCGTGCGCGGCCTCGGTCCGTAAGCGCGCCTCCTCGCGAGCCTTTGCCGCCGCCTCGTCGGCCTCGACTTGACCCATCAGAAACTCTTTCTTTGCCTGTCCGGCACTTCGCGCGAGCTTCGGAAGTTTATCGGCTCCAAAAAGAAGCGCCCCGATGACGAGGATGCCGATGATGATCGGCGCGTCGATGATAGCGAGAAGCGGATGTAAACTCATGTCGATGATCCCTTTCGCCCCTAGTATAGGAGGGCGTCGGTAAGCTGTGCCAGTTCTCTTTTCGCCGGACTCGGGGCGATCGGCTCCAGCGCCTGTTTGGCGCGCTCGACAAAGAGAGCGATCTGCGAGCGGGTCGCGCGCAGGCCACCCTCGCGTTCGATCCCGAGCACGACCGAAGGAATGGCGTCGTTCCCGCCTTCCTCGTAGAAGCTTCGCACCTGTGCGCGAAAATCGCCGTCGCCCGATGCCAGCGCGGCGATGAGCGGAATCGTCGTCTTACGTTCGACCAGATCGTTCGCGGCAGGCTTGCCGAGTGATCGTTCGTCTGCCGTCATGTCGAGAAGGTCGTCCTTCATTTGGAACGCGATGCCGAGCGCCTCGCCGAACTCGCGGAGCGCCGCGATGTCGCTCGCGCTGCCACCGCCCATGATCGCTCCGCACTGGGCGGAAGCGGCAAAGAGCGAGGCGGTCTTTTTTCGCGCGATCTCGACGTACGTTTCGAGCGGAAGGTCGAGATTCCCCAGCGCCTGCAGCTGCAGCACTTCGCCGTCGCAGATTTCGGCCAGCGTTGCGGAGAGCACGTGCGGCACGGGGTGAGGATAGTTGAGCGTCACGTTTTTGAAAATCCACGCGAAGAGATAATCTCCGGCCAAGACGCTCACGCGATTGCCGTAATCCACCGCCGTGGCGTTGACCCCGCGCCTGGTTTGCGCGTTGTCCACGACGTCATCGTGAATCAGCGTCGCGACGTGAATGAGTTCCATGTACGCCGCCAGATGAAGATGGTTCGACCGGTTTCCCGCCGCAGGCCGCCGCCGCGAGCAGCGTGACGCGGGGACGCAATCGCTTTCCCCCCGCGCAGAGCATTCGTTTGACCGCCTCGGTGATGATTGGGTTGTCGGTCGAGAACCGCTCGCGAAAGAAACGCTCGACGAGCGCTTCCAAATCTCCGTCGGTGCTCGGCGAAGAGTGGGCGAGATTCATGGCCGCCGCCCGTAGTGAATGGCGATGGTGCCTCCCACGAGCGGCAGATAGCCGGCATCCGCAAACCCGGCACGCGTAAAGCGGTCGCGCAGCTCCGGCGCATTGGGATGGTGAATCAAAGAGTTTGGAAGATAACGATACGCCTCACGAGAGCCGCCGATGATTCCTCCCAGTACCGGCACGACGCCGTAAAAATAGAGATCGAAAAATTGCTTGAACCGCTTGTTCGGCGCTTTGCTGACGTCGAGGTTAACGAAGCGCGCGCCCGGCCGCAGAACTCGAAAAATCTCCCGAAGCGTTGCGTCGACGTCTACGACGTTGCGCAGCGAAAAGCCCATAGTCGCGCCATCGAACGCTTGGTCGGGGAAGGACATTGCCATGACGTCGCCTTCCACGAACCGCGCGTTTTCTCGGCTGACCCGCTGGGCGCGCACCTGCGCACGATCCAGCATCGGGCGGCAGAAGTCGATTCCAGTGACGTCCAGCGTCGGATCGCTGCGCAGCAGGCCGAAGACCAAATCGCCCGTTCCACAGCAAAGGTCGAGGATTCGCGCATGCGAGGGCGGTGCGAGCAGCTTGATAGCCCGGCGGCGCCAGCGCTCGTCGAGACCTCCGGTCATCATTCGATTCGCGAGATCGTAGCGCGGCGCGATGCGAGCGAACATTTCGCGAACGAAGGCGCCCTTCGACTCCACGCCGCCACGCTCGGCGTCGCTGGGGGCAAGCTCCTTGGTCGTGAAGTTCATTGCAGATACGGCTGCTTCCAAGTGATGCGCCGCTCTCCCCCTGGGGGAGTAGTTACCGGCCACTAGCTATCGTCTGCCTGCGTCGTGATGGTCTGCGCCATGGCGGAATTGAGTTCGACCTCGCAAGTTTGCCGGGGAGTGCGCGAGGCCCATCGGATCGATCTTCAAGCATATACCGTATGGGGTCCGGTTTTGAAGGCCCTCACAGCTGCGGCGCACCGCGGGGCCGAGGTGACCGTTCATCTCGAGGGCGAGCCATTCAACAGCCCCCATTTGGCGAAGGAAAACCGGAACGTCGCCGCCCAGCTTCGTGCAGCCGGCGCCACGGTGACGCTGGGGCATCCGCTTCATGCGAAGGTCTTGGCAGTGGACGGCACGCTCTATCTGGACGATAAGAACTGGCATCCCGGCGATCTCGTCTTGAAGGTTGACGACCCGGCCGAGATTGCGGAGATTCCGATGATCAAGCACGAGGCGCTCGCGTGCGAAGGCCGGCTGATCGACGGCGCGTCCAGCACCGACCGCGTGATCGTCGAAAGCGAATCGTTCGGCTGCTGCAACAAAGTTTATAGCGAACTTCGCCAAGCCGCGCTCGGCGGCGCCGCTCCGAGGCTGCTCGTGTCGGCGCGCGACTTGTCCGGAAATGCACGCGAACGCGAGGTTATCGAAACGCTGGTTCGAGATGGCGTTACGGCACGGATCTGCGACGACTCGGAGAAGCTCGCCGTCGCCGGCACTGCTGCGTGGCTAGGCTCGGCCAACGCGACGATCGCGGCACCCGGTTCGGATAGCACCGATTGGGGCCTCAGTACGCGTAATGCGGAAATCGTTGCTGCGGTTCGCGCCCGGCTCGAAGATCAGTGGCAGACGGCCAAACCCTTCAAATACCAAAAAGCTTGAACGCGTTGGCGTCGGTTGCGCGGACGACTTCGTCGAGTGGGAGTCCGAGGAGCTCCGCGAGCTTGGCGGCGGTATGCGTCACGTATGCCGGCTCGTTGCGTTTGCCGCGCTTGGGCACCGGTGCCAAGTAGGGGCAATCGGTTTCGAGGACGAGCGCGCCGATGCCGACGTCGCGCACTGCGTCCCGTACGGATTCCGCCTTCGGAAACGTCAGGACGCCGCCGATACCGAGAAAGAGACCGAACTCGTCGCACAAGACCCGAGCTTGAGCGGGGGTGCCGGTAAAACAGTGCACGACCCCGCGCATCGCCGGCTTCCATTCTTCGCGTAAGATCCGCGTGAACTCGTCGAACGCATCGCGCTGGTGAAATATCGCGGGGCTCGCGCGCTCGCGCGCGATGCGAAGCTGTTCGCCAAAGACGTTGACTTGAACGTCGCGAGGGCTGCGATCGTAATGATAATCCAGCCCGATCTCGCCGAGCGCGACGACGCCGTCTTCCCGTAAGAGCGGGGCCAGCTCGCGGGCGAGGTCCTGCGGTGCGCTCGCGGCATTATGCGGATGAATCCCTACCGCCGCGACGAGGCCGTAGCGGCGCGCGACCTCAACGGCCGTGCGGCTGTCGGTTAAATTCTCGGCAACGGTAAGCATTGCCCGAACCCCAGCCTCGCGCGCACGCTCGATGACTTCCGGGCGATCGTCGTCGAAGGCGCGATCGTGCAAGTGACAGTGCGTATCGATCACGCGAGTGCGGGCAGCTCGACGCGCGGAAAGAGGGGCGCAGCCAATGACGTCTGCACGATCGGCGAGAGACCACCCCACGCGCGCAGGGACGAGGACCAATCCTCGTCGATCTCGCCTTGGATGCCGAGCTGCTGCCACATCTCACTCATGCGCTCGGGCATGAAGGGATGGAGCAGGATCGCAATCCAGCGCAGTCCCTCACAGAGATCGTAGAGCACGGCGTCGAGCTCAGGCGTCCGCCCCTCCTTATGGAGCGTCCACGGCTTGCGCTCGTCGATCGCGCGGTTCAGCGCCGTAACCAGCTCCCAAACTCCTTCGAGCGCGTCGCGAAAGCGCAGGTCCAGAATCCGCTCCCGAACGAGCATCGGCAACGGCGCGAAGCGGCGGGCGAGCTCCGCGTCCGAGCCGCCGGCCGGATCCGGCACGATGCCGTCCCGATAGCGTTGCAGCATCGAAAGCGTGCGCTGCAGGAGATTGCCGAGATCGTTGGCGAGATCGCTGTTGTACCGTTGCGCAATCTTCTCTTCCGAATACGAAAAATCGCTGCCGAAGGGCGCCTCTCGTAAGAGGAAATAGCGTAGCGAATCCGCGCCGAAACGCTGCGCCAGCGCGAACGGATCGACGGCGTTTCCGACGCTCTTGCCCATCTTCTGCCCGTCCACCGTAATCCAACCGTGCGCGAAGACGAGATCGGGAGCACTTTCCCCAAGGGCCCACAAGATCGCCGGCCAGATGATCGTATGAAAGCGAGCGATCTCTTTACCGACCAGCTGCGTTTGTGCGGGCCACCACGTTTTGAAACGCGCGTCGTCGTCACCCCAGCCGATCGCCGTGATGTAGTTGAGCAACGCGTCCAGCCAGACGTATATCACGCCGCCGCCGTCGATTGGAACGCCCCAATCGAAACTGGTGCGCGAGATCGACAGATCGTCGAGGCCCTCGTTGAGAATCGACATCATTTCGTTATAGACGCTGCGCGGCTGAACCCACTGCGGGTACGCAAGGAAATGTTCCCGCAACCGATCCCGATAGGCGGAGAGCCGAAAGAACCAATCGTCTTCCGATATCCACTGCACCTCGCGGCCGCACGTGGGGCACCGACCGTTCGACCAGTTTCGATTCGAGCCAAAACGTCTCGTCGTTGACGCAGTACCAGCCCTCGTACTTACCGAGATACACGTCGCCGCTGGCCCGCAATCGTTCGAAGACGCGCCGAACCTTTTCGACGTGGCGGGTTTCCGTCGTTCGAATGAAATCGTCGTAGCGCACGTGGTATGCGGCAAACAGCTCTTTCCAACGTGGCACCAGTTCGTCGCACCATTCCTGCGGCGTCTTGCCGGCAGCCGCCGCAGCGTTGGCGACTTTTTGGCCGTGCTCGTCGGTCCCCGTCAAGAAGAACGTTGGACGAAACGTGCGTGCGGTGCGCGCCAATACGTCCGCTACGATCGTCGTGTAAGCGTGCCCGATATGTGGGCTTCCACTGATGTAGTAGATCGGCGTCGTGACGTAATAGGGGCGTTCCATAGGCTTCATTGCTGTTTTAGCGCTGCTTTCTGGGCGGCCTTCCGCGCCGCGGCGGCCGAGTAGAGCCGGCGCCGGTCACCGAAGCCCTGCGCCGCCAGCTCCTTTGCAACGTCGCCGACTCGTTGACCGCTTGCGAGCAGGGCGTCGATGGCATTGCTCACCTCTTCGCGCCCGCCGCGCACGACGGTCGCAACCTGGTATGGCGCGATCGCAAAGGCCACCTCGCCACGCGGCGGATCGGGGATTTGTGCGGCCACGGACTCGGGAGTTCCCCAATAATGCGCTTCGTGAAGCTTGGTATATTCCCGGACGACGAAAACTTGCGCGTCGGCGGCTACTGCGGCGAGATCGGCGAGGGTAGCGCGAATCCGTTGCGGCGATTCGTACCAGATGGAAGTTGCGTTTGACTGCAATGCGGCGGCAAACCGCGCGCGTCGCGCCGAGCTGGCCCGCGGTGGAAATCCCTCGAACGCGAAACGCCGCAGCGAAAAACCCGACAAGAGTGCGACACTCGTGGCGGCGGAGGGGCCCGGCAGAACGTCGATCGGCACGCCGGCCAGACGCGCCGCGGCGACCAGGTCGCTTCCGGGATCCGAGATTCCCGGCATCCCGGCATCGGTAGTGACGGCGACGATCCCAGTGCGCGCTCGTTCGAGAATTCCCGGCGTCACGCGCGCGGCATTCTGTTCGCGATAGCTCCAAAGCTCTCGGACCTCGATCTCCAGAGCTCGCAGCAACTTGCGCGCGACGCGCGTATCTTCGGCGACGACGATCTCCGCCTGGCGCAAAACGTCGATTGCTCTTAGCGTGACGTCTCGCAGGTTCCCCAGTGGTGTCGGTACGAAGATCAGCGGCATGGCATTGCAGTTCGACGCAGAGCACGTTCCTCCGGGCGCGAAGCTCGAGCTTTATATTTCTCCAACTTGTCCGTATTGCAAGAGCGCCATGGCCTACTACGATTCACACGGAACCGCATACGAGCGCTACGACGCCCAAAACGATCGCAAAGCGCGCGAGCGAATGTTGGTCTATAGCGCCGGCGATCCCACCGTTCCCGTCATCGTCGTCGATGGCGCGTATTTGCAATCCGGGTGGGGCTCGCCGCTGCGAGGTTGAACGGTGCACTGACGTGCCGGTCGGCACGATCGCTTCTTCGAACGTTGCTACGAATGGAGAGTTTCAAGCATGAACGATAACTCGGCTACGACTACCAGTTTCATCGCGGCGATGATTATGGTGTACGGCATCGTCATCGTTGCGCTCGTCGTCTTCACGATCTGGATCTACTGGCGAATCTTCGCCAAAGCGGGATTCAACGGAGCCCTGTCGCTGCTCAACTTAGTTCCGGGAGTCGGCCAGCTCATCTGTATGGTGATCTTGGCGTTCGGCCGTTGGCCGATCGAAGACGAGCTCGCGGCCTTGCGCCGAGGGGGACCACCTCCGAGCGCCATGCCTCCGCCAGGCACGGCGGTCATGCCGGCGCCCTAGGAGAGCCAGGCTTCGATTTCGTCGGCTTGTGAGGGTAAGGCGGCGGAGAGATTTTCGGCGCCTTGGCTCGTGACGGCGATGTCGTCTTCGATTCGAATCCCAATGCCGCGAAAGCGCTCCGGTACGGTTCCGTCATCGGGCTGAAAGTAAAGTCCGGGCTCGACGGTGAGCACCATGCCCTCCCGCAAGCGCCCGTAACGATACTCTTCTTCTCGGGCGTTCGCGCAATCGTGAACGTCGAGGCCGAGCATGTGGCTGACGCCGTGAAGCGTGTAGCGGCGATGCAGCAACCGATCGGGATCGAGCGCTTCGTCGAGGGAGACCTTGAGAATGCCGAGATCGATCAGGCCTTGCGCGAGTATGCGTGCCGCGCGCCGGCCGGGTTCGAGAAAGTCGTTGCCCGGCGCAACGGCCTCGATGCCCGCTCGCTGCGCTTCCCACACGAGGTCGTAGATCGTCCGCTGCTCGGGCGAGAATCGTCCCGAGATCGGGAGCGTACGCGTGACGTCGGCGGTATAGAGCGAATCGCATTCGACGCCGGCATCGAGAAGAAGCAGCTCGCCCGGCAACAACCGGCCGTCATTGTGAGTCCAGTGTAGCGTGCACGCATGATCGCCGGCGGCCGCGATGGTCAAATACCCGACGTCATTCGCTTCGATGCGCGCACGGCTCCAGAACGCCGCTTCGATCGCGCGTTCGCTCTTTGCGGTCCGCATCGCTCGCGCCGCATCCTCGAACGCGACCTTCGTGATGGCGCAGGCTTTGCGAAGCTCCGCTAACTCATACTCGTCCTTGATCAGCCGCGTTTCAGAGAGAGCCTCGGCCAGTTCGGCATCTCCGTCGCTGCGCTCGAAAACTCGATCGATCTCTTCGTCGTGGTCCCGCGTGACGCGCAGCGGATACTTCGCGTCGCGCAGCTCGTGAAGATAGCCGGCGAGCTGTTTTAGGGAACGGCAATCGTCAACCTCGTAATAGGTCCGGCTCTCCGCGACGCCGCGATGGCGCCCGACCCAGAGCTCTCCAACTTGCCGATCGGTGAAGAACTCGGGCGTTCCGCGATTGTGATCGAGAACGAAGAGCACGCTGCGATGCCCCGCCCCATTGGGCTCGAGTACCAAAACGGCGCCCGGCTCACCGTTGCCGACGAGATACGCGAAGTCGCTGGAAGCGCGAAATCGAAAGAACGTGTCGTTTGCGCGGACTCGCTCGGGGCCGGCCGGGACGACCACGTAGATTCCCCGATTGGCTTGCGAAAGTGCCGCCCGTCGCTGAGCGAATCGTTGCGCTTGTGGGTGGCGCTGCGCCACGGAGGGTCGATCGATCCAGTCCGTCGCCATGAATTCGACCAGCGGCGCCGGAGGAATGAAGGCTTGATTCGGCCGGCCCGCTTCGGCCGGCAGCGGCGTGTTTTGTTCGGAAGACATGGTTCGAACGGATTTCGCCTAACGCCGCAGGGGTCATGCCGGAGAACGAGCGGGAGGACCTTACGGCGGCCGGAGTGCGCGCCACCGATGCCTTGGCCAACGAACGAACCTACTTGGCCTACGTTCGGACGGCGCTCGCCTTCATCGCCTTCGGATTCGTCATCGCCCGATTCTCGCTCTTCGCGCGCGAGTTCGACGCGCTCATTCACGAAAAAGGCGAGGGACCCGGAGTTTCAACGGGCTTCGGAACGGCAATGGCTATTTTCGGGATCTTCGTGGCGCTGTTAGGCGCCCGGCGTTATTCGGCCACGGATCGCGGCCTGCGCGAAGGGCGAGTCGTTGCGCTCTCGAGCCTAACCGGCTACGTCGTCTCGCTTTTCGTGGCCGTCATCGGCGCGATCGTGGCCTTCGCTCTTTTACTCTTCCACTAGCCTCGTTTCGATCTCCAAGGCGAGATCGAGCGCGGGCGCACTGTGAGTCAGCCATCCAACGCTAATAATATCGACGCCGCTTGCCGCGATCGCGACGACGTTCTCTTTCGTCACGCCGCCGCTTGCCTCGGTAAGCACTCGCCCCCCAACGATCGCGACCGCGTCGGCAAGCTGCGCCGGGGTCATGTTATCGAGGAGCACCGCATCGATCGGCTCGGCCATCGCTTCGCGCAGTTGTTCCAGCGTATCGACCTCGACTTCAACCTTCACCATGTGACCCACGCGAGCGCGCGTCGCGGCCACGGCCTCGCGAATCGAGCGCGTCAGCGCCAGATGGTTATCTTTAATTAGGACGCCGTCGTCGAGACCGAAACGGTGATTGACGCCGCCTCCCCGCCATACCGCATAACGTTCCAGGGCGCGCAGCCCCGGCGTGGTTTTCCGGGTGTCGGCTATTCGAGCCGACGTTCCGCGGACGAGCTCCACGAGCGTGCGAGTCGCGGTCGCTACTCCGCAAAGCCGGGCGAGCAGGTTGAGTGCGGTTCGTTCGCCGGTGAGTATCGCGCGTGCGCGCCCTTCGATCTCCGCGACGATTGCACCGGCTTCTACGCGATCGCCCTCCTCCGCGCGCCTCACGATATCGATCTGCTCGTCGAGCAATCGAAAGGTTATCGCAGCGAAATCGAGGCCGGCTAGAACGCCGCGGCGCCGCGCGATTATTCGGGCGCGCGCGCGACGCTGCGGCTCGACGATCGCATCGGTCGTCAGATCTCCGCCCCGGCCGATGTCCTCGAGCAGCGCCGCCCGCACCAGCGGTGCGGCGACGAACTCAAGCGACGCTGAGTAACCGGCTGAAGGAACGCTTGGCGAGGGCTTCATCGGTCTCCGGGTAGTCGCTTCGATAATGGCTGCCGCGGCTTTCATGCCGTGCCAACGCGGCTTCTGCGATCAATCGACCCGCGACGAGCAGATTGCGCAACGGGCCTTCCTCTCCAGCGGCGGCTTCGAGCTCAGCGATGCGCGCGAGCGCTTCGTGCAGTCCGGCGGCATGGCGCACCAATCCGACGTTGGCATACATCACGTTGCGTAGATCGTTAATCGCTTGGGCTTGCGCGGCGCCCGTGCGCGCAACGGGGATCGAACGCGCTCGAACCGGCGCAGTGTAACCCGAAGGCTTCCAGGGCCGAACGTTGGCGACGTCGGTGGCAACGCGCGAGCCATAGACGAGCGCCTCGAGCAGCGAGTTGCTCGCGAGCCGATTTGCGCCGTGGACGCCCGTAGCGCTCGTCTCTCCGCAGGCCCACAGGTTTTCAAGCGACGTCCGCCCCCACTCATCAACCGCAACGCCGCCCATAAGATAATGCGCCGCCGGTGCGACCGGAATGTTCTGCACGCGTGGATCGATGCCGGCGTCGATGCAAAAACGAAAGACCGTCGGAAAGGCTTGCGGGAAACGCGCGCCTATGGCGGACCGCGCGTCGAGCCCGACGGTGCGGCCGCGCTGCTGCTGCTCGAAAATTGCCCGCGCGACGACGTCACGGGGCGCAAGCTCTGCATCGGGGTGGATCGCGGTCATGAAGCGCTCGCCGAGGTCGTTGACCAGCGTCGCACCCTCTCCGCGGACGGCCTCGGTTACCAATGGCATCGGGTCGCGGCCGATCGCGAGCGCCGTCGGATGGAACTGAACGAACTCCATGTCGGCGAGCAGCGCTCCCGCGCGGGCTGCCATTGCGATGCCGTCGGCGGTGGCCTCGACCGGATTGGTGGTGAAGCGATAGAGGCGTCCCACTCCTCCGGTGGCCAGTATGGTGGCACGAGCGCGGAGTTCTATCCGCTCGCCGGTTGCGTTGTCGCGCGCCAGGACGCCGCCGACGCGGCTTCCGTCGAAGATCAGATCCTCGGCCGCAACGTTCTCGACGATCTGGATTGAGGAACGAGCGCTCACCGCTTCGATCAGCGTCTTGAGAATTTCGTGGCCGGTCGCATCTCCGCCGGCTTTGACGATGCGGCGGCGTTGGTGCGCGGCCTCGCGTCCCAAGGCGAGCTCCCCGGCATCGGTGCGATCGAACGCAGCGCCAAGCTCGAGCAGTTCTTCGACCCGCGCGGGCGCATCTTGCGTGAGGATCTCGACGATCTTCGTGTCACTGATCCCAGCGCCGGCGCGCTGCGTGTCGATGGCATGCAGGCGCGGCGAATCGTCGGCGCCCATCGCCGCGGCAATCCCGCCCTGCGCCCAATCCGTCGCCGAGCCCTTGCCCAACCGAGTCTTGCACAAGACGGTCACGTTGGCGGGTTGAAGTTTGAGCGCCGCTACCAGTCCGGCGATGCCGGCGCCGACCACGAGCGCATCGGTGCGCGAACTCTCCACGTAAAGAGCCTAATCTCGCGGTTGGCGGCTGAAGTCGAGCATTCGTTCGACCGCGCGACGGGCGCGCTGCGCCACCTCGGGAGGGATGGTCACCTCGTATTCCATCGCCTCGAGTGAGTGCAGCACCTTGGGCAGCGTATTTCGTTTCATGTGGGGACAGAGATTACAGGGCCGCACGAACTCTACGTTTGCATAGCGCGCCGCAACGTTGTCCGCCATCGAGCACTCGGTCATGAGGAGCACGCGCGCGCCCCCCGTCTCGCTGAGGCCGCCGACGTACTCGGTCATCCCCTGCGTCGATCCCACGTAGTCGGCCTCCGCGAGCACGTCGGGAGGGCACTCCGGGTGCGCGAGCACGGTCAGCGACGGATCGCCTTCACGGAAACGGCGCACGTCGGCGCCGCTGAAGCGCTCGTGCACTTCGCAGTGTCCCTTCCATGCGATGATCTCGACGTTGGTCTGCGAGGCAACGTACTTGGCAAGGTATTCGTCGGGAAGAAAGATGACGCGCGGCGCCTTGAGAGCTTCAACGATTTGCACCGCGTTGCCGCTGGTTACGCAAACGTCCGATTCGGCTTTGACCTCTGCCGACGTATTGACGTAGGTAACGATCGGCGTATCGGGATAGGTTGAACGAAGCAAGCGCACGTCGGCTGCCGTAATTGACTCCGCCAGCGAACATCCGGCTCGCAGATCGGGAACCAGAACGGTTTTGCTGGGGTTGACCAACTTCGCGGTCTCGGCCATGAAATGCACCCCGCAAAGGACGATGACGTCCGCGTCGGTCTCCGAGGCCTTCATTGCCAGAGCCAGCGAGTCGCCGACGATATCGGCGACCGTATAGAAGATTTCCGGGACCTGGTAGTTGTGGGCGAGGATCACGGCGTTGCGTTCGCGCTTGAGGCGATTGATCGCCGCCACGTAGGGAGCGTGCAGTGGCCATTCGACTCGTGGAATTATGCGTTCCACGCGCTCGAAAATCGGATCCGTTTCGGCCGCGACGCTGCCTTGCAGGGCTAAATCGATGACGCCCATCCTTTCATAATACCCGTCGGCCCGAGCCTGGTTTGCACGCCCTCCCGAGCCGGGCCTGGCGTTAGAGGAGGCGACTCCCTGGGTAGGACGCCACGAGACACCAGAATTTCAGCCGCCAGTAAGGAGGGAATCCGCCCATGAAACGTTGGTTCGTCGGTCTTGCGTTCGTCGGAACGTTCGTAGCAAGCGCCATGACGACGCTCGCCGCGACTGCCCAACCGGTGCCCAGTACGTCGCCGTCGCCGATGACATCGCCGACGCCGATGTCGACAATGCGGCCCTAAGCGTCCCGCGCGTGTCGATAAACTGTGGGTAACCGTAATTTCTTGTGGAACCCTTGTGGACGACGCGTCGAACGTATTGCAATCATCTTCGCGTTTTTGCTAGCATGCAAGGACTTCGTGTAATGACGAAGTGCGGACCGTATCGAGCCGCGATCGGAACCATGTAGACGAAGCGTTGCGTATACGCGACAAATCCGAGTGAGGCCGGTCAAAAACCGGATCGAAACGTCGGTGAGAAACGGGAAACCGCTTCAAACAGGCGAGAATGACCGGAGATACGCAGAGCCCGTAGCGTAAGTTACGGGCTTTGCTCTGCGCTTCAAAAAGGCCGTACGAACGCGGCCGCGCAAGAGTAAGAGTCGTGAAGCATCGAGTGGAGCTCACCGCTCGCAGCCTGCTCCTGGGCGCCGCCGTGACGCTCGTATTCACGGCCGCAAACGTATACCTCGGCTTGAAAGTGGGGCTCACGTTTGCATCCACGATTCCGGCCGCCGTTATTTCGATGGCCGTGTTGCGAGCCTTCAAGAACTCGTCCATCTACGAAAACAACATCGTTCAGACCGTGGCATCCGCTGCGGGGACCCTCTCGGCGGTGATCTTCGTGCTGCCCGGCCTGATCATGATCGGGTGGTGGAGCGGTTTTCCCTTTGCACAGTGCTTCGGAGTGTGCGCGATCGGTGGCATCCTCGGCGTGATGTATAGCGTGCCGCTGCGGCGCGCGCTGGTGTCTCAATCGGATCTGCCCTATCCAGAAGGCGTCGCCGCGGCCGAGGTGCTGAAGGTCGGCACCACGGCGGGCGCGGCCGGCGAGGGCAATCGAGCCGGGTTGCTGGCGCTCGTTGGGGGAACCCTGGCCTCCGCCGGCTTTGCCATACTCGTCGCGACGCGAATTTTTGCCGGCCAAATTGCCGGCTACTTTCGCGTGGGCAGCGCAACCACCGGCCTGGGGTTCTCGCTCTCGCTCGCGCTCGTCGGCGCAGGGCAACTGATCGGTCTCTCCGTCGGCCTCGCAATGCTAACCGGGCTCTTCATTGCGTGGGGTATTGCAACGCCGGTTCTAACCGCGCTGCATCCGGCAGCCGGTCCCGCAGCCGACGTGGCGACGACGGTCTGGTCGCATCAAGTGCGTTTCATCGGCGCGGGCGCAATTGGCGTCGCAGCCCTGTGGTCTCTCGGGCGCCTCGCGCGCCCCGTGGTCGCGGGAGTCGCGTCGGCCCTCGCCGCCTCTCGGCGCCGGCGGCTCGGAGAGATTCGAGACGAACCGAGAACCGAGCGCGACTTGCCGATCGGAATCGTCGCGCTTATCAGCCTTTGCTGCTTGATCCCACTGGCGATCCTGCTCGCGAACTTTCTCGCCGGCGGCCGGCTGACGCCGATCGCCGGCTGGCTCACGCTGGCCGCCGTGATCTACGTCGTCATCGCGGGGTTCTTC
The DNA here is from genome assembly GCA_963809255.1 of Vulcanimicrobiota bacterium. Taxonomy (GTDB): domain Bacteria; phylum Vulcanimicrobiota; class Vulcanimicrobiia; order Vulcanimicrobiales; family Vulcanimicrobiaceae; genus Cybelea. The sequence goes on along the minus strand of CAWEIR010000003.1, from coordinate 686,569 downwards.
GTTGCGGCCGCCTGCGGCTACATGGCCGGTCTGATCGGTTCTTCGAACAGCCCCGTCTCCGGCTTGGCGATTCTGGTCGTGATCGGTGCGTCGTTGATGCTCCTCGCCATCGCCAAGTTTGCCGGCATTACCGCGCCGTTGGAGCTGATCGCGTACGCGCTCTTCGTCACGGCGGTGCTCCTTTGCGTTGCAACGATCTCAAACGACAACTTGCAGGATCTGAAAACCGGACAGCTCGTCGATGCGACGCCCTGGAGACAGCAGGTCGCGCTCGTCTTCGGCGTCGTCGTCGGCGCTTTGGTGATTCCGCCGATCCTCAATTTGCTCAATCGAGGTTACGGGTTTGCGGGTTCACCCAATCTCCACAATGCGATCGCGCAGCCGTTGCCCGCGCCGCAAGCGACGCTGATCTCGGCGCTCGCTAAAGGCGTGATCGGCGGTCAGATCGATTGGGCCCTGATTGCAACGGGCGCTCTCGTGGGTGCGATTGTCGTCGCAGCCGACGAGCTGTTGCGCAAGACAAAGCGCGCGGCGCTGCCCCCACTTGCCGTCGGGCTAGGTATTTATTTGCCCGCATCGACGACGGCGCCGGTGGTCGTCGGCGCGGTAATCGGGTGGTTATACAACCGTTGGGCTGCGCGCGCCGGCGACGTTCGCGCCAAGCAAATCGGCGTGCTGATCGCGTCGGGCCTGATCGTGGGCGAAAGTCTTTTCGGCGTGCTGCTGGCCGGGCTCATCGTCTCGACCGGGCGGCCCGAACCGCTCGGACTCGTGGGCGACGCTTTCGCGAAGACCTCGACGACGATCGGTGCGGTGGCCTTTGTCTTCGTGCTTGGCGCCCTCTTCAGGTGGGCGGGAACTCTCAGCCGAAGTTGTGCATCGTCGAGGTAGCATTTTTGTTTAATATGAGACTGGCCGCATCGCTCGCGTTGATCGCGCTTCTCTCGTCGGGCTGCGCGGGCGGTCGCCACCGCGGCCACCGTTTGGCATCGCCGGGTCCGGCCGCGGTTCCGACTTCGGCGGCGGCGCCGGTGACCGTCCGCCCGACGGTGCAGATCGCGGGCATCGTCGCACCGTATCAGAACGTTTCGATTTCGAGCTCGCTATCGGAGCCCACCGATTCGGTATCGGTCATCGAAGGGGACATCGTACGGAGCGGCCAGGTGCTGGCGGTTCTCGATACGACCGACTTGCGGGCGAGTCTCGAGGCGGCGCAACGCAGCGCGGCATCCTCGGACGCTCGCGTTTCGCAGACCCAATATCAAGCGCAGCTCAATATCGGGCAGGGTAGCGACCAGGTTCGCAACGCGAAGGCAACGTTGCTGCAAGCGCAGCAAACGCTCAAGCTCGATCAGCTTAACCTGCAACGTTACCAAACGCTACTGAACAGCGGTTACGTCTCGCAGCAGCAAGTCGACCAGCAGCGCACGACCGTACATAACGATCAGCAGCAAGTGCTCTCGGCGCAAGCCAGCCTTCAGTCTGCGGTGCTCAACTCGAACGTCAACGGCAACTATCAGCAAGGGCTCCAAGCCGCCAACGTCGCCTCGGCGCAGGCCGACGCCGCCTCGGCGCACGCGCAGGCCGACCAGATCCAAGCGCAGATCGACAAGGCGCTCATTACCTCGCCGGTCGGCGGCGTTGTCGTAAATCGCAATCTCAATCCCGGCGAGTATCCGGGCTCGCGAACGATCTTCACGGTGCAACAGCTCAACCCGGTCTATGCCGAGCTTAACGCTTCGTCCGAAGACGTCTTCCGAATCCGGCGCGGCGCGGCCGTCTCGGTCGCCGTGGCCGGCGTCAACACGAGCAGCTACGAGGGACGAATCAATGCCGTCCTCGGCCAAGTTCAGCCCGGTTCGACGAACTTCACCGTTGAAGCGATCCTGGCAAATCCCGGATATCGGTTGAAGTCGGGAATGGCGGTGACCGGAACGATCGACCTTCCCGTCGTCACCGGCATCGGAGTCCCCGCGACGGCCTTCTTGGACGATTCGCACGACAGCATCATGGTCGTCAACGCCGATGGAACTGCGAAGGTCGCAAAGGTCCAAGAGCGCGGTAGCGACGGAAAGACTTCGGTCGTCACCGGTATCGCGCAGGGGACGAAGGTGATCTCCAACGGACAACTTGGGATTACTGCGGGCCAACAGATCGGGGGCAAAAGCCCCGCGCCGCAAAGTCCCGCGCCCTAAGCTGTAACGAATCGCATGTGGCCGACCCGCCTCTTCGTTCTGCGCCCGGCGCTGGTCTTCGTAGCGCTAGCGCTGATCGGAGTCGCCGGCGCCGTCGCGCTGATGACGATCGTACAGCAACAGTTCCCCAACATCGACTTTCCGACCGTTAGCGTGCGCGCGAGCTATCCGGGTGGCTCGACAACGGAAATTCGCGACGCCGTAGTGCGGCCGATCGAAGATTCCATCGCGGGCGCTCCGGACCTCGACCACATCAATACGACCGTTCAACAAGGTCAAGCGACGATCTCCGCCGTCTTCTCGCTCAACTCGAACAAGACGACCGACCTGGTTCAAGTGCAACGCCGGCTTCTGGTGGCGCAATCGCAGCTTCCCAGCGACATGCCCGCGCCTACCGTCGGCACGTTCGATCCCGCGGAAGCAACGATTTTGACGATCGGGGTGAGTTCCGGATCGTTGGCGCCCGGCAATCTGTCGGCAATCGTGACGAACAACATCGTTCCCGATCTCGAGCAAGTCGACGGCGTCTCGAACGTCAACGTCGGCGGATCGGTGACGCCGGCGATCGAGGTCGCGGTCAATCCCAACTTACTGGCCTCGTCGGGACTGACGCTCAACGACATCGTGAGCACGATCTCGCAAAACAATCTGCGCGAGCCGGGCGGCATCGCCTATCTCCCGAATCACGAAACGACCATCGACGTGCGCGGCGACGTTAGCAATGCGGCGACGGTCGCGGATCTACCGGTCTTTGCTTCTTCGCCGTTTACCTCGACCTTTGGAAACGCGTCCTACAACGAGCCGGCGCTGCCGGGCTCTCCGGGGGCGCCGATTAGCGCGTCGAGCAGCTCCTCGTCGGGCGGCGGAGGCACGATTGCGTTACCGTCGCCGGCAGCACAATCCGCGGCCGCGCCGGCCGCAGCGGCAGCGGCCACGCCCGTCGCCGCGGTAACTCCGATGCCGAATGCCTCGACCTCGCCGATGCCGTCGGCGTCGGCCTCCGCTTCACCATCGCCGCTGCCGGCAGCCACGCCGCCGAATCTCGCCGCAAACGTGATCGCGCGCACGAGCGCAACTACGGCGCCAAGCGCTGCGCCGGCGCTAACGCAGAGTACGTCGAGCGCTACCTCGAGCGGCTCGGGCGGCTACGCGGGGCCGGCGCTCTCGACTCTGAATCCTTGGAGCGCCTCGGCTCGGATCATTCGTATCGCCGACGTCGCCGCCGTGAGCGACTCCTTCGAACCGCAGAGGCAGTACAGCTACGTCGGGACGGTGCCGACGATTTCGCTCAGCATACAGAAAGCCACCGGAGCGAGCGAAGTCACGGCGGCGCAGAATGTGTTGCGCGCGCTTCCGGCCATCGAGCGGACGTATCCGGCGATCGACTTTAAAATCCTTAACAATCAAGCTGCTTACACAAAACAGCAGATCTGGGGAGTCTTTCGCACGCTGATCCAAGCGATCCTGATCACGGCCGTGGTCATGCTCTTTTTCCTGCGATCGTGGCGAAACGCAATCGTCGTCCTCATATCGATTCCGGCCTCGTTGTGCGTCACGCTGGCCGCGATGAAGGTCGTCAACTTCACGATCGATACCGTCTCGCTGCTGGCAATGACGCTGATTATCGGAATTCTCGTTGACGATTCGATCGTCGTGTTGGAAAACGTGGAGCGGCACTACGAAAACGGCGAGCCCCCGAAAGAAGCCGCCATCAAAGGCCGCACGCAGATCGGGCCGGCGGCGGTCGTCATCACGTTGGTCGACGTCGTAGTCTTTCTGCCGATCGCGTTCCTTCCCGGAACCGTCGGAAAGTTTCTATCGGAGTTCGCCCTCGTCGTGGTGGTCGCGACCTTGACCTCGCTCTGCATTTCGTTCACCATCACGCCGGCGCTCGCGGGAAACTGGTCGCTGCTCTCGCGCTGGAAGGCGCCAAAGCCGATCGAACGCTTCGCCGAGGGCTTCGAGAACTTGCGCCAATGGTATGCGCGGCGCGCGCTTCCGTGGGCGCTGCGCCGCCCGGTGGCGATCGCCGTGGTCTCCGGCGCGGCAGTGGTTTTCGCGCTGCTCCTGATCCCGCTGGGCGCCGTTGGCTTTGAGTTCATGCCGCCGGTCGATCGCGGCGAAGTCTTCGTGCAAGCGACGTATCCAACGGGTACGCCGCTGACGACGGTCAATACGGCGATTGCGGCCATGGCCGCGCGCTTTGCAAAACTCCCCGACGTTGAGTCGCAAACGGCGCTCGCGGGCGGGACGCAGTCCAACTTCGGCGGACTGCTCGCGCAGGGCTCGGTCGGGCAGATTCACGTGTTCTTGAAACCCAATCGGCGGCGTTCGACGGATTTTTGGGCGCCGGCACTGGGGCGCATCGCGCAGCAGGTTGCACCGACCGCGAAAGTCGTCTCGATTCCGGCGACGGGCACCGGCGGCGGTAACGCGCAGCCGATCGATTATCTGATTACGTCGACCGACGATCACCCCGAAGCCTATGAGCCCCAGGTCGCGCAAGCGCTGCGAGAGACTCCAGGAACCCTCAACGTCAACAGCTCCGCCGAGCAGTTGGCGCCGCAGATCGATATCGACTTCGATCGCGAACGCGCACGCGTGCTGGGAATCAATATCGGACAGGCCGCCGCCGCGATTCGCGCGGCATTCGGCGGGACGCTCGCGACGCAGTTCAACACGTCGCGCGGTACGAAATACGTGCAAGTGCTCTACCCGCGCGACTTCCAAATCAGCATCGGGACCGTGAGCCGCATACCCGTCCGTACGCTTGGCGGGTCGCTCGCGCACGTTGGCGACGTCGTCCGCTACGTCGAGGATCCATCCGAGCCGTTGATGACGCGCACCAACCGCGAGACCGTGGTCCACGTGCAGTCCAATCTTGCGCCGGGCGCAACGCAGTCGATCGTTCAACGAAACTTTTTGCGGCGGTTGGCGGCACTCGATTTGCCGTCGACCGTTGAGGTGAAAGCAAACGTCGGCGGGCAGCAGCAGAATCTCTCGGATACGGTGCGCGGCATGGGCACCGCTTTGCTGCTCTCCTTTCTGCTCGTCTATCTGCTGATGGTGGCCCTGTACGATAGCTATCGCTTGCCCTTCATCATTATGTTCGCCGTGCCCGTGGCTGCCGTCGGCGCCTTGACGGCGCTGGCGATCGCGCATCAGGCGCTCAACCTTTACTCGCTGATCGGTACCGTGCTGCTCGTTGGGCTGGCTTCGAAGAACGGCATCCTGCTGGTCGATTTTGCCAATCACATGGTCGAGCGCGGAATGAGCCGCGGCGATGCGATGGTCGAAGCGGCGCGAGAACGCTTCCGTCCGATCGTCATGACGACGTGCGCGATGATCGCGGGTATGACGCCGATTGCGCTGGCGCTCGATCCCGGCGCCGCCCAGCGCCAAGCCTTGGGCATCGTCGTAATCGGCGGTTTGATCAGTTCGCTGTTGCTGACGCTGCTGCTCGTCCCGGTCATGTTCATGTGGCTCGGGCCGAAGCCGCGCGGAAGTACCGAGCCGGCCTCGGCAGCGATGCGGCATCCCGCGGCGGCGGGCGTTTAGCCATGTGGTTGACGCGGCTCTTCGTTCAAAGGCCGACGCTGGTCACGGTCTTTCTTTCGCTCGTCTTGCTCGCGGGCTCGATTGCGGGCGTCAACCTCGTCAAGCAGCAGCTTCCCAGCTACGACGTTCCTTCGATACAAGTGTTGCTCACCTATTCGGGCGCTTCCACGACGGAGATGCGCGACGCGATCGTGCGTCCGCTCGAGGACCAGATCGCGGGCGCCCCGGATTTGAGCTACATCGAAACCTCGATCGAGCCGGGCCAAGCCTCGATCGTTGCGGTCTTTTCGTTGACCTCCGATCAGAACACCGATCTGGTGCAAGTTCAGGGGCGCGTTCAGAACTCGCTCCATCAGCTTCCCAGCGATCTGCCGACGCCGCAGATCTCGATTTATAATCCGAGCGAAGCCGTCGTCGTCTCGCTGGCTGCTTCTTCGGCAACGCTCTCGCTTGGCGACCTCTCGGCAATCGTTACCAATACCGTCGTTCCGGCCATCGAACAAGTCCCGGGAGTCTCGTACGTTCAGGAGAACGGCGACGTCACCGCGTCGATCCAAGTCAACGTCAATCCGCAAGCGCTGCAGTCCTCCGGCTTCACGCTGACCGACGTGATCAACGCCGTTGCGAATAATAACGTTCGCGCTCCCGGCGGCATCGTCTATCAGCGCAACCGCGAAACGAACCTCGACATTCGCGGCGACATCACGGACGTGCCCTCCGTCGCGAACCTCTTGCTCGGCAACTCCACCACCGCTTCGGGCTCGTCCTCAACCAGCTCGCTCTACCCCTGGAGCGCCTCGCCGCGCCTTTATCGCGTCGGCGACGTGGCCAACGTGCAGGACGCCTATGAGACGCAGCGCGTCTATGCCTACACCGGCGGAAAGCCGACCGTTGAGCTGGACGTGCAGAAGGCCGCTGGCGCGAGCGAGGTTACCGCCTCGAATGCGGTTCTCGCGGCGCTCCCGGCGCTGCGCGCGCAGTATCCGGACATCAACTTCTCGGTGCTTAGCGTGCAGTCGACCTATACCAAAGAGCTGCTCTCGGGCGTGACGCGAACGCTGATCGAAGGCATCATCTTCACGGCGATCGTGATGCTTTTTTTCCTGCGCTCGTGGCGCAATGCCGTCGTCGTCATGATTTCGGTTCCGGCGTCGTTTCTCGTGACGCTGGCAGCGATGCGCGTGGCCGGATTCACGCTCGATACCGTTTCATTGCTGGCGATGACGTTGATGATCGGTATCCTCGTCGACGATTCGATCGTGGTACTCGAAAATATCGAACGCCATCACGCCGAAGGGGAAGAGCCCCGCCTCGCCGCGATCAACGGATTGACTCAAATCGGCGTGGCGACAATCGTGATCACGCTGGTTATCGTCGTCGTCTTTGCGCCGATCTCGTTCTTGCCCGGTTCGGTCGGTCTTTTCTTGCGCGAGTTCGGCCTGGTCGTTACGGTCGCGACGCTAACCTCACTCTTCGTTTCGTTTGCGGTCACGCCGGCGCTGGCCGGACGCTGGGCGCTCTACTCCAAGTGGAAGCCGTGGGGGATTGTCGACCGGTTCGGCCATGGATTCGATCGCGTGCGCGGCTGGTACACACAGCGGGCGCTGCCGTGGGGTCTCGAGCATCGCGCGCTGGTTGTGTGGATCGCCTTCGGCAGCCTCGTCCTAGCGTTACTGCTCATTCCTTTGGGAATTGTCGGCTTCGAGTACATGCCGCCGGTCGACCGCGGCGAGATCTTCGTAAACATCGGCTTCCCAACGGGAACGCCGCTGACGACGACGCAGCAGGCCGTCCTGCGTGCGGAGGGGCTCGTCGACAAAATCGCCGACATGCAATCGGAGACGTCGATTGCCGGCGCCTATCAGGGCGAGGTGAGCGGCTATATCAACAACGGCGCCATCGGTCAGATTCATCTCTTTCTCAAGGATGGCCGGTCGCACTCGACTTCCTATTGGGTTGCGAACTTGAGATCGCGGATCGGCCGGCTCTTACCCGGCGCGAACGCCGTTGCGGTGCCGGCAACCGATCCATCGGGCGGCATCGCGCAACCAATAGCGTATGTCGTTTCAAGCTTGACGGCCGACCCGGGCCCTACCGCCGCTCGCGCCTTCGCCGCACTCGCGGGGACGCCCGGTGCAATCGACGCAACGACGTCGCTGACCGATAACGCGCCTCAGGTCGAAGTGGAGTTCGAACGCGGGAATGCGCGTGCACTCGATGCAAGCATCGGTACGGCGTCCACGGCCGTGCGCGCCGCCTTCGGCGGAGACACGGCCACGCAGTTCACCGGGCCGCAAGGCCTCAAAGACGTGCAGGTGATCTATCCCGAAAGCGATCTGGTCTCGCTGGGTCAGATTGCCGCGATTCCGATTCGCGCGAACAACGGGTCGATCGTCCGCGTCGGCGACATCACGAAACTCGTCCAGTCGCCGGCGCCGCCGATGATCATTCGCATCAACCGGCGCAACGTGGTGCTGATCGGAGCGAACGTCGCGCCCGGCGCGATTCTGTCGAACGTGCAGCGAAGTTTCGAGCGGCGCCTGCGGGCGCTCAATATTCCCAAGAACATCACCGTTGCTCCGGTTGCCGGCGGCAATCAGCAGAACGTTCACGATACCATCACGGAGATGGGGATCTCGCTGGCGCTATCGATCCTGCTCGTCTACTTGCTGATGGTCGCTCTGTACAACGGTTACGTGACGCCGTTCATCATCATGTTCACGGTGCCCGTGGCGGTCGTTGGCGCCCTGGGCGCCCTGGCGCTGACGCACCAGACGCTGAACCTTTTCTCAATGATCGGAGCGATCTTGCTCGTCGGCCTGGTGGCGAAAAACGGAATCCTGCTCGTGGACTTCGCAAATCAGCTGCGAGAAAAGGGCATGAGCAAGTTGGAAGCGATCGAAGAGAGCGCGCACGCAAGGTTCCGCCCGATCGTGATGACGACCGTCGCGATGATTGCCGGTATGCTGCCGCTCGCGTTGGCGCTCGATCCCGGCTCGCAGGCCGAACGACCGCTGGGAATCGTGGTGATCGGCGGTTTGTCGAGCTCGTTGATTCTGACCTTGATCTTGATACCGATCATGTATCTGCGCTTCGCTCCGCAGCACTTCCGGCCGCCGTCCCTCGATGGCGAGACGGATCCTAACCAGATCGAGCTCCCGATCGTGCCGGCGAAAAGCTAGTTTCGATGGATCGTTGGCCCGCGCTTAAGTACGATGAGTGGAAGGACACGCTGGGGACCCTGCATCTCTGGACACAGATCGTCGGGAAGATCCGTCTCAAGCAGGAGCCGTTGGTCAACCATTGGTGGAACGTCGCGCTCTACGTTACGCCGCGAGGTCTGACGACGTCGGCGATGCCATATTCCGGCGGCCGGTGGCTGTCGATCGACCTTGATTTTCTGGGGTCAAGCTTGCAGCTCCACGGTTGTGACGGCGAAAGGGGCGGCTTTACTCTTGAGCCGATGTCCGTTGCGGAGTTCTATCGCCGTGTCATGGACGAGCTGCGAGCGCTCGACTTCGACATCCGAATCAACACGATGCCCAGCGAAATCGCCGATGCGGTGCGCTTCGACGAAGATAGGGTCCACGCGTCGTACGACAAGGCGTACGTCGAGCGCTTCTTCCGCGCGCTGCTCCAAGCCAACCGGCTCTGCAAGGAGTTTCGCGCGCCGTTTCTCGGTAAAGCGAGTCCGGTGCATTTCTTTTGGGGCAGCTTCGATCTGGCGGTCACACGCTTCTCGGGACGCCCTGCGCCGCCGCACCCCGGCGGCATTCCGAATCTGCCCGACTCGGTCACGCGCGAAGCCTACTCTCGCGAGGAGCATAGCGTCGGCTTTTGGCCGGGTGGACCGGGAATCGAGGCGTCGTTCTACGCGTACGCTTATCCAGAGCCGCCGGGCTTTTCGCAAGCGCACGTCGCCCCGCCGGGGTTTTGGACGGATCGGCTGCGAGAGTTTCTGCTTCCGTACGAGAGCGTGCGTACGTCGTCAGATCCGGATCGCACGGTGCTCGATTTCTTCAACTCGACATACGAGGCGGCAGCAAATCTCGCGAAATGGGACCGCGCGTCATTGGAACGGGCCTAGAGAAACGGCATGTGGGTATCTAACGGTTCGGCCCCAAGCTAACGGCCACGCCGTATGGGTTGTCAACGTGTTTTGAGACGGAGCCGATCGAGTTGCCGCCGGCGGGGTATTTCCAATAGAGCACGTTGTACGTCTGGGCTGCTACGATTTGGGTTCCCTGCTTCCCTAAATTGTTGGGGAATTTCGCGATCCAAAATCGCGACTGGTGTTGTTCGTTGCCGCCGAGGTACGTCGCGCCCTCATACGTGGCACGCCCGTCGTCGGTAATTCGGAAGCGGACGATGTTGCCGTCATACAGAAGCGCCCAATACTTGCCGTCCCACTGAACGTTGTAGACACCGTCGGACTGCGATCCGCTGACGTAGAGGTGAAGGTGAATGAACGTCGTCCTCCCCTTCGCCATATAGCCCAGCGAAACGACCTGTTCGCCATCGTGCTTGTAGTCGCTGGCGACGAGCATGTCGCCTTGAGTGTCGTACGCGCACGTTTGCGGGTTGGGGATGCCATCGATCCTAAGAAGGTCCGGCTTTCCCCTCGCGTTTTTGTAGATCGCGATGCCGCCCGCATTGCCGTCGACTCGATAGGAGTTCGCAACGGCAAGGTTTCCTGTGGTTGGATCGACCGAGCACGCGTAGTCCTGAAAGCCGGTGTCTGAGAGAATGACGACCGGCCTCGTGGCGCCGTGCTGATACTCGACGATATCTTCCGCCACTCTGTCCGTGACGTACACGTCGCCGTCTGCATCGACGCACTCGCCTTTCGGCCGGGCGAAACCGGTGAGCGTTCCAACCAGGTTGCGCTGCCAGTACCGGTAGACCGTAACGGTACCGTTGACGTTGGAGACATACAGCAAGTCCCATTTTGCAGCCCCCGCGGCCATCCAGGAACTGCCATCCTTACTTGGCGCGCTCAAGGCGGCCGCCGGGACGGAACCGGGCGCCCCCATCTGCGATCCGCCGCATCCTGCGAGCATCGCGACGGCCGTGCAGCCGCTTAGCGCGTGCCTACCAAGACTTAAGCCCTTCATCTCCCCTGCTTCCTGTAAACGCGCATGCGTTGACGGCTTGGTTGTTCTGTGCAGGCGGCGGCGCCGCCTCGATCCGTCGCCATGATTAAAGAGTGCCGCGTCCCAAAAGGCGGGACTCGCTCGAGTCAGGGATTGCGCATCGTCGCGAGCGCGACGTGCGTGCCGTCGCTTTCGACCGTCACTGCGCCGTCTTCATCGGTACGATAGACGCGTGCCCCGAGGCGTTGCAGCGTTGCTAGGGTTGACGGTGCCGGATGCCCGAAGAGGTTGTGACGCCCCACCGAAACGATCGCATAGCGCGGGGCGACTGCGGCGATGAACTGCGGCGACGAGCCGTAGGCCGAGCCATGATGCCCGACTTTGAGAACGTCGGCGTGAAGGTCGAGGCCTTCGCGTAAGAACCGCTCCTCCGACTCGCTGCCGGCGTCGCCCGTGAACAGCATGTGGAATCGCCCGTACGCGAGGACGAACGCGACCGAGTTGCTGTTGATCGCGTTCCCGCCTTCGATGAAGGGGAGCGAAGGCCCGATAAATCGCAGGGTCACGCCATCGTCGGTACGCCATTGCATTCCGGCGCGAGGATAGAGAATCGGAACGCCTTCGCGTCGAGCGGTTGCGACCGCATCGCGATAGGCGTGGCCGGCATAGCGCTGACCGCCGTCGTCGAACTGCGCGACGCGCAGATGCCGCAACACCGGCGCCACGCCGCCGGCATGATCGCCATGCGGATGCGAGAGGATCAACGCGTTGACCACATGGATGCCGTGCCGCAAGAGAAACGGCACGACGATGCGCTCGCCCACGCGTTCGGCGACGGAGTCGTCGCCCTGGGCGCCGCGCTCGAGCCGTCCGCCGGCATCCACGATCAACGCGTGACCGCGCGGCGTTTGGATGACGATCGCATCGGCCTGCCCGACGTCGAGCACCGTTACACGCAACCGTCCGTCGAGGGCGCGCGGCGTTCAAAGAACATACGAGGTCGACAATACTAGCGCTGCGATCGCAACGGTTCGCGCGTTCCTTTGCCATAACGCCGGCGCCGCGAGAAGCGCGGCGTCGTAGGCGGCGATGCACCAAGCAGGAGCCGGCGTCATGGGCAGCACCGCGTATGGGAGCTGGCTCACCGTTTGCACGACGCCCAGCATCCACGCGAGTAGCCACGAATTAACGTTCGCGCAGGCTTGAGCCAAAGGGGCGCACCACCATAGCGCGAGAGTCGCCGCGCCAAGCGCCATCGTCAGTGCCACGCACGGGACGATCGCGAAGTTCGCCGCGACCGCGTAGGGTGCAAACTGCAAAAAAACCGCTGCGCCGAGCGGCCACGTCCCGAGCTGTGTGGCAAGCGTTAGCGTAAGCGCCTCGCGCACGCGTTGCGGCAGAGCGACGCGTGCTTCGATCCAACGCTCCAATGGGCCGGCACACGCAAAGATCGCGCCCACGCACGAAAACGACAGGGCAAACGACGCTGTAGCGACGCTCTGCGGGCGCAGGAATGCGATGACCCCGGCCGCGATTCCCAGGGCATTCCACGAAAAGGTAGCGCGCCCGGAGGCTCGCGCGGCAAGCACCGCAGTTGCCATCGTCGCGGCGCGCTCCGCGGGCAGCTGCGAACCGCTCCACCAAACGAAGCCCCAGACGAGCGCGATGGCGATCACGCACGTCGCCCAGCGCGGCAACCCGAAAAAAAGCAGCACGAGAAGGCAGAGCCCCGTTACCGCCCCCATGTGCAAACCGGCGGTGACTAAGATGTGCACCGTGCCGGTTTCCTGGAACTCCGCGCGCAGCGCCGGCGGCAACGACGACCGTTCTCCCCAAAGCTCACCGGCCAGGACGGAGGCGGCAGGTTCGCCGAGACGCTCGCGCAATTGCTCGTGAGCCCATTCGTGCGCGCGCGAGAGCGCGATGCGAGCGTTCCAACTCGCTCCACGAACCGAAACGATGGCGGCCGAATCGAGCCGGCCGTCCAGTCCGCGCTCGCGCTCCATTTCACGTTCGCTAGGCTCGCCGGGATTTCGCGCCTCGTCAAACGGCCCCAGCCGCCCGCGCACGATCAACCGCGAGCCGGCCGGAGGAACCTCATCGCGAACGCGCGCCTGCACTACTGCGCCGTTGTCGAGCGCAAGGGTGAGCGATGACGAACCATCGCCTTCATTCTCGCGTTCCAAGAGCGTCGCAGCATAGCGCGCCGTGCGGCGCTCGGTGAGGTCCCGTTCGTTGCGCTGATGGAATGCGGCATTACCAGCCGCAGCGACCAGGGCAAGGAACAACGCGGCGCGAAATCGCGGCGCTTCGCGGCCGAAACAAACGTAAACCGCCACCGCCGCGAAACCAAGGCTTTCTAAGGGATGAACGTCGGGACCCAACGGCATCGCGGCCAACGTTCCCAGCACGCTAACGCTCGCAAAGAAAAGGAGCCCCCATAATGGCATCGGCGCTGCGAATCCGGTCGGCACAAGCGTTCCCCTGCGACGACTCGCCGCTGTGGCTAGCTCGCGCAATATAGAGCGCACGAAATGCGGATCGTCGTAACCGGAGGGGCCGGCTTCATCGGATCGCACGTCATCGACGCCTATCGCGCGGCCGGTCACGACGTGTTGGTGATCGACTCGCTTTGGGAGCACGGTGGCGGCCGGCGCGCGAACGTTCCGGAGAACGTCTCGCTCGTCCACATGGATGTTCGAGATGAGGCGATCGGCCGGGTCTTTGCCGACTTCGCGCCGGAGATCGTCAGTCACCATGCCGCGCAGCACTCCGTCGCGATCTCGGCCCGGGATCCGGTCTACGACGCGCAAATCAACGTGATCGGGCTGCTCAACGTGCTCGAGTTCGCGCAAAAAACTGGGGTAAGAAAGGTCATCTTCGCCTCGAGCGGTGCGACCTTCGGTACGCCCGAACGGCTGCCGATCGCGGACGACACGCCGCAGCAGCCGAGTTCGCCGTACGGCATCACGAAGATGGTTGGCGAACACTACTTGCGCTTTTACGAGGCCTCTCGAGGCCTCGACTTCACGGCGTTGCGTTACGGGAACGTCTATGGTCCCCGGCAGGATCCCAACGGAGAGGCCGGCGTGATTTCCATTTTCATCGGAAAGTTTCTCGCGCGCGAACCCGTGCGCATCGATTGGGACGGCGACCAGACGCGCGATTACGTGTTCGTGGACGATGTCGCGCGCGCGAACCTCGCCGCGCTCGAGCGCGGCTCCGGCGGCTGTTACGTGATCGGCACTGGAGTTCGTACGAGCGTCAATCAAATCTATCGCCGCTTAGTCGAGATAACCGGTTTTGAAGCGCCGGTGATACACGCTCCGCAGCGTCCCGGCGACGCACGCGACGCACAGTTCGATGCGACGCGGGCTCGCTTGGAGCTCGAGTGGACACCCTCGACGGATCTGCCCGATGGGATCCGCGCAACGTACGAGTATTTCGAGCGTCTGAGCGGGCCCGGCGTGTAACCGTCAGGCGCCACAGTGGAGCGGTTTGCTCAGACGGCGCAGCGGATTGCGTCGAATCCCGGAAAACTGGAAAAAATCGACGTGCTTGCATCGTATTTTCGCACGCTCGACGATGCGGACTTGATCGCAGCGGCGCGCTTCTTCACCGGAAATCCCTTTGCGGCTCGCGACCGCCGAACGCTATCGATCGGCGGACGCACGATCGTCGAGGTCGCTCGACGGGTCTGGGGCTTCGACGACACCGCGCTGCGCGCGACCTATCGCGAGACGGGCGATCTTGGGGCCGCGCTGGGGCCGCTCGTGCGGCCGCCGGTCGATGCGATGCTCTTCTCCGATCGTCTTACGCCCGCAATGCTCGACGTTTTGTTCGGTGAAATCGCGCAGGCATCCGGAAAGCGTGCAAACCGCAGGCGCGAGGCGGTGCTCGAGCGTATCCTGCGCGCCTCCGACGATTCGCTCGTCGCGACCTACGTCGTCAAGATTATCACCGGAGATTTGCGCGTCGGACTACGCGAAGGACTCGTGCTCGACGCAATCGCGGCGGCCTTTAACGCCGATGCCGGCGCAGTGCGCCGTGGCCTGATGGCCTGCGGGGACGTTGGTGCCGTGGCAGCGGCGGCGAAGAACGGCTCGTTGGACGAGCTGCGCGTGGAGTATGGCGCGCCGATCGGCTTCATGCTGGCCACGCCGGTTCCGTACGGCGAAACGTATACGGAACTCGCCGGCGATGCATGGCTCGTGGAGGATAAGTTCGACGGTATCCGCATCCAGGCGCACCTGCGCGACGGACACGTCGCCCTCTTTTCACGCCGGCTCAACGACGTGACTGCCGCCTATCCCGAAGTGGCAGCGGCGCTTGCGACGCTTGCGCGGGATGCGATCTTCGACGGCGAGATCGTCGCGATCCGCGATGAACGCGTGCAGCCCTTTCGCACCCTCCAAACGCGTCTCCAGCGCAAAATCGTCGAACGGGTCGCTGCGTGCGGAGGTGCCGGTTGCGTACGTCGTCTTCGACGTCTTGGCACTCGACGGCGACTTGCTGATCGACGAACCGCTGACCCGCCGCCGCGAGCGGCTCGCGGATCTCTTCGCCACGGGCGCGCACGTGAAGCTATCGCCATTCGACCGCTTCGACGAGTCTACACCGGCGCAGATCAACGACCGGTTTGAAGCGGCGCGCGCACGCGGCAACGAGGGGCTCATGCTCAAGCGCGCCGGCGCACCGTATCTGCCCGGACGGCGGGGAAAGTGGTGGCTCAAGCTCAAGCGCGAGCTCTCGACGCTCGACGTCGTCGTGGTCGCGGTAGAATGGGGGCACGGAAAGAGATCGGCGGTGCTCTCCGACTACACGTTCGCAGTACGCGGGAAGCGCGGCGCGCTGCTTACGATCGGTAAGGCGTACTCCGGGCTTACCGACTCGGAGATCGCCGCGCTTACGCCGTGGTTCCTCGATCACCGCCTGCCGCTCGAGCAGCAGCGCGCAAAGGCACGCTCCCACGAGATACCGGTCGAGCCGAAGATCGTTCTCGAAGTCGCCTTTGACATCGTCGCGGAGAGCGATCTGCACGAAAGCGGATTTTCGCTGCGCTTTCCGCGGATCGTTCGAATACGTGACGACAAATCGCCCGAAGATATCGATACCGTCGAGCGGGTCGCGGAAATCTACCGGGAAATGCTTACAAGAGAAGGGTAAAGAATCGGCTTTAGGAAAGCGACCTGACGCACTGCTTACTCTTTGTAGGCGCGGATAAGGAGCTCGAGTATGCCTCTTTCTAAACGGTGCGCCGCCGAACTCATAGGTACGTTTTGGCTCGTTCTGGGCGGGTGCGGTAGCGCCGTCCTTGCGGCGGCCTTCCCGAATCTTGGGATCGGGTTTGCAGGCGTCGCCCTGGCCTTTGGCCTTACGCTGCTCACGATGGCCTTCGCAATCGGCGGCATTTCGGGTTGTCATATCAATCCGGCCGTGACGGTCGGGCTTTGGGCTGCGCGCCGCTTTAACGGCCGTGACGTCGTTCCATACATCGTGGCGCAGGTGATCGGCGGCATTCTCGCCGGCGGCGTTCTCTATATCATTGCGAGCGGCCAAGCCGGCTTCACCACCGCCAACGGTTTTGCGTCCAATGGCTACGGCGTCCACTCTCCGGGACACTTTTCCTTGGTGGCTTGCGCGGTCTGCGAAGTCGTGATGACGCTGATGTTCATCTTTATCATTGCGGCGTCAACCGACAAACGGGTCGTGGCCGGCTTCGCCCCGATTCCAATCGGTCTCGCGCTCACGCTGATCCACCTCGTGAGCATTCCGGTTACGAACACCTCGGTGAATCCCGCCCGCTCGACGGGCGTTGCCCTCTACGTCGGGGGATGGGCCGTTGCGCAACTCTGGCTCTTCTGGGTCGCTCCGATCGTCGGGGGCGCCATCGGCGGCAAGCTCTACAGCGCGCTCTTCGCCTCAGACGCATAGGCGTCGCGCGTGCGGACGTGTTCGGGCCGCACGCCGACGCCTATCAGCCGCGCGGGGAGACGGCGAAGTGCCGGAAACTCGTCGAACAGCCGCATAACCAGCGGCGCTCGGTCGATTTCTTTTCCCTGCAAGATCGGGTCGATCGCACGGTCTTGCACGAAAACTTGAAAAGCCTGCGTCACCTTCGTTGGGAAGGCTCGCCGCTCTTGGACGCGATGGAGTTCCGCGTCGCTCGGCGTCTTGCCCGATGCCAGCGAATCGGCGAGGATGTTCGCTGCGGCGACCGCGTCTTGAATTGCAAGATTGATTCCGATGCCGCCGATCGGCGACATCGCATGGGCTGCATCGCCGATGCAGAGCAGACCCGAACGGTACCAGCGTTCGAGGCGGTCAACGCGAACCTCGAGCATCGAGACCTTCGACCAGTCGTCGAGCGCCGCAACGCGATCGCGCAGCGCAGGAACGAGTTCGACGAGGCCTCGCTGCAGCGCTTCGATGCCTTGCGCCTTTAGTTCGTCGAAGGAGCCTTTGCGAATAATGTAGGCACACTGCCAGTAGTCGCCGCGGTCGATCATTACGAGCATATGTCCGGTGGCGATGTTGCCCAAGCGCTGCTCGGCTTCTCCCGGGTGCTTTGAGATGCGCATCCAAAGCACGTCCATCGGCGCGCCGAGATCTTCGACGGTCAGACCGGCGAGCGCGCGAATCGTGGAATGGCGTCCGTCGGCTCCGATGACGAGCTTCGCTTCGATCTCGATTTGCGCGTCGGACGCCTTCGCGCGCACGCCCGCCGTCGTGCCGCCGCTCTCGAGCAAGCCGATAGCCTCGGTCTGCATCATCAAATGAAAGGTTGGATAGCGGCGGCCGCACTCTGCCAGGAAGTTGAGAAAATCCCATTGCGGCATCAACGCGACGAACTTGCAGTGCGTCCGAAGATGAGTGAGGTCGGCGAGCTCCACGGTTTCGCCGCCGATCGTGACGCCGATCGATCGAATCTCGTCGTGCGGGAGCGCGAGAAACGCATCGAGCCAGCCCAGCTCGAAAAGCAAATCTAGGGTGGATGGATGGATCGTGTCGCCGCGAAAGTCGCGGTAGAAGTCCTTATATTTTTCAAGGACGACGACGTCAACGCCGGCCCGAGCCAGCAGCACGCCGAGCATCATCCCGCACGGGCCTCCGCCCACGATGCATACTGCGGAGCTTGTCCTGAGCGCAGTCGAAGGAATCATACGACGATGTTGAGCAGTTTACCCGGAACGTAGATCCGTTTACGCACCTCCTTGCCGTCGAGGTGGCTGCGAACGTTCGCTTCCTCGAGTGCGAGCGCGAAGACTTGCTCTTCCCCAATGCCCGGCGCAACGACGATGCGCGCTCGAACCTTGCCGTTGACTTGCACGACCAACGTCATCTCGTCGACCGCCAGCGCGCGATCGTCTGGCTGCAGATACGGCTCGAGGTGCACCGAAGTCGTGTGACCGAATCGTTCCCAAAGCTCCTCTGCGATGTGCGGAGCGAAGGGCGCAACGAGGATCGGCAACGCCCGCACGGCATAGCCCGCCACCACCGAATCCGCCGCGGCGCCCGACGATACCGTTATCAGGTTTACCAGTTCGTCGAGTTTAGCGATCGTCGTATTGTAGTGAAAGCGGTGCGATAGCGTCTCATCGATCGCCGACTTGGCGGCGACGTGCACCGCTCGCAGCAACGTCTTCTCTGCGGCATTTCGGGCCGGGGGCAGCTCGCGCTCGCCTGCGCCGCCTTGCTCGAAGAAGGGCTCGCAAGCGCGCCAGATGCGGTTCAAAAGACGCACTCGCCCGCTGATGCCTTCGTCGGTCCAGTCGCTCGTCTCTTCGGGGGGCGTGACGTAGAGTAAGAAGAGCCGCATCGCATCGACGCCGGTCTGCTCGGCGGTCTCGTCGATGCCGACGACATTTCCACGCGACTTCGACATCTTCTCGCCGTCGCGCAGCAGCAGGCCCTGGTGGAAGACATTTTCGAAGGGCTCGTCGGCGCCGCGCACGCCGCCGCGATCGTGGAAGAATTTGTAGAAGAAGCGGGAGTAGAGCAGATGAAGCACCGTGTGCTCGGCGCCGCCGATATACTGGTCGACGTTCATCCACTGCGCCGCACGCTCCGTCGACCAGGGTAGATGGTCGTTGTGCGGATCGAGGTAGCGCAGATAGTACCACGACGATTCGAAGAACGTATCCATCGTGTCGGTCTCGCGGCGCGCCGGACCACCGCATTTCGGGCAGGTCGTCTCGACAAACTCCGGGACCGCGGCCAGCGGCGAACCTTCACCACGCAGCGGCACGCCCGGCGGTAACAAGACGGGCAGTTCGTCGTCGGGGACGGGCACCTCGCCGCAAGCGTCGCAGTAGACGATTGGAATCGGGGTTCCCCAATATCGCTGGCGCGAAATCAGCCAGTCCCGCAGCTTGTAGTTGACGCTCGTCTTCCCGCGGCCAAGCGTAGCAAGACGCTGTGCGATTGCATCGCGAGCGCGCTCGCTCGACATGCCGGTAAACTCTTCACTAGCGATCAAACGCCCATCTTCCACATAGGCTTGCTCTAACGCGCCATCGGGACGGGTGGTTGAGGGAACGACGACCGTGACGACCGGCAGCGCGTATTTGGCAGCGAACTCGAAGTCGCGCTCGTCGTGCGCCGGAACGCCCATCACGGCACCCGTCCCATACTCCGCAAGGACGTAGCTCGTGACCCAGATCGGAACGCGCTCGCGAGAGAGCGGATGGATCGCGTATGCGCCAGTGAAGATTCCGCGCTTCTCCATCAAGCTGGTTCGCTCGAGCTCCGATTTCGACTGAAGGCTCTCCGCAAACGCCGCAATCTGCGCGGCATGCTCGGCGGAAACGATTCCTTCGAGCGATTTGAGGACCGGATGCTCTGCGGCGATGGCAAGAAAGGTTACGCCGTAAAGCGTGTCGAGCCGCGTCGTAAAGACGTCGACGTCTGCATCGAGTCCTTCGACGCGAAAAGCGAACGTAGCGCCTTCGCTGCGACCGATCCAGTTGCGCTGCATCGTCCGCGTGCGTTCGGGCCAGCCGGTGAGCTTATCGAGGGCCTCCAACAAGCGGTCGGCATAGGCCGTGATGCGCAAGAACCATTGCGACAGGTTGCGCCGTTCGACGAGATATTGGCAACGCCAACAGCGCCCATCGACGACCTGCTCGTTGGCGAGCACGGTTCGGTCGTGCGGACACCAATTGACGGGAGCCTCGCGCTTATAGGCAAGCCCCTCTTCGTACAGACGCAAGAAGAGCCATTGATTCCAACGGTAATACTCGGGCTCGCAGGTGGCGATCTCTCGCGACCAGTCGTAACCGGCGCCCAGCAAGCGCAGCTGGCGGCGCATGTTCAGAATGTTCTCGGTCGTCCAGGCCGCCGGGTCGGCGCCGCGCGAGATCGCCGCATTCTCGGCCGGCAAACCGAATGCGTCCCAACCCATTGGGTGCAGCACGTTGTAACCCAGCATCCGCATCATGCGTGCCACGGCGTCGCCGATCGTATAGTTCTTTGCGTGTCCGACGTGCAGATCGCCCGAGGGATATGGGAGCATTACCAGCACGTAGTACTTAGGCTTGTCGCTTTCGTCGGGCGTGCGATAGAGTGAGTCGCGCTCCCAGCGCGACTGCCATTTATGCTCGATCGTGCGAAAGTCGTAGCTCCCGGCCATGAAGAGCATGGTACATCCTGGAGCGGCCCTCCGCTACCCTTTGCGACGCACGCCTCCGGTGTGATGGGGGAGCATGATCGCACGAATTGCTTTAGTCGTCTCCGCGACGCTTGCCCTCGCCGTCTTCGCACTCCGGCATCCGGCTCCGAGGGCCGCCGTGCAGTCGGTTTCGGTCGCGACGCCGAGCTCAGATCCGGATCCGGCCCACTCCGGCTCACGTCGCCATCGAGGCTTCCATCGCGCTGCTGCGCCCGGCGAGCTCGTCGTCTACGTGGCCGGCGCCGTTGCGCGGCCCGGTCTCTACCATCTGCATCTTGGGGATCGGTACGCTCAAGCCGTCGCTTCGGCCGGCGGCCTCCTAGCATCGGCCGATGCAGCGGGCGTCAACCTCGCCCAGCGTGCCGCCGACGGTGAAGAGATCTATGTACCTGCGGCCGGTGAGGGGCCGCGCACGCGAGCGCACGAGACGCGCACGCGCCGCCACCATGCGACGCCGCCGCCCGACGGCAGCGTCGACGTGAACACGGCCGACGCCGCGCAACTTGCGGCGGTGCCGGGGATCGGGCGCGCAGTTGCCTCGCGCATCGTGGAGTTGCGCGAGCGCGAGGGTAGCTTCGCATCGCTCGACGAGCTATTGGACGTCGCGGGAATGACGCAGAGCCGTCTCGAGCGAGCTCGCTCTTATCTGCGTGAGTTATGAGCGCGTTTTTTTGATGCGCTAAAATCCGCGAGGAGAAGGGGTGGTCACTACGCATTGCGCATTGGGAACCCGCTCATGTCGCAGGAACTTCCGGCAAAAGCAACGCTGCCGAGCTTGATTCGCGCGATGCTCTCCGAGCCGCGGGAGGAAGCGCTGGTCGAACGCGTTGCGGGGACGTGGACGCCCACCTCGACGGCGCGATTGCTCGAACGCGCTGAGAATGTGGCCTGCGCGATTCGCGATGCCGGCCTGGAAGCGAGCGATCGCGTGGCGTTGGTCGCTCACAACTGCATCGACTGGATCGTATGCGATTTTGCCACGATATTCGCCGGATGCGTTGTCGTTCCGATCTACCCAACGCAAGCACTCGACCATATGGCCTATATCCTCGAGCACTCGGGCGCGCGATTGATCTTCGTCGACCGCCCGGAGACGGTCGAACGTTTGCGCGAATCGAAGGCGGAGCTTCCACGCGCCGTCGTCTTGAACTCGACCGGCGAAGACGGTTTGCAATCGTTCGAAGCACGCGGAGCCGCGCTCCGCGCGGACCGGCCGCAGCTCCCTGCGGCCTATGTCGCGACATTGCAGCCCGACGATCTGGCGGTCCTCATCTATACTTCCGGAACGACCGGTCCCCCTAAGGGCGTCATGCTATCGCACGACAACCTTGCCTTCGACGCGCAAGTCGCACTCGATTGCGGCTTCGAGGGCATCGAAGGCGGGCGTAACGTGCTCTCGGTGCTGCCGTATTCGCACATTTACGAGCACACGCTCATCTACATCTATCTGCTTGCGAAGGTGCGTTACTTCATCTGTCACGATCCCAGCGAGCTGCTCAACGACCTCAAAGACGTGCGCCCGGTCGAGATGACGTCGGTTCCCCGCATCTTCGATCGCGTGCTCGGCGGCGTAAAGGGACAGGCGCTTGCGGCCGGGGGTCTGAAAGCGCGACTCGTTCCTTGGGCGCTCGAAGCCGGGCGCGAGTACATGCGTACGACGATCCTGTCCAAGTCGGCGCCGACGCCGTGGTCGAGGCTGCAATACGCCGTCGCCAAGGCCGTAGTGCTGCACAAGATTCCTCCCGCGCTCGGGCTCGATCGCGTGAGGTTTCTCACCAGCGGAAGCGCTCCGCTCCATATCGACACTGCGATGACGTTCCTCGCGATGGGTATCCCGATCATGCAGGGCTATGGCCTCACGGAGACCTCGCCTGTTACGTCGGTGAGCCGCCTCTCCGCGAACGAGTACGGCGCGGTTGGTCGGCCGCTAACGGGGGTCCAAGTCGCGGTTGCGCAGGATGGCGAAGTGCTCGTCCGCGGCCGCAACGTCATGCAAGGTTATTACCGCGACAGCGAGGCGACGGCTGCCGCGCTTCACGAGGGGTGGCTGCACACGGGTGACGTAGGAGAAATCGACGATGCGGGCTTCTTGCGCATCACCGATCGCAAAAACGAGATCTTTAAGACCGACACGGGCAAGTGGGTTTCCCCGGCTCGGATCGAAGCCAACATCAAGCGTTCGATCTACGTCGCGCAGGCGCTGGTGGTGGGCAGCGGACGGCCTTACCCGATCGCGTTGATTTGCCCGAACTGGGCGTTGGTGCGGATAGAGTTGCCGCAGCTACCCGCCGGGGCGGCGCCCGAAGCACTTGCAACTCGCGACGACGTGCGCGCCTTCTTGACTCGCGAAGTGCACGCGCAAACGCATACGCTGGCCGGCTACGAACAGGTGCGCTATATCATCGTCGTGCCAACTGAGTTTAGCGTCGAATGCGGCGAGCTCTCTCCTTCGATGAAAATCAAACGGCGCGTTGTCGAAAAACGGTATGCAGCCGAGATCGAGCAAGCATACGGTGGCATGGTCGGCCTAAACCAAACAGGCAGGAGGCCGGAACCGTACCGAGCATAATCGGCGTGCACTGGAGGTCCCGATTGCACTTCAAATCATTACGCGTTCTGCCGATCGCCCTTGCGGCGCTCGCGATCGCTTTGCCGGTCGCTGCCGCGAAGCCGCGGATTCCCATACTGACGGCCGATGCGATCACCCATCACCGTCTGATGCTCGACGGGCGGACGTTGGCCTACACCGCGCGCGCCGGCACGATAACTCTGCGCAACGGTAATGACGAGCCGATCGCTCGCGTCTTTTATACCGCGTACACGCTCGATGGTACCGACCCTTCGAAGCGCGCCGTAACGTTTATCTACAACGGCGGCCCGGGCAGCTCGACGATGTGGTTGCGAATGGGCTCCTTTGGACCGGTTCGCGTGCAGACTGCGGACGGACGGCCGACGGGGCCTCCGCCGTACCGGATCGTCGATAATCGCTACTCGCTGTTGGACAAGACCGATATGGTCTTCATCGACATGCCCGGAAGCGGATTCGGCCGGATCATCGGCGCCGGCAAGCCCGGCGACCTCTGGGGCGTCGATGAAGACGCTGCCGCTTTCGGTCAGTTCATCCAGCGCTACATCACCCAGTTCAACCGCTGGAACTCGCCACGCTTCCTGTTCGGCGAGTCGTACGGCACGACGCGCTCCGCGGTTCTCGCAAAGTATCTGCAAGATAAGGGTATCGGCCTCAACGGTGTCGTGTTGCTTTCGTCGTTCTTGAACTCGAACATCGACTATAACGACGGCGCGCCGATCGGCGGCGGCGATTGGGGATTCATCCTCTACTTGCCGACGGAGGCCGCGACGGCTTGGTATCATCACGCGCTGTCTGACGCGCCGGCGCTGCCCGCGTTGCTCTCCGAGGTGGAGAACTTCGCACTTACGGAGTATCTTGACGTGCTCGCCGCGGGGGCGCAGGCCGCGCCCGCGCGTTACAACGACGTCGTTGCCAAGCTGCATCGTTACACCGGCCTCTCCGAAAAGTACATTCGCAGCTCGGACCTTCGCATTCCCTACGATCGTTTTGAGAACGAACTTCTGCGCGAGTCCGGGCGCACCGTTGGGCGTATCGATTCGCGCTTCGAGACCTACGTGCTCGACAAGCCGGAGGTCTCGCCCGACTGGGATGCCACCGATGCGGCGATCGACTCGGTCTTCACGTCGATGTCGAACTACTATCTGCGAGCGGTCCTGCACTACAACACGCCGCTGCTCTACCGTGCGAACATCTACGATTTAATTTATGCCGACGGCCAAAGTTGGGATTTCAAGCACGGCCTCAACACTCAGATCCTCAACGTAACGCCCGACCTGGCGCAGACGATGACGTACAATCCGAGCCTAAAGGTTTTTTCCGCGAACGGGTATTTCGATTTCGCGACGCCCTTCTTCGCAACGGTCTACGCACTCGATCATCTCTATCTCGCGCCGGCAATCCAACGAAATATCACTTACGGCTTTTACGACTCGGGGCATATGGTCTATCTTCATCCCGAGGCGCTCGGGCGCTTCCACGACGATCTAGAGCGCTGGTACGCGGAGGCGCTGCGAAATGTTTAGCATCGTAACGACGTTGGCCGCTGCCGTGGTGGCAGTTGCGGCTGCCGCCGCCGCACCCGCAGCCGGAACCCCCGATTCGGTAACGCAGCACGTCATCGCGCTCGCCGGAAAGAGCTATGCCTATACGGCACGCGCCGGAACGATTGCGCTGCAAAACGACAAGGATCAGCCAACGGCGCAGATCTTCTATACGGCATTCACCCTCGATGGCGCGGACCCGCGAACCAGACCGGTCACGTTTTTCTATAACGGCGGCCCGGGAAGTTCGACGATTTGGCTGCGCATGGGCTCGTTCGGCCCGATGCGGGTGCAAGTCGGCGACGGAGTTCCGACGCCCGGCGCGCCGTTCAATCTCGTTGAGAACCAGTACTCGTTGCTCGATCGCACGGATCTGGTCTTCATCGACGCACCCGGAACCGGTTTCAGCCGAATCGTCGGCGCGGGAACGCCGAAGGACTTTTATGGCGTCGATCCCGACGTGGCGGCGTTCGGCCAGTTCATCAACCGCTACCTTACGACGTTTGGGCGCTGGAACTCACCGAAGTTTCTCTTCGGAGAGTCCTACGGTACGCCGCGCTCGGCGATGCTCGTCAACTACCTGCAGCAGCGGCAAGGGATCGGCATCAACGGAGTCGTGCTGCTCTCGTCGGTTCTCGATTTCGGCCTCGACTGGGACGTGAATTTCACACCCACGGCAATCGGCGGTGGCGATTGGGCGTTTCCGCTCTACCTTCCGACGGAGGCCGCAGCCGCCTGGTACCATCACGCTTTGCCGGGTCCGCAGACGACGCTGGCCGAACTGTTACCGCGCGTCGAAGCGTTTGCAATGAACGAGTACCTCAACGCGCTGGCGCAAGGCGCGAGCCTTTCGCCGGCAACGTACGACGACGTGGTTTCGAAGTTGCATGAGTATACCGGGCTACCGGTGCGTTACATACGCGAATCGAACCTGCGCATTCCGTACTGGCGCTACGCGACCGAGCTCTTCCGCGACAGCGGCGTCATGCTGGGCCGCTACGACGCACGCTACACCTCATATATGCTCGATCGTTTGCAAGAGCGGCCCGACTTCGATCCCGTCAACTCCGCCATCGACGCGGCGTTCGTCGCGAGCGGAAACGCCTATCTGCGCCAGGCGTTGGGTTATCGAACGGGCTTGATCTATCTTCCGGAGATCAACGTTTTCCGCCAATGGGATTGGAAACACAACGGCGCGCTGCCGGCCAATACCGCCCAAGACTTGGCAAGCGCGATGGCCTATAATCCAAACCTGCGCGTCTTCTCGGGCAACGGTTACTACGATTTTGCGACACCGTTCTGGGCGACGGTCTACACGCTCAACCACCTGACCCTCTCACCGCAGCTGCAGAGTCACATCAGCTACGGATTCTATGAGTCGGGTCACATGGTCTATCTTCACGCGCCGGCGCTGGCGCAGTTTCACGACGATCTCGAGCGCTGGTACGTCCAAACGCTGCAGGCCGGGCGCTAGAGCTTCCCCGACGAGCGTTACCGGCCGATCGGCGCGATGGCGTGAAAGCGCGCAAGCGTCTGGCGATAGATGAGGTCGAGCTTCGCGTAACCGAGACGCATATCGGGCGTCGGCGCCGCGTCGGCGCTTTCGACGGCGTTCTCGAGATAATCGAGCTGGTTTTCGAGGAACAAGAAGCTGGTAAAATCGTGCGAGTACGCGCCCATCGAGTCGTCGGGATTGTCGGATGGCTCTTCGCCGATAACGTCGCGGCGTAATGCCTGCTCTCCAGCGGCGGAGAGGCGCGAGCTGCTGCCGAGCGTTCGCGCCTTCGCGCGCGAAGCGGCTACTTCGGCTCGCAACGCGATGAGGCGCTCAGCCAGCTCGTACTGCGCGACGAGGTCCGTGTCGGTCGCGGCGATGCGCGGATCGCGCAGCACGCGCGCGGCACGGTCGTACGTCTTCCCGTCGACGATCAAACGCACGGTGTAGCTTCCCGGCGGCAGCAACGGCCCTTTTGAATCGGTTTGATGGAAATCCCAGACGAAGCGGTGCGCGCCGGCCGACGTCTCGGGCACGGGATGCTGCTCGATCCAGTGCGTCGTGAAGTCGACCGATTTTGGATCGACCGCTTTTGCCGGCTGGGCGCTCGACCAGTGGCGAACGATGCGTCCGCCGGCGTTGAGAATCTCGATCGCAACCGGGGTACTCGCGTCGCGCGGTAGATAATAGTCGATGTAAAGGCCGGCGGGCGGGTTGTCGACCTGCGGCTCGTCGAGCGGAAGAGGCGTTCCCTCCTGATTGCCTTCGCGGATGCGATACGCCGCTGCGGGCGCGAAGAGATAATCGCCGCCCGCGGCGCGCGCGGCGGTCATCTGCCGCAACGACGCGACGTCGTCCATCACCCAGAACGAACGCCCGTGCGTCGCGAGCACGAGATCGTTGCCGTGGATGGCAATGTCGCGAATCGACGTTACCGGAAGATTAAGCTGCAACGGCTGCCAGTTCGCACCGTCGTCGAACGAGACGTAGGCGCCGCGCTCGGTGCAGGCGTAGAGCAGTCCGCGCTGCTTTGGGTCCTCGCGAACGGCGTTGACGAACGAGCCGTTCGGAATGCCGTTGACGATGGGCGTCCAGGTCGTGCCACCGTCGGCCGTGCGATAGATGTACGGCGCGTAGTCATCAAGGCGGTGGCGATCGACGGCGGCGTACGCAGTCGAACCATCGAAGTGGGACGCCTCAATGGTGCCGACCTTGCTCCACGACATCAGCTGCGGCGGCGTCACGTTTCGCCAGCGAACCGCGGGCGCACTCGCGGTAGCGTTACGGCTCACCCAGATGTAGCCGTCGTCGGTGCCGGCCCAGACGAGGTTTGCGATGATCGGCGAAGGCGCGATCGCATAGACGACGCCGTGGCGCCACACGTTATTGGTGTCGGCCAGCGTCGCCGCGTCGAGATTGGCCGGCGTACCTTCGTTCGCGCGCGAAAGGTCCGGACTGACGATCTGCCAGCTGTCGCCGCCGTTGCGCGAACGAAAGACGTTCTGGTGTCCCATGTAGAGCGATTTTGGATCGGCGGGCGAGAACGACAGCGGCGCCGTCCACGTGTTGCGCCAGAGCGTCGAGGGATAGGCGATTACCGGATCCACGTTCTGCTCCCAGCCCGTTGCGGGAACTTCTTTCGTCGCGCCGGGGCCGCCGGCGCCTCCGGCGCTGCCGTAGACTAATCCCGGATGCTTGGGATCGGGCGCGAGATAACCGTTCTCGCCACCAACGTCGAGCGGCCGGAAATCTTGCTGCGAGAGCGTTCCGTACTTACTCCATACGGCTTGCATGTCGGCTCCCGAGTCTTGTTGGGCGCCGTAGGCGGAATATGGAAACGCGTCGTCCGTAGCGACGTGATAAAATTGCGCCGTCGGCTGGTTGTACCACGAGCTCCACGTCTTCGCATCGTTTACGCTAACGACCACGCCTTGGTCGCTGCCGAGAATCATGCGTTTGGAATCGGTGGGATCGACCCACAGCGTGTGAAAATCGTCGCCGGTCGGATCGCCGAGAATTGCGTCGAAGCTCTTGCCTCCGTTGCTCGAGCGATAGACGGAGGTGTCCATTACGTACACGACGTCGGGATCGTGAGGATCGGCCGTAATACCGCTAAAATACCAGCCCCGCTGCCAGATCCGCTGCTCGCTATCCTCGTGCGTCCAGGTTGCGCCGGCGTCGTCGGAGCGATAGATTCCACCTAAGCCGGCGCTGCTGTCGACGTTTGCATACACGCGGCGCGGCGCGGCGGGCGAGATGGACAATCCGATACGCCCTACGTTCGCCGGGAGGCCCTGCGTTAGTTTCGTCCAGTTGCGTCCGCCGTCGACCGATTTATAAAGGCCACTGCCGGGGCCGTTCGAAGGCGGATAGACGTTCCAAGGTGGGCGACGGGTTTGCCACAGAGCCGCGTACACGACGTTGGGGTCGCCCGGCTCCATGGCGAGCGCCGTCGCACCGGTATCGGCGTCTTTATAGAGGATCTTGTTCCAGCTTCGGCCGCCGTCGTTCGTCTTGAAGACGCCGCGTTCCGCGTTGGGACCGTACGGATGGCCGAGCGCCGCGATATAGGCGATATCGGGATCGCGCGGATCGACGACGATCGCCCCGATTTGTTTGGTGTCGGTTAGGCCGAGATGCGACCAACTTCTGCCACCGTCGGTCAACTTATACATTCCATCGCCGTAGGCGATGTCGGAGCGCATGTCGGCTTCACCCGAGCCAACATAAATGATTCGCGGGTTACTCGGTGCAACCGCAATCGCGCCGATCGAGCCGATGTCTTGGCCGTCGAAAATCGGCCTCCACGTTCGCCCGGTGTCGTCGCTCTCCCAAACGCCGCCGTCAACCGCCCCAAAGTAAAAGTGATTCGGTTCCCCGGGGACGCCGGTTACCGCAAGAGCGCGGCCGCCGCGAAACGGCCCGATGAGCCGCCAGTGTAGGCTACCGAAATACGACGGATTGATGAAAACCGCGGCAAGAACCAACGACAGCAAGCGCACCATAGACGCCTACCATCCGCCACCGCTGTCGCCACCTCCCCCACCGAAATCGCTGCCGCCGCCCGAATCTCCGAACCCGCCGCCACTCCAGTCGCCGCTGCTCGCGGCGCCGGGGTCGGCCTGTCCCGCATCGCTCTGCCAACCCGCGGACTCGGCAGTGCCCGAGCCTCCGCCGGCATCCGGCGCGATCTGACCGGCC
Organism: Vulcanimicrobiota bacterium; assembly: GCA_963809255.1. Lineage (GTDB taxonomy): Bacteria > Vulcanimicrobiota > Vulcanimicrobiia > Vulcanimicrobiales > Vulcanimicrobiaceae > Cybelea. The sequence continues at coordinate 657,226 of CAWEIR010000003.1, read as the reverse complement.
TCGGTCGGCGCGATCGCGCCGCCTCCGCCCCGGAAAAGCTCGTTGCCGAGCCACGCCCCGCCCAAGCCCCCGAGCAAACCACTCCAGAAGCTGCCGCCGCCGCCGAAGCCGCCATAACCATAACCAGGCCCCGGACCGTACCCAGCACCGAGCGCGCTACCCGGCGGCGCGGCCCCGGGCGGGGCTGCCCCGCCGCCGTAGTAACGCGAGGCGGCAGCGCCCCGCATGATGGATCGCACGATCAAGAATCCGGCAACGGCAATGATGACCCACCAGAACATTGGAACGTGTCCTCCTCGCGACGCTGGAAGTGATCCTTGGTCCGGGGCGCTCGCCAGACCGGATGCGGGCTGACGAATGCCACCGGCATGCGCGCGATAGATGCCCAGCAGTGCGCCGACCGCGCCGGTGATCCCGGCATCGTAGTTCGCGCTGCGAAACTGATCTTCCATTGCCGAGCGAATCTCGCGCACCACGTTGGGAGCAAACCAGCCGGCCTGGGCTCCGGTGCGATCGGGCAGGATGATGTCGCGCCGATCGTCGCGCGCGACGAAGATCAAAACGCCATTGATCGCCTGCTGTGAAAACGCGCTCTGAGCCGCGCTTTGCAGGCTTGCGCCGCCCAGCGACGGCGTGGTGATAACGACGATCGTCTTTCCGGTTGCAGCGTTAAAGTTTGCGATTCGCTCGTTGAGCTGCGCGACCGTTCCCGCAGAGAACATGCCGGCTTGGTCTTGCACGAAATCGGTCGCGGCAGCCGGCAGCGCGGCGGCTAGTAAGAACGCCGCGGTAGCGGCTGCAACGATGCCGGGGCTGCCGGCTGGAAATTTCATGACCGGTCCTACCCAAGCTCGAACGGCGAAGTTTCGTCGCCGTGGGGGAACTCGCGACCCCGTCGCCGAGCATCGCATTCTATGGAGGAGACGGTTGGCGCCTCGAGCTCCTTACGGACCGGATCGCTAACTTTCGTCGAGGTGCTCGCGACTTCGATCGCTTTGATCGGGCCGAGCATGACGCCGATCTTGATCGCGCCGTACATGTTCGCCAACGCGGGCAACGGGACGTGGCTGGCCTATCTTTTCGGCGCGGGCATGCTCGTTGTGGTTGCCCTCAACCTGAATCAATTCGCTCGCCGCTTCACGGGCGCGGGTTCGATGTACGAGTATGCGGCCGAGAATCTTGGTCCAACCTTAGGCGCCCTCGCCGGATGGAGCCTGCTCTGGGCGTACGTCTTTGTGGCGGCGGCCGTCGTCGGTGCGATGGCGCTCTTTGTCGGCTTGCTGTTGCACGATGCCGGCATTCTCGCGGCGAGCACGCCGGCGATATACGTGGCGATCGCCGTCGTTCTCGGTGCGGTTTGCTGGCAAGCCGCCTACCGCGGCGTGCAGGTTTCGGCAATCGTCATGCTCGTGCTCGAAGCGATCTCGGTATTGATCATCCTGCTGCTCGTCGGCATCGTTCTGTTCCGTCACGGGCCAGGACTCGACCCGAACCAACTGAACGTCAAAGGCGGCGTCCCCAATTGGGGTCTCGCGGTGATGACCGCCGTTTTCAGTCTAGTCGGCTTCGAGAGCGCGACGGCATTCGGTGCCGAAGCCAAGCGGCCGCTGGTCGCGATTCCGCGGGCGGTGATTGCGAGCGTGGTCTTTGCAAGCGCGTTTTTCATCATCGCCACCTACGCTGAAATCGTCGGATTAGAGCACGCAGCAAAACCGCTCGACCAGCAAACGTTTCCGCTCGGAACCCTCGTCGGTCTCTATAATATCGGATACTTACGCGTTCCGATTGCAATCGGCGCCCTCTTTAGCGCGTTCTCGGTTTGTTTGGCATGCATCACGACCGCCGGGCGGATCGCCTATGCCGTTGCGAAGGCCGGGCTCTTCTCGCGGGCACTTGCCGCGATCGAGCCCCGGCACAATACGCCCCACGTCGCCGTAACGCTGATTACCATCGTCGTGGTTTCTATTGCGGCGGCGTCGCTGGCGGCCGGCGTCTTGCCCATCGACGTTTTCAATAACTGCGGAACGTTGAGCGCGTTCGGATTCATCGTCATCTACGCGGCGATCTCAGTTGCCGCGTGTCTGTACGTCAAACGTATCGGTGCGATGCGCTGGATCGACGTCGCGATTTCCGCGCTGGCGGTGGGACTGCTCGGCGTACCCGCAGTCTCGCTCATCTATTCGGTTCCGGCGCCGCCGCAGCGCTGGTTCGGTTACTACTTTGTCGGATTTATGATTATCGGGTGGCTGTGGTTTTCTCGCGCTGCGTCAGTGAGCGCGCGAGGAAGTGATAATGATCAGGCCGCCGGCGACGCTAAGCGCGAAGAAGACGATAAAAATCCAGACGCCTAGACGCTTGAGGAAGTCGCGCCGGGCGCGAGCCGTTTTGGTAAGATGGGTCGGCCGTCGCCGTTTCACGACGCGTTGCTCGCGGCATTGGGGGACCCCGGCTCTGCCGGGGGGCGCGCAGCGTCAGCGAAGCGCCTGTTAGAATTCTCGGGGCCCCCGGTGCTGCTTGCAGCATTGGGGAGGGACCAGAGTCGTTCCAAGTTGTAGAACTCCCGCTGCTCGGGCGTGAAGACGTGGACGATCACGTTACCGAGATCGATAAGGATCCACGATCCGTCGGCATACCCTTCAACGCGTGAAACGCCGTAACCGCCGAGACGCGCCGCCTCCGTTACGGCATCGGCGATGGCGCGCGTTTGTATTCTCGATCGTCCGGTTACGATCGCGAAGGTGTCGGCCAAAATGGTCCGGCCGCCTACGTCGAGTGCCGTGAAACCCTCCCCTTTCTTGTCGAGCGCGCTCTCGCGAACGACGTCGATCAACTCGCCGATGCGCGCACCTCCGGTGGAACTCCGTCCGCGACCGTCAGGCCGAAGGTCGCAGCCGCCGCGAGCGTTGCTGGAACGCTCGCAACGCCTTTGCGGGCATTGTGGCGGATGGTCAAAAGGAGCACTGCCCGCATCGCTCCGGCGAGATCGCCCAGTGCGAGCCTCCAAAGATCGGCGCGCTCGGGGAAAGAGCGGCTCGGTTCGAGGGAATCGGCGAGATAGACGATGCAGTCCAGGGACGACATCTCGCGCGCGGCGGTCGTGTGTTTCTCGATGGCCGATAGCACGTGCGGGTCGCGGACCCCAAATCGCTCGCTCGCAATCGCGGCACCGAGCTTCGCGTGCAAGAGCGTTGGATGACGGCGCTCGGCAAGGTCGATCGGAAGACCACGGGCTTCGCATTCGGCAACGAGCCGTTCGGGCGAATAGAGACGGGCGAGATCGTGAAGCAGCCCCGCCAGACGTGCCTTTCGCGGATCGGCGCCGTGCCGCTGCGCGAGGAGGTCGGCACAACGTGCGACCCGCACACTGTGCGCGTATCGGTGCCGTTGTCCCAACTCTTCTTCAACCCGACGTACCAGTTGTGCAAACGAGGGCATCAATCCCCTAAGCCGGCGCGCAGGGCACCTAGCCTGTTGCGATAGAGCTCGCTCTTGAGGCTGCCGGCCCACATAATCAGCGCGCTCTCATTATCGTCGCTGTAGTATCCGGCGCGCATCGTCACGGTCGTGAAACCATACTTCCGGTAGAGCCGTTGCGCGACCGTGTTGCTCTCGCGAACCTCGAGCGTCATCCACCCGGCGCCGCGATCGATCGCTTCGTCGATCAGCCGCAGGAGCAGCACTTCGCCGAATCGCCGGCCGCGGTAATCAGGATCGACCGCCAGCGTCGTGACGTGCGAGTCTTCTAAGATCGTCCAAATGCCGCCGTAGGCGACGACGCGCTCCTCGAAAAATCCGACGAAATAATGCGCCAATTTATTCGTGCTTAGCTCGTTGTAAAAAGCGTCATTCGGCCAGACTGTGGAAAAGCAGGCGCGCTCGATGCGCGTCACTGCGGCGACGTCGGGCGTCGTCATCGGTGCGATCGAGAAGCGATCGGGCCGGCGCGCAGGCCGGTGAAGCTCCATCTTCACGCGAGCGGCGCCTAGAGTTTCGGAGCCTTGGCGGCGGGAAGCTCGCCGTAATCGGCGCGCACTTCGTGTAGGCTCCCTGAAGGCGCGCGCGAGCAGGCCGCCAGGGCTGCTGCTGAGGCTGCGGGCGTGACTGCCGGATTGACGGAGTGCACCGAAGTACCGCGTTCGGCGAGTGCGTCCAGCACGTCCTTCGACGCGCCCACGACGTCGAGCGATTTGAGTCCAACGCCGGCCGGCGGCAACAGCTCGTTGAGTACCTCGGCGATTCTTCCCGAGGCCCGCTTAGTTTCGTCCTCGCAGCGATACCGTGCCGAGATGATGCCCGGCCGGCCGACGACGACGGTAAGACAGCGTTCGAAACTGCTGCCGAACTCGAGCAGATCGAACGATGAGATGGGGATGAGCGGGAGTTTCCAAGCGGCCGCGAGTGCTTTGGCATAAGCGATCGCTATGCGCAACCCCGTAAAGCCGCCGGGCCCGACGCCGACGGCGAGACGATCGAGTCTTCCGGCCGGCATCGCGGCTTCGCCTAGGACCTTCTGCAGTAGGACGAGACCGTGCTCGAGTGCGACGTTCCCGCTCTCCTGCGCGTTGGAAGCCACTCGATTTTCGCTCGCGACCGCGGCGGAGAAGCCGCCCAGCGCCCCGTCCAGGGCAAGAACGTTCAATACGGTTCGCGAAGAGAAAGAGTGCGAGGATTGTCGCCGGCGCCTTCCATTTCTATCTCGTAGCGGCGCGGCGGGAGAATATCGGGCGCGTTGCGCCACCACTCGACGAGCACGACCGAGTGGCCGTGGAGCGCTTCTTCAAGGCCTAGCTCGACGACTTCGCGTGGATCGTCGATCCGAAAGAGATCGATGTGGTCGATGGGCGGATCACCATCGTAGCGGTGCCAAAACGTGAAGGTTGGGCTGAGGGTTTGATCGGAACCATGTAGCGTCTGCACGATCGCTCGCACCAGCGTGGTCTTGCCGGAACCGAGCGGACCCGAAAGTGCGACGACGTCGCCGGGCTGCAGGCGTCTCGCAAACGCCGCGGCAAATGCGTAGGTCGCCTCTTGGGAGTGAAGAGTTAGAGTGGAGTGGGGCCCGGAGCCGAGTCGAAGGGCATTATTCATGAATACAGGTAAGTATTGAACAACGATACCGTAACGCAGGTCAATGTCGAAGATGAGATGCGAGAGAGCTATCTCTCGTATGCGATGTCGGTCATTGCCTCACGAGCCCTCCCCGACGTTCGCGACGGCCTCAAGCCGGTTCAGCGGCGGATTCTCTACGCCATGCGCGAGATCGGGCTCGACCCCAGCAAGCAGCACCGCAAGTGCGCCGGGATCATCGGCGAGGTGCTCAAGAGCTATCATCCTCACGGCGACAGCTCGGTTTACGATGCCCTGGTGCGCATGGCGCAAGATTTTACGCTGCGGTATCCGCTGGTCGACGGCCACGGAAACTTCGGGTCGATCGACCCCGATCCGCCGGCTGCCTACCGCTATACCGAGGCGCGTTTAGCGCGGACGGCGCTCGACGTCCTCGCCGACATCGACAAAGAGACGGTCCCCTTCGTTGCAAACTTCGACAATCAGGGCGTCGAGCCAAATGTGTTGCCGGGGCGTTTGCCGCAGCTCTTGATCAACGGCTCCAGCGGAATCGCGGTCGGTATGGCAACGAACATTCCGCCGCACAACCTTAACGAGATTTCCGACGCGATCGCCGCGTTGATCGACGATCCTCAAACGAGCGACGACGCTCTCTGCGACATCGTCAAAGGGCCGGATTTCCCAACCGGCGGAACGATCTTGGGCCAGGAGGCGATCCGCGAGGCCTACAAGACCGGTCGCGGCTCGATTGCGATTCGCGGAAAGGCCGAGATCGTCGAGGAGCGCGGGAAACACAAGATCGTCATCACCGAAATCCCTTACCAAGTCTACAAGAGCCGCATCCTGGAGGCCGTTTCCGAGGCGTATTCCGAGAAGCGGATCGTGGGCATCTCGCGGATGGACGACGAGTCGAATCGCAAGGGCATGCGCGTGGTCATCGAGTTATCGAAGAACGCGACTCCCAAGATCGTCCTCAATCAGCTCTTCAAACACACGCCGCTGCAGGCGAGCTTCGGCTTCAACATGCTGGCTCTCGTGCCGGTCGGCGCGCCTCGTGCCGACGGATCCGTGGCGATCGAACCGCAGGTGCTCAGCCTCAAGCAGCTCCTCGAGCACTTCATCGCGCACCGCAAGGACGTGATCGTCAAGCGGACCGCCTACGATCTTCGCAAGGCCCAAGAGCGCGCGCACCTTCTCGAAGGCTACCGCATCGCGCTCGACAATATCGATGAAGTCATCGAGATCGTTCGCGGAAGCCAAACGACCGACGAGGCCAAGCAGCGGTTATCGGCACGCTTCGAGCTGGACGAGATTCAAGCGCAAGCGATCGTCGATATGCGACTGCGGACGCTCGTCGGTCTCGAACGGCAGAAGATCGAGCAAGAATACGCCGAGCTGATCAAGTCGATTGCGGAGCTGGAAGACATCCTGGGCAGCCCGCGCCGCGTCGCGCAGATCGTCAAGAGCGAGGCGCTCGACGTAAAGAAACGCTTTGGCGACGAGCGGCGCACCGCCATCGAGCCGGCAGAAGACGAAATCTCGATCGAGCAGATTACTCCGAACATCGACGTCGTCGTCACGTATACGGTCGGTGGTTACATCAAGCGCGTCACCTTGGATACTTTTAGAACGCAGAGCCGCGGCGGACGCGGCGTGACCGGCATCTCGAATCTCAAGCGCGAGGACGTCGTGCGCAACTTCTTCATCACCAAGACGCACGACCACGTCCTCTTCTTTACTAATAAAGGCCGCGTCTATCGCTTGCGGGGCTACGAGATCCCCGACACGACGCGACAAGCTCGCGGCACTGCGCTCGTCAATCTGTTGACGCTTCCGCCCGGCGAAGAGGTGACCGCGGCATTTCCGATCGACCGGTTCGAGGGCGAGCAGTATCTCGTCATGGTCACCAAGCACGGCGTCATCAAAAAGACGAAGCTCGAAGAGTTCGCAAACGTTCGGCGCAACGGTCTCTTGGCGATCAATCTCGATGCGAGCGACGATCTCTTGGCGGTCAACCTTTCCAATGGCTCCCGCGATATCATCCTGGCGTCGTCCCGGGGCATGGCCGTGCACTTCAACGAGAAGAACGTGCGGCCGATGGGCCGGCCGGCGCGAGGAGTCAAGGCGATGACCATCGACGAGGGCGACACGATCGTCGCGATGGATGTCGTGGAAGACGAGCGCAGGGAAGTCTTGCTCGTGACGTCGCTCGCCTTTGGCAAACGGACGCCCATCGAAGAGTATCGCCATACGTCGCGTGGCGGCAAGGGCGTAAAGGCGTTCGCACGCCAGCGCGACGACATCGGACAGGTCATCGACCAGATTCTCGTCGCGCCCGACGACCAGGTTCTGATGATCACATCCGGCAACCAGGTTATTCGCCTTAAGGTTCGCGATATCCGCAAGACCGGGCGCGACGCCAAGGGCGTGCGCCTGCAACGGCTCGGCGGGGGTGAGGAAGTCATCGCCATTACCAACCTTGGAAAACAGGCCGCGCAGATTACCGAGATCACCGGCGAGCCGCAACAGCCCGAGCTCTAGGAGTGTTAGGAAAGATATGAGCGCATTACCAGAGGTTACGCAAACCAACTTTGAGACCGAAGTGCTGCAGAGCGGCCAGCCCGTTCTCGTGGATTTCTGGGCACCGTGGTGCGGGCCGTGCCGCATGCTTGGGCCGATCGTAGAAAAAGTCGCAGCCGCGAACGCCGGCAAAGCGAAGTTCGTCAAGCTCAATACGGACGAGCACCCCTCCATCGCCGGGCAGTACCAAGTCTCGGGCATCCCCTGCTTGATTCTCTTCAAGGGTGGTCAGCCGGTCGATCGCATCGTCGGCTACGTTCCTGAAAGTACGGTGACGTCGATGCTCGGCAAGCATGTAGCCTGACGACAAGTATGCCCAGGGTTTTTTGATTTGGCCAAATCGGGAACCCGAATCCCGGCAATGCATCGGATTTTGAACGATGAAAGCATTGCGGGTTACGAGGCGGAGCTGGGACGAGAACGGATCAGACGCGCGGCCGAGGAGGTAATCGGCCGCGCACGGCTTTCTGGTGACGGACGGGGATACGATGCAATCGTGGCTACGCTGCGCGAACGGCTGGGCGCTTTGCGAGGCGCGTCGCCGACGCCCGTGATCAATGCCACGGGCATCCTCCTTCATACGAATCTTGGGCGCGCGCCATTGAGTGCCGATGCGGTAACGGCGGTTGCGAATCTCGATGGCCGTTACTCGAATCTCGAGTACGATCTGGAAACCGGCGAGCGGGGCTCGCGCCACGCGGCCATCGGGGAGGCGTTGCGTACGATTACGGGCGCGCAAGACGCGCTCGTCGTCAATAACTGCGCCGCCGCGGTGTTCCTCGTGCTCGATACGTTTGCGAAGGGCCGCGAGGTTATCGTGGCTCGCAGTCAGCTCGTCGAGATCGGCGGCGGATTTCGTGTGCCCGAAGTGCTCGAACGCAGCGGCGCTCAGCTGGTCGAGGTTGGAACGACCAACCGCGTTTACATTGAAGACTTCGAGCGGGCACTCTCGCCGCGAACGGCTCTGCTGCTCCGCATGCATGCATCAAACTATCGCATCGAGGGTTTCACGCACGATCCGAGCGCGCGGGATTTGGTGATGCTTGGGCGGCGTGCCGGAGTCCCCGTTATCGAAGATCTGGGCGGCGGCGCGCTGTGCGATCTTGCGGAGTACGGCGCCGCGCACGAGCGCACGGTGCAGGAGACGATCGGTGACGGCGTAGCGCTCGTGACGTTCTCGGGGGATAAGCTGATCGGTGGCCCGCAAGCCGGCATCGTCGCCGGCCGCGCGAACCTCATTGCAAGGATTCAAAATAATCCGCTCCTGCGCGCGCTGCGCGTCGGCAAGCTGACGATCGCGGCCCTCGGCGCGACGCTGCGGTGCTACCGCGATCGCGCCGCGCGCGAGCGTTTGCCGCTCTATCGAAAGCTCGCCGCAACGCTCGACGAGCTAAGCGAACGCGCGAAGGCGTATGTAAGAGCGCTGCCCGGCGCATCGGCCGGCGTGAGCGTAGCGTATCTAGGCGGCGGCGCGCTTCCCCAGGCGAGCCTCGCTTCAATCGCGATTGCGGTTCCGTCGGAGCGGCCGCAGCAACTCGCGGCGAGGCTGCGGGCGGGAGACCCGCCGATCGTCACGCGAATCGAGCGCGGCCGTCTGCTCCTCGACCTGCGTACGATCGCTCCCGAGGAGGATCACCTCGTCATCGCGAGCCTGTCGAGCACTTACGTGCCCCTTTAACTCCGGCGATCTGCGAACCAGCCGGACGGCGCCACGTCGAGGTTCACGTTGATCTGTTTGATTTCCGTATAAGCGTCGTAGCCGTAGGTGCCGAGTTCCCGTCCGATGCCTGATTGTTTGTAGCCGCCCCAGGGTGCTTCGTTGTAGGTTGGATGATAGGTGTTGATCCACGTGATTCCGGCGCGGAGCTTGCGAATCACGCGATGTGCCCTAGCGACATCGCCGGTGAAAACCGCCCCCGCTAAGCCGTAGATCGTGTCGTTGGCGACGGCGATGGCCTCCGCTTCATCGTCGAACGTTTGTATCACGAGCACGGGCCCGAAGATTTCTTCCTTCACGATACGCATGTTCGGGGACGTACCGTCGAAGATCGTCGGAGCGATGAAGTTTCCTGCGGCGAGCCGACCGCCGAGACGCTCTCCGCCGCAGCGCAGGTTCGCTCCCTCTTCAATCCCCGTTGTGATGTACGTCTCCACTCGTTCGCGATGCAGCGGCGAGATGATCGGTCCCATCTCTGTTTGGGGATCGAACCCGTCGCCGACGCGAATGTCTTTCGCGCGTTCGACGAGTCGCTCGACGAAACGATCGCGCAGGGATCGCTCGACGATCAATCGCGAACCGGCCGAGCAGACTTGTCCGGCGTTGGCGAAGATCCCAAAGAGCGCATAGTCAACCGCCGTTTCAAAGTCGGCGTCGGCGAAGACGATGTTGGGCGACTTACCGCCGAGCTCGAGCGAAATCTTCTTGAGGTTCGAAGTAGCGGCTTGCATCACGCTTCGGCCGGTCTTCGTGCCGCCCGTGAAGGCGATCTTGTCGACGAGCATGCTTGCCGCGAGCGCGTGGCCGACGGTGGCGCCGGGCCCGGGCACGACGTTCACAACCCCGGGTGGGAACTCGAGATCCTCGAAGATTGCTGCCAAGGCAATCGCCGAGAGTGGCGTCAGCTCCGACGGCTTGAGGATGCAGACGTTGCCCGCAGCCAAGGCTGGCGCAAGCTTCCACGCCGCCATGAGCAGCGGGTAGTTCCACGGGACGATCTGTCCGCAGACGCCGATCGGCTCGCGAACGGTAAAGGTCTGCGATGGCGCCGGCACGTCGAAAGTTTGTCCGTGCGGCTTCGTCGCTAGGCCGGCGTAGTAGCGAAAGCAGCCGGCAGCGTCGGCGGCATCGTACTGCGTCTCTCGCAGAGGCTTGCCGTTGTTGAGGGTGTCGATGCGCGAGAACTCGTCGCGGCGGCCGTCGATCGCATCGGCGACGGCAAAGAGCAGAGCCGCGCGATCGGTGGCGTTCATCGCGCCCCACGGACCTTCGTCAAAGGCTTTGCGCGCTGCGACGATTGCGGCTTCAACGTCGGACTCGGTCGCCTCGGCGATGGTGGCAATCGGGGCTCCGTTTGCCGGGTTGTAGAGCTCGCGCGTTCCGCCTTGGCCGGCGAGGCGCCAGTCGCCGTCGACGAATATGGGAATGACGCCGCCGATGCGTGGAAGATTCCGAAGAATCTCCTCAGAACTGGATTCGATGTCTGACGTAGCTTGCATGGAACGATACTCCTACTTCTGGTAACCTGTTCGACCCGGCCGAAGGAGATACTGTTGAGCCCTCGTTTCCTCGGAGCGTCGCTCATAGCTGCGGCCCTCGTCGCGTGCAACGGGACGAGTACGGGCATTGCTCCCGCGCCGCCGCCGGCGCGAGCGGCATCCGCAGCAAGCCGCCAGCAGGCATCGGTCGGGACGATCGAGGTGCTTTGGACCTTTACGAATGGAAGCGACGGCGCAGATCCGCGCGGAGGCGTCATCGCCGACGCTGGGGGAAACCTCTACGGCGGCGCGAGCTCCGGCGCACACGATGACTTTGACGGGACCGTTTTCGAGCTGACGCCATCGGGAGCAGGCTACCACGAGCGGACGCTGGTGATGTTCAAAGGCCCCGACGGTGACAGCCCGAGCGGAAGTTTAGTAATGGATGCAGCCGGACAGCTCTTCGGAACGACCGTTTGGGGAGGCCGCTACAAGTACGGCACGGCGTTTTGCGTCACGACCCAAGGCCGAATCCGGCAGCGTGTTCTTTGGAGCTTCGGCGGCAACTCGAGTGACGGCGCGGTTCCCGACAGCGGATTGGCGATCGACGCGCACGGGACGCTTTACGGAGTGACGGAGGACGGCGGCGCCTTGGGCTACGGAACCGTCTTCAAGTTGACTCCGACGGGACGGGAATACCGCGAGAGCACCATTTGGAACTTCGGCGCGGGCTTTGACGGTAAGTACCCGGATGGCCCGCTGACGCTGGGACCGCGCGGCGTGATCTACGGAACTGCAGGCGGAGGCGGAAACGGATGCGGCCACGGGTGCGGCATCGTCTTCGAACTGATTCCTGCGAAGTCAGGTTTTTCCGAGAAGATCCTATGGAACTTCAGAGGCGATCCCAGTGACGGTTCGGCGCCGGGTTCGGGTTTAAGTTTCGATTCGGCCGGCGACGTCTACGGTACGACGTATTTCGGCGGCGACACGTCGTGCGCCGATGGATACGGGTGCGGAACGATCTTCAAACTGACGCCGTCGTCCGCCGCCTACACCGAGAAGGTCGTTTGGAATTTCGGAAAGGGTTCGGACGGCGATTACCCGTTGAGTAGCGTCCTCATCGGCCCTCACGGCAAGCTCTTTGGAACTACGCAGCAGGGCGGCGCCCACCTCGGCGGGGTCCTTTACGAGTTGGCGCACAAGCGCCGTGGCTACAGTGAGCGCATCTTGTGGAACTTCGATCGCGGACCGTATGGGTACGATCCCGAAGGCAACCTCATCATGGATGGCGAGCAAAGAATCTACGGCACGGCCTACGCCGGCGGCTCAACCGGAGACGGTACCGTATTTAGATTCACGCTCTGATCGACGATCCAAGGCCGCCAAGCTTTCTTTGAGTGCCCCGCAGACATAATCGGCTTCTTCCTCGCGAATCGTCAGCGGGGGCTCGATGCGGATGACCTTCGCGTTGACCAGCGTGCCGGAGACGAGCACGCCGCGGTCGAGCATTTGCTTTCCAAGCTCGAAGCCGGTTGCGTGATTGTGGAATTCGAGCGCGATCAACAGCCCTTTGCCGCGCACGTCCGCGACGAGCGCTTCGTGTCCGGCAACGGCAGTGCGAATTCCGGCGAGCAAGTGCTCTCCCAGTCGCGCCGCACGTTGAGGCAGCTGCTCCTCGATCAGCACGTTGATGGTGGCCAGCGCCGCCGCGCAGGCTAGGGGGTTTCCACCGAAGGTTGACGTGTGGAGAAACGGGTTATCGAAGAGCCGCGAAAAAATCTCCCGCCGCCCGATAACCGCGCCCGCGGGCACGACGCCCCCGCCGAAGGCTTTGGCCAAGCACATGAGATCGGGCGCGACGCCGTAATGCTCGCAGCAAAACATCTTGCCGGTTCGGCCCATGCCGGTCTGCACTTCATCCAGAATGAAGAGCGCGCCGAACTCGTCGCAGAGCGCGCGCACGCCCGGCAAGTAGTCGTCATCGGGGATGTTTACGCCGCCCTCGCCTTGGATCGGCTCCAAAAGGACTGCGCCGACGTCCTCGCCGACTGCGCGGCACGACGTCATCATGTCGCGCAACGCGAAAAGATCGTTGAAGGGCACGTGCTCGATGTTCGGCAGCATCGGCCCAAACGGTCGCCGAAACTCAGCTTTGGCGCTTGCGGAGAGCGCACCGTAGCTCTTGCCGTGAAAGCCTTTGGTCGCCGCGACGATCGTCTGTTTAGCAGGATTGAAGGCTCGCGCGAGTTTGAGCGCGCCTTCCACGGCTTCCGTGCCGCTGTTGCAAAAGAAGCTGAAGTCCAGCCCCGCGGGCACGAGCATCGACAGCGTCTTCGCCAGCATCGCGCGAAGCGGATCGAGCAGATCTTGGCTGTGTAGCGGCTGCCGTCGCAGTTGGTCGCTGACCGCTTTAACGACCTTTGGATGGCGGTGACCGACGTTGAAGATGCCGAAGCCGCCAAGGCAGTCCAGATACGTGCGCCCGGCCACATCGCGGTAGGAGTTCGGCCCGGCATCGGACCACTCAACGACCGCGCCGGCCTCGCGTGCATCGGTCGCTTTCCGATACTCGAGAAATCCGGGATTGACATGGTCGCGAAAAGCGTCGACCGTTTCGCGCGTGATCCACGATGCTTCTGATGGGGATATGTCGGCCTTCGCGATCAGCGCCAGAATGCGCTCCGTGTACTCGTAGACGGCTCGTTCTCGCTCGCCGCCGCCGGTCGTCATTGCGCGAAGACCTGCGCGGTGGCCGCCCCGAGGATCGCCAAGCCTTCGTCGAGTTCGGCGTCGCTGACGACCAGCGGAACGAGTATCCGAATAACGTCGCGCTTTCCCGCCAGTAAGAGCAGAAGTCCGCGCCGGCGAGCCTCTTCGACGATCGCTTCGGCGCCGCGCGAAAGCTCCATCGCCATCATCGCTCCCAGTCCGCGAACGTCCTCGATTTCTTTAAATTGCGACTGCAAGGCGCGCAGCGCGGCATCGATGCGGGCGCCGATCGCGCGCGCCCGCGAAAAAAAACTTTCATCCATGATTTCGAGGATCGCGAGTGCCGCCGCGCAGGCGACTGGGTTGCCGGCAAACGTACCGCCGAGGCCGCCAGGCTCGGGTGCATCCATGATCTCGGCCCGCCCGATCACCGCAGCCAGCGGAAGGCCGCCCCCCAGCGATTTCGCGACCGTGATGATGTCGGGCTCCAGCTCGTAGTGCTCGCACGCAAAGAGTCGCCCGGTGCGGCCAAATCCGGTTTGGATCTCATCGGCAACCAGAACGATGCCGCGTTCCCGCGCGATGCGCGCAAGCTCTTTGAGGAACGGTGGGGGCGCCGGCACGAAGCCGCCTTCACCGAGGACCGGTTCGATGATGATTGCGGCGACCCGATCGGGCGAGACCACGCCCTCGAAGAGCTCGTTGAGCGCCAACAGCGCATCGTGCGTGGAAATGCCGTGCCGTTCGAATGGAAACGGTGCGTGATAAACCTCGCTGCAAAAGGGACCGAAATGCTGCTTGTACGGCGCATTTTTGCCGGTCATGCTTAGCGCCAGCAGCGTGCGTCCGTGATAGCCGTGCGTGAAGGCGATGACGGCCGGACGGCGCGTATACTCGCGCGCAATCTTGATCGCGTTCTCGGTCGCTTCGGCGCCGGTTGACAACAGCAGCGTCTTTTTGGGAGCCGTGCCGGGCGCTCGCCGGTTGAGCTCTTCGGCCACGCGAAGGTACGGCTCGTACATCGCGACTTGAAAACACGTGTGAGTGAAACGGGCAGCCTGTTCGGCGATCGCCGCGACGACTTTGGGATGCGTATGGCCGGCGTTGAGCGTCCCGATTCCGCCGACAAAGTCGAGGTAGCGACGGCCGTCGCGATCCCACAGCAAAGCGCCGGCCGCGCGTTCCACCCAGATCGGATGGGCGGTCGCGACGCCGCGCGCGACGTTGTCGTGGCGGCGCTGCTCGAGCGATAACTGCGTAACGGTGTTCAAAGCTTCACGTGTCGTTTCTGGAGGTGGCGAGGAAGTTACATTCGGCGCATGTAAAGGCGCTCTTCTTTAGAGGCCCTGGTTGGCCGTCGAGGAGGCACGTGCTCAAGCGAATCGTTGCGCTCGTCATCCTGGTTGCCATGCCTATCGGAGCGAGAGCCGGAACGACGGGTACCTTGCGTGGCCGGGTGGTCGACGCGGCAACCAGCGCGCCCGTCGCCGGGGCGATCGTCACCGTCGTTTCGCCCTCGCAAACCGCACAGGCCGTTTGCGACTCTGCCGGCGCGTTCTCGTTCATATCGTTGCAGCCCGACACCTATACGGTCAACGCGTCGAAGCCCGGGTACGACCCGCAATCCCAGCCGGGTATCACGATCGTGGCCGACCAGTCGGCGACCGTCGCGCTTATCCTGCAAAAGACGCTGAAGACGATCGGGCGAACGACCTCACGTTCGGTCCAGTCGTTGGTGCACTCGGGCGTAACGAGCGACGTCTTTTCGATCAACTCCGCCGGGCAGAAGGCGGCCTCGACGCTCTCGGGTTCCGGCTCGTTGACGCAAGCGTACGGCGCGATTGCCAGCGCCCCCGGCGTCAACATTCCCTCGAATCAGCAAGGCTGGTACCAGAGCGTCTACATTCGGGGCGGCGACGTGGATCAGGTCGCGTATGAGTTCGACGGCATATCGACGACGCGGCAGTCGGATCTCGCGCCGATCGCAACGCTGACGTCGCTGGGTAATCAGGAAGTTCAGGTCTATACCGGCGGCACACCGGCGACCTCAAACTCCTCGGGGCTTGCCGGTTACATCAATCAAGTGATCAAGACGGGAACGTTTCCCGGCTATGCGAGCGTCGACGCCGGCATCGGCGGGCCGGCCTTCTACCATCAAGCCACCGTCGAAGTCGCCGGAGCGACACCCGATCGCATGTTCTCCTATTACGTGGGGTTGTCGGGGACGAATCAAACGTTTCGCTATGGAGATCAATTCGGCGGCGTCAGCGAGCCGCTCTATTTCTATCCGCTCCAAGTTCCGACCAACAATAACGTATATAACATCCTGGACGGCTCGGGCGGAAAAGCGCCGAACTATGGCTTTATCGCGCAGCCGGGATATAGCTACGCCCAAGCGGCAGACTTCGATCGAGAGAACGTGATCAATCTGCATATCGGCATTCCGCACCGCGACTCGGGGCTGCGCGACGACGTGCAGCTGCTTTACGTGACGGGCGGCATCGCCGCGCAATTTTATAGCTCGGCAAACGACATCGGCTATACGCCGCTCATCGGTAAAAAGACCGGCATCGGCTATCCGATGCCATATCTGGATTCGCTGTACTATGGTGGCTCACTGATGCAAGCCCCCGACCCCAAGGACGTCGTGACCGGCTTCTTTCCAAGCAGCCCAGTCGATCGCGCTCCCGGATCGCCCGTCGGCCCCAGCGACCGCGACGGCAACTATAACGGCTATTCCATCGAAAAGCTGCAATACCAAAAGAACTTCGACTCCCACTCGTATCTACGCGCGCTCGTCTACGGCGCGTATTCGGACTGGTTCATCAACGGGCCGAACAGCGCGCAGCTCGTCTTCGGTTCGGATCCGGCGGATTACGGGGTGCTCGAGCACGGTTACGGTACGACCGCGATCTACTCCAATCAACTCTCCTCGAAACATCTGATCACGGCCGAAGCGTCGTACCTGACGCAAAAGCTCCAAACGTACAATGCGGGATTTTCCTCGACCGATCCCGCTACGACGAGCCTCGCGCCGACCGGACTCGGCACGATTCTTTCGAGTTACGGCACGCCCAACGGCAAGTGCTTTAACTACCAAACGGGACAGCCGTGGAGTTGTTTCGACGTGGGGAGCCAGGGCGGGTGCTTGTCGCCTAGTGGCTGCTATCCGGGTGAGGGCTCGTATCGTTTCAACTTGACGCCCGGGTACGCACCTCCCGGCTCGCCGGCGGCCCGGGCCGGCGCTCGCTGGATGATGACCGAGAACGGCGAGAGTGCGCAGGTTGACAACGTGACGCCGCGGTTTGGTTCGGCGGCGTTGACGGACGTGTGGGAACCCAACGATCGAATCGTCGTCAATATTGGCGCGCGCTTCGACCGTTTCGCCTACGATACCAACAACTTGGAAAATGGCTATCCGGCCCGCCAGTTCTGGTTCGACGCCTACAACGACGAGCATTGCGGCGCCCCCGGCCAAGCGCCGCAATGGACGTGGAATCCCCAAAAGGGCGGCTTCGGCGGCTGCGCGCCCGGTTTCGAAGCGATGAGCGTTCCCGGCGCCGGTCTCTACAACGTTGGCGCGGGCACACAGGTTGCCAACGTTTTCGAACCGCGCGCCTCTTTTACGTACACGATCGACCCCGACACCGTCATTCGCGGATCGGCGGGCAAGTACGCGCGGGCCGAAGGCTCGTCGTACTACCAATACAACACCTATCAGCAGAATCTGGCGTCGTTCATCGCCCAGTTCTATCCGTACGGATACCACACGCCCGACCACGACATCTACCCGGATACCTCGGACAACTTCGACCTTTCACTCGAAAAGCACGTGCGCGGCACGAAGCTCTCATATAAGGTGACGCCCTTCTATCGCGATACGAGCAACCAGCTCCAATTTCAGGCGATCAATCCGGTGGAGGGAACGTTAGCGGGCCTCAACGTCGGGACGCAGCGTTCGTACGGCGCCGAGTTCTCGCTGCAATACGGCGATTTCAACCGGGACGGTCTCTCGGAGATGCTCTCCTATACGCACACGGAGAACCAAATCCGATTCAATCCGATCAACGGCGTGAGCGTCATCGACGCGCTCAACGCACAGATCGAGCTCTACAACTCGTACACGTCGGTCTGTGCCGGGGTGACGAAAAACTCGGCGAACTGGCAGGCCTGCGGAGACGGTACCGATTCCGGCAATGCGGCGCCGATTTTGCGAAACACGCAATCTGGCACGAAAAACCAGGGCACGTTAAAAATTCCCAACCCTTACTACCGCAGCGCCTTGCAACCGCTCTTCAATACCGGCTCGTGGTACACGCCGTACGATGTAATTCCAAGTGCGTTCAATGCTGCCAACGGGTATGAAGTGCCCGACGTCGCCTCGTTGATCGTAAACTATCGCCATGGGCGGTACGCGCTTACGCCCTCGCTGCATTACGAGAATGGCTCCAACTACGGGTCGCCGCTGGTCTGGCCCGGGTACGTGCCCCAATCGTGCTCGTCGCAGCCTAGCAAGACGCCGTCGACGCCGGGAGTCAGTTGTCCGGGAGGCGCGATCGGCGCCATCTTCCTTCCCGATCCGTACAGCGGACATTTCGACAATCTCGGCGCCTTCATGCAGCCGGCACAGCTCTCGCTTAATCTGCAAACCAGCTACGATGTGACGCCGAACGTGACGCTGACGCTGCAAGCCGTCAATCTCTACAACCACTGCTTCCAGCGCGCCTTCGCCTGGGATAACTCGGTGACGTGCGTCTACTCGAATCTCCCCTCCAATATCCTCGCGCCGTCGGGAAACTTCGTCAAGAATCCACCCGCGCAACTGCGCTATCCCTATGGAACGTTCTACAACATTACCGAAGTCGGCATCTCGTCGGTGCTGCAGCCGTTTGGTTTCTTTGCCGACTTGAACGTCAAGTTGTAGTGTCATCCGAGTGAGTAGTCGGTGAAACGGCGCGACTTCGTCGTAAAGCTGGGAGTCGCCGCGCTGGGAGCAGCGGCGGTGCCGGAGTTTGCGGCTTGCGGGACCTCCGCGGCGCGCGGCCGCGAGCGCGTTGCGATCGTCGGGGCGGGAATTGCGGGGTTGGTGACCGCGCTTCGGCTCCGCGACGCCGGAATCGACGCCATCGTCTACGATTCTGCTTCGCGCGTTGGCGGCAGAATGCATTCGGAACGGCGCTACTGGGCACAGGGCCAGCATACCGAGTGGTGCGGAGCGATGGTCAACTCGCTCCATCTCAACATTCGCGGCCTCGCTCGCCGATTCAATCTGCGGCTGCTCGATACGTACGCAGCTCGTCCGCCCGGCGCGCGCGATACGTGCTATCTCGACGGACGCTATTACCCAATGACCGAGGCGGATCGGGACTTCGCCAAGATCTATCCGATATTGCAGGCGCAGCTCGCTCGGGTCGATCCGCTGACGACCTACGCCACGGCAACGCCGACTGCTCGCCGGCTCGACGCGATGAGCATGCGCGACTGGATCGAGCAGTACGTTCCAAGCGGGCTGGACGGACAGCTTGGACGGTTGATCGCGCAATCGTATCGCAATGAGTATGGTCGCGAAATCGAGGAGCTCAGCGCGCTCAATCTCGTGATGCAGCTAGGCCAGCAACGCTGGTACGCCCAAAATCACGAGCTGAACGTACTCGGGTACTCCGACCAGCGTTACATTTTAGCCGACGGAAGCCAGGCGCTTCCCGAGGCAATTGCCGCATCGCTTCCGGCCGGCAGCGTTCGCCTCGATCGCCGTCTTCTCGGCATTCGGCGCACCGGCAGCGCAGCGTACGAGCTCCGATTCGATCATCTCGGATCGAACGAAACGCTCTGGGCCGATCGGGTCGTGCTGGCGCTTCCGTTTATTGCATTGCGCGCTCTCGACTACTCAGGCGCGAACTTCGATTCCGCGAAGATCAACGCCATCGACGACCTCGGCTACGGTTATCACACGAAGCTGCATTTGCAGTTCGACACGCGCGCCTGGATGCGGGCTTCTCACCCCTGGCCCGAGCCGACGACGGGACAGATCTGGACGACGCTGCGGGTGCAAAGCGCGCTCGATTTTTCCCTGGGACAGCACGGCTTCGATGGTTTGATCGAAGCCTTCACCGCGGCGGCGCCGGCCATGCTCGACACGCCGTCCATGCCGTACGCGCGCATCGAGGATTCGGCTGCGGTGGGCCGACACGCGCATAAGTTCTTCGAACAACTCGATCGAATCTGGCCCGGTGTTGCCGCCGCCTGGAACGGCAAAGCGACCTTCGGCAACGCGCAAGCCGACCCGAACATCCTCGCCAGTTACTCGTGCTGGCTCGTCGGTCAATGCACGACGATTGCCGGACACGAAGCACGCCGGCAAGGGCGCGTGCATTTTGCCGGCGAGCATACCTCGGTCGCGTACCAAGGATTTATGGAAGGCGGCGCGGAGTCGGGTTTCCGCGCGGCGGGCGAGATTCTGGCGGATTACCGCATCCGGGCGCGTTACCCGACAGCTTCCTGATGCACGTCGTTGGAACGGCGGGACATGTCGATCACGGAAAATCTGCGCTCGTCGAGGCGCTGACCGGAACGAATCCCGATCGCTGGGAGCAAGAGCGAAGGCGAGGCATGACGCTCGATCTTGGCTTCGCGCATCTGCGTTTCGGCGACGGAGCCGAGGGCGGCATCGTCGATGTGCCGGGGCACGAGCGCTTCCTGCACAATATGCTGGCGGGCGCGGCCGGGATGGAACTCTTGCTGCTCGTGGTGGACGCCGGCGAAGGAGTCATGCCGCAGACGCTCGAGCATCTTGCCATTGCGCAGTTTCTCGACGTGCAGCGCATCATCGTCGTTGCGAGCAAGATCGATCTGATAGAGCCCGCGCAGCGCGAAGGTGCGTACCGGCGCATCGAGCAACAGCTGCGCGGAACCATCGCAGCGGGCGTGCCCATTTTGCCGGTCTCCGCTCGCAGCGGCGAGAATATCGATTCGCTGCGGCGACTGTTACAGCGAGAGCTTGCGGAGATGCCGGCGCGCAATTGCTCCGCGCCGGTCTATCTGCCGGTCGATCGCGTGTTTACCTTACCTGGTCTCGGAACGATCGTAACGGGCACCCTCATGCAAGGCACCATCGAGACCGGCGATGCGCTCAAAATCGAGCCCGGCGATGCGTTGGCGCAGATTCGCAGCATCGGCGTTTTCGGCTCGGTTCGAAATCGAGTTGAGGCAGGCTCGCGCGTCGCACTAAATCTTTCGGGCATCGACCACCACGGGATCGCTCGAGGTCAGGCCGTCGTCGGCCAAGAGTTCTCTGCGGGCAAAAGCTTCGCCGTGCGTTTCACTCCGTTAGAAAGCGCATTGCCGCTGTTACGCCGTCGTACGCCGGTACGAGCTTACATCGGCTCGGCCGAAGTGCTCGGCACCCTCGTCGCGCGGGAGCCGCTGGAATCCGTTCGGGAGTCACGCACGACGCTGCAGTTGCGGGAGCCGGTCGTTGCCTTTCCCGGCGTTCGGTTTGTTGTGCGGCGTCCGTCGCCGATGACGTTGCTTGGTGGCGGGTACGTCGAAGGCACCGAGTCCCCAAACACCGGCGAAGACAAAAGCCCCGAAAAAGCGGCGGTACTCGGAGTGCTGATCGATCGCGGCCTCGACGCGGTCGAACCGGCAGAGATTGCGGTTGCCGCTAATCTGCGCGAAGCGGTGACGCTGCACACGCTCGAGCGACTCGTCGAATGCGGCGACGTCGTCGCGGTTTCGCGACCGCCCGCCTATGTGAGCGGAGCGGTCGCGTCGTCGTTACTTGCTCGCGCGCTGGCCCAGCTCGACAAAGCGCACCTCGACGAGCCGTGGGCAATGGGAGTGACTTCTATCGCACTCTCTCGCGGGCTTGGAGTGCCCGAAACGTTGCTCGTGCGGGTCCTCGGACATTTCGTCGAAGAGGGAAGGCTGGTCAACCGCGACGGTTACTATGCGACGCTCGGCTATGGGCCGACGCTGACTACGGAGCAACGAGCGTTTTTCGACAATCTCGTCCCCCTCGACGAAGGCCACCCGTTCTTGCCGATTTCCTTTACCGATGCGGTGGCTGCCGTCAAGCTCGCCCATCTGGGCGGCATCTCCAAAGCATTCGATACCATGCTCGCGCGCGGAGCGCTGGTGAAAGTTGGCCAGGATCTCTATCGCGGTTCTCAGATCGCCGGCGTTCGCGCACGCGTAGAAGCCCACTTGAACGAAAAGGGGCGTATGACGGCGGCGGAGTTCCGCGATCTTCTCGGAACGTCGCGCAAGTATGCCGTTCCATTGCTCGAATGGCTCGACACTCATGGTGTTACGATCCGCAACGGCGATTACCGAACGCTGCGAAAAACGGTAGCCTAGAGTATGGAATCACCGGCTTCTGCGCGGCCCAGCGGTACGGTGACGTTTCTGTTCACCGACATCGAAGGGAGCACCGAGCGATGGGAGCGCCGGCCCGACGCGATGCGCGCCGCATTAGCGCGTCACAATGCTCTGGTGCGCGACGCAATCGAGGCGCGTGGCGGCTACGTCTTCAAGACCATCGGCGACGCGTTCTGCAGCGCGTTTGGGATGGCGACTACTGCCTTGGCGGCAGCACGCGCCGCGCAGCAAGCATTGTCCGCAGAAGACTTTTCCGGCGTCGATGGACTGCTCGCGCGCATGGCGGTGCATACCGGGCACGTGGAAGAACGCGACGGAGACTACCTTGGCTCTGCCGTTAATCGCGCGGCGCGGTTACTGGCAATCGGTCATGGCGGCCAGGTGCTCGTCTCACACGCCGCGGCCGACCTCGTGCAGGATGCGTTGCCCCCGGAAAGCGATCTGCGCGATCTCGGCGCACATCGGCTTAAGGATCTGACCCGCGCCGAACGCGTCTATCAGCTCGTCGCGCCCGATCTGATCGAAAGCTTCCCCGCGCTTCGCTCGATCGAGCACATGCCAAATAACCTGCCCCAGCAGATCACTTCTTTCGTGGGCCGTGAGAACGAGCTTCTCGAGATCGAAGCGCTGCTGGAGCAGCACCGTCTGGTGACGCTGGTCGGAATGGGGGGGTCAGGCAAGACGCGGTGCGCGATCCAAACCGCCGCGGAAGTTCTCGACCGTTTCATCGATGGTGTCTGGCTGATCGACTTGGCGCCGCTTTCCGACCCCTCGCTGGTCGTTGCCGAGATCGCGCAAAGGCTTGGCGTTCGAGAGGTGCCCAATCACCCGCTACTGGAGACGCTGCTGACGTTTCTCGAACGGCGGCAACTCCTTTTGATTCTCGATAACTGCGAGCACGTGATCGACGAGGTGCGCCGCGTCGCCGCCGGCATCTTGCTCGGTGGCGCGGGGACGAACGTCCTGGCAACCAGTCGCGAAAATCTGAGCATCGCCGGCGAACACGTCTTTCGCTTGCCCTCGTTAAGTCTACCGGCGGGGATGACGCTCTTCACGGATCGCGCGCGTGCTGCCGACGCACGCTATGCGCTCGCCGACGAAAACGCGCGGTTCGTTTCGGACATCTGCCGCCGGCTGGATGGCCTTCCACTGGCGATTGAGCTCGCCGCAGCACGGGTCAAGGTTCTCTCGCCACAGCAGCTCGCGCAACGGCTCGACGAACGTTTCCGCGTCCTCACCGGAGGCGACCGCAGCGCGCTTCCGCGCCAGAAGACACTGCGGGCCACGATCGATTGGAGCTTCGATCTGCTCGACGAGCGGGAGCGCGCAGTTTTTAGGCGCCTGTCACATTTTGCCGGCGGCTGGACGCTGCAGGCCGCGGCCGCGATCTGCAGCGATGACGGCGACACCGACGATTTGGACATGCTCGACTCGCTCTCCGCGCTCGTCAACAAATCGCTCGTCGCGACCGAGGAGCTCGGAGACGATCGGCGCTATCGAATGCTTTTTTCGATACGAGAGTACGCGCTCGAGCGCCTGCGCGAGGAGAGCGAAGCGGAAACGATTGCTGAAAAACACGCGCGTTTCTATGTCGGGTTTGTGCGGGAACTTCAGCCGCTCGTCGACGCGCTGGAAGACGCGGAGTGGCGACGGCTGCTCGGCGCCGAGATCGATAACCTCCGCGCCGCGATCGATTGGACGATATTTCAAGGGAGCGACCGGACAACCGGGCTTTCACTGCTCGCCGACATTGAGTGGCCGGAACTCATAACGAATGCTCAGGAAGCCCTTCGCTGGTACGAGTACGCGGCAAAGCTCGTTGACGCTATGCCGAATTCGTTCGTTCACTCGCGCATTCTTCGGCACTACGCGGTCCTCGAGTATCAGGCTGGTCGGCCGGTCGCCACGTCCGAGCGAACCGCACTGCGCGCCGTCGAGGTTGCGCGCGCGACGAACGATGCAAACGAGATCGCTCGCGCGTTGGCTACCTTGGGCGCTTGTTACCGATCGGCGGGGCGCTTCGACGAAGCCGAGCGCGTGCTGCGCGAGGCGTATGAAAGCCCGGAGTCGCTGTCGCGAATCACGGCAAATTCGGTTCTGCGCACATGGGCGGTGAACGATCTCCAGCGAGGCGAAATCGATCGTGCGCGCCGGCAGTTCTCGGAGGTCGCACGCTCGGAGCGGCCGGGAAGTGAGGCGCATGCCAGCGCACTGCTGAACCTCGGTGAGCTCGAGTTTGCGACCGGACACGTCGAGCGCGCCCGCGCGGCCGCGCGCCAGGCCGAGAACGCCTACGCTGCTCTCAACTCCGTTTATCTCGTTCTGCTGTCCTCAAATCTTGCAGCCTACGCCATGGCCGCCGGAGACCTCGACGCGGCTCGCGGCCATCTGCGTGACGCTCTTGACGTGCACGACAGGTCCCACTCCGGATGGCTGCACATAGCGCTCCAGAATTACGCTTTGCTCGCTGCGCTGCTTGCGGACCACGAGCGCGCGGTCGCGCTCGCCGGCTTCACCGACGCCGCGTACGGTTCGCGCGGTGAGGTGCGACAATATACCGAGCGTTACGGGCGCGAGCGCCTGATCGCGATACTTCGTGAAGTTTACTCCGGCGACGAGCTCACGCGCCGGATGAGCCAAGGAGCGTCCCTGACGCAGGAGCAGGCGCTCGCCCATGCCGCGGCGATACACGAGCTTACCAGCAACCGGGCGGCTCCGCCGCCGGAAGGAGTAACGTAGCATGTCCGATGCAAAAGCCGACGCGGCCGCCGCTCTCGAAGCGCACAAACGCTCGATCGATGACCTCCATCAGAAGCTGATGGCGATGCCGGGCTGCGACAAGGCGCGTCTGTCGCAAGCCGTCGGCAAGTACAAGGCCGCGAGTCAGGCGTTCCATGACGACGCGCTGGCGTGCGTCGGCATCTAACTTGCTAAGGGCTGGATCCCCCGAGGGCCCGCTCGATGGAGCTGCCGATCGGGACGCCCAATCCGGCACACGGATTCCATCCAGCGGTGCTATGGTATCGATCGTTGCCTCCAACCGTCACGTCGCGAAAGATCGCGCCCTCGGTTGCTCCGTAAAGTAGCGGCGCGAAGAATCCGATTGAATGGCCAAGGCGCTGGTTGAGCCGCGCGGCAAGTGCCGCCCACATCGGCGCGACCGTGCTCGTCCCACCCATCGCGAACTTCGTGCCTTCAAAGAACACCGCGTAACCAGGCACGACCTGGGATGCGAAATCGGGAAGGCCCCGGCCCGGCGGCACTTGGTAACCGCCGGCAACTGAAGTCGCAACGCCTTGCCAAGGTGGAACGCCGCAGCGTTCGCTGAATCCGCCGCCCGTTTTGTTCCAGGCGATCTCTGAGCCGGTCGAGATATCCGTCGCGCCGCAGGCATGCGCGAAGGGACTCGACGCGGGAGCGAGGACGTGCGGCTTGCCATCGTAATCCATCTCGGCCCCGTTGTCGCCCGACGCGCAGAAGATGCTGACGCCGAGCAGTGCGGCAACGGTGAAGAGCTCGTCGAGAATCGCAAGCGCCACTGGCGTCCACAAGAACTCGGGAAATCCGAAACTGATCGAAAGAATCGATGGGCGGTTTTCGTCATCGAACAACGCAGTGCGGATGGCGTCGAGCACGCCGCGCTCGTCGTCCGGTGCGGCATAGATCACGATCTGCGCCCCGGGTGCCAGCGCTCCGACGATCTGCGTGTCGATGGCCGACTCGACGTCCTTCGCGGTCTCGATGTCGTGCGTCAGCTCGGCGTTATCGGTGCGTCTAACGGTCGGGAGCTTCGCGGCCACGCCCTGATCCTGCATGCACTTCGTGAAATCGTCGGGCCTGAAAGCGCCGCGCAGCTGCAGAACGCCGACGGTTTGGCCCGAACCGTCTGCATTGGGAAGCTCGTAGCGGGCTGCTACCTGTTGAGCGGAAAGCGGAGTCACGTCGCCATGCAGCGTGCCGACCGCGTGCGAACGGGGCCACTGGTGGATACCAAAGAGCCCGCGCAGTATTGCGGCGATCTCGGGAGGCGCGTGCAAGGATTCCGTGCGAAGCCGGAACCGCCGGCCATCGGGAGTCTCGTAGATTGCGGTCGTCGCTCCGAAAGCCTCGATCAGTTTGCGTATCGGTCCGCTCAAAACGACCGATCGCCAGTGCGTCGCCACGACTTCGACGCCGAACGTTGCGCAATAACGCTGTAAGACGTCGACGTCTTTTGGATCGGACGTCGTTTGCACCGCAAGGTCCGCGCGGTTTGCGTAGGCGCGCCCCGAAGGCAGCGTCGCGCCGAGCGCGCGTGCGTGCTCGACATCCAGCTCGCCTCCGCTGCGCGGACGCAACCATGCAGTGAGCCAAACATCGCCATCAGCCACTTCTGCGGCTGGGGTCGTTCCAGGCCAGACGCTGCGGTGTGTATCTGGAATCGGAACCCAACGGTCGGTGGTCACCCGAGCGAGATTCGCCGCGAATCTGTCGAACCTATCTAGATGACCACGCACCCTTTGCTCCTTTTGACTCTGCTGTCGTCCGTAGTGTCGGGCTGCACTCCAACGATTAACCCGGTTTCGCCGGCGGTCCGGCCTCTGGTTGGCGGCCCGATCGTCATTAGGAATCAGCACGACCGAGTCTACAAAGGCCTGCAAATTGTCTCCGGAGCACATGATTGTCTCGAGGTTACGGATTCTTCCGGCATCACGATTGAAACATCGGAGATCGGACCATGCGGCGGAAACGGCGTCGTCGTGAGCGGCAGCAATACTATTCGAATCTACGACAGCTTCATCCACCCACAGACGCGCAGTAAGGGGTGCTGCGATCGCAACGACGGAGTTCTCGTGGAGAACTCTTCGGACGTCGTCATTCAAGGTAATGTTATCGCGTACGGTGAGTCGAACGTCGAGGCGCCGCAGGGCGTTTCCAAGCTAACCGTCGTGGGAAACTTTCTTCTGAATCCCCGCGGGCCGTTCCCGCGCGGTCAAAACGTGCAAGCTTGGAACGTACGCAACGTTTTGGTCCGGAACAATTATACGCTGAGCAGTCGCAATACGCGACGGTTCTTGTATCCGGACGATCAAGAGGATTCGATCAATTTCGGTAAGGGCTCGAATTTCGTCGCCCAAGAAAATTACGTTACCGGCGGCCATAGCGCGTCGGGCTGCGGACTCATTGCCGATGACGGCGCGAGCAATGTGCGGCTCATCGATAACCGGGTCGTAAATTCCGGGGAATGTGGGATCGGTATCGCGAGTGGCGCGACGCAGATCGTGAAGCGCAATCGCGTTATCAATCGAAATCCCGTAAAAGGCGCGGGAAACACCGCCATATACGTTTGGAATCAATACAAGGGGGTTGCGTGCGGGCCGGTTTCCGTTTCCGACGACGTCGCTACCGAAATTCGCAGAGACGGCACGCAGTCGGGCTTTTGGAACGGAGGGGGTTGCGATCCCGTGAAGCTGGCGGCCAATATTTGGAATAAAGCCGCAGAGAAGCTGCTTCTGCCGGTCGGAGTAAAGATGCCGCCGCCGTTGATTCCGCCCCAGCCTAGGAGTTGCGTGATCGAGTCACCGTATTCGACGCAGACCCGCTGGCCCGCGTGCCCGTAGGAGCGAACGCTAGAGGTGCAGCAGCGTCAGGATGCCGATCACGACCTCGATCGCGACCAGCGCGACGATCGTCACCTCGAGGAATTGATCGCGCCGGCTACGCGATTGATCGCTAAAGAACCGATACATCTCGCCGACGCTCGCGAGCTTGGTGTCGATCTGGCGCTGCCAATCCGATAGGCCTAGCCGCGTTGCAGCGGCCCGGTAGATGCGCGCGTAGTAGGCGTCCCCGACAACCTTGAGCGCGTTGCTCGAACGATCGGTCAGCTCTAGGACGTCCACGATCAAGTATCGCAGCGTTGCGGCCTGTTCGGCCTCCCGCTGCCCTCGCAGCGAGCGCGGCGGACCGCCGGGCTGCATTTTGTAAATGCCGTCGAGCTCTGTGTCGAGCAGGGCATCGTAGGTGCGCAGCTCGAGGAGCTGCGAGTTTGCAAACTCCAAAATATCGTCGATGGCGCGCGCGCTCTCCTTGCGGTCGTAGACAAACGCGGTATCCCATTGCACGATCGTCAAGTCGTCCTCGTGATAGGAGAAGCGCATTCGCAAGGCCTCTTCGGCCTCCGTCGCAGCGAGCCGTTTGCGTTCGCCGAGCAAGAGGCCCGCGAGTGCGGCGGAATGGTCGTCCAAAAGGGTCTCCGCGTCGACCGGTTCCTCGAAGCGATCGATCTCGATGATGAGATAATCCTCAATCAGGGCGGCGTGACGGTCGTCCAAGGCCTGGGCGTACTCGTCGCAGATGCGCGCGGCGGTCGATTCGGCGAAGCGCGCGATCGACTCGTCGCTGCGCGCGCGCTCGACGGTCGACAGAAGGTCGTTCCACGTTCCGCCGGCAGAAAAACTCAATCGCAGGGAAACGACACCGTAGTCGTACATCTTCAGCCGTACGGAACAACGGAGCCCGTCGAAATCGGCCTCCGGCAAGTTCGCGACGAGCGGTGGGACCGGAAACTGAAGATATGGGGGCGCGTGTAGGCGCAGCGGCAATGCGGCAGGCGCGCGGCTCTCGACGCCGAGGGCACTGGTCTTGCCCAGATCGATGGTGTCGGCGACGTCAAACAAGTAATAGGCGCGCACGGCGCCGCTAGCGATGTCGAGCATCCGACCGCCGCCTTACGACTTTTGCCGGCACGCTCCTTCGATGCGACCAGGCTCCTGGCGGTCTCTCCTCCAACTACCGCGTCACCTTGCCTTGTCTTATAATCGAAACATGAACGTAGAGAAGATGACGGAGCGCGTCGGCGACGCGCTTAACGCCGCCTATGCGCGTGCTTTG
This sequence comes from Vulcanimicrobiota bacterium, assembly GCA_963809255.1. Classification (GTDB taxonomy): domain Bacteria; phylum Vulcanimicrobiota; class Vulcanimicrobiia; order Vulcanimicrobiales; family Vulcanimicrobiaceae; genus Cybelea. The sequence goes on along the minus strand of CAWEIR010000003.1, from coordinate 628,423 downwards.
CACGAACACAACACACAGACCGCGCCCGAACATATGCTGGCGGCCTTGCTCGAGCAAGAGCGTGGCATTGCCCCCGATATCGTGGCGAAGGCCGGCGCCGATCCCAAGGCGCTCGCCCGTCGGGTTGACGAGGCGATAGGCCAGCTTCCACGGCTGAGCGGTGCGGGCGCCGACTCGGCGCAAGTGACGCTGTCGCCGGAGCTGGCGCGGATCATGAGCGCTGCAGAGAACGAGGCTAAAGCGCTGCAAGACGACTACGTCTCGGTCGAGCACGTGCTCTTGGCGATGGCGCAATCTTCCGGCGCGCTGGGTCGTCTCCTGCGAGATGCCGGCTTAACAAAAGATAAACTGCTTCAAGCGCTGCGCGACGTGCGCGGCAACCAGCGCGTGACGACCAAGGACCCCGAAGGCACGTACAAATCGCTCGAGCGGTACGGGCGCGATCTGACGCTCGAAGCGGAGCGCGGCAAACTCGATCCGGTAATCGGGCGCGACGAAGAAATTCGTCGCATCGTTCAAGTGCTTTCGCGCCGCACCAAAAACAACCCGGTGCTCATCGGTGACCCCGGCGTCGGCAAGACGGCCATTGTCGAGGGACTGGCGCAACGCATCGTCCGCGGCGACGTCCCCGAAGGCCTCAAGAATAAGCGGATCGTTTCGCTCGATATGGGCGCGCTGATCGCGGGTGCAAAGTATCGTGGAGAGTTCGAAGAGCGCCTCAAGGCCGTGCTCAAAGACGTCGCCGGCTCGGAGGGGCGGATCATCCTGTTCGTCGACGAGCTGCATACCGTCGTTGGAGCGGGAAAGGCCGAGGGGGCAATGGACGCCGGCAATCTGCTCAAACCGATGCTCGCCCGCGGCGAACTGCACATGATCGGTGCGACCACGCTGGACGAATACCGAAAGTACATCGAAAAGGATGCGGCTTTAGAACGGCGCTTCCAGCCCGTAATGGTCGATCAGCCCAGCGTCGAAGACACGATCTCGATTTTGCGTGGACTCAAAGAGAAGTACGAGGCGCATCATGGGGTTCGCATCAAGGATGCGGCGCTGGTCGCGGCCGCCACGCTGAGCAATCGCTACATCACCGACCGATTTCTGCCCGACAAGGCGATCGATCTCGTTCAACGAGGCCGCCGCAAAGCTGCGCACGGAGATCGATTCGATGCCGCAAGAGCTCGACGAAGTCTCTCGCCGCGTAATGCAGCTCGAGATCGAACGCGAAGCTTTGCGCAAGGAGGACGACAGCGCGAGCCGGCGTCGTTTGGAGCAGCTCGAAAAAGAGTTGGCGACGCTGCGCGAAGATCAGACGAAGCTTCGCGTGCGTTGGGATGCGGAGAAGAATGCCGCAGTCAAGCTGCGACAGCTTCGCGAGCAGATCGAACTTACCAAGGTCCAGATCGAACAAGCGGAGCGTCAGTACGATCTCAATCGCGTTGCCGAGCTTCGGTACGGCACGCTCGCGCAGTTGCAGAAAGAGTTAGCGGCCGAGGAAGAGCGGCTGGCCCATAAAGACGGGGCGCGGCTTTCCAAAGAAGAGGTGGATGAAGATGACATCGCCGGAGTGATCGCGCGCTGGACGGGCATTCCGGTTACCAAACTGCTGGAAGGCGAGAAACAGAAACTGCTGCACCTCGAAGATGAGCTGCATCAGCGCGTCGTGGGTCAGAACGAGGCGGTCGACGCCGTCGCCGAAGCGGTTCTGCGCTCGCGCTCGGGTCTTGCCGATCCCAATCGGCCGATCGGCTCGTTTATCTTTCTAGGCCCTACCGGCGTGGGCAAGACCGAACTGGCTCGCGCGCTCGCCGAGTATCTCTTCGACGACGAGCGCGCCTTGATCCGGATCGACATGTCCGAGTACCAGGAAAAACATACCGTCGCGCGATTGCTCGGTGCGCCGCCGGGATATATCGGCTTCGAAGAGGGTGGGCAGCTTACCGAGGCAGTGCGCCGGCGTCCGTACTCGGTGATTTTATTCGACGAAGTCGAGAAGGCGCACCCCGACGTCTTCAACGTCTTTCTGCAGATCCTCGACGACGGACGTTTGACGGACGGTCAGGGGCACACGGTCGATTTCAAGAACACGATCGTCATCATGACCTCGAATATCGGCAGCCATCGCATCCTCGATTACCACGGATCGCTCGACGGCGCCGAGTACGCGATCATGCGCGCGACCGTGCTCGACGAACTGCGCCAGCACTTCCGGCCGGAGTTCCTCAATCGGGTCGACGAGATCATCGTATTCCACGCGCTCACCGAAGACGAGCTGTTGACGATCGTCGATTTGCAACTGACGCGTTTGCGGAAGCGCTTGGCGGAGCGCCGGATCACGCTCGTGCTCTCGGACGAAGCGAAACGACACATCGTGAAGGTCGGATACGACCCGCACTATGGTGCGCGCCCGCTCAAACGTACGATTCAGAAGGAGCTCGAAACGCCGCTGGGCCGTAAGATTCTGTCGGGCGAGCTCCAGCCCGGAGCGACGGTCGACGTGGGCTTCGACGAAAATCGCGGCGAGCTGACCTTTTCGCTCGGGGAGCTGACGGCCGCAACGGCGTAAGAAAATGGCGTGCTAGTCGCCGCTTTTACGCTTGCTCAAGTTCTGAGCTACCCGTTTCCCTCGGCGCCGGTTCGCGATGCGAACGGTACGGCGATTGCGTACAGCCTCGACACGCAAGGCGTGCGGACGATATGGTTCGCCCGCGCGCCCGATTACGTTCCGAAACAGCTCTTTACGTCGGGCGCCGACGACGGCCAAGAGCTCAGCAACCTCGTCATCTCCAATGACGACTCGCGGGTGGTCTATGTGCGCGGCGGCGATCATGACGAGAACTGGTCGGTGCCCTTAGCACCAGGGCCAGCGTCGATGCCGGTGCAGCCGCAGATGCAGGTCTGGTCGGTCTCGACGACCGCTGGCGGCGCAGCGTTGCTCGGTGACGGCGACGCCCCTGCGATTTCGCCCGACGGCAAGCGCGTCGTCTTTACGAACAGCGGCGTCGTAATGGTCTCGCCGGTCGACGGCAGCGTCGCTGCGAAGCGGCTCTTCTTCGATCGTGGAGAGGATTCCGAGCTGCACTGGTCGCCGGATGGTTCGGCTCTCGCATTCGTCTCGACCCGAATCGATCACAGCTTCATCGGGATCTATCGCAGCGACGCGACGCCGATCGAGTTTCTCGCGCCCTCCACGTCGCAAGACTTCATGCCGCGCTGGTCGCCCGGCGGCAGAGAAATTGCGTTCATTCGACTGCCTGGCGACGGCGGGCCCCCCCAGAACCCATTGAATTGGAATCCTACTCCCTGGCAAATTTGGGTCGGCGACGTCGCGAATGCGAGCGCGCGTCTCGTCTGGTCCAGCGGGAACGGACCGCGCGATTCACTGCCGCAAAGCGGTCACGGGCCGCTGCTCGAGTGGGTTTGGGGAAGTAGCCTGATCTTCCTTAGCGAGCGAGATAATTGGACGCATCTCTATACGATCCGCGCCTTCCCGGCCGAAGCGGCGCCCGTGCGCGCGAATAATCCGATAGCGGCCCTGCTGACGCCAGGAAAGTTCATGACCGAGGACGTCTCGGTCGCTCCGGATCGGGAGTCGGTAGTTTTCTCAGCGAACACCGGCCCTGCTCCCGGCGACGACGATCGCCGCCACCTCTTCAGTCTTATATCGGGCAGCGGCATCACGGAATTTAGGGATCGCGCGAGCGGTCAAACCGTAGCGATCGCCCGTAACGCGGTCTCGCAGTTCACCTATGGGGCGAGCAGCGAGACCGGCCCCGTCGCGCTGGAAAATGGCGCGGTGGTTTTCAATCGTGCGACGGCGCAACAGCCGTTGATCGTAACGTTAGTTTCCAAGAGCGGGCGGCACGTGCTCGATGCAAACCTGTTACCCGCCGATTTCCCTTCAACGCAGCTCGTTACGCCGAAAGAGGCTTCGTTCAAAGCCGCCGACGGCACAAAGGTGTACGGCCAACTCTTCCTACCGAGCGGCGGCGGAAAGCATCCTGGCATTATCTTCGTGCACGGCGGCCCCTTCCGGCAGATGCTGCTCAACTGGCACTACATGGACTATTACTCAAACGCCTATGCGGTCAATCAATATCTGGCAAGCCGCGGGTTCGTCGTGCTCTCAGTGAACTATCGCTGCGGCATCGGTTACGGCCACGACTTCAACTTTCCGGCGCGTTGGGGACCGACGGGCGCATCCGAATACCAAGACGTCGTCGCGGGAGCGCGATTCTTGCAAAGCGACGCGCGCGTTGACCCTGGGCGCATCGGCATCTGGGGCGGGTCATACGGCGGCTATCTCACGGCGCTGGCGCTCGCTCGTAACTCCGGCATCTTCAAAGCCGGCGTCAACTTTCACGGCGTCCACGACTGGTCGCTCGACATCGACAACTCCGTTTGGGGACTGGCACCGCAGCTCAAGCGGTACCAGCAGTTCGACACGCGCGCGATGATGAAGCTGGCGTGGGAATCGTCGCCCGATTCGGCGATCGCGACGTGGAAGTCGCCGGTTCTGCTCATTCAAGGCGACGACGATCGCAACGTCGAGTTCCATCAGATGGTCGATCTCGCGCAACGCCTGCGCCTCGCCGGCGTACGGTTTAACGAGATCGTTATTCCCAACGAGATCCACGGCTTTCTCCGCTACGCCTCGTGGCTGCAAGCCGACGCGGCGACCGTGGAATATTTCGACCATCAACTCAAGGGCTAGGGTACCGTCTCCCGCTTGCGCAGCCGAAGGCGAGCGGTTTCGCCGAGCAGCCGCTTACGCAATCGAATGGATTGCGGAGTCACTTCAACCAGTTCGTCGTCCTCGATGAACTCGATCGCTCGCTCGAGCGAGAGTTCGTCGGGGGGAGCAAGCTTGACGTTGTCGTCTGAGCCCGCGGCGCGCATATTCGTCATCTTCTTTGCGCGCGCGACGTTGAGCGCGATGTCCTTGTCGTCGTTGGCGCGTCCGACGATCATCCCCTCGTAGACGTCGACGCCGGGTCCGACGAAGAAGCGCCCGCGCTGGTCGACGCCTGCCAGTGCGTAGGCGGTCGTTCGTCCCGTTTCGCTGGCAACCAACGCGCCGACGTTTCGCTCCGGCAGCTCTCCTTGCCACGGCTGATGATCGTAATAGGTGTGCGAAAGAACCGCGGTGCCGCGCGTCAGGGTGAGTAGTTCGCCGCGCAGCCCGAAGATGGCGCGCGTCGGCATCGTGTACTCCAGGCGTTGGGCATCGCCAACCGGCAGCATGTTGGACATCACGGCCTTGCGCCGGCCAAGCGCTTCGATCACGGCGCCGGCATAGACTTCCGGGACGTCGACAACGACGTACTCAACCGGTTCCCAGCGTTTGCCGTCGCGCTCCGTTATGATGACTTGCGGCTTTGAAACTGCCAGTTCGTACCCTTCGCGGCGCATCGTTTCGATGAGAATGGCCAGATGCAGTTCCCCGCGTCCGCGCACTTCGAACGTGTCCGCGGAAGCGGTCTCGCTAACGCGCAGCGCTACGTTCGATTCGAGTTCGCGCATCAACCGGTCGCGTATCTGGCGCGACGTCAGAAAGCGCCCCTCTCTTCCGGCGAACGGCGAATTGTTGACGCTGAAGAACATCGAGACGGTGGGCTCGTCGACCGCGACCGCGTGAATGCTCTCGGGCATGGAGGCATCGGCGAGCGTGTCGCCGATGTTCAAGTCGTCGATTCCGGAGATGCAGACGATGTCACCCGCACTGGCTTCCTCTACGTCGATTCGCTCGAGACCGGCGAACGTCAGGAGGGTCGTAAGCCGAAGACCGCCCGTCACGACGCCGTCGCGTCCGATCTTCACGATCGGATCGTTGCGCCGAGAGGTTCCGCGAAAAATTCGTCCGATTCCGACGCGGCCCACGTACGGGTTGTGATCGATCGCCGAGATCAGCAGCTGGAACGGCCCCTCCTCCGAAGGCGCTTCGGGAACTTTCGAAACGATCGTTTCGAAGAGCGGCTCGAGGTTTTCGCTGTCGTCGGATAGCGACCGCTTGGCAATCCCGGCTTTTGCGTTGGTGAAAAGAACTGAGAAATCGGCTTGCTCGTCGTGGGCGCCGAGATCGACGAAAAGGTCGAAGGTTTGATTGACGACTTCTTGCGCGCGCGCATCTTTGCGATCGATCTTGTTCACGACGACGATTACGCGCAGGTCGAGCTCGAGCGCTTTGCGCAGAACGAACCGGGTTTGCGGCATGACGCCCTCGGCGGCGTCAACGAGCAACAAGACGCCTTGAACCATTTGCAGCACGCGCTCGACCTCGCCCCCGAAGTCGGAGTGACCCGGCGTGTTGACGATATTGAACTTGACCTCGCCGTGGCGGACGGCGGTATTCTTGGCGAGAATCGTAATGCCGCGCTCCCGTTCCAGCGGGTTGGAATCGAGGACGCGCGTCGCCACGTGTTGGCCCTCTCTGAAGACTCCGCTCTGCTTGAGCATAGCGTCAACCAACGTCGTCTTGCCGTGGTCGACGTGTGCGATGATAGCGACGTTACGGATATCCGAGCGAGTTTTCATAGGTGGTCGCCCTCAAGCGTAGCGCGAACCGGTGGTGCGTGGCAACTATAGAAACGGCACGGCTGCTGCTCCGCCCCTGGCGCGATTCGGACGTCGAGCCCTGGATCCAGATGAACGCCGACCCTCGGGTCGCGGAGTTTTTTCCCAGGATCTATACGCGCGAGCTCTCCGAATCGACGGCGCAAAGGCTACGCGCGGACCTCGATAGTCGTGGCTACGGATGGTGGGTGGTCGAGATTCGCGACGGTGCGGCCTTCGCCGGAGTCGTGGCCCTGCAAGAGGTTCCCTTCCCGTCGCATTTTACGCCGGCGCGCGAGATCGGCTGGCGGTTTGTACCCGAACGTTGGGGACGCGGTTATGCGACCGAAGCTGCGCGAGCGGCGCTCGGCTTCGCCTTCAACCGGCTGGGTTGGAACGAGGTGGTCGCACTGACCGCCGTATCAAATATCCGGTCGCAGCGCGTGATGGAACGCCTGGGCATGACCCGCGACGCCGACGGCGATTTCGACCACCCCAGGATCGAAGAAGGTCATCCGCTGCGCCGTCACGTCCTTTACCGCATTGGCGCGCCGGAAGCGACGAGCAGGGGCGCGAACCCCAAAGCCGACCATTCCGATAGGAGTTCGACGTGAACGCAGACTCAGCGGCAAAGATCGCGCAAGCATTACATCAGGTCGGCGAAATTCACCACATGGTGTTTTCCGACACCGATGGCAACGACGACGACTGGGCGACTTTTTATTCGGACTGGCTTCTCGCTCACTCCGATCTGGCGCGGTTACTCGCGCACCGACCGATACGCAGCCATCTCACGCGCGACTTGGTCGAGCTCGACGAACAGTACACGACTTCGGCACCGTCGCAACCCTGGCCGGCGTGGTACGCGCAACGCTTAGTAACGAAGTACGGTTAAAATGGCGCGCGTGTATGGAGTTGCACGCGGATTTCGTTCGAGCCGGCGAGCAACTTCGTTTTCTCAACGATGTCGTCGACCGTGTTTCCTGAGATGATCTCGCGTAGCTCGGCGCAGAGACCGACGAAATGCTTGCCTTCCTGTCGAACGAAAACGTGGCAGGCTCCGCCCGCGCTATCGAATGTGGATTGCGATTCGGACACGACGAGATTTCGTATACCCAAAAAACCGTAACGAAACCGCTTAACGGGCGCTCGCCGGCTCGCGCCGTTCTATCGTGTTTCCACGTACGTTTCCGCAACGAAACCGGCGAACGTGGCGGCCGCACCGGCCGCCAGTCGAGCATGACGGGGTGAAAGCTTTTTACCTTTGCCGCCGCTAGCAACGAGGACGACTAGTTGCTCGAGACCCTTACCGTCGATGTTTGAGGGAAGCAACTCAAGGGCCTTGAGCGCCGATTTCGCGATATCGACGAGATCGGCAGTTTTCCCAGGGGCCGGTTCGCCGATAAGGCGCAAGAGGGTCCGGCAAACAGATTCGACTAGCTTTTTTGCTCCATCGATGGCGTCCTTAGGACTGTCGTTCGCAAGGAGATGCAGCCGCCTACCGCGGTCATCGATACGCGCCAAGTCCTCGGCACGCGTCACCGCGAAGGAACTCGTGGCGGTCGCCGCCGGCCTAAAGACGCCGTCAGCGAAGAGGAAACCATCACTCTGCGCGGCCTTCACGAGGAACTCTCCCTTCGACGCAGCCGCGGCCTCAATTAACGCCCCGAGTGCATCACCAAGCCGCTCCAGCTGTTGGGGATCCTGCTGATTCACACTGGCTACGTAACGCCGGAATTGCGTTCGGCGGTCTCCCTCGGGTCCACCGGGGTCCTCGCCCAAACGAATTTCCGCGCCCCGAAATGCCTGGTCGATCTGCCGAAGAACAATCGACGCTGACGCGTCCTCGAACTTCTCAAGTGTTCGCCGGCTGAAGATTTTCGGCACGCTCCCGATTTTCGACGCCAGGTGCGAGGGCGCCTTATCAGTTTAGTTTAGTCGCGTTAATTTTCAGTTAATTTAGGGCACGCCTACTTTGTGTTGCGGCGAAAGCAGGCTTAGGGTACAGTAAGTCGGTCGAGGACGGCCCGAAATGGGTCGACCTTTCTAGAGGAGCACGTCTTGAATAGTCTGGAACTGCGCCATTTATTGGTTGGGGTCGCTTTCGCGTTAATCGGCGCGTCGCTTTGGTCAGGTTGCGCTTCGAGGGGCACGTTGAATGCGATTCCCCCCAACACTGTCGGAACTTCGGCTTTTGAAGCGGTCGCTTCGAAGGATGGGGCACTCCCCGCCATCACCGCGGCGGTAACGAACCTGCACGACTCCGGAGCCGGCTCCCTGCGGGCGGCGATCCAGGCGGTCAACACACGGCACGCAGCGCACGCCGTCATCACGTTTTCTGTAGGCGGCACCATACGGCTTGCGAGCGATCTTCCACAAATCCGTACGGATGTTACGATCGATGGAAAATCTGCGCCGGAGTATGCGGGGCAACCGGTCGTGGAGGTCAACGCCAACGGTCATGGCGGCCTCGTCTTCCAATCCAGCTCGACGGGTTCGAAGCTGCTCGCACTCGCGATCGCCAATGCCATGGGCAATGGCGTGACGCTAAACGCCGGCTCGATTACTCTCAACCTCAATTATATCGGCTTAAACTTGAAGGGCGTCGCATTCGGAAATGGGGGCGACGGCATTTACGTATCCGCTCGGTCGTCGAACAACCGAATCGGCCTGAATCGATCGGGAGCGGCGGGTGCCGTCGCAAACGTGATCTCCGGTAACGCCGGCAATGGCCTGAGCCTTCATGGATCGTCCGGTAATGTGATCGCCGCCAACCGCATCGGCACTAACGCCAAAGGCAAATTCGCGATTGCCAACGGCCAGAATGGAATCTGGCTAACCGCGTCGTCGAGCGGCAACGAGATCGGCGGCACGAGGTTCGTGGACAGCGTTACCGGCCAAGCAAACAATCCGACCGGAAGCAAAGGGACGGTCACCCCGGTGTTCGTGGTACCGCCCGATGGAAATCTTGTCTCGGGTAATGCCAAGAACGGCATCCTGATCGACAAAGATTCGCAACAGAATACGCTTAACGGCAACTTCATCGGTACGACTGCCGATGGGGACGGAGCGATTGCGAACTCGGGCGACGGCGTCCGCATTGTTAGCGCGCCCAATAACTCGCTGATCGGCTGCAAATTCCGCAACAATCCCTTCGTGTATTACAACGTCATGAGCGGCAACCTGGGGAATGGCCTCCGTATTACGAACTCGGACAACGTCCTCGTCCAAGGCAACTTTTTCGGCATCGGCGCCAACAACTCGACCGTCGTCGCGAATAACGGCGATGGCATTCTGATCGATGGCTCGTCGCAGATTACCCAGGTCGGCGGCGTAATTCCGCTCGGAAACGTTTCGGCAGGCAACGTGCGCAACGGCATCGAGGTAGCTGGCACTGCCGCCGGCTTCATAACGTTCAATACGTTCGGCGGCCTGCTGGCCTTCAAAGGCGCCGCCCCAAACGGCAACGACGGGCTGCTCATTACATCCACCGGAGGCAACCAACTCGCACGCACCAACGTATTCTCTGGAAATATAAACAACGGCATTGAAATTGGTGGCGATGCATTCGGCGTGACGGTCGGTCCCGACATCATCGGTCTCAGTACGAAGGGCGATAGTCTGCTACCCAACGGTAACGATGGCGTTCGCATCGATGGCACCGCGCACGGCAACTTCATCGGTGATTACGATCGGTCGGTCATTCCCCAAAATACGTTCTCGGGCAATCTCGGATACGGCCTCGCCATCGTCGACGGCGCCCACGGCAATCGGGTTCTCAACAGCTTTATTGGTGTCGACGTGGCTGGGCTCGCCGCCCTTTCGAACCAGCAGGGCGGCATCTACATTGGGGCTTACGCCGCGCTGAATGTGATCGGCGGTTCGAGTTCGGATCCAAAAAAACCGAAGAAGAATCTTATTAGCGGTAACGTTGGCGACGGTGTGACGTTGGGGAAAGGAAGCAGCTACACTGCAGTGATCGATAACTGGATCGGTTTGGACCGGCGTGGCAAGAAGCTGTTGCCGAACTCCGGGCACCCGATTGTCGTAAAACCCGGCAGCGTCCACAATAAGATCTCCGGCAACATCACCTGCTGTAATTAGCTCTAAATATTCGGCGATACGGTTCCGGTGGCGCCGATTACGTTTTGATCGGGATGAACTTTCGCGGCGGTCGGGAGAAATCGAAGCAATCGGCGGCAGGCGAGGTCGCGCGTTTGTCAGCCGCTGCGAGTTGCCGGAGCCCGAAGATATCTTCCGTGAAGCGCAGGACGCTCGCGGTTTCGTACTGCACGTGCGAAACGTGGCCGTGCTTGGCGTAGGCCGAGATTACGAGCAGCGGAACCCGGAAGCCGAGGCCGTCGTAGTCTTCGAACGGCGGCGCGACTTCGTCGTAGAAGCCGCCCCAATCGTCCCATTGAACGAAGATGGCCGTGCTCTCCCAAAATTTGCTTTCGCCGACTGCGTTCACCAGCGACGCAACCCACGCAGGGCCGCCTCCGCCGCCGCAGTTGACTGCGTCGGAATCGGGGCAGGTGGGCGTAACCCACGTCATGTTGGCGAGTTTGCCGCTCGCGACGTCATTGCGGAATTGGCTCGGCGGCTGGATGACATCCCCATGCCACTGGGGGCTACCGTAGACGCGCTTGTCGAAGGCAAAGCTTGACGAAGCCTTGTCGGGCGTATAAAAGCGCCATGAAAGGTGGGCGCGCTCCAGCTCGTTGGCGAGCGTCTTATACGTGAAACATGCTATTTCGTTCGGACCGTCACGGCGGCGCTGCGTTAGCGTAGCGACGGAATCGTATTTTCCGCCTTCGCAACCCCCCGAGCCGGTCGGGAAACCGACGGCATGACCGGACTGAGCGGCCACGATGTATTGGTGCGCCGTGAAGCTGCCGTCGAGCTGCGATGCAAACGTGTGATCGGCAACGACCCACTCGCGCGCCATGTCGAAGTAAGGCTTCGACTCCTCGTGCGGCACGTAGGCGTACATGGGATACTTGATGCCCTTCGGACCGCCGTAGAGTTCTTCTTCATTGAAACCGTTCATGCGGCACCCCGTGCCCGGCAGTTTTCCGGTGCCATCGCAGGCGGCGAACATCGCTCGCACCTGCGTGTCGATGTCGTACCGAGCTTTCAAGCTGATCGGGCTCAGCGTTACAGTCTTGCCGGTCGAAATCTCCCCGGTTGACGAGGTCAGCGCTCCAGGGTAGCCTTGGAAGAGGTCGTCGAAGCTGCGGCCCTCTTGCACGACGTAAATGACGTGGGTGATTGTGCCGGCTGTCGCGTTTGAAAGGCCCCGCGTCGCGGCGTTGTTTTGCGGGGGTACTTGCAGCGTGCCGTTGACGGCGCCCGCACAACCGGCCAGCGCAACGAGTACGGCGAGAAGCATGGATCGCATGAGAAAGGCCCTCCGAGTTGGCGTCAGATTTTCGTTGCCGTCCCCCCGGCGCCATGCTAGCGACCTTGAACATCGAGAGTGCAGGTCACCGGAGAAGACCCCCACGCTTAACCTCCGGCGTGTTCGATTCGCGATGCAGCGCGCGCGGAATTGGCTACCTAGCCGTCTAACACCGCGCCATGATATTGGCCGTCATGCTTTCACTGCTACTGGCACAGGCCTCGCCAAGCCCAACGGCATCACCCTGTCAAGCCGACACCGGCCTGGTAAAGGCTGAATACCCTAGGGGCTTTGCCTCTCCGGAGGAGTTAAGGCCGCTTTCTGCCACGGTCTTTGTAGTTGTTGGCTCTGATGGCAAAGTCGTTGCAGCCAAAATACTTAAAAAGAGCGGGGACGGTTCGTTTGACGCGGAATCAATCCGAGCGGCGAAGAGTTCAACCTACACACGCAAATTGGTCGATTGCAAGCCCGTCGAGGGGACCTTTCTTTTCAGAACATCGCTTACCCCAGGCGGGCCTTAAACCGCATCGTCGCCAACCGTGTGGAATTATTTAGAACTTACGAAACGAAAAGACGCCCGCGAATGCAGGCGCGAACAAACACGGGCCCACATTTGCGAAGCCGTGGAGGGAGCCTAAGCTAAAGACCGTCGCAAAATAAGGGCATCACACAATCGTGGGAGCGTACGGATCTGGTGGTTCGCACGGTCTTCAAAATCGCTGAGGTCGTCGCAAGGCGACTGGTAGGTTCGATTCCTACACGCTCCCGCCAGCATCGGTCTTCGACCCGGACCAACCCGGACTAATTGCCATTCTAGGCTACGCTTTTCCCGACTCGACGACGCAGTTCAACAGCTCGGCCGCACCCTGCAGCATGGCCGGGCTTACATGCGCGTAGACGTCTGTGGTGACACCAATAGTTGAATGCCCGAGCGCCGTCGACACCGTCTTGAGGTCCGCGCCGCCGACCAAAAGTAGCGATGCGAATGAGTGGCGCAGATCATGCAATCGGACCCGTGGCAGGCCAGCCTCGTCAGCCATCCCTGCGAACGTTGCACCGAATGTGTTGGGATTCCAGGGCAGCCCCTCGCGCTCGAAGACCAAGGTGCTTCCGTTTGGCCTTCCCGCTCCAGTGGCCATGAATCGCTCGGCCTGGTCGAGGCGATGACGTCGCAATCGCTCCAATGCGAAGCTCGGCAACGCGATCGTGCGCCTAGACTGTTTGGTCTTCGGTTCTTTGAAACGCAGTTCGTATCGCGTTCTCTTGGGCGAGGCGACCGTAACGCGCTCCAGCGAGCGCGCAACCCGCAGCGTTCCGCTGTCGAGGTCGAGATCGCACCATCGCAGGGCCAGTAGCTCACCTCTGCGGCATCCACTGCCGATGGCGACCGCGACAGCGCAGCCGAGGCCAGTGCCATCGAAAGCTTTGAGATAAGCTTGCACGGCTGCAGGATCGAGTGAGCGCATCTCCGCGCGTTCGACCCGGACATGATCGACGAACTCCGTTGGATTTACGCTAATCAAGCGCAGGCGTTTGGCGCGATTGAGGATCGTGGTCAGGGTGTTCCGCACGCTCCTGACATAGCGCGGCGTCACCGAGCCCTTGCGCCCATCGCGGCGGGGAAGGGTTAGCCACGCGGTCTGCGCCCGCTCAATCAGCTGCGGTTCCCGTTCGAGATCGCACAGAAGCACATCGCCGAGCGCCGGCTTAATCCAGCACCGCACGTGCTTCTCGTACGTGGCCAGTGCCCCCGACGTCACTGTGTTCGTAATCGATTTGAGCCAGCTGGCCGCGAATTCGGAGAGCGTTAGCGGTTGTGCTTTGATGGCTTCATCCTTTCGCACGGGACGGTTCCGGTTCGCTTTTTGAAGAAGCCACCACGCGATCGCGTCATCCTCGGTACGGAAGCCCCGCTCGCGTTTGGTGCGATAGTCGCCAGCCTGAGCATCGAACGGTGCATACTTTACTGTCCAGCTGGAGTTCTCTCGCACCTTACGAGTCTTCTTGTCTTTGTACTTTTCCTTGCCAATCCAGGCACCGAGACGATGTCGTTTCATCGTTCTTTCTTCCCTTTCGTAGTTTTTTGTTGGCTGATCGGCTTTTGCACGTTGACAGGAAGCTCGACGCCGTAGTCCTCACGAGCGATCTCTTCAAGTGAACGCCCCGTCTCGCGCAGGATTTCGTCAAAGCTGGCCTGCCCGATATCGGCATGAGAGCGCGCGAACTCATAAGCCGCATCCTCATACACTGAATGCGTCCTGCGCTGATCTACCTGCGCTCTAGAGGCAAAGCGTGCTTGGACGATCGCTAGAAACCGGCCATTGTCCCCTGCTACCGAAATGGCCCATCTTCCCAGGTCCTCAAAGACTCGGGCCTCCCGAAACCTGTGATCCTCCAGGCGCGCGCTCGCGTACGCGTCTCTGAGCGAGCTTCTCACGGATGCGAAGAGTCGACCATGTGACCCAGCTCGCTTTTCGAGCGCCGTCCAAGCCTCTCGCACTTCGGCGACGGCGCCAATGTTGTCGGCAACTAGACGAGCTCGGGTCTCTTCCTGAAGTGCCGTAAGCTCAGCATTCCTAGGATCTGCGCAAGTGAGGACTGCGCAGCAGGCCGCAAGCAACGCCGCACATTCTTTTTCTCCATCGGTTCGCAGCGTAAGAAGCGCAATGAGCGCCACCAGCTCCTTAAGATGGCCGGCGGATGCGAGTGCGACGACGCCGCTTGACCACTTGATGCTACATTCTCGCAGCGCCTCGCCGATCCAGAAAGCGCGCTTGGCGCCTACCCGCTGACGAGCCGCTAGGTAGGCGTAAATCTCGCCTCTCGCATCACCGGCGCGGTCCGTTAGGTTCTGAAGTGCCCCATCTAACTGCGCCACGGAAACAGGCCGATCTTGGCCGACGAGGGGCTCGAGGAACCTCTGCCAGCGCTCGTTCTCGATCATCCGCAGAGTATTTCCGGTAACACTTCGTGCCGACCGGCGTTGACTGGCCATTGTTAGATTGTATCAGCAGGAAACCGTAAAGACAAGCCATATCTCGCATTGTTACAGTGATTCTTGTTTGTTAGGAGGTTAGTTGATGAAACAAGAATCTAGTATGGCTAGGCACCAACCGGAACGCATGACGCTAACTGTCGCGCAATATGCCAAGCTTGTGGGCGTCGGAGAAAGCGTCGTACGTCAGGAGGTCGCGGCTGGCCGCCTTCCCCACCGAAAGTTTGGCAAGCGCGGGTTAGTCCGAATTCTGCGCGGCCCGGCGCTCGCGCAACTTGAGCATGACGGGCGCGAATCGACATGATGAGACACGCCGCGGAAAACGACGCCCCTCGATTCATAAGCCCCAGATTGCCTCGGTCCCGCTAAGTCCGCCCCGACGCCCTTAATGGCCCGCCCACCAGGCCTTAACGACTTTCCCGAAAGCCTCAAAATTCTGCGGCGTTGGGTCGCGTGGCGCTACGAGATCCGCAACGGAAAGGCGAGCAAAAGGCCGCTTCAATCCATCAAAAATCCGCGCGCATGGCTTTCTTTCGCCGAAGCTTGTAGTTGCGTAACTCATGGCGGCGCGGACGGTGTCGGCTTCGTTCTCGGCGAGGGCCTCGTCGGCATTGATCTCGACGCTTGCATAGACGCCGATGGCACGCTACACGAGATAGCTCGCGACGCGGTCGGCCTCGGCACCTATGCCGAAAGAAGCCCCAGCGGGCGAGGCTTGCATCTCTTCATTCGAGCGACCATTCCACAGTCGCGCAAGGTTAGCGCGCGCAGAGGCGTCCCGGGTCGTGAGATCTACGATGGACGCGAAGGCTCCGCACGCTACCTTACGGTCACTGGTGATTTTGTTGGTGACGCCCCGAGGGTTCGCGAAGGCCCGAAGGGGCAAGCTACGCTCGACGCCTTTTACGCCAAATGGTTTACCGAGGAATCGGAGGGGCGCGCACCTGCCGGTGATGCGGCTATTGACTGCCCTGAGCCGCTCGAAGATAGCGACGTCCTACGGATCATGTTCAAGGCAATGGACGGGGCCAAGTGGCGCCGGCTGTTCGAGGGCGACCATTCGGATTACCGGTCGCAAAGCGAGGCTGACTTTGCGCTTTGCCGCAAGCTACGCTTCTACACTCACGCTGACCGATCTCAGATGGATCGCCTTTTCCGTCGATCCGGTCTCATGCGAGCCAAGTGGGACCAGAAGCACGGGCCGCAAACTTACGGCGAGGGAACAATCGCAAAGGCCATCGGTAACGGTGGTCCGCTGTATATCCGTCGCGATCGCGACATTGGCGTCAAGACACGCGACACTTGGGAGCGTAAAGCGTGGGCGAAGGTCCCAGCATGGACGTTGGTTCGGCTCGGTGGCGCGGGAGAACTCGCGTGCCGCGTCTACGGCATTATAGCGTGCTATGCCAACAACAAGGGCGAGGCGTGGCCTTCGGTTGAGACCATTGCCGCACACCTTCACGTTTCCGAGCGGCGCGTGAAGGCGGCGATCGCGACGCTTAAAGCTGCGAATCTTATTACAAGCACCCAACGACCGGGAACGTCTAACTTGTACAATCTGGCATTGAGGGTGCCGGAAGCCATCACCCCTTATGCTACGCGGCGAGCTGCACTTGGGGTGACGGAATCCGGTCACTTAGGGTGTCGCTCCCACGGTACGGTAACTAACCAAGAACCGACCATATATAGACACAGGGGAGAGAGGGTGACACGGCAGCAAAAAAAAACGGGACGGCCCGAACGCGATGACCCGAAACGCGCCGCCTTCCAGAAGGAGGTCCCGATTCCCGGACCACCCCGCCCGAGCCCGAAGGTGCAGAAACACGTACCTCCTGACGCTGTCGTCGAATCGGACGAGACGGCGAGCGTCTCCGAAGCCCGTGCGCTCCTTTGGGCCTATGCCGAAGAAAGACTAGGGCTTGTCGGTCCCATTGTTTGCGGCAGCAAAATCTTTCGGTCGGCCGCACGGCCTCTATCCAGCCGAAACTTGACCCGTGACGGCCAGCGCAGTCCGTCGATCTAGCTAGTCCCTAGGCCTATCGCCTCGTCTGGCGGCGACAGCCGAAAGCGCCGGATACATCAAAGAGATTGCGCCACGAGCCAATTAATATGGCTAAGGGTTCCCAAGAACTCAGGATCCCTGTAACATGTAAAACCAGGATGCCAGGGCCGGATGACGTTGTCAAAGCCACGTTCGACATCTCCCGCGCCGCTAAGAAGCGCCTCGGGGACCTGAAGAACGACTTAAAATACGTGCGCTCTGTGCCCGCGACTGAAAAGTCTATCGTCGAGACCCTCATCGAGCAGGCAGACGCCGCTACTCTCGCTCAGGCGCTCCGGCGTAAGGCGCGACGGAGGCGTTGACGGTTGTGGGCATCCAAGACGAATTAGCCGCCAATGGAGTACAACTAGTGTTTGATTTCGCCAGCCAGGACGTGCTGTTCAGCATTAAGCCTATGTATGCCGACAAGATACTCGATGGCGAAAAGACCGTCGAACTGCGTCGTCGCTTCACTGACGCGGAAGTAGTCGGCTCACTGGCGTTCATATATTCGACATCGCCCGTCCGCGAATTGGTCGGCTATGCGCGGATCCGGGATGTGCGACGGTTGCGCGTGCAGGACATCTGGTACGAGTACCACGGCGCGTCCGGCATTGGAAAGGCCGCCTTTGATTCGTACTTCGCTGGCCGCGCCGAGGGTTACGTCATCGTGCTCGATGACGCGACGCGTCTCCCGGACAGCGTGCCGATTGCAGACCTCCGTAAGCGGTTCGGATTCGTGCCGCCGCAATCGTTCCGCTATGTGACGCGCGAGTACCAAGCTCTTCTACGGAGTAGTTGAAGTCACGAACCAGCCGTCGTTTTGCGCCGATACCAACATCATTATCGGCCTTGAGGATGACAAGCCCGTCGCCGAGACCTTCGCACGGTTTAGCAAACTGTGTTCGGAGCATAGCGTGCGCATCTTCGTGCATGAATCTTCCCTGCAAGATATTGCCCGCGACAAGAATTCGCAGCGCCGACGAATCACTGCGTCGAAAATGGAGAAGTTCGCCATACTGCGCGGCATACCGATCCCCGATCAGGCTGCACTACAACAGCGGTTCGGACCAATCACGAAACACAACGACCTCGTTGACTGCACGCTTCTCCATGTGCTCGATATGCGAGTGGTGGCGTTCCTTGTCACGCAGGATGCGGGACTCCAAAAGCGGGCGACCGCCCACGGATTGGGCGGTCGAGTGTTCATGCTTGAGGAAGCCGTCGAGTGGCTACGCCAGACGTATGAACCAAAAACCGTTGTTCTGCCTTACATCGAGGAGAGATTCTGCTACGAAATCGCGGCAGACGATCCGATATTTGAGACGCTGCGTGCGGACTACACTAACTTCGACGAATGGTTTCAGGAGAAGTGCATAGCAACACGCCGTAAGTGTTGGCGTTTAGCGGTCGGCGGAGAGACGGCAGGCATCCTAATCTGGAAGAGCGAGTTCGGCGCTGACACGGATGCGACATTGGCGAACGAAAAAGTGCTGAAGCTGTGTACGTTCAAGGTCGCCGAGAAGTATCGTGGCGAAAAATTCGGAGAGCTGCTGCTGAAACAGGCACTTTGGTTCGCTCAGCGCAACCGCTTCGCGGAAACGTACCTGACGGCGTTCCCTCATCACGTCATACTCATTTCTCTGCTCGAATGGTTTGGTTTTCACAAGACGCGCGTGTTGCCCAGCGGCGAGCTACAGTACGAAAAGACGCTTGGCTCTGGACCGGTGTTGGCGAGCGGGGATCCGTTGACGCTCGACCGCGACCAATATCCTCGCTTCGTCGATGATTCGCGCGTGCGGCCCCTATGTGTGCCTATTCGACCACAGTATCACCGCTTGCTCTTTCCCGAGATGTACGAATCGGCGCAACCGACGCTGTTTGAAACGGTAGAGGCTCGACGCATCCCTGGCAACACAATACGAAAAGTCTATTTGTGTCGCTCGACCATTAAGAAGATGTCGGCTGGCGACATTCTTCTCTTTTATATGTCGAAGGACCCGGCGTATCGCCATTCGCAAACAATAGCGAGCGTAGGTGTTGCGACGGAAGTGGGCGAGACCGCAGACATCGACGAGCTATTTCGAAAAACAGCGAAGCGTTCGGCCTACCCCGATGCCGATTTGCGTGCCATGTTGATCGAGAAGCCTACCCCATTGAGGGTTATAGACTTTCTTCTAGTTGGTCACTTTGATACGCCGGTGTCGTGGACCGAGTTGAAGAGGTTGGGTGTATTCAAGAGGCCGCCGCAGTCTATTGCCGAGGTGGAGCGGGCTGCATACGTTCGTTTGAAGGTGTATCAGCGCCTGGGTTTTTAAAGCGGAGCGAACGAAGTAACCCCGCCGCAGTGGTAGTCATTCACGGCTACGCTCCAACGGAAAATAGAGTTTGGCGGTGGGGATGATCTGCCGAAGCAATGCGATGCTTCGGCCTACTCTATTGAGCCGTTGCCATGTGAGGAACGATGGGTTGCGATCAGCCCAATAATCTCGCGCACTGCGGATAGGGACACCGCCACGACCGGTTGCGAAGATCGCAGCAGTTGAGTCTGTGGGTGCAAGCGAATCGAAGACATTCTGTTGTCGCGAGCGTTTGATTCGCATCTGCCGCAGCGACCACCACACCATCCATGCGGCCGGAAGCAGCGAGCTGACGAAAAACACCAAACTCAAAACCCACGACCCGGGAAAGCCGATTGCCAGGGAAGCGATTACCGATGAGATGATCAAGAGATTACCGATGTTTCCGAGAGTGGCCCCTGCGTCCACGACAAGTTCGCGCTCAAAAATGCCGAGTTGTTTCTCCGTTTGCCACCGTTCGTCGCCACCCCACGGCGCGCCGACTTGTTCGGGGGACATCCCGCCGCGAACGATCATGCCGCCGAAGACCAATAGCACGGCGGCCATTGTTGCTGTCGTTACACAGAGAAGCGCAAACAGCGCTGCAACCCAAGTTGGCGCGGCTGGACAGTTCATTTCTCGTTGAGTTCTTGCTTCGCTCGGCAGAACGGTCTGCCTTTTGTTGGTAAAAGGCCGTGTTGCGTTCCTAGCCGAGGCTGCTCAGTCCGCCGCGCCGAACGTCCTTGCCCGCCTTTCCGTTCGAGCTTTAGGAGGCAGGATGAGGACTTCACGTTTCGTCCAAGATGCGTTATGGCTTTGCGCGGCAGCGGCAATGCTCGCAGACTGCGGCGGTCACGTCGGCGACGGCGTTACGCCGACTAGCGCTGCGCCTAACTCTCTGCCGAACCGTAAATCGTTTGATTACACGGGCGGACCGCAGTATTTCACCGTACCGGCGGGCGTGAGGCAGATCAAGGTTATCGCTCGTGGTGCTAAGGGCGCGGGTTCCCCCGTAGCCTATGGCGGACGTGTGCATGCCGTTATCCCGGTGACCCCCGGAGAGAAGCTGGTAGTGTACGTCGGCGGCGACGCTTCTGGACCAACCGGCGGCTTTAACGGCGGCGCGAATGGCGGCGTCAAGTCGAGCGCCGACGGCAATGGAGGCGGCGGGGCATCCGACGTTCGAGAAGGCGATCTCAAGCTTTCTGACCGCGTTTTGGTTGCTGGTGGGGGAGGCGGCGAAGGAGGACGGGGCGACGACGGCCCTCCTGGGCAGGGCGGGGGCGGCGGCGGGCTCAGAGCCGGTAGCGGGAGTGGGGGCAGTGCGTCCAACATTATTGGCGGCGGGGGTGGCGGCGGAACGCAGAACGCTGGCGGGGCCGGTGGCAGCGGTGGCGATGGCGCTACTATGGGCGGCAAACCGGGGCGGCATGGGTCGGCTCGCAGAGGCGGCCACGGCGGTGCATCGTGCCAGGGTAGCGGCTACTGCGGTTACAACGGAGGCGGAGGAGGTGGCGGCGGCGGCTACTACGGCGGCGGCGGCGGCGGTGCGGGCGGTGGTACTGAAAGCAATGGTGGAGCTGGCGGTGGCGGTGGCGGTGGCTCGTCATACGCGGAGCCGACTGCAACGAGCGTGCATTTCTGGCAAGCGTGGAAGGCGACGAAAAACGGCCTAGTCGTCGTTAGCTGGTAGCACATGCAGATTTCAATACTTAGTCGTTGCTCGGTAAGTTTTTGCATAGCCGTTGCAATGCTTGCAGGGTGCGGCGGATCGCAGCCGCCGATCGGCGCGCCAGGCCGATGCCGCAAAGCTGGGTAACAACAACGCAGGACACGCGATATGCGCATTCGATACCGCTGCTGTACGTAACCAACACCTCTGTTTACCATGACGTTAAGGTGGAGCTGACCCGATTTCGTGGAGTCTTTCCGCCCTGCGGAGAAAGACCCCATCATGGCCAAGAAACGCGCCTATCCCCTGGAGTTCCGGGCTAAGATTATCGAGCTGATTCGATCCGGCAAGAGCGTAAGTGCGATTGCTAAGGAGTACGACATCGCTCGACTCACGATAACCAACTGGCTGAAGCAAGACGATGTGGATGCCGGCCGCCGATCCGAGACTGTCGCGACCGCTGAGAGCGCCGAGATGGTGAAGTTGCGCAAGAAGGTTCGCGAGCTTGAGATCGAGCGAGATATTTTAAAAAAAGCCGCGGCCTGGTTTGCTCGCGAGACCGATTCGGTACCCGCAAAGTCTTCGAATTCGTGAGAGCTCATCAGGAACGCTGGCCCGTCGCTACGCAATGCCGAGTGCTGAACGTCTCGATCAGCGGCTATTATGCGTGGCGTGATCGGCCGCTGTCGCAGCGTACGCAAGGTGATATCGCGATCGGCGATGCCCTCGAGGTGTTTTTCGAACGGTCTCGTTCAACGTACGGCCGGCCGCGCCTCGCCCAGGACTTGCGCGACGTGGGGATCCGCGCGGGCGGGAAGCGGCTGGCTCGCCTTATGCGAGAGCGTCAAATCTATGGAGCAAGTCGCCGCAAGGGTTTCAAAACGACCATTCGAGATTTCGATGCTCGGCCTGCAGCTGACTTGGTTGATCGAAACTTCTCTTCGGATGCTCCCGATAAGTTATGGGTCGCAGACATCACCTACGTGCCGACGTCTACGAGGTCATTGTTTCTCGCCATCGTTCTCGATGTTTTCAGCCGCCGCGTCGTCGGTTGGGCGATGGCGACGCATCTGCGCGCTGAGCTCGTCCTCGATGCCCTCGACATGGCGCTTCACCAGCGAAAACCGAAAGCAGTGATCCACCACTCAGATCAGGGCTGCCAGTACACCTCGATTGCATTTGGGCGCCGTTGTCAGGAGGCCGGCGTTCAGCCTTCGATGGGTTCTGTCGGCGACTGTTACGACAATGCGATGTGCGAGAGCTTCAATGCAACCTTAGAGTGCGAGCTGCTCGATCGACATCGGTTTAAGAATCCGCGAGACGCGGCGCTGGCGATCTTCGACTTCATCGAGGGCTGGTACAATCCGCATCGGCGGCATACCTCGATCGGGAACATATCACCCGTGGAATACGAACGGCGGAGTCAGGCCGCCTAATGTATAATTACACCACTCCACTAAACCGGGACAGCTTCAAGGTGTAACACGCGAATGCTAGGGATCCCAGCCCAGTAGAAGTCATTTCCGATGACCTCGCTGACCCGGTCAGCGACTGCCTCGACGGTGACGGGACGCTCTACGTCGTCAACGAGCCCGCTATTGCTGGCTGGGTTACAGAATTTCCCGCAGGCAAGACAAAGCCGTCCAAGATAGTTAAGAAGGGTATCAATACCTCGGCATTCTGCGCGATTGATAGCAACGGAAACCTTTGGGTAACGAACATCGGTGGCCCGAACGTCACCGAATACGAGAAAGGCTCGACAAAGCCACACACGATCATCACGAAAGGCATGTTCTATCCGGACGGCATCGCGATCGACCACTCTGGGAACATGTACGTCGCCAACCGTTTTACCGAAGGTACTAAAAGCTTCGGTCCCGGAAACGTCGTCGTCTATCCGTCGGGCAGCAAATCGCCGAGCAGGACCATCACCGACGGTGTTATTTCTCCGGTAGGCATTGCCGTAGATGCGAACGGCACTCTCTACGTAACGAACGAAGCAGAAAATGACGTGGAAGAATACCGCTACAGACAAAATAAACCGTACAAAACGATCACAGAAGGTATGAACACGCCCATAGCGGTGACGGTTAACGAGGAAGGCTGGCTTTGGGTTACCACTGAAACGGGAAGCGGCCTAATAGTCGAGTTTGCACCTGGCTCGGTCACGCTATCGAAGCGGGAAATCGGTAAAGGCGTCTTCCAGCCCGAGGGAACTGCGTACTCCCCTCCGCCGCTGCCCTAGCCTCGCGCCTCTG
Organism: Vulcanimicrobiota bacterium; assembly: GCA_963809255.1. GTDB lineage: Bacteria > Vulcanimicrobiota > Vulcanimicrobiia > Vulcanimicrobiales > Vulcanimicrobiaceae > Cybelea. Next base: position 605,168 of record CAWEIR010000003.1, on the reverse strand, counting down.
CCCCTCTGCACGACGTTCGCGAAAGCGGGCCGTGTTTGCTATGCAGGCACTGCATTGCGGGCGTCGCTGCGTGGATCGGCGCTATTCGCCAGCGCGCTCAACCGCAGTCGCGTGTTTCTCGGAGCACGCGTACAAGCGTTGAGAACCCCAATGCGGCTTTGAGCGGCATCCGCACGGCCAGACTAATCCCGGAATATCTGACCGAAGGCGCTTGGGAAGGGCACTGCGGTCAACGTAGTCAGAGGGCTCGCCCAAGACGGCTCGCAGAATCAGCATGGTTGTCAGCACGCGCGACATACGTAAAATGAGTTCGGGGGCACTCTCTGAAGCCCCACGTTCCTTACCTGAATTCCGCCATCCCCCATCCTCGCGCCCCTACCCCTCTGCACGACGTTCCGCGAAAGCGGGTCGTGTTTGCTATGCAAGGGCGCTGAAGGCTAAGGTAGCTTGGCTTGCCATGGCACGACCGCTACGCGGGCTAAAGCACGACCATGCCGAAACGTTGCTGGGCTGCGTGGCGTTCACGAAGCGAGGAGCAAGGCAGATGAAGAGCTTGGATTTCAGCCGCTACGCGCTCACAAGCTGCGTGGCCGCGGCAATGCTCTCGGGCTGCGGTGGATCGCAGCCGCCGGTCGGCGCGCCGGGCGCGATGCCATACGGAGCAACCAGCGGCATAACAGCGCACTCTATACCCACAGCCGGGAAAGACGCGTGGTCCGGCGACCTTCTTTACGTGGCGACGGGTGGCGACGTGTACGTCCTATCGTATCCGAGCGGCAAGGTCGTTGGACGCCTGGGTGTGAGTGCCTATAGCCTGTGTTCCGGCAAACGGGGAAACGTCTTCCTCGTGGGCGGGGACCAAACTGTCGCGGAATACTCGCATTCCGGCAAGTTGGTAGAAACGCTATCCATCTACGATGTGCCCAGCGGGTGCAGCGTTGACCCAACGACGGGGAATCTTGCGGTGCCCACCTATGATTACTCTTGCGTGTATATCTATCCCCGTGCGAAGTCAAGTGGAGTGCAATCTATTTGTAACGATGAATTCACACTAGTCGGGCTTTGCGCATACGATAGCGACGGAAATCTTTTTCTAGACGGCGCTGTGGGAGGAGGACCGCACCACTCATATGTGCCCGGCCTCGCCGAACTCCCAAAAGGCAGCACGACGTTTCGGAACTACTTACTCCAGAGTCGCTTCGGGTACGACGACTATGATAGCGTCAATTGGGACGGCGCCTATATAGCACTGTCCAATCCTAACACGCATTCGATCTACCGCATGCATGTCGCGCACAAAGCGAAGATCGTCGGTACGACGCACGTCCATGGATGGGTTGGTGGATTTGGGTACGGCGGCGCCGGCGGCACGCAGACGTGGTTTAAGAACGGAATGTTTATCGCACAATGGCAGTCGAACCCCCAGTTGGCGATCTGGTCGTACCCTGCGGGCGGGAAACCGACCAAGGTGCTCCCGGCATTTGCAAGTGCCGGGACTTCAGTCGACGGCGTAGTGCTTTCGCCAGCGCAGCATTGACCGTAACGGTTTTATAGCCGACCAAACCGGACGTTTAAGAGGCCTTTTGTATTATGAGCAGCCCGTCGCGACGAAGTGCACTCCATCAAGTCGTAGGAGCATCGTCATGATCCATCGCCTCTTTATTGCCACGTCAGTAGCCGCGATCGCGGTGCTATTTACAGGCTGCAGCGGATCGCAGCCGCCGATCGGCGCGCCGGGCGCGATGCCGCAAACCCCAGCCATCGCAGCGCACGCTGATCGTGGCCGGTCGTGGATGCTGCCGGAAGCGAAAAGCGCCAGTCAACTCTTGTACGTAACCAGCTATCAAACGAACGATGTTTCAGTGTTGCAGCTTCCCCACGGCAAGCTAGTTGGTACGCTCACCGGTTTCGACGCGCCATCGGGAGAGTGTACCGACACGAAGGGCGACGTGTTCATTACTGATCTCGAGGCGAGTCAAATCTGGGAGTATAAGCACGGCGCGCAAAGCCCGAAGGACATTCTCTACGATCCAGATTACGCCCCACTCGGTTGTTCCGTTAATCCGACAACGGGAGATCTGGCGGTTAGCAACGAGATTAAGAATTTCAGGCACGATCGCTCCCGGCAACATTGCCATTTACGCTCATGCGTCCGGCAAGCCCAAGCTTTACTTCGACGCAACCATCTATCAGTTCGGTTTCTGTTCATATGACGGCAACGGCAATCTCTACACCGGCGGCAGCAGTCCACCGAGTGAGGATTTGTTTGCCGAGTTTCCAAACAAAGGAAAGCAGCTCAACCCGATCACATTAAATGAGAGCGTCAGCGGTGGGTCGCCGATGCAGTGGGACGGCGGTTTTTTGGCGATCGTGGCAGGCGATCCGGGCTCATTAATTTATCGGTTCAAGATTAGCGGTAGTACGGGAAAAGCAGTCGGGGTATTGCGGCTTAAAGGCGCCTCTTACATCGGGGATTTTGCGATTCAAGGCCAGACGCTCTACGCCCCACTCATAACGCAGAACGCGGTCGCAGTCTACGCCTATCCAGAGGGTGGCAAGATCCTTAGCGAGTTTTTCGGTTTTGGCGAGCCTTTCGCCACAGCTATTAGCGTTCTGCCGCAGTAACAAGGAAAGCAGCATAATGAAGAGCTTGGATTTTCGCCGCTACGCGCTATGCGGTTCCGTCACCGCTGCTATGCTCACCGGTTGCGGTGGTTACAGCAGCGGCGGCTCCAGCGCCGTACCCGTAAGCGGCATGCAGAACTCCACCTCGAAAAACCACACGTTTACGTACTCCGGGAAAAAGCAGTCCTTTATCGTGCCCGCCGATGTGACGCAGATAAGGGTCCTGGCCTACGGCGCTAACGGCTCCAGCCAGTACGGCGAACGTTTCGGCTTCGGCGCTCGTATCAGCGCGACCATTCCAGTGAGGACTGGAGAGCGGCTCATCGTATTCGTCGGCGGTAACGCTTCCGGAGCGAATGGCGGCTTTAACGGGGGTGCAAACGGCGGCACCGACGGTTGTTGCGACGGTCAGGGCGGGGGCGGCGGTGGCGGCGGCGCCTCCGATGTTCGTGCTGGCGGCGCGACGCTTGCCGATCGAATCTTCGTCGCCGCCGGCGGCGGCGGTCAAGGCGGCCAAGGCGGTGGCAACACCGAGGGTGGCCACGGCGGAAGAGGCGGCGGGACACACGGTGGACGTGGCGGTGACGGCTCGGAGTCGTACTCCGAATGCAACGGCGCGGGCGGAGATGGCGGCACGCAAGCCGCTGGCGGAACGGGAGGCGCGGGCTCTGACTGCGACTACACGAGCGGCGGGTCGGGCATCGGCGGAACATTGGGTGCCGGTGGAGCAGGCGGCGCCGGCGGCAGCAAGGGCGTCGGATCAGACGCCGGCGCCGGCGGCGGCGGCGGCGGCGGATTCTACGGTGGTGGTGGCGGCGGTGGCGGCGCGGATAGCCGCAGCATGTTCGGCGATGGAGGCGGCGGTGGCGGTGGTTCGTCCTACGTCGAGTCGAACGCCACGCACGTTCGTTTCTGGCCGGGATGGAGAAAACCGCACGTCGGTGGACTGGTCGTATTTTACTGGTAAGTGGATGCTTCAAGATTTCGCCGCTACGCGCTTAGTACGCCGCGTATTAATTCTTACTAAGGTCAACATCACATCCCCAGCTGGTCCGACAATGATTCTTTCAGACGACGCTTCCATTCTTGCCATGGAAGCGAGGCCTGGTGCCGAACCTCCCTAGTCGTGTTCCGTACACGAGGGGCAAGGCAAACGAAGAGTTCAGATTTCGGCCGCTATGCGCTATGCGGTTGCGTGACTGCGGCATTGCTTTCAGGGTGCGGCGAATCGCAACCGCCGATTAGTGCGCCGGGCGCGATGTCACACTCGGCAGTCGCTGGCCGCGGTCACCGTGGTTCCGAGCAAGCCGGCGCATTGCTGTACGTTTCCGACCTAATACGCAACCACGTAAACGCTTACAACTATCCCGACGGCGGTCGCGTCCTTACCCTGACTGGGTTCACCAACCCTTCGGGAGTCTGTTCGGATACGAATGGTAACGTTTTCGTCTTGGGCAACCGCAACGACAACGTCGTCGAGTATGCGCATGGCGCGGACGCGCCCACACAAACACTTAATGTGCCCGGCTGGGCAATTGCGTGTTCCTATGATCCAAACACTGGAAACCTAGCTGTGGTCGTCGATTCCCAAACTGAGGGCACCGGCGTCGCCATCTTTTCTTCAGAGCAAGGGACGCCGACTATGTCTTATAGCGGCTACGGTACGGCGATCGCGCGCTGCGGCTATGACGATAACAGCGATCTGTTTTGCGACGGCTCAATCGATGGGGAACGCCTCGCGTTCTTTGTCCTTGGCTCAGGCAGCAATCAAATCAGACAGGTCCCTGTGACCGGAGGTGAGTTTTACGAACCCAATCAAATGCAATGGGACGGGCAATATATCACCGTGCTGGACTCAGCCTTTGATACTGTTTCTCGAATCACGTTTGCCCACAGTGGGAGCGCGTTCGCCGGCATACCCGGTGGATGGTATGGTACAGTAGTTGGAGTGACAACACTAGACAAGTGCGGCTACAGCAAGCCGTGGTCGTCATGGATTTATGATGGCTCGATCATCGTGGCTTGTACGCTGGACAGCCCGTATCAAAACCAAGATAAGGGGCGCGTTCCTATCTGGAACTATCCGCAAGGTGGTCACCCGGTGAAGAGAATAGCAAAAGACGAGAGTCGACCGAACTTCCCTGATGGCGTTACGATTTCGGTCGCCCCAAGCAAATGAGCGGCTTGAGTTTCAGTCGTAAGGCCTGCATCCTTTTCGTGGCGGCGACGATGCTGGCAGGGTGCGGCGGATCGCGGCCGCCGATCGGCGCGCCGGGCGCGATGACGCAAACGCACGCGAGCGCGCATCACGCTATGAGTTCGGGCGGCGATTACAAGGTTTCTCCGGGCCTGCTGTTCGTAGCCCTGAGTGGCATTCGAGCGCCCTACGACCAAGTTAATGTATACAACACACGCAGCAAAGACCCAAGTCCCCTAGCGACTATCACCTCCGGGGTTTCCTATCCCCAAAGCGCGTGCATGGACAGCAAGGGGACGCTGTACGTGACGAACCAGGGAAGCGGGGAGGGCTGGATATCGGAATATTCGCTGGGTAAAACCACCCCTGCGGCAACGATTACAAACGGTCTCAGTGGGCCGGGCTTTTGCGCGATAGACAGCAAAGGAAATCTTTGGGTAACAAATATTTTCACGCCCGATGTCGTGGAATACGAACCAGGCTCAACGTCGCCGCATACAACGATTACTGAAGGCATCATCTACCCGATAGGCATCGCAATTGACCATTACGGAAACATCTATGTCGTCAACCACGGATACACTACGGCGGAGACCAATATCGTAGTCTACAAGCCGAAACATACGTCTCCGGAAAGAACGATTACCGAAGGCGTCACGTATCCAGAAGGCCTCGGCGTTGACGCAAGGGCGACACTCTATCTTACTAACTACATTCCAGGGAATATCGAAGAGTATCTCGAGAGAATGCGCCCGCTCCGGGGATTAACCTCATAGAGCGAGGAGCTCGTATCATGATTCAACTTCGCGATCGCAAGATGCCCCTTGAACCAATGCATGCCCCCGGATTGCGGTTTTGGATTGTGCGGACTCCAATGTATTCCTAGGGACCTGAACCTGTTGCGATGCACCTGCAAAAGCTCGTAGCGTGAAGTGTTATCTGAACTATTTCCTAATTCCGCGCCCCCATCGAAATAAAGATTCCCATTATCATCGTACGTGCAATAAAAGTAATAGTGTGTTTTCGGGTCAACGAACGTTTGCGGCGTGCCTTCTGCACCGACGTATATCAAAATGTTGCCCTGACCTTTGCCGGCCGCCACGTTGTTTGTGACCGCCAGGTTCCCTGTCTTCGGATCAACCGAACAATCGAGCGGTGAGTATCCGGCATCAGTTAGGCCCTCAAAATTGTGCGCCCCCCCTCGGCTGAGCCGCCAGGCCAAGCGATCCAGGCCCCATCGAAGATGCACTGCTCATTTGCAAGTTAACCGGTTCGTTTCCCTATACGGACCTACCGAGTCGGCAGCATCAACTCGATCGCGTCGCACAAGGCTTACCAGGCCGATCAGACATTTGGACACCCTTGTCGAGCGCGTTTACGGCACTTGATTTTAAGTTCCTAAATAACGTTAACCTAAAGTATGTGGAGGAGCTTCGTCATCAGGATCGGCCCAGCATGATGCGAAAGTACCTCCGGCACTTGTGGCGCACTGTAGTCGGCGATAAGGAAATCGCCGATGCCGTCGTAAAAGACTTCACAGATGAGTTAACCGAGCAATACCGGATCGCCCGGGAAGAGTGGCGTTCGATCGAAAACGCGGCGACCACAAATGCAGCCAGGACCGCTATAGGATCGCTGGCAGCGCTTTTCTTGCTTGACAGTTCATCCACGCTCCTCGCGGGGCGTTTTGCCCCCTTCATTCCTGCGGCGGGATTTGCCGCGGCCTCGGTGGTTGATTGGTGGCAGAAACACCGCGCTCGAAAGACGCTGCGTACAACTGTGCCACTATCCGTTCTAATCGAGTTGGAGTAAGGTAACGGAAAAGAGGAGACGATTGCGGCGATGCACATGGTGAAGACCGGTTTTGACAGGAAGGACCGGCGCGTGCGGTGACCCGCAGAGCAATACTGGGAGGCCTTGCGCAAACTCGCGGACTTTTAGCGCTCGCTCCGCTGGGACAGCGTCCGGCCTCGGCGAACGTACCGAGCCACCGATTCGTTCGGGCGTCGGGAGGCACAGTAGATGAAAACCTCAGGTCTTGGCCGCTACGCGTTCAGCTCTTGCGTGGGTGCGGCAATGCTCGCCGGGTGCGGGGGATCGCAGCCGCCGATCGGCGCGCCGGGCGTGATGCCGCAAAGCTCGGCGGTAACGACGCGGGGGACCCGGTAGGCGCGCTGAACCCTAATGAGAAAAAATATGAACACGGAAGTAGCATTTGGTTTCTTTGACAGTGGAATCGAGGCCCTATTGGAGAGATGCCCGTGGTTCGTACGGCGTTGCTCCTGCCTAATAACTTGCCTTGATAGCGGAAGGAATACCGCCGACCGACTGGCGCGCTGTCTTCCTAAGTCGGATGTTAGGTCGATTGGCCAATTCGGATTAATCACCGGGGAGACGGCGATTAATATGCGTGAGACGCTATTTGCAGGCTTCGATGAAATGTATGTGTTTGAAGGAGACCTCGATCTTGCCATCGACCCAACGATCTGGAAGCACCAATACACCAGCGATCGTATCTTCCTGAGAGACGCCGTTCCCGCTGAACTGCTGGCTACTTTCCAAGCCTCGGGTGCTGTACGGTATGCTTCCGACGGATCGGGCTTGAACGTCCTCGCGAGGCAGGGTGAAGACCTTAACTCTATAGCAGCCGTATTTGGTCGGGCATGATGCCCGGCCTCGCTACGGCACCCCCGCACGCTCTGCCCCTCTGCACGGCTTCGCGCTCGCGAGGCCGTTGCGCTTTGCGGCTTCGATCGGCGCGCGTAGCTTGCATTGCGGCTGAGGATGCCTCGCAGCGCGGAAACTAGCTCGCGGCAGCCTCGCAGCTTAGATCGCGGCGCTTAACGCGTTGCAGGCTTGGATCGCGGCAGCTTCGATCGCGCGGGCTAGCATCTCAGCCGGCCACGCTGCCGGGAGGGGGGTGCACAATTTTGAGGTCCTAACTCCTTACCCGTGCCGCAGCGTTGCGGGCAAGGGGCAAAAGTGACACCCCCTCGACCTGGGCTCGTCGCGCGCCGGCCTCGCGAAAAAGCCTGTGAAAGCGGTAACCGTCACTCGGCAAGGTGGGCGAGGTGGTTATGCCGATCGGCGAGCTACGCTGGCGCAGCGGCAATGCCGATCCACGCCGCAATGCACGCAATGCAGCAAAGCCCGCATAGCAAACACGGCCTCGCATTCGCGAACGCCGCGCGCGGGGCAGGGTGTGCGAGGGGTTTGAGGCGCTAAGGAGTCAATGCGAAGACGGTTCCGTAGCCATAGGAGCCGTACGCGCCGCCCCCCGCTGTGGTGCCGTAAAGCGTACCATTCACGTTGAGGAGGCCCGCAACCGGGAACGCACCATCATTGGGCGGGCCGCCGAAACTATGCAGCACTGTTTCCGCTCCGGATGCCGTAATAGCGAAGACCGTTCCGTGGTTGTTCGTTCCCCCTGCTTCGGTTGTGCCGTAGAGCTTGCCCTTGACGTTGATCAAGCCCGCTTCAGGACTTGCGCCATCGGACCCGCTGCCAAAGTTGTGCAGCACCTGCTCCGTGCCGGTCACACCGATGCTGAAGACCGTGCCCCTCGTGTACGTGCCGCCTAGCGGTGTGGTGCCGTAGAGCTTGCCCTTGACGTTGATAAGGCGCGCATTCGGGTTGGCGCCATCTCCCGACGTGCCCGTGAAGCTGTAGAGCACGCTCTCTTTGCCGGATGTCGTGACCGAAAAGACCGTACCACAGCCTCGCTGGTCATAGCACCCGGTCTTACCGCCGGCAACGGTTGTGCCGTAGAGCGTGCCCTTGACGTTGAGGAGACCCGCAAGCGGCCGTAAGCCGTCGCCCCTGCCGAAGGTGTGGAGTACAGTTTCGGTGCCGGACGTCGTGATGGCGTAAACCGTTCCACCGCCCGGCCCTCCCGCAGAGGTCGTTCCGTAGAGCGTTCCGTTGACTTCGGTTAGGCCAGCATACGGTAAAGCGCCGTCGCGGCGGCCTCCATTGAACCTGTAAAGTACGGCTTCCGAACCGGACGGCGTTATCGAATAAACTGCTCCGAGTGTGTGCGCGCCGCCGCCCCCGAATACGGTCGTGCCGTAGAACGTGCCGTCGACGTCAATGAGGCCCGCAAGCGGGTTAGCGCCGTCTTTTCTCTTCGGGCCCCTAAAGCTATAGAGCTGCGTCTCGGCGCCGGACGTGGTGATGGCGAAGGTGGTCCCGCAAAAAGAGCGCTTATGCACACAGTGCTGAAGGCCGCCCAAATATGTCGTGCCGTACAGCGAGCCGCCTACTTCGGCTAGGGCCGCCTCTGGGGACTCCCCGTCGGCCGAGCCGCGGAAACTGTAGAGAGCCCTGTACGTAATGCTTGTGCGGGGTCGTTCTGTCGTAATTCGGGTCGCCGATGAGCTAAATGGTGCACCGATCGGCGGCTGCGATCCGCCGCACCCTGCGAGCATTGCTGCAGCTACGCAACTGCTTAGCACGTAGCGACCAAAATCCAAGCTCTTCATCTGCCTTACCCCTCGCTCCGTGAACGTCAACCAGCCCAGCAACGTTTCGGCATGGTGGTGCTTAGCCCCGCGTGGCGGCCAAGCTTCAGCCTTCGGTGCCTCGCAATGCAAACACGGCCCGCTTTCGCGAACGTCGTGCTGAGGGGCAGAGGCGCGGGGGCTAGGGCAGCAGCGGTGGAAAATATGCGGTACCCTCTGGAGTATACAGCCCTTTGCTGATCTGTCGTTTTAAGGGAGTAGTAGAACCAGGCGCAAACTCGACGACTACGTTGTTCGCGTAATTAGTAACGTAAAGATAACCATCCTTGTTGACGGTACTGACAGCCTCGCGATACCGTGCGCGGAAGTCCCCGAAGGCATTCCTTGCCTTCCGGAAACCACGATTGAGGAGATCATCGAACGCTTCGATGCCTTGAGCCCGTACGATCCGGAAAAGGTCAAGCATCTACTCAAGCTGGAGTATCCCGATGCGCCCGATCTGCGATGCTTTGCCGTTTCGGCCAAACGCTATGTTCTCTACCGTTGGCGACCGGGCAAACGGATTCAGATCGTCAAGGCATCGGAAAGCGCATTGGGCGCGATCATCGGGAGAAGCCGCAATGAAACGACGGGCAAGCTCGCAAGACGCATGTGGCTTTCGATTCTGATGAAGCATTTCAAAGTGAGCCCAAGGCAACGGCGTCGCGCCAAACCGCTGATCGATTTCGAGGTTCCTTTGCGGCGCAAGTTCCCGATCAGCCAGCCGTCGATTCTCAAACGGCTTGAACCATACAATAAGACGCGGTCATACGATTTCCGCGTTAAACCGTTTGGCTTCGTTCAATCGGCCACCCCCGCCACAAGGATTAAGTTGGCGAAACCTCCGGTGAGCAGCGGTCGTGCGAGAGAGATCCAAGTGATTTCCGGTTTCGGCGTCAACAGGGGGTCCGGCTGGAGCGCCCTTGGCCCGTCAGGAATCCAATACAATGCGACCAGGACCAGGACCGACTCTAAGTGTAACGATACGTTGTACATGGTGGACGGCGTCGATAACACCGTCGTCGCGATTTCCAACGCCAGCAACCTACTTGAGAAGGACGAGATCGTCGTCGAACCGGGCGGCAAGAAGTTCAAATGCAAGTACGCATCCAAAACCTGCGCGACGCTCGTCTATAGTGGCTCTCCGCTCAATGCACCCGTGGCGCAAGCGCTGCTGCCGAACGGTAACCTTACCGTTGCCAACACCAAAGGCGAAAACACGCTGGTCGAGCTGACGCCGACCGGGAAGGTCCTCGCAACGAAGACAATCGATACGAATAAGAGTGCCGACATCTTCGGCCTTCTGGCAGAGGGAACGGACGACAGTACTACGGTGCTGTTCTACACCGACACCAGTACGAACACGCTGCAAGAACTCGAGCAATAGAGTACGGCCGCGGCCTCCCATCGTTCCAGGCCGCTAAAGATCGACGGAACCGGAACTGCCGAGGGAGCTTGGCTCGCCGTGCTGTGGGCGCTACGCGGGGCTAAGCACCGCCATGCCGAAACGTTGCTAGGCACCGTTGCGTTCACAGATCGAGGAGCAAAGCAGATGAAGAGCTTGAATCTAGGCCGATACGCGCTAAGCAGTTGCGTAGCCGCGGCAATGCTTGCAGGGTGTGCCGGATCACAGCCGCCGATCGGTGCGCCGGGCGCGATGCGGTTAGCACCTAGGGCGGAGTCAGCTTGGATTTGAAGGCTGCCAAGCGTCGCGAGTTGGCGGAGATATCGATTGACGACCCCGCGGCTGGGGGCTTGATCGACGACTTTTATACCAATTTCAACAGAACTCAAGATGACCGAGTATGCCTAGAACGATTTCTCCAATCGTCGAATGTGGAGAATCGGCGCGAGGCGCTCTTAGCCCTGATTTGGGATACGACATTCACGGGCTACGCCATCGACGCTCTTCTCGTGCATGTCATTGGGGTCTCCGAAGATTCAGACGCAATGTTCACGGGCGTTGCTGCACTGGTATTACTTCGAAAACGAGGCGATAAACAAGCCGACTCGATCCTAAGTTCTCTTGAAAAAAATGACGAATGGCGTCGGGAGTATATGGAGATTCACATCAGAGGGGCAGATGGGAAATATCACGATTGAACGCGATCAGCGCGGTAACGGTCCGCGTGCTTGCTGTAATGCTCGCAGGGTGCGGCGGATCTCAGCCGCCGATCGGTGCGCCGGGCGCGATGCTGCAAGCGCCTGCGGCGTGAAGCGAGCAGGAGCGCTCACTCTTTTAGTCGCCTTCGGCCTTGGCATCTTGCCTGCGGCCGCTGACCAGCGCGCTCTGTCTAGTCCGGCGTTGTCAGGCTTGGCTACGAATGCATTGGTTCGCGCATATAAAGCCTCAGGCTTCGGCGCAGATAATGCAGCGCCGTTGCGCCTGCAGTCAATAGTGGTCACGATCTACACAACCCGGAGTAATTTTTGGGTTATGTTCAGTGGCACAACCACGATGGAGATTCAGAACATCTTCATTGAAGGGCGAACGGGTTCAGTCTTGTGGAAGGCTGGCGATCCCGGAGGTGAGGCCTACTCGCACCCGGTCATAACTGAGGCTTTCATGTTACCGGGGGTAGTGGCCGGTGAAATCATCGCCGCGTATCAACCGGCCTCGAAGTTCGGATATAAGCCATTTCGAACCGGAGCGTATTACACTATCTTTCAACCGTGGCCCGGCGGAACGTTTATTGCCTTTGATCGGACGCAAGAGCCTACATCGGTGTCAACGAGTCCGGCACCAACCGTACCGTGTCTGTCGAGCTGTGCGCCCGCGGCCGGCTACGCGGTCCCTGGCTACTTCGTCACAGTAAGAAATAGCCGCGTCACTATAACGCCAGACGTCAACTTGTGAACGGATACGCACTCTATGCCCCTCAGCACGACGTTCGCGAAAGCGGGGCGTGTTTGCTTAGCGGGTTTTGAGCATTGCGGGCATTGTGGTGTGGATCGCTTTGCTGCTGCGCCAGAATTGCGGGTAGTGCGTCAGTTTGAATCTTGGCGCGGGTTGGTTTGTTTGTGGCACGGACAACTGCACGGAATCGTCCGGCCGCGAGTCTTGCTAGCTGGGTCGTAGGTGCATTTATCGTGGAAACCACGCGAGCAGGTTTGCCTTAGCGCCGGTCTTCTTGCCATAGCTAAGAGTCATGCTACCACAAGACCACGCCTAAACGCTCAAGGAAAGCCCCCACGCCCGTGCCCCTCTGCACGACGTTCGCGAAAGCGGGCCGTGTTTGCTATGCATGGCACCGAATGCTGAGCCAGCTTGGCCTGCGATGCCGTGGCCGCTACGCGGGGCTAAGCACCGCCATGCCGAAACGTTGCGTGGCTGCGTGGCGTTCACGGAGCAAGGAGCTAGGCACATGAAGAGCTTGGGTTTTGGTAGCTACGCACTCTGCAGCTGCATAGCTGCGGCAATGCTGGCAGGGTGCGGATCGCAGCCGCCGATCGGCGTGCCGGGCGCGATGCCGCAGAGTTTAACGGAATCTGCGCAAACCACCACCTCGCAGGGTCGAGGCTACAAAATCACGCCCCCGCTGCTGTACGTCACGAATGTAACGCAAGCCGACAACGACGTAAAGGTGTACGATCCAGATGCCAAGGACGCAGCTCCCCTGGCGGTCATATCAGACAAGATCGACACACCGAACGGCGACTGCATTGACAGCAAGGGCACCCTCTACGTAACCAACGAGCCATCCGACGGTCCTGGTTGGATTTCGGAGTACCCTCTTGGTAAGACGGTGGCGTCAAAGGTTGTTACGGACGGCGTCAGTACCCCGGCCTTCTGCGCGATCGATGCCGATGGAAATCTCTGGGTGACGAACCTAGGTCTCAATGATGTCGCAGAGTATCTCTACGGCTCAAGCAAACCCCACGTCGTGATCACAAAAGGCCTGTACTATCCGCTTGGAATAGCGATCGATCACACGGGAAACCTATACGTTGTAACTGGCTTCGGCTCCTCAAACCGAAATGTCGAGGTATATGCTCCTGGCAGTAAATCACCGTCGCGTATTATTACAGACGGTATCACTTGGCCCGACGGTATCGCCCTTGACTCCAGTGGGACGCTTTGCGCCCCGAATATCGTTACTGAAAATGTCGAAGAATATCGCTATGGTCAAAGTAGTCCATTCCAAACGATCACGGATGACATGCACCAACCGGCCAACGTGACAGTTAGCAAGAAAGGTGTGCTGTACGTTGCAAATCTCCAAAGTCAAACTAGCACTGTTGTCGAGTTTCGCCTAGGATCGCTTCAACCAATGAAGCGGCAAATCAGTAACGGCCTGTTCAACCCCCAGGGGCTTGCGTACTATCCTCCGCTGCTGCCCTAAGCCCCCGCGCCTCTGCCCTTATGCACGGCTTCGCGAAAAGCGGGCCGTGTTTGCTTAGCAGCAACGAAGGCTGAGGCAGCTTTGCTCGCCATGACGTGACCGCTACGCGGGACTAGGCACCACCATGCCGAAACGTTGCTGGGCTGCGTGACGTTCACGGAGCGGGGAGCGACGCAGATGAGAAGTTTAGATTTTAGCCGTTACGTGCTTAGCAGCTGCGTAGCTGTGGCAGTGCTCGCAGCGTGCGGTGGATCGCAGCCGCCGATGGGAGCCGGAGGAACGATGGCGCAGGCCCTAGCGCGCCATGTGCGGATGGCCTCCGGCTCCGAAGACTGTCCAGCCGTGCCGGGAGGCACAGGTATTTTGCCCGACGGTGATTTCTCCCAAGCCATCGACCCGGAACAAAAGGGGCCCACCTACAAGAAAGGTTACGTATTCGCGCCGGACTGGGAAGTCGGCAAAAGCAACATCGACTTCAATGGCAGTATCGCCTGGGGCGGAGAGGGACTGGACAACCTTTGCAGTGTCGATCTCGATGGTTACTACAAGGTTGGCGGCATCAGAACCAGCGCGTTTCAAACCAAACAGGGAGCATCGTACACGCTCTCCTTCACGTTTTCCGGCAACGGGGGCGGTCCGCCAACCGTGAAGACGATGAAGGTCGCAATAGACCATCAGTTTACAACGTTCACCTGGAATATTTCGGGAGGCAAAGACGTACAAAACAACGACTATGCGACCGAGACTTGGAAGTTTACAGGTGGTAAGGAGCCCGCAATCCTAACGCTCATAAGCGAGGACCCCAAGAAAGGTACATACGGCCCTGTTGTCGCGGGAATGGCAATCACCAAAGACTAGGCTACGAGGTTCTCCGTGATAACGGAGCGAGGAGGTCCGCAATGAGAATTTCACATCTTAGCCACTACGCACTTAGCGGCTGTTTGGCCTCGGCATTGCTCGCAGCGTGCGGCGGATCGCAACCGCCGATCGGCACGACGGATGCTAGATCTGCAGCTAGGCCTCTCGCGAGCCATAGCTATCAAGTTATTTATAATTTCCAGGCCAGCAACGATGCTGAACTTCCACTCTGGGAGGACGCTCCGCTCTTATATTCGGGCGGCCTGCTCTACGGCACGGCTGCAGGCGGGAACAGCGGCGAAGGTTGCGGCGTAAGTTGTGGCACGGCGTTCGAGGTGAGCCAATCGGGCGGGGAGAGTCTGCTTTATACATTCAAAGGGCAACCGGATAGCGGAAATCCGTTCGGCGCGCTGATCAGGTTCCAAGGTACGATTTACGGCGTGGCCGGCAGCGGAGGTTCGAGCGGAAACGGCGCGATCTTTGCCTTAGATAGCTCTGGAAACGAGCGCGTCGTATACAGCTTCAAAGGCGGCAGCGACGGGGCATTCCCAGCGGGCCCCCTCACGACATTCGACGGTACGCTTTATGGTACCACTACCGAGGGCGGCACATATGGATTCGGTACGGTTTTTGCGCTGGAGCCTTCCGGCAACGAGCGTGTGCTGCACAGTTTCAAGCGTGGCGCTGACGGCGAGCATCCCTACGGCGGCGTTACGGTGCTTGACGGCGAGCTTTACGGCACCACGAGCAGTGGAGGCACATATGGATTCGGTACTGTGTTCGGCGCAAGCCCATCCGGCAAGGAACGGGTAATCTACAGCTTCGAGTACGGAACGGACGGCGCGGCGCCCACGGGGCAACTGACGGCCGCCGACGGAAAACTCTACGGCACCACGACGGATGGTGGGGGCGACGGCTACTTGGGGACCGTTTTCGAAGTCACTCCGTCGGGTATGGAGCGCGTGCTACATAGATTCCTACAGAGTATCGTTGACGGCGAGTTCCCGGAAGGCACCCTGTTACATCAGAACGGCAAGTTCTATGGGACGACGTCTTCTGGCGGTAGACATGGGCTTGGAACCGTTTTCGTCGTGACAACGTCCGGGAAGGAGCACATACTGCACAACTTCGCAACCGTGCCCGACGGAAGGTATCCCACCGGCGGGCTGACCGCGATTAACAACGTCTTTTACGGCACCACGGCGGAAGGCGGGACGGGAGCTTGTGCCTACGGCGACGGGTGCGGTACGGTCTTCGCGCTGCATCCATGAAGTTGCCCCCTTGTCCGCGCGCTCGCGAGCACGCATCGAGTTAGCGGAGCTCAGCAGCTTAGATCGGCGCGCGCAGCTCGCATTGACGGAGCATGCCTCGCAGCTTAGCGCGCTGCGCTTGACGCGTTGGTTGAATCGCGGCGCTTCGGTCGTTGCCACTCGCACTGAGCGGAGGGGGGCCTCATCTTTGGGGCTCTAACTCTTATCCCGACTTGCAGCCTGACCGTGGCGTTTCTTGTCCTTGTTCCCGCCGCCGCTCGGAGATCAGCGAAACCGGAACCAGAATCGCCCTTGTGTAGATGGGATGAGAGAAGGCTAACCCCCGCGGAAACCATGGTGGTTTCCCTTTGACGCACTCGAGGTGCAATGAAGAAAGCGAGGATTAGCCCGTGAAGACGCTTAGGAACTCGGAGGCAAAAACCATCCCCAGCCTTACCACCGTCGGGCTTGATGTCGGTGATCGCCATAGCTGGTTCTGCGTTCTTGACGAGACCGGCGGAGTCGCCGCTGAGGGACGCGTCCGCACGACCACCGAGGCGTTAAATGAACACTTCACTCGATGGGCTCGCAGTCGTGTTGTTCTAGAAGCTGGGACCAGCTCCGCGTGGATCAGCCGGTTAGCGAGGGCAGCTGGCCACGAGGTGATCGTTGCCAACCCGCGTGAGTTGCGCAAGATCCATCAAAGCGATCGTAAGAACGACCGCAGCGACGCGCAGGTCCTTGCGCGCATGGCACGCTTCGATCCGCAGCTCCTGGCCCCGATTACTCATCGCAGCGCCGCAATGCAGAACGATTTAGCGGTGGTTCGTGCTCGGGACGTCTTGGTGCGCGCCCGTACACAGTGCGTTAACGCGGTTCGGGGATTGGTCAAAACCGCCGGCGGACGCTTGACGACGTGTAGCACGGAGTGTTTTGCTCGCAAAGTTGCTGCACAGCTCCCCAGCGGGTTAGAAAGTGCGCTTGAGCCGATGCTCAAGACGATCGAGTCGCTCACCGAGCAGATTCGCGCTTATGATCGTGTCATCGACGAGCTGGCATCACGCTATCCCGCCACAGAGCTACTGCGCCAGGTTACTGGCGTTGGCGCGCTAACGGCGGTAACCTATGCATTAACTCTGGCTGATTCCTCACGGTTCGGGAGTAGCCGAGACATTGGCGCATATCTGGGTCTGGTGCCCCGCCAGCACGACTCGGGCAATCATGTTTCGCAGCTTTCCATCACGAAAGCCGGCAACACGCTACTTCGACGGTTGTTGGTTGGCAGTGCGCACTACATCCTGGGCGTTCACGGGCCGGATTGCGACCTACGGCGGTACGGAGAGCGGTTGATGACTCGAGGTGGGAAGAATGCAAAGAAGCGCGCACTCGTTGCCGTCGCGCGCAAACTTGCGGTGCTGCTACACCGATTATGGGTAAACGGCGAGGTTTACGATCCACTTCATTCCGAGCAAAAAAGTCGCCAGGCAGCGTAACGAGCCTAAGGCGAGCGATTCCGGGAAAGTCAGCACTTGACGAAAAGCCGCGTTCACGGTGACTGCGACGGGATATTCGGTCAGCTCTATGCTAGATCGATATGTAGATGGCAGCGCCGACCTGCATGATGGACCTCAATGTGCACCGAGCCAAGAACAGGCTCACACGAGTGCGAATGGAAGTAGGGCGCAGGTTGCGGCAAGGACGCGAAAACAGCCATGGGCCGCCACGTCGGTCTTGACAAAACGGCCTTCTCTCATGGAAGTATCCCGCGGCAAAATCCACAGGGTCCATCAAGCATTGGTCCTTGATGCCCCTCTCACACGCTCCCAACGATTTCAGTTTTGATTTTTTTTGGGGAGTCCACAGATGCCGGGCGAGTCACGTGCGGCGCGGCG
The DNA here is from genome assembly GCA_963809255.1 of Vulcanimicrobiota bacterium. GTDB lineage: Bacteria > Vulcanimicrobiota > Vulcanimicrobiia > Vulcanimicrobiales > Vulcanimicrobiaceae > Cybelea. The sequence goes on along the minus strand of CAWEIR010000003.1, from coordinate 587,504 downwards.
TCGCGTTTGGGGGAACATCAGGGCAGGTGCCAAGGTGCCGCACGCACGGCATTGGGACGCCTTGGTCGCGCTTGTTGCAAAATAGCGCTTTCAAGGCTGCGAAGGAACCCGCGATTCTTGACCCGTACCCGCTGATCATGATCAAGCAGCTGTTAACTCTCTTGGCCTGCCTGTTATGCGTCTTTGATGCGACCGGTGCACTCGCTGATGACTCTTCGCTCCGAGCAACTTTTCAAGCGCGCTATGCGGCCATGAAAACCGCCATGGCCGAACGCGACTCCAAGGCGATGGCCGCACTCTTGGCTCCAGGCTTTGTGAGTATCGACTCGTCTGGACAGAGTGAGAGCGCGTCGCAAGTGATCCAAGAGGTGGACGGGCTCCCGAAGGACCCGTTGAAGGTCAGCACAACGACCTTGCTTTCCGTAAAAGTCGCGGGGAACTCTGCCGTAGTTGACCAGCGCTACGACATGAAGACAGTCAAGACCGCGGCTGATAGTAGTAAGGTTAACATTCAACTGATCACAGTTTCGACGGATACTTGGGTGAACATAAATGGAGTCTGGCTGCTGCAGAAGACAGAAACGAACCGGCTAGACTACTACAAGAATGGCCAGCTCGTGGCGCACAAAGTCAACCCGCAACCATAAGACGTGAAATGAAATCAATACCGCCTGCATTGTTCTTGCGTTCCCTACGATCACACTTCTTGCAGGCTGCGGCGGATCGCAGCCGCCGATCGGCGCGCACTTGTGACGGAAACCAGCGCTCGCGCCTAGCACGCTGTTCTGGATAATAGTGCTTTGCGCAATCGGGCTGTTTTGCATTTCCGGCTGCAGCGTCCGACACGCTGATGCCGTCTACGGGAAAAGTGTACAGCAAAAAATCGACGATACGATCGCACCGCTAATCGCATCCTATTATCCGAAGTTGAAGATCGAGCCATCCCGGTGCGAGCCGATCATAGAGATCGCGCAGGGCACGATGGGAACGTGTACTCTTCCAGTTAGCGAGGTGCCACTTAACATCAGAGTGGCAAGCGCCGGGCCGCCAGACATGTTCAAGGTAGATTTCGGTGGGGCATTCTTTTTCGATATGTCTGCTGTTGAGAGAATCATCGAGACGACGCTATCGAATAGCTACCAGATCAAGGGCATCGCGCAATGCGGCAATCCGAGAGAGAGGCTTTTGAAACCGAGGACATACTTCAGTTGTAAGGTTTTAGGTTCTTCACTCGTGCGTTCGACGCGACTAATGACAACGGTAACTGGCCAGGTATTTGTATTTAACGTGCCGGGATTGAAGGTCAAGTCGCCGATTCCAGGGTCTTTGCTGACGCTTCACAAGGATGGAAGAACTGCTATTGCTCCGGGCGCGGGTGTTGAGCGCTTTATCCAGCAAGTTCAGATGAGCGCGTCGTCAGCATCCGCAAACTTTACCATAAAGTGCCCGGAACAAATGGATCTAACCGGCACAAAGCACGGCGCTTGTACCGCGACGGTGCCGGGCTTGAAGATTGCACAGCGGATCGGCGTATGGATCGACGACGCTGTAGGCTTCAGGGTGCGACCAATCGACGCAGTCGTCAACAGGAGCAAAGTCCAGAGGATGGCGCAGGATGATTTGAATCGACGACTTAGCGATAACGGTGATACTGCAGATGCACGCGTTGAATGTGATAAGGGGTTGATCGTCGTGGAGCCGCCCGGTACGTTCGACTGCAAGGCAAGAGCTGGCGGAAAGCGGTACAAGCTCGTAGTCGAGGTCGAGAACTTTCAGGGTGCTGTGCGTTGGCGAGGCATTCCGCTCGATGGAAGACCCTAGAAGTATTCCCGACGGCGGATCGCAGCCGTCGATCGGCGCGCAGGGTGCGATGTCGCAAGCACCGGATCACAAGGCACAGTCAAAAACTTTCAAAGTCACGGGCGCGGCGCAGACTTTCGTTGTGCCAAATAACGTGACAGCAATAACCGTCACCGCTTACGGCGCGAGCGGCGGCAAAGACGGCACGAATGACGTTATGGGTGGTGACGGCGGCGTGGTTAAAGCCGTGCTGCCTGTTACGTCGGGAGAAACGCTCTATGTCCTCGTCGGCGGCGAGGGTGTCAACGGTTACAATGGTTTAGCTGGTAGCGGCGGATTCAACGGAGGAGGTGCCGGCGGTGCTGGCGGTTATACCAATAGCAGTGAGAATGGAGGTAACGGTGGCGGGGGCGCTTCCGATGTGCGGCAGGCTGGTAGCGCACTGACGGATCGCGTTCTTATTGCGGGCGGCGGGGGCGGTGCCGGCGGAGCCTTTTTTCAAGGAAGCAACGGCTCCGGTGGAGCTGGCGGTGGGAAGATCGGCGGCAAAGGAAGAGGCAACAATGGCGGCAACGGCGCAGGCGGTTTTGGTGGAACGCAAATGCGCGGCGGTAAAGGCGGCGCAGGCGGCGCGTACACGCAAGGCCATGGCCACGCCGCGCATGGCAAGCGAGGACAACTCGGGAGCGGCGGTACCGGCGGCTGCTGCAAAGCGGGGCAACTCACCAGTCCAGGGGACGGCGGTGGTGGTGGTGGGTTCTATGGCGGTGGCGGCGGAGGCGAGGCAGCATTCGGAGACACCGGTGGCGGTGGCGGTGGGTCGTCATACGTCGAATCGAGCGCGACCCATGTCAAAGACCAGAGAGGCGCAGCACGGTCCGGAAACGGTAAAAGCACTATTTCGTGGCAGTCCTCGAAGTAGAGAAATGAAAAGCGTTTTCAGCTACGTCGCAATCGCGGCGTTGCTCTTGCCAGGATGCGGCGCATCGCAGCCGCCGGTCGGCGTGCCGGGCGCGATTACGCAAAGCGGCGCAATGGCTCAGCGCTTTCAACATCCTACCTTATCGCTAGCGCGAGCAACCAGCACCGATGGCACCTTTCCCACGACGCGATTAGTCCCCATAAACGGCAGACTGTATGGCATGACCTCATACGGCGGTGCCTATTGTCCGTCACGCAGCTTTGGCGGCTGCGGGACCGTGTTCAGCATCACGACACGCGGTACAGAGACGGTATTGCACAGCTTCGGCAAAGGCTCTGACGGTGTCGGGCCGTCAAGTATGATTTTCGTCGGTGACGGGCTTTAGGGTACCACCTCGAGCGGCGGCGCTCACGGCAATGGCATCGTATTTAGCATTACAACGAGCGGCGACGAGCACGTGTTGCATAGTTTCGGTAAACTACCCGACGGGACTGAGCCCACCGGACTTACCAACGTTCACGGAACGCTGTACGGTACGACATACTCTGGCGGCACTTACAACTTTGGGACCGTCTTCAGCGTCACGAAGAGCGGCGTGGAGCAGGTGGTGCACAGCTTTGGCGAAGGGTGCAGCAGCAGGTATTGCGAGGCCGGCTATAAACCGTACGGACGCCTGCTTGAAGTCGGCAACCGGCTGTACGGCACGACGTATGGCGGCGGAGCGGATAATGACGGAGTTGTGTTCAGCATGAGCGCGACTGGGCAAACAGAAGACCTTTACAGCTTCATCACCGACGCTCCCAGCGGTAATTCTGCACAGGCAAATGGCGGCCTGATCGACCTCGGTGGCGTGCTCTATGGTACGACGTACGCGGGCGGAGTGTCTTACGACCAGGGAACGGTGTTCAGCGTCACCACAAACGGCACCGGGAAAGTATTGCACAACTTCGACGCAGGTTGCGGACGCGTCGATGGCGCTCGCCCAGCAGCGCCCCTGATCGATGTCAACGGCGCGCTCTACGGCACGACAACCGCCGGAGGCAAATACGGAAGCTCCGTCTATTGTGACGGTTCCGGAACCGTGTACAGTGTTACCCCGAGCGGCAGAGTGAAGGTGTTGTACTCCTTCGGTTCAACGAGCGCCGACGGCACATATCCGCTCACGGAGCTGACCAGGCTGAACGGCAAACTCTACGGCACGACGTATTATGGAGGCGCCTGCAACGCTGGCACCGTCTTCAGCATCACCCTAAGCGGCACTGAAAAAGTGCTGCACAGTTTCTGCTGAGACGCTACGCCCAGCTACTGAGCGGCACGCGATCGAGACATGCGTCTCTTCACGAACGTATGTCTATTCGCGTCCAGGTGCACGGTTTAGGCGTTGCGCTGACGACGCTGGCCTGCGGATCGCATCTTGGTCGGCGAGCCATAACCCTCGCGGAAGCAAGCGTCACCGGACGTTCGAAGGCCAGGGCCGATCTCAGGGCTTGGATCGAGGGGCGGAGCGCTCAGCGCACGGCCTCGCAGCTGCGAAGCCGTGCTGTGGGGCAGAGGCGCGGGGATCATCCAAACTGATCTAACTTCACCAAAGCATTTCATCATCAGGGTCGTGGACGACGACGGCTTCCTGCGCCCGGCGACCTCGGCTTCACTGAGCGCGGATGGCGCAAGATCATCAAGACACGGCCAAACTCGAAGGGGACGACGGTGCAGCGGATTCGAGAGGTCGCTGCGCTGTATCGGTCTCGTTCAGACCGATGACTCACTTGCGATCTGCCTCGGGCACCTAGCCCTTATGGAGCATGGGTGTGGGTTCGATTCGCGATGCGGTTAAGAACGACAAATTAGCAACCAAATGGCGCCGATCACGATGAAGCCGACTCCGGCAAAGAAAACTCTGCCGCTCTGATCCGGCCCGACGCCATAGTTGCTAAAAAATGCCTTCAACTTCGCTCTGAAACCTGAAAGTTTCCGAATCGGCCTAGAGCGGAAGGCCCAAAATATAAGCAGCACACCAAAAGGCATCAAGCCAAACGAGAAAATCGGGCCAGGATCAGGCTGGCGCATGATGCAGTTGCCGAGGAGCAACATCCCCATCATGTTAGCCGCTGCGCGCTTGTGCCCCCGCGCCTCTGCCCCTCTGCACGACGTTCGCGAAAGCGGGGCGTGTTTGCTTAGCGGGTTTTGAGCATTGCGGGCATTGTGGTGTGGATCGCTTTGCTGCTGCGCCAGAATTGCGGGTAGTGCGTCAGTTTGAATCTTGGCGCGGGTTGGTTTGTTTGTGGCACGGACAACTGCACGGAATCGTCCGGCCGCGAGTCTTGCTAGCTGGGTCGTAGGTGCATTTATCGTGGAAACCACGCGAGCAGATTTGCCTTAGCGCCGGTCTTCTTGCCATAGCTAAGAGTCATGCTACCACAAGACCACGCCTAAACGCTCAAGGAAAGCCCCCACGCCCGTGCCCCTATGCACGACGTTCGCGAAAGCGGGCCGTGTTCGCTATGCAAGGCACCGAAGACCGAGCCACCTTGGCTCGCAATGGCGTGGCCGTACGCGGAGCTAGGCACCCCCGTGCCGAAACGTTGCTGGGCTGCGTGGCGTTCACGAAGCGAGGAGCAAAGCAGATGAGAAGTTTAGATTTCAGCCGTTACGTGCTAGGTGGCGTAGCCGCGGCACTCCTCGCAGGCTGCGGCGGATCGCAGCCGCCAATCGCCGCGCCGGGCGCGATGCCGCAAACCTCGGCGGTCGCAACGAACGCTGATCGTGGCAAGTCGTGGATGCTGCCGGAAGCCGCTTCAACCTAATATATCCAGCAAGTCTGCCCAATTTATTCAGCAAGGCCCGGCGAATATGACGGTTCATCAGTTTGACAGCGAAATGCGTCCGGACTCGGAGTTTCAGTCTGGCCAGCTGAAATTTCTCTGCGTTGGGAACCAATGTCGGTTGATGGATGGCCGCCGCACGCCCGGCGTCATAGAGTCGGTATTTCCAGAGGGATTTTTCCGGTGGAGAATTTCCGCGTTTGAAGACAAAGGCGAATACTGGGATGTTCCGGTCGAACATGTCGCTCACTATCAATTCGCGCTCGACTCTCGCGAGCTGCCTCTGGATCGGATCAAAATTCTTGAAGCGCAAATTAAGGCGTTCAATCAACCACTTTCTATTCCCATCCAACCGCAAAGACGCTTTGATACGGAAAGCCGCGTTTCCCATGTGGAAAAGTCGGTCTTCGATTGGCTAGCAATGAGCTCGGGACCCATGCCGTCCCAGATTTCCGTTGACTCGCTCTTCGCCGAGGAGACTCAAGGCGTTTGGAACAGTCTGATTGACTATATGGAATCTTCAGGTCTTGGTGAACAGGAAAAGCTCACGTCGCAAACTTATGTTTTGAATCCGTTTTCGGGCGAATGGATAAAAGGGTTACAGATTACATGTGCAGAGCTTGGGCTGAGGGAATTCACAGGCACAATCCCCCGCACGCCGGACATTTTTTCTGGGGCGGGCAGCAAGCAGTTGCGGCTAAAATATATTATCCACCGTCTTGCTTTTGTCCGAGCGGTGTTTAAATCATTTGGCTACCGGCAGGTCGTTCTCTTTCGCGGCATGGCTACGGAAGGCAACTGGCAGGTGGATTCGCATAGATTTTTCTCGTCATGGACCTTTTCGAAAGAGGTGGCCGAGTCTTTCATATCCTGCAACGAGCGCGGCAAACATTCATATCTCCTCAAAAGAACATTTCCTATAGAAAAATTGTTTCTGACATGCGTCGAAACTGCCGCAATGAACAGACAGTATCGGGAGCATGAAGCCGTTGTTTTCCACGATTCTGATGATGAAAACGTCGGTGAGGTTGAATGAATCAAGTCCGACTGTCGCGGACAAACGGACGCGTTTCTATAACCAAACCGCCACTGCCAGTTTGCTTAGCGGCAACGAAGGCCGAGGCAGCCTTGCTCGCCACGGCGTGGCCGCTTCGCGGGGCTAAGCGCCGCCATGCCGAAACTGCTGGGCTGCGTGACGTTCACGGAGCGAGGAGCGAGGCAGATGAGGAATTTAGATTTCAGCCGTTACGTGCTAAGTGGCGTGGCCGCGGCATTGCTCGCAGCTTGCGGCGGATCGCAGCCGCCGATCGGCGCGACGGGCGCGATGCCACTTTCACTGCAAAGTTCTCTGACCGACGAAAAAGGCACTTCCTACCTTCATGTGGCCAACCCCGGTAGCCGCTCGGGAGGCGAAATCGACATCTTTCTGCGGGACGACCCATCGAAAGGCATCGTAGACCGGATCCGCGACGGCGTCTTTGCGCCCGACGGAATCTTCGTCGATGCGCACAGCAATCTCTACGTCACCAATGGACACATGAGCGGCCACGAGAGCGTCGAGATGTACGCGAAGGGCGGCCACAGACCAATCCGGTTTTATATGGGAGCCCTGTGTGCGTTCGACGTGATTGCTGCCTCCGACGGTACGGTCTACATCGCCGACGCTTGCGGAGGACCACATACTCGGGGTCGCGTGTTGGTCTATCCGCCCGGCAAAACGAAACCGTCTCGCTCTTTCTTCCCAGGTGGTACTCCATACTGCCTGACGCTCGATGCGAAGAACAATCTCTACGTCGGTTACAACTCGGTGGGCAGCTATGCGGGCCAGGTAAAGCGTTATCGACCAGGCGCGAAGGATGGCGTTGACCTGATTCCCCCCGACACCGTCCACTTTCTTACGAGCGTAGCGGTGGATGAGCACGGCGCGGTTCTGGTAGCAAATGAGGTAGGTGGCGCGATCGACGTTTTCATGGGCAAAGATCAGCCGCCGTCGCGTGTCATCAAGACGGGGCAGTCGCATCCGTTCATGTTTGCGTTCGACCGTCGCGAAAATACGATCTACGTGACGAATCCATGCGTCGGTAGCCCAAGGCCGTTAACCTCCTCGTATTGCCCACCATCAGGCCTCCCGAACACCGTCGCAGCCATTGATTACGCCAGCGGCAAGCAACTATGGACCTTGAGCGTAGAAGTCGGGTGGGTCCCTGCGGGGGTGGCCGTCGCTCCAAGTGCACCGTTCTAATCTGGACATTTCTTCCCAATCCGGTTAGGCCGGCACGCCTCTGCCCCTCTGCACGGCTTCGCGAAAGCGAGGCCGTGTTTGATATGCGGCACCGAAGGCTGAGCCAGCTTGGCTCGCCAATGGCGTGGCCGCTGCGCGGGGCTAAGCACCGCCATGCCGAAACATTGCTCGGCTGCGTGGCGTTGACCTGAGGTGGCATTTTACGCAGCCGATAACTGTGAGAGTTGGGTAGTTTGAAATCGCTCGGCGAACTCCCTCGGAGTCAGGTAGCCGAGCGCGGAGTGGGGGCGGATTTCGTTGTAGTCTTGCCGCCACTCGGCAGCCTCGCATCGAGCTTCGAAGATGCTGCGAAAGCTGTGTGCGTTGAGGCAGCTCGTCGCGGATCTTTCCATTCAGCGATTCGATCTGAGCGTTTTGGGTTGGCTTGCCGGGATCGATAAAATGCAGATTTACCGATCGTTCAGCGCCCCAGCGAAGCATCGCATGGCTTGTGAACTCCGAACCGTGGTACATCCAAAACGGGGCCGTCACCCCCATCAAGAATCGAGATGGTCACCACGCACGTCTCGGACGGAGGTAACGACCTATGGGAACCTTCCCCAAGGCTCAGCAAAAGACCGTTTGGGTTGCGATAGATGTCGCGAAAGCGCGGCATGAGGCATTAGTTGAGCTGCCGAATGGATCGCGCCGGCGCACTAGCATCTCTAATACACTGCCCGGCTTCAAACGCTTCGCAGACGAGCTTCGCCGGTCTGGGAAGAACTGCGAGATTGCGCTCGAACCGACAGGCGACTATCATCGTCCGATTGCGAATTTTCTTTTGCGTCAGGGACATAAGGTTCATTTCGTCTCTTCAATCGGCACCTGCCGCACACGCGAGGCCTTGTACAATTCGTGGGATAAGAATGATCCGAAAGACGCGCAGGTGATCCTTCACCTGCTGAAAACTGGAACAACACAGATTTTCTCGGATCCTCTTGAACGCGGCTATCATGATCTGCGGGAGCTGCTCGGCGCGTATAGGCAGATCGTCTCCCAGAAAACAAAGATCTATCATAGCCTTATGACGCACTATTTGCCGCTCTATTTTCCAGAGGCCGAATGTTTCATCGCCAGTTCCCGATCGGAGTGGTTCTTGGACGTTTTTCGGTTCGCGCCATGCCCGACCGCAGTTTTGAAGTACACTAAGGCCACGTTTATCAAGAAGACCGTGAAGGACGCTGGACATCCCACTGTCCGGCGAAAGCTTGTGGGCGAATATTACGAAACGGCCAAGCAGAGCGTGGGTTTGCCGGTCAAAGCCGACTCGCTGACGATTCAGATGTTTCAGGCCGTTCTCGACGAGTACATTCGGCTTGCTCAACGTCGTCGGTTGCTCGAGAAGCAACTACACGAGCACCTCGAGCCTCATGCTGATTATCAACGCCTGCGCACGATCCCCGGAATTGGCCCGATCGTTGCGCTCACGGTCATGGCGGAGGCGGGTGATGTCCGGCGCTTCAGCCACTATCGAAAGTTTTTAAACTATTGCGGTCTTTCGCTTTCCACTTCGCAGTCTGGTTCGTATCGAGGCGCCTCGCAGCTCTCGAAACGTGGCAATGCTCGTCTACGCTCTGCATTCTGGATGGCTGGAAGGGCGGCGATCGCACAACGCCGCAACGGATTCCGCAAGAAATACGATGACTACATGCGTGAAAATCCGCTCGACGGAGACCTTAAGCGCAAGGCCTATACGGCGGTTGCCGAAAAAATGGCACGCGTCGCTTACGGCCTAATCAAGACAGAAACAGACTATCGCCACTTCCTTCAAGCGGCGATACCAGCGGGAGAATCCCTTCGCTCGGTGCCGTTGAGGCAAGCCTGACCTCGTAGATAATGCTCGGATCTCCCGCTTGGTCCAACACGCTGTTTGAAGCTCATTGAAGGCTCGCAGAGACCTTGTGTCACCATGGTAAGCGAATCGGATTTTGCCGGAAGCTCCGAAGGCGCCACGCAGATCGACCTCGCACTGACGTTGACGCCCGCCCTATTGTGCTGGACCCCTTGACACATTCCCTTAGCTCGTTATCGAAACGGACCATCTGCGGTAGAGCTCGGTCATCGGCAATCTGCTCGAAGCATCGGATGACATCGTGGCTTCCAAACGAGAAAGCGACGTCGATCGCCAGGCACTCACGGGTGAAGTTGTTGACGGCGTTCATCGTCCGGATCGTTCTTCCGGTGGCAAGGCGATCGTGCATGAAATCGATCGACCAGCGTTCGTCGGGTCGAGCGACCGCCGAGATGGAAGTCCCACGAACGTAGCGCACCTTGCCTTTTTTGCGCGGGCGGACTTGAAGATCGAGCTGTCGATAGATACGGCGAAATCGCCATTCGCCGATTCCGACCATGCCGCGGCGGACCATGACGATGAGTCGGCGCCAGCCAAAGCGTGGCCGTTGCTCAGCCAACATCTGCGTGCACTCGATTAGTACCGCGTCGTGCGGTTTTGGCCTTCGTCGATAATGAAACGTCCGGCGCGGTTGCCCGACGACAGCACATGCACGTACGCGGAAAAGGACCGCGATCTCCAAGTCCCTCACGGCTTTTTTTCGCTGCGAGGGCCCCAGCCGTTTTCTGCGATCAGCTCCGGGACGGCGTTGACCTCCATCGTCAGACGCGTGCGATCACACGATCCTTTCGCGCGTTCTCGGCTTCGAGTTGCTTAAGTCGCGCTAAGTCGCTGGTTTCTAAGCCGCCGTATTTATCGCACCAGAGGCGAATCGTGTTTGCGTGCACGCCATGCCGGCGCCCAAGTTCCGAGGCGGTGGTACCGGCGTCGAGTTCCTTGAGGATCCCGACGATCTGGGCTTCGGTGAAGCGGGTTTTCTTCACGTGAGTCTCCTAGGGCCAGAGGCCCGGAACTCACAGTTTCAACTTGAGCCGTTTCCTCACCTCACGTCATCTCCGCGTCGGGAATCCGACCTACAGCGGCGCCGGTTTGCACCGGCCACTCTCAACGCGACAAGTGGCGATGCCAAAGGGAGATATGCCACGGCCGTGCCCCACGCTCGTCAGCGTGCCGCTGTGCGGGTCGATGGAATAGCCATAGACCTTGCCGTTGTGCTCCGGTTTGTTCGGCTCGAACTCGTCGGTCACATATGCGAACTTGCCCGTCGGATCGACCGCTATGCCTCTAACGTCCTTGCCCACTGCAAACGGCGAACCCGGCACCTGTGTTAGCGCGCCGCTGGTCGCGTCGATCTTGTAGCCGAACGCTTCGTTTTTCTGGCGCAGGTTATTGTTGTTTAAAGTATAGGCGAACGTGCCTGTTGGATCGATTGCGATCCCGCAGGAACTGTGATCTCCGCCCCCGCCCCCTGCAAACGGCGATCCCTTCACCTTTTCCAGCGCGCCGGTATGTGCGTCGATCGCATAGGCGAAGACGCTGTGGGATTGCCATGCGGGCACGTAAGCGAACTTGCCGTTGGGTGTTATCGCGACGCCTGTGGGAAACTTCCCCGTGGCAAACGGTGACCCCGGCACCGCCCTCAGCGCGCCGCTAGTCGGGTCGATCGCGAAGCCAGAAACATCGCCGTCAAGGCCGTGCTGCGCGTTGAACTTGTTGGTCACGTAGGCGAACTTGCCGTCGGGCGTTATCGCCACCCCTGTGGGGCTCACCCCCGCTGCAAACGGTGATCCTGCCACCGGCGTCAGTGCGCCGCTTTGCGGGTCGATGACGTAGGCGGAAACGTCTCCGGAAACATCCGGGGAGCGACGGGCAAGTTCGTCCATGTTACAAACCGTCGCTCCAAACGCTCCCTCCGCTTAGTGATTTCCGCCTTATTTTACATGAGATTTTCGGCGGTCGGTGCTTTTCACTACACCGTTTACCACACAGAATCACCTGAGCCCTAGGCGCTACGGAGTGGCCTAATCGAGAGACGCCCTCTCCGGGCAATGGTCCGCCTTATCACAGTTAATTACGCGGTTTGAAATAAGCGGGGAAACATCGCTTCGGCATCATCGGGTGGAAATCGCAGGGACACTGGCCCCTTGGGCGTATCCGAAGCCAGCAGACCGGCAGCACAAGCGTCGTTCAAAACCCGTCTTGCCGTTCGTTCAGGTAAGCCCGTGATTCTCGCGGCTTCGCCGCGATCGAACTCGCCGCGAATGGCTGCATCTTCCAAAAGGCGGCCGACCTCCGGCTTGAAGCGATCGTCACGTTCGGCCCAGGTACGGAGCCGCTTGGCCAGTATATCGAGATCGAACAGTTCGCTCATAAAGTGCAGCTGATCGAGACAGACTTCCAAAAACCACGCCGTGAAATCGATGAGTGCACGCAGCGACAAATTGCCTCTGCCGTCGAGACCGTTTTCGCGTGGCGAGTCGGCAAAATCCATCATGCGCTTGTACTGCGTACGATCGCCGAGGCCGCGCGCTAATCCACGCGAAATCGACCACAACCCGTGTGGGCCGATGTCGGAAGCGTGAGCCATCGCGTGACTCATCAGACGGCTTACGCGACCGTTCCCGTCGGGGAACGGGTGAATGTAGTTGAGGCGGTGATGAGCGGCGGGAATGGACATGATGCGCATCGCCATTCCGAGGTCGTTAAGCCGGTATCGTTCGGAAAAGTAGCGCATGAAATCGGCGACGTACGGACTTGATGGGGGCTGATGCCTGCCGACGGCAACGTCCTGTGCGACGGTCGTGCGATACTGGCCAGGTTCCATCTCGTACTCACCGTCGCGGCCCCGAACAATCAGCATTGCGCGCGGCACGCTGTGATAGAACTCGGCGTGAAGCCACCGGATAAACTCGCCGGAGGTCGGGTTCGGAAGCGATCCTGCGGCTGCGAGTTCGTCGATGCGGGCTTGCACGCGCACGTGCGCTGCGGCTTCTTCCTGAAGGTTGCGTCGCGACTCATCAGCGGCAAACTCGCCCGCCAACGCGCGCACGATGTCCGCGGGTCGCGTATTGTGCCCCTCGATGAGATTGCTGTAGTAGGCGTTCATGATGCGTACCAGCTGAGCCAAGCTGGCGGCCGCCCGCGGGTGGAGCGCCCCAGTGAGGCTCGCCGAGGTGGCCGAGATTTCTGCAATAAGATCGGCCACGCGCGGCGGGGCGAACTCGAGGAGGGCAGGCTCGATCCGCTGGGGGCTTTCAAGAGGCGTCTTGGCCGAAATTTCGTGAGCCATATTCGCCTTATATTACGGTATATTTATCGAAAATACTAGACATTTTGGCCGATCGTTTGGCCGATCTTTTGGCCTGTCGTGAGCGGGCCTTGGGAACCCGCGCCTCCGAGAGGATTCAGCGGGGTCCGGCAGCGAGAGCTTCAATACTCGCGCTTCTTAGCTTGAGTAATCATCGCCCGCCTGACGTTCTCGAGTTCCGCTGGCGTCGCCATGCTGCGCATCACGATGACCGACTCTCTCCCAATACTCCATCGCACCGAACCTTTCGCAGCCAATCCGCCGATTCGGAACACGAAGGCATGCGGGCCGCTCGGCGAAGTCAGCGCCCGTGGATCGACAAGCGCGATGCGCAGCAGGTGATTCGACCTTCGCCAGGCTCCGGGGAGATTGTAGTCAACGAGAAGGATGCTTGGGCCGAAACCGATTTCCGGAATTGTCGTTCCTGCCGGAAGCCCTGCTGGAAACTGAACCGGGAACGTTGCGCGTCGAGTGACGTTGCGCAGGTCGTCCGTCGTAGGATTCTTCTTCAGCCGGAATTCTTCGACGGTTGAGAGGCGCATGGCGCCGGAAGGCCCAAACGAGACGTGACTACCCCTCCATAACTCCGCGGCGGCCGCAGCGCCGAGGATTACCACTCCGGCCAGGATTCCTGCGGTGACGCGCTCGGGGCGTTTGCTCGGTGACGACCGCCGTCGCGCTGCATCACATATCTCTGAAAGCGGAATCTCCGGAACGACGATGCTTAGACGTGCGGATTCGCACATGGAGCGAAATTCAGATTGCACTTGTTCTGACCTCGTTCGAGGTATCAGCGGCGTTTTCAAAGACCTCCCCCAGCAGAGGACGCAGTTGACGCCTAGCAACCATGAGGCGAAAGCGAACGGCGCCATCGTGTATCCGGAGAGCCGAAGCGATTTCGCGGCTTGGAAGATCCTCGAAGTAGCGCAGCACGGCGACCTCCCGCAAGTGTTGCGGCAACGTTGACAGAGCACGCCAGATATCGATGGACGCAGCGTGATCAGAATCATGGGTCGCTGATTCAGAAGCAGATTCTGTTCTGCTCCGTTGCCGCTTGAGACGAGAGGCTTCACGCACGACGAGCCGGTAGAACCACGTCCGGAAGGCGGCTGGCTTGCGGAGCGACGTGATCGCGCGATAGACGATCACGCAGGCCTCCTGCGCGGCGTCTTCGGCGCTTGGCCTATCGCCGAGTACCGCGAATGCCAGCCGATACGCGTCGGGCCAGATAGTCTGGAGAAGTCGCTCGATTTCCGGTCGGCCGCCGCTTCGTGCGGCCTCCACGAGGCCCGTCGGTACCGAGCCGGGCATCAGGCTCCTCCGCTAGAAGAGTTCATACCTTATTGAGGTTTCTACAGGCGTGATTCGTTAGCGGCTGGCCGCTTCCGAATTCTGTAGATGCAGCCGGCGACGGGGCCCGAAAACGATTGAACTCGTGAAGGCCAGAGGAACTACACCGTTCACTACACAGAATCGGCAAAAAGCGGCCTGCGATTTCTATTGGGTTTCGTTGCCCTATGCGCAAAACGGCCAGTATTATCAGGGACTTTCGAGGCTCAGAGGGTCGTGGCGGGGACGTTAGGAGAACGTCCTACACGCTCCCGCCACAACTGAGTGCGAACAAGCATCTAAAGTTTGCCGACTGGTCACGAATTGGTCACGGAGCTTATCAATGCCAACTTATGACCCCGTTGGACTTTCCAGCGCTGTGGCGCCATCACCGGATAATCATAGGCTGGCAGCGAGGGCCGCTTCCCGTCGAAGAGTTGGAGCTCGACGCGAAATCCCCCGCGTTCAAAGATCGCTTTTTCAATCTGCGCTTTGGTAGCCACGGCACGCTAGCCTTTCATTGAGCGAAGCATTTCGAGTCAAGTATTCCGGGGCCGCCTCGGCACGCGCGCCAGCCAAAACTCGGTACCATTTATCGTAATACGATCCCGGGGCCGTCCCATTTGAGGCGGGAACACCGTCGTCTCGATAGTAGAGCAGCATCCATGCTATGAGTTGGGCCCGATCGCTGGGATTTGAGGTGGTTGATGGCAGCCTTCATTGCAGCAACATCGCGCGTCAAGTCTTCCAGGCATTCGAACTCGGCGGCCTCGCCATAGCACGAAGAACAGCAGGCGCTTTTCCAAGGATTCACCAGTTGGCTCCGTTGGTTGACCGATAGCGCGGCTCGCTGCTCGACTACTGCGGTGGGACTGAGCGCGAGCTTGCCGAAACGTCACCAAGCTCCGTGATGTTCACGGTGCGAGGAGCAGACCAACCATGAGGAGTTCAGATTTGAGCCGCTTCGTACTTAACGCATGCGTGGCTGCGGCAATGCTCGCGGGCTGCGGCGGATCGCAGACGATGAACGTCACGCCCACGATAGTCGATCCTCCGGCGCTTCCGCATCACCTCACGTTTCGCTACACGGGAAAAGGGCAGTCGTTCATAGTGCCGACAGGTGTGAAATCCATCAGGGTCGTCGCGCGTGGTGCTGGCGGTGGTGCACCAGGGGCGTCCGGAGAAGGCGCAGACGGCGGTCGGCTCTTTGCGGTTATCCCCGTTACACCGAGCGAAATACTGTACGTCTTTGTGGGCGGCAGGGGAACAAAGAGAGCGGGCGGCTTCAACGGCGGTGGCGACCCTGGAACCGACTATTACAATTACACCTTCGGCGGCGGCGGTGCTTCGGACGTGCGAGAGGACGGCAGTGCGCTAGCGGATCGGGTTCTCGTTGTCGGAGGCGGTGGGGGCAAAGGCGATCCGGTTGAGCAGGAACCCTGCGGATCCCAGGGCGGCTCCGGCGGTGGCTTGGAAGGCGCGAGCGGCGTCGCTGGTTGCCGTGGTGCCGGTGGCTCGCAAGGCGGCGGCGCTGGTGGCGGCGGCACGCAAAGCCAAGGCGGCTTTGGCGGTGCCGGAGGTGCGTCAGGGAGTGGCTCAGGGCTTGATGGCGGGCCGGGGAGCAACGGCGTATTTGGAAGCGGCGGCGGTGGCGGCAAAGGCGGTTACAGTGGCTACTCAAGCTCGTCGAACCTCACCGAAGGCGGTGGTGGTGGCGGCGGTGGGGGCGGCTATTACGGCGGTGGCGGCGGTGGTGGCGGCGGCGCAGTGGACGAACCAGTTCCTTCGGCAGCAGGGGGTGGCGGCGGCGGTGGATGTTCATTCGCCGAGTCGCGAGCGACGCACGTTAAAATGTGGCAAGGATGGTATAACGCCTCGGGTAACGGCCTCGTCGTCTTTAGTTGGTAGCGAAGATGAAAGTCTCAATGCTCTATTGTCGCGCGCTTAGCCGTTGCGTGACCGCTGCAGTGCTCGCAGGGTGCGGTGGATCGCAGCCGCCGATCGGCGCGCCGGGTGCGATGCCGCACAGCCGCGCGATCGCAACGCACGCCGAGCGTGGCAAGTCGTGGATGCTGCCGGAAGCGAAGAGCACTAAGGAACTTCTTTACATTTCGGATCAGAGCAGCAACCACGTTTATGTTTACAACTACAAAACGAGGCGACTCCTCGGGAGGCTACGTGGCTTCTATCAGCCTTCAGGTCAGTGCGTCGACAGCAAGGGAGACGTTTGGATTACGGATTCTGCTGGCGAGGCGGTCGTAGAATACGCGCACGGAGCCTTACGGTACACGAAGAGAATAAGGACGATCGGATTAGCGAATAGCTGCTCAGTCGATCCGACTACTGGCAGTTTAGCCGTTTCGAACATCCGCACCCCTAGAGGAGAGAGCAAGGTCGAGGTTTTCGACCTCATGGGTAATCGAAAAGTCTACTCAAGCGACGCGTGTCAAGCGATCGTGCAAGTAGGCTATGACAACCAAGGCAATCTCTACGTCTCAGCCACGTCACAAGAATCATCTTCTTACGTTTGCGAGCTACCTCATGGGGGCAGCCAACTCGTTACCGTTTCCATAAGTAAGACGATCGTGAGGCCGGGCGGCGTGATGTGGGATGGTAAGTACATTACTTTCACAGACACCCTATACGCGTTCGACTACACTGCGATCTATCAGGCTCAGCCGGAGAGCTCGGGCCTGGAGATCGTCGGGCAAACAGATTTCAAGGGATGCCGCGGCGGATTGACGTCGATTACTCAGCCGTTTATTGTCGGGAGCGAGAACACACCTTCAAACAATCAGCAGGGCAATGCCGTCGTCGGCACCAATGTGTTTTGCGGCTTTAGCGGAAGTGGTTACGAATTCTCGTATTGGGCGTATCCTGCCGGTGGCGATCCCAAGCACACGCTCTTTGACGCGCCAATCGATCCGGCTGGCCAATCGGTCAGTATCGGCACATGAAGTCGTCCTTGTGATAAGGATTTCGTGCCTTCGCTACGTGCTTTGGAGCGTGGCCGTTGCATTGTCGGCAGCGTGCGGCGGATTGCAGCCGCGGATCGGCGCACTGGGGGCGATGCCGCAAACGTCCGCGCTCGCTACGCACGTCGATCGTGGCAAGTCGTGGATGCTGCCGGAAGCTCAGCGTGAGGACTTACTCTATATCTCCGATGCGGGAAATAATACCGTTACGGCTTACACCTACCCGCGGGGGAGGTTGGTGGGAACACTGGGCGGCTTCGATTTCCCGTACGGCCAGTGTGTCGACAAAGCGGGCGATGTGTTCATCACGAACACGAACGCGTCCAACATCCTTGAGTATCCACACGGGAGTTCGAGCCCGATTGCGACGATTGGCGATGCTGGCGAGCATCCTGCAGGCTGCTCCGTAGATCCCCTAACGGGCGACCTGGCCGTCAATAACACGTACACCGTTAGCAACGAGCCCGGCAGCATCTCACTTTACACTTACCGTCGCCGCCACGGTTGGAGTTTTCCGAAGATTTACAGCGATTCGAGCTTTTTTTACATGTATTTTTGTGGTTACGATAATAGGGGTAATCTCTTCGTCAACGGATTGACCGGCTATGGCGGCCGTTTCGTATTCGCTGAGCTTCCCGCGGGACATAACGGGTTCACGAACATCAGATTAAACCAAAATATTCAGTCGCCCGGCGGAGTGCAGTGGGATGGCGCTCATGTGGCGGTCGGGGACCAGGGAAACGGGGAAGGATCGGTGATTTACCAGTTCAGCTTTAGCGGTGACAAGGGAAGAGTCGTGGGCTCGACACCGCTCAACGATTCGAAAGACGTTGCACAGTTCTGGATCCAGGGACAAAAAGTCGTCGGGCCGGATTATGGCAGCGGTGACGTTGGGTCCTGGAAGTACCCGGCTGGGGGCTCACCGACCACGCTTATCACTCGCGGGGTGGACGGGCCAGAAGGCGCGACCATTAGCTTAGCGGAGAAGCAAGCCAAATGAGGGCTTCAGGTTTTAGCCGCAACGCGTTTAGCAGTTACGTGGCCGCGGTAATGCTTGCCGGCTGTGGCGGATCGCAGCCGCCTATTGGCACGGCTGGCCCTGGCGTGCCCGGAACTCTCGTGCCAGCCAGGGCGCATAAGGCGTCCGGCTCCTACGGGGAGCTCTTGTATGTCGGCAGCGAGTATTACGGGGTTTACGTGTACAGCTACCCGAGCCTGAGTTTTGTCCAATCGTTTGGAGACCATGAGATTGGACCTACGGCAATGTGCACCGATCCCCATGGAGATATCTGGGTAGCCTCGGGCGGCCAGGGGATTTTAGAGTACGCACATGGTGGCACGAACGCGATCGCAACTCTCGACACTAATGCCGATGTTCGCGATTGCGCCTACGATCCAACAACCGGTGATCTCGCCGCCGTTGAGATCGGCGGTAGCTGTAATCTTGCCGTATGGCAGAACCACCAGGGTACTCCGACTCAATACAATGTTACGGACTTCTACGCCAACTCAGGCACATACGACGGCCAGGGTAACCTCTTTCTCGCCGGGCGCATGACTTACAACGACAACCGTCTAAGGATTGTCGAGCTTCCTGCGGGCAGTAGCCAGTTCCACAACGTCGTGTTGAATAGGCAAATCGACATTCCGAGCGAGATACGATGGATAGGCTCGTACTTTGCCGTGAGTGCTCCTAATCACCGCGACCAGACCCTTTATAACGTTCGTATCGTTGGCTCAAAAGCGAATATCACGAAGACGATCCGGTTCAATCACCTCGAGCACCTGTGGCGGCTTCAGGGCAGAACTTTGATCGCATCATATAAGCCGGATTGGCACGGTCTCGGATCAATGGTGGCGTTGTGGGATTACCCGCGGGGCGGCAGCCCAACCAACGTTATGAACGTGAATGGACGGTACACGCAGATCAGCGCCGTCGTTATTAGCCCTGGCAGTAGCCGCTAACACGCAGTAAGCGCCCCCGTCTGGCCCTCTGCACGGCTTCGCGAAAGCGGGCCGTCTTTAATTTCAAGGCCCCGAAAGCCGAGGCAGCTTGGCTTGCCATGGCGTTGCCGCCACCCGGGGCTAAGCAGGGCCATCCCGAAACGTTGCTGGGCTGCGTGGCCGTTCGCGGAGCAAGGAGCAAGGCACATGAAGAGCTTAGATTTTGGCCCCTGCGCGCTAAGCATTTGCGTGGCTGCGGCAATGCTCGCAGCATGCGGCGGTCACACCGATAGCGGCGTCGTACCCGTAAGCGGGACACCGAACTCCGTTTCGGGACATCGCACGTTTAAGTTCACCGGTACCTCGCAAATATTCAGAGTGCCATACGGTATCACGCAGATTCATGTCATTGCGCTCGGCGGTAATGGGGGAGGTTCTGCCAACGCCGGTTATGGCGGCCGTGTCAGCGCCATTATCCCGGTCAAGCAGCTAGAAAACTTGATCGTGTTCGTGGGCGGGAATGCTTCCGGACCTGGCGGTGGCTTTAACGGCGGCGGAAACGGCGGCGACAAATTCAGTTCCGGTGGTAATGGTGGTGGAGGTGCTTCCGACGTACGAGAAGGCGGTGACAAGGTTTCTGATCGCGTTTTGGTTGCGGGCGGAGGGGGCGGCGAAGGGGGACGCGGCAACTATGGGTCTAGCGACCTTCCCGGACGCGGCGGGGGCGGCGGCGGGCTCACAGCCGGTACTGGTGGAGGTGGTGGCGGTGATTCCAGCGGCGACGCTGGTGGCGGTGGTGGCGGAACGCAGAACGCCGGTGGGGTCGGTGGCATCGGTGGCGAGGGCGCCACGGGGTCCGGTAAGCCTGGGCGTCATGGAGCGGTTCACAACGGCGGCCACGGCGGCGCGTCGTGTCAGGGTAGCGGCGAATGCGGTGACAATGGAGGCGGCGGAGGAGCCGGCGGCGGCTACTACGGCGGTGGCGGTGGCGGAGCGGGAGGTGGTACTGAGAGCTATGGCGGCTCTGGCGGCGGCGGTGGCGGTGGCTCGTCGTACGTAGAGCCGGGTGCAACGAGCGTGCATATGTGGCGAGGGTGGAAGGCGACGAAAGACGGCCTCGTCGTTTTTAGCTGGTAACAGGGATGAAAATCTCAATGTGCTATTGTCGCGAGCTTAGCATCTGCCTGGCTGCGGCAATGCTTGCCGGGTGCGTCTACATTTACGACCTAGGGAAAACCGGCATCTCCCTAATCGGAAAAATAACGGACGGACTCAACGGACCTTTTGGCTTGGCGGTTGATTCGTCTGGAAATCTTTACGTCTCTAACCAGGGTATGCCCGGCAACGTCGTGGTGTACGCCGCCGGTCAGACATCACCAAGCCTAACGCTTTCAGACGACCTGGCAACCACCCAACCGTCTATAAGGCTAACCAACGCTGCGCTTTTGAGTTGCTTCCACCCGGCTACGATGACAAAGGCAACCTCTACATGGAAGCGTGGCGCGGCCATTCAAACAATGTTTGCGAGCTTCCTCACGACGGTTCTAAGATAAAGGGCCCAATCAGCACCGGCACCCTGGTTCTCGGTAATTACGGCACCGTAATGTGGGATGGCAAGTACATTACGCTCGCCGAACAAGAGGACTACAATACTGCGAATTCGGCAGTAATCTATCAGATGAAGGAAGATGCTTCCGGAGGTCTTACGGAAGTCGGGGAAACCGTTTTAAGTCAGAACTGCAATGTGGATGTCATTCAGCCGTTTATAGTTGGAACGAAGAACACGCCGGACAACCATACTCAGGGCACAACCGTCGTCGGCACCAATACGCATTGTGGAGAATACGAGACCGTTTTCTACTGGGCGTATCCGTCCGGCGGTAATCCTACTAATGCGTTCGCCCCCGGAGCGGCGGGATTCCGTAAGCATCGCTCCTTAGGTTCCTCCTGCGCCCTTTGCACGGTTTCGCAAATGCGAGGCCGTGTTTCTTTCGCGCAACTGCGGGCGCCCTTTTCGCGCCCGTTGGACCCGTCGTTGTTTGTGCTCGCACCTGCGTTTCGGTAACTAGGGTAACGAACGCTAACATCAGGGCTGAAAAGCCGCTCATCATCCAAGCGGTACGTGCCACGTGATACCTCCGAGCCAGCCGATGGCTTTGGTCTTCCCAAGAAAATTCAGATAGATCTCTTGGAACACTGGAGCACCGGTCTTAACTTAGTGCACGTCACTTAGGAGCGGGCGAACCGTCGGACCAGTGGGACACCGGAATGGCGAGCGTCACCGGCTGGTACCGGCGAAACCCGGCCGATGGAGGAGGCGCTAGGATCGGCGACCCCTTGAAGCTCGCGGCCCACGTGGCCAGTTGGTCGTACGCGATGAACGGCATGACATGCGGACGCCACGGTCCGTCGGCTCCGAGTAGGTAGCCGTTTTTCGATAGCATGAACGCAAACGAGGCGGGAGCGGGATCGGTGAATTGGTGGTCGGCATACCCGGCTTTCGCTTTCGCGGCAATCTCTTCACGAGTATCGCCGGCGATCGCCCACTTCGTCAGTGAAAGGTAAAACGGGAGTACGCTTCGCACGGCCGGCGGATTGAGGCACGCCGGCCCGAGACCGTGCCAGTTCCAGAACTCGGGATCATCGAAACCCGCCGTCCACGAGCGTCCGACAACGCAGACCCAGCCGTTGGTGCCCTTGACCCCGACGACGTAGCCTTGCTTCGTGAAGACGAGCACTCCAGCATGAGCGGAGATCGATGACGGCCCTGCCGAGCGAGCCAAGGCGATTTCGGCGGCAGCGCTGGGCATCAGGTACTTCGCGATCGGCGCCATCGTCGGGTAGGTGTTTGGCGACGGGACCTGTCCGAACGCTACACTGGAGAACGCAAGGAAGAGCGCAGTGGCTACGCAAGCAAAGGCGATCTTCATGGGGCCTCCTTAAGTAAGATGAGCGTTGTTGCGATTGGCGGCAGTTGCGGAATGCTGAGCGCAGCATGAAACGCGTTGTGCAATCATCAGCGCGAGTGGCTCGCCCCTCGCGTCGTTCGACGCAACAAAGACCGTTGAAGCACCGGGCATGAACGTACTTTGCACAACGCTGCTTCGCAATGAAATGTGACAGGGGTCCATGCTAAGCTAAAGGCAGGCCGGCTCACTGCACCGTTCACTACACAGAATCGGCCAAAAGCGGGCTGCGATTTCCATTGGCTTTCGTAGCCCTGTGCGCGAGATTGCCAGTATTATCAGGGACTTTCGAGACCCAAAGGGGTAGTGGCGGGGACGGTAGGAGAACCTCCTACACACTCCCGCCAGGTTTGTACATTCAAATGGATCTGGTTAAGTCCAAATTCATCTGGTGAATATGGGCGAAGTTAGGTACAAGCGGAGAGTGCATCACCGACCTTGGGTCCTGGCGGGATCACGGTCTCGTGCAGTAGTACCGATTGCCAGCCGCCATTCTTCCACACCAGCACGTCGGTTTGGCGCTCTTTGACGGCGAAGCATTTGCGAACGAGCTTTCCGTTGACTTCCTTAACGAAAGGCCCTGCGGCGTCCAAGTGCGTCGTTACGAGAGCGGTCTCTCCGTAAAGCCGAACCCGCGGTTCCGAAAGAATCATCCTTCTCCGCGCACCGGATCTCCGAATAAAGTCGATGAAGCCGTTCTTGTCGGCAACGCTGCCAAAGCCGCTGACGACGATCCAATCGTCGGCGAGCAGGGCTTTTAATGCGTCGGCGTTGCCGGTTAATAGCGCTTGATTGATGGCCTCATCCGTGCTCGAGGCACTCGCAGCCGTTGGACCCGTCGTTGTTTGTGCTCGCACCTGAGTTTGGGTAACTAGGGTAACGAACGCTAACATTAGGGCTGCAAGGCCCTGCATCATCCAAGCAGTACGTGCCACGTGATACCTCCGAGCCAGGCGATGGCTTTGGTCTTCCCAATTAAATTCAGATTGATCTGTCGGACCACTTGAGCACCGGTCTTAACTTAGTACACGTTACTTTGGAGCGGGCGGACCGTCGGGCCGGTGGCTGGTCATTATTTGGAAGGAGGGCTATGAACGTGGGTGAGCCTATCGCACTCTCTTCTTCCGATGGTTGGATCGGTTTGGCGTCCGCACAACTCGAAGTAGTCTTCTGCCTTGGTCTGCAGGAAAGAAACCTCGCTGGTGATTGTGGCTCGTTCCTGATCGAGCTTTATGTGATCGAAGAATATTACCCCGACGAAAGCATCCTTGCCGGAACAAAAGTTACCGGCAAACTTTAGCACGCGAACTTCAACTCGCCCGTGTGGATACGTGAACCCGATCTCAGACGACCAATCTTTATTGGGATCCACGCATTTTTCCGCCGCCATGAACCAACGTGGAAGGATGGGATATGTCCAGTACGTGCGCGCGACCATCGTGTGCGACGTTTTGTTGTGGAAATGTATCGTCACGTAGTCACTGAAAATATTCGGCCTTGTAGTAGTCGAGCCGGTTATAGGCCCGCCCGAAAGTGGCGGCGCTGAGCCGGACGTCGAACACGACGCAAGGAACACGATGGCGAACAAATATGAAACTGCACGCGCCAAATTGAACATGGTACCTCCGTCTAACGACAGGCGTTGTAAACGAATTCGCTGAATCCGTCAAAGAGTCCTGTTTAGAGGTAGCCACTAGTCATCCAGGGTAACCTATGATGAGATGCGCTCGCGTAGCTTCTGGAACGGCAAGAGGCGTGAGATCCAAGAGCGTGCGGCTGAGACGTACTTCTGTCGCCGCTGGGGGACATCCGCGGATTGTACGTCAGCATGAAGACCCGGGGCGGTCGTTTGCCGTTGGCCCACTGGCGCAGAGTCCCGTAGGGAGAAATCTCGCCGCAGAGATGTACCTAAACGATCGCGAGCACGGCGCGTGCGTGCGCGCCGCCGTCGTGGCGCAGCGTCACGTTGAAGTCTTCCGCAAGCGACCAAACGATGTAGAGTCCCCGGCCGCGCTCGCTGAGCGGATCTAGCGGCAGCTTTGGCGCGAACGTGAAGCCGGGACCGCGATCGAGCACGTGAAGAACCGGCGCAGTGGCGTGGGTCCGACTGAGGATGATCTCGACCTGTCCGGGAGCAAAGCGCACGACGTTGCCGAGGAGTTCGCCGAAGACGAGTTCGGCCGCATCGAGTTGTTTCTGACGCAGGCCGGCGTCGCGCAAGTCTTCGACGAACGAGTGGCGTGCCGCGTGTGCTTGGGGGCATCATCACTACTGAAGGTCCATCGCTGCGCGGCTTCGCCATTACCGTCGCGAACGTTGGCCTCAGGCGCCTCGAGCCGTAACGTCAACACGACCACGTCGTCGTTTCCACCGCGCTTGAGCATCGCGCGATAAAGCGCGCCGGCTGGACTCGAGCTGTTTGCAATCTCGGGGCGAGCGAGCGCCGCCATCAGCCGTTCGTAACCCCGCACGATGTCGCGATCTGCCTCGATCAAACCGTCGCTGTAGAAGGTTAGAAGTCCAGAGCTGGGCAGTAGTGTCGTTGTGGCGATCTCGCCGCGAACGCGCAAACCCAGCGGCAGTCCGCTCGTGCCGAGCGGCGTCACCGCGCCCGCGGCGTCGCGCAGGAACGGTGCCGGATGCCCAGCCGATGCGTGCATAAACGTCCGTGCCACCGGATCGAGCACGCCGACGAATGCCGTAACGAACATGTCGGGATACTCGGTTTTCAGCGTGCGATCGGCCGCGTCGAGCATCGCGATTGGGTCGGCGTAGACCTGCGCGACGCCGCGAATAACTTGTCGCATCGAGGCCATGATAACCGCCGCAGATAGACCGCTGCCGGCCACGTCGCCGACCGAAATAACGATGCGCCCGTCGTTGAGACGCAGCGCGTCGTACCAGTCGCCACCGAGCAACTCGCGATCGCTAGCGGGCACGTAGATGCCGTCAAAGCGCATGCCCCGCACTTGGGGAAGCGAAATCGGTAGCGCCGCCCGCTGAAACTCCGCGGCGATCTCGCGCTCGCGTTCGTAAAGGCGAGCGTGGCCGATCGAAACGGCCGCGCGCTTCGTCAGCTCTTCGAAGAGTGGTAAGTCGGCGTCGGAATATCGCCTCGGAGTCTGCGACCAGTACGCGACGAGCGATCCGATGGTTTGGCCTCGCGCGCGTAGCGGAACGGTGACGGCCGAGCGCGGCTCCAGTTCGCGAATCACCTCGAGCAGGTTACGGCTAGCGACTTTTTCGAGGAGCTCGACGCTCACTTCGCGGATGACGATCGGCCGGCCGTTTCGCAGGGCGGCCGCGATGGCGGGCTCGTAGTGCCGGTCGTGCGTGTAACGCCCGACGAGACGCTTCACCGGCCGCGTCTTCTTCGGATCGGCGTGAATGGCCGCGACGGTTTTCAAGCGGTCGTTCTCGTCGAAGAGATCGATCGCGGCCCAATCGGCAAACTCCGGGACGATGATGGCGAGCAAACGGTTGAGCGTGCCTTGCAAATCGAGCGATTCCGCAAGCACTTCACCGGCTTGCGCGAGAAAAGCAAAGATTTGACCTTGGCGCTTATAGTCGTCGATATCGGTGCAGATGCCGAGCCAACCCGGTCGGTTATCATGCGCTTCGTCGAACGGCGAGACGCAGAGACGGTACCACCGGTACGTTCCGTCCGCGCGCAACAACCGCAACTCGAGCTCAAAACCTGCGTGGCTCGTAATTCCGCGCTGCAACGCTTGCCGGCAGCGCGCGCGGTCGTCGCGATGGACCGTCGCCCACCACTGCTTCTCCAGTGATGCCGGCGTCGCGTTCGAGCGCCGCCTCCGCCCGACGTGCTCATACCACGCGCGATTGAACGATAGCATCCCGCCGCCCGAGGTGGCAGCCCAGGCGATCTGCGGAATGTCGTCGATGGCGAGAGGCGGCGAAGCCATTGGTTACCTGGTTTTTCTCAGAGACCGGGCCTCAACCCCGCGCAATGGGCGCAGCGAGCCTATATCGATCTTTGGCGGTCCCGCTTCACAGCGATAGCGAGTAGACCGTTCCCTCGTCGTGCGTGCCGCCATTCGGAGTCGTGCCGTAGAGCCTGCCGTTGACGTCGATAAGACCCGAAACCGGGTGTGCGCCGTCCCGGGGGAGGAAACTATAGAGCACCTTTTCCGAACCCGACCGCGTGATCGAAAAGATCGTTCCACAGCCGTGACTTATGGCGCAGTTCGCTCCCCCCGATTCGGTGGTGCCATAGAAGATGCCGCCGATGTAGAGCAGCTCCCCATCCGGCACCGCGCCGTCTTTAGGATAGCCTTGGAACTTGTAAAGCAGCCTTTCCTTACCGGCCGGCGTGATCGCAAAGATCGTGCCGTAGTGCTCGTGGTTGCCACACCCCTCGCAGTTTCCTCTGCCCCCGCCGGATGTGGTGCCATAAAGCGTACCGTTGACATCGATCAGGCCCGCGCGCGGGTATGATCCATCCTTTGAGGTGCCAATGAAGACGTGCGCTACGTGCCCGTTGCCCGACCGGGTGATCTCGAAAACCGTGCCGCGTTCCCCTGGAACGCCCTTGTACGTCGTGCCGAAAAGCCTGCCGTTGACTTGGAGCAGGCTCGCTTCCGGGTAGGAACCGTGGGTGCCCATTCCCCCGAAGTTATGGAGCACGGTTTCCCCGCCGGACGCTGCGATCGAAAAGACCGTGCCCTGGCCGTCCGAACCTCCGTAGGCCGTGGTGCCATAGAGAGTGCCGCCGACGCCGATGAGAGCCGCCTGCGGATCAAATCCGTCCGGGGTGCCTTTGAAATCGTGGAGCAGGTTCTCCGTACCTGACGGCGTGATCGAGAAGACGGTTCCACCGGAACTCGCGCCCCCACCCGTCGTGCCGTAGAGAACGCCGGTGACGTTCACGAGGCCCGCGTACGGCAGCGCGCCGTCCGTCGAGCCACTGAAGTTGTGAAGTACGGTTTCCTCACCCGAGGTGGTGATCGCGAAAACCGTGCCGCAACCGCCACTTGCGTAGCATCCCGAACCGCCGCTCAGCGTCGTGCCGTAGAGTGTGCCCTTGAGGTTGATGAGGCTACCTTCCGGGATTCTGCCGTCAGTAGGGTAGCTGCCAAAGTTGTAAAGCACGCGGTACGCAGAGCCCGTGGGGGTTTTCACCGCCGATTGCGCGACCGGCGGCGCACCATTCACGTCACCTTGAACCGAGTCGAAGGGCTGTCGAAGGCCCCCGCAGCCCGCGAGCATTACCGCTACTAGGCCGCAGCTGCACGCGTATCGGCCAAAATCGAAGTTCTTCATTTTGCGTGGCCCCCGCTGTTTGGCGCCGAGAACGAAAAGACTACTCCTTGGTTGTACGCGCCACCAGTTGGAGTGGTGCCGTAGAACGTGCCGTTTACGTCGATGAGACCCGCGACTGGGAACGCGCCTTCGTTGGGGAGGAAGCTATAGAGTACCCTTTCTTTGCCGCGCGGCGTGATCGAGAAGATCGTTCCGCAGCCGTGACTTACGGCACAGTTAGCGCCCCCGGACTGGGTCGTGCCGTAGAAAACGCCGTTGTCGTACAGGAGCTGCCCATATGGGACTGCGCCGTCGTTCGGATAGCCTTTGAACTTGTAGATCGGTTTTTCGGTACCGGACTTCGTGATCCTAAAGATCGTGCCGTCGCCGGGATTTTTGCCGCAGCCGTAGCATCCTGCGTTGCCCCCGCCGGAGGTCGTGCCGTAAAGCGCGCCTTTGACGTATACGAGGCCCGCGCGGGGAAATGAGCCGTCTTTGGGCCCGCCTTCGAAGCCGTGCAGTACTGTTTCGTCGCCGGACGGCGTGATCTTGAACACGGTGCCACGGTCGATTGTGCCCCCTTTATAGGTCGTACCGTAAAGCGTGCCGTGATCGTTTAGAAGGCTTGCGTTCGGGTATTTGCCGTCGTGATGGCGTCGATGCGTCCCTAAGAAGCTATAGAGCACGGTTTCCCCGCCGGACGTCGTCATCTGGAATATAACGCCCCGGCGCGCCGAGCCTCCGAACACCGTCGAGCCGTAAAGCGTACCGTCGTCGTTGAGAAGGCCTGCGTGCGGGTCCGATCCGTCCGGTGTGTTTTCGAAATGGTGGAGTACGGTCTCCGCGCCGGACGTCGTGATCGAGAAAACGGTTCCGTCGTTGCTCGCGCCCCCGCCGGTCGTGCCGTAGAGCACGCCGTTGACGTTCGTGAGGCCCGCGTACGGCAATGCACCATCCTCCCCGCCCTTGAAGCTATGAAGTATGGATTCCGCCCCCGACGTCGCGATCGCGAAAACCGTGCCGCAACCGCCGCTTGCGTAGCATCCCGAGCCGCCGCCAAGCGTTGTGCCGTACAGTATGCCGCTGAGGTTGGTGAGGTTCGCTTCCGGGTTTACACCGTCAGTCGGGGAGCTGCCGAAGCTGTAGAGCAGGCTGTACGTAAGACCCGATTGCTTTTGCATCGCCATGCTTATCGGCGTTCCGCCCGGAACGGCCGTCGAAGCGGCGCAGCCGCCAAGCATAAGCGCGGCGACGCAGATGCAAAACGCACCGCTGCTAATACGCAGGCTTTTCATCCCTCGTTTCCCCTCCTGTTTCCACCGACGCGCGACGCGACAATGCCTCGGCCTGATCGCTTCGGACTCGTCCCGCTCAAGCCTCCCAGGCAGTAAATGGCCGCTTGGGAGATCGATCTTATCGCGCCCGCCAACACAAAAGACGCGTATGCAATTCGCGAAGCAGCGAGCCCTACCGGAGCGGCCGGCCTCCGAGGGGTTAGGGCCTCGTTCGAAGAAGAGCCAGCTCCTGCTTACTTCCCTTGCATCAGGAGCAAAAAAATTAATGAAACCTTTCGGTAATTTACTCGTTGCGTCACTGGTTGGCGTTGCCGCGACGGCCGCAACGATCGCCCCGGCGCAAGCCGCGACGACGCCGGTTCTTATAAAAAGCTGCACGATTGCCAAGCCCAAGCCGATGAGTCACAACGCGAACGGAACGCACATCGTTTACGTCATCCTCGGCCATCGGACGGCTTCGAGCGTCACTTTTGCGGTGGGATACCGTAACGCGTCAATGCACTATCTTCGTCGCGTGACGGATGCGGGATCCTTCGCACCCGGCGCAACGATCGACCATACGCTACCCCTGTACAACGATGTCACCTACGCCGGCGCACCGACGTCGCTTTGCGCACCAGTGGAAGTCAAGTGGGCAGGCGGAACGGTCTGGATGGCGCCCACTAAGCCGTAGGACGAGCGCCTGGAGCGTCGAAGCGCCAGGGTGTGCGCCTTGGCTTTAGGACGCTCCTTTCGCTTGCCGTATGTGCTGCTGCGGCCGGAGCAGTACTTGCGCACGTCGCGATCGACGTGGTTGGCGACTACGCCCTGGCCACCGATAGCTACGATCACCTTCATCACGGCTCGCGCGAGCTGATCAGCGGCGTAGCCCTCGCCATCGCGGCCATTTTGGTCGCGCGAGGGCTGCGCGGCTGTTGTGAGATCGCGCAAAGAAATCGTACGCGCCTGGCCCACGCTGCCTACGGTATGCGCGAGGTTGTGGGATATTCGATGGGCGCGGTCGCGGCGAGTTGTGTGCTCGTTCCCGCGATGGAGTGGCTGGATGGCCGGCTCGACGGCATGGCGGTACGCCAGATCGGCGACGCTTTCGGCGGCTCCTTACTCATAGGTCTGGTCACGACCGCCGTCTGTGCGAGTCTCGTGGCCGCGCTTATCTTCGCGCTCGCGCGTTGGCTTATCTCGTACCGCGACGCAATCATAGCCATTCTCGAAACGCTCATGCGTTGGAGCGGCGATGCGGTTCGTCGTCTTTCGTGCGAGCTCGATCGCTATTGCTTGACCTTTCGGCGCCGCGTGTCCTACGCGTCGCGCCTCTCCAAACGTGGACCTCCTGTAGCGCTCTTCGTCTAGCCCCAATCTAGAACTCGCTTTACAGGAGCCACCCAAATGCGAAATTCTCGCGCTTGCAAGCGCTTTGTTTGCGTGTCCATCGTTCTGGTCGCCATTCTTGGTCCGGCAGGCTTGCGCGCCGCCGCGGCGGATGACGACCATTCCGACGATCATTCTGACGATCATTTCAAGGTACGCGGAACGGTCCGATCTAACGACGGAGCGCCGATTGCCGGAGCCTCGGTCACGATTTCGATGCCCGAGGTTTCCAGAACGGACCGAACCGACGCGCGGGGCGCGTTCGTCTTGTCGCACGTTCGTGCAGGCACGTATGCACTGCGCGCCTCGGCCCCCGGTTATCAGCCGATCTCCCAGCGAACGGTCACGCTCGGCCGGTCGAACTCGACGCTTTCGATCGTTCTATCTCAGGCGACGACGAACTCGTTGACGGTCATTGGTGAGGTACGTGCCTCCGCCGGCGAGACGGTCTCGACCGCATCGGCGCCGACGATTTCAATGAGTGCACAACAAGCGGCCGCGACGGGCACGACGTCGGTTGCGCCCATGCTCTGGAGCCAGCTCTCGACGACGCCCGTCATTCCGCTTGGCGGCGGCAGCAATGCGACCGTCAGTTTCGCCGTGCGTGGTCCGGATCCAACCGAGACGGTCGTCGACATCGACGGGCACCAGATGAACAATGGCAACACCGGCGATTTCGACGTATCGCTGCTCGACCCGGCCGCGTTGCAAGAGGTACAGCTGGTATACGGGATCGCGCCATCGTCGCTGATCGGCCCCAACACGATCGGCGGCGGCGTCAACATCGTCACGCTGGAGCCCACGAACACCGATCACACGCTGATGCGGATATTCGGCGGCTCGTATGGAACCTTTGGCGAGACTCTGCAGAGCACCGGTTCCGATAAACGTTTTGGCTACGCCGTCTCGTTGCATGGAACGACGTCGTCGGGATCCGTCAATCAAACGATTCTCGCTCCGTTAAACGCAGTCGCTCCGCCAACCAACGACGAAACGTTGCAAAGCGTCGGCAGCGATTCGATCGGCAGGTCGTTGCTGTCCAAGCTGCGCTATCAATTGGGCGGCGACAACGGATACGGATACATCCAGCTCAACTTTCGCGATCAAACCGTTTACAAGGACGAGTCGGCGCTGTTGACCACGTACACGCCGCCCGGGTTCAGTGGCGGCGGTGGCGACGACGCGCTCCGCGCGGGAACTGCTGCCGTGCCTCTTGATGACGGTCAATCCGGTGGCTATCAGAGTTTCGCGGGAACTAACCTGGACGCTCACCAGGCGAACTACGGACTCGACGCGCAGTTGCCGCTGGGGAGTCAGCAGATCGACGGCGCGCCCGCAACGATGTTACAGCTCAGCCATTTGACGACGTTGAACTCACAGTCGGTCTCGGGTCCGGGAGCCGATACGTTGCAATACTTGTATAACCAACGGGATTTGCTGGGCGACGACTGGCTCGAGGTCGATCACCGCTTCAGCGACGGCACGCTCTCATTCAAATACGATATTGACGAAGAAACGCTCTCGACGAACTACGTCCAAGGTCAGGTAATCGCCGACGTGCTGCCGGGCAATCCTCCCGTAACGACCGGTGGAGACGCGGTTTCGACGGACGCTCCGAGCCCGGTAGATCGGCCCCCGCCGCCCGTGCAAACCTTCCCGCTCTCCCAGACCCAGCGGTACGCTGTTTTGCGCTACAATGGCGATCCGACAAGCCATATTCACTATTCGGTTGCCGCGTATGACAGCGATTTCAGCACGTTTGGCAGTAGTTTCGACCCACGCGCCGGATTCGTCTGGACGCCAACGGGCGAGACCGCCGTGCGTGCCTCGGTTGGAACGACCTTCCAGACCCCACAGCTTTCGGAGCTGCTCGTGCCGCCCCCGAGCGAACGCGTTCCGGTCGGCGGCGTCGTGTATATCGGCAACCCAAATCTTCAGCCGGATCGCGCCACCGATTTCGATATTGGAATGGAGCACATTTTTGGAAAGCGCCGGCCGCTGCATTTTGTAACCGACCTCTACCAAACGAACCTCCGCGCCCCATCGAGTCAAACCAATCCGATTCCGATTCCAGGTTGTCAAACCAGACGAAACCCGACGCCGTGTCCAATTAGCATGCCGGTAAATGCCGGAAACGGAGTTTATCGCGGCATCGACGTGCACGCCGACGAACAGCTCGCAACGAACTTCCACATTCGGGCCGGCTGGGACGTTGACAGTTCCTTCCTAACCGTCATTCCGGTTTCGATTCAAGATGGAACGCTCGCTGCCGGCGAACAATCGCTCGGCCAGCCCTTGCACAAGGTGTACCTAGGAGTTGAGGAAGAGCCGCCCGTTGGTCTCGGTTATGGCGCCGAACTCAACTACGAAGGCTGGTACAACGAATTGAACCGCTCCCCGTACGCCGTTCTCAACGCGCACGTTGCCTATCGTCACGCCGGTTGGGAGTACGGCCTCTACGGAACGAACCTCACGAATGTCTACAGCAATCCGTTCACGGTCGTCGGAGGTGGCTTCGTGTACGGCGGAACGCCGGGACAGCCGGTGATTCCGACCGACGCGTACGTCTTGCAGGGAGCGCAAGTGAACTTCGTGCTCACGCGCTCCATTTAGCGGTGTCCTAGAAAAGTATCGTCTGGAAGTCGCCGACATGCTCGAAGCCGATGCGACGATAGAGCGCGATCGCGGCGTCGTTGAAGTCGTTGACGTAGAGCGACAGCGTCGGGGTTATTTCGAGCAGACGATCGCAAATCGCGGCCAGCGATGCCGAGGCGAGGCCTTGACCGCGCAGCTCTGGCGGAGTCCAAATTCCTTGAAGCTGCGCGGTCCGATCGGACCACGGGCCGATGTTGCAGAAGAAGCAGAGGCGGCCGCCGGCGATTCCGACCCACCAGAGCCTTCGCTCGATCATCTCGCGGATGCTCGTGTTGAAGTTGGCCGAGTTACGCCGTGGATCGTATTCCAGTTCTTGACGTATCATCGAAGCGGAGCTCTCTTCGACGTCACGCCACTCGTCCATCTTCGCATGACGGACCGTGACGGGAGGGCCGGACGGGCGAAGGCGTGGGCGGTTGACCATCATAACGAGCTGACGATCGCGAAATAGTCGCGGCCGTCCCAGCCGATCCCCGGCAATCCTCCAAAAATCCCGGACGGCGTCGCGAGGCCCGACGATCATTCGATTGCCGGAATATCGCAACAGATATGCGGCAAGCGGCGCGATGCCGATCGGTTCTGCGGCGATGACGATTTGGCGTCCGTAATACGCGACTCCGGCGATGCCGCGTTCGCCGGAGACCACGACGACGTTCTTGCGTACTGCCTGGGGGGAATCGTGCAAGAGGACGTGGCTGATGAAGACGTTGAGATACGGCGAGCGGGCAAGATAATCGAGCGCGGCACGCTGGGTCGCGTGCGTGATCGGTTCGACGCGCAGGAAGCTATTGGGAGTCGAACGCAACGCTGATCAACGGCTTGGTCGTCGGTTCTTTGCTGCCGCCCTCGGGCTCGATCGTGACCGTCACCTCTGAGGTCGCACGGGCGTCGGCGGGCACGATTACGAGCGCAACGCCTCGAGCATCCGGTAGGAATGTCGGTTCCGGCGACATCTTCGTCGAGCCGGCCGGCCGAGTCCACACCTGATAGACCTGACCTCGCGGCGGCTCGGAGAGCTCGTGAAGCGCAAGGTCGATGCGGCTTCCCCTGGTAACGACTTCGCCGTTGCCGATCGCATAATGGTGCGCGTGACTGTCGAGCATGTCGAAGAGCGCGGTTCGCTCTTCGCTCAGACTGCGTGCGAGTGAGGTCGAGCGCTCGGTGAGATTCGCGACCTCGCGTTGCAGTTGCTTTATCTGCCCGATAAGGGAAATGTTCGCGATCGACGAGATCAATGCGATCGCGACGCAGACCGCCGCTACGAGATAGGCCGGCCAGACCGCCGCGTGCTTCACGCGAGCTATCTTCCCACGAGCGTATCGAGGCCCCTCGGGCGAAGGCGTCGTAGCTCTGGCGCTATGCACCTGGGGCTCTTGTCTGCAGCGGGGTTTGCGGCGTCGTTGCATCTCGTGCCTCACCCGCAAAGCGTGGATTTACTCGCGTGTCCCGGGCAGGCTTCGGCGATTCCGCTGACGGTGCCGCGAGGATTCGATGCGGGAGCGCGAGCCGAGCTCGACGAGCGCTGGGGCGCGCTGCGAATCGGTCGCTTGCGCACGGCCTCGGGTCGCGACGCCGAGATAACCGTGCGGCACGACGGCTCGCTGCCGGCGCAGGCGTACCGGTTGACGGTTCGCGACGGCCGGGCATCGATCGAGAGCTCGGACGCCGCCGGCGCCTTCTACGCCGCCATGACGCTCGCGCAGTTGCCGGTTCGTTCCGGGGAGAGCTGGAGCGTCCCGTGCGTGCGAATCGAGGACCGGCCCGCGCTGCAATGGCGGATTCTTTCCGATGACGTTTCGCGCGGTCCGCTTCCAACCACGCGATACTTCGAAGAGCGAATTCGCACGATCGCCGCATTTAAGATGAACGGCTACTCGCCGTACATGGAGCACGTCTTCGTCAGCCCCACGGACCCGCTGCCGGCGCCGCTCGACGGAATTACCCCGGCGCAACTGCACGAACTGGCCGAGTACGCCGCGCGCTTCCACGTGGCGCTCGTTCCCGAACAGCAGAGTTTTGCGCATATGCACAATACGCTGCGCCTCGAACGGTACGCCGGCGCAGCCGAGCTCCCCCACGGCTTTCTGCTGGCGCCCAACGTACCGCTCTCCATGGAATATCTCTCGCGCATCGTCGCGCAAGAGCTCGCTGCGGTCGGCCGGCTGCCGTTCTTTCACATCGGCTCCGACGAAACGGCGACGCTCGGTCTCGGGTTCGACGCAAAGTTACGTTACCCAGCACGGCCGCTCGAACGTTTACGCCGAGCATATCGTCGCGATGAATCGCTTGATCGCACCTTCGGGCGCCAGACTGATGCTGTGGGACGACGGTATTGAAAACGATCCCGCGATCATGAAGTTGATTCCGGCCAATGCGGTTATCGTGAACTGGCACTACGGCGTCGAGCCGAGCTTCGAACGCTACATCCAAACGATAGCGCGCGGAGGTCTGCAACAGATGGTCGCTCCGGGCGCGAGCAACTGGAACGAGATCTTTCCAGACATCGAAACGGCCCTCGCCAACGAGCGGCGCTTTATCGATGAAGGTAAGGCCGCGCACGTGCTCGGGCTCTTCCAAACCGTCTGGCACGACGATGGCGAGACGCTCTACGAAGCGACGTGGTATCCGATTATTTACGCCGCGGCCGCGGCGTGGGAGAGCGGAGACGTCGAGCCGGAACGCTTCGCCGCAGACTTTCCCAGCGCGTTTTTTGGCGTCGACGACGACGCCTATGGCGCCGACGTGGCATCGCTTGGCCGAACCTTGCGCCTGTTGGAGGCACCCGATTATGCGTACGGCCAGAGCGACGCACTCTTTTGGGCCGACCCGTTTGACTCCGCCGCCGGCAACCAAGCGGCGCAGGCCGATTTGCGCCAGGTTCGGCTCTCCGCCGAAGCGGTCGAGGCCAACCGTTATTTCGAGCGGCCTCCACTGCACGCCAACGCGGCCTTTGTGATGTTTCTCGCCGCGCGCCGGTACGACGTTCTCGGGCGGAAGGTTCAGATTGCGGGCGAGGTACGGGCGATGTACGCCGATGCGCTCGCGCACGCGAAGACCGATTCCGAGACGACGCTACGCGATCTGTACTGGTGCCGCTACTGGATGTGGGAGCTGCGCGACGCCTACGAAGAGCTCGCCCCGCTTTACGCGCAAGCCTGGCGTTACGAAAGCCGGGAAGGCCATCTCGCGAGCAACCTCGAGCGATATCATTCCGCCGCACAAAAAGCGATCGATCGGGCCGACGCATTCTATCGCGTCACGCGCGAGTACGTGACGTCGAAAACGCTGCCTCCTCTCGAGAGCGTCCTGTCATCGTAAGCGCGCTCCTGCTCCTCGTCGTCTTCGCGATCTTCGCATTGCTGATGTACCGGCGAGTGATGCCGGCCTTGATCGCGGTTCCTTGCATGGCTCTCCTGATGTCGCTGACGGCGGGTGCGCCGTTTGCGACACTCGGCAACATAATTACCAGTGGTGCGGTGAAACTTGCCCCGTTCTATGTCGCCGTCATCTTTGGCGCGTTGCTTGGGCGAGTGACGATGGAGACCGGAATCGCGCGGACGATCGTCAATCTCGCCGCCGAGTTTGGCGGCGAGCGGCCCTTCGTGCTGAGTCTGGTATTCTGCGCGATCGTCGCAGTGCTCTTCGCTTCGCTTCAGGGCCTGGGCGGCATCATTATGGTGGGTTCGATCGTGCTACCGATCATGATGACCGCCGGCGTTCCGCGCACCATAGCGGCGACTTTGTTCTTGATGAGTTTCGCGCTGGGCTACATTTTTAACATCGCGAACTGGACGTTCTACACGACGTTTTTTGGCGTCGCGCGCGAGCAGCTCGTGCGATACGCGATTTTGCTGGCTCTGATCGATGCGGCCTTTTTGGTCGCGTACGCGGCCGTGTCTTTTTACCGCGCGCGCGGATATGCGACCTGGGCCGTCCGAGTGCCGGAGGATCCCAACTCGCAACGCGTACCGGCGGTGGCACTCGTCACGCCCCTCATACCACTATTGCTCTTCTACGCGTTTCACTTAGATGCGGCGGTGGCATTCCTGGTTGCCGCGCTCTTCGGCGTGCTCGTGACGCGCCCGGCGCTGGCCGTCCAACGTCTCGTCGCCGCCGCAATTCGCGGCGTCGAGGACGTCGCGCCGGCAGTGCTGCTCTTCATGGGAATCGGCATGCTGCTGGTCGCAACGACCCAACCGCAGTTCGTCGCCGCGCTTCGGCCGCTGGTCGCGGGGGACTGGCTTCGCAGCCCGGTCGCCTACGTGGCGCTTTTCGGCGTCGCAAGCCCGCTCGTGCTCTATCGCGGCCCGCTCAACCCGTTCGGTGTCGGCATCGCTATCTTTACCGTGTTGTTGACCGCGCACGTCTTACCGCCCATCATCCTCGTGGCCGCCGTGATGGCCGTCGTGCAAGTGCAGAACGTCTGCGACCCTACCAACACCGCGAACGTCTGGGTCGCAAATTTCACCGGCGTGCCGATCCAAACGATTACCCGGCGAACGCTGCCATATCAAACCGCCGTCGCGATCGTCGCGACGCTGGCGGTCGTCGTCGGCGCTCCCGCACTTTTCGGCAGGCCGGCGTTTACGTCGTTCTATCATATGGCGGCCGCGGCCGAGACGTTGCCGGGCTTTTACGCTCCACCCTCATCCCGCGATCGAATCGCCATCGACGACGATGGAACTCCACTAGGGCGTGTGGGTGCCGACGCGGTCGCCGCCGAGCTGACCGGCGGAGCCTGGACGGCGATGCGGATTCACGACGATCCGAATCTGAGCGATTGTTCTGTCAAACGCTACGCCGCATACCTTCGCGTCATCGGTTCGACCTTTGCGCTAAAAAGCGGCGATGATCTCGACATTGGTTTGCGGCTCGAAGATTGTGGCGGCTGGATCGTTGACGAGTGGCACGATCACGCCGTCATCGCTCCGGACGCAGTCGCGGGGGAAGCGCGCGCGCTGGCAGGCCAAGGTGTGGCGCGCCTACGCGCCTGGGCGCTTTCGGATCCGGTACGCAGCGGCAACCTTTTCGCCCGTGGTGCCGCCGTGCGGCCGGGAGATAGGCCGGCGTACTTCTACTCGTTCTTTCGCACGATCGACGGCAACATGCGCGTTTACGTTCGCGCCGGAGGACCAGCCTATGTGGCGGGCCTGCGCTCGGGCGACGTGATCGAAAGCATCGACGGAAAAGCCTGGTGGCTCTACGGCACGTATCCGGCGCAAGAGCTTGCGTACGACGGCAAACCGCATGCTTTCGAAGTTCTGCAAGGCGGTCGCGCGGCGAACATTGCGCTCGACGCGCCTTTTACCGCGGCGGTAGGCGATGGACGGTAGGGACTCGGTGTCACGATTTGGCAACCGGGCGCCATCGTACGCTGCCTTTCGTCCGAGCTATCCGTCCGCGGCGATCGATGCGGTTCTCGACGGACTCGGCGATCCGTCGAAGCTGACCATTGCCGACGTCGGCGCCGGCACGGGAATCTCGTCGCGGCTCTTTGCACGGCGCGGCGCAAACGTTATCGCGATCGAGCCGAACCTGCGCATGCGATCGCAGGCGCAGCTCGATCCCAACGTCGAGTGGCGCGACGGCACCGCGCAACATACGGGCCTGCCCGATGCGAGCGTCGATCTCGTCGTCGCGGCTCAGGCCTTTCACTGGTTTGCGACGATCGACGTGATGCGCGAGTTCGCCCGCGTCGCTCGCCGGCGCGCCGCGATCTTGCAGTACGAGCGCGACGAACGCGATGCGTTCACGAAGGCCTACGGAGAGACCGTGCGAGCCTATGCTACCGACGACACCGAGGCCTTACGCCAGCGTGCGCTCGCGGCGTTCGCTGTTTTTCCGGGGTCGCGGATCTCGCGCACCGAGGCCTTCTCGCTCCAAGCGTTGGATCGTGAGGCTCTCCTAGGGCGTGCGGCCTCTTCGTCGTACTTGCCGGCTTCCGGCGCGCCGGCCGAGGCGCTCCGCCGCGACCTCAACGAGCTCTTCGACCGTTATGCGAGCGGCGGTCGCGTGGCGTTGCACATGGTTACCTACGCGTTGGTCGCCGATCTCCAGAGATGAACGAAGGGCGGAAGCTTCGGGTCGGCATTGACGTGGGCGGAACGTTCACCGACGTCGTCGCAGTCGATGCCGCGACGCGCGAGCTCGTCGCTCGCGTCAAAGTCCCGACCACTCACGATGCTGCGCGTGGCGTGGCCGACGGTATCGTTGCCGGGATCGAGCAGCTGCTGGCCGATTCTCACGTCGATTCGTCTTCGGTCGCCTTTATCGCGCACTCGACGACGCAGGCGACCAACGCATTGCTCGAAGGGGACCTCGCGCGGGTCGGCGTGCTAGGGTTACTCGATGGTTTGGGATGGCTATCGCGCCGGCAGATGCGCTTTCGAGCCTTTTCCGTGAGTTCGGGAGCGGTTTTTGCTCCGCGGTTTGCTTTTGCGCGCGCCGGCGACAGCGACGCGTTGCGCGCCGCCGTCGACAAATTACTGGGCGCCGGCGCGGAAGTGATCGCGGCCAGCGAGGGCTTCGGCGTGGATCGCCCGGAGCAGGAGTCCGCTGTCGTCGCGTACGCGCGCGAGCGGGGGATCGAGGCGACCAGCGGCCACGACGTCAGCACGGCCTATGGATTGCGTTCGCGCACGCGCACGGCGGCGATCAACGCCGCAATCTTGCCGAAGATGGTGCGCACGGCGCGGATGACCGCGCAGGCGGTGGAGCGTGCCGCCATCCCCGCGCCGCTGATGGTGATGCGCAGCGACGGCGGCGTGATGGACGTGCGCGAGGTCGGACGCCGTCCGATTCTCACGCTGCTCTCGGGGCCGGCAGCGGGCATCGCCGGCGCCCTGCTCTACGAGCGCTTGAGCGACGGCATCTTTATCGAAGTCGGCGGAACCAGTTCGGATTGCTCAGTCATCAGAAATGGCCGCCCGCAGATGCAATCCGCAAGAATCGGCGGATACCGCACGATGCTGCGAACGCTCGACGTTCGGACGCTGGGAATCGGCGGCGGCAGCATGCTGCGCCTCGATGGCGGCGGCATCGTTGACGTTGGGCCGCGCAGCGCGCACATCGCCGGATGTGCGTATGCGTGTTTCGCAGCGCCCGAGCTAATCGAGGGAGCGCGAGTCGAGCTCATCGCGCCGACACCGCAAGATCGCGCCGATCACGTCGTGATCGTCACGCGTTCCGGCCTAAGGATCGCCCTGACGGTCACCTGCGCGGCGAACGTCACTGGCGGCGTTCCCGAGGGCGCCTTCGCGCGCGGCAACGCCGAGTCGGCGCGTCGTGCATTTGAGTTGCTCGCGCAGCATATCGGCGGCGACGCGCTCTCCTTGGCGCAGCGAGTGATTTTTCTCGCCGTCGGAAAGCTGCGTACGGCGACCGAGGCTTTGGCCGGCGATTACGCGCTCGACGAGCAGCGCGTGACGCTGGTTGGCGGAGGCGGCGGCTGCGGCGCGATCGTGCCTCAACTGGCTTCTGCAATGAACGTGCCGTACCGGCTCGCTCGCGACGCCGAGGTGATCGCGCCGATCGGTGTCGCCTTGGCGCTGGTGCGCGACGTCGTGGAACGAACGATTGCGTCGCCCTCTCCGAAAGAGATCGCGCAGATTCGGCGTGAAGCGGCCGACCGCGTCATCGCCGCCGGTGCCGCTCCCGAGCGGGTCGTGGTCGAGATCGAGATCGATACGCAGCGCAATAAGGTTTGCGCCACCGCTTCGGGGGCGACGGCCCTCGTGGAAGCCGCGGCCGGCGAGGCGTGTGGCGAGTCCGATCGTCGAACGATCGCGGCGCAGTCGTTCGCGTGCGACGCCGCCGAACTGGATCGAGTCGAGCTGACCGGCGCTTTGAGCGGCTACGGGCGCGGTCGCCATCTTCGCGTGGTAGACGAACGAGGTGTCGTGCGGCTCGCGCTACGCGATTACCGGCTTATTCGAACGACGGCGGCCAAGGCTGAATCGTACGTACGTGACGCCGTAGAGAGCGCGACGCAGTTCGGCGACGTAGGCCGCGCGCTGCCCGCCCTTTATCTGTTGCGACGTGCGCGCATCGCAGCATACGAAGGCCTGACGAGCACCGACCAAGCCGTTGCACTCGCTGCTGAAGAAGTCGAAGGCTGCGCACCCGACGAGTCGATCGTCGTCCTGATCGAACCGCGCGGCGCTTAGGGTGACACCGAGCGGTTGCTAGGGCTGCTGTTCAGCCTGTCCGAAGGGGGCATCAAGGTTCAGCGCTGCGCCGTGGTCGAGAACGCAAATCACACGCAGACGACCGGCATCAATGTGGTGTATTACAACGCGCACCAAACTCCCGCAACCGAAGTCGACTTCTTCGTGAGTTATCACGGAACCAACTATACGCTGATCGATCGGGGAACGTTCACGCATAACGCGCAGATTAACCACACGCTGACCAACGCGCTCGCAGGCGTGGTCTGGCAGGGCGACGCGCCCGACCTCTGCACGCCGTCGCGCGTTCTGTTCGCAACCGGGAAGATTCTCGAATAGCGTAAGCTACGAACTATTGATCGCCGGCATCTCCCAAAGAGAGCAGCAGCTTTCGCAGCAGTTCGCCGAGTTGTAGCTGTTCTCGTGCGCTCAAGGCGGCCAGCAGCCGCTCCTCGTTGACTACGTGTTCGGTGGTTGCGGCATCGAT
Organism: Vulcanimicrobiota bacterium; assembly: GCA_963809255.1. Classification (GTDB taxonomy): domain Bacteria; phylum Vulcanimicrobiota; class Vulcanimicrobiia; order Vulcanimicrobiales; family Vulcanimicrobiaceae; genus Cybelea. The sequence continues at coordinate 546,074 of CAWEIR010000003.1, read as the reverse complement.
AAGCGCTTTTCCCTTTGCCGTAAGCCGGACGAGCGTGCCGCGGCGGTCTTGCGGATCGGGTCGTCGTGACACCAGGCCGGCGTCCTCCAAGCGATCGATGCGATTGGTCATCGCCCCCGACGTGAGCATCATCTCGCGATACAGTTGCGTCGGGGACAGTTGATATGGCCGGCCCGAGCGCCGAAGAGAAGCCAAAACGTCGAACGACTCCCCCGCAAGGCCGGATAGGCCGTGCGTATCGTCTAGGCGAGGGCGGAGCGCACCCGCAGCGCGCTGAATTCGGCCGACCAACCCCATGGCTCTCGTATCGAGGTCGGGCCGTTCGCGGTTCCACTGTGCTAGTATCCGATCGATCCGGTCCTGCATATCTTGATGTTAAGACACTTGACGGCCGCATTCCTTTTTGATATCTTAACACTAAGATGATTAACATAAAGATACTTTCACTCGACCACGTCGTTCTCAACGCCTCCGATGTCGAACGGAGCCTCGCGTTTTACGCCGGCATTCTCGGCCTTCGCCCCGAACGAACGGAGGAATTCCGCTGCGGACGCGTCCCCTTTCCGTCGGTCAGGATCGACGCCGGCACCATCGTCGATTTTCTGGATCCCGTACACCGTGATGCCACGCCCCCGAATCGAAATCTCAATCACATCGCGCTCGCCCTCGGAAACGCGTCGTCGGAAATAACCGAATTTCTCAAAGCGCGCAACATTCCGGTCGTATGTGAGATGGCCGGCAACTTTGGCGCCCAAGGCGATACGGCGCATTCTTTCCACGTGTTCGATCCGGACGGCAACCTGCTGGAGTTGCAATCGTATGAATAGCGTTCCGGTTCTGGATCTGCACTACGGCTTGCCTTCTAGGGCGCGCGCGCATCGCTCCAAGAAAGTTGCGATGCGCTTCCGATCGGTGCCGGTCTGACCCGCAAGCATACGCTCCTCGACGTCCAGCACGCGCTCACGAGCCTTGGTACATTTTGCCCGCCCGCGCCTCGTTAGGGCATATCGTATGCGTGGCGTCCGAGTGCTCGAACGGCGAACTACGAGCTCGCTGTCGGTCAGCGCCGCGATCATTTCGTTGGCGGACTGCGGTGTAATGAAGCAGCGCCGCGCGATTGCCGCATTGCTGGATTCCGACTCGCCTTCTTCAAGCAAAGCCTCCAAGATGGCGTACTGCGAGACGCTCAAGCCCAATGGGCGGAGCTCTTCGTCCATCGCTGCCCGCAGTGCGGCTTGCACGCGCTTGACCAGGTAGCCAACCTTGCTCGTGATAGGTTCGGTGGCTGTTGCCATTTTGTCAGGTTCCTGATAGGATAGCATCAGGAACCTGATTCGACATGAGGTGTCACGATGTCTTTCCCTAGCCTTACTGGTCCCGATTTCATCGCCTTCGTAGTCGACGACGTGGAAGCGGCCAGTGCATTTTGGCGAGATGTAGTTGGCCTCGAGCCTGCGGCCCACAGCCCACCGCAAGCGCGGGTCTTTAATACCAGCCCCATACCCGTCGCGGTCCGAGCCCCGCGGCCGGGCGAACCTCGCGCCAGCGGTCAAGGGGTCGCGGTGTGGTTTTCGGTGAGCGGCGACGTGGACGAGTATCGGGCGAAGCTTTTACGGCGGGGAGCAGACGTCGGCGAACCTCAAAACGGACCATTTGGTCGTATGTTTACCCTCGTTGCACCGGGCGGGTTCGTGGTTACCGTGCATGCGGGCGCGCCGTGAAATATTGGGTCGGCGTGGCCTCTGCCGATCACGTAAACGCTGCAGTGGCCGGTGGATTCGTGCAGCTCGGTCACGGGAAATCGGCTCCGGTTCGTCGTTTACTGCCGGGCGATCTGATGGCGTTCTACTCACCTCGATCGCAACTGCACGCGGGAGTTTCCGTGCAAAGCTTCACTGCGATTGGCAGGATCAGCGATCGTGAGCCATATCTGTATCCGCAGACGCCCAGCTTTTCGCCAACGCGCCGCGACGTAACCTATTTCAAGGCACAAGCGGTGCCCATCGAACCGCTGCTCGGCGAATTATCGTTCATTCATACTGGGACGAATTGGGGACTCCCATTTCGGCGAGGCCTAATCGAAGTGAGTCAACAGGATATGCGTGTCGTAGCGAACGCCATGAAGGCGCTAGATTTCCCATTTTGAGCAGTCTATGACGACGTTCGCGTCAGTAACTGCAGACTTCGAGAAGCTCGATGCCATGTTCATCGGCTTCATCCACTTCGCACTGATCACCGAAGCATTGCGGTTCTTGTGTTAACACGCCCTCGCTCAGTGCTTCCTTTAGATTTTAATTTACTGGCGGTTGGCGAATCGCAAGCCCTGCGGTTTCTTCGAGGGCAATCGTGCTCTGGTGGCGTCCGTAGCAGAAGTAAAAGATCAGGCCGACGACGAGCCAAATTACGAAGCCGAGCCACACTAGCGGGAAGAATCCCCACACCAGTGGGTTCCCCTGCCGCAGGAAATAGATCAAAAACAGTGCGGTAACTGCGGAGAGCACGGGAATCAGATAGGGACCGAACGGAACTTTGAACTTACCCTGCGTCTCCGGATGACGGCTGCGCAATATCGGTACGGCGATCGAGACGAGCACGAAGGCGCTGAGCGTTCCCATATTGGTAAGCGATCCCAGGATGCTGATCGGAAAGAGCGCGCCTGCGGCCGCGATCAAAACACCGAACAGAATTTGCGAGATCCACGGTGTGCGCCACGTCGGATGCAGTCGAACGAACAGCGCGGGGATTAGTCCGTCCCGCGACATCGCGTAGAATATTCGGGTTTGTCCGTACATCATAACGAGGAGCACCGTCGTCAAGCCGGCGATGGCGCCGAACGAAATGATCACGCCCGCCCAAGCGAGCCCAACGCTGTCGACTGCAAATGCAACGGGGAAGTTAACGTTGAGCGTGTAGAACGGCACCATGCCATTGAGGATTGCGACGACGATAATATAGAGAATCGTGCAGACCACGAGGCTTGCGATGATGCCGATCGGGAGATCGCGCGCTGGATTCCGCGCTTCTTCAGCGGTCGTCGAGACGGCGTCGAATCCGATGTATGCGAAGAAGATGAAGGCGGCACCGCCGAACATGCCGGCCCAGCCGAAGGGGAAAAAGCCGCCCGCACCCGCGAGCAAGCCCGGCGGAAGGTGATAGTTGGCGGGATTGATGTGACCCAGACCGATCGCGATGAAGAAGAGTACGACCGCAATCTTAATTGCGACGATGACCGCGTTGACGGTGCCCGATTCCTTCGTTCCGCGTACGAGCAGCGCGGTGATCAGAAAGATGATTGCCGCTGCGGGCAAGTTCGCGATTCCCGGAGTCGCATCCCAATGGCTGTGCTGCCACGCCTGTGGGATGTTCAGATTGAACAGCGTATGCAGAATGAAGTTAAAATAGCCGGACCAGCCGACGCTGACGGTCGCGGCCCCGAGCGCATATTCGAGGACCAGTGCCCAGCCGACGATCCAAGCCAGGAACTCGCCAAGCGTCGCATAGGTGTAGGTGTAGGCGCTGCCGGAGATCGGAATCTTACTGGAGACTTCCGCGTAACAGAGCGCGGCCAGCGCGCTCACGATGCCCGCGACGACAAACGAAAACGTTAGTGACGGGCCCGCGCGCGTTGCCGAAGCCACCCCGGTGAGAACGAAGATGCCGGTGCCGATGATCGCGCCGATCCCCATGGCGGTGAGTGCCCATGGGCCGAGCGAGCGTTTGAGGCCGTGTTCTTGATCCGCGCCCTGTGCCAGAATACGCGAAAGAGGTTTAACTCGTTGCATCAACATGGGCTGGCTCCTAACGCAAAAAGCGAATGGCGAACGGGTACGTGTAGGGCCGGCCCTGGCTCGCCGCGACCGTCCCCGCGATGATGAAGATGAGCGAAAGCAGCAGAACCAACAGAACGGCGATCGCGACCGCAATCCCGAAAACGACGAAGGACAGGCCTGTTCCGGTATCGGACATCTGCTGCGCCGAGCCGCTCGCGATAAAGCCGAGCATCGTGGCGACTGCGGCGATGACGCCTACAACTCCCACGATGGAAACCGTGATCTGATAGTTGAGCGATGCGCGCGCGTGCTCCGCCACGAACTCCGACTCGTGCGCTTTGATCAGATAAACGACCAACGGCCCGACGACGTGACCGAAAGGCAATCCTGCGATGGCGATGAGCGCGCTCAGGTGCGCGGCCATTGCCCAATCGCGCTCCTGGGAAGCAATTTGAACTTGCATCCCGCTCTATTGCCGGGCCCTAGGAAATGGCCTGCCGTGCGGGGCGACGAATTGCGCAGAGATGCGAGCTTCTGCGCGCTCTGACTCACCTGAGTTCGACGTGCTGGTCGTCGGCGGCGGCAATGCGGGTTGCGCGGCGGCGATTGCGGCGGCGCGTCACGGTGCCCATACGCTTCTGCTCGAACGTTACGGTTTTTTGGGCGGCACTGCGACCGCCGCAATGGTTGGTCCGTGGATGACCTTTCATTCCGCCAACGAACGCATCGTCGGCGGCATCGCGCAAGAGATGGTCGAGCGGCTGATGCGCAAGGGCGCTTCGCCGGGCCACCTTGCCGATTCGTCGGACTACGTTGCGACGGTTACGCCGTTCGATCCTGAAGTGCATAAAGCGCTGCTTTTTGAGATGATGCGGGAGGCGGGGGTGTCGTTGCTGCTTCATGCCTACTTCTTATCGGCGCAACTCGATGGGGAAGCCGTTTGCGGAGCAACGTTTGCGACGGTTGGCGGCACGCGCGGCTATCGCGGAAAGGTCGTCATCGACGCAACCGCCGATGCACTGGTGGCCGCTTCTGCCGGCGTCCCCACGCAGCAGGGCGACGAGCGTGGACGCGTTCAGCCGGCGACGTTGATGTTTCGGCTGAGCCACGTCAACCTCGCGGCCCTTGCCGCGTATCTCCGCGAACGTCCCGACGAGATGCGCAGCTCGCTGCGTCCGCAGGAACGAGTGCCGGCCGCGCTCACGGCAGTTGCAGGTCTGAACGAGCTTTGGGAAAGAGCGCGCGCTGACGGGCTCGTTGACGTCCCGCGCGAACTTGTCTCGTTTTTTATCTCTCCGTATCCCGACGAAGTGACCGTCAATATGACCCGCGTCGTCAACATCGATCCACTCGATCCCGACGACCTGACGCGGGCCGAAGTCGAATCGCGTCTGCAGGCGATGCAGTTGTTGGAGTTCTTTCGGCGGCGCGTGCCGGGTTTCGCGGGCGCGCGGATCGCGGCAACCGGCACGCAAGTGGGGATTCGAGAATCGCGGCGCATCGTCGGCCGGTACACGCTGACGCGAGACGACGTTTTGCAGGCCCGGCGCTTCGACGATGCCGTGGCGCGTAGCGCGTATCCCATTGACGTGCACAACCCAAGCGGCAGCGGAACGGCCACGCAACGGCTTGCGCCGGGAGCGAGCTACGAAATCCCTTACCGCACGCTCCTGCCGGTCAATCGCGAGCAGTTGCTCGTTGCGGGGCGCTGCATCTCCACGACGCACGAAGCACTTGCCTCGACGCGCTTGACGCCGACGGTGATGACCCTCGGGCAGGCGGCGGGAACGGCGGCCGCGCTGGCCTGCGCGCGCGGGGTACCCGTGGCCGATATCGACACCAACGAACTGCGAGCGCAGCTCGTCGCTGACGGCGTGGACTTGCGCCGAAACCCATGAACGCCGTGTTTGAATTGTGCATGGCGTATGGCGTGAGCGTTCGCTTTGCGGAGCTGGGCGATTGGGGTAGGGATGAACTTCGTGCGGAGTACGATCCGGCGGGGCCGGAGATACGGATCCACATCCGGTTGGAAACAGATCTCGTCTCGCGGGCTATTGGTCACGAGCTCTACCATCATCGCGAAGCGATCGGCGAAGTAGCCGTGCTCGGGAACAAACACGCACGGGAAGCGGCCGCCGATGCCTACGCGGCGCAGTTGCTTGAGGCACGGGCGTGAGCGACCTATTCGTAGGGATAGACGGCGGACAGAGTTCGACGATCGCGGTGATTGGCGACGAGCATGGAAGGGTTCTCGGGCGCGGCACGGCGGGGCCGGCCGACGAGGTAGGCGCGGGTGCCGGCTCGACGCGGTTGCGCGATGCCTTGCAAGGCGCGCTCGCGGATGCGTGCCGCGACGCGGATCTTCCTTATGAGAGTGAGTTCGCAGCGATCGTGGCGGGCGTGAGCGGCTACGAAGGACGCGTCTACGGTGCGATGCCGGAGATGCGAACGCAGCGTTTTATTCTGATGCACGATGCGCCGGTGGCGCACGCGGGCGCACTGGCCGGAGCGCCGGGCGTCGTCGTGATTGCGGGTACGGGTTCGGTCGTCTACGGGGGTGACGAAAGCGGTCTCTCGCAGACGCTCGGCGGATGGGGCTTCCTCTTCGGCGATGAGGGAAGTGCGATTAGGATTGCTCGCGATGCGCTCGCAGTCGTGATGGCCGCCGAGGACGACGGTGACCGCTCTCTGCGCGAAGAGGCCCAGGCGGCCTGCGATTTCTTTGCAATGGGCTCGCTTCGCCAAATTGCACGAGCCGTTTACTCGGGAGAAGTGACCCGCGAGCGGCTCGCCGCCTTTACGCCGGTCGCAATTCGATTCGGGCGCTTCCGCAAGATTGCGGAGGAGGGGGCCGACCGGCTTGCGGCGCTCGCGCATCGCCTGATGGCTGCAATGAAAGAGCCCAGAGCGGCACTAACCGGCGGACTCTTCGCCGACGCGGACTTTTACGAGCGCGTCAGGGGCGGCATTCTCGCCGCCATACCGAGCGCTCAAGTCGGGCGCGCGACGTACGAGCCCGCGGCGGGCGCACTACTGCTCGCGTACCGCGAGCAGGGGCTGCCCGCGCCGGAGCTCCAGCGATGAGCGCGCTCGAAGCGTTGCGCGGCGGACTGATCGTTTCCGTGCAGGTTTGGCGTGGTTCTGCGCTCGACGGTCCCCAAGTTATCGCGGCAATGGCCGGAGCCGCGCAAGACGGAGGGGCCGTAGCCGTCCGCATCGAGGGCGTCGAGAATCTGCTCGCGGTGCGTCAGCGCGTCGCTTTGCCGATCGTGGGGTTGGTGAAACGCAAATATCCCGGATTCGAGGCCTACATTTCTCCGACGCTTGCGGAGGTGGAATCGATCATCCGCGCCGGCGCCGAGATCGTGGCCTTCGATGCAACCAGTCGGCCGCGGCCTGACGGCAGCCTGCTCATCGATACGATCCGGGCAGTTCACGCCGCCGGCCGGCTGGCGATGGCGGATTGCGCTACCGCACAAGACGGGGCGGCGGCGAGCGCCGCCGGCGCCGACATCTTAGCGACGACGCTTTGCGGTTATACGGCGCCGACTAAGAACCACACACTTCCCGCGTTCGATCTCGTTACCGAGCTTTCGCGACTGGGTAAGTTCGCCGTATGCGAGGGCGGGGTTCGCATGCCGGCCGACGTCAGGGCGGCGCTCGATGCCGGAGCCGATGCCGTCGTCGTCGGAACCGCCATCACGAACGTGGACTGGCTGGTCCGGGAGTTTGCAGGGGCAGCCAATAGGGGCTCTTAACAGCCCGTTTAGTCGGTGCGACTCGCGCGCGGAGCGCATATAGTACGGTGAGGAGAGCATTATTTGGTAGAGAGAACAGCGCAGCCGGCCCGACTCGGTCGCGGCTTCTGGGTGGTCACTGCGGTCCTGGCGGCATTAGCGGTCGCGGCGATCGTCTTTTGCTACGTCTTTCCGCTGGAGCGTTACCTGCCCGCGGCAATCGTAACGGCGCGGCAGGTTGACGATCTCATTCGCTTCATGTCGGCAACGGGCAGCGCGCTCTATATTTTTGTCGCGGGCTATTTGATCTATTTCGCGATCGCCTTCCGCGCCAAGGCCTCGGACGCGCCCGACGCGATCGGCGTGCAAATCCACGATAACCGCAAGCTCGAGTTTTGGTGGACGGTTATCCCGCTGTTATTCGTGCTCGTGCTCTCGGTCGTGAGCGTCCGAATCTGGTACGAGATCCTGCTGGAGCCCGAGAACGGCCTCGTCGTCGAGGCGATCGGCCATCAGTTCTACTTCTCGTTCCGCTACCCGAACATCAACGGCGAGGTCACCGACGAAATGCACATCCCGTTGAATGTACCGGTGACGCTCAACCTCACGTCGGCCGACGTGATCCACGGATTCTGGGTGCCGGCAATGCGTCTCAAGAACGACACGGTTCCTGGCTTAGTAACGACGATCCGGTTCACGCCGCGGTTAGCGGGACGCTATCCGATCATCTGCACGCAGTTCTGCGGCGTCGAGCACAGTGAGATGGACAAGCAGGTCTTGGTGATCGAGGATAAGGCCTCGTTCGACCGTTGGTATAAAGGCTGGCAGCAGAAGAACGCTCGCACTAGCAACGCATTGCCAGGGGCGAGTGGGCAAGCGATCCCGCTTCAGGGAGGCGATGTTGCGGCCGGCAAGGCGCTCTTCAGTCAAAAGTGCACGGCCTGCCACAAGCTGGCTCCGTTCAACCAAACTCTCGTCGGCCCGGGCCTCGAGGCCGTCTTGCACGATCCGGCACATCCAGACTTGGTCAACGGTAAGGCAGCGAATCCCGCAGACGTCGCGTCGATCTTGGAGAACGGTTACACCGGTAGCATGGGTGCGATGCCCAGCGCGAGCTCCAACGGCCTCTCTCCTCAGGACATCGCCAATCTCGTGGCATTTCTCAACACACTGAAATGAGATACTTGAAAGCAGCATGGCAGTAGCAGCGATTCACTCAGGCGGTATCGCCGAACACATTCACCCCGAACCTCAGGGATTCGTTCGGCGGTACGTCTTTTCGCTCGATCACAAGATCATCGGCATTCAGTACATCATCACCGCCTTCGTCTTCTTCATGCTCTCAGGTCTGTTAGCCGAGGCCATCCGAACGCAGCTGCTCAACCCCAACGGCGGTTTCGTCGCACCCGGCACCTACAATGAGGTCTACAGCGTGCACGGCAGCGCGATGGTCTGGCTGGTCATCATTCCGCTCCTTACCGGCGGCTTCGGCAATCTGGTATTTCCGCTGCAGATCGGAGCCCGCGACGTAGCGTTTCCGTGGCTCAACATGCTCAGCTTCTGGATCTTTCCGGTCGCCGGCTTGATGCTGTTTTCGTCGTTCCTCATGGGAGCGCCGACCGCGGGGTGGATGGAGTACCCGCCGATCTCGCTGCAGGGCGCGGCCGGAACCTCGATGTGGTGTGCCGCGATCTTTTTGGTCGGCGTGAGCTCGACGATCACGGGGATCAACTTCGTCGTAACGATCTTGAAGATGCGCGCGCCGGGGATGACCTTCACTCGCATGCCGCTCTTCGTCTGGGGACAGTTCGCGACCGCGCCGCTGCTGATGATCGCGACCACGGCGCTGGCCGCCGCGTTGGCGGCACTCTTTATCGAACGACAGTTTGGCGTGCCGTTCTTCGACCCGACCAAAGGCGGCAGTCCGGTCATGTGGCAACATATGTTCTGGTTCTATTCGCATCCGGCCGTCTACATCATGATTCTTCCTGCCTTCGGCATCATCTCCGAAGTACTGCCGACCTTCGCACGCAAGCCGGTCTTCGGCTACAAGCTGATCGCATTTTCTTCGATGGCGATTGCGCTACTCGGATTCATGGTTTGGGCCCACCACATGTTCACCTCGGGCCTCGCGCCCTTCTTGCAACTGCCCTTCATGATCCTCACCTACATCATCGGCGTGCCGACGGGAATCAAGATATTCTCATGGACGGCGACGCTTTTCGGCGGAAAGATCCACTACTCGACAGCGATGCTCTTCGCGATCGGCTTCATCGGCCTCTTTACGATCGGAGGAATAACCGGAATCTTTCTCGCTGCGATTCCGTTCGACTTGCACGTGCATGGGACGTATTTTATCGTCGCGCATCTGCATTACGTGCTCGTCGGAGGAAGTCTCATGGGCGTCTTTGCCGGCATGTACTACTGGTTCCCCAAGATGTCGGGTCGCCTGCTCAACGAAACGCTCGGCAAGATCCACTTCTGGCTCTTTTTCATCGGCTTCAACTGCACGTTTCTTCCGATGCATTGGCTGGGCATGCTCGGGATGCCGCGCGAGGTGGCGACCTACGATCCCCAGTTCACGTTCTGGAACCGCTTCGAGTCGGTCGCGTCATACCTCATGACGTTCGCGATCCTGATCTTCTTCGTCAACGTTCTCTGGAGCATCCGCAACGGCCGGCGGTCTGGGCCCAATCCGTGGGGAGCGCGTACGCTGGAGTGGCAAATTCCATCGCCGCCGCACTACTATAACTTCAAGCACGTCCCGACGGTCTACGGCCTGCCGTACGACTTCAGCCAGCCGCTCCCATATAAGGGGTTGGAAGAAGAGCTCACCGATTCGCCGCCGCCCGTCGCGACGGAGGCCCACTGATGTCGGTCGCGGCGATCGGGGCCGACGCGCACGGCGACGTTGACCAGCTCTACGTCGAAACGCGCGAACTGCGCCTGCAAGGTTTCCTGCTCTTCCTGATCAGCGATTGCGTGCTCTTCTCGTCCTTCATCTTCGCCTATCTCTATCTGCGCAACAGCGGGCAGGGCTGGCCGCCGCCGGGAATTCAGCGTCTCGACGTCGCGTTTGCTGCCTGGAACTCCGTCGTGCTTTTCGGCTCCGGCGCGACGATGCATTACGCACTCGAGAACTTCAAGCACGGGAACTTCATCAAATATATGTGGTTCCTGCTGGCGACGATCGTGTTAGGCGCGGGATTCCTCGGGGGTCAAGCCTACGAGTACAACCATTTGATCTTCGGCGAGCACGTGACGTGGTGGGGAAGCGGGATCTTCGGCGCGTCGTTCTTCACGTTGACCGGCATGCACGGGCTGCACGTCTTCTTCGGCGTCTGCTACCTCACGGTGCTCGTGCTCCAATCGGCGGCCGGCGTCTACACAAAAGGCAAGTTCTTCGGGATCACGGCGGGCACGCTTTACTGGCACTTCGTCGACGTGATCTGGGTAGTGCTCTTTTCAATCTTTTACCTGATATAAGGGCCCTTATGGAGGATACGAATTAATGAGTGCGCAGTTCGTCGAACGGTTGGGAGCGGTGATCGCGGGCATCGCCGTCGCCGTGGTTGCCTTCTACGCGCTCTATAAGGACTGGCAGTTGACTGGAGTCGAGAACCAGGTCTTTAAGCTGATGCTCGCGCTGCTCGGGTTCGGCGCGGTTCTCGCTCTGCTCGCCGGCCTCAACGTGATCGGCTTCACACCCCCGAAAGGTGCGTACTAATGATCGTAAGCGACGACGAGTATCTCGACTTTAAGAGCGTCCCTGAGAGCAAGGGCATCCCGACCTCACTCGTTCGCGTCGCGGCCGTCGGGCTCGTAATCATTTTCCTGATCGGCGCGTCGGTCTGTTTGATGTCGGGGTTCGGGCACCACTGGCCGGCCGATACGACGTTGCGCGTTCCGCTCGACAACCGGTAGCTAGTAGGGCGGGTTACAAGTCGGCGCGGCGGCCGTGGCGCGTCGCGATGCCGATCGCCAGCAGCGGAAGCGCTTCGTCGGGGAGCAACCCGGTTGACTTACCGTCGATCTTGTGGATTCCGGCGTAGCGCGAGAACTCGACCAGGGCGGGGATCGTTACGTTAGGCAGGTGCTGCCGGCCGAGCCACTCCCATTCGCCGCCCACGGTTCGATTCGCAAAGAGCACGGCTGCATAGCCGCAGGCATCGGCACGCGAGCGTTCGTCGGGTTCGCGGTAACGCACGTACCCGTTGACGACATAAATCGGTGCAAACGTTTGGAGGTACGCGGCCAGCGGTGCGACCATCACGGCCACGAAGTATCCCGCGAAGACGACGGTACCAAGCGCAAAGATCCACGCAACTTTGATCAGCGTCGCATCGGAGGCTACGTGATGCGCGCGGTAGACGATACCCCAAGTCAGGAGGGCCATAAAGACCATTCCGATCAGCGGCTCGATCGCCAGTGCGAAGCGCCCGGTCAGCCCGCGCCAAACGATTCTTCGTTCGGAAGACGTCCAGCGCCGGCTCGCGAGGCTACGGTTGCTCTCGAGCACCGCGCTACTACGCGGCCTCCTCGATGGGCCGCCTGCGTTCTTCATCGCGCGATTTCAACGACGCGGCCAAGAGTAGCGCCACGAAGGCAACGGCGCAAAACGCGAGGTAGGCGTGGCGATAACCCGTCAGTTCGGTTTGCGCCGCGCTCATCAGGCCGCCCGCGAGCGAGCTGCCGAGAATTTGGCCGATTATCAGCGCTTGGCTCAAAAAGCCTACCGCGGTCGCCCGCGCGCCGGCGGGCGTTTCGTTCGTGACGATGTAGCGCGTCGGCGCCCCGAGCAAGGCGCCAAATCCGGCGCCCGCTATCACGATCGCGAGTAGCGCGACCGGCAGCGAACCGAAGCCCAACGCGAAGAGCGCGAGGCCGATTTCACTGACGATCGTGCCAATCAGGAGGACGTCCCGGCTTCCAATTCGGTCCAGAGCGCGCCCCGAGCCCGGAATCACGAGGACGAACATGAACGCACCGAGCGCGGCGACGAAACCCGCCGCCGCGGACGACAGACCGTCTGCTGCGATCAATACGGCAGGTATGAAGAAGAGCGAGCCTTCCAAAATGCCGATGACGATCTCCAGCAGGTACGTCTTGACGAGCTGCGGCGTGCGTAGAATCTCCAGCGGCACGATTGGGTTACGTGCGGTTCGTTCCCAGAATGCAAAGCCCGCGAGGAGCGCAACGCCGACGAGTCCCGTCGCAAGGTTCGATGCAATCAATCCGTCCATGAGCGCCAGCAGTCCGCCGCAGAGCAGGGCCAACCCGACAACGTCGAGCGCTTCGCGTCGCCGTGGCGCGTGCGCCGGGAGCTCCTTGAGCGCCATCCAGAAAACGATTGCCGCGAGAGGTAAGTTCGCTACAAAAATGTAGCGCCACGAGACGTAGTGCGTGATCAAACCGCCGATGCTCGGGCCAATCACCGCGGCTACGCCCCACGTTCCGGCGACCATGCCCAGCGCCGCACCGCGCCGCGCCGCCGGCACGACGTCGCCGATCGCCGCGGTGGCGACGGGAAAGATTCCACCGGCACCAAGTGCTTGAATTGCGCGAGCGACGAGAAAGATTGCATAGTTCGGCGCGACGATCGCGAGAACGCTTCCGGCTGCGAAGAGCGAGATGCAGATGAGATAGATCGAACGCCTTCCGTACCGGTCGGCCATCGAACTAGCTACCGCAATAGAGACGACCGTGACGAGAAGATATAACGTGAAGACCCAGGCCAGGTCGCCGGTCTGCAGGGCGAACGTCCGTCCGAGCGCCGGAAGCGCGGGCGAGAGCACGCTCAGGTCGAGGGCTCCGGCAAAGACGCCGAGCGCGAGCGTCCAGAGTAGGCGAGTCACCAGATGATTCGGTCGATCACCATCACCGCGCACATCAGCGCCAGGTACACCAGTGAGTAGCGAAAGAGTTTGCGAGCTTCGTGTGTGCCGGTCTGTTCGCGCCACGTACGCCAAGCATCGAGCAGAAAAAGCCCACCCAGTACGGCTGCTGCACCGAAATAGAGCGCACCCATGACGTGAAAGGGATAGAGCAGGAGCGATGCTGCAACGAGCACGAGGCTGTAGTACACGATTTCGCGTTTGGTGCGTTCTCGTCCGTAGACGTTGGGGAGCATCGGGATGTTGGCCTTGCCGTAATCCATTTCCGTCATCAACGCGAGCGACCAAAAATGGGGCGGCGTCCACAGGAAGATCAATGCGAAGAGGCCGAGCGCCGGCGCGCCGATGGCGTGCGTGACCGCGGCCCATCCAACGAGCGGCGGAACGGCGCCGGCGGCCCCGCCGATCACGATGTTGAGCGGCGTAATGCGTTTGAGCCACATCGTGTAGATGACGACGTAATAGGCGTTTCCGGCCAGCGAGAGCCAAGCCGCAAGCGGATTGACCAAGACATAAAAGAGCGCAAAGGATGTGCCCCCTGCGAGGATTGCATAGATCGTCGCGCTGCGCCGGGAGATACGCCCCTGCGGGATCGGGCGCGATTGGGTGCGTTTCATCACGCGGTCGATGTCGGCGTCCCAGACGCAGTTGAATGCTCCGGCCGATGCCGCCGCGAGCGCGCCCGCTAACAGCGTCCAAAAGAGCAGCCCCAGCGGCGGCACTCCGCGCGCAGCCATTACCATCGACGCGGCCGTCGTAATCAGCAACAGCGCGATGATGCGCGGCTTCGAGAGCTCGTAATAGTCGCCGATTCGTCCGGGTACGATCATTGCCGCGCGCTGCTCGGGGTCAAGGGGATTGCCGGCTGGTTCGCCATTCCGTCCAGTGTTGCAAAGACCGAAGCGATAAAGAAAGCCAAGAAGACGAAGGCGGCGTTGACCGCATGCGCTTCACGCAGCTCCATCGGCAATCGCAGCGTTACGTTGAGAAGGCCGAGCAGCACTTGGATGCAGACCAAAGTCGCCCCGGCGCCTACCGCGCCCTTCACACGCCCCGAGGCTGGACCGGCCCACGCGAGCGCCAATGCGGCAGCGGCAAAGATCAGCGTGGCGGCCGCAGCAGCGCGATGTAGCATTTGCACGTACTGACCAGGGGTAAGAACGATAACGTTACCGGCACATTGCGGAATCGACAGGCAGGCAAGGCCCGCGCCGCTGGAGCTTACGTAAGCCCCGATGCACATCGTAATAAATGCGATCGTTGCGGTTGTGAGCAGTACAAAGCGAAGGCGGTTCGACGACTCGGACGCGTCGCGCAAGGGCGCAATCCCGGCGGACGGCGCCGTCGCGGCAAACACGGCCATTGCCGAGAGGGCGGCGATGAATGCCATCGCCGTAGCCCAATGAAGGACGACGGAGAATGGCGCATTCCCGAGCGCAACGGTCGCCGCTCCGAGCAACACTTGAGCCAAAAAGAGGACAACGATGACGGCGAGCGTTGGTCCGACGAATGGGGAACGCCGTCGCGCGGGCCAGGCGGCCGCGACGAGTGCCAACGTTAGCGGAGCCACCATGAACGCAAGCAAGCGGTGCGTCCATTCCCACAAGGTGCCGTCGGTCATGAGAGGGATTATGCGCCCGTGGCAAAGGGGCCAATCGGGGCACGTGAGTCCGGCGCCGTTGATGCGCGTCCAACTGCCGAGGACAACGGTCATCAGGGCAACGAAGCCGGTGGCCAGCGAAAGCCGGAGGAGTCGTTTCATCCGTGCCTTAGCGTAGCTTCGCGCGGGCCGGATGGCAATGACAAATGAGACGCACGGCGAAGCGGTCGGCCGTGATGCGCTGGTTGACCCTGGCAGGTCTAGCCTTGGGGCTCATTGTGCTGGTCGGATGTCGCGAGGTGCGCGTGAAGACGCTCGCAGCAGGTACTACCACCGTTCTGGGGGGCAATCAAATTCTCATAGTACGCGATGAGGTTACGCTGGGCAAGCAAGGAATTCGGGCCCCCATTCATTTCAAAGGCGAGTTCGGCGTCGTCTTGCTCATGGGACCACACGACCGGACCGGCTACAAACAGATCGTAGAATCCATCGGCGCCAATTCGCAACGCGTTCGCGTCGTGGCCTTCGAACAGGCTCCGGCCGACGCGGGTGAGCCGTCGCCCCAGTACCGCACCTACACGCTCTGGATCGTTCCCAATCGGGTATATCGTCGAGGCGTTCGAGTCGAAGTCGTGACGCCCAGTGACGAACCGATCGCGACGACCTACTTGCCGTAGGGATAGCCGTGCTCTCTCCCAAGCAGCCGAAAACCCCAGAAGGACTCGATCGACTCCAAGTGCGCGTCGAGCGATTGGGCCTCGTCCTTGCCCCCGACGGAGAGCCGAGCGAAGCCGGCGGAATTTTGAATCCCGCGGCGACGCGCGCTCCCGGTGGCGAGCTCTTGATTTACCCGCGCTGTGTTGCCGACGGAAACATTTCGCGGGTGCGAACGGTGCGCGTCTCGCACGAACGCGATAAATACGATTGCGAACGGCTCGATTTCGCACTCGAACCGCAAGCGCCGTACGAGTTGCGCCCCCATCCAGGATTCGGCTGCGAAGATCCGCGCGTCACTTACATCGCCGCACTCGAATCGTATGTCATGGCGTACACCGCGTTTGGTCCGGATGGCCCGCGCATCGCGGTTGCGATATCCGGTGATGCTTTCCATTGGGACCGGCTAGGTACGGTTCGGTTTGCCGGTTCGGCAAACGTCGTCGGTGACGACAAAGATGCGGCGTTCTTTCCCGAACCCGTGCTTTCGCCGACGGGCCGCAAGTGTTTAGCCTTTTACCATCGTCCCATGCTGCATCTCTCCAGTGTTGACGGCCGTGCCGCCATCCCGATGATCGAGCGCATGCCCTTCGAAGATCGCGAATCGATCAGGATCGGATACGTACCACTGGCGCCCGTGCTCAAGAATCGCAGCAATCTCTGCAACGTCTCGGAGAGCCGTCAGGTGCTCTGCCCCGACGATAAATGGGGATCGATCAAGATCGGCGCCGGCACGCCGCCCGTTCGATTCACGCTCGGCGAAACGACGGGATGGTTGGCGCTTTTTCACGGCGTCGATGCGATCGAAGGCGACGGACACGGACCCTCGCTGCGATACAGCGCGGGCATCGTCGTCCACGATTTGGAACGGCCGGATCGCATTCTTTACCGCTCGCCGCAGCCCGTTCTCACGCCGGAATCGACTGAAGAACGCAAGGGGGTCGTCGATAACGTCGTTTTCCCGACCGGACTGGATCCGCGACCCGATCTCGGCGATCGGGTCTATGACGTCTACTACGGGATGGGCGACTATGCGATTGGAGCCGCGCGCCTTTTTGTTGGAGACCCGTTGACCGCCGGCACGTGATAAAATATCTTGCAATGTCAACCGTGATCGTTCTGGGCTTCGGGGTCATCGTGGCGGCCTGGGTCAATCGCGACCTGATTCGCATCAAGATCGCCTCAGTCTACGCGCGCGTAGCGCCGAAACCGGGCGCGTCGAGCCCTGTGTCGAGCGGTGCGATCGCGCCGATGAGCGGCGACGCGCCGTGGGCGCTGTCGGCGCTGCCTGAGTGTTTGACGCAAGTTTCGGAATCCAGTGGCTCCGGGGGTTACGTGCGTGCCCATCTGCCGCGCAGCGCGGTCCTAATCGTGCCGCCGGCGCGCTTATCGTATGGGGATTGCACGATCTCGATCGATGGTGATGAGGCCTTCGTACGGCGAGGAACCGATCGGTTTCGGATTCCTCCCAGCGTCCAGTTTTACCGCGCGCAGGGAGAGGTCGCGATGATGCGCGAGACTGCCGCCAGCGTAGAGTTGCGCGTCTATCAGCCGGTGCGGCCATGACGGAAAACTCGAAGATTCTCGACGAAGTTCGCAAACGCCGCACCTTTGCGATTATTTCGCACCCCGACGCCGGCAAGACGACTCTCACTGAGAAGCTGCTGCTCTACGGCGGCGCCATCCACATTGCAGGGCAAGTCTCGGCAAGAAAGCGGCAGCGCCAGGTAACCAGCGATTGGATGGCGCTAGAACGCGAGCGCGGCATTTCCATAACGTCAACCGTTCTACAGTTCGAGTATGGCGGCCATACCCTCAACTTGCTCGATACGCCGGGTCACCAAGACTTTGGCGAGGATACCTATCGCACGCTGCTGGCTGCCGATAGCGCCGTGATGCTCATCGATGCCGCTAAGGGTGTGGAACCCCAGACTAAAAAGCTGTTCGCAATCTGCGCCGAGCGCGGCATTCCGCTCTTCACGTTCATGAATAAGCTCGACCGGCCGAGCCGCGATCCGCTCGAGCTGCTCGACGAGCTCGAAAGCGTCTTGGGTATCGGAGCCTTTCCAATAAACTGGCCGCTGGGGAGCGGAGAAGAGTTTAAGGGCGTCTACGACCGGCGTACGAAAGCCGTGCATCTCTTCGAGCGGGCCGCACACGGCGCGACGCGCGCCACCGTCTCCGTAACCGACGCGGCGGACCCGGCGTTGCGGTCGCTCGTCAACGAACACGTTTACGAACAGTTTCGCGAAGCGATCGAGCTGCTCGATGGAGCTGGAGAACGGTTTGACGACGCGGCGATGTTGCGCGGTTCCACCACGCCGGTCTTTTTCGGTAGCGCCGTTACGAACTTCGGCGTGCAGCTCTTTCTCGACGAGTTCGTTGCGATGGGGCCGTCGCCGTCGATGCGCGCCGGAGTCGACCCCGGGGACGATGCGTTCACTGGTTTCGTCTTCAAGATTCAGGCGAACATGGATCCCCGTCACCGGGATCGGGTAGCATTCGTACGCGTTTGCTCCGGCGAGTTCGCGCGGGACATGACCGTGCGCAACGCGCGTACCGGCGATCAGGTGCGCCTCTCTAGAGCGATGCGGCTCTTTGCCGACGACCGCGAGTCGTTGGAGGTCGCGTACGCTGGTGACGTCGTCGGACTCGTCAACCCCGGCGCTTTTGCAATCGGCGACACGCTCTACGAAGGCCGGCGCGTCGCGTTTCCGCCGATCCCGGCCTTTGCCCCGGAACATTTCGCAGCGGTGCGCAGTATCGACGTGTCGGGTTACAAGTCGTTCGGCAAAGGCATATCGCAGCTGCGAGAAGAGGGGGCAGTGCAAGTTTTCTACCCATGGGGTACGCCGCGGATCGAGCCGATTCTCGGAGCCGTCGGAGAACTGCAGTTCGAGGTTGCAAAATACCGGCTGGAATCCGAATACAACGTCAAGACGCTCGTGTCGACTCTGCCATACTCGTTGGCGCTCTACGTCGACGGCGACCGCGAGCATCTCTCGCGCGCGCACCTGCCGTCCAACGCTAGGCTTGTCGAGGACTGGAACGGACGCGCTGCAGCGCTATTTGAAAACGAGTGGAGCGTACGGCTCGCGCGAGAATGGAATCCGCAACTGACGTTTACGAAGTTCTCCTCGGAGAGCGATACGGAGGTCTTGGCATCGTGATCCTTCGGCTGCTCGTCGTCGCGGCGGCGATCGCCGGTTTGGCCGGGTGCTCGTTTCAAAATCCAGACGAGCGCGAAGCGGATCGGATCACGCAAGCGGTCGTCAAGAATGATTTGAGGCCGGTGGAAAGCGACATCGCCAAAGGCATTTCCATAACGCGGGTCAAGGTGGCGGAGTGGTCCGACGAGCTCAACGCGCAGGGTAAACTGCTCTCCCTCAAGGAGACGACCGTCAACTGCCCCCCGGGATGGCACTGTTTCGACGTGAAGTTCGCCAAGCGCTCGTACGTGGAACGTATGCGATTCGACGAGAATCACAAGGTGGTCGATTGGATGTTCCACATGGCACAGGAATAGGTTTGGCGCGACGCGTTACGCTTGCCGACGTTCGCGCGGCGGCAGAGCGTCTTGCTGGAGTGGCGCACCGGACTCCGGTGCTGCATTCGGCGACGCTGGATGTGCGTTGCGGCGCGCAAATCTTCGTAAAATGCGAGAACCTGCAACGCATGGGCGCTTTCAAGTTTCGCGGTGCCTATAATTTCTTGGCAACGCTCTCGCCGGAGCAGCGAGGGCGAGGCGTCGTCGCCTACTCGAGCGGCAATCACGCGCAGGGCGTAGCACTGGCGGCGCGACTCCTGGGCATTCCGGCAACGATCGTCATGCCGACGGACGCGCCCGCGGTCAAACTGGCGGCTACGCTTGAGTATGGCGCCGAAGTCGTCAACTACGAACGCGCGCACTCGCACCGGGAAGAGATTGCGCAAGCCCTCGCCGCCGAGCGAGGCGCGACGCTCGTCCCACCGTTTGATGACGAGCGAATCGTCGCGGGCGCGGGCACCGCGGCGCTGGAGCTCCTCGAGGACGCGGATCCGCTCGATGCGATCGTCGTTCCGGTTGGAGGCGGAGGGCTCATGTCCGGAACCGCAATTGTCGCGCACGGTCTCGACCCGGCGATCGCAGTCTACGGAGTCGAGCCGGCGGCCGGTGACGACTTCGCCCAATCGCTCCGGCTAGGGCACCCTATCTCGATTCCCGTCCCGAAAACCATTGCCGATGGCTTGCAGACGACGGCTCCGGGCGAACTGACGTTTGCGATCGCCGCAGAGCTCGTGCGCTCGGTCGTGACCGTGAGCGACGACGCACTGTGCGAAGCAATGCGGTTTGTTTTCGAGCGCATGAAGCTCGTCATCGAGCCCAGCGCCGCGGCGCCGCTTGCCGCCCTCCTGCAGCAAAAAATTCCTGACGTCGCCGGCAAACGGGTCGGCGTTATCGTGACCGGCGGAAATATCGATGCGGCTCGCTATGGCGAGCTGATTACATCGAGCTCGCCGGCTTAACGATGTTTGCGCACGCGACGTAGTTCCCCATGCTGTCCGTGCTCTTGTGAACGTTGATCGCGTACTTACCGGCCAACAGCTGGTCGATCGTGATTCCCTTGATCTCCGTCGTCGAGTTTCCGTTGGCGATACTGGTCAAAGCGTAGGCGACTCCGAGGATGCCGGCGCAGGTTCCGTCGTGAATGTGCGCCGGTTGAGGGCCCGCCGGACCGTTCGGAATCGAGATTACGACACTCACGGCTCCATCGGCTTGCGTGAGCGTCGCGGTTCCATTCTCTCCCGAACCGTTTTGAGCGCTGAGTTTGAGGGTTAGCGTGCTGGTGGCGGCCGCCGCCGGGGCAACATAGGCCGCGCCGAGACCGAGGCACACCAGCAATGAGATAATTGTTTTCATGAGCGAGCGTTTCTGCGTGCGCCTGCTCGGCCCTCGCGATTACTGTCGTTTGAGAGCGTCGAAGCGCCGTTCCAGCTCGCCGACCGCGGCCGCGGCTTGCTGCGTCGGAGGAGCGTCGGCCCCGTCAATGGTCTCCAACAGGGCCGCGGCAGCTTCGTTGATCCTCGTAAAGGCTGCCATCGCGACGGCGTCGCCCCGAGCCTTCGCGACGGCATCGTAGCTTTTATTCGCCAGCGACGTCAGGCGCGCAGCGAGGAGGTATTGGGCCGCGAGCGCTTCGTTCGAAATGACGACGCGAGGGTCCATGACGACTGCGAGCGGACGCTGCATCGTGTGGCCATCGACGTCGAGGCGTACGGTGTAAGCGCCCGGAAGCACCAGCGGGCCCTCCGGAACGCGCGGCGTGTCGTGCGGAACCGCCGAGATCGGAAGATCTTGGCTCGTTGCCAACGGCGGCGGCTCGCGCAGATCCCAAACGAAACGATGCATTCCGGCTGCCCTCGACGGCGACACGAAGGGTCGCTCCCAGTAGGCGGGCTTGTCGAAATGCGGGATCGGAGCCGGCGCAACGTCGTTGCTCGCATATTTTCGCACCAGCCGGCCGCTGCGATCGTAGAAGGAGAGAACGACCCGCGTTGCTGGGTGGTTGAGTTCGTAGTCCACGATTGCACCGTCGGGCGGATTTTCGCCCATCGGCTCCTCCGGCGGCAAAGGCGTGTCGGTGTTCGTGCTGCGCCGCACGCGATAGGCGCGCTCGGGCGCAAAGAGGTAACTCTCGGTGTCATCCTGAGCCTCGTTCGAAGCCAGCTCGCGCAGCGGCTCGACGTCGTCGAGAATCCAGAAGCCGCGGCCATGCGTTGCGACGATCAAATCGTTATCGTGCACGATGATGTCGCGCACCGACGTGTGCGGCAGGTCATTCTGCAACGATTGCCAGGCCGCGCCGCCGTCGAACGAAACGTAGACGCCGTTCTCGGTCGCGGCATAGAGCAGCGTTTGAACGACCGGATCTTGGCGAACCGCGTTGACCGGTTGGTCGGGCAGACCATTCACGGAGAGTTTCCAGGATCGTCCGCCATCGTGCGTCACATAGACGTACGGACGCAGATCGTCCAAACGAAACCGGTTGACGGCGACGAAGGCCGTGTTGTCGTCGAAGCGCGACGCGTCGATCTGCGCGATCTTGCTCCACGGGGTCAGACCGGGCGGCGTAATATTCGTCCAGTGAGGCTGTGAGCTTGTCGAATCACGGGTGATCCAGACGAGGCCATCGTCAGTCCCCGCCCAGGTCGTTCCGCGATGCGCGTATGAGGGCGCAAGCGCGTAGACCACGCCGCGATGCGCGCCTTTCTGCGGATCGTCATTCTCGAACGCGCCGAGCACTGGTGGAACGCCGGGAACCCGACGCGTCAGGTCGGGGCTGAGGGCGTGCCAGCGTTGGCCTCCGTCGTCGGTTGCGAAAACGACGTTCGTGCCGAAATACAGGCGATGCGGGTCGAAATGATCGAACGCGATCGGTTCGGTACGTACCGTGCGGTACTGCTTCGATGGCAGCGCGAGCGGTGAGACTTCTTGGGTCTGGTCGGTACGCTCGTCATGTTTTTCGACCTTACCGCCGAACGTGATGCCGCGGTGTAGCGGATCGGGGACCACGTAGCCGTACTCTTGCGCGCCGACGGTATGCCAATCGCGCTGCGTTACTTCACCCCAATTGCCGCGGCTGGCCACGCAAGCCGACCCGCTCTCCTGTTGACCACCGCAAACCCAATATGGAAAGCGGTCGTCGGCATTGACGTGGTACATCTGCGCCGTCGGCTGATTGTACCAAGAGCTCCAGGTCGCGCCCCCGTTGACGCTGATCGTCGCGCCTTGGTCGCTGGCCAACGCGACGATCTCGGGATTGCGTGGATTGATCCAGACGGTATGATAGTCGTCGCCGCCGGGCGCGCCTTTTATTGCGACGAGCGTCTTCCCGCCGTCGGCAGAACGGTAGGTGGACGTGTTCGTGAGATAGACGACTTGCGGATTCGTTGGATCGACCGCCAGCGAGACGAGGTCATCGCCGCGCTGCGCGATCTCGTCGGCATTGTTGACAAGCGTGAAGTGGGCGCCGGCATCCTCGCTGCGATAGAGGGCGCCGGCGTCGTCGCCTTTGGCCTCTACGTCTGCGTAGACGTAGACCACTCTTGCGTCGCTGGGTGCGACCGCTATTTCGGTGCGCCCTATGCGTTTCGGCAGGCCGGTTGTCAGCTGCGTCCAGCTCGTGCCGCCGTCGCTCGACTTGAAGATTCCGCTTCCCGGCATTTCGAAAGAGGCACCGATCTCCCACGGCGCTTGGCGAGCCGCCCAAAGGGTCGCATACACAACGTTCGGATCGTTGGGATCGATGACGACGTCGAAGGCGCCGGCGTTCTCGTTCTTATACAGAACCTGCGTGAATGTTGCCCCGCCGTCGAGGGAGCGATAGACGCCGCGTTGCGCGTTGGGGCCGTACGGGTGGCCGAGCACGCCGACGAACAGCCGGTTTGCATTCCTCGGATCGACGGCAATCGAAGCGATCTGCTGGCCGTCGCGCAGACCGAGGTGCGTCCACGTATCGCCGCCGTCGCCGGACTTGTACATGCCGTTGCCGACGGCGAGGTCGGGCCGCTGCAAGCCCTCTCCGCTGCCCGCATAGATGACCCGCGGATCGCTTGGCGCAACCGCGAGCGCGCCGATCGAGCCCGTCGGTTCTCGATCGAAGATAGGCACCCAGGTCCGCCCCGCGTCTTCACTCTTCCAAATGCCGCC
Organism: Vulcanimicrobiota bacterium; assembly: GCA_963809255.1. Classification (GTDB taxonomy): domain Bacteria; phylum Vulcanimicrobiota; class Vulcanimicrobiia; order Vulcanimicrobiales; family Vulcanimicrobiaceae; genus Cybelea. Next base: position 522,669 of record CAWEIR010000003.1, on the reverse strand, counting down.
GTTGACCGCAGCGATATAAAAGAGATTCGGTCGCGCGGCGACACCGTCGATCGCGACCGTTCGTCCGCCCCGTAACGGGCCGACGAACCGCCAGTGCATTCCTTGGTAGAGCGCCGCCGTAACGGCCAGGGCGGCGAGCGTCAAAGGCGCTTGCCGTTGGGGCTGCGGCCGCGCCGCTTTGGCTGGAACGCCGGCCCGACCTTCCAGGCCGTCTTTCGCGGTAACGCCGTGTCCACGTCCCCGCACCCAATCGGCGTGAAATCGCGGCAGTCGTGCGGGCGTGCCTCGTAAATACCGCAGTAATGCCGGCCGCTGCGGGACCCCATGAGAAAGACGCATTGGTCGGCGATGTCGTCGCCCACTTTACGCAGCCATCCCACGTGAAAGCCGTCGGCGGAGGGACGCTCGACCACATACTGGCGCAGCGTTTCCTCGTAGGTCATTCCGAAGTGCGCGGCAATGCGCTCGACGTCGGCTTTGCTGACGAAGGGCTCGTAACCGCTGCAGCACTCCGCGCAGCCCGGCGGGCACGCGATGTTCTCGGGCAGGTCCTTAAGATGCCGGCGGGCGAGTTCGATCACTTTGCCGACCGCCGCAACGAACTCCGGATCGTCGTTGTACTTATAAATCCATTCGCGATGGGTGATCTCATTCGCATTGTAAAAGCGCGTGATTTTTTCGTCGTACTCCACGGTAATGTGCTCTTCGTCAATTTCGATCTTGTTGACGTGGTCGAGCGGGCGAGCGTCGAGCAGATCCGGGTGCGTTGCTTGCCCGGTGCGGCGAGTAAAGTTTCGTAACGTGGTGAGGTCGATCGTCTCCATAAGGCTTCTTCGATTCCCGCGCCTTGCGGGTACGGCCTTCGCCGATATCAAAAGAGCCGACCCATGCAAACGGCTATCGGCGTCGACCTCGGCGCGTCTCACGTGGCGGCTGCGGTCGTTACCGACGATGGAGCGATTCACGTCCAACATGAAGAGGATCTCGAAGACCTTGGTTTCGAGGCCGTCGTCGCGTCGGTCGAAGCGATGGTCGGACTGGCGCTCAAAGATGCCGGGAACGTCGCGGGCATCGGCATCGGTTCGCCCGGCAATATCGATGCTGCCTCCGGAGCAGTGCTCTACAGTCCCAACTTCGGCTGGACGAACGTACCGCTGGGTGAAGTGCTGCGCAAGAAGTTTGCTCCGCCGGTCTTCGTCGCCAACGACGCCCGCTGCGCGACGCTGGGCGAGTTTACGTTCGGCAGCGGCATCGGCTGCAAAGACTTCGCGCTGCTCACCCTGGGAACGGGGATCGGTGGAGGCATCGTTGGCGGGGGCAGGTTGCTGCTCGGAAACCGTTGGGGTGCGGGCGAGATCGGACACCATCAAATTCGGCCGACGGATGGGTTCATCTGCGCCTGCGGGAAGATAGGCTGCTTCGAGGCTCAGGCCTCAGGTACGGGATTGATCCGACATGCTTTCGCAGTCACGCCCTCTTTTCCACGGAGTTTGCTGCTCGACGCGCCGCGCGTCAAGCTCAGCTCGAAGAAGATTCGCAAAGCGGCGCAGGCCGGCGACGCTCACGCCCTTGCCGCCTGGAATAATTTCATCGGCGATCTTGCAATCGGCTTGGCGAACGTGATCGCGTTCGTCAATCCCGAGAAAATCGCAATTGGCGGCGGCGTCTCGACCGCCGGTGACTTTATGCTTGATGCCGTGCGACCCCGCGCCGATGCGCTAACGACGATGGTTCCGAAGGGCACCACGGAGATCGTTATCGCTTCGCTCGGCAACGACGCCGGGCAAGTCGGAGCGGCGACGATGGCGTTTCACGGAGGATTGACTGCCGTTGCGGTATAGCCGTTTCTTCCTCGCTCTCGTGTTCGCGCTGGGAACTTCTCCCGTGCGCTCCCAAAGCGAAGACTCGATTCACAAGATTCGCCACATCGTGATCATCATGCAAGAGAACCGCTCGTTCGATTCGTATTTCGGAACGTTTCCCGGGGCGGACGGTATTGCGATGAGCAACGGCGTTCCGACGGTCTGCGTTCCCGCCCCCGCCGGCGCGTGCGTCCGGCCTTTCCACGATTCCGCCGACCTCAACCGAGGCGGCCCGCATAATGTCCGCGCCGCGATCACCGACGTCGACGCCGGAAGGATGGATGGCTTCGTCACAGCCGCGCAACGCCGGAGACGCGTTTGCCGCGATCCCAACGCGCCCAACTGCGGAGGTACGATCGAGGTCATGGGATACCACGATGGGCGCGAGCTTGCGAACTATTGGAGGTACGCGCACGATTTCGTGCTCCAAGACCGCCTCTTCGAGCAAAATGCGTCGTGGAGTTTACCGCAGCATCTCTTCATGGTCTCCGGATGGTCGGCGTGGTGTAAGCAGATCGGCAATCCGATGAGTTGCGTCAACGAGCCGGAGTCGCCGGATTTCCCGCCGGATTTCCGATCCTCCAGCCCGCGCTTCAAGCCGCCCGCCCCCGGGCGTCCCGACTACGCATGGACGGATCTGACATATCTGTTGCACGCACATCACGTCAGCTGGGCCTACTACGTCATGCGTGGGAACGAACCGGACTGCGCCAACGACCAAGAAGACTGCGGTCCGGTGCAGCAAAAAGCCAACACGCCGGGCATATGGAACCCGTTGCCCTTCTTCGATACGGTGAAGCGTGATGGTGAGCTGGGTAACATTCGCGACTTACGCGATTTTTATGCCGCCGCCGCCAACGGCACGCTGCCAAACGTGGTGTGGATCGCACCGGCGGGGCCGTACAGCGAACATCCGCCGGCGCTCGTGAGCCGCGGTCAAGCCTACGTCACGGGGCTCATCAATGCACTGATGCGCAGCCCGGATTGGAAGAGCACTGCAATCTTTGTGAGCTGGGACGATTGGGGTGGTTTCTACGATCACGTCGTCCCGCCGCACGTCGATGAGAACGGCTACGGGCTTCGCGTGCCCGGAATCGTGATCGGCCCGTATGCGCGCCGCGGTTTCATCGACCATCAGGTGCTTAGCCACGACGCCTACCTCAAGTTCATCGAAGACGACTTTCTCGGCGGAGCGCGCATCGATCCGCAAACCGATGGGCGGCCTGACCAGCGGCCCACCGTGCGCGAGAACGTCCCCATCCTCGGCGACCTGCGTAAGGACTTCGATTTTCACCAGACGCCGCGCGCGCCGGATATTCTTCCCGGCGGCATCATCTGGAACGGCTCGTCACCCTGACCCTGGCGTTGTCACCCTGAGCCTGTCGAAGGGTGACGTAGCTCCGAGCCTCCGCTAAACGGCGGCGGCGGTTTGCAGCAGCGCGGTTTCCGTAATTTCTGAGATCAGCTCGGCGATACGGCGCGAGCTGCGCCGTGGCGCGACGACCTCTTGGTTGTGGCGGATCATCTTGAGGCGGTCGGGAGCATCGATGAGCGTTTTAACCGCGCGAACGACGGCCGCCGCGCCGTTGAGCGCGATTAATCCGAGGCCATTAGCGCGTACGAAGTTGACGTTGCCGCGTTCCTGTCCGGGAACGTAGTCGTACACGATGATGGGAAGCTGCGCGGCATTTGCCTCGGCCAGTGCTCCGGGGCCCGCTTTCGTCACGAGGAGGTCCACGGCGCGAAAATACTCGGGAATCTTGTCGGTGAAGCCGAGGACGTGCATCGGCGTCGGCAACGATCGAGCGAGCTCTTTGAGCCGGGCTTCCAGTGGTTCGTTGCGGCCGCAGACGACGACGAGCTCGATGGGGAGATTGGCCTTTGCGAGAGCGAGCGCCGTCGAAAGGAGCTTTCCGCCCCCTTCGCCGCCCGCCATCAGCATCACGACCGGCGTCTTTTCGGACGGCAGATTGAGTTGCTCGCGCAGGCTCGCCTTGCTTCCGGTAACGTCGTCAAACTTCGGATGGATCGGGTGGCCGAGCAGATGCAAACGCCGCGTCGGTACGGCGCGCGAGAGCGCGCGTTGATAGACTTCGCGGGCCGGGACGACGACGGCGTCGACGTTTGGGACGAGCCACGACTCGTGAACCTTGCCGAGATCGGTGATGACGGTGACCACGGGTACGTGCTGCATGTGCGCGTCGTCGCGCGCTCGCATCGCGGCGTGGTTGAGCAGCGGATGAACCGAAACGATGACGTCGGGCTGGTAACTGATGAAGAGGTCGCGTAACCGTTCGCGGTAGAGCGGCTCACAGAAGCGCACCAGCGCGCGGTAGCGGCGGCGCCCGTTGGTGGCGTAGTAGAGCGCGCCGTAGACCGGCGGAGCGTAGCGCAGGGCCATGCTGTACCCGAGTCCGAGTTGCGTCAACGGAAAGGCGCAGTGGGCCGCGACATCCTCGATCCGCGTTTCAAACGGCTCGTGGGTGCCGGACTCTTCCAGGGCGGCCACAATCGCGTTCGCGGCGCTGCGGTGACCGCCGCCCGTGTCCGAGATCAAAAGAAGCGCCCGTTTGGCCATAGGACCCCCGATCAAGCTCTGGCCGGAACCCTCCTCGCCGTGCGCCGGCCGGCATTTCGCGCTCGGCGGCCCGTTGGTGCGAGCCGCGCCAAAAGCGCTCGAGCTGGCGCGTCGTAGAAGCGGAAGATATCGCCAAACTCGACCTCGGGGTTTCGGTGGTGCCCGTCGTGGTCCTCGGGAAGGACGATTCCGAGAGGGCGCGAGAGGGCGCGAACCCAGCCCGGGGTCCGCCAGCCCAGCTCGGTCGTATGCCGCCACCACACGTGGATCTGGCCTAGGGCCAGGCCGGCAACGGCGCCGGGCCAGGAGAGACGCCAAAGGAAAGCGGCGACGACTAGGTACGGAACGGCGCCCAGAAATCCGTCGAGTAAGACCGCTGGATCGGTCGAGAGCACGGCGTGATCGAAGTACCGGCGGCGGCGGTCGTGATGTGTGCGCAAGTGCAGCGTGAACCACAGATGCTGCGGAACGTGATAAAAGAAAGTCGAACCAAAGTCTCCCAAGACGAGCGTGACGATGAGAGCCGTAATGAAGAACATGCGTTTCGTCCCCTTATGCGGCGGATTCCCGATTCATGGTGTCTCGTTTGCAGCGGCTATAATGTTGTCCGGATGCACGTTACCCACCATACACCATACCAACGCACGGCCAATCGCGCCGCCCCAACTGCGGCGAGCTGTTAATATCGCTTTAAGCTGGCCGTCGCCCGCTGACGTCGACGCCCTGGAAGGCGCCTTCCTGATTCGCGACGGGCCGGCCGTCGACGATGCGGAGCTCGCCATTGCGCGCGCGATCCTACGGACGAATGCTCGGCTGCAACCGGCCTACGCATTGTTGTTTGCGGGAGCAACGGTGCGCGCGGCCCGCAGCCATTCGCTTCCCGCGGAGTTCCTCGGCGCAACGCTCTTGCAAGAATCGGCGTACGATCCGCAAGCCTTGTCCGCAGCCGGCGCGATCGGCATCGCTCAGTTCATGCCGGAGACGGCTGCAGAGGTCGGCCTGAATCCATACGACCCCTTTGAATCGATCGAAGCCGCGGCGGCACTCATCGCCGGGTATGCCGACGCGTACCGGGGGCGTTACGCCGATCCCTATTCGGCCGCGCTGGCGGCATATAACGCCGGTCCCTTCGCCGTTGCCCGGTATCGCGGGGTGCCGCCGTATACGGAAACGCGCGAATATATCGCGCTGATTTACGATCGCTGGGCCCGCATCGTCTCGTACGAGCGTGCCGGCGGAGATTGAGATGGGAGGTGGAAGCCTATCGGGCATCAGGAGGTAGTCGAGATGCGCTCGCCCCTACGCGTCGCCCTCGTTGCGATGCTCGCCGTCACGGTGGGCGGATGCGCTTTGCAGGCGAGCCCGGCGGATGGGTTGCGATTCGAGGCGCCCAGCGGCTGGCGCGCGTCGCCGGGGATCCTGGGTTACATGCAGTTCTGGCGTCCGCCAAGCAACGACCGTGAAGTACTCCTGCTCTTCAAGTCGCCACGGCCGATGCAGACGAACGAGATCTTCTCAAACTCCAACTTACAAGACACTATGAAAGACGTGACGTTCGTTTCGCAGCAAGCGATCAAGATTTGCGGTACGCAACCCGCAAAGTACGTCCAAGCACGAGGCTCTTCTCGCGGAGGCCCGATAGATATCGAAACCGTGGCCACGATTATACGAGGCTCTAGCTATTTTGCCGTGTACGTACGGCCGATCGCCGTCGGGCCCAACCCCATAGCCCTCGCGGCGTTGCGAGAAGTCTGCCCGAAACCCTAAAGGCTCCTAATCACTTGGCGCGCCGCAATGTATTAAGACAGCTCGTCGCGTGTCAGCCCCTCGGATGGACTGCACCTCCATCCTCCGGCCCTCCGTTGCGGCGAGTGTTGGGTTGGCCCGCTCTGACGGGCATTGGGTTGGGGACCATGCTCGGCGGAATATTCCCGACAATCGGCGCCGGTGCGCACGCCGCGGGGCCGGCTGTAATTCTCGCGTACGTTCTCTCGGGGCTCGTCAGCCTGTGCGTCGCGCTCTGCTATGCGGAGTTCGCCTCAATGGTACCCGTCGCCGGCAGCGCCTACACGTACGCCTATGCGACGTTGGGCGAGCTCGTCGCATGGGTAATCGGGTGGGATCTGATCTTAGAGTACGGGCTCTCTTTGGCGCCTACTGCGTCATCGCTTTCGGACTACTTTCAGCACATGCTTGGCAACGTCGGCATCGCGTTTCCCGCGTGGGCGCAGACTGCAAACGTTCACGGAATCCATCCGCAAATCGATCTCTTCGCCTGCCTCATTACGCTCGGCATCGCGCTGCTCGTTGCCAGCGGCATACGCGAGTCGACGGGGGTTAACGGCGCGCTGGTCCTCGTGCAGATCGCGTCGATGCTCGTCTTCATCGCCGTCGTCGCTCATGCGATACACCCATCGAACTTGCGTCCTTTCGCGCCGATGGGCTACCACGGCGTGCTCGCGAGCACGGCTTTGGTCTTCTTTGCCTACATCGGTTTCGATACGGTGACCGTCGCCTCGGAAGAAGCAAAGCGGCCGGAAAGAAACGTGCCGATCGGAATCATCCTCGCTCTCGCGCTCGGCGGCATACTTTACGTTGCGTTGACGCTTTGCACGGTCGGCGTTCTGCGCTTCGATCGCCTTTCGGATGGAGCGGCAATGCTCGACGCGCTCGGATCGGTGACCAAGAGCCACACGCTCTACTGGATCGTCGCAATCGGCGGACTGGCCGGCAACGCCACGGTAATGCTCACGTCGCTGCTGGGCCAAGTTCGCATCTTTTACGTCATGGCGCGCGATCGAATGTTGCCCCCGGGCGTTGCGCGCATTCATCACGTATTTCGTACGCCGGCGCGCATGACGGTTATCACCGGCGCAATCGTCGCGGTTTTCGCCGCGGTCTTGCCGCTGACCGATCTGCTGACGCTGGTGAATATCGGAACGCTGGCCGCATTCGCAATCGTCTGTGCGGGCGTCTTGGTGCTTCGAATCGTCAATCCGACGGCACCCCGGCCTTTTCGGGCCCCGCTACTGCCGCTTTTCTCGGTCGCGGGGGGAGCGGCGTGCCTGTACCTCGTCAGCGGCCTGCAGGTGGCGACGTGGATCCGATACGGGATCTGGTTCGCCGTGGGGATCTTCGTCTACGCCCTTTATGGTTTTCGCAACTCGAGGCTGCGGCTCGGGCTGATCGAGCCTTAGGAGTCCCAAAAAGTGCAACTCGCCAAGGGAAAGCCGTTTATAAGAGCACGTACTCGGGCATGAGGGGGGGCACGTGGCCATAGATAGCGCGGTCTCCGACCGCTTCGAACTCGTTACCGTGCCTCGCGCGAAGGGCGTTCCGTCGTTCGCCCAGGAGGTCGCGGCAGGCTTGAGCGCATCGCCGAAGCGCTTGCCTTCGAAATTTCATTACGACGACGTAGGCTCGGCGCTCTTCGACGCGATTACGCGTCTGCCGGAGTACTACCTGACCAGAGCCGAAACCGAGATACTCTCCGAATGGGGCTGGCAGATGGTTCGATTGCTCGATGCACCCCTGGATTTCTTGGAACTCGGAAGTGGGAGCGCAGTCAAGACGCGCCTGCTGATCGGCGAAGCGTTGCGCGTGCAGGATGAGCTGCGCTACAGTCCGATCGATATCTCGACGGAGGCGATATGCTCGTCGTCGCTGGCGCTCGTGGAAAGCTTTCCCGGGTTGCACGTGCGCGCCTACGCCGGCGATTATTTCGACGTGCTCGAGTCGCAGCCGGTGCTTTCGGATCACAAAATGCTCGCCATGCTCATGGGATCGAATATCGGGAACTACGAGCCGGATGAAGCGCGGCTGCTGTTTTCGTTGCTCGGCTCCGCGTTGCGCCCGGGTGATGGTCTCCTGGTCGGCACCGATCTGCGGAAAGATCGCGCGACGCTCGAAATGGCATACGACGATCGCATCGGTGTGACTTCGGCTTTCAACCGCAACGTGCTCGCGGCGATCAATCGCGAGCTCGACGGGGACTTCGATCTCCGGAAATTCCGGCACGTCGTACACTACGACGAGCAGCGCGGCTCGGTCGACTCATTTCTGGAAGCGCAAGAGCGCATGGCCGTTCGGATACGTGGCGCGAATCTTCGCATTACCGTTGACGCGGGCGAACGAATTCATACGGAATCGTCGTACAAGTTTGCCGACGAAGATGTGGCGCGGTTGGCTGAAGTCGGCGGCTTCCGGCCACGATCGGCCTGGCACGACGGCGCGAAAAGGTTCAGCGTTCACCTCCTCGTTCGTCAATAAACGATAGGGAACACCGGCTCATTTTGGGAAGTAGCCCCGCGAGGTATCTCCCCTTATGACACGTCGTTATCTAATTTTTGTCTTCCTTTGTGCTTGCGCCGTAGGCTGCCGTGGAGCGAGCGGCCCGACGGGCGCGATTCCAGCGGCGCCGGGAGCGTTTTCGCAGCAGCCCGCCGCAATGAAGCTCTCGCCGGATAGCAACGTTAACGAGCTTCCGGAACCGCCGGTCGTCAAAGCCGTCAACGGGGTCGCGACGGTCTCGCTGATCGCCGACATCAATCCGGCCACGGGCTTGCCGGGGTTCGAGTACGAGGGCATCCATGGGATCGCCCCGACGATTGAAGTCGCGCCGGGACAACGCTTCGTCGTCGACATCACCGACGATTTGCCGGCCACCGGCGGCCTGGCGGCGGATATGAACTTGCATTTTCACGGGCTCGGCTCGGCGCCGCGAAGGCCCGGCGACGACGTCATTGGAGTACTCGAAAAACCGGGGCAAAAGCTTCACTACGAAGTACACATCCCACTCACTCAAGAGCCGGGGCTCTACTGGTACCATCCCCACGTGCACGGCGAGACCAGCTACCAAGTTGGCGAAGGCGGCATGTCGGGCGCGATCGTCGTGCTGGGGATCGAAAAACACTTGCCCGAGCTCGCTAAGATGAAGCAGCGCATCATTGTCGTTCGCGCGACGGGGATCGGCATCAATGCGCAACCTCAAATGGCCGCCGAGCCGGCGGGGGATTCGGATGACGGCATGGATGCAATGCCGATGGTGACGCCGCGACCGCAAAATAGCAACACGCAGCCGTGTCTTTTCCACGACGGTCTCAACGTGGCGCTCAACGGCGCCTACGAACCGGTGATTACGATTGCGCCGGGAGAGAAGCAGTTCTTCCGCGTGGTGAACGCCACAGGCCACAAGACGCTCAAGCTCAACGTTGAAGGCGAGAACGTCCAGCTCGTCGCGGTCGATGGATTTGCTCTCGATACCTATCCCGGAACGCCTGCGACGGAGTCGCTGCCGTACCTCATCGTTCCGCCGGCGGCGCGCGCGGAGTTCATCGTCACCGGTCCGGCAAGCGGCCACGGCAGGTTCCGGACGCTCTGCTACGACTCGGGCCCCAATGGCGATGCCGATCCGCCGTGGTTCCTCGCGCACCTCAAGGCGCCTAAGCACAAGAGCGATGGCGGAGACTTCTCGACGCGGCCGCTAACCGTCGGCTCGCCGCTTCCTCAAAACGGCTATACGACCAAGCTTCCGCCGCCTGCGGCCAGACGCGTAGTTGTCTTTAGCGAGAACGCGAAGCCGCAGTTCTTCATCAACGGCAAGATGTTCTCGATGAACTCCAAGCCGATGTACGTCGTGCACGTTGGTACCGTCGAGGAGTGGCATCTTGTGAACGTCACCGGAGAAGTCCACGACTTTCACATCCATCAGATTCACTTCTTGGTCCAAAAGGTCAACGGCGTGCCGGTCACCCATCCGTTTTGGGCCGACAGTTTCGTGCTGCCTCATAGCCATCCGGTCGGAATCAAGAGCGTCCCCGGCACGCTCGATCTATTGATGGACTTCCGTTCCCCGATCATCAGAGGCGAGTTTCTCTTTCACTGCCACATACTCGACCATGAGGACGAGGGTATGATGGCCAAAATCGAGGCCATTTAGCGATGTGCCGCGCGACGTTCTGCTAAGCGTAGCATTGCGTCGACGGCGATTGCGAGCGTGCAGGCGGCGAGGCTTCCGGCCACGATCATTTGCGGCTGATGCAGCGTCAGCCCGTTGAAAATTAGGACGCCTAAGCCGACGCCGCCTACGTAGCCGCCGAGGGTAGCGATCGAAATCATCGCGATCGCCGCGATGCGCACGCCGCCGATCAGCACGGGCAATGCTTGCGGAAACTCGACGCGCAGCACTATCTGCAGCGGCGACATTCCCAGGCCTCTGGCGGCATCTACTTGGGCGGGATCCACGCCGTTGATGCCGGCAACGATGTTGCGCGCTAACATGAACTGCGCGTAGATGACCAACGCCACGAAGATCGGCGTGTATCCGAGCCCTAACCATTCGACCAGCACCGCGAGCAACGCTAGGCTCGGAATCGTGTAGATTGCGCCCAGCACGCCGAGCAGCCACGGCGCCACGTTCGGGCGGCGCGCCGCCCATAGTCCGAGTGGTATGGCGACGAGCAGCGCGATGGCAAGCGCGACGCCGACGAGCTCGAGATGCGCGGCGGCCAACGCTGCCACGCGTGCCGGATGGGCCGCGAAGTAGCTCATCCGATCGCCGTTCTCAGCAGCTCCCGAGCGTGGACGAAGTAGCGTCGATAGACGTCGTCGCCGGCGTGGACGAGATCGCGAACGTACGCTGTGGCTGGCTGGTCGAACAGCTCCAGCGGCGGGGCAACCTGCTCGACGCGCCCGGCGCGCATGACCACGATCCGGTCCGCCAGCCGAAACGCCTCGTTGACGTCGTGCGTCACGAAGAGCGTCGTAGTCTCGAGTTCGCGCACGATCCGCACGAGCTCGCGTTGAAGCGTCGTACGAGCCAGAACGTCGACGGCCCCGAACGGCTCGTCCATCAGCAGGGCGCGGGGTCGCGCGGCAATCGCGCGCGCAACCCCAACCCGCTGCGCCTCTCCGCCGGAAAGCTGACTGGGGCGGCGATTGCGATAGGCCGCCGGCTCGAGACCGACCAGCTTGAGCAGTTCGTTCACGCGCTCCGCAATTTGAGGGGGTGTCCAGCCTTGCAGCGATGGGACGACCGAGATATTTTGCGCGACGCTCATGTGAGCGAAGAGTCCGACAGCTTGAATGACGTAACCGATGCTGCGGCGCAGCTCGACCGCGTCGAGTTCGGTGACGTCGCGCCCGTCCACCACGACCCGTCCGCCGTCGAGCGGCACGAGACGGTTGACGGTGCGCAGCAGCGTCGACTTACCGCAGCCCGAGGGACCGAGCAGCACGACGAGTTCGCCGCCGTGCAACTCAAACGATACGCCGTCGACGGCATTGCGATCGGTGCCTGGGTACCGGACCGCAACGCTCTCAAAAGTAATCTGTGCTGCTTTCACGATCGGTCCGTGTGCCCTCCGAGCGATTTGAGAAAAGCGGCGGCGACGTCGGCCGGATCCGCCGCGGAGTTTTCGACTGCCGCATTCATCGATCGAGCCGCTCGATCGGTGATCGCGGGCGAGACCCCGTTGAGGACGCGCGCAATTGCCGGACGTGCCTGCAGCGTTGCCTTTCGAAGCAGTGGGGCGACGTTATAGGCAGACCAAAGATGCCGATCGTCGCGCAAGATCACGAGACGATCCGATTCGATCGCGCCGTCGGTCGTAAACGCGCTGGCGACGTCGGCCTTGTTCTCGAGCAGCGCCCGGTACTTGAGCGCGATGTCGTACGTGCGCACCTCTCGAAATCGAAAACCTCCGTAGCGCGCTTGCAGCCCGGGTAGTCCGTCTGGCCGCGCGAGAAACTCCTGAATCGTTGCCAGGCGTAAATGGGGCGCCGCCGTTGCGACGTCCGAGAGCGTTGCAAGACGCTGCGCCGCTGCGATTTCCCGCGTCGTCGCTAACGCCTGCGAGTCGTTCATCGGCGATGGGCGCAGCCACACGATGCCATACCGTTGTGCGAACAGCCGAGCGACGACGTCGTATGCGGTTTGTGAATCCGCAATTGGCGGCAGGTGCAGAACGTCGATGAGCGCCGTGCCGGTGTACTCCGGATAGCAATCGATGTTGCCGCGCGCCATCGCGGCCATGGCGATCTGCGTCGAACCGAGGTTGAAGAGACGTTCGACGCGCATGCCGGCATTCTCCAGGGCCTGAGCGTAGATCTCGGCGATCAGGAACGATTCCGTGAAGTTCTTGGACCCGACGCGAACGTGCGACCCGTCGAACGCGCAGCGTGCCAGCGCAGGCATTGCGGCGATGAGCGATAGAGCTCGCGCGCGCGAAATGCTCATTGGCGCGCTGCCATCAGCCGCCCCGCGACGCCTAACGCAATATCGGCGCCCAAGGCAAGAGCGGCGACGAGCGCTGCCGCGACAAAGAGCAGCGTCGCATTGTCGGTTTGGAGACCGCGAACGATCTCGTCGCCTAAGCCGCCCGCGCCGATGAACGTCGCCAGCGTGGCGCTGGCGATGGTCTCGGTTGTCGCGGTGCGCAGACCGACGAATGACACGGGCAACGCCAGCGGCACGACCACGCGCGTAAAGCGTTGGAACGACGTCATGCCCATGCCGGTCGCGGCATCCACCGCCGCGCGAGAAACGCCGCGGATGCCGAGGTCGACGCTGATAACGATCGGGGGCAGCGCGAGAAGTGCGAGGGCGATAACCGCCGGGGTCGTGCCCACGCCCAGCCACGGCAGCAAAAGCATGAGAACGGCCAGGCTCGGAAGGGTGCGCCCGACGCCCGCCGTGGCGAGCACCGCGCCGCGTAGCCAGGCAGATTGCGTAGCGGCCACCCCTAACGGCAAGCCCGCTGCCAGCGCGATAGCGAGCGCGCAAAGAGCCAGGGCGAGGTGTTGCGCGACGTGCGCCGGCAGGTCGTAAAAGGCCACAGGCAAGTTTTTGGCCGTTTGGGAGGCGAACCCCGGCCCGAACCGCTAAGCATTAGTATCAGAGTGATAACGCAGCCCCGAGCGCCGCAGCCGGCGATGCCGGTCAAAAGCCTCGACGATCCTGCTTTCTATATCAGCCGCGAGTTATCGTGGCTGGAGTTCAACGACCGGGTTTTGGAAGAGGCGCTCGACGAACGCAACCCTTTGATGGAGCGGCTCAAATTCGTCGCGATCTACGGGACGAACCTCGACGAGTTCTTCATGATTCGCGTCGCTGCGATCAAGCAGCAGATCGAGGCCCAAGTCATGCGCCGCTCCGAGGAGGGTCGTACGCCGACCGAGCACCTCGCGGCCATCTCGCAGCGGTTACGCGCCTCGCTGCCGCTGCAAATGCGGCTGCTCAACGAACAGCTTTTACCCGCGCTCGAACGCGAGGGCATCCAGTTGATGCGCGTCGCGGAGCTCGGCGAGGAGACGCAAGCCGCACTCGAGCGCACGTTCGACGATAGCGTCTTTCCGGTGCTGACCCCGCTGGCCGTCGATAGCGGACATCCGTTTCCATACATCTCAAATCTCTCGCTCTCTCTTGCAGTCGAGCTCGAGGAGGCGACGAGCGACGGTGTCGAGCTGCACTTCGCGCGCGTGAAGATTCCGCCGACGCTGCCGCGCTTCGTCCCCGTCGAGGGCGCGAAGGAGCGGCGTTTCGTCTTGCTCGAGGATTTGATCGCGCATCACCTCGACGGGCTCTTTCCGGGCATGCACGTCCGCGAATCCTATCTCTTCCGCGTTACGCGCGACGCCGACCTCGACTTGCAGGAAGACGAAGCGGACGACCTCTTGCGCGCGATCGAGTCCGAGTTGCGCCGGCGGCGTTTCGGCGAGCCCGTGCGCCTCGAGGTCGAACGAGGAATGCCGGAGTACATTCGCGATTTTCTCTGCAACTCGCTCGAGCTCGAGCCAGTCGATTGCTATGAAACCGAAGGGTTGATGGCGTTGAGCGATCTTTGGCAGATCGTCAACCTTCCCGGATACGAGCAGCTACGAGACAAACCGTACATGCCGGCAATCCCCAAACGCTTGATAGGCGTCACCGACATCTTCGCGCAGATTCGCGAAGGCGACATTCTGCTGCATCATCCGTACGAATCGTTCGATCCGGTGATTCAGTTCTTGCAGCAGGCCGCCGAAGACGAAAAGGTCCTCGCCATTAAAGCGACGCTCTATCGGACTTCGGGCAAGAATTCCCCAATCGTCAGAGCGCTCCTGACTGCTGCGGAGAACGAAAAGCAGGTTGCCGTAGTCATCGAGCTCAAGGCGCGGTTCGATGAAGAGAACAACATCGAATGGGCCAAACGGCTGGAGCGCGCAGGGGCGCACGTCGTCTACGGCTTTGCCAATCAAAAGGTGCACGCGAAGACGCTTTTGGTCGTGCGCGAAGACGAAGACGGGCTTCGGCGATACATGCACTTCGGAACCGGTAACTACAACGAGAAGACTGCGCGCCTCTATACGGACCTAAGCCTCTTTACTTGTCGTTCCGAGCTGGGCACCGATGACGCGCAACTGTTCAACGCGCTTACCGGCTTTTCGAAGGTCACCGATTACGAAGAGTTGTGGGTCGCTCCGGTCACGTTGCATCGCGAACTGATCGCTCGCATCGACCGCGAGACCGAACATGCCCGCGCCGGCCGGCCCGCAGGCATCCGCGCCAAGATCAACGCGATCACCGAGGGCGACGTCGTGCGCGCGCTCTACCGAGCGTCGCAGGCCGGCGTACCGATCGATTTGCTTGTGCGTGGAATGTGCGTGCTGCGACCCGGTGTTCCGGGAGTCAGCGAGAACATTCGCGTCCGCAGCATCGTCGGGCGCTTTCTCGAGCATTCGCGCATCTGGGTCTTCGAAAACGGTCGGGAACTCGAAACGATAATCGCGAGCGCCGACTGGATGGGACGCAATTTGGACCGGCGGGTGGAGCTCGCCGTTCCCGTCCTCGACCCGGTGATGGCCGAAACGCTTTCGTCGCAAATCCTTGACGTGCAGCTCGCCGATAACGTCAAGAGCAGAGAGCTGCACGACGATGGTTCGTACACGCGCCTATCGCCCGGGCCCGGCGAGATGCCCGTCGATGCGCAGCGCGTATTTCTAGCGCAAGCGCACGGTCTTTAAGTGACGGCTTAGCGGAGTAAGCTGCGTCTTAGGCGGCGGATTTTCGGCTGAAGTAATGCGAGATCCACTCATTGAGGGCACAGTCACTCGGGGATAGGAGCCGAAGCCGCAAATTGTGCGCCCCCTGGCCCGGCCAAGCTGGCTAAGCGATCGAAGCCGCGGCCACGGGGCTATGCACGCTAAGCTGGCGCAGCAGCAATGCCGATCCACGCCGCAATGCCCGCAATGCCGCAAAGCCCGCGAAGCAAACACGGCCCGCTTTCGCGAACGTCGTGCAGAGGGGCAGAGGCGTGGGGGGCTACGGGAGCACCGCTGGGCAAATCGCTAATCCGTTTGGCGCACGTACGCCCTTCGTGACTTGCCGCTTTGATGGCGTGATCGATCCGGGCTGATATTCTAGTACGTTGTCTTGTTCAAAATTTGCGACATAAAGCCGGCCCTTTTTATTCACCGTCACCGCCCCGGGCGTGATGAGGCCTTGTGTAATCGTCTTGAATGGATGATATCCGCCTGCCTGGTACTCCTCGACGTTTGCTTCATTGATATTTGCTACGTAGAGAACTCCATTCGAGTCAATTGCAATGGCAACGGGTGACGTTATCCCATCGGTGATTGTTCGCGATGGCGTCGTACTTCCGGGTGCATAGACGACGACATTGCTTGAGGTAAGGCGGTTAGCGGCGTATAAGTTGCCGAATCGATCGATTGCAAGGCCTACCGGATGCGGTACACCCTTAGTGATCACCGTGTGCGGTCTCTTCGAACCATAGAGATATTCTGTGACGTTGGCGCCCCCGATGTTTGTGACCCAAAGGTTTCCGTTGCTGTCGATCGCACAATATGCTGCTGTATCTATCCCCTTGGTAATGATCTCAGATGGTGTAGTTTTGCCAAGGGGATACTCCGAAACCCAGCCCGGTCCGCTGATTGGCTCATTCGTCACGTAGAGCGTCCCATGGCTATTTATGCAATCGCCAGCCGGCGCATTGAGGCCCTGCGAGACGGTCGCAATTGGTGCGGGATCTCTCGCACTCGCATGATAGACCGTAACAGTCCAGGCGATGAAATCTGTCACGTATAAAAGCGGCCCGGAGACCGTATAGTCGGGAGAACCTCCCGTACTCGCTTCCGGCAGCATCCACGACTTGCCATGACCAGGGTGCGTCGCGATGGCCAAGGTTTGCGGCCCCGCGCCCGGCGCGCCGATCGGCGGCTGCGATCCGCCGCACGCTGCGAGCAATGCAGCCGCCACGCAGCAGCTCAGCGCGTAGTGGCAAAAGCTTGACATCTCATCACCTTCTCTCTCCGCACGAAGCTATTGATTTGGAAAGCTTACGACAACACCATCCGTGTCCGTATGGTGCGGCAGGCCTTTTGTGAGTGGCCCACCGGCGGGATAATGCCAGAATCCAGTATGCCCGCTGTTAAACGTCCCGACCACGCGGTGACCGCCGATCCAGAAAGCATTCAGAGTGACCCTGTGCTTGCCCCACCGGATTGAAGTAGACCCCTTAACGGTCACGTTGCTTCCACCACGCTAAGCCGGTAAATCGTTGAGTCCTCATAAAATGGGGAGGTTGCTACTGCTAAAGCCTTGCCGTCCCACTGGATTGGGCCCGGATCGTAAAACGGGAGACCTAGGTTTGCGAACGTACCACTTCTTGCTGGAAGCTCGGCGAAGACGGAAGACTGTGTAGCGTCGAGGCCGTCCAGGAAAAGGTTGCCCTTGTTATCATAGCCGCAATTGAAATAGAGTCGCATTGCGCTGTCAGCGTAGTCGGTCGGCGCGCCCTCAGCGTTCGCATAGATAGCGATATTACCGGTCGAGCTGCCGCCTTGAGTTGTCTGCGAATTAGCGACGGCGAGGTTCCCGGTAGTGGGGTCGAAGGAGCAAGCGGTCGGATCGTATCCGGAATCGCTCAACGTTGCGATTGGAACCGTGCCGCCATGCGCGTATTCTACG
This sequence comes from Vulcanimicrobiota bacterium, assembly GCA_963809255.1. Taxonomy (GTDB): domain Bacteria; phylum Vulcanimicrobiota; class Vulcanimicrobiia; order Vulcanimicrobiales; family Vulcanimicrobiaceae; genus Cybelea. The sequence continues at coordinate 505,265 of CAWEIR010000003.1, read as the reverse complement.
ATGTCTTGGCCCTCGTTATCCGTAACAAAAAGATTGCCGTGGTTATCCGAACAAAGTCCGGTTGGCCAGTCAAATCCGGTCAGCGTCCCTACAAGTTTTGCCCGAGGATAGCTGAAGACGTAGACACTCTGATTCCCTCCCGAGGCGACATACAGTAGGTTCTCGCCCTTCGCTTCCGGCAACATCCACGACGTGCCACGATCGGCGCGCGTTGCGATCGCAGAGGTTTGCGTCATCGCGCCCGGCGCGCCGATCGGCGGCTGCGATCCGCCGCACGCTGCGAGTAGCGGAGACATCGCTGCGGTCAATGCAAAGCAAATTAGAGTGCTAGTTCGCATGCGTCACCTCCGATGAGAACGCCAACCTATACGCGTTGTGAAAATCAATGTCCGGCGCCTCTTAATGCAAGCCCATCTATGGTTGCGTGACGTACGTTACCCCGGTTGGGTAATAGTCGGCGCGATACTTCACTGGAGGCCTCAGGGAACGGGCAGGGCGGCCGCCAGCCGGATAGTTCCAAATTGGAAGCCTGGTGCAGTCGCTGTTGGCGGCTATAAGTTGCGTTCCTTCAGTGGTAGGGAGGTCGTCCGGCTTTTTTGAGACCATAGCCCACTGGTAGAAATAAAGACCGTTGCCGCACCCGCGCCCGCCGCCTCCCCTTGGTCCCCTCTGAAACGTGATTGTATGCTTCGTTTTGAGCGCGGAGCGGGAGATCGTGGTCTGATAAATATCCTCCGTGTAGTAGTTGGCGTTGTTGAGGGCGACGCTAACGTCGAGATACTTGCCGTCCCACTGAATAGCGCCCAGGTAGTATAGGTTGTGGCCGAACGTCACCGACTGAAACGAGCTTTCACCTTTTGGAAGCTCCAGGATCGACGACGAACCTTTCATCAAGCACTCAAGCCAAAGATTACCGTGGGGGTCGTAGCCGGCCGTGCCATTGTAATCGCACGCATCGATCTGCTCCGGAGTACCGGATCCATTCGGGAAAATCAGCACGGGTGCCGGAGTGGAATACTCGTTAAAACCTACGGTTACCGCAAGATCGCCGGTAGTCGGATCGACGGAACAGCCAGTCGGGCGACCGTCGCCCGCGTAGTCGAGCGTCTGCATGGGCGTTAGGGTGCCGAAGGCGAACTCGGTAATGACACTGGTGTAACCACTGTAGGCTACGACGTAGACGTTGCCATGCGCGTCACTACAAGAGCCAACGGGCTCCGCATTGACGCCGTATTGACCGACTAGATTGGCGGTCATTGACTTCGGATCGTAACTGAACAGCACGACTGAGTCTTCGTAATCGTTAGAGACGTACAAATAGCTGCCGCCCGTGGCCTTCTCTAGCGTTGCAGAACCCGCGCCCGGCGCGCCGATCGGCGGCTGCGATCCGCCGCACCCTGTGAGCGCCGCAGCCACACAAATGCCTAATGCACAGCGGCCAAAATCCAAGTTCTTCATCTTGCCTTGCTCCCCAACGTCAACGAAATCGGCGGCTAGGGGCGTTCGGCGTCGGGCCTCAGTTCCATCGCAAGAGCCCACGTCCTTAGCCGAAAAGCGACTAGGGTCCACAGCTCGGTACCTTCGCCGAACGGCGATCTCGTTGCTTTACTCCTGGTTTCGGTCGATGACGCAGAAATGCTCTACGACCGGGCTAGTGCCTGCGTTGTCTAGACGTAAGGCCACAGAGCTTCGACGTATGCGATTTCCGCGCCGAGGATTGCGTCCAGTTCCGCAGGCGGGTCGATCGTGTGAAGTCGTCGCCGCCGAATGTCGAGCACGGAGAAGCGGCTGTCCGGATTCGCTTCAGCAAATACCTTGTGCATCAAGTGAGTGATGATGTCGATTCGATTCTTGGAGAGCGGTTCGGTCTTGAAGTAGAGCTTCACAACGTGCGGCGTGCCGTCGATGTCGAGTCCAAGCTCGGGATTTACGGTAACGTCGAAGTCGCTATCCCGCGGGCCCCATGCTCCCCTTGGAGGCTCCGACCAGCTAAGAGACTTGCGACCCCACCATCCGTTGTAAGTGGCGGCTAACTGAGTATACGCGGCGATCTTCTTTCCGTGCGCAGCGGCGGCCGCATTCGTGATGTGTCGTTTTCCAAGCACCAACTGGTGCGCCTCGACGATAGCCTCACGTATTCCCTTGTAGAAATCGGCAGCAGGGTCGTACGGTTCGTCAACTTGAGCTTTTGCATCGCGAACCGCAGTTGCTTTGGGAGTCCCAGACTTTGAAACGATATCGACAAGGCTCGTCAATTTAAGAGTGGGCACGGTTGGTCATTCCTTATAAGGGTGGCGGACGGCATGATTGCCAGGCGCCTTCTGCAGCATGGCTCCGATGCGCCCCGAGTGAACGCCTTGTGGGTCGCTTGTGCATTTCTCGTTATTTCTGCGGCCAGAGTGCCACACGTGGTGGCACACAGCTACTGAACCAGGAAAAATGATCCCTCAGCCTTGCCGCTCAGTTGCTGCAAGGCGCACCAATGTCGCCGATGAGGTACAAGCAACCCGGCCCGCACCTTCGAGCCGTGGGAAATGCTGGAACCCATTGCCTCAGCGATCACGCGCACCGGCAGGCTTTGCAGCTTCGGCAGAATGTCGCGCCGGAAGTCCACGCGATCGAGCGACCCGTCATCCCGCCACGCAGCCACGGCTTTGCGCTGTTTCGAGGCGGTGCTGGCTCGGCGGCGCTGCGCCTCGGGCGTGGTTGTGGGATCGTGACCGGCTGCGCGCATGGCCGCGATCTTCGCTGGCCCCGCCGATCGGAAACTCGCGACCGTCGAAAGCTGCGCTTTCTCGCGCCGATCGGGCAGACATTGATCGCAGAATAAGCGCTTGCGGACTGTGAGCTTGGCACCGCAGCTGCGGCAGGCATTGGCAGCTGTTGCGATCGGCACCGATCGAACGGCTTTCGGCACGGCGGGCGCTGCGATCGGCCGCACCCGCACCTTCACCCGCGTGCGATCGCTCGCGGCAGTCCGGATCGGAGCATCCATTCCAAGGCCGCTCTTTGCAAGGCGTGCCACGTGCCGTGCAACGGCTTCGGCGTACGGTGCAACGAGCTTCGCCCACGTTGCCATGGTCGGCGCGAGTTCTTGTGCGAGCGGTGACGCAAGTCGGCATGCGCCCTCGCGCGTCTCTGCAAAATCTTTCGCCGAGAAGGTTCGGGTGCGTACGAGGTTCAGCACTAAGGCATCGACGTGCGGGCGCACCGACTCCATTGCGTCGGCTGCGAGGCTTTGACGGTTGGCTTCGTCGCAATGAAAGAGTGCAAGCCCGGGATCGAGACCGCGGCCAATCAGCGCGATTCGCGTTTCAACCTCCAGCAGCGTATAGAGGTAGTTCAGTATCGCATTGAGTGGGTTCCCCGCATTGCGCGGCGCTAGTGTCAACGGCGATCGCCGGGCGCCAAACGTGCGCCAATGATCCGGGACACGATCGCGCTGCGCAAACGTCACCGGCACGCCAGCCCACGCGTCCCAATAGGCCTCAGCCGCTTGTGCTTCGGCGAGCAGCACGCGATCGATGCCATCGGCGCGATCCAGGAGCGCGATCGCTGCGCGTACTTTGCTGCCACCTTCGAGACCAAACGAATCGAGAACGGCCAGCTGGCCCTTGATCTTCGCTTCGAGCAGTTCGCGCGCGATCGGCAGCCGGTATTCGGTATGCGCAATCAGTCCTTGTGCGCGACGAAGACGCGCGTCATCCAAACCGCCGATCGAAGCCGTCAAGATCGACCCGTCGTGATCGAGTTGAATGAACGCAGCTTTCGCGTCGTGCAGCCAGCGCAGCGCTTCCAGCGTCACAAAGCCGGTCTGTGCGACTACTACAAGCCGTTTGACCCGGCTCGTCGCCTTGGCGAAGCGTCCCGCGCGGCGTTGTCGGCCGATCCCGTCGCTGACCGCCAAGTGCCGCCGATCGACGGCGACCTTGATTCCGTAGCCGCTCAGCGTCACGATGCCGCTGCGGATGGGCACGGCTATGGGTCGCGTGGTAGTCTCTTGGTGCATCTGGAGTGATCCCTCCGGGTGCGACGCCTCCGGTCCGTTGACGCGGGCCGGGGGCATCTTTAGTTTTCAGTCGTTTTCCTAGTAGCGTTTTCCACTTGCTGGCGCAGGCCATCCAACGCACTGTTGAGCGTTTCTCCTGTGCTAATCATGTTGTCGATTAGCGAAGGGTCTTGCCGGTAAAACGCGAGCAGCCCCATGAAAACCATGGGCTCAGTCTTTGAGGGACTTACGTCGATCGGTGACCGCGTAAGCATGCCGAGACCGAACACGTTGGGACCGTGCAACTTTTCCAGCAGCTCCGTGCATTGCCGCATCGTCTCCCAACTGCGAAACGCAAGCCGTATTTTTTCAAAGTCTTCATCAGTTGCGTCGTTGGCGAGATTGGGCCGAAGCGTTGGTAGGATGTTCGCCACGGCCTTCACTTGCGGCGCCGTGTCACCGGTAAGCCACGGCGGTTTGCCCTCCCAATGATCGGTGCGAGCCCGTTCCAATCCGGCGTACTCTTCAAAGGTTGCGCCGAAGGTGGCCTCGTCTTTGGGATCGAGTGGGCGTCCCAATCCCATCGCGAGCATGCTCTCTAGCAACGTTGACAGCCGACCTTCATCGGCCATTTTCTTGACGCGCGCGGGCGTGCTCTTTCTCGCGCGCACGTTCTCCGCGTACGTCTCAGCAGCGCCGGACAACTCCGTCGGCGGCATCTCGATTAACCGGATTGGATCAAGCGCAAGACGATGTAGCGCTTTGCGCACGCGCTCAAGCGGCACCGCATAATCTTCGATCCAGAGCCGGAACGCAGCTCGATGTAGCGAGCGATTTTCACGTAGCAGATCGCAAAGCCGTATCAGGTGTGGCACGCTGCCTTCTGGCGCGGGGCGCCGCACGCCCCGGCCCCGGCCTTCGCTCGCTCTCGACGGCGGCGGCAGCAGCTTCTCCAGCCGCCAGCGATCGAGCTGCTTCGGCGTCACCTTGAAGCCCAGGGTGACCGCCGCGTCGATCAAGGTCTGTTTCTCGGCGCTTGTATTCAACTGCCCGCGAGTCTCGCTTGCGGGGGTATGGACAAAGGCATAAAGTATCTATTAAACAGGCCGCTAGGGAATCCTTTACAAGTACCCGCGAGCGGCGGAAAGAGTGTATTTTATGCTTCGAATCAAGCTGTGGCGCCTTCAAAACGGACTGAAGCAGGGGGAGGCCGCCGCACGGCTGGGCCTAGGTCTCTCGACCTTTGCGCTGCTGGAAAGTGGGCGCCTCCGGCCAACAGGCGCCCAGGTTGACCGCCTCCGACAATCGTTCGGAACGGAGACCGACTCGCTCTTCGACCTGGTTCAAGAGCGCGTAGGTGCGGCGTCGTGAACCTGCCAGTAACGGCGCTCCCGATCGGCGCCATCATTATTGACGATCGGCTCCAACCGCGCTGCGACGGCCTGAGCGAAGAGCACGTCGCTGCGCTCATGGAATCACCCGAGGACTGGCCGCCGATCACGGTGGCGTATATCGATGGATCGCCGGTCCTCGTTGACGGTTTCCACGGCCACGAAGCTGCGGTGCGGCTAGACTGCGAAACGATCGCGGCGCAAGCGTTTTATCCGGAGCACGGAACCGATCTGTTTGCGACGGCCTTCGGGCTCAACGCCAAGCACGGGCGACCGTTGACGCTGCGCGATCGTAAGACGTACGCCGCGCTACTGCTGCAGCGCCATCCGGAGCTTACCGATCGGGAGATCGGGCGCCGCACGGGCCTGCATCACGAAACGGTCGGCGCATTGCGCGCGCAACGCCTGCGCGTCGCCGTTCCCGAACGCAAGCCCGGCGAGTTGCCGACTGACGTTGGCTTACTCGATCGTATTCGCTTTGGCAAGAAAGCCACCAGAGAACAAAAGGCCATCGCCGGATACATCGCGCGCCTCACGATCGCGATGGATGATCCCTACGAAGAAGACTCCACGCTCGAAGTGTGGCCGGACGATCCGAGCGAGATCGCCCGCGCGTGCGTTCTCGCTATGGGTGCGGAACGCGCAACCAACACACTCCGCAACCTGGACGCCGATGCGCGCTATATCCTGGATGTGACCAAAGCTGCCCGCGCCATATTGAAGGAGGCGGCATCGTGAAAACGACCACGCCGCGCACAAAACGCAAGTCCGCAAAACAGGAAACGGTGGATTTCTCGTTCGCATCGGATGCGCTCCGGTACGCGAAAAAAAATGACTACATCGCCAGCGATCTGGCTTTCACCATTAACGCGCTGGAGTTTCAGCCCACGCGCGGTTTCCAAGGCACCGATCGATGGGCGGCGTTCGTCTCGCCGAACGACGGGCGCCCGGACGAGATTATCACGCTGCCGACAAACGAAAAGCGCAACGCGCAGCTACAAGCCGCCAAAGCGCAAATCGAAACCAAGGGCCCGATCCCCAACCTGCGGCTCGTCAAAGTAAACGGTACGTTTTACATCCGCCCCGCGGAGCCGCGCGGTTCGTAATGCAGCAAATGACAGAAGGCCTGGCGGTTGCATCCGCCCGGCCTTCGGAGATTGATTGACTATGTCCAAGCGTAAAGCAAAACCGAAATCCGGTCAAGGCAAAAGCGGGAAGAAGCCGCGTACTGCCGCGCAGTATTTCGGACAGCCCAAACGTAAGCGAGAATCGCTCCAGAAAGCCGCGCACGTCCTGTCGGCGATGCGAACCGAGGGGATTTCCCTCCATGCGGCATCGCGCGAGCACAGCGTCAGCCCGAGGACGGTACAGCGCCACGCCGGAGCGGCGTTGCGGAAAACTTCCCGCGGCACGTATGCGGTCCGCAAGTCGGATCGGCTGCTGCGCGTCCTGGTCCTACCGACTCTGGGGGGTCTGGCGGAAATCGCCACCATGGACTCCCGCGCGGCCACCATGGTCGCGGAGTACTGGAACGCGGTGAACCTGTACCTTGAGACCGGCGACGATACCGACCTTGCGCGTTTCCACGGGCACTCGATCATCGACGCTCAGGACGATGCCGTGCCGCTACTTACCGATCTGGATGAACTGGAACGTCTGGGTTCGGCGGGCGTTCTTTCCTTTCAATCGCTCTATGCGAAGGCCAGCTGATGGTGCGTCGATCGAACGATCCCATCAAAACCACCGTTCGTAAGGCCAAGACGAAGCGCCGCGTCGGCCAGGGCGCTGCTTGCACCGATTGCGGCGAATCACGACCGGAAGCACTCGTTGCGCGCAGCCGTCCAAAACGATGTTACGCGTGCTATCAGGTCGCACGCGGAAAGAAAGCTACGGAGGGTCACCACATGGCCGGTAAGGCAAACTCCCGCGTCACCGTGGATACGCCCGCGAACGACCATCGGGTCCTCAGCGATGCTCAGTACGATTGGCCGCTCCATGTCGCGCAGAATACGGATGGCAGCCCACTGTTGGCTTTGGCCGCCGCACTCGGCGGTATTGCGGATTTTATTGAGAAGCTGATCGTTCGATGGCTTTGCCAAGGGAAGCAGCTTTGTATAGACATTGACGAGTGGCTTCGAGAACAGAACGGGAAAACGTGGTGGGTCGGCAGTCCGTTCGAGGGATGGCAGCCGGGATGACGCCCGACGCGCTCAAACTTGCGATCCGAGTCTACCCGGAGCCGCCGAGCAAAGAGGCCGATCGCGAGCGGAAGAAACTGCGCCATTGGCGTCGCCCGTACCAAATGTTCGTTTTCGATACCGAGACGCGCACCGATACCGCGCAGGCGCTGACCTTCGGTAGCTACCGGTATTTCGAGCATGGCATTTGCCTCGAAGAAGGGTTGTTTTTCGGCGATGATCTCCCGCGCGCCGATCGCGCAAAACTCGAAGCATACGTCAAGACGCACGCTGCCGGGACCGATTGGCGCCGCGGCGTGCCCGAACTTCGGCTGCTTTCTCGACGTGAGTTCCTCGAGAAACTTTACGATGCCGGTTTCGACGGACGGGGGCTGATCGTCGGCTTCAATCTTCCTTTTGATTTATCACGGGTCGCTTTCGATTTCGGGAACGCCAAGGACAAGCGCTTTGCCGGTGGGTTCTCGCTGGCGCTGTGGGAGTATCAGGACAAAGATGGGAAATGGCGCATCAACAAGTACCGTCCGCGCATCGCGATCAAGCACATCGACAGTAAACGCGCGCTCAAGGGCTTTACCGGTGCGCGCGACCCCGATGTGGTCGATCTGATTCCAGAAGGCTCGGAGACGGGTGAACCGGAGGATGAGAAGTTCCGCGGCCACCTTCTCGATCTGCGCACCCTGGCATTCGTGCTGACCGATCGCGGCCACAGTCTCGCGTCGGCATGCAACGCCTTCGGCGTGGAACAGGGCAAGCTCACCGTCGAACGGCATGGCGTCGTGACGCCGGAATATATCGACTATAACCGGCGCGACGTGGAAGCGACCGCGGCGCTGGGGTACAAGCTGCTCGAAGAGTACGACCGTTTCGACGTAGAGCTGCAAGAGACGCAGGCCTTCTCCCCCGCGTCTCTCGGGAAAGCGCACCTGCGCAAAATGGGAATCGCGCCGGTACTGGAGCGACAGCCGATCGAGAAGCGGTATCTAGGGTACGCGCAGTCCGCCTTCTTCGGTGGACGTACGAGCGCCCATATCCGAAAGGTCCCCGTTCCCGTTGTCTACACGGACTTTCTCTCCATGTATCCGACCGTCAACGCTCTGATGGGACTCTGGCAGTTTCTGATCGCCGAAGAAGTCTCCGCGCTTCCCGTGGACGTCTCGGAGACGGTCGATTTTCTCCGCACGATTAGCCCGGAAACGCTCTTCGATCCGCAGACGTGGACGAGACTACCGGCGTTCGCGCGGGTGATACCGGACGGAGACATTCTCCCCACGCGCGCCACGTACAGCGTGGAAAGCAACGACTACCAAGTAGCGCTCAACCACGTCTATGCGAAAAGCGACGACCCGAAGGACGGTCTCTGGTATGCGCTGCCCGATCTAGCGGCATCAGTACTGCTGACGGGACGGGTGCCGAGGATTGTGGATGCCTTCGCGATCGAGGCACGGGGAACGCTATCGAGTCTCCACAAGATCACGCTGCGCGGAACGGTCCCGATCGACCCGCGAACCCAAGACTTCTTTCGCACCGTAATCGAAGAGCGCAAACGTCTTGCCAACAACCCGGCGCTGTCGGACGACGAGCGGAAGCGCCTCGATAAGGCCCTCAAGGTTTTGGCGAATGCGACGAGTTACGGCATCTTTGCCGAGATGCGGCGCGAAGAGGCACTCAAAGACGTGTCGGTGACGTGCTACGGTATCGACTCTGAACCGTTTACGTGCGAGGTGCGCAATCCGGAACGCCCCGGCGAGTACTGTTTCCCACCGATGGCGTCCCTGATTACCGCCGCGGCACGCTTGATGCTGGCGCTGCTGGAACGCTGCGTGACCGATCTCGGCGGGACGTATGCGATGGAAGATACCGATTCGATGGCGATCGTCGCGACGCAGCGCAGTGGCCTGATCGAATGCGACGGCGGCACGCACCGAAAAGCTGGGAAGCCAGGGATCAAGGCGCTATCGTGGACGCAGGTCGCCGCGATCGCAAAACGCTTCGAGGCGCTGAACCCTTACGATCGCACGGCTATCCCCAGCTCGGTGCTCAAGATCGAGGACGACAACTTCGACCCGAAGACCGGGCGGCAGCGGCAGCTGTGGTGCCTGGCGATTTCCGCCAAGCGATACACGCTTTTCCTTCGTGACAAGGATGGCGAACCGGTGCTGCTGCGCGAGGGGATCAATAACGCGGAAGGTCGCTACTCGGAACACGGCCTCGGGCATCTACTCAATCCAGCCGATCCGCAGAGCGAGGATCGCAACTGGATCGCGCAAGCCTGGCTTTCGATCGTGCGTCGATCGCTGGGCCTCCTAACGAAACCGCTGCGTTTCCAGAAGCGGGTCGCCGTTGGGCGTACCACCGTCAGCAGTCCGGCCGTGATGAAGCCGCTTAGAACCTTGAACAAAGGCGAGACCTACGACAAGCAGATCAAGCCGTTCAACTTCATCCTCAGCTGCCACGTGCGCAAACTCGGCCACCCGATCGGCGCCGATCCGGGGCGGTTCCATCTCATTGCACCGTACGAGACCGATCCGCGGAAATGGGAAACGATGCAATGGATCGACCAGTATTCAAAGGACGGCAAGCGGTATCGGATCAGCACGTCGGCGCTGCATGGGTCACGAACCATGGCGCGCGTCAAAAGCTACGGCCACGTTTTGCGCGAGTACGAGTACCATGCCGAAGCGAAGTGCGCCGATGCGACCGGCGCGCCGTGCCGAAAGCAAACCGTTGGGCTGCTCGGACGGCGGCACGTCGCGATCGACGGCTTCGTCTTTATCGGCAAGGAGTCGAATAAACTGGAAGAGGTCGAAGAGGTCGGCGTCCCAAGCGAAATCGACGTTTATACGATATTTGGCGATCCGGGACGCGACGAATGGCCGACGGTCCTGGCCAAAATCAGAACCATTTCCTTGACCACGTTGATCGAGAAGACGGGCTTGTCACGACGTGGTTTGCAGATGATCCGCGCAGGTCGAAACCCCAGCCCGCGAAATAAGGCCTTACTGATGCGTATGGCTATGGTCGTCTTCTAGAAAAAGAAAGAACTCATGCAACTCCAGTTCTTGCAGCAAGGGGCCTTTCAGCCAGTAGCGTACAATTTCGAGCCGCCGACCGACTGTCCCCAGTGTCACAAGGGGATCATCGCCGTCGTTGTGGGTAACGGCGGTTATATTTGGCAGATCGGCACTGATCGCGCGGCGATGTATCTTTTCGCCTGTCCGCGCGAAAGCTGTAGGACTGGGTTTGTTGCGCTGTGGTCGTATGATTCTCCGACGAGCCAATGGTCGTTTGCGGGCGCCTACCCAAGCGCTGTTGAGCCATCGACCAAGTCGCGGTTTATCGAAAATGTGTCTCCGACCTTTTACACTATTTTTGATGAAGCCCGAGCCGCAGAGCATCACCGTCTTTCCGAAATCGCCGGAATGGGCTACCGCAAGGCCCTCGAATTCTTGATTAAGGACTACCTTGTTTCGAAATCCGCTGCCGAACAACATGAAAAGATCAAAGCTAAGATGCTCGGCTCGTGTATTTCCGAGTACGTTACCGATCAAAGAATCAAGAGCGTCGCAGAAAGAGCCGTATGGCTCGGGAACGATGAAACGCATTACGCGCGGCGCTGGAATGACCATGACATCACCGACTTAAAGCGTCTGATCGATTTGACCACTAAATGGATTGAGATGGAACTGGAGACTCAAGAGGCGCTGGAGTCGATGCCAAAACCTTAAAAGCCTGCCTATGCGGGCAAAGTAGCGCCCGCGGCGCGGACCACCGGGCGTTCCCGGTCCCTGGCGGCTTGGTTGGTGCGCTGGGACCTAAGGGCGCTGAACGCGAACGTTGGCGATACCACTTACCCACGAGGGAGACGCCACAGATGAGAATGCTCGCACTAAGCCGCTACGCCTTCAGCATTAGCGTCGCTGCCGCATTGCTCGCAGGATGCAGCGGATCGCAGCCGCCGATCAGTGCGCCGGGCGCGATGCCGCAAAACTCGGCGATCGCAACGCACGCCGAGCATGGCAAGTCGTGGATGTTGCCAGAGGCGAAGAACGAAGACTTGATATATGTCATGAACGGCTGTGGCGGCACTTGCATCCTGTCATATCCCAAAGGGAAGTTAGTGGGAGAGCTAACCGGTGTTTACGGGAACGCTGACTGCTCCGATAGCAAAGGCAACGTTTTCATCTCGGGAGGCACAGAGGTAGTCGAGTTTGCACACGGCGGCACGACCCCAATCGCAACCTATAGCATTGCGTATTATCCAGCCACTGGCTGTTCGGTGGACCCCGAAAGCGGCAGCCTCGCGGTTGTTAACGAAGGTTGGGTTTCAGTGTTCCCGCCAGGTTCCCAGAACGCCACCTCTTACGATACTCACATAGAGGCCAGTTTCTGCGGTTATGATAACGCGGGGAACCTATTCGTCGATGGATTTGATGGCCCGAACTCAGCGCTGTCGGAACTCCCTAAGGGCGCTAGCGCTTTCGAAAAGCTGACCCTGGACCAGAGCGTTGGAGCACCGGGGCAAGTACAATGGGACGGTCAATACCTGACATATGAATCCGATAACGCAGCGCAGTCAACGATTTCGCGCTTGTCGATTTCAGGTTCCTCTGCCGAGGTTACCGGGCAAACGCGGCTGAAAAAAATCCGGCGTTGGCTATGGCAGTCGTGGATTTATAAAGACTCGGTGATTGCTCCGTATAGCAATCGCGGGGCGCACGGCAACATCCTTGGCATTTGGAAATATCCTGGCGGCAGTTCAATCAAAGTTGTAACTAAGTTTGGCGACTACGACCGCAAGACGTTTAGCTTTACAGGCGCGACGATAAGCATCGCCCCGTAAGCCGGCAATCCCTACGAATGGAGCAAGGCAAGAACGCATGCTCGCGGATTCGCGCTGGCGCGAAGCTGCCGCACCCGAGGCACTGGGATCGCTTGCTCGCGCTGGTCGAAGCCGGGACCTGAGCGTCAGCGCCGAACCTCCTTAGCCGTCGATCCGTTACGTTCATCGGGGAGCGCGGAGAATGAAGAGTTTTGGTCTTGGCTCGTACGCCCTAAGCGCTGGCGTTGCGGTTGCGTTGCTCGCGGGCTGCGGCGGATCGCAGTTGCCGATCGGCGCGCCGGGCGCGATGCCGCAAGCCTCGGCGGTAACGACGCGGGGGACCCGGTACGCGCGCTGAACCCTAATGAGAATAACAATATGAACACGGAAGTAGCATTGGGTTTCTTTGACGGTGGAATCGAGGCCCTATTGGAGAGATGCCCGTGGTTCGTACGGCGTTGCTCCTGCCTAATAACTTGCCTTGATAGCGGAAGGAATACCGCCGACGCACTGGCGCGCTGTCTTCCTAAGTCGGATGTCAGGTCGATCGGCCAATTCGGATTAATCACAGGGGAGACGGCGATTAATATGCGTGAGACGATATTTGCGGGCTTCGATGAAATGTATGTGTTTGAAGGAAACTTCGATCTTGCGATCCACCCAACGATCTGGAAGCACCAATACACCAGCGATCGTATCTTCCTGAGAGACGCCGTTCCCGCTGAACTGCTGGCCACTTTCCAAGCCTCGGGTGCTGTACGGTATGCTTCCGACGGATCGGGCTTGAACGTCCTCGCGAGGCAGGGTGAAGACCTTAACTCTATAGCAGCCGTATTTGGTCGGGCATGATGCCCGGCCTCGCTACCCCGCGCCTCTGCCCCTCTGCACGGCGTTCGCGAAAGCGGGCCGTGTTTGCTTCGCGGGCTTTGCGGCATTGCGGGCATTGCGGCGTGGATCGGCATTGCTGCTGCGCCAGCTTAGCGTGCATAGCCCCGTGGCCGCGGCTTCGATCGCTTAGCCAGCTTGGCCGGGCCAGGGGGCGCACAATTTGCGGCTTCGGCTCCTATCCCGGCACAGTCACTCGGGGAAAGGAGCCAGAGCGGAAAAGATGGCGCCCCCCCCCCTCGCCGCCAAGCCATCCTGGCGACCGAAGCCGGAGCTAAGCCGCTACGCGATCCATGCCGCTACGCTTCGCAGTTGCAATGCCGATCCACGCAGCAATGCGCGCAATGCTGCAAAGCCCGCATAGCAACACGGCCCGCTTTCACGAATGCCGTGCAGAGGGGCAGAGCGCGGGGGCCCCTAGTGCTGGTGAACGCTATACTTGTCAGGCGGTATGGCGACTGTCGCAAACTCAACGCGGCCCCGCGTTACCTTTGTTGATATTCGTTTGATTTTCTTACGGCTAATGCGGCGCGTGTGAAAGCACGACGCCGTTGACCGACGTTCCCGCACTTGCAAACGGGGGAAGCACTTTGATCAGCTTGCCACCGTCAGGATACGACCATATCGCTAACTGCGGCCCCGAGTGCCATTGTGCGATGAACATGCCGTCCTTAAGCCAGGTTTGCTGTCCTCCGTCGCCACAGCAGAACCCACCAACCCATCCACGGACGTGCGTCGCGCCGACGATCGTCGCCCTGTGCGCGATGTGTATGCGGTAGATCGAATGCGTGTCAGGATTAGACAGCGTTATATAGGTGCCGTCCCAAATAACGCTATCGTAGTAACCGTAGCGCAACCGATTCCCGAGCGAATAGTTGCGGAACGCCGTGGCGCCTTTAGGAAGTTCCGCGAAGTTCGGCACGGTCGAAAAGTGCGGTCCCGGCGCAGCACCGTCGAGAAATAGATTTCCATGGCTATCATATGCAGACATGTCGGGGACTTCGAAAGCATTGTCGCAAACGGATTGTGCGGGCGGCCGCGCGCCCGGAAAGATGTAGACGCAGTCGTAGTCTACGGTAGGGACGGCGAGATTGCCGGTCGTTGGGTTGACACTGCAACTCACGGGTACGTCGTAAATGGGTAGCGTTTGAACCAGCTTGCCGCGGTGCGAATATTCCGCGACAGCTTGGTCCGCATCCACAACGAAGACGTTTCCGTGGTTGTCGGAACACAGGCTGTAGCCTTGGACTCCTAGACGTCCCACGGCCTTGCCGCTCGGATACGATAAGACGTACACGTCGCCACCCGTCGCCACGTACAGAAGGACGCCGGACCACGCATCTTTCGCCGCTGCACGCACCGGCTGGGATTTCGCGCGATCGAAGCGCGCGACGATGGTATGCGTCTGCGCCATCGCGCCGATCGGCGGCTGCGATCCGCCGCACCCGACGAGCATCGCCGCAGCCATGCAAATGGTTAGCGTGCGACAATAGAGCATTGAGATGTTCATTCTCCGCTACCAACTGAAGACGACAAGGCCGTTGCCAGTCGCTGTCTTCCAGCCTTGCCAACTCGCAAACTTGCGCGCGGTAGGCTCGATATAAGACGAGCCACCACCGCCTCCTCCGCCACCGCCGGGGTACTCGCCGCTCCCGCCGCCACCACCACCACCACCGCCTCCGTAATACCCGCCGCCGCCGCCACCGCCGCTGCCTCCCGGATAACATGTAGACGGCGCGCAACCCGAGGCGCCAGCGCCGCCGCTTCCGCGCAAGCCGTCGTTGCCGAAGGTGCCATTCCCCTCGGAGCCCTCGGCGCCATCGCCACCAGAACCGCCTTTCTTTTGCGTCCCTCCCGAACCACCAGCGCCACCCGGTCCTCTACCAGAACACGAGTAGGTGCCGCACCAGCCATAGGCGCCCGAGCCACCCGTGCTCCCGCCTCCTTTGCCACCGCCGCCTGCATAGCTCTGCTTGTAGTAGCTATCGTGGCCGCCCTGACCGCCACCGCCCCCGGAGATCAAAATGCGATCCGATAATCGGTTTCCGCGCTCTCGCACATCGGACGCACCGCCGCCGCCGTACGCGCCATTGCTCCCGCGGCCGACACCGCCGTTGGCGCCCCCGTTAAAACCGCCGCTTACCTCGCCGCCTGCCTCACCCACGAACACGACAAGCTCTTCTCCAGGCGTAACAGGAATCTGCGCAAATACCCGCCCACCGCGGCCTCCTGCGGAACGGCTGCCTGAACCGCCGCCGCCCGCGCCAAGCGCAACGACCGTGATCCACTTGACGCCTGTTGGCACCTCAAATGATTGCTTCTCGCCTGTGTAACGAAATGTTTGATGGTGCGAAAACGCCAGAGTGTCGATTAGCGTCGGCGCGCCGACCGGCGGCTGCGATCCGCCGCAGGCTGCGAGCATTGCCGCAGCGATGCAACTCGTTAGCGCGTAGCCTCTAAGGCCTGAGTTTTTCATCGTGATGTGCTCCCTGAAGCCTGAACGGATCAGCGGCTACGAAGGTTTCGGTTCGCCACGCTCCGCCGTCTCGGCTCCGCTGCCGTTCAGGAAGGAGCATTACTTGGCCGCGCTTGAGATCGCTAGTCCCAAAAGCGATGCGGTCGTGATCTTCTTTATCGTGCTGCGGGGTTCGCCGCCGTTTGGGTATTGCCACGACGCAACATTGGCGTAGCCTTTGTAATAATAGGTGCCGACGATAGTGTTGCTTTGAATCCAGCTCTGACTACCATGGAGATTCCTCGGGCTATCCAGTTTCGTGGTACCGATGGCGGTTGCGTGGCGCCGAGAAATGCTTAGTCGGTAAACTGAGACATCCGAACGCTGACGCCCCTGGGCAGAGTCCGACGATACCGTCGTGTGCTTCCCATCCCATTGCACAGTTGGCCAGAACCGATAACCTGATGAAACCTTTTCCTTTAAGCGAATCGCTTCAAATGAGCCGCTTCCGTTCGAGAGGCGAACCAACTCTTGATCATGATTCTGAGGGCTTTCAGCGACGACGTAAAGATTTGATTTGTTATCGTATCCGGGAAAGTCACCAAAGCTTGAATAATCCGAGCTATAGTACATTGTCGCGCTTCCTTGAGCCCCCGCGTAAACCGCGACATCACCATAACCCGGATTGTTGGGGTTTTCCTGATCGGAGATGTTCGCGACGGCAAGGTTGCCAGTCCCGGCGTCAACGGCACAGCCGAAGCCTGCGCCCTGATCGCTTAACGTTGCAATCGGAGTTGTGCCACCATGCGCGTATTCATAGATTGTGCTCGTCTCGTATGAGGCATTGGCTGCCGCGACAATGAAGACGTCGCCCGCCGAATCGACGCACTCGCCAATGGGCCCCAACAGGCCGGTCAGCGTTCCCGTGAGTTTGCCCTGTGGATACGTGTAAACATAGACGTTTCCGTTAGTGCTCGAAACGTAAAGCAGATCCTGACTCGAAGAGGCGCCCTTCATCCACGACTTGCCACGATCGGCGTGCGTTGCGAGTGCCGAGGGTTGCGGCATCGCGCCCGGCGCGCCGATCGGCGGCTGCGATCCGCCGCACCCTGCGAGCATTGCCGCAGCAACGCAGCTTGTGAGCGCGTTGCGGCTGAAATCCACGTTCCTCATCGGCCTTGTCCCTCGATCCGTGAACGGATCAGCGGCTAAGAATGTTCGGCGCCAGGCTTCAGTTCCATCGCAGCAGCCAAGCCGCGAGGTCCCAAGCTGTCTCTGGCCGTACCCAAAACACTCAGATAAGGAGGAAACCAATGAAACGCTATGCTGTTACGGCTCTGTTCGCCGCCTCTTTGTTCACCTCGGCGCCGGCAATCGCGCAGGTTGACGTCGATGGATACTACCTTCCCATGAAAGTGGCGCTGAAAGCTGCAGAAACAGCGGTCGATTCCTGCGCCACGCACGGTTGGGATGTAACTGCCACCGTCGTCGATCCTGCCGGTCTCGTGATCGTCCAGCTTCGCGGTGACCACGCAACGGTCCACACCAAGGACTCGTCCTATCGAAAGGCCTACACAATCGTCTCCATGGGCCCGGTCTTCGGCCTCACGCGCACGAGTCAATTCGTTGCACTCATCCAGAAAGCGCCTAACGGCGCTGGACCAGAGCTTGCGGACTTGCCGGATATCTTCGCCAATGCGGGAGGCGTTGCCATCGAGCACGGTTCTGAAATCGTCGGAGGCCTTGGCGTTGGCGGTTCCCCCGGCGGAAACAGGGACGAGGCATGTGCTGCCGATGGCGTTGCAGCCATCGCCAACGAACTCAAATAAGCCGTGAAATCGCGGAGCTCTTAAGGGCAGCCCCACGATTTACATTCGGCTCGTGAACAGTCAGTTTCAAGGCGCTACGGGCTTTCAAAACGAGGCCCCTCTCCGGGCGCCTGGCTGTGGGGCGGTGTTCAGCGGCTGTGTCGGCTGAGCCGATCGGTGGCTAAGCCATCAAAGCCTGGCTAAACCGAATGCGATCGCGGCGCTGCGCGGCAGCTTAGCGCGACGGGAACGGACGCACGAACAAGGCCCGCTGCTTTGCTGCCCCGACTTATTGGCTAAACCATTAGCTAGTAGACCGCGTTGGGAGCATCGACGACGCCAATGACAGTTGAGATGCCATATGTGGCGCCATTGAGGCGCACTGTCCAAGGGACGTTGTAGTGTGGCTCAATATTCCCACCGGCATCTATCACTACAAAGGTGAGCGTTGGTACGGGCGTCGCGCTTCGTTTCAACCCAACTCTGCGGGCCTTCGCTGAGCGCGGCGAGGTGCGTTACAACTCAAAGACCATGCCCCTGCCATAAGCGCCGCCATAACGCGTCGTCCCTACGAGGCCCATCCCGCTCACGTCACGCAAGCCGGCCGCGGGATGGGTGCCGTCATATCCGTTGCCGAAGCTGTGGAGCACTGTTTCAGAGCCGGCGGGTGTGATGCTAAAGACCGTGCCGAAGCCGAGTTGATTGTAGGAGGAGCCGTACGCGCCGCCGTCCGCTGTCGTGCCGTAAAGCGTGCCGTTCACGTCACGCAAACCGGCCTCGGGATTGGCGCCGTCGTATCCGTTGCCGAAGCTGTGGAGCACTGTTTCATGGCCGTCGCTCGAGACGTCAAAGACCGTGCCCCCGCGGAATGCGCCGCCACTTTCCGTCGTTCCGTAGAGCTTGCCATTCACGTTGATCAAGGGGGCCTTAGGGTATTTTCCGTCTTGGCCACTGCTAAATCCGTGCAACACTTTTTCGGTGCCGTCGGTCGTCATCCTGAAGACGGTGCCAACCCTTCCCGCGCCGCCGGCGTATGTCGTGCCGTAGAGCGTCCCGCTGACGTCGATCAACGGCGCCATGGGCCAGTAACCGTCTTCGTAGTAGCCAAAACTGTGCAGCACTCGTTCGGTTCCGTCGGTTGTGATGCTGAAGGCGGTGCCACGATCGCGCCCACCACCCTCCAGCGTCGTACCGTAGAGCGTACCGCTTAAGTCGATCAAATTTCCTTCAGGGTGGGTACCATCGGAGCTATCGACGCCAAAATCGTGCAACACTTTTACGGTTCCGTCGGCTTTGATACTGAAGACGACGCCGCATCCTCCCACGCAATTACCCCTGCCGCCGGAGCGTGTCGTGCCGTAGAGGGTGCCGCTGACGTCGATCAAGCCCGCCAAGGGCCTCGCGCCGTCGTTGCCGTTGAAGCTGTGGAGCACTGTATCCGTGCCGCCGAAGTAGCTGAAGACCGATCCGTCGCCGTGCGCGCCGCCGTACGCTGTCGTGCCGTAGATTGGATCGTCGCCCCGGTGAAACACGCCAGCGGCCGGTCCGCGCCCATCGGGGTCCGCGCCGAAGCTATATAACGAGGTGTAGTAAAAGCTCAGCGGGCTAGTCTTGTGGTTGGGATCGATGCTTGACTCCTATTGCAAGCGCGAGAGTCCCGGCGCTTGCGAGCACGCCGTGAGCATCACGAAGCACGCGAAGAGCGCGCATAGGTTCAAACTCGGAGTCTTCATCTGCTGTGCTCCTTTCGCAGACGCAAAGCTAACGCGAAGCTCTTCCGCGCCGAGTTTTTAATTATAGCATCCAGGCTGCAATCTCGGAAGCCGCTGGCAGCAGAATTCGAACCGCCGAATAAGACGGAAGGGCGTTCAAAACGAGGCCTCTTGGTGATCCGTGGGTTAGAAATCCTTGCAACGCAGCCTAGCCCGCACCGAAGGTTTGCTAGGTTAATTAGTTTGGTCTACTGACCGTGGCGCCAAGCGGCTCCCTCATGTTTAGGTCCTTCATTTCCGATCCGCCGTCAGGATACTTCCAGAAGTCAACTTGCGAGTTGGACCAGTCCGCGCCGATTACGATCGAACCCTCAATCCAGAACTGTGCGAGAGAGCTTGGGCCGGACAGCGTTAGCGAACCGACCTGGGTGCCTTTAAAGCCTTGAATAGAGAATCGACGTATTAGCGTATTCCCTTCATCGCCAACGGCGAGGTATTGTCCGTCCCACTGAACGGTGCCGGCGGTAGTTAGATTGTAGTCGAGGGTGATGTTCTCGAACTTTGAGGTGCCCTTCGCCATTTCGGCGAGGACGATTTGATTGTTTTGCGTTCGGCCGTCGATAAATAAATCTCCCCTCGCATCGTAGCCGCAAGAAAACAAGTATTCCGGCAGTGGGTAGAGCCTTGGCAGGCGCCAGTGATGCCACTTGGCGGGGCGAAAAATGGCGACGCCCTCGCCCGCAGATGAAACCACCGCCAGTTTTCCGCTGATTCGATCGGCGGAGCAGCTTTGGGGAGAAGAAAACGGTTCAGATAGCTGGGCGATCGGGGCCGATCGGCCGTGCTTGAATTCGTCAATGACGTCCACGTTCACTTGGCTCAAAAAAAGCGTCGCCCGCGGCATTGGAACAGATGACGCCGGTGCTACCGCCGAGAGCGGAAACGAGCTTGCCGTGGGGATATGTGTAAACATTTGTCGCAAGATCCGACGAAACGTAGAGTAGATCTCGGCGGGTTCCCATGTGAACCGCGCGGCTCTGCGGCGTCGCGCCCGGCGCACCGATCGGCGGTTGCGATCCGCCGCACCCGGCGAGCATTGCCGCAGCGACGCAGCTTGTGAGCGCGTTGCGGCTGAAATCCAAGCTCCTCATCTTGCCTTGCTCCTCGGCTATTTCGGGGCTACGCTCACGGTCACGCCGGCCGGGTGGTCCGGCCCACGGAGCAAATGCGTGGGCGCGCCGGCGTTCGGATAGTTCCAAAAGCCTACGTCGCCGGGTTCGTGCCGGAAAAAGTGGTACTGCGCCGCAAGGGCGTGCTTGGCTTGCGGATTGGCTATGCGATTCCCGAACCTCGGCATCCAAACTTGTTCGATTGGCCCGTCGCCACCTAAGAGGTTGGTGCTGCCTTCGAGCTCGGCGGTCTCTCCGGTTATAGTGAATCGGTAGACCGTTTCGTCGCTGGAGACCGCCATATACTTGCCATCCCACTGGACCGAGCCCGGCTTTGCGACGTAGTGGCCTAGATTTATATTGATGAAGGTATTGGCGCCCTTAGGGAGTTCGGCAAACGCAAAGCGACCCGAATCGTCGTTGCCATCGACAAAGAGGTTGCCTGAATCGTCGTAGCCGCAGAAATGGTAGCTTGCGAACTTGGCGTCCTGGTGCCGCGTTGGGTGGGTCGAGGCATTTTGATAGATCGCGACACCGCCGTCGATAACGGCAAGATTTCCCGTGACCTTGTCCGCGGAACATGCCCGTGGAGAATGGCCCGCGTCGTTGAAGGTCGCGATGGAGGACGTTCCGCCGTGTGCGAACTCAAGGACTTTTGAATCGCTGCCCTCGGGAACAAAAACGTTTCCGGCTTTGTCGGAGCACAATGTCTGCGGGTTATTGATCCCCTTTAGGATACCAACATAGCTGCGATCCCCATAGGTGTAGACCTCGACCTCGGAGGCTCTCGAAAATGGGAAGGTGGAGATATACACGAGATTTTCTCCGGCAGCGGTCGGGTTCATCCAGGAGCGCAAATGGCTCGTCTGAGTGCCGTTTGTAGTCACGCTCGGCGACGCCGCAACACTATTGCCGCACCCAGCCAATAAAACAGCCGCGCAAACTGAGGCGAGAGAAACTTTCACAGACAATCCCTCCACAACAAAACACATGATCGACGGCCGTCCGCTTTGAAGTTTTCTTTGTTCGCTGGACCCTCGAGCTAACGCCTTCCAAAACGAGGCCCCCTCCTGGGCGCAAAAGGTGGCTGGGCTGCGGTCATCCAGAAATCAGCAAAGGAAGCTCCGCCCTCTCAATCCGCCTTTCGAGCTTGGGAGGAGGCGAGATATCGCCCACAGCATGCATGGGCGCAATCATGTCCCTCGAGCACATCTTTCATGTCAGCCAGTCGATGTAGTGCGATGCTGGCGCAGGCCAAGGCCACATCGCAAAACGCCGACGCATATGCCGCATGGCGAAGCCTGCCGGCAGCAGAACTTGGAACCGCCGAATAGCGGCTTGGGCAGAATATTGCGCCTTTTGGCAGCGCCGCGGCCGTACTTTATTGCTCGAGTTCTTGCAGCGTGTTCGTACTGGTGTCGGTGTAGAACAGCACCGTCGTACTGTCGTCCGTGCCTTCTGCCAGAAGGCCGAAGATGTCGGCACTCTTATTCGTGTCGATCGTCTTCGTTGCGAGAACCTTCCCGGTCGGCGTCAGCTCCACCAGCGTGTTTCCGCCTTTGGTGTTGGCGACGATAAGGTTGCCGTTCGGCAGCAGCGCTTGCGCCACGGGCGCGTTGAGCGGCGAACCGCTGTAAACGAGCGTCGCGCACGTCTTTGTTGGGTAAGCGCATTTGAACTTCTTGCCGCCGGGCCGCACGACGATCTCATTCTTCAAAAGTAGGTTGCTGGCGTTCGAAACGGCGACGACCGTGTTATCGACGCCGTCCACGATGTACAGGGTATCGTTACACTTACTGCCGATCTTTGTCGCGTTGTATTGGATTCCCGACGGGCCAAGGGCGCTCCAGCCGGACGCCCTGTTGACGCCGAAACCGGAAATCACTTGGGTCTCTGTCGCACGACCGCTGCTTACCGGAGGCTTCGCCAACTTAATGACGCTGCCGGTCTTCGCATCGGAAACGTAGACGTCTTCCGGTGCGTACGCAAGACCGCAGGATGCGTCGGCGTCGTCCAACGGTTCCTCGATCGGCGAACCGTAGCTGTACTGCAACTTACCGCTCTGGTTGAACTGCGCGGAAATTCCGCTCGCCATCCCGGCGCCGTATACGTCATTCGCAACCGTCACCGCATTTCCAACACAACCTTCGATCTTGCTGCCCTGCACAAAGGTTCTTGGCTTAGAATGCGGGTCTGGATCAAGTACTTCGATCGTGGTGCCTTTCCCAGCAGTGCTCGCAGAGTCGTCGAAGTTGCAAACGAGCAGCTGGCCTTTCTTGAGCCCGAAGGTCGATCGGGCCACCGAGATTGCGCGAGGGCCCATGTCCCCATTTTTCGGATCGACTGTCGAGCCGATTTTGACGTTCTTGGTGAGCAGCTTCAGAATGGATTTAGTGTCGGCAGGCGCTGCGCCGTTGGAATCGGCGTTTGATCCTTGAACCGAAGTTGTGCTTGTATTGAAGAGGTTTGATGGCGCAATGCCGTTTCCGCCGCAGGCGGAGATTATCAAAAGCGTAATACTTAAAACAACGAGCTTACGGTGAATGTTAAACGACATGCTTTTTCCTCCAGGTAAACGATCGGGGCTTAATAGTTCTCCGTTCGCCGCGCGAGTACCGACCTTCGTTCGGCGACGGCCACCTAGTCCCATCGCATCGGCCAGGCAATCATCGGAAAAGCGACCAGGGTCCACTCTCCGTTCTTCCCCGTAGCGGATCGGATTGCCATCGGCCAGACGGTAACGGCGTTCGTGGATGCCTGGAACGCGCACGACGCTCACGCTTTTGCTTTAACCTTTGAATCTGATGCGGACTTTACGAACGTCCTGGGTGTGCACGTGCAAGGACGGCCAGGCATCGCATCAAACGCTTCAAATCCGCAGCGTTCGGCTTCTCACCGCAGAGCTAGCGGCAGCGGACATCGACTGGCAGATGACGGGCGCTTTTCGAGGATTCAAGTTTAATCCGGGCTCTTCGAGAGCTCTAAAACGATCTTCCATTCGTGCGGCATCACCGGCTGCACCGAGAGCCGTTGTCCGCGCCGCAGCAGGGCCATGCCGACCAGTTGCGGTTCGGCGCGCATACGCGCGAGCGTGACCGGATTTGCGAACGCTTCGATGTAAGCGACGTCAACCATGAACCAAATCGGTTTGTCGGGTCTGGCGCGTCCGTCGAAATACTCGCCCTCGCGCTCGAACTGCGTGAAATCGGGATACGCTGCGTTGACGACCTTGCAGATGCCGACCGCCGCCGGCTCTGCAATGCTCGAATGGTAGAAGAGCGCGAGGTCGCCAAGCTGCATTTCCATCATGTTATTGCGCGCTTGGAAGTTGCGCACGCCGGTCCACGGAGTCGTACCCTCTTGGCGTAGCCGTTCAAATGAATAGCCGCTAGGCTCGGTCTTCAGCAGCCAGTAGCGAGGCATTACCGAGCCAGGCTGACGGTCACCGCCTGGGTTGGATCGGAGGGATGCAAAACTTTGAAGGGCTGGCCGCCGGCGGGATACTTCCAAAAGTTAATCTGGCTGCCGGGAGTCGCGACGACCGTGTCGCGCGCAAGCCACGACTGGCCTGCATCCTTCAGGCGCCAGTTGGCGAAGCGGCTGATGCCGACGATCGTCCCGGTGGAACCGGAGATCTGCACGCGATAGTAGTGCACGTAGACGTTCGGGCCATTGTGTTTCGTAGGCGCGTAGGACTGCAGGGCAAAGTATTTGCCGTCCCATTGGGCGTGGGCGACGTTTCCGATCGTCTCGTTCAGCGTAATCTTTTCAAACGTTTGCTTACCCTTGGCAAGCAGCGCGGCCACGTTTCCGCCGCTGCTAACGAAAAGGTTGCCGCTCGCATCGTAGGCCGGCTGCGGGTTCGCTCCCAACTCCGCGCTGTGATACAGTTTTGGCTCGCCGCTGCCGTTGGTGTAAATCTCGACTGACGGAGCGTAGTTGCGAATGTCGTAGCTCGTCACCGCCAGGTTTCCCGTTGTCGGATCGCTCGAGCAGTTCACCGGAATCTCGTGACTCGGAAGGTCGAGCGTCGCAACGGGCGATTCACCTCCATGTGAGTATTCGTAGATGTACCCGGTGAAGGCGCCCGACTTACTCCGAACCTCTGCCGTGATGAAGACGTCGCCCTTGGCATCGGAGCACATCGCCTGAATCGAAAACGAGGTCTTAAATGTGTCTGCGAATACAGCGCCGGGATAAGTGTAGACGAGGACCCTCTGATGGACGCCGGCGTAGATCAGATCGGTTTGAGATCCAGCGCTGCGCGCGAGAAGGGCCTCGTGCAGTGGTGCGAGCGGGCTCGTGCCGGGCGAAAGTCCCGCGCAACCGGCGACCGCGGTGGTCAGCACGCAAAGGCACGCTGCGTAGTGCAACGCGTTGATTGGCCGAAGCATCGTTGCGCTGTTCGCGAGGAGCGCCCTATGCCCTGGCTGCAGGACTGCCGATGTGCTATCGTAAGGCAGCCATGCAGCAACGAATCATTCGTGCCTCTGCGCACGGTTGGCAGGGCGTTGAGCCGGCCGGCTATGCCGCGCAAACGCCGGACACGGGCGTCACCCGCCACACGATCGTGGGGAGCCGGAAGAACGACCCAAGCGAGCCGGGGCCGAAAATGGAACTTCGCTATTTCGAAGTCCAGCCCGGCGCCGCATCGCGATTAGAAAAGCACGAGCACGAACACTACGTCGTCGTTCGTTCCGGAGTCGGTTACGCGGTAATCGGCGACGACGTTAGCGAGCTGGGAGCCAACGACGTGGTGTACGTCGGCCCGTTGGTATTACACCAGTTTGTCAATCGCGGCGATACGCCGTTCGGCTTCTACTGCTTCGTCGACAGCTGCCGCGATTTTCCGCAGACGCCGACACCCGAAGAGCTCGCACGCCTGCAAGCCTCGCCCGCCGGTGCGATCGCCAAACCCTTCGCCGTCCCGCCGCCGGTCAGACGCCCTTAGCGACCGGTCGCGCGGGATCGGAGACCCACTCGCTCCACGATCCGTTGTAGATGCGCGAGCCTTCGAGGCCTGCGTGGACCATGGCGAGATGATTGACGGCCGATGAGACGCCGGAGCCGCACTGGTGCACCGTTCGTTTGGAGTCCAGTCCGCTCTTCGCAAACTCTTCGCGCAAAAGTTCGGGTGATTTAAATCTGCCGTCGGCTTCGAAGTTGTCTTTGAACCATCGTTGTTTCGCGCCGGGAATGTGCCCGCCGACCGGATCCATCGGCTCGGTTTCGCCCGAAAAGCGCTCGAGGGCGCGCGCGTCGATCAACTGCATCTCCTCGCTGTTGAGATGCGCGAGAACGAAGTCCGCCTCGACCACGAGATCGGGACGCGATGCAGTGGTGAGCCGGCCTTCACCCGCAGGCTCCGGCAGCGCGGCAGTCACGGGAAATCCGAGCGCATTCCACGCGGCAAGGCCGCCGTCGAGGACGGCGGTCGCGTCGTGGCCGATCCATCGGCAAAGAAACCACAGTCGCGCCGCAAACATGTCCGCGCCGGCATCGTAGGCAACGATTTGCGTTGCGTCGTTTACGCCGCGCTCGCGCAAGAAGCGCGCAAATGTCTGCGGATCGGGTAACGGATGGCGGCCGTTCTTCCCGGTCTTTGACCCGGCCAGATCCTCCTCGACTCCGGCGAAGAAGGCGCCTGGTATATGCGATTCGTCGTAGAGCCGCCGTCCAAGTCCGAAATCGGCTAAGGAGTGACGGCAGTCCAAAATAACGGGGTCGGCGCTATCGAGCCGATCGTACAGCGCCTGCGGGGAGATAATGGTTGTGAACAACGCGAGCGCTCAGGACGCTATCGAAGATTGATCGTTGCTTTGGGCGCGGGAGACGCCCCGCCGAAGGCTTCCTCGAGCGTCGTCTTCAACTCGCCGCTCGTCGCCATCGGTGCGAGAATATCGGTATCCCCGTAAAACTTTCCGTTGATGAAGACCTTCGGCAGCGTCGGCCAGTCCGTCATTTCCGAGAGCGCTTCGCGTTTTGGCAGATTCTCTAAGACGTCGATCACTTCGAACGGGTAGCCGAGGCCGTTGAAAAATTCGACGGTCTCGAGCGTGAAGCCACATCGGGGCGCCATCTTCGTTCCTTTACCGTAGACGACGATTCTCGTGCTCGTAATCTCGCGAGCGATCTCTTCCTTCAAATCTTCGGGCATGATGCTTCCTTAGCTTTCGGCGATGATGGTGGTGAGTTCGACGGCATGAACGCGTCCGTCTGCAAGCGCGTCTTTTAGCGCGCGGTAGACGAGCTGATGCTGCTCGATCAGCGTTTTACCCTTGAATGCCTGCGAGCGCACGGTCACATTGAAATGGTCCATCGTGCCGGTGCGATCGTGGATGCTCACTTTGGCGTCGGGCAGTCTGTCGACGATGAGGCCGGTCAACGCGCTGTCGTCGATCACGACTTCAAGCGAGGCGAGCGGGCATTGAGCGCGTCGGCCAAGTTACGCGCTTCGCCGAGGGTCTCGGGAAGACGACTTGCTCCCCTAGCGAGCGCGGCAGTAACACCGCTGGCCAGGATGATTCCCGTGACGCCGAGCAGGATGGCGGGAACGCCGCTAGCGCGCAATGGGCCGACTTCGATCGTGAACGTTCGCTGCACGCGCGCGACACCGCGCAGGAATGCGCGCAGCACGCGCGCTCGTTTATTCATCAGCACGTCTGTACGTCGCATCGCGCCGGAAGGCCTGGCGCCTCGACAGACGAAGCCGGATCACAAATGACGGCGGAGATGGAAGCGGTCCGGCTTCACGAAACGGCTGGACCGCAAAGCCTTCGCCTCGACCGGATCCCGATGCTCGCGGCGGGAGAGGGCGAGGTTTTGGTCCGACTGCGCGCAGCGGCGCTCAATCATCGCGACGTCTTCATCACGCAGGGACTCTATCCGAATATTCGGATGCCGGTTACTTTGGGCGCCGACGGCGCCGGCGAAATCGAAGCAATCGGCGCCGGCAGCTTCGAGGGTGCGGTCGGCGACGAAGTCGTCATCGATCCGATGCTGGGGTGGGGCGGCGATGCACGCGTTTGGGACACGGCGACGGCGAACATCCTCGGGATGCCGCGCGACGGAACGTTTGCTCGGTACGTCACGATTCCAATGGAGAACGTCTATCGCAAGCCCGAGCGGCTCTCGATGGAGGAGGCCGCGGCGATTCCTCTGGCCGGGCTCACGGGATACCGCGCCGTCTTTACGCGCGGAACGTTAGCGCGCGGAGAGACGGTCCTCATCACGGGCGTGGGCGGCGGCGTTGCGACCTTCGTGTTGCTCTTTGCCAAGCACGCCGGCGCGCGTGCGATCGTGACCTCGAGCAGCGACGAAAAGCTCGACCGCGCGAAAGCGCTCGGTGCCGATCTCGCAATCAACTATAAAACGACGCCGGACTGGACCAAGATCGTGCGCGCGGCCGGGCCGATCGATCTGATCGTGGATTCCTCGGGCGGTGAAACGTTGCGCAAGGCGCTCGACGTCGTGCGCCCGGGTGGCCGCGTAGCAATTTACGGCGGCACCAACGGCGATGCAACGATCAAACCGTTTCCGCTCTTTTGGAAGCACGTAACCATCGTGGGAACGTCGATGGGAAGTCCGCAGGACTTCGTGGCTATGCTCGAGCTCTTCGGTAAAGGCTTGCGCCCCGTCGTCGATCGGGTATTTTCGCTGCAAGAGGCCGCTGCAGCGATGCAGCATCTTGCGAGCGCGGATCAGTTCGGCAAGGTCGTCCTAAGAATAGACTAAACGAGAAACTCTTTAAACGGGCTGCCTTCCGGTTTGCCGTCGCAGGTGCCGTTAGGCGGAGGAGAGTCTTGATAAATCGGTCCGGGATTTGCGACCGGCATGCCGTCTTTCGGATAGAGAATCACATCAACCTTACCGTTAGGCGTGAGCTCGCGTTCGCACTTAATCACCGCATGTGCCTTCGATTTGCCCGTTCCGCCGATCCATAGGTCGAACCACAGCCCCTTGCAGCCGTTGCTGCCGCTGCCTCTGTGAGGCCCCGACGCGGCGCAGAGATCTTCGCGAATGAAATACTGTTTGATAAACGGCACGTAGATCTTGATGCCGTAAGGGATCGTGGTGTCGTTCTTTTTTTCGGTTGCAAAGGTCGTCGGGTTGCAGTACGTTCCGTCGCCGCCCGCGTGCTTGTGGATGATCCCGTGCGCGATCTTGTTTCCGGGCGGCGAGTTATCCGGCCAGCCGTAGAACGTGATCGTCGCCTGCACGGTCGCGGGATCTTGTTTGATTACGTAACAGGACGAGTTGTGCGCTTCGTTGACCACGGGTGGAAGCGCGGGCCCACCGGATCGGCCGCACGACGCTAACGCAAGCGCAGTGGCGACCATCAAGAGTTGACGCGCAAATCGGTTCAGCATACGAGCGTGTATTCGTCGAGGCTTTCTAAACGCATCTCCGCGCCTATCTCCGCAGCCAGCGCAGCCGCTTCATCGGGGCCGACGATCGCTTCGAGGTCGGGGTTAAGCATCGCATACTCTTGCGCGCTCAAGGGCTGCCGGCGAGGCCGGGCGTCGACGCGCCCCTCCGCCTCCAGCGCCAGAAGGTGCGCGAGGATCTGCCGCGCCATCGCCGCCCAGAGCACGTGCGGCTCGGGACCATAAATCTTTCGTACGAGATCTGGAATCGTTCGAGCTCCCTCGCGCAGCGACGCAACGATCTGCGCTTCGCGCATTGCGCGATGGGCGATGTACTCGGCAATCTTTGCTTGCGCGTCGTCCACGACCGGTCCATGTCCGCCGTAGATCGTTCGAGCCTCGCTGAAGTCGTTGGCGAGCCGCTGCAACGTTTGTTGATACGGGCGCATGGCGCCGCCCGGCGGCGCGATCACGGTCGTCCCTTCGCCGAGAATGGTGTCGCCGGTAAAGAGCGCACGCTCCGCCGGCAGATAGAAGAGCACATGGTCGAACGTGTGGCCGGGTGCGTCGATCGTGTGCAACACGAGCGAGCCGATGGCAAAGCCGGCTTCCAGCGGAAGGTCGGCGTCGCGAGTTATTCTGCTAGCGGGGTGTGCGTAGATGGACGCCCCGGTTGCGGCTGCGAGCGCAGGAGCAGCCAATGCGTGGTCGGGGTGACCGTGCGTCAAAACGATGCGGGTAATCGTGAGGCGCTGCGCGGCCGCAGTCTCAATCAACGCGTGGACGTGACGATCGATAGCCGGACCGGGATCGATCACGAGCGCCGTTCCATCGCCGCCGTCGAGCACGTACGAATTCGTTCCGGAGAGCGTCATCGGCGAGGGATTGGGCGCGCGAACGAGCGTTACCACGCGTTTTCGAGCGCCGCGGGGATTGCAAAGTTGTCGGTGTCTGCCGACGGCATGATCGTCAGAACGGGTTTCGTACGAGCGTAGCGTAACGCGTCGTTGACGGAAGTGAAGGAAGAGAGCCGCTCGAGATGTTTGATCGTCGGATAGACGAGATGCAACGCTCCCTCCCGATGCAGTTCGAGGGCTCGCAACGGCGCAATCCATATTCCATCGTGCGTCTCGTGCGCGTCGGCGTCTGCCACTTGATTCGTCGGAGCGACTGCAAAGAAGAAGTGCGTGTTATACCGCCGTGGCTCGCTGGGTGGAGTGATCCAATGCGAAAAGAGCGTCAGTGCGCGTGCATCGGCGAACCAATCATGAGCGCGCAAAAAATCCGCGAAGGTCCGCTTGCCCTTGGCAACGGCGATGCGATCGGCAGAGACGTGCGCCCCGTCCGCGTCCGCGACTATTGGTCCCTCAGATGGATCGCAAATGAGGAGGACTCCGGCTTCCTCGAAGAGTTCGCGGAGCGCGGCTACCAGCAGGCTCCGGGCGGTATCTTCATCGATGGCCGGCTCGCTGCTGGCCAAAGCAGGGGAAATCGTCGCGCGAAACTCTTCACGGAGCCGATCGCCGTCGAGCCCGACGGTGCGGGCCCGCGCCTCCGGCGCGGCGTCCTGCGCCTCGACCGTCCCGCCCGGAAAGACGAAGGCATCGGGTGCAAAGGCGCTGCTCGCGCTTCGACGCGTCAGATAGACCTCCAGGGGCGAACGAACGAGGATGACCGTCGCCGCCAAGCGCACATCGCTCACGAGGCAGTAGCGTCCTGTCACGCCGTGGCGAAAACCTCTCGATGCAAATAGCACTGGGCAGCGATATGAGGGCCGACCTCCCCGAATCGATCGACCGATGGTTGTACGCGCACGGTCACGTGGTGCTTCGTTTCGGCGCCCTAGCGGCGGAAGCCGACGAGGCTTGGTCGTCGGTCGCGCGGAGCGTGGGTTCCGCCGTCGCCAGTGGCGAGGCGGACTTCGGGATCCTCTGTTGTTGGACCGGGACGGGCGTGAGCATCGCGGCAAACAAGGTGCCCGGCATTCGCGCGGCACTCTGCGGGGATGCGGCAACCGCTGCGGGCTCGCGCGAATGGAACGACGCCAACGTGCTCTGCATCAGCCTTCGTGCAACCTCGGTGGCGATGGCCGAAGAGATGCTCGAAGCCTGGTTCGCCGGCACGGTCACCCAGGACCCAATTTACCTGGCAATGATCGCCGACGTCAAAAAGCTCTAAAAGCTAGTCTTTTCGTCTTGGACGGGTCGGGCGCTAGGAGCGACGGCCCGACGTGAACTAGTCCGTTCATGAGGGCCGTCGCGACAACGCGAACGGCCGGTCCAAGGCGAAAAGAAAAAGCAGAGGGGGTTGCGCACTCGCGCGACCCCCATTAATGGTCTGCCGTTCGCCGGGGCGCAGAACTCATGCTACGCAGCCGGTACTCGCTCTCGGGCGGTTTCGGCGACAGTTCGCGCCGTCCTGACCAGAGAGGGCGATTCTACCAAATCAAATGCCGCGACTCAATACGTTCGCACGAATAACCAGCCGTACAGGACCAGGAGCGCCCAATTGATTGCGTGCGAGGTCCAACAGAACGGGCACTCGCGGCGCGTAATAAAAAGCAGGGAATAGGCCAGGACGACGGATGTGGCGGCAGCAGAGAGGACCACCAGCAGCAGAACGACCGCAGCGAGGGGCGACCGGACGAGCCAGACGGTAACCGCCACGGCGGGGTAATAGAGCGAGCCGAGCAAGGAGTTAGGCACGCCGAAGAGGTGGGCACGGGGCGATTTAACGACGCTAGGCCCGCGAATCTCTCCTCGCGCGGCGCGGATGCTCTTGCGAAGCATGAAAAGCGAGGTGTAGAGCCCAACTCCGCATAGCACCGTGATCACTACGCGTACGATCATCGCTTGAATCGCCTCCTTCGACGAGGTGCCGCTCTTGCTTTACTGGCCGGTTCCTTTGTGCTGGCGTTCTTGGTCATTCGCCATCAGCCGCGCGTCGAGCACGAGATCCGGATCATCGGGCCGTTTGCCTATCCTCTGGCCGTCGCGATCTTCGCCGTCGTCGCATCGGCACCGTTTTCCGTGACCGACGCGCTGGCAATCATGAACGGCGCCATCTTCGGACCGATCGTCGGCACGATCGTCGATACGGTTGGATTGGTTCTCGCCGCGTTACTCGGCTATTGGATCAACCTCCACGCGTCGAAGCTCTTCAACCTTCAGGAATCGCTGCACCGCCTCCCGGCGTGGGTGAAGCGCTTTCCCGTCGGCTCGCCGGCTTTCTTGCTGGCGGTGCGCGTCATTCCAGGCTTCGGCGGAACGGTTGCGACCGCGACCGCCGCCACCTTTCGAGTGCCGATTTGGGTACACGTCTGGACGATGTGCGCGATCGCCGTTCCGATTTGCGCGCTGCTGACGGTCTTTGGGGATCGCGTTACCGTTGCCGTGCACGGCTATGAGTGGCGGGCTCGCCGCTACGCGCATCACTATTGCCTGACGCATCGCTGTCCGCACTTCCACTTCCGCCAGCGAGCCGAAGTCTTGCCTTCGCCGTGACGCCGTCAATCGTTGCGGATCGAGCCGCTCTCGATCAACTCTGCGTCCGAGTTCGCGATGCGGGGCGGGTCGCGCTGGACACCGAGTTCCACGCGGAGCGTACCTATTCGGCGAGGCTCATGGTCGTGCAGCTCGCCTTCGACGACGGTGCCGTCATCGTCGACGCGCTCGCGTTGACCGATCTGCGAGAGCTCGTTTTGGCGTTGACCCAAACAACGGTCGTCGGTCACGCGCTCTCGGCGGATTTAAAAATCTTCGCCGATCGCTACGGTCTCGTGCCGCCGCGGGTTTTCGACACGCAAATCGCGGCGTCGTTTTTGGGCTACGGCATGCAGATCTCGCTAGCCGATCTCGTGCGGAGCGTCTGCGGCGTTCGCTTGTCAAAGTCTCAAACGGTCAGCGATTGGTCGGCGCGGCCGTTCTCGGAACGTCAGATCGAATATCTCGTTGACGACGTCGTGCATCTGCTGCCGATCTACGACGCGCTACTGCCGCGTTTGGAGCGGAAAGGGCGCTACGAGTGGGTCTTTGAGGAGTGTGCGGAACTCGGCGACATCGAGCGGTATCGCATGGACGAACGCCGGGCTTATCTGCGCATTCCCGGCGCGATGCGGATGAGCCGCCGCGAGCTGGGTATTCTCAACGAGCTCGTAAAGCTGCGCGACGCCGTTGCGCGCGACCGCGACCTTCCGGTGAGGTACGTGCTCCCCGAGGATGTCGTGGCGGGGCTGGCCACGACGAAGCCCGCGAAAACCGAAGATTTTGCCCAGCTGCGCAGGTTTGATGGCGGAATGAAGCGGCAGCTCGGTGCGGCCATTCTCGAAGCCGTCGCGCGCGGGCAAGCGCTCTCCGAAGACGAGCTTCCGCAACGGCCGGCCAGGAGCGCAGCGCCGGCGCGCGATGCGATCGTTTCGCTGCTTGGCGCGGCGATCGCGGAGATCGCGCGCGAGGCCGAGCTGCCGTCCAGCTTGCTGGTGCCGCGCGCCGCGCTCGAGCGCTTGGCGCGCGAGATTCCGCCCGACCGCGAGAGCTTCGAACGCGTCTTGGCGCTGCAGCCCTGGCGACTCTCGCTCGTCGCCGAACCGCTCTGGCGGATGCTCCGCGGCGAAGCGGGGCTAAAGATCGAAGGCTACGACACCGGCGATCCCAAAGTACGATTGGTCGATGAACCGCCATCCCAACAGCTTTAGCGCGCTCGATTCGCTGCGCGCCGGCGATCGTGCGTATGGCTATTTCCGTCTCGACGCGCTGGAACGCCGTGGAGTCGGAAAACTTTCGCGACTGCCTTTCTCGCTCAAGATCTTGCTCGAGAACCTGCTCCGCTGCGAGGATGGACGAACCGTGACGCGCGACGATATCGAAGCGCTCGCGCGCTACGACGGCCATTCGCGGCAGGAGCGCGAGATCGCCTTTACCCCGGCTCGCGTCTTGCTTCAGGATTTCACCGGCGTGCCGTGCGTCGTCGATCTGGCGGCGATGCGCGACGCGATGGCAGAAATGGGGGGCGACGCTCGACTCATCAATCCCTTGCAGCCCGTCGAGCTGGTGATCGATCATTCGGTGCAGGTGGATTACTTCGGCGCCGACGGCTCGTTGGCGAAGAACACCGACCTCGAGTTCGAGCGCAACCTGGAACGCTACGCATTTTTAAAGTGGGGACAGTCGGCGCTAAAGGATTTCCGCGTCGTTCCGCCCGGTACCGGAATCGTTCATCAAGTCAACATCGAGTATCTCGCGCGCGTCGTATTCGGCGCGGCGAACGCTTCGGAAGAACCCGCGCTCGCCTTCCCCGACACCGCCGTCGGCACCGATTCGCATACGACGATGGTCAACGGCTTAGGCGTGCTCGCATGGGGCGTCGGCGGCATTGAAGCCGAGGCTGCGATGCTCGGTCAACCCGTTACGATGTTGATTCCCGAAGTGGTCGGCTTTCGTCTAGATGGCGCGATGCGCGAAGGCGTTACCGCGACCGACCTGGTGCTTACCGTCGCGCAGATGCTGCGCCAAAAAGGCGTCGTCGGAAAGTTCGTTGAGTTTTACGGGCCGGGACTCTCGGCGTTGCCCGTCGTGGACCGTACGACGATCAGCAACATGTCGCCGGAGTTCGGATCGACGGTGGCGATCTTTCCGATCGACGATCGCACGCTCGAGTATCTTCAATTGACCGGACGCTCGCGCGAGCAGATCGAATTGGTCGAGGCCTACGCGAAGGCCCAAACACTCTTTCGCACCGACGAGACTCCGGATCCCGCATTTGCCGACTCGCTCGCGCTCGATCTTTCGACGGTCGAGCCGAGTCTCGCCGGGCCGAGCCGCCCGCAGGACCGCGTGGCGCTGGGCGATGTCAAGCGTTCCTTCGAACATGCGATGGAGGAATGGGTCGCGCAGCGGGAGCGCGCCAACAACGCGGTCGAGCGCTTCGAGAACGAGGGCGGTGGCGGAACGGCGACGATGGCGAAGACCGACGCCGAGCTCTACGACGGAGCGGTGGTTATTGCGGCGATCACATCCTGCACGAACACATCGAATCCGTCGGTGCTTATCGGTGCGGGTCTGCTCGCGCGCAACGCCCTCGCGCGCGGCCTGCGAACGCAACCGTGGGTGAAAACCTCGCTCGCGCCCGGCTCGAAAGTCGTAACGGATTACCTCGCCAAATCGGGGCTGCAAGAACCTCTGGATCGGCTCGGCTTCAACATCGTCGGATATGGATGCACGACCTGCATCGGCAACTCTGGACCGCTTCCGAGCGACGTCGCCGAAGCCGTCTCCGACCAAGACTTGATTGTTGCGGCGGTGCTCTCAGGAAATCGAAACTTCGAGGGGCGCATCCACGCGCAGGTTCGCGCAAACTACCTCGCATCTCCGCCGCTGGTCGTCGCCTACGCGCTCACAGGGCGAATGGACGTCGATCTGACAACCGAGCCGTTGGGTACCGGGAGCGACGGACTGCCGGTTTTTCTCGCGGAGATTTGGCCGAGCAACGACGAGATCGCCACGACGCTGGCGGCGTGCATCGGCCAGGAGATGTTCGAGCGCGAGTACTCTCACGTCTTCGACGGCGATGAGAACTGGCGGAATCTGCAAGTCGTAACCAGCGAACGGTACGCCTGGGATCCCGAGTCGGAGTACGTGAAGAAGCCCCCGTACTTCGACGAGATGCCCGAGCAGCCGCGGGCGCTTCAGGACGTGCACGGCGCACGCGCGATTGCGGTGCTCGGCGATTCGGTGACGACCGACCATATTTCACCGGCGGGGAGCATCTCCAAGATTAGCCCGGCCGCGCGGTACCTGATGGACCGCGGTATCGAACCGGGCGAGTTCAACTCCTACGGTGCGCGGCGCGGCAATCACGAGGTGATGATGCGCGGGACCTTTGCGAACGTTCGGCTGCGCAACGCGCTGGCCGAGGGCGTCGAGGGTGGCGTAACTCGCTATCTACCGAGCGGAGAACGTCTATCGATCTTCGACGCGGCGATGCGCTACAAGGCCGAGGGCACGCCACTGATCGTGCTCGCCGGCAAAGAGTACGGTTCGGGCTCGTCGCGCGATTGGGCGGCGAAAGGACCGTACCTCCTGGGCATCAAGGCCGTCATCGCGGAGTCATTCGAGCGAATTCACCGCAGCAACTTGATCGGCATGGGCGTCTTGCCGCTCGAGTATCTCGACGGTGCCGATCGCTCGACGTACGGCCTCACGGGCGAGGAGATCTACGATATCACCGGGATCGCGGCGAAGCTGGAGCCCCACATGCGTCTGCACGTCAAGGCGACCGACACGCAGACCGGCCGGTCGATCGACTTTTCAGTTCGCTTGCGCATCGACACGCCCAATGAGGCCGAATATTACCGCCACGGGGGGATTCTGCAGTACGTCTTGCGTCAGCTGCGCTTAGGACCCCGAGAGGTTGACTCGGCCTAACTTATCGGACGAGGTTTCGACGAACCACATGTTGCGGTCGGAACCTTGCACGATCGCCGTCGGTCCCGAGGTCGAGCTGATATTGGAATACTCAGTGACCTTGCCGCTCATCGTGATTCGGCCGATTTTCGCGCCGTAGTAAGCGTACGATCCTTCGTACTCGGTGAACCACATCGCCCCGTCGGGACCCGCGGCAATGCCGACGGGCTGTTCGCCTTGCGAAATGCCGCTCGTATATTCGGTGACGCGTCCCTGCGTGGTGATGCGTCCGATGCGGCCTCCGCTCATCTCGGTGAACCAAAGCGCCCCGTCGGGACCGGGCGCGATCGAAGTAAGTCCTGCGCTGGCCGAAATTCCCGCCGTGTACTCCGTGATCTTTCCTCCGGTCGTAATGCGCCCGATCGCGTTTCCACTCTTCTTCGTGAACCAAAGCGCGCCGTCGGGTCCAACGGTGATGTCCTGAACGCCGAGGTCCCACACGGACGTCGTCTGCCGTCGTGGACTCGTGCCGTAAATGGCGATCTTTCCCGATGTGGTGATGCGGCCGACGGAATCGCCTTGTGCAAACCACAGCGCCCCATCGGGACCGGCGACGATGTCCGAGAGATCGCTGTCGCCCTTGACGGCGTACCTTTTTATTTTCCCATGCGCGCTCAGTCGGACGATCACGCCGTCCGCCCAATCCGTCAGCCAATAGGCGCCGTCGGACCCCTGGGCGATGCCTTGGAATGCCGGACTGGCGGAGTTGTAGTAATAATAGCTGCCGGTTAACTTCCCGGAAGACGCCACGCGCGCCACTACGCTCTCGCCGTAATCCTGATCGGCGTCGTCGGCGATCCAAAGCTGGCCGTCCGAACCTACGGTCAAGGCCGTCGGGAAATAGTACCCATCGTTACCGGGAAGATCGGAGAACTCTTCGATCTTGATGTGTTTAACGGCTGGCAGAACGCCCGCCGCCGGCGAGGGCGAACTGCCGGACTGGGAGCAGCCGCAAACCACGGCCGCAAGCGCGGAAGCTAGCACGATCCATCGCAGGATAATCATCTGCTTATGCGCGCCATCTTATCGTTGGCGCTCTCGACGAACCACATGTCGCCTTTTGCCCCCTTTACGATGCCGGAAGGCCCGGAGTTGGAATCAAATCCGGAGTACTCGGCGATCTTGCCGCCCATCGTAATGCGACCGATCTTCACGTTCGTCTCAAATGAGTTCTGCACTTCGTATTCGGTGAACCACATCGCATTATCGGGACCGGCTGCCAGATCGATCGGGTGCTCCGACGGCGTGATGCCGCGCGAATACTCCGTCACTTTTCCGGAAGTCGTGATGCGGCCGATTCTGCCTCCTGCGTGCTCGGTAAACCAGAGAGCGCCGTCGGGTCCGGGCGCGATCGAGTAGGGTTCTGAACCGCTCGTAATCCCCTTTGAGTATTCGCTGATCGTGCCGTGCGTCGTAATGCGGCCGATCTGGTTGGCCGCGGACTCGGCGTACCAGAGCGCGCCGTCCGATCCTACGGCGATATCGTGCGCGGGGCCCGCAGGGTACAGCGTGATCTTGCCTTTGGTCGTAATACGACCTACCCCATCGCTATAAGAGCCGTTGGCAAACCAAAGAGCCTTATCGGGGCCGGCCACGATGCCGGCCGGGTAACTGTCTTGCAACGGAAAGCCGGTGAAGGTGCCGTCAGTCGTCAGTTTGAGGGATCTGGTCATTGTATTCATCCGTCAACCATAGCGAGCCGTCGGAACCTGCGGCAATGTCGTTGAAGTTCGAGCCCTGGCTCGTAATGCCGCCATAGTAATAGGCCTTGACGAGCTTGCCTGAAGATGCGACGCGCGCGACGGCGGATTCGCCAACGTCTTGATCGATATTGTCGGTGACCCAGAGCGAACGGTCAGGGCCGAGGGTCACGGCGCTCGGGGAATAGAACCTACCGTGCCGCGGCAGGTCGGAGAACTCTGCGATCTTGATGCGATTGACCCCGAATTGAACCGCCGCCGCTGGCGCGGCAGCGCTGACGGTCGGCATGGCGTTGCCATCGTTGGAGTTGGAGCAGGCGAATAGTCCTGCGCCGAGCGCGGCCGAAGCGACGAGTCTGAAAACACGACCGTTCTTCATAGCACTAGATCCTAACGCGGCCGGTGCGATCCGCATTGCCTTCGACGAACCACATGTTGCCGTCAGGTCCCGCAACGATATCGCCCGGACCGGAGCTGCCTGAAAGACCCTTCGAGTACTCCGAAACTCTGCCGGTCATCGTGATGCGCCCAACCTTCGAATCGCGTAGTGTGTACGAACCATAGGTCTCGGATTCGGTGAACCACATAGCGCCATCCGGGCCGGCGGCGATGCCGACGGGTTCTTCGGTCGGAGTAATTCCACGGGAGTATTCGGTGACTTTGCCGCTCGTGGTGATGCGTCCGATGCGCCCGCCCGTCGCTTCGGTGAACCAGAGTGCTCCGTCGGGTCCTGGCGCGATCGAGTAAGGACCGGCTCCGCTGCTAATACCTTTTGTATACGTCGTGATCTTTCCGTGCGTCGTGATGCGCCCGATTGCATTGCCAGTCGTCTCGGTAAACCACAATGCGCCGTCCGGGCCCGCAGTAATGTCGTCGTCCAAGGTGCCGACGGCATAGGTGGTAACGCTGCCTTTCGTCGTGATGCGTCCGATTGCGCTGTACTCCGTAAACCAAAGCGCCTTGTCGGGACCGGCGGTAATCCCGATCGGGGGGCTGTACAACTTAAAGGTTGAAAACGTGCCGTCGGTTGCCATGCGGACGATCTGCGAATTGTAGTAGTCGGTGATCCACAGCGCGCCGTCGGGGCCCGCGGTGATGTCCTGAAACGAGGACCCTTCCGTTGACAGACCTTGATAGTAGTACGTGTTAAGTCGCGCGCCCGACGTGTTGATTTGCGCGACCAAGTTTTCACCGTAATCTTGATCGATTGTGTCGGTCACCCAGAGGGAATGCTCCGGCCCCGAAGCGATGGCAGACGGCGCGTAGTCGTTGCTGTACTGCGGCAGATCGGCAAACTCTTTGATCCTCACCCGTTCCTTGCTCGACGGCATCGGGAAAGATGTGCGTTGCTGCATGCCCGCGGTTCCCGGCATCAGGCTGCCGGTATTCGTGCAGCCGCCCGCTCCAACGGCAAACACCGCTAAGACGGCGATAAGGCCGAGTTGAACTAGCAATCATCTCTTACGTCCTCACTAGAGTTGCACGCGCCCGGTGCGATCAGCACTGGTCTCGACAAACCACATATTCCTGTCGGGGCCCTCGGTGATGAGCGTGGGGTCGGAGTTGCTATTGAAGTTGTCGTACTCGGTGATCTTCCCGTTCATCGTAATCCGGCCGATTCGGGCGTTTACCGAATAGCCGGAGCCGAACAGCTCCGACTCGGTAAACCACATCGCTCCGTCCGGACCCGCCGCAATGCCGACGGGCTCTTCGGTCGGCGTGATGCCGTGCGTGAACTCGGTCACTTTGCCTTTGGTCGTGATGCGCCCGATACGTCCGCCCAACTCGGTAAACCAGAGCGCGCCGTCGGGGCCGGCTGCGATCCAGTAGGGCTTCGAGCCGGGCGTGATGCCCTTCGAATATGCGGTAACTTTCCCGGTGGTAGTGATGCGGCCGATCGCCGCTGCCTGGAGTTCGGGAAACCAGAGCGCCTTGTCGGAGCCGACGTCAATGCCTACGGGTTGGCCGGACGCGCCGTACTGGCTCACCTGCCCGGAGGTGGTTATCCGTCCGATCTCCGATGCGCTCCCGCCACTCTCCGTAAACCACAGCGCTCCGCCGGGACCGCTCACGATGCCGACCGGGGACAAGAAGTTGTTGAGCGGATAACCGGTGTACGTTCCGGTTGGCGTCATCCGAAGTACCTGTCCGTTGTATTCGTCGGTCACCCAGAGGGCGTGGTCGGACCCTTCGGTGATGTCCAAGAACGACGATCCTTCGCTGGTGACACCGCCGTAATAATAGGTGTGCACCCGATGACCGGAGGTCGCGATCCGCACCACCGCGCTCTCGCCAAAGTCCTGATCGACGTCGTCGGTGACCCATAGCGATCGTTTAGGTCCCGATGCGACCGCTGACGGCGAGTAGTAGCTGCTGTATTGCGGTAGGTCGGCGAACTCCCTGATATTCACGAGCTCGCCGGCGAGCGGAAGACTCGCCGCGTTTCCGTGGGCCGCCGGGGCAACGGCTGTTGGCATCGTGCTGCCCGCACCCGAACACGCGGAAAGGCCGGCGGCAAAAGCCGCCAGCACGACCATCACCGCGAGCCGAGACCCACCACGTTCGTTCATCATCTGGTCGCTCCGATCGATTACTCCAATAAAAGATGATTTATGTTATCAGGACGGCAGGCGAAAAGTATGAATTCCTTTGTAATAGTAACAATTATCAATGTCAATTGTCATCAAACCGATCCGGACCGCTAGCGGCCCTCTCTCTGCGCTGGGATAGTTGACACTTGCTGTCATGTTTGCGTAGTTTGATGAGATCGTGAAGGCCGATCGTCTCGTTGCGCTCCTCCTGCTGCTCCAGTCGCGGCGTCAATGCTGCGCGCGGGTCTTGGCCGACAGCCTCGAAGTTTCTGAGCGGACGATCTACCGCGACGTTGACGCCCTCTGCGCGGCCGGCGTTCCCGTCTACGCGCAGCGCGGATCGAGCGGCGGCATCGTGCTCGCCGACGGCTACCGTCGCGCGCTGACCTACTTTAGCGAGGACGAGGTACGGGCGCTCTTTGTCTCGGGGGCGAGCCCCCTCGCCGACCTCGGGCTCGAACGCGGTTTAGCGCAGGCGCTCGAGAAGCTGCGCGGCGGCCTCGCCGGCGTGCATCAACGCGCGGCGGACGAGTCGCGTTCGCGCATTCACCTCGATCAGCGCCGCTGGAATCAGCCCGAGCCGCCGCGCGAGCTGCTCACCGCGCTGCGTCGAGCAGTCTGGGACGACCGCCGCCTCCGAATTCGCTACGAGGATCGGAATCGAAAGTCGACCACGCGTACGATCGAGCCGCTGGGCTTGGTTGCCAAGGCCGGCGTTTGGTATCTAATCGCGCGCTCGGAGGGCGAGCTGCGCAGCTTTCGCGTCGAGCGCGTTGCGAGCGCGCAGAAACTTCCCGAACGCTTCGAACGTCCGGCCGACTTCGATTTGGAACGCTATTGGGCCGAGTCGTCGGCGCGCTTTGCGGAGGCGTCGCGCAGCGCGGATTGCGTTGTAACGTTCTGTGCTGCAAACGATGCTCTCGAACGCGTCACCTACTATTGGCCTGCGGAGATCGTTTCATCGGGTGCGCGCGAATCGATGATACGCGTGACGTTTCCCGGACGAGAGGTCGCCGTCTTTCAGGCGGTCGCGTGGTCGGACGTCGCGACGCTCGTCGAGCCCGATGAGTTGCGCGAGCTGATCGCGCGCCGGGCCCGACGAGCGCTCGAGCGTCACGCTTTACGCTGATGGATGATGATGCCGTTTCCTTCGGGGTCAGCG
The DNA here is from genome assembly GCA_963809255.1 of Vulcanimicrobiota bacterium. Taxonomy (GTDB): domain Bacteria; phylum Vulcanimicrobiota; class Vulcanimicrobiia; order Vulcanimicrobiales; family Vulcanimicrobiaceae; genus Cybelea. The sequence continues at coordinate 463,561 of CAWEIR010000003.1, read as the reverse complement.
GCGAAGGCCATGTAGCAGACCGGCGACTCCACGACGTCGCTGAGCTTCAAGCCGCGCGCTCGGTAATGTTCGACGGCCGCCTTCGCATCGTCGACCGCGAACATGACGGCGCCGCCCGTCTCTTCGCCTTCGGGCTTCCAGACGCCGAATGTCGAACCGTCAGCGAGGGTGAACTCGGCGCCGCGCCCTTGATCGTCGATCTCGGTCGGCTTCATGCCGAGCACGTCGCGGTAAAAGGCAATCTGAGCCTGCGGATCGCGCACCAAATACGCGGCGATATCGATCCCTTTAATCATCGCATGTCTCTCTTTCTATGTTGAGCGTTGTATTTGAGTGGGATCGTATCAGCCGATATATGACACTGGCTGTCAGCTTTAAAGCATAACGCGGCGGAAATCGGCCAGGAGCTCGGCGATGTAGACGAGGAAACGCGCGGCGCCCGCCCCGTCGATCGCGCGATGGTCGTAGCTGACGCTGATCGGCAGCATCAATCGCGGAACGAATGTTTTACCGTCCCACACTGGTCTGGTTGCGGCTCGCGTCGCGCCGAGGATCGCGACCTCCGGGGCGTTGACGATTTGCGTGAAGGCCGTGCCGCCGATTCCGCCGATCGAAGAGATCGTGAAACTTCCGCCCTGCATCTGCGCGACGGTTAGCTTTCCATCGCGCGCTTTGCCCGCGAGCTCGACGGCCTCGCGTGCGATCTCGATCAAACCCTTGGTGTCCGCATTTTTGATAACGGGAACGACGAGACCGCCGGGCGTATCGGCTGCGAATCCAATATTGTAGTAGCGCTTGAGTATCAGCTCGCCGCCGTCGAGTGAGGCGTTGAACTCCGGAAAGCGCTGCAGCGCAGCGACGGAGGCCCGAACCAGGAAAGCGAGCATCGTAAGCTTGGGTCCGCCGGTCTTCGCCTGTTCGGCATTCACCTCGCTGCGAAGCGCTTCGATCGAGGTGACGTCGGCCTCGTCGTAGTTGGTGATGTGCGGAATCTGGACCCAGTTGCGATGCAGGTTTGGACCTGAGAACTTCTTGATGCGCGAAAGCGGCTGCCGCTCGGTGCTGCCGTACTGCGCGAAATCGAGTTTGGGCCACGCGGGCAATCCGGCAAGCGGTGCGGCTGCGCCGCCGCCGCCGCTTTGCAACGCGCTTTTGACAAAGCCCTGAACGTCTTCGCGCGTGATGCGTCCGTTCGGACCGGTTCCCCGCAGGTTTTGCAGATCGACCCCGAGTTCGCGCGCGAATCGGCGTATCGAGGGACCGGCATGAACCATGCCGTTGCCGGTCGGTGCCGGCGCCGGCACCGAAACCTCCGCTGCCGGAACCGGAGCCTTCGTTGGTGAGGGCTTTGCCGGCGACGGAGGCGCGGGCGCATCGGTTCGACTCCGTCTCGAGCACGACGATGGGCATCCCGTGCGAAACTTTGTCGCCGACCTTCACCCTGACGTCTTGCACGACGCCTGCGGCCTCGGCGGGCACCTCCATCGATGCCTTTTCGCTCTCCAGCGTGATGAGCGAGTCGTTCTTCTTGACACGATCGCCGGGCTTGACGAGCACTTCGATAACCGGCACGTCTTTGAAATCGCCGATGTCGGGAACGCGTACCTCGATCGTCTTCGCCGGCGATGGGGCCGCGGGTGCGGCAACCGGTGCTATCGCGGCAACCGGTGCGGTTGCGGACGCGCCGGTCGGCTCCGTCACGAGCACGACGATCGGCATCCCCTGCGAAACTTTGTCGCCGACCTTCACCTTGACGTCTTGCACGACGCCGTCGGCCTCGGCCGGTACTTCCATCGAGGCCTTCTCGCTCTCCAGCGTGATGAGCGAGTCGTTCTTTTTGACGCGATCGCCCCGTTTGACGAGTACCTCGATGACAGGCACGTCTTTGAAATCGCCGATGTCGGGAACGCGCACCTCGATCGTACTGCTCATCGCGCTCCTGCTTTTCGCAAGAGAGCGGAAATAACTTGCGGGCGCCGAGAGGCGCGGTCCGCCGGTTCGTTACACATCGATCGGGTTGGGCTTGTTCGGATCGATCTCGTACTTCCTGAGCGCCTTTTGCACGGTCGAGGCCGGCAGCGTTCCCTCCTCGGCGAGCGCGTGCAGCGCCGCGAGCGCGACGAAATGGCGATCGACCTCGAAGAAAGCGCGCAGCTTGCGGCGGAAATCGCTGCGGCCGTAGCCGTCGGTTCCGAGCGCGACGTAGCGGCGTCCGACGTAGGGACGAATCTGTTCGGCGAAGGTCCTGATGTAATCCGTTGACGCGACGCCGGGGCCCTGACGATCCCGCAGGCACTCCTCGACATACGAGAGCCGCGGTTTCTCTTCAGGATGTAAGAGATTCCAGCGACGCGCCGCGACGCCGTCGCGCTGGAGCGCGTTGAAGCTCGTTACGCTCCAGACGTCGCTGCTCACGTTCCACTCGTTGGCGAGCAGATCGGCCCCGGCGAGAACTTCGCGCAGTATTGCGCCGGATCCGAATAACTGGACGCATGGCGTTTTCTTCTTAGCCTGTCCCGAGCTGGTCGAAGGACGCAGCAGGTACATGCCGCGCAGGATTCCGTCGCGCGCGTCGGGGGGCATCGCCGGGTGGACGTAGTTCTCGTTCATCAGCGTGATGTAGTAGTAGACGTCTTCCTGCTCGGCGAGCATCCGGCGCAATCCGTCCTGGATAATCACGGCCAGCTCGTAGGAGTACGTGGGATCGTAGCTGCGGCAGTTTGGAATAAACGAGGCCGCGACTTGGCTGCTGCCGTCCTCGTGCTGCAATCCTTCACCGTTGAGCGTCGTTCGACCCGACGTCGCGCCGAGCAAGAATCCGCGCGTGCGGCTGTCACCCGCGGCCCACGCGAGATCGCCCACGCGCTGAAAGCCGAACATCGAGTAGAAGATGTAGAACGGAATCATCGGGCGGTCGTGATTGGCATACGAGGTTCCCGCGGCAATCCACGACGAGATCGCGCCGGCTTCGTTGATGCCTTCCTGGAGAATCTGACCGAGCTTGTCCTCGCGATACCACATCAGTTGCTCGGCATCTTGCGGATGATAGAGCTGTCCGACCGACGAGTAGATCCCGAGCTGGCGGAACATCCCCTCCATGCCGAACGTACGCGATTCGTCGGCGACGATCGGAACGACGCGCGCTCCGATTTCACGGTCGCGCGCCACCGTATTGAGAACTCGCACGAACGCCATCGTGGTCGAGATGCTGCGATCGCCCGTTCCTTGCAGTTGCGCGTCGAAGGCGGACAAGTCGGGAACCAGCAAAGCAGTCGATTTGCGGCGGCGTTGCGGCACGCTTCCGAGCGCTTTCGTGCGTTCCCGCAAGTAACGCATCTCCGCAGAATCCTCGGCAGGCTTGAAGAACGGAACCTTGTCCGCGGAGATCGCGTCGTCGGAGATCGGCAGCGCGAAGCGATCGCGGAAGGTTCGCATCGCTGCCAACTCCATTTTCTTGGCTTGATGCGCGATGTTCTGGCCCTCGCCGGCCTCACCCATGCCGTAACCCTTGATCGTCTTGGCGATAACGACCGTCGGCTGACCGCGGTGTTCGCTGGCCGCCTTGTATGCGGCGTACACCTTCACCGAATCGTGGCCGCCGCGCTGCAGCGCCCAAATCTCGTCGTCGGTCCAGCTTTCGACCATCGCTTTGGTTTCGGGATAGCGGCCGAAGAACTCGTCGCGCACGTACTTACCGTTGCGCGATTTGAACGTTTGGTAATCGCCGTCGACGCACTCGTTCATCAGCTGCACGAGCTTGCCGCCCGAATCCGAGGCGAGTAGCTGGTCCCAGCGGCTGCCCCAAATAACCTTGATGACGTTCCAACCCGCACCTCTAAAGACGCCCTCGAGCTCTTGGATGATCTTACCGTTGCCCCGCACCGGACCGTCGAGGCGCTGCAGATTGGCGTTGACCACCCAGATCAGATCGTCGAGCCGCTCGCGGCCCGCCAACGAGATCGCGCCGAGAGACTCGGGCTCGTCCATCTCGCCGTCACCGACGAAGGCCCACACCTTGCGCCCCGTCGCGTCGATCAGCCCGCGATCGTGCAGATAGCGCATGAAGCGCGCTTGGTAGATGGACATGATCGGTCCCAACCCCATCGAGACCGTCGGGAACTGCCAGAAGTCCGGCATCAGCCAGGGATGGGGATACGACGAAAGGCCCTTGCCGTCGACCTCCTGGCGGAAGTGTTCGAGTTGCTCTTCGGCGATGCGACCTTCGAGGAAAGCCCGCGCGTAGACGCCGGGCGAGGAATGGCCTTGGAAGTAGACGAGGTCGCCGCCGAACGTTTCGCTCGGCGCGCGAAAGAAGTGGTTGAAGCCGACGTCGTAGAGCGTCGCGGCGGAGGCAAAACTCGCAACGTGGCCGCCGAGCCCGGAGCTGACCTTGTTCGCGCGCACGACGGTCGCAAGCGCGTTCCAGCGCACGATATGACGCAGGCGCGCTTCGAGTTCCCGGTCGCCGGGCATTGCGGGCTGGCGGTCGACCGGTATCGTGTTGACGTAGGGTGTCGTTGGCCCCAGCGATACGTGCGCGCCGGCTCGCTGCGCTTCATCGACAAGGGCCGAGAGCAGCTCGCGAGCGCGCCCGGGGCCTTCGACGGCGAGTACGCCTCGCATGGCCTCGAGCCATTCGCGAGTCTCTTGGGGATCGGGGTCGGGGGCGAAGCTAGTCATCGCTGCCGTCATTTCCGTCCGGCGAGCCCATCTCTTCCAAAGGCACCCGCCTGCCTGGGAAGAACCGCACTTCCCGCGTATAGAGTCCCTGCGCGGGAGCTAAATTTGGCTGAGAGGGCGGCCGCGAGTCGCCGACCGCACGTAACCTGATCCGGATAATGCCGGCGTAGGGAGGATGAAATGAAAGTTTACGTTGGGGGCAACGACCCCTCGATTCGCGTTCCGCGCCGTGCGGTGACGCTGACCGACGGAACGGTCCACACGCTATACGATACCAGCGGTCCGTACACCGATTCGGAATCGTCGGTCGACATCCGCCGGGGCTTGCAGCCGCTGCGCGAGCGCTGGATCGCCGCCCGCAACGATACGATCGAGTTGGAGCGGCCCACGTCGCTCTATCGCCGCGGTCGCGAGGCGATGTCCGAGCTCGACGAGTTGCGCTTTCCGTCGCCGCGCGCGCCGCGGCGGGCGAAGCCCGGCGGCAACGTTACCCAGATGCACTACGCGGCGCGCGGCGAGATTACGCCCGAAATGGAGTTCGTCGCGCTGCGCGAGAGCGTCGAGCCGGAGTTCGTGCGCGCCGAAATCGCGCGCGGGCGCGCGATACTTCCCTCAAACGTCAACCACCCCGAGAGCGAGCCGATGATCATTGGCCGGAACTTCTTGGTGAAGATCAATGCCAACATCGGCAACTCGGCCGTGAGCTCGTCGATCGAAGAAGAGGTAGAGAAAATGACGTGGGCGACGCGCTGGGGCGCCGACACGGTGATGGACCTCTCGACGGGCAAGAACATCCACGAGACCCGCGAGTGGATTCTGCGCAACTCTCCCGTTCCGATCGGTACGGTTCCGATCTATCAGGCGCTCGAAAAGGTCGGCGGCAAGGCCGAGGACCTCACGTGGGAGCTCTTCGCCGATACGCTGATCGAACAGGCCGAACAGGGCGTAGACTACTTCACGATTCACGCCGGCGTTTTGTTGCGATACGTGCCGCTGACCGCCGATCGCATCACCGGCATCGTTTCGCGCGGCGGGTCGATTCTCGCAAAGTGGTGCCTTGCGCACCATCGCGAGAACTTCTTGTACGAACACTTCGAAGAGATCTGCGAGATCATGAAGGCCTACGACGTCGCCTTCTCACTTGGCGACGGCTTGCGTCCCGGCTGCACGGCCGACGCCAACGACGCGGCGCAGTTTGCGGAGCTCGAAACGCTCGGCGAACTCACCGACGTCGCTTGGAAGCACGACGTACAGGTGATGATCGAGGGGCCGGGTCACGTGCCGATGCACATGATCGAAGAGAACATGCGCAGGCAGCTCGAGGTCTGCAAGGAGGCGCCGTTCTACACGCTGGGGCCGCTCGTCACCGATATCGCTCCCGGCTACGATCACATTACCAGCGCCATCGGCGCCGCGATGATCGGCTGGTACGGCACCGCCATGCTGTGTTACGTCACGCCCAAAGAGCACCTCGGTTTGCCAAATAAGAAGGACGTCAAGGACGGCGTCATCACGTACAAAATCGCGGCCCACGCGGCCGATCTCGCGAAGGGACATAAAGGCGCCGCGCATTGGGACGACGTCCTCTCAAAGGCGCGTTTTGAGTTTCGGTGGCAGGATCAGTTCGATCTGTCGCTCGATCCCGAAACCGCGCGCGAATTTCACGACGAAACGCTACCGGCGCCGGGGGCGAAGGTCGCGCACTTCTGCTCGATGTGCGGCCCGCACTTCTGTTCGATGAAGATTACACAAGAGGTCCGCGAGTACGCGCAGCAAGGGATGGCCGAAAAATCCCGCGAGTTTGTCGAACGTGGCGCCGAGGTCTACGTTCCGGCCGCCCCCTAAAGAATGAAGCCGTGCGCAGTGCTCTTCGATCGCGACGAAACGCTCGTGGTTGACGTGCCATTCAACGGCGATCCGAAGCGCGTCGAGCCGGCGCCCAACGCGCGGGCGCTGCTCGACCTTTTGCGCGCCGCCGGCTTACCGCTCGCCGTGGTGAGCAATCAGAGCGGCATCGGTCGCGGACTCATCACGTACGAAGCGGTCGATGCCGTCAATCGTCGCGTGGAGGAGCTGCTTGGCCCGTTCGCGGGATTCTTCGTGTGCCCTCATTCCCCGGAGGATGGGTGTGAGTGCCGCAAGCCCAAGCCAAAACTAATTCTCGACGCGGCGCGGGCGCTTGGCGTGGACCCGGCGTGCTGCGTGGTCGTGGGCGATCGCGAGAGCGATGTCGAGGCGGCGCGAAACGCCGGCGCAATCCCGTTACGGGTCGATGGAACCCACGGTTTAGCCGCGGCGGTCGAACGTATTCTTTATTGGGTTGATGGACCTTCGAGCCAATAGGCCAGGTCGGCTCCGCGAACTGGCGGCGTAACCGCGTAGGCGTTGGCCGGAAGACGAACGGTTCTCGAAAGGCGCTGCCAAGTTTCCAGTACGCGCACGACGTAGTTCTGCGTTTCATCGAATGGTGGGATGCCGCCGTACTCGCTCACCGCTTTTGGTCCCGCGTTGTAGGCGGCGAAGACGAGGTCGTAGTGCTTCGTTCCAAACCGCCCGAGTAAGCCCCGAAGATAGCGCGCCGCACCGGAGATATTCTGCGCGGGATCGTGCGGGTTAACGCCGAGCAGCGCGGCCGTGCCAGGCATCAGCTGTCCGAGCCCAATGGCGCCGGCGCGAGACAGGGCATGCGTGTGCCAGCGGGATTCGACCGTAACGATGGCTACGAGCATGTTGGCATCGATGCGCCAGCGTACCGCGTTGAGGAGCACACGGCGCGCCAAGTCCCGGCTCTGCCACCGTGGCAGCTGCGGATTGATGTGGCTCAGAACCCCGGCGTAGACCGCGACGGCAACGGGCGTGGCGGGTACCGCTCGATTGGCCGCTTGCGCCGGAAGCAGCATTGGCCCTATCGAAAAGCCGACCGTAGCCAGGAGGCTCAGAATAGTCCTGCGCATATGGGGCCGGTGGGTTCGCGTCGCGCTCTCGCCGTCCTTCTGTTCCTGTTCATCGTGATGTGTGGACTAATCGCGTGGTCTCAGTGGTACGCAATTCACGTGAACGTTCCGATGTATCAAGCGAAGCACCGGGCCGCACCCGCGCATTGATTGGCGATGCTTTGATTTAAACGCGATGCTTTGATTTAAAGAAGAGGTTTGGAGTTGATCGTTCCCTTGCTGCTTGCCACGTCGCTTTACGCGGCAAACCCCGTCGCATCCCCTTTGCCCGCGTCGCCCATGCCTCCCAGGCCGGCGGCATCGGTTTCCCCGTCCCCGTCGCCCTCGCCCACGCCAACGCCCGGGCCTCCGTTTGCGAACATGACCTGGCGTGAAATCGGTCCCGCCGGCGGCGGAGGACGCGTTGCGGGGGTTGCCGGTTCGGCGACGGATCCCAAACTCTACTACGTCGGCGCCGCGGGCGGCGGCCTTTGGAAATCGGCCAACAGCGGGCAAACGTGGGCTCCCGTCTTCGACGACCAAGAAGTTGCGGCAATCGGTGCGGTGACGATTGACCCTACCGACAACGACACGGTCTGGGTTGGAACGGGCGAAGGTAATCCGCGCAACGACGTGAGTTATGGCAACGGCGTCTACAAGACGACCGACGGCGGCGACCACTGGAGCAATACCGGCCTTAAGGCCACAAAGTACATCACGCGAATCGTTGTTGACCCGCGCAACCACAACCACGTCGTCGTCGCCGCACTCGGCGACACGTTCAGCGATAGCCCGCAGCGGGGCATTTACGTTACCGACGATGGCGGAAAAACCTGGAAACAGACGCTCTACGTCGGGCCGGAAAGCGGTGCATCAGATCTTGCCATGAACCCCCAGGATCCGAGCGTGCTTTACGCCGGCATCTGGAAGTTTCAGCGCCGCCCGTGGACGTTCGTCAGCGGCGGAGAAGAGGACGGCATCTACAAGTTGACCGACGGCGGCGCGAATTGGACGGAGCTCGTCGGACACGGTCTGCCGGCGAGTCCGATGGGACGCATCGGTTTAGCGGTCGCGCCGAGCAACGGCAACCGCGTTTACGCGGTGATTGAATCAAAGGCCGGCGTGCTATGGCGATCCGACGACGGCGGCGCCAACTGGACGATGGTGAGCGACAACGCATCGGTTGACGCCCGCCCGTTCTACTTCTCGCACGTCGCCGTCGATCCGAAGAACGCCGACCGCGTCTACGCAGTTTCCTTTCAGCTGATGCTGAGCACGAACGCCGGAAAAACGTTCAAACCGATCGCGTCGTCCGTGCACGTGGACTATCACGCTATTTGGATCGCACCGAACGACCCGTCGCGCATTATGACCGGCGAGGACGGCGGGTATGCCCTTACGCTCGACGGCGGCGAGAACTGGTTCTTCTCGGCCAACTTGCCGATCGGCCAGGTCTACCGCGTCGGACTCGGCAACGATAACCCGTATACGGTTTGCGCCGGGCTGCAAGACAACGGTGCCTGGTGCGGCCCTTCGAACTCGCTCGATCCTTCCGGCATTCAGAACAAGGCGTGGATCGCTTCGTCAGGCGGCGACGGCGAATGGAGCATTCCCGAACCCGACGATCCGAACTGGCTGTGGTCGGACTCCCAGAACGGTTCGCTTACCGTTTACAACCGCGTGACGCAAGATCAGTGGTCGGCACAGCCCTACGTTCAGACGGGTAAAGAGTCGTGGGAACTCGCGACGAGCAAGTATCGATTCAACTGGGAGTCGCCGATCGCTTTCGACCCTTGGCGCAAGAACGTTGGCTGGTTCGGTGGCAGCGTCGTTTTCCAAACGACCGATCGCGGAAAATCCTGGCGCGCGATCAGCCCCGACCTTACGCGCAATCTCAAAGCGCATCAGCAGCCCGCGGGCGGCCCGATCACTAACGACGTCTCCAGCGCGGAATACAGCGACACGATCCTCGACATCGAAGGCTCGACGAAAACCAGGGGCGAGATTTGGGCCGGCACCGACGACGGTCTCGTTCAGCTGACACGCGACGGCGGACAACATTGGATCAACGTTACGCCTCCGGGGGCCCCCGAGTTCGCGCGCTTTGCGACGGTCGCGCCCTCGACGCTCGTCGCGGGGACCACGTACGCGATCGCCGACGGACACTATACCGGCGACAACGCGCCGTACGCTTTCGTCACCCACGATTACGGCAGCCACTGGGCGAAGATCGTCGCCGGCCTGCCGGCCGATCAGTGGGTTCGGGCGATTCGGCCCGACATCAGAAATCGCAACATCGTCTATCTCGGCACCGAAGAGGGGATGTGGATTTCGTTCGATGGCGCAGCGAACTGGCAATCGTTCAAAAACGGCCTGCCGCCCGTCTCCGTGCACGACATTCGCTTACAGCCGCAATACGACGATCTCGTGATCGCGACGCACGGGCGAGACGTCTTTATCATGGACGATATGACCCCGGTGCAACAGCTTATGGAAGCGGTCGCGCAGAAAAGCCGGCTCTTCGCGCCGCCGGTCGCCTACGAGTGGTCGCTACATCCCAACGACGATGGCGTCTACACGAACTTCGCGGCGGACAACCCGCCGTACGGCGTACCGATCACCTTCTATCAGGCGCAGCCTCAAAAAGATGCGCCGAGAATCGACATCCTCGACAGCTTCGGCCGCGTGATTCGCACGATCTCCGGAACTCACAAAGTCGGCGGTAAGGACCGTCCCTACGTTCCGAACAAAGCCGGCTTGAACCGTTACACGTGGGATTTCAACGTCAACGGTCCGGTAAAGTGGAACGGCGCGACGCAGGACTTTTTCAACCCCGAGACCGGACCGGGAGTCGCACCGGGACTCTACTCCGTGCGCTTGACCCTTTCGGGGCGAACGTACGTAGCGCGCGCGAGAGTCAAGCCGGACCCGCGTTCGGCGTTCACGCAGGCCGAGTATCGGCGCAGCTTCGACGAGTCGATGCGTCAGATGTCCCACCTATCGCAGATCAACACCGTGCTCAATACGCTCGACGACCTCAAGAAGTCGATCGATACCGCGCTCGCCGCCGCAAAGAAGGCGAATAATACCGCGTTGACGGCAAAGCTCGAGGACGCGTCGAAGGCGCGGCAGACCCTCTTTAGTTCGCTCGCCGTGAACGTTCGAGGCGAAGGTACGGAGGACGAGACGGCATTGCACGAAGATATTCTCGGCGCGTTTCAGACCGCGCAAGGCCTCGTCACGCCGGCGGTTGTGAACTTCCTGACGCGCGTCCACGTGGAATACCGCGGCGGTATCGACCGGTACGATGCGTTCGTAACCGGCGTGTTGCCGGGTATTAACACGGCGTTGCAACAAGCCGGCATGAAGCCGCTGTCGCCCGTCAAAGAAGTAAAGGCGCTATAATGCTCGTTTCGACGATACTCTTCGCGGCCGCGGCGTACGCGAATCTGTCGTGGCGTTCGATTGGACCGGCGATCGCGGGCGGCCGTGTCGCCGCGGTGGCGGGAACGCCGCAAGACGACCAGCTCTACTATCTCGGAACCGCCGGCGGCGGCGTGTGGCGCTCGGTCAATGGCGGTGCGACGTGGCAGCCGGTCTTTGAAAAGCAGGCGGTTTCGGCGATCGGCGCGGTCGCTATCGATCCGACCAACGAGCGCGTCGTCTGGGCGGGAACCGGCGAGGCGAACCCGCGCAACGACGTCAGCTATGGCGATGGACTCTACAAATCGAGCGATGGTGGGAAGACGTGGCGACGAGCCGGCTTAGCCGGCGTTTGGAGCATCTCGCGCATCGCAATCGACCCGCGCGATTCCCGCCATATCGTCGTCGGCGCGTTCGGCGATCCGTTCAAAGATTCAACGCATCGCGGCGTCTACGTTACGTTCGATGGCGGAGAAAGCTGGAGCAAGTCGCTCTATCTCAGTCCGGCGAGCGGTGCGAGCGACGTTGCGATCAATCCGGTAGATCCAAAGATTGTGTACGCAGGTATGTGGCACTTTCGCCGCATCCCTTGGACCTTTACCAGCGGCGGCCCCGACGGCGGCCTGTACAAATCCGCCAATGGCGGCCGCACGTGGAGAAGGCTGAGCGGCCACGGATTGCCGCAGGGGTTCACCGGTCGTATCGGATTGGCGATCGCGCCTAGCCGTCCGAGCCGGATCTTTGCACTCATCGAAGCGGCGGGTGGAATTCTATGGCGCTCCGACGATGCCGGCGCGCGCTGGAAAATGACCAGCGACGATACGCTCGTCGATCAGCGTCCATTTTACTTCACACACATTGCGGTCGACCCGAAGAAGCCCGATCACGTCTATGCGGTTTCGGAGATGCTCTCCGAGAGCAAAGACGGCGGCCGCAAGTTCAAGGAGATCGCCAAGGACGTTCACGTCGACTATCACGCGATCTGGATCGCTCCCAACGATCCCAAGCGAATCATCACCGGAGAAGATGGTGGATTCGCGCTTACGACCGACCTCGAACACTGGTCGTTTTCCCGGAATCTAACGATCGGCCAGATCTATCACGTCGGTCTCTCCAATGAAAACCCGTACGCCGTCTGCGCGGCCTTCCAGGATAACAACGGTTTTTGCGGCCCGTCGAACTCGCTCGATGACGAAGGCATCCTCAACCGCCATTGGATCAACGTCGTCGGCGGCGACGGAATGTGGACGGTTCCCGACCCAATCGACCCGAATTATATTTGGGCCGATTTGGAGGACGGTGCCGTCACTCTTTTCGATCGCAGGACCGGCGTCAGCCGCTTCATCCGTCCATATGACGCATTTCCCGGGAGTTTTCTGGGACCGTTTGACTTGAGCAAGGCGGCGTACCGCTTCAATTGGGATTCGCCGATTGCGTTTGCCCCTTGGGACGGCCACGTTGCGTGGTTTGGCGGGAACGTCGTATTTCAGTCGACCGATCGCGGCGAAACGTGGCGGCCGATCAGCCCGGATCTTACGCGCAATATTACGGAGCACCAGCTGCCCTCCGGAGGGCCGTTGGCGAAGGACGTCTCCGGGGCCGAGTACTCCGATACCATCCTTTATATCGAGGGTTCCTCGATCGACCAGGGCGAGATTTGGGTTGGAACCGACGACGGCTACGTGCAAATGACGCGCGACGGCGGGTTGCATTGGCAAAACGTTACACCGCCGGGAGCGCCGCAGTTCGCGCGCTTCGAAACGGTCGCGCCGTCGCCGCTCGCCGCCGGAACGGCCTTTGCGATTGCGGATAACCATCGCATGGGAGACTACGCTCCCTACGTCTACGTCACGCGCGATTACGGCGCCCACTGGACGAAAACCGTCAATGGACTGCCGGGCGATCAGTACGTGCGCACGATCCGCCCGGATACTCGCAACCCGTATCTGCTCTACGCGGGAACCGAGAACGGTCTTTGGATTTCGCTCGACAACGGCGCTCGCTGGCAAGATTTCCGAATCAATCTGCCCGCAGTCTCGGTGCGCGACATCCGGATCCAGCCCGAGTTCAACGACTTGGTCATTGCGACGCACGGACGCGACGCATGGATTCTCGACGACCTCGACTCCGTGCAGCAGCTTGGAAACGCACAGCGCGCCGGAACCATGCTCTTCGCACCGCGGATAGCCTACGAGTATCACTACCATTCCAACGATCCCGGAGTCTACACACAGTTCGCCGGCGACAATCCGGCAAAGGGTGCGATTGTCGATTTTTATCAGACGGCGCCGCAGAAAAAAGCGCTTTCGTTGCAAGTTCTCGATGCCGGCGGCACCGTCATTCGGACCGTAAGCGGCACGCATAAGGTAAAGGGCAAAGAAGAGCCTTACGTCCCCAACAAGGCCGGCATCAACCGTTACGTTTGGGACTTCACAGAGGACGCGCCGGCGAAGTGGCATGGCGCCGCGCGTGAGGATTACCAAGGGCCGAAGACGGGTCCGACCGTCGTGCCGGGAACCTACACCGTTCGCTTGGCGCTGGGAGCGCAAACGCTGACGCAACGAGTTACGGTGAAGCCCGATCCGCGCGACCAGTGGACGCAACAACAGTACGAATCCGGTTATGCTTTCGCCCGCAAGTATTCGACGATCTACGGAAGGATCGACGACGTTCTCAACAACCTGGACACGATCAAGAAGTCGCTGACGCGCGTCGCCGCCTCGGCGAAGAACGATGCAGCGATTGTAAGCCAAGTTGCTGCCGCGCAGCAGAGTTGGGGCCCGGTCTTCGCCGCATTCACCGCCGACTACAAGAACGACGAGGATTCGATCCAGCGCGGGGGTTCGCTCCGCGAATCGATTCCGCGCACCGGCTTCGGTGGTCCGCAGCTGCCGCCAACGGCCGAGCAGCTCGATTATGCGAGGCGCTTCGATGCCGCATACGCCGCGGCGGTTGCGCAGTACAACGACTACGTCGGATTGCTTTCGCCGCTGCAGGCTGCCTTGAAGAATGCCGGGATCAAGCCGGTTGACGGCGCAGTACCCGTGTCACCTTGAAGCGGGGAAAAGACGCCGCAAGAACGTTTCGTGCCGGAACGATGCACTCGCGCCGAAATGTACGACCGTCAGATCGAGTGACGGGATCAGGTAGAGCGCTTGGCCTGCAGAGCCGCTCGCGTAGACGAGATCCTTCGGAGTATTGGGAGCGCCCAGCCACCAGCCCAGGCCGTAACGCGCGTTAGCGAGAGAGCCCTCGAAGCACGGGGCGAGAACGTCGCGCTCGTGCGCGACGTAGCGTCCGTATGCAAGCCAGTCCATGGCGCAGAGCGACGCGCCGGTTGGCAGCGGATGCGTTCCGTCCTTTAGACTGCGCCAGCTCGCCACTCGGACGCCCGCAGGATCGAGGATTCGCTCGCGCAGATAATCGTGCGGCGTCAACTTGCGATCGGCGAGCTTGCGCGCGAGCACGGCGCCAAAGACTTGAAACGGAATGCCGCCGTAGGTAAACTGCGAGCCCGGCTCGTTTTTCAGGGGCGTCGCCAGGGCGCGCTCGTACTCCGGAACCGCCGCACCTAAGCCGCCGAAACCAAAGCCGGCCGTAAGCGAGAGCAGCATGCGCAAGGTGACGCGGCGCTTCCATGGATCGTCGCGCCACTGCGCAAATGTCGCAGCGACGGTTTCGTCGAGTTCGAGCAATCCATCCTCGCGCGCGCAGAGCGCCGCAGGGCCCCAAAAGCTCTTCGTTCCGCTGTAAAGCAAATGCGGTTTTTGCTCGGAAAAAGTATCGCCGTACTCCTGCGCGACGATCTGGTCGCCGAGCGCAATAACGATCGCATGCAACGCGTGCGTGCGGGCGTATGCGAGCGCCCCCGGAATCTCGATCTCGAACGCCATTGGAGGAGCGTTCGCACGCCACTTGCAAAAGCGCCTGCATGAGAGCGTACGTTTTGCTCGTAGCGTCGATCGCAGCGTTGGGAGGGTTGCTCTTCGGCTACGACACCGGCGTGATCTCCGGCGCGATCCTTTTCATCAGCAAGCAGTTTGCGCTGGACAACCGGCTCCAGGCCTTTACGATTAGCGTCGTCTTGATCGGCTGCATCGGCGGCTCGGCGGTCTCGGGATCGGTGGCCGACCGCACCGGCCGGCGGCCGACGCTTTTCGGAGCCGGCGTTATCTTCTTGCTCGGCGCGCTGCTTTCGGCGCTAGCGGGGAACGAGGCGATACTGCTCTGCGGGCGCTTCGTCGTCGGTCTCGGGATCGGCTTGAGCTCGGTCGTGGCGCCCCTCTACATCTCGGAGGTCGCTCCCGCGCCGGTGCGTGGCGCGTTGGTTTCGCTCTATCAATTCGCAATCACGATCGGCATTCTCGCGGCATACCTCGTCGATTACCTGCTCGCGGGCGGAGCGCAGTGGCGCTGGATGTTGGGCCTGGCCGTCATTCCGTCATTGATCTTGATGGTTGGAATGATTCGGATGCCGGAGAGCCCACGCTATCTGTTCAAGATTGGACGCGAGCCTCTCGCTCGCGAGGAACTGCAACGCATTTACGACGACGAAAGCGCCAGCGAACGTGAAGAAGCTTCCATTTTGGAGAGCCTGAAAGTCAGACGCGGCGGTCTGCTTGCATTGCTTAGTCCGGCGATCCGGCCGGCGCTCTTCATCGGTGTCGTGCTGGCGGTTTTGCAGCAGATCACCGGAATCAACTCAGTCATCTACTACGGACCGCGCATCTTCGAGATGGCAGGGGTCGGATCTGACGCCGCTTCGATTTTGGCGCAGTCGCTGGTCGGTGCCGTAAACTGCGGGATGACGCTCGTCGCGATCTTCTTTGTCGACCGCATCGGGCGTAAGCCGTTGCTCTATGCCGGGCTCAGCGGCATGTTCGTGGCGCTGAGCGTCATGGCGTACGCGTTTTCGCAACCGCATCTCTCGGGTTCGCTCGCTGCGATAGCACTCGTCAGCATGATGGTCTACGTGGGCTGTTTTGCATTCAGCTTCGGCCCGATTCTCTGGCTGCTGATCGCTGAGATCTTTCCACTACCGGTGCGCGGTACCGGGATGTCGGTTTCGACGCTGGCCAACTGGGCGGGAAATTTCGCGGTTTCACAGTCCTTTTTGACGATGGTCGAACGTCTAGGAAGCCCCGTGACGTTTGGTGTCTATGCGGTGCTCTGCATCGTGACGATCGTCTTCGTGCGCGCGATGGTCCCGGAAACGAAGCAGGAGCTGCTGGAACAAGTTCGCGTTGGCACAGCTTAGCATCGTTGTCCCGGTCTACGACAACTGGTGGCTCACTGCGCGCTGCTTGAGCGAGCTGGACCGGCTGCATCGATCCGGTTCCGTGCTTTTCGAAACCATCGTGGTCGACAACGCTTCGACCGACGAGACGCCCGAAGCGATTGACGCTTTTCCGTGGGTGCGATATTTGCGTCACGAGACGAACCGGAACTTTGCCGGAGCGTGTAACGCGGGCGCGCGCATTGCCGAGGCGCCGCTCGTGCTCTTTCTCAACAACGATGCCTATCCGCTCGGCGATGCGCTGACGCCGCTGGTCGCCGCCTTCGAGCGGCGCGAGGTCGCCATTGCGGGCGGAGCGCTGTTCTTCGAGGACGGCGTGACGCAAGCGGCGGGACTTGTCCTGTTGCGAAATGCACACTGGCACTATTCGTATCGCAACCTTCCTTCATCGCTCGATGGCGTGACCGCCTCTCGCGATGCCTTGGCCGTGTCGGGCGCGGCTATGGCCGTGCGTACCGATTGGTTCCTCGAGGGGGGCGGCTTCGACGAGTCGTTCGTCAACGGCTTTGAGGATGTCGACCTTTGCCTGCGAGCGCGCGAACGAGGTGCCGCAATTGCATATGTTGCCGAGGCTCGTTTCGCACACTATGAAGGCGCTTCAGCGGGTCGGTTCGATCGAGAACGCGAGAACGAGGAACGATTCTACCGACGGTGGGCCTCGGGCCTGGCGCCGCTACCGCGAACGCAACGCGGCGCCGTCGGAGCAATAGTAATGGGGGAAAACGCGCACGAAGAACCGTTGCTCGCGGCGTCGCGCGCGGACCTCGCCGCAGCGCTGCGCGCCTTCGGCCATCCGGTCGTGCCTCGTCCGTTGCGACGCCGACGTTGGTTCGATCCGCGATTTCGCCAGGCCGCGTCGATCGAGTGGTTTTCAGCCTCTCGCTCGCAGCTTGGAATCACGATCGAGCGACGTACGAAGGCCTTTCCTTCGATTCGCACGCTCGGCGCGATCGACGTCGAGGTGCCGTGGCTTCCTTGCGCTTCGGCCGACAGCGTCGCCGCTTGCGGGGTAAGCCGCTCGGACGACCCGTCGTGTACGACCATCGGACTTGCCGGGGATGCGCAAGATTTGCAGGACGGCGACCTCGGGTATCCGGTCGTGCGCATTACCCCGGAGATGCTGCTCGGTGACGGGCAGCGCGTGCGCGTTGCTTGCGTCGTGCACTGCGGCTTGACCGATGACGCAGCATTCGGCAACGTGTTGCTGGGGCAAGCCGGGATTCCGGCCGTCGTGCTTTCCAACGAGGGATTGGGCACCATCTTCGCCGCCGACGTTGCCATTTTCGCGCAGCGCTCGCAGTTACTGGGCGCCGTTAGCCGCTTCGTCAACGGTTCGGGTTCGCGAGACTCGTACGGCCATCTCGTCGCGGCCGACTCGCGACGTCGTTTCTCCCCTCGCCGAAGCGCGATCCGCGTCGTCGATCTCCTCTGTGCGGCCCGCTTCGGTTTGGAGCGGCCGGCCACCGCGCGCACGAACCGCCCGCTCTGAGCCGCGCCTAGGCGCAAGCCCGTATACGTCAGTAGTCGTCCACCGGCAAGCCCGACGGCGGTCGCTTCAAGAAGTACGACCTCGAGTATTTGGTAGTGATCGGCGTGAAGGTGCGCGGCGCTTGCGTGAAATCGAAACAGTCGAGGAGGCTATTGGCGCGCTGATCCGTCCTTCCTAGCGTTCCTAGATTCCAGTTGCTCTCGATGAGCTTGAGGATGCTGCCGAACTCGTATTGCGTATGTGAGACGTACCCCAGTTGCGACGGCGACGTTTCCTTCGCGTAGGCAGACACGAGCAGCATCGGAACGCGAAACCCTAGTCCCTGGCCGTCGAGCTGCGGCGGCGACACGTTGTCGTATTCGCCGCCCCAGTCGTCCCAAACGACGATGACGACGGTGTTCGGCCAGTAGGAACTCTGTCCGACCGCGTTCACGACGCTGGCCACCCAGGACGGCCCGCTATCGGAGTGATTCCCGGGATGGTCGGAATCCAGCGCATCGGGGATCACCCAGGATACCGCGGGAAGCTTCCCGTGGGAAATGGCATCGAAGATTCGCGATTGCGGCTGTACGATGTTCGTTGCCCACTCGGGGCCGTCGCGCACGGCCTGGATTGCCTCGAACGGATTCCATACGCCGACCTTGGATTCATTCGTAAAATAAAGCCATGACAGGTATTTGGCATCGAGCAGATCGCGTATCGTCGAGTACTGAAAGCACGGAAAGGGTCCCTTACCTTTGAGATACTTTCCTGTTGAAGTGATCAGCGACGTCGTCGTTCCCGGCGGCGAAACGTCGCATCCCCACGAGGACGGCACCGGAAAATCGATAACGTTATCGCCCTTATCGCCGACCGGCGTCCCGCCGGCGATGAGATCTTGATGGGCTGTGAAGCTGTCGCTACTTTGCGTAGAAAACATATGATCGCCCAGAACGTATTGGTTGGCGATGGACCAATACTCCGGGATGTCGTATGGATCGACGTATCGGTAGGGATACGTGCCGGCTGGCCCTCTCTGGCCTCTGTGGTACGCCATGGCTATATCATTGAAGCCGTCCAGCTTTCCGTGATCGTACTCGTGCTCGAACGCTAAGTGCTGATGCCCCAAATTCAAGGAGTCGAGAGGGGCATCCGTGAGCTGTATGTACTTGTCGCCGCTGGGAGTTTTCATCAGTCCCTCGGTCGCTCCGTCGGCGCCGGGAAAGGTAGCGAAGAGGTCGTTGAAGCTGCGGTTCTCTTGGACCATGATGACGATGTGCTGGATGTATGTAGAGGTACTACCCGAGGCCGGCGAGAGGCCGGGAACGGATGGTATGCCGGCGCTGGAGCCGTTCGAGCCGTGAGCGCACGCGGCCAGCGCTAAAGCAGCCCCCACTAAAGCGGCCGTCAGTCCGACGGCCGGGAGTCTTTTTGCAGTTCGCATCCTATCAATTTCCTTGTTTGCCATTCTCTCACGGAACGTCGGTCTTGCCAAGGATTAACGCTCACACAGTTGGCGCGCCATAGCCGCCGCCTCCCGGGGTTTGAATGGTCAGCACGTCCCCAGGTTCGAGCGGCAGACTCGTCTTTGCGCCGATGAGCGTTTCGGTACCATCGTGCTTCAAAATATGCCGGCCGCAAGCGCCCGATTCCCCGCCGTGTGCGCCAGGTGGGCGCAGTGTGTGACGATCGGCGACGAGCGTTGCTCGCGCGGCGCCTTCGGTGAGCTCGATCCCGCGGATCAGACCGTTGCCGCCGCGGTGCCGCCCCGGACCGCCGGTGCCTTCCGCAATTTCGTAGCGCGTGATGCGCAACGGATACTCGCGTTCGACCGCTTCGATCGGGGTGTTGAGCGTGTTGGTCATGTGGCAGTGGATGGCGTCGACGCCATCGGCGCTCGGACGCCCGCCCGACCCGCAGCCGTTGGTTTCGTAGAAGGCCCAGGTTCGCCCGTCGGGGCGCGTTCCGCCGAGCATCACGTTGCTCATCGTGCCGCCGCTGCAGGCCGGCACGCGCTCGGGGGCGGCGCATGCCAACGCTTGCAGGACGACCTCGGCGTTGCGCATGCTGGTCTCGACGTTGCCGCCCGAGACGGGTGCGGGGCGGCGCGGATTGAGCAACGTGCCGTGGGGCACCCGCACCTCGACCGGACGAAAGCAGCCCTCGTTCATCGGGATCGTCGGGTCGGTGACGGCCCGCAGCGCGTAATGGACGCCAGAAAGCGTCACGCCGAACACGGCGTTGAGCGGAACGCTGCACTGTGGGGAGGTTCCGGTGTAATCGAGGAGTGCGCCACCGTCGCGCAGCTCCAGGCGCAATGCGATCGCAATGCTCGGCTCTCCGCGGCGATGTTCCAGATAGTCCGTCGCGTGGAAGACGCCATCGCCGATCTTACGAAGCGCGGAACGCATCGCACGCTCGCTACCGTCAAGCGCCCGCGCGACTGCCTCGTCGAACGTTTGGGCACCATAGCGGCTCACAAGCTCGAGCAGGCGCCGCTCTCCGGTGTAGTTGCCCGCGATCTGCGCTCGAAGATCCCCGCTGCAAGCATCGGGCGTTCTCGAGTTCGCGCGAAAGAGCGCGACCGTCTCGGCAACGACGCGGTCCTCGCGCATCAAACGCATGGGTGGAACGACGACGCCTTCGGCAAAGAGGTCCGCTGCATCGGCCGGCATCGAGCCCGGCGCCGCGCCGCCGACGTCCGCGTGATGCGCCTTATTGGCAGCAAAACCGGCCAGCCGGCGCCCGTCGAAGATCGGCCGCAAAAGCGTCACGTCGTTGAGATGAGTGCCCGTCACGTAGGGATCGTTCGCGACCCACATCTCGCCCTCGCGAACGCCGCCGTGTTCGCGCGCGATGATGTCGAGCATTCGTTTGAGTCCCCACGGCAGCGAACCAAGATGCACTGGAATGTGTTCGGCTTGCGCGATCAAACGGCCGTCACGGTCGAAGAGCGCGCAGGAATGGTCGAGCCGTTCTTTGATGTTCGCCGAGTAGGCGCTATTGCGCACGGCAAGGCCCATCTCTTCGCTCGCATATACGAGCGCTGCGCTGACAATCTCTGCGACGATTGGATCGATCACTACGCCGTCTTCTCCAAGGTCAGTACGCTGGCATCCGCCGTCAACGACCACTGCGGCGCGACGTACGTCGTGCAGTCGTACTCTTCGACGATCGCCGGTCCCTCGATTTGCCTGCCTTCTTCGAGTCCAGCACGTTGTAAGACCGGAACGTTGATGAAAGAACCGTTGACCCAGACGCGGCGTGCTTCGACTACGCCGCGCACCGGCTCTGTCGAGGGGCTGAGCGTGACGTTGGCAGGCAGCGCACCCACGCCCGTTAGGTGCGCGTTTATCAGCTCGACGATCTCGCCGTGAACGTCGTAACCGTAGCGAGCGCGGTGCGCGTCGTGAAAACGCTGCGCGATCGATTCGGGCGAATCGGCGTCATCGATCGTAAGCTCGAAACTCTGTCCGCGATAGCGGGCGTCGTATTGGCGCCGAAAGACAATCGTTTGCGGTTGCACCCCTTGTTCGATAAGCGCGGCCACAGCGCGTTCCTCGCTCTCGTCGAACCAGCGTCGCAGCGCGCTTTGATCTACGTCACCGGTCGGCCGAAGAACCGCGAGGACGTCGCTGGTGTGAAGGTCTGCGTCCAGCAAACCGCGCGCGGAGAAAAGGCCTGGATGCTGCGGGACGACGATGCGCGCAATCCCCAACTCGCCGGCTACCGCGCAGGCATGCAACGGTCCCGCGCCTCCGAAGGCGACCAGCGCGAAATCGCGCGGATCCAAACCGCGCTCCACCGTGACAATGCGCAACACTTTCGCCATTGCGTGATCGATTAGCCTGACGATGCCTTCGGCCGTCATTTCGACGCTCAATGCCAAGGCCGGCGCGAGGCGTTCGACGGCCGACCGGGCACGTGCTGCGTCGATTTGAAATGCTCCGCCAAGCAACGCTTCCTGGTTCAAACGGCCGAGCACGACGTTCGCATCGGCAACCGTAGCTTGGTCGGAGCGACCATAACAGGCCGGCCCCGGGTCCGCGCCTGCTGAGAGCGGACCCACTCGCAGCGAACCAGCATCGTCGAGCCACGCAATGGTGCCGCTTCCCGCGCTCACCTCTGCCAAATCGACGAACGGATAGCGAACGGGATAGCCGCTGCCTTTGATCGCGCGGCCGCTGTGCGTTGCGCCGGCGGCTTCGAACTCGCCGACGACTTGGGCAACGCCATCCACGATCGCGCCGGCTTTCGCGGTCGTTCCGCCCATGTCGAACGAGAGCAGACGCGGAATGCCGACTCGCCGGCCGAGTGCCGCTGCCGCCATTGCGCCGCTTGCAGGGCCACTCTCGATCAACGCCGCGGGTCGCAAGAGAATCCCTTGCGACGCAAGCCCGCCGTCACTGCGCATTACGTAGATCGGCGCGTCGATGCCGGCAGCCCGAATCGCTGCACCTAGGCGTTCGAGGTAGCCTTCGACGATTGGCGCGAGCACCGCGTTGACGACCGTGGTCGAGCAGCGCTCGTATTCCCTATACTGCGGGTCGACCTGCGACGAGATCGTCACGCGCATTCGCGGCAGGGCGGCAGAGATGGCCTTTGCGATGCGCCGCTCGTGCGCGTCGTTCGCATACGAGTGCAGCAGGCAGATCGCGACCGCCGCCACGTCGCGTTCGCGTAGCTGCTCGCACACACGCTCGACGTCGCTGTCGTCCAGCGCCTGGAGCACGTTCCCCTGAAAATCGATGCGCTCGCGCACGGTCAACCGGTCGTTGCGCGCAACCAGCGGACGCGGCCGTTCGACGAACAGGTTGTACAGCGCGCTTCGATTTTGACGGCCGATTTCGATAACGTCGCGAAAGCCGTGCGTCGTGACCAGCGCGACGCGCGGGAGCTCGAGATTCATCTGGCCGAGCAGGGCGTTCGTTGCGATCGTCGTCGAATGCGCGAGGAGTTCGATCCGCGGCACCTCTTCATAATCCGCTAAAATGGTGGCAATTGCGTTGACGACCGCGCGATGCGGTTCGCGCGGCGTGCTTGCGACTTTGCGCGTGACGATTCGGCCGCTCCAGGATTCGGCGGCGGCGAGATCGGTGAACGTTCCGCCGACGTCGATCCCGATGCGGAGCGTGCCTGGCATTTAACCTATGAGGTTACGTCGCCGGGCAGCGGATCACCGTTAGCTCCGCGGTGCTAAAACCGAAGCCTATACGTGTCGTTTCCGGGGTTGCAGTCCTGGTTTCCGGCCGGTGACGGCGAAGTCATGCGGATTCTAAAGTCGAAGGTGGTCGTGTTCGTGCCCGCATCCAGCGCGCGCATCCAGACATACGAAAACGTATAGGATTGACCCGGCGCTAGCGGCGGCACTCCGCGATCCTCTAACCGGGTTCCGTCTTGATAGATGTTGACGAACTGCAAGACGTTTGATGCCTGCCTTTGATTTCCGAGATTGGTGACCGTGCCGGCCAGCGTGTAGTGGTTGGCCGAGCCATTGGCGGTGACGTTCTGCACGCGTACCGATGTGATCGCGGGGTCGGCCCCGGGGCAGCCGGCAGCGGCCGCGTTGACCGGAAGCTGAGTGAGAAGCACGGCAGTTAGAATGATTGTGCGCATACTATGGAGCCTACCCTCGCGCGGGCGGGCGAAACAATCCCCGCGCGATTCTCGTAGGAGTCCTCATGAAGCAACGAGCTCTCGCCGCTCTCCTGGCGGCCGCATTGCTGGTCTGCCGTCCGCTCCCGGCACCCGCTCAAAGCTCGCCGAGTGCGCAAATCTCGGCCGTCCAGCTCCAATCGATCGCCGCTTTCTTGGCTGTGGATCCCGAGGCCGCGACCTTCCTCGGCGACTACAGCCACGATGGCGACTGGAGCGACCCGACCCCGGCGGGCATCGCCCACATGAAGCAGCTGCTCGCGACGTACGAAAGTAAGCTCGGCGCCATCGACATGACCGGCGCGACGCTGCGGGATCGCAACGACGTGCGTGTGATGCGAGCCTTTGTCACGGGGCAACTCCGGCAACTGGCCGAGCTGGAGGACGGAAAGGACCCGTCCGGGCCGCCACTGACCGTGCTCGGCGCGGTATTTACGATGATTCTCCACATGGGGGAACAGGACCCGTCGGTCTGGTGGGATCACATGATCTCGCGGCTGGAAAAGGCCCCGGCGTGGATGGCCGCGCAGCGCCCGCAGATTACCCATCCGGGGCGTCTGCAAGCGCAGGTCGCCGTTAAAGAGCTCGCGATGGCGCCCGCCCTCTTCAATTACATCTTGACGCCGATGGCCGCGCGGCTCCCGGCCGATAAAAAAGCGCGCTTCGAAAAGGCGCGCGACGCAGTAGTTGCGGCGATGACCGAGTGGACCAAATGGATGAGCGATAACGCTGCCAGCTGGCCGGTCAACTACGAGATGGGAGCCCAAGCCTATAACGCCATGCTCCGCGACGAACTGCTCTTGCCGTACGACGCCGATCAGATTGCAGCCATCGGGCGCAAGACGCTCGACGCGGCCATCGCGCAAGAGCACGAAATTCAAGCCGAGGCGAAGGCCAAGGGCGTCAACCTCTCGGATCCGACGCAGGCCGCGGCCAACGGCGGCGGCATGACTCCAGCTACGAAAGATGCGCAGTTCGCATTCTTTCAGGCGCAACTCGATACCCTGCGTGCCTTCATTGCCGACAAACACATCGTGACGGTGCCGCCATACGTCGGCGAGATGAAGATCGAGGAGACGCCGGCGTTTCTTCTGCCGATTCTCCCCGGGGCGTCGATGAATCCGCCGCCGATTCTTTCAAAGCAGGTTGACGGCGTCTATTTCGTTCCGCCGCCCAATCCGCAGATGGCAAAGGCCGCGGCAACCGGCGCGATCTTCGAAGACTTCGATCGCGATCGCGTCCTGATGACCAGCGGACACGAAGGCTTCCCTGGGCACTTCTTGCAGCTTTCGATCGCCAAACACAATCCCGATCCGGTGCGCCGCTTCTCTTTCGACGGCGTCTTCGCCGAAGGCTGGGCATTTTACGAAGAAGCGTTGCTCGAACGTGACGGCCTTTACGGTAACGATCTTGACGGGCGTTACGCGGTCGCGCAGTTCGAGCGGCTGCGCGGCGCTCGCGCTATCGTCGATACGAAACTCGCAACCGGAGAATGGAGCTTCGAGCGCGCGGTTGCATGGTTCGAAGCGAATGCCGGCGTCGATCGCGCGACGGCGCAAGGAGAAGTGAGCCGTTTTGCGCTTGGTCCGGGCCAAGCGTTCGACTATGCGGTCGGGAAGACGCAGATCGAGGCGCTGCTCGTACGATACAAGGCGAAGAAAGGCAGCGCGTTCGATCTGCAAGCCTTCCACGACGATTTGCTCTCGCACGGCACGGTTCCGGTAAGCGTCATCGCGAGCGAAATGCTGGCCGAGTAGCCGAAGCGGCGATGAGGAACACGCAGGTTCTCGCGTACGAACGTTTTCGTTCGTTGCACGAACGCCAAACGGCATTCATTATGCCCAACGCTTGGGATGGCGCGTCGGCGGTTTTACTCGCACGCGCGGGATTCGAGGCACTGGGCAGCACGTCGCTCGGCTTCGCCTTTTCGCTCGGCCGTCAAGATGGAATTCACGCCGTAACGCGTGACGAGGCCGTCGCGCATGCCGCATTCTTGGCGCGCGCGAGCGGCCTGCCGGTCAACGGCGATCTCGAAGATGGATTCGGTGCGGATCCGCAGGAGTGCGCCGCGACGGTTCGCGCCGCGATCGAGGCGGGTTTGGCCGGTCTCGGCATCGAGGACACGACGACCGATCCCGCGCAGCCGATTCACGATTTCGACGATGCGGTTGCGCGCGTCGGCGCTGCAGCGCAGGCTGCGAGCGGCCGGATTCTGCTGACCGGCCGTACCGATAACTATCTTCACGGTCGTGCCGATTTAGACGATACCATTCGGCGTCTCGTCGCGTTCGCCGAAGCGGGTGCCGACGTACTCTATGCCCCCGGCTTACCGGACATGGATGCGATCTGCGCCGTCGTCGCAGCTGTGGCGCCCAAGCCCGTCAACGTGCTCATCGGCCCCGGCAAACCGGTACCGCTGACCGAGCTCAGCGCGGCCGGCGTGCGACGCGTGAGCGTCGGCGGTGCGCTCTATCGAAGTGCGATGACCTCGTTGGTCGAAACGGCTCGAGCGTTGCACGACGGAGACTTGTGCGCCTTTGGCGACGCCCTCTCCGGCCGCGAGATTTCGGAACTCCTGCCTAAAGCCTAAGCGGCGCTTTCGATTCGGAAGCCCCGAAAGTGGGGTACAAGCCGCTCCAATGGTCAGCCGAATCCGTAATTTCTTCTCAATTCTAGGGCCGGGCCTCATTACGGGCGCGGCGGATGACGATCCCTCGGGAATCTCGACCTATTCGGTCGCCGGTGCAACGACCGGATATTCCATGCTCTGGCTCACGTTGGTCTCGACGCCGATGATGGCCGTCATTCAGGGGATGTGCGCCCGCATTTCGATGGTCAACGGTGAGGGAATCGCGGCGCTCATGCGCAAGCAGCTGCCGCTTGCACTCGTATATCCGCTGGCGGCCCTGGTCATCGTCGCCAATACGTTTAATCTGGGCGCGGATATCGGCGGCATGGCGGCCGCCACGCGGCTCGTCGTTCCAATTCCCGTTGACGCCCTCGTCTTTTTCTTCGGTATTGCAATGCTCGTCGGGCAGGCATGGATGCCGTACGCAACGATCGCGCGAGTCTTTAAGTGGCTGGCTCTGTCGCTCTTCGCTTACGTCGTCACGGCCTTCATCACGCATCCGCCGTGGCTCCACGTGTTGGAGCAGTTCGCGGTTCCACGAATCCATTTCAACTCGCTCTGGCTCTCCACGATGGTGGGCGTGCTCGGCACGACGATTACGCCGTACTTGTTTTACTGGCAGTCCTCCCTTATGGTGGAAGAGGACAAAGATGCCGGCAAGGCGACCCTCGCCGCGCGACGTGGCACCGATCCCGGTTCGGTACGAAATATGCACGCCGATGTCAACGCCGGCATGATCTTTTCGAACATCGTTGCATTCTTCATCATCGTGACGACGGCGTCGACGCTGGGCGCGGCTGGACGGCACGACATCGCCACTGCTCAACAGGCCGCGCAGGCGTTGCGCCCCCTGGCCGGTCCGTTTGCCGAGCTGCTCTTTGCGCTGGGAATGGTAGGGACTGGAATTCTGGCGGTGCCGGTGCTGGCGACGTCGTCGGCCTACGTCGCAGCGCAGACCTTTCGTTTCCGGGAGGGTTTGAGCGAGCCGGTGCACCGCGCTCCGCGCTTCTATACGATCATTGCGGCGGGCATACTCATCGGCATAGCAATGAATCTGCTGCACGTTGACGCAATCAAGGCATTGTTTTGGTCGGCCGTTCTCAACGGCGTCGCGGCCGTGCCGCTAATAGCCGTCATCGTTTGGCTCGCTTCGAATCGAAAGGTCATGGGCGATTGGGTGAGCTCGGGACTTGCTCGGGCGTGGGGTTGGGCGACGTTCGCGCTGATGGGCGGCGCGACGGCCGGAATGTTTTACTTCATGGCCCGTGGTTCGTGAAAGGAAAGCCGGTTCGCATCGTCAGACTCACTAAAGAGCGTGCAGCCACTGTTTACCGGACCACATTCATTGCGAGAGCCCTCCGAGCGGGCTGCCTTCTGGCTGACCGGACTGGGCGCGTTTCCCGCGGCGCTGCTGATCGGCTACGTGCTTCACGAATCGATTGGCGCGTCGCAAGTCGCACTCTTTATCGTACTTGCGATGCTCTACGTGACGCTCGCTCGCGGACGCCTCCTCGGCTCGAGCGTGCGCATCCATCAGAGGCAATATCCGCGCGTCTTCTCGATCGTGCAAAATGCCGCGGCAGCGCTCGAGATTCCGACGCCGCTGATCTTCGTGCGCGACGACAACTTCGTTCCCGCCGTTGCGCTTGGCCTGGGCCAACCCTATGCGCTCGTGCTCTCGAGCCATTGGATCGAGCTCTTCTCCGACGACGAGCTGGCCTTCGTGATTGGTCGAGAGCTCGGGCACATCGCGGCCGGTCACACGCGCTTTCACTCGTTGTTGAGCGTCAACGGCAACGAAAACCCGTTGATCTCGCTGATTTTCGGCGGCTGGCTTCGGCGCTGTGCGCTCACGTGCGACAAAGTCGGACTGCTCTGCTGCGGCTCGCTCGATGCGGCGATTGGGGCGCTGGGGGTCGCAACATTTCATGCGTTCGGGCGGCAGGTCGATTATCAGGCATTCGCCGAGCAGCGCGCGGAGATTGCGACCGACTCGGTCCTGCGCTGGGGCGAGTGGCTGAGCAGCGAGCCCTATGCGACGCAGCGCATCGCTTCCATGCGCCGGTTCATCACATCGCAGTCCTATCTGGACGCGCAGGCCTGGTTCGTTCGCGAGCGCGGCGAAACGCCGCCGGCGCTCGTGCTTCCGGGCGAAGCGACGGTCGCTCCTCGAGATTGCGCCGGTTGGTGGCGCCGCTTTGCGGCCGCCGGCATCGATGCCGTCGTGGTTATCGCGATCGTTACGTCGTTTGGCGGCAGTGTCGCACCGGGCGCGCGTCAGTCCGAGACAAATATATCCGTCACCCCGGGCAACGTTACGGCGTCGGCCCCGGGGCTCGGCGCGATTACGATCCGTGGTAAGACGCACGCCGTCACAATAGGCGGATCTCCATCTCCGCCGCCGAGCACGAAATGGCATTGGGAAAACCCGGCAGAAACGGTTCTCGGCGGAGACGGCCTCAATGGCTCCGTCAACGCGATATTTACCGTCGTGGGGCAAGCAATCCGCCATCTCGGCTTCTTCTTCTGGTACCCCGCTTATCTAACGCTGCTCGTAATTTTCGCGGGGCAGACCTTCGGAATGATGATTACCGGTTTGCGCGTCGTAACGACCGACTTTCGTAAGCCGAGCGTCGGCCGTACGATCTGGCGCTACATTATCGTCTTCTTGGTTTGGTGGCTTATCGTAGCGCTGAGCTTCTTCTGGCGCCGAATTCTGCTGCACGATCGGTTGACGAAGACGCGCGTCGTGAAGGTCGAGCGCGTCATCGCGCGGTCCACCGGGCCCGTACCCGAGGCTACGGTTCCGACGTAACCGTCAGCCGTACCGCGGCGGTCCCGGAGACGACGTGCCCGACCGATGCGCTCGGACTTACCGTGTCGATCTGCAGCCGGCCGACATTTTCGTTGACGTGCAGCGGTGCGTGCGTCGTGGGATCGACGAGCGACTTCACTTTCACGATGTCGAACATCTGGCCCACCTGCACGCCGGCATTGGAGCCGATGTTGATGATGATGCTGCGCCCGTCGACGGCCGCGATCTGTCCGCGCAGCGTCGCTGCCACCGGGCCCGAGTTGAAGCGGGTGGGATCGATTGTGGCGGCGATCTTTGCCGCCTCATCATCGATGAGATGGCCCATGTCGCTGTTGACGAACTGCTCGTTGCTATACGAGCCCGCCACGGAGCCCGAGAATCCGCCCGCGTTCCAGGACGTGCCCGAGCGCGATTCCTCGTCGGAGAAACTCTGAACGATCTGGCCGGTCTTCGCGTCGATCACGCGCACCGCGACTTTGATCGTCACGCGATGGGTCGAGACGCCTCCGGCGGCCGCTCCAAAGACGCCGGGTAGCAGACTTCCCGCATTTGCTCCGCTCGCGCCGGTCTGGTCGAGCTGGAGGATATTCCCCGTTATCAAGTACCGCGAACCGGTGAGGTGCCCAGCCCTAATGGCCGTCTCGGGATCGACTTCGCCGCTTGCACCGAGTTGGTGCTCGCCCAAGGTTGAGCTGAGGTGCGTGCGGTCGAGCACGTTGAAGCGTCCGTCGTTCACCATCCGATCGGTGAGGAGGTCGCTCAGCGCCACGCCCGGCTCGAAGGAACCGTACGAGTCCGAAGTGAGGCCGTGCGTCGAGAAATCAAGGACGGCGATGGAGGGTCGCGGACCCGCCCCCGCCTGAGCCAATCCCCAGCCGGGTGCGCACGCCAAGGCGGCGGCAATAAGAAAGGGCGGCAAATGTTTAAGCACGACCCCATTATGCCACAACGGCGGCTTGCTCGCATATGGCGAAGGGAAGTAAGGATGTGTGGCAGATTTACGCTCACCAAACCGCAGGCGCTCCCCGCCGCGTTTCCGCAGTTTCGCTACCCGGAGTTCAGCGAGACGCGGCTTCCGCGCTATAACATCGCACCCTCGCAGGACGTACTAGGGGTCCGAAACGACGGGCGTGACACCGTTGAGGCTATGCGTTGGGGTGTCCGCGGTCGCATCAACATTCGCGCCGAATCGATTGCATCGCGGCGCGGCGCCGTCGCGCGACGCTGCATCGAGTTTGCCGACGGATTCTACGAATGGCGCGACCGCCGTCCGTTTTACTACACGCTGCGGTCGGGCGAGACGTTCGCCTTCGCCGGTCTTTGGGAGCCTGGCAATGGTCTGGCGGCGTGCGACGTTGTGACCTGCCGCCCGAACTCGCTCGTCGCCGCGGTGCACGATCGCATGCCCGTCATTCTTTCGGGGGACGGCGTCGCGCTTTGGCTCGATCCCGAGCCGCTACCGGCCGACGCGGCCGGCGCGATATTGCGCCCGCTCGACGCCGCGCTCATGGCCGTGCGCGAAGTATCGAGACGGGTCAATAACGCGAACTACGATGCGGCCGACGTTCTCGCGGCTGCCGAGCCGCGTTTGTTCTGAATGAGCACGACACCGGTTGCAATCAGCCACGCCGCTGCGGGCAGCGCGCCGACGATACCGGGGCCGGCGCCGCCCGGCGCCATTGCACCGTACGAGAAGAAGATCGAGAAGGTCGCGAGTGTTGCCCCGAACGACGCGACATATCCGAGCGTCGCGAGCCACTGCGGCGCGGAGTCGTGACGTCGTATGCTGTGCGCCGCGGCAAACAGGAAAATTGCGACTGGAGCGTAGCCGAGACCACCTTGCACAAAGACGAAGGCGTCGAAGATGCCGGTGAGTCCGTTGGCCGTAAATGAGTCGGGTGGGAGATAGACTGCCGCAATCTCCAAACACGCCGCCCACAAGGAGCTCGCCGCCATCACGACGCCGGCGATCAACGCGAACGTGGGAAGCCCTTCTTGCCGCCCCGGCGCGGCGATCAAGTAGGTGCGCAATCCGACCAAAAACCAGAGAAAGAAAGCCACTGCGGGAAACGTGAGCCACGCGCCCAACAGGAGCGAAAACCGGTGCTGATCGAATGCCAGCGCGGCATCGGAAGGCTTCACGTCCATCCCCGGCATGCCGCTGTTAAGAAATGTAGCGATAACCAGAACGGCGACGTAACAAAGGACGGACCAACCGGCAGAGCGCTCCGCGTGAACGTTTTCCATAGGCGCCTACGTCACGCCATAAATGAGGGAATTCCTTCCTTCCTAGAGGCCGTAATACTTGAAGGCCGGCCACATCGTGGCTAGCGGAACGCGAGGATGCGTGCAGAGATAAACCGGCAGGGGCCCCTCGAGCATCCAGCGGTAATCGTTGCGGTAGACCGCGATCTGGCGAACGCTGCCAAACCAGTGCAGCAGCAGCCAATAATCGGTTGCGCCGACGGCTAAGACCGAACGACCGCTGTAACCGCGCGTGCCCCAGAGGTAGTAGGAGTTGTTCGGGCTGATGACCGCCGGCAAGCCGTAGCGCGGCCCGTAGTAATCGAGCGCGCCGGCATAGGCGTAGCGGTCGGCAAATACCGCCGTGATTCTGCGTTGCGACGCGGGCAGCGACCAATACGCGCCCGCGACGGTTTGCGTCATCGTCTTCCAGCCGAGCTGGTCGGCGAACATCGGATTGATCAGGTGACTCTTGCCGTCCGGAGGCGCCGGCCGGCTCAAACCGATGGCGCGCTCGTAGGCCATGTACTCGGGAAGCGGCAGGATGGGAAGCGACAGCGGAAACATCGGCAAGCCGGCGACGAAGGTCGCCGCGAGGAGTGCGATTTTTAAGCGCAAAGGCCTCGCGCTCAGCGCACCTTCAATTGCCACCGCGCCCGCCGCGAAGAGCGCCGGATAGAAACCTTGAATATAGTAGCCGCGGCCAATGCTCGCAACGAGCAATCCCAACAGTAAGAGGTAGGCTACCGTAAGATACCGGTATGCCTGTTCGCGCCAGAGCCAGACCAGTCCCCAAACCCACACCGGTGCGAAGAGCGGGTTTTGGTACATGAACTGGAGTGCGAACATGTAAAGCGCGTTGATCCAGCGGTTCGGCGATTCATCGGCCATGCCGTTTCGAAGCGCGTGGCGGTTGAGCTGATCGCTGTGCAGCACTTCGAGCATGGGGAAACCGTGACGGATTTGCCATAGCGCGTTGGGCATCACGAGCAGTGCGGTCAATAGCACGCCGAATACTAGCCAGCGCGACCGTAGCAGTCTGGCGTGGCCGGTCAGCAGCAACCCGATCGCCAAAGCGAAGGCACACGCAGCGATCGAGTATTTCGCATACATCGCGAGCGTCACGACCAGCGCGATGGGAAGGTAAAACCGGGTGTCTTGCGTCTTGACCAGCCGAATCGTCAAATAGATCAAGACCGTCCACGCCGCCGGCGAAAGAAGCTCGGTGGAGAGGCCGTAAGCAATGCCGATCAATCCGGGAGCCAGGACGATCGTCAATCCGGTCAACGCTTGTGCAAAGGCGCCTCCGCGCAACTCGCGCGCAATCGCGCAACCATAGAGCACGGTGACGCCCGACAGTATCGCCGGGAGAAAGCGCAGCCCCCACACCGGATATCCCAGCGGCGCCGTCAGCCATGTGACGAACGGCGCGAGCGGCGGCTGGTCCACGTATCCCCAGGCCAAATGCTTCGCGCAATCGATGAAGTAAAGCTCGTCGCGATAATATCCGAATCGGTGACAGACGGCGAGGTGCAGCGCGGTGGTGGCAAGCGCCAGCACGTACGCGCTCGTATGAAGCCGAAGCTTCATACCGTATTCGTAGCCGTTTGCGATCCTGCGAGAAAGAGTTGGCTAACGCAAAGGCCGACGATCCCCGCTTCAACGATCGACCCAAAGACAAAGCTGGCGTCCCACCACGTTCCCCCGAACATTGGAACGGCGAACGCAAAGTACGCCGCCAAATACGCCGACGGAACGACGAAGCCCAGCGCTCGAAAGGCGTTGGGATTGCGGACCGATGGGCGCAGCTTGGCAACGAGAAAATCTCCGACGAGCCCCGCGGCGATTGAGGCCAGCACGACGAGCAGAAGCTCTTTGAGATCGCTGCTGAGCTCGCCGCCGATCCACAGTTTTTCGACCACGCACAGAACGACAAGGGCACCGAATGCCAGTCGCCTGCCGGCGCACACGTAAAGGACCGCCGCCGCGAGCAGCAGGCTCTGCCAAATCACGATCGCGATTTCGAGTGCCTGCCTGTAGAAAAGGAAGACCGAAAGAACGAACTGCTCGCGCTGGAACGCGACCTGCGGCAAGGGATGGTCGCGCATCAACGCCTCGGGATAGAAGCCGTACTGCGTGACGAATTGAATGATTTCAAAAGCGAGCCCGAGCGAAATCAGCATCGGAAGCTGTTGGACCAGGCGCGTGCCTTGGGGACGCGCGAGCGCACTGCGCACGGGGCCGGTAATTAAGAAGAAGAGGCCGGCGAGCAGAAAGAGATGCGGCGGGCTGAGCAGGAGATCGAGCTGGTGCTCGAACCCGAAGATCGAATGCCAGACGAAGTCGAGTGCGCCTCCCGCCAGCAGCGCGGCGACGCCGACGACGCTCTGAGAATAGCCGGCGGGAATCGCCTTCCAAAAGGAACCGGCGCGCCGATAGTTACTCCAAATAGTCGCGGTTAAGACCGCGGCTGCAAAAACGGCGCCGGTGTACATCGTCATATGCCACGGGTTGAGAAACGATTCGACCGCGAGAAAAAGATGCTGATGCGCATCGATGAAGAGGCCCGTCAGTATCCAGAGGCCCGCGAAGGTCGCTAGCCAGTCGAGCCGGCTGGGCGAACCCGACGGCTCGACGACGACGTCGAGGCGGGGTAGGGAAGGCCCGGCTTCTGCTCGAGGGGAAAGCAAATCCATCAGCTTCATGTGTCGGGAGTCATCCTTCGACTCGCTTCGAAACCCTTTCCATAGCGCACTTTCAACATTCGTGATCGGGGCGCTTTGTTGTGTTAGTGCGTGTTCTCCCAAACCGCTTACCGTTCCGCCAAACCTCATCGTTTCGAGCAAAATGCCGCAGGCGCTGCCGACCGCTCCGGTCGCAACGCCGAACGCCCCGCCCCGGATCGTACGCATCTGGTTTTCCACGCTGACGCTTCGCCCCGGTACCTGGTTCGACGGGACGATTGTGGGAAGCAGCAACGTTGCGTCGGTCGAAGTCCGCACGGCGGCCTTTTCGATCAACAGCACGCAGGTGGCGCCCGGCGTCTACCATTTTCACATGCGAGTGCTTGAATTGCCGCCGCTCTCACGGCGGCATTCGTACGAGCTCTATATCATCGCGCGGAATACGCCTGGTGACGAAGCGGTCGAAGAGGCTCCCCTGCGCGTAGAGTGAGGCGTCACGATTTTCTGCGGGCGGGCGCCGCCACGCTCTCCGTCGTTTCCCTAGCTCGGGTGACGCAACGCGCGTTAGCGAGCGACGTCGTGGATGTGACGCTGCGGTCCGCACCTCTTCGGTTTTCACCCGGCGCGGGCTTGCACTTTTCAGGGCTGGCGTACAACGGTACGATTCCCGGACCGCTCCTGCGCGTCGCGCACGGCCAGCGCATTCGCGTTCGCTATGTAAGCAACGTCGGAGTACCGACGAGCATTCACTGGCACGGGATGCTTCTGCCCAACGCGATGGACGGCGCGGCCGGGATCACGCAGGCCGCGGTGCCGTTTGGCGGTGAGTA
This sequence comes from Vulcanimicrobiota bacterium, assembly GCA_963809255.1. Lineage (GTDB taxonomy): Bacteria > Vulcanimicrobiota > Vulcanimicrobiia > Vulcanimicrobiales > Vulcanimicrobiaceae > Cybelea. The sequence goes on along the minus strand of CAWEIR010000003.1, from coordinate 428,904 downwards.
TCTGTACGACTTCGTGCCGGAACCGCCCGGCACGCGTTGGTATCACGACCACGCGTTGACCTTGGCCTCCGCGCGAGGGCTCTTCGGGATGTTCATCGTCGAGGATCCGAACGACGAGCCGGCCGACCGCGAGTTTGCGCTCATCTTTCACGACGTGCCGAAGTGGAGTTCGCTGAACGCGGCGCAGCGCGGCGTCAGCAACGCACCGATGGCCGATCCGGTGGTGTCGGGCGAGCGCATGCAAATGACGCACCCTAGCATGGGCGATGAAGTCGCCTACGTCGCCCATTGCATCAATGGCGCGAGTTATCCGTACGGCAAGAAGCTTGCGATTCGCAGCGGCGATCGCGTTCGTCTGCGCGTGCTCAACGCGAGCCCAACGCAGACTCGCTACGTGCGACTTGCGGGACACGAGCTCGTCGTGACGCACGCCGACGGCAATCCTCTTGCGCAGCCGGCGACCGTTGACGTGTTGCGTATCGGTGCCGGGGAACGATATGACGCGTACTTCGAAGTGCGCAAGCCGGGGGCGTTCCTGCTGCAAGGCATTTCCGCCGATCCGCTCGAGTCGCAGCAGGCCGTTCTCCTGTATACCGAAGGCATGGAGAATGCGCCGCCGCGCAGCGAGCAGCAGACGCTCGACGGTTTGCGCGTCTTTAGCTACGAGGCAGCCGGTGGTGTCGGGGCGCTAACGAAGTCGCCCGTGGACGCGCCGCCGACGCACGATCTCGTGCTCGGCGGAGGGGGCTGGGGAAATCCGCGATGGACGATCGACGGCAACGTCTGGCCCGACACGCCAAAGCTGCGCGTGCACCGCGGCGAGCTGGTGACGGTGCGCTTTCGCAACACCAGCGACATGGACCATCCGATGCACCTGCACGGCCATACCTTTGCGCTGACGGAAGTCAACGGCGTGCCCTTGTTGCGTCCGCTCGCGAAAGACGGCTCGCTCGTTTCTGCAAACGGCGGCACTGCGACGTGGCGGTTCACGGCTAACTCCTCGCCTGGACGCTGGCTGTTGCACTGCCACAACGAGATCCATATGATCGGCGGCATGATGGCGGAGGTTGTCTACATAGCTTGAAGCGTTGCACGCTGCTCCGCGTAAACGTGCGTGAACTCAGCGCCGAAGAGCACGATCTGCGCCGAATAGTTTGCCCAGATTAGAAAGACCACTAGGGAGCCGAAAGCGCCGTAAGCTGAGCCGATGCCGGCACGTCCGAGATAGAGTCCCAACAAGAACTGCCCTGCGACGAAGAGCAGCGCGGTTATTCCGGCTCCGATCCAGACGTCGTGCCAAGCGATGCGCGCGTCGGGCAGAAACTCGAAAAGCACCGCAAAGAGCAGCCAGACGATCGCGAACGTGAGCGCGAGGTCGGCGCCTCTTACTAACGTGGCTTGGCCGCCGAATGCATGCGGTAGATAGGCCAAGATGGCGGTGAGCGCGGCGTCGGTAACGACGGAGAGCAGCAGCAACGCCGCAACGGCCAGCACCATCACAAAGCTCGTGGCCCGCCGGCGAACGGTCTGCCAGATTCCTATTTTCTGCGGCGTAGCGTCCCATGTGGTGTTCAGCGCGAACTGCAGCGAGCCGAACAGACCAAGTGCCGCCATCACGAAGAACGCCCACCCTGCGACTTGCGCGATGAGGCCGTGTCGCCGCTGACCGAGTGTCGAGGCGACCACTTGGCGCACTGCAACGGTCTCGGGCCCAGGCAACCGAGTGTAAATGTCGTTGATGGCACTCTGGTGGCCGTGCAGGAAGGCGCCGGCAACTGCGACGACGACGATAATCAGCGGAGCGACGGCGAGCGCAGCAAAATAGGCAAGGGCGGCGGCAAGCCACTGCGCGTTGTGCCGCTGATACGCCGCCCACGTTGCGCGCAATAGGGGGAACCAGGCCGAAACGCTCGGTACTCTCATGGCCTCAGTCTTCCCACACGCAAACGCCAGCGTCAGAAGGGTATCCGATGCCGAAGTATTTGATCCACGCGTCCTACACCGCCGACGGGGCACGGGGGCTATTGAAAAGCGGCGGCACGGCGCGCCGCAGAGCCGTCGAAGAGCTGCTGACGCCGCTCGGCGGAAAGCTCGAAGCCTTTTACTTCACGTTCGGTGACGAGGATGCAATCCTCATTATCGATCTTCCCGATCAAGTCGCCGCCACGGCCATCGGTTTGGCCGTGAGCGCTTCGGGCTCGATGCGGACGAGGTCAACGGTCCTCATACCGCCCGAAGAGGTTGACGAGGCGATCAAGAGGCCCGTCAAGTTCCACCCACCAGGGAGTGAATAACGGTCGAGATGCCGTGGCGTCCGGTCTCCCCCAGACACGTGCAACCGTACGACAGTACGGCATCTCAGACCGCATAAACCGATGCTAGCCCACGGGCATGAAAAAAGCGTGAATCGCCCTGCTCGGGCCCGCGCCGCTTCGGCCGCCGTCTTCTCGCTCTTGCTCGTAGCGTGCTCAGGCGGGCTGCCGGGGAGTGCCGCATTTTCGCCAGGCACCGCGGCCGTTCATGGCTCCCCTTCGGGAAGCGTCGCGAAGGCATACGAGTTCCTTCGGCTGATGATGGACAAGTACGCAACAGGTTCGACGAGGCGGCTCGTGCGCAGCTACGCCAACGGGAAGCTGAAGACCCTACCCGACGCCTTTAGCTACGACGACGCACTCTTTATCGATGCAATGCTGGCCTCGGGGACGCCAAACGACGTGGCGCGCGCGAAGGTTGTCGGCAACGCGTTTCTCTACGTTGCGTCGTACGACCCGGCCGGCGACGGCCGCGTACGCGCCGCTTACGGGCCCAAACCACTGAAGAACCCGCGCGACATCAAATTCGACGGGCGCGCCAGCGATGTGGGCGACAATGCTTGGGTAGGGCAAGCGTTGGTTCAGCTCTATGACAAGACGTCCGACGCTGCATATCTGAAAGGCGCGCTCGAGATTGCGACGTGGATACAGAAAAACACGTACGATACACGCGGAAACGGCGGTTACACCGGCGGCTATACCTCTGGCGGGGAGAAGATCAAGTGGAAATCGACCGAGCATAATATCGATACCTACGCGTTCTTCACGTTGCTTGCCACCAAATCGGGCGAGCCCCGATGGAGCACCCGCGCGTCTTGGGCGAAGAGATTTGTTGCCTCGATGTGGGACCAGCGCGCCGGCCGCTTCTACGTCGGGACCCTCAACGACGGCGTCACTCCGAATAGGCCCTTTAGGCCCGAGGACGTGAACTCGTGGAGCTATCTTGCCTTCCAGAACCCGGCATGGGCTGGCGCGCCGAGCTGGGACGTCACACATTTAGCGGTAGGCAAGAACGGCTATAGCGGCGTAAGCTTCTGCAGCGGCGACCGGTCGGGCGTGTGGTTCGAAGGCACGGCTCATATCGCGGATGCCCTCGAACATCGCAACCAATTCGGGGACCAATCAAAGGCGCAAGCCTATCTCGACGATATCGAATTCGCTCAGACGAACGGATTAAACGCGGATGGTCGCGGTATTATCGCCGCCTCGAAAAACGGCTTGAGTGATTGCGACGGCGACAAGTATTTCGCATCGCTCCACGTGGGCGCGACGGCCTGGTACATCATGTCGGCCAGCGGCGCCAACCCCTTCGCGATCCTTCCATAGCCGCCATGCGCACTCGCTCCCAGTGTCATCCTGAACTCTCCCAGTGTCATCCTGAGCCTGTCGAAGGATGAGCAGCCATTCACCTTCAGAAGAAATACGTGACGGCTTCGTCATCAGCACGGATCCTGCGCGTCTCGACCTCGACACAGTCGAGCGACTCCTGCGAAGCAGTTACTGGGCCTCAGAACGCTCTCGTGGTTCCATCGAGCTTTCGATACGAAGCTCCCTCTGCTTCGGACTCTATGAAGTGCGAAGCGGGCGGCAGGTCGGCCTGACGCGCGTCGTTTCGGATTACGCTACATTTGCGTGGCTCTGCGACGTTATCATCGAGAAAGAGTACCGTGGCAGGGGGCTGGGAACGTGGATGATGGCGGTGGTGCTCGGAGATCCCAACGTTTGTCACGTCAGTCGTTGGATTCTCGCCACATCGGATGCCATAAGCTGTACGACCGCTACGGCTTCACGCCGCTGGCGCACGCCGACCGTTGGATGGAGCGGCTCCGATCGAAAACCGGCACCCAGCGCTAGCGCAAACTGCCATACATCTGGCACTCAGGCCCGCGATGATGGCATCGTGGAGCGAGAGCAATACGCAGTCATCGACGTTGAGACGACTGGGTTTAGCGCCACTCGCGATCGGATCGTCGAGGTTGCGTGCGCGCTGATCGACGGCGAGCGGATCGTTGGGCGATGGGCGACGCTAGTAGACCCGGGCGTTGCAATTCCATCCTATGCGACTGCGGTCCATGGCATCACCGACGACATGGTGAGTGGCGCACCGCGCCTCGGACGGGCTCTCAAGCATTTGCGGCGGCGCTGCAAAGGTCGCGTCGTGGCGGCGCATTGCGCGCGATTCGATCTGTCGTTCGTCGGGCCATCAGTCGGACGGAGGGGTCTCTGTACGATGCTCCTCGCCCGAGCGCTGTTTCCCGAAGCGCCAAACCATAAGAATCAGACCCTGCGGCGATTCCTTGACATCGATCGGGCTGCCGACGAAGAGTTTGAGGCGCACCGGGCCCTCAGCGACGCGCTGGTCAGCGCCCACATTCTCATCGCATGCCGGCGCCGCTTTCGCGCCCGCCACGCAGATGAGTCCTGGAGAAGGTTCACTCGCAAGAATGCATTCGTCGTTATGAAATCGCGCTGATTCCCGAACCCGGTGAGCGCGCGTAGCCGCGCCTGACTACTTCAATCGACCTTGGTTCGAGTTCACCGGTTTGGGTGAAGCGCTCGGCGACGATCGCGCGGCGCTTCGTTTCAAGGTGCGCGCGCGTTGCACAACTGGGGCCGAGCGCACCTTCGATCTCGTCCTGGCCGTCGGCGAAGCGGTCGCCAACGCCGTCGAACACGCCTATCGTGGTGCGGCGGGCAATTTCATTCTTCGCCTCTCCCCGAGCGAGGGCAAGATTCTCGGAGAAGTGCAAGACCTCGGTACCTGGCGGGAGGGACGGCCGTCGCCCGAGCGCGGCCGCGGCCTGGCGATCTTACGCGCGACGACGCGGCGCCTCGAGCTCAACCGGTCCAGGCACGGAACGATCGTCGCCTTCGCGGTATAAGAGCCCACACTTCGCGCGCTCGACGAACGCACAGAGAAGATTTGCCAGTGCCATCTCTTCGGGGGTGCGGCACGAGATGTCGAGCAACCTGGGGCTGCAAACCAGCACGCTGACCGCGCGCGCCCGCGAGATTGCCACGTTGAAACGATTCCGCTCGAAGAGGAACTCCATGTCGCGCGGCATGTCCTCGCCGCTCGACGTTGCCATCGAATAGAAGACGACGGCGGCCTCTTGGCCCTGAAACTTGTTGACCGTTCCGACGCGAACGTCCAGCCCGGCACCGGCGAGCTTGCCGGTAATCAACCTGCGCTGCGCGTTGTAAGGCGTAACGATGATGATGTCGCGTTCGTATTGGTAGAGCGCGGCGATTTGCCGAACGATTTCATCGGCTTCTTCATCCGATCGGGAGCTGTTGCCCGCATGTTCGACCGGAAGGTAATAGAGCCCGCCGAGCTCCTGGACTCCTGTCGTCACGCGATGTTCGCGAGCCCCTTGCGAAGGCTGGAGACGCCCCTCGTACATCGCATCGGAGATAAACGCGCAGATCGCGGGCTGCATGCGATACGAGAACTCGAGGAAGATGCCGCGATCCTTGGGAACGGTTTGCTTATCGCCCAGCAAGTGCTGCAGCACGGAATCGCCTGCATGCAGCGGTTGACGCCCTTGGCTCACTTGCGACAGCTGGGAAGGGTCGCCGAGCAGCACGACGTTCTGCGCGCAGAGCGAGAGGGCTAGCGCGTCGGCAAGCGCCATCTGTCCCGCTTCGTCGATAAACAGGTAGTCGAACGTGCCCTCAAACTCGTCGCGCGCGAGAAGCCATGCCGTGCCACCGCAAAGTTGGTAGTCCTTACCACACAAGTCTTCGTTGGTGCCGACCGATTCGATCATCCGCGCGGCGAGCTTCGAACGGAACTCCGAACCGGCGTTCTTGGTGCTGTGCTTGTAAAGTCCGCGGAAGCGGCCGCGACGCTTGGCCATGCACTCTTCGACTTTATGAAGCAGATTATGAATCGCCGCGTGGCTTGTGCTGGTGACGGCGACGCGCTTCCCGCGCTCGAGGAGATCGCAGATTGCCTGCGATCCATACGTGCTTTTGCCGCTACCTGGCGGCCCCTGAACGAATAAGTAGCTCTTCTCGAGGGTGGCCATCGCCCCGAATACCGTTTCGGTATTGATGACCGGCGGTTGGATTACGCGCTGGTGGTCGATCGACGACAGGCGCGGCGGCCGGCGCGCCAGCAGGTCGTACGTCGCGGCGTGCTCTTGAAAAAGGTCGCCCGCTAGAAAGGAGCGCGCGATGCGCGCGAGTGCGCCGCGCTGGGGCTTGGTTTCCGGCGGCCCGGATGGTATCAGCTCGGTGATTGCGCGTGCGGCGTCGATGGAGGCCGTCGTCTTGATTTCGAGCAGACCATGCTCGTCATCGATCGAAACGATCGTCGCAGACTTCTTCGTGCGCGGATCGACGGCATCGCCGGGCGACATCTTGTGATGCTGCTCCGGAAAAGCATAGGTATAGATTTTACTTTTCTTGACCTCTCGTGGCGGGACATCTTCACGTAGAACGAGTCCCGCGATCGCTTCTCGATCGAATTCGAGCAGTCGATCGACGTTTTCGCAGCGATCGTAATAAGCCCACCACTGCGGCTTTGCCTCCCGCGAGTGATAGGCCAAGAGGCTGCCGAGTAAGTATCGAGTGCGTCGATCCTCCCGCATGAGCCCGTACTCTTCTTCGGTTTTCGGTACCAGCATGTTGGCGAGCAGCGCTCGCTCGAGCTCGCCGCGCTCCGCTTCCTCGGCTTCGGCCCCGGCGCGATCCTTCGGCGCCACGAGCGGACGGAACGGAAAATCGATGCCAAACTGCGCAGCCGCTTCGAGGCGACGCGCTAATAGCCAATCTAGCAATTGCTGCGTCGAACGACAGTCGTCTCGATTGTACGCCTCGATGTCGTCGAGAATACGTTGGTCCCCGGCGAGTACCCAACGCTCAAACTGGACGATCGAATCGTCGCCCTTCTTGACCTCCGTCTCGCGCCTGAGGTCGTAGAAGCGCTCCAGTTTCTTGAGCCCGTAGCCGTCTTGAGAGATCGCGAGGGCCTGGCGCACCACCGCGAAGAGATCGACGAGCACCTCTCCGCGAAGCAGGTCGTCGATCTCGTTTTCGTGCGTGGAATGCTCTTGGGCCAGGCGGCGAAGCGCCGACTTCTCATAGTTCGCGTAATGGTACACGTGCAGCGTGGGAAAGCGGGTGCGCCGCTCAACCACGAAGTTGACGAATTGCTCGAAGGCACGTTTCTCTTGGACGCGGTCGAGCCCCCAAAAGGCGCGAAACGGCGGATCGTCATCGGGCATCCAACAGCCGAAGAGATATTCCAAGCCGCGGCCCGGTTCGTAGAGCGGGTCGCCCTCCATATCGAAGAAGAGGTCGCCGGCTGACGGTGCGGGCAGAAGCGAGAATCCTAGAGGAGGCAGGCACTCGAGCAGCTCGTAGATCGGCTCGAGGCTCTTTCGTCCGCGGACCTGCAGCGACGCTTGGCGCCGAAGCTTGATAAACGTCTCGGGGTTCATTCCGTTGGGCCGCTGTCCGTCCGTTGCATCTGCTAGGTGCGTGACGCGCTCGATGCCGGCGGCCTCGAGCTTCGCTATTTGGTCGCGTCGCATCCACGCGACCAAACTCAAATGATCGTCGGCTTCGCGTTTGCTCGTGCAGGCTTCGTTCCACGTGCAGATTTCACAATGCTTACACCTGCGTGGATACTCGTTGGCCTCGCGCATTTGATCGAAAGCCGAACTGTTAGCAAAGTCCAAGAACGCTCTTTTTAGATGGCGGTAGTACGCCATGTAATCGTTCATGCGGAAGCGCTGCTCTTCGCCGTTGCCGAAAACGACGTGCCCGAATTCCGGGAGGTGCCCCTGAAGGCGCTCTAAATGTTCGCTGTAGTTGCAGAGCTGTACCAAGTAATAGGCTTTGGGTGCCAGCGCGAGCTTCGTGTTGACGACCTCGTAACCGTAGTCTCCCAACCTGGACGGCGCCTCGACGCGCAGCAGGAAATCCGCGTGCCCGATGAACTCGCCGTCGAAGAACGTCGCTTGGTAAATGACGCGCACTCCACGCTGCATCGCCTCGAGCGTCCGTGCCTCGGATTGACGATACTGCTCCACACCCGGCTGCGCGCGATCGAACTGCACGACCTCACCAGGGTAGCGCTCGATCAAGGCGTCGAGGTGCCGTTGCTCGTGCTCTTCTCCCTTACGGCGAATGAGCTCGGCGCGCTCGTCTCGGGAGTCGGGGCGAACGAGTCTCTTTCGCGCCACCAACGCCTCGAGCTCGCTGAGCCGTTTACACTCGAGGTAGTCGTTGAGATCGCTGGCAGAGTAAACGAAGCATCCGTCGAGACGTTGCATTTTCGCTGACCCGTATTCGAATTTTGCAAGGATGAGGCCTTTGGCGTGAACGAACGAATCGCACACGTATGGAACGCAGCCCCACGTCAAAAATAGCCCTGCGCTTCGTCGTCGTCATGGGAGTGGTCAATCTCTTCGCGGATATGACGTATGAAGGCGCGCGCGGCGTGGCGGGCGCCTTTCTAGGCCATCTCGGCGCAAGTGGTGCGGCGGTGGGCATCATCGCCGGCGGCGGCGAGCTGGCCGGCTACCTCATTCGTTCGGTAAGCGGAGCGATCGCCGATCGTACCGGACGATATTGGATCAACGCGTGGGTCGGTTACGTCATCAACATGCTCTGCGTTCCCGCGCTCGCTCTCGCCGGAAGCTGGCCCGCCGCAGCCGGTCTTCTGATTGGTGAACGCGTCGGACGCGGGATTCGAAAACCGGTCATCGCGGCGGCACTCTCGGAAGCGGGTCGCCACGTGGGAGGTGGTCGCGCTTTCGGCATCAACGAGGCTCTCGATCAAATCGGCGCTACCGCCGGCCCGCTGATCGTCGCCTTTGCCGTGGCGCGCGGCGGCTACGCCACCGGGTTCGGCATCCTCATCGTGCCGGCGTTGACGACCCTTGCGGTTCTCGGGGTTGCCGCGTCGGCAGGACGAACCGTCGTTCCGCGTGCCGATGAAGGCGAAGCCTCTATCGTGCGCGATTGGCCCGCGCTGCGGCGGTATGCGATCGGGGGAGCGCTCTTTGCCGCCGGTTACGTGGATTTCGCTTTGATCGCATTTCATTTTCAACGCAGCCACGTGATGAGCGTGCCCGCAATATCGGTTTCGTTTGCCGTCGCGATGGCGGTTGGAGCGCTCGCCGCCCCGTTGCTGGGTCGCTTCTTCGATCGCGTGGGTAGGCCGGCGATCGGGCTTGCGTTGGCGATCACGGCGTTGGCGACGCCGCTTGCGTTTCTTGGGCAGGGACCGCTCGCAGAGATCGGCACGGCGCTCTGGGGCGTGGGAATCGCGGTCCAAGATGCGCTCTTGCTCGCGTTGGTATCGACGGCGATCGCGCGCAAAAAGGCGACGGCCTTCGGGCTCTACGATCTCGCATTCGGCATCGCGTGGTTCGCGGGAAGCGTTGTCAGCGGCGTGCTGCTCGACCGATCGATCTTGAGTCTCGTGCTCTTTTCGACGCTCCTACAACTCTGCGCCATTCCGTTCTTTGCCCGTGGGAATAAGGGCAACCATGCCAGGATGGCGACCAAGGGTCGGTGAAAGATTCTCGCCGATGAGCTTTCGGCGACTCGCCGTGGCAATGTCGGCGCTCGCATCGATCGTTTTGTGGCAGGGATGCACGAGCAGCACGACCCCTGGGGCACCGCCCGCTTCGGTGCCGCTAGGCAAGTACCTCAAACACGTCGTCATCATCATCCAAGAGAATCGCAGCTTTGACAATTTGTTCAGCGGTTTCCCCGGCGCGGATGCGCCGCAATTCGGCTACGAGGGCAAGAAAAAGATTGCCCTTCATGCCACCCCGCTCGAAGATCCCGGGAATATCGAGAACAACTGGCGCGACTCGATCAGCGGCTGGAATAACGGCAAAATGGATGGGTTTGCCCACGAACACTTCTACGGCGGGCCGCCCGATTACGCGTATGCTTACGTGCCGCGCGCCGAATCGGCACCGTACTGGGCAATGGCGCGCCAATTCGTACTCGCGGACCACATGTTTCCGACGGAGTTTGGTCCGAGTTTCACAGCACATCTGAGCTTAATCGCCGGAAATACGAACATCAAGCGAGGACCGATTGCCGAAGTCGATGCCCCCAATCACATAATCTGGGGATGCGATGCACCGCCGGGCACGAAATCGTTTACCCTCAACGTCCATCGCGTCGAACGGTTTAACGGTCCATTCCCCTGTTTTACCCATTTTCGGACGCTCGCCGACGTTCTCGACGCCCCCGGCGTTTCGTGGAAGTATTACGCGTCGCCGTTGAGCCACATCGGCGGGAAGGTGTGGTCGGAGTTTAGTTCGATTCGAACGGTTCGCTACGGGCCGGATTGGAAGAACGTCATCTCGCCGCAGACGCGGATTCTCGACGACGTTCGCGCCGGCGCCCTCGCCGACGTGTCCTGGATAACGCCGGACTGGAAGGATTCCGATCACACCGGCAGCGGTTACGACGATGGCCCGTCGTGGGTCGCTTCGATCGTCAACGCCATCGGAGAAAGCTCGTATTGGGACTCGACGGCGATAGTAGTGCTCTGGGACGATTGGGGCGGTTGGTACGATAACGTGCCGCCACCTCAACTCGATTTTCGCGGGTTGGGCATTCGCGTGGGCTGCATCATCATCTCCCCGTATGCGCGGATCGCGCCCGGCGCGAAGATGGGCTACGTCTCGCATACGCAGTACGAGTACGGCAGCATTCTGAAGTTCATCGAACAGGTTTTTAACCTGCCTCCGATCGGACCGGCATCGGCGGGCTTTACCGACACGCGAGCCACGAGCATTCTGGACAGCTTCGATTTCACGCAAGCGCCGCGCGCGTTTACCGCTATTCCGTCGCGCTATCCGGAGTCGCACTTCCGCTCCGAGCGGCCATCCTTCATACCACCGGACAGCGATTGATGCACGCTTGGAAGTTTGCTTCCGAAGACGCGCGTACGGCGGTCGACGCGCGTACGCAATTCGTGGCATTTCTGCGCAGCATTGGAACCGGCGACGAACTCGTGCACAAGGCCGAGCTCGTCTTCGGTGAGCTGCTCGGCAACGTCGTTCGCCACGCTCCCGGCCCCGTCGAGATCTCGTTCGACGTGGGTTCCGACGCCGCTATCCTTCACGTCATCGATTCCGGCCCAGAGTTTCCCGTTAACCAGGCGCATCTCCCCGACGACGTGCTCAGCGAGCTCGGACGGGGCCTTTTTATCGTGCAACAACTCGCCGCCGACGTGCGCGTCGAACGTATTCCCCACCGCGGAAACCACACGATCGTAACGCTCTAGCCGTCAAAGCCTCGCGGCGTGGTCGTTTCGGCGACATCGAAGCAAACGTTGCTTGAACCTGTAAATAAGCAGGAGGCTATTTCATGCGTGGTTATGCATCGCTCGCGCTGCGTGTCGCACTTGCAGCGACGTTCCTCTATTCAGTTGCCGATCGCTTTGGCTGGGTTGGACCACCGGGTGCGGCGAACGTATCGTGGGGCACCTTTTCGCGCTTTACGAGCTACGTCGGCGTGTTGAATTCGTTCTTGCCGCATTCGGTGATTACGATGCTCGCTTGGATCGATACTTCATTAGAGACGGTACTCGCTCTAATGCTCCTTGCCGGTATAGGGCTTCGCGCCGTTTCCTTCGTCAGCGGGCTATTGCTCTTAGCGTTTGCAACTACCATGAGTGTCGCGAACGGCATAGGGGCACCGCTTCAATACTCCGTTTTCACCGCGTCTGCTGCCGCATTCTTACTCGCTAGCCACCCGCCGGATCGGTGGTCCATCGATCGTCTCCTAGAACTTCGGCGAAAAAGGGGCGCCGCTAAGCTTGGGGCTTACGGCCGATAGCAACGCCGCCGTCCGAGTAACCGCATGCTGCCCGCCGGAGCGAACTCGCAAGATTTCGGCCCAACGTGCATAAACTACAAAACCATATGAAGCCTTCAACGTACGCGGCCGCGGTTGCCGGACTCTTTCTCCTCGGTGGCTGCGCCTCGAGCACGCAGGGAATTCCGGCGACGCCGTTAGCTGCACGCTCGTTGGCGCCGAGCAGTTTAGAGACGCAATCGAGCAGTTCGTTGACGCAACTGGTCAACCTCGATTACTCCAGTGGCACAATTTCGGTTTTCTCGATCAGCAGGGACCGAGCGCGACTGACAAAATCGTTCGCTCCAGGGCAGGGAGTGGCCCAGGGTCTTGCCATGGACGCTCAAGGCCGGATCTACACGACGATCACGGCAACGAGCTCCAACCCATGTGCCGCATGCGTCGAAGTCTTTACGGCCGACGGCAAACTCGTGGAGAGCCTTCCTGCGCCGATTTTGTCCGGTGCCTCCGGAGCGCCGTCGCTGACCGACGTTGCCGTCAACGCGCACCGCAACGTTTACGTCAGCGATTACGGCCAACAAGCCGTTTACTTCTTTCGGCACGCCAGCAAAACGCGCACACCGACAATCGTCGTGCAGAACTCCCAAAACGCGGCGTCGGTGCTGGCGACGCCCAACGGCGGCACCGTCGTGGTCTCCGGCGGCTGCGGATTTGCCAGCGTGCGTCCGTATACGCGCGTAAGCGGGGGGAAATACACCGCCGGGTCGTGCTTCGGCATCGGCACGATCGCGCTCATCGGCGGTGCAATTGACGACCAGATCGACGTGATGACGCCGGTTGACGGCGTGCCTGCTCTGGTATCGGTGTCGTCGCCGAGCGGCGGAAGCAGCTTTCACACGCCGGGCCGGCTCGCATCGATCAGCGGCGTCGCTTTCAACAGCGACGCCTCCATTGCGTACGTCGCAAACGCCCGAAAGGAACGCGTATATGCCTTCGCGCGTCCATCAAACGGCTGGCTGTCGGCCAAACAGCCGAAGTTGCTCGCGACCTACCGGGGCTTCAAGAACCTCGATATTATCGCCGTGGCGCCGTAAGGCAGCGCCAACCGGTATCGACGCTGTGTACGTCGATCGCCTTAGAAGAACTTGCTGAGGAACTTCGCGGTTTCGTCCGAGATGCCGACGATCTTGTTGGTTGCCTGACGATAGAATTTGAAGTTGAGCTCGGTCTCCGGCCGACCGTCGCTCCAGTCCGTGAACTTTTTGAGTTCGATGTGCCCCAGCCGCCGGTTCGCCAGCGCGGTGCACTCGATGGTGAGGCTGACGCGCGGCGTTTGCCTTATGATGCCGCTCTTCTTCGCGACCGCTTCGGCGGATGTGACGGTGCCGCGCGCGATAAGGCCTTCCCCGCCCTCGTTCTCGCTAGCAAACACGAAAACCGTGTCGCCTTCGGCGATTTGCTTACCCCCATACATCGTCTTTTGTGCGGTGAACGCCAACGTTTTCGGCCGCGGACTGCAAACTTCGACCTTGATCGCGAACGCCATACCTCTCTCCCCTCGTGCCACGATATGCCTGGCTCCGCCCGGGCGCCGCAAGCCGTACGCGACGTCTTGGGGTATGATAGATGCTGTCGATGAAGATTGGAAGGGTCCGAGGTTATATTGGGTCGGCGGTCGTGCTTCTTGCGATCGTTGCGCTCGCACTCTGGCAATGGAAGGCATTGGTGCGCTTTGCCGTCGCGGCGACCGCGGCCTCAATCGCCCACGTTGCGCTCTCGTTCGATCCAATAACGTTGACGCTCGATCGCGCGGTCTTCGAAAACGTCCGCGTGACGTCGGCGCAAGGCGAACCAATCGCTCGGATCGATCGCATCACTCTGACGTATGATTTACGCGATCTGTTGCCCGGCGGTACGCGCCTGTTCGGGCTGAAAAGTGTCGAACGCCAATTCACTGCACCTGACGATCGTGCGTCACGCCGACGGTAGCTATAACGTTCCAAGCCTGCAGCGTCCCGCGACCAACGGCGGCAAGCAACTACCGCTAATCGTGCGAGCGGGTGTGCACGATGGGTCGATCGATATCACCAATGAGAGTCCGAACGCGCCTGCGGACAAGAGGCATCTCTACATCGAAAACGTCCAAGCGGACGCCGCAATTTCGTCGTCAGCCCGCTCTTTCTATACCGTAGCGCTGAAATACGGCGAACGGCCCGGCGATCTCTATCCGGTACGCGGTCGCGGCGACATCAACGCGCCCGCCGGATATGTCGATCAGCGGTGGACGGCTCCCTCGCTTCCGATCGCCGCGGCGGTCGATTTCATCGTCAACTCGCCGTCGCTGCGGCTCGATCTGGGAATGCTCCGCAACGTCGACGCGCGCTACTTCGCGCTGACCGATCCCAGCGCCACGTGGTCGCCGCATCTCACGGGAAGCGCGACGCTGGCCGGTGGACGCCTTGCGATTGCCGGCCTCACGCAACCAGTGGAAGACCTACGCGGCCCGGTCAACGTCTACGATGATGGACTGCTGACGCCGGGCCTTCTTGCGAGCGTCGGCGGGGCATCCGCACGGGTGAGCGGCGGAGTCTACGACCTGCGCAATCCGCATCTACGTATCGCGGTTCGCGGCGTCGGGGACCTCGCGAGCTTACGCTTCGCATTCAAAGCCGCGCAGCAGCTTCCGATGCACGGTTTGCTGCGGTTCGGGCTGCTCGTCGAAGGCGTTGCAACGAAGCCGCTGATGTGGATCGACTTGCGCGCCCCGGCCGTTACCTACGCCGCCGTCTCGCTGGAGCGCCTGAGCGGTCTCGTCGCGGTCGACGGGCAGCGAGCCGACGTGATCGATCTCTCCGCCCGCTATCGAGAGAGCGAGCTTGGCGTGAGTGGGCGCTTGGAACTGCAGAAGAAGCGCGACGCGATCGAGATGCTGCTCGGCGCGCATACCTCGACCGTCGCGCTGCCATACCTGCGCACGATGCTGCCGGTGATGCGACTCGACGGCATCGCGCTTGCAACCGCCGACGATCCCAAGGCAATCGCGCTGCGCGGCATCCTTTCGGGCGCGGGGCCCGGAGAGGCGCTCGACGCGCTCTTCAACGTCGATAGCCGCGGCTATGGCTCCATCGGACCGCTGCACCTGAGCCGGCATGAGGCGTCGCTCTATGCGCGCATTGCCCTCGATCGGCCGCATGGGCTCGCCGTCGGTCTTGCGCGCGTGCGCAATCTTTCGATCCCCGCCGCCAACGCGACGTTGAACGCGACACTCTTCGGCGGGCAAGCAAACGCGGTATTCGGCATCCAAGGCGTGGCGCGCGTCGAATCTGCCTGGGGAACTGCGTTTGCGCAAACGCGCGTGGTGTCGAAAGGCGGCGCGCTCGAAGGCGGTCTCTTCGGACGTTTGGGCCAGGAGGCGGGCTTCGGCGCCAGCGTTGCCGGAACGCTGCACTCGCCGCGCGTCGCTGGAACCGTCGTCGTCGCCGGCGGCCGCTATCGGAGTTTCGACGTCGACGGTAACGCCGGTTTCGCCTTCGCCGGCGGTACCCTACGCGTTAGCGATGCCGCCGTTGCGTTGGGCCCGCTCTTCATCGGAGCGTCGGGAACCGTGCGTAATCTCCTAAGCCAGGGCAGCTTTGCGCCTCGCTACGATCTCGCTACCGAGTTGCACTCGTCAGACGTGAGCGCGCTGCTTGCCGCCGTGCAGCCGCGAGCGGCGCCGTTCGTTCAAGGCAGTGTCGACGCAAGCCTCGCCGTCCACGGCGCCGGCATGCGCCCGGCCTTTGCCGGCACGCTGAGTGCTCCGGAAGGTGCCGTCAACGGTCTGTCGTTTCGAGATTTCTATGGAGGCGTCCGCGGCGACACTTCGGCGCTCTCGTTAATGCGGGGGCACGTGACCGTCGGTTCCACGACTGTCGCATTGAGCGGCCGCGCGACGACGCGCCTCGACGCGAACGTCGACGTCCGGGCGCCGCAAGCCGACCTCGCCGATTTCAACGATCTCTTCGACCGAGGCGATACCTTTGCGGGAACCGGGCATCTCGCGCTCGCGGCAACGACGCGCGGAATGCAAGTCATCTCGAGCAATGGCGATGCGTCTTTTGTGGGCGCGCGCTTTCGGCAAATCGCGTTTGGCAACGTTGCGGCGAACTGGCGGCGCAGCGGCGGCTCGATCACGACGACGTTGAGTTTCTCCGGGCCCGCCGGAACCGCACGGGCCTCCGGGAACGTAGCGCCCGCAGCGAAGGCGATCGATATGCGCGCAACGGCGAACGAAATCGATCTCGGCACGTGGCTACCGATGCTCGGTTACAGCGTGCCGGTAACGGGGCGCCTCAACGCACAAACACAAATTTCGGGACGTTATCCCGACGTCACGATGAGCCTGCGCGCCGCCGTCTCCGGGGGTACGCTCGGGCGTTTGCCGGTCGAGCGATTCGAATTGAGCGCGTCGGCCGCGCACGGTCGCGGAACGATTGCGTCTGCAAACCTGGAGCTGCCGTCACTCCGGACCGTGGCGTCGGGCACGTTCGGTGTGCGCGAGACCGATGCGCTCGCGCTCACCGCGCACATCACCAGCCCGAATATCGGCTCGTTTCTCAACGAAGCCCTCGGTAAAGACTTCGCATTGAGCGGAACGCTCGATTCGATCTTGCGGGTAAGCGGTACGCGCGCGCACCCGCAACTGCAAGATACGCTGACGCTTCAATCGCTGCAGCGCGGCAAGCTGACGATCCCGCGCGTGTACGCGGAAATCGACGCGAACCGGCGCTCCGTTATGGTGCGCAACGGCGAACTCGACTTTGCGCGCGGCAAGGCGCTCCTCGCCGCGGAAGTCCCGCTTCTTTTCGGTGCGTCCCGGATCGCCGTCGGCAGCGGCCCGGTCAAGGCATCGCTGACCGCCGACGATGTCGAGCTCTCAAACTTCCTCCCGCTGCTGCCGAAGGGAACGCAGATGGCCGGCCGCATCGACGGCACCGTCGTTGCCGGCGGCACGTTCGATGCGCCGCAGATCGACGGTTCGTTCGCGCTGCGCGACGGCACGTTTGTCGGGCCGATGGAGAAGTCACCGATCACCGGTATCGGTGCCGAACTAGCTTTGCGCGAAAACCGCGCCACGCTGCAAGCGCGCGCGACGGTCGGCGGCGGCTCGCTCACCGCGCAAGGCGTGGCTGCGCTCGCGAACTTCCGAGAACCGGCTAGCTCGACGTTTAACCTGCAGGCTCGCGCGGCAAACGTGCGCCTCGACATACCCGACTATTTTGCGGGTGAGCTTAAGGCCAGCGTGGCCGCCGAACGCGCGAGCGCCGACGCACCGCAGGTGAGCGGCGAGCTCTCCGTAACGAACGCCCGCATCCCGCTCAATACGTTTCTCAATCAAAAAGGCGGCGTCAACGAGCGTCCCGCTTTGCCGAATCTCGCCTTTGCGAACTTGCGTATTTCCGCGGGGAATAACGTTCGCATTCAGAGCGCCAACATCGATATCGGCGCGACCGGAGAAGCGACGCTCGGCGGAACGCTCGACGCGCCGGCGCTGGCGGGCAGCTTCGCTTCGACCGGTGGGTCGATCAACTTCTATCGCAGCTTCAATATCGAGAGCGGAATAGTGACTTTCGAGCCCTCCAGCGGAGTCGTTCCGGATGTGGACGCGGTAGCGACGACCTTCGTTTCGAATCCGGCAACGGCGATTCGTCTGCACGTAACGGGCGCGGTCACGAGTATGAATCTTGCGCTCGCCTCGGAGCCGTCCTATAGCCGCGAGCAGATCCTCGGGCTGCTCGTCGGCGCGCAGCAGTTCGGCGCGGTTCGGGGAGTGAACTCCACGGGCGGTCAAGGGTTTTCGGCGGGCTCGGCCGCGACGCAGTTCGCGCTCGGTCAAGTCAATACGCTCTTTATGCGCAACCTGTTGCAGCCGCTCTCGGCCTCACTTGCAAGTTCGCTGGGCTTTACGAACGTGCAAATCACCAGTGACCTGCAAACCGGACTGGGCATCAACGCCGTCAAAGCGTTCGGAAAAAACGTGAACGCCATCTTTGCGCAGACCTTCGGATATCCGAGTACACAGAGCGTGACCCTCGAGGTCAATCCAAGCGTCGGCACCGGCCTGCGCGGGACTTGGTACACCACGAGCGGGCCCACGCTGTTCGTCTTACAGCAGCCGCAACTCATCGGAACGGGCGTGCTAAATCTCAACCCGATGACGCAACTCCCGCCGCCGACCGGCACGAACGGCGTTAGCTTTTCATTCCTGAGGAAGTTTCCGTGACGCGCAGGCCGCAACGTTCTTGCGCGTGGCTGCTCCTCGCGGTGCTGCTGACCGGCGGCGCGCCCGGCAGCGCGTCGATCGGCGGCGCGCCCGGCAGCGCGTCGATCGGCTTCGCCGACCTCTCGCGACTGATTGCCAGCCATCCATTGTACGGAGTACTCGCAGCGTACGATCGTGAGATCGCCGCTTTGCGCAGCACGCAAACGGTGCCGGGTCTGGACGACCCCGCCGGCCGGGCGCGAAGCGGTGCCGCGTCACTGCGCAGTCGTACCGACGCTGCTCGATTGCGCGCGCAAGCAATCGCGGGGCGAGATACGCGGCCCGATTTGCTGCAAGAGAATGCGCTGCTCTCAACGATCGTCGCGTTGCGCGGCGCGAGCGAGAGTGCGGCCTCGCGCTACAGCGACGAGCTCGATCGTGAAGTCACGGCAAGCCTACGTGCATTCCAGCGGGCAACGGCCGAGCGGACCGGGCGAGCGTTGGAGGCTCACCGTCAGCAGTTGCGCGAGCAGGAGCTGATGCTTGCGTATGATCTGGCGCGACGGGATGCGCCGCAACGCCTCCTCCTGCGACTCAAGCTCGGCGAGCTTCATCTTGACGATGCGACGCGAAAGGCGATGCAATCACAGCTCTCCGCTCTTAATGAGCGCGAAGGGAATGCGCTCGCCGCGACGCGTCGCCGCGATGCAGCCCTCCTCGGCAGCTATCGGCTTGGGTTGCAAGAAGAGGGCGCGACTGCGAACGCGCGGATGGCGGCGCAACTTCGGGCCAAGGGCGTTGCGAACGAGGCGATACGTTTGCGCGCGCTCCAAGCCCAATCGAACGCGGCGGCAGCCGTTCCGGGCGTTCCGTCGCAACTCGCGCTCTTTCGCTCCAGCTATCGTTCCGCGGCCGACGCGCAGGCGATTGCCGAAGGCTTCGGCGCTGCGAGCGCCGACCTAGCGCGCCGTTTCGGCGAACTTAGCGAGGTCGACGAGCGGTCGCGCGCGGCGACGGCCGCGCAGATCCAAAGGCTGACCGTCGACCGCGGCAAACTCTATCGCTCGATCGTGGCGCAGATCGAGCGGACCGCAAATCGGCTCGCCCGCACGCGGCACCTGACGAAAATCCTGATTGCCAACTCGCGACCGAAAGGAAGTGTCGATCTCACGGGCGCGATCCAAGCCGCGCTCGCGCCCTTCTTTTGAGGTCTTGAGACCGGCGACATCTTCGGGGCCGGCCCGTAAATGGAGCCGCGACCCAAGGAGGTTCGATGGTACGCTTTGATAACTCGGTGGCGCGTGTGGCGCGAGTCGTCTTGACTGCGGCACTCGTCGCGATGACGACGGCGACCACGCGCCCGACTGAGAGTTTCATTTCGACGTTGGTGTCAGCGCAGAAAGCTTACGATCGCCAGGAATACCCTGCGGCGGCGATCCTCTACGAAGTCGTCGTCCGCGACAATCCGGTAAACCCCGATTATTGACGAAGCTTGGCGGTTGCCCACTACCTGGCCGGTGAGTATCGGGAATCGATCCCAGCATACGAGATGGCGCTTCAGCTCCGCCAAGACCAACCCGCCGCCATCGCGTACTTTCTCGCGCGGGCCTACGCGGCGTTGCGCGCGAGCTCGGGAACCTTTTCCGGCGGCGCCGTGGCGAACCACGCGCTCGCGTCAAATTCGGCGTATTTCGCCCAATCGTCGCTGCGGATTTTTGCGGGGATCGTCAGCGCGAGAATCTTGTGCTCCATCGTCCGACAATATACGACGCTTTGGCGAAAATAGGTATCCATCGATCGGATGATCCAAGTGGATGACTCCGAGCGTAGTGCTGCCCCGAAAGGATCCCGTCCTGGTGTCCCGTATTTTTCCGGCAAGCCGGAGCGGAAGAGAACCCGTATGCGCCGCGAATGCTGTCGTTGCAGAGGAGAGGTGCAAATGCGCGAGTTGTTTGGCGTCGTTCTAGTGTTGGTCGTTGGAGGGTGCGCATCGACGCAATCCATTGCGCCGCAAGTCGGCGTGATGCCCTCTGCGCTCCTCCAACTGCAACTGGAGGGAAGGCTGCAGGCTCCGATTCCGCCGGCGGCCTTGCGCTACGAGCTCGAGCATCGGGATCGCTCACGGCCACCATTGCCGTTTCATCCGGGAGCCAAGGTGGCGCTCTGGGCGACCGACACCAACTTCAACTATTTGCTCGGCCAGGACGCGAGCGGCAAGAAGACCGTGACGGCGATCGATCTGTCGAAGAATAGCTGCTACGATCCGATTGCCCTCAAAGTGGATCGCGCGCAACACGTGTGGGTCGGCTGCGAGCTTACCTCGCTGAGCGGTACCAACGGTGCCGTGCAGGAATACACCAACGCCGGCGTATTGCAAAAAAAGTATCTGCCCGCATGTCCAAGCCCGGTCTCAGCGTGCCAGTCCTTCAGCGGTTACGGCTACGACAGTGGCGTCGACTCCCATGGCAACGTTTTCGCTTCGCTGAACCTGTACTCCATCGAAACCTGCAATCCAAGCTGCGTCAACGTTCTCGGCGCCGGTTTCGAATGGTGGCCGAAGGGTAACCCGTCCGCCACTCCGCGTCTGATCTCGCTGGGTACGAATTGCAGCCCGCTTTGTGGAGTCGGCTACATGGACGTTGACGCTGCGGGTAATCTGTGGTTTAGCTTCAGCGGCTACAAACAGAGCACATATGGCTTTGGCCTCGGTGAGGTTACCAATCCTACGACGAACCCGCAGTTCACGATCGTCGAGCCGGTAGGGACGTACGGATTTTTCGGCGGCGTCTACGTGAGCAACGGCGGTGGGACGCTGAGCGTGATCGATCAAAAGTCCCGGACGATCTCGCAGTATCATCTGCCGCTCTCTCCGAGCGCCGCGCCGTTCAACGTCCTCGGCCCCACCCGTCAAAACGCCTTCGGCATCGGCGACCCGGTGTCGGGCGGCTTCAACAAAGCGGAGAACAAAATGGCGATTGGCGATACGGGCGGCTGGTTCGACATCGGCAAAGTTTCGTCCAACGCGTGGTCCGACGTGGCAAATGCGAACTTCTACAGCGGCATTGACGGCGCGGCCTACACGCCTTCCGACAAGTAGGCCTCGCGCCTCAAGCTTTCGCCTACTCACTTCTCTTCCATTAAAACTTGCGAAAAATCAGTTATCCGGCGCCCCCGGTGGGGAAAACGCACGACGACCGTCTTTGCGATATCTCGCAGGCGTGGAGGGCGCATGAAAACTCACGGATCAGTTCTCGCGATATTCTCGGCGATAGTCGTCGCAGCCGTGCCTTTAGTGTCGGTAGCGCAGTTCGACCCGTGCGTAAGCGCGGCGGTAAGCGTACCGCCCCCTGCCCTTCCCGAATACCAGCAGCAGCCGCCGGCGCCAGGACCGGACTATATGTGGAATCCGGGCTACTGGGCGTGGAATTCGGATGGATACTATTGGGTCCCCGGCGTCTGGGTGGTGGCGCCCGTGGTCGGCCTCTATTGGACGCCGGGCTATTGGGGCTACGCAGACACGGGCTATGTATGGAACCAAGGTTACTGGGGCCCGAGCGTCGGTTTCTATGGTGGAATCAATTATGGTTTCGGCTATTTCGGCATCGGCTTCGTCGGCGGCTTTTGGGCCGGCGGGGCGTTCAATTACAATACGGCCGTCACGAACGTGAATCGTACCGTCATCCACAACGTGTACTCTAACCGGACCGTGATAAACAATCACTTCGTCACACACGGTCGCGTAAGCTACAACGGCGGTCACGGCGGAATATCCGCAAGGCCGACCCACGGCCAGATCGTTGCAGCTCGTGAAAGACGTTTTGGTGCGACGCAAGTGCAAACGAGGCACGCCGCCGTGGCTGGCACGAATCGCAACAATTTCGTGGCGTTTAATCGTGGCAAGCCGCCAGTCACTGCGGTGCAGAAGCCGAGCGGTACGATACGCGGTCAGCCAGGCTTCAAAGCGCTCACGGCGCACGACCAAAACGTGGCGCGCGGGCAGGCGATGAGCCGCGTGCGCGTGGCAAATGCTCCGGTAACTCATGCGCAAGTCGCCAATCGCGGCAGCATAAGTTCGGCGTCGTCGCACGAGCAATCCGCTCGTCACGGTACCACGAGCGTGCCGGCATATCACGGCTCGCAAGGTAGCTTCCACGGTTCGCCGCAGGGCGGGTTCCACGGTTCGCCGCAGGGCGGGTTCCACGGTTCGCCGCAGGGCGGGTTCCACGGTTCGCCGCAGGGCGGGTTCCACGGTTCGCCGCAGGGCGGGTTCCACGGTTCGCCGCAAGGCGGCTTCCACGGTTCGCCGCAAGGCGGCGGCCCTCACGGGGGCGGTTCCGAGCATGGGGATTCCGGATCGGGACAAGGAGGGCGTCCGCCGCACGAACGCCCCTAACACCCTTCCGTCGCCTTAAACCTTACTCCGTGAGCGCGAGGCCCAGTAGGTCGCCAAGTCCCGTGGCACTGCCGGCGATCGTTTGGATCGGCGCAACGTTGCCGCTTGCAGTCGCTGCAAATCCAAGGATCGCGTTCGAGCCCGGGTTAGAGACGAATATCTCACCGTTCGCCTTGCTGACCGCTAGTCCAAAGCTGAAACCGTTCCCTCTGTCGAGCCCGCTGTTCTAACCGGAAATGGTGCGGATCGGCGCGACGTTGACGGTCGCTCCAGCAGCAAACTCGCTGATCGTCGCCGTCTTAGTATCGAAGACGTAGACGTTGCGCGAAGCGTCAACGGCGACCGTGTTGAGAGGCAGGGCGGACGTGCCGGGAGCTCCCAGCCCGGTGTTGCTTCCGCCGATCTGCGCCTGCATGGTGGAGGATCCCGCCGGAAAGATATCGATCGTTGCCGTCTTCGAATTCGCCACGTAGAGAAGGTTGTTGCTGTCGATGGCCAGACCGCCCGCGTCGGAGATCGTACGCTTTGGTTTAACGTAGCCGTTTGCTCCAGGCGCGAATACCTCGACGGCGCGGCCGCCGTCTGGTAAGAACGCGGAAACGAAGAGGTGCCCCTTGCTATCGAACGTCACGGCGTCCGTCTGACTGGGTTTTGGGGAAGCACGAGATCCCGGTCAACACATCGCCGGCAAGTCCGAACGTTTGGAGCGCGGCCTGGCCGCCCGACGCGATGTTGCCGTTTGCAATGCCGATGCCTTCTGTTGAACTGAAGGCGATGGCGTAGGGTCCGTTAATGTGACTGATGACGGTGCTCGGCGCAACGTTTCCGTTAGCGCTTTCGACGTATTCCCGCGAGCCGCCCAAACCCGTGTTTTCGTTTGCGACGAGAATGAGGGCGGTAGCCGCCCTGTCGGCGCCGGCGAGATGTTGGATCTGCGGTGCGCCGACCGCCGGAACCGGATTGCTATCGAACCGCTCTGCGCGCCGGAGCACGCTGCAAGTGTCATGGCTATGCAAACGGCTCCAATGTCGTGAGGTGGTTTCATCTGAGTCTTCTTTAGAGTGATGTTGGTGTGTGTTAAACGCTACGTTTGTAGTGAATGGTCGGTAATAGTTGCCGCATTGCGCGCGATTTCCACGTTGCGGTACCCGAGAACGCTCAGTAACTTGCTGCTTGGGACCTTCAACGGCCCCGGTTTGTCCGCGGTGCCCGGTGCGGGCTGCGGATATGCGGTGGACGCGGCGGTCGCGAATCGCATGTTGCCGTCGGTGTGCTGGACGATTTGATGGATGTGTCCGTTGAGCACCGTCACCGCGTTGAAGCGGCGTAGCGCCGCCAAGACGCGCGACCCGTCCTCCGTCGTCCAACCCCACGGGGGAAAGAGCGCGTAGAGCGGAACGTGCGCGAAGACGACGATCGGCGTCGAGCTTTTCTGCGCCGCGAGATCCTTCTCGACGAAATCGAGTTGCTCGGTCCCCAGCTTTCCGTCAATCTCGAAGTTGAAGACGTTAACGAGCGAGAGAAAGTGCACGCCGCCTTGATCCCAGGAAGACCAGCCCTTCGGGGCATCGCTTTTCCCAAAGGCCGCAAAGAACGCGCCCGGCGTCCCGATGACGTCGTGCTCGCCCGGGAGAACGACAAGCGGAGCCTTGAGGGTCCCGAGTATTTGTTTGGCGGTGTCGAACTGTGCGGGCTTAGAAAGATGGGTGACGTCGCCCGTATGGACGACGAACGTCGGTTGCACGGGCATCGCGTTGATCGCGTCGATGGTCTGTTGAAAGGTCCTGGCGACGTCCGGGTTCTCGGGGTGCGCGAAGCCGATATGACTATCGCTGATCTGCACGAATGAAATTCCGCTACCCGCGGCTAGCGCTCTCTGCGCGTTGAAGAGCCCGCTGCTCGACAAGGACCATGCGATGCCGGTCCCAGTCCAGGCAACGTGTTTGAGGAAGTCGTCGCGTTTCATTTTTGAGCTCCTTTTACTTTGTAGGCGCAGCCGGTAGGACGACGATCGTCCCCTTCATATATGGATGCAGCTCGCAAAAATAGTGGTGGGTGCCGGGCTTGCTAAAGACGTGCTGCCACGTGCCGGTGGTGTCGAGACCTTCGGAATCAAACGATTTGTCGGTCGCCGTGACCGTATGCGCTTCGTCGTCCTCGTCGATGAATGTGACACGGTCGCCCACGTGGACGGTCAGTGCCGGCGGATGGTACTTGAAATCCTTGATGTGGACCGTCGCGACCGCAGGGAGCAGCGGTGGAACGGCGGCGCTTGCGTCGGCGGTGAGGGTGACGGCCAGCAGTGCGACTTGCAGGCCCATAAACAATCTATTCATGTGGATGCATATGCCGCCACGGGGATGCGCGGATGGGTCGGGCCATCCGAAACCGGCCTCGGCGGCATACCAAGGGTGTGAAAGAGGCGAGGCCGTATGTCAAAGGCAGATGGACGAGCTCGTCGACGACTTTGCCGCACGCAGGCCGTCGGGCCTCGAGCAAGTGTACGCGTCGTGGTCGCGTCTATTCTTCAGCGTTGCTCGCCATGCCATCGCCGACAGCGGGCAGGCTGAAGACTGCGTGCACGATGCGCTCGTGCGCGTATGGCGTTCGCCCAACCGTTTTGCCGGCAACCGAGAGATGTTGAAGGCATATTTGGTCACCTGCGTGCGCAACGAATCACTCGGGATGATTCGGCGTGAGGGCCGCCGCGATGCACGGGAATTGAAAGCGGTCCGTCTTGCTCCCGTGTCATCGATCGATCCGCCGGTGGTTGACCCCGTCGAGACGCAACGGTTACAGGCCGCCCTCGGACGGCTTCCCGACGAACAGCGGACGGCGCTCACGCTCGCGTACTATGGAAACAAGACGCATGTCGAGATCGCACGCGAGCTGGACGTTCCACTCGGTACCATCAAGAGCCGGATCTCGATGGCGATGCGTAAGCTGCAGGCGGAACTCGCCAGCACCGAAGGGGGCCGCTCGTGACGGAGCATCTCGGCGAAAACGCGGAACTCTATCCGCTGGGCCTGCTGGACGACGATGCAGTGCGCGACGTCGAACGCCATATCGCACGCTGCTTCGCGTGCGCAGAGCGCGTCGCGCAGGCACAGGGCGTCGCGGCGGCACTCGCGGCGGCGTTGCCGCAATCCACGCCATCTCCGGCGTTGGAGCGTCGGCTGCGTGAGTCGGCGCGGCCGCAACTTGGCGTGGCTAAAGCGCGCCCGAGTATCTTTCGCTTCGCACTCGCGGCGGCAATCGCGCTCGTCGTCCTCGGGCTCGGGTGGCAAACGCTCGTTCTCCAGCAACGACTGAAGACCGAGGACGTCGCACTGGTCACGATGGTCCACAGCCATTTCAACCACGTCTCCATGGCGCCGGAATCGGCAAATCCCGTCGCAGCAAAGGTTCTCTACGCGCGAGACGGTTCGTGGATATACATCATCGCCGACAGGCCCGGCGGCTCGTTGCACGCGATTGCAGAAACGGCGACGGGTACCATTGATCTCGGGCTCTTGACGCCTACCGGCGAGACGGCGTCGCTTCTGGTGCATCCCGTCGAGCGCATTAGATCGGTGCTCTTACAGCGCGCCGGCACGAACGTCGCCTCGGCTAGGCTGACGTATTAGGACATCGACACGTCGAACAAGGAGGAAGGCCGCATTTATGGTTTTTTCATAAATGACAGGCAGAATGCCCGAATGAATCGCTCATTGATATTACTAGGCTCCTGTCTCGCATTGCTTGCGCTCTGCGCGTGCGCCGGAACGACGACCCCGGCCGGAAGCGTTACGCCGGCCACGCATTTCACGGCCGTCCGTGACGGCGGCTCGCTCGGCCCGGTGCTGACGACCTCCGACGGAGGTCAGATCTTCGGCTTCGACATCGATTCGAACGGCAACGACGGCGTCCTTGCTTCGGCAAGCAGCCAAATCTCCGTACAGACGTTCAACGAAACGACCGGAAAAATAACGAAAACCCTCGGCGCGATTACGGGAAAGAAAGTCGGAAAGGGCGACGACTACGTCGCCGACGGCATCTTCGCCGGCGACGTCGGGCTCGTGGATTTTCAAAAGGCTGGGATACCCGGCCAGACGCCCACAAAAGACATGTACCACCTCTTGAATCCGGTGATGAAGAACCGACTCAACGGCAGGTGGATTCCTCCGGTTAAGCTTTTTAACGTGCTCGAATGGGCGCCCAACCAAAGTACGTCCACAAGCGTCGTCTTCGGGTACCAGCGTGAAGGGTCCGATCCGTCGGAGCTCATCGTCTCCGACGTCGGCAAGAATACGTTCGGCAAGGTTATCGGCTTGAGCGCGACCGATTTCACACTGGGCACACAGCCGCAACTCGCGGAGGATACCGTCAACAATCTCGCGGTGATGGCGACGTCACCGAGCTTCGGTGCTGCCGGCGGACCCCCGCCGGTCATTTGGTCGATCGCTCTCAAGTCCGGCAAGATGACGCATTTCCCCGGCGTCAACTGTCCCGGTTCGGTCGGGTGCGGATATGCCAACGGCATCGGCTATGACTCCAGCACCGGCATCGCGTGCACCACCACCGAGCTCGATGCCGGTGTGGAGTTCTACAACGTGGCGAAGCAGACGGGCATTCGCGTGCAGTTACCCAACAACGCCGGCCAACTCCAGGCGGGAGACTCCGTCGCGAACGACGCCGCCAACGGACTCTTTCTCATCGCCCAACCCGTTTCGAGCACGTCGAGCTCGGGCAGCAGCATCCAGATCTATAATGAGAGCGGAACACTCGAAGAGTCCATCAATGGCTTCAGTTTCTCCGACGCCAGTAGGGTCATTCCGGTGCGCATCTCCATCAACCCCACGTCACGGACCGGCTGGGTGAATGGGCCGCAGGCCGACCAGCTCCAGGAGTTCTCTTACTAGGCCGCGACCTTTTGTGCGAGCACGGCCTCGACGTTCAACTCGATGCGAACCTCGTCGCCGACGACAACGCCCCCGGTCTCGAGCGCGGTGTTCCAAGTCAGGCCAAAGTCCTTGCGGTTAATCGTGCCGTGCGCGGCGTAGCCGACACGGACACCGCCCCATGGATCGGTGGCGCGTCCTTCGAAGCTTCCGCTCAGCCTCACGTCGCGCGTGACGCCGTGGATCGACAGCTTTCCGTCCATCGTAAACCGCTCCGGCGTCCCTTCGATTCGTTCGCTTTCGAACGTTAGTTGCGGATACTTCTCGACCTCGAAGAAGTCGGCGGATCGCAGGTGGCCATCGCGCTGCTCTTCGCGGGTGTCGATGGACCCGGCGTCGATGACGGCGGTAATCGTTATCGGGAGATCGCTGCCGGACGCTAGCTCGATTTGGCCGTCAAACGCGGTGAAACGGCCGCGCACTTTTGTGATCATCAGGTGCCGAACCACGAATTCGACGGTTGTGTGGGTGCGGTCGAGCGTATAGATGGTTTTCTCTTGCACTTGGGCGGTCATAGTTGCTCCTTTGCGGCTCTTGCCGTTTTAACGACATTTGTTGTATAATCGTTTGGTGTCGCGTATCATACGACTGTTGTGCGTCTTGGTCAACCGACAAATTAGCGAAAGTGTCGCTTTTCCAACGAGAAGGAGAAACTGATGGTTAACGACGTTGCCGATCGCCCGCCGCGCGTGGATCCGCGCGTGCTGCGAACGCGCAAACTGATCCGCGACTCGCTGGCGTCTCTGCTCGCGGAAAAGAGTTTCGAATCAATTAGCGTGCAAGACATCGCCGAGCGGGCGACGGTAAACCGGGCAACCTTCTACGCGCATTTTACCGACAAGTTTGCGTTGCTCGACGCTCTGGTTCGCGAAGACGTCGCCGCCACGCTCTCGCAAGGCGATCCGCTAAGCGCCTCCAACACGCGTGCGGTGCTGCTGGCGGTCGGCAAGAATGTCTTCGCCTTCGTGGGCTCGCACCGGAAATGCCGAGTCGACCGCGATTTTGAGCCACAGTTCCAGCGCGCCATCGATGGGGAACTGACCGATTTTCTCTCGAGCACCTTCGGACATTGCACGGCAATGCTAATCGCCTCTGCGCTCGTCGGCGCCGCGATGAACTGGCGGCATCAGGCGCCGAAATCGCCATCGGAACGGATCGTCACGAACATCGTTGACATCCTCGTTGACGGTGTCGAGAAAAAAGCTAGCGTAGCCCTGCGGGTTGCTGGTTAACGCGCGGAGGCAACGATATTCTTGCTAACGCGCCGCGTTTTGAAGTCGAAGCACGAGCTCGGCCGCCGGCATCATCCCGACGATCGCGCGCCGATGGTCCGCATATCATAGCACTGGAAGCCACGCCTCAATTCGATGTGGCCGCCGCCACCCGAGCCTGCTCGTCCGTACTGGTGAAGTGCATGAGGCGGTAGCCTTGGCTTTCGATGGTCGCGGTAACGCTCACGACCTCCTCGCGCGCGATAACGGTTTCCGTCTCCCAAGCGTCGCTTTCGGAATTATAGATGCTCAGGCGATACTTCGTGTCCGCCATCAGGACCGACGAAAGGTCGACCGGAACGTTGATGGACGTCGTGGTAACGTTGCCCACGAGTAATATGGTTTCGTGCTCGCGCGCAAAGGCGATGACGCGAGCGCTTCGCGAAAAGATCGGGATGCTGTCCGATGCATCGGTTTTATATACCGAGTGCCGATGGTTCGTATCGATCTCGCACGTCGTGTAGAGATGGAACGCGTTGCGCGTCCGGACGGCAAAGTAGCTTATCTCCTCACCGTGGTACGGTACGCGGCGCAATGCCAACCATCTCCAGGCTGCCGGTATGAGCGGTTGAATCCGCGGCAAATCGCCCGTAAGCGTTAGTCCACAAACGCCTTCAATCGCCGCCCATAAGAAGCGAGGCGGTTCCCACGGCGAGAGGCGCATACCTCGATTGACGAGCGATTCACCGTCAAACCATTCGCTGAACTGTCCCGGGACCGTATTGTAGCGACGCGGATTTTTGGCGTAATGTTCGAACGACGAGCGCAGCGCCTTGACCATGAAGTCCGGATGGAATGGTGCGGCCGCAAATGCGTACCACCACGTCAGACCTGGCCACACTCCGCCGATGAGTCCCGAAAACGCAGCCGGATCGTAGCGCGGATCTAAATTCGAAGCGGTCCTTAGGCCCGCCGAAGTCCAAAAATCCGGGGAGTTTAGACGACTGATGATGCGGAAAGCCGTTTGCTCGTCGCATGCGTTGAACATAACCGGAAACACCTCGTCTCCGGTCACATCGGTGTGGACCTCACCCTCCACGCCGATGTTGAGATAGAACATGCGGTTGTCTGGATTGATGAGGTGCTTCGCCATGGCGTCGCGAATGCGATTGGAATAATCCATGAAATATCGCGCGTCCGCATCGCTCCCGGGAATACGTTCCGCAAGATACGCGAGGTAGCGGAGTGCTGCGACGCATTCCGCGTTGATCTCGGTAACCGCCCCGTTGATGCTGTAGTTCGGAATAATGTTGCGCCAGCTGGCAATTGCCCAGACGTTGCCGCGGGGATCGCTCGCACTGCAATAGACCAAATCGCGCAGGTCCATCTGCGAAACGATATGCCGGCCCGCCTTGGCAAGCGATGGATAGATCTGGCGTAGCCAGTCGAGGTCTCCCGTGGCACGGTAATAATGGTTGGCTGCCATCACGTACAACGGCGTATCGTCGTTGATGTTCAGCCCATCGTCTTCGGGCTGGTCGGTCAGCGCATTGACGAATTCGGGAAGCTTTCCGTTCGGATACTGCAGCGTCGCCCATTTGTCTAAGAGCGATCGTGAGAACTGCGGCATGAAATAGTCGTTACCGACGATGAACCAAGTGCAGTCGCGGCAAACGACGTTCGACGAGACGCCCGGATCGTTGGTAAAAAGCCAGCCGGTCGGATACTTCGCCATGACGCGGCGCATGTTGACCTTGCTCCACAGCGCGCCGTCGTTAATGATCGGATCGGGTGTTATGACCTCGCTGCGGTGGATCACGTCTTCAAGATGTGCGATCGTTAGGTCGAGGGCATCGACGCCGGACGTCGTGTCTTTAAACGCCGCTCGCGCCTCGTCCGCATTGCCTTCAATAACTCCGATCCTGAATGCAAACAGTTTTCGCTCTCCGGCCTGAAGATCGAGCTCGACTTGTAGAGCGCCGAGGATATCGCCACTTGCCTCGCACGAGTTCGAAAGCGTGCGCATCTGCGTGGCATCGTACACGTGGCTGAAGTCGAAACTTGTTCCGTAGGCGACGGGCTCCTCCGTGCAAGCGAGGATGCGTGTAGGTCTTAGCGCGACCTTATTTGTTGCGACGATTCCTTGAAGGGACCCGTCGTATTCCGCCATCACGTCGTTTGTAGTCTCGCCGCGCAAGCGAGCGGAGCCGACTATGCGGACGTTGTGATCGCGGCCGCTGGTGTTCGCGATGTCGATGAGATAGTAGAGAACCGGCGGATCGTTCTGTGCTTCGTCACGTGCAAGGAGCGGGAGAAAGATCGTTTCGCGCACGTCGAGCGCGGCGGCTAAGGTGAAGCGGCGCCGTTGATAGGCCGGATGGATGTCGAACGTGACGACGTCCTCCGTCGCGTCGAGCGGTGTGTAGCATTTCTCGCCGGGGTCGTGCTTGTGTCCAAGCCGGAAGTCCCACAGCGGACGCCCGACCAAGCCATAACGCACCGAGAAAGAGTCGACCAGCGTCTTGCCTGCCGCGACGCTGAAGATCCGTTCGATGTCGCCGGTGTTCTTCGTATTGACCCAAAGCGACGAATTTCCCAGACTCGAGCCCATGCCTAGCCGGCTCGCCGGAATGTGATAGCTCGGAAGTCGCTGCATCGTCATCTACCGGCACCGGCCTCCTTACGATCTCCGACATCAGTACCGCCTTGGCCGGCCCCGCCGGCGGCGCAATCACGGTACTGGCCCGTTATTTTCATCTGTACGGCTCCCCCTGCATGCTCCGGCCCCGTGCCTTTCCACCGCGGTTGCGAAAACCAGCAACGCTACGACGTCCACCCTTGCCGACGTCCCGCGACCCGACGCAGGCGTTTCGGAGCCGAGACGCTGAAGCGCCCTCCAGCTGCCAATCCACTAATGCCCAGCTCTGAAAGCTCGAGTTAAGATCGGAGGAAAACATCATGTCGAAGAACGGCGGCATCATCGGCGTTTCGGATCACGGTGGCTGGGCGGTGCTAGTGACGGTGGCGCGCGATGGGACGCTCCTCGACCGCCGTCGCGTAGAACTTGTCAACGAGTACCTGCCGGCGCTCCCCCATCACCACGAAGGGCAAGGGCTCCCGATGGACGAGGCCGTCGCTTTGGTAGAGCGCGTGCGCAGTTCGGCGGAGGGGCACGCAGTACTCGCGCTCGACGCCGTTGCGATGGCGGTGCCTGATATCCTCGGTGTCGCCCTTCGTAACTGCCCACAGCTTCCGCCTACAATTGCCGAACGAATCAAGGATTACCGAGCACGGAACGTCGCTGACTGGGTGATGTACCGCAAGGCCCTGGCCACCGCCGCCGCCACGCGGGGTTGGCCCGTTCACTGGTACGACCCCAAGAAAGTATTGGACGCGGCAAGCCACGCGTTGCACGTTGACGACTTCGACGCGCACTTTCTCCACATCCGAAGGGCCGTCGGGCCTCCATGGAACAAAGATCACAAGTTTGCAATGGCGGCGGCCATAGTCACGGCGAAGGCATTTGTGGATTGACTGACGGCACCCAAAACGGTAATCGACGGGTTGCATGGCGTCCCGTGCTTCTCACCATTTGCGCGCTTGCAGCGCTCGCCCAGGTAGCGCCTGTGCTTGACGCGACCGGAATGGGCGGTGCTCCGCCCTGGCAAGGCTCGTGGGGAGCCGACACTGGCGCTTCTTAGAAACCCTTTAATCTCGAGGCAACACACGGCCGCATGCTTGGATTCGCGTTGCGAGCGTCTCGAATAAAGCGGCATGAAGGCTCTCTGGCTGGTGAAGCGCGGAACCTGGGAGATTCGCGAGGCGCCCGTACCTCTGCCTAAACCTGGCGAGGTGCGCGTTGCGGTCCGGGTGTTTGGGCTCAATTTCGCCGAGCTAATGGCGAGTCAAGGGCTTTACCCTGACGCTCCCAAACTTCCCGCGATTCTCGGCTACGAAATCGCCGGGGAGATCGACGCGGTCGGCGAAGGGGTCGACGCTTCGAGAATCGGAGAGCGCGTCGTCGCGTTAACACGCTTCGGCTCCCACGCGCAATTTTGTTGCATACCCTCCCAGTTCGCGCTCGCCATTCCGCCGGCGATGAGTTTCGAGGAAGCCGCGGCGCTACCGGTGACCTACCTTACCGCCTACCACATGCTGTTCTTTGCCGCGAATCTCCGTGCCAAAGAATCGGTGCTCGTGCACATGGCAGCGGGCGGCGTCGGAACGGCCGTGCTTCAGCTATGCCGGACCGTTGCCGACGTGGTGACCTTCGGCACCGCTTCCGTCGGCAAGCATCAAGTGTTGCGCGACAACGGGTGCACGCATGCTCTCGATTACCACGCCGTCGATTACGAGCCCGAAGTACGGCGCCTGACCGAAGGACGAGGCGTCGATGTCGTGTTGGATCCGCTGGGCGGTCGCGATACGCTCAAAGGTTACCGGTTGCTGCGACCCGGCGGCCGGATCGTCGTCTACGGCTTTGCAAACCTGCAGAGGGCCCGTTTCAATCCGCTGCACGTCGTCGCTCAGGTGGCGCGCATGCCGCGCTTTTCGCCCCTTCGACTGATGGGTGAGAACCGCGGCGTCATCGGCGTCAACATGGGACACCTTTTAGGACGCGCCGATCTTTTGCTCAGCGAGATGCGAGCGTTGCTGGCACTGTACGAGCAAGGCAAGATCGCGCCGGTGATCGACTGTGTGCTGCCGCTCGAGAACGCGGCCGACGGTTATCGCCGTATTGCGTCGCGTCAAAACGTCGGCAAAGTTGTCGTCACTACCGTTTCCTCGATCGAGTCCACGCGGTCCGGATAGAAGGCCAAGTGCTCCTTGATATCGGCGACGGCGTCGTACGGCGCTTCGTACGTCCACACGGCGTTCTTGCCTCGACCACCAGCGATCGCGATGCTATAATAAGCGGCGTCGCCCTTGTACGGGCAGTAGCTTTGGTTCTCGCTTCGCTCCAGTAGCGACATATCCACATCATCGCGCGGGACGTACAGGACGGGCGGATAGTCGCTCTCGCGCAGCGTCAAAGCGCGCGTCGTGTCGGCGACAACGCGTCCGGCGACGGTGACTCGAACGCGCGAACTGTTGCGCTCGATCGTAATGGGATGCTCCGAGTTCGGAAGTTTAACGGTTTTCATGACTTGGTAATTCCTCCGTTCACGTCGATAATCTGTCCGGTGATGAATGCGGCCTTGTCCGAGGCGAGGAACGCGATCGCGACGGCAATCTCCTCAGGCTTTCCGGCGCGTTTGAAGGGAACGCGAGCCGCGGCTCTCCTATCGCCGGAGCCGGCGAAACGGGCGAGCAGGTCGGTGTTGACCGGGCCTGGCGCCACCGCGTTGACGCGTACGCCGAACGCCGCAGCTTCAAGCGCAGCGGCTTTGGTCAAGCCTTCGACGGCATGTTTGCTGGCGGTGTACACCGAGGCGCTCGGCGACCCGCGATGTCCGGTCGTTGACGAGATGTTGATGATGCTGCCCGATGCTTGCGGTTCCATTACACGCAACTCGTGCTTCATGCTCAGCAGCGTCCCAGGACGTTCGTATCGAATGTTGCTGCGTAGCTTTCCGCAGTTTGGTCGGTGACCGGCCCGGGTTGACCCTCGGTTCCCGCGCTGTTCACCGCGACGTCGAGGCGACCGAAGCGCGCGACCGTTGGATCTACGAGATCGCGCAAATCGTCGTCGCTGCGAACGTTGACGCGGATGAACTCCGCATCGGCGCCGAGCGCGCGCAACTCGCCGGCAAGCGCTTGACCCGCGTCGTCCCGGCGACCTGAAATGGCGATACGGTAGCCGGCTCTACCAAAGGCCTGTGCGGTCGCTTTGCCGGCAGTTGCGGGGGCCTGCGACTGGGGGTTCGTTACGCGGGCGAAAGCGCTCCGTGATCGTCGCAATGGGAGTCGTGCGTGTGATGCAGGTGCGCCATGACGAGATAGTCGGTATGAGACCCATGCGGGACCGCTTCGTGGCCGCAACCGGCATTATGCTTGTGACCGGCTTCGTGCCCTCCGCAGGCGTGCGATTCGGTGCAGTCCTCGGGATTCGCAATCGATACGTTGACGATGTGCTCGTTGACGTGAACCTCGTGCACGAAGTGAAGATGACCATCGTGGAGATAGTCCACATGCCCTTCGTGGTTGACCGCCGCATGCGAGCAGCCGTCGGCATGTTTATGCGAGTGGTCGTCGTGAGTCGTGTGCTGCATGCTCAAAGTATACAACCTCGCTCGGATGGACGCAACGTGCGCCACGACCCCAAGATTCGACTCGATCGAGCACCGCGTTGACGCTCGCGGGGGCACGACTTCCGCGCCGCGACGCCTGGGGTAGGTAAAGTCCAAGGTCCACCGTAGAAGGTCACACCGGAATAAACGGAAGCGGAGGGGTATTGGTCCACTAATGCGTCAGACGCTTGCGCGAGCGCTCCTGATTATGGTAACGCTCTTCGTCGTCGCGATCTACTACGTGCCGATTGGGCACGTCGATTTCGCGGAGAATTGGGGCGAAGGCACGTTCGGGATCGCGCTTCCACCGCAGCGGTTAATTGTTTCGGCCGTTGATCCCGATTCCGCCGCGGGTCGCGCGGGAGTGCGCGCCGGCGATCGACTGGTCGTGCACGGTAATTATGAACTTCCGACCCGCGTCCGGTCGGCGTATCCGGGCGAGCGTGAAACGCTGACGTTCGAGCGCGGGGGCGTCGCGCGCACCGTGACCTTGACTGCAGTACCCGATCGGAGCTTCAGCATCTTGGGGCGCATTGGTGGTGTGCTCGCATATCTGCCGCCTACGGTTTTTCTCGTCGTGGCGTTCTTGCTCGTCTTTTTGCGGCCGTCGATTATGTCGTGGGCATTCTACCTGTTTGCCGTTGGATACTTCGGTACGGGCCCTGCGTTCATGTATTGGTCGCACCTGTTGCCGCCATCAACATTTATGGCGCTGAGTTTCGTATTGAGCACGGTCTTCGGACCGTGGAGCGTACTTCCGCTGCTGCCATTCGTGCTGCGTTTTCCCAACGGGGACGTGCTCGGGTGGCGCCGGCGCATCGATCCCTTCGTATGGGTTTTTCTCGGCCTGTCGTACGTGCTCTATGTCGTCGAGTGGCGAACGTTTTTCGCCACGGGATTGGTGCCGGGTTGGGACGTCGTTCCGAGCGCCATCATTCCGCTCGGCGCCTTTCTCCTCGCAGGATTGATCGTCGCAAAGAACGTCGCGATGGCAACGCCGAGCGACCGGCAACGCTGGGGTTTTCTGGCAATCGGGACGATCGCATCCTTCGTCGCATATGCGATCTATTTTGTCCCAGGCATACCGTTTGTCGTCGGGCAGGTCGTCGGCTTTGCCGTCGTCCTCATGCCGATCTGTATTGCGTATGCCGTTTTCAGGCTGCGCGTGCTCGACGTAAATTTCGTGCTCAACCGCGCCGTCGTGTACGGCGTCTTGTCTCTCGGCGTCGTAACGATGGTCTCGATTTTAGATTGGGTATTTTCGCGCGTGGTCGCGATAGGACGTCTGGCAATCGGTTTCGAGCTGCTGACCGCGATCGGCATCGGGTTACTGCTGGATCGCATCAATCGCAGCGTCGAGAGTTTCGTCGAGTCCGTCTTCTTTCGGCGACGACGGCTCGCCGAAAGGTACCTACGGCGGGCGGCGTCGGCGCTCCCGTATGCAACCGATGAAGCCGCGATAGCGGACGGCCTTGTGCAGGTGCCGGTCGACGCGATCGATCTCGCGGCGGCCGCGCTGTACCGGCGTTCGGCCGGAGGAACCCGTTTCGAAGGCATTGCGACCGCGAGCCAAACGACGGTAGCGCCGCCGGGATTCGACGGGAACCATATGCTCGTGCGAATGCTGCTCGCCGACGAAAAGATGGTCTGGCTCGATGATCTGCGGGCGCAGCTCGATACCGAAAATGCGGCGATCTACACTCTGGCGATGCCCGTGACGGTGCGCCACGAACTCGTCTCCTTTACGCTATACGGCGCGCACGCGAACGGTGCGCAACTCGATCCCGACGAAGTGGCCTTATTGGAGGAACTTGCGCTTGAAGCGGCGCGCGCGTACGACCACGTCGAGGCCGTACGCGTGCGCGAGCGGTACGCGGAGTTTGCGGCGTCACCTCTGGTTTAGCCGATAGAAGAGGGTTCTTCGCGGGCCGATGCTAGACGACTTTGACGACGATTGCCATTTGGCCGTGATCTGCGCCACACGGAATCGTGCAGTGTAGAGTATACGTGCCGGCCTTTGCGGGCGTGAACGTCACGGTCTGCGTGGATCCAGGCATAATCGTGGTGGCCGGAATACCGAGCGCGGTCGAAGCTATCCCGTGAACGCCGTTCTTGCCGACGAACTTCAGTTCAACCGGCTGTCCGGCGTGAACCGTGATTTCCGACGGACTGAACATTGCGTCGGAGGACGCAGTAATCGTTATAAGTTGAGGGCTCGGCGCAGCAGACGTAGAGATCGGAAAGGCGAGACTCAGTGACAGGCCGAGGGTACCGGAAGCAAGTGCCAAGAAAAAGTTTTTCATGTATCCCAGAGTACGCCGGATCGGGGAACGCGTCGCGAACGATCTGGGAAGAACCTATGAATCCGACTTCCGTCGCAATTCAGACTTCGGGGCGACCACCTTTAGCAGCGCCCCATGCTCCACGGAAGGCTTTAGCTTCCCCCCTTGTCCAACGTCGCCACGAAACCGTTGATGGTTCCACTCGGCATCTCATAGTAACCAGCCAATGTGTGGTGGTTGTTTATGCCCGCAACGACCGTCTCTCCGCCGGCAGCGGTCGGATCGTCGATCTCCGTCCACTCCGGACTCGACAACAAATCGACTAGCGCGAAGCCGTGCGTGTTGCTTGAGGCATCCTCATAAGAGCCGGCGATATCGTCGGACCAGTTGATGGACGACGGCAGCGTTTCTAGAGCGGCAGGATAAGTGAACAGAGTAAACTGGCCGCCCTTAAGAAGCCAGCCTTCGGTGGTTCCGCTCGCAAGCGTTAGCCAGCCGACGACGTCACCTTTGCCGTTGATGCCCGCCGCTGCGGAACTCGTTGCGCCCGGCGGCTGTATGCCTTGGAATTTTCCGGTGGCTAGATATAACTCAACGCTGTGATCGGTCCCGTTTTCTACGTAGTAGCCGACGGCTAAGCCGCCGTCCGAAAGGCCGAGTAGCTTCGTTACTTGGCCCGGACCACCGTTGCGTTCATGGGGGTCCTGATAGCTATTCCAGATGCCCTGCCACTCGGTGAACCCGTAGATCCCATTTTTGGCAGTCTGGTACCATCCCGCGATGGTGTCCTCGTTGTTGATAGACGTGACGATCGTATCTACAGCGCCGGGAAAGATTTCCTTGATGAACTTGGTCGGCGCATACGGCGGGCGAGCGACGAACCCGATGCTCGGATTCCCATAGTAGCCACAGAGTTTACTGAGGTTGTTGATACCGAGGACTTCGGTGGTCGGATCGGCTGGATCATCGACCGTTATGAAGGTGTACCCCGATCCGTTGCTGGGTTTGACGCCTGTAGAGTGACCTACGGACACTCCAGCCGGTAATGGAGTCGACGCGGGTGAGGAGCCGGCGCACGCGGAGACTGCCGGCAGGCCGAGTGCGACGACGATAGCGGCCGCGAGCCGCTGCTGCGTCCGGAGCCATGTAAAAGACATGATGAGACCCTTTTTGAAAGAGTGAAAATCGAGCCAGTCGAAAATCGCGAAGGTTTTCATCGCGGTCGGGGACGAACGCGCTTTCTCGTGGCAAGTTGCGTAATCATAAAAAGTGACTCTCCTTAATATCGAGGAATAGATCGAGTAATCGCATCGCCGTCGATTGCGCGCTTTAGATCTTTTAAAAGCTCGCGGGCGGTCAACTGGGCGATTCGATGTCCTATTGTTTCGTCGAAGAGTTCGCCGGTAGCGCCAAGGGGATGTTTGTAGTCGCCGTCGAGCTCGACGAAGCTGAGATCAGGATCGCCTTCCCCCCGTACGACGAGCGTGCCGGCAAAGTTCGGGTAGATGACACTGCCTTCGGGAGTCCACCTGATCCGTATTAGATCATTGAGGTTTTGATCGTCGCGATCGCGCCACGCCTCTATCCGGACTTCCCGATCGTGAAAGCGTCCCCGCGACGTGCCGTTGGCCGGGATGAGCAGCCGCAACCGCGCGATGCCGTCAGGGCCGCGCAGCGAAGCAAAGTACGAGTCGAGGCGAGCTTCCGTTTGAGGAACCGTGCCCCGAGCCGACGTTTTCTCCCGTAGGTGCGCCATGAACGCACTCTAATCCTCAAATATGAACCTCGTAGGAATCGAGGTTCCTCACTTCTTCGCACGGTCGAAGGTAGGGTGACGGGCATGAACCGCTGCTAAAGCGGGATCAACTGGCTAGCGCGCGTTCTACTGCCGCAAGAAGCTCTAGCGGCTCGGACGGCTTCGGGATGACATGCTCGATTTCGTACATCTCCATGAAGTCGCGGAGCGCCGGATTCACGGCAGTCGCCGTGTAGAGCGCCACGACGGTCCGCGCCACACGCGCGTCGGCTCGCAACGCTCGAATGAACTCGGGCCCGCTCATCGCCGGCATGGAGAAATCGAGGAGCACTAAGTCGGGCTGGTGCTCCGTTATGCTCGAAAGCGCGACGGCGCCGTCGGCGGCTTCGAATACTTCGTGGCCCACATGCGTGAGGAGCGTCCGTACGAGGATCCGCGTTTCTGGCGCATCATCAACGACCAGCACTCTTGCCATCAAGTAGAACCGGCGACAAAAGCTTCTACCTGCGAAACGAAGGTTTCAGGGTCGATCGGCTTGATGACGTAACCGTCAAAGCCGGCTTCCTGGGCTCGTTTGCGATCGGCCGGCATCGCCAGAGCCGTTACGGCAACAAGGGGAGTCAACGCGAGGGCGGCATTTGCTTTAAAGCGGCGCGCAAACTCATAGCCGTCCATACGTGGCATGAGCACGTCGGAGAGCACCAACTCAAAGTTACCAGTCCCAGCACTCTCGAGGGCTGCAATCGCGTCAGCTTTCCCTTCCGGATCATGCCCGAAAGACCGAAGCAGGTAGAGCATGAGGTCGAGGTTCGCGGCATTATCATCCACCACGAGGATGCGCATACGGGCGTCTAGTGCAGTTTGGGCAGAAAAAGCGTAAACGTGCTGCCGCTGCCGTACTCGCTCGTCAACCGCAACGCTCCCCCCAAAAGTGCTGCAAGGTTGCGGCAGAGGTAAAGCCCCAGGCCGGTACCCTCGAAGCGTCGAGTGCGTAGCGGTTCGAGCTGCTCGAACGCTTCAAAGAGCCGTTGCCGATCCTCGGGCTTGATCCCGACCCCTGTGTCGATCACTCTCACCACGATCGCCGGCCGATCGTTCCAGGTCGTTCCTCGCACGTCAACCCGAACGGAGCCTTTCTCCGTGTATTTGATCGCGTTGTCGGTCAAGTTCAATAGAATTTGGCGCAGCGCACGGCGATCGGTAACCGCCGACTTTCCATCTTCCGATACGGAGCTCGTGAACTCGAGTCCCTTTTCGGATGCCAGTGCTGCCAGCGAGGCTGCAACGTCTTTGACGACTTCCTTTACGGGGACGGCTTCAAAGTGCAACTCTATTTTTCCGGACTCGATCTTTGCAAGATCGAGAATGTCGTTAATCAACGAAAGCAAATGGCGTGCGCTCCACTGGACGATGCCGAGCTGCCGTTCCTGCTCGTCGTTAAGCGGACCGGGCAATCGCATGAGCAACGTACCCGTAAAGCCGATGATGGCATTGAGCGGTGTTCGAAGTTCGTGGCTCATCGACGCCAAGAAGTCGTCCTTTGCGCGCCCTGCCATCTCGAGCTCGGTATTGAGCTCTTGAAGCTTCCGCTCGGACGTCTTTCGTTCCGTAACGTCCCGGATAGCACTGGCGACGAACGTCCCGTCTCTCGTGACGACCGGACTCAAGCTGATCTCCACGGGAAACTCGCTGCCATCCTTGCGCAGACCGTATAGCTCCAATCCGACGCCCATCGGACGAACCCTCGGATCCGCGTAATAGCTCTCGCGTTCGCCTACGTGCCGCCCGTGATAGCGTTCCGGGATCAGCATCTCGACCGGCTTGCCAATCAACTCTTCACGGTAGTATCCGAAGAGGCGCTCCGTCTGTGCATTGATCAGTTGCATCCGGCCAGCGGCATCGACGATGACGGTGGCGTCAGGCGCGTGCTCTAAGAGCGGCAGCCGGCTGCCGGCTGCCGGCAATGTCATTGAGCGAGAGAAGGGGGTCGTCGCCCACTCCTAACCAAATTCGGCTAGCTTGCCGGAAACCCATTTTGTAGGTCCGGAGGGCCGTCACCACGGATTAGTAGTCGGTGGAGCATTCAGACGACGCGCGCCACGAGCTCGGTAACCTCCTAGGCATCGCCTTGGCGAATGTCGAGGGGATGATCGATGGCCTCGTCGCGCCGACGACGTCGCGCCTGGAGTCGGTCGCCGACGCGTTGCGTCGAGCCTGCAATCTTGTTAGGCAGCTGAGCAAACCAAAGGATCCCTAGAGTGGACCGCAAGCGGGTTCTGGTGGTCAACGACGAGCCGGAAATCGCCGATGTTCTGCGCGCGTATTTAGTGCGCGAGGGTCTTTCGGTGGAGACCTGCGGAACGGCCGCCGACGCCCTGGCTCTTTTGGGGCGCGAGCCTCCAGACATACTCGTGCTCGATGTGACGCTCCCGGATGGGAGCGGTCTGGACGTCCTGCGCGCGGCTTGCGCATTCGGCAATCGTATTCCGACGTTGATGTTGACCGCACGTTCCGACGAGGCCGACCGCGTTGTCGGGCTGGAACTCGGAGCGGACGACTACGTGAGCAAGCCGTTCTCCCCTCGCGAGGTGGTTGCGCGCGTCCGCTCGATCTTACGCCGAGTCGGACAGCACTCTGCGACACTCGCGCGCAAAGTCACTCGAACAACTCGCATCGGCGAGCTCGAAATCGATCACGACTTCCACGAGGTCAGCATCGAAGGACAGGTGACGGTCTTGACGGCGACGGAGTTCAAAATACTGACGGTTTTGGCCGAGAATCCCGGCGAGGTTTTCTCGCGGGCTCATCTTCTCGACCGTCTTGGTGACGGCGGCGAGGTCTATGAGCGCACGCTCGATCGGCACATTAACAATTTGCGTAAGAAGCTCGAAAAGGATCCCCGCAACCCCGAATACGTTCTCACCGTCTACGGCGTCGGGTACAAGATGCGCCGGAACTGATTGTGAAGCACTTTAGAAGCGCTTTTTCGAGAGTTCTTCCCACGGTTGGGCTACCATGGCGGCATGTCACAACTATCCGAACACCGCTTCGTCCAGTGCCCCTATCACCTCGCGCAGCGTTATCTCGGCGATGAGGTTCGCGATCTGGCAAGGTCGGGAAAACAAAGTCACCTAACGCTGACCATTTCGTTGCCGGGACTCGAGCTCGTCAAGGGCGTTCTCGTGACGTTTGGTCCGAGCGTCAACCCGATGCATTTTGACGAGCCTTGGCATATCTGTTGGAAGCCGGAGGCGGGGCCCTACCCTGAATTCGATGGCGAGCTTACCGTCCGGGCCGATGAGACGTACCAGTCGGCACGCATCGAACTGACGGGCTCATATCGGCCGCCGGGCGGTGCACTGGGAGCCGCGTTTGATTGGGCTGCCGGCTCGCGGATCG
Organism: Vulcanimicrobiota bacterium; assembly: GCA_963809255.1. Classification (GTDB taxonomy): domain Bacteria; phylum Vulcanimicrobiota; class Vulcanimicrobiia; order Vulcanimicrobiales; family Vulcanimicrobiaceae; genus Cybelea. The sequence goes on along the minus strand of CAWEIR010000003.1, from coordinate 386,339 downwards.
CGAGCGCAACTGCCCGGGCACTGTTGGCGCGTCTGGGCGACGAAATGAAGTCGCGCTACGTGGCCGACGAGGAGGCGAAGCAGAGCTTAATCGCCGCGTCCTGAAAAACGACGTATCTTGTTGGCGGAGGCAATCGTCTTCATGACAGCACCGAGTTGTTTTGAAGCGATAACACGATAACTACCGGAGTAGACAACGAGGGTCAGAAGTAGCGTGAGGAAACACCGCCGACGTCATGCGCCCTCCTGTAAATTCCGCCGGCGCGGCGACGCCCGTTTGCAAGAAAATCAGGGTCAGCGCATGGTTTGGAAGAATGTGCGGTGCTTTCCGGCCGCAAGCGCCGCGCATGTTTCGATGATTCGTCGTTTTCGCGTCTTCGCTTCTTTGGCTGAGTTTACCCAACCGATAAAGTCCCTTCGCGTCATCGAGTCGAGGTCGCTCCACTGAGTCTTCGCCTTCGGCGTAGATGCGAGCGCTTTGTGCAGATCGAATGGTACCACTGAAAAGCAACACGGGCGTCGCTTTCCGGCAGCAAGCCTCGAAGGAAGACTCTCGATCCGGCGCTTGCGTGTCTCCGGTTGTTTCGCGGAATCTATCCAGCTAATGAAGTCCCGACGAGCGATGGGCGTGAGGTCCATCCACTGCGCCTTCGCCATCGGAGCAGCGGCGAGGACCTCGCGAAGATCGGTCGGTACTCGGGGCTCCGCTCCTTTTCCAGCCGGCTTTGGATTTGTTTTGTTCGTGATTGTCATAGCATTCTCAATTGCGTGTGACCATTTGGTAGCGAGCAGCATCGTGACCCGATTTGACTTATCGTGGATGGCTGCGGATTAGACATCACGTCGTCTGACTCATCCGGCTGGCCCAGACCCCGCGGAGGACCGGGTTAAGAACGACCTCGAGAGCGCTTATTTCCGCTTGCCGGGCGCTATTCGACCGGCGGTAGAACCTCACTTCGCCCACGCGGTGAATCGCGGCCTTGGCTTGCTCGCATGGCGCAGGCCTTAATGCGTCGTTTCATCAGCGTGCTGCTTACCCCAAACGCAGACGGATGCCTCACGCCCGCCGATCGCAACACCGACTCCGCGGGTCTTTTCATCGAAAGAAGGCGTGTTTCACGTGAGCGCCGTCCTGACGGGCATCTCAAGCGCCACCGGTTCGCGTTATAAACGCAAGAAGGCCCGACCATCGAAGTCTACTACGATCGCGAGGCCCGCAAAGGGGACCCGCGTTGGTGCAAGAGCGCCTAGCGGGCACTACACGCGCTACCTTTTGGGAAACGAAGGTCTTGGTTCGCCGGCTCGTGCGTCATGCGTTCGCTATTAGGCTGGTCGCATGTACAGATATCGATGCCTTGGCACAGAGCAAGATTCGGAATGCGAGGGCGGCCTGGCTGCGTTAGAATGGTTTCCATGAGTAGCTTTCGCATCACCGGGCTGGACCCGGAAAATGTCAAAGATCTATTTGGCAAGACCGACGAAGAGTTGGCCCAGACGGGCGCTCGGCGGGTTGTTGCCGACGAGACGCCGGGATTCCCCGATCGCATTGAAATGCGTGATCTTAATGTTGGGGAAACGGCCATCCTCGTGAACTATCTGCACCTCGACGCGGCATCTCCGTACCGCTCGTCGCATGCTATCTACGTTCGAGAGGGCGCGACGTGGGCATACGATGCGGTTGACGAAGTGCCCGACGTGCTTCGCCGCCGGCTCTTGAGCGTTCGCGCTTTCGATGAGCAGGCAATGATGACGAACGCCGACGTTATCGACGGAACCGACCTCAGAGGCGGGATCACTCGAAAGTTCGAGGACCCGAGGGTTGCCTTCATCGACGTCCACAATGCCAAACGTGGATGCTTTGCGGCACGCGTCCAGCGGCCGCAATGAACGATTACGCGCGCATCGCGGCTGCGATAAGCTACCTCATCGATCATCGCTCTGAACAGCCATCGCTGGATCGGGTTGCCTCTCGCGTCGGGTTGAGTCGATTTCATTTCCAGCGGCTATTCAAGCGCTATGCCGGCGTTACGCCAAAGCAGTTTCTTGCCGCGTTGACGTTAGAATCGGCAAAGTCATCACTGGACCGCCATGCGAGCGTACTCGACGCGGCATTGGACGTCGGGCTATCGAGCCCGGCAAGGCTTCACGACCACTTTGTCTCAATCGATGCCATGTCTCCGGGGGAGTACAAGTCCGGCGGCCGAGATATGAACGTCACCTACGGCTTTGCACAAACGCCGTTTGGCACGATTCGGGTCGTGCAGACGGCGCGCGGAATCGCTATGCTTGACTTCGTCGAGTCTCCCGGGTCCCTAAACCCCCAGGAAACGCCACTTCCAAGCGCGTCATTTACCCGCGACGACTGCGTCGCGGAAACCGTCGCTCGTCGGGCCTTCGGCAAGGGGGATAAATCCTTGCGATTGCACATCCACGGTACGAACTTTCAGTTACGCGTTTGGAATGCGCTTCTGGAACTGGAGCCGGGCGAACGTGTGAGCTATGCCCAACTCGCCGAAGCTATCGGAGAACCCAAAGCTTCGCGAGCAGTCGGCAACGCTTTGGCCGCAAATCCGGTGGGCCTGCTAATCCCCTGTCATCGCGTAATCAAGGGTTCCGGGGTGGCCGGAAATTACAAGTGGGGCCGAAACCGAAAGCGCGCGCTGCTCGCCTGGGAGGCAGCGCGTACTCATGTGGTTGTAAGCGCCAGATAGGCCCCGATAACGTCGCGATCGCCCAAACCCGCTTGGAGGGCACTTTCCCACTGCGTCGCAATCGATTGCGCCATTGGTAGGCGTCGGTGAGCGCGGTTCGCGGCATCGAGGGCGAGGTGAAGATCCTTCGACGCCAGGGCGAGTGAAAAGTCAGGATCGAACGCGCCGCTCTCGATCTTGTCGAGCTTGGAAAGCGCCCATGGCGCATCGAGCGCGGTAGAGCCTATGCACGCCGAGACATCGTTAAGGGAAACGCCGAGCGATTGTGCGAGCACGGCCGTCTCGGCAATTCCTTCGCCAAGCACGGCGAGCCACGTGTTGAGAACAAGCTTCATTCGCGAGCCGGCCCCGGCGCGTTCCCAACGGATCGTCTTCTGGCCGAGCGCGGAGAAGACGGGCGCCAGCGCGTCGAGCGCCGCGGCAGGCCCCGAAGCAAGGATCAGCAGCTTCCCCTCTTCCGCGGGCCTCTTTGAGCCGGAGACCGGCGCGTCGACGAACACGACGTCGGGCCGACGCTCCTTTGCGAGCACGATGGCGCGCTCGGTACCATCGGCACCGATCGTGCTCATCTGGAGCCAGATGGCGCTCTGAGGAAGTGCTGCTAGTGCTCGCGGCATCGTGTCCTCGATCGCCGCGATCGTTGGGACCATCGTGATCACCACGCCGGCGGCACGCACCGCTTCTTCCGGCGTCGCTCCGACAACGGCACCAGCCTCCGCGAGCCGCGCGGCCACCGCGGGGGTACGATCCCATACGCTCACCTGCATTCCCGCACCGAGCAGCCTGCGCGCAAAGGCTGACCCCATCGTACCGACGCCAAGGACGGCAACACTTTGAGTAAGTTCCACCTCAATCACATCCTTTCGGGGCCCAGCGCCAGCGATCAGCGCAAGGGGTCGATAAGCGACAGTCCGCTCGATGGGTCAAAGACGCGACGCAAATAGGCGGGAGCTTCAGAAACGATCGCTTCGAATGTTGGGCGAACATGCGCTTCGAGCAAGTGCCCACCACGCGTCGTTCCATCGGAACGGCCGACGACAACGTGTGCGTGAAGTTGCGGCTCCCCTTCCAGGGTAACGGAGAAATCGCCGACGCAAGAAAGCAGCTCCACCTGCTCGTCGACTGAGATGGGCCGATATTTCTTAAGCTGAATATCGAACCAGCCTACGGTAGCGCGTTCGAATGCACCGATCGCCGTGAAGCTCGCCGCCGTGACGTGCTCCGCCTTCGCGAAGTGGATCAACGCATCTTTGACTTCATCTCCAGATTGCAGGATCACGGCGAAGATTTTCTGGCCATCGCTCTCGTCCAGTAACTTGCTGCGCATGTCCCTTCTCCCAATCGACTGGCCGCCGCCCTTCACCATCGAGTACGGTGGAGGCCCAGGGCTGGCCTCCCGACCGCCACTTACCCGCGGCGAAAGCCTAATGGTGCAAGAACCTGGATGCAAAAAACGGCCAAAGCCGTTGACCCGTAAACATTCCCACGAGTCCGATGAGGCCGAGAAATGGTGGTGCTGGCGACGGCAACTTCACCAGGCTAAAAACAACACCGACGGCAAGACCGGTACCAAATGCGAGCACGACCGCGCTCGACGAAACGGCTTGACCACTCATGCGGGCGGTTTCGCGGCGGCGCCGCCACGGGCCCGTTCTAATTTGGGAATAAGCAAGGCCGCAGTGGATGATAGTCGTTTTTCGGCCAACTGACTTGAGAGGTGACAATGGAATTTGGACGGATCCAAAACACGGATATTCGTCCATCCCGGATCGGCCTCGGCACGTGGGCCATTGGCGGATGGAAGTGGGGGGGCGCCGACGACGATGCCGCCATCGCAACGATTCATCGCGCGCTCGACTCTGGAATCAACCTCATCGATACGGCGCCAGCCTACGGACAAGGCCATTCCGAGGAGGTCGTCGGCCGCGCCATCCAAGGCCGGCGCGAGCGCGTGGTCGTTGCAACGAAAGTCGGGCTCGAGTGGGACGAACGCGGAGAGCCGCGGCGCAACGCTTCCGCATCTCGCATCCGAAAGGAAATCGACGATTCACTTGCGCGTCTGCAAACCGATTATGTTGACATCTATCAGGTGCATTGGCCCGATCCGGCCACGCCGATGGAAGAAACGGCGAAGGCCATGCAAATGCTCTACGATGCTGGGAAAATTCGTGCAATCGGCGTCAGCAACTTTTCGCCCGCGCAGATGAACGAATTTGCCACGTTCTCAAAGCTCCGCACGGTTCAGCCCCCGTATAACTTGTTCGAGCGGGCCGCCGAGCGCGACATTCTACCGTACGACATGGCGCACTCGCTCACCACGCTCACCTACGGCGCGCTGTGCCGCGGCCTGTTGAGCGGAACGATGCGCGAGGACTCGACGTTCAAGGGCGACGACCTCCGGCGGGATGATCCGAAGTTTCAACGACCTCGCTTTGCTCAATATCTGCGGGCCGTAACGCGTCTTGACGAGTTTGCGCGAGCGCGCTATGGCAAGCGCGTTTTGCATCTCGCCTTGCGCTGGCTGCTCGATCAGCCCGGCGTCGGTGCGGCCCTGTGGGGCGCGCGGCGGCCCGATCAGGTAGACCCGGTCTCCGAAGTCTTCGATTTTTCGCTCGACGCGAACGCAAAAGCCGAGATCGATCGGATTATTAACGAGGAAGTCAAGGATCCGATTGGCCCGGATTTCATGGCGCCCCCGGGCGAGTTTATGCCGCGGTAGTGAACACGATGTGAACGACGCCCTGCGTACTTCGTTCCGGATTTCGAGGAGCTGCACGCGATGTTCGAACGCGCTATATCCAACGTGGAACACCACTAGGTAAGCGCTAACCACCGGCGAGTTTAGCCTTTCGCCCCCGCGCCGCGAACCATGTCACGATTCGATCGCGATGGTCGCCTTGAATTTCCACGGTGCCGTTCTTTGCGGTGCCGCCGGTGCCCAAGTGGCGTTTGAGCGTCTTCGCGACCTCATCGATCTCGCGCGGGTCCAATCCGGTCACGACGCTCATCGCTCCGGCGCGCCGTCTCTCGCGTAGGACGCGCACAACGCCGTCGTCGGGAACGCGTCGAGTCACGGACTCACGGGTTCCAATAGGTTACGCTGAAACTGCTCCCGTCAAAAGATAGAAACGACGGCACGGCTTCATCTGCGTCCTTGTGGCCCAAAATGGCCACCTGCACGCGCTTGCCAAAGGCCGCGATCGGTCCCGAAGTCGTGGCGTCGGTCGCCGCGTTAGTGTCGCTTGCTCGGGTGAAGTCCTTGCCAAAACCCACCGCGTCGAAGTCGGGGAGTCCGGAATAACCGTTCGATTCGGCTATCCATTCGGCAGACGTCCGTTCCGCTCGCGGCACCGCCGCGCTGGTCCTGAAGTACTTTCCGGTCGTTAAGTCCACGATGGTCACAACGAACTTCGAACCATCGTAATGCACATCCGCTTCCATATCTTCACCGGGCGTCACCCGCATATGTTTGATCGTTACTCCCGTTTTCGGCGCAAACTCATACCATGCATAAGTCACAAGTTCGACCCCATTACATTGCGATTCCGTCCCAGTCTGCTCTACCGTTCCGTTGTCCCATCCATCGATTCCGACCCAAAATGAGGCGGCTCCATTAGGGTTCACGCTACAGCTCACGCTGGGGACCGTCCACGAGCCCCGGGATTCCGTGAACGCGTTGCCAACCACGGCGTAACCAGCCCAGTTGTCGCTTTCGTAAATCCCGAGGTCACTTTTTCCCCATTGGTTGGGAGCCGGCCCAATCAATCTCATCGGCGCGTGCGCAAGCGGCGACAGCGCGACTTGCGATGGGAAAGCCGATGCGCTCGATACCTGCACCCAAGTGGAACTGGCCGTCAGGGCTAATAATAGTGCGAATCCTGTCGATCGTTGGGTAAGAAGATTCTTTAACCGGAGCGCGTTCACTGCGCCTGGTACTCGTAGATCGTGCCGCAGCCGAACGAGCACGGTCCCGATCCACCGTACATCGTTACGCCGTAAAGACCTTTGCGATCGCCGACAACCGAGCCGTTGGGATCCCAACCGTCGTTCGTACCTCCCGTAAACGCGTGCGCGATCGTCTCGGTCCAGACCATGTTGTGCTGCGACGGGACCAGCGCAAAGAGCGTGCCGCAGCCGGCGGCGCGTTCGCAGTAGCCGCCGCCCCCCTCTACGGTGGTTCCGTAATAGCCGCTACGTCCCGAAACGATGGCGTCGGGCCTGGCCCCGTCGCTCGCGCCGCCCTTAAAGCGGTAGAGGATCGATTCAGTCCACGCGCCTTGTTTTCCGGGCGTTGGCTTTAGGCGAAAAAACGTGCCGCACCCCGACCAAGGATACCCTTGCGTATAACATCGCCGTAGCGGGCCACCGTATACCGTCACTCCGTAGAGCGCGCCGTTTGATGCCAATACGAGGTCACCGAAGGGAAACTCACCATCATCTTTCGGCGCGCCGTCAGCCTGGAACGAATGAACGATCGTTTCGGTCCAGCGCGAACCGCCGCTTGGCTTTAAGGCGAAGATAGTACCGCATCCTTTGACGCTACCACACGCCGTCGAACGGCCGCCGGCACCCGTTTCGCCGTAGAACGTGCCGTCAGGAGCAAGAATCAGGTCGCTGGGTGCGATCCCGTCGGGGACTCCCGCGAACGAATGTAGGATCGCTTCCTGCCATTTGCCTTTGCCACACGGAGGCGTAAGCTTGAAGACGGCGCCGCACCCCTGAAAGCACTTGGTCGCAGACCCGCCATTCCCGGCAGTACCGTAGATTATGCCCGACGCATCGATCGTCAACTGCATCGGAGAGGCTCCATCGTTCGGCGACCCGCGAAAGCGGTGGAGGATCATTTCGTTCCAGTTGCTGCCTTTTCGATCCGGCGTGATCTTAAAGACGGTGCCGAGGCTGGCGTTTGTGCCTCCGTCCTCCGTCGTGCCGTAAAAGGATCCATCGTAAAAGAGCAGCGAATTCGGCAGTTGCCCGTCGCCTCGCGTTCGTCCGAACGAATAGAGAACCGTCTCTTGTCGTGAGGACGGATCCAACGCGAAGAAGGTGCCGCAGCCGGTGCCACTGTTGCATCCGTGCGGCGTGACGCCGCCGTAGTCCGTCACTCCATAAAGGCGTCCCGAATTGTCAGAGACCAGAGCGCTTGTCGGCACATAGCCGTCGGGGGAGCCCTGGAACGAGTGCACGATCGAGTACGAAGTAGTAATGCGCGTGGCGCCCAGGGCGCTATTAAGTGGCGATAAGGGAGAGCCGGCGCCGCATGCCGCGAGACTCAAGATTAAGGCAGCCGCGGGCGCGAGCTTCACTAACGATGACGGTTGCAATTGCTTAGCGCTGCACCCATTAGCCTCTCTCTTCGATTCCAACCGACGGCGCGCCCGCTCGTGACCCCGTTATTCTGTTACCGCAAGGCCTAGCGGCACGGAAAGCGCCGTGGCACGGCCCGCGATCGTCTGGATTGGAGCAACGTTGCCGCTTGCACTTTAGAGAGTCGCGTGTTTCTTGATGTTGCGAGTATGAGGTTGTCCCATAAAACAAGTGTGAGGCATGAATCCGTCAACACGCTTTCGCTTTACACTTTATTCATGTCGAATCGGTAGACTTCGGCAAAACACACATACTGTCGGAGGATTCATGTCTAAGAAACGAAGCGCCCTCGCTGTTACGTTTGTCGCTATCGCGCTCGCTGCGTGCGGAGCGGGCAGCGTCGGCGCCGGCAACACCACACTAATGAATGGCACCACGTACTCCCTTCCCGCGGTCGACTCGGATTTGGCAATGACCGCCACCGTTCCGAAAGACACCATCGGCGAAGAACTCCCCGCAGAAGGCGTCGGATCGATTAAGTCGTCGGTATGGAAGGCGACGCTCGGCGGATTCACGCAAACGCAACGCACGCAATCCCTCGCGTTCCCTCCCGGAACCAAGATCACGATTCATAACCTGTCCTCGAGCATTACGCACACGCTCGACGTGGTTAAAGTGATCTCCGGGGCGCCGGCCGTTTTTCCGGCGAACCCGAACCTCTCGATACCGGCAAAAGGCGACGGCAAGCTCGAAGCCGGCTATGCGAGTGGCCCGATTAGCCCCGGCAAATCGGTCACCGTCACGCTCGTGAAGGCCGGCACGTACGAGATCGGCTGTGCCTTCCATTATGGCGAAGGCATGCGCGACGTGCTCGTTGTTAAAAACGGCGCGAAGCCCGGGCCGCAAGCGACACCGCCAAGCCCCAAAGTTACCGCGACTCCCTGGCGCTAATCCGCGAGAGGACTCGGCGGCATATCAAGAGGCACACACTCGTCTACGGAGGTCTCGATGCAAAGTCAATCCCAAGGTGCTCGAACGACGAAACTACTTTACACCTCCGCGGCGGCGCTAATCGTAGCGAGTTGTAGCGGCGGCGTTTCGGCGCCGCCGCTGGCGCCGTTGCGGTCGACGTCGCAGACGGCGTCCCGGTTGGCACGCAACGCGGTAGGGCTCGGAAAGATCCTCTCCAGCGACGACGGGCAGATCTTCGGGTTCGATATCGACCGCAACGGCAACGACGGCGCGCTCGCCACCTCAACCAACGTGGAGACGTTCGACCAGAATAGCGGAGCTATTCTGAAAACGTTCCCGAAGTCGCCGCCGAGCGGAACGTCCTATAATTTCGATGCGATCGTCACGGGCGACGTCGGTCTGGTCACGCGCGACGTCACGCCGAAGGGGTCGCCCTTCGCCAAGCGCTTCTACGATCTGATGGATCCGGTCAAGGGTAGTTTTATCGGCAAATGGACGCCGCCAGTCAAAGACATCGAGGTCGAGGCGGCCGGTCCAAATCAAACCACCGGCATGATGGCCATCTTCGCGATCGAGCTTAAGAAGAACGATATTCCCGATCTGTTTGAATCGAACGTCGCGAAGAACGAGTTCGGCAAGGTGTTCCATCTCAATCCGCGCTCATTTGGGGTAGGGAATCTGCCGCAAGTCGCGCAAGATGCGGCCACAAACGAAGCGGTCATCGCAACCTCTCCCGACGGCGGGAAGGTCCAGGGCGCGGCGCCGATCAACGTGCTCGTCGATCTCGAGACCGGAAAGCAGACGCAGTTCACCGGCCTAAACAACGGGGAATTTGGCGCGGGCTTCGTCAATGGCTTAGCCGTCGATTCGGGCACGGGCGTTGCGGCCACGACGACCGAGCTCAACGCGCAAGTCGAGTTCTATAACCTCGCGCAGCAAACGGGCGTGGCGGCGCAGCTTCCCTGCACCGGCGACACGTCCCAGGGGAACAGCGGCGCCGGCATTGCCAACGATTCGATGAATGGGTTGTTTCTAGTGACCGATCCATCCTATTGCAGTGGCAGCCAGGGCAGCGCGATCGTAGTCTACGACGAGAAAGGGAATCTGGTCGAGACGATTACCGGATTCAAGTTTGCGCTCGGAGAGCCCGCGCCGGCGATCAATCCCAGCAAACGCATGGGGTGGGCGTTCGGCCCGGGCTTCAACCAGCTGCAGCAGTTCTTTTACTAGATCTGCAGTGAGCCCAGACCGACTAGCGAACCGCTAACTCGGCGCTTGCGGCCGATTGGATAACAGTTGCAACTGCACGCGGATTGGACACGTAGATAGCATGATTGTCTGGAACTTCCATAGCCTTCGAACCCGCGCGTTCACCCATGAAGCGCAGCGATACTACGACCGGTCGTATTATTTGTCAAGGCTATTCCTAGATCATCAGCTGCCGGAATCGGCTCGGCCCAACCGTAACTTCAAGGATTGTTTGAGCTTGCCGGCATCATTCTGCATTTCGAGCGACGCTTTAGCGTTGATCGCGACGACAAATCGATAAAAGGACGGCAATGGTTGCTTTTTCCCCGCCTCGCGTTCGTGCTATTCCTTAGCCACTATGTTACGAGAAACAGCATGGTTCACAAAGCAGTTTGCGCCAGTACCGCGAACCAAGCAATAGCTCGTGTGGATCGCGGCGACAAATGCCGCCTTTCTGCCCGCCTTGCTTTGCCGAACGAGCGTCGGCGCGCCACGTTACGCGAACTCGTGCGACGAACGCAGCCGGCGTTTCTGCAAGAAGGTTAAACGTAGGATAATTCTAATGGATAAATACGCGGGCGGCCGTGTGCGCCGGCACGCTATTCACTCACAGTACTTTGATCAGTGGAGAATTTCATTAATGCCTATTCCATCACGGCTCGAGCACGTCCTGAGCGGAACCGTGGCTCTCGCACTTCTGGCGGGTTGCTCGGGCGGCGGCGTCGGAGCTCCCGCGGCAAGCTCAGCCTCTTCGCCACAGTCCGTCGGCGCGCAGAACTCTAGCGTCCTGCGCCCGGGCGTTCCGGAACTGCACTCCAAGCTTCCGGCTGCTGCGTTCGTTAGCAATGAAATCAATGATAAAGGCGGCGCGTCTATCATCGTTTCCGATGCTTCGGACGACGTGGTCGATATTTTCAACGGCGCGGGCAAGCAGACGGCGCAACTGACCGGCTTCTCGCAGCCACAAGGTCTCGCCCTCGATACATCGGGGAACCTTTACGTCGCCGATACGGGTAATAGCCGCATCCAGGTGTACGCCGCGGGCTTCAAGGGTACGCCGACGACCATTAACGATCCCGGCGAGTCTCCCGCCAGCGTCACGATCGACAGCAAGGGTAATCTTGGCGTGACGAACATCCTCACGACGAGCGGCGGACCCGGAAGCGTCAGCTTCTTCAATAAGGGCGGCACGCTGCTGGCGACGCTTTCGAACGCCAATTTCACTAAAGTCATTTTCGACGCGTTCGACGACAAAGGCAACCTCTACATCGACGGCACGAACGCGTCCGGCGCCTTCGTCGCCGGAGAAGTCGTTGGCGGCGTTAGTGGGAACGCTATCACCATCCTGGCCACCGGCAACTCCGTCGGGTACCCGGGTGGCATCGCAATTTCGTCGACGGGCAAAATCGCATTGGACGACCAGCAGAACGTCACGATCTTCACATACAACCCACCCGTAAGTGGCTCGCTCGGCACGCCGGTTGCAACGACGCCGCTCACGGGCGCCGGCGATCCGATAAGCTTCGCGTTCACCCGGACGAACAAGCATATCTGGGTGGCGGATGCGGCCCGCCCGGCGTCACCGGCATCCACGTCAGGCCAGCCGCCTAAGGTTCTCGTAAGTTCGGCCGATCGGTATCGGTACTCCAAGGGCGGCGCGTCGAGGAAGGACATCCTCTTCAAGCATGGGGCCCAGCCGGACGACATCGTGCTTACCGGAGACGCCCAGCCCTAAAGACCGACATTGACGATCACGTCACGGTAAGCACGAGCTTGCCGTATCAAGTCCCCGTCGCGATCAGCGGCAGCGTCAAAGTGGCGTTCGTCTCGGTGCCATTCAAGATGACCGGAACGCAATATTATCAGGCCCCCGACGAACAGGCGCTTCACCTCGACAATCCGCCGAGCTACGCGCGGGGACTGGGCAACACGCTCTCGACGATCGGGATGCCGCAAACTTGGTTGCGCGATTACGCGATCGCGCAGCCGGTCTCGCAACCGCATGGCCACCACACCGCCTACGTCTTAACCGGCGCGCCAAAGCGGGAGAGCCGCATCAAAACCATGACGATGTGGATCAGCGCCACCACCTACGGTATTGAGTCGATTATCTTTGTGTACACCAACGGAGCGTCGCTAACGGTAACGTTCCAGCGCCACCACGGTGTCACGCAATATCATCTGCCACGCAGCGCGACCATGGTCGCAAAGTTTCCGAGCTACAGCGGTAGCGCGCAGATTGTGTATGGCGCCTACCGCTTGAATCAACCGATACCCGCGACCGTTTTGCGCCGCATTAGGAGGGATTTCTTCTCTGGCAGTCCCAAGGAGTTCAATCGGCGTGACCTGCCCCGACATAATCACACAAGGAGTCAGAGCTGCAAGACGAGACACCCCGTGCGACGCCGGGCAAGGCGGCTGGTGCCCCCGTTCACGGACGCCTTAGGAATCTCCAGTAGAACGCTGCGAACACCAAGACGATTCCAATATTCACCGTCAGCCGTTCCCAAAATCGGTTTCTGAAGAACGCGAAATCCACACCGACTATGATGGTTGCCATGGTCACTGCATAAAGCGCGATAGCCACCTGTCTGCCCACTTCAGTTACACTACTACAACTTTTGGCAACAGAGGTATCTGCGCCGACGCACCCCTCTGCCAGGCGTGGCGATAAAAATCCTTTGCGCATTGCGATCGAAAGGCCTTGAACTAATAACCGCTCTGCTCGTGAATCAACTGGCCATCTACGAACACGCGATATGTTTGCGGTCGGACTCCGGCGGCGATCAATGGACGCTCCTTCTCAATCACAACTTGGTGCTTCTCGTCCTTGCCGACCACAAACTGATGGCGTCGTTTTCGGGTAAAACCGAAATGCATAGAGGGCGCTAGCCAGCTCTGCTGCGCTACCCGTTCACTATTAACATGGATCTGCATCGCGCCGGTGAACCAATTGCGAAAAAACTCAATCCTCGTCTTTTCATTGTCACCGACTTCAAGTGTAAACCTCACAACAGCTCCATGCTTAACGTCTCAAATGTGTAATCATCTGATCGGACTCTTTGTTTGGATTAGGCGATGAACCCCTTCATCGTGCGAGCGTCCTCGGCGGATGCCAAAGCCAGCAAGACGAGGCACCCCTTGGCTTGGTCAATCCCCATCGGGTTCTCAGTCAAGGTCGCGTTTGGGGACGTTCCATGGGGCGGCAAATTCGGTAACGTGCGCGATCGCTACCAGAACGACTGGTTTATCCTGTCGTAACGTCGCTGTCCGTGGAGAACGGCGGCGGGGCGCAGCGATGTGACCTCGGGTCGCGGACGCTCCGCCGGGAAAACGAGCCGGCTCGGCTCAGTGAATCGCGATAGCTGACGGCCCGTCAACGCCGGTGCGAATCGTCGGCCGCGTCCGGTCTCCATTTAGCCTATACGTTTTGACGGACGACGAATAACCGCCGTGCATACTCGCAGGTAGATCTTTCCCTCGGCGTCCAGCGCTACGCCGCCGGGGGCGCTCGGCCCGGTGCGGATCCGTTCGAGGGGCCCAGTTCCATCGGCGCTGTAAGTCGTGATTGCGCCTGCACCGGTGCCGTCCGGTCCTCCGGGCGTTATGTTAGCCACGTAAATCGTCCCATCCGCGCCGACTGCAACGCTCACCGGATCGTGAAGCCCGCGCGTAATCGTCGGCGTCGTGGGGGTTCCATCAGCTGCGCACGGGGGTCCGTGCCGGCAAACTCGCGCGCAAGAGCTTTTACGGTGAGACGCGCCAGGACGTCACCGAGCAGATGCGCCGCTATGCGGCTCGCCATGCACTCCCCATGGATCTCGATCTCACGCTCAAAGAATACCTCGAACAATGGCTAGCAGACGGAGACTGGCGAGCCAACACCTATCGCTTGCGAAGGCACGCCGTCGACCGCCACATCGTCCCGCACATCGGCGCGCGTCGCGTTGCCGACCTGGACGTCGATGATGTCAAGGTGCTGCTCCGGAAGCTGAAGGAGCTCGAGGTCGGCACCGCCACCCGCAAGCAGGTACACGCGACCCTTAGTGCCGCGCTGAACGCGCTGTTCCGGGAACGCAAGATCATCTTCAATCCGTGTTCTCTTGTGTCCGCACCACGCTACGAGCCGAAGGAGAAGGTCGTCCTCGATCGCTTCGAGGCAAAGCGGCTAATGGAAATGGCCGAGGGGCAAACCCAGGTGCTCGTGATCATGGCTGCGACGCTTGGGATGCGCGAGGGCGAGCTCTTTGGATTGCTCTGGGACTGCGTCGAACTCGAAAAGCGCACCGTCGTGATTGTGCGACAACTAACGGAGGATGTCGCCGGCAGGCTTACGCTCGGGCCGCTCAAGACTAAGGCCTCCCGGCGCACGTTGGAACTTCCCGAACTGACTCTGCGCTCGCTGAGAGCTTGGTATAACACTCGCCGTGCCGAGGGTTACAGTGGCCGGCTCGTCTTCACAGACAGCCAAGGCAATCCGCTGCGCAAAAGTAACTTTATCCGCCGCACCTTCAAGCCGCTGCTGCGCCGCGCCGAATTACCCGACGTGGACTTTCACTCGCTGCGCCATTCCTCCAACTCATTCCTCATTGAGGAGGGTGCTGACCCCATTTTGGTCGCGCGACGCAACGGCCACGTCGATACACGGATGGTACTCGACCGTTACGGTCACATGTTCGAGGGAGCACGCCGACAGGCAGCCGAAACGATGGACCGCGTTTTCGGGACCGTCGAGATTGGTCGTCAAATGGTCGTCAAAAAATCGGATGCAGTTCCGAAAAATCAAACGCCGATTCCAAAAAGCCTTATGAAATCGGCGCGTTTCCAATGGTGGAGATGTGGGGACTCGAACCCCAGACCCCTTACATGCGAAGCAAGTGCTCTACCAGCTGAGCTACATCCCCACGGGTACCTGACGGCGACGTGGAGGATTGTACGCGCTGGAGTAGGCACCTGTCAAAGCAAATGAGGAAACGCTCGCGTATTTCCGGCGCTGCGCTGCTTGCGTGTGCGGCACTTGTTGGCGCGGCAGCACCGCTTCGAGCCGCGACCCCCGTACAAATAGCGGTGAATCGCTGCAACAGCCAGACCGTCGACGAAGCATACGCACGCGTTCGCGATTTCGACGGGCATGCACCCGGCGGCAGCCCGGGTGATCTGCTGCAGCGGATCGGTGCCATTACCGGCCTGCTCGCGACGCTGCGGGAAGAGCGGGAAATACTCGATAGCATGTGCGCCAGCGACGCGGCGCGAGCACCGCTTTTCGTGGAAATTGCGGCGACGACTGCGTGGGCCCTCACCCTCGAATCCGATGTCGCCGCCCGGCTGAACGCGTCGTGCCCGGCTGCCGCTCAGGCGTTCCCGAAATTGATGCTCTCCGATGCGTGGCTCGCGATGGCCAACGTCGTGAACGATTCGGGCGGTGCCGTGCCGTCGATTTTTGCCGACGTGATCCCGAAGGTGCAGAGCCGCGCGCAGGCGGTCGGTTTGACGCTGCCGCCCTGGGCCGATACGTCCGCATACTGGCGCGACCGAGTCCACGATCGGGCAAAGGCCGACGTGGCGACCTGCCCCTCGCCAACCCCTGCGCCGTGACGCGGGATTTTTGCGAATAGTTCGCAAATGAGCTAGCCCATGGGACTCCGTGCCGATTACGTAACGCGTCCGCGAGAGTGGATCGCATCGATCCTCGCCCGTGAGCCCCGCTTTCTCTCGGCCGCGCAAATCCATCAAGGGCTCGAGCGCGACGGCGCGCGAGTCTCGCTTTCGACCGTCTATCGCACGCTCGATCGCTTGCAGTCAAAGGGCGACATCACGGCGCGCCCCGACGCCGACGGCGAGGCGACGTACATGCTCTGCGAACCGAGCCGTCATCATCACCACGCGATCTGCCGCACATGCGGACGCGTCGAAGACGTCGACTGTGCTGCAATGGAGCAGTTCGCGGAGTCGCTGCGGGCGCGCGATGGATTCGAGCTCGATGGGCACGCGATTGAGTTTTTCGGACGATGCGGCGCCTGCCGGTAGTCGCGGGCGCACTTGCGCTCCTCTTGTCGGCGTGCGCGGGTAAGGCAGACGTAAGTGCGGGAGGCAAGGTTCGCGTAGCGACGACGATTTCGACGCTCAACTCGTTCGTGCAAGGCGTCGGCGGCGAGTACGTGAGCGTGAAGAACATCGTTCCGATCGGCGCGTCGCCGGAAACCTTCGCGCCCGCGCCGCAGGACGTTGCGACCGTCGCCGATGCCGATCTTTTGGTTGAAAACGGAGCCGGCCTCGAAACGTGGCTCGATCGTCTTCTGCGCGACGCCGGCAAGCCCGGTCTTCGCGTCGTCGTCGGCGCGCAAGGCTTGCCGGTCAAGAATCTCAACCCGCATCTGTGGATGGACCCCGTGTTCGCCAAACAGTACGTTGCGAAGATTCGCGATGCGCTTATTGCCACCGATCCGGCGCATAGCGAAGCCTATCGCCGCAACGCGGCTAGCTACGACCGGCGCCTCGACGATTTGATCGGCCACATCCGACAGCAGATCGCCACGGTTCCACCTTCGCATCGCTACATGATCGTCTTCCATAACGCCTGGCAGTACTATAACGACCGTTTCGGAATCACCACGCTTGGCTTCGTCGAGCGAAATCCGGGCCAGGAGCCCAATCCGCAGCAGGTCGCGCAGTTGATCGATCTGGCCAAGCAGCATCACGTTCACGGCGTCTTCAGCGAGCCCGAGTATAGCCCCAAGATTTTGTACGCCATCGCTCAAGGCGCGGGGATTGCGGTCGTCGAGGATCTTTACGACGATTCCGTCGGCACCGATCCACGCGTCGCAAACTATATTGCGATGCTGACCTACGACACAAACGTCATAGTGCACGCGTTAAAGTGAAAGGCGAAGCTGTCGTGGCGCGCGGTTTGGACGTGCGTTACGAGGATTTCACGGCGCTAGTCGGCGCGACGTTCGCAGTACATTACGGAGAAGCGCTCGGCATCGTGGGCCCCAACGGGTCGGGAAAATCGACGCTGCTCAAGACGATCGCGGGCCTCTTACTCCCGTCGAGCGGCGAGTTGAGCGTGCTCGGGCAGCCGCCGAGAAAACTTCCTCCCGGAACGATCGCCTACGTGCCACAGGTCGAGGCCGTCGACTGGTCGTTTCCCGCGACCGTGTGGGACGTCGTCGCAATGGGTCGCTTCGCGCGGCTGCACTTCTGGCAACATTTTGGTCCCGAGGATCGCGAGGTCGTTCATCGTGCGCTTAGCGTTGTCAGCATGGCCGATCTTGCCGAACGGCGGATCTCGAATCTCTCCGGCGGTCAACAGCAGCGCGCTTTCGTCGCACGCGCGCTCGCCCAAGAGCCCAGGCTGCTGCTGCTCGACGAGCCGACGACCGGCGTCAACGCGGCGACGGAAGAAGCGCTGCGCGAAATCGTTCGCGAGCTCGTCGCCGATGGGCTTCCGGTGCTTATGGCGACGCACGATCTCGACCGCGTCAACGATTGGTTCGATCGTCTGCTCGTCCTCGATCGTCGGGTGCTTGCTCTCGGAACGCCGCGTGAGGTCGTCGAGTCCGGCGCCTACAGCGCCATTCGCGAACACACCCACACGCACGGACACTTGCGCCACGATCACGAGCCGCACGCCGCCCACGCCGTCCATCCCGAAATACGGGCGTAAGTTGTCCTTCGTCCTTCGACTGCGCTCAGGATGACATGACTGCGCTCAGGATGACATGACTGCGCTCAGGATGACATGACTGCGCTCAGGATGACATGACGGGCTCAGAATGACAGTGCTGTTGGAGCCGTTTCATTATGCGTTTATGCAGCGAGCCTTCGTTGCGGCGTTGGCCGTCGGGCTAATCTGCTCGACGATGGGCACGTACGTTATCTTGCGAAAGCTGTCGTTCATCGGTGACGGCATCGCGCATGCGTCGTTTGCCGGGATCGTCATCGCGTATCTCCGCGGCGCGAACTTCTACCTCGGCGCCGGTATCGTCGCCGTGCTGACCGCTGTCGGGATCGGATTCGTTCATCGCCGCGGCCGCATATCGCTCGATACGACGATCGGCGTACTCTTTACCGGCATGTTCGCCTTGGGCGTTTTCTTGATGAGCCAGCAGCGCAGCTATGCCGTCGACCTCCAGAGTTTTCTCTTCGGCGACATCCTCGCCGTCCAGCCGCAGGATTTGTGGTTGATTCTCGGATTGAGCATCATCGTCGGCGTTACCGTCGCCGTGCTTTTCCGGGGCCTGCTCTACACGACGTTCGATCCGGTCGTCGCGCAGGCCAGCGGCATCAATTCGCCGGCTTACGAATATGCGCTGCTCGTGATGCTGGCGCTGACAATCGTCGTCGCTCTGCAGGCAGTTGGCATCGTACTCGTCGCGGCGCTGCTGGTCACTCCGGCCGCCGCCGCCTACCAGCTGACGTCACGCTTTTCCCCGATGATGGTCCTGGCCGCGCTCTTCGGCGCGGCGAGTACCGAGGGAGGGCTCTATCTCTCGTATTACGTTCGCGCTTCGAGTGGCGCGACGATCGTCTTACTCGCGACGCTGCTGTTTTTTTTCGCGATCGGGTTCAAACATCTGCGCCGCGCGTAACTTTCCAAGTCTCGTCCGCTAGCGGTTCCAGGTAACCCCCGGCCGCAAGTGCGTCGAGTGCTTCGCGCAACGCCGCACGCTCGTTCTTATTCGGCATTCCCGCCCATTGCATCGCTAGCGCATTAAGCTCGATCGTCGTGCCGGCCACCAGCGCGTCGCGCAAGAACTGCGGCGGCAGCTTGACGCGTTCCATGCGCCGCGCCACCGGCGCGAGCGCCTCCTCGAACATCCCGGCCGTCGCCTTGTCGTCCTTGTCGTCTTTGTCATCCTGAGCCTGTCGAAGGGTGACAGGCGGTGGCGCGTCGGCGGCCTTTCGCGGGGAAAGGCGCGAAATAATGAATGGATCGGCGAGCGTTCCGAACCATTCGCCGAGTACGGCGCCGGCGGTCTGCCAGGGCACGGCGTTGACGACCGCGGAGCGCCGTGCGATGCCGCGTAAGATCGCGCGTGCGACGCGTTCGGGCGACGCAGCGGAAACTTTGCCCCCGCGCTCGATTCCCATAGCTTCGTGAAACTCGCTGTCAACGAGTCCAGGATCGACGTAGGTGACGCCGACTCCGCGGTCGCGCAGCTCACGCCGAAGCTGGGTTGCCGCAGCTCGAACGGCAGCCTTGGCGAGGGCGTAGGCGCCGTAGTTAGGGAGTGGCACGTGGACGATTCCCGAGCCGAGAAAGACGAGTTGTCCGTGAACGGCCTCGAGTTGCGGCAATGCAGCGCGAGAGAGTTTCAGCGGAGCGATAACGTTTAGCCGCCACTGCGCCTCGATTTCGGCATCGGTTTGATCGAGCAGTGCGCCAAAAGCACCGCGGCCTGCGTTGTTGACGACGGCGTCGATTCGCCCAAAAGAGCTCATCGCTGTAGCGACGATTCGCTCGGGCATATCGCCGGCGGTAACGTCGCCGGCGACGGAAACCACCGTACCGCCGGCGTCGTGAATCGCGCGGGCGACTTTTTCGAGCCGCTCGACGCGGCGCGCGACGATCGCAACGCGATAACCGGCGTCCGCGGCGGTGCGTGCGAGCGCGGCGCCGATACCCGAGCTGGCGCCGGTAACGATGAGAACGCGCCCGTTGTCAGGCATGCGTGTCGCAATAGTCGCGATATTCGCGTGCGATGCTCTGCGGAAGGCCTGCATAGTGCTCGGACTCATCGGCGATCGACGGCGGCTTGTCGACCACGTCGCGAGCTTCCGCTGCGAACTGTGAGAGCGTTTGCGCGACGGGTTTAGCGGAACCGTCGTTGCGCACGATGCCGAACCGCAGCTCGTGCGGCGCGCGATCGAATGGCGGCCTGTGCGCCAGGGCGAGATCGTAGTCGGCCCAGCACCACCAAAACGCGCCCAACGCGCCGCGTGCGTGCAGTCGGTCGATCGCACCTCGTCCGTAGAGGGCCATCTCGGTCTCATCCAAACAGGCGAAGCCATCGACGCGCGAGGTGTCCGGCGGGCATTGCGGATTTCCCAACTCGCTGAAGAGCACCGCGCTGCCGCTGAACGATGCTTGCAGCTGGCAGAGAAACGGCACCACATTCGTGTCGAGACGGTCGCGTGCGAACGAGCTGTAGACCGAATAACCGTGCATCGTCGGAAAGGCCCACGGACGCGCGATGCTCGACGGCCGGATATTGCGATCTCGCTCGAGATCTTCACCGTGCATTCCGCCCGTCACGCGGCCGCCCGAAGCCTCGAGCAGCGTGTCGCTCAGTCGCAGGCTCCAGTCAGCCGCGTCTTGCGGTCGATCCGGTTCGCGTAGATTTGAAAACTCGTTGCCGAGGTCCCAGGCGAAGAGGGCCGGATGCTCGCGTACCCGTTCGCCGACGCGCCGCGCGAAGAGCACTTGTGCTCGCAGCAGCTCTGGGTTGGCATAGAAATCGCCGATTGAGCGATCGACCACGGCGCCGCGACTAATCGTTCGAAAGCGTCCTTGACTCACTTGGGGTTCGAGCGTCCACGCCGGCAACCAATTCACTCCGCTCATATGTCCGCAGAAAAGCGTGGGCATCGCCTGCAGCCCGGTACCGGCGATGATGTCCATGACCGCATCGAAGTGACGCAACGCGCCGGCATCCATTGCGTTGGGCTCCGGCTGGAATGCCTCCCACATCAAGAAAAGGCGCACGATGTCGAGCCCGAGCGCCTTAATCCGCGCCATGTCTTCGCCGATCTCGTCCAGATCGAATTGCTGCCACATGTACATCGCGCTGCGGCGCGGCCAGTAGTTGATCCCTAGTAGAAACCGAGGCATCGCAAATTCATCCTTCGACAGGCTCAGGATGACATTCCTTAGGTTGACAACCCGGAGCCTGCCCTGAGCTTGTCAAAGAGCCTGCCCTGAGCTTGTCAAAGAGCCTGCCCTGAGCTTGTCAAAGAGCTTGCCCTGAGCTTGTCGAAGGGGACCTCGCGATGGCGCAAGCAGGGAAAGCACCAATTGTCGGAATCATCATGGGCAGCCGTTCGGATTGGGAGACGATGTCGGCAGCGCGCGATACGCTCGACGAACTCGAGATTCCCTGCGAGGTTCGTGTGGTATCGGCACATCGCATGCCCGACGAAATGTTCGAATACGCTGCATCCGCCTCGCAACGCGGGTTGACGGCGATTATCGCGGGGGCCGGTGGCGCCGCGCATTTACCTGGCATGACAGCTGCGAAGACGCTCGTTCCGGTAATCGGCGTTCCGATTCAGTCGTCGCGTGCCGGAGGTCTTGACTCGATGCTCTCGATCGTGCAGATGCCGCCGGGCGTGCCGGTCGCGACAATGGCGATCGGCGGCGCGGTGAACGCCGCGTTGTTTGCGGCGCGCATCGTGGCTCTCGCGGATGTCGCCGTCGCGCAGCGGCTTGCCGCGTACGTCGTCCGCATGCACGATGCTGCGGCCTCCAGCACGCTCGATTGAATTCGTTTCAAACGATCGGCATCATCGGCGGCGGCCAGCTCGGCCGCATGTTCGCAATCGATGCGAAGCGGATGGGATACGACGTCGTAACCCTCGATCCGCACGAGCACTCTCCCTGCGGGCAGGTTGCCGACGATCAGATCGTCGCAGCCTACGACGACCTTTCGGCGATCGAAGAGCTCGGCCGGCGCAGCGACGTCATTACCTACGAGTTCGAGAACGTCGATATCGCCTCGGTCCGTCACCTCGAGGCACTCTCGTACCGCGTACTGCCCGGCAGCAGCGTGCTGCACGTCACGCAGAACCGGCTACTGGAAAAGGAGTTCGCACGCGAAGCCGGACTTGCCACGACGGAGTTTGCGCGGGTGCAAAGCTCCGACGATTTAACGCGCGCCGCCGAACAGATTGGATTTCCAGCGGTGCTCAAGACCGTGCGCGGAGGTTACGACGGCAAGGGGCAGTGGGCGGTAACTTCGATCGAGCAGGCCCGCACGGCGTTGGCGCAATCCGGCGGCGCGGAACTTATCTTCGAGGCAATGGTTCCGCTTGCGTGCGAGTTGAGCGTGATCGCGACTCGCAACGCGCGCGACGAGCTCGTGGCCTATCCGGTCGCCGAAAACACGCACGATCGAGGCATCCTCGCGATGACGATCGCGCCGGCCCGCGTTAGCGCGGCCACGGCGAGCCGGGCCACCGAGATGGCCGCGGTCGTCGGACGCAAGCTTGGCATCGTCGGCACGTACTGCGTTGAGTTCTTCCTTTCTACAACTGGCGCGCTGCTCGTCAACGAGATCGCGCCGCGTCCGCACAACAGCGGCCATTACACGATCGACGCGACGCCGTGCTCCCAGTTCGAACAGCAGGTGCGTGCGATTTGCGATCTGCCGCTTTCGCCGCCGCGGCTGCTTGCCAACGCGATTATGGTCAACGTCCTCGGCGACGGAACGGGCGATCGCCTGACAGGAATCGCAAAACTGCTCGCCGACCCGTCGATCGTGCTTCACGTCTATGGTAAGCGCCACGCGGTGGCGCGCCGAAAGATGGGGCATTTCACGATGCTCGTCGACGGACCCGTGGATGCGGCAGCCGTTGCTCGCGCCACGGCAGCCCACGCAAAACTGAGCTGGGTCCAATGCTGACCGGACCGTTGGGCGAGGCCTTCTACGTGTTCGTCACGTTGGTCGCCATGCTCAACCCGATCGAAGCGGCCGCGGCGTTCGCTACGTTGACGGAAGGGCGCTCTCCGGAAGATCAGGCCCGCATCGCGTTCCGTTCGTCAATCGTCGCCGGGGTGACGCTGATCGTTTTTGCTTTCATCGGAGAGGCGTTGCTCAAGGCGCTCGGCGTGGAGATCGGCGCCTTCAAGATCGCCGGCGGGCTGCTGCTGCTCAAGGTCGGATTCAACATGGTCTTCGCCGAGAAGACCGATCGTCAGACCGCGGGCGAAGCAAAGGCCGTGGCTCCTGCCAGCGATCCATCGGTCTTTCCGCTGGCGATCCCGATCATTACAGGTCCGGGCGCTCTGACGGCGAGCGTTGCGCTGGTATTTCCGACGCCGGCGCACCGCTTTCTTAATGGTGGCATCTTTATTGCCGTCGCCGTAATCGTAGTGCTGATCACCTATCTATTCATGCGCGCCTCCGAACGCTTGACGGCGTGGTTTGGCGAAACCGGGATTGACGCGGTTAGCCGGATCGTCGGGATCATCGTTGCCTCCATCGCCGTGCAGCTGATCGTCAACGGCATTAACGGGCTGACGAACTTCGCGATTCGCTAGAGGACTCGCATCGAGGCGACTTGGAATAACCGGCGCATGATCGTTCGCGCAGGGATTCTTTACGACGGCACGCTGGAGCCGCCAAAACGCAACGTCGATATCGTCGTAAAGGACGGACGCATCGAGCAGTTTCGCGCGACAAGCGGCGAGTGCGATCTCGAAGGCGCGTGCGTCACGCCGGGGCTGGTGAACGCGCACGCGCATCTCGAAGCAAGCGGCGAGCCCGACATGATGGGCATGATCTCGACGACGACGCGCAATCAGCGCCTGCTGCGCGCGGTCGAGAACGCTCGCAAGTCGATCAAGGCCGGGGTCACGACCATTCGCGATGTCGGCAGCTCCAATGCGATTGCGCAAGACGTTCGCGATGCGATCGAAGAGGGGCGCATTCCCGGGCCGCGTATGCGCGCTGCCGGCGCCGTGCTCTGCATGACCGGCGGACACGGCTGGCCGATCGGGCGCGCCGTCGATTCGCCTTGGGATGCGCGTAAAGCCGTGCGCGAACAGATGTGGGCCGGCGCGGATTGCATCAAGTTGATCGCGACCGGCGGCGTACTTACCAAGGGCGCCGTACCCGGCAACGCGCAGCTTACGCCCGACGAACTGAGCTCCGCCATCGAAGAAGCGCATCGTCACGGCCTGCGCGTCGCGGCCCACGCGATCGGCACGCAGGGCATCAAGAATGCATTGCGCGCCGGCATCGATTCGATCGAGCACGGAACGCTGCTCGATGACGAATCGATCGAGCTTTTCAAGCAGCGCAACGTGTACCTCGTCCCGACGCTGAGCGCGCCGACCTGTATCTTGGCGCATCTCGAAGACGGCCAGCAGCCGGAGTACGTTCAGAAGAAGGCTCGCAGCTTGGGCGACGTGATGGCGCAGAATCTTCGCAAGGCGTACGAAAGCGGCGTCCGCTTTGCCGGCGGCTCAGATGCCGGCACGCCGTACAACTATCACGAGGACTACGCGCAAGAAGTCGAGTTGATGTGGTCGTTGCTGGGCATGACGCCGCAACAGGCCTTGCACGCGGCGACGAGCGTCGCTGCGGAACTGGTCGGTTTGCATAGCGGCCTCCTCGCCGTTGGCGAGCCGGCCGATCTGTTGCTCTTGCGCGCCGATGCCGGCCAAGACGTGCGAGCGCTGCGCGAGCCGCAACTCGTCCTCAAAGGCGGGTTGATCCAATGATGAAGAAAGCGATCGCCCTGGCCGCGCTGGTCGGGCTCAGCGGCGTCACGAGTGCATCGACTTCGAATCCGACGCTGCTCGGGCAGGCCATACCGGGAAGTCCCATCCGCCATGTGATCGTGATGGTGCAAGAGAACCGAACGTTCGACAATCTCTTTGCATCTTCGGTTCTGGCGCACGGCGGTCCGTATCCCGGCGCCGACACGTCGCAGACCGCGATGGTTGACGGTCAGCGAGTCTCTTTGAAGCCCGTGCCGCTGGAGAACCCGTCCGATCCGAGTCACAGCCATCTCTCGCTCTTGGGCGAGTGGGATCGGGGCAGAATGGACGGCTTCGCGAACGACCGTATCTCGACGATACCCGGCTTTCCCAAACCCGGGCCCGGCTTTGCATACGCGTACGTGCCGGACTCCGAGATGACGATCTATCACTTGCTGGCGGCGCACTACGCGCTTGCCGACGAGAATTTTGCGCCACGTTTGGTGCCGACGCTTCCCAGCCACTACACGATGGCGACGGCCCAGAGCCGAATCGCCGGAAACCCGAATAGCAGCATTTGGGGTTGCGATGCTCCGCCGAGCACGACCGTACCGATCTTCGGTAAAGGAGAATCGATAATTACGCCGGGCGTCTTTCCGTGTTTTGACGAGCCGACGATTGGCGATTTACTCGACGCGGCGCACGTCACGTGGAAGTACTATACCGGACGGTACGACGATACCGTCAATCAAACCGTCAATGTTTACGAGGCCTTCCGCAAGATTCGCTACGGCCCGGACTGGCAGCGCAACGTCATTACGCCTTCGGGCAAAATCTTGAGCGACATTGCGGACTGCCGGCTGCCGCAGGTTTCGTTCGTCATGCCCAACGCGCTGGATTCCGATCATGCGGCGACGTTAAGTTCCGCAGGCCCCGGATGGGTTGGCTCGATTTACCTCGCCGTCGTGCAGAGCATGCACGCCGCGGCGCCGTGTAACTATTACAGGGACACGGCAATGATCGTCACCTGGGACGACTCGGGAGGCTGGTACGACCACGTCGCGCCGTTGCCCGGACCGGACGGCACAACCTGGGGCTTTCGCATCCCGATCGTCGTGATGTCGGCCTGGGCTCGCTCTAATTACACTCCGGCCAATCCGAATGCGACGCCGTACGTGTCGCATAAAGTCCGCGAGTCGACCGCGATCACGAAGTTCATCGAAGTGAACTGGGGCCTTGGCAACATGGGACAGCGCGACGTCACCGACGACGATCTCAGCGATATGTTCGACTATACGCGCGCGTCGGCGGTACCTGCGTATTCCGAGCTGTCGATGAAACGCCTGATCCGCAAAACGCACTTCAACCTTGCCGCCGCGGATCGCGACAATCGCATCGTTGACAACGACCAGTAGTTGGTGAACTTGACTGGTCTGCGGCTTGCGGTGCTCGGCGCAATTTCGTGGCCGGCCCCGCCGCCCGGCTATGGCCCGTGGGAGCAGATCGCGTTCAACGTGGCCGACGGGATGCGGCGGCGCGGCCTGGACGCCACCCTATTTGCGACCGGCAACTCACGCTTCGAAGGCAAGCTCGCCTCGGTCGTTCCTGTTGGACTGAACGAGGACCCGGCGCTCAACGGTGAGGTCTTCACCGCGCTGCACATCGCGGAGCTTTTTGCGCGCGCTCACGAGTTCGATCTGATTCACAATCACTTGGACTGGAAGCCTCTGACGTATGCACTCGCTACGGATTCCCCACCGCTGGTCACGACGATTCACGGCTTCTCGTCACCGCAGATTCTCGCGGCCTATTATGCGGGTGCGCGGCGCAGCTTCTACTGCTCGATATCCAATGCAGATCGCGATCCGGGCCTCGAGTATCTGGCAACCACGTACAACGGCATCGATCCGGCGCAGTTTACATTCAGCAATAAACCGGGAGATTATCTCTGCTTTCTCGGCCGTTTTCATCCTGAGAAAGGGACGCATCTCGCGATCGAGATCGCCCGGCGCGCCGGCGTGCGTTTGAAGATGGCGGCGATCCCGCACGATGAGGCCTACTTTCGCGAACAGGTCGCACCCCACATCGACGGCGATCGCGTGCAGTTCCTCGGCGCCGTCGAACGGGAGGCACGCAACGAACTGCTCTCGGAGGCGCTGGCGCTCGTCCATATGACCACACGGCCCGAGCGTTTCGGTATGACGCTGATCGAAGCGATGGCCTGCGGCACGCCTGTGCTGGGCGCCCGCATGGGTTCGCTTCCCGAAATCGTCGTGGACGGGGTGACGGGCTTCTTATGCGATACGGTTGACGAGGCGGTCGAACGCGTGCCGCAGCTCGCGGCGCTCGACCGTGGCGCGTGCAGGACGCGCGTCGAACGGGAGTTCAGCATCGAGCGAATGATTGATCGGTATCTTGCCGCGTACGGGCGCGCGCTCGAGTTGCGTTTGCCGCCGCCGCCGAGCGAGCGCCTAAAAGAGATCCGCCGCCACGATTGGTGGGACCGGCCGATGGCGTACACGGAGATTCCGCCGAAGCCAAAGAACCTCGGCTTCATATGAAAACGGGCGACGAACGCGACTACTCGGGGCGCTCGCTCTTGGAAAAACTCGGCGTGTTCGCCGAGGCGCACGTTGCGCTGGTTGGGCCGCATGACGACGCTTTTGTTACGGGACTAAATGCGGCGCTCGCAAAGTCGGCGTCGCAAGCATTGAGGACCCGCTACGATCTGATCTTCGTGCGCGTCAACGCGCTGCGCGATCTTGCTCGCATCAAGCGTGCCGCTGCGCACCTGAGGGCGGACGGTGCACTGTGGGTCTTTCAGCCCAAGGGTCGAGGCGCTTCTCCAACGGACGCCCAGGTGAGATCGGCGGGTCTCGCCGCCGGGCTCGTGGACAATAAAATCAGCGCCTATACCGATTCACACACCGCGACGCGCTTCGTCATCCCGCTCGCCCGCCGCGTGTCGTCGGGAGACGCATTGTTATCCTGAGCGCCTCCCGGTGTCATCGTGAGCCTGTCGAAGGATCACGGCGTCGGCGGCTTCCATTGCCTGGTAGGCTTTGCTCGTGAGCGCATGGTCGACGACGCCGGCGATAAAGCGCGATGCTGCGCGCACCTTCGCAATGTCGACGCCCGTCTCGATGCCCATCCGTTCGAGCATGTAGAGCAAGTCCTCCGTGCCGACGTTGCCGGTTGCGCCGGGAGCATAGGGGCACCCGCCGAGGCCGCCCGACGACGAATCGAACTTCGAGATGCCGTTGAGCAGCGCCGCATATACATTGGCGAGCGCGGTGCCGCGCGTGTCGTGAAAGTGCATCGCGATGAGATCGTGCGGAATCCGCGCTGCGAGTAATGGCACGAGTTCGTCGACCTGGCTCGGCACGCCCACGCCGATCGTGTCGCCGATCGACAGCTCGTCGCACCCCATCGCCAGCAGCTTGGACGCGACGTCGACCACCATCTCCGCAGCGACCATATCGCCGAAGGGCGATCCGAAAGCGGTCGAGATATAACCGCGCACCCAGCAGCCGTCACGCTTGGCTGCGCTCACGACGTCGCCAAAGGTTGCGAGCGATTCGTCAATCGTCATGTTGATGTTGCGCTTCGTAAAGCGTTCGGAAGCGGCCGTAAAAACCGCGATCGCATCGGCGCCTACCGCGCGCGCGCGGTCGTAGCCCTTCAGATTTGGAACGAGCACGGGATAGAGCACGCCCGGCGCTTTACGAATGCGCTCGAAAACTTCGGTAGCGTCGGCGAGTTGCGGAATCGCTTTCGGACTGACGAACGAGGTCGCTTCGATCCACTTCAACCCCGTCTCGGAGAGCAGATCGATATAACGCACCTTGTCGTCGGTCGCGATGAGCGCGTTCTCGTTCTGCAGCCCATCGCGGGCGCCCATCTCGAAAATTGTAACGTGTCTTGGAATAGTCATTCTCCGGTTAGCACGACACGCTGGCGGTCACGCGAGTTCCACTAAGGGCGTGCCGCTGCTGACGATCTGCCCTTCTTTGACGAACACCGATTTGACGCTCGCGGCGGCCGTGGCTTCTATGCGATGTTCCATCTTCATCGCCTCGAGCACGATGAGAAGCGCATGCTCCTCGACCTTGTCGCCTTCGCGAACGGCGACCTTGACGACCTTTCCCGGCATGGGCGCATTGACGCGTGCGCCGGCGGCGCCGCCGTGGCTATGTCCGGCGGACTCCGCAGATGGCGGCGATACAAACGAAAAGCGCCACGTGCGACCGTCGAGATTGACGTCAAATGCGCCGCCGGCGTAGGTTATCGCGCCCGAGATCGTCGCGCCGTCGAATCCGGCCTGCACGCGCTCGCCTCGGCGTTGAGCCTGGAGGTCGCCCGAATACGGACCCGATAGCCGCCATGCCCGCGCAGCGCCAAGTGCATCTGCGACGAGTTCGACGACGCTCTCGCCATGTTGCAAGCGTAGCGGCACGCCGATTTCGCCGATGCGCCAGGGTGCGCGACCGTTGACGAGCAGGGCAGCGGCGCAGAGCAAAACCGCCTCGCGCGGCACCGCCGATATCGAAAAGAGTGACTCGTCGAAACGTTGATCCAGAAAGCTCGTCGTCGTTTCGCCGGCGCGGAATGCCTCATCGCGCGCGATCCAAAGCAAGAGCGGCAGGTTCGTGCGCACGCCGTCAACCCCGAAATCGAGCAACGCTCGTTCAAGCCGCGCGACCGCAGCGCTGCGATCGCTGCCCGAGACTATCAGCTTAGCGAGCATCGGATCGTAGTAGTGGCTCACTTCGCTACCCGTGGTGACGCCGGCATCGACGCGAATGCCGGGCCCCTCCGGCGGCGACCAGTAAGTGAGCGTTCCGGTCAACGGGAGCAAGTCGTTCGCAGGATCTTCAGCATAGAGACGGGCTTCGATCGCCCAGCCTCGCGGACGGATCTCGTCTTGCGCGAACGTAAGCGGTTCGCCCGCAGCAATGCGAAGCTGCCATTGCACCAGGTCGATGCCGTAAACCAGCTCGGTCACCGGATGCTCGACCTGCAGACGCGCGTTCATTTCGAGAAAGTAAAACGCGCTGTCGGAATCCAGCATAAACTCGGCGGTACCGGCATTGACGTAGCCGACCGATTCGGCCGCACGCACCGCCGCGGCACCCATCTCCGCGCGCAGGCTCGGCGTCAACGCTACCGATGGCGCCTCTTCGATAATCTTCTGATGGCGCCGTTGAATCGAGCACTCGCGTTCGCCAAAGTGCAGCGTCGTGCCGTGCGAGTCGGCAAGGATTTGGAACTCGATGTGACGCGGGTCGCGAAGGTAGCGCTCGAGCAAAATGGCATCGTCGCCAAAGGCCGCGAGCGCTTCGCGCTTTGCCGCCTCGAGCGCTTCGTCAAAGCGTTCGACCGAATCGACGACGCGCATGCCGCGGCCGCCCCCGCCCGCGCTCGCTTTAATCAGCAGCGGAAACCCGACTCGTCGCGCTTCCCGGAGCAACGTCGCGAGCGATTGGTCGTCGCCGTCATAGCCGGGAACGGTGGACACGCCGGAAGCTCGCACGCGACGCTTGGCTTCGATCTTGCTGCCCATGGCCGCCATCGCTTCGGGCGACGGCCCGACGAAGATGAGCCCGGCATCGCGCACGGCGGCCGCAAAGGGCGCGCGCTCGGAGAGAAATCCATATCCCGGGTGGATCGCGTTCGCCTTCATAGCGAGCGCCGCCGCGATGATGGCCTCCGCGTTGAGGTACGATTGCGCCGCTTCTGCCGGACCGACGCAGCGCGCTTCGTTGACGAACTGCAGGTGATAAGCGTTTGCATCGGCTTCCGAGTAGATGCCGAGCGGCACGATCGCCATTTCGCGCGCAGCGCGCGCCACGCGCACCGCGATCTCGCCCCGATTGGCGATCAAGAGTCGCGCGATCGGAGTGTTCAGACTGATGGGTCCTCGCGCTCAAGATCTTTTGCAAACGAAGCCTGCCGGCGTTCGAGGAAGGCTCGCAAGCCTTCTTGGCCTTCCGTGCCGATGCGCTGCTGCGCGATCGCGCGCGCGGTAATCGCACGGGAATCGTCGTAATCGTTATCGATCACGCGACGAATCAGCAGTTTCGCGGCGCGCACGGCCGCGGGACCCGCCGTGAAGAGTTCCTCCAGGCAATGCTCGACCGCGGCGCCGAGCTCGACCGCGGGCACGACCTCGTGCACGAGCCCGATGTGCTTGGCCCGTCGCGCGTCGAAGCGCTCTCCCGTCAGAAATAGCGCTCGCGCGTGCGACGCGCCGATCTTCGCGAGAACGAACGGAGAGATCACCGCCGGAATGATGCCGAGCTTGACCTCGCTGAATCCGAAGACCGTATCGTCCGCCGCAATGGCGATGTCGCAGACGGCCGCGAGGCCGGCGCCTCCTCCCAGCGCGGCACCGTGGATTTGGCCGATCACCGGCTTGGGACAGTTATCGACTGTGCGAAACATGTCGCTCATGCGTTCGGCGTCGGCAACGTTGGCGTCGAAGCTCAACTCGAGCGACTCGCGCATCCACTTGATATCGGCGCCCCCGCAGAAGACTTTGCCCTCGCCGGCCAGCACGACCGCGCGAACGTCGTCGGCCGCCGTGATCCGTGCAAAAACGTCGTGCAGACGCTCGATTGTCTCGGCGTCGAAAGCGTTGCGGGCCTCCGGCCGTGCCAGGGTAACGTGGGCTATCCCCTCAGAGACGACGAGGCGAATGCTCTCGGCCATGGGCGCCGGGGTTCGAGGCATCATCCGAGTGGGCCTCGCGCGCGTTATACTTCAAGGATGAAGGTTGCTGGGCGCCAGGCCATCTATCGCTATCCGCTGCTGACGCGCGCCAGCCACTGGCTTTGGGTGCTTGCGTTCGTGGTGCTGATCGGAAGTGGTCTCCAAATCTTCAACGCATCGCCGAACTTAGACGCCTCCGACAAGAGCGACGCGGCGAGGCGTGTGTTGGCGATCGGCTCGCCGGCCGACGGCGTTGGAACGACCACGGTCTTCGGTCACGCGTTCGTTACCACGGGTTGGCTCGGGTGGACCGACGACGGCATGGGGGAGAAGAGCGCGCACGCATTTCCGGCACCGATCATCATTCCAGGTTACCAGGACCTCGCGGCCGGGCGCCGCTGGCACTTGTTTTTTGCGTGGATCGCGGCACTCTGCTGGCTGGCTTGGCTGATCACCAGCGCAATCAAAGGGAACTTGCGCGAGATGGTGTTACGGCCGAGTGACCTGCCTAAGCTTTGGCCGATGCAAGCCTATTACTTAAAGTTGCGCAAGGAGCCGCCGCCCCACGGCATCTATAACCCATTGCAAAAGGCGGCGTACACGACGGTGCTCTTCGTCCTCGCGCCGCTCGTCGTCGTGACGGGCCTGGCGCTCTCGCCGGGAATCGATGCGATCGCCAATCCACTGACCGTAGCCTTCGGCGGCCGCCAGTTCGCACGGTTGTGGCACTTCGTCGGCATGGGGTTGCTGGTAGGTTTCTTTATCATCCACACGTTCCAGGTTGCGACGCAGGGCGTCATTAACCAAATGCGATCCATGATCAGCGGCTGGTACCAACCGCAGTGAAGCGCCGGCTTTTTCTCGCCTCGGCTACGTCGGCGCTCGCCGGTTGCGGGCCGATCGGTTCGGCACTCAACAATAACGGCAGCGTTCGGCGCATCCTCGCCTCGGCTGAGGGCCTCAACCACCTTCTGATCGGAACGCGCGGCTTTGCTCGGGAATACCGCGATAACGACGTCGATCGCCATTTTCGAGTGAACGGATTCGCCACGCCGTCGGACGCGCGCTACTCGGATCTCGTTGCACGTAACTTCGCTCCGTATCGTTTGATCGTCGAGGGCGCTGTCGAGCGCGTTGCAGCCTTTTCGCTTGCGCAACTGCTGCGCATGCCGCAGCAGACGCAGATCACGCGCCACGATTGCGTCGAAGGCTGGAGCGCAATTGGGAAGTGGAGCGGTGTGGCGCTCGGAGGGCTACTCGATATGGTTGGCCTCCGTAACGACGCCCGCTACGTCGTTTTTCGCTGCATGGACAACGACGGCTCGGGCAACCTCTACTACGAAAGCCTGGATCTCCATCAAGCTCGCCATCCGCAGGCGCTGCTCGCACTGCGGCTCAACGACGCGCCCCTGGATCCCGATCACGGTGCGCCCGTGCGACTGCGCGTACCGACGCAGCTTGGCTACAAGAGCGCAAAATGGATCGGGCGAATCGAAGTCGTCGGGAGTTTTGCGACCATCGCCGGCGGACACGGCGGCTACTGGGAAGACCAGGGCTATGAATGGTACGCCGGGATTTAGGTTTTACATCCGGAACACGCCGAACTGCGTGCGCGGCTGTGGCGCATGCGCGGCCGCATCGAGACCGATCGCGATCGCGCGGCGCGTATCGAGTGGATCGATGATACCGTCGTCCCAAAGGCGCGCGGTCGAGTAATAGGGACTACCTTCGCGCTCGTATTTTTCGAGAATCGGCGCCTCAAAAGCCGTTCGTTCTTCCGGCGTCATGTCGCCTTTGACTGTGGAAAGAACGCTCGCAGCTTGCGGGCCGCCCATCACGCTGATGCGAGCGTTTGGCCACATCCAAAGCTGGCGCGGCGCGTAGGCGCGGCCGCACATTCCGTAGTTTCCCGCGCCGAAGCTGCCGCCGATCACGACCGTGAACTTCGGCACTTCGGCACACGCCACGGCCATCACGAGTTTTGCGCCGTCTTTGGCGATGCCGCGGTTCTCGTACTCGCGGCCGACCATAAAGCCGGTGATGTTCTGTAAGAAGAGCAGCGGGGTGCCGCGTTGCGTGCAGAGCTCGATGAAATGCGCGCCCTTGAGCGCGCTCTCGCTAAAAAGAATGCCGTTGTTGGCAAGGATGCCGATCGGATGCCCCTCAATCCGCGCGAAACCACAGACGAGCGTCGCGCCGTAGCGCGATTTGAACTCGTGGAACTCCGAGGCGTCGACCAAACGCACGATGATTTCGCGAACGTCGTAACCCGTGCGGCTGTCGGCTGGAATGATGCCGTAGATTTCGCGGGGGTCGTGCCTGGGCGGCGCGGGTTCGATGCGATCCCATTGCCGCGGCCGTTCCAGATGAAGGTTGCGCACGATTTCGCGGACGAGCGCCAGCGCGTGTGCGTCGTCCTCGGCAAAGTGATCGGCTACGCCCGAGATGCGCGTATGAACGTCGGCGCCGCCCAAATCTTCAGCGGTCACAACCTCGCCGGTGGCCGCCTTTACCAGCGGCGGCCCCCCGAGAAAGATCGTGCCTTGGCCTTTGACGATGACGGTCTCGTCGCTCATCGCCGGCACGTAGGCGCCCCCTGCGGTGCACGAGCCCATAACTGCTGCGATTTGCGGGATGCGTAGGCTCGACATCCGCGCTTGGTTGTAGAAGATGCGTCCAAAGTGGTCGCGGTCGGGAAAGACCTCGGCTTGCAACGGCAAGAACGCGCCGCCCGAGTCGACGAGATAGATGCACGGAAGATGATTTTGCTGGGCGATTTCTTGTGCGCGCAGATGCTTCTTGACCGTGATCGGATAGTACGTGCCGCCCTTAACAGTCGCATCGTTCGCGACGATCGCACAGTGCTGTCCCTCCACGACGCCGATCCCGGTAAGGATGCCCGCGCTGGGCGAATCGTTGTCGTACATTCCAGAAGCGGCGAGCGCCGAGAGCTCGAGAAAATCGGAGCCCGGATCGAGCAGGCGTTCGACGCGCTCTCGGGCGGGGAGCTTATTACGCCGGCGGTGTTTCTCGACCGCTTCGGCGCCGCCGCCGGCTCTAACCGCGACGAGGCGCTCGCGCAACTCCACGACTAACCGCTCCATCCGCTCGGCGTTTGCCTGAAAATCTGCCATCGCGCCGCCATTCGGCGTTCGTCCGCTTAGAGCCCGGTTAGACGTCGATGCGCGCCGAGGGCGATTGCGGCGGCAATGCGGAAAACTATGCGGCAAATGGCGGCACAGCAGACTCTGGTCGACGTCGGCGGCATCGTACGCCCAGCGGGCCAGCTCGATCTTGCGACGGCGCTGCAGCCACATGTTGGACGGCTGGGCGAACGCTCCGCCGCGCATTTGCTCCGTCGCGCCGGATTCGGGGGCACCCCCGATCAGGTGCGGCGCTACGCCGCAATGACGGCCGGCGATGCGGTGGCATCGCTGCTGACGGTTCCACCGGTTTCCTCGATTACGCCGCCGGAAGAGCTCGAGGACTTCGGCCGGCCCGTTTCGATGGCAACAGACCCGCTGCAGCGCTCGATGCTCGGTCAAGAAATGACGGCGCGCCGGGAAAAGGCGCGCGAGGGCCAGGATGCGATCGTTGCGTTGCAGCTTTGGTGGTTGAACCGGATGCTGACGACGCGGGCTGCGCTGCAAGAGAAGATGACGCTGTACTTCCACGGACACTTCACATCGCGCGCGACGCCGATGTATCCGTGGATCACCTACAATCAGAACGCGCTCTTCCGCCGCTACGCCCTGGGGAATCTGCGCGACCTGGCGCTCGAGGTCTCCAAAGACGCCGCGATGCTCCTCTATCTTAACGGCGCGCAAAACGTTGCGGCGCACCCCAACGAGAACTACGCGCGCGAGTTGATGGAGCTCTTTACGCTGGGCGTGGACAACTATAGCGAGGAGGATGTGCGAGAATCGGCCCGCGCGTGGACGGGTTGGAGCGTCGACCGGCGTACGGATACGGTCACGTTCGATGCGGCGCAGCACGACTCGGGGGTCAAAACGTTTCTCGGCCGTACGGGCAATTTTGCCGGCGACGATATCGTCGGTACGATTTTCGCACAGCCCCAGTGCGCGAAGTTTTTTGCTGCCAGCCTGCTCAACTCGTTCGTGTACAACGACCCGGAGCCACAGCTCGTCGACCACGTCGCTGCGCTCTTGCGCCGGCACGATTTCGAGCTAACGCCGATCCTCGGTACGATCCTGGCCAGCAACCTTTTCTACAACCCGCGAGCCTACCGCGCGCTGGTGAAGAGTCCGGTCGAATTCGTTGTGGGAACGTACGCTACGCTGGGAGTGCAGACGATCGATCCGTTCGCGATCGCTGCGCTCGCGCAGATGGGGCAGCGTCTCTTCTTTCCTCCCAACGTTGCGGGCTGGCCCGGCGCGAAAAACTGGCTCACCAGCGGCACGATGATCGCACGGCAAAACTTCCTTACGCGGCTCCTCAACTCGCAAACACTGGCAGATTCGTCGTGGCTGCAAGGGTTGCCGGTGGCGTCGAGAGCGGCGGCTCGCCGGCTGGCGCAAACGATTCTGCAGGGCGATGCCGCGCCCGAGGCGCTCTTCGAACTCGAGGCCTATCTGAGCGGGACGGGAGCCGCCGCCCTCGCACCGCTCTCAGTGGAGAACTACGACCAACGAGTGCGCGGGGCTGCCTATCTCGCGATGGCGACGCCGGCGTACCAATTGAATTAATTATGAGACGACGCAACTTTCTACTCGGCACGACCTCCGGATTGGCGGTCGTCGCCAACGCCGACCACGTCTTTGCCCGCGCCCTTGCGCAGCCCGCCCTGAGCGCAGTCGAAGGGCCGCTGCCGGGACTGCCGGGAGGCGCCGACCGGTGCCTGGTGTTGATCAATCTCTCCGGCGGAAACGACGGGCTCAACTGTGTCGTTCCCCACGGAAACGATCGCTACTATCAGCTGCGCCCAGCGCTGGCGATCGACCGCCACGACGTGCTTGCAATCGACGCAAACGTGGGGCTCAACCCGGGAATGCAATCAGTCAAGGCACTCTACGATAAAGGCATGGTCGCGATCGTTCAAGGCGTCGGATATCCCGATCCCGATCATTCGCATTTTCGCTCGACGGAGATTTGGCAGACTGCGGCGCCGGATCGTTACGAACACACGGGTTGGCTTGGACGATACTTCGACCAAGCCGGACCCGCGCGCGAGAATCTGTTCAAAGGCGTCGCCGTTTCAAAAGTACTGCCCGAAGTCTTAGTCTCGGAACGCACCGATATTCCGGCCGTTCCGGGCCTCGGCGAATACGTGATGATGGCCGACCGCAACCTCGCCGCGCGCGGCGCCTTTTCGCGTGAGGCGACCGATTCCCGCCTGCCATTTGCATCGCCGTACCTCGCCCACGTAATGGAGATCGAGGCAAACGCGCAACGCAGCTCTGAGGAGCTTCCGAAGCTCGTGGCGGGATATAAGACGCAGGCTTCGTATCCCGCAACCGGTCTAGGTCGCAGCCTAGCGCTGGCCGCGCAAATCGTCGGCAGCAATCTCGGAACGAAAGTAATCTACGTCGAACATGGGTCGTTCGACACGCACGTCAGCCAAAAAATGACGCAGAATACGCTCCTAATGCAGTTCTCCAATGCTATCGGTGCTTTCTACGACGACCTTAGCGCACACGGAAACGAGCGTCGCGTGCTTACCCTCACCTTTAGCGAGTTTGGGCGACGTATTGAAGAGAACGGCAGCCACGGAACGGATCACGGTGAGGCCTCCCCGCTCTTCCTGATCGGCGGCGGCGTCAAGGGCGGCCTGTACGGGACGCTTCCCGATTTGAGCGCGACGAATATGGGCAACGTGCGCTACACGACCGACTTTCGCAGCGTTTACGCCACCGTGCTCGAGCGCTGGCTCGGGCGTCCGTCTGCAGCCCTCCTGCGCGGCTCTTTTACGCCGCTGCCAGTCTTAGGCTAAGTGGGTTCCTCAGTTCTCTTTCTCGGCAGCGGCGGAGCGCGCTTCGTCGTCGCCCGCCAGTTGCGCGCATCGGGAGGAATGTGGTTCCGTTTTGGCTCGACGCAGATTCACGTGGACCCGGGCCCAGGTGCGCTCGTTCGAGCGCTCTCGCACGTGCCGCCCTGTAATCCGCGCGAGCTCGACGCGATTGTGCTCTCGCACAAGCATCTCGATCATTCGGGCGACGTCAATGCAATGATCGAGGCGATGACCTCCGGGGGATTCCGCCGTCGTGGCGCGCTGCTCGCGCCGGCCGATGCGTTCGACGACGAGCACGTCGTCTTGCCCTACACGCTACGCTTCGTCGAGCGCGTCGAGCGCTTAACCGCGAGCAGCGGTCCGTATCTGGTCGGGGACGTCGAGGTCTTCACGTCGTTGCAGCACGCGCATGCGGTCCAAACGTACGGACTGCACTTTGTCTACGACGGCCTGCGCGTAAGCTATCTTCCATGCGGGCGCTACTTTGAGGCTCTTGCCGGCGACTACGCCGCGCATCGTCCTCACATGCTCGTCGTTAACGTCTTGCGCTTTGCGGATCAGATGAACGCCGATCATTTGACGTGGCAGGATGCGCAGCGCGTCGTGGCCGAGGTGCGTCCGAAGGTCGCCGTTTTTGCGCATTTCGGAACGAAGATGCTCGAAGCCAATCCACCACGGCTTGCCGAACAGCTGGAAGACGAGCTCGGCCTGCGAGTCATCGCCGCTTACGACGGCTATACCTTAGATATCGATACGGAAGTGGCAGCAGCGCAGGGGATCTCTGATTAATCCGGCGCGATGTAAGTGCGTGATGCTGAGGAGGCTCTGCACGACGAGCGGAGCCCGGATGGCGGAGCGAGGAGGCAGGCAGCAGGAGCGTAGCCAGGATGGCGGAGCGACGAGCGGCTCCGAGGCATCATGCACTTACATCGCGCCGGATTAATCAGAGGTTCCTAGCGTGGCGATGCTTTCGTCCGCGTGGCGGACGTGGAGCGCGAACCGGTAGTTGCGTGCTGCCGCTGAGCTCTTGGCGAACGCTGGGATGGTCGTTCATCGAACCGCTGTACAAATAGACCGATCCATTTTTCGAGGTGGCCGTAACGATGGGTCCGCCCCCGCCCACCGTCGCTTGCTGCGTGTTTGGGTTTCCGCGTATCTGCGTGTCGTTGGGAAAGCTCGAAAAGACGTGTCCGGAGCCGCTGTAGGCGCCGATTTGCGCGCCGCCGCGGACGCCGAGCGCCACATTTCCGTGCTCGGAGTCAAAGCGCGCGAGACCCGGTTGAAATTGTCCGTTGTCGTAGACGATTGAGCCGTACACGCTGCTCGCCTGAATCTGGTGTGAAGTACAGCCCTGGAAGAAGATGTTTCCGGTGGCCGTTCGTACGCGTACCCGGTCGAATGTCGAGTTCGTTGCGGCGATGCGTCCGCGCATCGATTCCACGAACCCGGTTCCGCCGACGTGGTCGAGAGAGATCCCGCCCGATCGAACGTGAGTGACGAATACGCCGTGGTAGTTATTGAGCGTCAAGTGACCGGCGCGCACGTGCGCGATTACGATGGCGGTGTTGCGTGGAATCATGATCGTCATCGTGCCGCTCCCTCGTGCCACGACGGCGTCGTGCTCTCCGGGCAGTTCGGGGAGTACGAACGATTCGGCTGGAAGCGCGACGGGCCCGTACTCGGTTTGGATCCGCTGCCACGAGATTTGCAGCTGCTTTGGCATGCGGGGATCCACGTCCGACGGAGCGATGTGGCGCACGTTAAGAGGCTCATTGGACGAGATTTGCACTTGGGGCCGGTCCCACGTCGAAATCGTCACGCTTCCATGGGTGAGATGGACGTTGAGAATAGGCGAAGAGCCGACATCGATCTGCTGGTCGGCGCGCACGGGCTGCGCGAAACCCAGACAACACAATGAAGCGAGCAGCGCCACGAGCGCTCCCCGCCGACAACCTCCGTACACGGGTCCATTGTATCGGGCGGCCTGGCCCTCCATCATGAATTCCCGGTGAACGGAAGCTCCATGAGCGGGAGATCCACCCTGAAAATCGCGCCCCCGGCCGGGGATCTGACAGCAGTTGCCTCGCCGCCGTGCACTCTGGCTATTGAGCGAACGATGGCGAGACCGAGGCCGGTTCCAGGGACTTCCCGGGAACGCGCCTTGTCGGCCCGGTAGAAGCGCTGGAACAGGTTTGAAAGCTCCTCCGGCGGGACGCCGGGCCCCGAATCGGCGACTTCGACCCACGCCAACGCTCCAGCACTTCCAACGCGTACCTCCACGCGCCCGCGCTCGGTGAACTTGATGGCGTTATCAACCAGGTTGGCGATCATCTGACGCAAGAGATTCGGATCGCCGCAGACGGTTGGAGTGGAGATGTGGCTGAAATGAAGCTCGATCTCTTTTTCGGCCGCTCGAGGCGCGGCGTTCTGCGTGACTTCGGTCGCGATTTGCGCGAGAGAAAGCGGTTCCTTTGGAATCTCATCGCCACGATCGGCTTTCGCCAGGGTCAGCATGCCGTTGACCATCGCTGCGAGATCGGCACTCTCGCGCACGATCGTCTCCAAGCTCTCGCGGAGTATCGTCGGATCTCGCTCGCCCCAGCGCAACAACATCTGCGCGTTGGAGTTGATGGAAGTTAACGGCGTCTTGAGCTCGTGGGAGGCATCCGAGATGAACTGCCGTTCTCGCGCGAAGGCCTCGCCCAGCCGCGACAGCAGATCGTTGAAGCTCTGGGCGAGCCGTCCGATCTCGTCGCGCCGTCGCTGCCCTTGCAGCGGAGGAGCGTCGTCAAGGGCGCCCGTTCCCGCGGCGAGCGCTAGACGATCCGAGCTGATCTCACCCATCTCACGAGAAAGTTCGTTGATCGGTGTCGTGGCTTGTGCCGCGAGGACGATCGAAAGGATGATGACCGCCGCCGCCGTCGTTCCTAAAACGATTACGATTGCATCGCGAGCACGCACGAACGTGCGCTGCAAGGTATCCAGCGGCTCGGCCACGTGAATGATCGCGGCGTTCGCGCCTTCAAGCAGATAGCGATCTTCGACCAAAAAAGAGCGACCGCCGAGCGTAAGATGCCGAAAAAGTACGTCGCGGCCGGGCGAAAGACTGGGGTTTGGCGGGATCGTGAGCGCGCCGAGGTTTTCGGTCTTCGCTAGGGGATACCCCTCGCTCGAATCCACCTGCACGAAGCTGTTGGCCGAGTTCCATGTCGCCAGGTTGCTGCTATTGAAGAGAAACTGCAGCGTCCCCAGCGAAGAATCTTCAAGCGAGAACGGGGTCGCGGATTGCTGCGCGAACTGCACGATCGCCCGCATCGTCGCGCTCACGCTCGCCTCTGCCTGGTCGTCCAGGATCTGTTGGAAGCGCCAAACGATCAGGCCGCTCATCGCCGTCAGTGCGACGATCAGCAGCACCGAATAGCCCATCGCAATGCGCCATTTGAGCGACATCCCCCTCAATCTTTGATCGTATAGCCGACGCCCCGTACCGTCGTGATGAGCTTGTCGTCGAAGCCGTCGTCGATTTTGCCGCGCAAATAGCGGATGTAAACGTCGATGAGATTGGAGTCGCCGAGAAAGTCGCTTCCCCAGACGCCGTTGAAAAGCTCGTCCCGCGTATGCACCTTGTTGCGATGCAAGAGCAAGTACTCCAGCAGAGCGTACTCTTTGGCGGTAAGCGCGATCGCTTTTCCGGCGCGGTGCACTTCGTGGCGATCGCGATCCATCACGACATCGCGGTATTCGACGACGTTACCCTGCGGAGAACGCTCGCGCAAGCGCGCACGCACGCGGGCCAGCAGCTCGTCGGTCGAGAACGGCTTGGTGACATAATCGTCGGCTCCGACGTCGAGGCCCGCGACGCGGTCCGGCACGCGATCGCGCGCGGTAAGCATAATGATCGGCACGCGGCTCTTGGCGCGAATCCGCTTACAGACTTCGATGCCGTCCATCCGGGGAAGCATCAGGTCGAGCACGACGAGGTCGGGTTCTTTGAGGGCCTTTTCGAGACCCGATAGACCGTCCCGCGCGACGTCTACCTCATATCCTTCGTGTTCCAGCTCGAGCTGTAAGACGCGGTTGATAGCCGCATCGTCCTCGATGATGAGGATCCTATATTGGCGCTTCTGCGGCGCTGAGCGATTCTCCATGAAGGTAGACTATGGGACGTTCCTCGGCCCGGACCTGTGAGAAGCGTGCACGACGGGTTGGGAAACGGTGAAAAGTGAGAGCCACAGCGCCGTGGCGCCCCCCGCAGCCAGCCATGCCAGCGTGGCACCGTTGGAGAGTGCGGTGCTCGCCACGGACGCGATCGCCGTCACGGTATGGACGAAGAGCGAGCCGCCGCCGACGATGAGCAACGCGGCAAACCAGACCGCGACGGCGCCGAGAACCCCCAGGAGCGCCAACTCTAAGAACGAGAACGGCGGCGCCGGACGATAAGCGGTTGCGAACAGAATCGAGGAACGCAGGCCGGAGGGTGGCTCCTCCAGCGCAAGGCCGAGAATGGCGCGATCCAGGCTGTCCAGCGGGCGATCGGCGTCGTGCATAGTCATGATTCCGTTACCTCCATCCCGTCCAGAAGCCTGCGCAGCTGCTCCTTCGCGCGAAACAAGTGTGTTTTTACCGTACCCAGCGGCAGGCCCAGAACGCTGGCGATCTCCTCATATTGCCGGCCTTGGAGATGAAAGAGTGTCACGACCGCGCGGTACTTTTCCGGAAGCGCGTCGATCGCTTGGCGTAGGCGCGACGCTTCATCGAGGGCGATCGCCTGCTGCTCCGGTCCCCGGGCCGGATCGGCCCGATCGGGGAGCTCGTCGCTTGCGTCATGCTTACGTCGTGCCAGGCGATCGCAGCAGGCGTGATAGGAGATCGCGAAGATCCAGGTTGAGAATTTGGCGCCCGCTCGAAAGGTCCGCAGGCTCCGAAAGGCCTTGAAAAACGCCTCTTGCGTCGCATCGCGCGCGTCCTCGACGTTGTGGAGCATCCGGTACGAAAGGTGATAAACGGCTCGGTCGTATCGCTCGACGAGCGTTGCGAAGGCTTCGGAGTTGCCTTGCAAGGTCATCGCGACCAAGTCGCCGTCTTCCGGCGCAGCTTTCATGCGGATGCGCGGGGCCTCCGCCAAGAGTGCCGACACGCCAGTCGTACGCGCGTGAGACGGCGATTGTTTCGCGGCGCGGGCCGCTGCTGCCGGGTCGTCCTGCGAAACATGCGGCGCGCCGGGCCGTAAGTAGAGCAGCAACAATCACGGAGGTTCCACCTAATAATGACCACGATCCCGAACACGACCCTTCCCGGCGGCACTTGGACCGGCCGGAAGCATCCCGCGCTACCAACCGACGAGCGGAACTCCGCTCAGTCGCTCCGTCCTACCTTTGACGGCTGGGGCCCGCGGATCTAAATGTCTCGCATCTCGGTCGTGGCGATGCTCATCGCCGCCGAGCTCCTGATCGTCGGGATGGCCGTCTACGCCCTTGGCGGCGGCCCAGTGGCGCTTGCAGGCGGCATGCGTCACGTGGATTTCGCTGCCGCAACCGTCGAGCCGCTAGCTGCAGGCGAAACCCCGCAGATAGCAATCGACGACGCGGCCTCGCGGGTTAGCGTCGGCGTTTCGAACGACCGGCTCGTCCACGTGCGCGATCTGACGCAGATGCGCGGCGCCATCTTCTCGAGCTCGAGCTATCCGCAACTGCGCGTCACGCGAACCGCCGACGGCGTGCGGATCGAACGTTCCCCACAGCAACATTTTTCCGTCGAGCTATTCGATTTTAGCGCCGAAGCTATCCATGTGGACGTTCCCAGCGGATCGCACGTGCAGATCGCCCATTGTTCGGGCGCGGACGTTGACGGCATCACCGGCGGCGTGAACGTACAGTCGCAGGACGGGCACGTAAATTTGAGTGACCTGCGCGGCACGGTAAATGCCAGCAGCGACGATGGATACCTTACCGCAACCAACGTCCGAGGCGATCGTCTCGCGATGGAGTCGAGCGACGGGCATCTCACACTCGCTAACGTCGCCGTCGGATCGCTGGTCGCTCGCACCCACGAGGGGCGCATTGAAGCCAACAATCTGACGATCGCGGGCGAGCGTCCCGATGCGACGCTGCACAGCGACGACGGCCCCTTGCGCGTAGCGGGTACCTTCGGGCCAAATGGCTCTTACGAAGTATCGACCGACGACGGTTCGGTCAAACTGCGAGTTCCGCATGATTCCGATCTGGCCATCGATGCGTTGACCGGCGACGGACGAATCGACGTCGATGGATCTTCGCTCGCGCGTGACGATTCCGCGCGGCAGACGATACGTCTTGGTGCCGGCTCGGGCACGATGAAGCTGGCGACCTCCGATGGATCGATTCATCTTTACACGAACGGAGACTTCCAAAGTCATGGATTCTGATAACTTTGTCGCCCTTATAGCGGTCATTTGCATCTTCGGAGCGCCGATTGCGGCCTGGATCGTCTCGCGTGTCCTCGCGCACCGGGAACGCATGGAAATGCTGCGGCAGGGCTTCGTACCGCCGCCCAACGCGCGCGACATGCGCCGCGCGATGAAATCCGGATGGAACCCGGGCGCCACGCCGGCCGATCCGTCGGGGAACCGGTACGTTTACGATGCCGACTTTCAGGCTGCGCGGCAGTTGCGTCGCGGGATTCAAGTCGCATTCATCGGCTTGGCACTGCTCGTCGGCCTTGGATTCATCGGCTACCACGGGGACGGCCAATACGAATATGGCCCGTGGTTGCTGGGCGGCTTGATCCCGCT
The DNA here is from genome assembly GCA_963809255.1 of Vulcanimicrobiota bacterium. Classification (GTDB taxonomy): domain Bacteria; phylum Vulcanimicrobiota; class Vulcanimicrobiia; order Vulcanimicrobiales; family Vulcanimicrobiaceae; genus Cybelea. Next base: position 342,229 of record CAWEIR010000003.1, on the reverse strand, counting down.
GTTCGTGGGGATCGCCCAGATCATTAATGCGGTTCTCAGCGGCGCGACGTTCGGAGTTCCCGCCGCGCAACGGCGATTCGGCCCCACCTTCGACGCGGGGGCCACGCCCGAGCATTCGGCTGGAAGCGCGGTGCCGCCAGGTCCAACCTATGGCGGCTGGCGTCCCGGCTCGATTCCGGAGATCGAGAAGCCGGCATCGCCGCCAGACTATCGCGCCTGACTTTTCGGGTTCTGAAAAAAAAATGCCGCCGGGCGGTTGCCGGCGGCATTAACTTTAGAATAATAACGGAATGCTACTTGCAGGTGACCAAGGCCATGGCCCAACCAGCGGTTGTACGAGTCCTGACCAGATATCCATCTGCAGTCCGATCGTATACTTGATAGCCCGCTCTCAGTGCGTCGGCTAGCGATTTGAAGACGATAAGACCTGCCATCTGCGGACCCCTCCTTTCTTGTGACTTACGCTCTCTATACAGTATAACGGCTAGAGTAGCAAGAGCGTTCACCCGTTCTCGAAGAATTTTCTGAAAATTAGCAGAAAATATGATTGGTATGACGATGCTTGACTTGCGTCCGCGCGTTGCGGCGACGACGATACTCGAGCGCCGCGAGCTCGCAGATGGAGTGGTCCTGTTGACGCTTCACGCACCGGAGCTCGCCGATGCAACGCAACCGGGCCAATATCTGATGGCGATCCCGCCGAGCGGCGAAGCGGCCGCAACGGCGCTGGCCGTCTACGAAGCGGAAGGCAAGCGCGCGAGTATTCTTTTCTTCGTAACAGGCAAGCGCACGCGCGAGCTTGCGAGCTTGGCGTGCGGCGATCGGCTCGACGTGGTAGGGCCGCTGGGCAACGGCTTCGATTGCTCGGGGGGCGCGCGCGACGTCGCGATCGTCGCCGGCGGGGTCGGCATTGCGTCGGTTTGGTTGTGCGCGCGCGAGCTGTTGCGTCGAGGCGCTCACGTGCGCCTTTTCTATGGAGCGCGAACCGCGGAACTCTTGGTCGACGCCCAACGATTCGCCGATGCCGGTTGCGAACTCGTCCTGGCTACGAACGACGGCACGCGCGGCGAACGTGGATTTGTGACCGACGCATTAGCGCGCTCGCGCAAACCTGAAGCCATATACGCCTGCGGTCCGTCGCCGATGTTACGGCGCATTGGGGAAATCGCGAACGGTTTAGGGGTGCGCGCGCAACTCTCGTTAGAAGAGACTTTTGGATGTGGCGTCGGCGGCTGTTGGGGTTGCGTCGTCCCACTGACCAACGCAAGCGCGCAAGCACCCAACTTTCCCCCGGCGCAGCGCGGTGGAAGCGATGTCGTGTACGCGCGCATCTGCAAAGAGGGTCCGGTTTTTTGGGCGCACGAACTTCGGTGGTGAATCCACAACCGGCGCTCGCGGTCCAGCTCGGAAAACTTGAGCTTGCCTATCCGACGTTGATGGGCAGCGGATGCTACGGATCGGGCGAAGAGTTTGCGCCGTTTGCCGATCTTTCGAAGATCGGCGCGATCGTACTCAAGAGCGTCACGCGACTGCCGCGTCTGGGTAATCCGACGCCGCGGCTCGTCCATACCCCGGCCGGCATGCTCAACGCGATCGGGTTGCAGAATCCAGGGATCGAATGGTATCTCGAGCACGAGCTTCATAAGTATGCCGGCCGGCCGTGTAAGATCGTTGGAAGCGTCGCCGGATTTGAGATCGACGATTATGCCTATGTCTGCGAGCGTTTGGCGGCGCGGGACGAGATCGAGGCCATCGAACTGAACGTCTCGTGCCCCAACGTAGCCCGCGAGGGAGAGACGTTCGGCTGCGATCCGGATCTGACCGCCAGAGTCGTGGAAGCCGCGCGCGCGACGACGAACAAGACGCTGATCGTCAAGCTCTCCCCAAACGTGACCGATATCGTCGCGATCGCCCGTCAAGCGGAGAACAGCGGGGCGGACGCGTTGGCGGTGATCAATACGGTTCGCGGGATGGCGATTGACGTGGAAACGTGGCGTCCACGTTTGGGTAACATCACCGGCGGTCTTTCCGGACCGGCGATTCGTCCGATTGCCGTACTCGCGGTTTACGAAATCGCACAGGCCGTGAGCATTCCGATCGTCGGTCAAGGCGGCATCGAGACTCTCACGGACGCACTCGAATTTTTCCTGGCCGGAGCGACGGCAATCTCGATCGGAACGGCGAACTTCACCGATCCACGAATTCCCGAGCGTCTCGTTGCGGAGTTGCAAGCCTACCTTACACGCCGCAATGTCGGGTCGATTCAAGAAATCGTTGGCCGGGCGCACGTAGAAATCGCGACCGCACATCAGCACGAAGGAGATGAAGGCTGACTGGAATGGCCACTCAACTAATCGTTGCCCTCGACGTCCCGAGGGCCGAGGATGCCGAACGGCTCGTGGATGCGCTCTACGAGCTCGACGTTATCGTAAAGATCGGCCTCGAGGCGCTCTACGGTTATCCGGAGCGCATCTTTTCGTACTGCGAAGCACGCGACGTGCGAACGTTCGTCGATGCGAAGCTGCACGACATTCCGCGAACCGTCGCCGCCGCGGTCACCGCGCTGGTGCGCCCGACCGTGCAGATGCTCAACGTGCACGCACTCGGCGGCCTGGAGATGATGCGCGCCGCCGTCAACGCCGCCGCCGAGCGGGCGGCGGAACTCGACCTTCCCGCGCCCCACGTCTTCGCAGTCACGCTGCTGACCAGCATTGCGCCCGAGGATCTCAACGAGCTCGGGCTGCAAGGAGGTCCCGGCGAAAACGCCATCCGTTTGGCGGCATTGGCGCGCGATGCCGGCTGTGCCGGGGTCGTTTGCAGCGCGCGCGAGGTGCGCGATCTCAAACGCTTCTTCGGCGACGACTTTCTCACGCTGACGCCGGGCATTCGACCGACGGGGAGCGCGCACGGCGATCAAAAACGCGTTACCACCCCCGCGGAAGCAGTCGCCGCCGGGTCGGACTACATCGTGGTCGGACGCCCGATCGTTGAAGCCTCCGATCCCGTTGCCGCCGCCAAAGCGATTTTAGAGGAGATGAGCGTACGCGCGTGAGCGAGCCGCAGCTCGACCTCCAGTCGGCGCTGGTGCAACGCGGAGCGCTTCTCGAGGGGCACTTCCGTTTGAGCTCCGGCCGTCACAGCGATCGTTTCGTGCAAAAGTTTCGGATCCTCGAGGACCCGGCGCTGCTCGAACCCGTTTCGCAGATGATCGCCGCACGATTTCGCGACGCGAATCCGACCGTCGTCGTCGGCGCCGCAGTCGGCGGCATTCTCCTGGCGTACGAAGTCGCCAGGCAACTTGGAACCAAAGCGATCTTCGTAGAGAAAGAGAACGGCGTGCCGCTGTTACGCCGGGGCTTCGCCCTCTCGCCCGCCGATCGGGTGCTCGTAGTTGAAGACGTCGTCACGACGGGTCTCTCCGTTCGCGAAGTGTTCGGTGTCGTGCAACACCGCGGCGCGCACGTCATCGGCGTGGGCATCGTCGTGGCTCGCGCCCAACAGGATTTTGGGGTGCCCGCGCACGCGCTGCTGCACTTGCCGATGATTTCGTACGATGCGGTGGATTGTCCGCAGTGCCGCGCCGGAGAAACGGTGACCGATCCGGGCTCGCGCCGCGCGTGACCGTGCAGGTTCGGCGCAAGATTGCTACCGGAGCCGACGCAGCCTCGGACCGCGATTTCGTGCAAGCGCTCGGGCGGCGCACGGTGATGTCGAGCGTCGGTAGCCTACGCCAAGCAACCGAACCGGCCGCACGCGTTGCGTTCGAGCGCCTTTGTGACATCGTCGCCGACCAATCGCATATCACGTTCATCGCACATGAAAAAGGCGAGCGCGTCGGCTTTCTGCTCCTGCTCGACGAGCTTCCCGACGAAGTCACGCTGATCGATCAGGGTTTCATCGCCTACATGGCCGTCGAGCTAAAGTGGCAAGGAACCGGAGTAGGAGCGGCGCTCTTAGAGGCCGCCGAGGATGAGGCGAGACGGCGCGGTCTTCCGTTTATGGCCCTCATGGTCACAGAAGAGAACGAGGCCGCCCGCCGCCTGTACGAGCACGCGGGTTATCGCACCGAACGGCGGCTGTTGTGCAAACCCCTGTGACGACCCGCGTTTGGCGGCGCGCCGCTTGGATCGTCGCCGGCGTCGCCTTGCTCGCAGCAGCGCTCTGGTTGGCGGCACATATTCCGCGGACCATTTCGATCTTCGTTATTGCGGCCTTCATTGCGTTCGGGGTTCAGCCGATCGTCGCCCGTTTGGAACGGCGCATGCCTAAACCCGTGGCCGTCGCGATCGTTTTTTTCGGGCTACTCGCGCTTATTGCGATCTTTTTGGTGATCGTCGTGCCGCTGGCGATCAGTCAGACTCAACTCTTGGCTGCCAACGTCCCGGCGTACGCCGGGACCGCCCAAGGCTGGCTGGCGGACGCTCAGAACTCGCTCCAACAGCATTTTCCGACGCTGAAGCTGCCCGTCTACGGCGTCAACACCGGCCGAATCGGCGCGACGCAGACCTCGAGCTTTATTAGCGGCGCAGTTGCTTCGCTCGGCACCATCGCAGTAAATACCGCGACTGCTTTCTTCGTGGCGTTCTCATCGATCATTCTCTCAGTGTTCTTTCTGCTCAATGACACGCAGATCGCCGAGGGCTTTACTTCGATGTTCCCGCCGCGCAAGCGCCAAACCGCGCGCAAGCTCGCGGCGGAGGTAACCGAACTCTTTGGAAGCTACATCTCTGGGCAGGTAATCGTAAGCGCCCTTACCGGTGCCGTTATCGCGATTGCAACCGCCATCATAGGCTTCAAGTTCTCGCTGATCCTCGGCATCATCTCGGCCGTTGCTTACGCCGTTCCGATCATCGGCATGTTGATCGCGCAACTCGTTGCGATTCCGCTCTGCGCCCCACAGGGAATTTGGATGATCGTATGGGTGCAAGTCGTGATGTTCGCCATGGCGCGGATAAGCGACAACGTGCTCGTCCCCAAGATCATGGGCCAATCGGTCGGCGTCTCGCCGATCGGCGCGATGTTCGCCGTCTTCGCCGGCGGCGAGCTCTTCGGCGTTCCCGGTTTAATTCTCGGGATTCCGGCCGCGGCGCTAATCAAGATACTCTGGCGCTATTTCATGGCACCTTGGATATCTGCGCAGCTAGAAAAAAGCTAACGCGGTAGTCATGGTCTCGTGATTACCCCGATCGCGTCTTCGTAGAGGATGCTGCCGCACCCGCGCGCGGCGCGCAGTCGTTGTGCGTTGGCTTCCGAAGGTAGATCGTTTTGCGCGACCGCGACCAGCAACGCGGCGTGGGCGCGCGCTTGCGCGCAGGCGCCGGTATCCGCGAGGTCGAGCGTCTGGGTGCGTGGAGAGAGCACGTTGATGACACCGGCGCGCAGGCCCCAGCCCCCGATTGCGGCGGGTTGCGCTCTCTCAATCCAGCGATAGACGCCCGGCGACGTACCGCCGACGCTCAGCGAGTCGTTGTAATAATCGAGCGGGTGACGCGCGGCAAGATGCGTTGCGAGCACGACGCCGACCAGGAGCGCCACGGCAGTGACGAAGCGCAACCGCGTTAGATTCGCCGTCGCCGCGATTGCGATGCCCAACGCGGCGACCGCGAGCGCGACGTGCGTCGAGCCGTCGTTCCAAAAAAGCGCGAGCACGAGCCAGCAACCGTAGAGCGTCGAAAGCCACAGCAACGGAATGGCGACCACGGCGAAGCGACGGCCCAACGACGCAAGGAGCAAAACGCCAGCGGCAATCGCCGGAGCGGCGAAACGCAGCGATTCACCGTTTGCGAGTTGCGCGACGCTGGTTTCGTAACCGAACGGCAGCACGAAAAACAGCAGGACCGCAGCAAAGGCGGCCCAACCCAGCGCTCGATCTCGGGCGGCGATGGATGGGCCGAGTAGGGCCGCGATAATCGCGACCAGCGCGAACGGAGAGAGATGAAGCACGACGACTACTAGCAGCGCGAACGCTCCCACACCGTGCGCGAGGATCGTCGTTCCGAAGAAACCGACACCGGCCATGCTCGCCACCGGCGGCGCAACGGCGCTCTTCCACAGAACCGCGTCGCGAATCGCCCAAAGGCCAAGCGCGGAAAAAGTCCCCAGCCACTGGATCGGACGCGCTCGCGATGCCAGCAACGCGATCGCTGCCAGGAGCCAACCTTGTGGTTTGATCAAGGGCGTCACGGCGGCGCCGGGCGCGAAACGGCTCGCCGGCATCGTGCGCAACGACCACAGCATTTCTAACCAAAACGCCGCAAGCCACACGTCGTTCTGAAGCGTTCCGCCTTGGATGGCAAGTGGAAACGCGCTGACCGTCGCAGCCGCAAGCGCGTCGGCCAACAGCGGTGACGTGCCCAACGCTTCGCGCGACCACGCGGCAATCCGAAAACCCAGCAGCGCCAGCGCGCCAAATCCGCACCATGGCAACGCAAACGGGCTGCCGACGGCGTACAACGCGCTGGCAAACAGCTCCGATGCGGGCGGATACCACCAATAGCGCGTCGTTGCGATCCAAAGCGAATGTGCGTGAACCCACGCGGCGGCATTGGGCAGATGATACGAAAGCGAATCGCCGTCGAGCAGCGGGCGCGTCAGCTGCGGCCAGGCGACGAGGAGGAGCGCCGCGATCAGCAGGTACGGCGTGGGGCGTGCGGTGTTTTCGGCGGTGGTGTTCCGTTCGTTCAGACTCCTCCAGGCGGCAATCGCGATGCAAAGAAGCAGCGCCCCCCAACACGCGCCCCAATAGAGCGCGTGGACGAAGCCAAGAACGAACGGGATGGCGACTCCCAGGATGAGCGCATCGCGCAGGCGATCGGAAAAGCTGTAGTTCGGCCCCGCGCGAAGTGCGGGCGCGGCCGCAAAAAGGCCGAGCAGCCAGAGCGCGCCCGGCACTGCGGTCACGAACTACATCGAGTCCGGTGCGCTGACGCCCGCGAGCGACAGGGCGCGTGCGAGGACGTTCTTCGATGCCAAGCACAGCGCAAGGCGTGCCAGGCGTACATCGCGTTCGTCGGTCAGAATCTTGCACTCCGTGTAAAATTGATGGAAGTCCGAGGCGACGTCGCGCGCGTAGCGCGCCAACCGGTGAGGCGCGAGACGCTCGACGACGCCTCGGACGACGCTCGGAAACTCGGCCAGGCGCCGCACCAGCGAGAGTTCGGAGGGATGCACCAACGGTTCCAAAGAGGCGCTCCGAGCGGCCGCGATGTCGTCGGCCAGTGCGTTACGCAAAACCGACGCAATCCGTGCGTGGCCGTACTGCACGTAGTAAACCGGATTCTCACTGTCTTTCTCAACGGCAAGCGCCAAATCGAACGTGAGCGGCGACTCTACCGCAAGCATGATGAAGAAAAAGCGGGCTGCGTCGACCCCGACTTCGTCGAGGATGTCGTCGAGCGTGACGATTTCTCCGGCGCGTTTGCTCATCGCGATTTGCTCGCTTCCGCGCATGAGCGCCACCTGTTGCGCGATGATCACGTCGAGCCGGCCCGGATACCCGAGCGCCGACGAGATGCCTTTAATGCGTTCGATGTAGCCGTGGTGATCGGGGCCGAGAATGTCGACGACCCGATCGCTCGCTTTGAGCTTTTGATAATGATAGGCCACGTCCATGCAGAAGTATGTCGGCCGACCGTCGCCACGCAGCAGCACGCGATCCTTGTCGTCTCCGAACTGCGTTGCGCGAAAGAAGAGCGCGCCGTCCGCTTCGTATGTCAGGCCTAGCTGCCGAAGATGCTCGATGCCCTCGGCGACTTGACCGGAATCGTGCAGCTCGCGCTCGCTTTGCCAGTGGTCGTACTCGACGCCGAATCGAGCGGCCGTGCGCCGCTGCTCTGCGACGAGCTCGTCGCGGCCGGCGGTCGAGAAGTACGCAAGCCAATCGGCTTCCGGCGCCGACATCCAGCGGTCGCCGTCCCGTTGGCGGATACGCAGAGCAATTGGTATCAGGTACTCGCCCGGATAGCCATTCTCGGGCAGCGGAAACTCAGGCTCCAACGTTTGACGGTAACGCGCGTAGATCGAGCGGCCCAAGGCGTCGAGCTGCCCGCCGGCATCGTTGATGATCCACTCGACAAAAACTTCGTAGCCGCAAAAGCGCATTGTGTTGGCAAGCGTTGCGCCGATCGACATCGAGCGCCCCTGAACGACGACGAGCGGTCCCGTCGGATTTGCGCTACCGAACTCGAGCGACACGCGCGCGCCGTGCGGCGCTATTTTCCCGAAGCTTTCGTTCTCGCGCAAAATGCCGGATAACTCGGCATGCCAGATTTGCGGAGCGACGCGCAGGTTGATAAATCCCGCAACAGGCACGATCTCCGTGAAGATTTCGGCAAGCTCCGGGGCGTTGCGCAGAACTTCGGTGGCGAGCGCCTTCGCGACGTCGTGCGGCGGCCGCCGCGCGATTTTGGCCAGCGAAAAGGCGACGTTGGAGGCGAAGTCGCCAAACTCGGGGCGACGAGGTGCCTCGAAAGCAACCTGCGGCGTGACCTCGGGATACTGCTCCCTCACGGCAGCGGCAGTTGCGTCGCCGAAAGCGCGCAGCGCGTCGTCGAGTTTCATCGCGCATGCTCTTCGCCGCCCGGTAGAACTCCGACCCGCGAATAGCCGGTAGCACCCCGCGATTCGACTGCGCCCTCGAGCTCCAGCCATGAAAGCGCGGCCAGTGCCGCCGGCGCTGAGATGCCGCTCTCTGCCACAATTCGATCAAAATCGAGGGGCCCGCCCTCGAGGGCCGCGAGGACCGACGAGCTTGCGGCATCGCGCGGGACGTAGGCGGGTCGCGGCGGAGCCACGATGTTGAGGCGACCGAGCGCTTCGAGAACGTCCGAGGGCCCGCGGGCGAGCGTCGCTCCATCGCGGATCAGGGCGAGGCATCCCGCGACGTGCTTGCGGTCGACGTCACCGGGCACGGCGAGCACCGGAATGCGCCCGGCTGCCCAGCTTGCCGTATTGAGGGCGCCGCTGCGGGCCGGCGCCTCCACCACGAGGATTGCGTCCGAGAGAGCGGCTACCACGCCGTTACGCTCCAGGAACTGCCATGGCAAGGCAATCTGATCGGGCGGATAGGGCGAAAGCACCGCGCCGCCCGCGGCAAGGATACCCTCGGCCAGCGCGCGATTGCGCTGCGGAAAGAAAGAGTGGTGTCCGCTGCCGAGGATCCCGACGGTCGGCGCCCGCGCCTCCAAGGCTCCCTCGTGCGCCGCAGCGTCGATCCCCAAGGCCAGCCCGGAGATGATGCAACAGCCGGATCGGCCCAGCTCGGCGGCAAACCGGTGAGCAAGCTGGCGCCCGTACGGCGTCGCTGCTCGGGTCCCGACGATCGCTACGCAAGGGAGCGCCAAACCCTCCAAGCTGCCGGCGCACCAGAGACCGCGCGCCGCGGCCTCGAAGGCTCGACCGGCGCGCGCGGCCTCGATCCGTTCGCGGCTTTGGAAGGTCGGCTCTTGCATATCGGCCTCCATCACGCCAGGACGCGAATCGTGCAAGAGGGGGAATATGGCGCGCCCAACGGAATAGGCGGGCCCACGGAGGTAGTACAGTTGGCAGCAGAAGCGTATTGCGTCAAGTGCAAGGCCAAGCGCGAGATCAAAGACGCGGTCCAGATCACAATGAAAAACGGGCGACCCGCGACCGAAGGTAAGTGTCCGGTCTGCGGTACCAAGATGTTCAAAATCGGCTCCGCAGGCTGATTTAGCCCGGTCGACGGTGCCGGGCGGCCGATGTACCTCGGTACACTTTGCCGCCCGTCGTCTAGACTAAAGTTAAATTGGCTCTGCGGCAGGACGGACTAGGGACCGCTCCCCAGCGGCCCTTTTTTTGCGTTACCCACCGCTAGTGACGTATAATACGTTCGCCCACAAGATATGCCGTGGGGGAGACTTACCGCTGACTTGCCCAACCTGTCGCAAGAGTGAGACGCGCGTCGTTGACTCGCGCGACGACGAAACCGTCGTGCGCCGCCGCCGCGAGTGTTTGGACCCGCGGTGCAAGCACCGCTTTACGACGTACGAACGCATGGAAGTCCCCCGGCTTTTCGTCGTAAAGAAGGATGGCCGGCGGGAACAGTATAGCCGCGACAAGATTCTGACCGGCTTGCGAAAGGCGTGCGAGAAGCGTCCGATTTCGGAGGGGCAAATGGAGTCGGTGGCGGCCGATCTCGAACGCGAACTTTTTGCTCGCGGCGAAAGCGAGGTGCCTGCGGCGACGGTCGGCGAGAGGCTCATGGAAGCGTTGAGAAAGCTCGATCCCGTTGCGTACATTCGCTTTGCGAGCGTCTATCGGTCTTTTCGCGATATCGAGAGCTTTCGGGAAGAGCTCGCGCAGCTGTAATGGCTATCGGCCGCTAAATGGAGCGAGTGCGCGTCTGCGTCCAACGCCTTTCGCGAGGCGAGGGGCTGCCGTTGCCGGCGTATATGAGCGAGCACGCGGCGGGTGCCGATCTATGCGCAGCAATTCGAGAGCAACTTACGCTGCTGCCCGGAGCACGGGCTCTGGTTCCAACCGGCTTTTCTATTGCGGTGCCGCCCGGCTACGAGGCGCAAGTGCGTCCACGTAGCGGCCTGGCGATCCGGGACGGCGTCACATGTCTCAATGCACCGGGCACGATCGACGCCGACTATCGTGGTGAAGTCCACGTCGTTTTAGCGAATCTCGGTACGGTGCCCGTGATGATCCATCGCGGCGACCGCATCGCACAGATCGTTGTGGCGCCGGTCTCGCGCGCCTCCTTCGAAGTCGTGGACGAACTACCGCCGACCGTTCGTGGTGAGGGAGGTTTCGGTTCCACGGGCGTCTTCTCGTGAAGGTCTATATCGTCGGTAAAGGCGCGGTCGGGACGTACCTCGGAGACTTGCTGCGCGCGGTTTCGGTTGACGTTTGCTACGCGCCGCGCACCGTAGAGAAAGTCGAGCCGTACGATGCCGACGTTGCGATCGTCGCGACCAAAGCGTACGATACCGACGGCGCAATCGAAACGCTGCGCAAAGCGATCGCCTATCCGGAAAAGTGCGTTTTCGTGTCGCCGCAGAACGGCGTTGGCAACGAGGAGAAATTGGCAGCGGCCTTCGGTGCCGACAACGTGGTGGCGGCCGCGCTGACGACGCCGGTCGGCCGGGACCGCGACGGTAACGCACGGGCGACAAAGGATGGAGGGTTGGCGCTCGCGCCGATCGGCTCCGATGCGTACAACTGGCTGTCGGCGACTTTTGCGAGCACCGGGCTAGTCGTCAAGGTCGTCGAGGATTGGCGCTCGCTGAAATGGAGCAAGCTCGCGCTCAACGTCGTCGCAAATGCCAGCTGCGCAATCCTCAACGTCTTGCCAAACCGGTTCGTTCATTTCGACAAGATCTTCACGTTGGAAATTCGAATGATTCGTGAGGTCCGCGCCGTGATGCAAGCCTTGAAGATCGAGCCGATCGACCTGCCTCGCTATCCGGTCCGCGCACTCTTCGGCGTCGCGAATCTGCCCAGCCCGGTCGCGCGAACCCTTTTGGCCCACAGCATCGCGGGAGCGCGCGGACCCAAACCACCCTCTTTGTTGATCGACCTGCGGCGCGCCAAGCCTCGGACCGAGGTGGACGTGCTCAACGGGGCCGTTGCGGTCGCGGGCCTCGAGCATCGCGTGCCGGTGCCCGTCAATGCCGTATACGCGCGGGTCCTCAACGATATCGCGCACACCCCGCCCCTTTGGGCGAAGTATCGCGAGCATCCCGACCGCCTCGAAGCCGAAGTCGAAGCCGAGGTGAAGCGCGCGAAAGTATTAGCTCGCGGCTAGGACGAACCGGCAGAGGACATGCGCGACCCAAACGTTCCGGAATCGCTCGAAGGTTGGTGGATCCTCCATCGCATGTTTGCATTCGACCGGCGTGCCTGGGACTCGCTGCCGGAGAAGCGGCGCAACAAATACGCGGGCCACGCGGCCGATCTCGTCGATCACCTCAAGGGAAGCGAGGACGGTGACGTCGGTTTGGCGCAGATCGTCGGTAACAAGGGCGATCTCATGCTCACACATTACGCCCGCACGTTTGATGGGCTCGCCTACGCTCAGACGCTCGTCGACAAACTCGAGTTGCGCGAATTTCTCGCGCCGCGCGGATCGTATGTCTCGGTGCTGGAGGTCGGGCTTTACGACGCGACCGGAAAGATTCACGCCGAGCTGAACCAGCGCGGGCTGCCGCCGCAATCGCCGGAATGGATCGCAGCCTTCGACGAACTCGTCCGCAAGCAAGGTGAGAGCCCATATATCGAACCGCGCTTATGGGCCAGAATTCCGTCGCGCCGGTATCACTGCTTTTATCCGATGAGCAAGCGGCGCGGCGAGGTGCAAAACTGGTACATGCTCCCCTTTGAAGCCCGTGCCAAGATGATGAGCGAACACGGCGTCGTCGGGCGTTCGTATCACGGGCGCGTCACGCAAGTGATTTCAGGTTCCGTCGGCTTCGACGATTTCGAATGGGGCGTCGATCTCTACGCCGACGACCCGCTGGTTTTTAAGAAGCTCGTTTACGAGATGCGGTTTGACGAAGCCAGCGCCCGCTATGGGGAGTTCGGCCCGTTTTGGGCCGGTTTGCAGTTTTCACCAGGCGAGTTCTCCGCGTTCCTCGACGGCGACGCGATTCCGCAGTTCGACCAGCCCGAGAGTTAAGGAACAGTCCGCGGCGCCGCGATGCCGTACGGTCCGTTTCCGAGCTGAATCGGGTCGCCGGCGCGCCGTGCAGCGACGTCGATAAACACGGCCGCGTTGTCGCGCGAGAGCAGTACGAGCGCCCGCTTGCCGTCGGCGGTGAAGGTGACGCCGAGAGGCGCGCCCCCGACTTCGATCGGTGTAGCGGCTTCGTTCGTCTGTGAATCGAGCGGGGTGATCGTGGAGTTGGCGTGGTTGCTGACGTAGACGGCGCGACCGTCGGGCGAGATCGTTATTGCGAGCGGATCCACACCGACGGGGATGCGTGCGGCCGGCCGGCGCGTGTCGAGGTTGACGACGGTGACGTCGTTCGAAGCGCTGTTGACGACGTAGAGGCGTTTGCCGTCAGGGCTGACTGCGATGCCCGCGGGGCGCAGTCCGACGGGGATATCCTCCTCGGCAGCGTTCGTGCGCAGGTCGATCGGCGTTACGCTGTTCGACCACGAGTTGCTGACGTAGAGCGTCGATCCGGCGGCGTCGATCGCCAGCGCGCGCGGATGCGAACCGACATGCACCGTTGTACCCGCGCGAAGCGTAGCGGTGTCGATCGCTTGAACCGTGCCGTCGTCGTTGCTTACGACCCATAGCGTTTTGCCATCGGGCGTCAGCGCGGCATCCATGGGCGTTCCGCCGGTCTTGACGGTCGCAATGCGCCTTCCAGCGCGCGTATCGACGACGCCAACCTCGTTGGCGCCGGACTCGACGACGTACAGTCGCTCTCCGTCGCCGCTAAGCGCTGCGGCGCGTGGCTCTTCGCCAACGGCGATTTCATTTGCCGCAACGCCGGTCGTGAGATCGATTGGCGTCACGCTGTTGCCGAAGCGATTGGTAGCATACGCCATCGACGGCCACTCGTCGCCTCGCGCGACGCGTACGGGCAGATCGAGGTGTTCGAGGCGCGCGCCGTTGGCCGCGGTGCCGTCGAAGCGAACGTCGTAGTAGCCGGTGCTCAGCGCTCCGCCGGCCGTTAAGCGAAGGCCAACCGCGCGTTCTGCGCGTGGTGCGACCGAGATTTTTCCGCCGGATTCGTCGACGTGCAACCCGCGCGGCGGCGTTGCGCGCCAGGTGACGTCTGCGGCCGTTTCTCCAAGGCGATTCGACACGTCAAGCGTGACCGGCGTTCCGAGCCCGTCGCCGGTTCGAACGACGATGGGGTTTGCGGGCCTTACGAACTCCGCAGCCGTCGCTACTGGAATCGCCGGCGCGCGCAGCGCGTACGAGGGCGGCGCATCCCCAGGGCCTGCGGCCCAGCGTTCGTCGGCCGTGGCGCCGAGCGTGAGATCCAGCCGCACCTTTCCGCGATCGGGGAGCGCGATCCAGCTCTTGTCGCTCGAGCGTCCGTCGACGCGTAACGCCTCGACGTATTGCGCGTCGGTTGCCGCGTTGGAAGCGGAGACTTCGAGCGTGAGGCCGCTCGGAGACTCGATGCGAACCGAGCGGAAGAGCGGTGCGCCAATATCGAGGTAGCGCATTGCGGGATTCTGCGGGTACAACCCCATCGCGCACCAGACATACCACGCGCTCATCGTGCCCAGATCGTCGTTGCCAGGAAGACCATCGGGGGCGTCGCTGTAGAGCGTCGTGATAGCTTGGCGCAGAATCGCTTGCGCGCGCCAGGGCTCGCCGGCGGAGAGATAGACCCACGGCGTGCCGATGCTGGGCTCGTTTCCGAGCCAGGCGTACGGCTTATCCTGCCCAGCGTTCAGCTGCGCGAAGAACTCATCGAGTTTGGCGGCGGCAGCGCGTACGCCGCCTAGTGCGTTGATGAGATCGCGTAGGTCCTGCGGCACCATCCAGGTGTACTGCGCCGCGTTGCCCTCTTGAAAACCGCTCTGCCCATTTTCGGTCAGCGGCGTCTGCATGAAAGCGCCGTCAGGATCGCGCGGCGCAATCCAGCCGGTCGCCGCGTCAAAGAGCATCGCCCAGTTCGACGATCGTGCGAAGAAGTCGCGATAGGCCGAGCGGTCGCCGATGGCCAGCGCGAGTCGCGAGATTGCGAAATCGTCCAGAGCGTATTCGAGCGTCTCGGAAGCGCCGTTGGGGACCGGCGCAACCGACGTCGTGTGCGTGTTGACGACGTAGCCGCGCTGCAGGTATTGGTCGCGCAGTTCCCAGCGCTCGAAGTACCAGCCTTGCGCCGGCGGTGGTTGCGTGCTGGTCGCGCCCTTGATCATCGCCGCGAGCGCGCCGCGCGTGTCGAAGGCGCGCGCGCCGAACGCGTAGGCGCCCCCGATGACCGCGTTCAACGGAATCGCCGCCCATCACGCTGGTCGTGCCGTTGACCAGCGGCCAGCGCGGCAACCAGCCCTCTTGACGATACGCGTTGACGAGCGACTGCACCATGTCGCTGGTTTCACTCGGCGCGATCAACGCGAGCAGCGGCACTTCGGTGCGGTAGATGTCCCAATCGGAGTAGTTCGCGTACTCGGCGTGGCCGGCGGCGACGCGGTGCACGCGGCCATCGAAGCCGCGGTATTCCCCAGTGACGTCACTGATGACGTTAGGGTGGAGCAGCGTGTGATAGAGGGCTGAGTAAAACATTCTTTGCTGCAGCGTCGTGCCGCCATCGATAGTGATGCGGTGCAGCATCGCGCTCCACTTTTCCGTCGCGCGATCGCGCACGCCGATCAAGTTCCAACCGGAGCTCTCTGCCGCAAGATTTGCGCGTGCGCCGGCCGTGCTGACGAAGGAGAGGCCAACTTTCATTCGGACCTCGCGGTTCTGCATCGCATCGAAGGTCAGCCAGGCCCCCGCGGCCGGGCCCTGCGCCGACGAGGCATCGGGGAAGAGCCGGGCGGCTTGCCACGTTCCATGCGCGCGAAATGGTCGGTCGAACTGCGCGACGAAATAGACGGTGTACTGATCGGGCATCCCGCAAAAGAAACCGCTCGTCGCCGAACCGGAGATTTCGCTGGACCCGTCGATGCGCACACTGGAGCCGAGGACACCGGCCTGATTCGAGGCGACGTTGACGAGCAGATTCGCTTGCGACGTCGCGGGAAAGGTGAAGCGGCCGATGCCGGTACGCATCGTCACCGTAAGCTCGGCGCGAATCGCCGGCTCACCCAGCGAGACCACGTACCATCCGGGGGCGCTCTGTTCGCTTGCGTGCGAGAACGGCTGAGATGCCGTTGCGGGCGATGACGGTAGCGCTCCGGCAATCGGTAAGATGCCGAAGTCGCCGAAGACGTTACACCCTGGGCCGCTCAGATGCGTTAGGCTCAGGCCCGTGATCTGCTTGTCGCTGTACTCGTAGCCGCCGCCGGCGTTTTGTGACGGCGTATCCGGACTCCACTGCACCATGCCGAAGGGCAAATCGGCACCCGGAAACGTATCGATCGGACCGCCGGCTGCCGTTCCCGACGTGCCGACGAACGTATCCACGAGTGATGTGGGGCCGGCTACCGCCAAGAGATTCGCCAGTGCCCAGAAGAAAACGTGCATCGTTGCGCCTGTTGCCCGCGCGCGGCGCGACTGCCTTCCGCGCTATGTTACGCGGCTGAGCCGAGCCGTTCCAGACTGCGGTACCCGATCGCTTCGGCTACGTTCTCGGCCGCAATGGCGTCGTTGCCTGCAAGGTCGGCGATCGTACGCGCCACGCGTGTAATTCGATCGAGGGCCCGCGCAGAAAACTGCCGTTTCGCGCTGGCATGCGCCAGGAGCCGCAACGCGGGTTCGTTGAGCTCGCAATAGCGGCGCATCGCATTGCCGGGAATCTCCGCGTTGCAGGTCAGCGCGGTTCCGGCAAGCCGGCTTCCTTGAATCTCACGCGCGGCGACGACGCGCCGGCGAATGCTTGCGGAGCGCTCGCCGCCGTCGTAGCGGAGCATGTCGTCGAAGGGTACGCGCGCGACGTCGATCTGCAGGTCGATTCGGTCGAGCAGCGGGCCAGACAGCTTGCTGACGTATTTCGCGACCATCGCGTCGTCGCAACGGCATTCTGCGCTTCGCGTGCCGCGATACCCGCAGGGGCAGGGATTCATCGACGCCACCAGTTGGAAGCGCGCTGGGTACGTAAAGGTCCCCGCAGCGCGCGCAATGGTTACGGTTCCTTCTTCCAACGGCTGCCTCATCACTTCGATGGCGCTGCGCGCGAACTCCGGCAACTCGTCGAGAAATAAATCGCTGATACCGGGTTTTCATGCGTGAAAATCGATTGGAATTGCGCTCAAATGCAGGACAACCAAGCACGCTCGTTGAAAAAAAGGAAGGCGAAGCAAAAAGCCTCGCCCCGGGACTCTTTTCGGAGAGCCTCAGGTTCAACTTTTCCCTTTTTAGGAGGACTCTTGTGAGATCCCATAATTCGAAACACGCCGGAAGTCGGCGCAAGCAATATCCCCCGCATGCGTGCTTTGGCAGTCCAAACAACTTCTGCCGATTCTGCCATCATAAGTACGCGTACGACGGCGCGCCGAGGTACGGCCCCTACAGTTATATTCCGGGATACGCGCCCGGGAGCAACGTCGTTCAACTCGATTCCCGTCGCCGGGCGGCCGCGACGGAGGTGGCGGCATGAGCGCCGGATTTCACGGTCCGGAACTCGTTCGCGTGCTACCCGTTAGCCCCGACGGCAAGCAACGCTGGTTTGAGTTTGAAATGCAAGAGCTAGGAGAGGCCGCTGAGGTGGAGCTTCGGATGGCGGGGTTTACCGCGCAATGTGGGATGAGCGGAGATACAGAGTGGGATTGGTTGTTGTTTGCAATCGCGAGCGAGCCCCTCAATCCTAGAGACGAAGCCGTTATTGAGGCGATAGCCCGCAAATATAACGGTCGGGAGCCGCACGCCGTGTCGTGCGCGGTGGTGGCATGAGAGCGCGAAAGTTGCCGGCCTATGCAGTCCGGCTCGAAGCTGACGCGATGGGCAAGGATCTATGCGCTTTCGCTCTGAGAATACGTAAGCGGGAGCTGCGTGATTCTATGATGGAGGTAGCCGAGGCTCTCTGCGATATCGCAGATGGCAGCTACGTACGCGGGTTCGCTAAGGGCACCTAATGCGAACCCAATTGGGACGTTTCAGCGTCGCTAAGCAAGGGAGTTCAAGCGTCGAACACGAACCCTTAAACATAGAGCGAATAGTTGCAGCGGCAAGTGTGGCTCGTTCGAGCACCGCGCAATGAATTGGGTCGAAAGCGACCCGTCAGGGCTGAGATGGACCTCGCAAGCGACACTTAGTTGAATGTGAGGTTTTTTATATGGCACTAGTCCAACTCAAACCCGGCCTAACGTGCGCGGAAGTCGCAGAGCGGCTGGGAATATCTTTAAAGACGGTTTGGCGTCTGATAGAGCGGCAAGAGTTAGATGCTCTCGTCGCGGGCCCGCGTCTGTACTTCGTTACGCAGCAGTCCTTCCACCGCTATTTGGAACGTGTTGCTACGGGAGAAAAGAAATGAGCGCTCCCGTTAAGAAGCGCCCTGTTGTCCGAAGGCTTAATTCGACTGCGGGCCGTCGCGACCCTTCGCCAGCTACAATCCATTGTGCGCGTTGCGGCATCGTTATTTCCGGGCCCGATTGGTCCGAGCACCCTCTCGGATTGATGAATTGGTCGAAAGCGGGCAAGGCCTTCATCAAACGAAACGCGGACCGCTTCGACTTTGTACCGCCGCGAGGCGTTCTGCGAAAGTGCTATACCTGCGCCGACCTCATCGCGAATATCTGCAATGAAGTATCGTTTGACCGTGGCGGCCCAAAGAAGCTAAATCTGTTCGTAGGGGTTGGCGGCGAACAGAGCAGGTCCATTTGGTTCAAATATCCCGTCACCGCCATGCCCCCTGAGGAAGCGGTGCTCGCGCTCGTAGGGAACATGACTGACGAGGGCGACGTTGCGTGGTTCGTCGCCTGTGTCAACGGCCGACTGCGTTATTCTGCGAAGGGGAAGAAGTGGGCACGTTTCGACGGTACGAGTTGGTACGAGGGATGCGAGCCCGAGCGATGGACGCTTGAAGTCATTGACTTGATGTGTGAAGCAGCTAAAGACTACACCGGGCCGCACCGCGCGGCGTTCCTCGAACACGTCCGCACTCTCGGAAGCGGCACCGTAATGCGAAAACTCCTACGAGGCGTGAAAGCAGCATTTGCCTTGGGTTTCGAGAATGGCTCAGCGAGATGAGTGAGCCGACGATGACGGCGGGGTCCATGCGGCTAAAATCTGAGCACCGAGAGCACCTTCTTCAATCAGGCATTAGTGAAGAGGTTATTGACGCGCGCAAGTATTGGAGCCTGGACAAGCGGCAGCACGCAGAGTTTATGAAGGCGCTGAAGCTTGGAAGCTTCGTCAATAGGTTGCCGGGCCTGTGGATTCCCGTTTACGACCCCAAAGGCGAACAGCAGAGCGCGCAAATACGCCTCGACATCGTCGCGGACGGAATAAGGTACGCGTCCCCCGCGCGGTCAGAGCGCCCGGTGACGATGGACATCCACCCCTTCAACGCCTCTAAGCTTAAGGATGCTTCCATTGACCTTTGGATTACGGAGGGTGTTAAGAAGGCCGACGCCGCGACAAGCGCGGGCCTCTGCTGCATCGCGCTAATGGGCGTTTCAATGTGGACGAAGAAAGATGAAAAGGGTAACGTCACCGCGCTCCCGGAGTGGGAGTCCATCGAACTACGCGAGCGGAACGTCTACATCGCGTTCGATAGCGACGTGACGACGAAGCAGCAAGTGCGGAAGGCCTTGGCAAAGCTCAAGACCTTCCTCGCGAACCGTGGCGCCTTCGTGCATACCGTTTACCTGCCTAACGGTGACGACGGCGCGAAGGTCGGGCTTGACGACTACCTCGCGGGCGGAAAGACGAGCGATGACCTGTACGCGCTGCCGCGCCATCTCGCAGATGGGCAGTACTCGAATCCGAAGCTGCTTGCCGAAATGAACGAGCGCCTCGCCGTGCTCGAAAACCCTGCAGGTTCCATTCTATTCGAGAACGAGACCGGGTATCAGATTTGCCGGCCAGGAGAGCTGCAGACGCTGTTTGCGGACGTGCAAGGCCTCGACGGAGAAAAGTCGATTCAATGGTGGCTGAAGCAATCCGGGAGACGCCGCTATAGAGAGATTGTCTTTCGGCCCGGACAAGAGACGGAGAAGGACTATAACCTTTGGAAAGGCTGGCCGCTCGAACCGAAGCCTGGCAACATTTCGTTGTTCTGGGACTTTGTTCGCGAAGTCATTTGCGACAACGACTCGCAACGCTACGATTATATTCGCAAGTGGATGGCGCACGCAGTCCAAAGGCCCGCTGAGATGCCTCGCACTGCGTTGTTATTTCACAGCGTCGAAGGCACGGGCAAGGGCATGTTTATGGATTGGTTCAAGCCCATCTTTGGGCGACATTCGTTTACCGTTACGAGTCTTGAGAACGCAATCGGGCACTTCAACGCGCACTTGAGTCAGTCGCTTCTCGTTTTTGCGAATGAAGCGATATGGGGTGGCGATAAGAAGTCGCAAGGCCGGATGAAAGCCCTTATCACCGACGAGACGACGGACGTGACTTCGAAGGGCAAGGACACGATCATGCTCGACAACGTCAAGCGGTGGGTCTTTGCATCGAATGCGGACCATCCAGTGCCGATTGACCGTTCCGACCGTCGCTTCGTTGTGTTTGAAGTATCCGCTGTTCGAAAAGGACAGACCGAATATTACAAAGCTCTTGAGGAGTTGCGCGACGACCGTGACCATTCCGGCTCGGCGATGCTTATGCACGACCTATTGCAAGAGGATATCGCAAACTTCAATCCCGCTGCGGACCGGCCGACCTCGGGCCTCGCGAAGTATAAGGAGTTGTCTGCAACACCCTTCGATCAGTGGTTACTGGGAGCGCTGAACGAGGCCGAGATTCGGAAGGCCTTCAAGGGTCACGACTGCTACGAGCCGTGGGAGGGCCTCGTCGCCAAGAACACAGTGTACGACGCCTATAAGGAAGCCGCGAGAGGGCAGCGGGGGAATGCCGTGCCTCTCAACTCGTTCTGGACGAAGATGCGCGAGATCGGCGTCATTATGGAGACCCCGAGCAAGGCGAAGGTCGTGGACGCGGACGGCAATCGGACGCGGGCGGCTGAGCTAACTCCGTTGCTGGAGTCCCGCGCGGCGTTCGCCCGATACATGGCCGAGGACGAGGCGGCGCTCTTTGAGCACGCTGTTGACGAGGCGCCTGGTCCCTGCGAGGACCGGACGCATCAAATGCAGCCGGACGACGGCGAAAAGACCCCTTATTAGGGCGCGTCCGGGTCGTGGCCGCAAGTGCCCGGACCTCGAAAACGGTCGAAAAGCTCTGGGATTACAAGGGTTTACGAGAGGGGACGCGCGTCCGGGTTGCTGGTAGAGGTTGCGCCGAGAAATCGAAGAGAAAAGTTTTTCCGTTTCTTCGGAGCGATTTGTCTTTTAACCCGGACGACCCGGACGACCCGGACGCTTATCGTTTTTCCAGTGTTTTCTTGCCGGTTTATCGCGTCCGGGTACGGCTTCGAGCCCGGATGAGCCCGGACGCCGTGGTGAAAGTAGACCGCCTCATCTCGGCCCCTTAGCTATATTCCCACTGGCAGTCTTTTGTGTGCGTCGGTGGAAAATGCTTATCTTTCTCGACGTGCGCTTTTACTTCAGGGTGCTCCCGGCAATAGATCGCACCAGATTTCCAAGCTTTGTCGCCAGGCGTGTAGCCCATTAAAAACCTTCCTTTGTTCGCCGGAGTGGAAGCCCCGGACCGGTTGGGAGGGAGGGTTTCAAACAGGTGTTGCGCTAGCCCTGTAAAGCTTACTTTTAGGGGCTTGGTAGCCTCGCCACCAGCGCCTCGCTAACGAGCGCCCCTAGCCGGCTAACCTCAGAAGCCGAGAGATATCGCGCAAGCTCGTCCGAGCGTGTCAGCCCGATCAGTCGAGCCTCCGCGACGAGGCCGAGGCTCTCCGGGTCGTTGACCGCAACGCGTACCTGATCGGCGGACAACTGCGCCAGCAGACTATCGAGAAGCGCGATGCGATCGTCAAGCGTCAGTTCGGCGAAGGCGAGCTTAGCCTCCAGCCTGCAGCCCCATGTAGCTTGTTCCAACACCAATAAAGAACCCGAGGAGTGTCTTGATCGTATCAAGACAGAAGGACATCACCGCCGGGTCTTTTGTCGTCATTACACCTCTGATAGCAACTAAGAAAACAATGCCAAGGATAAAAAATACGAAGCTGGATATGAGGAATTTTGGCGTCATCATACTTGCCGCACTGGCCTGAACCGGTAGCTGCGAAGGAACGGCAGTCGAAAGTGTTAGTGACGCGAAGGATGGGAATTGCACCATGTCATTGTTAACTTTGGTATATTGTTGCATTTGCGCAAAGTGCACGACTGGGGCTTGCGTCACAACGGTCCCCGAGGAACCTCGCGATGCTATCGCGGTCGCATTTCCACGACGTATTGCTGCCGCATTGGTCGCGTAAGCTATCTGCTCTGCTCGATTGATCTGCTTAAGAATCGCATCAAGTCGTTTGACTAAAGAAGCGGTCAACAGTTGCGATGGGTGGATCGCGGCATCGCTTCGGAGAGCTTTCAGTTGCGAGTTTATTGAACTCAGTAGAGCGGTTTGCGACGCAAGTTTTTGTCTAGAAACGTCTAGTTGTCTTCGCACTTCCATCGTCTCAGAATGGACGATTTGAGCAACCTCGGTCTGACGGATCAGTACCTGCTCTTGTGCGCGTTCTTGCATTGTCACAAAGATGAAGAACATCTGACCGGTGACAATAACGAAGACGATGACGGAAGCTACAACCAACCACAGGCGGTTTGTCCGAGCCAAGTAACTGACTCGACTTGAGATACCTCGTTCTTGAAGGTCAGATTCGGGCTGATCAGACATACTATGCACCTCGCGATGAAAAACTCAGCCGGAGCGCTTCACCAGGCGTGGGGCTTCGTCCTAGTCATTGTCACGGATGAGCACGAAAGTCATGCCTTTTCGGCAGTCCTTCGAGAAGCCCGCTGAGTGAGATTTGCGCGCCGCGTGCTGCTAAATCGGAGGCGCTTAGGAGCCTATCACGATCAGCAATATTTGCCTGTACCGTTCGGAAGCCACCGACCCGTTCTTTTCGCCTGCTCACCTATTGGATCTCGCACCATTTGCGGCGATAATTCGAACAGAGGGTCCTCTGGACTCCATTTTTATGTGGGAGAAGAGATGGCAAAGAGCTTCGTCGCGTACCTCCGAGTCTCAACCGATAAACAAGGCGCCGATGGAAACGGCATCGACGCCCAGCGCGATTCGGTAGCGCGCTACGTCGCAGGCACCGGCGCGCCGCTAATCGCCACTTACGTCGAGGTTGAGTCGGCTGCAAAGCACAGCCTCAAGAACCGTCCTCAGCTTCAGGCCGCGCTCGCCCACGCGAAGCGCTCCAAGAGCGTGTTGCTGATCGCGAAGCTGGACCGCCTCAGTCGCAGCGTCCTCGTAACCTCGCAACTCCTCGCCGCGAACGTCGAGTTTGTGGCCGTGGACTTCCCACAAGCGAACAGGCTCACTATCCAACTTATGGCGGTAATGGCAGAGCACGAGTCGCGGCTCATCAGCGAGCGGACGAAGGCGGCAATGGCTGCTGCGAAGGCGCGCGGTGCTAGGTTCGGCGCTAGTCAGGAGACATTGGCTAAAGCGACCGCCGCAAGCCTCAGAGCCCGGCGGCTGCGCGCATCCAACACCGAACCCAAGAGCGCGTAAGACCGACGCCCCCGCCCACTGGCGGAGCGGTGAGTCCACTGGGCGATTCCCACAGAACGCAGTTGCTAGGGTGGGGGTAGCTATAGTGCTTTGCCCTGGTAGGTGGGTAGGTGGTAGTCCCCGGTCCGATGCCAGCATTTTTATTCAGTTGTGCTCTACTGCTTCTGTTCCGTCCTCATGTCAGGACCAAGAAAGTACACCCAAGGATGACCTTGCTTAAGCTCAGAAAGGCGCTCTTCTCTCCAAGCCTCGTAAGAGGGGCCGGATGGTATTCCAGCGTTTGCAAAATAGAAGAGTGCCTCGTGAAAATACTGGCAGTGCATTACTTCGTGGAGCGACCAACACACTTGCACGTCGCTCACGCCATTGATTGCGTACTTTTCCGCAAATGCTCTTGCAAGTTCTTCAACCCAGGAATCGGCAACCGGATCTACGATGCGACCCCACGTCATAAATCCCTACCACCGTCCAGAAGAATCGCGCACTCTAGCCGCAACGATATCGTCCATTCCAGGTTACTTTTCGCAGCCGACGCCGCCATGCCTGGGAACCCAGCAACTCCGCAACGCCTCAGCATTCGCGCCGCAAAATGTCTTAAAAGCGCGCATTCGGCTACGCAGCGACGTGATTCCCTCGCTGCGTTTCCTAGATCGCACGTCGGCTCTTGCAATGCATTACTCCCAAAAGAACAGCGCGCAGAAAAGTGCTCCAACTAACCATTCACGAATGTTATAAGAATGTTTATCAGAGACCCGTTTGTCATCGGTCAAGCCAAGCCGTTGACCGAAAAGCAAAAAGCCGACAAAAATTTTGATGACGAGTGGGAGGCCGCAGGCAAGCCGACTCTTGAGGACCGCATTGAGGACCGCAATCAAACGATTGCGCGTCTCAAGCGCGCATTTGAGGAGAAGTAATGGCGCAGTATGAAAAAATCCCGACCTACGTTGCCGCTACGCCACAAGAGGTAGCGGCGGCTCGTAAGCAGCTAACGAAGCTCAAGGCCAACTCTGCATTTGCCTTGATGCAAGGCGCTCGTCGCGGAGCACTTCAGGCAAAATTCAACAGCGGTATGCTGCTAACGGCACTTGAGTACGCCGAGTTTGGTGACATTGTTCCGGCGGGCTTCTCCACAAAGATGCACGCAGGCCGGAACGAGCACGACGCAAAGCAGGCGGAGCTGCAGCGCATGGCTCAGGCAGAGTTTGCGGAGAGCGAACGCAAGCGACTTGCGGGGCCCCGTGAGATGACACAGCGCGAGGCTCAGAATAGCCTTAGTCCTGCCGCCTACAACACCTGGGTGGACAATCACCAATTCCTCATTGCGAGGAGCGTCCTTTAGGGCGATGCCCCCGCTTTGCAAGGTGTGCACGTCGCCACACCGCGAGTCCATCGAATACTATATTCTCAGCCGCGAGAAGTCTCACCCCGAGGTAGCCCGGCTATACGGCATGTTGAAGGACAGTGTCGGCCGACACGCCCGCAATCATATGGCGAAGCGCGCAGACATTTTGGCCGCAGTTGAGGGTTCTGCTTCCCCTCCTGCGGCTAAAGCACAACTAGCGATTGCGACGACGCAGAACGCGCTACTTGAACGTGCAGAAACGCTGATGGAAGCCGCAGAGTCATTTTTCGAGCGGTTCAAAGATAGCGATAACGCGAGAGACGTGAAGGCCGCGCTCGATAGCTGTCGCGATAGCCTCCGACTCTTGGGAGACCTTCAGGGCGCATTCCCCAAAGCAACGAGCACAACGAACGTAGACGCCCGCAGCATTACCCTGCAGGGCCTGAGCACGGACGATCTCAAGCAGCTAATAACCGGGCTTCGCGCCTTCAACGACGCCCAGCATCCGGCGCTCAATGCAAAGTAAGCCCGTTCCGGCGGAGCACTACGGCGCTCCCCGGACAGAGCATTGCCGCAAGGGCGCTGTCACCCTTAACGCATCGCTCTCTCCCGAGCAACGCATCCAAAATGCTCGTCATGCGGCGCTCGTCCTGCATTCCGTTAAGGACCGCAACGGCCAGAGCATGAACAACGTCGAGGTCAACCATCGCCGATGGCACCGCGAGCGCGTCTCCCTGAGTTGTTCGTTATGCACGTAGCGCAGTTAACGGCCGAGGAGCAGTCACAGCTTCTCGCAACAGCCGAGCGTGAGCTAGCGCAGCGGAACCTTGAATTCTTTTGCTCGTATATGGACCCGGGCTATATGTTCGCGGAGCATACGAAGCTCGTCATCGAGCACCTCGAAGCGCTGGAGCGGCGTGAGATTCGAAACCTGGCGGTGTTTATGCCGCCGCGCCACTCCAAAACCTACCATTGCAGCGAACGATTCCCGGCGTGGTGCTTAGGCCGTAATCCCAAACAGCATTGCCTGGTAGTCGGCTACAATCAGGACCTCGCGAACGTCGTTAGCCGGCGCATTCGGGACATTGTCGGGGACGAGCGCTACCCATTTGCAGGGGTCTCAATTCGTGATGACTCGCGCGCCGTTGAGCAGTGGACGTTGAACAAGGGTGGAGGCCTCATTGCCGCAGGCATTGGGGGCTCAATCACGGGCAAAGGCGCGCACCTGCTCGTGCTAGACGACGTGATTAAGTCGCGTGAGGACATTGACTCACTCGAAAAGCGCGATAAGATGTTCGAATGGTTCGCCGAGGTGGCGTTTACGAGACTAATGCCAGGGGGCGCGTGTCTCTACGTCACTACGAGATGGTCGGATGATGACCTAGCGGCGCGCGTCGTGGCCTCCAGCGACGAGTGGACCATTTTGCGGCTGCCCGCTATCGCCGAGGAGCACGACCCGATAGGCCGCGAGCCCGGCACGGCGTTGTGGCCGTCTGCGTATCCGATTGAACGACTAGAAAAGATACGCGAGGTGCAGGGGTCGCGGTCATTCGCCGCCCTGTACCAACAGGACCCCGCACCAGCCTCCGGGACAATGGTCGAGCTAGAGTGGCTCGAACATCGGTACGACGAGATTCCAAATATGGAGCGGCGCGTACCGTCCAACAGCATCTTTGCTTTACCAGGGACAATGCGTCTCGTTGAACGCCCACCCATTTGTTTTCAAGCAGTTGACGCGAGTTGGGGCGGCGGTACGAGCAGCGATTACTCTGCGATCGTGACCGTCATGTACGACTACCTAAACTTCTACGTCGCAGACGTTTGGCGCGGTCGCGTTGCGCATCCCGACCTAGTCAGGATGATTCAGGCGAAGTACCATCAGTTTCGCCCGAGAACGGTGGTCATCGAGAAGGCGCAGGCGGGCTTCGCCGTCATCCAAAGCTTGCAGATTCTCAACAGAATTCCGGTCTACGGAGTAGTCCCGAGGTCATCGAAAGAGGCGAGGCTCGACAGCGTTCTCCCGCTATTCGAGTCAGGTCGCGTGCTCTTCCCGAGAAATGCACCCTGGCTTCCGATGCTGCTTGATGAACTGCTGAAGTTTCCGAACGGGGCCCACGATGATTGCGCGGACGCTTTAGTTTACGCGCTCGGCTCCATCATGGAGGGCGTTAAAGTCCATCTCGTTGACCCTGAGAAGCCTCGGCTGAGAAGCCTAATAACGCAGCGGCCCCTTTAATGTGCTACGAACAGATAGCGCTACACCTAGACCGTTCCGTAAAGACCGTCGACAACGCAATGCAGCGCGTCAAGAAAAAGATAGAGCGCAACCTCGCCACCTTCGAGTTTCGCTAACCACTAAGACTTCCGCACCCTTGGTCCGCGTTCCGCATCGTCCATTACTACGCTCAGCTTAACGCCGAGCGCCGTGGCGATGTTAAAGAGGCTGCGAAGGGTCGGATTCGTTCGAGCCTTCTCTATCTCGTGTAGGTGGCGCGCCGTCATGTCGGCCTCGTGCGCCAAATCCTCCTGGGTCTGCTTTGCCGCCTGCCGCCTCCTGCGAATGGCTGCGGCCACGTCTTTCCGATAGCCCTCGTAGCCAGCCTTGCTCACGCGGCCATTGTGGGCCAGGGGAGGAAGTCTGCGCCAGGCTGTGGACTTCTAGAAGTCTAGCTCCATAAGGGAGGGCCTCGTGTGGGTCATTCTGGTCGGAAAACCGAGGATGTCCTGAGAGACCTGCGCACCAAGCGCGACCGGCTCGTTAAAGACTACGGCGAGATAGCGCGAACCTGCCGCGAACCGTTCCCCTGGACCTCGTTTTTCCCCGGCGGAGAGGGCCTGTACCGGGGCGAGGATGTTCGAGGCGGTCCACTCCCGGAATACTTCCCAAATAAACCTGTGATGTTCGTCGCGCATAATTTCGGCGACTATGACGGGTACAAGAAGACAAAATGCGCGAATTTTCGCACGCCTTTTTGGGAGGCGTTCTGGATCTACCTTAAACTATTGAAGATTGAGCGGGACGATATATTCATGACGAATGCGCTTATGGGCCTAAAAGTTGGGGGTGGCGCAAATGGATACATGGAAGGCCGTGGCCCGAAGTTCAACCGGCAATGCTTAGACTTTTTTTATCGCCAGGTTGAAATCGTTGAACCTCGTCGCGTCGTCGTGATGGGCGATGAGGCGGCATGTGCCCTGTATGTGTTCGAGCCGAAAGAACGTGTCCGGCACCCCAGCTCGTTTCACCGAACCTCCAACCCTTCCGACCGCGAGGAGCAAATTGCAAAAGCGCTCCGCCCGCTGCTCCAGACGTATCACGTGCCATTTCTATAAACTTCTTTGCGTCCTGCGACGCTTGCAAAATCGCCGCGACGTTCTGGCTGTCGTCTTGAGTCACTAGGCGTTTTGCTCCAGCCAATCCAAGCCGATGAGGACGGCGCCCCAAGCCGCGTAATTCTGCTCCGGGTACTTGCGCGAACAGCATATGGAACGCACTGTGGTTTCCGAGAAGCTATGGTGGAGGACCAATACCCGCGACTTCCAGGGACCCGGCGAGCCATCTTCGTTCCTAATCCGATAGGGCTCAGGTTGAAGGTCCCATCCCCTGTCCAAGTAGGGCTGTATGCGGTCCTCAAAGTCTGTTCTACTGTCCATGTGCCTATTTTAACATCGGTTGCTGCTTGGGGTCCACAGAACGAGCCCCAAGTTTAATCATTCAAGACTTAGGCGCGGCATCTTCGACACCGACTGAGTTTACCTATAACCCTCTGCGCGGCGCTATGAACCTGACATGAGTTTCTCGTACGCATTCACGAGAAAGTCGGCCATCTGAGTAGCGGTGCTCGAACGCCATTGGAAATGTACGTCGTCGCGCTCGTGCCTGGGAGTGTCGAGACGCATTATATTCCAGACCATCATCCCGCGTTCACCGTCTGCGCCGTACTGCATAGCATGGGCAAACTGTGCGTTGCCAAAGCGGTCGCTGTTGTCGGGGTCTGAACCGAGTCGCTCTGCCAGCATCTGGCGAACCTTGATAATTCGGCCCTCGTAATCCATCGCAACGCCAAGCCGTCTCAGTTCGGTCGCGATTTGTTCCGCCGCTTGTACGGGTGACGTCTCACGTGGAAAAAGATACGTTCCGTTGGCCTGATTAGCAGCGCCCACACGCGGTCCGAGGTGAATATGGAACGGCTCATCTTCCTTGTCGTCGCGCGCAATGTTGTTTCGTAGCTGGATGAGATAGTAGTCCTCGTAGTCGCGCGCACGGAACGGATTGCCCATTGGGTCGAACGTCCCCATGTTCTCCGCGAGGAGCGTCCAAAACGAGCGCTGCCACCATTCTCTTGTCGGGGCGGTACGGTCGAGCTTGTATCGGGCTAGCATTGCGGATATCTCCTTAGGCGAGTGTTCGAATAACTTCTTGAGGGCGAGGTCCGAAAGGGAGGAGGGCGTGGCGTCGATGGTCCGCGCCACCTCTTTCAATCGGTCCCCCACCTCACTGGACAGGCTCAGGCTGTGCTTCACGAAGGCAGCCTAGCACAAAAGTCGTGGTGGGTCAAATTCCTACCGCCGAAGGTTACTCTACTACCCATGCGGCAAACAGAGGCGTTGGGTCTGGCTGCTGGAAAACACATTCGCAGGCCTAGCTCGATTTCAGTGTCCTACATCTAGTGGGTGCGTAGCCCAGCAGCACAGTATATAGGGGAAGTAGGCAATGGTACAATGAGCATTAGCGAACGTATGTTCGAGAAGGGGCAAGCTAATGACTAGTACGATTCTGAGCGGGAGGCGACTTGCGATAATGCTCCTGCTTTATGCGAAGGGCGCGAGCGGCAAGCAAAACGAGCCGGTAGAAGGTAGGACCCGGCTGACTAAAATGCTCTTCCTGCTGGACAAAGAGTACGACGCTTTTCGGCAAGCGGCGGACCTTAAATTTGAACCATACGCCTTCGGGCCGTACGACTCAAGAATCTATGACGACCTCGCGTTTCTTGAGAATATGGGTTGGCTTCGCGGAAGTGCCGCTAGCGACAAATCGGACCTCACGTTCGGAGACGTTATCGACGAGAAAGTCAAAGATGACTCTTTCGCATACCTCGATGCTTCCGAGTTGGACGAAGCCGACCTTTCCTACGAATACCTGATGGGCGGTGTCGCTGAAACTGTACCTGAGAGGTACGAAACAAGGAAGTACGTGCTTTCCGAGGAGGGCATTAAGATGGTTGAAAACGCCCTTCGCAAGGCACAAAGTGATCTGAAGCTTCCCAAACTAATGGACGCAATTCAAGAGGTTAAAACCCGTTACAACGGGCTGAACTTACGAGACCTGCTCCGGTCGGTATATAAGAAATACCCGGAGAGCGCTACTGACTCAACGATTCTAGCCCAACTGCGAGTCGGATAAGCCAACCACCCCTTGACGAGTCCGGACCGCCTAAGTTGGTTAGCATCACTGCCCGTAGCGGTGATGGCAACCGCTTTGCTGATATATCTACTGACCCGAGCTAACAAGTTTCTGGATAGCGATGACTCATACGTTGAAAAACGAGATTTTGTGGTGGCTCGCAACCGCGAAGTACTAAGGCAGCGGCTTCAATACCTCGCGGACGACCTGACGAATGAGAAATCGGAATACGCGCTGCGGACAGTAGATAACGAGGCATTCGTACGCACGCGTACTGTGCAAATCATGTACTGTTTTCACCGCATGAAGCGTTGTCGGTTTTGCCTGTCTTGCGCGAAGGTCGCCTTCGAATCCGTACTATGGACTGCGTACCCTGGTCTCGCTCTCATAGCCCTGTTTATAATCTTTAATCTTGTTCACCCAGCCTTCGCTAGAGGTGACGCGATTGCGGGGTCCGCCTGCGTGGCATTTAGCTTTTTTGGTGTGATGGTTGGAGAGCGGTGCTTGCAATCAATACGCCTCCAGCGCGTACGAAGTGAAGGGCTTGATGCCTCAATCCCTTCCTGAAGTATTCGTGCACAGGGCGCTCACGGCGCACCTATATGCGCGCGGCTATCAGGTGCGTGAGGAGCTTCGATTTGGAGGCACACGTTTCGATACCATCGCGTTTACCGATGGCAAGGTTCTCGGATACGAGGTCAAGCTCACGTCCTGGACAAGGGCGTTACGACAGGTCCAGGTGTACAAGCTCTGCTGCGATGAAGTCTACCTTGTGATTCCCTCAAAGAGCCTCTCGGAAGCCATTGTAGCCCGTTGTCAGGACGAGGGTGTTGGGCTAGTCACAATCGGCGTGCCACCTGAGTGGGAGTTTACGGCGGTTTTGCCGGCGCCTCCCTCGACCATCCGGAATCAACTACATCACGCAAGCATTCAGAGGATTGCAGCTTTCGAATGAGCGACACATTTAGACACTTTCTTCGAATCGGAATCCACAGCGAGGCTGACTTCTTTCGCAAAGGCCAGCCGCTCTATGATGCGCTGATTATGAACGCGAACCTCGTGCAAGCAACTCCGTCAGCCTCGGCAGCGCTAGTCTATCAGCTGAAGAAACCGTTCCTTATTGACCCGCTGACCTACGCATTTAGCCTCAATCCTAAATATCTTATGAGCAGAAGTAAGGGTAAGTCAGGTGGGATACGTGTTAAGAAGTCGTTCACTGGTCTGGCCGACTCTTATTTTGCCGACAGGTCGTTCCTTGGAAATCGGCCACTGCAGATGGACGACTTCGAGATAGGGGATTTGACAGCGCGCGTCTTGTCATTCCAGAAAGAAGTACTCGTTAGAGCAGTTGGTGACACGAAGGAGTTGTTCAGCGACATCGGGAGGTTGAACCCAGCCTGGCTCATTGCTCCATATTTTCCATTGAGGCGATCGCAAGATTGGGATGCGAGCCTTTCGCTTAATGTCGCCTGTTTAGAAGCTGCGCGAGCGCAAGGGGTGAATCCTAGCGCTATCGTTCCGGTCGAGCTTGAAATCCTTCGTCAACCGGACGCCTTGCAAAAGATTGCGGATGCTTATGCCGCCGCGAAGCCGGATGCAATCTTTCTTTGGATCGAATCGTTCGATGAAGACCGCGCGGATGAGTCTGATCTTACGACTTATTGCAGTTTAGTTGCGCGACTTGCCAAAGCCGGAACAAAACCAGTAAACCTTTTCGGCGGGTTCTTTTCATGTCTAGCGCAATGTGTCGGTTTAGCCGGATTTGCTCATGGTTTGGTTTACGGCGAAAATCGAGCCTTCACGCCCGTTGTAGGTGGTGGACAGCCCCCGCCGAGGTACTATCTTAAGCCTGCGCACGTTAGCATGAACGTACGGGAGGCCGAAGTATTGCTGGCGGGGGTGAGCCCGAGTGACTACTTGCAAGAAAATTGCGACTGTGCCATTTGCCGTGAGCTTTTCGACGGGGAGGCGGACCTAACGAACTTTGCTAAGTTTTCCGAGACAAACGACCAAGGTAAATTCATACCCCGAGCATACGCTTTATGCCGGTTCCATTTTCTATTTGCTCGAAAAGCGGAGATAACTGGCATGGAAGAATTATCCCCACACGAGCGGCTCGGGCACATCGCAGCAAATGCGAAGTTTATGAACGACATTCACGCGGATGATTATGCTGAGCATTTGATGACCTGGACCAAAGTCATCGGAGAGTTTTGCTGAGTTAACTCTGGTTGTCCATCGCGTTTCTCCTAACATTGCGCTTATGATTCGGCGCGAAAGGAGAAACCCTGATGACGCAAACCTGGAAGACAACGCCTGGCTTAGAGAAGCTGGGCCTTCGTATATGCCTAAGCCACGGCAAACTCTTCTCGGCGAAAGAGGGCGCGCAATGCAAAAAATGCGCGGGCGAACCGCAGACAATGGCCTGTAAGCGAGGTCACGTTCGACCGGCAGCGCAGGCGCGATGCAACGAA
Organism: Vulcanimicrobiota bacterium; assembly: GCA_963809255.1. GTDB lineage: Bacteria > Vulcanimicrobiota > Vulcanimicrobiia > Vulcanimicrobiales > Vulcanimicrobiaceae > Cybelea. The sequence goes on along the minus strand of CAWEIR010000003.1, from coordinate 309,653 downwards.
TGCCGTCGCAAACCGTCTCAGCTATCGGACGAGCAACGCGCCGCGAACAAAGAGGCCGCAGAGGGGCGCGCGGCACGGCGAGCTGGCCTCGGGCTCTATCAGTGACGGGAGGCGGCGTCAGAAGTTAAGAACATGAGAAGAGCTATGCGAATCGTGACGTACGCGCGTGTTTCGACCAAGTCGCAGTGGGACCGCGGCACGTCTTTGAACGATCAGGAAAAGCGCTTCACCGGATGGTTGGAGCGCTCGGGTCATAAGCGAGTCCGCGCGTATGCCGAGGCGATGAGCGGCGGCAAGAATATGCAGGAGCGCACGTTCCAAGGGATGCTGGAGGACCTACCGCATCTTGGCGCAGAGGCACTCGTCGTTGACTCGCTGGACCGTTTTACCCGCGACAAGATTGCCGGCGCAGCTATGACCCATCAACTGCGGGAGATAGGCGTTAAGTTGTGGGAGCTAGAGTATTCCGACGAGCAGCCTTTCGACCTCACGGTGGACGAGCACCGAGACTATATCGTCCAGCGCTTTAGCGATGCCGAAGCTGAGCGCCGTCGAATCAAGAAGCGTCAGCAGAAGCGCTACAAAGAACAGCGCGAGCGGAACATGACGACGACTAATCGGCCCGCGTTTGGCTTGCGTCTCGCTGGCGACCGTAAGGGCCACAGATGGCTTGAACCTGACCCGCATACCGCGGCGATCATCAACGAGGTTGACCGTCGAATCCTCGCGGGCCAGAGCCATAACAAGGTCTTGGAGTGGCTTAAAGAGATTCCCGGCGCCTGGCGTTCGCGGCGTGGCTTGACTATAGCCCTCAACGACAAGCACGGCGGCTACGTTGCTGCTCAAGTCCGAACGCCTGAGGTGCAGCGTCAGCTTCGCGACCTGCTCGGCTCGAAGAGGCAGTCCTATGGTGACGACCGCTCCACGAAATCACGCCGGACTCACGCCCTATCTGGACTCATTGCCTGTCGTGTGTGCGTTGATGCGGGAGTACCTGTCGAACGGGCACGAATGCACGGCCGGTACATTGTCGCGAATGCGAAGAACAACCCGTACGCGCTCGTCTGCGACAACTCGAAGGTTCACAAGGGCTTGTGGGTCAGCCAGGAAAAAGTCGCTCCGCTCATCGTTGATAAGTTGCGGTGGCTGCGCGACGAGAACGTGGCGAAAGCGGTGTTCGAGAAGTGGTCCAAGGAGCCGAAGTCGGATAACGTCGCAAAGCTGCGGCGCAGCCTTGAGCGCCAGATAGCCGACTACGAAGAGAAAGAGGCCGCGCTAGAAAGGCGCATTGCTACGGCGCTAGATTTGGTCGCTGAGGGTGGTCCTAGCGCGGTGGCCGGGAAGCGGTTCATTGAGAACGCTGAGCAAGAACGAATGACGATGGAGGCATCGAAGGCGGCCTTAACGCTGAAGCTGGCCGACGTGCCTGTTGCCCGCGCCACAGTCTTTGATTGGCGCGAGTTACAGACTGAAGCTGAGAGACTGTTTCAACCTGTCACCATGCAAGTCGAGAACATCGAAGCCTGGATGAACAAGAGAGGGGTTTTGGAGTTTTCGGGGATGGGCACTGCGACCATTCGTGACCCGTTCGCCAAATGGGTGAAGGCTATCGGTCCGCCGCAACTGTCGCGGAAAGGGAACGGCAAGTACGAGCTGTTCTGGCCTTTCCTCGATACGCTACCGAATAAAGTTCTCCAGCGGCGCGCGTACGATCGGGACGCCGACCCTGGCGATTGGCCGGATGAGCACGGTCCGTGGGACGAGTTGCCGCCGGTAAGGCTTCGTATAAACCCTGTATAAGGGAGTCGTCGAGAAAGAGTACGCCGTGATGCGCGAGGGAAATCTCGCCAGGTTTCACGAGCGCGCCGCCACCAACCAATGCGGTTTGACTGATCGTGTGATGCGGAAAGCGAAACGGCCGCGCTCGAACGATGCCGGCTCGCCCTACGAGCAATCCGGCAACGCTATAGATCTTCGTGACTTCGAGCGCTTCGTGCAGCGACATCGGCGGCAGAATGGACGGCAGTCTGCGAGCCAGCATCGTCTTCCCGCATCCCGGCGGCCCGACCAATAAGAGGTTGTGACCGCCGGCGGCCGCAATTTCGAGCGCGCGTTTCGCCGCGAGCTGTCCTCGCACGTCGACGAGGTCGCCGTAAACCGCTTCATCGTTTGCGTCGAGAACCGGGGCGGCGGTGCGGCGTCGCCATTTCGCACCGTGACCCATCAACACCGCAACTGCGGAGCGCAACGAGTCGATTGCGTACAGCTCGATGCCCGAGACGAGTGCGGCTTCGTCGGCATTGCAAGCGGGAACGATCAACTTTGAAAAACCGGCGTTGCGCGCGCCGAGCACCATTGGAAGAATGCCGCTGACCGGTTGCAGCTTGCCATCGAGTGCGAGTTCGCCCAGCGCGATTAGCTTTTGCAACCCGGCCCGGGCGACCTGATCGTCCATCCCGAGAAGTGCCAGCGCGATGGCGAGATCGAAGGACGGGCCGGCCTTGCGAACGTCGGCCGGCGACAGGTTAACCAGTAGCCGGCCCGCCGGATAGGAAAACCCCGAGTTGAGAATTGCAGTCCGGACACGCTCTCGCGCGTCGCCCAATGCGCGATCGGGTAGCCCGATGATGGCGAAGCCGGGCGTCCCCGGCGCGCTATCGGCCTCGACGCGCACGACATAGCCCTCGATGCCGAGCATCGCGGCTGAAAAGGCGAGCGAGAGCATATGTAACATCTGCGCGCCGCGACGCCCGCGTCTAGGGGTCGCGCAGGGTGGTCAAGAATGCGCCAGCCGTGAATTGGGAGGCGATAAGCGGTTGGGCGCAGGTTGCGAGCGCAGTTGGACAGATCGGGACGTTCATCGTGGTCGGCGGCAGCGTCATCGCCGCGCTCATTCAACTGCGACACATGCGCGGCGGCAATCAGCTGCAGGCGCTGCTCTCACTCGAGCACGATTTTCGCGGCCCCGAATTGCAATCGGCGCTCACCTACGTTCAAGAGCATCTGCCGCAGCGGTTGGAAGATCCGGCGTACCGCCGGGATCTGGATCAGCTCGGATTTATCGATCCGCAGGTGCATCCGGAGATGGTCGCCTGCAACTGGCTCAATGAAATGGGCACTTTGGTCAAGCGAGATCTGGTTTCAGAAGGTACCTTTATGGATCTTTTTGGCCGATTAATCGTACATTGCTGGAAACACCTAGCGCCGGCCATCGCCATCATGCGGCGCAAACGCGGCCAAGCGCAGTACCACGACTTCGAATACTTGGCGGTCCGAGCCGAAGCGTGGCTCCAACGAAATCCGCAGGGCACGGCGCCGCGGCCATTTGCCCGCGCGGAAGTCGCCGATCCGTGGCTGGCGGTGGATACGGCGGCGGACGCCGAGCGCTAGGAAAAACTAAGCCGCCTTTAAGGGGCTGCGGGAATCTGCCATAAGGCACGAGAGAAACTGGCGCAAAAAAGTCCTTCTCCACAGATTGCACAAGACCAATGTCACAGGCTGTGGACAATATCCAAGAGGCCGGATGTAGCGGGGCGTTCAAAGGACCGCCGTTAAAGGCCCGTTACTACAAGGAGAAATCGATTGAAAAGAGCGCTCGCTCGGATTGCGGCAACGCTCGCCGCGCTTGCCTCGCTAGGTGCCTGCTCCCATGGCAATTCCCAGGCGGCGGCGTCGGCACAGCCAGGCTCGGCCACGGTACCGCATAAGACGATCGGCGTTTCGATCCAAAACCGTGAGGCGCAGTTTTACCAGGATATGGAATCCGGCATGCGTGCAGAGGCAGCGAAAGAGGGCTATGCCCTCGTTGTCGTGGATGCCAGCCGCGATAACGCGCGCCAACAGAGCCAAGTCGAAGATTTTATCTCAAAGCGCGTCGACGCCATCGTGCTGACGCCGTACGACTCGGCGGCGATCGGCAGCGCGATCGCGGAAGCGAACTCTGCGAAGATCCCCGTCTTCACGGCGGACATTGCGAGCACGAGCAATCAAGGGCACGTGGTGGCGCACATTGCAAGCGACAACGTCCAGGGTGGATTTGAGGCAGGCAAATTGATCTGCGCGGCCGTCGGAAAGAACGGCGCCATCGCGATCGTCGACGAGCCCGAGGTCACTAGCGTTCAGGATCGCGTCAAAGGTTTCAAAGAAGCGATCGCGCAGCTCTGCCCGGGCGTCACGATCGTTGCCGATGTCGATTCGGGTGGAACGCGCGACAAGGCGAGCAGCGACACCGGCGACATCCTGCAAGCGCATCGCGAACTCAAAGGCATCTTTGGTATCAACGACGATTCGGCACTCGGAGCGCTCGCGGCCGTTCGCGCTGCCGGGTTGACCGGAAAGGTTGCCATCGTCGGCTACGACGCAACGCCGGAGGCGCGCCGCGCAATTGCAGCCGGCGAAATGTACGGCGATGCCATCCAGTATCCGGCCAGAATCGGTTCGACGACGATTGACGTAATCCGCGATTACTTCGCCGGGAAGAAGCCGCCCGCGTTCGTCAAGATTCCCGTCGGCGCGTTTACGAAGTCCTCATAACGTGCCGGCGCCGCTGCTCGAGATGCGCGGCATCGGGAAAAGTTTTCCCGGAGTGCGAGCGCTCCACGAAGTCTCGCTGACGCTCGCGGCCGGCGAAGTGCTGGTCTTGGTTGGTGAAAACGGCGCCGGAAAATCCACGTTGACGAAGATTCTGGCCGGCGCGCTTCGCGCCGACAGCGGGCAGATCTCGATCGACGGCGAACCGGTAGAAATCGATTCGCCGCAGCGAGCGCAGCATTTTGGCATCGGCATGATCTACCAAGAGTTTACGCTCGTGCCGCAGTTGACGGCGGTAGCGAACATCACGCTTGGAGCCGAGCCAACACGCGGCGGCCTGATCGATTCGAGAGCGGCCGTGCAACGCGCGATGCGCGTCTTCGACGAGCTCGGCCTGCGCGTGCCGCTCGACGTGCCCGTCGCCAAACTCTCGGTAGGGCAGCAGCAGCTCGTCGAGATCGCCAAGGTTTTGGCGAGATCCGCCCGGATCGTCGTCATGGACGAGCCGACCGCGGCGCTCGCCGACCGGGAGATCGAAGGGCTCTTTGCCGTCGTTGCGACGTTGCGAAGCGCCGGGGTAGGCATCATCTATATCTCGCATCGGATGGAAGAGCTCTCACGAATCGCCGACCGCATCGCGGTGATGCGCGACGGAAGCATCGTGGAAACGCGTCCCGCAATGGACTTCTCCGGCGAAGATATTATTCGCGCGATGGTCGGGCGCAAGCTCGACTCGCATTTTCCAAAGCTCCCGCCTGCAGCAAACGAGGCAGCAGTACGACTGCAAGTTGAAGGTCTCACGCGAACGCCGGCTTTTGACGACGTCGCATTTCGCGTGCGAGCCGGCGAGATCGTCGGCTTGGCGGGGCTCATCGGCGCGGGTAGGACGGAGATTTTGCGGGCCATCGCCGGGGCAGACGTACCGGATCGTGGCGAGGTTCGCATCGACGACCGGCGCTTGGGGCCGGGAGACATCGCCGGCGCCATCGCGGCGGGCGTCGCGTTCATCACCGAGGACCGCAAGGCGCAGGGCTTGGTGCTCGGGATGAGCGTCCGCGAGAACGTCTCGCTCGCGCATCTTGCCGACTTTGTTGACCGGGATCTTCTGATCGACGTTGCTCGCGAGCGAGATGCTGCGACACGAATGATTGCGCAGCTGCAGATTCGGACGCCGAGCACCGAGCAGCTCGTACGAAATCTCTCGGGCGGAACGCAACAAAAGGTCGTGCTCGCTAAGTGGCTGCTCGGCAACGCCGGCGTCTTTCTCTTCGACGAGCCCACGCGCGGAATCGACATTGGAGCGAAGACTGAAATCTACAAACTCATGCTCGAGCTCCTTGCCCGCGGCGCCGCAATCGTCATCGCATCGAGCGATCTTCCCGAAGTGCTGGGCATGGCGCATCGCGTCCTCGTGGTTCGCGAGGGCCGAATTGCGGCGGAGTTCGTGCGCGACGACGCGACCCCCGAGAAGGTCATCGCCGTGGCCACGGGGGCGGCAGCATGACGCAGCGCGACCGGCTGTGGTACTGGCTGCGCATCACGGGGGCGCTGGCGTTCTTAATCGCGATGATCGCGATCGTTGACGTCGCGTCGCACGGCTCGTTCCTCGAGCCCAGCAACATCGTTCGCGTGTTGCGTCAGATCACGTACAACTGCGTGTTGGGCATCGGCCAGACGTTCGTCATTATCACCTCCGGCATCGATCTCTCCGTGGGATCGCTCGTGGCGTTGACGGGCGTCGTCGCGGCGCTCTTCGCCAACTCGGTGCATTTGAGCGGCTTTCCGCTGATCGCCGCGACGCTGATCGTGGCCGTAGCGGTCGGCTGCGCGGCCGGTTGGGTAAACGCCTTACCGGTCGTCAAGCTCAATCTGCCGCCGTTCATCACGACGCTTGCGATGCTCGAGATGGCGCTCGGAGCTTCATTCATTCTCTCCCACGGGCGCCCGGTCGCACTGCAGAGCTCAGACTTCGAGAATACGGGAATCGGCTCGTTCATGGGCGGTGTCACGAACGCACTGCACCTGCCGAGCATTCCGGTGCCCGTGATTTGGATGCTCGTCGTCATCGTCGCGGCATCGGTGCTCTTGAACCGGACGCGCTTCGGTCGTTACGTATTCGCGATCGGCGGTAACGAGGAGGCGGCACGCCTGGCCGGGATCAACGTCGCGCGCGTCAAGACGACGGCGTACATGATCAGCGGCGGCTGCGCCGCAATCGTGGGCTTCTTGTACATGGCCCTCTTCTCGTCGGGATCGCCGCAGACGGGAACCGGCGACGAACTGCTCGAGTCGATCGCCGCCGTAGTCGTGGGCGGCACGAGCTTGATGGGAGGGCGCGGCAGCGTGATCGGCACTTTCTTCGGCGCGCTGCTCATTGGCGTGCTCTACAACGCGATGAACCTGCTCAATGTGGATTCGTATCTGCAGAAGGTGCTGCTCGGTGCCGTGATCCTGCTGGCCGTCGTCCTAGACGAGTTGAGAAAGCGTTACTTAGCGAAGTAGTTCCGCGCTCGGGATGACACTGGGAGCCGTTCCTAAGTGCGGCGACCGCATCGCCCGCTCGACGACGATGCGGCCGGCGTCTGCCGGCAGGGCGCCGGCGATATGGAACCGACGCTCCTCTAGAGGTCGCCGCAGGAAACGTAGTGAGCTATGTTCGCGGCGCTCTCGTGGACGTTGATCGCATACTTGGCTTTCTTGAGGTCCGCGATCGTGAGACCCTTAATGGTCGTCACGGAGACGCCTTTGATAACGTTGGAGAGCCCTTTCCAAGGCGCTGGGTTCAACTTTGCACAGGTACCCTGGTGGATGTGCGCGGGTTCGGAAGCCGCGGCCGGCTCGTTTTTCACTTGCAGTTTCACTTTCAAGCCGGCGGAAGTGTCGTTCAGGAAGGCTTGACCGTCTTGTTTCGAACCATTTTGTGCGCCGAGATTAATGGTCATCGCATGCGGTGACATCGCATTGTTAACGCTGTTCATCGTATTCGTCGCGGCGAACGCTTGCGCCGCAAAAGCGAGAACGATTGCCGGTACGAGGAGCGAACGCCCAATTTTCACAAAGATACCTCCAAAAAGCTCGATTGCGCTTGGAGGCCTATTACCCCGGCGCGATGCTCTCCACACGTGGAAACCGAGCTTCCCTCGGCCGTCGAACGATCGGTTAGAATGGGAAGTCGGCTTGCGTTAGCCCGACGTTGGTTTTGAGGTCGGTAACGTTTTCGTCGAGGACGATCTGCGAGCCGGAGTACAGGATCTGGCGGACCGGCCAGTGCGTCTCTTTCGATACGTAGAGAATTTGGTCGGAGATACCGTTGTTCGAGGCCGGATCGGTGACCTTGAGCTCGATACGATCGGTCTGCACCCCTTGGATCTTCCCCCCGTCGAGCTGCGTGAGCTTTCCGGGAATTGTGGCGTAGTCATCGACGATCCGCGGCAGCAAACCCTCGGGAATCGTCACGCCGCGCAGCGAAACCGCGCGGGGATCGTGCAGGCTGATCTTCAGGTGAATGCCGGAAAAAAGGCCGCCCTGATGCCCGCTGACCTGATCGCCGCCTATCCAAACGCCGCCGGAGCCTTTGCCATCGCCGTCGAGGATCAGCGTCTTGACATAGTGCGGCTTCATGAACTCGTATTGGTAGACGCGGTCTTGGGTCATCGTGCCTTTTGCCTCGTGAACGTGCAAGACACACGTGTAGTCGTTGATGCCGGCAAACGCTTTGTCGAACGCCGCAATTGCGGGTGCCACGTTCGCACCCCGCGCCGCGAAGCAACTCACCCCGACGAGCGCAATGCAAAGTGACAACGAACGTCGGATCTTCACGGTTCTCTCCTCAAACTTTAAGCTTCCTGCGAAGTGGACTGAGCGCTCTCGTCTATCAACAGCGTACCGTGCTTGCCTTCGACACCGATAAGTACATCGCATTTTGCATCGGCTGCGATCTCGTCGATCACGCGGCCAAGCGGCGCGCCGCTGTATTTCCCTTCGCGGTACGAGCCCAAGATGATCAAATCTGCCTTTTCGCGCTTGGCGACGTCGAGAACCGCCTGCTTCGTCGAACGCGCTTTGATGGTCTCGGTGCGAATTACGACGTTGTTCTTGTTTGCAATCGTTTCCGCCGCGCCGAGCGCGTCGAGAGCCGCTCTTTCTTCCAACGTCATTTCCGCATCGGGCGGCAGCGTATACGGCACTTCGATCACGTAGAGCGCCAGCAGTTCGGATCGCTCTCCTCGCGCCAGCTTTGCGGCCAGCGCCATCATGTGCGCCGAGTCGATCTCCGGCGAAAAGGCCACAATTAAACTGCCCACGATTCGTTCCAGGTTACGTTCGGCAGCAGCGGCAATGCGCTGGACGTACGACTCCGGCGGATGGAGCATCCACCAGAGTGTCGCTCCGACGAGGGCGGCGATCAGCAGCGCGATGAGGGCTCCCGCCAGGGTGACGTGCACTTGGGTGGACATCGAGATCACATCATTCCGCGCACGCGTGCAATGAGCGAGAGCCGGTGAACGCCAAGCGCAACCATCGCCGCGCCCAAAACGACGCCCGGAACGATGGCAAAGCGGCCCGCGGGCAACGCCTCGGCCATGCGTACGAGAATCACGAGTCCGCACAGGAGCATCGCTACGGCGAGCAGCCCGCGAAAGAAGAGCATCACTAGGTGCCTTGCCCCGCTCGCCGTGCGTCGCTCGCCTTGACGTTGGCGACGTACTCGTCCATCAGCTCGAGCTCTCCGGCACGACGCAGAATCTCCGTTTGGGCAGTACGCCAGTTGCGGGGTTGCGAGCCGAGAACCGGCAGCCGCCGGTACCTGCGATACACGAGGTAGAAGAGAAGCCCCAACAACAGCCAGCTTGGCCCGAAGATGCGCCCGAGCGGGTGCGTGAACAGCGTAAACATCAAGATCGAAAAAATGCCGATGAACCCGATGACGGCGACTATTGGAAACTCAACCCGCTCTCCGCGAAAGCGCATCGGCACGTTGAGCGGAATCTTGAACTTACGAGGGCTGAGCGGATCGGTCAGGCGCAATCCGATCAAACCGAGAAAGACGAACGAGTAGCTGGTGGCCGCGCCGAACGCATAGAGATCTGCCAGGAAATCGAGGCCGTTCTCGCCGTGAAAGAAGCGCGTGTAGAGCGAAGAGACCGCCGGAAAGAGCGCGGGAGCGGCGGCAAAAAGCAACTCTATGACGGCAATAACCGAGAAGAAGACGATCGAGATCATCGGCGTGCGAAACTTCCGGTGAACGCGCTTAAAGATCGATGGCAACAGATTGCTGGTGCTCATTGCGTAGGCGATTCGAGAACTCCCAAAGACGCCCGAGTTCGAGGAAATGAGCAACAAGATGGCGCCCAGGACGGGGACGTAGAGCGCGGCAAAGGCGCCGTAGTATGGGACCTGCGCCGCAAGGAGCGCGACTGCCTTGCCTTGATTGTCGGGGTTGTTCGGGAAAATCTGCCAAAACTGCATATGATGACCGGCGGCGTCGGTGATCGGATGCCACGGTTGAAAGCCCAAGGCCAGGTTCGAGTACGCCAACGCAAAGATCAGAATCGTGAGAATTAACGAGACCGACGTGCGCGGGATGATCGAAGCCGGGCGTTGCGTTTCTTGCGCCGCCTGCGAAATCGATTCGAGTCCGACGAACGAGATGATCGCAAGCGAGGTTCCCAGCATAAGCTCGTAGGGCGAAGGCCAGTGCGTTTGCATCGTGTGAATGAGCAGCTGGGGCCGGAACGCGAAAAGGAACCCAAAGCACAGGATACAGGTTTCGCTGATCACGTCGAGCGCCGATACCACGCCATTGAACGTCGTACTTTCGCGCACCCCGATGACGTTCAAAAGGCAGAGTCCGATGACGAGCCCGAGTACGACGCCGAAGTGCAGCCACGGGTGAACCGAGTTCACGAGCGCGGGCATCAGCTGGCTGGAATAGTCCACGGAGGTCCACGCAAAGAGCGTCACGTCAATGGTGAAGTCGAGTAACACCGCCCATCCCGCGATGAAGCCGAAGATATCGCCGAGCCCGCGCATGACGAAATACTGGCCGCCGCCGGCCACTGGATACGTCGCTGCGAGCTCCGTGTAAGCCAGTCCGATGCAGACGTACACCACGCCGGCGAACAGAAAGGCAACGTTCGAGGCTCCGGCAGCCCACGCGAGTACCAAGCCCAACCCGACGAAGATGTCGGCGCCGACGTCGGAGTAGCCCCAGGAGAAGGAGCCCCAGGGCGTTACGCTGCGACGCAGCTCCGGTTGGGGGCTCTTAGAATCGGCCGGCACTAGAACGCGTTTCGATGCAGGCTCAAGCGTTTTCCGTCCAGCGTAACGACGTCGAATCGAATCTTTGCCGACGGCGCGACGATCTGACAGTAATCGGCGGCGATCCGCCGCAGCGTCGCGCGTTTCCGCGCATCCACCGCCTGCAACGCCGCGCCGAACCTCCTGGAGTCACGGCGCTTTACTTCGACGATCACGAGCGTCGGCCCGTCGAGACAAACGGCATCGATTTCCCCGCCAGGAACGCGCACGTTTCGAGCCAGAATGCGATAACCGCAAGCGGCAAGAAAGTCGCTCGCCCGGTCCTCTCCCTGTCGCCCTTTTTCGCCGTTATTCTTCAATCCAACTTGGGTCCAAGGCGAGCTGCGCGTCACGAACCCGCGCCCAGTTTGCACGATGGTGAATGCTGGGGCCGTGCACTCTCAAGGCCTCGAGGTGATGCGGCGTCGAGTACCCCTTATGCATCGCGTATCCGTAGCGGGCGTCCTCTTTGTCGAGCTCGACCATTAAGGCATCGCGATGCACCTTGGCGATAATCGAGGCAGCGGCCACGAGCGCGCAGCGCGCGTCGCCGTGGATCAATGGTTCTTGCGGGCCCGTAAACGACCGGATTCGAACCGCGTCGGTAATCAGATATTCGGGCGCTTCCGTCAGCGACGCGATGGCACGTTCCATCGCCAGTACGCTGGCCCAATAGATGTTGAGCCGGTCGATCTCTGCCACGCAGGCGCTGCCGACCGCCCATCCCACGGCTCGCAGTTTCACGATCTGTGCGATCTCGATACGCAACTCCGGTCGCACCTGCTTGGAGTCGTTGAGACCTTTGATGAACAACGGTTGGGTGGCGACGACGCAGGCAGCAACGACCGGACCGGCCAGCGGGCCGCGTCCCACTTCGTCGATGCCGCCCACTAGCCGAAAGCCTTTCGCGCGGGCCGCCTCCTCGAATCGGTGTAACCGATGCAGGCGCCGTCGCTCGCGTTCGTACGCGGCCTTGGTTTTACGCTGCTTCGGTGTCATCGGGAGCCTCCAATGATATGCGCCCGAAGGCGCCTTCGTTGAACGCGCGGATATACGAATGCGCCGCGTTGTGATAATCGAGTTCGCCGCCGCGCCGCACGAAACCGCGCGCCGTTGCAAACGCGTGGAGGTCCGGCACCTTGCTCCGAGGCGTGCGAGCGAGCAGCCAGCGATGAAAGGCGGCCGCGATCTCTTGCGCGTCGTATCGCTCGTGTGGCACGGCTCCGCAGATAGCGAGCTTCCACTGCGCTTCGACGCTCGGAATTCGCGTCGGCAAGATACCGGGTGTGTCCATGAGCTCGACGTTTCCCTCGAGACGAAACCACTGAAGGTGTTTGGTCACGCCCGCGCGGGCTTCGGTCTTCGCAGCGGCTCTGCGCAGGAGCGCGTTAACGATGGAGGATTTGCCGGAGTTGGGAATTCCAACGATCATCGCGCGTGCGACGCCGGTCGTCTTCTCTCCCCGCGAGCGGCCGATTGCAGCGGCGATCTGGACCACGCTGCCCTGTTTTCGTCCGTCCACCGCGACGCCCGCACACCCGCGCTGCGACAAGCCCTGCAGCCAACGTTTCGTCGTGGCCGGATCCGCGAGATCGTTGCGGTCGAACACGACGAGCCGCGTGCGAGCGCCGGCAAGCTCGTCAAGCAGCGGATTGCGCCCGCTACGCGCGACGCGCGCATCGACGACCTCGACGACGATATCGATCGAGCGCAAGTACTCGCGAATTCGGCGCATGGCCTTGGCCATGTGGCCGGGATACCATTGAACTGGACGCTCCAACTTCGAATTCACAGTTCCCTGCGCTTCCTGGAATCGAGTCAAAGCGCGCCTAGCATGCTCGGAGGCCAAACGCCCGCGACGGCCCGGCCCATCAAACGGGCGTCACTCACGGCGCCGAAGGAGCGAGAATCTTCGCTGTTGGCGCGATTGTCTCCCAAAACGTACACGAATGACGGCGGGACCGTGAGCTCGGGGGCGCTTCGACCGTCGGCGTCTTGCACGTAGGGTTCCTCTAGTTTCGCGCCGTTGACGTAGACGCGCCCGCGATCGATTCGAATCCGGTCTCCCGCGACCCCGATCACGCGTTTGATGAAAACCTCGCGCGCATCGCCTTGATGGCGAAAGGCCACGATCTCGCCACGCTGCGGCGCGCCGAGTCGATACGCGAACGTGTTGATCAGGACGAACTCCCCCGAGTGGATCAGCGGTTCCATCGAGAGGCCCGAAACCTGGGGCAATCGCATGAAGAACGCCACAATGAGAAGGGAGAGCACGGCGAGCTGCAACACCAGGCTCGCGACCGAGCGCCATCGCAAGAAGCGGGCCACGCGCTCGACTTCGCGCCGCGCGCTACAGAGTCTTGGCTTGAGAGGGCGGCCAGAAGATCAGGAACGCCCGCCCGGTAAAGCCGGCCGCCGCACCGCTGCGCGGCCCCGTTGCGAAGCGTCCGCCATCCTGCGCGAAGCCCCAAATGTGCGAATCTTCGGAATCGTTGCGATTATCGCCGAGCATGATGTAACAGTGCGGTGGAATTCGATCCGGTCCGCTCCACGACGATTTCGGCGGCACGTTCCCTGAGTCTGGATCGACGCGCTCCCAGCCGGTGCCATAGTTGGTGTAGACCCCGTAATCGCGGATCTCGAGGCTGTAGGCCGGTTTTTCGGCCACGTACGGCTCGTGCAGCGGTGTGCCGTTGATATAGACGGTGCCGTCCGAGATGCGCATGCGGTCGCCAGGACGGCCGATCACGCGCTTGATGAAGTCGTCGGGAGTCGGAACGGGTGGTGGAAAAACGACGACGTCGCCTTCGTTGGGGCGATGAAAGCGGTATTCGAACTTGTCGACGAGGAGAACGTCGTGAATTTGTAAGGTCGGAAGCATCGAGCCGGACGGAATGTAATACGTGCGCGCGACGAAGGTGATGAGAACCCACGCTGCGAGGCCGGCGATGATGAACGGGTCGAGAAACTCGCGCGCAATGGCGGTGCTGCGGCCCGACGAGCCGGCGACCACGGGCCGCAGAGAAAGGAGCGCGCGGGCTGCTCCGATGACTGCGACAATTGCAAGGAGTTCGTACGGCGTCATGCGGTCTACTTCTCCAAGACTTGCAACCGGTTGAGCGGCCAGACAATCGCGAAAGCACGTCCCGTGAAACTGGCGCGCGCTTTGCCCCCTGCCAGCGGCCCGGCCGCGAAATCGCCGTGCGTCTGCGCGAATCCCCAAACGTGCGAGTCATCGGAATAGTTCCGATTGTCGCCGAGAACGAAATAAAAGCCGCCGGGAATTCGATTGGGCACTTGCCACGAGGCGCGAGGCGGAACGTTTGCCGTTCGCGGATCGAGGGGACGGCCGTTGACGTAGATGCCGTAGTCTCGAATCGAGAGATCGTAGTTGGGCGCCTGGTTTTCGTACGGTTCGCGCAGAGCCGTGCCGTTTCGATAAACGACGCCGTCATGGATCGTAATCGTATCCCCGGGCACGCCGATCACTCGCTTAACAAAATCGTTGCCACCCGACTCCGCGGGCGGCATGAATACGGCGACGTCACCGTCGTTGGGCCCGTGCAGACGATAGGCGATTTCGTCGACCAGCAGTACATCGCGGACTTGCAGCGTCGGCACCATCGAAACCGATGGGATGTAGAACGTCCGGATGACGAACGTAATCAAGAAGAGCGCGACGAGACCGGCGACGATCAGGGCGTCCAGCGCGTCTCTCGCCGGCGCTCTTGCCGATAGCGCAAACCGAGCAATCGTTAAGAGGCCGAGAAGCCCTACGAGCTGCAGTGGTGTCAGAGCGGCGGGTCAGGTTCCTTTGACTTTCTTTTCCTTGATTCGAGCCGCTTTGCCGACCTTTTCGCTCAAGTAGTAGAGCCGGCTGCGGGCAACGATGCCCCGCTTTCCGACTTCGATTCGCTCGACGCGGGGGCTGTGGAGCAGAAAAGTTTTCTCCACGCCGACGCCATGAGCGATGCGGCGGACGGTGATTGATTCGGCCGAGCTACCGCCCTTGCGCACGATCACCACGCCTTCGAACATTTGCGTCCGTTCCTTGCCACCTTCGGTAACTTTAGAAAAGACCTTTACGGTGTCGCCCGGGCGGAATTGCGGGACACTTTCCTTGACCTGATCTCGCTTGAGTGCGTCAATTACGTTCATAACTTGTCATCCTGATGATACGACTTCGTTCAGCACTATGGCTGGTCGAAGGGCTAGGCGGCGCAACGAATAGCCGGGCGCGAAGCCCGGCAGAACCACCGTATCCTATCACGGGCTTTCCCGCGGAGGCAAGGCATCATCGAGCAGGTCGCGGCGGCGGCCGGCCGTGCGCAGGCGGGACTGTTCGCGACGCCACTGCGCGATCTTGGCGTGATCGCCTGAAAGCAGGACGGCCGGAACCTCGACGCCCCGGAAGGTTGCCGGGCGGGTGAAACTTGGATAATCCAGCATTCCCGCCGAGAACGACTCCTGCTCCAGCGACCCTGAGGCGATGGTGCCCTCGAGCAAACGGATGGTCGCGTCCATGAAGGCCAGCGCCGGGATCTCTCCTCCGGTCAGGACGAAGTCGCCGAGCGAGTACTCCTGGGCGGGATAGATGGCCGCGAGCCGTTCATCGATGCCCTCGTAGTGCCCGCAGACGAGGATCAGGCGGTCGAGCCGGGCCAAACGCTCGGCTGCGCGCTGGTCGAACCGTTCCCCGCTTGGGCTGGGAACGACGATGAGCTGCCGCTCGTCCGGCGCCGCGTGCGCCGCGATGCTATCGAGAACTCGAGCGATCGGCTCGATGCGCAGCACCATCCCCGGGCCGCCGCCGAACGGCGCGTCGTCGGCGCGCTCGCCCTCCTTGAGATGGTCGAGAAGATGGTGGTAGCGGATCCTTGCGATGCCCGCTTCGACGGCGCGTCCGACAATCGACAGGCCCACGAAGGGTGCAAAGACTTCGGGAAAGAGCGTGACAACGTCGATCTCGAACATAAGGCAAGAGTGTTCCGGGACCGAGATGAATTTGCTTGCGCGCTCGAGGCGCTCGATCGTCGCGATTTCGCCCGTGCCCAGAGCGAGCTGGACTTGCTGCTCGAGTGCCGATCGTCCGGCGAGCTCGAACGCGCCTTTCTTCTCAATAAACGAGGCGTGGCTCGCAGGGGGCTGGATCAGCGGGAACTAGCGCGCGCCGACTTCGAAGCGGCCCTGCTCGCGCAGAGTCATTATGCGCCGGCGCTCACCAACCTGGGCAATCTCTTGCTCGAAAGCGGACGATTGCAAGAGGCGATCGATCATTACGAGCGCGCTATTTCCAGCGACGGCGAGTACGCAATTGCCTTTCTCAATCTCGGGGTAGCTTATAAGCGGGCCGGTCGAATCGCCGAGGGAGTGCGAGCGCTACGTCAGGCGCAGCGGCTGGAGCAGCGTTTGCGGCCTAGCGGTCAACGTTATTACCGGCCGTCTCGGCCGCGGTAATTCCTTCGAGATACTGGAAAAGTTGCGGGAGCGTAATCTTCTCGAGCGCGGTCCGTTCGTGAATCGTTGCAGCGTCCTCTCCCTCGTCGCGAAGATAACACCGCGTTTCGACGCCCTCGCTGCTGCCGACAAAAGCGATCGCGAAGCCGCGGCCGGGAATCTCGTCGTAGATCCGCATCGTGTCGGGATCGAGAACCTCGATCGAGTGGGCCGAGTTGTGCGCATCGAAAATTAGGATTTTCAGGTGCTCGAAGTTGGTTACTTCGATGAGCCCGACCACGAAGACGTTCTTGGTTGAAAAGAACTCGTGACCGCGTTTGCTACGGCTGGAGATTTCATAAAAGACCCGGTGCGCAACGAACCGGTTTAGGATCTTTCGCAAGGTCGCCAGCGAGGCCAGCGTTTCGGTGCGATTGCCGCGAGTGTAGACGATCTTCACCAGGGGCACTCATGCTTGCACGGCCCTGCAGGCTAGCCCTTCTCCATCCGCGGCGGAAGTCTCGGGCCGCTGCTGAAGCTATTGCTCGCCGATGCTTTCCGTGCCCGACGTTCTCGTGGTTTCAGTGCTGGCGCTCTTGCTCTTTGGGCCCGACCGGCTCCCGAAGGTCATGCGCCAAGCCGGACGTTTCATGCGCGACGTGCAAAACACGTCCCACTCTTTTATCGCTGAAATGGAACGCGCTGCCGACACGACCGAACTGCCGCCACCTGCGCCGGCGCCGGAGCCCGTATCCCCTGACCTAAAGACCGGCCCCGACAAAAATGAGGTCTCGGAAAAGGAAACCGAGGAAAGCTAGATATTGAAGTTTTGGCGCAGTTCCGTAATTCGCTGCTGCAGCATCATGCGTACTTGAGTGTGGAGCCGGTCCCTTTGTTCGTCGGGAAGGCGCCGGTAGATCAGATAGCCGGCAGCTGAGAGCAGGCCGCCCAGTATGCCGGCGAGCACGACCTTTCCGGCTTCGCCGGCATCCTCTTCGTTCGAACGCCTATCGCCGAAAGCGCCTTGATAGCCGTTTCCGGGGCTCGACGAACTCGACCACGGTTGGTCGGACGGGGTGGTTCGAAAACTTTCAGACATCCTGTGGCCTCCTTCGACCTGTCGAGTTTGTTACTCGTGACGTACGGAGTTTGTTACCCGTCCTGGGATGAGGTCTCTCGCGCTTTTCATACCTTTTCGCGCGCCACGCTCACGTGCTCCGGGAAACGACGGGCAACCTCCGTAACCGCAAGCTCGGCGGTCATCATGATGGCCGCAGTGCTTTCGAGGTCTCGACGGCCGTCGTCCAGCATGACATCGAACTCCCCGTCCTGCTGGAATGCGGTGAGGTCGCCCCCGCCGTAGTGCTCGAGCCCGAGTCGGGCAGCCTGAAGAATGCCCGAAACGGCAGCGCACACGATATCCTGGCCGTGTTCGGCAAAATCCACGTGACCGTGAGCGGAAATTCCGGCGAAGCGATCGTGTCCGTCGCGGTAAAAAGTGACCTCGAGCACGGCGGCCTCGTGGTTACGCGCCGCTACGGCAGCGTGATTTTGGTGATTTTGACTTCGGCGAAAGGTTGGCGGTGGCCGTTGAGTTTACGCACGCGCTTCTTCGGCTTGTAGCGGAAAACCAAGATCTTCTTGTCCTTGGCTTGGCGCAGCACGGTTCCGGTAACCGAGGCGCCGCTCAGCGTGGGATTGCCGATGGCGACGTTATCGTCGCTTGCCGCGAGCACCACGCGATCGAAGGTAACATCGGAACCGACTTCGCTGGAAACCAGATCGCAGCGGATGACGTCGCCTTCGGCGACTCGGTATTGCTTGCCGTCGGCCTCAATGATCGCGTACATAACCTCGGTACGATACCAGCCGCGAAGCCCGCCGTCAACGAAGCTGCATGCCCCGAAGGCTTGACGATGGGTCCGGGAGCGTGGTAAGCATGGATTAGTCTATAAAACAGATTACTCTGGAGGCCAATATGTACTCGGTAATTCGGAAGGATGCGCACTGCGGCGGCAAGCTCGGCGTGGTCGCCGCAGTCGGTCTGCTCCTTGGGACGGGCGAGCTATGAGCGTGGAACCGCTCGACGCGGCCGCCGCCCAGGATCACCTGGAAATGGTCAAACGCATCCTGGCGGAGTCGCAGCAGCGGCTCTGCTCGGGCGGCGAGCATTTCGTGGTCTGGGGCATTGGGTCGGCCTATATCACGGTGCTCTTCCAACTGGTGCACGGCGGATTGCTTCCGTCCGCGGCGGCGTGGTCGGTTCCGATCGTGATCGCCGCATGCGCGGCCTTTTCGATCGTTCGCGGGAGGCAAACGCGCCGCGTGCTGCAGCGCAGCTCGTTGTTGCAGCGCGAGTTTTTCAACGTGCTCTGGCTGACGCTCGGCTTGGCCTTCGTCGTCGACGTTGCCGTTTTCAATATCTTCCCCGGTTTGGCGTCCGCGGCGATTTGGAGCGTCGCGGAGGCGATCGTGCTGCTTTATATCGGCATGCATGGCAACCGCCGCGCGCAGATCGCCGGCGTCCTCGTCGGCGTTTCGCTGGTCGTGGCGAATTTCGCGTCGCCCGGGATTGCTGGATACGTCTTGGCCGCCGGCATGCTCGTCGGGTATGCCGGTTTCGGCGCGAGCGAGCTGCTCGCGCGCGAGTAGCCGGATTCAATGGACGAGCTGTTGCTCTCGAAAGTGCGTCTCGGCATCGTTGCCGAGCTTCTGAACTTCGATTGGATCGCGTTCTCGGAACTGGCGCGCTCGCTCGACGTCAGCAACGGGAACCTCGGCGCGCATCTGAGCAAGCTCGTCGATGCCGGCTACGTCGAGGAGGAGAAGAGTTTCGCCAACCGCCGTCCGCTCAGCCGGTACCGGCTGAAAAAACGTGGGCGCGAAGCGTTCGCAAGCCATGTGGCGGAGTTGCAATCGCTCTTGAAGGCTACGCCATGATCCTCGCGTTTGAAGACGTCGTCAAATCATATGGCGAGGTTCGTGTGCTCGACGGGCTTTCGTTCGCGGTAGGGCGTGATGAGATCGTCGCACTGCTCGGTCCCAACGGCGCGGGAAAGACTACGGCACTCGAGATTGCGCTGGGCCTGCGCGGTTGCGATTTCGGGAACGTACGCCTCTTCGGGGCGTCGCCGCGCAGCATCGCGGTGCGTCGCCGGCTCGGCGTGACGCCGCAGGAGAGCGGTTTTCCCGATATGCTCACCGTCGCTGAGATCGCCGAATTCGTGGCGCAACATTATCCGACGCCCGCGCCGCTCGCGCATACGCTGAGCACCTTCGGATTGGAAGCGATGAAGAAGCGCCGCGCTGGAACGCTCTCCGGCGGCGAGTCGCGACGGTTGGCGCTTGCCCTGGCCTTCATCGGGAATCCGGAGTTCGTCGTGCTCGACGAGCCGACGACCGGCCTGGACGTGCAGTCGCGGCGGCGCTTGTGGGACGTGGTGCGCGAGGCGAGCGGCAACCGTTCGATTCTCTTCACCACGCATTATCTCGAGGAAGCGCAGGCGTTGGCGTCGCGCATCCTCGTCGTCGATCGCGGACGGCTGCTTTTCGACGGCGACGCGCAGACGCTGCGCGGCCGCGTAAGTGGTCGCCGCGTGACGTATGTCGGGCAGGACGGTCCCGTCGTCGCAATGCCCAGCGACACCGACGCTTACGTCCGTGCGTTGGTCAACTCTGGCGCGCCATTTTCGGACTTGGAGATCTCGAAGCCGTCGCTCGAAGAGGCGTTTCTCTTGCTCACGCGAGGTCCGGCATGAACGCGCTTTTGCTCGTGCGGGCCCACACGAAGATTCAATTTCTCGACCTGATCCGCTGGCCCGGCTACGTCGTTCCAACGGTGGTCTTCCCGGCAATGTTCTATTCGATCTTCGATCTGCCGGCTGCAAGAATGCACGCGAATGATGCCGATCTCTTGGCCCTTGCCTTTATCGCTTGGGCGGTCGTCGGCGTCACGCTCTACCAGTTCGGCGTCGGCATCGCGCAGGAACGCGGCCGCCCGTGGGAGCGCTACGTGCGCACGCTGCCGGCCTCGGTGCTCGTGCGTTTTGGTGCGCGCATTGCAACGGCGCTGCTCTTTGGCGTGATTACCGCGGCGCTCGTCGCGCTGGTCGCACGAGCCTTTACGCCGATCGATCTCACGCTCGGGCAATGGCTTCGGGTGCTGGTCTACGCAATCGCCGGCGGGGTCCCATTCGTGTTGATCGGCATAACGATCGGCTACTGGGCCTCGGCGCGCGCCTCGGTGCCGATGGCGACGGCCGTCAATCTCTTGCTCGCCTATGCGGGCGGCTTATGGATGCCCCCGCAGTATCTCCCAAGCTTCGTCGCGACGATCTCGCCTTATCTCCCCACGCGACAGTTCGGCGACCTCTTGTGGAGCGTCGTGGGGCACGGTAACGCATCCCACGCGGTCATGGGGCTAGCCTTGTACACGCTGATCTTTGGATTCCTCGCCGCGCTCGGTTATCGCCGCGACGAACGCAAGCGCTACGCGTGACCACTGGAAGTGGCTCAGGATGACAAGGAGTGCGCCGCTCTTAATCCTTCGTCAAATGCGCGAACCGCATTGAGCTCGGCGGCGTCGTGCGCGCCGCCGACGACGCGATACGGAATGCCGAGGGCGCGAATCGGTTCGGCGAGCGCGTCGTTGCGCTCTTGGCCCGCGGCGACGATGACCGTGTCGGCTTCGATCAAGCGCGCCGTGCCCTCCGCGTCGCGAATGCGAATCCCGCCTGGAACGATCGCTTCGTAGCTGACGTTCGGAAGCGTAATCACGCCCGCCGCGCGCAGCGCGGCGAGCACCGCCCAGCGCGTCGTTGGCCCGATGCCTTGCGCGATCGCCCGTCCGCGACGCATCAGCGCGACCTGTTTACGCCCGGTGACGATCAGCACGCCGTTGCTGGGCGTCGCCAAGCCTTGTTCGTAAAGAAAACGCGTGGCGGCCTCGACATTCGCTTCACCGTGGCTTAAGAAGTGCGCAAGGTCGACGCCGATGCCGCCCGCGCCGACGATTGCCACGCGCTCGCCCACCGGCGCGTCGCGAAGCAGCACGTCGGCGTACGTCACGACGTGTGGCAGATCGACCCCCTCGAGCGCGATGCGTCGCGGTAGCACGCCGCTCGCGAGCACGATGCCGTCAAATCCGCGCAAGCCGGCCGCGTCGCCGATGCGCCGGCGCAAATGCACGACGACACCGAGCCGCTGCAGCTCGTTGGTATAGTAGCGAATCGTTTCGTTAAAATCGCCTTTGCCCGGAATTCGGCGCGCCATGCGGAATTGGCCGCCGAGCTCGTCGCCGGCTTCGAAAAGCTCGACCGTGCGCCCGAGCGACGCCAGCGCTCGCGCGCTCTCCATTCCGGCCGGTCCGCCGCCGATCACCGCAAATCGGCGCGGCGCGCGCGTTGCTGCGGCGCCGTTCTCCGGAAACGCCAACTCGTTTGCGGCGCGCGGATTTACCATGCAGGAAACCGGCAGATCGTGGAGCGAGCGATCGATGCAGGCCTGATTGCAGGCGATGCAGCTGTTCGACGAACGCCGCGTCACCGCGTGCCGACTTCGCGACGATTTCGGCATCGGCGAGAAACGGCCGCGCCATCGACACGAAATCGGCGTCACCCGCCGCCAATACGGCTTCCGCGGCCGCCAAACTGGTGATGCGGTTGCTGGCGATGACCGGCAACTCGCCGACGGCCCGCTTCACCGCCGCGGCAAAGGGAATCCACACGCTTGCGGGCACGAGGTGCTGCACGGTAGGGATCGGCGATTCATGCCAGCCGATGCCGATGTTGAGCGCGTCGACGCGGTCGCCGGCCAGTGCCCGTGCGAACGCGAGCGTCTCATCGGCCGTTGTCGAGTCCTTCATCAGGTCGGCACCTGAGATGCGGAAGATCACGGGAAACTCGATACCGGCAAGTGCGCGGATCTCGCGCAGCACCGCACGAGGGAGGCGCATGCGGCGTTCGAGATCTCCGCCCCAGGCGTCGTCACGCCGGTTCGTCAGCGGCGAAAGGAACTGGTTGAGGAGATAACCCTCCGACGACATCACCTCCACCGCATCGAATCCGAGATTCCGAGCCGCAAGCGCGCCGCGCGCAAAGTCGCCGATCGTTTCGGCGATTTCCGCGTCGCTCAGCGCGCGCGGAGGATCCGGGGAAAAGCGCGATGGGATCGCGGACGGCGCGACGGGTTGAATCCCGAATGAGGAAAGATACGCGTAGCGTCCGGCGTGAAAGAGCTGAAGCGCGATGCTGCCGCCGGCGGCGTGCACGGCCTCGACGGCTGCACGCAGCGGCGCGTTCGAAGAAGGCTCGTTGATGAAGCTGTAGTTGCGGCCGCCGGCGCCCGCCCGATTGACGCACGATCCCCCGGTGACGATTAATCCCGCGCCGCCGCGAGCGCGCTGCGCATAGAACGCGGCCAGCGCGGCGCCGTCGGATTCGATCCCGAGATGCATCGAGCCCATGACGATGCGATTGGCAACGCGCAGCGTGCCGATGACTCCGGCTTGCAGCGTGCGTTCGAACAACGGAGTTACAGCGAGAGCGGGGGCGCGGTGTCGGAGTAGAACGGCGGCGCGATGACGCTCAAACCGCCGTTGACGCAGATCGTCTGACCCGTGATGTACTCCGATTCCGGCGAGAGCAGGAACGCGACGACATCGGCGACTTCTTGGACGGTCCCCATGCGTGCTTTTGGAAGCTTCGAGAGAACGCCCTCGATCGGCGCCATTCCAGGGACGTTCTGATAGAAATAGGCGCATGATTCGGTGTCGATCAACCCACCGCTGATGGCATTGACGTTGATGCCGCGAGGTCCGAACTCGACGGCCATATAGCGTACCCACGCTTCAACCGCCGCTTTGTTCGAACCGAGATTCGCGTAGGTCGGATAGGCTCGAATACTGCCGTAGCTCGAGAGCACGGCGATGCGGCCACCCTCGGTCATCAGCTTCACCGCGCGTTGCGCGCCGAGAACGAAGGCGCGAACGTTGAGCGCGTAGGAGCGGTCGAGGTTGTGCGCCTTTAAATCCGCCACTTTCTTGAACGCGCTGGCCGCGGCATTCGATACGAAGTGGTCGAGGCGGCCAAACTCGCCTTCGACGCGATCGAAGAGCCGGTCGATCGCTTCGGGCTCTTCCATATTCGCCTGGACGGAGATCGCACGCGTGCCCAGCGCTTCGATCTCACGTACGGTTTGCGCGGCAAGATCGGCGTTACGATTGTAGTTGACGACGATCGAGGCGCCTTCGCGCGCTAGCGTCAGCGCAAGAGCGCGCCCGATCCCGCGGGAGCTCCCCGTAATAAGCGCGATCTTATCTTCGAAACGCCGCCTCACGCGCCGGATCCCCCGCCGAGCAGCGCGCGAGCGATGACGGTCTTTTGAATCTCGTTGGTACCCTCTTCAAAACGCTGAGCGCGCGCGTCCCGATAGACTCGTTCGATGACGTTGGGTTGCCAATATCCCGAGCCGCCGTGAATCTGAAGAGCTTTATCGGTAACGCGGGTAAGCATCTCGACGGCCTGCAGCTTCGACATTGACGAAAGCATCGCGGCATCGGGACTGCCGGCTTCCCATTGCGTTGCGGCATGAAGTACCAGCTGACGCGCCGCTTCGATATCGGTTGCGTTCTCCGCGATCATAAAGCGAATTGCTTGGCGCTGCACGAGCCGCTTGCCGAACGTCTCACGCTTGCCGGCGTACTCGATCGCCAACTCCTGTGCTCGCCGCGCGAGACCGACGCACGTCATCGCAACCGAGATTCGGCTCGGGGTCAAGAATCCGCCGAGCGCGATTTCGAGCCCCTGCCCTTCGTCGCCGAGTCGATTCTCTACCGGAACCGGGGTGCGGTCGAAGGCGAGGCGTCCGTGATCGGTTCCCCGCACGCCCATCGACTCGTCCATCTCCGTCACGGTGGCTCCCCGCGCGTGACGATCGACGAGCAGTGCGACTGTCCCGTCGGCACCGCGCGTTCCGGCCAGCCGCGCGAAGAGCAGCCAGTAATCGCAGATCGTTCCAAACGTGATGAGGTGCTTCTCGCCGCTCAAGTAATAGGTGTCGCCTTCGCGGACGACGCTGCAGCGAAGATCGGCACCGGTACCCGCCGTCGGCTCGGTAAGCGTAAATGCGATCTTCAGTTCGCCTTTGATCGACGGAACCACGAAGGCGCGGCGCTGCTGCGGCGTAGCAAAGCGGTCCATGGCTCGCCACGTGCCGTTGACGACGTGTACGATCATACGTATCGACGCATGCGACATCGAGAAGAGCTCGATGAGGCGGAGGTAGCGGGTGAACGGAATGCCGCGGCCGCCATACTCCGCCGGGGCCGCCAGCGAGAGGTAGCCGCGATCGCGAAGCTCGTCCCAGAGTTCGAGTGGAACTCGGCGTTCGCGTTCGATGAGTTGTGCCCACTCTTCGGCGGGTCCGCCAACGTACGCGGCGATCTCGCTCTCGAGCGCCGCAAAGGCGCCTTCGTCGAGGATCTCGGGCCGGTCGAGTTGCTTCAAGAGACGCTCGCCTTGCCGCGTTCGTGCGGTCGCAGCTCTCTCGCTCGTTCGCGCAGCAGAAACTTCTGAACCTTCCCAGACGGCGTGCGCGGAAGCTCGTCGACGATCTCAAGCCGCTCCGGCCAATAGTGCTTCGCGGCCTGGCACGCGTAGAGATAGTGCTGCATCCGGTCGAAATCGAGTTGCGCGCCGCCGCGCAGCACGACGAAGGCGCAGGCACGTTCGCCCAGGCGCGGATCCGGCATTGCGACGATCGCGATCTCGGCGATTGCCGGGTGATCGCTCAGCAATTGTTCCATCTCGGCAACCGGAATTTTTTCACCGCCCCGATTGATGACGTCGCGCACTCGTCCGGTGATGCGAACGTATCCCGATTCGTCGATGACGGCGAGATCGCCGGTGCGAAACCAGCCGTCGGGCGTGAAGGCGGCTGCCGTCCAGTCGGGGTGATCGGCGTAGCCCACGAACATCGTCGGAGACTGCACTTCGAAGTGTCCTTCTTGCCCGGGCGACATCGTACGGCCCTGCGCGTCGGTGATGCGAAGGTGAATTCCACGTAGTGCGCGCCCGTCCGTTCCCCAAACCTTCGCTGGTTCGTCGGTCGGTGCGGAGAGCGATCCTAAGCACGACTCGGTGGTGCCCCAAGCCCCGCAGACTGCCGTGCCGAGAATGCGCGTCGCACGTTCGGCCAAACCGCGCGGCACCGCAGCCCCCGTCGCAACGAAGATGCGCAAAGCAGCCGGAGCGCGTTCGCCGGCTTCGACGGCCGCAACGAGATCCGCCAGAAAGGGCGTTGCGGCCTGGACGAACGTGCCATCCCAATCGTTGAGCGCCCGGAGTGCGCGTGATGCGCTCCAAACCGGCTGCACGATCTGCGGAACACCCATGAGCAACGCTAGCCACATTCCGTAGAGAAATCCGGTTTGATGAGCGAGCGGAGACGGAACGAAGATGCGGTCCTCCGCCCCGAGCCCGAGATGCTCGATCTCCATTGCTGCGGCGCGCATTAGCACGTCGTTACGATGCAGCACGCCCTTGGGCTCGCCCGACGTTCCGGAGGTGAAGAGCAGTTGTGCGATCGCTTCGGAGTCGCTCGGCTGCGCGTCGAGCACCTTTCGATTGACTTCGATCGTACGCAAGGCGTCTTGGTAGCGCAGCCAGCGTACGGTGTCGTCGTAACCGGGGGTTGGTAGAGCGTAGGTGTTGCGGGCGCCCGCGCATACGACGACGTGCTCCAGCTTCAACGGAAGATCGCCGCTAAAAACGGACGCCTCCTGGAGAATGGACGCGATCTCCTCGGCGTGATTGCGGCCGCGCGCTTCATCGGGAACGAAGAGAACGCGCGCTCGCGAACGCCGCAGACAGAAGGCGACTTCGCGTTCGCGGAAGATTGGCATCAGCGGGCAGCAGACGGCGCCGACGCTCAACGTCGCAAGGGAAATAACGACGAACTCCAGGGTGTTGGGCAGCTGATAGGCGACTCGTTCGCCGGGGCGTACGCCCAAACTCAGAAGAAGCGTCGCGGTGCGTTCCACTCGCTCGAGCAGCTCCTGCCAGGTGAGAGCGACGTCGCTTCCTTCCCGCGTTTCGACCACGGCTAGGCCGAGCGGGGTTTCGCGCGCGTGGTGCGCCAGCAACTGCTCGGGCGTCATTTGCGCGGCTCGATCGGGTTTTGGCATCGACGTCCCCCGCGCTCCTGAATTCTGACCATTGTGCGGCCCGTCAGATATCGATAGCGCGACGCCGATGCCTCGCATCGCATCGAGAAAGCGAGGGTACGAGATCCGGTACGCATTCGGATAGGTCAACGTGCTCTGTCCCTGCGCGCGGGATGCGGCGACCGCCAAGGACATCAAGATGCGGTGATCGTTGAAAGATGAAAGACGTGCGCCGTGAAGCTGCGAGACGCCGTGCGCGATGAGCCGATCGTCGTGCAGCTCCAAGTGGCCGCCCATGCGATTGAGCTGCAGCATTGCGGCGACGCGGTCGGATTCTTTCAGACGCACGTGTGCGATATTTTCCAATACGGTTTCACCTTTTGCGAACGTGCCCAGCGTCGACAAGATGGGCAGCATGTCTGGGATGTCGCGGCAGTCGACTCGAACTCCGCGCAGCTCGATGCCGGCGTGCCGTACGCGGACGGCATGCGCCTGCGCGTCATACGCCATCGGGAGTCCCATCTCCCGAAGGATCTCCATAAATGCGCCCTCGGGATGGTCTGGAAGCTCTCCCGGAAGCGCTTGCAGGCCGCGAAAGAGCACGTCCGAGGGATGAAGGGCCGTCGCGGCGAGGCCGAACGCGGCCGAGCCGATGTCGGGTGGAAGCTCGAGTGTCGCCGGACGCGGCTGCTGCCCGGGTTCGACCTCGAAGCGCCGCCAATCCGGCGCGATTTTTACGTGCAAATCGAAGGCACGCATCATCTCGACCGTTAGCGCGATGTACGGGCGCTCGTTCAGTTCGCCTTCAACCTCGATGACCGTCGGTTCTTTTGTGAACGGAGCCAGCAGAAGAAGGCCGGAAATCCACTGCGACAAGGTACCGGGGATCACGATATTCCCGCCGTGCGGCTGACCTGGAAAGACGGTAATCGGCGGACAACCGCCGTTCGATTCGAACGTAACGCCCATCTCAGAGAGCCCCTGAAGAAGCGGTCCGACGGGACGGCGCTGAAAATATTTTTGGGCGGTAAGCGTGACGGGCGAATCGGCAAGCGACGCCAAGCCGATCATGAAATAGAGCGTCGATCCGGAGCTGCCAACCGAGACGACCTTGCGCTTGACGTGATAGGGGCCTCCGGCGACGAGCAACGTCTGGCCTTCCACCTCGATTTTCGTTCCGAGCGCGCGCAACACGTCCATCGTGAACTGCACGTGGCGAGCATCCGAAAGGCCGAGAATCCGGCTCGTTCCCGGCGCCAGCGACGCGAGAATGAGCGCTCGGTGCGCGTGATATTTCGAGTTCGGAACCTCGACCTCGCCGGTCAACGGCCCGCTCGTTCCTTTAACGAGAAGATTCATCGGCGTCCTACCTCAAGGTGGCGAATGCAAAGTTTCCGGTTTAAATCGGAGCGCCCTGCTCGCTCGGCAGGCGCGAGATAATTAGCGACGCGTTCTGTCCGCCGAAGCCAAAGGCGTTTACTTGAAACGCGGCGTAGCGATGCGAGCGCGGGCGCTCCATCACCAAGTCGAAACGCGTCGCCGGATCGAGTCGCTGCGTTCCGATCGTGGGCGGAATGCACTCTTCGTGCATCCCGGCGATGCCGGCGATCGCGCACATAGCGCCGGCGCTGGCCATGCTGTGCCCGACGTGTCCTTTGATCGAGGTGACGATTGCGGGACGATCGGTGTAAACGGCGTCGATTGCCTTGGACTCGGCGGCGTCGCCGACGATCGTACTGGTGGCGTGCGCGTACACGACCGCGCATTGCTCGCCGGCGTCGCCCGCGCGTTCGATTGCATCTTGCATCGCGCGTACTTCGTAGCGCGCCGACGGGTCGGGCGACGTAATATGATAGGCATCGGCGAGGGAACCGTAACCGCGAATCCGCGCCAGCACGCGCGCTCCGCGTTCCCAGACCCGTTCGATGCGTTCTAAGATCAGAATCGCGGCACCATCGCCCATTACGAATCCGTCACGGTCGACGTCGAAGGGGCGCGACGCCTTCGCCGCATCGGTGTTGCGCGAGAGCGCGCCTGCACGAACGAGGCTTTCGTACACCAGTGGGCTCAAGAGCGTTTCGCAGCCTCCCGCAATTGCCGCGTCGATCTCGCCTCGTTCGATCATGCCCGAAGCCAAGCCGATCGCGTCCAGCGATGAAGCGCAGGCCGTGCTGATCGCCAGCTGGGGCCCGTGCAGGTTCCAGTGCATTGCGATCAATGCGCTGGGCATGTTCGGAATGACTAGCGCCATGAGTTTCGGCGTCACGGTCCGGCCGCCGGATTCGAGTAGACGCGTCTGAGCTTGCGCGACGAGGGGAAAGCCGCCCATCGTATTCCCGACGATGACCGCGGTTCGTTCGGCCGGCGGATCGAGCCGTGCCTGCCCCAGCGCTTCGGCGGTCGCGGCCATCGCGAACTGCGTGAAGCGGTCGGTGTTGCGCAAAGCGTCTGGGGGGATCGGGCTTCGATCCAAAAAGTCGTCCGCGACCGCCGCCCAAAGCTCGTTTCCGGAAAGCTTCGGCCCCGAAATCTTTATCGGAGCGATTCCGCACTTGCCCTCGAGCAAGTTTTGCCAAAACACTTCGGTACCGGTACCGATCGGCGATACGATCCCCATTCCGGTGACGGCGACGTGCTCCACGGCGGTGTGATTGCGGGAGCGATACGGGAGGCGCCTGCCGGGTGGGCATGAGCGAGGGAGCATGCGTCGAAGCGAGGATGGTGGAGCGAGGGGTAAATCTGCCGCAATCGTACCGGCTGGTGCGGCGCGATGCGCGAGCCGAGCGAACGATCGTGCGTCTGAGTAACGGTGCGACGTTTGGCGGCGACGAGATTGCGATTTGCGCCGGCCCGTGCGGAGTCGAATCGAGCGAACAGCTCGAAGCGGCCGCTTCGGCGGTGGCTGCCGCAGGAGCCAACGTCCTTCGCGGCGGCGCGTACAAACCACGCACCTCGCCGTATTCTTTTCAAGGGCTCGGCGAAGATGGGCTCAAGATGTTGCGCGATTCCGGCGATCGGCACGGCTTGGGCGTCGTTACCGAAGTGCTCGATCCGCGCGACGTCGAGAAGGTCGCGCGCTACGCGGATATGCTGCAGATCGGCACGCGCAACATGCAAAACTTTCCGTTGCTGCGCGAAGTCGGCGCCACGCGCATCCCGGTGCTGCTAAAGCGCGGTCTCTCCGCAACGGTGCAAGAGTGGCTGCTCGCCGCCGAATACGTGATGCTCGGCGGTAATGAGAGCGTCGTCTTATGCGAACGTGGCGTCCGCTCTTTTGATCCTGCGACTCGTAACCTGCTCGACATCGCCGTGGTCCCCTTGCTCGAGGGAATGACGCACCTTCCAGTGATCGTCGATCCGTCGCACGCGATGGGGATCGCGCGGCTCGTTCCGCCGATCGCCGTGGCCAGCATCGCCGCCGGCGCGCATGGGCTCCTGATCGAAGTGCACCCCGATCCGGCCAACGCACTCTCCGACGGCGCTCAGTCGCTGGATTGCAATCAGTTTGCGGAGCTCATGCGGCGATTGGCTGCCGTTGCCGAGTTTGCCGGACGCCGGCTTCCACAGCGCGTAAAACCCTCCGATGCCGCCGGTCCGAACGGTCAGCGTAAGGCCGACGGCGCCGTGCGATCGAGCAAAAGCGGCGTAAGGCTGGCATAGCCGGCGTGCACGGCGCCGATGTCGGTGCCCAGCGTGTCGCGATCGGTTTCGAAGGGTGATTCCCAGGCGCGATAGTAGCGCGTCGCTCCGTCGCGATCTTCGCCAACCATTCGCCCGCAAATCCGCTTTCGTCCCAAACGCGTCGTTGAAATGCCGCGAATTGACGGCAGCGGTATGTTGGGGACGTTTAAGTTCCAGTAGCACGTCGGGTCGGCGAATCGTTCGAACTCGCGCTCGACGCAGCGATGGACGATCGCAGCGGCGGTCTCCCAATACCGCCGGTCAAACGGCTCCTCGTGGTCGGATGCAAGCGAGACCGCCAGCGCGGGAATGCCTAGGAGGCAGGCTTCAACGGCCCCGGCGACGGTTCCGGAGTAGTTGACGTCATCGGCTAGATTTGGGCCATGATTGATGCCGCTGATCACGAGTTCCGGACGGTCCGCGAGCTCCGTCGATCCGAGGAAGACGCAGTCCGCCGGAGTTCCCGAGCATGCGTACGAGAGAACCTTGGCGGCATGACGGCGTTCTACCGTGATCGCTTCGTCGGCCGTGATTGCGTGTGAGACGCCGCTTCGATCGCCGAAGGGCGCGACGACGACGACATTGTGATCGCGGGCCAGCACATCCACGAGTGCCTCAATGCCGGGCGAATCGATGCCGTCGTCGTTGGTGATGAGGATGCGCAGGCGTCTTATGCCGGAACGAACCGAAGCGCGAGTCCGTCGATGCAATAACGCAGATGTGTCGGAGGAGGTCCGTCGTCGAAAATATGACCGAGATGGCTTCCGCACCGCCGGCAATGCACTTCGGTTCGCATTTCCGCGAGCGCATAATCGACTTGCGTTCGCGTCGTGTCGGCCTGCACGTCCCAAAACGACGGCCAGCCATCGCCGCTATCGTATTTTTTCTTCGACGAAAAGATCACCAACTCACACCCGGCGCACGCATACGTGCCGGGCCGTTTCTCCCCGATCAGCGGGCTCGAAAAGGCGGGTTCCGTCCCCCCGCGGCGCAGAATCTCGAAACGATCGTCTCCGAGCATCGCGCGCCACTGCGCCTCGGTGTGCGTCACTTCATAGCGCTCTTCCGCAGCCCCGCCGCGAATCGCTAGACCGAAAAGGGCAACGGTCGCTCCGGTCGTCAAGAACTCGCTGCGTCTCATCGCGCGGCTCCCGGTATGACGTGACATCCCGCGCCGCCGTTCTTTTCAAAATACCGCTGGTGGTACTCTTCCGCCGGCCAGAACCGCGGTGCCGGAGCGATCTGCGTTACGATTGGGCGTGAATGTTTCTTTTGCTCGCGGTCGCGTGACGCAATCGCCGCCTGTTCTTGTTCGGGTCCATGGGTAAAGATCGCCGAACGGTATTGATCGCCGACGTCGGGCCCCTGGCGATTGAGTTGCGTGGGATCGTGAATTTGCCAGAACAGGTCGAGGAGCTGATCGTACGTCACACGCTGCGGATCGTAGATCACCTCGACCGCCTCCGCGTGTCCCGTGCCGTGACCGCAGACCTGCCGGTACGTCGGGTTCTCGGTGTGGCCGCCGGTGTAGCCCGAGACGGCTTCTTCGACTCCAGGAAGCTCACGAAATGCGGCTTCGACTCCCCAGAAGCAGCCGGCCGCAAAGGTAGCAATTTTCGTTTCCATACACTCTTTAGAACGTCGCAGCCCGCCGGCTGGATGCGTCGGTCTTTGGCCAGTTGGGTCGTGGTCACGTAGGTTCGTGTGCGTGATGCGCAGGAGGCTCTGACCGAGGAGCGCAGGCATGGATGCCGGAGCGACGAGGAAGTGCAGCAGGAGCGGAGCCGGAGGCGGAGCGATGAGCGGCTCCGGCGCATCACGCACACGAACCTACGTGACCACGACCCAACCGCCTAAACGGCGTCGTTGCGGAGGACGTCTTCGATGGTTTCGCGGCGCGCCAGCAAGCGGTGGGTGCCGTTGGCGATGCCTACGACGGCTAGTTTGGGAAAGCGGTTGTAGTTGCCGGCCATGCTGTAGGTGTACGCGCCGGTCGAGCGCATCGCGAGGAGGTCACCGGGGCCGACGTCACGCGGGAGTCGCATCGTTCCGAGTTCGTCGTTTTCACACGAACGGCCGCACAGCGTTATCTCCTGATCTTCTTCGTGCCGCGGCGTCACGGCGGTAACGTTGTAGCGCGCGCCGTAGAGCGCCGGTCGTGGATTTTCCGCAATGCCGCCATCCACGATCACGAAGGTGCGATGCGACTGGCGCTTCACGGCTAGGACGCGATAGAGCGTCGTGCCGGCATCGGCGATGATGGCGCGCCCCGGTTCGATTCCTAACCGAGCCGCACCGAGGTTGCGTTCCTGCGCCGCGCTGCGAACGCAGGCGACGGCGGCGGCGATGGTCGCGGCAACGTCGAGTCGTTCGTGGTCGCCGTCGGGGTCGGAGGGCACACCGAAACCGCCGCCGATTACGACCCGTTCGCTTTGCAGCCCGAAGGTTGCAAACCGCTCGGCCGCCGCGACGAGGGCCGACGCATTTTCCAAATAGGCCGACTCATCGTAGATCTGCGAGCCGATATGAGCGTGGACGCCGGCGAAGTGCAGCTGCGCATTGGCCGAGAGCAGCGCCGCTGCGGCGCGTTCGTCCCGCGGGTGAATTCCAAACTTGCTATCCTTGCCGCCGGTGCGCACGAAGGCGTGGGTGCTCGCATCGACGCCGACGTTCAAACGAAGCATGACGGTCGCCGTATGCCCGTTTCGCGAAATGTCCGCAAGTCGCGCGAGCTCCGCGATGCCGTCGACGGCGATGCAGCCGATCTCTCCGGTGCATGCGGCCATCAGCTCCTCGTCGGACTTTCCCGCGCCGTGGAGCGTGATGCGCTCCGATTCGAATCCGGCTCGCTGCGCGGTCACGAGCTCGCCCAGCGAACAGACGTCGACGCCGATCGGGTAGCGGGCTAAGTAGCGCAGGAACGCGACAGTTGCAAACGCCTTAGCGGCGTAGGAGACTTCGACCCCAAGATCCGTCGCGCACCGTACGAGCGCGCTTACGGTGGCATCGACGGCGTCGAGATCGATGACGAGCAGCGGCGTGCCGTAAATCGTTGCGAGCGTCTCGGGGGACGGATTCAGAACTGCTCCATGAAGCGATCGACGGAATCTTGGGGGATGCCCGCCGCGACGAGCTGGACCGGCAGGTGTTGCCGGTCGTGTGGGGGCGTCACGAACATAAACGGTGAAGTAGCGCTTTCGGCTGCGCGGACCGTGCACCACTCCGCGGACGTTGGAATCAGCGCCGTTTGATAGCGCGATAGCGTAACGGTCGATTCGTTGCTGGCCACTTCGAGAGGCTCGTTGAGGGACATGAAGATCAGCGGGCGTCCGTTGGTCCGTAGAGACGCGGGTTCGCCTGTTGCAGCGATCCGCTCGACGACGAAATGCTCGTCGGCGATCAGTGCCGTCCGGTCGAGGCCCTCGAAATGATAAGGAACTTGTAGAAGCGTCCCGGTCGTCATGGCCTTGTAGTTCAGCACGTCGGCGGCCTTTTGCACGTGAAGTTCGCGCGGCTTACCGTCGAGACCGACGCGGTTGTAGTCGAACATCCGATACGTGAGATCGGAGGCCTGCTGAGTTTCGAAGATTGTGACGCCGGGCCCGATCGCGTGGACGACCCCGTGCGGAATATAAACGGTATCGCCGGCTTTTAGATCGATCTTGCGGAGAATCTCGCCGAGCGTTCCGTCGGCGACGCGCTGCAAGTACTCTTCCCGCGACGTGTCGCGCGTCCATCCGTAGATGATTTGGGCTTGCGGCTGGGCATCCAAAACGTACCAGCACTCGGTTTTTCCAAACGGCTGATGTTCGACGCGTTGCGCGTAGGCGTCATCGGGATGAACCTGCACCGAGAGCCAGTCGTGCGCCGTGATAATCTTTGTAAGCACCGGAAAGATGCGCTTGGGGTTGATGTCGCCCAGGAGCTTCGGGCCCAGCCGCATGCGCAGATCGGCGACCATACAGCCGGCCAGCGCGCCGTTGATAACTCGATCGGTATCCCAGCATTCCCACGATTCACCCAGGCGAGCCTGTGGATCGCCATGTTTGCCGTAGACTCGCACGAGTTCGTCGCCGCCCCAGACCTGCGTCGTCAGCTTGGGATCGAGGACATAGGGATAAAGAGGGAGGCTTTGCATGGTCCGACTACGATACGATGGGTTCGGTGGGAATTCCGCCAGCGGGTAGAAGAGAGCTTACCGTGCATGACCTTCACGTCGGCATCGGCTCGAACCTCGGCGATCGACAGGCAAACATACTAGCCGCGCTGCAGCGTTTGCGGGCGCGCGCGCAGATCCTAACCGTATCGGCGTTTTACGAATCCGAGGCCGCCGGTGGAGCGCAAGGGCCGGCCTACTTGAACGTTGCCGCAGCGCTGCGCACCCAGCTCAATGCGCAAGACTTTGCGAGCTTCGCGCGCGACGTAGAGCTTGCGGTCGGCCGAGCGCGTGGGACGCGCCGGCTCGAGGCGCGTCCGATCGACATCGATCTTCTGGTTTACGACGGACAGATCGTGCAGAAGCAGCTCGACGCTCGTCCGTATAATGCCGTTCCGCTCGCCGAGATAGCGCCACAGCTCGTTGACGTTTCGCCTAACGGGCTCGTGCGGCGGCGGGAGCGCGGGCTGCGGTTCAATACCGATCGTCAATCGGAGGAGCCTGAAGTTCGGCTTTCGCTCAGTCGCGCCGGCGTCTCGCGGGTGCGGCGCGTCGTTCATTTGGAAATCGACGGGCGCCCCGCGGTCTACAACGGCGAGTTTTCGATGGTCGCCGATCTCGCCGCGGACCGGTCCGGCGTTCATATGTCGCGCTTTGCCGAAATTCTCGAGGAAGCGACGCTCGACGTGCTGGCCGAGGCGAACAAACCTGCGCGCATCGAACGGCTCGCCGAGGCGATCGCGCGCGAGATCGTCCAGAGTCAGCGTGCGATCCGGGCCGACGTGCGTCTGCGCGCCCGGTTCGGTTTGGAGCGATGGACGCCGGTCAGCGGAAAGCGCGGCGAAGAGACGTATACGCTCGTCGGCATCGCGCACGCCGATGAGAGCGGGACGCGGCGTGTCGTCGGAGTCGAGGCCGAAGGCATGACCGCCTGCCCCTGCGCGCAGGACATGGTGCGCGAGCACTCCATGCACCAGTTGATCGAGGCCGGCTTCACCGAGGCCGACGCGCGGCGCGCGCTCGACGTGCTGCCCGTCGCCACGCACAACCAGCGCGGCCGGGGAAGCATTCTCATCGGCGTCCCCGAGGCGCAGCCCGACGTCATCCGTGCCGAAGATCTCGTTGAAATCGTCGAAAACTCCATGTCGAGCGAAACGTACGACCTGCTCAAGCGGCCCGACGAGTTCTTCGTCGTCAACAAGGCCCATCACAACCCGAAGTTCGTCGAAGACGTCGTTCGCGGAATTCTCTCCCGCGCGCTCGAGATGTATGCCGATTTGGGCGACGACACGTTCGTATTCGCAAGCCAAGTCAACGAAGAGTCCATCCATAAGCACGACGCATTCGCCGAAGGCTTTGGACTCTTCGGCGAGCTGCGCGCGGAGCTTGAGACCGGATTGCCTGAGATATCGAAGACCGATCTGGCAACTTGGCTTCGCACGCGCCCGTCAAAGATTACGAGCGGCGAGGAAATCTGAGCTTAACTTTGACCGGGACCATCAGTCGATCTCTTCCGGCTTTCTGCTCCTTCGCGATCGCTCTAGCGCTGGCGGATTGCGGGAGAACGCAGCCGCCCGCTGCGCCGGGGATGGTGCCGGCAACTGCGGGCGCAATACCGGCGCGGCGCGTCGTGCCGCCGCTGCGGGCGGTGCGCGTCGCAGAGTATATCCATCACGTCGTGATCGTTATTCAAGAGAATCGTACCTTCGACAATTTGTTTGCGACGTTTCCGGGTGCGGACGGAACGCGATACGGCCAGATGAAGAGCGGCTCCAAGGAGGTCCGAATCGAGCTCAAGGCCGTCCCGCTCGACGGGCTCTGCGACTTCGGACATTCGTACGGAACTTACCTCGGCGACTACGACCGCGGCCTGATGGATGGTTTCAATTTAGAAGGCGGCAGCAAAAAATGTCCGGGAAAAGCCGGAACCGCTCCTTATCAATACGTGACTCCGTCGCAAATCCGTCCGTACTGGGATATCGCCCATCAATACGTGCTGGCCGATCATCTCTTTACAACGCAAGGCAGCGGGAGCTTCACGGCGCATCAAGATCTGATCGCCGGCGGCACGACGATCGACAAAACAAAAACCGAGGCCCTCGTTGACTTCCCGACTCATCTTCCGTGGGGATGCGACGCGCCGGCAGGGACCGTGACGTCCTTATTACTCGCCGGTTCACCGCCAAAATATGAATCCGATGCGGGTCCGTTCCCCTGCCTAAAGTATGCGACGCTCCGCGATCTCCTCGACGCAAGGTCTATTACGTGGAAGTATTACTCGCCGCCGGAGCCCCACGGGACCGGTGCGCTTTGGGACGCGTTCGATGCGATCAAAGCCGTGCGCGACGGCCCGGAATGGAAGACGAACGTTACCCACCAGCCAACGGTCATCTTTAGCGACATCTCCAACGGTGAGCTGCCCGCAGTTTCCTGGGTCGTTGCCGATGACGTCAACTCGGATCACCCTGGCGATGCGTCCGACGCCGGGCCTTCGTGGGTCGCGAGCATCGTTAATGCGGTCGGCGAAAGCAAGTATTGGCGTTCTACGGCGGTCATCGTCGTGTGGGACGATTGGGGCGGATTCTACGATCACGTGAGGCCGCCGTTCTTCGATCGATGGGGAGGCTTAGGTTTTCGAGTTCCTATGCTGGTCGTTTCGGCCTATTCGCGCGAAGGAAGCCAAAAGCACCCCGGCTACATCTCGCATACCCAGTACGAGTTTGGCAGTATTTTGAGGTTTGTAGAAAACATCTGGAACTTGGGACGGCTCGGAACGACCGATTCGCGTGCCACCAGCATCGGCGATTGTTTCGACTTTGCGCAATCTCCGCGAACGTTCAAGCGTATCTCCTCGTCGTATTCTCGGGAATACTTTGAGCGTCAACCGCCGTCGTACGAGCCGGTTGATTCGCAATAGGTTCTGACCTTACGATCCTTCGAGGGTCGCGATGCGCGCTCGCAGCGAAGGATGCGACGAGAAGAAGAGCTCGTACCACACCGGGGGATCTTCGTCGGCGAGATTCTGGTCGCGTAAACGGCGGAAAGCGGAGGCTCCGCCGGCGGCGTCGCCGGTAGCGGCGAGCGCAAATCGATCCGCGGCCCATTCACGCGAGCGCGAAAAGGCGAAGAGCAGCGGGCGAAGGGCCTGCGACGCAACGAGCATCGCGGCGTAGAGCCGAACGATGAGCAGCGGCCGGTCGCGCAGCTCTTCGCGTTCGCTTTTCGAAACCGCGGAGTTCGAGACCAGAAAAAGCACGATGGCCAGCGCTTCGCCCAGCCCAATTAGCCGCCACGTGTCCTTATTGACGTAGTGGCCGAGCTCGTGCGCCACGACGAACTCGGTCTCGTTCTCAGGAAAGGCCTCAATCAGTGTGTCGCCGAGCACGATGCGGTGCGTCTTTCCGATGCCGGTGACAAAGGC
Source organism: Vulcanimicrobiota bacterium (assembly GCA_963809255.1). Lineage (GTDB taxonomy): Bacteria > Vulcanimicrobiota > Vulcanimicrobiia > Vulcanimicrobiales > Vulcanimicrobiaceae > Cybelea. The sequence continues at coordinate 271,967 of CAWEIR010000003.1, read as the reverse complement.
GTTTGCCTTGCGCGTCTGCCGGCTCATGTCCATTCGAAGAATCGCGGCGTCGCCGACTCCATACCGTGACGCCAGCGCGCGCAGGCGTTTTTCCAACGAGCCCGTCACCGGGTCGAACTTATTGAAGAGCGGCATCACATAGAGCGGAACGATCAGGTTTCCGATTATAAAGAGAGGGAAGACGCCGATGGATGCGAGGATCGGCCATCTTCGAGGCGCCCGCCGTAGCGCAAAGCCGAAGAGCGTCGCGAGCAATGCCGATAACGCGGCCGAAATCGTCGCGCCCTTCGCGTAGTCGCCCAGCCAACCGCTCCGCGATTGATCGCTGAGCCCAAAACGCCGCTCGAGCGAGTACTCTTCGATAAACGATACGGGCAGCTCGGTAACTGCCGACGCAAGCGAAAGCGCAGCGTTGTAGAAAGCGGGACGAGCCCCAACCGGGAGGCGCAGCGTTGCGCGGTCCAGGCGAGTTCCCAGCGGACCATAGGCGAACGCCATGAACCCGGCGATTCCTCTCACGGTTCCCAGCACTTCGAGTGCTCGTCTCACCCGCGCGTACGCGACCGCATATTTGGCGACCGGTGGCGCCGGATTGCGCCATTCGAGAAAAGCTTCGTAGCTTCTCACCGCGAGATAGCCGGCGCCCAATCCCATCCCCACGCCCAACAGCACTTTGCGACCATTCATCAGCGCCGCGCTTCGCCGAAAGCCGGTCCCCTCCGCTGCGATGCGCTCAGACGATTGAAATCGTCTCTTTGGGCTTTGGATGCGCGGCGATCGCCGAAAGCAGACTATCGGCTAAGAGATCGCAGATCGGATCGTCGAGCTCTTCGATGCGCCCCTCGTCGGCAAGCAGCAGTTTGACCGGATCGATCGGAATGCGCGCGAAGACCGGGGCTTGGGCCAGCTCGGCGACCTGTTGGGCGTAGGACGGCCCGAAGATGTCGTACTGCTTTCCCGTATCGGGCGCGACGAAGTACGACATGTTTTCGATGACGCCGAGAACCGGCTTTTTCAACTGATGGATCAAGTTGGCCGCCTTGCGCACGATCATCGTCGCCAGAGCTTGCGGCATCGTAACGAGCACGACTCCGTCGATGTTCAGCGACTGCAAGACGGTCAGCGGTGCGTCGGATGTGCCCGGCGGAAGATCCACGAGCAAGAAATCGAGTTCGCTCCAGAGCACCTGTTCGTAAAATTGACGGATGACGCTCGCGACGATCGGCCCGCGCCAGATCATCGCTTTGTCTTCCTGTCCGATAAAGAGATTCGAGCTGACGACTTCGATCGCGCTTCGCGTGACGGCCGGATGCATCAGCGGCTGCGGTTGCCCTTGCGGCGTGGTTTTGACCGGGTCGGCGTCGATCTGCAGCGGACGATGGAGACCGAAAAGCCTCGGGATCGAGGGCCCGGTGATATCGGCGTCGATGATGCCGACGCGATAGTTCTTGCGGCGCAGCCCAACGGCGAGCAGCGCGGTGACCAGCGACTTGCCGACGCCGCCCTTCCCCGACATGATCGGAATCGTGTGCGCGAACTTGGTACGGCCGCTAAACGCGCCCGGTGCCCGTGCGGCGGGCCGGCGCGATTCCTCGGCGATCTTGGGTACGCTTCCCGACCGACGAGCCTCCTTCAGTGCGTCGACGATCGGCTCGACGCGCAGGCCGTGCGCCCTCGCGCCCTGTTCGACGTTCTCATACTTGCTCACGCCGCATCCGCTGCAGCCCAGCCCAAATGCCGTCAAAACCTCGGCGGCAATCGGCAGTTGCGCGACGAGTTCCTTTATATTGGTTTGCGGGGCGATCTCAATTTCGGGCATGGCTTCCTCGTTGAACCTTCGAACCGCGCCAGAGTATGCAAGGGTCGATCGAACGTGCGCTCGAGGTGCTCGCGGGGGGTTGCGATTCACCGGTACGCTCGGGTTGGGGCGCCGGCCTGCCGATGTTCGTGCAAGCTTCGGCCACCGGCGCCCATGCGTTCGACGCGTCGGGCCGTCGCTATATCGATTACATTATGGCCTACGGCCCGCTGCTCTTCGGGCACACGCATCCCGAACTGGTCACCGGTCTCGACTTGCTGGCCGAGCACGGTCTCGTCTGGGGAACGACTCACGTCGAAGAGATTCGCCTCGCCGAGCGCATTCGAGCGTATCTGCCGTCAATGCAGCGCATGCGGTTCGTCACGACCGGAACCGAAGCGATGATGAGCGCGGTTCGCGTGGCGCGGGCCTTCACGGGACGCTCCCGCATTCTGAAGTTTGCCGGCAACTATCACGGCCATTTCGATCTTGCGCTGATCGATGCCGGCGCCTCGGCCGGCGCGGGCGCCGGTGGAATTCCACAAAGCGTGCGAGCCGACGTGCTCGTTGCGCGATACAACGATCTCGCCTCCGTTGACGCGCTGCTCGAAGACGGCGGAACGGAGCTTGCCGCGATCGTCGTCGAGCCAATCGCGGCCAACATGGGTCTGGTTCAGCCGGCCGACGGATTCTTGGAGGGTTTACTGGAGCGCGCTCGGCGCGCCGGCGCCCTCTTGATCTTCGACGAGGTCATCACATGGCTACGTTTCGGCTTGCGCGGCGCGCAAGGCCGCCACACCTCCGTCGTTCCGGATTTAACGGCGCTGGGAAAGATCATGGGCGGCGGTCTCCCAATTGCCGCTTTCGGTGGACGGTGCGACGTGATGACTGTGCTGGCGCCGGAGGGCGAGACCTTTACCGGCGGTACGCACGGCGGCAATCCGTTCTGCGTCGGAATGGCGCATCGCGTTCTCGATGTGCTCGAAGCGCATCCGGAATACTATCCTTACATGGAAGGGCTTGCGCGACGCCTTGCCACCGGCCTTCGAGAAATCTTTACCAAGCACGGACTGGCCTACACGGTCGTGCAGCAAGAGTCGATCGTCGATTTCAAGTTTCGCGCGGGCCGGGCGACGCAAAACTACGACGATGCGCGCGAAGCCGATCGCAATGCGCACGCACGCTATTGCGCGGCGATGCTCGAATGCGGCGTTCTCCTCGCCCCTTCGCAGAACGAGGTGATGTTTGTTTCCACCGCTCACACTACGCAGGACGTAGACGAAACGCTCGCGGCGGCGGAGGTTGCGCTAGGCACGGTCGGGGCGCGAAACGCAGCGGCCCCCGTTTGACGGAGGCCGCTGCGCCCTTTCGCAGAGGTTGTTGCGTTAGATCTTCACTTGTGCGTTGAGGTAGAGATTGATCGGAGGCGCTAGTCCGCCAATCGATCCGTTGTTCGCGCCGCCGGTCGGGATGTAGCTCTGCGTCCACGGCGTGGTTGCCTTGTTGGCCGCCCGGTCGCCGATGCCGGTGCCATTGTAGAAGTTGCCGGGATAGAGCGTGCTATTGAGTACGCCGCCGTCCGGGCCGTACGCACAGGCCACATTGCTCGGCGGATTGGCGATCGTCCACGGCTCTCGCGTTCCGCCGAAACAGGCGTGGAAGAGGTCGGCGGCGAGCAGGGTTAGCCGAATGCGCGGCGTCGCATCATACGCAACCTGAAGGTTTGCGACGATCGAGCTGGGCTGCTCGATGTTATCGAACGCGAACGAGCCGGTCTGGAAGTTCGGCGTGTACAAGTAGCCGTACGTGCCCAAACCGGGGGAGGCCGCGTACAGGTAGTTGCACTGCAGCGGATTGGTCTTCGGCGAGACCTTGGTGATCTTGGTGGCCGCCGAGTTCAGGACGCAGGAGCGCGGATCGTAACCGTTGTTGTCCAGTGGCGTGCCGTAGAAGCCGCCGGTCTGGAAGGAGAAGGTCGGCGTGATCGCCAGCTTGTCGTGTCGCCAGTTGAGGATCAACGACGAGACGTACGGCGAGATGTAACTGACGAACGCTCCGTTGAGACTCGGCGCGATCGCCGTCGAGTAGGGATTGTACCAGCCACCGAGGTTCAAGAGTCCCTGCGATGGCAGATTGTAGTACGGGTTGAGGATCGTATCGTAGCCCTTGGTGACCTTGCCGTTGCGAGTGTTGCACGGAACGCCCAGTCCGGCTTGGTAGCAGGGAAATCCGCCGCCCGCTTTGGTCAACAAGTTGTACTGCGAGATGACCCCGTTGAGCACGGTTAGCGGGTTGGGGATGATGCCGCCCGTCGAGAGCGGCACGTTCTGGAACATCACCTTCGAGTTGGTGTACGTGAAGGCCAACTGTCCGGAGAAGCCGTTGCGGGTGAAGTCGCCCTTGCTGAACAGAAACTCCACGCCTTCGTTGCGATTGACGCCGACGGGAACCTGCGTTGCGAAGTTTGAGCCGATGAACGTTTGCTGCTGCCAGTTCGTGACCCAGGTGTAGAACGGCGAGATCTTCAGGCTCATGTCGGTGCCGCGGAAGTGCTGTTCGTACGAGAGATCGTACTGCCCCGACGAAACGCCCGGAATCGGATGGAAGGGCGAGTAGAAGCCGAGGTTCATCGTGTTATTCCAGACCGACCGCTCGTCCCCCGAGAGGCTCAAGTACTGGACGGACGCGGAGATCGGCGGCTGCGTGTAGCGACCGGCTGAGATGCGCCAAACGACGTCCGGCGTTTGCGTATAGGTCGCCGAGAAGCGCGGTTCCCAGTAGTTGAGCGTGTACGAGCTGGGCGAGGCCGCCGTGAAGTTCGGCGCCGCGACGCCGTTCTGCGTCGTGCCGTTGGGGTGGACCCAGCCGGTATGAGGACCGGCTGGGTGAAGAAGTGCGGCCGCAGTGTCGCAGCTTCCGTTAACGTACTGCGAATTTGCAGGCGGCGGCTGTCCCGCTGCCAGCAGTTGCGTCAGCACTTGGTTCGTCGGCACGTAGACGCAGGTGTAGTTCGCGGTCATGTTCGCGTAGAAGTTGTCGGCTGCGTTTGCCGAGTCGGGAAGCTTGTAAGTAAAGTCATCGTAGCGAAGCGCCGCATTGATCAGGATCTTATCGTTGGGGCGGAACTGATCGGCAAGCGAGAAGTTCTCGAACTCTGGTTTGACCGTGTTGTACGAGCCACTGGCATTGCCGCTCCAGAGACTATCCCATTGCGCTCCGGCCCTGGCGGCGGGAGTGCCCGCGGCGCCGTAGCCCGAAGGCCCGCCGGAAGCTGCGCCAGTCCACGTGGGATTCACGATGCAGCTGGTGCTGTACGTCTTGGCGCAAACGATGGTGCCCGTTGACGTTTTGACGCTCAACGTTGTGTCGTAGTAGCTGCTCGCCAGACACGGGACGGAGTAGCCGAAGGCGCCGCTCGGGAGATTTTGCTGATTCCCGTAGCAGCTGAAGCCGGCACCGGTCTTGGCCATGTAGCCGATCGGTGAATTGTCCCCCGCCGCCGAGGCGTTGTTCCAACGGATGACGCCGGCGGTCGTATAGTTGCCGTCAAGCGTCAGGAGGTTCTGGTCGTTGAGCTGGTCTTGAAAGTCGAGCGCGCCGCCCGAGGTGTGCGTAACCAGCTGGTACTGTGGGGAGGCCGGCAACGACGGGACGCCGTCACCGGTCGCGCCTGCGATCGGGTTATTCTGCATCCAATCGGAGTAGAAGGTGTAGCCGTACGCGCGCAGATAGGCCGATTGGCTCAGCGCGTAGGTGTATTGCAGCTTGGTGATGCCGGCGTCGTTGCGAATGGTCGCTTGCGAGTTGTCATTCGCCGGGATCGGCCCATTGAACGCGTGGGCCGGCGTGTCGGGAACCATATAGACGCCCGGCGCGCGGACCGTCCCCGTACCGGTCTTGTAGTTGTACGCGCCGATCGGCGTGCCGAACGGAACGTTGTAGGCAACGCCGTCGGCGTATCCCAGATAGGTCGGTCCACATGCGGTCGTTCCAAGAATGCTCGAGCCGCAAGTATACGGACCGGGCCCCAATCCTTTACTTTGCAGATAGAACTGATTCGGCTGGAGGAAGGAGACGATCTGACCGATTCCCGAGCACCCGTTGACGCTCAGGCCGGGGGCGATCGTCTCGGGTCCGCAAGTTGGATTTGCAGCCCGCGTTCCGTACGCTCCCCAGATGAACTGGTTGTTGCCGGGTCCTTCGTCGTCCGGACTGTTATAGCTGTAGTTGTTGAGCGCCGATCCGCTCCACAGCACCTGCACGTCGTCGCGCAGTCCGTTGCCCTTGGGAATCCCCATGTGCAGGTTGATCACGTTCTCGCGATCGGTGACCATCGATGGGTCGGCGGAGATGCCGCTATAGTACTGCCAGCATCCCTGGGCGGGGAAGCTGAACTTCGCTCCGAACAGCGGGCAGATCGGCTTCACGCCTTGACCGGTGCCGAAGACAGCGGTTGGCGATGTATCGAGCACCTGATTGCTCAGAAAGCCGTAGCCGAGCGCCGTACCGTCGGTATCGCCCGATAAGAAACCGCCCGGCGTCATGTATCCGGCGCCGTTCGTGTTGTCGAAGAAACGGAAGTTTTGATTGTAGCCTAAAAGGCCGACGTAATAGCTGAAGTTCCGATCCGGGGTCGAGCCCCCGATCTCGACGCTGGCCTGATGGTAGAACTGCGGCGTCGCGATACCCAGGTTGGCCGTTGCGTAGCCCGGGAAAGTACCCGTCTTGATGACCTGGTTGATGAAGCCGGCCGTGCCGGCAGAGGCAACCGAGGACGGACCGCCGCCGGTGTAGACCTGCAACTCGGAGAGACCGAGGCTCGATTCCGTTCCCGAGTTGTAGTTGTCGAACGAGCGGTTGATCGGGATGCCGTCATATTCGAAGCCCGTGTAGTACGAGTTTTGGCCGCGAATGTAGGCCGCATTGAAATCCCAACCCATGCCGCCCTGCGACGTCTGGATGCCGGGGACCGACGCCATTGCCGAGTAGGCGCTGTTGAGGTTTCCGCCGCCGCCAAGCGCTGCTGCAGCGGCAGCTTGCGCTGAGTTGACGCTGTAGAGATCGCCTCCGACGCCGGGTTTTACAAGCGACGAGCCGGCTTGCGATGTTACGAGCGCGATGACCTTGAGCGTCTTGGCCAGCGTGTAGCTGACCGTCTGCGTTTGATCGGCAAAGACGACGGTGCCGGCGACCGATATGCTCTGATAACCGAGTTTGCTCAGGCTGAGTGTATACGTATCCGGTGCGAGCGAGAGCAGGACGAAGTGGCCGCCGGAATCGGTCGTTGCCGTCGCGGTCTGGGACGGAGACGAGGCGTTCACGGTTACTCCGGCCAAGGGCGCTCCTGCGTTATCGTGGACGACACCGTTCACGTTTCCGGTGACTCCTGCCAGTGCCCATGTTTCCTGGAACAGAAAAGTGACCAGAAGCGCAACGGCCACGCTCACAAAACGGAGCGATCGTTGCTGTTTCATTGTTTGCGTTTTTCCCTCTTTGTCGTAGCTTCGAAATAGCGCATCTGTATTCGATGCACTGTATCGGCGTTATGAAATCCCGGGAACGCGACCTTTTGAGGATCGTTGACGAATGCGAGCGCCACGATACTTTCGCATCAACGATTTTCAATAAGTTCAAGTAATCTCAAATCGAGAAGCCGTCGAACGGTCCGCGTCTTTTGGGATTTGCTGAAGACGCGGCGTCAAAGGCTGCGTATGCTGTTAGCTATGGCAGTATCGCCGATGGAGCGACAAGTGCTTACGTTACTGCACCGCGTCAGGAAACCTGACGCTCTGGCGGCTGCGCCGTTGATGGCTTCGGTCTGCCGGCATACTGGAATGGCGGATCCGGTTTACGCGCTCGAGCGAATCGTCAAAGCGGCGCTCGCCGGCGACGACGAGCGGACGGAAAAGCTCCGCCTGGCGATCTTCGACGCAGATTTTAAGCGGGACGCGACCAACGCGGAGCTGGCGCGACGAAGCGGCGTCTCCCGGCGCCATTTTCAGCGGCGGAGGGCCGAGGCGGTTGCTTCGATCGCTCGGTACGCCGGCGGGCTGTTGGGACCGTGCCGCGTGAACTATTTGTCCCACGACGGTGCTTCGCGGGGTTTTAAACGTGAGGTCGCCGCATTTCTTGCGGCCCGCGACCGCGGAAAGGCGCTCGAGATGCGTTGCATTTCCAATAATCTCGTACGTTTGGCGGAGAATGCCGAAGCGATAACGCTCGCCAGGTCGTTCCTCGACGACGCAAATCTGCGTCTTGGAATAAAGGACGAGGCACTCGTGCCCTTTGATGGCCTGCCGCTGCAAATGCTTCCATCGCGTTCCTGGGACCGGATTGCAAAGGAGGTCGACCACGCGCGCCAACTGGTGCGACAGGGCCGGCACGCGCAGGCCGTAACGGTTGCGTGGCCGGCTTGGCAGCGTTCGGAACTGCGTGGTTTCCAAGGTCTGGCTGCGCGCTGCGCCGCCGTCCTCTATGCGGCGGCGGAGGCTTGCGGCAAGTTCGCCGAGGCGCGATCTTGGCGGGCGCGATCGATCGATCGTCTTCTCCCGACTCAAGATCGCCTCTTGGGCGCCGGCCTCTTTCTGTACTCGGCGTACGACGAGCGGCGTCGCATGGATCGCGCGCTGGGCGGCGTGCTCTACGAGCGATTGTGCGTGATCGTACCGCAGATGCTTGGCGACGGCGAACGGCAACGCGTTGCGGTCACCGGGTTGCTCGCAGCGCTTTTCGATTCGCGGGTTACGCCCGATAGCATTGCGCCGGTCGCGCAAAGCGATTCGGCCTTCGCGCATTATGCGGAAAAAAACCTGGAGCCCATCGCCGAGATGCTCGCGCTCGCCATGACGGCGTTAACGGGACGCTCCTGGGGCGCGGCCTTCGACGGCCTGCGTTGCGCGCTGGCCGAATGCGTGTCAGAACTGCGCCCGGCCGTGCCGCGAACGATCGCAATTGCAGTGCCTAAGTCACAATCGGCCTCTACCGATCATTTGAAGTTTGATGATCACCGGTCAGGCGGGGTCGAAGATATCGCCGGTCTACACGTTTGGTTCCTTCCGTTTCGATCCGACACGAGGAGTGCTCACGCACGGCGCCGCCGTGACGCCGTTGCCCGACCGCCTGGCGCAGTTGCTAGTCCTGCTCATTCACGCTAACGGCGACGTTATCGACAAGGAAACGATTGCGACGCAAATTTGGCCGGATACCGTAGTCAGCGACGGAAATCTCTCGCAACATATGTATATGCTGCGGCAGTTACTCGACGAACGCGCGACCGACCGCACCTACCTCATGACCGTGCGCGGGAAAGGGTATCGTTTCGTGGCACCGGTGAGCATCGTGGCTCCGATACTGGCCGAGACGGCGCTGCACGCGGCCGAGGATTCCGCGGATCGCCTCTTCAACGGCGCTCCCGAGGCGTTCCATCACTACTGCCGCGGCTCGTATCTCCTTGAAAAGCGCACGGCGGCCGCATTGACGGCGGCGGCCGAGCAGTTCGAAGCGGTCCTGCGCGTCCACCGGGATCACGTGCCGGCGCTCATTGGACTTTCTCGCGCGCACGCGCTCATGGCCCAGTATTGGTACGCTAGCGGCTCGTATACGTTTCCGAAGGCCAAAGCCGCAATCGTTCGAGCGCTCGAGCTCGATCCGTCCTCAGCCGAAGCTCGCGCCACCCTCGCGCTGATCCTGCTCTTTTGCGATTGGAATTGGGTAGAGGCCGAGCGCGAAATCGAAACGGCCGTTCGCCTAAACCCCACATCCACGCTGGTCTTTATGAACGCGGCATGGTTTAACATGTGCAAGGGTTCCGGCGACAAACCCGTGCGCGAGATGCAGCGCGCCCTGCTCGTCGAGCCGTCGTCGCCCGCCTTGCAGCTTTTTCTCGCCCGAATATTCCTTCACACCGGCCAGTATCGGCGGGCAATCGGCGCGTTCTCCAATTTGATCGAAAGCGGCGCGGATTTCGCGATCGCGCGACGTCACCGGGCTCAAGCCTTCATTCTCAACGGACAGCCAGGCGAAGCGATCGCCGACTTGGCTCTCTTGCCGCACGATCGCGCCGAAGACGTCGCGCTGCGTCTGCCGCTGCTCGGCCGCGCGTACGCGGACTGCGGCGACACCGAGCGCGCCGAGAGCATTTATCAAACGCTGCAGGAGATGGCGCGTACCGAATTTGTCGTGGGCTTCAATCTCGCGACGGTCGCCGTCGGCCTCGGAAAGCTCGAAGAGGCGTTGGACCATCTCGAGCGCGCGCTGAAGGTGCGCGAGCCGGCGCTCCTCATGCTGCGCAGCCTGGCGTGGTTTGAGCCGATCGCCCAGCGCTCGCGATTCAAAGCGCTGCTTCGAGCGATTTGGCCTACTCTCGAACCGGAACCGGATAGACCGCGGGGCTGCGCAGTCCATTAGAGTTGACGCTGCGAACGCCTAGAATATAATCGTCTTTGGAGATGGGCACCGTCGCTTCGACGACGTCGCCGGTGTTGCGAGCCCCTTCCCATTGCGCGGCGTCGGTCGGCCGCCAGACGATCTCGTAGGAAACCGCATCGGCCGCGCGCTTCCAACGCAGCGTTGAGTCGTATCCGAGCCTCGCGGTCACTAGGCGAACGTCACCCGGCGGTGCGGGCCCCAGTGCGAGCGTGGCCAGCGCTGCAATGTTGGCTTGCGTCGCGCGTTTCAGGTATTCCGGATCGATATATTGCGGCAGGTCGCCGTACTGCACTCCGCCTTGCATGCGGACGTCCTGATGCTGATGGGTGAAGTTCTCATGCGGTTCGACAAAACGCACGGCGGCCGAGTATCCGACGGATTGGAACGACTGTTGATCGCCGCCGCGCAGGAAGCGGTCGGAGCGAAAAATCTGCCGCACCATAAAATTGGGAACGTAGACCGGCACGATCTCTGCGATGAAGCGAGAGAGCTCGCGCGACGGCGAGTCGCTCTCGGTGCCAACGAGGTTGACTCGCTCGATCTCGGTTCCGGCCGGGAGCGCCTCACTGAAGACGCGAATTACGCCGGTCTCGGAGCTTCCGTCACCGCCGACGGAGTTTCCGATGATGTCGTTATTGAGCACCGCCAGCACCGGCGCATGCGCGGCCGCCAGTTCGTGGGCGTAATGGTTGCTGCCCCACAGGCCCAACTCTTCCCCGTCGAAACACGCAAAGACGATCGTGCCACGAAAGTGCGTACCGGCCATCACGCGCGCGGCTTCCAAGACCGCCGCGACGCTCGAGCCGTTGTCGTCGGCGCCTGGCGCGATGCCCAGGCCGTCCGTGCAATGCCCGTCGCAATCGTCGTAGTGGCTGGACATGATGTAGATGCGCCCCGGCGTCGTGCCCCGCAACGTCGCAATAACGCTCGATTCGGTCACCGCGCGCGGGGTTCTCGGCGTTTTCGGTTGGAGGAACGTGTCGAGCTCGACGCTCATGCGTCCGGGTGCCGTCGCGGCGATGGCGGCGAACCTGGCCGCGATCCAGTCCCGCGCGCCGAAGACGCCGCGCTGTGGAGTCGAGGCCGCTTCGGAGAAATCGTTGCGCGTTTTGAACTCGACGAGGCGTTCGACCGCACTCTTCAAGCGATCCGCTCGTACCGCGCCGACCATCGTGGCGATGGGTGCGTAGGCCGCTGGCTGCGGCATCGGTTCGTTGCCCGCCGCTGCGAGAAGAAGCAGCGCGCCAAGGATCGACGCTTGCCGGCGGAAATTAGCTGTGGGTGACTGACTCATCGCGCAACCTTCCGGCCGTCTACGTCCTGGCCTGCAGCGATGGGTCGCTCTATACCGGAGCAACGGTTGACCTTGAGCGCCGTCTCGTCGCGCACCGCCGGGGTACGGCCGCGAAATACACTCGGGGGCGTCTGCCCGTCGCGCTTGTCGGATGGTGGCATCCGCCAACCTTCGCGCTTGCGAAATCGCACGAGGCGCGCTTCAAGCGCTTGCGACGCGCCGCGAAGCTGGCCGCGTTGAACGGTGGCCTCGTCTATGGCTGCGTCGTTCATCGCCAGAGTTCAAGCCGATCGTGAGACCGACGCGTACACGGCATGCGTCACCGCGTGGATCGCGGCGTAGGAAGCACCGTAATCGTACGCGTCTTTCGTCATCACCGCGAGGATGAACGGCGAGTCACCGAACGGAGCCACGACGGCGATGTCGTTGCGGGTTCCCTCGATCTCGCCGGTCTTATTCGCAACCGCGACGTGCGGCGGGAGTGCCGCCGGGATGGCGTCGCGATCGGTCTGGCGTAGCATGATGTGGAGCATCGCTACGCAGTGTTCGGAGGAAACGATCGTGGGAACCCCTTCGCGCGCACCGTGCTCGATGAGATAGAGCAGCCGGCCCATGTCGGCGGGCGTCGAGAGGTTATCGTTGTGGTGTGCGATCGCCGCGTAGTCGAGAAAACGGCGCGCGAGGTGTGTCCGCGTCATGCCGGCCCGGGCACCGATTGCGTTGATCGTCGCGACGCCGAAATGCCCGATTAGGAGGTTGGCCGCGGTATTGTCGCTCACCGTGATCATCGGGACGATCAGCTGCCGCACGGTGAATGTTTGGCCGTCTCGAGCGTCCACCATAAAATCCGAACCACCGATGAGATCGTCGCGGTGGAAGACGATCTTCTCGTTGAGTACGCCGGGGTGGGCTTCGTCGAGTGCATAGGCCGTCGTCATGACGAGCACTTTGATGATCGATGCCGTCGGAAAACGCTCGGAAGCGTTGTATGCGATCAGCGACGGACCCTCGGCCAAGGTGCGGGCGTAGACGCCGAGCACTCCCGGGAACGCTGCCGCGATCGAGCCGATGCGTCCGCGCAAGGATGCCGCAACGACGGGCTTGGCGATCAGCGCCGCACCGGCGCAGCTCAGGAATGCGGCACGCTTCACGAGCCGGTTCCCTGATAATGACGCAGGCCGAAGATCCAAAATGCGTACGCGGCGCCGAGCCATGCCAGCCCGATGGCTGGCGTGAGCAAGCCGACGGCGGGGTTGAGGTGCAGACCGGTCTCGGCCTTCTGCAGAAAATACGTTGCGGGGAAGTAGTTCATGAAGGCAAACGGCAGCACGAAGGCCAGCACGATCTGCACGCCGCGCCCATAAATGCTGATCGGATATCTCGTGAAGTCTTGCTCGAGCGACATCACGACCCAGCGCAGCGTATCCACGCGAACGAACCAAAACGAGCAGGTGGCAATCGCCAACGAGATGCCCAAATCGATGAGCGCCCCGCCGAAGACGATCGCCGGCACGAAGAGTGCGAAGACCCAGTTCGACTCGTACGCCCGCGGTATGCGTCGCGACCGCAAGCGTGGCGATTCCCAGAATCAATCCATCGGGAACGATTTGCTGGGGAACGGTTAGCACTTGAAAGAGCGTATCGAGCGGCCGCACGAGGAAGCGGTCGAAACGCCCCTCGCGCACGTATTCCGGGACGCTCACGACCGTGAAAAAGAGCGTGTTGTGCAGCTCGTGCCCGCACATCCAGAGTGCATACAAGAAGAAGACGTCCCGGAAGTTCCAGCCGTTCATCGATGGAAAGCGTTCCATCGTCACGAAGAGCGCGCCGAGCGCAACCCCGTGATAGACGATCGTAAAGCCGAACCACATGATGAAGTTCGCGCGATATTCGAGCATCGTGAGGAGGTTGATCCGCCAGTACTGCGCGTAGGCGCCGAGCATGGCTGGGCGCTTCGGTGCAACCCTCCCTTGCCCCGCCCCGGTCAGAGCTGACGCTATGACTACTGCGACCTCACGCCCGCCCGTTTTTACCGTCGTGCCCGCCTCCGGGCGCGCGCACGCCGATCACGGCTGGCTCGATACTTACTATTCGTTTAGCTTTGCCGATTATTACGACCCGGCAAACGAAAACTGGGGCGCCTTGCGCGTCTTGAACGACGACACGATCGCGGGCGGCACGGGTTTCCCGTCGCATCCGCATCGCGACATGGAGATCGTGACGTACGTGCTCTCCGGCGAGCTGGCGCATCGCGACAGCATGGGCAATCACGGCGTCGTGGGGCCCGGCGGCGTGCAGTTCATGAGCGCCGGCACGGGCGTTACGCACAGTGAGTACAACAACAAAGCCGACGAGCCGCTGCGCCTCGTCCAAATGTGGGTGCTGCCCGGCCGTTTGGGAACGCCGCCCTCGTACGGAGAGATGGCGTTCGAGAAAACCGACCGGCTTAACCGATGGCTCGACATCGTCAGCGGAGATCCCGCCGTCAACGCACCGATTCGAATCACGCAGAATGCTACGTTTCGCGTCGCCCGTCTCGAGAGTTCGACGATCGAAAAGCAGTTCGCACCGGAGCGGTACGGCTTTCTTTTCGTCGCCGGGGGCAGCGCGGAAGCGAACGGTGAACGGTTACATGCGGGCGACGCCGTCCGTCTCTACGACGTTCGCGCCTTAACCGTCAGCGGTAACGCCGAGCTCGTGCTCTGGGATTTACCGGCGGTGACGTCGTGAACGCCGAACTCTGCGAGCATATCGAAGACGCCGGCCATCCGGCACCGCGAACACCGCAAGGCTGCGAAGAGTGCTTGAAGATCGGCGCGACGTGGGTGCACTTGCGGCTCTGCCTAACATGCGGTCACGTCGGCTGCTGCGATTCGTCGCCCAACACGCACGCCACCAAACATTTTCACGCTACGCAGCATCCCGTGATTCGCTCGTTTCAGCCCGGCGAACAGTGGCGCTGGTGCTACGTTGACGAGATCCTAGCGCAATAGCCGAACCTCGCAGACCGACATCCTCCCCGGCACCGTGGTCCGCCATTGGCCGTTCCAGGTGCCTCCGTTTGCCGTCGCGACCTCGGGGCATTTCTTCTCCGCACCCGACTGGCTCCAGAGCGGGCCCGCTTCGATGACTTCGACGACATATCTGTCCCTTGACGGCAGGCGGACCTCGCAGACCGACATCCTGCCGGGCACCGTGGTTCGCCACTGGCCGTTCCAGGTGCCCCCGTTCGCCTTGGCGACTTGCGGGCATTTCTTCTCCGCATCCGCCTGGTTCCAGATCGGCCCCGCTTCGACGGAGATCGTCTTGCTCTGTGCCCAGGCGATGGGAGGCAGCGCAAGACAAAGCACTGCCGCCCCGGCAGCGAGGTTGAGGGCAATCAAACGATTCGTCAGCATGGGATGTCTCCTTTTGACGTTATCCACCTTGAATCACTACTCTATTTGAAGCCGCCCGCCAAACGATCGAAGCGAGGACTGCGAACAGCACGAGCCATAGCACCTGCACGGCGATGCTGATCGCCCATCGACCAGGCGGAATCACACCAACGTAGATCAGCAACGGGGTCGAATAGATAGCCGCGAAGGGTAGCGCGAAGACGAGGCGGCCAACGATCCCCGGAAAAAACAACAACGGGATGATCTGGCCGGAGAGCAGGTCGGAGGCCCAGCGCACGATTAATTGCGCGGCGAAGGTCTCGAGCGTCCAGAACGCGATGCAGTTCATCAAAAAATTGAGAAAGAAGTTGACTCCATAACCGACTAGGAAGGCCAAGAGAAATGCCGCGAACGTCGCGGCCGGCGGCACGTCGATGCGCACGAGCAGCAGCGCGCACAGCAGCGAGGGAACCACCAGCAGGGCGTGGAGCGCCGTTTGGCCGAGGCCGTCGCTGAAGAAATAGAACGGCACGCTAATCGGCTTCATTAAGTCGGTAGCGATCGTCCCTTCACGGAGTTTTTCGCGGATGAGCCGCGTTGCATCCACTTCGAGGATCAGCGACATCAGCATGGCCACCGTTGCATACGTGATCATGCTGTGCAGCGGAAGACCGACAGGCGCAACGTTCTGCCCGTAGAGCGCGCTCCAGAGCGAGCGCAGAATATAGATTCGCAAGACCAGCGAGCCGATCTCGGTGAGAACCTCGATACGGTAGGTGGCCTCTCGTGCGAACGCCTTCTTCGCAAATGCGACGTACGGGGCGAGCGCGGCTTCCAGGGCTAGCCGCCTTTTTGCCGTTTGATCGAAGCCTGTCGGCGGTGCTCCATCTCTTCCAGCTCGAGCATCATGACGTTGACGACCTTGTCGACCTCCGCGACCTGCGTCGGCGGCGGCTCTTCGCCCGACCGCCGCGGCGGCGGCCTGACGTTCCGATGTTCGTCGAGGACGGTGTCTTGCGCGTGCGCTTTGCGCAGGAACTTCGAATAGGTCGCAGCGGCGCGAGCCCGCGCGTCCTGCGTCCCCTCGACGTTGAAGACGTCAGCGAAGAACTGCATCTTCGCCTGAACTTCGGGCGCCTTTTCCGGCGGATAGATCGTGGCTGGGTCGCCGAAGGCGATGTGCTGCATCGGTACGCTCTCGCCTTTGCGCAGACGGGTATTCACGTGCACGATCCCGCCCAGCGCGACCCCGCTTCCGTCTTCGAGTTTCGCTCCGTTGAAAATCTTGGTGCCGCTTGCCACAAAACACCCGTCGCCGATCGTCGCACCGACGACGTAGGCCTGCGGACCCACGATGCAGCGGCTGCCGATTTGCAGCGGAAACTGCGATACGCTTCCTCCGCTGGCTTTCAGAACGGCATTTTCCATCACCACCGTATCGGCGCCGATCGTCACCGCCGCCCCCTCCGCAACGATGACGGCCCCGTGAAGCACCGCGCAGCCGGCGCCGATCGTCACCTCTCCGGCAATCGTCGCCGTGGGGGCAACGTACGCGCTCGAATGAACCTTTGGCTTTTTCGTGCCGCTGGACAGAATCATGACGCGCCCTCCTCCGGCCGGCGTTCGTATCCCTCGATGTAGATGCGCCGAATGATCGATTCCAAGTCAGGCTCCTCCAAGCTCACATCTTCGACGCTGTAGCGCTCACTCGCTTGCCGCACGAGCCGATCGGCCCGTTGCAGGTTGCGATCGAATCGAAAGCGCGCGCTCGAATCCTCCACTCCGCTGAGCTGCGCACCTTCGAGCTCGGGTTGCGCGACCGGCTCGCTGAAGCGCACGACGAGCGTGCGATACCGTCCGTATTCGCTCTTGATCCGATCGATATCGCCGTCGTAAATGAGCGTCCCTCGATCGATCAGGATGATCCGCCGGCAGAGACGCTCGACGTCGGCGAGGTCGTGCGTCGTCAAGACGATCGTCGCTCCGCGCTCGGCGTTGATCCTGGCGATGAACTCTCGGATCGCCTCCTTCGCAACCACGTCGAGTCCAATCGTGGGCTCGTCGAGATAGACGACCTTGGGACCGTGCAGGAGTGCGGCGGCGAAATCCCCGCGCATCCGCTGGCCGAGGGAGAGCTGGCGCACGGGCGTGCGCAGGAAGTCGCTCATCTCGAGTATATCGATGAACTCGTCGAGGTTTCGCCGGTAGCGGTCGGGCGGAATACTGTAGATCGCCCGAAGAAGCTCGAACGAGTCGATCAGCGGCAGGTCCCAATAGAGCTGACTTCGCTGACCGAAGACCACGCCGATGTTACGAGCGTTCTCCTTGCGGCTTTTCCACGGAACCAATCCGGCGACGCGCACCTGGCCCGACGTGGGAACGAGAATCCCGGTGAGCATCTTGATCGTCGTGGACTTGCCCGCGCCGTTGGGACCGATGTAGCCGACGAGCTCGCCGGGCTCCAACGCAAAGGTGACGTCGCCGACGGCGACGCGCTCCTCGTATTCGGGCAAGACGAGGGAGCGCAACGCGCCGAGGGCTCCCGGCGTGCGCTTGACGGTGCGAAAGACCTTGCGCAGGTCGCGCGCTTCAACGATTGGCAGGACACCGCGATTCGTCGTTGCGTATTCCTTCCCCGGTGATCGTGACGATCTCGAACGAGTACGGATCCGGCGCGCTTGCCGTCGCGGAGCGGGCCGCCCGTGCGTTGGGCTACCACTACATCGACCGGCAGCTTCCGGTTGTGGTTGCCAAACGGCTGCACATCACGCCTGAGGCCGTGGAAGCCAGCGAAGACACGCAACGAACGCTAGGCGAGCTTCTCTTGGACGGTCTCGAGCGGGCGACGCCCGAGTTGGCACAAGCGGTGGCCGCGGAGCCGTTGGACGAAGAGCTTGTCGCGGCCGTTGCGGCCGCCGTCCGTGAATACGCAGCGAAAGGCGACTGCGTCATCGTTGGCCGCGGCGCGTTCGCGATCCTAGGCGCACGTCCCGACGTCTTGCGCGTCTTCATGCGCGCACCGCGCGAGTGGCGCGTCGCCCACGTCGTGGAAACCACGCACGTTTCGCGAGAGATCGCGGAGGGGGAGATCGAGCGCGTGGATCGCGCCCGCACGGCCCACATCCGACAGTGGTACGGTCTGGCGTTCGGAGATCTGCAAAACTACGACCTCTGCATCGATACGTCTCGGCTCAGCGCGGCGCAAAGTGCGGCATCCATCGTCGCCGCGGTTCAAGCTCGCGCGTGAATATTTTTGTCGCGCTGCGCTATCGCGACTTTCGACTCCTATGGCTCGGACTGCTCGTTTCGAACCTCGGAACCTGGATGCAGTTCACGGCGATGGGGTTCTTCGTCGCGCGAATGGCCGGGTCTGCGCATCAAGCGGCGCTCGATCTCGGCATCTTGGGAGGGGCGCGGGCAATTCCGGTGCTGTTGTTATCGCCGCTGGCGGGAGTCATCGCGGATCGGCTCCCGCGTCGCCGCGTCTTGTTGGTCACGAATACGACGATGGCGCTCGCTGCCCTCATTCTCGCGCTGCTCGCAACGGCGCACGCGCTGAACCTGGTCGGTTTGGTGCTGATCTCGGTGCTCAATTCGGGCGCGAACGGCTTCGACGCGCCGACTCGTCAAAGCTGGGTGCCTTTCCTCGTGGATCGGCGGCACATCGGAAACGCCGTCGGACTCAACTCGATCGCGTTTAACGCGCCTGCCGTCGTCGGGCCGGCGTTTGCGGGCTTGCTGATCGTCTGGATCGGCGTTGCCGGCGCTTTCTACTTTAACGCGGCGGCGACGCTCGCGGTCGTGGTGGCGGTGATTCTCATGAAGCCGTCGCCGCCGTCGGTTCAACGGGCGGAGCCCACATGGCATGCCATGCAACAAGGAGTAGCGTTCATCTTCCGGCACCCCGCTCTGCGTTGGATCGTGTTGGCGCAGTTCGTAACGGCGCTCTCGGCGCGACCGTACTCGCAACTCATCCCCGCATTTGCGGTCAACGTCTTGCATGCGGGCCCGCGCGGCCTGGGCTGGGCGGTCTCGGCGATCGGCATTGGAGGGTTCGCCGGTGCGCTCGTCACGGCATATTTCGCGCAAAGAGAACGCCGCTCTCGACTTTGGCTGCAGTCCGGGTTGCTGATGTCGGCAGGCGTCCTCGCTTTAGCTTTCGTTCCGTCGCTGCGGCTTGCGGTTTGCGTGCTCTTTGTGATCGGCGTTGGGACGATGGCGATGATGGGCGCGACGAGCACGCTGATCCAGATGCTCTCACCCGACGACCTGCGCGGCCGCGCGCTTTCGATTTACACCATGATCGCGATCGGCGTGATGCCGTTGGGGTCGCTGGTGGACGGCGCAATCGGGTCGATCATCGGCCTTCGCGAAACGTTCGCGCTGGCCGGCGCCCTGTGCATCGCTCTCTTCCTGGCGATCTGGCTCTTCGCCCCTATCGTCCGTACGGTATGAACCCATTTTTTTGAGCTGGTTTTCGTCCGGGCGAGGCGCCGAGAAGCGATGTGTACAAAGCGTACATGAGCTTCTCGGCAACGAAGCCCGGGCGGAAACCAGCCAAAAAAAAGCGAGCCGCGTTGTGCGACTCGCTTAGCCGATTCCGCCTTGCGGAATCAAGAAGGCCGAGCCTAGGCTGCGGCCTTCTTCCTGCGAGTGGCTTTACGCGCGCCCTTGCGGCGACGTGTGGCTGCTTTTCGAGTGGTCTTGCGAGCGGCTTTCTTACGCGTGGCTTTCTTGCGGGTGGCTTTCTTGCGAGTAGCTTTCTTACGAGTAGCTTTCTTGCGAGTAGCCTTCTTGCGAGTAGCCTTCTTACGCGTTGCTTTCTTGCGCGTTGCTTTCTTGCGCGTTGCCTTCTTGCGCGGTGCTGCCTTTCGCGTGACTTTGCGAGCCTTGCGCTTCGGCGCTGCAGAAGCTGCGGACGCAGCCTTCTTTCTTTTACGTTTGACTGCCATTGATTGTGGAGTCATCCTTTCTCTGGTCACCAAGCGACCAGGGGTATTGCCTTCCTTATACAGTATTACGGGTTTCAATGCAAGTTTTCGCCGAGGACGGCACGCGCATCCACGCGCGTGTAAACGAACGACAACACGTCGATGCCATCGTTTTGATCCATGGTTTTCCGTTCTCCGAAAGCATCTGGGAAGCGCAGGCGGATGCGCTTGCGCGCGACGCGTGCGTCGTTTGTCCCGACCTTCGCGGCGCGGGAAAATCCGGCGAATCGGAAGGCCCGTACCTTATGGAAACGCTCGCCGGCGACGTTGCGCTGCTGCTCGATGCACTGGGCATCGAGCGTGCGTCCATCGCCGGCCATTCGATGGGCGGATACGTTGCATTGGCCTTTGCGCGCATGTTTACGGAGCGAGTCGCCCGTCTTGCACTCGTCCCCAGCCGCTTGCGAGCCGATACGCCAAGAGAGGCGCAGGCGCGGCGGGAACTGGCCGATCGCATCGAGCGGGAGGAGAGTATCGAGCCGGTTGTGGAGTCGATGCTTCCTCGTCTCTTTGCGCCGAGCACGCCGGCGGAACGCCCGAATGTGATCGAGCGCGCTTACGAGATCGTCCGGCGCAACGCTCCGGGAGGGGCGGCCGCCGCGCTACGCGGCATGGCGCTGCGATCGTCCGCGGAAGACATTGCGGAAGACCTCGACGTGCCGATGGTAATGATTGCGGGCGCGCGAGATGCGACTCTGGCGCAAGAAGAGGCGCGGGAAATCGTCGGGCGCTTTCCACGGGGCCGCCTTATCGTATGCGAGCAAAGCGGACACCTGCCAATGATGGAAGAGCCCGAGCTTGTCACCCAAGCTCTACGCCAATGGCTTAAGGAAACTTTGATTTAGCCCAGCTCTTCGTCGTCCTTCGACTACGCTCAGGATGACATTCCTCGGCCCTCATTTACAAAAGCAAACTTCGTCCCTCGGCGATGCCTGTCCTGAGCGAGCGCAGCGAGTCGAAGGGCGATCTGGACTAAATCAAAGCTTCCTTAGCGAATGACCGGATACTTCGAGCGGCGGAATAGATTGTAAACGAAAAGAGCGCCGAGGACGAGCGCTGCGATAATCGCCGCCACGACGAGCGCCTTGAGGGCGATCACCAGAAGGTGGGCGACAATCACCAGCACGACGATTCCGACGGCAATGATCGCGGTGAGTCGCAGAAACAGCACGAGAGTCGGATTCACGCCCTTACCTACTGCCCGTTCCGGGCTCAGGTTTCACTCTTCACAACAGCTTGAGGTAGTCGAGTGCCCGATAGCCGGCGGCGATCGAGGCGCCCGTGTCGAGCGTTCCGTCGGCGAGCATCTCTCGAAAGCGCGCCAACGAGGCGAGCTCGGCTTGAAGGTGCTCGGTGGCGTCGAGCTGCGGCTCGCGGGTCTTGCGCGCATCGAAGCCGACGTAAACGTAAGCGCGCGCCGTCGAGCGTACCGGTTCGGGCAGGTAGACTGCAGCCCGCTCGCAACGGGGGACCTCGTAGCCAGTCTCCTCGGCCAGCTCGCGCAGCGCGCACTCTTGGGGCGCCTCCCCATCGATGAGCATGCCCGCCGGGAGCTCGAGATGAATTGAGTCGGCTCCGTAGCGATACTGGCGAACGAGTACCACCTGCCGGTCCGCAGTCAGGGCGAGAATCGTGACGAAGCCGAACGACTCGCGCACGTAGTAGTTCGGGACGATGGTCCCATCGGGAAGCTCCAACTCGTCCGCGCGTAAGCGCATGTACGGCGAATCTACGACGTAACTCGATCTCCGTACGTGCCACCGCGGCTTCTCCATGCTGCAGCACTATCGACGAAGCGTTTGCGCATCCTTTCGCGAAGTCGGTTTTATGGCGGAGCGAATATTGATTGCGGGGGGCGGAACGATGGGTGCCGGCATCGCGTTCGTCGCCGCCAAGGCGGGGTACGACGTCGAGCTCGTCGAGCCGCAGGAGGCTGCGCGCGAGCGAGCGTTGCTCGAGGTTGCGCGCCAGGCGGAGCGATCGGGCGATCCTTCGATTGGACGACGCGTCGCTTGCGCGAACGGCATCCCTTCTCGCAGTGACGCGATGCTTGCCATCGAGGCCGTTTCCGAACGCTTCGAAATCAAGCGCGACGTCTTCGCGGCCCTGGCGGAGGCGCTCCCGCCGGACGCTCTGCTCGCGACCAACACTTCGTCGCTCTCCGTCGGCGAGCTCGCCGATGCCGTCACCAATCCGAACCGGGTCCTGGGGCTGCACTTCTTCAATCCTCCAGTCCGAATGCAGCTCGTCGAAATCGTACGCGCACCGCAGACCGGCGACGACACGCTCGAGCGCGCGTTCGAGATCGTCGCACGTCTGGGGAAGACCCCCGTGCTCGCGGCCGACACGCCCGGGTTCATCGTTAATCGAGTGGCTCGACCGTACTATTTGCAGGCGTTGCGTGCGCTGGAGCGCGGCGTGGCTTCCGTGGAAGAGCTCGACGCACTCGCATGCGCAGTCGGTTTTCGCATGGGGCCGTTTGAGTTAATGGATCTCATCGGACTCGACGTGAATCTCGCAACGAGCGAGTCGATTTACGAACGCACGCAGGCTCCGCGTTTCGAACCGGTGGAGCTTCAACGGGGCATGGTCGCCGAAGGTTTGCTCGGCCGAAAGAGCGGCGCCGGATTCTACTCGTATCGCGACGGTAAGGCCGAGAGGTTCGAACTCGACGTGCCCGCAGCGGCGCCGGAGCCAAACGACGAAGAGATCGTCGTCATCGTTGGCTTCGGCAATCGCGCGGACGAGCTGGCGGAGATGGTCGCGCACGGTTACCGGAACGTGCGACGCATCGACAACGAGGATTTGCTGAACGAGCTTTTGGCCGATGCGACAATGCTGATCGACGCCGGCGACGGAAGTTCGGATCGCGGCGACGCCATTGCGCGGCTCGAAGCGTCGTTCGAACCGGAATGCGTTATTTTTACCGATGCGTACGCGACAAACGTCGCCGCGTGTGCGGCCCGATTGCGTCACCCGGAGCGCTTGGCCGGCTTCGGCGTGCTTGGTTCTTTGTCGGCCGTCGATGCCGTAGAAATCGTCAACTCGCAAAATGCGTCCGACGACACGCTTGAGCTAGCGCAGGAGCTCTTCGCAACGATCGGCAAGGCGTCCGTGCTTGTCGAAGACGTTCCGGGACTCTTTCTTGGACGGACGGTCGGCTCGATCGTCAACGAGGCGATGATTGCAGTTGCCCAGGACGTCGCAACGCCCGAAGACATTGACGAAGCAATGCGCCTGGGAGCCAACTACCCCGTCGGTCCGATCGCGTGGGGACGTGAAATTGGCGGTACGCGCCTGCGCCGCATCTTGAAACGGCTGGCCGATGCCGAAGGCGATCAGTTCGCAGCGCATCGTTCGATCTGGCTCCTCGACATGGAAGAGGAGCCCGCGCCCCAGGAGAGCGGCGAGCAGAGCGCTTTCCCGAGCCTGCAGCAATGAGCCGCGACGTGTGGGTTATCGACGCCGTGCGTACGCCGATCGGCCGCTACGACGGTGCCTTGGCAACCGTTCGTCCCGACGACCTTGCAGCGATCGCGCTGCGCGCCGTGGTCGAGCGTACCGGCATCTCCCCTTTGATCGTTGAGGACGTTTACTTGGGGGCCGCCAATCAGAGCGGCGAAGATAACCGAAACGTCGCGCGCATGGCCGTGCTCTTGGCGAATCTGCCGCTTTGCATCCCGGGCGTCACGGTCAACCGGCTGTGCGGTTCGAGCCTTCAGGCGATTAACTCGGCCGCGCAAGCGATTGCCTTTGGAGAAGGCGACGTGATAATCGCCGGCGGCGTCGAGTCCATGACGCGCGCACCCTACATTTTACCGAAGAGCGATGTGCCGTTCGGCCGAGGCCAGCGGCTCTTCGATACGGTTCTCGGTTGGCGGATGGTCAATCCGAAGATGCCCCCCCAGCATACCGTTTCGCTCGGCGAGACGGCCGAGAACGTCGCGCGAGACTACGGCATCACGCGCGAAGAGCAAGACCGGTTTGCGTTCGAATCTCAGA
Organism: Vulcanimicrobiota bacterium; assembly: GCA_963809255.1. Taxonomy (GTDB): domain Bacteria; phylum Vulcanimicrobiota; class Vulcanimicrobiia; order Vulcanimicrobiales; family Vulcanimicrobiaceae; genus Cybelea. The sequence goes on along the minus strand of CAWEIR010000003.1, from coordinate 248,078 downwards.
TGAAGTGCAAAGCGGCAACGCAACGCGACGCATTTGCCGGCGAGCTCGTTGCCGTGCCGGTAGAGAGCTCGTCACCCGCAACCGTTGTGACGAGTGACGAACATCCGCGGCCGGAGACGACGATGGAGCGCCTAGCGAAACTGAAGCCGGCGTTCAAGAGCGACGGCACGGTGACGGCCGGCAACTCGTCTGGCATCAACGACGGCGCCGCGGCACTTCTGCTTTGCGAAGCGCAGACGGCGCGGCGCTTGAATCTGCGGCCGATGGCACGGATCGTCGCATGCGCTTGCGTGGGCGTTGCTCCCGACGTGATGGGTCTCGGACCGATACCCGCGACGCGCAAGGCGCTCGCGCGCGCTCACTTGACGGTCGAGCAGCTCGATTTGATCGAAATTAATGAAGCCTTCGCATCGCAAGCCGTCGCATGCATGCGTGAGCTGGGCCTGGATCCCGCAAAGACGAACGTCAATGGCGGGGCGATTGCGCTGGGACACCCTCTCGGAGCAAGCGGCGCGCGCATCGCGACGACGCTGCTGCACGAAATGGCCCGGCGTAAAGCGCGCTTCGGCCTGGCGACGATGTGCATCGGCGTGGGTCAAGGTATCGCAACGGTATTCGAGCGTGTGGAGTAGAAGGCGTTTGCCATGACGACCGCGCCAACCATGACCAAGACCCAACTGCTAATCGGTGGAGCCTGGCGAGATGCTTCCGATGGCGGCACGTACGAAGTTCGCAATCCAGCCACGGGGGCGAAGATCGCCGACGTAGCGGAAGCGACGCACGAGGATCTCAACGACGCGGTGAACGCGGCGCGCCGCGCCTTCGATGCCGGCAAGTGGGCGTCGATGGCGGCCTCGCGACGCGCAAAGATCGTTTATAAGATCGCGCAGCTCATCGGCGAGCGCGCGGCCGACTTGGCGTTATGCGAGGTTCGCAACAACGGCAAAACCGTTGGGACCGCTAAAGGCGAACTCGGCGCGATCGTGGATTGCTTTGAGTTTTACGCCGGCGCCGCTACGAAGAACTACGGCGAAACGTTGCCGCCGCCGCTGCCGGCCTATCTCGCCAATACCGTGCGCGAGCCGGTCGGCGTTGTCGGTGCGATCGTTCCATGGAACTTTCCGTTGTTGCTGGCTTCGTGGAAGGTTGCACCGGCGCTGGCCGCCGGCTGCACGATCGTGCTCAAGCCGGCGCACGCGACCCCCCTGACGGCGATCGAGTTGGGCAAGATCGCACTCGAAGCGGGCGTTCCCGAAGGCGTCCTCAACGTCGTCACCGGTTCGAAAGGCGGCCTCGGAACCTGGCTGGTCGATCATCCAGCGGTCGATAAGATCGCGTTTACCGGTTCGACGGACACGGGAAGCATCGTCGCTGCCGCGGCGGCGCGCACACTCAAACGCGTAACGTTGGAACTCGGCGGGAAATCGCCGTCCGTCGTTTTTGACGACGCCGACGTTGACGCGGCCGTAGCCGGTGCGCTGTACGGTGTCTATTACAACGCCGGCCAATGCTGCGAGGCCCGCTCGCGCATTCTGCTGCAATCCGGAGTGTACGACCGTTTCGTCGAACGATTCGCGCAGAAAGCGCAGCGACTACGCGTCGGCGACCCGGAAGATCCGCAGACGCAGATCGGAGCGATCACGACATCCGAGCAGTTCGAGAAGATTCGTTCGTATTGCGAGATCGGCGCAGCCGAAGGCGCCCAGGCGCTCTTCGGGGGCGGCTCACCCGACCTCGGCCAGAGTTTCGCATCGGGAATGTTCTGGAATCCTACCGCCTACGAAGCCAAGAGTGATCACCGGATCGTTCGTGAGGAGATCTTCGGCCCGGTCGCCGTGTTGGTACGGTTCGACGACGAAGCTGAGGCGATCGCGCTGGCAAATGACAGCGAGTACGGCCTGGCCGCCAGCGTCTGGAGCTCGAATATTGGGCGCGCGAATCGCGTCGCCCGCGCAATCCGCAGCGGCTCGGTTGCCATCAACACCCCGTACTCGGTCTTTCCGGGAGTTCCGTTTGGCGGATATAAGGCATCCGGGTACGGACGCGAGCTCGGGATGGAAACGATGCGGCTGTACAGCGAAACCAAGAGCGTCCTCACCTATATTGGGGAGAAACCGATGGACCCGTTTCGGGTATAGCGTAGCCTATGGTGGAAACGCTCAAGATCGGCCGGCGCTACAGCACGAGCTACGGCACGCTCTGGAAGGACGGAACCTATTTTCCTCGCGGTACCGAGGTAACGGTCGTAGGCGTCCATCTCGACCAAGGATTCTGTGTGCGCTTTCCTACGACCGAAGACGGCGAACCGCTCGAAACGTGGGAAGACTGGAGCGAAGTCGATTTCCTGGCCGAGCCGGGCTCGGTCGAGCCTCCGCCCCGGCCGCTTTCACGCGCGGTGCTTGCCGAAGCGCGCGACGTGCTCTCTGAAGCAGAAGATGGATGTCATCTTCATTTAGATGAGGATGAGGCCTAAGAAAAGCGGTTGGCCCTTAACTTCCTAAAGTTATGAGGGTGGTCTGCCATATTTCCCAGCCGGCACATTCAGACGACCTTTTCCCACCACCGAGGATGGCGACCCAGCAATAGGTTTTGGCCGGCTTGAGGTCGCCGAACTTCACCTTGCCCTTCTTGTTCGTTAAGAGCGTCTCAAAGGGCGTCCCGGGACGAGGGCTCGACGTTGACTTTGGGGTCGATTCCTCCACCGGAATTCTCGGCCTGGGCGAGCCATTGATCGTGACGAAGACGTGCGCAACCGTGACGGACGGATTGGGCGAGGGCGAGGAGGGCGTAAAAGAGGGGGTCGGAGTCGTGGAGCTACTGCTGTGACAAGCGGCGACGGCCAGGGCGGCGACGCAGAGAACGATCATCAGGCGTTTGGGCATGGGCGGCTCGCTTCGACGCTTTTATGCTAGCCCCCGTTCGTAGGGCGCGAGCAAAGATGAAAGTAACGTTGTGATTTTTTTTCGAGCACAGCATAGTATTCGCGAAAGAGCGCGGCTGCCGCAGTACCAGGCCAATGAGCCGGCAGGAGCTCGCTGGGCAGACCCGGGTCGAGATAAACAAACTTCCGGTAATCGTGGACGAGCCAGAGGCGCTCGACGAACGCGCCCTCGTCGCTGAGCTCGCCGCGGGCGATCTCAACATCGAAACGTGGCCGGTAGCGGGAGATGAACTCCCGATACGCTGACGCGATTGAGTTGACGTTCCAGCAACGCTCGAGCAGTTCGCGATCGCTGCGCGGCCCGCGGTACTCGGCCTCGAAGAGGTCGGTCGCACCCAGGGCCACGGTTGCTTCGGCCGCCTCGCGAGCGGCTTCGAGCGCATCCGAGGGGGAGATCCAGGTCGAGGTCGAGAGTTGTGCCCAGCCAAGCGCGGCAAGCTCCTTCCGAAGACGCTCGCGCTCCTGGCGCTGCGCCTCCCCGACGGCATAGACGAGCAACCGCCACCGACCGTCCCACTCGATGACGGGTCCGTAGATGCGGGGACTCAGTTCCTCGATCCGGCGGCGCCCGCGGGCGGTTACCATATAGAAGGCGCGATTACCGTCGCGACGAGCGACGAGCCATCCCTGACGAGTCATCCGCGAGACGGCTTGGCGGACGGCTTGCGACGACACCCCGAACGCGGCCATCAGGGAGATTAGGCCGCCGATCCAAAGCGCGCCATCGCCGGCGAGGCGATGCACCATATCGCCGTAGAGCGTAAATATGAACGAGTTGGGCCGAGTGACCGGGCGGTGGTCCAACTTGACACCTCCGGGCGGAAGGATCTAGTATGACGGTATTCTCGTAGCTTGAGAAAATTCCGTTATATGAGTTTGAGAGGCTGCCAATGAACCGAATCGCGACGTTTGACGACTGGATCACCATGCTGGACGAATGGAGGCGCGATGTCGGGCTCGATCGCGAGCTGGTCGACCGCTTCATGCCGGGCTATATCTTCGAGGCAAAGTACGGCGAGCTGCCGACCCCGGAAATCTACTTTGGCGACTTCAAGGGCGACCGCCGCTGGGAGCGCGTTCGTGAGATCCCCGATCAGCGCATGAAGGACGCCGTCCTCAACATGGTCGTCTATCAAGGCGACACGGAGTTTGCCTCCAACGAACAGCAGCGGTTCTTGGTCAATAACGCTCCGAGCGAGTACGATCTGGCATCGCTGGTTCGGATCATGGTCGAAGAGACGCGTCACGGCTATCAGATGTGTCATCTGATGGTCGAGCACTTCGGCACCGAGGGGAAGATCGAAGCGCAGAAGATGCTCGAGCGCCGCGCTTTCGGCAAGAAGAACCGATTGCTCAACGCGTTCAATGAAGACGTGACGCATTGGCTCGACTTCTTTGCGTACACGAACTTTATGGATCGCGACGGCAAATTTCAGCTGAGCATGCTCTCTCACTCCAGCTTCGCTCCGCTTGCGGCCTCGATGGGTCCGATGCTTCGCGAAGAGGCCTTTCACATGGGAACCGGCATCACTGGGCTGCGTCGCATCGCGAAGGCGGGCGTCATTCCCGTCGAGATTCAGCAAAAATATTACAACAAGTGGATCTCGGGCTCGCTCGATCTCTTCGGCACCGATCACTCGGGCTCGGCGCAATGGGCCTATACCTGGGGCATCAAAGGGCGTGTCGACGAGGACAAAGCCGGTGACGGCGCCGACAAGGAGCATCTCAACGAGCGCGCGCGCGGACAGTTCCACGACGAAGTCTCGGCCACGGTCGCCCGCGTGAACGAGGTCAACTCGAGCGAGACGAAGTTCTACGTTCCCGACATGAGTTTCAATCGCAAGATCGGCGATTACGGCGGAGAACGCTACACGGTCGACGGCCGCAAACTCACCGAGGAAGAGTGGGTAGCCTATGCTCCCACGGTGCTCCCGACCGCCGCCGACGAAGATAAGCTTAAAGAATTTTTCAAAGACCCCAATTGGATTGCCCCGAAAGGAAAACTTTCATGAGCATCACACTTGACGGCGCTACGAAACAGACCCCGTTTGGCCGCGAGCAACGCGCCCTTGACGGCAAACGCATCATTAACTACTGGAAAGATGGTCACGTAGGATTCGTCGAGATGGACGATCCACCGGCCAACACCTACACCCACGAGATGATGCGGCAGCTCGACGAAGCGATTCTCGACGCGCGGTTCGACTCCGACGTCGAGGTCATCGTGCTTACCGGCAAAGGCGAAAAGTTCTTTTCGGCCGGGGCCAATATCGGGATGCTCAACCAGGTGACCCCTGAGTTCAAGTACATGTTCTGCCTGCACGCAAACGAGACGCTGTCGCGGCTCGAGCAAACGCCGAAGCTTGTGATCGCCGCGCTCAACGGCCATTGCGTCGGCGGTGGCCTGGAGATCGCAATGGCAGCGGACCTGCGCATCGCCCGGAAAGACGCCGGAAAGATCGGCCTTCCCGAAGTTGCCCTCGGAGTTCTGCCGGGAACCGGCGGAACGCAGCGCTTAGCGCGTCTGGTCGGCAAATCGCGCTCGATTGAGATGATGGTGACGGGCAAGACGGTCAGTTTCGAGCAAGCGATGGAGTGGGGCATGCTCACCGATCTCTTCGAAGGGAATGCGAGCGAGTTCCGCGAGCAGATTACGGAGTACGCCAAACAGTTCTGCTCGCCGAACAAAGCGCCGATGGCCGTCGGCCATATCAAGCGCAGCGTCCAGACCGGAGCGGAGCTCCCGCTCCAAGATGCGCTCGCGCTCGAACGCGAGTTGCAGTCGCTGCTGTTCAAGAGCGAAGATGCCAAAGAAGGCCTCGCCGCCTACAACGAAAAGCGCGTGGCCCGCTTCAAGAACAAATAAACCATGAAAGGCTCGTGTCAGGGCTGTGGCCGGAACTTTCAAACCGGCGCCGAGGCGCGCGCGTGTTCGAACGATTGCACCTTTTGTATAGGCTGCGCGGCCGCAATGAACGATCGTTGTCCGAACTGCGGCGGCGCGCTCGAGATCGTAAGCGAGGTCGCCTGAAGTGGTAGCTGCATTTATTCTGATGAAGGTCGAACGGCCGAGGTTACGTTCCATCGCCGACGATCTGTTGGCGATCGACGGTATCGCCGAAGTCTATTCGGTCGCGGGCCCGTACGACATGATCGCGATCGTGCGAGTGAAGCAGCACGAAGAGCTTAACGATCTCGTTACCGAACAGGTCGCGGCGCTCGATGGCATCCTCAGCACCGAGACGCTCATCGCCTTTCGTTCGTTCTCGAAAAAAGATTTGGGCCTTCTCTGGGACATCGGTGAGTAGCGTCCTTCGTCCTTCGACTGCGCTCAGGATGACAAACTGCGCTCAGGATGACAAACTGCGCTCAGGATGACAAACTGCGCTCAGGATGACAAACTGCGCTCAGGATGACGAAGTTAAGGTAGTTCGACTCGATAGAAGTGCGTGGCGTCGATGCTCAAACGCTGCGGTTGATTTCCGGCATACGCGTCGAAGCGCACGACCGAATCTCCCAGCGCGAAGGTCCCGCCTGAAAGCGGCGTCAGCGAATCGGTGCCGTCCAACGTCAATCGATTCTTGACGATTACCACGCGCGTAATGGCGGGCTGCCCCAAGTACGTGTTTTCGTAACGGCCGGCCAAGGCGTTCCAGCTCGGAGGATAGGCAAACGTGCGCGGTCCGCGATAGAGTTCGCCGGCGTACCAGCGCGGACCATAGTTTATCTCAATTACTTTGCCGTCGCGATCGCGCCCGAATGCCAGCAAAAAGATTGCAAACTCGGGATCGTCGGCCCAGAAAAGGTCCCGGCCGCGCGGATAGAGCTCGATCCGCTTTGGCGCATTCACGAGATAGAGGCGCTCCCCGGCGGCGACGACGCGCAATGACGAGCCATTCGTTTCCGTATACGTGCCTACGTACTCGCTCGCGCGACTGACCCTCGCAGGGTCGCGTGCCGGCGGCGGCGATGGAAGCGGCTCGCCTAGGCTCTGCGCTCGCAAGACCCGCATCGCGTAGAGCACGATCGCGCACGGATGCAGCGGCGCTTCGATGAGATTCGCGAATGCGACGGCGCCGAATCCGCGGGTCAAATTGACCTGCATGCACGCTGTATAACCGGATATCCCGCCAGTATGGCCGACGAGATGATCGCCGCCGTCGTTAAAGATGGAAAGCCCGTAGCCATACTGCCGGTAGAACGAGGGCGCCTCGGAGAGCACCGCACCGGACGATCCGGCCGGCTCTCCGTTCTTCAAGCGGTCGGGGCGCGTCATCGCCGCGAAGGTGGTAGCCAAGATCAGTTGTCGCCCGTCGCCCGTTCTCCCCTCATTCAAGTAGAAACGCATGTACTTTGCCATGTCCTCGGGAGTCGAAAGCACGGAGCCCGCGGGATCGACGAAGTCCAACGGAGGCGACGCAACGAGCGGCGGCCGTAGCGACGGCGGACGGTCATTGTCACGAAACTGGTAGCCGATGGCCGCGCTCGCCATGCCCTCCGGCGTAAAGACGTCGGAGCTCGCGCTCATCCCGAGCGGTTGTAGAACGCGTGCCCGTACGGCATCGGCCCAGGAGCGCCCGTCGATCCGGGCGAGAATCGCACCGGCCGTGGCGTAGCCATCGTTGGAATACGACCAGGAGGTTCCGGGCGCAAACAGCGTTCTTGCGTCGCGTAATGCGAGGATATCGTACGAGTAGCCCACCTCCGCCGAGAAATCGTCGGGCGTGCCGCCGGTGTGCGAGAGCAACTCGTGCACGAGTATCGGTCCGCCGAGCGCATGGATCGAAAACCACGGAAGATATTCGCGCGCCGGCGCATCGAGGTTGAGGTGCCCGGCGTCGTAAAGCTCCAGCAGCGCGAGGGCGGTCATCGATTTGGTAATCGATCCGATTGGAAATCGAGTCTGCGGCGTGACGGGGGCCCGGGCGTCGCGATTCGCGTCGCCCAGCGTGATGATCCGCAGCGTTGCGTTGCGATCGGTGATTGCCACTGAGAGTCCCGGCGTGCCTTGCTCTTGCATCGCGCGCGGCGCGTAAGTGGCGATCGCATCGAGCGCGTCCGAGAGCGTGGGCGTCCCCTGCGAAGCGCCCCGCGTGCTCGGCACGGCGAAAAGCGCGAGGGCGATCAGCATGCAGCATCTTCGAAGAGCGATTGAGCGCTGGGGCATCGTTCGTGAAGTGGGCGCCCGGAGCGCCCGCTTCCTTCTGCGCTCGCCATCGAGGAGCTCGTGCGTGGGGCGTGCAACGCTCGAACGAGAAACGGGGGTTAAGCACGGTATCATGGCACGCATCTACGACAACTTAGCCGATACGTTCGGGAATACGCCGTTGGTCAGGATTCCGCGGCTCAACTCGGGGATACCGGCCACGGTTCTGGTGAAGATGGAATCGTTCAACCCCGCCGGATCGGTGAAGGATCGGATAGGCCTCTCGATGATCGAGGCGGGAGAACGCGACGGCCGCCTGTTGCCCGGGATGACGATCCTGGAACCGACCAGCGGAAACACCGGCATTGCGCTAGCATTTGTCGCGGCGGCGAAGGGCTATCCGATCATCTTGGTGATGCCCGACACGATGACGGTCGAACGGCGTAACCTGCTCAAAGCGTATGGCGCGCAAGTCGTGCTGACGCCCGGATCGGAAGGCATGCCCGGCGCGATTCGACGGGCAACGGAGATCGTTGCAGCCGCTCCCGGCAAGTATTTCATGCCGCAGCAGTTCGAGAATCCGGCCAATCCGGAAATTCATCGCCGCACGACCGCTGAAGAGATCTGGCGCGATACGGACGGCGCCGTCGACGTCGTCGTCTCGGCGATCGGCACGGGCGGCACGATCACCGGCGTAGGTGAGGTGCTGAGAGCACGTAAACCGAGCGTACGGATGATCGCCGTCGAACCCGATGCGTCGCCAGTGCTTTCGGGCGGAAAGCCCGGGCCGCATAAGATTCAGGGAACCGGCGCCGGATTCGTACCCAAGGTGCTCAACACCGATGTTTATCAAGAGGTCGTGCGCGTTACCGATGCCGACGCGATCGCAACGGCCCGCCGGCTTGCGCGTGAAGAGGGCATGCTCGTAGGCATTTCGAGCGGCGCAAACGTTTGGGCGGCCTTGAGCGCCGCGGCGCGACCGGAGTTGCGTGGCAAGACGCTCGTAACGTTTGGATGCGACACCGGTGAGCGCTATTTGAGCAATCCCGTCTTTGCCGAGCAGGAAGCAACAATCGTCGAACCTGCGCTCGTTTGATCGCGACCGATGAAGTCTACGTCGACGTAACCCGGGGCGGGTTCGTCGAGTCGGTTCACCGTGTCGCCGCCTGCGCGGTCGATGCCGACGGCAGGGTGCTCGAGCAGGCCGGCGATATCGAATCGCCGATCTTCCTGCGTTCGGCGGCAAAACCGTTCATTGCGGCGGCGGCGATTGCAGCCGGCGTGCACGAACGATTCCACCTCGAGCCGCGCGAAATCGCGGTGATGACTGCCTCGCATTCCGGACAGGCATTTCACGTCGCAGCCGTCGCTTCGATCTTGGACAAAATCGGCATGGATGAATCGGCGTTGCAGTGCGGCACGCATTCGCCGTACGACGAGACCGCGGCGCTGGGACTTGCGCAAGCGGGACTGGAACCGACCCCGCTCTACAATAACTGCTCCGGAAAGCACGCCGGCATTTTGGCGCTTTGCTTGGCAACCGGCGCCGATCCAACGACCTACTTGAGCGCCGAGAATCCTGCCCAGCAGCAGATTCTCGCATTGTGCGCGCGCCTCTCCGACGATGACGCTTCGACGTGGCCCGTCGCTATCGACGGCTGCGGAATTCCGGTTTATGCGACGGGATTGCGAAAAGCAGCGATCTCTTTTGCGAGGCTCGCGACGCTTTCCGGCATCGATTCCGCGGACGCACGAGCGCTGCGAATCGTGCGCGATGCGATGCTCGCTCATCCGGAGTACGTCGCCGGAACGGGCCAGTTCGACACCGAGTTGATGATCGCCGGCGCCGGCAATATCGTCTCGAAGGCCGGTGCCGAGGGGGTTCATGCGGCGGCGGCCGTTTCGCAAGGCTACGGTTACGCATCCAAAGTGATTGACGGCAGCTCCCGAGCGCGCGGCCCCTCTGCGATCGCGGCGTTGCGGCGGTTGGGCATCCTCGACGAACGCCAAGCCGACGCACTTGCCCGATTCGCGCGTCGGCCGGTGTATAATCGGGCCGGAAACAAGGTGGGAGAGATAGCGAGTCGAGATCGTGTCTGAGTACTTGCGCCTGCTCGAAGAGCGGGTTGCGATCTTTGACGGCGCCATGGGCACGCAGCTCATGGCGCTCGAACTTTCGCCAGAGGACTTTGGCGGCGCGGCGCTTCACGGTTGCAACGAAGCGATCGTTCTCGCGCGCCCCGACATCGTTCGCTCGATTCACGAGGCCTATCTCGTGGTCGGTGCAGACGTCGTCGAGACCGACTCCTTCACCGCGTCGAGATTAAAACTCGACGAGTACGGCATCGGCGAGCGAACGCAAGAAGTCAACTTCCAAGCCGCTGCGATCGCGCGAAAAGCCTGCGACGCCATCTCGACGCCGCAGCATCCTCGCTTCGTCGCGGGTTCCATGGGGCCGACCGGAATGCTGATCTCCTCCTCCGATCCGGCGCTCTCGAATATCACGTACCAGCAGTTGCGCGACGTCTATGGCGAGCAGGCGCGAGCGCTCGTCGAGGGCGGTGCCGATCTGCTCTTGCTCGAGACGATGCAAGATCTGCTTGAGTTAAAGGCGGCAATCGCGGGAATAACGCGTGAGTTCGAACGCGGATTGCGGCGCGTGCCGATTCAGGCGCAACCGACGCTCATTACCGACGGCCGCATGCTGCTGGGAACGGACATCAGTGCGGTTCGCGCCACGCTCGACGCGCTGCCGATCGACGTGATCGGCCTCAACTGCTCGACCGGCCCGTCGCAGATGCGCGACTCGATTCGCTATCTCTGCGAAACTTCACGCTGTTTCGTCAGCGTCATACCGAACGCGGGACTTCCCCTCATGGGCCCGCATGGCGAGACGATCTATCCGGAAGGTCCACAAGAGCTGGCTGCGGAGCTCGCAGCATTCGTTCGCGACTTCGGTGTCAACGCGATCGGCGGGTGCTGCGGTACGACCCCGGCGCACATCAGCGCGCTTCGCGAAGCCGTCGCGTCGGTCGAGCGCCGGACGCGACCGCGCGCCGAGCGCCCGCAAGAGATCGCGTCGGCGATGACGGCGATCTCGCTAGAACAGCAGCCGCGCCCGCTCATCGTTGGAGAGCGCATCAACGCCCAAGGTTCGAGGAAGGTCAAGCGGCTTCTCCTCGACGACCGGTACGACGATGTCGTGCTCATCGCGCGGGAGCAAGTCGAAGGCGGCGCGCATGTGCTCGACGTATGCTGCGCGCTGACAGAACGGCCCGACGAAGAGGAACAGATGCGGGACCTCGTGCGACGGCTCGCGCAATCCATCGAGGCACCCCTGTCGATCGATTCGACCGAGCCGAAAGTGCTCGAAACTGCGCTGCAAAACTACCCAGGCCGGGCGATTCTGAACTCGGTGAATCTCGAGTCGGGCCGAGCGAAACTCGACGCCGTTTTACCGCTTGCACGCGAGCATGGCGCCGCGGTCGTCGCCTTGACGATCGACGAAAAGGGCATGGCGAAAACGGCGGAACGCAAGCTCGAAGTCGCTCGCCGCATCTTTGAGATTGCAGTCGGCGAGTACGGTCTTCCGCCGGGCGCTCTGATCTTCGACGATCTCACGTTCACGCTGGCAACCGGCGAGCCCGAGTTCTTAAACTCTGCCGTCGAAACGATCGAGGGCATTCGCCTCATCAAGCGGGAGCTGCGGGGCCCGCTCACCTCGCTTGGCGTTTCCAACGTTTCGTTCGGCCTGCGGCCCAACGCGCGTGCGGCGCTGAACTCGGTCTTCCTGTATCATTGCGTCGAAGCGGGCTTGGATTGCGCGCTCGTCCACCCCAAGGAAATCGTTCCATATTTCGAAGTCAACTCGGCGGTACGGGAGCTGTGCGACGATCTCGTTTTTAATCGGCGGCCGGATGCGCTGCCGCGGCTAATCGATCATTTCGAGCGCGAAGCGTCTGACGGCCGATCGGAGACCGATCGCGCCGCTGCAGAAGAACAGACGGAAGAGACTACGATCGCAGAACGGATTCATCAGGCGATTCTGCGGCGCCGTAAAGATGGCATCGAAACGAAGATCGATGAAGCTTTGCTGGAAAGAGCGCCGGTAGCCGTTCTCAATGAAATCCTCCTGCCCGCCATGAAAGATGTCGGGGATCGATTCGGTCGGGGCGAGCTGATTCTGCCGTTCGTCCTGCAATCGGCCGAGGTGATGAAGAAAGCGGTCGCGCATCTCGAACAGTTCCTGGAGCGCTCGGAAGGCTCGACGAAAGGCACCGTCGTCATCGCAACGGTCTTCGGCGACGTGCACGACATTGGAAAGAACCTGGTGCACACGATCCTCGCCAACAACGGCTACACAGTGCACGATCTCGGTAAGCAGGTTCCGATGAATACGATTCTCGAGAAAGCCGTCGAGGTAAACGCCGATGCAATCGGTCTCTCCGCGCTTTTGGTGTCAACCAGCAAACAGATGCCGGTCTGCCTGGAGGAGCAGGACGCTCGCGGTTTACGGTTCCCCGTGATCATCGGCGGGGCCGCGATCAACCGGGATTTCGGCCGGCGAATCGCCCTCTTGGGAGGCGGTACCCGTTTCTTCGAGCCGGGCGTCTTTTACGCGCGCGATGCGTTCGAAGGGCTCGATCTCGTCGATGCGCTCACGAGCGATCCGCAGCGGTGGCGAGATCTCGTCGAGCGGGCGAAGGGCGAAGCTCTTGCGCAACGTGAGCGCCGCCCCGCAGCCGCACCGCTGCGCGCGCCGTCGATCTCCGCAGTCAAGGCCGACCGCGCTCCAGTTCCGCAACCGCCGTTCTGGGGCGTGCGCGCGCTGGACCGAATCGATCCTGGCGAGCTGTGGCCGTGCTTCGATCTTCGCAGCCTCTACCGGCTTTCGTGGGGCGCCGCGAACACCAAAGGCGATGCGTTCGCGCGGCTCGTCAGCGAGGAGTTCGAACCTCGCCTCCGCCGCTACCAGGCGCAAGCGATTGAGGATGCCCTCCTGGAGCCAAAGGTCGTGTACGGCTATTTCCCCGCCGCGGGTTTAGGTAACGAAATCATTCTTTACGATCCGGCGCAGCCAACGAACGAAGTCGCTCGCATGCGCTTTCCGCGCCAGACCGGTGGAGAGCATTTGAGCCTTGCGGATTATTTGTTCGAGCCCAGCGATGGTGGCTCCCGCGACGTGGTGGCGTTGCAGATCGTAACGGTTGGACGTAACGCGACGCAGCGGACCGAAGCGTTACAGGCGGCTGGCGACTACAGCGAATCGTATTTCGTGCATGGCTTTTCGGTGCAGGCTGCCGAGGCGCTCGCCGAGTACGCCCACCGTCACATTCGCCGCGAGCTCGGTCTAGAGGATGGCCGTGGGAAACGGTATTCCTGGGGCTATGGAGCTTGCCCCGATCTCGGAGCGCACGACCTGGTGTTTCGGCTGCTCGATGCGACCTCGAAGATCGGAGTAACGCTAACGCCGGCGTTTCAAATCGTTCCCGAGCAATCGACCGCCGCGATCGTGATACATCACCCGAAGGCTTCGTACTTCAACGCGGCGGCGACCAGGGAGGTCGCCGCGGCTGCCGGCTAAGCAGGCGGCGCGGCGTCGTGGGCGTACGGTCTCGCGATGACGATCCACACGCTCCTTTTCGCCGGCTTGCTCGTGGTAGCGGTTGCCGTGATCGTTGCGCTGGTTCGTGCGATGCCGCGCCACCGTCCGGCGTTGCCCGAGCCGGTTGGCGCCGCGATCGGCATCGCGATTGGTTTCGTCACGAATTTCTTCGATACACTGGGCATCGGTTCGTTCGCGCCGACGACCTCGTTGTTTAAGCTGCTCCGCTTCGTTCCCGACGAACGAATTCCAGGGACACTCAACGTCGGCCACTCCCTCCCAACCGTCGTCGAGGCCGCGATCTTTATTGGCATCATTGCCGTCGAGCCCCGCACGCTGTTGTTACTGATCCTTGCGGCGGTCGTGGGCGCGTGGCTCGGCGCCGGCTTCGTCGCTCGTTTGCCGCGACGGTACGTCCAGATCGGCATGGGAACCGCGCTGCTTGCGGCCGGCGTGCTCTTCATTTGGAGCATCTTTAAGGGAAGTCACTTTGGACTCGGCGGCCAGGCACTCGGCCTCGCCGGCACGCGCCTCGCGATTGGGATCGTGGTGAGCTTTTTCTTAGGTGCGCTGATGACGATCGGCATCGGGCTTTACGCGCCATGCATGATTATGGTGAGTCTGCTCGGGATGAATCCGATCGCCGCATTTCCCATTATGATGGCGTCGTGTGCGTTCCTCATGCCGGTTGCCAGCCTACGGTTCATTCGCTTCGATGCCTTCTCGATGCGGGCGGCGCTGGGCCTAACGCTTGGAGGAATACCCGGCGTGCTCATCGCCGCGTTCCTTGTGAAAAGGCTGGACATCATTCTCTTGCGGTGGCTTGTCGTCGTGGTCGTTCTTTACGCCGCCATCGTCATGCTGCGCTCGGCGATGCGTTCGCCGCAGCCGGCGGAGATCATACTGACAGACTGAGCCCTTCCGTCATCGGCAGCTCAGTTGAAGGATGATTGTAGACGAAGCGGCCGCCGACCATCGTTGCGATCACGCGATACTCCTTATCCCAGAAGGAGAGGTCGGCCCGCGCACCGCGCGCGATGCGGCCTAGCTCGGTGTCGTGCCGAATCAATCGTGCCGGCGCGTGGGTTGCCGCAACGATCGCGGCGGCGAACGGAATCTGCGCGTACGACATGTAGTTGCGCAGCGCTTCGTCCATGCGCAGCGCGCTTCCGGCAATCGTGCCGTCGGCCGAACGCACGACGCCGCCTTCGATGTGATAACCCGGATCGGCCGGGGGCATCGCATCGGTTACCAGCACGAGCCGATCGCCCAGTGTCCGGTGCAAGATGTCGATCATGACCGGTGAGACGTGAAACCCATCGCAGATTACTTGAACGAGGGTGCGCCGGTCTTGGATGAACGCCGCTAGAATCGAAGGATCGCGGTGGTCGAGTGGCGGCATTCCGTTGAACGCATGCGTCAGGGATCGGAAACCCAGTCCGATCGCGAGCATTCCTTCGCGATAGCGAGCGCCGGTGTGACCGGCCGAACAGACGACTCCGTTCTCCAAAAAAACGCGCAGCGCTTCGCTCGCTCCGTCGATCTCCGGGGCCATCGTTACCAACAAGCAGGCACCTTTGCACGAATCGACCATTTCTTGTGCGCGAGCGGCGCCGGCGGTAAGCAGCCACTCGTTGCGATGAATGCGCCGAAATTTCGGATTGAGGAACGGGCCTTCGAAATGCACGCCGAGACAGCGAGCGCCGTTGGGCAAATCCTCCTCCAACTGGTTGGCCGCTTCGACGATCTCCGATGCGGCATGGAGCATGGACTCCCACGGGGCGGTCATGACACTCGCCACGAAGCCCGTCGTGCCCGTCTGGGCGTACGCGGTGCCGGCGACTGTGACGGCGTTACCTTGATCTCGATTGAAGAGATATGCTTCGGCGCCGTTTGTGTGCACGTCGATGAGGCCCGGAGCTATCGTGCTCCCGGCGGGCAACGGATAATCGGAGGGGCCGTCTGCGGCAAGAACGCCGACGATACGGCCATCTTCGACTGCCAGGCGTCCGAACGTTGACGTTCCATCGCCGACCGCAATGAAGGCGGGCCCGAGCAGGCGTTTGGACATTAACCTCAAGTTCGGCGGACTGGCGCCAGCGCCTCGTCCTCATCGAGCCCAGACGGATAAATTCCACGAACGTCGTAGGACTTAAAAACCGTGGTTCCCACCCGGCTGTACACAGCCCGCTGTTCTTCGACTTTTTTCGTGAGGCTTTTGTGAGGAGCGTCTCGTTCGCGAGTGTCACGGGAACGATGTTATTGACGGCCTTCTTGCTGTTGTCGCTCGGTTTTGCCGTTGAGGGTTCGTTCGAAACGCGCGCGGAGATCGCGAACACGTTTTCGCGCCAGGGGCAGATTCAGAAAGCGCAGATCGACCTCGAGGAGTTGTTGCGCTTACAAATTGATGAAGAGAATTTGCTTCGCGGCTACCTCCTAACGCGCGACCCGTTTTATGACGCCGAGTACCGCACGGCCTCCGCCGGCTACGACGGAAAAGAGAATGAGATTCGTAAGACGCTGGGCGGACAGCTGCTCGGCGCCGATAAGCTGCTCGCAGACTACGCGCGCCTTCAGCTTGAGTGGAGGAACACCGTTGCGGCGCCGCTGCTCGCGCATCCGCGGGTCCGTCTGGAAGAGCTCGACAAAAGAAACAAACTCTTCTCCGACTACGAGACGTTAACGGCCGCGGCGATCCGCCGCGAGCTCGCCGGCAAGGGCGACGAGCTCGAGCGCAGCACGCAGAGGCAGCTCGATCGCTCGTCGTATCTGCGCGCTGCGTGGGTGCTGGCGTTCGGTCTCCTTGCGATCGTCTTGAACGCGTACCGAACGCGGTTGAACCACGAGCTCGAAGAAGAGCGCGCCGTGACGCGGATTCTTCAGCGAGCCTTTCGAAGCGAGTCGACTCCGCTTCCGCATTGCGACGTAGGCAGCGCGTATCTGTCGGCGAGCAGTGACCGCGCGGTCGGCGGCGACGTATTCGACGT
This sequence comes from Vulcanimicrobiota bacterium, assembly GCA_963809255.1. GTDB lineage: Bacteria > Vulcanimicrobiota > Vulcanimicrobiia > Vulcanimicrobiales > Vulcanimicrobiaceae > Cybelea. The sequence goes on along the minus strand of CAWEIR010000003.1, from coordinate 231,399 downwards.
CTATCGCCTTTCCGAAAACCAGGCGCTGATCTTGATTGCCGACATCAGCGGAAAAGGCGTTGACGCAGCGGTGCTGACGGCGTTCATCAAGTTTATGGTGCGCGCGATTGCGCTGCGCAACATCGACCCCATGGCGATTCTTACGGAGTTCAACGTCGTGCTCTCCAAGGCGGTAGGAGATCCGTACATTTTCGTTTCGATGTTCGTAGGTCTGCTTAATACCGACACGTTCGGTTTGACGTATGCGAGCGGAGGACACGATACCGCGTTCGTGCGCCGTCGCGACGACGTCGCCCAGCTCGAGATAACCGGACCGGTCCTGGGCGTCATGGAAGAGCCGTTCGGGTCCGAAACGATCTACTTGCAGCCCGGCGATACGCTCGTGTTGGCGACCGACGGTCTAACGGAGGTTCGCAACGGGGCCGGGGAGCAACTCTCCGGACAGGGTGCGATGGAGCTGATCGCACGCGCAAGCCCAGGCGCGCAGCAGCTCGCGGACGAGCTTGCAGCGGCCGTTCGAGCTCGCGGCGGGAGTCGCGTAAGAGACGATTTGGCGATTCTTGCGATTCGCGTACTCGACGGCGCAACGCCTCGTGCGTAAGGCGTGTGCGTTCCTCATCGTCTGCTTGACCTTGGGTTCCGCTACGGCGTTGGCCGACTGCCGCGTCCATCGCGGCGAGCACGTCGTGCTTTACAGCACGACGGACGATCCCTCGGTGCTGATGTGGGACTCGCGCGTGCGTCTGCGCGAGTATCACGGTGCATCCTTCGACGAAGCTCAAGCGATGTTGCCACACGCGGTGCTGGTTTCGCCGGGCACGCACGGCGACGTCGTCACTTGCATCCCCGGCTACGTCGTTTCACCGCTCTTCGCATCACCGGACGATGCGGTCGGCGTCACGATTTCGAGCGGTCCTTTGAAGGGAACCGTTCGGTGGGTGCTAGGTTCCGACGTGCGGCCGCGCCACAAGAACTGAGTCGGGCAAGAGTGCGGTGCGCCGCGCGAAGGCGATTCCGTACGCTCGTTGGAGCAGAGGCTCGGTGAGCACCGCATCCGGAGATGCCACCGCGAGCAACGCTCCATCGCCCAAGAGCGCGATGCGGTCGGCGTAGCCTGCTGCTTCATTGATATCGTGTAGCGCGCAGACGACGGTCTTTCCCGCGCGGGTCAATCGCCGAAGTAACGCGAGGATTTCGTGCGCGACGCCGACGTCGAGATGACTGGTCGGTTCGTCGAGGAGCAGGATCGGAGTCTCTTGGGCTAGTCCCAGAGCAATCCAAACGCGTTGGCGCTCGCCAGCACTCAGCGTAGAAAAGAGACGCTGCGCAAAGGCCTCGAGCCGCACGGCGGCAAGGGCAGAATCGACGGCAGCATCGTCGCTGGGCGCGGCATTCCACTGCCACCAGCGGTGATGCGGGAACCGTCCGATCGAAACGACATCGCGAACCAGCAGCGACTCAAGAAAGATCTCATCGCCGGTTACGAACGCGATCTGCTTTGCACGGTCGAGCGCTCGCATTTGCGCGCTGGGCTTGCCGTCGATCGATATCGCACCTAGGCGCAGGCGATGCAATCCGGCGATTGCACGAAGGAGGGTCGTCTTTCCAGCGCCATTGCGCCCCAGGACCGCCACGAACTCTCCGGTGGCGATCCGCGCGTCGATGTCGTTGAGGAGTGCGCGCTCGCCGACGTCGAGCGTGACGCCGCGCAACTCGATCATAGGCTCCTGGAGACCGAATCCCGGCGCAAAGCGCTCGCCGGCCGAAGGTACAGATAGAGAAATGCCGGGACGCCGATAAAGGCCAGTAAGACTCCGATGGGAAGCTCCGCGGGCGCCACGATCCGCCGGCAAACGGCGTCGGCAAACATGCAGAGCGCGGCCCCGATCGACGCGCAGGCCGGCAGCAGCACTCGCGCGTCCGAACCGACGATGCGCCGCCCGATGTGAGGAACGATCAATCCGATGAAGCCGACCAGCCCGGCGAGAACGACGCTGCTCGCCGCCAGGAGCGACGATGCGGCTAGCATGATCCATTGTGCTCGGTTGACGTTGAGGCCGACGGCACGCGCGCGAAGCTCGCCGACCCGTAACGCGTTGAGCGGCGCCGCAACCGCAAACGCAAGCAGAGCCCCGAGCGCGGCGTACGGTGCCGCGGTTGCCAGTTCGGGCCAGCCGCGACCGGCCATCGAACCGGCTAACCACGCCACCACCGTACTGGCGTACTGGTTGGATTGCGCGCGAACTAACGCGAGGGTAACGATTGCTGCAAAGAGCGTTGAGAGCGAGACGCCGGCCAGGATCAGACGATTGGAATCGATTCCGCCGCCGCGGCGCACGAGCGCCGCGACGAGGAGTGCCGCGGCGAGACCCGCGACAAATCCGATTCCGGGCGTTGCGGCGGCCGACACTCCCGCCACGATTGCGATCGCGATTGCGGCCGCGGCGGCTGCGCTGACGCCGGTGAGATAGGGATCAACGAGCGGGTTACGCAGCATGCCTTGCAGGACGGCTCCGCAGAGCGCAAGCGATGCACCAACCGTCGCGGCGATGCAGACTCGCGGCAATCGAAGCTGCCAAACAATGGTGTGAAGCACACCGGTGGCGTGCGGATGAAGCAGTGCCGACGCGACCGCCGCCGGCGAGAGCGAAGTCGAACCGACGAGCAGACTCAATATGGCGGCCAATAGGGGTAGGACCGTCAGCGCCGCCGCTCTCATCTGCCTTGCAGCTCGATCTGCAGCGAGCGTCCCGGCATCGGATATCCTGCGAAGAGCGCGTAGCGATCGTTGCCGAGATTGTAGCCGCGCACCTCGATGCGCAGCGACGGAGCGATCCGATAACCGGCGTATGCGTCAACCTCTGTGAAGTCTGCCGGCTGATAGGTCGCGTAGACGGGAGAGAGGTATGGATCGGGTGCTTCTTGCGGTCCTTGCGCTCGAGCCTCGATCGTAAATCCATCGAAGCGGCTCGTTGCCGGCGCGCGGTAACGCAACGCGGTCGTCACCGCGAAGACCGGTCCGCGCCCCGATATTCTTTGCTCCGTTTCGAGATCTTGCGCGCGATAGAGGTTGACGACGCCGACGGTTGCGGTCAGTCCGTGCTCCGAGGGGGTTTGCACCGAAAACGCGAGGCCCGCAATCGACGCGCGCCCGATATTCTCGGGTATGTAGAAGGGCGGGGGCGAAACGATCAGGTTTGAGCCGCTCGTCGTGAACCATCCGAGGCTTACGCCGCCCCAAAGCGTTGGATCGTAAAACGTCGCATCTCCGACCCGCGTTCGCTCGGCAACGAGATCGGGATTGGAGAATCCTGGATAGTACAACTCCTCAGCAGTAGGCGCCCGAAACGCCGTAGCCGCGTTGAGGCGCAGCTGCAGCGGTCCGGCGATCTGCGCGATGCCACCTACGGAGGGAGAGAACGCGCCGCCCAGACCCCCGTCGCGCTCGGCGCGCAGTCCGGCGTAGATCTGGTTGCCGTTGGTGCCGAACCACTGTGACTGCGCGTAGGCGGCCGTCTGCGCGTATGCGTCGAAGATCGGCGAGTTGTCGGCGGCAAAGGGCGAGCCACCGCCGGTGCCTTCGTCGACGCGCGCGACCCCACGCATAAGGTCGACGCCGTAGACGAGCCGCTGGCGAGCGTCACCGACGACGTTACGCAGGCTCGCCATCCAGTGCTGGTCGTAGAGCACCTGCGCGTACGGTGGATTTGACGTCTGGCCCGGTGCCGGCGTGGGATAGAACGAGTTCGGACAGTTGGAATCGACGGGCGTGTCGCACGTGTATGAAAGATTTTGCGACGAGTCGCCGAGTTCGAGCGTGGCCGTCGAACGCGTGCCGTGCGTTTGCGCGACGAGCCGCACGTTGCGGCCGATGCTGCCTTGTTCGCTCGTGGGCGAGAAGTAGCCCAGCTCACCCGGCGCGCCGGCGAGCGCGTCGGCGAGATTTCCGGATAGCGTGAGGTCGACGGCACCAATCGTATGTCCGTAGCGGGCGGAGAGGCCGGTCAGTCCGGCTTGCGCGTTTTCGCGATTCGGCGCGTTTTCGACGGAATAGTCGTTGGTTGCATACGTGCGTTGAAACGACAGATACGGTGTTTGGAAGAGATACGTTTGCTCTCCGAAGGATCCCGTCGAGATCGTCGCGGTACTGCGGGCGCTCGCAGGTGCCGTGATGATATTGATAACGCCCCCGATCGATCCGGAGCCGTACAGCGTCGACCCGCCGCCTTCGACGACCTCGATGCGGTCGACGCCGCTCACCGGGATCTGCTCGAGGTCGACGTCGTCGATCTGAGTGCCCGCGACGGGCAGGCCGTCGAACGAGAACGAGAACTTGCTCCGATGAGCTGCCGCGAATTCCGACGCTCGCGGTGGCGCCGAAGGCTCCGTAACGAATTACATCGACGCCTGGGACGGATTCGATGGCGTCGGCTACGGTGCGATTGCCGTCTTGTGCGATCTGGGCAGCCGTTACGACGTAGGTCGTGCGCGCGGTACGCTGCGCTGATTCGATGCCCCGATCGCTGGTAACGACGTGGGCGATCTGGGGGACGACCGTTGGGGTGGGGGAAGGCACCGGCACGGCCGCGACGAGCGCGGCGAGCAGTGGAAACATAGCAATCCTCTCCTTGGCGCGAGGTGGACCTGCTGAGCGTTTTGCCCGTATCCTGACTCGCGTGCCTCGACAAGCTCAGCACGCATACAGTGGCGCGACCGTGCCGGCTTCACACCGGCTTCCCGCGCAAAACGTAGAATCGTCACTTGTGCAAATCCGAGCGGCGACCCTTTTCATTGCCCTGCTGGGCGAGGCGTGCGCGTCCCATTCCGGCGCGGGTGCGAGCGGCGGCATCGTCACGCTGGTGCCATCATTTGCCGACGACGTTTACGCGCTGGGCGCCGGGCGGCAACTCGTCGCCGTCTCCGCCTTTACCGACGATCCACGAGCCGCGGCGCTGCCCCGCGTTGCCGATTCGAGCAGCGTTGCCGTCGAAGATATCGTCGCATTGCGCCCCAACCTCGTGATCGGCATTCCGTCGCAGGCGCGATTGGTAGAACCTTTGCGCCGCGCGCATCTCCGCGTCGTACTGCTCTCCGATGATGGCTACGATCGGATCTTCACGAACTTACAAACGATCGGGGCGCTCGCCGCCCGCCCGGGCGAAGCTGCCGCGCTCGTGGCGCGCCTGCGGGCAGAGACCGCGAAACTGCACGCTCGCACGTCCCGATTCGCGTGGCATCCTCGCGTCTTTATCGTGCTGGATAGCGCGCCGGTATGGACCGCAGGCTCCGCTTCGTACATTGCCAAGCTCGTTGCGATTGCCGGCGGCCGCAACGCCGCGGCGGATCTTGGCGCGCCGTACGCATCGTACAGCAGCGAGGCGCTGGTTGAAGATCGGCCCGACGTGCTCGTCGCGGATCGCGCCGCACATCTCGACGCCGCGCTCGATCGGGAGCCGTGGCGCAGTTTGCGAGCGGTTCGCCTGCATCGCGTCTATTCGGTTGACTCCGATCTCTTGGAGCGGCCCGGACCTCGCTATAACGATGCAATCCGCTGGCTCGTGGATCGCTTGAGCCCCATCGCGATGCGGCAAGAAGGGCACCTATAGTGCAACGAGCGATTGTCGTCGCGGTCGAGACCCGCGCCCTGCACGCCGCGATCGACGTAGAGCTCGACGAGTTTGAGGCACTCGCGCAGGCGGCCGGAGCGAAGATCCTCGAGCGCATCGTGCAGCGACGTGACGCCGTGGATGCCGCGACGCTCGTCGGAAGCGGAAAGGCGAGTGAGATCGCCCAGCGGGCGCAGGAGCAACGTGCGGACCTGCTCTTGGTTCTCAACGATTTGCGCCCCAGGCAACGAAAGAATCTCGAGAAGATTATTCCGCTGCCGATCGTCGATCGCACGATGCTAATTCTGGACGTCTTTGCGCGCTACGCGCGCAGCCGTGAGGGAAAGCTCCAGGTCGAGCTCGCGCAACTGCGATACCGCCAATCGAATTTGATCGGCGCTGCCGCCGACCTCTCCCGGCTCGGCGGCGGCATCGGAACGCGTGGACCCGGTGAGACCAAACTCGAAGTCGACCGGCGCCGGATCTCGCAGCGCATCGCCGCACTGAACGTCGCGTTGCGAAACATTCGGACTCAGCGCGCGCTGCGACGGAGTGGACCGCAGCGCGAACCGCTTGTCGCGCTGGTCGGATATACCAACGTCGGGAAATCGTCGTTGCTCAACGCCATGGCCCGCACCGACGCCTACGTCGCGGACCGGCCCTTTGCGACGCTCGATCCGACGATTCGGCGCGCTTATCTTGCTCCGGGTTCGTACGTTCGAATGGCCGACACCGTCGGATTCATCACGGACCTTCCCAAGGAGCTGGTCACGGCATTTCGCGCCACGCTCGAAGAGCTGCAGGAAGCGGATCTGCTGCTGCACGTGCTGGACGCAAGCAACGCCCAGTGGCTTCGGCAGCGGCGTGCGGTCGAAGCCATTCTGACGCAGTTAGAGCTGGATGGCGTGCCGACGCTTACGGTTTTCAATAAATCCGATCGCGCCGTGGCTGAGGCCTTGGGTCAAACCGGCGCACTGTACGTCAGCGCCAAAACTCGGGAGGGTCTAGATTCGCTGCGCGCCGCAATCCAAGAGCGGGTCGCGGCGATCAATGATGAGGCGAAAGCGTGATCGCCGACCGGTCGCCGATCCACGAAATCGGCGGAATCTCGAAGAGTCGCGCCAGCTCGTTCAAGTGAGAGGCGTACGTGGCGCGCAGGTCGCTGAAGCGCAACCAGGCTTCATCGCGGTCTTGGAGCTGGTAGCCGGCAGCAACGAGTCGATCGCAGGCATGATCGAACTCCGATCGCTCGATGCCGACTGCCTTATTGTCGGTTCCGGCTTGGAAGTACACCGCCAGGTCGCGGGTCGCGTGGCGGCCGACGTTGTACATGATGCGTGCTTGACCGCTTTTCGCGCCGGCGACGGTGGTCATCAGGAGCGTGGCCGCGTCGAGAAGCATCCCCAGCGTTCCGATCCAGGACTGATCGTCGTGACTCGACCGGAAAAAGGCCAAGACTGGGTAAGCCAAATGACTCTCCATCACGAGTGCGGACCAGCGCTGTGCGTCGATCATCAACGCGGGCAGATCGTCGCGCGTCATCGAGTACCCGGCGATCGCGAGGAGATCGACGCCGCTTGGCGGCGCACCGGCCCGAGCGCCGACCGTTACGACAAACATCTCTCGTCGCTGAAAAGATCCGAAGATTGCGAACAGGTACGCGGTCGTGATCGAAAGGAGCGAAAGCCCGGCGAGGCCCGCGAGAACTGCTACGAGCCGAGGCCCGGCAGTTCGACCAACGACGTCGCCAAATCCGATCGTCAGCAGCGACGTTCCGGCAAAGTAGAGCATCGTCCCGAACGATGCGTTGGCCGGCGTTAGGCCCGCGCGTAGACCCCAGCTTAGTAAGGCGAAGCCGAGGATCAGCAAGGCTACCCAGACTCCTAGCAGCACGATCAGCATGAACGGCGCGAATATTGCAAGGAACTCTTCGCGTCGTTCCGAGTCGCCAGGGTAGATACGCCACCCCAGCGCGGGCCATACCCGCCACGTACAGCGCCACACGTAAAAACTGATGCGATAACGCCGTCCGGTGGAGCGGGGCACGACGACGACCTGGAAGATGTCGCCGAGTGTTATCACGACGAGAACGATGCCCGCGGCCATGCTCAGGATGTTGATTACCATTTTGTAGGTCTCGCGTTTCGTCGCAGCGGGGCGGTAAGCCGCTCAAAGTCGAATGGCGCGCGGAGATGGCGCTCATATTCATTACGGGGCCGGTGAGTTCTGGCAAGAGCGCGTTCGCCGTTCGCCTCGCGCTCGAAAGCGGCCGCGAGGTGACCTATATCGCGACTGCTGCCGGCGAACCCGAGGACGTCGAGTGGCGCGCCCGCTTGACGCGGCACGTGCGCGACCGTCCGAAGGCGTGGCGCACCGTCGAAACCGCCTCCATGACGCACGAGGCGCAGCTCGCGCTCTTTCGAGAGGCGCCCGCGACGGCATGCCTCCTGGTCGATGCGCTCGGGACCTGGTTGGCTGCGCGGATTGCGAGCCGTATCGACCTGCTGGAGATTGACTATAACGTCTTCGCGTCGCAGTTGGACGGCGAGGCGGCCCAGTTCGTCGATGCGATGCTGGCGTCGCGCTCGTCGGTCATCGCCGTCAGCGAGCAGTTCGGCTGGGACGTCGTCCCGGTCGCGGCCTCGGCTCGCCTCTTCCGCGACGCAATGGGGCGGATGGTTCAGCGATTGGCCAAGCAGGCCGATCATGTTTACCTGGTCGTCGCCGGACATGCGCTCGATCTACGTCGCATCGGTCAGCCGATCGACTGTGAGCCGGCCGATTAAGAAGGCGTGGGGGACGCCGTTGCCCGAGGGCTCGTCGCGGGGCTCGGCGCCGTTGTGGCGGCTGGGCTTGGCGAGGCCGACGGCGTCGGAATCGCCGGAGGCTGCAACGTCGGTTGGCCCTGTGGGACGATGAGCGGCACCAGGCGGATGTATCCGATCGACACGGTTGAGTCTTTGGTGATCGTCGTGTCGGCGGTTACCGTCGCGTAACCGGCCGCCCGGGCGGTCACGGTCTGGTCGCCTGCCACGGCGCGGAGCGTGAAGCCCCCGTTCACGTCAGCTCGTGTCGTGTAAAGCGAACCCACGGAAAGCAGAGCATTTGCAATCGGGCGATTGGTCATCGCGTCCAATACGCGCCCCGTGACGTGGCCGAAGTCTTGTACGCCTACGACATTTGGCGGTGGCGAGCATCCGTCGCCGAGAGCGAAGAGCAGGAGCATCCCCAAAACCGCATACCGCATGAGCGAATGTACGTTTAAGACGTCGCTGCGTCCCCCTTGGCCGTCGGCGTTTAGCAGGCGGCCGACGGACGTGGAGGACAGGTATGGCCCGCGATTTGCAAAAACGTTCGTGAGCCATGAATCCATACGGGCCAGTCGCGATCTTTCTCGGCGTAGCGCTTGCCGCAGCATTGCTCTTTAGCGTGTTGCCGGGTTTGCTGGGACGCGCCAAGCCGAACGCCCACAAACGTGAAGCCTACGAATGCGGAGTCGAACCAACCTCGGCGGTCGTGGGGCGGTTCCCGGTGCGGTTCTATTTGATCGCGATGCTATTCGTGGTCTTCGACGTCGAAGCGGCCTCGTTCTATCCGTGGGCCGTGCAAATGCACGCGCTGCGCTTCTTTGGGCTCCTGGAGATGGTCGTGTTCATCGTGGTGCTCGCAATCGGTTACGCCTATGTTTGGAAGAAGGGCGGCTTCGTGTGGCGCTAGCTCGTGATCTTTTGCAAGGAACTCGTGGTTCATGACAGTCAGTCCGGGACAGTTCATGCTGGCGCGGCTCGACGACGTCGCGCGGTGGGCGCAGAGCTCGTCGGTGTGGCCCTTAACGATGGGACTCGCGTGCTGCGCGATCGAGATGATGACGGTGACGTCTTCGGAGTACGACATCGCTCGTTTGGGTTCCGAGGTCTTTCGGAGTTCGCCGCGCCAAGCCGATCTCATGATCGTTTCCGGACGAGTCGCGCAGAAGATGGGGCCCGTCATCAAACGCCTCTACGATCAGATGGCGGATCCCAAGTGGGTCATCTCGATGGGTGCGTGCGCCAGCTCGGGCGGCATCTTTGATAACTACGCGATCATTCAAGGCGTCGATACGATCATTCCGGTCAACGTCTACATTCCCGGCTGCCCGCCCACACCCGACGGACTTCTCTACGCGGTCAACCTGATCCAACAGCAGATCCGTGAAGGTGGCCGTGGCGGCATCCTGGCGCGAGCCTAAAGTCTAAGACTCCTACACCTATTATGCCAAGCACGCAAGTTCCGCCGATCGCCGGTGCCGCGATCGACCCGCCGAGCCTACGCCCGCCGATCGACGATGCCGTCATCGAGCGAGTCGCTCCATCCGAGCTGCGCTCGCGTCTCGAAACGCTCAAAGCCGACGGCTATGCGATGTTGCTCGACCTCGGGGCGGTCGACTATCTGGGTCGTGCGCCGCGGTTTGACGTCGTTTACCATTTGCTTGCGCTCGCTGCAAAGGTGACCACCGTCGTTGAGATCGGAACGCCTACGCGCGTGCGGATTCTCTGCGGCGTCGATGAGGGCCAGTCGCTTCCGACGGTCTCGGACCTGTGGAAGTCGGCCGACTGGGCCGAGCGCGAGGTCTACGACCTCTTTGGAATTCGCTTCGACGGACACCCGGATCTCCGTCGGATACAAATGCCCCACGACTGGGTCGGCCATCCGCTGCGCAAAGACTACCCGATGCGCGGGCCTGCGCTCGAGCGAGCGCCGCGCCCCGCGTTTGCAAATAAGACCAACGTCGTAGCGGGCAGCCCTCCTTCGGGGCGTACTCTCGAAGCGTTGCAAGAACAAGTGAAGCGGGTCCGCGAGGGACGGCCATGACCCTGTCCGCTACCCCGCCGCCCGAGATAATCGCGCAGACCGAGAACACGATGGTGCTCTCGATGGGGCCGCAGCACCCGTTGACGCACGGCGTCCTGCAGATCGTGCTCGAGATCGACAGCGAGAACGTCGTCAAAGCCGATCCCGAGATCGGATATCTCCACACCGGCATCGAGAAGAGCGCCGAGGGTCTCTTCTGGACGCAAGCGCAGACCGTCATCGAGCGCATGGACTATCTCGCGCCGTCTTCAAACGCGCTCTGCTACGCGTTGGCGGTCGAGAAGCTGCTCGGCATCACCGAGGGCATACCGGAACGCGCGCAGACGATTCGCGTGCTGATCGGAGAGCTAACGCGCATCGCATCGCATTGCGTCTGGCTCGGCACGCACGGCATCGACCTCGGCGCGATCTCCGTCTTCTTTTACTGTTTCGATTTACGCGAGAACATCCTCGACCTGCAAGAAGCTGCGGGCGGCGCGCGCATGCACCCTAACTACGTGCGCGTCGGCGGACTCAACGGCGATCTGCCGGATGGCTACCTCGCGAGGCTCGACGCGCTGATCGAAAAGTTTCCGGGCCGCATGCGCGAGCTGCGCGGTCTCCTGCAGGCCAATCCGATCTTCCAGGACCGAACGATCGACATCGGCGTGCTCACGCCCGAAGAAGCGGTGCAGTGGAACGTCACCGGCCCGAGCCTGCGCGCCAGCGGCGTCGCCTACGACGTCCGCAAAGCGTTTCCGTACTGCGGATACCAAACGTACGACCTCGAGGTTCCCACGCGGACCGAAGGGGACGCATACGCGCGATTCTTGGTTCGTCTCGACGAAATGGATCAGTCGATCCGCCTCATCGAGCAGGCTCGCCAGCGTCTGAATACGCCCGGTCCGGTCATGATCGACGATCCAAAGGTCGCGCTCCCGCCCAAAGAAACGATCGCGCTCTCGATGGAGGCGTTGATCCACCATTTCAAACTGATCAGCGAAGGCTTTCGCGTTCCGCCGGGCGACGTCTATCAATCCGTCGAGTCGCCGCGCGGTGAGCTCGGATACTACATCGTCAGCAACGGCGAGAATAAGCCCTACCGCATCCGCACCCGCCCGCCAAGCATGTACAATCTGCAGGCCCTCAAAGGCATCGCGCCTGGCAATCTCATCGCCGACCTGGTGGTTATGATCGGTTCCCTCGATCCAGTCTTCGGCGAGGTCGATCGCTGATGCCGCGCCCTGTCTCGCCGTCGCGACAGGATGGCTTGGGGACGCTCGTCGCTCCGCCTCCGGCTACGCTCCTGCTGCGCTGCCTGGTCGCTCCGGCATCCATGCCTGCGCTCCCCGGTCAGAGCCCCCTCACCATCCCGTCGCGACGCCGAGCCAGAGCGCAGCATCGCTCACGCGACGCGTGCGATGCCAATTATCAAGCGAGAGCAGTGACGGCAAGTTCGGCGAGCTTATTTGCAACGCAAGGACTCGGGGCTTGGCTTGATGCTGAGGAGGCTCTGCACGACGAGCGGAGCCTGGATGGCGGAGCGAGGAGGCAGGCAGTAGGAGCGCAGCCAGGATGGCGCAGCGACGAGCGGCTCCGAAGCATCATGCCGAGCCCCGAGTCCGACGCATGACCGAGCGAGAGAAGAACTTTCCGGCGTTGCTCGAGCGGCTCAGACCGGAGTGTGAGCGGATCATTGCGCAGTACGAGCAGCGCAGATCGGCGCTGCTGCCGATGATGCATTTGTTTCAAGAGCACGAAGGGTATGTCAGCGCGGACGCGATGAATGCGACGGCAGCGATGTTGAACCTTACGAATGCCGAGGTCGAGGCGACGGTTTCGTTTTATACGTTGCTCTATCGGCGGCCGGTCGGAAAGTACATGCTGCAGGTTTGTCGGGGGTTGGCATGTTCGATTAACGGTGCCGAGGATATCATGGCGTATTTTCGGGAAGAGCTCGGCATTGGGCATCTCCAGACGACCGACGACGGAGTTTTCTCATACGAAGAAGTCGAGTGTCTTGCAGCGTGCGACAAGGCGAGCTGCATGCAGGTGAATCTCGACTTTGTGTATAGTTTGACGCCGCAGATCGTCAACGAAATGCTCGCAGCTATGCGATCCGGGACGTATTCGACGCCGCCGATGGCGCAGATCGAGGCTCCGGGGCGAACGTGGGCGGTCTCGCAAGAGAGCGATATTGCGGGGGGCAAGAAGTCGGCTGGCGCGGTAGGCGTCCCGCTGCCGAACAATGCCGGAGGGGTCGGCGATCGGAGCGGCATCATCATGCTCGATCACATCATCAATCACGACGTCGAGTTCTTCACCAAGACTTCAGAGCGGGCGGTCGTGGATTCTCGCGCGGTGGTCGAAGTCGCTCAAGAAGAAAGCAGCCATGCCGGTCACTAAGGTCTTGACGGCCGGTATCGGCGAAGTCGATATGCGCGGCATCGACGCGTATCGTCAGCGCGGCGGCTACAAGCAGTGGGAGCGGGCCGTGCGCGAGATGCAGCCGGTCGAACGTCCTAAACCTGGCCGAACAATCCGGCCTCCGCGGACGCGGGGGTGCCGGTTTCCCAACCGGACGCAAATGGTCGTTTCTTCCGAAGGACAAGCCGCTGCGTTACCTGGTCTGCAACTGTGACGAAGCGGAGCCTGGAACGTTCAAGGACCACATGCTGCTCGAGGAGACGCCGCATCAAGTGATCGAGGGCATGCTCATCGGCGCTTATGCGATTGCCTCACATCATGCGTTCATCTATATCCGCGGCGAGTTCCGTCGCGGCTACGAGATCTTTTGCGCGGCGTTAGAGGAAGCCAAACGCGCTGGATACGTCGGCAAGAATATCTTCGGGAGCGGCTTCGATTTGGAAATCACCGTCCATCGTGGAGCGGGTGCCTACATCTGCGGGGAAGAGACCGCGCTCCTCAACTCGCTGGAGGGCAAGCGCGGGGAGCCGCGCCTCAAGCCGCCCTTCCCCGCGGTCGAAGGTCTGTATGGCATGCCGACGGTGGTCAACAACGTCGAAACGCTCGCCTATCTCGTTCCGATTCTTGAGCGCGGTGCGCAATGGTTTGCCGCGGTCGGCACGGAGCGGAGCAAGGGTTATAAGGTCGTCTCGGTCTCCGGACACGTTCGCAATCCCGGTAACTACGAGATTGCGTTGGGGACGACGATCCGTGAGCTCATCGAAATTGCGGGCGGCCTTCGGCCCGAGCGAAAATTCATGGCCGTTCAGCCCGGCGGCGGCTCGTCTGCGTGCGTTTTTGAAGAGAACTTGGACTGGCCGTACGACTACGAGAGTTTGGCCAAAGCCGGCTCGATGGTTGGCTCCGGTGCGATGGTCGTCTTTGACGACACGACCGATTTTGTGAAGGCGGCTTACAACCTCGCACGCTTCTTCGCCCACGAATCGTGCGGCCAGTGCACTCCTTGCCGCGAAGGCGGCGACTGGATAGCGCGCGTCCTGAATCGACTCGTCAATTACCGCGGCGTTCCCGGTGACATCCAGATGCTCTCACGGGTTTCGAGCGGTATCACCGGCTTGAATCTGTGCCCTCTGGGCGACTCCATCGAACCGTTCTTGAAATCGGTTATGCTCCGCTTTCCGGATCAGTTCGAGGCGCGCATTCTGGCGCCGCAGGCGCAGCCGGCATGAGCACGGCGACCACACCCCAGACCGAGCTCGTCAGCCTGACGATCGATGGCGTCCCGGTAAACGTTCCAAAAGGAACGCTCCTGGTGGAAGCCGCTAAGACGGTCAAGCAAGAAATTCCGGTCTACTGCTATCACACGAAGCTGGGGCCCGCGGGACTTTGCCGCATCTGCCTCGTCGACATCGAAGGGGCGCCGAAGCTCCAGATCGCCTGCAACACCGTCGTGGCCGAAGGCATGGTGGTGCGGACGCGCGGCGAGCGCGTCGAAGCGGCTCGCGCGATGGTGCTGGAGCTCTTTTTGGTCAACCATCCGTTGGACTGTCCGATTTGCGACAAAGGCGGCGAGTGCGACCTGCAAGATTACGCGATGGCCTATGCGCGCGGCAACTCCGACGTCGCCGATCCGAAGGTCGCGAAACCGAAAGCGGTCGACCTAGGCCCGACGATCGTTCTCGACGAGGAGCGCTGCGTCGTCTGTCAGCGGTGCGTCCGCTTCGACGACATCATCGCGGGCGAACGGCAACTCGTCGTCAAGGACCGCGGAGCCCGAGACATTATCGCGACCGCGAGCGGCCGTCCTTATCGCCACAACTTCACGGGAAACGTGACGGAGCTCTGTCCGGTCGGCGCCTTGACATCGAAAACCTATCGCTTTAAGTCCCGTCCGTGGGATTTGGAGCGCACGCAAACGAGCTGCACGCAATGTGCCGTGGGTTGCCGGCAGTACGCCGACGTGCGATATGGCAAGCTTTTGCGAACGATGCTCGTCGAGGAAGACCGAATCTCGGACGGTTGGCTCTGCGATCGCGGCCGCTACAACATCGGCTTCTATGAGTCGCCGGACCGCCTGACGCAGCCGCTCTATCGCAAGCATGGAAGTTGGACGCAGGTCGGCTGGGAAGACGCGTTCTTCCTTTGGTCCAAGGCGATTACCGATGCGATCGCGCAGCGCGGCGCGGAGAGCGTCGGCGCAATTGGCGGCGGACGACTGACCAACGAAGAAGCCTTTGCACTCGCTCACGTTTTTCGCAGCGCAGGCGTGCGAAATCTCGATTGGCGCGCAGGACTCCAGCGTCAGGCGACACCCGGTGCGCGCGGCGGTTCGCTCGAGGAACTCGATCGCGCGCAAGCGATCGTGATTGCGGGAGAGTCTCCGGAGCAACGCGCCCCCGTGCTTTGGCTGCGCATCCAAAAAGCCGGGCGCAACGGCGCAACGATCGTTTCGCACGAATCTGCTGCGAAGGCTCGCGCGGCCGTCGGAGATGCGACCCGCGTCGCGCTGATTTGGGACGGTCTCGATCCGCAAGTGGGAAGCGGTTACGCGCAGGCCCTTGCCGATCTCTCCGAGTTGGCAACCTACATCACGAGCGAACAAGCCAACGCGCGCGGGGCGGAAGCGATGGGCATGCTGCCGGGCAGCGGCGCCGGGTACGCGCCGCTCGAACGGGGATACGACACGTTTGAGATGCTCGAAGCGGCGCGCGACAGGCGACTCGCGGTACTCTCGATTTTCGGAGCGAACCCAGCGCGTAACGCCGCGGATCCGACAGCCGTCTGCACGGCGCTCGACGCGACGCCGTTCGTCGTCGTCAGCGAGCTCTTTATGACGGAGACCGCGCAGCGAGCGACTCTCGTTCTACCCGCTGCCGGCGCGTTCGAGAAGAGCGGTACGATCGTAAATCTCGCGGGCGATCTGCTTCCGGTGAGCGCCTCGCTGGCGGCGTCCGATTTCATACGCTCCGATTTCGAGATTCTCGCCGACCTGGCTGCGGCGCTTGGCGTCTCACTCCCAGCGACGCCGGAGCTCGAGCGCTTGGTGATCCTCGCGGCCACGACCGAGCCGCGCGATTTTACGCTTGGTGACGAACGCTTTTCCTCAGCGTCTGCGCGAAGCGCAGTCCGCAGCCCTTCGAGTGCGCTCAGGGCAGGCTCCGTCGAACGGTCGATCCTTTCGGGGGGCGGAACGTGGCTCCACGATCCGTCGCTTGCAAAGATGAGGATCTCATAGATGCCGTTGTGGCTTGAGGTCCTCATTAAGTCGGTGATACTGCTCTTCGTCGTCGTGACGTCGTTTGCGTACGCGATGCTAGCCGAGCGCAAGATTCTGGGATGGATGCAGCTGCGTCCCGGGCCGAATCGCGTCGGTCCGTGGGGGCTCTTGCAGCCTGCCGCCGATGCCGCCAAGCTCATACTCAAGGAAGACTTGACGCCGGAAACGGCCGATCCACTCCTCTATAAGCTGGCGCCCTTCATCTCGTTGCTGACGGCGTTTAGCGTCTATGCGATCATTCCGTTCGGCGCGTCGGCATCGGGGCAAACCTGGGCGATCGGCAACGTCAACGCCGGAATTCTCCTGATTCTGGCAATCGGTTCGTTGGGCGTGTACGGAATTTGCTTGGGCGGCTGGGCATCGGGGTCGAAGTATCCGTTGCTGGGAAGCGTGCGTTCGACGGCGCAGATGATCAGTTACGAGCTCGCGATGTCGCTGTCGTTCGTGGGCGTCCTCGTTCTGGCCGGCACCACGTCACTCGACGGCATCGTCAACGCGCAGGCGCGCTGGTGGTTCGTGCTCCCGCAGTTCGTCGGTTGCATCATCTACGTGATCACGGCCGTCGCCGAGACGAATCGGGCTCCGTTCGACCTGGTCGAGGCGGAGACCGAACTCGTGGCAGGCTTCCACACCGAGTACTCGGGCTTGCGTTTTGGGCTGTTTTTCATAGCCGAGTACGTCAACATGCTCACGGTCTCATGCATCGCAACGCTGCTCTTCTTCGGCGGATGGAACGCGCCGTTGCACCTGACGTTTATTCCCGGCGTCGCCTGGTTCGTCATCAAGGTTGCGTGCTTTATGTTCTTTTATATGTGGTTGCGTGCGACGCTGCCGCGGCTTCGATACGATCGCCTGATGGCCTTTGGCTGGAAGGTTCTGCTGCCGCTGGCGACGCTAAACCTCGTGGTCACGGCAATCGTCGTGGCGTATACGGGTTAGGCGCTCCATGGCTTCACGCAAGCGCCTCTATAACCCGGGCGCAATCCTCAAGGGCTTATCGATTACCTTCGGATTCATGTTTCGGAAACGCCCGACGATCCAGTATCCATCGCGCAAGAAACAGCACTCACCGCGTTTTCACGGCCTGCACGAGTTGCGCCGCTACGCCGACGGCAAAGAGCGGTGCATTGGGTGCGAGCTCTGCTCGAGCGTTTGCCCGGCCAACGCCATCACCGTGATCGGGGCCGAAAATTCGCCGGACGATCGCCGATCGCCGGGTGAGCGCTACGCCGCGCGCTATGAGATCGACGAGCTGCGCTGCATCTTTTGCGGAATGTGCGAAGAGGCGTGCCCGACCGATGCGATCGTGCTCACGCCGCGCTTTGAAATGGCCGACTATCGCCGGGGGTCGTTTATCTACGATAAGGACCGGCTGCTCGTGCCGCCCGATGCCGGCGTCGGCATGCCTCCCGACGACCGTCCCGGTGGAATACCCGGCGATCTCGGCCGCGTCGCCGAGATCAAATCGACGACCGATGTCGATAGCGGCTACAGCGCAACCTGGCGAGGAGAGATCCTCAAGACCCAACACGAGGGGCTGGCTATCCTCAAGAAACCCGAGGCAGACAAGTGATCGCATTTTGGATGCTGGCGGCGATTCTTATTGCCAGCGCCGTATGGACGATCGCGGCGAATAAGCCGGTATACAGCGTCGTCGCGCTGCTGCTCAACTTTGCTACGCTCGCGGTGCTCTACGTCACGCTCTCGGCCGAGTTCTTGGCCGTCATCCAAATCATCGTCTACTCAGGCGCGATCCTCGTGCTCTTCGTCTTCGTGATCGCGCTCCTAGGCAGCGGGGTCGCCCCCTTCCCTACCGGCCCGAATCGCTTGCCGAAGATCTGGCTGCCGGCCGGACTCTTCACGCTCGCGGCGTTCGGGTTCCTCATCTATGCCGTCTCCAACGTCAAAATGGCCGCCGCGCCGGCAACTGGAGCCGTTGGGAATGCCGACGTTTTCGGCAGCGTCGCCGACTTTGGTAAAGCGCTCTTCACGGTGCAACTGCTGCCCTTCGAAGCAACGGCACTCGTCTTGATGGTGGCCGTAATCGGAGTCATAACTTTGGGCGGCGAACAGATGACCGACGCGCAAGCGCAGCAGAGCCGCATGCGGGCGGATCGCGCGGTGCGCGAGGCGATCCTGCGCGAAGGCAAGGGCTGATGAGCGTTCCGATCAATGACTACGTGACCCTCGCTGCCGTCATTTTTTTCATCGGCGTCCTCGGCGTGATCGTTCGGCGCAATCCGCTCATTATGCTGATGAGCGTCGAACTGATGTTCAACGCGGCGAACCTGCTCCTGATCGCCTACGCACGTCTCTGGCTCCATAACGTCGGCCACATCTTTGCGTTCATCGTGATTACCGTCGCCGCCGCGGAGGCAGCGATCGGCCTTGCGATCGTCGTGACGACCTTCCGCCCCGAAAAGTATGTCGACGTCGACGATATCCGGACGCTCCATGGGTGATACCGGCATGACGCATCACGTGCTCGGCGTCACAGGGTCGTATCCGATGTTGCTGGCGCTGTGGCTGTTGCCGCTGGCGGGCGCGGTGATCTGTTGGGCGTTTGGGCCGCAGTTGCGCGCGATGGCCGGATGGCTCGTGGCGGCGCTTGTCGGGGCTTCGTTCGTGTTGGCGGTGCTTTCGTGGGGCGATGGGACGCAGAGCGTGGCCGGCGCCGCCGGCGCGAATCAGCCGCTCTTTTCCTGGATGCCGGGATTTGATTTTGGACTCTTGCTCGATCCGCTCTCGCTGCTGTGGACCTTCATCATCACCGGCGTCGGGTTCTTGATCGTCTTCTACTCGATCGGCTACATGCAAGGCGATCGTGCATTCGCGCGATTCTTCGCCTACATGAGCTTCTTCGTTTTTGCGATGCTGACGCTCGTGCTCTCCGACAACTTCATCGGCCTGCTCGTCGGCTGGGGCCTCGTCGGGTTGGCGTCATATTTTCTCATCGGCTTCTGGTTCGAGCGGCCCACGGCCGTGGCCGCAGCGCGCAAGGCGTTCGTCATCAACGTCGTCGGCGACGTCGGCGTGATGTTTGCGATCTTCGTTATCATCGCCCACGTGCACTCGATCGGTTTCGGGGATACCTTTGCGGCTGCGGGAACGTTGGGTGCGGCGGTCGTTCTTACAATTTGCATCGCACTCTTTATCGGCGCGGCCGCCAAGTCGGCACAGGTGCCGCTGCACACGTGGCTGCCCGATGCGATGGAGGGCCCGACACCGGTTTCGGCCTTGATTCATGCCGCCACGATGGTGACGGCGGGCGTCTATCTGATCGCTCGCTGCGCGCCGCTGTGGAACGCGAGCCGCGAAGCGCAACTGGTGGTTGGGACGATCGGAGGACTCACGGCGCTGCTCGGCGCGATTCTCGGGACCGCGCAGTGGGACATCAAGCGGATCCTCGCCTATTCGACGATGTCGCAAATCGGCTACATGATCATGGGGGTCGGCGTCGGCGCGTACGAGGCCGGCGTCGCGCAGTTCTTTACCCACGCGTTCTTTAAGGCTCAGCTTTTCTTGGGGGCGGGGTTGGTGATTCACGCGCTCTCCAACGAGCAAGACGTTCGCCGCATGGGCGGCCTGTGGAAGAAGATGCCCTTTGCCTTCTGGGTGATGCTCACCGGCGTGCTCTCGATCTCCGGCGTTCCCGGCTTTTCCGGTTTCTTTTCAAAGGATGAGGTCATCTACGGTGCGCTGCAGCACGGGCATCCGTGGCTCGACGCAATTGGCATCGTAACGGCCGGCATCACGGCGTATTACATGTTCCGTTTGCTCTTCATCGCGTTCTTAGGCGAGTACCGCGGTGAGGCGCAGGTGCACACGGGCGGCGCCGGCGCCTGGATAATGAACGCGCCGGTGGCGATTTTGGTCATTCCGAGCGTAGCGATCGGCGGGGCGCTGCTCTTTGGCGGCGACGCATCGCCGTGGGCGCACTTTTTCGCGCCGCTCTTTGCTGCGCAGGCGCATTTCGCATCGGCAAGAGTCGTAGAGCCGGCGATCTCAGAGAACTTCAACTCGCTGATGGTTTCGATTGTGGTGGCGATCGGCTTTGTCATCGCCTGGCAGCGCTACGCCACGGCGACCGCGCAACGCGGTGCGGTCGACCGGCTTCGTGCCGAGACCGAGAAGATGCCGGCGGTTCTAACGAACCTCTTTTATTTTGACGCCGCGATCGATGCGATTTTCGTACGCCCGTCGCAGGCCTTGGGACGATTTTTTGGCCAGGTGTTCGATCCGCGCATACTCGACGGCGCCGTTAACGAGATCGTCGTGACGGCCGGCTGGCTCGGAACGCTCGTCCGCTCGCTGCAAACTGGCCTTCTGCGCGCGTATGCCTTGATTCTGGTTTTCGGAGCGGCCTGTTTCATCGCATACTATGCCATCGCCGGAGCCGCGCGCTGATGCCGCTCGTTCTCGTGAGCATTTTGCTTCCGATCGTTGCGGGCGCATTGCTCGCCATGCTGCCGCGCGGCGATCGCGTGCTCTCACGAGTGATCGGGAGCGCGGTGGCAGCGATTACGTTTGGGACGGTCTTGGCAGCCGGCACCGCTGATTGGAGCGTGCGCTGGCTCTCGCGGCCCTTCGAGTCCGCTTTCCACTTTGGTGCGACCCCGGTTTCGTACTGGATCGCATTACTGTTAGCGCTCTGTACGGCGTGCGCGATCGCCGCCTGCCGCGTCGAGCGGACGAGAGACTTCGTTGCGCTTCTGCTCGCACTCGAAGGCACGATGCTGGGCCTCTTCCTGGCGCGCGACCTACTCGTCTTCGCTCTCTTTTGGGATCTGATGCTCGTCCCCGTGTTCTTTGCGCTCATCGGCTGGGGCGAACATCCGGCGACCGCGTGGCGCTATTTCATCTATAATTTCGCGGGTGGCTTGACGTTGCTGCTCGCGACTGCCGCCTTCGGCATTATCTACGGCTCGACCGACGTGATCGGGCGCGGAGGCGCTCCGCTGGCCGGCGGATGGGCGCCTTGGATCTACGCTGGATTTGCCTTCGCATTTCTCGTAAAGACGCCGGTGTGGCCGCTCCATACGTGGATGCCGCCGACGTACAGCGGGCTTCCCTCGCCGATGGTTTCGGTCGTGTCCGGCGTGCAGTCGAAGGCCGGACTCTACGGATTTCTCGTCGTCGCCACGGCGTTATTGCCGGCGTACGTGCATCAGTACGCCACGCCGCTTATGGTTTTGGGCGGGATCTCGCTCATCTACGGAGCCGTGGTCGCATTGGTGCAGAACGACGCGAAGCGGATCGTCGCCTATTCCTCGCTCTCACACCTTGGGCTCATCATCATCGCCATTGCGTCGGCGAATCCACTTGCGCTAGATGGCGCGCTGGTCTATATCGTCGCCCACGGACTCTTCTCCGCCGCATTGTTTCTGTTGCTGGGCTACGTTGAGGAGCGCGAAGGGACGCGAGGTCTGGCTCGACTCGGCGGCTTAGCCTGGATGAACCCTCGCCTCGGCGGTGCGCTCTGCATTGCGGCGCTCGCGGCTCTGGGTCTGCCCGGATTGGCGGGTTTTGCCGGCGAACTCCTGATCTTGATCGGCGTCTATCAAGCCGGATTTGTCTGGCCGGTTATCGTCGCGCTCGTTGCGATCGTGCTGGCGTCGGCGTATATGCTGCGCCTCTATCAGGACATCATGAACGGTCCGGAGCGGGAGGACTTGCCCATTCGTGCCGATCTCACATGGCTTGAAGGTCTTGCCGTCGCCCCGCTGCTTGCCGCGTTGTTGTTGGTCGGAGTCTTTCCCAAACCGCTCTTGGTCAACGCCACAATCACCTCTGCGCAGAGCGGAACTCTTCGGTGACGCTCTCGTTCACGAACGTCAACTGGAACGCGATTCTTCCCGTCGAAATCGTCGCCGCGGCGGGGCTTGCGGTACTCCTCGCCGATCTCTTTTCCGGTCGCAAGCAGTGGCGTTACGTTTCGATCGTCATCGGGCTGCTCGGCGTGTTCGTCGCCGCCGTCGTTGCGGAAAGGCAGTTTGGCCAGCAGTACGACGCGTTCTTCGGCGGTTTCATGACCGGTGGATTCGCAACCGTCTTCGAGGAGATCGTGCTGATTGGAACGGCTGGCTCGCTGCTGCTCTACGGCACGATCGGGCCGTCCGGGCGCGTCGCCGGTACGGCGGCGATCATGCTTTGGAGTGCGTGCGGCGCGATGCTGATGGCGGGCGCGGCGAACTTGATCGCGATCTTTCTGGGTCTCGAGCTGCTCTCGTTGGGCCTGTATGCGCTCTGTGCTGCCGTAGATCGAAAGACGGCGCGAGAGTCGGCGCTCAAGTATTTGATCCTGAGCTCGACCGCCACGGCCTTCTTACTTTTTGGCGCCGCGCTGCTCTTTGGTGCGACCGGAAGCGTCATGCTGAGCGATTTCACGAATCCGTCGCTCGCGTCGAGCCCGCTCTTTTGGATGGGCGCCGGCATGTTTCTCATTGGCTTGGTTTTTAAACTGAGCCTCGTCCCGTTCCACACGTGGACGCCAGACGTCTTCGAGGGAGCGCCACTGCCCGTGACCGCTTTCATGAGCGTGGTGACAAAGGCCGGAGCGCTCGCCGTCTTCGCGCGGTTCACCTATGGCGCGTTGCCCCCGGGGGTCGCGGCAAAACTTTTGCTGCCCGTCTGGATCGTGGCGGCCATCTCGATGATCGTGGGGAACGTCGGCATGCTCGCGCAGGTCGATCTAAAGCGGCTCCTGGCATATTCGGGCATCGCGCAGGTCGGATATATCGTCGTCGCGCTCGCGGGAGGAACCCCGCTTGGGCTGCGTTACGCGATCTATTACTTGACGGCGTATGCGTTCATGAACTTGGGCGCGTTTGCAGTCGCCGCTTCAATATCGGGCCCCGGCGAAGACGGCTCGCAGCTGAGCAGTTATCGCGGTCTAGCGCGGAGGCGTCCCTGGCTTGCGGCAGCGATGACGATTTTTCTGCTGGCGTTGTCGGGCTTGCCGCCGACCGCCGGTTTCCTAGGAAAGACACTGATCCTAGCCGTGACGGTGGCAAACGGCTATACCTGGCTGGCCGCCGCGCTGATCGTCGGCACGGCGATCTCGCTCTACGCCTATGCCAAAGTGATCCGCGCAATGTACGCCCCGCAGGATGGCCCCCACGGGCAGGATCTGCGCCCCTTCGTTCCGTTGGCGTGGGTCAGTGCGGCTATCTGCGCCGCCGTCGTCATCGCGATGACGTTCTATCCGCTCACGCCCAGCAACGTGCTGCCCCTCGTGCGATAGCGCCGAGTCACGCCGCCTGGCGGCCGCGCGCTATAGCCTCGATGAGGTGCCTATAATGATTCGACGCGTATTCGCTGCCTTGGTTTTCGCCGTTCTGCCATTGACCGCGACGTTCGCGGGGCCTCTTAGGGCACAAGACGCGGACATCATTCCGATTGACGCCCACGCCTCGGTGGACCAACAGGCCGCGATCCTCTATTCGCGCCAGCTGATCGCCGCGGGAGAGTTCGATCGAGCCGTCGAGCAGCTCGCAGACTTTGTGGCGAGTCATCCGAACGGCGTCGATGCGGCACGTTTTCTCGGTGACCTCTACTACCGGCAGGGGCGCTTCGATCGCGCCGAAGCGATCTATCAGAAGCTCCTCGCCCGCAATGCGCACGATAAAGAGACGCACAATCGCCTGGGCGTCGTTTATGCCACCGAGAATCGGGTGGATGAGGCGATCTTCCAGTTCCAAAGCGCGCTGCCCGGCACCGATTCGATTCGAGACTTAGTGCTGATGCATCTGCGTAAGGGCGATCTGCCGCAATATCAAGCGCAGATGGAACGCGCCGCGAGGTCGGAACCAACCGATTCAGACCTGCAGGAAGAACTCGGCGAAGTCTTTGAGGCGATCCATCGCCCGACAGACGCAATCGTCTATTTTCGCCGAGCGCTGGACACCGATCCAACGTCGATCGCCGCACTCAACGGTGCCGGCATGGCGTACCTCGACATCCACGATCACACCACGGCATTTGGCTATCTGAACAACTGTCTCAACGCCGATCCCACGAACTATGCCTGCCTCGATAACGTCGGAGTGGCAAAAATACAGGCCGGCCTCTATGGCGACGCAATCAGCGTTTTCATGCGCGCGCGTCGCTTGGAGCCCGAACGTCCCGAAGCCCTCGTGAACTTTGGTTACCTCGCCGACCTTCGCGGCGATTGGAAACGCGCCGTCGCGTACTACGTAGACGCGATCGCCGTCGATCCGTACGTTCCCGAGTCGTACGTGAACTTAGGGATCGACTATGAAAAAAACGGGCTCTACCCGCTGGCTCAAGCGTCGCTGCTCAAGGGCATCGCCGCCGCGCCGTACGACGGCCGCGTGCACTACTTGCTCGCGCGAGCCTACGCAGCTCAGGGGCAAAGGGAACTCGCCTTAGAGCAGCTCAAAGCGGCAGCCACCTCGCTCGATCCCGACGTCGCGCAGATCGCCAAAGAAGAGACGGCCCGTCTTATGACATCTTCCGACAGCGCCCCGCAGTAAAACGGCCGCTGATAAATCAGCTGCCCGTTGGCTCTTGGGTTTCTCAGGTTCTTGCTATGCAGTCGATCTCGAGGCGAGCGCCGCGTGGCAGCGCCGCGACGGCAACGGTCGAGCGCGCCGGCTTGGTCGCGCCGAAGTACTTTTCATACACGGCATTGACCGCAGCGAAATCGTTTATGTCGATCAAAAAGATCGTCGTCTTAACGACGTCGGCATACAGATAGCCGGCGGCGCAGAGAACGGCACCGATATTTTCGATGACACGCTCGGCTTGCGAGCCCGCATCGTCGCCGACCAGTTCGCCCGTCACCGGATCCAGCGGGATTTGGCCGCTGCAGTAGAGCTCGTGCCCGGCTTGGATCGCTTGGCTATACGGTCCGATCGGCGCGGGCGCGTGTTGCGTGAGAATCTGCTCGGGTTTCATCATTCCTCCTTCAACAAGCTCAGGATGACATGCTTCGACAAGCTCAGGGTGACAAGGGTTCGAGCGGAGTCATCGTTCCTTTGAAAGCCATGGCCGGTTCCTCAATGCCGAAGTTCTTTTTGTAGAGTCCGTCGATTTGGTCGAGCTCCGCCGCAGTTAAGGCCGGCGTTTCCGGGGCGGTGGCAAACTCGCGCAACTGTTGCGAATCGTAGATGTTCGGCAGGACGGTCATGACGCGCGGCTCGGCCAGGAGCCACTGGATTGCTGATTGACCGAGCGTCCGGTCTGGGCGCTGCAGGAAACGGAGCTGCGCAACCTTTTCGACACCGTTGAGCAGCCACTCACGGGGACGGTGGCGGCGGTGGTCGTTTTTCGGGAATGTCGTCTCGGCGGTGTAATGCCCCTCGAGCATTCCGCTCGAGTGCGGGACGCGGATCATGTACCCGGTCGGCGCGCCGGCATCGCCGGCCGCGCGAATTTGCTCGTCGCCTGGATACTGTTCGAGAATATTCCAGATAATCTGCATGCTCGCGACGTGGCGGCGGCGGACGGCTTCGACGCCCTCGCCGAGCCAACCGATCGCTGGCCCGAGCGCAACCCCGTACATGCGAATCTTGCCTTCTTGCTTGAACGATTCGAGCAGCTCCCATATCGCGTCGTCGTCGATCTGGGCCATGCGTGCGTTATGCATCTGATAAATATCGATATAGTCGGTTTGCAGACGGCGAAGCGACGCCTCGAGCGCCTTGCGTATGAAGGCAGGAGAAAAATCTTGCGGCAACTCGGACTGCCCGCGTCGCGCTTGCCCGGCGTCGGAAAAATCGTAGCCGAATTTCGTCGCGTAGACGACGCGTTCGCGCCGGTCCCCGAACGCTCCGGCGAGCTGCTCTTCGCTGCGGCCGTTGCCGTACGTATCGGCGGCATCGAAGAACGTGATGCCTAAATCGTAGGCTTCACGCAGCAACGAAACGGCTTCGTCGTCGCTTTTGTCGCCCCACCATCCGGTCGAGGTCGTCCACAGCCCGAACCCGACTTCGCTGACGGTCACGTCGCTGTGCGGATAGGTCCGATACTTCATGCCAGGGCCTTCTCCGTCTGATGCGCCAACACTCCATCGGTATGGATGACGAGGTCCTGCGAGACGGACTCGACCGGGCCGGTGTCTGGATCCGGGAGTACTTCGCGCAGCCGGAAGCGCATCGCGTGATGCCGGCGGTCGTGCCGGGCCAGATCGCGGCTTTGCTGCCGGAGACCGCGCCCGAGGAGGGCGTGCCGTTCGACGAGATTTTCGCCGATTTCGAGCGTATCGTCGTACCGGGCACGACGCATTGGAATCACCCGCGCTTCTTTGCCTATTTTGCGACGAGCTCGGCGCCCGCGGCGATCGTCGCCGAGGCTTTGGCGGCAACGCTCGATGTGAAGGCGATGCTCTGGCGCACGTCGCCCGCTGCCACCGAGCTGGAAGAAGTGACGATGCGGTGGCTGGCCCGTTTGCTCGATCTGCCGTCGCAATGGACCGGCGTGATTTACGACACCGCATCGATCGCCGGCTTCACCGTGCTGGCGGCGGCGCGGGATGCACTCGGGTTGCAAATCCGCGAGCGCGGCATGACCGGTCGCGACCTGCCGGCTCTACGGATCTACATCACCGAAGAAACGCATTCGCACGTCGAAAAAGCGGCGATCGCACTCGGCATCGGCCAAGAGAACGTGGTGCGAGTTGCGTGCGATGACGCGTATCGGATGCGCCCGGAAGCGCTTCGTGCCGCGATCGACGCCGATGAAAAGGCCGAAATGCGGCCGCTCGCCGTCGTTGCTACGGTGGGAACGACGTCCACGACGTCGGTAGATCCGGTTGCCGCGATTGCCGAAGTGACGCGCGAACGCAACGTCTGGCTGCACGTGGACGCGGCATACGCCGGGCCCGCTGCGATAGTCCCGGAGTTTCGCTGGATGCTCGACGGCGTCGAGCTGGCGGATTCACTCGTGGTTAATCCGCACAAGTGGATGTTCGTTCCGATGGACCTCTCCGTGTTGTTCCTCAAAGACGAGTCAATCGTTCGCCGCGCGTTCAGCCTCGTGCCGGAGTATCTTACGACACCTGAGGCCGGCGTCGTCAACTATATGGACTACGGTTTGCAGTTGGGGCGGCGTTTTCGCGCGCTCAAATTTTGGTTCGTGCTGCGGCACTTCGGCGCGGAAGGTATCCGCAAGCAGCTCCGCCGGCACATCGCGCTCGCTGCGGAGTTTGCTTCGTGGCTTAGCGCTGAGCCGGATTGGGAGGTGATGGCGCCGCATCCGCTCTCCGTCGTCTGCTTTCGCTATGCGCCCCCCGGCGACGAGGCGCACCGCGAGGCGCTCAATGCCGAGATCCTGCGCGCCGTCAATGCGACGGGCGAGGTCTTCCTTTCTCATACGAAAATTGACGGTAGATACGCGATCCGACTGGCCGTCGGCAACTTGCGCACGCAGCGCGGGGATGTCGAGCACGCCTGGAACCTACTCCGGAAGTTCAGTGGTCGTCAATAACTATTACGGCCGATCGCGCATCGGACCGAAAGTTATTTAAAAACGAGAGCCGGTCTCAAAAAGCCCGGCTCCCTTGCTCTTAGTGAGGCTGCGTGTTGGTGTTCGTATTCGTAGTGGTATCGCTCTTTTGGGCGCTACCATTGGCGGGTTGGGTGACCGTCGTGCTGTTGGTGGTCAACGTCGTGCTCCAGGGATGCCAGTAGAACATCACCAGCAGGACCGCTGCAACGACGACCACGACCCCAACGACCCATGCGATCGGACCTGCCGAGTTTCCGTGACCATCAACTATTACGGTTCTATCATCAGCCATGTAAAATACCTCGAGACGGATCATTCCCAAGGCCCAGCTGAATCTAAACTAAGGAACCCCTGATTAATAGGATGTACGTGCGTGAGTGCGCAGGAGGCTCTGCACGACGAGCGGAGCCCGGATGGCGGAGCGAGGAGGCAGGCAGCAGGAGCGTAGCCAGGATCGCGGAGCGACGAGCGGCTCCGAAGCACTCATGCACGTACATCCTATTAATCAGAGATTCCCTAAAGAGTTAATGAAAGAATAGGGATCTAGTACAGCCGTAGATAGCGTTCGCGTTCCCATGGATGCACTGCCCGGCGATAGCGCTCGTACTCTTCGAGCTTCGCATCGCGAAAGGCATGGTAGAGATGATCGCCTAGCGATCCGCGGACCACGGGGTCCGCATCGAGCTCTGCAATAGCCTGGCGCAGCGACTTCGGCAGCGCGGCGATACCGCGCTCGCGGCGCTCGCGGTCGGTCAAATCGTACGTCGATCCGGCGAAGGCGGCCCCCGGCAAGGTCCCCGACGCGATTCCGTCCGCCGCCGCTCCGATCAAGACCGCGAGGGCGAGATACGGATTGCAAGCCGGATCGGGGCTGCGCATCTCGATGCGCGCCGGCTTCTGTCCGGGCGGTACCCGCACGAGCGCGTTGGCGCTTCGCTCGGACCAGACGGCATAGATGGGCGCGTCCCACGCCGCAACCAAACGCTTATACGAGTTCACCGTTGGATTGCAGATCGCGGTAAGGGCCGGAGCATGCCGGAGCAATCCTCCGACGATATAGAGTGCCGTCTCTTCTTCGCTGTCATCGGCTAAGCGGAAATCCGCATGTAGCCCGCTGCCGGCGCGCTCCTCGAGCGGCTTTGGCATGAACGTTGCATCCAGGTCGAAATCGGCGGCAACGTGTTTGACGATCGTGCGCAGCGTAAGCGCATGGTCTGCCGCAGCGAGCGGATCATCGTGCGCGACATCGATCTCATGCTGGCCGGCGCCGTGTTCGTGATGCGCCGACTCGATCGGAACGCCCATCGAACCCAGCGCAGCGACCATTGCGTTGCGGGCTTCCTCGCCGCGGTCGTTGGCCGAGAAGTCGAAATACGAGCCGACGTCCGTGGTCGTGGTTGAGGGCTCGCGGGCTGAGGAGCGTTCGAAAAGATAAAACTCGACCTCTAGGCCGATTCGCATCCCGCTCAGCGACGGAGCGCTCTCAATTGCGCGGCGCAGCGTCGTTCGCGGGCATCCTTCAAACGGAGTGCCGTCCGGCATCGCGATGTCGCAGATCAACCGTCCCTCTCGCCCTTGCGGTGCGGCGCGCCACGGGTAGATCGTAAAGGTCGCCGGGTCGGGACGAAGCACCATGTCGAGCTCTTCCCCGCGAACGAAACCGTCGATCGAGCCGCCGTCGAAGGTAATGCGGCCCTCGAGTGCGCCGTCGAGCTGCTCGACCGGGATCGAAACGTTCTTGCTAACGCCGAAAACGTCGGCGAAGACGAGACGCACGAAGCGCACGTCCTCTTCGCGCGCGAGTTTGACGACTTCGCGTTTGTTGGAGGGGCGGCGCCACTGTGGTTTAGACGTGGAGTTCATCAATTGCAATAGCCATCCGCAATGTCAGTTGATCGTGCGGGCTTTCCAGCGTTCGCGAGGTGATTTCGCCGATCTGCCTTAGACGATAGAAAACGGTATGCCGGTGAACGTTCAACGATAGCGACGTCGTCTTGACGTTCTGCCCGACGTTGAAGTACAGTTTGAGCGTTCGCTCCAGCTCCGTCTGATGCTTCTCGTCGTAGGAGCGCAGGGGTGCGAGCACGCCGGCCGCAAAGGCTCGGAGGCGTTGCGCGTCGGCACCTTCATACAACAACGAATACGCGCCGAGATCTTCGTACGCCGCTACGTGGGCCGATCCGAAGAGACGCCGTCCGATCGTCAGGGCGGCCGCAGCCGTCGCCTCGCTGCGAGCGAGTGCCGTTGCGGTCTCGACGGTGCCGACGCCTCCGGAAATTCGCAGCGGTGTCTTTCGCCGCGCTGCTGCACGCGGCAGAAGGCCGGCGGCGGTTTTGGCGTTGGCCGCATCGATGGCACGGGCGGCCGGCACGAAAACGAAGAGCGACTGCTGCCGCTCCAAAAATCCAAGCTCCGCATCGAGCGGGCGAAAAGCATCGGCCGCAAGCGCCCGCAGTTCGGTCATTACCGCCGGCGCGGCGCCGGGCGCATCGCATTCGAGGATGACGATGCAATACTGCTGGGCTAGGGCGATGCCGTGTGCGGCGGCCTCCTCGCGCGCCGCTGCGATGTCGGAAAAACTCTCCGATAGCAGCGAGCTCCAAAGCGTTCCCTTCTTCGCTCTCGAGCCGAAGGCGTCGCGCGCAAGCTCGACGCCGATCGCCGCCGCGGTGAGCCGCAGCATGAGTTCGGCCTCGGGCTCTGAGTTGGTGCCGTAGAGCGAGAGCCAGCCAACGTGAAGATCGCCCGAGTTAACGCGCAGCACTTTTCCCGCGGCGCCCGATTCGACGACGCTTCGCGCGCTCGGCGGAAGCTGCTGCGACCCAGCGGCGGCGAGGTGACGCCACTGCGCGTCTTCGAGCAGAACGCCGCCGCCGGCCGCTTGCGCCAAATGCGCCGCCAGCGCCTTCGGGCCGCCTCCGGACGCGGTAATCCGCGCAAGCGCCTCGGCGAAGGCAACGATCTCTTCCGGCCTCACGGCGCGGTGGCGTGCAAATGATGGCGAGCCCGCAGGTGCGGTAGCTTCTTTGCTATATCGTCGGGCATGATTGCGTCGATGGCATCGTCAACCGTGACGATGCCCAACAGCTTGCCGGCGTCGTCGACGACCGGTACCGCCAAGAGATCGTACTTCGCGATCGTCAACGCGACGTCTACCGCGGGCGTGTCCGGAGCGACCGTCACGAGATCCGTATCCATAATGCGTTCGATGAACGCGGTCGGCAATGCGAGCAGAAGCGTCCTTAAAGAAAGCACCCCCAAGACGTGGTCGCTCTTGTCGAGTACGTAGAGGTAGTAGATGAACTCCGAAACCGGTGCGATTTCGCGAATTTTACGAATCGTGGCTTCGGTCGTGCGGTGCGGATAGATCCAAACGTAATCCGTCGTCATCATACCGCCGGCGGTGTCTTCGGGATACTTCACCAATTCGCGCAGCTCGCCGGCCGTGTACGCGTTCATCTCGGCGAGCAGCTCCGACTGCTGCTCTTCCGGAAGCTCGGCTAAAAAGTCGGCTGCATCGTCGGCATCCATCTCTTCGATGATGTCGGCGGCGCGCTCCGTGCCGATATCGTCGATCAGGCTCTTGCGCGTATCCGCGTCGAGATGTTCGAACGCGTCGGCGGCGGTTTCGTCATCGAGCTGTCCGACGACGGCGGCGGCCTCGCGGGCGGAAAGTTCGCCGATGATCTCGGCCAACTCGGAGGGATGCATTCGCGCGAGCCGGTTCTCTTTGACCGAGAGGCGAACTTGCGACGGATTGACTTCGCGGATCGGCGCGACGGAATCCCAGGCGATCATCGAACGCGGAACGTTGCCGATGCGCGAGAGCCAACGCTTGCCAAACGATCGCAGGCCCAGGCGGCGCAGCAGCCCGGCAATCCCCACGTCGGCGGCGACCACGCGCAGCCGCCCGTTGGCGTTGGCGACCTCGATATCGTTGATGCGCACGACCTTACGGCCGTCAACGTCGACGATCTGCTTATCGAGCAAATCGGCGACGAGATAGAGCTCCTCTTGTTCTGGCGGCACGGGTTCTTTTGGGGCCATCGTCAGTGCGACGGTTCCATTGCGGTCAACGTCGGCGACGGTCTCGATCGGGGCGAAGCGCAGGCCTTGCGTGGTCTTGATTATCAGGCCGTCGACCTGCGGAAAGACGGCGTCCGGCTTACCAACGACAAAGTCGGTTACCTTTCCGATCGGAAGGTCGTTGATGGTCGCCCGGCGGCCGACCAGCTCCGAGATGAATCCCTCGGTGAACGCCATAGAGCGCGCTTTGGACCAAGTCTTACGGAAAACCCGCCGTTAGGAAGCCTACGCCGCCAGCGGGGCGCGCCGCATCCATGCGCCGTCGTGCAGCTTCCACTGCGTGAGCAGCGCGCGCGTCGTCCAAGCCGCAATCCAGCCCATCGGAACGCTATAGAGCCCAAGGTGCAGCCGCTCGATGCCGATCCACGACAGGGGAATGACGAGCGCGCCGCAGACCAGGCCGACGGTCATCGAGAAGCGCGTGTCGCCGGAGGCGCGAATTGGCGCCAAGGAGATCATGGCCCACCCTTTGAGGGGAAGCGTGACCATGTGGAGCGCCAACGGGAGCGCCGCGAGCGTCGCCGCCGCGGCATCGAGCGTGAAGACGTAGGCCAACGGCCATGCCACCAGCGCGATAACCGCGCCGGTCAGCGTGGTGGCGACGAGCGAGAGACGCTGCGCCCGCTCGAGAAACCAGCGTGCGCCAAGCGGATCGCGCGCACCCAATCGTTGGCCGATTACGATCTGCACCGCGCTTTGTAGTGGGCTTGGCACGATGAAGGTCAGGTCGGAAACGATGTTGAGCGCGCGAAAGGCTGCAACGAAGATCGCACCCAGCGGCGCGAGCATTGCGACGATAAAGATGTCGGGTGAGAGAGCGCCGAGCAGAAAGATCGCTTCGGGAAGGCCCAGTCGAGCGCAGCGCAGCGCCAGCGGCCACGAAACCCCGAGCTCTTCGAAAACCCGGTATTGGGGGCACCGCGTGACGTACGCAATGGCGAATGCTGCGGCGATCGTTTCGGAGAGCAACGACGAGACGCCGGCGCCGACGATGCCGAAAGGATGATGCGTCCACCAGCCGAGTCCAAGCATCAGCAACAGCGGAATGTGGACGAGGTTCACCACGACCAGCACGAGCACGCCGAGGCGCTGATTTCCGGCTGCGCCGATTCCGACGATCAGCGTTGCCGAGAGCGCAATCGGCATAATGGCGGCGCAGCGCAAGATGAGATAGATTGCGCTTGCATGCGCGCTAGGCAAATCGCCGATCATTCCGTGCAAGGCTGCGGCGGCGCCAAACAGACTAAGCAGAAGGCAGAATGCACCGAGGGCAACCGGCGCGATGGCGCCGGCGCGCAGCGTCCGGCCGAATCCCTCGACATCCTGTGCGCCGATGCGTTGTGCCGCAATGATCCCGGTGCCGCTGACCAAGCCGAACGCAGCGAAGGTGAGCGCGAGCGAGACCGTGTTCGCCGCGGTCGCGCCCGCGAGTGCAACGATTCCCAAGCTGCCGATTGCGATCGTGTCGACGACCCCGAGCAGTTGATCTCCCAGCATCTGCAGGGCAACTGGAAGCGAAAGGCGCCGGATCGCGGCGCCAATCTTAGTGTGGTCGACGATCATCGACCCGATCAAGTCAGTCCGTCTAAGGCGACGAAGAATGCCTCGATTTCGTCGTCGCCGGTGTAGAAGTGCGGACTGAGGCGAATGCCGCAGGTCGGGCGATAGTCCACAAAGACGCGTTGCGCTATCAACTGACGGCAGGCCGTTTCGGCGCCCTCGAAATCGATGCCGATCCAGCCGGTGCGCCGCTCCGCCTCCAGCGGAGTCTTGACGACAAGCCCTCGCTCGAGCGACATCGCGATGATCCTCTCGGTTAGGCGAATGTTGTGCTCGCGAATCTTCGGTACGCCGATCGCTCGAATAATGTCGTGGCCGGGGGCTGCGGCGACGTATCCCGGGATCGTCGGCGTTCCGTGGCCGAAACGGTACATCGATTCGGCGTAGACGATGGGCGACGGTTCAAACGCGAACGGACGCTCGTGCGCCATCCATCCGGTAACGGCCGGACGCAGCTCCCGCGCTAACGAGGGCTTGACGTAAATCCATCCACAGCCCGGTCCCCCGCAGAGCCACTTATGCGATCCTCCCGTTACGATGTCTAAATCCCACTGCGTTACGTCGTATGGAAGGATCCCCGTCGTCTGGTAGGCGTCGACGCAAAGCAGCGCGCCGACCTGCCGGCAGTGCTCCTGAATCGCGCGCACGTCGGCGAGTGCGCCGGACACGTAGTAGGCATGCGAGAGTACGGCAAGCGCCGTCTTTTCGGTGATCGCTTCGACGATTCTTTGCGTTGGAATCGTGCGGCCGTCGTCGGAGTCGACGATGCGATTGAAGGCCCCGTAACGCTCCCATTCGCGCCAAACGTAGGTGAGCGAAGGGAACTGCAACGACTCGTAGACGACTTCGTTGCGATCGCCGCTAAAGTCGATACAGCTTCCGATCGCGGCTTGCAGCACCGAAACGTTTGGCCCGAGAAAGACGGAGCCCGGCGGCGCACCGATGATTGCGCCGATGCCGTCGGCGATTTCCCCGATGCGGGGCAGCCAACGCTCCCAAGCCTCCGGACCGTCGCTCGCCCACTCGTCCCAATACGCTTTCAGCGACTCTCTGGCCCCAAGCGGCGCCGCTCCCATCGAATGGCTGACGAGATAGGTGGAGTCTGCGAGAATTGGAAACTGCTCGCGCCACTGCTTCATCCGTAGCTCCCCTCGCCGAGACGGGTGCGCACTTCCCAGAGTTCGGGAAAAAAGCGGTGCTGTAACGTGCTCTGGAGATATTGGGCGCCCAGCGAGCCGCCGGTTCCGGGCCGCTGGCCGATCATTCGCTCTACCATGAGCACGTGACGGCAGCGCCAGAGCAAGAACCGCTCGTCGAATTCGATCAGGTCCTCGAGCAAGCGATACAGATCGTAATGCGCCGCTTCATTCGAATAGATTTGCCGGAAGCTTTCAACCAGCTCCGTTGAGGTCGCGACCGAGAAACCGCGGCGCGCAAGCAGCGCTTTGACGCGATCGTACAGTGATGGCGACTCGGCGCGGCGTTCGAGGCGGGCGCGCTGCGCGTCGTCGAGGTCAATCCACTTGAGAACTTCCGTGCGGCGGACGCCGCAAGCGAACTCGAGCTCGCGGAACTGCACCGATTGAAAGCCGCTGGCCGGATGGAGATGGTCTCGAAACTGATTGAACTCTTGTGGCGCCATCGTCTCCAAGATGTCGATCTGCTGTTCGAGCAGTCGCTGAATCGTGTGAATGCGGCGAAACTGCTTGGCTGCCGAAGGCAAGTCGTCGCGGTCGAGTGCGAGCATAGCGGCGTCCAACTCGTGCAAGATCTGTTTGAACCACAGCTCGTATACCTGATGGATGATGATGAAGAGCATCTCGTCGTGATGCGCGGGACGCGAGAGCGGCCGCTGTAAGGCGAGGAGCTCGTCAACTTTAAGATAGGATCCGTATGATAGCGACACGCTTGCAGGGCTTACGGGGGGCGGCGAGCTTCTCCTCGAATCGTCTGCCTCGATGAAGCGTTTGTGTTTCGCCCTGCTAGCGGCCGTGCTGACCGCATGCTCGGGCGGCACTCATGGCTCGGCAGGGGCCCCTTCCGGCGACCCGATTGCGTTCCCGCTGTTCGACGGTGCTAACGTACTTTCGGCGCACCAATGGCATCGCACGATCACGACAGCGCCGGGACTCGCCGATCATGCCGTCTTCGCGCAAGGAGCCGGCACCTACGACGGACACGACGTCGTTGCCGGAACCCAGGCGTTCATGCCCGCCCTCGAAGCTTGGCTGGGAGATCTAAGCGCCCATCCGCCGGCGGGCTACACGGTAGCGGTAACCGGAAACGGTATCGACGCGGTGCGCACGCACACGCGTCAGCTCGGCTTAGATTTTCAAGCCTTCTCGAACGTGGAAACCGGCAAGCGTCACGGCGTGGTCGTTATGGTGGTGGATCCCCAAGTGCTCAACGATAAAGCCGGGTCGATGCTCCAGTTAATCGGCCGGCTCAAATACGCGCCGAAAATTTTTCGCGATCCTATCAATGTGCAAATCAAGAGGCAGACCGGCCTTACGCTCGACGACGTCACCAATCCGGATACGCCGGTAGGTGCGGCCGTCGCCGCCCTCAGTGAGCTGCAGGATTTTGGCGGTCGTGGAATCGTACTGATCGACGCCGTTAAACAATAAAGCGCTTAAGGAATACCTGATTAACCGCATCACGAGGACCAATCTGCGCGAAATCGGCGGCTGGGTCATGCTTAACGCGCTCTGGATCCCGCTGACCGTTCAAGACACCGCGTTAATGGCGATCGCAGTACCGGCCACGACGATCCGGCTGGCGCCGGAGAATCACGTCTTCGTGCTCGCGGTACTCGCCAGCACCGTCGCGCTCGCGACGGCGGTCGTGCCGCTCTTCGCCGGCTGGTTCTCCGATGTGCTAAGGCGCCGCGGCGGTTCGCGCCGCGCCTTCGTCGGTGCCGGCGTTGCGATCGACATTGCCGCGTTGGCCGCGCTCGCGTACGTGCATACGCTGGAATGGTTCGCGATTCTGCTGATTATCGCGACGCTCGGCGCGAACGTCGCGCTGAGCGCTTACCAAGTGCTGCTACCCGAATCCGTGCCGCGCCGGAACTGGGGTGTCGTATCGGGCGTGCGCGGCGCCAGCACGCTGGTCGGCAGCGTGCTCGGCTTCGCCATTGCGGGCTCGATGCCGGATCCTTCGCTGAGTTTTATGGCCACCGCCATCGTCATGGCCGTGGGAGGGCTTTCCCTCTTGGGAATCGGCGAAGGAACGTACGATGGAGAGGAACACGCCCGCGTTCGCGATTGGCACGATTTCATCATCGTCTTTGTCGCCCGCGTGCTGGTCTTTTTTGGGTTGACGATGCTGCAAACGTTCGTGCTCTTTTTCTTCCGCGACGTCCAAAAGATCGGCAACCCTTCGGCCGGAACGGCTCTGTATGCGTTCTGCACCATCGTGGGCGCCGTCATCTCCAGCCTCTATCTCGGTCTGCTCTCCGATCGCGTTCCCCGCAAGATCGTTACCGCGGTGGCGATTTCGTTGATGTCCGCCGCGACGATTGGGTTTGCGCTCGCGCCGGTTCTGGCGTGGATGCTACCGTTCGCACTGTTATTCGGCATCGGGTTCGGCGGCGTGATGTCGAGCGGCTGGGCTCTTGCGATGGACGCAATCCCGAAGATGCGCGACGTCGGGCGCGATCTTGGCCTTTGGGGAATCGCGACGAGCCTGCCCAACATCGCCGCGCCGTTGGTCGGAGGCTGGCTGATCGGTCTCTTTGGCGGAACTCGCGCCGGCTACCAAGCGGTCTTCGGGCTCTCCGGCTTTAGCTTTGCGCTCGCTGCGCTCTCGGTGTTGCGCGTTGGGCGCCGGCCGCTTTCATCGCTATGGGGTTGGCCGCTGCGATTCGCGGCCGTTACGTCGAACTACGTGTGGGATCACCTCGCCTATCGCGTGCGCAGCTGGGGGAGACTCCCCCGGCGGCGCGGTCCAACTCTGATCGTCGCCAACCATCAGCACGATTTCGAATCGCCGGCGATCGTCTCGTCGACGACGGTGGAGAGCGGTTCTTGGCGGCATCCGATATTTACCGCGAGCTCGCGCCGTATGTATGAGCCGGGCTTTTTTGCAGACCGGCTCCCGTGGCTGAGGTTCGCCCTGCGCGCAGTCAACGCCGGACCGCTCTTTATGACCCTTGGGCTGCTACCGCTCGAAAACGAGTTGGGGGCGCGGGCGCTGGCCGCTTTTGCGTGGGCCGTCCACCGCCGGCACGGCCCACTCTTGATCGGCGAGATCTTCGACGATTCCGTGGCCTCCCGGTTTCCTCCCGAAACGAAGAGCGGCGATCTTTGGCGCAGCGAGTTTTTTGACCGCGCGCGCGCCGTCGTGAAAGTCTCGACGGTGCGCGAACCCTATCGGCGCGAAATCCTCGACGAAACCCGCGACAACCTCGAAAAAGATTTGGCGCTCCTGGAAGATGTCGTTCGTCGCGGCGGCACGTTCTATCTCACTCCCGAGGGACACTATTCGTACGACGGGCGCCTCCGGCCCATGCGCGGTGCGGTGCATCGTTTGGCGCCGCTTGCGACGATCTACCTAGTAGGCGTCAGCTACGACCCGTTCGTTTCGCGGCGTCTCTCGATGCTGTACCGCGTGGTCCCCCTCAACGGCGCGCCGATGCTTCCTACATTGGCAGCAATTCGGCCGGTCGTGACAAGTCAGCTCCTCGGTACGTGGCTGCACGATCGCGACGAAGCTTTCACCGTGGACGAAGCTTGCGCTGCAGTCGAAGAGCGCATCGCGAGTCTGCCGCCACGGATTTTCGTCGATCCGGAGCTGCGGCGCCACGCTGCGCGCAGGGTTAGGGCCGCGCTACCGTTGATGGTGAGCTGGAAGATATTGCGACGCGACGGCGATCGTTATCGGACGACGGCGAACCGTCGCCATCCGCAGTTTCCGTTCGTCCGAGATATCCTCGCCTATCAAGCAGCGTTCTTAGAAGAGACGCTCGAGAACGCGCACTATGGGGGGTGAGCGCGCTCGAAAGCGGCGAGGCGGGCGCGCACCGATTTCGGGTCCGCTCCCTTGATTCGTCCGTCCGCGCCGATCACGCGGTGAGCCGGAATGAAAAGCGCGAGCGGGGTTGCGCCCATGGCGGCGGCAACGCCGCGATGCGCCCCGGGACGGCCGATCGCGCGCGCAACGTCGGCATACGAAATGAACTCGCCGAAGCAAAGCGATGCGACTGCACGCCAGGCTGCCATCTGAAGCGGCGTCCCTTCGAGAAAGAGGGGCAAATCGAAATGGCGCAGGCGGCGCGCGAAATATGCTCGGACTTGTGCGCTCGCTTCAACGAGCAGAGCGTCGCCCGGTTTGCTCTTGGTGACACGCCGGCGTGCGACGAAGGCGCTCTCGACGATCGCCGCACCGTTGCTTGCGATCGCCAAATCCTTACCAAGTGGCGTGCGCACGAGGCATCGCAGTGCGCCGCGCGAAAGCAACGTAACCGCGTTCTCGTCAACCAGATGGTTGGAGGTTCTCGTGAAGCGAGCAGTCGATCGAGTAATGCCATTAATTCTCACGGCCTACGCCGCCGTCTTTCTCATAGGTGCCGCGCCGCCCGATAGCGCCGTCGTCGTCGATTCCGGCTCGACCAATACGCTGGGATATCGAATCGAGGTACGGTCGGATGGTTCTGCCTCCGTTTCAAGTGGATCGTCGAGCCCGAAACCATTTACGGTTCCGCAAACCACGGTCCAGCGCTTTTTCGCAGATCTCGCGGCCGCGCGGAAGGGCAACGCAACGACCGCGCCGTGCGTGAAGAGTGCGTCGTTCGGGTCGACGCTGCGCATCACGTGGCAACAGTGGGTCTCACCGGATCTTTCTTGCCCGCCGAAAGACGCGTTGGGAGCAGCGCTCGTCACCGACGTCCAAACCCTACGCTCGGCGGCGGGCATCGGGGCTGCGCCACTTCGCCAGGGACCAGGAATTCAACCGCCGCACTGAGGCCTACCCATGAGCCCCGAACCAAAGTTCAGCCGGTGTTTTCCGTGCTCGGCGGCCGGAGCGAGGCAGGCGCGCGCACTGGTCGCCGAGTTTGCGGCGAGCTGGCTCTCCGGTGACGATCTGATCGGCTTCGAGCTTGGAGCCGGTGAGGCGCTGGCTAACTGCGTCGAGCACGGCGGCGGCCCGACGCTATCGGTGGAGTGCTGGTTGGATGGCACGCGGCTCGTCGCCGAAATACGGCACCAGGGGCGGGGCTTCACTCCGCCGCAGTGCGTCAACGCTCCGCCGCAAGGAGCGCCTCGCGGATACGGCCTTTTCATCATGCACGAGGTCGTTGACGGAATCGAGTTTATGGACGGAGGCACCGGGCTGCGGCTCTTCAAAAACCTGCCGCCCGGTTCGCGGCACTAAGGCGTACGCTTCTCGTGAGCCTCATCGGACGAATGGGGCCGGCCGCATTCGTGGCAGACTTCAATCGCTTCAATCGTTTTCTCTTCAAGCTTTATTTGGGCGTGAAGCAACTGGTCGCGGCGTTCGGCGCCCGGTTCGTCATCGAGCGCTTTTTCTGCCAGTGCCTTGTTTTCGGCTGCCGTACGCAGCTCGTAAATGGCGTCGATTTTCTTTCTTGAGGTTCCCATCACAAATCTCAGTCCGCCTCAAGGGCCCGCGTCCGTGCCCGTACGCTGCGAGAAGGGAACGTTCGTCTCCCCCGTCTAACGCCCTCGCTCGAGGAGGTTTGCCGTGACGAGAATCTCTCGCCGTCGTGTGGCGCTGTTAGCCGGGGGCCTCGTCGTCGCCTTTGGCTCGCTCTCCACGCGTGCGCCTGCGGCGCTCGACATGAACGTGGGCGCGGCCAAGGTCGTCCAGAGCCAGCCGGTAAGCGCCTGCAATAACGCCGCAAAGAGCGCGCTAAATTCCGTGTTGCAAAACGCCGTCGAGCTCGGCGGGGATACCGGAGAATGGGAAGCATTCGCTGCGCCCGATTCGGCGAACGGCTCGACGGCCGCTGCCGCGATTGACTGCTATCCGCTCGCGGGCGCCTACCTCGTAACCTTTACGTGTGCGGCTCAGGTGCCCCCCAGCGTGGATAGCGCCACTGCGCTTTGCACGAAACTGGCGACCGCGTTTGACGCAGGAGCGCGATAGTTTTGAACGTTAAACGTGGCCTCTGCCTATTCGCCGCAGCGCTTGTCCTCGTATCGCTGTCGCATACCCCAGCAATCGCCGCCGTCGATCTCTCGGCGGGAATTCGACACGTCAGTGACACCGGTTCGCTAAGTGATTGCAGTGGAAAAGCGAAGGCCGCGTTGGAAACCTATTTGCCCGGCGCAACCGAATCGTCGCCGGGCAGCGGCGAGTGGTTCGCCATGGGGCAAAACATTGCGACCGGCGCCGCCTCATCCGGGGCAACCGTGCGCTGCTATCCGCTCGCCAAGGGCTACGTGGTGACGTTTGTTTGCGCCGTTCAACTGCCGGCGAACCCGTACGGCGCGTATGCGCTGTGCCTGGACATCGCACACAAATTTTACGGAGGCCCGATAACGCCATTGGCTGCGATGCCAACTGCAACGCCGCTTCCGACGGGGTGCGCCACGACCAATCTCATCGGCAACTGGGTTTCGGACAACGATCCGAAGCTAACGTTCAATATGCAGCTTAACGGCGACCTTACCGACAACCAGGGCGTCTCGGGCAACTGGATCATCGACGGTTCGACGGTGACCCTGACCTACTACGGTAATCACACGCTGAAACTCTCGCCCGACGGAAAACACCTGTCGGGCCCGGGCTACAACC
Source organism: Vulcanimicrobiota bacterium (assembly GCA_963809255.1). Classification (GTDB taxonomy): domain Bacteria; phylum Vulcanimicrobiota; class Vulcanimicrobiia; order Vulcanimicrobiales; family Vulcanimicrobiaceae; genus Cybelea. Next base: position 190,383 of record CAWEIR010000003.1, on the reverse strand, counting down.
TGACGCGCAAGTGCTAGTCTCAAGAAGGAGCTCCGCCAGCCGGGAGCAGGATGCAACCTTTTTGAGTCCTCGGTTGTCTAATACCTGACATGCCGAGCACTCTTTCCCCCGTCGCCGTCCTCTCGATCAGTGCCAATGGCACCGGCCGCAACCTCTCGGAGCTTTCCGAGCCGGTCTTCGGTGGCTATGCCAATGCGCGCGGCGAGGTCGTGTTATTCGGAAAAGAGCTGGCCTATCGCGTCAATTTCAAGAAGCAGACGGTACAACAGCGTCCACAACTCAATCCCGGTGCGCAAGCCCGCTACGACGCAACCAATGCCGGCGAGCCATTCGAGTACGCCACGAAGACGTTCCAACGGCTGAGCAACGAGCAGATTATCGAGATCTGCACGTTAGGCCGGTTTAAGCTTTCGTCGAGATACTAGGGCAGCTGCCCGGACCTCTGCGGAATCCGGCGCTCTTCTCCCGCGCGATAACGGTAAACGATCCGGCCCTTCGTTAAATCGTAGGGCGAGACTTCAATCTCCACGCGGTCTCCAGGGAGAATCTTGATACGGTGACGGCGCAGGCGTCCGGCGATGTGTGCCAGGATCACGTGGCCGTTATCGAGTTCGACCGAAAAGGTCGTGCTTGGAAAAACCTGTTTGATGCTGCCGAAGACCTCGAGCGGAGCTTCCTTGGTATTTTGGGGAGCGCTCGGCTTGGGTACGCGAGGGCCGGTCCGACGGGTTCTATTGCGAATAGCGATTGGACGTACTCTTTTCAGGAGCACCAAATCTCTCGATTAACGGAGTGTGGCGCTCGACGGAAGGGATTAAAAATCTAGGGTTCATGCCGACTTGAGACGGGGAGGATTGTCTCATAAATCCTCCCTGCGTGCAACCGCCGGCCTCGCGTCATTCGCTATCGACGGGTAAGTACGACGGCTTCTGGTGCTCGAAGAAGGCGCGCGAATACGAGGAGCCGATCTGTTGGAATTGACGCGGCTGTTGCGTGAAGTCGAAGCAATCGATGATGCTCGCGGCGCGCGTGTCCGTCGTCCCCAGCTGCCCGAGCCCCCAGATATTTTCTATAAATTTCAATACGCTGCCGAACTCGTATTGCTTGTGCTCGACGAAGCCAGGACCGCTCGTGCCTTCTCGCGCGTACGGCGACACGACGAGCATTGGAACGCGAAAGCCCAGACCCCCCCATTGATCCTTAAACGGTGGCGACACGCTGTCGTAGAAGCCGCCCCAGTCATCCCACACGACGATAATCGCCGTTGAGTTCCAGTACGAGCTTTCGCCGATCGCATTGACGATGCTGGCCACCCACGACGGACCGAGGTCCTTCCCGCCGCCGGGATGATCGGAGTTCACGTCGTCGGGAACAACCCACGAAACGTTGGCGAGATTGCCGCTGGAGATATCGGAGAAGAGCGCAGTCGTGTTATGGATATTCGTTTTCCATTCGGGACCGTCGCGAACGGCCGAAATCGCATCGAAGGCGTTCCACAGCCCTCCGGTTCCCCCGATTACCGGCGGCGAGTAGTACGTCCACGAAACCGACTTGGCGTCGAGCAGATCGCGCAACGTTTCGTAAGAACTTCCCGACGACGGGAAGTCGTCCGTACACGGAAACGGCCCTTTGTCGTACTCGCGTTTTAGTGGTTTGGGTGGGTTCGAGATCAGCAGCGACGTCACCGTCCCCGGCGGCGAGTCGCACCCCCAGGGATGGTGAGAAGGGAAATCGACTAGGCTCTCGGTCTGGCTCTCGTTGATGGTTGTGCCGCCCCGGATCAGATCCTGGTGTGCGGTAAAACTGCCGCTGCCTTGCGTCTGGAACATGTGGTCCCCTAGAACGTACTGCTTGGCGATCGTCCAGTAGGGCCCGATCTCCGACGGGTTGACGTATTGGTAGACTGCGGCGCCGGCCTTTCCGGGACATTTCACGCCGCCGCCTTCCAGATTGAACTCGTCCATCTTGCCCTTGTCCCAGTCCTTGACGTAGGTCATCCACGAGTGACCCCAGTCGCACGGCGAAACAAGATCGACCTCCTTAAGCGGAATGTCCTGGTCTCCCGATGGCAGCTTTTCTTTCCCCTCGGTCGCTCCGTCGGCACCCGGGAAGGTCGCAAAGAGATCGTCGAAGCTCCGATTCTCCTGGATTACCACTACGACGTGCGAAATATAGTTGGAGCTGCCGCTGCCGGAGGCCGACGAAAGCCAGGACGGCAGCGTCGACCCCGTCGTTGCGTTATTCGATCCGCCCGTGCACGACGTAAAGCCCAGCGTGGCGATCAGAGCCGCGCAGCAAGCACGAACAAGACTCGATTGGAACCACCTCACGTTTTTCTCCAATGAGCAGCTAGGCCTGAACTGATCGCTCTGGCTTCCATGGGGTCCGGCGACCACACCTGCAAGGGCGAAAGCAATGAACGAGTATGAGCCGAACGGTTAATTAGGGTTCGTTATTGCCGGCCCGGACGATGGAGCTCAAGGTGACCGCAAGCGAACCTAAGCCGAGCGCCGTGTCGCGAATGGGGGCGACTAAATCCGTCTTTCGCTCGAGAGCAGCGAGCGTTTGCTCGACTTGATCGCGCGACCACTCGACCCGAGACTTGCGCTCCTTTAAAGTCAGCCTATCCGCTTTGACGGAGGTTACCAGAGCGCAGAGGTTCGAGGCGGCCGGTCCCGTGGCGCGCGCCAGGGCGCGTCGCGCCGACGCTCCGAAGACGAACGCCGCAACCGCATAAAGCGCCGCAACGATGAGTGCCGCAACCCAAACGAACGTAACGGTCGCCAGACCGACGATTGCTGCGACGGATACACAAGCCAAGGCGAGCAATCCGCAAGTCATAGAAATCGCGAGACCACGAAGTCCGATTGCGGCAATACCTGCGCGATGAATTATCTCCAGCTTCGCGAGGTCAACCTCGTCGGCGATCAGCGACGAAAACTCGCGAGAGAGGCGCCTAAGCAATGATTTTGCCGTCCGCGCGCTTAGCTCGTACGGGTGTACGGTTTTTTTTTCCTGAAACATGTCCCTTGCCTCGCTATCTGGGGTGAACTCTGAAGTGTCGTAACCTCAACCTTCCCGCTCGGCGGTCCGGCAAAACAGCGCCTCCTAGCCGATTGCCGGCTACGTGGGGCCGGGGCGTGCGATCGCCTCGAAGATCGCGCCGGCCGACACAATGATAACCATCACTCCCAGCGTGACCCAGCCGTAGTTGAAGATCGCGCGACCGCTAGAAAGCGAGCTTGGCCAGACGATGTTCGTCAGCATGAGCAACAAGTAAAGAGCGCCCGCAATTGTGATCGGCAGACCCCAGGGTCCCAGCGTGAAGACTCCGCTTGGCCGCCATCCGCGGCGGCGTGCAATGAGCGCGCCGAACACCGTGAGAAAGAAGGCGAGGTAGATACCCGAAGTGGCGAACGAGACCAACGCGTAGAGCGCATTGACGTTGGCCGGATAGTCGAACCAGAAGATACGAACCGGCTTACTTGGGTTTATCAACACGAGCAGTAAGAAAAGGAATGGAACGACCGTTCCGACCAAGATCGCGTTGACCGGAGTGTGATGGCGTCGTGAAATCGTGCGTATCTTCTCGCTGAGAGGCAGCGCTCCGTCGCGGGCCAGTGCGAAGGCGACGCGGGCGCCGGCGCCCTGAACGGCCGTCCCGCAACTAAAGAACGCAATGACGATCATGACCAAGAAGAAGTCCGCGAGCCAACTCGGCAGAACGGCGAGAATGCTGCTGACGCCGCCCGAGACGGCGCTGCCGATGCCGCTCGCCGGCGTCGCGAGCAGCAGGCCGAGTACTAAGACGAACGACGCAATGCCGCCATAGAGGAGCGCGTTGCGCATGGCCTTGGGAACCTGGCGTCCCGCGTCGAGCGTCTCTTCGGAGATGTCGCCGGCGGATTCGAAGCCGAAAAAGATATAGACGTTGGCAAGAACGGCGACCAGTGCCGCGCCGGTCCACCAATGGCCGCCGAAGTTAAGATTCAGTGGGTTGCTCTTTAAGTGTTCGACATTCTGTGTTGAGAAAATAAAGCTCCAGTGCCGCGAAAACCCAAAAATGGCGAGCGCGACGAAGACGCCAAACGTGCCAATGGTCTCGACGTAAACGCCAAAGCGCGCAACGCGCGCCATGATTTTGGCTCCGACGGAGTTGGCGGTCGCGGACAGCGCGATGATCGTGCCAGTGATAACGAAGATCGTCACGTGACTAGCGGGATCGAGATGCGTCCGAAACCAGATATTCGACAGCGACGTGACGTAGCCGACGGCGCCGGAGTCGACCGAGGCTACCGTCGCAAGAAGCGCGAAACCGTAGATCCAGCCCACGAACCATCCATAGCGCGGTCCTACGTTGTACTTGCCGTATTGGTAGAGCGCACCCGAGAGGGGATACTCGCTGGCGAGCTCGCCAAAAACCAGCGCGACCGGCATCATCAGGCCGACAACGATTGGAATCGTCCAGATGTAACGCGGGCCGCCCGTGCCGAGACCCAGCGTATAGAGCGAGTACACGCCAACCATCGGGCTTAAGTAACTGAAAGCTACCGCGAAATTATCGAAAAGTGAAAGAACTCTCGAAAGTTCCTGACGGTAGCCAAGTGCGGCGAGGCGACTGCTCTCATTCATGTCTATGGCGCGGCCCCCATCGCGGTTCGCGCGACTCCAGGCGCTCGCCTCCACGGTCGTCGAATAGCCGAAGCATGGTATTCCGCGCGCTGCTTGCGGCGCTAATTCTCGGCGTCGTTCTCCCGAGCCCAATCGGCGGTTCCGCAGAGGAGGGACGCTCGGCGGCGAGCCGGTCCGTGCAATCCGCAATCGTCGCAGCCATCGAAAAGGATCGCCGGCGTTTCGGGGGACGCACGCCCATACCGGCGACTCTTATAGGCGTCTGGGACGGCAAAGGAGGCAGTTTCGTACGCGCGTTTGGCTACGCCGATCTTGAAAAGAAAGTGCTTCTTACGCCGGCCGATCATTTCCGAATCGGCAGCAATACGAAGACGTTTGTGATCAGCGTTCTGCTCCAATTGGTAGCCGAAAAAAAGCTCGGCCTCGACGACCCGCTGAGCCGCTTCTCGTTGGGCGTCAACATACCCAACGCCAAGAATATCACCGTGCGGGAGGTCTGCGATATGCGGAGCGGTCTTCCCGAGGCCTACGCCACGCCGCAGTTCGGGCGGTTGGATATGAAAGTCCCGAAAACTTTCGACCCGCGCATGCTGGTCGCATGGGCGGTGCGGCAGAAGCCTTACTTCGCGCCCGGCAAAGGCTACCGGTACAGTAATACCAACTACTTGCTTCTCGGACTCATCATCGAGGAGATAACCAAAGATAGCGTGGGAGATCAGATCCGAAAGCGGCTGCTCGGGCCGTTCGGATTAACGCAGACGATCTATCCGCAGACGCAGGAGATGCCCAACCCTTGGGCGCGCGGCTACGAACTCGATAAACAACGCGACTGGGTGGATGTCAGCAACACGATTCCCGTTGAGTTCATGGGATCGGCCGGCGCGATGATCTCCAATATGAACGACATTCGGCGTTGGGTCAAGTTGTACGCCACCGGGAAGGCCGGCGGAGCGAAAACCTACCGCGATCTCATCGCGTGCATACCGTTCTTAGGCAACACGTCGTTTGGTCTGGGCATCACCTGCAGTGCAGGCTGGTACGGCTACACCGGCGCGCTTCCCGGTTACAACACTGCGGACTACTACTCGCCGGCGACGGGCATCACGATCCTTGCGTGGATAGACTATCAGGCCCCCGAACCCGTCGAGGGCGTAGCGAGCGTCATGGTCCGCGATATCGCACGAATCATGACGCCCGACCACGTTCCGTTCGTGTACGCCGCCCGCTAGGCTTTATTGGTGATACTGAGTTTGGCCGTGCCGATTTTCCCACCCTTGGAGTTCTTATCGGTGAAGACCGCGGTGCAGGATCCCGATTTTGAACCCCAATCCGCATTGAAGGTGTTGCCCGAGCCGGTAATCGTTGCGATCCCGTCCTTCACGCAGGCCTTGTCGTTGAAGCTGAAGGTGCCCCCCTTCGGGCCCTTCGTCGTTACGTTTTCGTCGGGATTGGAGAGCGACAGGTTGATGGAGCAGGGACTCACCGATACTCCGTGATCGGATTTGCATTTAGCGGGCTGAATCGAAGCGCTCGACGACGGCGCGCGCGATGCCATGGAGGACAGGGCATTCGTCGATGCCGCCGGCATAGATGCGCCGCCGGCGCATCCGGCGAGCATGCCGGCAACGGCGACCGCTGCAAGGGATCGAACTGACCATTTGGCAGACTTCATGTTACTCCTTAACGATGGTGAACCGATTGCGCCACTATTCTGAGGTGGCCGGTGGACGTTTGCGACTCTAGCCCCAAACCGTTAAGAAAGTATGAGGCCCAGGCTTACGTCAACGGAGGGCGAAGCGCCCGCGTCCGCCAGTTGTAGCGGACCGCTAACATGCGAATCACGAACGTCAACGCGATGGCGATCCAAGCAGAGTTCGTGGGACCCAGGCTCGTCAGATCCTCGAGGCCAACGAAAACGATGGTGCCGATCAGTGCCGCGATCGCAAGCAGCTGGCCCGGCAACATCCAAATCGCGTTGGTCAAAACGTCGCGAAGGAGGCCGCCTCCACAGCCGTTGACGACCCCGATGAAGACGGCCGACGGAGCACCCAACCCCATCTCAAGCGACATTTGAGCGCCCACGCATGCGTAGGCACCTAGGCCTAGCGCGTCGACGCTGTTCGAGAGAGTTCGCCAAAGAAGCGTCGGCTTTCGGCCGCCGGCCCAGACGCCGATTGCGCCCCCGGCTATCGCGCCCACTAATACCGTGATGAGATACATCGGGCCGCGAACCGCGACCGGCGGCCCATGCTGCAGGAAGATGCCGTCGCGCAACAGGCCTCCGCCGAGCGCAGAGACGAACGCCATCACGAAAATTCCGGTGTAGTCGTACCCGCGGCGTACGCCCATGGCCGCCCCGGTGATCGCCCAAATGAACGTCGCGCCGATGTCGAAGAAGATCGGTAACTGAAACTGAACCTGTGCCGTCACGCGCTCCTCTTTCTAGGAACTGGGGATCTCGATCTTTCGTCCGTTCACCCACGTTTGCGAGATTTTGATGTCTCCGAGGTTGGCCGGGTCGACGGTGCGCGGGTCCTCTTCGAGGATCGTGAGGTCGGCGTATTTTCCCGTTTCGAGCGAACCGAGTTTGTCGCCCAGGCCACAGTGCGCCGCCGCAACGACCGTCATCGCTTTGAGTGCCGCCTCGATCGGCACGCGTTGCTTGGAACCGACGACGGAGCCATCGATCGAGCAAACCCTCGCAACCGCGGTGCCGATCTCACGGAGCGGCGCAACCGGGGAGCACGGGCAATCGCTATGAATCGAAAAAGGTATGCCGCTCGCTAAGAAGTCGCCGGCCGGATAAATGTCCGCGGCGCGCTGCGCTCCGAAGATTGCGTCGCGGTAGGCCGCGCCGTAATAGTAGAGGTTGTTCATCAGGTGGCTCGGCTGCACGCCCAGCTTCTTCATTCGCGCGATCTGTTCGGGGCGTGCTTGAGGGCAGTGCTCGATACGATTGATTCCGGTCGGCGGCGCAGAACTCGAGCCGTACGCCGACTCGATCGCGTCGAGCGCCATTTCCAGCGACGCGTCGCCGTTGCAGTGGATCGAGACCGGCCAGCCCGCATTCCAAACTTTCATTACCAGCTCGTTGAGTTTGTCGGCCGTGTAGTTGGCCTCACCCCGGCCGGCCGAATTGAGATATGGCTGAGTTTGAAAGGCGCTCTCTTGCTGGGGCGAACCATCGGCGACGATCTTCACGGCATAGAAGGAGAGCAAGCCGCCCGGGATTTCGAGCGCCGACGCGCCGGGCCGGCCGTACGGCGCTAAGAACTGCATCGCTTGATCCAAGTAGTCAATCATCGGGCTGACGCTGTAGCGAACCGGCGAGCCTGCCGCGATCGCCTTGTAGCCTTCGAACACTTCGGGCGTCTGCGCGAACGCGCCGGCTTCGTGAACCATTGTGATGCCCAGCGCCGCGGAGCCGTACAAGAACCTCATCGTCGATTCCGCGATCACTGCGGGCGTCAGCTTGGGAAAGCCGCCGAGGAACTTCATGAGTGCCGGCATCTCCTGGATCATGCCGTCCTGCTCGCCGTTCGCATCGACACCGAAGTAACCGCCGCCGGGAAGTTCTCGCGTCGACGGGCCGATGCCGGAGGCCTCGAAGGCTGCCCTGTTTCCCGTCGCCGAATGCATGCTGACGTAGTACACGAACATCGGATGTGCCGTCGTGACCCCGTCGAGTTCGGCCATGGTGAGATAGCCGCCGTGCAGGACGTTGTCGAAATACGATGCGTAGATCCATTGGCCGCCGGGGGTCTGCGACGCTTTTTTGCGTAAGGCGTCGAGTACTTCGGCCTTCGTCTTATAAATGTCGTAGCTTACGGACATCGTGTTCGCCAGCATCAGGCCGCCGGGAAGCGGATGTTGATGCGGATCGATCAATCCTGGCATCAGCGTCCGGCCGGCGAGATTCACGCGCTGCGCGTCGGCGCCGGCGCCGGCCCGCGCCAGCACCTCATCCCCGGCGCCGACTGCTACGATCTTGCCGCCGGCGATCGCGATGGCGTCCGCCGCCGGATTGCCGTCGTCCATCGTGATCACGGTGCCGCCGAAGAACACGGCAGCCGGCTCGTGAGCCGCGGCTTTCCCAGCCGCGAGCCCCGAGGTTGCAACGCCGGCGACGGCATTGGAGCCGGCCGATACGCCGATTCCAAAAAGATCCCCGGCGCAATGTGAACAACTCATCTAGCAAAAACCTCAATATGATTTAAATGCCGCGTGCGAGGTCGAACGAGCGGGGTGTGCATCAGCACACCCCGCTTCCGATCGTGACCGTCGCAGAGCTCTAGAGAGCGTTGGCCAAGGCCCAGGCCTTTGGAGCTCCGATTCCCGCGGCTTGGTTATACTGCGTGGCGCTGCACGAATACGCACCGTTGCTGCCGGACGTGCACGGCGTGTAGTAATCGCTATAACCGGTCGAGCCGAACAGGCTATAGATCGTCGGATCGATCCAGCCCAGCTTCGTGGAGTGGAGTTGGTTGGCTTCGATGACCATTGCAACCGAAGCCGGCGAAGACCACGACGTTCCTAGGTACTCGCCCCAACTGCCGCCCGTGTAGACTGCTACGGGGAAGAACGGCAGCGAGATGTCGGGCTGGTTGCGACCCGACGTTATCATCCCGGTGATGCCGCTTTGATAGCTCGGAAGCGCGAAGACCGTCGAGACGCCGCCGCCGCCCGAGTCACCGTCGACGCTGCCCATCGTGACGGTTTCGAGAACGCCGCCACTGGTGTCGGTGAAGTCGATCCCGCCGATCGACGAGAAGTATGGGCCGCCGGCCGGTGCGCTGACGCCCTTGCTGCCGTTGCACTCATTGCTTCCCGTGTCGCCGCTCGAAGCGGAAAACTCCACGCCTTCGGCGGCTCCTTGTTCTGCAATCGAGTTGGTGGAATCGGCAAACGGTACGTCACTCGATTCGCAGCCGCCGAACGACGAGTTCACGGCCGTCGCCTTTCCGTCGGTCAGCACCTGATTGTACGTGTCCTCGATCTGCTGATCGCCGAGCGAACCCATGTCGTAGACGGTGATGTTCGCGCCCGGCGCTAATCCGGAGATCGTCTGCACGTCCAGATCCGTCTCAGCATCGTCACCGCTGCCGCCGCCGTCGACGGCTTCGTTCGTCACCGTACCCGTTTGCGTGACGCCCGCAGCCGACAGATACGTTGCGAGGTAACTCGTGTTTACCGGATCGTCGATGGCGATGGCCGCCGTATAGCCTGCGCCGTTGCAACCGTGTTGAACCGGGAAATCGAACGGTTTAGCGACGCCGGTTGCGAGGGTTCCGGAGGAGTTGGTGAGCGGCCCATTATCCGGCGACGCATTGTTGCATCCGCTGCCCGGAGTTGGTGAAGCCGTTGGCGTTGCGGTCGGCTTCGCGGTGGGCGTAGCCGTGGGGCCGGCCGTCGGCGTGGGCGTCGGCTTTGCCGTCGGTGTGGCTGTCGGCGCTGCCGTCGGTGCTGCCGTCGGTGTCGGCGACGGCGAAGGCGTCGCGCCTAGCCAAGCAACGTCGTCGACGTACTGATAAACGTACGTTTGCGAATAGCCGTCACCGTAAGAACCGAAATAGATATAATCTTTTTGTCCGGCGTATGCGCTGAGATTGACTTGATAGTTCACCCAACCGTTGGTATTATTCACGGTCTTATAGAAGGTGTTGAGAATCGATCCGCGCGAGTTGAGCAGATAACCCGCTTGCCACGCGTACGTGGTTCCATACCCCAGCTGGCCTTCGTTCGAGCCTTGATAGACCCAGAAACTAAGAACGCCGCCGGAGGGGACGGTAACTTCTTGAGCGATCGAAGCCCACCCGTTGATCTCGGGCGGCGACAACGTACCCATGAAGGCCGAATACGTGCTTTGATAGGACTGCGCCGTCGTGACTTGCACGTAGTTGCCCCGAGTGGTGCTTTCGTTTATCCAGCCGGGGCTGAGCGAACCGCTGGCAAAATTCCCGTTGACCAGCTTACCGGTAGAGTCCTGAGGCGCGATTCTTCCAAGCGGAAGCATCGCGCGTCCCTGCCCGTCGGTTTGGAACTGCGGGGCGCTTCGTTGTCCTTCGACGCCGCTCTGGTCGGTTACGGTCCGAACCACGACGAGATTATTGAGCGAGACGTCGCGTACGAGTTTGGCAATTGACGAAGGCACGGTCGCGGACGTGACGTTCGTGTAACGATCGCCGTGCTTTCCTTGACGTACGGTATGGATCTGCGTGGAGAAGAAGGTTTCGACGGTTGAAGTACGAGCCGTGGCGTCCACGATCGTTCGATTGGGATAACGTTTTTCAATCGTGAAGCCGGCGCGCTCCAACTCGCGAACGACCTGCTTTTCCTGAGCCTCTGTCGGCGCGAAGCGATCGTCGAACTGTTTCGCCGTTAAGAACTGACGATGAGCGCTCGAGTGCGGATCGCTGATCGTTGCAACGACTCGGTCGAGTTCGGCTTGATGATTGTAGCGGAGCGTCAAAGAGATTCTGACCGGCGCGGTGGCGGCTCGCCTTCCCGCATCGGTATATGCCAAATCTCCGTATAGCTTCGGAATGGAAATCAACGGCTTCCCTGGCGTCGCCGTCCGCACGGAGGATTCCATCGGTCCGCCATTGGTGCTCGAAAGCATCGACGGAAGCGAGGAGTTTTGTCCTCCGCATGCAGTGAGGGTTAGCGTGAGCCCCAACGTTGACGCAATCACGCGTGATGATGGTCGCATGTGCCTCCTAACAGGTGAAGTAGCCAAAGTCCGCCCAAACCGGGCTTGAAAATCGGTTCGGCAGCCCCGCGCGGCGACCCGCCAAATTTACAGAAGGCGGGCGCAAACGCGCCCGCCTTCCATGGAATCGGCTTCGTACGGGTCTTTAGTACGCTTTAATGCCGTTCGGGGTACCCCAGCCGCCCGGGCCGGAGTAGGTCTTGTAGCCCAGTGAGCCCTTGGCGCCGGCGGTGCAGAGATATTCGCCGCCGCAGGAGCCGTCGAAGCCCACCGTGATGTCGTGGAGGTCTTTCTTGAGCACCTTCTTCTTGAGTTTCCAGAAGGTTTCGCCGGCGTTCAGTTTGCTGGCATTGCCTGCGAGCCCGATGATGCCCGCGGTAAACGGCGATGCGACGCTCGTGCCGCAGACGTCCGTCCAGCCGCCGTATTGACTAATGTACTCGGCGACGCCCGGCGAGCAGCCGGATTCCGATGAAATGTCGCCGTCGGTACGGGAGGTGCAATCCGGATCGTGCTGCCACGAGGGCTTCGGAACGTTCTCGCCAACGACGGCCGAGTCGGCGCAGCCGGCACTCGCGCCATTCCAGATGGTTTCGGTGTACTTTGAGCCGCTTAGGGCGAGCTGAGTGCCGCCGACTCCGATGACGGTGGTGAGCACCGACGGTCCACCGATTGTGTTATAACCGCCGTCGCCGGTCGAAGCGAGATACGCGACGCCCTTCGCGTCGAAGGATTTCTCGAAGTTCGGATCGCCACAATCCCAGTTCTCGGGGCAGCTCCAGCTGTTGCTGATGATGGTCGCGCCGAGCTTTACGGCTTCCGTTTCGGCTGCTTCAAAGTCGCTGATCGTGGAACCGTCCTTGGCCTCCATGAGGTAGATCGTGCACTTCGGGCACGCCGCGGAGACCATTTCGGTGTCGAGGTCGGTCTCTACACACCAGCCGTAGTCCTGGCAGCTGGGGGGATAGTTCGACTGTTGTCCGGTTTCGTTGTATTTAAAGAACTTGGCCGTCCCGAGGCTGAACTCGGTGCGGTAGGCTGCGAGATCGGTAGCGGCGTTCGCCTCATCGCCGGCCTCGATCAGGGCGACTTTCTGTCCCGATCCTTTTCCTAAAGAGCTGGTAAGCTTGTAGGCCTTTTCAAGTTGGGCCGCCGTCCAGCCGCAGGTTGACGAGGGCGAGCAGAGCGGGTTCACGCCCGTGTGCGCGAGTAGCACCTGACAGACCGGCATGTTCACGACTTGCGGGCAGACGGCACGCGCCTCGTGCTTAGCTTGCCATTCAGGGATCTGAGTGATCGCCGATCCCATCTGGGATGAGCCGGCGCTGCTGGGCATACTCGGCGAGCCGCCCGCGCTACACGCGGCGATCGCCAGTGCCGCTGCGAGCGGCACGAGCAGTTTAAAGGTTCGGTTCACTGATACTCCTTCTGTTTCGGGCATAGTTGGTTTGGGGGACGTACTCTTTCACGATTCGACCTATGCGTCGCCTGCTAGCCGGGCCGCCGGAAGGAAGCTTTTCGGGTGCGAGGCACTTGATATATATGAGAAAGCGGCTTTTGGATGCTGCGGTTTTTGGGGTCGCTGTCGCGGCGTGTTCGGCCTGTTCGTCACCCAAGGCGTCGCCCGTCCCCTTCGTTCCCGGCTCGTTCGGCGGAAGCGGTGCCGGAAAAATTCGTCACGTCGTCTATGTCGTTCAGGAGAACCGCAGCTTCAACGACATGTTTGAGGGATATCCCGGAGCCGATACCACGCCGACCGGGAGAGATTCTTCCGGTGGCAAGGTCCCATTGAGGCCGATTTCTTTGCAAACGAGGTTCGAGATGGATCACTCCGCATTCGGTATGTTCTTGGCTTGTAACGGAACGGGCGAACTTCCCGGCACGAAGTGCCGGATGAACGGCTTCAACAACGAAAAAATCTACGGAAACCCGAACGGTAGTCCCTATGCCTATGTGCCCCACGCAGAGAGCAAGCCGTACTGGGACATGGCGCACGAATTCGTCTTGGCCGATCGGATGTTTGCATCGCAGCTCGACGAGAGCTTCGTCGCCCATCAATACATCATCGCCGCTCAGGCACAATCGAGCGTGGACGTGCCGCTCTTTTTTTGGGGGTGCGGCGGCGGCAAGACCGACGAGGTCGCGACGATCACGCAGACGCGCAGATTCGGAGCTTTCCAGCGGCCCTGCTTCAACTACGAAACGCTCGGGGACGAACTCGACAAGGCCGGCTTGGAGTGGCGCTTCTATACGAGCCAATACCGGGTGCCGACGAGCGGGCTTTGGTCGGGATATCAAGCGGTTAGACACATTTTTCACGGGCCCGACTGGAAAAAGGACGTGATTACCCCGCAGCGCCGATTTCTCAGCGACGTGTCCGCGGGAAAACTCGCCAGCTTTACGTGGATCACGCCGCTTTGCGAGAACTCCGATCACCCGCTCTGCGGCGGCGCCGGCGGGCCGTCGTGGGTCGCATCAATCGTGAACGCCGTGGGCCGGAGTAAATTTTGGGATTCGACCGTCATCTTCGTCCAGTGGGACGATTGGGGCGGCTTTTACGACCCCGTTCCTCCGCCGCACAAAGGGTACGACGGTTTAGGGTTCCGCGTTCCGCTGATCGTCATCTCGCCGTACGCGAGGAAGAACTACGTCTCGCACGTTGCGTATGAGACGGCGAGCGTGCTGCGGTTTGCGGAAGATCTCTTTGGGCTCGAGCAGCTATCGGAGGCCGATACGCGTGCTACCTCGCCGGCCGGCGATTGTCTGGACTTCAATCAGACGCCGCGGAAGTTCGTGCCGATCGAGGCCCCTCAAGATGCGGCGTTTTTCTTGCATCAGGCGCTCGACCTCCGAATTCCCGACGAGCAATGATCGCCGAATTATAAAAGGCGGGCGCGTTTGCGCCCGCCTTCCATGGATTCGGCTTCGTACGGGTCTTTAGTACGCTTTAATGCCGTTGGGGGTACCCCAGCCGCCAGGACCGGAGTAGGTCTTGAACTGTTTGGTTCCAGCGGTGCAGAGATATTCGCCGCCGCAGGAGCCGTCGAAGCCCGACGTGATGTCATGAAGGTCTTTCTTGCGCGCCTTCTTCTTGAGCTTCCAGAAGCTCTCGCCGGCGTGCAGTTTAGTGGCATTTCCTGCGAGTCCAATGACGGCGGCGGTGAACGGTGAGGCTACGCTGGTGCCGCACACGCCGAACCAACCGCCGTAGAGATCGCTGTATTCGGCAACCGCAGGCGAGCAGCCGGCCTCCGACGAGACGTCGCCATCGGTGCGGCTGGTACAATCGGGATCCTTCTGCCAGGAGGGCTTCGGAATGGCGGTTCCGACCTCTGCGGCGTCGGCGCAACCTGCGCCTGCGTCATTCCAGATCGTTTCGGAGTACTTTGAGCCGCTTACGGCAAGCTGAGTGCCGCCAACTGCGATGACGCTGGCGAGTACCGACGGGGCGCCGATTTCGTCATACGCGTCGTCGCCGGTTGCGGCAAGATACGCGATGCCCGGCTTATCAAAGTAGCTTGAGAAGTTCGAGTCGCCGCAGTCGCCGTTGCCGTAGCAGATCCAGCTGTTGCTGAGAATCGTCGCGCCTAGCGTGACGGCTTCCTTTTCGGCGGCCTCGAAGTCGCTGATGCTGCTCCCGGCTTCCATGAGATACACGGTGCACTTCGGACACGCGGCCGCGACCATCTCGATGTCGAGGTCGGTCTCCACGCACCAACCGTAATCCTCACAACTGGGAGGATAGTTAGACTCTTGTCCGTTCTGGTTGTACTTCAGCATCGTGCCCGTTCCGAGCCCATACTGGGTGCGGTACGTTGCGAACGTTGTCGCGGCGTCCGGGTCATCGCCGGCCTCGATGACGGCGACGATCTGTCCCGAACCTTTTCCGAGCGAACCGGTAAGGTTGTAGGCCTTCTCGAGTTGGGTCGCGGTCCAGCCGCACGTTGACGACGGATTGCAGCCCGAGAGCGGGGAAATTCCGTTCTTATTAGAGATAAGCGCCAGGCACGTCGGCTTGCCGACGACTTGTGGGCACGCGGCATGCGCGAGATGCTGCGCCTGCCACTGCGGGACACGGGTGAATGCCGACCGACCCGTTAGGGAGGTTCCGGCACTCGTCGGTACGTTCGAAGATCCGCCTGAACTACAGGCGGCGATCGCCAGCACCGCGACGAGCGGTGTGGCAAATTTCAGAAGTTTCACATGTGCTCCTTAATAAAGTTGATCTGAGAGCGGCAGTACGAGGAAGCCGACGCAAGCGCTGCTTCCCAGGGAGTCAGCCGCGACGTTGGTAATTGCGGTCGACGCAGCCGTTTCAAAGATCGAATCACAATCGCTCCCTTAGTGTGAGTCGGACCGGCGTGTCTTCTCGGGCCTACCTCCATATTGCCTGCTGGTTTTATCGCAGCGGGCGGGCGATTGGCCTTAACCGCGCAGCGGAAGGAAGGTTCGCAGGGGCATGGCATTGGCTTCAAATGGGAAAGCGACTCTCCGAGCTGGCGGCATCCCTCGTCGTCGTGCTTACGATTTCGTCGTGCTCGGCGTCGTCGAACCCGGCGGCGGTGCCCAACGCTGCGGACAATGCGTTCTTGCAATCCCTCAACCAAAGCGGCACGGGGAAAATCCGCCACATCGTGTACGTCATTCAGGAGAACCGAAGCTTCAACGACATGTTTGAGGGCTATCCCGGAGCGCGCACCACGCCGACCGGGAAAGACTCCTCCGGGCAAAAAATTACGCTGCAGCCCATGTCGCTGAAGACGACGTACGATATGGATCACTCGGCGCATGCGATGTTCGAGGACTGCAACGGAACCGGTGAGATTCCGGGCACGCACTGCCGGATGAACGGCTTCAACAACGAACAGGTCTACGGCTCACCCGGCGGCCAGTACTCGTACGTTCCGCACTCGGAAAGTAAGCCCTATTGGGATATGGCGCACGAGTTCGTGTTGGCAGATCGCATGTTTGCATCGCAGATCGACGAGAGTTTTGTCGCGCACCAGTACATTATCGCGGCTCAGGCGCAATCGAGCGTCGACGTACCCTTTTCCTATTGGGGGTGCGGCGGCGGCAAGACGGACGAGGTAGAGATAATCAAGCAAGGCCGAGGGTACGGAGGCGTGCAGCGGCCGTGCTTCAACTACGAAACGCTGGGCGACGAGCTCGATAAGGCCGGCTTACCGTGGCGGTTCTACACGAGCCGCTACCGCGTGCCGCTTGGCGGCCTTTGGTCGGGCTATCAAGCCGTCCGGCATATCTTCTATGGGCCGGATTGGAAGACGGACGTACTTACGCCGCAGAAGAAATTTCTGACGGACGTTAAGGCCGGAAACCTCGGGACCTTTACGTGGATCACGCCGCTTTGTGCAAACTCCGATCATCCGGACTGCGGCGGAGGGGGTGGGCCCTCATGGGTCTCGTCAATCGTGAATTCAGTAGGCCAAAGCAAGTTTTGGGATTCGACGGTCATCTTCGTCCAGTGGGATGATTGGGGCGGGTTTTACGATCCCGTTCCTCCACCGCACAGAGGGTACGACGGCTTGGGCTTCCGCGTTGGACTGATCGTAATTTCGCCGTACGCGAAGAAAGACTACGTTTCGCACGTTCAGTACGAAACGGCGAGCGTGCTGCGTTTTGCCGAAGACACCTTCGGGCTCGCGCAGTTATCGGATGCGGACGCGCGCGCGACTTCACCGGCCGGCGATTGTCTCGACTTCAACCAGGTGCCGCGCAAGTTCGTGCCGATTAAAGCGCCTCTAGATACGGCGTTTTTCCTGCGCCAGCCGCTCGACCCCCGAATTCCCGACAAAGAGTGATCTCGATGAGCAAGGTCGAGATCGAGACCGAAGATGGGACTTGTCCGAGCTACGTATATCGTCCGGCCGGTAGCGGTCCTTGGGCGGCCGTTCTCGTCTTCATGGATGGGGTCGGCATCCGACCTGCAATGCTTGAAATCGGCGAGCGGCTCGCAACTTACGGTTACTTCGTGCTGCTACCCGATCTCTTTTACCGGTCCGGTCGCTACGACCCGATGGACCCGCACGTCGTGTTCGCTGACGCCGACAGCCGCAAGACCCTGATGGAGAGATTTTTTGCCCTCGCGACTCCGGCCAATATCATGTCGGACACACACGCCTTCTTGGACTACCTTGCGGCGCAGCCTGACGTGAAACCGGGTCGCATCGGTACGACCGGCTACTGCCTGGGGGGCATGATGTCACTGACTGCGGCGGGCACCTATCCGGACCGAATCCTAGCAACGGCCTCGTATCACGGTGGCCGGCTCGCGACCGATGCGCCGGATAGCCCGCACCTGCTCGCGCCGAAAATCACATCGCGAGTCTACGTTGCAGGCGCGATCGAAGACCAGTCGTTTCCCGAGGAGATGAAGGAGCGGCTGGAGGCAGCGCTTACTAGCGCCGGCGTCGACCACAAGATCGAAACCTACCAGGCCAAACACGGCTGGGTATTGCGTGATATGCCCACCTACGACGCCGCTGCCGCCGAGCGCCATTGGCAGACGCTGATCGAGCTGTTGGATGCGATGTTGAAGCGTCAGCTCCCAGCTTAGTTCCAGGACTTCCGAGCTAACGAAATGGTATGCTACGGCCCTCAGCGAGAGGAAGCCATGCGCGAAAAAAATGGACCATTCTAATAATACCGTACGAGCGATCTATGGCTACACCGTTTGCTTGATCGCCGTGCTCCTGTTTGTTGCGGCCAGCGTCGCCTTCGTCAACGGCGTATTCCGAACGGTGAGCCCGGGTTTCGAAGGCTCGCACCATCGCATGAGCCTGCCATGGTCCGGTTCCGCACCTGGCTCAATAGAACCGCGCCGCAACGCGTTTCGGGGCGCGATGATTGCGCGCGCGCGTCTGAACGCGGTACGGGGATTAGTGGTCAGCCTCGTGTTGTTGATCATCTCGATTGCGCTCTTCAGCGGGCACTGGAGATGGCTAAATGCCTCGCGGGTTAGCTTAACGGCCATCGACGCGGGCGAGAGCGATTAAAGATGCGATCTATGCGCCCACAGGTCTATGCGTTGATTGCGGCGCTTGCAATCGCGACGACGTCGGCGGCAAGTGCGAAGGGTGTGACGCTCGTTCAACAAGCGGACGGCTCGGTCCACACGTATATTGACGTCAACATCCGACTGTCCGGGCAAACGCTCTGGCTTCGTAGCGCCGATAGAAAAGGCGTACTCAAGATCGGTAACGGCGCATGTTCGTTTATCGGAGCGATTCAGCGCTGCCTTCCCTATGCGGTTGCGCTGATACAAGATGGCAAGACCCGTCAGATCGCGATTTTACACGGGACGGTCTTCCTGAATCTATCGAACACGGCACAGCACTTGCCACGCTCGTCCGAGGAATTGGCCCCACGAACCATACTCGCCTTGTGGCGCACGGTTCGCGGAACGTACGTCACGATAAAGGGCACGATTGACGAGGTTGCGCCATGAGCGGCTCTTTGCGAAGCGTGATTGCGCTCGTGCTGATGGCCGGAGCGCCTGCTTCCGCGCTGGCGCAGAACCACGCGAGCGGTCATGTCTCGGCGGGTGGGAGCGCGCATGCATCGGGCGGCACCGGGCGCGTCTCCGCGCCGTCAGCTCCGGTCGCGCCCCCGCCACAGAACCAACACGGTTTCAGCTTCCCCAACGAAGCCAACGTGCGACTGATAACGCCGCCGCGCCCGGTCGCGCAGCCGATTTCAAACGGAAGAAGCGCGAATCACGCGCCTACCAACTACATGCATTCGCCCGTTAACGGAAACGTTACCGGCGGCCCATATCGCGGACAGTTTCATGGTCGCGTGATTTACAATCCGCGCCGTTGGCGAGGTTGGGGATGGAATCGTGGCATACATTGGTATCCGGCGCCGATCTATTGGGGCGGCGGATTCTGGGGCCCGTTCGCATTTGGCGGACTCGGCGCGGGACTACTTTTTGGATCGATCGTCGATTATCAAGACCAGGCCATTTACCCGTCTTATGAGATCGAACCGACCAGCCCCGGAGCAGAACTTCTGCAGAACTACGGACTTACGCAGACGGAATGCGGACCGCCGAATCTCGTAGTCATCTGGGGGCCCGACAACAGTGTGATTTGCGCCTACCCGAACGATCTGGTGGGAGCGGGCAACTACGAGCTCGATCCCACGACGTTAACGATCGTATCGCAGTCCTGACGAGTGGCTCTCGAAAGGGACTTCACTAACCGCCGAAGGAGATCGATGCTTTCACTTTCACACTTGGCATACTTGCGCGACGCGATGAGGCGCGCGGCGTTTCTGGCCACGGTTGCCTCTACCGTCGCTTGCGGTCACACGAGTCAGGTCGCACCTTCTGCGCTCGCCGCCAATCCGGCCGACTATGACGGACAGAGCATCACCGTCTCGGGGACCGTAAAGAACCCCACGGCCTTGCAGACGCGCCGCGGGACGGCGACGACCTATCAGCTTTGTGACAGCGCGTGCATCACGGTCATCGCCTTTGGTGACCCGAACGTTAGCGACGGGAGCCAGGTGACGACGAGCGGTCGTTTCCGCGCTTCTTTTGGCCGTAAGCAAATGATGACGAACGTCCTGATTGTTGGCGGCCACATGCGCGGCTCCGGCGGTGCGGCGCTTTCACCATCGCCGTAACGACCGGGATGCCCTTAACCATGCCGACGACGGCGCTTTCGCCGGAAGAGATCTTCCGACAAGCGCAGCGCGTTTGGCAGGCGCGCGTGGTTCCACCATACGAATCGTTTCACGTTTCGTGCGATCGTACGTTCCTTGCCGCGCGTTGCGACTCCGGAGACATCGTCGAGTTCACCGTGCGTATGACCGACGGGCGCACCTTCGCCCAGGCATTCTCTACGAAAGGAAATGCCCCGAAGGTGTTGATGCAAGGTGGGTACATTTCCGGACCCGTCGAGACGCCCCTTGGATTCTATCGAGCACTTCCGAACGACGAATCGTCGCCGACGCCGTCGCCGCCGAACCTCGCGCCAGACCCGCTGCAAACCATTGCAACGGTGACGGCGACTGGTCACGTCTACGACATCGAGCTCGCCGGCGAGGAGCGTGTTGACGAGCGCCTCTGCTACCACCTTACACTGCGGCCGGAGACCGACCCCGATCGCTACCCGTTGCGTGAGCTCTGGATCGCTGAAGCGAGCTTTGAAGTCGTGCAGCTCGCCTACGAGCGGCCATACGACGAGAAACACACGCGCGCCCTCGTTCTGTATCGCTTCGCTCCGGTCGGGCCCGAGCGTGTCTGGACTATCGTTCACATCGAAGCCCAGGCTTCGGTGCGCGGAGTCTTTTCGACGAGGATCGAACGTGTCTCAGACGATTTGAGCGACCTAAGCTTCCCAACATCGGTGCCGGATTCGTATTTCCGGCAGCCTTCGTTGCCGGTTGAACCGTGAAGCGTAGATCGGACTAGTTAGCGAGCAGACTGGGATAGAGCTTTTTCCAGAAGGCGCAACGGTGCGCTGCGCCAGCATCAAAGTAGTGGATCGAGCCCTGATCCAAGCGCAGAATTCGAGCGGCGCTCCGGTACGGAGTCCAGGCGATCTGACCGGAGGCCTCGGGGATTCCCGTCCGCGCAAATGCCGTCCAATAGTCGATCATCGCGTCTGATAGGACCTCTGCCCCAGGAGTCAGTGCCGGGCCGTTTATCTTCGACGTATTCGAGAAATGCGGAAACAAGTACGGGAGTTCGGAAGAATGGACCGCACCCATCTCAAAGCCCGGATTCGCGGTTACCGGCGGTGCGTTCGCGTCGGCGAACTCGAACTCAAAGACCGGGACGAATCTTGACGCAAGTTTAGCCGTCTGTAGATAGATGCAATTATTCAAACCGTTGTCGGGTGTAAAATCGGACATGACGCTACCCAAGGCCGACGGCGCCGAGGAAAAATGAGCGAGCGGATACTCGGCAAGAACTAGGGGTGTATTTGCGCCGTAGACGGCCCGAAGGCTGGCTGCATAGTTTGCGGCCGTCACGTGCTTCCCAGCCATCGCCGCATATGCCACGTAGAGGCGTAGTTCGTTCTGATCTCCGCCATTAATCATTGGAACCTTTATGAAGCGTCCACTGCTCATCGCTTCGGCACCTTGGAGAGGTATGGCGTTGGTTCCAACGCTGGGGGCGAACGTCATCACGTCGCTTCCCGCCACCTCTGCAGCGGCGTCCACCAGTGCTTTTACGCTCTTGCCGCGCATACAGCGTAAGCTGGATGCTCGATCCGTACAGCCAACAATCCTAGCGACCTTCAACCCGATCAGATCGCTTTGGTCGAGCGTCCGAAGGTGCTGTACGCAGCCCGCGCTCTGGATAATAGCTTTCTCGAACAGGTGTTTTGCTTCGCCGGGCGCCAGCATCTGCATGCAAACCGACGCGGCCCCGGCCGATTCGCCGGCGATGGTTACATTGTGTGGATTGCCGCCGAACGCGGCGATATTACGCTGTACCCAGGACAGGGCTGCGCGTTGATCCGCCAGGCCATAACCTCCGTCTGACGCCCGATTGAAAGCTGGATGTGCCATGAAGCCCAGAGCACCGAGGCGATAGTTCATCGTTACGACGATCACGTGGCCTTTCGTCGCCAGTGTGTCAAGCGGATATAAGGAACTCGAGCCGCCGACGAAGGCTCCTCCATAGATCCAGACGAGCACTGCAAGATTCTGCGGAACGGCTGTTTTCGGTACCGTGACGTTTAAGAAGAGGCAGTCTTCATCGTATCCGGCCTCTGTCAGATTGTAGCGTGCTACCTGCGGACAGCCGCTGCCGAATCTCGTCGCGTCGAGCGTACCGTGCCAGGGTTTCCGCTCCTCCGGGAGCGCCCATCGCAGGTCGCCCACGGGGGCGGCGGCATAGGGTATGCCTTTGAACTCCCGTGTGTAAACCGCGTCGATACCTCTGACGGCGCCTTTGTCTGTGGTGACGACGGTGGGGTCACCTACGCCATTGGCTGGATTTGGTAAGGCGCGCGAAACGTTGGACGCGCCAAGCGCAATCGTCAATGCAAAGAGAAACGGCACCAGCCCGAATCGAATGGGCACGTTCACTCTCAATCTTTGTTTTTTAGGAATGCCCAATCTTACCACATTTGTCGAGAGCTCGACGCTCCGGCCAGAGCTTAGAGAGTATTGCCTTTTGATCGACGAATCTCGATGCTCGGAGCATGATGGCAACAAAGACGGCAGCGGTGCTTCATACCCCCGGTCCGATGGCAACCGACCGGCTTCACATCGAGCAGCGCGATATTCCGCCGTTGCAGGCAGGTCAGGTTCTCGTCACGATTCGAGCGTGCGGTGTTTGCCGCACCGACCTCAACATCGTCGAAGGCAACCTTAAGCCCCACCAGCCGGCGATCGTGCCCGGGCATCAAATCGTCGGCGTCATCTCCGCCGTCGCGCCCGACGTTAGCCTCGCCGTCGGAACGCGCATCGGTATTTCGTGGCTGGGCAGCACGGATGGCACGTGCCGATTCTGCCTCGGCGGTCGCGAGAACCTCTGCGACAATGCGATCTATACCGGTTACGATGTCGATGGGGGATATGCCACGGCCGTCGTCGCCCGCGCAGACTTCGCGTACCCGCTGAGCGATCGACTCGACGACTTGCATGCCGCACCTCTGCTGTGTGCTGGAATCATTGGTTTTCGGGCGTTGCGCGTTGCGGGCGTTGCGCACGGCGAACGTGTCGGACTATACGGCTTCGGCTCATCGGCCCATCTCGCACTTCCGATTCTCAAAGAGTGGGGATGTTCCGTGTACGTCGTGACGCGGGGCGCCAATCATCGTGAGTTTGCCGAGAAGCTCGGCGCGGACTGGATCGGGGGGGAAGCCGATCGCCCGCCAAAGCCTCTCGATCGTGCCATTACGTTTGCGCCTACAGGCGCGGTCGTCGTGGCGGCGCTCGGAGCGCTGCGCAAAGGCGGAGTCGTCGCGATCAATGCGATCCACCTCGACTGCATCCCGCAGTTCGACTACGATTCGCTGCTGTGGGGCGAGCGAGAGATTCGCAGCGTAACGAACATGACGCGGGCCGACGCGCGAGATTTTCTCGAGCTCGCCGCGAAGATCGGAATCAAACCTACAACGACTTCGTTTCCGCTTGAGCACGTGAACGACGCCCTCCGCGCGGTCGAAAATGACTCGATCGACGGATCGGCGGTCGTCACTTTGTAACGCAGACCCACGGCATGGCAATCGTTGTGTTCTTGCGCGGTGCGAACGTTGGCGGACATCGACGGTTTCGCCCTTCGCTCGTCGCCAAGGAATTAGAGCGTTTTGACGTCGTCAACGTTGGAGCCACGGGCTTGTTCGTCGTTCGCAACCCTGGCCCCGGCCAAGCGTTTCGCTCGGAGCTCGTCGGCCGTTTGCCATTCGATACGAAGGTGGTTTTCTGCGAGGGCACGGACGTGCTCGCTCTCGAGAGCCGCTCGCCGTTCCAACGCGTCGCGGTGGATCCGGATCACGTTCGCTTTGTTAGTATCCTTACGGAACCAGCCCCTGGACGGCTGCCTGCGATGCCGTTCGGAATCCCTTCGAACGACATTTGGTACGTGCGCATTATCGGACGGAGAAAACAATTCGTTTTCGGCGCCTACCGGCGCCACATGAAGACGATTTCGTATCTCGGCCAAATCGACGAGGCCCTCGGTGTGCCGGTTACAACGCGAAACTGGAATACGATCGAGGCGGTGCTCAAGATCCTGAAGACCTAGACTGCACCCTATGCAGAGTTGAGTGCCGACTGCAGGTCGTGAAAAGCCGCGCGCGATGCGGAGTTTCCGCCCAGCTTGACATAGAGATCGAGCGCTCGGAGGTGCAGCAGCGGCCCGCCGGCTCCACGCGAGAGCTCGACGGCCTCCTCGCTAGAGGCGCGCGCCTCGCGTCGGCGATCGAGGGCGGCAAGCGCGTTCGCCTCGGCAAACTTCGCACGGCCAAGTAGCCGCGGCCAGTTGCGGACGCGGACCCCCACCGAATGCGCCATCTCCGCCGCCCGACCCGGTTGGTCGAGCAAGGCCAAGGCTTCGGCCTCCGAGATTGCGAGCGCCCGTGAGATTGAGAAGGGAGAGCAGGGCAGAGCGCGAGCGGCTTCGATCCACCCTAAGGCCGCGACGCCGTCGCGACGATGGATTTCTATGCGAGCGAGATTCGAGCGCACGATGAGCCGATCGAGAACGCTGCCGAACAAGTCAATGAGCGCGCACGCCTCTAATGCGAAGTGTTTAGCTTCCTCGAAACGACCCAGCGTCAACAGGTGCGCCGACATCATCTGCATTCCAATGCGTAGACTTCGCACGTCGCGGTTGCGGCCGCCTGCGTCAACGATCTTGACCGTCTCGTCCAGCGCGCTATGTACTTGATCGGCCCGGAGTGCGCGGATTCCCGAGCCTCGTATTGCGACGTAGACAGCCAAACGCGTGCCCGCGAGCCGTTCGCGTGCGACGATTGACGACGCTTCTTCAATAATCGCGAGCGAGCGGACGTGATCGTCCTGGTCGAACAGGATTGAAGCCTCTTCAATCAGAGCCTTGAGGAGCGTCTCGGTATACCTGTCATCCTGCGAGTAACCGCTGCGTAGACGTTCGATCAGAAGATTGCGTGCCGACGGAGCTGCGGGCTTTCCTTGGCAGTGCGCCGCCTCAAACTCCACCAGATCGCAATTTGCATTACTGATATCCTTCAAGCGGTTATCGGCGACATCCGCAAGCAGAGCGCGGCTACGCTCCGTCGTGCTGCGAGCTTCGGCAAACGAGCCGAGCTCTATTTGGAGTTCCGCACATAGGCACAACGCGCGAATCGCCCGCACCGCATCACTGCCATCGCCCGCGGCGGCGAGCGCCTCGGCGTACGCTCGCTCGAACTGACCGCTGTCGCGAAGCGCGTCGATCGCAACGAATCGCGCTTCCCTTTGGAGGATCCCATTAAAGCCGTTGCTGCTCTGCGACCGCAGGGAGAGCCGGTCTTCGAGCGCATCGGTAAATCGCTCCCGGGCTTCGCGGAGATCCCGGTAGAACTGGCTGCGCGATAGATTCATGTCTTGCGCAATGCTCGCGTGAGTCTCGCGCTTAACGTCGCTTCTGCGCAGGACGCCAATGCGGCGCCGTTGCTGGTCGGATTCCGAGCTTAGCTCGTCCAGAAGCACCGAAATAATCGTTGGCAGTTGGTCGGCAAACGATACGCACTGCTGCGAAGTTTCCGCAGGCGCAGCGTTGCTACAGGCCTCCTTAACGATGGGATGCCGTGCTAGGGCATGGCGATTGCGAACGTTTCGCAGTAGCGTAACTACTGCGTGCCGCCGAAGATCGCTGCTTTGCATCGCTTATCCGCCCCCTTAAGGAAGTGGCACTAAAGAAGGAGAGCAAAGTTCTCTGCTGCCCGGGAGACGACCCGCCAAACTTGGGACTAAGGCGGGACTTGCTCTGCTGGGACAAACGCCGTGCTACGTTTAACGTCAGAACGAGAATCTACCCGCAATCGCCTTTTACTTCCAGGAGCGTAATATGCTTGTGAGTTTGTCCACCGTAACCCGACTCGCGCTCGGTGCGTCCTTTGTATTTACGTCGCTAACTGCTTGCACTGGCCTGCAGCCAACAAACGCCGTGGGCTCGGCGGGTCCGCTAGTGGTCCAGCAGTACCGGCCAATGATCGCAATCGACGGCGCTCGGTCCGTGCTTCCCGAGGGCTTCAAACCGAGTGCGCTACGGCCTCGTTGGATGAAGTCGCCTGCCAACGGGAATGAGGCAAAGGGACGGCCGCACATTGCGGTTGCGCAATTCGGCGGCTCGAGCGTTCTGTGGTTTGACCTTAACGATAAGAAGAATAAACCTCCCACCAATTGCGAACCAGCGTCGTCTACCAACGGTATCGCCATCGATCGGGCCGGAAACCTTTGGGTGCCGGATGGCCGCGCAAACACGACAACGGAATACGCCCCGAACTGTGGCAGCGCGAAATTGACGATCACCGACTCCACGGGCGAACCAGCCGATGTCGGATTCGATGGCAGAAACCGCGTTTATATTCTGAACCTGAATAATGTGAGCGGCCCCCCGACCGTTCAGTTTTATAACAGCACGAACGGCAAGCAGCTTGGCACGCTCAGCGATCCATCTTTTAACGACCTGTTTGGCATTGGGACGGACCAACTGGGTAACGTCTTCGTCTCAAACCTTACGACCGCTAATATCGGCACCGTCGTCGAGTTCCCGCACGGAAAGATGCCCGGCTCGCAGCTCTCGGGCGTGGGCCTGGGTCTGCCGGGTGCGCCGACGTTCGATAGCAATAATAACCTAATCATTACCGATTGGCTCCGCGAAACAATCGACGTGTTCTCGCCGCCGTATACCGGGTCGCCAACCACTGCGCCGCTTATGGGATCGTCGATCTGGTGCAAGCTCAATCACCAGCAAATCCATCTCTATTGCGGCGATGCCGATCTAGGATCGATCGACGTCTATGCCTATCCGGGGAACGCGTATATATATAGCTACACGGCAAGCTTATCAGCGAGTGGATTGGTTACTGGCGTTGCGCCGGCACCCCCCGCCGCGTACGGAAGGTAACGACCGGCCCAACGATTGCTGGCCAGTCCGACGACGTTCTGTGCTAGCATGTAGCGAGGATGAGGCTGTCGTTGCGGCACACACTTGTTGCGTCCTTAGCCGGCCTTGCGCTCGCAGGTTGCGGTGGCGGGTCTTCGGCACCGGTCGCCTCGCTTGGGTCGAGCCAGAATAGCGTGACCCCCGATCGCCAGCGATCGTGGATGGCCCCGGACGCTAAGAAGCGCGACCTGCTCTACGTCTCCGATCAAGGTACCGACGACGTCTACGCCTACTCCTATCCGGCGGGCAAGCTGAAAGGAAAGCTGACGGGCTTCGACGAGCCATATGGGCTCTGTACCGATAAGAGAGGCGACGTTTTTATCGTGAGCACCGAGGCGTCAGAGATCCTCGAATACAGGCACGGCCGCACGAGTCCGGTCGCGACGCTAGGCGACTCGGGTGAATATCCGGTCGGCTGCTCCGTTGACCCGACGACGGGAAATCTCGCGGTTACGAACTTCCAAGCTGCGGGTTCGAAGCCGGGGAGCCTCGCGATCTACGCCGATGCCAAGGGTTCTCCGACGCTGTACGACGCCGCCAACATCCGCCTCTACGAGTTCTGCGGCTACGATGTGAGCGGCAACGTCTTTGTGGACGGCTACACGAGCAGCGGCAGCTTCGCGCTCGCCGAGCTACCCAAAGGCGCCAGCACGTTCACCGATATTTCGCTCAACGCAACGATCTATCAGCCGGGCGGCGTACAGTGGGACGGCAAATACTTGGCCATCGGCGACCAGTATTACGACAATCGTCCCGAGGCTGCGATTTACCAAGTGAGTGTTGCCGGTTCGGTCGGCACGGTCGTCAACACGATTAGGCTGACGCAAGGAAGCGACGACGTCCAAGTCGTTCAGTTTTGGAAAAGTGGGACGAACGTCATCGCCGGAAATTTCTTTACGAAGAGCGTCGGTTTTTGGAGCTACCCAGCCGGCGGCAATCCGCGCAAAGTAATCGAAGGCTTAAAGATTCCCACGGGTTCGACGGTTAGTCGGGGCAGGTAGCCGCCCGCCGGACCCGGTCACGTTCGTACGTCGAGGCGCGCCACTCGAGCGTGCGCGAACACAATGCCGTGCCCGATGAGGAACAGTGGCACCAGAACCGTCGGTACGAGCGACCACGGCAGCGTTTGCATGGCTGCTGACCCCACGCCCGCATGAATGAACTGCAACGCGGATCCGTTGGCCGACGTAATCCCGAGCAGGACGGCGACCATGAGGTCTAGCGTTCCGAACGTATTCCACGCGAGGATCCGTGCATCGTTTGTCCGGACACGGGTTGCCAGTATTGCAACTGGAATAGCCAGAGCGCCGGTAACGATGTCCCCCCAGCCTGCCGACAACGGAAAGGGTCCGCCAAGGCGTCCAACGATCGCCAGCATGAGAAACTCGGCTCCGAGAAGCCTAAAGACGTTAAGCCCAATAATGAGCGGCACGGGAATCGCGAGCATTGCGGAGCGCACCGCCGGGAATGCAAGAGCGAAGGCGGCGGCCGCAACGAGCGGAGATGCAAACAGGACGCCCAGCACGACGGGAACGGCGAGAGCTCCCGATGCCGCTACGGCGATCGCGACGCCGACCCACGCGCCCCCAGCCGCGGCGAGTGCAAGTCTCGAAGTTAGCCGTACCGGGATCGTGCAAACTACTGCGGCAAGCAACGCGGCCAGTGCCGTCGCCGTTAAGATCGTTCCTGCAATTTCGAGCATGATATCCTTTCCGCCGTTCGTCCTAAGTTATGGCCGTGCCGGCTAGCGCGTGCAATGCTGCGAATCCGGAGCGGCCGAGCGCGGCGGCGGCGGCATCTTGCGCCTCCCGCCACGATGGCAGCGCCGTGGCAACGGCCGTGCGACCCTTCCGGGTCGCCGCCACGACGCGCGAACGGCCGTCGAGGTCTCCGACGCTGATTTTCACCCAACCCCGATCCTCAACCACGCGCAGATTTCTGGTGAGCGTCGTCCGCTCGATCCCAAGCGCCTCGGCAAGGTCGCCTATCGTCGTCGGGCCGCGTTCCATCAGCGTAACCAAGATGGAAAACTGCGTGCTTCGGATGCCGTACGGCCGCAGCCGGCGATCGAACGCCCGCGTGATGGCGCGGCTGGCCCTGCGCGAGGCAAGGCACAAGCACGAACGGCAAGCGAGCAGATCAGGTTCAACGTTCCGCTTCACAACCTGTATGTACATTTATCCTGTGCCATGAGTTTCACTCGGGCTACCGGGAACGCGAACGGGAGTTGCTGACGGTCCGGGTAAACCATCCGGTATGACACCGCTCGATCTTCGAACGCACCGGCCGCGCGGTCCGCGCGAAACGATACTTGGCTTCTATCTTTTGGCGCGCACCGTCGACAAGCTGCGTGCCGAGCTACCCGGCGGACACCTTGGACCGTACCTCAACCACGATACGGGATTCAGCGCATATCTCGTCCGGCGCCTGGGGTTGAGCATGGACGAACTCCGGCAGGCTGTGGCGAGCGCGCCCGATGAGACGTCGGTCGTCGAATGGTTGGCGAGCAGGGTCGATGCAGCGTCCGCGCCCGAACTCAACGCGAAGCTCGAAACGATCGTCGTCGAGCGGATGAAACCTGAAGATCAGGTCTTGATACGCCAACGCCACCCCGTGATGGAAACCCAGCCCGGCCTGTCAAAAATTCTCGATATCCTCGACGCGGAAGACGAGTTTTCGTTCGGCGTCAAGTAAACGCTCGATGTTTTTCTTTCAGAAGGCCCGTAACCTGAGGTCCGCCCACGCGATTGCGATTGCGCGTGACGTCGTCGAGGTTATCGCAATCGTTGCTGCCGGTATCTGGGCGTTCTACGTGTTTGCCTACGAGAACCGCATCAAGCCGTCGATGGCGGATCCCGACGTCAACGTGACCGCCTCCATACAACGACTCGGCGAGCGCAACGGGTTAATCGCGGTCGGGCTTCATCTCCGACTGCAAAACATCGGGACCGTTACCGCGCGCTTCTTGGGGGTCGCCGTTAACGTGTACGGACAACGCATCGTCGCGAAGCTGCCTTACGTGGCGCCTCAGCGCCACCTCATCAAGTATGAGTTCGACGGATTCTACCGAATGGGACCGCTCGTGCCGGTGTACACGTGGGCCTATGTTACGCACCTCGGGGATCCGTCGAGCCTCCAAGAAACCGGGCTCGATCCAGGGTCGACGATCGACAACTACCGCACGTTGTACGTGCCGCAGAACCGGTTCGATCTTCTGACCGTCGGCATCGACGCTCCGTACACGAAGTTTGACAAGCCGGTCCTCACGCATTTGATCGTTGAGCCGGGTGGCGACGTGCGAGTCGTCCCGGCGGATCTCTCAAAGGTAGACCGGTACAACATCCTTCCGGTCACGTCGCTAGACATCAGGTAGAAACGCCTTCCCCTTAACGCGTAATCTCGAAAACGGCTCCGTAACCATTCTGGCCCCCGTTGCTCGTTGCGCCGTAGAGGTTGCCGGTCGCGTCGAGCGTTAGCGAGCCGCTCGGATACTGACCGTCACTGCCACCGGTGAACGAGTAGAGAATCTTTTCCTTCCACTGCCCGCTCCCCGACGGGCTCAACTCGTAGACGATTCCGGAATTGTTCGTGCCGCCGAAGACCGTCGTCCCGTAAAGATTGCCGCGCTTGTCGGCAATCACTCCGCCGTATGGCGCATTACCGTCACCGGGCGCCCCGAACGCGTGCAGCACTTTCTCGGCCCACCGATGCTTCGTTCCTAGCACAAGCTCAAACCCAACCCCGCCATCGTTCGGCCCGCTCTCGATCGCCGTGCCGTAAAGCTTCCCTTTGGCCGGCATGATCATTCCCGCATATGGGTCCTCCCCGCCGCCGTTATTGGTGAAGCTGTACAACGCGCTATCCTTCCACGCAGCGTGCTTGCGCAACTCGAATGCGACGCCGTCGTTATCGCCGTCGAACTTGTACGTCGTGCTGTAGAGGTTGCCGGCGCGGTCTGCTACGACGCCGCCTGCCGGCGCGCTGCCGTCGGCCGTTCCTTGAAAGCCGTACAACACGCTCTCCTTCCAGCCACCACCGCCTGGCGCGAGCGAGAAGACCGTGCCGTTGCCGCTACCACCGTACCACGTCGTGCCGTACAGCGTGCCGTTCGCGCTTGGCAGCAGCGCCGCATTGGGAAACTCGCCGTCGCTTCCGTCAAAGGTGTGCAAGACGGTCTCCGCCCAGGCGCTGCCCTTGCTCAGCTCGTAGACGACACCGCAGCCGATCGAGCACGCGAAGCTGCCGCCTGTGCTTGCGGTGCCGAGAACGTTGCCGCTCTTGTCGAGGATGACGCCGGCATTCGGAAACCCGCCGTCGCTGCTATCTTGAAAAGCATAGAGGGGCGTCTCGCTCCAGCCGCCGCTCGCGTTGGGCGACAACTCGAAAACGACGCCGCAACCGCCGCCGACCTGACCGCCGCACGAATCGTTGCCGCCGAAGTGCGTCGTACCATACGCATTACCCGACGCGTCGAAAACGAGGCCGCCATTTGGGCCGCCACCATCCAGACCATCGGCAAACGAGTAGAGCACCTTTTCGGTCGCGTGCACTTTCGCGACCCCGATCGGTTGCAAACCCGCCGCAGGTAACGACGACGAGGACCTGCCGGCGCCGCAACCGGCCAGCACGGCAACAAACGTCAAGCCGAGGATGGCTCGAGGATTCACCAGCATTCCCTCCTTGGTAGGCGCGCTCTCTGGCAATTTCAGAAGGTCCGTCCCCAGCCCTTTCGCCACCACTCGATCAGCGGATGCTGGGCGTGACCGAAAACTTCTCGTCTCCGCGCGGTGGGACCGCCGTTGACTGCACGTCTTCAATGCGGGCTCCGCGAGGAGGGTGCGCCAGAATCTCTTCGATGAACGAATTTACGATCTGAGGTTCGCCTTCGGCTTCGAGTTCTAACGCATCGAAGCCAACATTACGCACGAAGCCTGACACGTCGTAGCGCGAGGCAGTGCGGCGGACTGTTTCCCGAAAGAAGACGCCTTGAACGGTACCGCGGATCTTGAGATTTCGTCGCTCGCGCACGGTAGGTTACCTTCGAGTCACCATGCGTTCCCGCTGCTTTGGCGCTAACGCGGTGCATAGGCGAGCGACCACAGGCCCCCTAGGGGTTAAGTTCTCGAAACGAAACGTCTCGTCCAGGTTGCAGTCGTCGGATGGGAGGCGCGCGGTGAATCTCCAACGGTCGTTCGCAAAAATCTTCGCTTTTTCGCTATTCTTAGGTCTCGCGGTGTCGAGCTGCAGCGGCGGAAGCTCGCTGCCTAGTGGAGCAAGCGCACCAGCACAGACTTTACCGCGATCGCGGGTAAAGGCTGTAGCAGCGAATGCGCTCTACGTCAGCGACTGGTACGGAAAATCGGTCTTCCGCTTCGTACGCAATGGGGATGGCACGTTACAGACGCCGGCAGGTTCGTCGCTCGTGCTTTCTTACAATCCCGGACCCATCGCCATCGACTCGCACGGCGATCTCCTGGTTACCGATGAAGACGCCGAGTCGCTCTTCGTTTATGCCAAGGGGGCTATGGGCTACGACCAGCCCAAGCGCGAGCTCGGCCTGCCGTTCGTGCCCTTGCGTCGCGGTCGACCGTTTAGGTGACGAGTTCGTCGGCGGCCTTTCGAACGGGTACGTTGCCGTTTACGCACCCGGTGCGAAAGGCAACGCCAAAACGCTCCAGCGAATCTCGCTTCCCGACGGCCACCCTGATGTGAACGGAGTTGCCCTTGATGCCGCCGGCGATATGTTCGTCTCCGACTCGAACGAAGTCAGCGAGTTTACGACGCCCGTTACAAACCCAACGCTTGCACGAGCGATCGTTGGAACGGGTCAACAAAACTCTCCGACCGGTATGGCGCCGAATAATAGTTCGGGTGAGCTCTACGTCGCAAACGCCGGCGATAACGACATCCTCGGCTATTCCGCCACCGCGAATGGCAAGAGCGCTCCGAATCGTACGATCGCATCTCGCAATCCGTCGCTCATTGCGCCGGCCGGCGTAGCGCTCGCGGGAGCGATCCTTTACTCGACGAGTGGCTCGACCGTGGATGGACCACCGTCCATTTTCGTACTCGACGCGCACAAAGGATCGCAGTCTCCGCGGCAAGTCGTTACAGGGTCGTACTTGGCGCTACCCATTGGCGCTGCCCTCGGCCCATAGCCGCTGCACGAGAAAACACTACTGGCTGATTACCGCGCCGATGGGCGCGCTGAGACCGGAAGCCGTTTTTGTCGGCGTTCCGCCGGCGGGGTAGTTGAACCGGTCGGCCGTGGATCCGCTGGGATTGAAATCTCCACCGACCAGGGCTTTGTTGAGAATGTAGAATTGGACGATGTCGTGGGCACCCGTAAGCGGCGTCGCGTGGACCAGCTTTCCGGTCGACCCCCTAATCGCGAACCGGTACGCGGCATTGGCACCGTTGGTCTGATCGCCGACCACGATGTCGTTCCCAATGGCCTGGACGGCACCGGGACCCCCGATCGGGTGGTCGAGCGAAATGCTCTTGAACGTCGCTCCGTTAAACGACGCGAACAAGAACGCGCTGCCGCTGTCGATGCCGTCGAGATAGAGACGGCCCTTCGGATCGTATCCCAAATAGTAGACGACCGCGAAGTTCGGCGGCGTGTAGACGGTCGGCGATCCCGACGCATTCTTGAAGATGGATACGCTGCCCGGCGGCCCGTTTGTGGAGTAGAAGTTCGAAACGGCGAGGTTCCCGCTTGTCGGATCGAAAGAACAGCCCACCGGGTATTGATTCGGGTCGTTTAAAGTCGCGAGCGGCGTTGTGCCGCCGTGCGCGTACTCGATTACCTGCGACGCTTCGGTGTTGACGATCCAAACGTCGTTTGCTTTGTCGACGCAGTCGCCTTGCGGGTTCGTAAAGCCGGTAAGGGTGCCCACGATCTTGAGTTTCGGATACGAATAGACGACGACGGTGTTGGTGCCGGAGTCGGTGACGTAGAGTAGGCTATGGGCTTTCGCGGAGGGGTCCATCCACGAGCGACCTCGATGAGAATGAACGACGACGGTGCTCCCGTTTCGCAGCGTGGAAGGAAGACCCACGCTCTGCGAGCCGGTAGGAGCCAGCTGCGAAACGCCGCCGTTGCAAGCGGCGAGGATTGCGGCGGCCGCCAATGCGCCGACAATGTGCTGGGCGGATCTTAAAATATTCACCGTTCGAGAGTTAAACGTCGCGCGGCGCTTGTCCGGCATAGCAAGTCCCGCCTTGGTCCCAAGTTTCGCGGACTTGAACGCCGATCCAACGCGCAGGTGAGCGGAGCCGCAAACGTAAACGCTCCGTATGTCCGCTCGGTCGCCAGAAAGCACATCAGTGACTAAGTCTGTTGCCAGTCCACGTGAGAAGGCGACGGGTCTCGTCCCGCGCCTTGTAGAGCGCTTTCCCGAGCGGCTCGTGTGGATGGTATTCGTGTTTGTAAATGGGTTTGCAGCGATTGCAATCCTAGGAACGTTGGCAATGTTATCAAAGGCGCCATTGCTCTTTCCGTCCCTTGGCGCCAGCGCAATCCTCATGTTTTACAGCCCGCCGTTACCAACCGCAAGCCCAAGAAGCGTCGTCCTTGGGCATGCAATCGGAATCGTCTGCGGCTTCGTGGCCCTCGTTCTTACCGGGCTCCAAAACAGTCCATCCGCAATAGTTATGGGTGTTGACGGTCCACGCGTTATCGCTGCTGCGCTTTCACTAGCTGCCGCGGGGGCACTCATGGTCCTTTTTAGGGTTACGCATCCTCCGGCGGGCGCTAGCGCGTTGGTGATTTCACTGGGAGTTTTTACCAAGCCCTATCAGCTGCCAATCATGGAGCTGGCCGTGATCGTTTTGACGCTCCAAGCGATACTCGTGAACAGAATGGCGGGGGTGGACTACCCGATTTGGACGCCCCGCACTCCACCGCTACATTCGTAATTCCGGTGACGCCGGATTAATTCGCCAGACGACGCCGCGGTTATAGTTGGCGAGCCACAACGACCCATTCCCGAAGCAAATCGCGTCGCCGCCGGGCCCATACCATTTTCGGACGACGGTGCTTGTGGCGGCGTCGATGTTCGTCAGCGGGGTGCCGACGAGCGTCGCCCAGGCGGAGCCCGCGCCGAAGGTGATGTCGCCGCCGAAACCGGGAATGTTCGCGCGAATCGTTGCGACGACGCGCTTCGAGTGTAGGTCGACCTTGGTGACGGAGCCGTCGGCTTGACCGATCGTCCATACGGCGCCCCCGCCGGCGGTAATAAAATGAGGCTTCGACGCGATCGGAATGGTCGCAATCGGGCGACCGCTCTTGGCATCGACGGCGGTCAGAAGATTCGCGGCGCCGCTCGTGATCCAAATCGTTCGCCCGGCGTAGACCGGGTTCTGCGACCCCTTTGCAACGCGGATGTTTTGCCGTACGGATCCGGTCGCCGGGTCGATGCGCGAAAGCACGCCGTCGGCCGTCGCAAGCCATACGCTATCCGGGCTCGTCGTGATTGCGCCTTCAGAGTTTGCCGGAGTTATCGGCAACGTCGCTTTCACGCGGTTGGTCGCCGCGTCGATTCGGACGAGCGATCTTCCCGCACCCTTCGCTCCGCAGATCGGCACCCATACGCTGCCGAATCCGTATGCGATCCCCGAGCACGGTACGCCGGGTAGTTTTATTCTTGAGCTAACCGCATTGGTGGCCGCGCTCACCCGCTCCACCTCTTTGAGGGTGATGTTCGCAATCCACAGCGCGTTAGAGCCGCTCGTCATCCAGTCGGGCGCCCCGCCGATGACAATGGTCGTGCGAGGCAACTCGGAAATGGTCGGCCGCGATGGCATGCCAATCGCTGCGTAAGCGGTCAGAGTTGCGTAAACGATCAGTCCGATGAAGAATAGAGGTCGCACCAGCGGCGCTCCTTTCCGAGTCATCGCAGGTTGTAGAGCATCGACATGGAGACGCCTTTCTTCGTGCTCAGCACGCTCATCCAATATGCGCCGTCGGCAGTCTGCGCCATCTCGATCGGCAGCAGATATTTTTGTGGAAGATCGTACTCGCGCATCCGTCCCGTCGGGCTGACGCTGACCAGGCCGCCTTGACCGTTACGCTTGATAGCACCGATCAGGACGCCACCCCCTTTGCCGCCGAAGACTGCGCCGGTCATATAGGTGCCGCTCGGGAGATCGAGCTCCGTGAGCTTGCCGCCGGTCGTCATTCGCCCTACCTGCGATTCTTGTCCAAACCAGAGCGCGTTGTCGGTTGCAACCGTGAGGCCGCCGCTCAAGCGCTGCGATCCGGCATAAAATTGACGAAGACCGCCAACGACTGTCAATCGTCCGATTCGCTTGACTCCCGCCTCCGTGAACCAGAGAGCGCGGTCGGGGCCTGTGATGATGTCGACCGGTTGCGTGCCGGCTCCAACGGCGTACTCTTTGATCGCTCCACTCGGCGCCACGGTACCGATCTTTCCCGCCGTCATCTCGGTGAACCACATGCTGCCGTTGGGTCCGCGGGTGATATCGAATGGGCCGCTGTGGGGCGTCGGAATATCGAAGTCGGTTATAACTCGCGCGGAGCCGATCGTTGCCACCTTATTGGCTGTCGATTCGGTAAACCACAACGAATAGTCCGGCGAATAGTTTATGGAACCGGGTTCTGAACCCGTTGTAGCCGTACGGTACTGCTTCGCCCTGCCGGTCCTCGGCAGAAAGTTCACGACGCCCGACGTATCGTCGGTTGTGCGGTTCGTAAACCACAGTCCCGTTATTTTGCCGCGGGGGTTGAAGACGATCCCGTGAGGGACGTGTTGAGCGACCGGGTAGGCAGTAAAGATTCCGCAAATCGTCGTTGTCGACGGCGTGCAGCGCGACTGCACGGCGCCGGCGTCTCCGACCGTTGAACGCAACATCGCCAATGCAAGCGTTAGCCCAACGACAAAGGCGGATGTCGGGAAGCGCACCCGACGGTATTGGCGGTTGAGGGGCGCGAGCCCCTTCAATCGCGGCTCGAGCGGGCTTTGCCGGCTTAACCAAAGAAGATTCAAATAAACGAGAGCTTCTAGGAGGAAGAGCGATGAAGAAATGCCTTTTCTCGATCGCGGTTGCGGCGTTCGTTTTCGCGCCGTGCGCTACGCGGGCCCAAACGGCGTCCGTATCCACGTATGGCGCCGGTCCGCACGGCTTCGACTGGGCTCTGGGAACGTGGGCTTGCCGGAGCACGAGTCATATTTCTCATGCCACCCTGAAGGTGATGCGGACTAGCGGCGTCGCTCTCTTCTATCGCAGCTCGGGGGAGAACTTCGATAACTCTTGGTACGCCGTGTATATGCCCAAGACGAAGACGTGGCTAGCCCCATTCATCGTCTCCGACGGCAGTTACGGCACCGAATCGACGACTCAGACCGGAAAGAAAATCGTCTGGACCGGCACTGGATACTTTGCCGATTCCGGCAAGACGCTGCCAATCCGGGATACGAACGTTGTCGGTCCCAACACGTACGCGGATGTGGGCGAAGTTCGATCCGGCGGCGTCTGGAAAACCGAGTACAGCGTGACCTGCACGAGGACCGTTTGAGCGAAAGGACACGCAGCATGCCTAAGATCTCCCGAAGGCTTCCCTCGCTTATCGTCGCGTTGGCGATTCTTGCCGCCATCGGCTTGTGGGCAGTGCGAATTGGCGCTGCGGGTCTGCCAATGACGCGCGACCTCACCGTCCGCCCCGATTTTACCGAACCGGTGACGCTGGCCAGCAAAGACGGCGTGCTCGAGGTCACGCTGACCCCCCGTCAGAGCACCGCGACTCTCGACACCGTCGCCAAGCCCGTTAAGAATATGCTGCTCTTCGATTACTCGGTGCAGCGCGGAACCGCATCCAACGGCCAGATGTCGGGCGGGCACCAATATCCCGCGCCGACGCTGCAAGTCCAACCCGGTGAAAGATTGATCGTTCACCTCAACAACGAGTTGCGCAACCTGACGATTCGCGACTTTTACGACCCAAAGTACACGGCCAAGGGTCAGACGGTACCACTCTATCCGGCAATGATGACGTCGGCGCCGGTCAACCTCCACGTACACGGCGCGCACGTCAGCCCGCGCGGTAACGCCGACAACGTGCTGCTGCACATCGATGCCGGCATGTCGAACACGTACGTGTACGACATCCCCAAGAACATGACGCCTGGCACGTTTTGGTATCACAGCCACCTGCACACACTAACGGCGTCGCAGACCTACTACGGTCTCGCCGGTATGCTCCTCGTCGGCCGCGCCGACAGTGAGATCCCGGTCGTCACGCAAAAGAAAATCCCGATCCGCACCATGCTGTTGCAGTACAATACGGTCTTCGATCGCATGGGCGGCCTGGCGCAGATGACCAATCCGAACTGGCCGCAGTGGGTCAGCACGCTCATAGCGCCCAAGGGTAACGAGCTCGCTGCGGGCACGTACCACCCATCGCTCGCACCGGTGAACTTTTTGGAATCGAAGAAGGGCACGCGGTGGGCCACCGTGTGGTACGCCGGGCCGCTGTCGATTAATAATATGCGCGGCCGCCTCCAGTTCGTACCGAGCAACTTGCAGCACTTTACGGCCGCTGCGGGCTCAGGCGGCGCTGACATGGAGGCCGATCCGTCGCTTCCCGACTACGAACGCGACGTGCAGTTTACGGTCAACGGGTCGTTCGAGCCGGTCCTCAAGGTGAATCCCGGTCAAACCGAGATTTGGGTGCTCGCCAACGTCAGCGACATTGCGTACATGAACGTCGAGCTCACCGAAACCGCAACCGGGTACCATCCGAAGATCGCGATCGTCGGACAAGACGGCATCGCTTACGGCGCGGTGCACTATCCGCACGAACAGGATGGAACGCAGTTGCTGATTCCGCCGGCGTCGCGCTTTGCGATCGCCGTGACGATGCCCGCGAAGGGATCGTTGCGCCTTTCACTGCCGGGTCTGGGTTCGGGCGCCAGGACGCTCTCCGCGCCAGGCGTCGTCTATACCAACAACGGTACGCCGAATCCGCCGGCTCGATTGGGGACGCTCAGCGTGTTACCGTCGGCGATCAGTTATGCCGACGGATTCTTCATCTTCCCATCGCAAACGCTGCTGAATGCCAATCCCGGCGATGGACAAGGCGTTACTACGGCGTTCAACCCCGGGCAGAAGCTCGACGCGCCGACGCCCTTCCACGACCTGTCGAAACTCAAACCCGACGTGATCCGCACGCTGCTCATCAACGGCGGGTTTCTCAACAATCACGCCAGCAACGCCGATCCCAAGGCGTTCGTGTACGCGTTCGACGGAAACGCGTTTCCCAACGTTCCGTTGATTCAGGCGCGGCTCGGGTCGATCGAAGAGTGGAATTTCGTGAACCACAATAACGACGCGCACCCGATTCACGTCCACGTCAACGACTTCCAAGTGACCAAGTACGACGATCCAACGACCGGAACGAAACTGGGGCCGCAGATGTTTGGCCAGGACAACGCCAACGTTCCCGCGCCATCGATGGGGCCGAAAGAAGCAGTCATTCAAGCCGGCACGTTAACGATGCGCACCCACTTCATCGACTATTTAGGCTTGTACGTGCTGCATTGCCATCGGCTCAACCACGAAGACAATGGGTTGATGATGCTGATCAACGTCATTCCAGCCATCTCCGATTATGCGGTATCGGTTCCCGGCTCGCCGGGCCACCCCGCGACGGTGAAGGTCTTCGACGGGCACGGCGATCGCTTGATAACGACGGTCACGCCGTTCCCGGATTTCTACGGAACGCCCAGCGTGGCGATTGGTGACGTCAATGCTGACGGGATCTACGATCTCATCGTCGGTGCCGGCAAGGGACACTCACCCGAAGTCGTAGCGTACTCGGGCGCACCGAGCGGCGGCAAACCGTTCTCAACCGAGCTCGCGCGCTTCCAAGCGTTCGATGCGGCGCAGACGGGCGGCGTTAGCGTTGCGTCAACGCAAATCGACGGCAGAGCGGCGGATAATATCATCGTCGGCTCCGGCGCCGGCACGACCGATCAAGTTAGGATCTTCAGCAGCGACCTTCCGGCTCTCGGCACGACACCGGCAACGTTCGCAACCTTCTCACCGTACGGAAGCGATACGTCGGGCGTCAGCCTCGCCGCCGGATTCGTCGACTTCTTGTCCGGGCGCAACAGCATCGTGACCGCACCCGGAATAGGCGCGCAGATCAAGGTGTTTTCATACTCGCTGATGACGCCGATCGGTGCTCCGCCAGCCTGGCCGAACAATCCGGGCAACGCGCATATGGACGCGTCGTTTATGCCGTTTGGCGCAAGGTATCGCGCTCCGATCTCGATCGCCACCGGGTGGCTGGCCGGTTCGTACGGCGGCGCCGAAGCGATTGCCGCCAGTCAGCTCTCCGGCGCGGGAACTGTGAAGGTGTTCTCGACCGGAACGGCGCTCCAAGGCAATCCGACGATGTACTTGCGCAGCGCGATGATGCACGAAATGGCC
The DNA here is from genome assembly GCA_963809255.1 of Vulcanimicrobiota bacterium. Taxonomy (GTDB): domain Bacteria; phylum Vulcanimicrobiota; class Vulcanimicrobiia; order Vulcanimicrobiales; family Vulcanimicrobiaceae; genus Cybelea. The sequence goes on along the minus strand of CAWEIR010000003.1, from coordinate 149,974 downwards.
TCCAACTTCAGCGAGATCGCAGCGTTCCAGCCGTTCGCCGGCACGTCGCGCGTTCGCGTTGCTACGACGTCGACCACGATCGGTGCCGATTTGCTGGCGAGCGGCACTCGCGGCGGCACGGTGCAAATCGAGAAGTTCCGGCTCGTGCGCTCCACCCCACAAGCGCACGCTCTCACCGCGACGCGCGTGCACGCGATCTGGTCGGGGATGGGAGCCGCTCCGGCGGTGCTCGGCGGCGACTAGGTTTCCTAACTGCATGGCGGACGACGTTGCGACTTTGCTGCTCTGCGCGCGCGTGCGGGCTGAGTGTACCGACGAATTTCAGGCAGTGGCACGTGCGCTGGCAGACGGCCGTTTTAGCCTCGCCGGGTGCGGTCAGCTTCGAGTTCTGGCCGCCGGCGCCGCCCGATCAAGAAGAAGCCGTCGCTCTGTCGCGCTTCGAAAACGGAGAAGCGTTGCGAAACTGGCGCCGAAGCGAGGCCAACCGGCACCTGGTTGCGGAGGCAGCCTCATTTGCCGAAGGGGGCATTGTGATGCAGCTCGTCGGTCAGGCGGCCGTCGCGTATTACGTGCAGCACGGCGTGACGTTCGTCGTTGTGACCGACATCAAGCCTGGGAAAGAAAAAGAGTATCGCGCCTGGGCCGACAAAATTCAAAAAGTTCAGGAGACGTTCCGCGGTTACATCGGGTCGTTCGTCCAGCCGCCCCAGCATAAGGAGACTGGCTGGACGACCGTACTGCGATTCGACAACGCGCAGCACCTAAGCGCATGGCAAAACTCGCCGCAGCGTGCGGCGCTGATCGCGGAAGCCTCGCCGTTGGTCGAGCGCTTCAAGGCGCAACGCGTCGACACGTCGTTTCCAGGCTGGGTTCCCAACGATCCGGCGACCGGCAAACCGCCGAATATGTGGAAGACGGCGTGCCTCGTCTTGCTCACACTTTTTCCGGTCGTCATGCTCGAACTCAAGTTTCTCAATCCGCACCTTCGCGGGCTCCCGCCGGCGCTCGCGACCTTCACCGGCAACGCCGTCAGCGTCTTGCTGACAACGTGGCCGCTCATGCCGCTGGCGATTCGCTTTTTCCGGCCTTGGCTGTTCCCCGAGGGCCAACCGCGAGCGCTCGTGCTCGCAATGCCGTTCGTGCTGCTGGCATGCTACGCACTCGAAATCGCGCTCCTGTGGCGCTTGCTCTAAGCTTGCGTGAGTTTTGAGAAGATCCGATCCTCGGTGAATGGCAACGCGGTAAAACGCACGCCGGTCGCCGCCTTGAGCGCGTTGCCGATCGCCGGGGCAACCGGATTGATCGTGTTTTCCGCAATCGATTTCGAACCAAGCGGCCCGATCGCATCGAAAGTATCGGCGAAGAAGACCTCGGTAACCGGAGCATCGGCAAACGTTGGAATCCGATAGTTTCGCAGCGTTGGATTGATCACTGCACCGGCATCGTCATACACCATTTTCTCTTGAAGGGCCCAGCCGATGCCCTGCACGACACCGCCAATGACTTGCCCGCGCAATTGGTTGGGGTTCATGACCACGCCCGCGTCGACGGCTTCGATGCTGAACAAGATGTGGATCTCGCCAGTGACGCGATGAACCGCGAGTCGTACCCCATATGCCATGAATGCCACGGTGCGCGGCGATCCATACGCTTTACGAAAGCAGGTGAGTTCTCCGCCTTGCGTTCGTGCGGCTGAGTAGAGTTCGGTCAGCAAAACGCGCCGGTCGCCACAGAGAACCGCGTCGTCTTCGAACCGGCATTGCTCGACCTGCACGCCGGTCGTTCGGGCTGCGAACGCGAGCAGCTTCTCGCGTAGCGCGACCGACGCATTTTCCACGGCTTTCGTGGGCACCATCATACCAACGCTGGCGAACGTGCCGCTGTCGTAGGGCGTCTTATCGGTATCGGCGTTGAGGAACGTCACGCGCGCCGTTGGGCAGCCCATGACTTGCGCGACGACCTGCTGCTGGGCGGTAACGAGACCATTTCCGATTTCAACGGAGCCAACCGTGAAATGATAGCCTCCGTCGGGCCGGAGCGTCACTTCGGAGCCCGATCGTTGCTCGGTTGGCGGAACGCAATCGAGCATCGACAAGGCGACGCCGCTGCCTTCGAGCCAATCTTCGCCTTCGGGTTTGGGGAGACCGCCGCCGCTCGCCAGCGCTTTAGCGACGGCATCGACGCATTGATCCAAGCCGTAACTGCCCATCGTTAGATCCGAGGCCCCTTCCAAAACCGATTCCATCTTGTCGTTCGGTCCGATCATGTTTTTCCGGCGCATTTCGATCGGGTCGATGTTCAGGAGCGCGGCGAGCTCGTCGAGCGCGGATTCGACGGCAAACGTCGGTTGGCCGGTGCCATAGCCTCGGAAGCCGCCGCCGCACTGGAGATTGGTGTAAACGGCGTACCCGTCGCCCTTCTTATTCGGGCACCTGTAGATGGCCCACGGGCCGGACATGCCGTTCGCGAGCGTCTCGCCGCCGTGATTGCCGTACGCTCCGGTGTTGGAAACGATACGAAACTGCATTGCGGTGAGCGTCCCGTCCTTTTTTGCACCGAGTTTGACGTGCGTCTTCATCGGATGGCGGGTCGTGGCACCCGTGAACTGCTCCTCGCGCGAGAACTCCCATTGTACCGGACGCCCAGTTTTGATCGTCGCCAGCAGCGGCAGATCTTCGCTCATCATGTCTTGCTTGCCGCCGAAACCGCCACCGACGCGCTCGGTGAAGACGTGCAGGTCCGCCGGGAGGATGCCGAAGAGATAGCAGAGCTTGCCTTTGACGATGAACGGACCTTGTACGCTCGTGCGCACGTGCAGCCGGCCATCCTCGCCGCGCCACGTGATCGACTGCATCGTCTCGAGGTGGACGTGCTGTTGGCGCGACGCGTCGTAGGTTTCCTCGTAGATCGCGTCGGCCGCAGCGAACCCTTCGGCAACGCTGCCGACCTCACCGTGAAGCTCGAGAAAGACGTTCTTGTTCGGGTGCAGGATGCGAGAATCGCCACCCTTGTCGTGCAGCACCGGAGCCCCCGGCTCCATCGCTTCTGCGGGGTCGAAAACGGCCGGCAGGATCTCGTACTCTACCTTGAGACGCCGGCAACCTTCTTCGGCGGCGGCTTCAGTTTCGGCGACGACGGCGGCGATCCGCTGACCGACGAAACGCGCGACGCTGTCGAGCATGTAGGTATCGTCTGGGTCAACGCGGTTGTCTTCATGGATAGCCGTGCTGTAGAGACGGCGCGGAACGTCTTCCCAGGTGAACACTTCCACGACACCCCGTACGCCCATCGCTTCGGAGCGATCGATCGACAGAATTTTCGCGTGGGCGTGCGGGGAGCGCAACACTTTAAGATGCAGGAGGCCATCCATCGGCGGTACGTCGCTCGTGTAACGCGCGTGTCCGGTAACGATGCCCTCGGCAAACGGATTGGGCACGCTAACGCCGCAGGAGTTTCCGGCAGCATCGGGCGCGACGTTTTTAACTCCGGCAAACGCGTCGCGAATCGACCCGTAGCCCGTACAGCGACAGAGATTTCCCTTGAGCGCTCTCGGAAGCTCCTGTTTCTGCTCGTCGCTGAGCGCTGCGGCCGTCATAATCATTCCGGCTGCACAGTAACCGCACTGGAAGCTCTGCGCGTCGAGGAAGGCCTGCTGCATCGGGTGCAGCTCGCCGTTCTTGGCCAGCCCCTCGATCGTCGTGATCTCTTTCCCTTCGGCTCGAAATGCCGGATAGAGACAGCTGTGTACGGGCTTTTCGTCGACCCATACCGTGCACGCGCCGCAATCGCCGCCGTCGCAGCCTTTTTTGACGCCATACCAGCCGAGGTCCCGAAGAAAAACCCGGAGGCACTCGCCCGGCGCTGGTGTCGCGGCAAAGCTCTTACCGTTAACCGCAAGCTTCACGCTTCCAACTCCTGGCGAATCTGTTCCGCGTAGTAATACGTTAGATGCTGGCGATGTGCCGGCGAGCCGTGAACGTCGGCGAGATAGAAGGAATCCGGGATTGCCGTATCGATGGCGTTGCGAAGTTGCTCGGCGGACGGGGTGCCGTCGAAGGCGAGCTGTACCGGTTTGACCGTTGCCGCCGTAATCGTGAGCATTAGGCCGCCATCGGGCTTACTGCGAGTACCGATGAGTAAGACCGACGAGCGCCCAAGGTGGGTGAGCTCGGAACGACGGAATGCAAACGACTTCGTCAACGCCGCTGCCGGAAGGTGGATGCTGCGCAGCAACTCGCCAGGCTGTAAGATATTCTCGTGGTTTCCGGTGACGAAGTCGGTGGCGCGTACCTCGCGCGGCGGTCCGTCGCGCGGAAAGAGCGTATAGGTGCCTTCGAGCGCCACCGTAAGTGAGATCATCGGACCCGCCGGCAACGACATCACGATGTTTCCACCGATCGTCGCTTCGTTCCAAATCTTGAACGACGACAAGAAGGCCCGGCAGCATTGCCCAATGAGCGATCCTGCTCTCCACTCGGGCGAAGGCTGGAACGCGTAGAGCTCTGCAATCTTGCAGGTTGCGGCGAGTTCGATGCCGTCTTGCCCGGTTGCGATTGCTTGCCAACCGAGGGTTTCCAAATCGATCAGGGTATCGGTGTGGATTTGGGGCTCGGAGAACAACCACGTTCCCCCTGCAAGCCATGCGTATCCGTCTCGCCAGTGACGGATTTCGCCGGCCGACCTCGGTTGTTTGATCTCGGTTATCGTATTGAGGTTCATCGGACCCTTATCAAGAACGCGTCAAAGCCGCGTCATTACAGCTGCCGTACATTCTTCGACGCGGGATACGCATTTCCCAGGCTCGAAACATGCGTTCGTGTATTATCGAATTTGTTCGGCGGTTTGCGTAGCGCTTGGCACGCTCATTCTGATGCCGGCTTCCGCGCGTGCAAGCGCACCGGACTCGGCTGTGGCAGTCCTTCGTCAAGAGACCCGCTGGCTTAACGCCATCGTCGACGGCGATGCCAAGATAGTCGCCTCGATCCTCAGTCCGAATTTCACGCACATTACCGCCCGCGGCGCGCTCCTCCATCGCTCCCAAGAGCTTGCAGCTCTCAAAAAAGAGACATTTACGATGAATGCTTCCGAGCAGACCGTCGATTTTGCGAGCGACGCGGCAGTCGTGCATGGGCTTAACACCATCGTGCAATCGGGAAAAACCTTAGCGCGCGAGCGATACACTGATGTATACGCCAAACAGAACGGCACGTGGATGGCATTGTCTGCACGGGAAACCCTGATCGCCCCATGACGGCGGCGGCCTGACCTCGTGAAAAGCCCGGTATACGTCGTTCTCGCTGCCGGCGAATCCCGGCGCATGGGATTCGACAAGACGGTAACGCCCCTTGGGAACCGTTCTCCCCTCGCGCGCCTTGCCGAAGCGCTCGGGCAGCGTCGCGCCTTGATTGTGGTTCCTCCGAATTTGTCCGACGAAGCGGCGCGTATTGCTCCTGCCGCGTGCATCGTCATCAACCGCGAACAGGCCCGCGGAATGGCGCATTCGCTGCATCTTGCGCTGCCCTCGATCGAGCCCGAAAGCCCGTTTGGCGTGCTGCTCGGGGACATGCCGAGCATGACCGAAGCGACGATCGAGCGGACCGAGGCCATGCTCTGCGGCGACGTCGATGTCGCCTTTCCAGTCGATTTGGCAGGAACGGCGGGCCATCCGGTACTTTTTTCGGCGCGCGCGAGACCGATCGTGGAGGCTTTGCCCGACGGCGATACATTGCGCATCGCGCGTGACGACCCATCGCTGCAGCGTGCGTCCTGGCGCTGCTGCGACCGGTCTGCATTCCTCGATCTCGACGTACCTAGCGATTGGAGGGCCTTCTCGGATGCGTGAGATCTATGGTGAGATTGCCAACCGCCTGCGAAGCGGACTTCCTTGCGCGATCGCGACACTCGTGGCGGCTCGGCAAGCCGCACCGGCTACGATTGGAACTTCCATGCTCGTCGATTCGGACGGCTCGTTCATAGGCAACATCGGCGCCGGCTGTCACGAAGCCGAGCTGGTGGAGAGCGCCCGCGCGGCACTCCGCGACGGATTGCCACGAACGATCGACTTCGACGTAACCGACGAGTTGCTCGATGGGTCTTCCTGCGGTGCCTTACTAACGGTCGCAATTTGGCTTCCCGATCCGGGTTTCGCCGTCGTCGCCGATCGCATCGTGGCCGGCGAAGAGCCGGTAGAGTTTTCCTGCGGCTCCCACGTAATCAGGATCGAACGCAAACGCAAGCTCGTCGTCGTTGGAGCGACCCATCTTGCCGCGCACCTCACCCGCGCAGCCAACGCGAGCGATTTCTCCGTCACTATCGTCGATCCGCGCCCGGAATTTGCAACCTCAAAGCGGCATCCGGAGGCGCGGCGCGTGCTCGTCGCGTGGCCCGACGACGTGCTGCCTTCGCTGCTGAGAGATGTGGCGGCGATTGTCGTCGTCGCACACGATGCGAAGATCGATCTGCCCGCGCTGCGATGCGCGCTTCAATCCGACGTTGCCTACATCGGTCTGCTCGGCAGCCGGCGATCGCAATCCGTGCGCGGCAAGTCGCTGCAGGAGCTCGGCTGTAGCGCCCACACGCTAGCCCGCATCCATGGCCCTGCGGGCTTGGACGTAGGCGCGATTTCGAACGCCCAGGTTGCCTGCTCGATCCTCGCGGAGATTCTTAGCGTACTTAACGATCGCTCCGCCGCGCCATTGCGATCCGTTCCTGGCCCGATTCATAGCTCTGCGGAACGTCGTCTAACAACCACCCAATAAAGTGAACGTTACCTACGATAAGTTGGGCCGCAAGGTACTCCCGGTGTCTGCTCGGCTAGAAGAACGATTCGCGAAGCCAACTGGTTGAAAATGAGCGCATGAAATGGAAATACAAGATACCAATACAGAAATCCGAACAAGCCGCGTGGCTCGAAGAACGCCGTCTGCGTAAGGCGCGTCCGCCCGTCGCTCAACCGATCAGCGTCGAACTCTAGCCACGCTTTGCCGGGGAGCTTCATCTCGGCCCTCAGCCTCAGATGGTGATCCGGTTCCAAAGCGTCCACACGCCAAAAATCCACCGCATCACCCAAGCGCAGATTGGTCGCGCTACGCCGGCCGCGTCGCAAACCGATGCCCCCAAACGCGCGATCCAAGAGGCCACGCAGTTGCCATAACGCGTTGCCGTACAGCCAGCCTCGCTTTCCGCCCAGCTGCGTAAATACGGACGCAACTTGCCGCGGTGTCGCGGCGGTGATCCGCTCCTTACGATCGATAAGCATTCCTTCACGCGCGCCGGTGAATGTTGCGGGTAGCGTGCGCACGTCGAAGGCATCAAACCATGTCGTGTCCGGGCCGCCGGCACCGTAGCGATCCAAAGCGCGCGATACCGCGGCGTCAAAGCCGATCGGCGAGATTTCTGGAAAATCACGCCTCGCGCTGCTATCGCGCACAATGACTTCGTTGCGAAGGCCCAAAATTAGCGGCTGCGCGAGACGCGAAGAAATCGGGGTGACGAGATGGACCCAGTAGGATGAAAGGCGCGGCGTAAGAAGAGGCACCGTAACGACTTTACGCCGGAGATCGCGCAGTCGTGCGTAGCGAAGCATCATGTCGCGATAGGTCACAATGTCCGCGCCGCCGATCTCGTAGGTGCGAGAATCGCCATGCGGAAGATCGAGCGCAGATACCAGGTACCGCAAAACGTCCGCGACGGATATCGGCTGCGAACGCGTGGTCACCCATCGCGGCGCAATCATCACGGGCAAGCGCTCCGTGAGATACCGCATCATCTCAAACGAGATGCTTCCGCTGCCGATAATCATCGCCGCACGGAATTCGATAACCTCGACGCCACTTGACCGCAGGACGTCGCCTACTTCATGGCGACTAGCGAGATGATGGGAGAGTGATGCGTCGTCGGCACCCAATCCACCTAAATAGATAATGCGGTGCAAGCCGACTTCGCGAGCTGATTTCCCGAAGAGCGCAGCCGCCTGGCGATCGCGCTCGGCAAAGCTGTGCGAGTCGCTCATCGAATGGACGAGATAATAAGCGGCATCGACACCTTCCACCGCTTCGCGCAGATGCTCCTCGTCGAAGATATCGCCTTCGATTATCTCGGCTCCGGAAAATCTTCCATTGAGGCGTCGAGCGTCGCGAGCAAGGCAACGAACGGAATGGCCGGCCTTGAGTAAGCGAGGCACAAGGCGTCCCCCGATATACCCCGTCGCGCCGGTCACCAAGACTCTCACACTCGCCGCATCGCGCGGTTACGGTTGCTTTGGACGCGGTAGCGGCGATGGATTAACCCGCATGCAGCGCACAAGCTCTTCCGCATAAGGAATGCCGATCGCGAGGGTCATCAGTGCGAGCAGTCCGGCGACGTAAGCGCGGGGCGGGGGCTCTGCTTTGAAACGCAGGGCAAAGTCCGGCTTTTCATCGGTGAGGCCCACGATCGCCAGTGCTTGGTCGGCACGCAGACAAAGTAAGATGAGAGCGTCGCAAACGGCAACACTTCCAAGAAGCTATGAAGATGCTGTTCGGTGACGCTTACGTGGCGCCGCGGCGCAGCGTACGCGACATCCCAGACCACGACCAACTCGTGGAAAATCGAGGCGCCGGCAGCGACGACTAGCGTTAGCGCGTTGGTCTCGAATAGCAATGCTTGAAGTGCAGGAACAGCGACCGACGCCATCATGAGGGAGTGCGTAATCGACTCCTGCGTTCCGCTGGTCAACTCAATCTTAGCGCGTCGATGACACAAGTAGTCGCCGAATCCCGGAATAGTCCAGAGCGGCATAAGCACGTAGAGCAGATATGCTTGCATGGCTTGCGCGGTGAGGCGCTCTCGGTCCCTCCGCTGCCGATCGTCCAGCTTCTCGGAATGGCCTATGCGGGTACGCAAGGTCGCCACACCCGCCGCGAGCCTTGTAAGAGCGCGTCTAAAGCCGGTCCACTTCATTTCATTGCAGCGCTAGCGCTTCTTTCGAACGCCCTTTTTCGCTCGGCCGCCGGTATTACGCGGCTTACTCGATGCTTTGCGACCCCGGCTTTCAACCTCAACAACGAGATCCTCGGCGGCCTCGCCCCCAGCCTCGACCAGGTTCCCGATAGTGCTCACGATCTTGCCGAATTTCTGAGCTCCCCGGGCAACTTTCTTGGTGCGGTGAGAGACCGTTGACGCGGCCGCGGCGGCTTTCTTAGCGAGGCTCTTTCCGCGTCGCGCGACCTTTTTTGCGGTTTTTTTCGCCTGGGTCACTGCGCGTTTTGCGCCAGATTTCGTCGTGGCCTTTTTGCGTGCGCTTTTCTTAACTGCCATAAGTGTTCGCGGTACCTCCAAAAGCCGCCGTAAAAACTCGGCGTCTATTTGGCAAGCTTCCCCTAACTCACCGCTGAGCAAACTTAGCCGCTCATATATTTTCATTTTGCACGCCAAATCGCCGACCCAAGGAGGCGGTCACTTTACGCCCGAAGCCGAAACTTAGCTGATGCTCTTCTGGGAAGCTCTGACGGCCATAGCGACAGCGGTCACGGCGATAGTTATTGCCGCGACGGTCGCGGTCGGCTACCGGCAGATTCGGCTTACCGGCGACCAGCTCGAACATCTCAGGCGATCGACGCAGCTCGACGGAACGATGAAGGCGTTCGCACACTTGGAAACCCGAGAGTTTCGGTCGGCACGCATGTTCGTTGAAAATGAGCTTGCCGTACGAATGCAGGATCCGCACTTTCGCGACGATCTACTGCTTCCGTTTCAGGCGCTCGACGAGTCCGACCACAAAGAGATTCTCGTCGCGCAAACCTTCGAGAAATTGGAACGTACGCACGGCACGGCTTGCTTGACACCACTTTGATGGCCGACTATTGCGGCCCGCTGATCCGTGAGATGTGGCAACAACTTGAGATGTGCGGATACTTCGAGATGCGTCGAAGAAACAACCCCTATTCGCTTGAGAATTTTGAGTTTCTCTATGACCGAGCGATGGATTGGTACGAGAACGACGATCCACCATTTAGAACAAGCCGCCGCGGAGCAGCGACGCCGCGAGCAGGATTGGAATGAAAGTGTTTTCAGCGTCCGCAAGGATGCCGGCGCCAAGGTCTGTTATTTTGGCGTGCCGACGTTCTGAAGGCGCTTTCCGCCGGCGGGATGGCGATAGGCGCCGACGCTTGGGACGCTGTGTTCGACGGTCGGGCCTAGAGCGTGTGGGCGTTCCTCACGAAACGGAGTCAACTCCATTTACGGACTCTGACAGTTTGCTCGCGTAGCTACGATTATGGGCTCGGGCGACACATGGCGAGATCGTCGGCATCTCGGATGAAGCGGTAGCGTTCCTGGGCGAATTCTTTTAGTGCGCGCTCTTACTTTCCAAATACCGCGAAAGCGAGTCCGTATAGCGTGTGGGTAAAGATGTTCCAACCAGGGTTCTTCCAGGTTGACGGGCACCCGGGGCCGTTACAGTACAGAGCCCAGCTCGCGCCGTGTTTTTGCACGTTGGCAAACTCCGTTAGGGCCCAAACCACCACCGAGTCGGAATCCTTGGCGTTCGTGCGCATAACGACCCAGTATTGCTTGCCGCCGGTCAGAGGAATGCCGCGTTTATCTGAACCGCTGGCGACCGTGCAGCACACGGCATGGGGAAGGTTCGTCAACTGCCAACTACGGAGCGACTTACCAGGCATGCCGCCGGCATCGTCGTAGAGGCTGAGAACGACTGCGTTGGTTCCGTAGTCGAATTCCGCCGCTACCTCGACCTTGGTGGCGACGTGATTTGCCTTTGGCGTAAAGGCGGTGGCCAACCACTGTTCGGTGCCCTTACCGGCTCCCTGCCCCGGGCCCAGAACCGCGTAGCCCAACCAGCCCCAGTACGGGCTGTTCGGGTACTGAGTAAAGTTGTTAGCGATCTCGGTCAGACCGGTATCTTCAGCGGCGTTTCGTGCGACCATCGCACCGAGGTGCTCGGTGCGCAGCGAGACGAGCGGCGGTTCTCCGGGTCTGCTCGCGGCATGCGTAACCACGGGGGGGAGGCTGCCGTCGGCGAGCGCGTTCGAATTCGCGCTGATTAGAGCAACTATCGCCAGCGTTACGGTGAAGGTCTTGTGCATCATTTACTCCCCAGCACTGCAAACGCGGCCCCCGTTCCAAAGAGGCCCATTTGAAACGGATACCACCCCGGGACGCCGCTCGGGCACTTGCTGGCGTACGCGCAGTAGACGGCTTCGAGAAACGGATGCAATTGATCGATAGCATTCATGTCCCAACCGGCGCCATCACTTGATTGCGCGCTTTGACCACTGAGGACCAGCCAATATTGCTTGTCGCCGCTGAGCGGCAATCCGCTCGGAATCTTCCCAATGACCATAGCACAGCACCATCCCAGGCCATTGTTCGGCAGCCCGGGGAGTTGCGCCGTGATAAGCGCCTTGCCGGGGATGCCTTTATTGTCCTGGTTGACGCTGAGGCTAAAGCCGGTGCTTCCGTAGTCCCCAACCACAGCATTGACGATCGCGGCCTCGATCACCGTCGCGGTTTGATTGGCCGAAGGTGTGAACGCCCCAGCAATCTGATTGTCCGGAAACTGGCTGTTCCCACCGCCGCCGACGATCACGTATTCCGATTCACCCCAGTATATGCCGGATGGGCGCTTTGCTAAATTGTCAAAAATCTTCACATACTTCGCATCGGAAAAGTTTTGCGCTATTTGCAGCGACATCGCCTTGGTGGCGCTATGGTTTGGCCCAGAAAACGCGTTCGTTGGAGTCTCGGTAAGGGGAGACGGTGCGGCGAGTTGACTGCCGCAGCCGCTGAGCATGATCGCACCGGCCAAGGGCAATGTCGCCCACACCTGTTTCCAACCCATATGCGACGAGAGCGACCGTTTAGTTAGGTCCATTGCATCACTCCTCGCGTTGCCCGTTTCGATGCTCTCGGTACCTTCCTGCCAAAATACGCGAAAGTTGGCAGAATGTACCCTGCTTGCGCATTTTTGCGGCTGGAACGCCATGAGTTTCTGCGGGCGGCGCAGTAGGAGACGTCAAATGGGGCGGCCACGGAACCTCGACAACCCGCTCGGTGCGTTGCGGCGCGCCCTACGCAATCTGCGCGATGGGGGGCGCCTCGCCGAAGATCCACGCCATGCCGCGTTGCTTGGCAGCATCGAGATCGCGCTCTTCCGCGTGCCGACCCGACAGCGCGAGGTCGTGCGGCGCTACGATCTATCCGGAGAATCTGCGGTCGCAATCCAACGGGCGCTGGGCATCTCGGCCCGGCAGTTCTTTCGCGATCGGCGTGCCGCACTGACCGAACTGCGGAAGCACCTGCCCGATCTGATGCCGCCGCCGGCCCTACCGGCCGCCGCTGCTATGCCGTCCCGCCCGATGACTGACATATCCGACGCTGCGTTATCGCGCAGAGCCTTTGCACGCAGTCTCGCGCAGACGGGAAACGCGCAATGCCTTCACGTCCTGCATGAACTCGCTTGGAATACCATCGATCCAAGTGCGCGCACCGATCTCTTGCTCGAGTTGGCTGAGCTTGCACTGGACTTCGATGACGACGGCACGGCGCGCAATGCCGTCGCATCCGTCGTGTGCCTGTGCAATGATATCGGCCGATTCGCGCCCGGTTTCTCCGAGTATCTCACGGCGCGTCTGGCCCGCACGGAGGCGCGGCTCACCGAGTCATATCCCGATGCAGCCGCGAAGTTTAAAGAGGCCATCGCGTTGCTCCGCCGCAGCCTCGCCGCCTCCCCCAGCGCCATCGATGCGCGTGCCGCGCTTTCAGAGACGCTCGGCGACGTGGCGGTACTCGACTTCGAGGCCGGCAACTTTACATCCGCACGCGCGGCTTCGGCTGAAGCCGTGTCTATCATCGGGGCCTTCGCTCTTTGGACGCGTCCGCGCGCACTCGAAATCATCGCGATGGACGCAGACCTGGATGCGTGCCTCTCCGGGCATTTGACTGCAGCGACCGCAACGGTCTCGTCACTGCTGCGGCGTGCAGTCGATTCGGCATGGTCGGCAACGGCGAGCCGGCTCGGCGCAGATCTCATCGGTCTCTACGGCGCTAGTGGCGACTGCGGTTCAGCCCTTCGTTGGTACGGCCAACTGTGGCCGTTCGCACTCGAAGGCGCGCGCCCACGTGACCGGTGGAGCTTGACGGTGGAAGCCGCCGGGACTTATGTGGCGGCTGGGCGACCTCGCGAGGCACTCGCGATCCTCAACCACGCGAAAGGCGAAGTGAGTTGCCCGTCGAGAGGCGTACCGGCCAGGCACGCCTTTGTCGCGTCGGCACTCCTGCTACTCGGCGAGAACGCGAAAGCTTTGGATGAGGCGCGTGCCGCCCTTCGCGGATACGCGGCGCGTCGCACGGGGCGTGGCATGGGCGATGCCCACCGGTTGATTGCGAAGTCGTCTGCAAGGTTAGGCGATCTGGCTGCAGGCCGCGAGCACATCGCTGAAGCGCGCCGCTTGAGCGAGCGTTACGGAATGCCAGAAGGTTTGCTGTGTACCTTAAACGCGCAGGCCGAGATTCTCCGAAGCCCCGCCCTCAAGGATGAGGCGCACGAGTTAGAGCAGCTTGTGCGCGGTCGCGCACGAACGTGAGATTATTAGGCCGCTAGGCTCTGGGTATTAGCGCGTTCCATCATTGGCACAGCGCCATTGAAGCTACTTGGCCCTGCTTACCGTCGCGCCGACGGGTTCGCCGAGATCCACTATGGTCTTCGTTGGCGAACCGCCGGACGGATACTTGTAAAGCCCGACGTCGGCTAAACCAGCGTCCGGACCGATGACCCGCTTGCCCTGGATCCAAAATTGGACGACGTCTTTCGAACCGGTAAGGGGAGTCGAACCGACCTTCGTTCCGGTGCTTCCGCTTATAGCAAACTGATAGATCACAGCCGCGCTCTGATCCCCAATCGCCAGATGCTTGCCGTCCCACTGAACGCCGCCGGGGAAGCCGATGCTCTGGTCAAGGTTGAGTTCGGAGAGAGAACTGCTGCCGCTGGGAAGCTCGGCGTATTCGAGAGCGCTGCCCTTAGTGGTACCATCAATGTAGAGATTACCGTGATTGTCGCATCCGCAGAACTCGTAGTAGTAGAAATTCGGATCTGTGTAACTGGTAGGCGTGCCGCTTGCATGTGGGTAGATCGCAACGTCGCCGGTGGTGAAGCTCGTAGATAAGCGGTTCGTGACGGCAAGATTCCCAGTCGTCGGGTCGACGGAACATCCCAGGGGGTAGTAGCCTGGATCGGCTAGTGTATTAATTGGGATCGTGCCGCCATGCGCATACTCTAGGATCTGTGAGGCTCCGAAGTTCGCGATGAAAACGTCGCCCGCTTTATCGACGCACTGGCCCGACGGCTCGTTGAAGCCCGTCAGCTGACCCTTTAACTTACCCTTGGGATACGAGTACACGTAAACGTCGTTGCTGCCATAAGGGAAGGAATCGGAGACGTAGAGGAGGTCGTGTTTTTTCGCTTCGGGATCCATCCACGAGCGGCTATGATCCGGGCGTGCCATCCACGACTGGCTGTCATCCGGGCGCGCCATCATCGTCGCCCCGCCGAGGGCAGCCGAGTTGTTAAGCGGCGCTCCAACCGGTGAACCGGAACCGGTCCCGCAGCCCGCAAAAAGTGCGACTGCTGCCAGAGTTCCGAAATGACGGGCGAACCTCGATATTCCCATGCGCGAATTCCTCCACAGAAGTGATCTGGTGCCCTCCATTATCGTTTAAGAGGGGTTCCGATAGCTCGTGTTTCTGGCGTCACAAAGTTTACGTTAGATGGCACAAAGTATAGCCGGCTTCCTCAGGGTTGCATTAGCGTGGCACAAGAGACCCCCGTGCGATTGGCGAATCGTTGGCCCCACGAAATCGGTAGAGGGAGCAACCAATGCCCCGGGCTAATCCTGAGAGTTCCTTCGAAGTCGCGGCGCGGCATCTGTTCCGCCATATCAACGATGTGAAATCGCTTCTCTACAATCCCCTCGTGCGTTCCATGCACGTTGGTGCTGAGAACGGCGGCGCGGACCGCGCGGTCCTGCTGGCGGTCCACGAGCGAATTCTGATGGAGGCCAGCGCCCTTTGTAAGGATCATGCGGCAGCAGGTTCAAAATTGCGCGCTCACCGGCAGTACGCAATTGTCGCCGCTCTCTGCGCCGGCGAGCCTGCCGCGGTTACCGCCACTCGGCTCCGCCTTTCTAGACGCCAATATTACCGGGAGCGCCGCATCGTCTGCATTCGCGTGTCTCACGCACTGGCACAGGTCGGCTCCGGTGGAGCGACGCGCTTCGAGGTGGGCGATCCATTGCGATTGCTGCTTGCGCGCGCCGAAGCGTTGCTCGATCAAGGCTTCGCGCGCCGTGCTGTGGATTTGCTCAGCGCAGCCCGAGCGGGCCTCCCAGAGGGGTCGCCAGATCGGCCGTCCAATTGCGTCTTGCCGATGCGCTTATTTCGCTTGGGTCTGCGAGTCGCGCGGAACGGCTGTTGGCCGAATGTTCCGCGGACGCCGGCGCACACAAAAGAGGCGACCCCACAGACCAATGGCTGCACGATCGTCAACTCTTGGTCAGCGCGCGCCTCGCGATGGAGACCGGCCGGAACGCAGACGCCGGTTTCGCGCTAGAATCTCTCGCTCGGCGCCGGGGGGCAGCCGAGGACGCCGATGAGGAAGCTCTGGACGCACTTCTCGAGTGCGGAAATTGGTATTGTCAGAACGGAAGCTTTAGTCGGGCTAGGAGAATGCTCGACCGCGCACGCGACATAAGTTGACGATTGCCGCACGCTGCGGCACACCGCCAAATCGCTATGACGCTCCTTACGGCGCATTGCGCGGAGGATTCGATCGACGAGTTTGGCCTCGAGCATCACTGGCTCAGCGAGGCACTGGCTTTGAGCATCTCCAATGGATCGGCGTGCGGAATGCTCGAGGCTATGAACGGGTTGATAGGTTACTTCGTGTCGACCGGGCGCGACGACGAGGTCTATGCCCTTGCCAAAGAGAGCCTTTCCATCGCCCAAGACGCCGAGGGAACTCGGGTACTAGCAGATGTTGGGATCGAGATCGCAACCATGATGCTTAGGACGCGCCACTGGCGTTCCATCGACCCATTGCTGTTCGAGGTCGAGAAGCTCGCGCAACCCGACACCCTCCGGTGGGCGATACTCAAGCACTTGCAGGGAAACTTCCTGATGCGCGGCGGCCGATACGACCGCGCTCGGGCGCCCCTTCTCGGAGCTTACGAGGCCGCGAGGAGAGTGAGCAACCCGCGACTCGAGAGCATCGTCCTGCGAGACCTTGCAGTCGTGCTGCATCACGCCGGCTCCGTTACTGAGGGCATTGAGTTCATGAAGCATGCGGTCGAACTTGCCGAGGACTACTCCGGTATATGGTCTCTGTGGAATACATATGAAGTCGCAGCGCGTTTGCTAACGGACCGCCGAATCGTACGACTTGCCCGGCAGGCACGGGCGGCAATATCGGCCCGAGCGAGCGCATCTCATGGCGAAGGAGACCACACGTTAGGCAGCGCGCTCGCGAAGCGTGCGCGCCGCTCTCATCAATCCCCCGAAGCCCGTCTGCGACTGACAATCGGAAAGGGCTGATCTATTCCTCATGAGGGCGTCGATTAACGGCGTTCGGTCTGCGACACGTCCGGGCTCGTGGGCGACGCCGTAAACCGTCGTGAGCGATTTGGTGATCTGCTGTAGAATCGTACCGTTCATGTCGAATATGGCAAGGTTGTCGCTCTACACCCGGGGCAGTGAATAACGATCTGGTTTTCACCTGGCTGTAAATCGAAGATAACAACCTCACCAGCGCGCCCGGCGGGAATAGCATTTGGCTGACTTATTTTCAATGTTTGTGGTGATGCCCATAATGCTATTCCAAAATGCAACCGAATAGGGGAGATTATCTCAAGTGCCAACAGCCTTTTGGTGACAACGGCTTTTTTAAGTATCGGGAAATCTGCTCCAGGAAGAGATACTAGTGGCACATCGTACTTCGATACCGGATCGTCTGCATATCGAAATGCTCGAGTTGGTAACGTGTGCCCGGCCAAAAAGCTCATGCCGATTTCTGCATCGTGATAATCGATTGTTGCCGGGTAAACCGTTTGCCCATTAACAATCGACGATGGGATGGCGTTACCGCCAGGAACAAATGGGAATGCTACGGCTCGTGGGGCTGCTGAAAATGTTTTGGCGTCACTTGCCACTTCTGTCAGTGTCTCAGTCCTCATGCCATCAAGTTTTGCCTGATTGTATAACGCAGCTAGAACCTCAGAATCCCCAGGAGCCGTATCGTTGCCATTACTTTCTTGTTGCGACATCATCACAATCGGTTGGGTTTCACCAGCCGCTGCGTACGCATCAGCCAACTTGCGAATATACTGCTCTGCACCAAGCGTTGAAAAGCCTGCGCGTTGCTGCAAATCATCTGGATCGGTTGAAAAGTAGTCTTCGTCGCCGCTCAAATAGGCGCGAGTCAAATCCCTTGCCGTCCACTCTAGTGCAAGTAACGAACATTGACCATTCGGCTGTGGACGTTTATATGAGGCCGGATCGGCGCAGTAACTTCCCCACGGCGCTCCGTAATCATACGTTCCATCGACACCGTGGCTATTCCAAGTAATTCCCCAAAACGCATGTTCGTTTAATGCTAGCAATCCAGGGATATTGCGCTCATGTCCCGCGCCTTCGACACTCACCGTTGGAACGTACCAAGAAAATCTACCCCTCAGGTAATGGATAAGCCGGGGCGTACTTGAACCCTCGATATCGTCAGCATTGTTTTGATGATATAGGCTATATAAATCACCAGCGCCACGAACAAAGTTTATCGCCACTGCCATCCACGACACGGATAGGTTATTTTGCCGAGCGACCGCCTCGATACTTTGCATTCCACCAGGCATGAAATGTGCTTGTTGTAAAGATGTCGCGACGAATCGTGCCTGCGTTTGGCCATGCGGAATGGCCCAACTTGGCCGTGGAGGTGCGTCGATTGTAGAAAGACCATTTGGGCAACGTGCTTGTTTTACATCAATTGGCGAGAACTGCCCGGCAGGTAATTGATACCAAATAAGTCCGTCATAAGAAACGCTGCAGATCGATGAACTTTGATCGAACACCGTTGCTCCCGGTGTCGTTCCTCCGGGAACGGGTGGAATAGGCGCAAGCCCTGCTGTAGTACATCCACAAAGAGTACAGAGCAGTACAAGACCTAGAAGATCAGTTGCTTTTTTAAGCAGTGCTTCGTCTATTCACGACGCAGTTGGGCCACCACCGATCGTTCTACGTTGACCGGCCGTGCCCTCGGTGGCCAGGACTCGTTGGGCGGCAGTAAAGGTGTTCCGGTGTTGCAGCTTGGTAGATGGGTGTTGCTGGCTCATTCTTCGAAGCCGAGCGTGACGAGCATTGCGATGCAGCGTTTCGTCATGATCTCATTATGGCGTCAGGCTGTAGAGCAAGCCCTTGCCGTACGTGCCGCCTGAGGAAAGCGTGCTGTATAACTCACCGTTAAAGTAGGTTAGCGCTGCGGTCGGACCCTCGCCGCATTCGCCAAACCCGCAGAAACGGTACAATATTTCCATCGACCCCGTCGGCGTCAGACTGAAAAGCGTTCCGGCGTCGTTGCCGTTGCCGCCGGCTTCTGTAGAGCCGTACAGCACGCCGCCGTGCACCGTTAATGGGGCCGTTGGGTACGTGCCGCTATCGCTGCCGCCACGGAAGTCGTACACCGTATGTTCCTTGCCGCCGGGTGTGACGCTGAACACCGATCCGCAGCATCCGATCGAAGCACCGCCCTCGTACGAAGTAGCGTAGAGCTTACCGTTCAGGAGCGTCACGCCACCGTGGGGCCCCCAGCAATCGCCGTTGTCCCGGCAGCTATAGATGACTTTTTCCGAACCGTCTGGCGTAATGCTGAAAACCGCCCCATAGCCGAACCCCTGGTAGTCGCCGCCCCAGATTGTAGCCCCGTAGATCGTGCCGTTCAGCACCGCAAGGTGACCCGTCGGTCCGTTAGCGTCGGGACTCTTTTGAAAGCTGTAGATTGACTTGAAGCCCTGCGACGGGTTAACCGTGAAGACGGTTCCAGTACCCGCCGCGCCACCTTCCTGCGTCGTTCCATAGAGCGTTCCGCCTAAGACGATCATGTCGGAGTTGGGTTGCGCGCCATCGGACCCGCCGAAAGCGTGGATGACCGTGTAGCTTGCGCCGGAGGGCGAAATGCTGAAGATCGTACCGCAGCCGCCGTATCCTTGACAGCCGCTGCCCCCGCCCTCGGTGGTTGTCCCGTAGAGCGTACCGCCGAGTTCTGTGAGGCCGCCGACAGGGTGACTGCCGTCGGTGCCGCCGGCAAAGCGGTGCAGTACGCGCTCCTTACCATCGAGACCGATCTTGTAGATAGTCCCATTGCGCGAGCCTCCGCCGCGCGGCGCCGTACCGAAAAAACCTCCGCCGTATGCGAGCAGATCCGATTGTGGATAAGCGCCCTCCAAACCGTGGAAGCTGAAGAGGAGCTCGTAGCCTGAGCCGCTGGACTTATGCGCGCGCACTTGCAGATTACCGGCAGCTTGAGGATTCGGCACTTGTTGTGGAACAGAGCAACTCATTGCGAGCGCTAACGCGCAGATCGCGATCGAGGATTGCACGGCGTGCGAAGGTTTCAAAGCTCGTCCTCCGTTAGGACACTATACTACCATAGGCGGACGGAGCGACGCACGCGGCCGCGGAGACGACTTACCCTTCCATTAACCTAGGTGTACTTTCGTACACGCAAGCGATATTGGGGCGGAAATCGAACCTGCCGCAAGAGGTTGATACCGAGTGGCCGAGGTTGATACCGAGTGGCGCCAAGGATGCGCTGGACCGCGGCTATGTCGACCTTGCATTCGCTACGGCGCACTTTCGCCTCGTGGTCATTGGCGAGCGGCGGCGCCCTTCGGCGGGTCCAGGCCACCAAGGCCGCGGGTACGAAGTGAGGGCCGCCAAGGTCCGTTGGCCCGACCAACTGCCGCCAACGTGCAACCACAGGCAGTGGCGCGTGTTGTTAGTATCGCGCAAAACCCAATAAGCTAAGGCGTTCCAGAGACGTGGAGAGGTGGCAGAGCGGTTGAATGCGGCGGTCTTGAAATGTTTGCAGCTAACCTCGATAAGTCCTCGCAAGTATCGTTTAAGCACGGCTAGTAGGCTAATCGAAGCTTGTCCGACCTTATCGTGCCTTATTCGGTGAGAAAATCCGTGAGAAGAATCCTCTTTCTCACGAACGCAACACAAATTACGATGGCTGACTAGCGGCTAGACCCCGTGGGATTCCTGCTTACCATCGCGACCGATCCTCGCAATATCAGAAAAGGCTCAGCCTTGTAGGTTTCCGGCCGCGCCGCCGGTTGCAACCGGTAACTTAGCGCTCGACCCAGAGGACAGCGTTCGACTGTAAAAGGAAGTGGCTTCGACATGTATCCGCGGCGCGCCAGAGGGAAGGTTCTAGCGTCACTTGTCCGTTGTGAACGTCCGCTCGCCAAGCTGGCCGACGAGAACGCATCAGGTTTACCACGATGCGATCACCACACCGACAGGGGCACGACAGGACGACCCACTTAAGCTCCTGCCCGCTACCGACGATGTAGATTGCATCGCCAGCGATAGGCACCGGGACATTGCCGAGCGACGGCACTTGAACGAGGCGACGGAAACTCCGCCGCCGACGACGTCGCCGCCACCAGCGAAGGAGCTGTCCCAACATCAGATATCCTTACGCCAGGTCAGATCGAGGAGCGGAGTAACGTCGCCACGGGCCCACCACTTTCTGTGTCCACAGAAGCAATCCGGATGAGGGACTCTTGAAACATGTGACATCTTCATATCGGAGAAGCGATGCAGGATCTCATCCGACCGCTCAGCGGAACCGAAACCCGTTAGCCGGGCAAAGAACTCCGTAACGGCGGTTGCAGCAACGGCCGTCGTCAGGAAAATGACGGACGGGTCTGGGTCGCCAAGTTCTGGGGCATATCCCTCGGTGCGGCGCGCAGCGGCCAATGACGGGTTCAACTCTGTCTCGCTCTGGGCGGTAATCCGCTCTGGCGTTACGCGTCGAGTGCAAAAGACGCACGCTGATCCCGGTTTTAGAACTGAGACTCGGCCGGCCACGGCTCCCAAGAGCCCGTCGGTCGAAGGCACCTTCACGCCAACATCAAGAACGGGAATGAGGTAATAGCTTGCGAACTTCGCAAGGATCGACCGGCCCCATTGGTCATCGGTGCAACAAAAGACAACATCGCAGGCTCGCATCTGGCGGATGCTGTCCTCGTAGGTAATCGCCTTTGGAATCGCGGAGACGGTCGTTCCGAGGCCTACTTCTTTCGCGAGGCGTTCTGCGATTGCAACCTTCGGATGCTTCAGATCGGCTACCCTCGACCCATAGAGGCGGGTTAGGTTCGTTTCTGAAATGGCGTCGGGATCCCAGGTAGTAACTTTACCGAGGCCGAGTCGGATCAGTTGTTCACCTACGGCTGAACCAGTCCCGCCATACCCCGCGATCCCAACGTGCAGCCTCGCGAGCACGCGCTGCATATCTGCTCCAAAGGCCCTGACTTGCCGATCGAATGCATTGGGATGGGGGACATCATCTCCGCTTGTAGTGAAGAAAAAGCGAAAGCGATTTCCGATCACGCGGACGAGGTCAAGCCGCTCGCATGTGCCGTCCTCCAGCCACACGCGCGCATCAAGCTCATTGCGACCGGCAAAGACTATGCTCGCGTGAATAACCTCATGGTGAATCCGGATTCGACATGCTGCAAACAATTTAGGGAGTTCTTCGTTGTCACGAGCTGAATGCCCAAGGGGCCCACTCGGGTGAGAGTGAACAAAGACCAACCCGCTGCAGTCGCGGTCTGCCAGTTGCATCGCGTCCACGTAGGATCGTCGATCGATGAGGAGCTCGGTCGGTGTAGCAATCTTGACATCCTCATCGCGAACAGGGAAAAAGTCGCGCACCAAAAGTCGAGTCTCATCGTCCATTTGCGAAAGGCGCACGAGTAGATAACCGGCGCGCTCGACAGTTGCGTCTGCGAAGAGATGCTGTTGCATTCGTTCGAAGTCGTCTTCGAGCACCGTCATCGTGTAGCGCAAGCTATTTGCCCTTATCTAACTCGCGCTTAACGATCATAATGAGAGTTCTTAGGGAGTCAACAGCGGGACGCCAGGAGCCCGGCGGAAGGTGTCGCGACCACCTTTGCCACTGGCGACCGCCGTACGTTTCAATCACTTGCGCCGCAAGTGGCACAGAGCCACCTTTGAGACGTACGCCCGGAGACGTCCAGAACATGTCGGGAGCAGCGTTCGGGAAACCTGCCGGCAACCTTAAGAGCAACGTCGTCTCCGCCGGCTCGTATGCAGAAGGTAGCTGGAACCGCCGGATTTCAACGCAGGTCATTCCACGTTCGTCAAATGTCGTGTACTCGCAAGGTAGGGCTCCTAGCTCCTCAATGTCGAGCGACCGCAGTGCCATCGCTAGGCACCTGGGTTTAGATCGATCGGTACGCTGTGGAAGCGTTCGTCGTGGTGGACCTCGATCGGTGTGGAGTTGTTCGGTATTGGAAGATCATCGCCGTGCTTGCGTTCCTTGAGGAGTTCGTAGTTCGGCTTTACTTCCCCGAGTGTGTAAAGGGCAGCGCCGGTAGTGTGTCTTGGCGATTCGCGCCGCTTGTTATCGATGAAAATCTCGACGAGCTTTTCCTGCGGTTTTGATCCGCCGTCAACGTTCTGGTGCATGTTACACCTCCGTAAGGATGGCGCTCCGAACCGGAGCGGGCCACCGCAAATCCTACCGCTGCCCGGCCGAGAATGTCAATATAGACACGGTTCTTAAAGAAGTCAATAATACAAACTGTTTACATCATTGACGTTAATGCCCGAGTAATGCTATGCTGGGTTGGATGGCCTCGCCCTCGAAGCACGATGAGCTTTACCGCCGGGCCGGAGAGCTGATTCGAGAGGCACGCCGCAATCGACGCTTAACGCAAAGTGACCTCGGAACCGCAGTAGGCTTAACACGCACCTCAATCGTGAATATCGAACGAGGGCGGCAAAAGCTGCTGCTCCACACGCTGTTCGAATTCGCTGACGTGCTTGGTGTCGAGCCAGCTGCGCTTCTGCCGCCGAAGGCAGCCAATGAACCAACTGATATTCGAATTCCGGAGGACCTCTCCATGGAGACAAGAGATTTTATTATGGAGGCTATTAAGCCACAGAAGACGCGACGAGCTTCATGACTTCACGCAAGAGGCAAATCCTTGCTATCGTCCGTCGGTTACTTATTGAGAACAAGGTAGCTCGCCCGCCAGTCCCAGTCGAACGCATCGCCCGTAAGATCGGTGCCCGCATTGTTGTTCAATCACTAGAAGACGGCGTTTCGGGCTTCGTCTATAAAGATAAAGCGCAGTCGATCATCGGAGTAAACACCTACCATTCTCGAACGCGGCAGCGCTTTACGATTGCGCATGAACTTGGCCATCTATTGCTTGAGAATAGGCTGGGGATCCATGTTGACCAGGGAGACTTCCTATTGAAGTTTCGCGACGAGGACTCGAGCAAGGGAACGATCGACGAGGAGAGAGACGCAAATCTGTTTGCAGCCGAGTTACTGTTGCCGCGGGGGTTGCTTGAGAAGGACGTCGAGTCGTTTGACGCGATCAGCGCGACGGACGATTCTCAGCTACGGGAACTGGCACGGCGCTACGAGGTCAGCCTACAGGCGCTTCTGATCCGTCTTAGCAGCATGGGAATGCCTGGTAAAGCGGTGCTCAGTTAGTCCCTCGCGGCAATCTTATCTGTTCGTCCCTCTCCGGGGATGCCCGAATTCTCGGCTATGTTTGACTAGTACGCGTCTAAGTGGCCCGACTGAGTCATGACGACGCCCTCTTCTTTTGAGGAGCCAGCCAGACGCCGAGCGCCTGCTCGCAAATGTGTAAATAACCATCCAAATATGGTATACTAGTGGAAGCTTCTGATTATAATAGCCCAAATATGATGCTTTATTCTCCAACTGAAATTGCCCGCATCCTTGGCGCCCAAGCCAAGGCTCGGCGCCTGGCCTTGGGCATGCGCCAAGCCGATCTTGCAGCGGCCGCCGGTGTCCCTATCACCACGGTGCGGCGCTTCGAAGCTGGTCAAAACGTAGGCTTGGATGTCGTTGTCAACGTCGCTCTGGCACTGCGCGCCGAACGTGAGTTGCTCGGCGTCTTTACAGTGCCCCGCGCCGGCTCGATCGACGACGTGCTGCGGCGCACTCGTCAACGTCAGCGCGCGCGCGCATGAAGATCAAGCCCGGAACGCCGCTGCGCATTTCTTTGAGCTTCGGACCACAGCACCGCGTCAGCGTCGGGCGTCTTGCCCTCGACGGCGGCATTGCATTGCTGGAATACGATTCGGACTTCATCGCATCGGGCTTAACGCTCAATCCCTATCTAGCGCCGCCGGCAAAGGGTCTGGTCGAACCAAAATCGCCGCGCGACTTTGACGGACTTCAAGGATTCATTGCCGACAGTCTACCCGACGCATGGGGACAACTACTCATGCACCGGCGTGCCGAAGCCGCTGGCATCAGCTATGCTTCCTTGACGCCGCTCGATAAGCTCGCGGCTGTCGGCTCACGCGCCATGGGTGCGCTCACATATGACCCTGAAATCACGAGCGACCATACGGGCGCGATCGATCTGGATCGAGTTGCAGCGGAGTCGCTTGAGTTGCTGGAGGGCCACGATATCGTTATGCTCCCGGCGCTTGAACGCTTGGGCGGATCGTCGGGCGGCGCGCGCCCCAAAGCGTTGATAGCGTTTAATCAGAGCACGAATGCCATAGCGGACGGCGCCGGGCCAATCCCTGATGGATTCGAAGCGTGGCTGGTCAAGTTTCGCAGCTCGCGCAACGATCTCGAAGATATTGGCCCCCTGGAGGTCGCGTACGCCGACATGGCGCGTGACGCTGGACTCAGCGTTGCGCCGACGCGTCTTTTCCCCGGCAGGGCGTACGGATACTTTGGCACACAGCGATTCGATCGCTTTGCCGGTAACGGACGTTTCCATGTACTCTCTGCGGCGGCGATGCTGGACATGGACTGGGACAGCGGTGGACTGGATTACGATCGCTTGATGAGGCTAGGTCGTTATGTCGTCCAACGCCACGATGCCGCGCAGCGTCTCTTCGCGCGCATGGTCTTCAATGTGGTGGCCAACAATCGTGATGATCATGCGAAGCAGCATGCATTTTTGATGAACGAACAGGGCGCCTGGGATCTAGCGCCAAGCTTCGACTTGACGTTCGCGCGCGGTCGCGGCGGCGAGCACTACCTGGCAGTCAAAGGAAGGGCCGCCGATGACATCACTAGGGAACTCATGGTAGAGCTGGGCCGCGAGCACGGCATCGACGCTGCGGAATCACGCTCCATCATCGAGCGCACGATGGATGCGGTCAGTCGTTTTGAGGAGTTCACCCGCCCATACCCGATAAGTGCCTCAACCTGTCAGGACATCAATCGCGCGCTCCAATCCAACATCGCTCGGCTCGTCGGTCGTTCGATACGCTCGAGCGGAGCTCCGAAGCGTTCACGAGAGAATGTGAGAAACTGACAACTGCAACGTGACTTCGTGAGAAAACCAATTACGTAAAAGTCTCAATAACCACATGGATTTGCGAAGACGTGGAGAGGTGGCAGAGTGGTTGAATGCGGCGGTCTTGAAATGTTTGCAGCTAACCTCGATAAGTCCTCGCAAGTATCGTTTGAGCACGACTACCCGACCTATCGGAGCTTATCCAGCGTTGTCGTGTGTTATTCGGTGAGAAAATCAGTGAGAAGCTTGCCGTTTCTCACCGATCTTCCCACAGGTAAAGAGTGGAGTCGGCTCAGGGCTTGTGCGACCCCTTACCAGCGAAGTAGCCTAAGCCACCGAGCGCCGCAGCAACAATGAGACAAATAGCTTTGTTGTATACAGACCGCGCTCAGAGACGCTCAGATCGACATCCCACGGCTAAGGTCTCTGCTGAAGAGAGACGCAACCAAGAAGTGCTCGCGGTTAAAGCGGCGCGGCAGCGTCCGTTCAGCGGATGCCTCGCAGCGTTCCTCGAGCCTCCAAATTGGCCGTTTTCAGACTAAATCACCTTAGGGTGCGAACTAACGTACTTCGGTCGTGAGTGCACGGAAAAGCCCAATTCTGGAGCTCCCTCGATAGGCTAAGAAGGCGAGCGTGCCACCCCTCTATAATCAGCTAAAATAGTTGACACCGAAACCTTCTGCAAATAAGGATTTCACTGGCCAAGAATGGCAAGACTTCTTCCTGGAAATCCTGGTCTACATGCACGGGATCGACGAGTTTGAACGCGTGCCGGATTCATATGGCGGCGATTTTGGCATTGAGGCCTTCACTTTTGCAGGGGTCGTTTACCAGTGCTATGCCGATCAAGCAAGTAATACCAAAAAGGAACGCTATGAAAAGCAGCGCGACAAGCTCACCGAAGACATCCGCACATTTTGCAACAACGCGCAAGGCATTCAAGCACTTTTGGGTGCCCAAAAGGTAAGGCGGTGGCACTTCGTTGTTCCTCGCTTAGAGCATAAAGATCTTCTGAAGCACGCGAGGGCGAAAACGCAAGAGGTTCGGAAACAGTGCTTGCCGCACGTCGCTAATGATTTTGAAATCGTAATCCTCGACCGAAACAAACTCGCGCCTTGGGAAAGGCAGTTAGAAAAGACCAAGGTAAAGTTGCGCATGCCGCCAGTAGATTTGACGGCAGTCTCTGATCATCAGGCGCATACCTCGGTCGAAGGTGATCAGCTCAGAAACATCTATAGAAAAATCGGCAGGGCTTATGCTTTCGATGATTCGGAGCAGGTCCAGCGTCGGGTCACGGAGTTCTTAAAGACGCACGTGATTGGTGAAAACCGTCTCCGGGAACTCGCGGAGCTGTCACCGCAGACGTACCAAACGGTCAGAGCAGACATCAACGCAAAGCAGCTAAAACTAAGTACGGTCGGCGCGTCAGGCCCAAATCCACTAAGTATCCTTGATAAAGAGCTTGACGAGCTCAAAGCAACAATAGCCTGCGATGCATCCGAACTAGATGCCGATATCGTAACATGTATCGCGCTCTCAGCGGTCACGACATGGCTCTTACTTTGTCCGTTGGATTTTTGATATGAGCCTTCTTGGCGCCGTACTTCCGGGTCTTCCTGCAAGTGCACTGTTCAGCTTCGAAAAACGACCAGTCTTGGCGTTGCCAATGGATCGTTTGTCGTATAGAGTAACAATGCTGCTTTGCGGATTATACTACCGGCGGAACAGAAAAAGTAGCTATGCAAGATTAGCCTTACTACTGTCAGCTGCTGTCTCATATCGCATGCGGGCACACTTTGAACGAATTGTTACTGGGTCCGCTAAGCCCAGCGACGCTATTATTAGGTTTGACCCATATCTCCCTAGAATCTTAGATATCGCGGCTGCAACTAACCTAATTCGCGTTGGCGACGCAGGCGCGTCATTTAGCTTAACAGACGAGGGGGCAAGGATTGTAGAGCATGCTGAGCGTGCTAACCTATTTACCCGTGAACGACTGTTTCTGAAGACCAATGCTAACCTCCTTACCGACGACCTGGTCGTGAGGCTTTTAAAAGGGAAACCGCGGTAATGCTAAGGCTAAGGCGGCTGAGAATCGTTGTTCAGGCAGCCACCGGAGAGTTTGCCGTTGATCTTTCGTTTCAAGCCGGGCTAAATATAGTCCGAGCAGATAATACAAGCGGAAAGTCTACCTGCGTTCAGAGTATAATTTATGCTCTTGGGTTGGACGCAATGCTCACAGCGCGGCAGCATCAACTGCCTCTGCCTCCTGCTCTTACCAGTAAGATCTTTGATCCGCGCGCCGACCAAGACGTTGAAGTATCGTCAGCCGCAATCTGGTTGGAGATAGAAAACAAGCATCAGCGCATCGCTACGCTTTATCGGCCAGTGAAAGGTCTAGGTGACAACCGCCTAATCCGAGTTTTCGAAAATGTGACGATCGATCTAGCAACGACCACCAAAGAAGCCTTGGAACTCTTTGCGAGGGTTAAAGGTGCCGCTACGCTCGAGCACGGCTTTGACCGATGGTTAGCTGAGGACTTTCTACAATGGAACGTGCCGGAGGCGGAAAGGACCGACGGTAGCCAAACAAAGCTCTACCTGCCGACGATCTTTCCGCTATTCTTTGTCGAACAGCGTTTCGGGTGGTCACGGATACAAGGTAATATGCCGTTGATGTTCGGGATCAGTGACGTATACCGGCGTGCGACCGAATACGTGCTAGGCCTTTCAATAAACGAAACGGAGCTGCAGCGCAGCCGCCTACAGCAACAACGAAAGGAACTACAGGCTACGTATGCCCAGGTAACAAAGCTGTTTGTGGATTTCGCGGGTTTATCGGGAGCAGTATTGGACGGAGTCCCAGATAGCCTTCCGACAACTCCGATCGTGCCGACGTTGCTCGTGTTCGCTGAAAACAAATGGGAAGAGTTAGGTTCGCGGATCTCAACCGCAACACGTGAGCTAGAGGTATCACGGGCACGTGAGGACGAGAAAACTCGGAATCCGATGGGAGTGGAGCTCAAAGCCCAGCGCAATCTTCTCACCGACCGAATCTCGGAAGCCATGCTACAAGAGCGCATCGAGGCGCAGGAAATGCAAAATCTAAAAAGGCGCCTTGGCACTATTAACGAGGACATGGACAAACTCGAGGATCTCAAGGCGCTTCGGAACGTAGGCGGTGAAGTTAAAGAAGCTGTGTTTCCAGCAAACTGTCCTACTTGTTGGCAGCCCCTGCACGACAACGTAGTACCGACCAGTGCTCCGGTCCTGTCCTTGGATGATACCTTGGCATTCCTAAAAAGTGAAGCGGCGCTTATACGAAGCAGCGAACGAGAGGCGGAAAGGAGACGGTGGACGTTGCGTGCCGAGCGTCAGTCGCTAGAGGTGCATTTGTTGGTCATCAACGGTCGCTTAGAGGAGCTCGAGGCTCAGCCAAGCCGCGGTTTCGAAATTGAGACGATCGGCGTGCGCCTTAGGCTAAAGCAGGAGCTCACCGAGCTGGAACGATTAAGAAAGCGTCTAGAAGTGTTGAGTGCTGATATCAACAAGATCGTCGCGGATGGCGTTGACACAGAAAGCAAGCTTAAAAAGCTTCCGAAAGGGCTTTCAACACGAGACGATGCCAAATTAAGCGCACTGCAAGAGTCTTTTCTCGAGCAAGAGCGAGAGTATGGTTTTAAGAGCATAGCAGATATAAATGAAATAACAATTTCTCGAGAGAACTATCGCCCATCAATCGATGGTTTCGAACTTAGCTACGAAACATCTGCAAGTGACGCGATACGTACAATTTGGAGTTATCTTTTTGGCCTGCTCGAATGCTCTAGATCGTTCGCGGACATGCATCACATCGGCATGTTGTTGTTCGACGAGCCTAAGCAGCAACACACCTCCGATTTTAGTTTCGGCCAGTTATTGCGTCACGCAACGTTAAGTAAGCAGTTCAAGGAGCAGGTGGTCTTTTTTACAAGTGAAAGCTCAGCAATGATCTCTAGCGCTTTGAGTACCGTTCCGTTCACTTTTGTTGACTTTACGGGAAAGATGCTAGCGCCAGTTGTGCCGTAGAGCGAAGCAGAAAACTCACTCGCAAAAGCGGAAAAGCGGCTAGTCTATGTGGACCAAGTTACGTCAGGCAATGTTTTGAGGAAGGAGTCAAGGCCGAGCACAAGATGAGCGCTTTACAGCACCAATGCAATTATGCTATGGTGTTCTGCGGACTCAATGGTAGACCCTGGTGTCGTGTTTCATGACACTTGAAACAAACGTGGGACCCTATGCTGTCTACAGCATTCTACATCCCACCTTTTCGATACATCAATGTATCAATGCTGATCGCGTAAGAGTACCACTGAGTCCAAACTTCACTTGTTGAAAAGTGTCACGTTTATTAGCCCTTAAGGCGGCCAAATCGCGGCGCGACGTTGCATCACTGCTTCGCTTTCAAGCGGACATGCTGTCGTACATTCTTTACGTGCAGGCACCCGAAATCAAGTACACGCAGTTTCTCATACCAAAGAGAGGTGGCGGAGATCGATTAATCAGCGCTCCCATCGCGTCCTTGAAGCGCCTTCAACGGAATCTGGCAGATCTGTTGCAGGATTGCCTGGATGAGTTGGTAGAGGCAAAGAAGCGCAATAATCGCGTTAGTCACGGCTTCAGCCGCACACACTCGATCATGACAAACGCCCAGCTCCACCGAAACCGGAGATGGGTTTTTAACCTTGATCTTGCCGACTTTTTTCCGTCGATAAATTTTGGTCGAGTACGTGGTTTCTTGATTAGGAGCAACGACTTCGGGCTTGTACCTGAAGTCGCAACGGTCCTTGCGCAGATTGCGTGTTATAACAACGCGTTACCTCAGGGCAGCCCCTGTTCCCCAGTGTTTGGGAACCTGATCGCGCATGTGCTAGATATGCGGTTGCTCAAAATATGTAGAAGTGTCGGTTGCACGTACACACGTTATGCGGATGATTTAACGTTTTCAACAAACAAAAAGGAGTTTCCATCCGAACTCGCCTCCTGGAGCGAGGATCCCAATGGCGGTGGTCATATCTGGACTCCGGGAGAACGAATACGGGACGAGATTCGCTCGGCGGGCTTTGCAATTAACGAAAAGAAGACCAGGATGATGTACCGATCATCTCGTCAGGAGGTGACAGGCTTAGTTATCAATGACACGATCAAAGCTCGCTGGGAATATAGAAATACCGCTCGAGCGATGGTGGATAGATTTATTAAAACGGGCGCCTTCGAGATATTGGGAGCAGTAAAGAGAAACGGTACGACGTTTTTAGAAAAGCGCTCCGGCAGCGTCCGAGAACTTCACGGGATACTAGGATTTATTGATAGCGTCAACGCGTACAACGAGACCAAGGCGAAGAGCAAAACAAATGGCCTATCGGCGGAGCGGCGACTGTACCGCGAGTTCCTTTTGTATACGATGTTTTACGCGACAGACAAACCAATGATTCTATGTGAAGGCCCGACGGATAATATTTACCTTACGCATGCCATTCGAAGCCTGGCCGTGGAGTTTCCGGAGTTGGCTGAAACGTCTGCGGATGATCACGTGCACCTCAAAGTGCGATTTTTTAGATATCCGAAGTCGAGTACAACGCGTTTGTTAGGACTTAATGACGGCGGGAGCGCCGTGTTGGGCCAGTTTATCGCACGCTACCGTAGCGAAACCGACGGCTTTAGTGGTCCCGGCCTTCAAGAGCCCGTCATCGTGCTTTATGACAATGACACGGGTGCGCCGCCTGTGTTAGGCAATATAAAACAGATTAGGAAAAGCCTATGCCGGACGATGCGAGATATGTGCACATTGTCAAAAATCTTTATGCTGTCGGAACGCCTGGGGAGGGTTCGAAGATTGAAGATCTCTTCGATGCCTCCACGAAAGCGCGGAAACTTGGTACTAAGACATTTGATCCAGATGCTAAGGCAGATACTGAGTTTCATTATAGCAAGACGGTATTTGCTCGCAAGGTGATTGCCGCAGATGCCGCGTCGGTTGACTTTAATGGTTTCAGACCACTTTTGGAGGATTTCGCTGCGATCGTCCGAGCTCACAGGGCGATATAAGACCAGCTGGAAGGGCGCAGATATGTGGTGACGCTTGGTCATCATCGACCAGCACTCGGTCCCAGGGAGTTCGTTCTGGTTTAAGCATCGCCTGAATCGTTTTTGGCACGTTTAGTTTCCACGATCCAGACTGGAAGAAGACGTCTCTCCATTTATGAGGATCGCGAACGATGAGCATGATCGGCGTCCACACGATAGGAAGGACTAGGACGACAACGTACGCAGCGATCAATTTGGGAATTCCCCACGGCACAACTAGGATGATCCATCCTGTGACCGCGTAATGGAGGGCACTGTAACCGATGACCGCTGGAAGCTGCTTTTGGAAGTCGAGGTCGTCGCTACCGACAAAGAGCCCATAGACTTGCAATGCGACGAATCCTGGGACGAAAAACGCCAGGAAGAGCAGAAGCGCGTTGACGGTCCAAATGTCCAATATTAGAATCTCGTCCCGAACTGTGATAGGAGCTGAGAACTGCGACTTCCTCCAAGAATCTAAAGGCCGGCGGCAGCGCATCGTCCCAGTCAACTCCGCGGCAAGCTTTACTCGGCTCCTCCGCGCGATAAGTACACGGGCTTAGAAACCAGCGACCCGACGCAGGTCAAGTAACTTGAGGCCGGCTTGGTGCTGATGTGGTATTCTCGCGCTTCATGATCCGAATCTAACGGCTGCCTGGGCGATCGCAAAAAGGCTCACCGCCCCGATTCTGGCGCTGCCCGCCGATCAGGCTACACTGCGAAATTTATTTAGAAGACACGCCACGCAAAATACAGTCGGAAGTCCGAGGTTGCTTGACGGGAAGCGGAACTTCAAGAGCGCGACGCTCGGCCCTGTCCTTTTCGAAGAGGCAGATGGCGCGCAGAGTGATTAGGGCTTTTAACGCTACGCCTAAGTCCTGTCGCGGCGTCGTCTCAGACCACAGACCTACATCGTCCTCAGCGTCGCCCGACCGACGACGCGGCGGCTGAAAACGTTGAGAACGATGGCGAGAAGCAGTGACCTCGTGGACGCGCCAGCCCGGTTAGTCGCCCCGCTCCAACGAGGCGGAGGCCTTCGACCTCTACGCTCGGTAACGTAGTTAGAAGCATAAAAAGCGACCTTGCGTTCTCCCTCTTGGCATGGTAGGTTTTTAGGTCATAGCCTATTTGAGCTAGTTCTAGCATAAATAGCCACCGGGAGTTGCCATGGCAGATGTAAAGGCCCCTCAGCCGCCGTCAAAAGGCCTTCCTCAAGTCCTGCAAAACGTTGGAACGGTCATAACCATTCTCGTGGCCGTCGCCGGTCTCATCGGCTCGATT
The DNA here is from genome assembly GCA_963809255.1 of Vulcanimicrobiota bacterium. Classification (GTDB taxonomy): domain Bacteria; phylum Vulcanimicrobiota; class Vulcanimicrobiia; order Vulcanimicrobiales; family Vulcanimicrobiaceae; genus Cybelea. Next base: position 116,993 of record CAWEIR010000003.1, on the reverse strand, counting down.
CTTGGGTACTTTGCCACCTTCAAATCAAACGTGAACGCTGTAAACATTCAGGCTTTGCAACAGCAATTCGACGAATCCGAAAAGTTTGCGACCGATATTCACAGCGACAGTGCTGACATGTCGCGACGAAATTCAAACGTTCAGGCGATGATTGCGTACGTCAGCCTTTACGCCGCCTCAAACAACGTCGACCGAAAGTTTCTGGTCGTAGAGACCGCGCAGGCGGCCAAGGACACCCTCAGTCTAGGCGTCCTGGGTCAGCTGATGGATCACGATCTAGCCGTTCAAAGCCCGTCCCCTGAAGATGCCGACAAAGCGGCGGCGATTCGCGCCGCACTGAAGAGCTCGAGCAGCGCCGCTTACAACAGCAGCGCGTCGCGGCCATTACCGCAAAACTTCCACGATGTAGACTTAAGCACCATCGCGAAGCAGAACCCGCTCGCTGCGGCAAATGGCCAAGTCGTCGCGGCCTTGACCAAGGAAAACGTGCAGGCGTGGGTCTTCATCGGTGACGTTACAAATGCCAACACCAACGCAATGGCGCCGCTCGCTGGGGATTACATTCAACCCAGCTCAGTACCGGCGGTGCATGCTATAGTCACGACGCGAACGGCGCTCAACCTCCGCTCGTTTCCGTGGGCGAACGGCCAACTTGGCGAAATTGTCGGCATCGCGCCTACCGGAACGCAGCTGGAAACGATCGAGCCGGCTCGCCGGCACCTATATCGGCGCGGCGGTACCGGGGCCACCTGGCAAGCAATTTGGATCCACGTGATCGTGGCTAAGAAATAGCTCTTACGTGACTTTCTTGCGCAGCCCTGCGCGGACGTTTGTAACTCCGTACTACGGCGGCGGCGACCGGTGAGGGCTGGGCGGAGTCTTGCACTGCGGGGTATAGCTATCAGTGGAAGGCAGTCTGTTATTCGTATCGGGAATGGCGTCAACACTCGGATCGATCGCATGAGAAAAATCATCGGCTTGTACGAAGCCACGGTAACCGTACGTTATGCCGCTGCACCCCAGGCTCCCGTCGGGATTGATCAGCGTGAACGTGGCTGCGGCTCCGCCGCTGAAATAGCTTCTCGTTCCGAGAAAGAGTTGGGTCTTAGTCAGCTGACTGCCGCCCGACTCAAGAGCATGCACCGAGAGCAAATACACGTTCTGTAAAAGCGGTGCCTTGGGGTCGGAGGCTTGCAACGCTGAAAGAAGTAGATCAACGTACAGAAGCCTCTGCAATACTCCAGCGCCGGACGGTGACGTCGCCTTTGGTGCCTTTTCCGATGGCCCCGTTGAAATATTTATTGTGTTTGAAATGGCACTCGGCTTTGAATTGCCCGTACCGGGCTTATTGCTAGCTGGTGGCTTCTGTGGCGGCGGTGTTGGAAGGGAAACTGTCGCCGGCAAAGCAAAGCCGTTTCCAAACAATGACGCCTCAAAACTGTTCGCAGCCGAAACCGTAGGAGCAACGAGCTTTAAAGCTTCGGTGGCTCGGGAGTCCTTCTTGCACTTAACGATGTCAATGGTTGCCAACGCAGTTGTCTGTAGGGTCTTGCGCTTTTCATTCAGGATGCGAAGCGCCCGGAATAAATAGGTAGCTTGCAAATTCGGAAAGGCGTTTATTCCGTTAACGCTCGATGGTACCACGCTCGGAAGGTAAACGATATAGCGCTTGGGTTCGCGGTATTCGAGATCAGAGGCAACGAGGTTTATCAAGCTGCTGTCCAAGAAGCTTCCGGATTGCGATGTTATGGATTCAGTCACCGACGTAAAGCTGGCAACCGTGGTTGCCAACGATGCAATATCGCTAAGGGCCGTAACGGCTGCCGTTACCCCGGCGAGTTGCTTGGTATGCGTTGGATGCTGAGCGCATGGCAGAGTTTTCAGGGCGTACGTAACTTCGTCGAGCCTTTGACCTAGGACGGCAGTTTGAGTAAGCGCAATTCGCAGCTGAAGAATGGCGGAGATATCATCGGTGGTTGCAATAATTACCCGTGATCCATTGTCCATGCTGGGGGCAGCGGCGTCTGCTATGGAGTCTGCGTCATATTGCAGCCCCTGGTACGCGAGTATTGTTGATTCAATTGGCATCGAACCGCCCCCGGCGCCCGTAGGCGCGCTCTGCCCGGAGCCGCCGAGACCCGAACTGGAAGGCGACGGCGAGGGCGATGGAGAGCTTCCATCAGCTCTAGCGCCGGCGGTGAGGCACAACGAAACGCAAAGGGCGATGAAAAGAGAGCACAGAGCGTGGCGAGCGGGTTGCATTCTAGCGGGTCCTCCCTACGTTCGTATTTGGTGAGAGATGCTCAGGTTAAACCTTCGCGCCGAAGGGATCGTCACTAGTAACTCCATTGGGAAGTGCGTTCACGGCGGCCTGAAAGTTCGTCCAAGCATCGTCAGCAGAGCCGGACGTCACTTTAGCGTACATCTGTGCAAGGGTGCCTTCGTCGCCAAGTGATACCATCGCTTGAGCGATCACACCTAGTGTGTGGCCTTGGCTCATCATCCAAGAAAGGAACGCCATACCGCACCCGACGCTGTCGTTGTCGTCATCAGTTGGCAGCTTTTGGTTCACATAATCCGGCATCCCGTCGTTTGCCCACGTTGGGGCGGTTTGGAAATCGTTTAGAACCTTGCCGACGATCCATGCCGCGCACCATCGCGAGAGGGCTTCGCCCGTGCTCTGACCGCAGAGATTGCCTCCCATCGAGCACTCGCTAAGCTCCGCTTCGAACAACGCAGACACTCGCTGAGAGTTTCCGAGTGAGACGCAAACCTCGATGTTTCCGCCATTTGAGTAGTTGCACGCAGCATGGTCGCCGCCCGCAGACCCATCGGTCTTCCCTTTCAACGCCCAGACGATGACATTAACCGGAGAACCTTTAGAGCTAAAAAGTGCGTCGTTTGCATTTACGATGCTATCGGCATTGCTGAGGAGGTCCGTGGCATTTTGGACCGCAGCCGAAAAAGAAGCGTCGATATAGACGATGACGCGGCCACTTTGCGTCACGCCGATCCGGCGAGGAGTTCCGGAGAAGTTAACCCACTTCGGCGTCGCCGCCGTAATGGCGTCGCCGCCCGCTGGAACCACGTCGAGCGCGGTGGCGAGCAAAGGGTGCGACGAAGCAGAGCTAGCTGCGTAAGTAAACGGCAGGCTATAGCCGGTCGGAGATTGATTAGTTGCCCCCGTCAGCAAAACGCTCACATAGGCCGTGTCGCCGGGTTGAAATGGTTGATTATCGGACGGGTCTATCGCCGGGGCGATTGCGATAATCTGTGTGTCCGTCCAGGAAGACGAACCTGGAGCGAGGCTGGCGGCAACGCCACCAAAGAGCACCGAGCCCGGCGTTGTACCGAATCCCGAACCGTTGATCGTTACCGTGCTACCCGCCGGCCCCTGGGCGGGGGATAGGCTCGTTAGAACAACCGTGTTAGACGAAACGATCTTTGTGCCCAGGTATGCACCTTGACCGATGCCCATCAGAGCCATCAAAGCCGTCCCGATATCGGGGAAACTGGCAGTTGAGGTGCATACGTCGAACGTTGGTAGGGCAGCCCCGACGCTGTAGACGTATGTCATGGCGGCTATTACCGTCCATGTAAGCATCTGGATCTTGCTTAGGTCTGGTGACGTGCCATCGTCCTGCGTCACAAGGTCGCGAAGCCGTACTGGTGCGTTCCGGCCCTTCGCGATTCGCCCCGCCGCGACGTACGCTGTCGTTACGCCCTTTGCTGTCGCGAGCGTAATAACACTAAAGCCCATGGCCAGCAACACGTTCGAAGGCAATCCAGGCATTGGCGGTGCGCCACTGGTCCAGCATCCGTGCACCCGAGCGAACCACAAGACAACGTACGCGTAGACGACGATCCCGGTCCAGAGAAAAAACTGGAACTTTGACGAACTTAGTCTGCCATCTTCACCGCGAACCGCGCCGAGAATGCCTCCTGACCCGCGACCCGCCAAGGAGCCGATCGCAAAGTATATTAGGACACCCGCAAGACCTATGAAATACGCTGCAATCTGCCAAGACGCGACCATGGGTTTATCGTCCTTTCCGATCGGCTACTAAACAACGAACTCTAGATAATCAACCATTCGGAGGCGAAAAATGAAACTGCGTTACGGCTGGGGCCTCGGCTGGGAAAGGAGTCGAATACGTGGATCTCTCGTTGGGGGGCTCCGCGAAGCAATGGGCCGGTATATAGCTTAATCCGGCCTAGCCATTTGACCATAAAGATTAGCCTCCTGCTGACCTAATAAAGCTAGCCTATCTAGCTATCGATAGCTTGCTTATAATTGGTAGTTTAGAAGGCGCCCAGGCGGCGGTCACGAGTTGGTATGACGTCGGACGGCTGCCTCGCTCTATCGCTCGCTGCGCAACTTTGTTTGGAAGGTGCTAGGACATGCGCCTTATCGGGCGCAGTGCGCGCACCGCTCAAAGAAGTGAAAGCAGGCAAGCGGCGAATCCAAACGTAGGGGAATCAGTATATCGCTCGACGCGCTCGGGAACCAGCGTGGTGTCGGAAGAACAGATGGGGAGCATGCGACGCACCGCAAAAGATGCGCGGCACAACCGGAGGAGCAGAGGAAGGCCCTAAGGCACCCGACGCTGTGCATTTCTTGAACGGCTGATGACCTATATTCCAACCAAAGTCATCGCTGCGTATGCTCCCGTTATTTGCACTCGCCACTCCAAAATGCAGGTAATCCAGGCAATACGGTTACCCTTGGATTATCTTCGTCGTTTTTCTGCTTTCAGCCGGCAGCGATCATCCTCATCGCGTATGGCAAGTGCGTGCATCCGCCTCCGAAACCCGACACTCCAAGGTTTTAGATTCCCGACCTTCGCTGCGTTCGCGGCATTCGTCGCCTTTGCGGCGTGGGGCACAGTGAGGCCATCAACGGTTTTTCCAACAGCCTCCTGGTTTTCGGCATGGATGGGCACCGCCTCAGTTATCCAGGTGACGTTTTTATTCACGTTTCTTGGACCAATTCTTGCGGGGAAATAAGCTTGGCGATGCAACCACAGCCACAACGTCCGCGATCCACACGAGCACGAGCGACCCTAACCCTGGAAACAATACCGAGAACCATTCGATGGGGAGAACGCTGGCACGTCGAACCTAGGGATGCCCGAACGGCGATGACGGAGAAAGCGGGAGCCGCGACGAGAACGAGAGGCCATCTAGCATTATTTGTGCTACTGCAGGCGGTGCACAGTTCGCTAAAGCGGTGTTGACACGACCCTTCTGGGACTTTTCGGAATAGGTTAAGGCGCCTATTTCCTAAAGAAAGCAGCCTCGACTCCAGGTAATGGACGCCTCTATTATCGCTAAACCCTCTCCTAGCTCTCCCGCGGAAGGTTCCTCGGAAGCTGTCGCTCGGATCTAAGCGGACAAACTCGTAATCAATGGTATCGGCGGAACGCTAACACCTATCTTTCTCGTCCGACCAAGAATTCAATGACAGCAAGCCGCGCCAGTTCCTTGTAAAGGTGCGATTAGCCCACGAGTTTCCTTCGCCTTGCCTCGACTACGAGCGCTGCTCGGGAGTTGACCCCGAGCTTGCTATAGACGACTTTGAGGTGGTTTAGCACCGTGTTAGGGCTGAGCCCGAGGCGCTGCGCCATGGCCTCCGTCGATAGGCCCTCCTCGCAGACCAGCCGCATCACGACGGCCTGTTGTTTCGACAACGCCGTCGTCTCATCGGTCTGAACAGCCGGCGCCATCTCGCCAAGGCTCCGCGCCATCCACGACCGCGGATAGCGCTCCAACTTATCCTCGGCAAGCGCGAGCCACCGCGCCTTCCCCGTCGCGTGGTGCAAACCGATCGCAGCCAGCCCAGCGCGAACGTCGTAGCCAATCCGGTCGAAGACGCCCCATGCAGTCCGCAGCGGGCCCTCCGCCGCCGCTTCCTCGCCCGACGCGATCTTAACGATCCCCGTCGCGTACGCGGCCATCGCCTGTAACCGGTCATCGAACGCGAAGTGTTGCAAGTGGCTTCGCAGTTTCCCAAGATTGTTGAACCGAGCGATGTAAAACGGCGCGCGTTTCGGCGCGTGGCGCGCGGCCAGCTCCGCCAGGAGCAGTAGCGCCACGCGCTCGTCACCCGACGTCTCATCCCACTCGATGCCCTCGGCCAGCTCTTCCGCCGCCGAAAACTCGTTGACGGCCCACTGATGTTCGCCGACGACCGACGCGAAAAACGATCGATCGAGATACAGAATCACCCTCCAGACCCGCCCGATATCAACGTGCTGAGCAATGCGCAGATAGCGTAGGCAGCTCAGCTCATCGCCGGCCAGAGCCTGACACCACGCAACGGCCTTGAGCGACTGGAATAGGCTCGTGGCAAAATCGCTCGACCAGTCGACGTCCAAATCCACTTCCGCTTTGGCGCGCTTCGCCGCCTCGGCCAGGGGCAGCTCTCTAGCCAGAACCGACAGCGTGTGAACCGCAGCGTACCAATCCTCGACGAACTGCTCGCGCTTGTCCCCGATCAAGTTGAGAACCTGGATGAGGCTCTCGGCCTGCTCGCGATACTGCTCGCGGCGCGCATGGATATACGCGGCCAGATGCTCGCTGCGGATTTTTCCGCGTAGGCTGCGGTCGAGCAGACTCTTTTTCCGCCACTGTTCGGCCTGCTCAAAGTCCCGCTGATCTGAATACCGGCGTGTCATGTGCGCTGCTAGCTCGGCTAGCGCAGGGCCTTCCCGAAAGACGGCCTTGGCCTTCACGAAGTGCTTATCAGCCTCAGCGAACTCACCAAGGCGCGCGTACCCCGTGCCGAGGTACATGGCCCGGCGCGCCCCTTGAGGCTGAGTCGGTTTTTGCAGCTCCTCTTTCAAAAGAAACGGGACGATGCGCTTACTATCGGTCTTCAGAAAGATTCGGGCGCGCAGCAAGATCGCGTCGTTCGTGGGACGCTCCCCGTCCTTGATCACTTCGTCATATAACTCGGCCGCACGGCGATAGTGGGCACTGTCAAAGAGTCGCCGCATTTCCGAGAACCAGTCCCGCGAGACCCGAACGTTGCTTTTTGCCATGAATAGCGATGATTAGGGTGGCGAGTTGCAAGTCCTCGCCACCCCAGCTTTTAGCGGTCAATGGTTATCGCGGGCCATATACCCCTAGCAGGTCCCGTCACCCGTTGAGATCCCGCCCGAATCGTTCGGGCAGTCGTTGCGCGTCACGCCGGCGCCCGAGTGGGGCGCCTTCAAAGCCTGCGAGGAAACGGCCGGCAGCACTCCGTCGTCCGAACAAGCTGAAGAGAAAAGGGCCACCAAAGCAAGCAATGCCGCAGCACAAAGCGGTTTCATAAGACATACCTTCCTTCCGGGCCGAAGCCCTGACTAGTTTAGATATGACCTATTCTAGCTAGCTACTATCTGCCCTATCCCTCAGGGGGAGGGTGCCGACGCAGATTTGACAGCACGGCGATTAGCGATGGTCGCGCTTGCACGAACCTGGCCAAGGCCAATGATCGCTGCAAGCGCCGCAACAATGACGAGCGCAGTGAAAATGCAGATCCGCGGCAGTCGTCATCGCCACAGTCTTGGCCGGGCCGGATCTCTTCGTAAGCACCGACCACTCTGGCAGAGGGCTAGTGGAGGAGCTAAATGTCGCGCCGAGTCGCGGAGATCGTGGTCATTTCCCGAGCCGCGCCGACGGTTTCCCAAGCTCTAACGCGCGCGCGACAACGACGCGGAACAAAGGAGTACCTCGCGGCATATTCCAGCTTCGTTTTTATGCGAAATAGTGCCCTGCGCTGCAGCCGGGCGCCGGGGTCGAGTAACCTCATACCTCGGAGCATCATCCTCGGGTCGTCGTCGAAAAAGGCGCTTGGCGCCCACAGCGTTTAGCTAATCGATAGCAACGACCCGAGAGGTCTCGCGAAGAGGAACTGCTTGGTTCGAGTCGTTTCTCTTTTCTTTTTCCTTTAGCCACCGAGGTTGACGCCTTTCCCAAGTGCCTTGACTCCCGAGTCCCTACGCGGACGCCGCCGTGGCATGACTTGCCTCCCCTCGCGCGCGCGACAACCGTTCGTGGCCCAGCGACGAGGATTCGTTTACTTGGAAATTTATCGAGCGTAGAAATAGTCATATGCCGCTTTTCAAAAGCATCGCGGCAGTTTAAACCGCTGGACGGCTTCGTCGACGCGATGATCGCCAAGTTTGAAGAAGTCATCGGGAACCCTGAAGAGACGGCCCTCCTGTTGGGTGACCACATGGTCGTTAATGATCTAAATCTGCAAGTAATTGAGCCTAATTCATCCCCCCGGTTAACGACTGAATTCAGTCGTTCCAAGGATTCTGACTCCTGGGCCGTCGCCGGGACGGTCAGAATTGGAATTAGTGTCAAGCCTTTAAAGCCGAGTGCGCCATCGCCAGACGCGCCAATGCGACTCTCGTTCGGCCCAGCCGCACGGGGCCTCTTGACGACAAGCAGGCGCATGGTCAACAATCTCCTCAGGGGGTCCAATCGCCATGATGATGCTCTGGATGCTGCTCGCCGTCTTTGCCGCCGGCGGCGTTGGCGGCGTAGTCAACGCGCTGATGACGGATAACGGCTTTGCGCTACCACGTTTCGAGCAGGCCACTACCGGCGTCAATATTCTGCGCCCCGGGTTCGTCGGCAACGTCATCATCGGCGCGGTCGCGGCCCTGATCTCCTGGGGTCTCTACGGGCCACTAGCCACCTATGTCGTTCTTGGATCAGATGATGCGCTCAAAACAAATTCGAGCGCCGCGATCGGCCTATCCTTAGCCTCGCTCGTCGGCGCGGCCCTCATCGGCATCGGTGGCGCGCGCTGGCTCACGAACGAAGTTGATAAGAACCTCTTGCGCGCAGCCGCCAGTAACGCTGCCGGAAAAGCCGCGTCACCCGCGGCCTCCGAGCAAATCGCCATGGCAAGTCCCGCGCAGGCACTCTCGATCACCCGCGACATGATCTAGAAAGGCCACGGCGATGTTCATCTATCGGATCATGTCGGGGGCACAGGTCTCAAGATCCTCGCAAGCCTGGCGCTCGTGATCGCCGTCATCGTGTCCTGCGGGGCGCGCGCCGGCGGCGTCGCCATCGTGCTGAGCAACCGCTTCATCAGCGCCAACGCCAACCGCGCCACGATCGACACCACCGTCGACATCGCTTATGCTGCGCAGCGGCCCCACAGCAACGCTACCAATGGCGACGAACAAGCCGCCGGAACGTCCAAGAAAATTGGCCTAGCGACGGTTGTCGCGATTATGAACGCGCGCGAACCCTACGAACGCGACGCCGTCGCCGACTTGGAAGAGGCCGGCAACAAAACCGTCTCAATAGCCGGCTTCTGGCGCTTGTGGCCCGGCCACGCCGTCGCTGCAGACTTCGTGCAGTCCGGCGAGGCCGACGAGATCACGAACACCAATCCACCGCGCGTCTTCGAGATCCACCCGGTCTTAACGATCGACGGGATCGCGGTCGAGCACGCGCTGCAACCGATCGCCGACTATCCCGTCAGCAACGCCGCAGACGCGTTTGCGCACCATGATGCGGCGCTGCGAGATCTCGCGCAGTTCGACAACCACGACGATCTCAACGAAACAGCTCGGGAACAACTACGTCGCCTTCGAGCTCGCATTCACCGATGAATCGAGCTCAAGACGACCGACGGCGGCTACGAGTTCTTCGGCGAGGTGCGAGACCCGCACAGCCACAGCGTGCTTGAGCCGAAGGTTCGGATGATTGCCGCACCCGGCGCGTCGATCGAAACGCACATCGCGAAGATGCGACCGGGTGACACGCTCGTTGTGTGGGGGATTCCACGGATCGACCCGAGTTTAGTCGGCTATCGCGCGAAGCACCCCAACGCTGCGCACTGGAGTCTCCCGTACGAGATGATGCTCGTAGACGTCGAATAACGAATGAGCTGACGTGCATCCGTCCTCTGGCATGCGTCAGGACCGCTCACCGTGCCCATCGTTGACCGCATCGATAGCCGCGCGCTCAAAGATAAGAACATAGCGCTCGCGCTCGTGGGCGGCGGAGCGGAATGCGCCTACCAGTTCGGGGCGTGGCGAGCGCTGTGGGAACGCGGCATCCGTAGCTTCGTAACTATGTCTGGCACATCCGGCGGGGCGATCAACGCGATGCTCTTTGCCGGGGCTGACCCGCAGGTTGCAAGCGAAGCTGGACGGCCGCCGTCGCCGCAGGCGCTTTGGTGAAGCCCGTAGACCAACTCTTGGGCTTAGCGCTGCTGCTGATTGCCTATCCCCGCCTCTTTTTCTGCAACCTTGGTTGGAGGCGTTCTCCTTCTTCTGAGGTGCCGGCTTGGCATTGGCGACTTGCTTCCTTCCTATAGTCTCAGCGCCGGCGCTGTCGCTCTTGGGGTCCTCGGCTGGGCGCAAGAAAAGTTCTTAGACCAACAGATCGAATTTCGCTCTGGGTCTGGATGGTCGTCAAAGTGCTGGCGAATCTTCCGCTCAATCTCCGCGGTCTGTTCGTCGAGCGTGGCGATGACTTCGCGAATCGAGGCCATAACGACGGCCGCGTCCGACGATTGCGCGTACACCGACTGCTGCGCTCGGGTTTTCTTGAGGTGGTCTGAATGCCGCATTAGCGCTTGCAGCACACGGATTTCGGGCAAAGGCGCGCCCTCGGCAGGCCGCCTATCTATCCGGCGGGTTTTCGTCCCAAGGAGTTCAATCAGCGTGACTGCCTGACTCAATCATACAAGATAGTAAGTCGCTAGCGGCCGGGGGTGGGCCAGTGGTGATGAGGTTGAGGTTTTCACGATTTGTGCCGAGAGCTTCTCCAACCTATATGAAGTGAGGTCTGGAAGTCCGCTGCATTGGGATTCGTGCTCGCTGTCCCGTCGGTTTTCTTAGTTTCTGAGCCAGTAGAGACTACGAACGTGCGGCTTGGGGGTTTGAGTCACTCCGACCGCGATTTCTTCAGGACCTTGCTACTCGTAGTCCGGCGCGAAGTAGTCGCTGGCGTTCTGATGCATAAAAAATTTGGGCGGCAACGGGGCCTTGATTTTTATGAACGCCTGTGGTGCTCCGGAAAAGTCGAAGCAATCCGCTGCCGGCGAGATGGCGCGCCTATCCGCCACCGCGAGTTGATTCAGGCCCCAAAGGTCCTCAGCGAACCGGAGCACGCTGGTCGTCTCGTACTGCACGTGGGACACGTAGTTGTGCTTCGCATAAGGCGAAATCACGAGCAGCGGTACGCGGAACCCTAAGCTGTCGCGACCGAGATAGGGCGGCGGAACGTGATCGTAAAGGCCGCCCCAGTCGTCCCACTGTACAAAAATGACCGTCGAGTCCCAAAACTTGCTTTTGCCTACGGTGTTGACGAGCGCCGCGACCCACGATGGTCCGTAACCACCGGGGCAATTGACGTGATCCGAGTCGTCGCAAACCGGGGTGATCCAAGTAAAGTTTGCGAGCTTGCCGGCTCGGATGTCGGTGATGAACTTCCAGTTTGGCGTAATGACGTCTTTCTTCCAATCAGGTCCATCGTAGATGTGACGCACCGATTGATAACCTGACCAATCTAATCCAGTGCCGTACGAGCTTGCATAAAAGCGCCAGCTTAACTTTGCTTTATCCAACTCGTCGCCAAGTGTCTGGTACTCGAAGCATGGATGAATCGGCGTTCCGTCGGGGTCGCGCTTGGGGGTGATCGTCGAAATGATGTTATAGCTCCCCTGCCCGCAGCCCCATTTGCCGCTCGGAAGGTCAACCGTCCAGTCCGCTTGCGCAGCGATGATGTATTGGTGGGCAACGAAGCTCTCATCGAGCTGCGACTGGAACATTCTATCAGCGAGCACCCCTTCGTGCGCCATATCGAAGTATGGCTTTGAATCCCTGGGCGGGACGTATGCGTACTCGCGATCGCGAGGACCGCCATCGCCTTCCTCCAAGTTAAACCCATCCATTCTGCAATGCGTCCCGGGCGTCTTACCGGTGCCGTCGCAAGCTGCGAACATTGCTGTCGCGGAATGATCGATCACATACTGATGTGAAAGCGGGACCGGCTTGAGTTGAATGGTCCTGCCGTGTGAATCCTTGCCACTGGAGACGGTGTCGGCGCCGGGATAGCCTTGGAACAGATTATCGAAGCTACGGTTCTCTTGCACGATGTAGACGATGTGGGCAATCTTACCGGCGCCGGCTGCATTGAGCGCGCGTAACGCCACATCGCTTCGCATGTACGGAAGCGTAGATTGCGTCCCGAACGAGCAAGCACCGACCGTTAGCGCGGTTGCCACCATGCCAAGGCAACGAACCGCAGAAGGCGGCATGAGGAGGCGCCGGCTCATCAGAACGGCGCTGTTGGTTCGACGGCCACCCCCGCAGGGACCCACCCGACTTTTACGCTTAAGGTCCATAGTTGCTTGCCGCTGGAGTAATCAATGGCTGCGACGGTGTTCGGGAGGCCCGATGGTGGGCAGTACGAGGAGGTTAACGGCCTTGGGCTACCGACGCATGGATTCGTCACGTAGATCGTATTTCCGCGACGGTCGAACGTAAACATGAACGGATGCGACTGCCCCGTCTTGATGACACGCGACGGCGGCTGATCCTTGCCCGTGAAGACGTCGATCGCGCCACCTACCTCATTTGCTACCAGAAGGGCGCCGTGCTCATCCACCGCTACGCTGGTAAGAAAGTGGACGGTGTTGGGGAGAATCAGGTCGACGCCATCCTTCGCGCCTGGCCGATAACGCTTTACTTGGCCCGCATAGCTGCCCACCGAGTTGTAACCCACGTAGAGATTGTTCTTCGCATCGAGCGTCAGGCAATATGGAGTACCACCCGGGAAGAAAGAGCGGGATGGTTTCGTTTTGCCGGGTGGATAGACGAGCACGCGGCCCCGCGTATGTGGCCCTCCGCAAGCATCGGCAATGTAGACCGTGCCGTCGTCAGCTGCAATCACGTCGAATGCACACAGCGCCCCCGTATAAAACCGGATTGGTTTGCGGCCGCCCTTCGCGTACACCTCGACGCTCTCGCGGCCGCTCATGTGTCCATTGGTAACATACAGGTCACCATGTGAGTCGACGAAGATTCCGTCGGGCGCAAACACGCCGCTACGGATCCGGTCTATGATCCCTTTCGATGGCTCGTCCCGCAGAAAGATGTCGATTTCGCCTCCCGAGCGGCTGCCGGGGTTGGCCACATAGAGGTAGGAAGCGCCCTCGTCTGCCCCCGCGCTGGTCGATGCGCTGCGCTCAGTCGTCGGCGAACTTGTCGGCGACCACGGGACGCTCCCGAGTTGCCCGCATCCCGACAACAAAACGAAAGCCAGGCAAGCACCCGTCATAACCCTACCAAGACCAAGCTCCGCACGCGCAAATCCACTCATCGGCCACGCTGCTTTCACGGTCGTGCGCCCGAATCGGCGAGTCGCACAGCTACAACGCGGATATCTTCTGCAGGCACCTTGACCGACCTTGTCAATGGCCACACTTGATGGTATGTTCTTGTGACATGAACTAGCTAGTTCGGATAGCCCAGAAACCTGGCCGCTGATTGGAGGGTCCGCCAGATGAAGCTTTCCGTTTGCCTGCTTGGAATCGTTATTGCGGCTTTCGCTGTAGTCGCATGCAGTGGCTCGGGCACCGAGCCCCCAGGTTCAGCCTTTGCCCCCATGAATGCGCGTAATATGATAACGCAGCAATCAGGCACGCACCATTCTCGGCGCGGCGTCTACGTCAATCCGATTACGAAGGTTTTCGTAATTGTCCAGGAAAACCGTTCCGTCGATAACTTGTTCAACGGCTTTCCGAATGCCAATACGCAAACCTGGGGAATGTTTGGCACCACAAAGGTCACGCTTCGCAAAGATCACATGGCGGTGCCATACGACTTTTATCATGGCCTCAACGGATTCAATACCGATACCGGTTGCCCTCACCAGCCTTCCCAAATCCCTTGGTTTTGCCCAATGGATGATTTCACGTATTCAGCGGGCGGCGGTTCGGGCGGCGGCACCTGCGGCGGCGGCAGCAGCGGCTCCCCTGGCTATTGCAACGCATATGCGTACGTTGGAACGGAATACACCAAACCATACTGGGCCATGGCGGAACAATATGTTTTTGGCGATAATATGTTTCAGTCACAGCTGGATGGCTCGTACACTTCGCATCAGTACCTTGTCGCCGCCAATTCCGACAGTCGAGTAAATTTCCCGAATCCTTTTAACGAGAGCTGTACGGGCACCTCAACACCCGTGGTGGACTGGATCAATTCAGATCGGGACCAAGGCAGTGGAACGAAAAGTGCGTGCCTCAAGTATCCGACGGTTATCGGAAATGAGTTGGGCGCAAAGTATTTAGATTGGCGGTATTATAGCGCGAGACCGACTAAGTCGGGTCTGGCCTATTGGGACCCGTTCTTCTACATCGTAGGTGGGGCGACCTATGGGTACGGCCATGACGTTCACGACCCATGTAGGTTCCTAAAGGACATCGCGAGTACGAGTGAATCATACACGCCAAGCGTAACTTGGATAACCCCTTCATATACCGACTCTGACCATGCCGGTTCCAATTATACACAGGATTATTATGGACCGGATTGGGTGGCGTCCGTTGTGAATGCAATCGGGCAGAGTAAATACTGGAAAAAGTCCGTAATTTTTATTACCTGGGATGACTGGGGCGGATGGTATGACCATGTTCAGCCGCCGTACGAGGATAACGACGGATTAGGCGTGCGGGTTCCCTTCATCATCATTTCGCCGTACATAACGTCAAGCAACGGGTCGAGCAACATTGTGACGCACGTTCTATATGAGCAAGCATCGATTTTGAAGTACATCGAGGACCTCTTCGGCCTTAGCCCAATGGCGCGCGCCGATACGCGAGCAAAGGATCCGGCGCTTGATTCGTTTTGGAACCTCAGTGCGACGCCGCGACCGTTCGCTACGATATCACCCTACCCCGAGGGAGATAACTGTACTGCTGAGGGAGCGCCGGACAACGAATGAATGGGGCTGTAAAGATCGTGCCCCGGCCCCTGGTGTATGAAACATGGCCTGAGGCACGATTGCCGCAGCTCCTCTAAAGGTTTGGGGGTCCGAGTCCCTCCGACCGCGATTCTCAAAGAGCAGATGCTGTCGGTTTTTATCAGCACTGCTCTTTCGTTTGGAGTGACCTGAGGTGGCAAAACGGCTCAGGTTGAAACTGTGAGTTCCGGGCTCCGGCCCAAGGAGAACTCACGTGAAGAAAAGTCGCTTCACCGAGGCGCAAATCGTCGCCATCCTCAAAGAGCTCGACGCTGGCACCGCCGCGACCGAACTTGCACGGCGACACGGCATTCATGCCAACACGATCCGGCAATGGCGCGATAAGTACGCCGGCTTAGAAAGCAGCGATCTCACACGGCTCAAGCAACTCGAGGCCGAGAGCGCACGCAAGGATCGGGTGATCGCACGACTCACCATGGAGGTTGACGCGGTTCGGGAGCTGATCGCAAAAAACGGCTGGAGCCCTTGTATCATCGATCGGGTCACGCCGAAAGTCCGCTGATTTAGCGAACTAGGGTGACGGCAGCGACTCACACGACGATGGGGCCCTTAAGCTTCGAGCTTTTCCGCGAGATGGTCGGTGAGCCGCAGCACTTTCAAGATCGGACGGTATCGTAGGCCCGTCTCACGGCGGAGCTTGAATGCACAAGGTAAGCGCGCCGCTGCTACGTTGACGGCCCCAGCACAAACCAGATCGCGGAGTTTACGTCCTAGGAGGCCGCAGAAAACTTAGCGCCGCGTCGGCTCCCCATTTGTCGGCAAGGAAAATCGTGACGTATTTGAACGAGATGCCGGCCATCTGGAGACCTTCCAGCTCGTGCAGCATAATCTGCAAGAATTTGTCGTTGTCTTTCTTCGCGGAGCTGCAACCGCCCATCTCCGAAAGAACCAAGGCCTTCCCGACCGCCGAGCAATGGTGGAAGTAGGCGCATATTCGCAGTCGACTGTTTCTGCTGGTCGGCGCCGCCGATATACCACGTACCCCCGACGACGTTGACGTACCCATCGTCGGGCCAAAGTTGATGGAGCGGGGCCTCCAGTAAATCGTATCGGAGCGCGGGTGAGAAAGAGAGCAGTATGCGGGGCGGCCGGCTCGGAAGGCTTCCCGAGCCTGCGCGAACGTCGACTTGTATCCCGCCGCGCTCGGGTTGCTTTTCGCGGGCACGTCGTTCAACTCCGAGGCGCATCGAATGACGATATTGAGCCGCTTGCCCTCCGACAAAAGCTCGGATTGAATCTCGTCGAAGTCCTGCGCCAACTGCGCGACCATGTCCATGTGCGCGTCAACGAAGTCGTAATCGTAGACCTTCGCTGCGGTCTTGTCGGCCTCGACCCCGAAGATAAAGCTTTTCTCATCCGCGGCGCCGGCGAGTATCGATTTCTTGAACGCCTCGAAGAACTCTAGGTGGGATGGATATAGGGCGATCCCGTTCATCTACAGTTGTTGACGTTGTCCTGGTTTACGCCGAAATAGTTTATCGTGCCGTCGGGCTCGATGCCGTACTTCGACCGCTGCTCCAGCGCAAGATCCGTTTTTGGCGTCCTCACGAAAGAGCAGCAGGCGGTCGAAGTTCTTGATTTGCACTCGCGGTTCTCCTAGACGACGGGCTCTTTTCTCAGCGTCCCCACGGTCACGTGAGGCCAGCTCAATCCGGCAAAGTTCAGCAGGACGATCTGAGTGTATTGCAGCTGGAAGAAATCGGGCGCGCCTTCGACCAGCTCGATCCAAAACGTCGCGCTGACGACCGCGGCGTCGGCGTTCGGGCCCGACCCCGCGGCGCCCTGAAGGAAGGCCGTATTCGCGACGCCTCCGCCAGGAACAGGCGTGGAGTCGGTCGCGATGATTAACGTCGTGGTCTGCTTGATGGTCTTTCCGGCGAGCGCGGCTCTCAGGAGCGAGTTCGGGCTGTTAACGGTATCTTGCGTGATGCCTTTGAGCAGGGGGTCCGGCGTTCGAAACGCGTCCGGTTTGCTGAGGTTCAGATTGTCCTGAAACGTCGATATGAGCTTTTTGGACGGCTGTCCGATGGGAAACGGAAAGAGATCGTTATCGGCGATCACGGGACCACCGGGATGCTGGAAAGCCGATCCTTGTGCGAGGAGCGCCGTTCCGTGCGGAATCGAGGCCATGCGCAGGACCGTCGGTATCTCACTTGGATTGGTCGTTTTTGGAACGACCGCCCAAATGCCTGGCTCGAAATGGAGGCCGCTTTTCGCCGGATCGGCGATGTTCGCGTCCGAGATCTTTTGCAGATAGCTCACGCCGAACATGACGATGTCGGGCTGGAGCAGTCCGCGGTTGGGAATCTCTCCGGGTATCCGTTCGAAGAGGATGCCGTCGTTCGTTCGATTCAACTCGAGGAAATGGTCGGACTGCGGCGTGCTGTTTGGGCGCCAGATACAGTTGAACCCCTCGCCAACCCACTGCGCCGACTTGTCAGGGTCGAAAAGGAAGTCGTGGAGCGGGCCGAGATCGCCGTCTATCCCCGGAAACGGTGGCTCGGGCTTCGTAATGTCCGGTGCCGGGGGGAAGATAAAGTTTTGATTGAGCGTCATCTTGCGTACCCCTAAAAGTGATGAGAGGAGAACCTAACCTGTTTGTGCTAGCCTCTTCAAGCCCTTCAAAGTAAGGGACCCAAATTCGGTGGAGATTAAGGTGACCTTGCGCGCTCTAGTTAAGAAGGCTACGCACCCCGCGCTGCCGCCCGAATTTCTCTTCGGCGTGGCGACGGCCGACCATCAGTGCGAAGCGTATAACGGCCAAGACGACATCCGCGACGTTTGGGAGCGCGTCCGCGAGATGCAGCCGCGGCTACGGGCTACGGAGTTCTGGACGCGGTATCCCGAAGACGTTCGGCTCGCGCAAGGGCTCGGCTGCAAGATCTTTCGCTTGTCGCTATCCTGGGCTCGATTGGAGCCCACGCCGGGCGCTTGGGATGCCGCAACGGTGCAGCACTATCGCGACGTGCTGAAGTGCATTCGCGGAGCCGAGATGAAAACGGTGGTGACGCTGCATCACAACACCTGGCCGGTGCACGTGCAGGCCGGCGGCAGGGGCGCAGGAATGCTCGATGACGACTTCCCGCCGCGCTTCGCCGAATACGCGCGCAACGTCGCGCGCGATCTGGGCGACCTCATCGACTATTACGTTACGATCAACGAGCCAAATCAGCTCGTGTACGGCTACATCAAGGCGTGGTGGATGCGATCGTATGCGATGCCTCCTGGGCTCGAACCGCTGGCGAGCGAGCAAGAACAGATGAGCAAAGTGCTTACGCTCATTCCGAACCTTTTTCGCGCGCACGCACTCGCTAAAACGGCAATCCAAAATTTGCGTCCCGCCTCGATGGTCGGGAGCAATCCCTTGCTGCTGGGCTTACCGCGGTTTTTGCGGCGGTTCGTTAACTTCTGGGCCGCACGCGTGAGCTCGCCCAATCTGCGCCTCCAACACAAAATGTTTTGGCAGGAACAAGCCTTTGGCCGTGGCCGCGTGGATCTCTCCATTGCACAGCTCACGCTCACTCCCGAACGCGCCGGCAAGGTTCTATTCTCCGAATCGTACTTTGCGGCGCACTTGTGCATGCTGTACAGGGCGGATCGCTCGCTGCCGCAGCCCACGGCATCGTGGCCGGGCCGCGTCGGCGTCACTGTGGGGACAGCGCCGGCCGACGAGGCAGCATCCTATTTTCCTAAGGCAACGGTCGAACGCTATTCGCAGACGGCCGTCGCGGTTGCGGCGCTGCGGCGCCGAGAGATCGATGCCGTGTTCGATGACGACGTGTTTTTGCGGCCTTTCGCCGCACCCGATCTTCGGCTGGACGCCATACCTGCGCCCGATCAACCCTTTGCGATCGCGATGGCGCTCGGCAGCCGCAGCTTGCTAAATGCCGTGGATTCCGCGTTACGTCAATTCAAACGGCGAGATCCCGTGACGAACCAATCCCCGTGGGACGCGGCGATGTCGGCGGCGTTTCCGGGGGCGCACGGCGACCCGCCCAATCTCTACAATCGGAAGACCGTCGCCAACGTCGGCCGCTCGACAGCGTCTTTGCCGCCTCCTTCGCAAATCGCCGGAATGGACGGCGCGCTGGACGCGATTCGGCGGCGCGGCAAACTGCGGGTCGGCGTCCATCCCGGCGTCCCGGGCCTCTGCATGGAGGAGGCGCGGGAGTTCGTGGGACTCGAACCGGCGCTGACGCGATACATCGCCGGCCAAATTCCGGCACGGCGACGCCGCATGTGGAGTTCGTTGCGCTTGACCTGGGCGAGCGGGTCACCGCATCGCGCTCGCAGTTATGGTTCTTAGAGTCGCTGCGCAAGACGCTGTCGATGCTGACCACGATCGCCGCTGCCGACTGGTGGCATCTCGGAATGGCCGGGAAGCTGCCAGAATTCCTCTGTCCTCCCGAGTGCGTCGGCAAGCTGGATTTCGTGGGAATCGATTACTATTGGGGATTCGACAGCGTGGCGGCGGCATTCCGTCTGCCCAACGCGATGAACTTCCAGTACGCCGGCGCGCCGGTCTTTCCGGGTGGTCTGTACGACCTCTTGGTTATCGAGCACGAGCGTTTTCCCGATAAGCCCATCTTGGTTATCGAAAACGGCTGCGTCACCGTTGCCAGCGGAGTGGAACGCGCGGATTATCTCTGTTACCACGTTGCGGAGCTGCAACGCGCAGTGCGCGAGCGCGTACCGGTCACGGCGTATCTCTGCTGGAGCATCACCTCGAACCGCGAGTGGGGATTGCGCTTCAACGACAACAGCGATTTCGGTCTCTATCATATAGCACTCGACGCCGATCCGTCGCTGACGCGAGACTCTACGCCGGCCAGCGCGCGTTACGGCGAAATCATCTCCGGGAGGTCTGCGTAAAATGGACGAACGCTTCGATGCCGTCGTCATCGGTTCGGGTTTTGGCGGTTCCGTGATGGCCTATCGGCTGGCGGCAGCCGGAAAACGCGTCTGCCTGCTCGAGCGCGGAAAGCCCTATCCGCCGAACTCTTTTGCGCGCACGCCGTTCGAACTGCGCAACAACTTTTGGGATCCCAGCGAGCAACGATACGGACTCTTCAACATCTGGTCGTTTCGCGGGATGGCGGCAATCGTCTCGGCGGGCCTTGGCGGCGGCTCGCTGATCTACGCCAACGTCTTCATTCGCAAGGATGCCAGTTGGTTCGCCGATCCCCTCCTCGGGGGAGCGGGCACGTGGCCCATCACGCGCGGAGCCCTCGATCCGCACTACGATGCCGTGCAAGCCGTCGTGCAGCCAGAGATCTATCCGAGCAGCTATCAGTTCGACAACAAGACGTCGGCGATGCGCACCGCGGCCGCGAAGCTCGGCATCGCGCAGACCGACGGGGACGGAGATCCCTCCAAGCCGCAGTGGTACCTGCCCCCCCTCGCCGTCACGTTTACCGAACCGGGCGCCGACGCCGCGCGGCCGGGCCGCGTGTTCGATCAAGGGAACAACTATCACAAGATGCCGCGCGAGACGTGCCGGCTGTGCGGCGAGTGCGACGTGGGCTGCAATTACGGTGCAAAGAACACGATGGATTACACCTATATCACGCTCGCGCAGGGAGCCGGCGCGGATATTCGGCCGCTCTGCGAAGTCAAAGAGTTCGCGCCGTCGCCCGAGGGCGGCTACCGCGTGAGCTACGTCGCGCACGACATCAAGAAAAAGACGACGCCTGGGATTTTGCCGGCGGGTGAAATGGTGACGCTTCACGCCGACAAGCTGATCGTCGCGGCCGGCACGTTAGGGAGCACGTATCTCTTGCTGAAGATGCGCCGGCAAGGTCTGCTCCCCAACTTGAGCCCACGGCTGGGTTCGCGCTTTTCGGGCAACGGCGATCTGTTGATGTTCGCCTCGCGCTGCACCGATGCGGGCGGGCGGCCGGTCCGTCTCAACGCGTCGCGCGCGCCGGTCATCACTAGCACGTTTCGCTTTCCCGACGGCGAGGACGACGGCGGAGCCGGACGCGGCTTTTATTTGCAGGATGCCGGTTATCCGTTGGCGGTGGATTACATCTGGGAGATGCTCGATCGCGGACTGCTTCCGCGCGCAGCCGCCGCGGCGTGGGAGTTCGTCAAAACGGAGTTTGCCGGCGACGTGCGCGCCGAAATCGACCGGCAGTTGGGAACGGCGGTCGGTGAGGGAACGCTCTCGTTGACGTCAATGCCACTCTTGGGCATGGGACGCGACGTGCCCAACGGCGTGATGTCGGTCACCGACGATCCGGCCACCGGCGTTCCGCTGCTGCAGTTGCAGTGGGACGACGGTCCGTCGAAAGGCTATCTCAACGGCGCGATGCAGCACGGACGCGACGTCGCGGGCGCGCTAGGCGGGTCGTTTGCCGAGAATCCGCTGACCCGGCTCTTCAACGACCTCATCACCGTTCATCCGCTCGGCGGATGTCCGATGGGACGCTCGAGCGACGACGGCGTGGTTAACGAACGCGGCGAGATCTTCAACTATCCCGGGCTGTACGTGGCCGACGGATCGGTGCTGCCCGGTCCCGTAGGCGCGAACCCGAGCTTTACGATCGCCGCGCTCTCCGATCGGATCGCGAGCTTCATGATGGAGGGTTAGCCGTCGCGCTGCGGGGCTCGTAGAACAACGCGCAGGGGCCACGCTAACGGAACTCCCGCCGGGTTACGCTGACAGTCCCTGGCCCTAAAGTTCGCGAGGAAGACGCAATCGGCGACCCTTGCAAGACTGCAGTAGAGGGTTACCTGCTCTGGGTAAATCTTTAATGTGCTTAGGATACGGTGACCCCTAGCTGGAAAAGACTAGGCCCCCGTCGAACCCCCCGTGCTTTTGGAACTGTTAGCGATCGAGGTCAGCCCAACGGAGTCAGTCCTCTAGTCAGAAAGGAATCGCCATGAAGTACAAAGGGTTCGTAGCTTCCCTAACGTTGTTTGTAATTTTCGGTCTTTCAAATCAGTCGCTCGCCTCGACCTCACCGCCGATGGGAAGCTGGAACTTAGTTAACGCCACGGCAGTCAGCGCAATAAAAATGAAATCAGGCATCAAATTGTACGCTGCGCTCGTCTTACCAAATCCATGCTATAACACGCGAATCCAAAAAGTGATTCCAACCGATCCGAAGTCACCGCAATTCCTCATCCAAGGACAGGTGCGGCCGGGCGTCTGCAATCAAGTTATCACTCGGTGCGTCGTATCGCGCGGATTCGGTATGCTCCCGATTCCCGGACAGGTTGTGGTCGCGAGTGAGCGTAAGCTCAGGCGCGTATCGGTCGGAATTGAGTCGCTTCCCGGTCAATCTTGTCGGTTCCAAGAACCATAGAAATCCCTCCTAGCGGTACTGGCCGTTCCGCCTGGCTACTGAATAGAGCGATATGGTAAAGGGCTTTCGCGATGCCTGATTCCTAACCGATATGACCCTGCTACGGCAGCCGGCCGCAGACCTCGACCGGAGCAGCGAAAGAAGCGACAGATACCGTGAGTTCAGGACCAAAGGGGGCGCAGCGAGTAGGCTGCGCCCCTTTTCAATACACGGGATACTTCGTGCCTAGACCTGCTAGGTGAACATCACCGTGTATGCGCATTCCCATCTAAAACTTGATAGGTAAAAGTGCCATAACCTGCGCTCGTTGCGTTCCACGTGCACTCCGTCCGACTGCGGTTAACTACAGTTATTTCCCCACCAACCCAAAGTAAGTCGCATTCGGTATTCTCGAGGCTGCCGAAATTTGCCGTGAGCTCTCCGCGGGTGCAAAGTGCACCAGTAGGGTAAGTTGGTGCGAATCCAACGGAGCGATCATCGCTGCGCGTGGCAACCAGCACCCAGCGACGGGCTCAGCGACGAGCGTGGTTTCGCTGTATGCATTATATGCATTGACGGTAGGCGGTTCGTTCTGGGTTTTCGACACCTGCCAC
Organism: Vulcanimicrobiota bacterium; assembly: GCA_963809255.1. Taxonomy (GTDB): domain Bacteria; phylum Vulcanimicrobiota; class Vulcanimicrobiia; order Vulcanimicrobiales; family Vulcanimicrobiaceae; genus Cybelea. The sequence goes on along the minus strand of CAWEIR010000003.1, from coordinate 94,078 downwards.
TCCGTCCGCCAGTCTCTGATGAGGTCTGCGAGCATCGCTTTTCGCTTAGGGCCCGACTAGTCATGCTCATGGGCGTCCGAAACCTGGCACACTTACTTTTGCGCCGACCCATAGAGACGGCTCGCTGGGCGTGCCACAGCCGACATTTTGCTAAGGAGATGAACCCATGCGGCTCGGCCCGCCAGTCAAGGGGCCCGATGACGCGCCTGAGGCGCTTCGAGTTCTCGCCGTCCTGTGGCGCATTATCAGCAGCGCGCCATTTCCGGTGCAGATAGAAATGCAAAACGAGGCTCATTGTCCCACAGGCAAGAAAGTCGGCTGGCCCGAGCCACTATGCATACCCGAGCCACCATACATAATAGAAGCACAATTCGCTGCTCCCGCCGCGAGTGTGAATGATCCCGACGTCAACGATGCGCCAACGAGAAGCACGACAACGATGCCCGCCGCTACCGCGATAAAGTCAAGGCAGATTGCGGTGTCATTGGACCTACCTTTCGTTATGAAACGAGGGGGCCAAACCGAGAGTACGCTTTGCCGCCCAAGTAGAGCAGCTGACTTCCGGCCAGCACCGCGAGTGTCTGGTTATTCACGTCGGGCAGCGACTGCACGTGAGGGTTATTCAGAACGGTCAAGAGGTAGTTTAACGCGAGCCAGAGCGCGAAGGCCATGAGCTGGACGCGCTCCGGGCTGAAGTAGGGTGTCCCGTCCTTGCGCATTCCGTAGAGCAGATATTGCGTGTTGATGCTGCCGTTAAGCAACTTCGTGACGACCAGGCCGCCCAACGCTACAAAAAATCCGCCGATAACCCAAGGCCAGTTCCACGCTGGCCGCCATCGAGATCGCCGCACCTTTCGCCAAAGGAAGCCAGCTTGCACTGGCTCGGTTTAGCTAGCGCCGGACTCCGGGTTTGACAAGCCCGGCCGCTTGGGCGTCGGCTGCGCGAGATTTGCCAAGCGCTGACCGAGCGCCATATTGGCACGCTCCGCTCGACTGATGTATGATTAGGGGGCTAGCCGATTTAGGTCAAGCGAGGACGTTTTGTCCAACAGGAGGGCCCACGTGTTTGTATTTCCGCCCGACTTCCTCATGTGGGTGATCTCGCTCTTATTCGGCGCGTTCTGCGTTTTGATCGCTTATCGGATTACGGTAAAACTCGGTCAGACTGCTAGCCAACAGCTCTTGCAGGGCGGTGACGCTAAAGAGCCCGCGCAGGGCGGTGACGATAAACAGGCCGTGAAGGACGATGGCGGTGGTAATGGGATCGAGATACACATCGGGGAATGGCTGCAGATCGCTACCAAAAGCCCCGCTGTCGCGTTTTTCATTTTGGGAGTATGCAGCGGATTGGCCCTTCCCGCCTTTTACTCATGGCTTTATAGTCCGCAAGGCGCGAAAGGTGCGCAGATTATTACCGCGCGCGGACAGTTCAATCCTAATATTGCCAACGTGTGTTTTCAAACCGATCAAGTAGTCAGCGATTCGGCCGGTTATTCGCTCAAAATCCCGCGGCAAGTGCGTAGCATCACGTATGCCATTCAAGCCCCGGGGATGTCGGGTGCGAATCTTCTCATCGAGCAAGACGGCAGCGGCGCGGACTATTCGATTGATGAAGGTCCGCTCAAACCTGCCGCGGTCGACCACAGCGGCAACCTCGCGATCGGCGATCCGATTCCGCTCATCAACAGCGCGCAGGCCGCCGCATTAAAGTCGGTAACGGCGCTCGGCCAGCAGACTGTGTCCAACATTTCGAACGTCTTAACGGGCAAACCATGATGCGCTATCGCGTTCTCTGTTTCGCCGCTACGTTGGCCGTCCTAGTAACGGCGAACGCGCTCGCACAAAGCGTCGCGCTGACCGGCTCGCTCCGCACCGCGAACGGGCCGGTTAGCGGTGCCAACGTTTACGTCGTCCAAACAAAAGACGCTAACGGTAACTCGGTGAACGGAAGCCGCGTTAGACCCGTGGTTACGAGCGGCACGGGTGCGTTTACATTTTATAACCTTCCTGCCGGACTATATGCCGTCTCGGTGAGCGTGCAGGGAACGACCGTCTGGAGCGGCGCGGTAGAAGTTCCTGGTCGGCTCAGTCCGATTGTCTTGCACTAAACCGAATCGCTGCTGGCACTAGAGGCGATGGAATCGTAGAAGATATAAATAGGACATAGCGCTATGTTTCAAACCCAGGATGGGTCCGGATACCGGCAAATAGTTATTTCACGTCCTTGTGCCGCGTCCGATTGTACATGATCCGGGCGATCGGGAAGATGAGTGCATTGTAGGTGACTTGCATGACCTTGGTTCCCAGCGACGATTTTCGGCGACCCTCGTTGACATCGAGTATCACGAGAAGGATGCCGTACCTCCGGACGAAGTGCCGATTGAATGCGGCAACATCGCGCGCCATCTTTCCCGCACTCTGCAATACGAGCTGACCGGCTCGCCCATCGTCCGGTTCGCCGCGCACGATGCGGCGAATATCCAGCTCCGTTAGCCCGAGGAAGCTCAGCAGTCTAGCGTCCAAGTAGTCCCGGTCACCGAATAAATAGCTCCCCAGGGCCGTGTCTCCGCAATCTTCGGCCCGACGGGCTTTCTCAAGGAGCCGGCCAAGCCAAATGCAACCTGCCAACTCATCGTAACCAGATCGTTGCGGTTTCCAAGTCGATAGCGACTCTTTCAGCGGAGGATCTCGGTGGAACTCATCAATCACCTCGTAGTACTCATGATGGAAAACCGTTCCTTCGATCACGTCCTTGGCGCGCTCTCACTACCGGGAAAGAGCGACATTAATGGGATTAGCGATCCCCTAAAAACAAACCCTGCACCCGATGGCTCGGTGGTGCCTCAGTGGTGCATGGACGGCGCGCCGTTCACATACAACGTGCCTCACCTACGCCGAGACGCCGTCGAACAGTACGATGGCGGCGGCATGGGTGGGTTCGTTAAGGCCTATGCGATGGAAAATCCCGGAGACCCTCATTGGAACATCCCGATGGGCTACTATACCGCAAAGACGTTTCCGGTGCTCTACGCGCTTGCATCTAAGTTTACGGTCTGCGACGCGTGGTTCTCATCGATGCTCAGCTCGACGTGGCCGAACAGGAAATATTTCCACTCGGGTCAGCGAGACAAGGATGACGACACGCAGACGCTGCCGGCCTTCCCGGGATTTGGAACAACGCCGCTATATCGAGCGCTCGAGACAACTCCAGATCCAATACGCTCGGGCCATATGCTGACCTGGAAGTCATACTTTTCGGATCTTCCATTCCTAGCTTTTTGGTATGCGTTCGCGGCGACCCATCTTTCAAATTTTGCAACCATCGATCAGTTCGCCGATGACTGTATGGCCAGATCGCTGCCTCACGTATCGATCCTGGACCCTCCTTTCACGCTCGCTGACGACCATCCGCCACACAATCCTGCGCTTGGCGAGAAATTTATCGGCTTGGTGGTAGACGCGCTAACGACGAGTCCGAGCTGGCAAGATACTCTGCTCTTAGTTCTGTACGACGAGCATGGCGGATTTTACGATCATGTCGTGCCGCCGCCGCCGGCAGTCCCGGGGAAGTGGGGCGACACGCCGCTTGGCTATCGCGTTCCTGCGCTAGTAATAAGCCCGTTTTCGAGCAAAGTCTCGCACATAAACTATGAACACACCTCTTTTATGAAGACCGTGAGCGAGCGTTGGGGGGTCTCGTTTCCCGATGAGACCTACGACGTGCGATGGGCCTCCACCCAATCGATTTGGTTGACCCTGACCGAAACAAATGGTTTGCCAACTGGAATCTACACAGGGGTAGATCGAGCGGACAGCATCGCCTCTCTGAATTGGGCGACCGGAATTTACGATCGGCTCGGCGATGATTTCCAGCGATTCGAGGGACTTCTCGACCGGATTTTTGTTCTGCCCGAGCTGAAGGCGCTGGATAACCGTGCCGACGTTTTTCGGTCGCTGTCGCTCTTCGAGCACAAGGTAGTCACCCAGAAGCGAATGCATGTCGCGGCCGAAGGAACCTGAGGAGGTCCACTTCCTAAGTACATCAACCGCCTTGGATTAAGAAGGGAATATCGCCATGACGAAGATGACAGGTCGCATATTGGATCCCAAAAGCCCCGGCTGGAATAAAGCCCGTCGCGATTTTTGTTCCCGCATCAACTACGACGAGCGAGTGCCTCGCGCGGTGGTCTTCTGCCAGAATCGAACCGACATCGTAAACGCGATACAATGGGCTCGCGAAAACGGCGTCCACTTTCGCGCCCGATCTGGTCGGCACAGCTACGAGGCGTATTCGGTCGCGGCCGACGGTCTCGTGATAGATGTTAGCGAGATCGACGAGATCAGCGTTGACCTCGACAGCGGGATCGCCCGAATCGGTGCGGGAGTATTTGCACTTGATTTACACACGCAACTCTATGATGTCGGGGTTACGATCCCCGCCGCTAGCGGCGCGAGCGTCGGCATAGCAGGTCTGGCGCTGGGGGGCGGGTTCGGCGTGACCTCGCGCAAGTATGGTTTGACCTGCGATAATATTGTTGAGGTCGAGCTCGTTACGGCGGATGGCAAGGTCGTTGTTGCCAACGATCGCGAGAACGTGGATCTCTTTTGGGCTTGCAGGGGCGGCGGGGGTGGTAACTTCGGTATTGTCACCAACTTCGGATTCAAGGTAAATCCGATCGGCATGGTCGGCGTTTGCAACATAACTTGGCCTTGGGCTGAGTTCGTGCCCGTGGTGGATGCCTGGCAGCACTGGGCACCTTCCGCGCCTAATACGCTGTCGACATTTCTTCGATTGGCTGTCAACGGCGTAATAACGTTATTCGGCCAATTTACACCGGATACGCCCGATCAGCTCCCCCAGTTCAGGTCCATGTTGAGTGCCATGCTTGACGCCGCGCCTCCATCGGGTATCAGCGTACAAGCCCTACCATATTCGGCGGCCGCGGCGGCTTTCGCCGGTGCCGACCCATTGAACCCGCAATGGATGATCCATCCGCACAACGACGTGCAACCCTTTAAGAGCACTTCAGCGATCGCCACAGAGCTCTTTCCATCTGAGGCACTTACAATGTTAAAGGCCAAAATCGAGGCCACACCGCCCCAAGCGGACTGGGAGACGAACGAGCCGAGCATGATTCAAATGCTTGCCGGCGGCGGCGCTCCGGGTACCGTCGGAATCGGGGACACGGCTGTCCCACATCGACTCGCAAAGTTCGTAATGCAGTATGATACGTATTGGACGGATCCGGCCGACGCGAAAAAATCCATCGAATGGATCGAATCCGTCCGGACGGCGATGCTGCCGTACGCGAAGGGAGCGTATGTTAACTACGTGGACAGCCTCATAAAGGATTATGTGCACGAATATTATGGCCAAAATCTCCCGCGACTAGTTGAAACGAAAAAATCGGTCGATCCCGAAAACGCATTTTCGTTTCCGCAAAGCATCCCGACGAGGATGCCCGACTAGAGAAGCAGTATCAGCACATCCAGACCATGAAAGCTTACCGTTGAGGCGAAAGCTTCATGTCGCCCCGACGGGCGACTCCGTCCCCTTATAGGGCCACGTGAAAGGCGAAAGGTCGTTGATGTAGTTCTCCTTGGGCCGTAGCCCGGAACTCACAGTTTCAACTTGAGCCGTTTTGCCACCTCAGGTCACATTAGCGCCGAACGTTGGCGCGCTCGAACGCGCACTCGGCTCTGTCATTATTTCATTCTAGCCGATCTGACTGGCGCGGAGCGCGGGGGAGCTGTCAACCATGCCTATTCCCGAAAAGCAACTGGCGACGTGGGCGAACGTCGGTGCGACGAAAGCCGCTACGGATACCTACAACTCGGTTAAGGCGGCAATCGAGGGAGCCAAACCCCTGAAGGAATACAAATACGAGCTCTACCTCCAGGGTTCGTATCGTAACTCAACCAACATTTTTGGCGACAGGACGTTGATGTCGTCGTTGAGGCGACTAGCTTCTTCTACAAAGACACCGCTGACCTCACGGACTCCCAAATCGCGGAGTTCAGGCAGCGGTTCCCCGGTGACTCCGAGTACTCGTTCAACGGTTTCCGGGAAGCCGTAGAAAAGGCTCTTACGGAGTATTACGGTTCGAGTCTCATTACGTTGCGTAACAGTGCATTCGTTACGGGTAAGTCCGATTGCCTTGATGCTGATGTTGTCCCCTGTGTCCGCTACCGTGATTATCGAAAGAGCAGCTTACTGCGCCTCCCTGAACCGAAGGAACGCATCACTTTTTTTACAGGCAACACGGGTCGCCAAGTCGTTAACCGTTTCGGAAAAAAGGGGAACCGCCGCGCGGCGGCCCCCTCTTTTTTAGGTCGGACCAGTTGTTTCTTGCCGCGAAGAGCGCTACTGCCTTCGCAGCGCAGAGTGGTGCCGGATAAGAGCTGAACCGACCGCGACATAAGTGAAATGCTCCGCCCCGCTCGGTCCGTCGCTGCTGTCGAAGGTTGCCGTGCAATCTGTGCCAGACCCGTTTGAGACGCCGAACGCTATGCCGGCATCCGCCGTGTAGTTTGCAGTGAAAGCGCACACGGTTGACGCATCGTGGGGGTCAGTTCCGTATGAAACTGTCCAGACGGCGGGTTCGTTCCAAGGCGAGCAGGTTGTGCTGTAGGCCAGGTAGTCGGGAATACCGCTTTCCGACGGCCACCAGAAGCCTGGACCTATCTCGCTTGCGTAGCTATTATAGGACTCGACCCACGGGCAGCTGCCCAGTGTATACCCATCGAGATAGATATTCTCCGTCTGGTTAGATTCGCCGTTGTGAAAGCGTATGCCAAACACCGAGGCGTCACTGTGCACGCGGTGGTTAGCAATGCTTGTCGGCGCGTTCACGCCACTTCCCCCCGCACTGCTGCACGCCGAAAGTAGGTTCACCACGGCGCAAAGTACGAAACTAATCGCGAGCTTAGAGTGTAACTGTCTGTTCACTTAGGCGCTCCTTTCTTGAGTCTACTGGATGAGAAGAAGCTCCGCCAAGTTGGCCGGTATTCCTTCGCACCTAAAGCAAATCGCGTTAACGCATCAACGCGCCACAGAGTCCCGCGTCGTTGGCAAGCGTGCTCTCACTCGCCTCATCATTATTATGCGCGGCGTCGGAAGAGTGCTAAGGAAATAGCGATCCTAATAAGCGAACTGCTTGTACCTGAGCTATTTCGACCGCCTCAACTCTAAGGCTCGAATGAGTGCCTTTTCCAGCTCGACGGTCTGTTGATATTCATGGTGAAGCTGACGCTCCAGCAAATTGAGGTGCCTTAGGTCATCTTGATGTTCGAGAGCCGCCGTCGCCTCTCGGTTGAGTTCTAATACCTGTTCCTGGTGAAGGTCGACGGCGGGCACTACCATAGCCGCTAGGAGAGCCAGAAACGCGATGCCGGCACTAATCTTAGCCAAAGCAAGGTACGGCGCGGGGTGGGATCATTCTTGAGTTCCGTTACAGCATCGCGAATTTCTTTGTTGGATTCCGCCGTCGAAGCGGACGATTGCCGGATCCCTAAGATATTTTCAAGGTATGCTTGCGCATCCGGCGCGTTGCTTTCGCGGCAGGCTCTTAGGCCATCATCCTTCGACGCAGGAACGCTCCCAGCAGAAACCAAGGGCGCGGCGCCGGCGGGAACAGTGGCCCGCGCCCCCTCGGTTTTGGGAGGCTATCCCCTTGGCGGAGCACAGCGGCGTCCAGAAGAGAGAAGAGCACGATGGGCGCGTGTTCGGTCGCCTGGCCGCAAACGTGACATGAGGTCGTCGTCTCGTCTTCCTCGGCGTCATCGTTGATGGCGCCGCACTTCACGCACGCCATCTTAGCTACCGGCTTGAGGATCCTGCGGATCGCAAGATCCGTTAAAATGCGGCGTGTATCCGCTGCTGGTATATCTAAGGCCGCACTGACTTGCGAGGCTCCGATGAGAGCATCCTTGTCGGTACCAAAGAACTCGTCAAGGTACTGAGCGACCCTCCGCTCTGCCTGCGGCTCAGACGATCTTGAGGTATTCACTTACCACCTGCTTACGCGGGCTTTCACTTGTTTCTTCCAAAAACTTAATCTCGCCAGTAGCCGCCCTGAGATAAAAATATACCATCTCCGGATAGTCATCGATCGGTGAGCGATGTGTGTAGAAAAAGCCAAGCTCGCGTGCTTCTTCGTGTTTAATGCCCATCGCCTGCCACATCGGCAAATCATCCAGGCGCTCTCCGCGTCTCGCGCTTACAGAATATGCGGCCGGCTCCTTCACCTTTGTCCGGATGCCGTCGTCCTGGAATATGCCTGCGCCAAGCTTCTGTTGGAGCGCCTTCCAGTTCCCCGGGTGATCGATCGCGCGATGCTGGAAGCGGTCTGGCTTCGATTTGAGTACAGCTGCGAACGCGGTCAAGATGATCTGCTGCTGCTCGAAGGTTCGACCCCCAATCTCGATGGTGGGTTTTCTGCATCAACGGCGACAATATCGTGGTTCACGTGCCTCTCTTCCTTGAAGGCAAGGCCATCTTGTACTGTGCGCATATTTCCGAGAGAGACGAAATCAAGAGCTACGGATCCATCAGCGTTTCGAATCATCTCGTGAAATCTTGGTGGCTCGTTCTCAACGAGCATCGTCGCAGCAGCTTCGCCCTTGGGGGCCTTAGTCCGAAAGGCCTCAGCAATGAAGCACGCGGTCACCTTTGGATCGAGCGGCGTAAAGAGCGCAACGTACCGTGCCGCTCGGTGGAGATACGCGTTACGGTAAGGTGCTACTCTCTCGGGCCCCAAAAGACTTGAAAGGCGAATGAGTCGTGCTCGTTGTTTCGCGGTTTCGGTTTTGCATTCAGACGTTCTGCGTACTTTTGCGTTAACAGGTATCTCTGGTGCTTACGCGTTAACGCGCTCAGGATGCCATAGAGGTCGCTATCGACTGGCAACGCCTTGGCGCTAAGTTATCTCGAGACGCAATAATTCGTCGTTGGCGGTCGCGAAAAGATGCAAGCGTCCTCCTCAGCCTGGCTTCGAGATACCGGTTGCCTGGATGCTGATCAAAGACACTTAGCTAAGACTAGCTGAAATTCATCGGATCCCTGTCGCTCTCGCAATCCCCAGGCTTGCAGCGAGGTGTTCGAAGAATTACTCCGAACACCTGTTCGCCTTATGGCGAGGGCGCCTCAGTACGACCGCGACCCCTACGGCGATGAGCCGACGCGGGACGCTACTGCAGTCAAGGCTGCCATTAAGCATCTTACGGAGTCGGACCGGGCGCGACTGCTGGCGTGGCTATGTCTCTACTATCAAGACAGCGGCGCACTGTTCTCGCCTCAGATCAGTCGGCGCCGGCAACGCATCACACTTGATGACGCCGAGTATTGGCTCGTCAGGGTGCCGAAGCCGCGATAATGCTGTTAAGCGTTCGAACCATTCGAGTAGTGGGTCACTACGCCGCGTTGAGTTCCGGCTCGTAGGTTCTAATGCCATGATCGTAGTCGCGCTGTCTCTGGCGCTTTCGGAACGTACGCTTTTTCGGAAGGGCAAGCGGGGCGCCCGATCCGTTCGCAAGCATTGGAGCCCGGTAAGGAAAGTATATGAGCCCGTCCGCGACTTCGACGTGACCGGTTATGATAGAACGCTCGGTGACAATCCGACCGCTGATCTGTCTTACGCGGTGACAGAAGCTGAAGTCCTCAGCCATGCGTCCGGGAATGTCGCGAAGGGGCTTCTGCCAAGGCTCTGTTATTGGGAGTTGGTTGAACGTAGCATCTCCTAGCCGTTCGAGTAAACTCCGGCGCATCATAACGAAGTGAAAGCCGCAGTAACCTACCTTGCGAGTTCACCGTGTTCCAGAGCTATCGGGCAGATAGATTGCGTGACGGTAGGCGTTATCGCGTTTGAGTCGCTGTACGCGCACCGGTTGGCTGCAGCGAGGTCACCGCGTCAACGCCAGGGTTTGCTTCGAGGATGCTCAGCGCAGTATCGACGTGCTCCCGCGTAAACCATGTGTCATCGTCAAGCCATAAGACGAAAGGCTCGTCACCCTTTCGCGCCCACTTCGCTAAGAAGTTCCTCGCTGAGACTACCGGTAGGCGGTAAGCCGGGAGCAACCGCGCACCCTCTAGGTGCTCGTTAATGCAGAGCAGAGTCTCGATCGACACCGCGGACCTCGTTGGAAGAAGTATAAGCGGTTTCATCTAGGCAGCTCCTTGTACGGGTTGGGGAGGCCCGGCGTACCTCCAGATATCAGGTCCCCGTGACGCATAGTAACCCCGCAGCGTACCGTTTTCGAGAGTCGGAGCTTCCTGCATTGGAACGAGTAGGCCGGATGCTATTCGCGGCGCAATATAGGGCAGATACATATAGCCGTTGTCAATATCGACGTGACCGACGATGAGATTGCGTTCGGTTACGATCTTGGCCCCGGCCCTATTGACGCGAACGCAAAAGCTCTCGGCGTCACTCAGGAACTCGCGCCCGCTATCCATACCAAACTCCGCGAACGGTATGCGGTCGAACGGCTCGGGTCCGAGTCGCTCGAATAGCTCCCGTCGCACGACGCACCAACCGGGTTCCGCAAATGCTAGCGTCGAGAGTTCACCTTCCGCCTCATCTGACGAGCCACAGGCCCGGGGCATAACTCTTGGCAGGTCTGGTCCACCGTTCTTGTATTCGATCATTGAGAACGTGCCTGGCGTAGCCGGATCAAACGTAGAGGCATGGCAACACGCCCACCTCGCGAAGCGAGTAGATACCCCCGACCATGTCAACGTCAGGGTTCGTCTCCAGAATGCCTACACACCGGCTGATATGTCCGGCAGGCCACCACAAGTCGTCATCGGTCAGGAAGGAGTACTTCGGGTCGAAGTCTAGCTTCTCGGGATCGAGTTCGCGGGCTGCCTTCGCTAGTTCATTCCGCGCCGTCACTACGTCCTTACGGAATACGGTGAGGAGTTTGTGCGGGTATCCGTCGAGGTGCTCTCGCAGACAGAGCATGGTCTCGATCGCAACGGCTCCGCGAGTTGGCATTAGGACGATCAAACCGGTCGGTTTTACGGTATTTTTCACGTGACGTTTACGTCCACTCAAGGCGGGTTTGGATTAGTGGAAGTTAGGTTAAGATTCGATGAAGGGTCGGCCACTAACCATTCGAGTTGTGTCTGGGCGACTTGACCGCCCGAATAGCGGGGCCGGGGGGCCAGAATGCGCCACGTCGAACCTTATGTGTCGCCGATCCGTTCACGCTTTAGGAGGCAGGGGATGAGGACTTCAGGTTTTGGTCGTTACGTGATTACAAGTTGCGTGGCTACGGCAATGCTGGCTGGTTGTGCTGGATCGCAGCTACCTGCCGGCGCACCTGGCACCGCTCCAGCGCGGATGAACGCGCGACCCAGCGCCGGTGGGACACCAACCGGCACCTCGGACTCCAAATCTGGAGGTTACAAAGTTACGCCCCCGCTACTCTACGTTGCGAACTCTACACCGACGGACAATGACCTAAGAATCTACCACCTTGGAGCCAGGGATCCAGCCCCCATCGCGACGATCACTAAGGGCATCGAAGACCCTAACGGCGACTGCATTGACGGGCACGGAACTCTCTACGTAACTAATGACCCCGCCAGTGGACCTGGTTGGGTTTCAGAGTACCCTCTTGGCAAGACGGCACCGTCCAAGACTATCGAGGACGGGATCGATACACCGGCCTATTGTGCGATCGACGCGAAGGGGAATCTCTGGGTTACGAACGTCGGACTCAACGACGTCGCGGAATACCTGTACGGATCAACCAAGCCGCTCGCCACAATCACGTCGGGTCTCAACTACCCACTTGGAATCGCGATCGATCAACCCGGCAATCTATATGTAGCGAATGGAGAGCCCGGTGGAAAGCAAAGTATCGAGGTTTATCCTCCTGGAGGCACGTCACCGTCGCGAACGATCACGGATGGTATCACCTTTCCTGGCGGTATCGCCGTTGACACCCATGGAACGCTTTATGTCACAAATATAACCCAGAATGACATTACAGAATACCGCTCTGGCAAAGACACTCCTTTCCAAATGATTACGGCGTCGATGCACAATCCTGAAGGCGTAATCGTTAACAAGAACGGTGTATTGTACGTTGCTAATTCCCAAAGCGAAAATAGTAGCGTCGTCGAGTTTCGATTAGGAATGCTGAAACCTTTAAAGGGGCAAATCACCAATGGGCTCTTCAATCCGGTGGGAGTTGCGTATTATCCGCCGTTACTGCTGTAGCTTTTCTTATTCCTTCGCTTTTTAACGGCAAGGTGTTTTACTTGACAAACAAGGATCCGAAACGAGGCATTTTTTAACACCGTTGTTCTTATCGGACCGTGATCTAACCGTCTCGCAAGAATGAATCTGGTTTCATGGGAAGCACAGTCCGAAGTAAACGCCGACTAACGCGTTAGACGCAAAACTCGACAATGTTAGCACAAAAGCCTGACGATTTCACCCCTTGCGATGGAGATTTCCTGAGGCTACGATTTTAGTATTCGCGCCGGTCGAAGGCCTCAAAGGAAACCATCGACCTCCCGCGCTTCTTCAACCTCAAGTAATCTCAAAGAAGGCTATATTATGAGCAACCTTGATCTACCAGGAGACCTTAATGCAACGGGTGCCGATCCCGGATCAACATACACGGTAACTTCCGGTTCGGGCATTTACCGCGAGGATCGATCGATAGCCGCCACCGGGCAGATGTTCCGCGTCTATGGTGCCGCGTTACAGACGGACGGAGCGTGGCAGCTCCAGGGGGACGCCACAGCGGCCTACGCAACAGTTCAGGATTCCCAGGGGAACATCCACTACTACACTCTGGACACCGATACCGGACTGTGGGAAGGAAGCGGCAATAACAATGTCTACAATGCCGTCGACTACGGCTTGAGTACGACGGGCGGCGGCATCGACAACACAGCAGCCTTAAATGCTGCGGTCGCAGCAGCGATAATTGCCGGCGGCGGCACGATATTGATTCCGCAGGGGTCCTATGATCTCTCCGGTCCTGTCCTAATCGAGTCATCGGGAACAGCTGGCATAATCATCGCTGGGGCATCTGGTATAACCGAGCTTGTGCAGACGGCGGCCTCCGACATCTTCGACGTGACGATGAACGGCCATGGCTACGGTATTCGGTTCCGCGACCTCCGGCTTCGCTATCAACAGCCGACGTCTCTGGGATGGTTCGCCGTAAATGTTACAGGCAGCGACAACGTTACCTGCGAGCGCGTCTATTTCAAAGATTGTCCGGGATCATTCCAAACCGATAGCAATTGCGAGTTTTGTGGGCTCTTCGACTGCTGGATCGACTATGGTGCCACCACGACTGCCGGAGGCCCTCTTAACGGGCAGACCATGGTCTCGCTTAGCGGGGTTGAAAATTTTGTGGCGGAGTGCGTAATTTTTCAAAGCAACAATGCCATCGATTGCATCGGCATATCCTTCCTGGCGAACAACAATGCGTATTTCGTTTCGAACACGCATATCTCGGATATTTACACCGGGATTAGCATCACTGGCGGAGGCCCCGAAGGACTTAATGGGATTTACGTTAGCGAAGTGTTAATCAACGCCGTTCAAAACGCAGTCATAATTGAGCCGTCTGTAGCGGGTCACACGATACATGACATCCACTTTACGAATTGTACGTTTGCCGCGACGAACGGCTCGGGGATGAAAACTTCCGGCGTGCAGATAAACATCCCCTCTGGCGGATTGGCAACCGACGTGGCCTCTATCTACTTCACAGGATGCTCCGCGTACGGCTGGGGCAACGCAGGCATCGAGGTCGACGCGGGACAGAACATTGTTATCACAGGGGGGCAATATTCCTCGAACGGTCAAGACCCATCGGGGACTGCTTCGGGGGCAGGAATCGCCGTGCTTGGCGGCTCCCAAGTGACGATCGTCGGCGCTGACTGTTCGGGCGTCAACGAGCTTTGGAAGGCCACCGTTCCCGGTCCACCCCCGCCTCAACCGTATGGCATCAGCGTCGCAAGCGGCGTTGCAGACGTCGTCGTTGACGCTTGCAACTTGACGAATAATGAGACACTCCCTCTCTACGTCCCGAGTCCCGGGACCGACCTGCGGGTGACGGACTGCGCGGGATATAACGATCAGACAAAAATCGTCACCTCAGTTTCGCCCGGGTCCACCTTTAGCGGATCAAGTCTCGGGTATTACGGGCCCGTCACTTTCTATGCTACGAACTCGTTGGATCTATCGCTGAGCATTGGTGGCGGGGTGAAGCTGTCCCGGTTTAGTGGAGTGGTGTAATTATACATTAGGCGGCCTGACTCCGCCGTTCGTATTCCACGGGTGATATGTTCCCGATCGAGGTATGCCGCCGATGCGGATTGTACCAGCCCTCGATGAAGTCGAAGATCGCCAGCGCCGCGTCTCGCGGATTCTTAAACCGATGTCGATCGAGCAGCTCGCACTCTAAGGTTGCATTGAAGCTCTCGCACATCGCATTGTCGTAACAGTCGCCGACAGAACCCATCGAAGGCTGAACGCCGGCCTCCTGACAACGGCGCCCAAATGCAATCGAGGTGTACTGGCAGCCCTGATCTGAGTGGTGGATCACTGCTTTCGGTTTTCGCTGGTGAAGCGCCATGTCGAGGGCATCGAGGACGAGCTCAGCGCGCAGATGCGTCGCCATCGCCCAACCGACGACGCGGCGGCTGAAAACATCGAGAACGATGGCGAGAAACAATGACCTCGTAGACGTCGGCACGTAGGTGATGTCTGCGACCCATAACTTATCGGGAGCATCCGAAGAGAAGTTTCGATCAACCAAGTCAGCTGCAGGCCGAGCATCGAAATCTCGAATGGTCGTTTTGAAACCCTTGCGGCGACTTGCTCCATAGATTTGACGCTCTCGCATAAGGCGAGCCAGCCGCTTCCCGCCCGCGCGGATCCCCACGTCGCGCAAGTCCTGGGCGAGGCGCGGCCGGCCGTACGTTGAACGAGACCGTTCGAAAAACACCTCGAGGGCATCGCCGATCGCGATATCACCTTGCGTACGCTGCGACAGCGGCCGATCACGCCACGCATAATAGCCGCTGATCGAGACGTTCAGCACTCGGCATTGCGTAGCGACGGGCCAGCGTTCCTGATGAGCTCTCACGAATTCGAAGACTTTGCGGGTACCGAATCGGTCTCGCGAGCAAACCAGGCCGCGGCTTTTTTTAAAATATCTCGCTCGATCTCAAGCTCGCGAACCTTCTTGCGCAACTTCACCATCTCGGCGCTCTCAGCGGTCGCGACAGTCTCGGATCGGCGGCCGGCATCCACATCGTCTTGCTTCAGCCAGTTGGTTATCGTGAGTCGAGCGATGTCGTACTCCTTAGCAATCGCACTTACGCTCTTGCCGGATCGAATCAGCTCGATAATCTTAGCCCGGAACTCCAGGGGATAGGCGCGTTTCTTGGCCATGATGGGGTCTTTCTCCGCAGGGCGGAAAGACTCCACGAAATCGGGTCAGCTCCAGGGTACTACCGTTTCCAAATGGGACGTTTACGCTTGGTCCTCGTGCGTCAGCCGATTACACGATATCGGAACTTGGGCATAACTGGACCAGTTTCCTTATGATCGGTCAATAGCGCCCTTACATCATCAGGTCACTTAGCGCCGAAAGCCCGGGATCAGCATCCCTGGCTTTCGAGCCTGCTACGGTCCGCAGAGCAAAACAAAAAAAAAGCGATGCCTCCTCGATGCAGGCCGTATCATCGATCCGAACGTTCCAGGACGTCGAGATTTGGCATAAACTAGGAGAGCTAGAGCCGGGCGTGGCTGCACGACGAAAATGTATCCACGTGGCGCAGATGCTCGGAGGTGGTTTGTGCGCGTATCGGGGCTTTGGCACTTGCAGTTGTAGCTTGTTGGGCGGTGTCGCCGGTTGAACATTTGCAGCTGTATTATGTTAACGTGCGGCCATCGCGAAGCCAACGCAAGGTAAAGTAGTCAGCCGGAAACTGTTATTTCACTTTAAGGAGGGGGTCACATCAGCTACTCCTTAGTGGCAGCAGCGCCGAGAGATGAAGCAGGTTTCAGATTATTACCTGAATGGGCTATCCAGGGTGAGCTATTATTCGAAAGGAGATGCAACTTCGTAGGCGCGCCCCTAATTTGCTTCGGGAAACAGCGCGCGTTCCCCTAAACGCGTACAGCACAGGCGCGGTGCGTTGACCGAGGCTTCTAACGGGCAGAAAGACGGCAAAGGATCAATGAACTGCGCGCCTATGCGGGTTTCCTTTTTAGCCCGGGGGTGAGTTGTGCATACGTAAGAATCTCGTCGTAACGACTACCTGCTGATGGGGCCACTGTGCAAGCCGTGTCAGCGCCTTGCGTTACCGTATATGTGAAAGTCGTTCCGTTGGAGGTCACATTAAATGTGCAGTCGCTCGCCGGGTTCGTTTCCGGTCCGTACGTTATCTTCAAGGTGGACGTCGCGGGACACGAAGGCGTGTACGACAACGTAATGGGGTCACTGAGATCGCCGGCTCCCACCGATGGCAGGCTCGGTGAAATGCTCCAGCACGTCGCGGAACCAGCTCCGAGAATGGTATTGGTCCAATCGTTCTTGATTCCGACGACCGTCGAAACAGTGTCAGCGCCCTTGGCACGAACGGATGCAGAAGACGCCAATGGCCCTGAAGCGTTGAGCAACGATTGCGGGGCGCCGCTACATGCGGCGACGAGAGCGGCTGCGGCGAGCGCGCCGAATGCGCGACATATCCGGCTGCCTTGCGGTGTTTTCATAAAAAGCGTGCTCCTTGAATCAATGAAATGGCTTAGAAGGTAGGAGGGTGAGGTGGTGTACTACCGCTGGAACAATACTAGCCCAAACAGGCTAGCTAGACAATGCTCATAGGAGCCATTGCTCGCTTTGGCAAGATTTTCAACCGGATAGAGACTCGGGAGCCGCGTTCTGCGTTCGAGCGAAAGCCTCTCCGAAGAGCGTCGTTCAATCCGCCGACCTACTCAAACGCTACCAGCACGATTTGGTCGATGCTGGGGTCTCCATCTATTGCTGGGCCGACGTTTACGACGGCAACCCGCTCTACAAAGCGACGCAGATGGTGGGCATTTGGGAAGTGATGAACGCGCAGGATTCCAAGCTGCACTTCAATCCAAGCGATCCACTGACCAACCCCGAGCGGACGCGCATCGAGGGTAAGTTCGGCGCAAAGTTGCCCAGCGGTCCGCTGAGTCGCGGGCACGCAGCCACGTGGCTTCTCACCTCCGGCCACACTTAAGCCGCGCGAAAGCTTCCTAGTGCTTCACCGAATCGCGCCAATTGTTTGACACTCGTCGGCCAACTCAAAATACCGCCCGATCCCCAAGCGCAGTGGGGCGCAGACGGTTTGGCTCAGGCTGCGATCCTCAGCCTTCGCGGTCCGCCATAGATCACGTTTGAGTGCGCGGCGTTTCGTAGAAGCCTACGAACTTCGCTATGCGATCACGTTTGCGCAGCGCTTGATTGTATCACCCGACTTAAATCCTACCTCAAACCTTTCGGTGCGAGTCGCATACCCCCCGGAAAGTCGCGCGCGGCCGGCACCGTGGGGGGGGCCCCCCGACGCGACCCCGGCGTGGGACCCGTTCGTCCGCTACCCCCACGTGTTGCGATCGGCACGTGGGCGGAACGAAACGGTACCGCAACGCCTGATCGAAGTGCGCTTCGAGCGCAAACGGTACGAATGGGGGGCTAACAGCTTTGGCGGGGTAACGTGCTGTGGTTTTGCACTTCAGCGCCATTTAGTGGAAGAAACGCGCTGCGCGACGAAATCGGCGGTGAGGAGGCTATTCGAGCGAAACGCCCGGCCTGTCTTTTTCGATTTCGAACTCAGTTACAGCAGAGCGCTCGGTAGCTGACGGAACTCGAGCTTCTGGCTCCTGCTCTACCCCTGGCATGCGTTCCGAGCCCTCTTTATCGCTCATCCGAAGAGCCGTTCTTGGGTTCAGGCTCTTTATAATGGAGCTTTTGAATTAGTACCGGACGCTCAGTCGGCTTCGGTATGCCGATTCTAGGCCCCAGCGGATCGCGCGGTTTCTCCTTGTCAGTCACGGAGACGGCTCCTTTCAGGAGGAGGCGCTGTTTCGCGTGCGCCCTCGATGATCGAGACCGAGCGTTCAGTCTGCTGCGGAATCTCGGCCGCAGGCTGAGGCACGGACGGAGTGGGAGATGGTTTAACGTCACTTTGACGTTGCTGTAGCATCCTCGTCAGTATACCACGCGCCTAGGACTTCGGTAAGGAAGGGAAGGCCAAGGATGGGTCTGAATCGCAGAACCGCGGTTCTGCCCACCCTGGTGTTGGCTGGCGCGGTTAGTCACCGATGCCTTTTCGGCAACGGGCCCTTTCGCGCCGGCAGTATTGAGAACGCCAAGGACGATCACCATTGCAAACGCTATGACCCCAAGGTACATGCCCCAAAAGGCGTGCGCCAGCCATGAGGCTTTGAGCGAGCCCGCATTTCGTTCATCGGTGGCATATCCATCCCAAGCCTCGGTTAGTTCCTGCGCAATCTTTGCGACGTTATCCGGGGCGTTTGCGATCGGCGGAAGATTGTACGTTATGGGTCCTGGCAGGTTGTGCGACTGGACGCGACTTACCCTCCATGCGCACAACAGCGAAAGCGCAAAGGCAATAAGCGCGGCGGCCGCAATCCAAGGACTCGACGAGTGATGCTCCACCGCGACGGTCGCGAGTACGCTAATGAGCGCGAGGTCAAGGACGGCGATGCCACTTGCCTTCTTCTCGAGTGCCTGATTAGCTTCAACGACACGCTGAACGACTATTAGCTCGTTGTCGAGGACAAGCTTCGCAACGTCAGGAGTTGCTAAACGAGGTGTGCTTTCCAAACGATCCATCGCCCGCACGCGTGCGTCAAGGCCCTCTGGAACATAGCGAGCCTTCTTTTTGGGACTCCCTTTTTTGAAGACAGCGCACCTCCCAGGACCCTGCAAAAAAGTGCTGATCGCAACACAATAGGCCACGAGCCCTACTTTCGGGCGCGCTAGCCATTATGGCCATTCTACTGGCCCCTTCGGCACATGTTATGTGACTCCGCGCTCGCGTGGCTCTTCGGGCACTAAATGCGCCAGGTTTGCTCGGCACAAGCTGGCTCGCAATTGCAGCAGCAACAAAAATTGCCACCCGGCATGGTGTTTTCGTCACTCTGATAGGTGACACGGCTCTCTGTCGAAGCGCTTAGAGAGCGAGGGGTTCGGAGATCTGCGGGTGGAGGAAATATACGGCCGCCTGACCGACGGCGGTAGCCCGAACGAAGCTGCGGTCTCGGATGCGACCCGATTTAAGGCCACTGAACCGCTTGACGCCGCGATTCCGAAGCGCGATAATTGTGGTGCGAAACTTCGTTCGACTTTCACCCGCATTTAAATGCGGGTGAAACTCGACGGTCGAATCGCAAAGCACAGGCCTCCGGGCCTCTTTTTTTTGATTTGCCTTCTCCATGGTTCTGCTGAGGTTTATCGAGCAATGGTAGGTACGAAAACATCAAACCTGTCGTGGGAGAGCGCTCCCGACGTCCTAACGGTCAAGGAAGCCGCCACGCTTCTCCGTGTCTCGACCGGTGCTGTTTATGCTGCAATACGGCTTGGCCTGTTGCCGGCGGCGAACTTCGGCAAGCGTCAGACTCGCATAGCCAAGCACGCTCTAAGGGAGGAACTGGTAACGAAGGGCGAACTACTCGGCCTGACCGTCGCCTTCGGCCACATACCGGAGGCTAACTAATGAAAGGCTATCTCCATAAAATTGGCAAGGTATGGTACACGACTGTAGACTTGCCAAGGCTACCTGGCGAGAAGCGACGCCAAAAGGAAATAAAGCTCGGCGCGCTTTCGAAAAGCGACGCCCAGGCGAAGGAACGCGAAGTTCTGCGCGGGATCGAGAATCATCCCGTTTTCGAGGTTGCCAACGTAATGGTCGAACAGCTCTTACGTTCATGGCTTTCGCACATGGCTCCGACCGCGACATCGCAACCGATCTCACCCAAGACCCACGAAAGGTACCCTTCAATCGTTCGTAATCAGTTGATACCAAATTTGGGTAGGTTTCCGCTTGCAAAGCTCACTCCACGGAGCATTACGGAAATGCAGACAAATCTAAGGCAACAAGGGTTGAGCGGTACGACCTGCTTGCACGTTCATCGTGTGCTTCACACAGCATTGACCTTCGGAGTTAAGACCCTGAGGGTTGTAAAAGCTAATGCTGCATCTGAAGTTCGACCGCCGAAGCCCTGTATTCGAAGGCTGCACGTTGAAGAGAAGGGAGTAGTCATCCTCTTAGAAGCGACGACAGGCACTCGTCTGGAAATGCCGGTCGTACTAGCGGCGATGACTGGCGTTCGCCGGGGAGAGCTGCTGGCGCTCCGTTAGCAGGATGTCAACCTCGAGCGCAAGCGTCTAGTAGTCTCCGAGTCTCTTGAGGAGACAAAGGACTTCGGACTTCGGTTCAAGAGGCCAAAATCGGGGAGAGTGCGGGTAGTCCCGATCGCGGATGCCTTGGTCGATGCGCTCGGCGATTACAAGGTAAAGCAGAATGCGGAGCGGCTCCGACTAGGGCCGGCCTACGCAGACCAGGGACTGGTATTCTGCAACGAAGATGGGTCGCCGTGGCCGCCCGACACGTTAACCAAACAGTTCGCCAGCATAGCGAAAAGGGTCGGCATGAAGGGCTTTCGGCTTCATGACGTGCGTCACTGCTTCGCCTCAATAAGCCTCAAGCAGGGAACCTCCGTAAAAGAGGTTTCTGAGTTACTCGGACATTCTTCTCCCTTAGTAACGTTATCGACCTATGCTCACACCATGGAAGGGGTCGCCAGGGAGGCTGTTAACAGGCTGGCAGATTCCCTGATCTCTAACCGTGCTCACGATGGAGCGTCCGTGAGAAAATGTGAGAAACTGGCGGTGGCGACGTGACTTCGTGAGAAACTCGGTTAGGCAAAAACCCCAATAGTCATAAGGGCTTGCGGGGGCTTGGAGAGGTGGCAGAGTGGTTGAATGCGGCGGTCTTGAAATGTTTGCAGCTAACCTCGATAAGTCCTCGCAACTATCGTTTGAGCACGCGAAGCCGACTAATCGATCCTTATCGAGGCCTATCGTGTCTTATTCCGTGAGAGAATCGTTTTTCTCACGGACGCCCTGTCAGGTCACTAAGGACGATGTAGAGCGCACGGCCGCTTCAAGTCTCGCCCAAGTCGATCCCTCTGACTGAGCGACCTGCTAGCCCCAGCGGGATTCGAAGTGTCGTACGGCGGTCCTGGCCGAACCTGCCCATTACTAAATAGTCCGATGCTATCAGGGTTTCCCGATACCCGAAGGCCTGCCCGTTCCGGTCCGGTCCTCCCCTTTTCGGACCCCTCTGTTGCACGGCTGTTGCACGGCCGCCGCCCGACTAAGGACACCTACCTGCTGGTGGCATCTCTCGCTAGGGTAAACAAGTCGAGAGCTACCCGGATCGTGCTCCCAAACCGTTTCGCCGGGCTCTCCCGCAAAGGTGACCTCCTCGTACTGACGCTGAACGTTCTGCATTATGATCGCGTTTCGCTCGGGAAAGCAATATTGGCTGGCGTCTTGGCTAATTACAAAGCCCACCGTCAGGACATCAAAAAGTCGAACGAACACAATCAGATGATTCTCGAAGCGATAGAGCCATGCAACGTGTACCACACGGGGATCGCCGCCGATGGCCAACAGGGCGACCTCGCCGCCCTTATAGATTTTCCCACGTACCGGTGTGGGCGGCGTTCTCCTCGCGAGCGTTTCGCGTAGCGCGATTGCTTCCTCAGAATGAAGCCACTCGTCACCGAGCCAGAACCAAGCCAGCTCGTAGACGATTTTTAGAAGCCCTGGCTCGTGACCACCAACTCGAGCCTCGACGGTTCGCTCGAAAACTTGCGAGGACTGAACTTCCCGTAGGCCGGCAGCAAAATCGCGAGCAACTTGTTCTACGAGGGCATCATCTTTGAGCCCAGCCTTCCGTAGAGCACTCTTCGCCAGCATCTCCGCCTTGTCGCGATCGGAGACATCGACGTAAACGTGCGCCGGCTGAATAAGGATGCCACCATCTACCTCCTGAATGTCGAACTCGACATAAGACATCGTCCGGAGTACCGGCTCGCCAGTTTTGGGATCCAATTCCCTTCGAACACGATGCTTCGGATTACTTTTGGCGACAAAAGGTTTTTTCTCTGCGCGGCCCTCCGGGTCCGGAATCGCGCCACTTTGCCCGGCAAGCTCAAGTTCGTGTCTGCGCTGCTCGACGGTGGACAGATTCACCAAACCGGCATCTGCAATGTTTCCAAGCCGATTGTCGCATTCCAAGCAGACTCTAGCGATTGTAAATGAACCTCCTAGAGCGTATGGAATAACATGTTCGCCGCCGGATCGTCTGCGCGGCTTCATGGTCATACAGACTATGCAGAGCATTAAATCGTCAGTGGGATCGTTGCCTCTATGATTCATTTTGCTTGGCCTAGTGGGGCCAACATTAAGGGATAGCTTGCGATAACACGCGTCGTTCGTTCACTATCTGAACGGAAGGCTCCGGTCCTGTCCAGATCCGGCACTTCTTCGGAGAAAGCTCGGGCGATACGACAGCAGCACTCTTCAAACGAGGCGACCCAGCAGCTTAACCAGGAGAGCCACGACGCCACGGTTCTTCTTAGCTCCGTAACGGGTAACCAAAGGAACCTCTGCCCGGCACGGCCTGAAGTTCGGAACTGCGTATTTGACGCCGGTCGGTATGTCCGTCGTGAAAGTCGGCTAGATTGAACACTTCGGCGTGGCGGCCGTTACCACGCCTTGCGAGAACAAGTTCCGTTGAACCCCGATATTGAAGAGCAGCCGGTCAGTTGTGGGCACAAAGCTCACACCTGAAGTGCTTACATGACGCGGGAATAGTGTTTGAGCCTCGACCTTAACTGGCCCCGAGTCGGTTCGCAACGTCAACAAGAACGCCACTTCCTGGTCCTTCCACGGCATAGGCAACGGCTTTCCGTCGAAGGTTTGGAACATGATGATCTTCTGGTCGCTAGAGCCACCGGGAAGAGCGAAGGCTGAGAAGCTGTTCTGGCTTACGTAATCAACATGGGGATTCCCGAGATGCGCAAGCTCGTCCGGCTTGAGGATTGCGACCGGCTGCAGGGCAACGGCCGGAATCACACAGTCACTAGCCTTCAGCACCACGTCGCGGATCATCGTCGGCTGAGCGCCAGTATTGAAGAGCGTGACGGGTATGATGTACACGTTGGCGAACGCGGGGCCTCCCTGCACGCCAACAGCCTCAAAAGACGCTTCTACCTTACCGGGTCTATGGGCGTCCCACGCATTCCACGTGGTGACCCCTAAAGAGGCAAAGGCGACTAGCAACGACAGGACCGCGATAACGGCCGTTGGAGTCTGCCACCAGGGTGTAGCTGGAGGTGGAACATTCCGGTTACTCCGCCGGCTGGACGTACTCATACCGCTGGGCCCCAACTTGCAGTAAACACGTTCCACCCCCTCTCAATCGAGACTCGGCACCCTCTCGCATCGCGGGCCCCTCTCGCAGTGAACCCTTGCACGCTTTGAGTACGGCAAACGAGCACGGAACGGAGACACGAGTGCAGCACGATGGGCATACACTCGACGCTAGGCGGCAACCCTCAGCACGCGCAATGACCTCCGTCGCCGACCACCCCCGGGTTCGATTGAGCGGGGATAGGTTGCAGAAAGATCAATCGACGATCGACCGCGCGGCGCGCTACCATCCAACTGCATCAAGCTCCACCAATTGCATCTCCCATTCGCCGTGCTAAAATGGGTCCCGTGTGTACGATAGACTGGACCGCGGTCTTCGCTGGCGTGCAAGCCTTCTTCATTGCCGGCGGCACCGTCTTCGCTGTGTGGCAATACCTGGCGTACAAGAAGAACGAGGAGGTGAAGCGAACTCTACGCCTCCTCAGCAACTTCAACGTCGTGCGCCACCTCGGGCCGAGTGACAAAGAGATGACCGCTGCAGGGGCGCTTGCGCTCATGCAGACCGCGTACGCAAATATTGCGGCCTTCAAGAGCGGCTCGGCAGACTTCATGGCGGGCAGGCAGACGACGCAGCGGCAAGAGTACCTCGTCAACAGCGACGCGGTTGTAGCCGTAACGAACTACTACACCGACGCCGCGCGTTTCGCCAGACGAGGCCTCATTGACGTAGACCTCTTCATGGAGTCGCATCCTACATGATGACGCTGATGATGGAGCCGGCAAAGGCGCTATTCGTGGCAGAAGGTCGCCCCTATGACTTTGCCGAGCTTGAGGAGTTCGTCGCAGAAGGTCGGCGGTATCTGGGAAAGCACCCAGTAGCCTGATACGTTCCAGCAGCCTGGAGTTATGCGCTGCGGAATCGGCCCTGCATGGCTACCGAAGATCCAAGCTTCAAGGCGATCGCGGCGCACGTCGCCGTATGCGTTGACGACGTTCAGGCTGAGACAACTTACACCGGGTTACCGCGTTGGAGGTTCGGCGATCGAGTCGCATGGTTCGAGAACGACAACGGGAAGCCGCGTCTCATGAGTCGGACGGGCAGCGGAGTTGTAGTCGAGATACAAGACGATCCAGGCGGCAACAACCCAGCCGACCTACTCGCGCATCATCCCGCGGATATAGCTGAGCTGATTGCAGACGCGCTTGTCGATCCCGTTGAACCGAGTGAAGAAGGTCCGCTCGGGCTCAGCTAATGGCAGAAGAGTACGTTACCGTCACCTGCAACGCGGAGTCCGTAGAAGAGCTTGAAACGGCGCTCCATATCGTTTCTGAGGTCCTTGCCGTACAGGCGGTACCTGGCGAGCGGCTTGAGCTTGCCTCGGACCTCGCCCCGTTCGACCTCATGATAAACCTGGTGAGTATGACGACGGGGTTATACGTAGCCGTAGGCGGTCCGCCGGTATGCAAGTTGCTATTGGACAAGCTTAAAGAGCGATACGGGGATAGAAAAGTTCAAGCGCAGTTTACGATGCGGGGGAGGGAGAAGCGCACGATCCTGTACCACGCCTTCGAGGACACGCCGAACGTAGCCCTAACGCGAATGGCGTACGACTACGAACGTGAACGGGAAGTTGAGTCTCCTACTCCTATGCGGTGGTGGGCTGGCGGTGAGTGGAAAACGATCGAAGAGTATCAGGAGTGGCTACGGCGCAAGTAGCACCCGGAGCACCAATCGCACGAACATGAGCGAAGCGAAGTATCCCGAGGCAGCGCCGCTGGATCAGGATCTCCTAGCCGTCCTGAAGGAAACGTGCAAGTCTTATAAGACTTTCATTCGCGATCTTTGCAAGTCACTGGCTAAGGCGAAAGCCGAAGGGCAGGATGAGGCAACAAGGGACCATCCGATGCGTACCTGGTTGCTGTACCTTCTGCTACTCGGATATGACGTAGGGTTCATTACGCTCGCGATCATTCGTGAGAATCTGGACCGTCAGCTTCTGACAATGAGGCGTCAGGCGTTCGAGTACGCGGTGCGAGCGCAATATCTTATTCGGTATCCCGAGCAAGCCGAACAGCAGTACAAGGCGCTGCCGCTAAAACTACAGGACTTTCTCAAGAAGCTTTCTTCGCAGGACGCTCGCTTTGCGGAGCACGAGGTGCGCGAGTTCCTTAACAAAGAGATCGAGAACTTGCCCTCCGACGCTGGGATAAAATACGGTGAAGTATCTATGTTCGATATGGTGAAGGCGTTATATCCTCGCGAGTACCAATCATTTTACCTCAATAACTACGCGTTTCCCAGCGCAGTCATTCACGGATCGAGAGTTGGGATGCTTGACGCACTTCGGCGTTTAGATGACGGCAGACTCTGGATGAGTCACCATAGTCTCACCACGAAGCGTACGCAAAACGTAATGGTAATTACGGACTCCTTGATCCGTATTCTTCTTATCACTGGTGACCGGTTCGGCTTGCGCGGCACTCACTGGCTGAAGCTCGTCGCTGCCTCCAACCATATCGTGCAACGCGTCACCGGTAACACAAAAGTGCTGGATCTTCCGGTTGACACCGAAAGGCTGCTGGAGGCTGCACAATACAAGCCCGACGAGGGACAGGCCTAGGCCGGCGATATGGGCCGGCTGAGATGCGCTTTTCAGGTGTACACTCGAAAACCAGATGGCTATACGTAGAGCGGCCAAGTGACGATTGCGGGCGCAGGTAGAATCTCTACTGCCCGCTCTGACCGCTTGTACGATTAGACCGGATATGGTATAATAAAGCAGTGGCGTCCGGGCAGACCGCGGGGCCAGTGGATAGGCCGCTGGAGTTTATCGGCTCGTCAAAGGACGATCTGTCCTCGTTCCCGCTGGAAGTCAAGTTCGTGACCGGCTACGCACTACGCCAGATTCAGCGAGGCAAGGACCATCCTGACGCCAAGCGCATGAAGGGAAACCTGCGCGACGTTATCGAGGTTTCCGTGAGCGATGACTCCGGTGACCGGACATTTAGGACGACGTGCACGACGACGATTGGCGACGTCGTTTACGTCTTGCACGCCTTCCAGAAGAAAGCGAAGTCCGGTATTGCGACCCCCAAGCCAGACCTTGATTTGATTAAGCGGCGCTTCAAGGCGGCCCAGAAGCACTATGAGGAACACTATGCGAAAAAAAAGTGATGAACGCGTGACACGCGGTAGCGGCAATGTCTTTGCCGATATCGGGATTGCCCAGCCAGAAGAAGCGCTTGCGAAGGCGCGTATTGTCGAAACGATCGCAGATCTGCTTGCGCGTCGGGATCTGAGCCAACAAGAAGCAGGGCGGCTAGTCGGCCTGACTCAGCCTCAGGTTTCCCGGCTAGTGCGCGGAGATACGAGGGAGTTCTCATACGAACGGCTTATGCGGGTGCTCACGGCTCTAGGCCAGGATGTTGATATCACGATTCGCGAGGCGCGCGGCCGAAGAAGGCGCGGAAGCGTGCTCGTTCACGGATGACCGCAATCATCAACCGCTTACGCGAGCGGCTTGCGCGCATCGCTCCCTATCCGAGCGGCTGCGTCGGGTTCGAAGGGCGGCCAGTCATGAATGGCACTGCGTTCTTCCCCGGAGGCGACGGACTGTGGAAGCCGCTTCCTGGCGACGATCCCGGGTTTCCGTCTAGCGGCGTCCTTGTTCTGGGTTCGGACTTCGGAGACGTCACTTGGTACGTTACGCAGTTCGAACGTAAAGTAGCGTACCGTCAGGAGCTCGGTGGAGCGACTTGGCGTGGACTACTAAAACTGGTGGATCTAGCTCGGATTCCCCGTGCAGAATTGTTTTGCACGAATGGATGGCCTTGTTTGCGCGAGGGGAGCGATTCCGTGAAAGGCGGCATACCGGGAGCACGGGATCGAGACTTTACGGCGCGATGTATCGACTTCCTTCGATTCACGCTTCAGCAAATGGAGCCCGCCGTCATCGTGCCGCTCGGTCTGGCCCCGACGGCACTTGTCGCTATGCTTGAACCTGGTGCACTTGCGCCGTGGATTGGCGCGAGGTCCTGGCGAGAAGTCGACCGTATGCCAATCGGGCACCTCGGTGAGATCTCAGTTGTTCCCGTCGTGCATCCGTCGATGCCGAATCGTCGGCATCGCGTAGCGGCCAAGACCATCGAACAGGAAGCAGAGCTTCTCAAGGTTGCAATAAGGGCCGTATCATGGGCTCGTAACCTGGGGAACGAAAGGGCCCGAAGCGAAGCCGCCAAGAGGGCATTAGTTCGCTCTAGGAGCTGCTAGATGGTCAAAGCCCGAGTGCCACGGCCGCTTCGACAGCACCTCGACGAACTAATTCGGGCCAGCGCTTTTCGGCCGCTCCTAGTAGACAGATTTGTGAGTACATCGTGACGATTCTTTACTTCGCGTACGGCTCAAATATGTGCACGGGGCGTTTGACGCAGCGCGTGCCTTCGGCAAAGCCGCGTTTTGCAGCCAAGTTCGCCAAACATCAACTAGCGTTCCACAAACGCAGCGACGACGGCTCAGGTAAGGCCGATGTGGTATATACCGGAGACGGTCACGATTTGGTATGGGGTGTGGTTTTTGAGCTAGAGGCATCGCAAAAAGCGAATCTAGACAACGCCGAAGGGTTGGAATACGGTTACTTCGAGAAGCCAGTGACGGTTGAAACGCCTTCTGGAAGTAAAGTCGCTGCCGTTGCATACTATGCGGATGACGCGTACAAGGATCCAGGGTTGAAACCCTATTGCTGGTATCTCCGATTTATCATCGATGGCGCAAAGCAGCACGGTTTCCCTGAAGAGTACGTAGCCTCGCTTGAAGCCGTCGGCTGCGTCGAGGATCCAGACGCGAGCCACAGCTCGAAGGAGCGGGTAATCCGGTGCTAGCCAGAGGCTCCCATGACAAACGTTCTTAATGAAATCCTGCAATGGTCGCAGGATCGACCTGCCTGGCAACGCGATGCGCTAAGGCGTCTGATAACGTCGGAAAAGACGACGCAAGAGGATCTGCCCGAACTCGTGAACCTTTGCAAGGCGGCCCATGGCCTTACCGAGGCGAAAGCCGCGCATTCCCTCACTGAAGATCACTTGGCAGTGCCGGCACGTAACGCTGGCGCAGTCCTTCTTGAGAGCGTTACGCACCACCGCGGTGTCAACGCCTTGGCCGCGGAGCAAACTGTGAGGTTTGGTCCTAACCTTACGGTCGTGTACGGTCAGAACGCCGCAGGCAAATCAGGATACACACGCATACTGAAGCGTGCATGCCGTTCTCGCGGGCTTGAAGACGTCCTAGGGAATGTACTTAGCGGAGAAACGCCGCTTAAACCACAAGCAACAATAGCGTTTCGCCAGGAGTCGATAGCGAAAATCTTCGCGTGGGCGCCCGACGCGCCAGCTGCGGAGGCGATCGCGAGCGTAAGCGTTTTCGATGCGCACTGTGCACCGATTTATCTGCGCGGCAAGACTGATGTTGCGTTTCGCCCCTTTGGTCTCGATATCTTCGACAAGCTCTCGGTTCTATGCGGTCAGGTACGAGCACGGCTCGAGGAAGAGCAAAAGCAGCTGACTGCAGCAGCGCCAAACCTGCCCGCGATCCCTGAAGGTACCCAGGCGCGAGCGCTATGCGACGGCCTGACCCCGCTCACGAAGGTCGACGATGTGCGCAGGCTCGCTAGCATTTCACGAGACGAGGAACGACGGCTGAAGGAGCTGCGTGCGCGACTACGTGACTATCAAACGACTGACCCAAAGCGGCGAGCCAAAGAACTCAATCTGAAGGCGGGACGCCTGAGCAGCGTCGTCCGCCACTTAGAAGAGCTGAGCACGGTCCTTGGCGACCAGAGTGTCTCGGATCTCCGATCGGCAGCCAACGAGGTACGAGCTGCCCGCGAGGCGCTCGCGGCGATTCGCGACGTCGCATTCAGCCCGAACGTGATGCCTGGGACGGGCGAGGAAGCCTGGATCGGCATGTGGGAGGCGGCCGAAGCATTCTCTAATGTTGTTTATCCCGATGACGCGTTCCCAGTCACCGCAAAGGATGCGCGCTGTCCGCTCTGCCAGCAGACGATTGGGGCTGAGGCATCTGAGCGGCTCAAACACTTTGCCGAGTACGTGATATCGCAAGCTCAGACGGGCGTTCGAGTAGCCGAGGGCAAGTACCGAACAGCGCTCGAAAAAGTCAGGCATGCTAGTATCGAGCGCGACGACGTCAAGCTTGCCGTCAACGAGCTCTCCGAGGACGAGCCGGAATGTGCGGAGCGCGTGAGGAAGTTTTTTGTTGAATCTTCGAAAGTTCAAACGCAGATCAAAACGGCTAACGAAGATGGGAGCGACGTTCCCTTAAGTGCAGTGGGACCAAGCGGGGCTGATGAGCTAGGCGCTTTTATAGACTCGCTGCGGAGACGAGCTAGTGACCTTGATGAGAAAGAACACGCGCTGGACGCAAAAGAGGCTGCCGAGCTCAAAGAGCTTGACGCGCGCATCCTCTTGAGGGACAATCTGCAGATTGTCCTCGACGAAATTGAGCGTAAACAGCGATTAGCCGCGTACCGTCAGTGCCTCGACGATACGAACACGCAGACGATTACGCGAAAGAGCACAGAGCTTACGAAGGAGCTCGTTACTGAGCGGTTAAGGGACACGTTCAAGGGCGAGCTGGCTAAACTCGAGTTTAACCACCTATTGGTTGAGATCCAGGCCGCTGGCGGCGCAAAAGGTGCATTGTTTCATCGGATACTATTTCCGAATGCGCCTGGCGTCGCCGTAACTGACGTCTTAAGCGAAGGTGAGTCGAGAGCACTTTCCCTAGCGGCATTCCTAACGGAGTTGAGCACAAGTGTATCGCTCTCTGCGATCATTTTTGACGATCCCGTCTCATCGCTCGACCACATCTGGCGAGAGAAGATCGCGCGCCGATTGGTCATGGAGGCGAAAGGTCGCCAGGTGATCGTCTTCACACACGATCTTCTCTTTATGCGTATTCTTCTGGACGAAGCTGGCCGCCAGAAGATTCAATGCGACACTCAATACGTTCGGCGCGACGGGGAGCCGGGTCTGTGCTCAGCTAACGTTCCTTGGTTTGCGATGCGCGTAAAGGACCGTATCGGGAAACTCCGCGACATGTGGCAGACCGCCGACAAACTGCATCGCACAGCACCTAGAGAGGAGTACGAACGCGAGGCGCGCGACGTATATGGCTTTCTACGTGAAGCGTGGGAGCAAGCCATTGTCGAAGTTCTGCTCAATGATGTGGTGGAGCGATATCGGCACAGCATACAGGCGCAGAGAGTCAGTGACCTGCACGACATCACTTCTGATGATTGTACTGCGCTCGACGACGCGATGACCGAGTGCTCGCGGTGGATCCGCGGGCATGATCAGGCAGCAGCTGATGGGACACCGTTGCCCGGACCGGCGGATCTCCGGAAATGCATCGACGACTTAGACGACTGGGTAAAATCGATTAGAAAGCGGCGCAAGTAGCATCCCGCTACCACCGGCGGCGAAAATCCCATAAGGTTGGCATTTTCCGACAGCTCCATCGTGCACTGCTGAGAATCGAGTAGCCGAAACGCGGGAGCCGCCGCAACCGACGTCTCCGATCCTCGCGCTGCGCGCTGCGGTCTCCGTCTCGGCGCTACCGCGCCGCAGTTGCCCCGGCTCCCCCGCTTCGGCTGAGGCCACTGCAGCAGCGCCCGCTGGAGCCCGTCAGGACCTAAGAATGTTGGGCTTCGACGCGCCGCTCATACGCCAATAGTCCGCGCGCGATAGGCGCGCGAGGAGGATACGTCCATGATCGAAGGGACCCCGCTCAGCCAGCTGGCTGAGCAGCTGATCGCAGAACGCCAGATCCAGCGCGACTTCATCGCAGACACGCGCCGGCTCACCCCGCATCCGGTGGGTGCAGGGGTGAGCATCGAGCTTCAGCACGCCGACGGCACAACCGCCGTCGCGCCCACACGGTTCGCACTCGGCCAGATTGCGAGCCACTACAAGATCCCCATGGCCTACATCGATCGGATGACCCAAGCCGGGGCCGGGCCGCTACTTGCGCAGAACCTCGCGTACTGGTTTGCCGAGCAGCCGTCAACGAGGCTGCTGCGGACACGCACTGGGGAAACCGGAGAGCTACGCGCATTTCTGTCACGCCGATACCGTCCGCTGGATAACTACGAGCTCGCCGAAGCCGTGATCCCGCAACTTGAGCGGCCTGGCGTGCACGTCGTGTCAGCCCGGATCACTGATACTCATTTCTACCTTCAAGCGACCAGCGACCGCGTCACAGCGGAAGTCCGCCGAGGCGACATCGTGCAGGCTGGCGTGGTAATCGCCAACAGCGAGGTGGGAGCATCGTCACTGCGGATTTCGCCCATGGTTTATCGGTTGATCTGCACGAACGGCTTGATCTCGGGGTCCGAGCTTCGCCAGCACCACGTCGGCCGAGGAATCGATCCTGCCGATGATGGAGCGTCGGAGTTCTATAGGGACGAGACATGCAGGGCCGTCGATCGGGCGTTCTGGCTCAAGGTCGTTGACACCGTTGACGCCGCGATGAACGAAGCGCTCTTCGGTCAACTGGTGGACAAGCTTCGCGTGGCGGCGGGCGAGCCGCTCGATGCTAAGCCGAGTGAGATTGTGGAAGTCGTTGCTCGGCGATTCGGCTTGACCGAAGTGGAGCAGGACTGCGTACTCCACCAACTTGCACTCGGTGCGGACTGGACTCGTTACGGGGTCGTAAACGCCGTAACTCGTATCGCGGAAAACTCCGTGACCTACGATCGCGCGGTTGAGCTCGAGCGCATTGGGGGCGACGTCCTGGATCTGCCGGCTTCGGCATTCAGTCACCGCTGAAGGAAAGGCGATGGTCTCGGCGATGCGGCTGACGAAGGCCGAGGAGGTTTCGTATTCCTCGGCCTTGTCCTATTCGTCGCCGTGCGCGGATGAGTCGTAGTGCGGTGCCCAGTATGCCAGCGGGAGTCGAAGTGTCGTACCGCGGTCCTGGCCGAACCTGCCCACTACTGAAACGTCCGATGCTACAGTGGTTTCCCGAGACCAAGGCTTCATACGATTTCCGAGTCAAACCGTTTAGTTTCGTTCAATCGGCCGCTCCCGCCACAAGGGTTGGGTAAGACGGTCAAGTGCCGATTGCGTCGCTTGAAGGCGATCTCGCAAAGGCCAAGCGATTGCCTGGGTCGATTTCAATACGGACACACCGCTTCGATTAGATTGGCTCGGTAGCATGGATGGAACGCTTTCGGTGATTCGTCTGAACGAGTGCATCGAGCTATACCATCGCCATCCCAAAGCCAAAGCCGCCGATCAAAAGGGGAACGCGACTGGGCCGGACACGGTCGGCCTTCTTGGGCGTTTGCTGGTGCGATCCGAGAAGCTGGTCCGGATCAGCGAGGACGTTGATCGGCTGGACCAGGACGAGGGTGCCTCACTTGAACCGGGTCAACCGGTCGAATATGAAGCTGGCCCGGTTCCGTGGATACTTTCCGCTTGGCGGAGAAAGGTCCACCAATGGCCAGAAAACATCCTCGCTCCTACCCACTGGATTTCCGGCACAAGATTATCGAGCTGGTACGCTCTGGGCGTAGCATCAACGACGTAGCCGAAGAGTTCAAAATCTCCCGCCAAACGCTTAGCAATTGGCTCAAGCAGGACGATCTCGATGCGGGCCGCCGAAGCGACGGTCTGAGCAGCGCCGAGAATGAAGAAGTTGCGCGGTTGCGCAAGCGAGTCAAACAGCTTGAGATCGAGCGAGAGATACTGTCAAAAGCCGCGGCTTGGTTCGCACGCGAGACCGATTCGATTCCCCCAAGGTCTTCGAATTCGTGAAAGTGCACCAAGCCCTTTGGCCCATCGTCACGCAGTGCCGTGTGCTGGAGGTTTCGCCCAGCGGGTATTATGCGTGGCTCAAACGCCCGTCGTCTGCGCGAGCAGAATCCGACGCTGCGATCGGCGACGCGCTGGAAGTCCATTTCGAGCGATCGCGCTCCACGTATGGACGCCCGCGACTCGCAGCCGATCTGCGAGACGACGGCATCTGTCCGAGCGACAAACGCATTGCACGGCTGATGCGCGAGCGCGGCATTCAGGGAGCCTGCCGCAGAAAGGGTTTCGGGACAACGCTGCGCGACAAGGACGCCCGGCCGGCGCCGGATCTCGTGGAGCGCAAATTCGTGGCTGATGCTCCCGACGAGTTGTGGGTCGCCGATATTACCTACGTCCCGACCTACGCTGGTTTCTTGTTCCTTGCAATCGTCCTTGACGTCTTTAGCCGGCGCGTCGTCGGCTGGGCGATGGCGACGCATATGCGCGCTGAACTCGTCCTTGACGCAATGAATATGGCGATTCACCAGCGCAAACCTAAAGGGGTGATTCACCACTCGGACCAAGGATCGCAGTACACGTCGATCGCCTTTGGTAAACGCTGTCAACAGGCCGGCGTTCGCCCCTCGATGGGATCGGTTGGAGATTGCTACGACAACGCGATGTGCGAGAGCTTCAATGCCATCCTCGAGTGCGAGCTGTTCGACCGGCATCGCTTCAAAACTCAACGCGAGGCCGCGCTTGCGGTATTCGAGTTCATAGAAGCGTGGTACAACCCTCGCCGGAGGCACACTTCGATCGGCATGCTTTCGCCGATCGACTTCGAACGCAAAATGGCTCAGGCCGCCTGATGTCCAAACCTAAACTCTCCACGAAAGTGGGCCAGCTTCAATACGGCTCTAACGGATAAGAATGCAAGTGAAGCGACGTGACGCTACAGCGAACCGCATGCGAAGGTTGCTGCTCACTATCGCCTGGATTCGGAGTATTCGGCGCTTCGCATACCGCTACGCCGATACTTCCGGTGAGTGGGTGCATCTCGATCCTTGTAAGCGTAGCTCGGCGCCCTTGCTTCCAGCGCTTCGACACGTTTGCCTACTCGCGCTCCGACCAGCGTCCGTTTACCCAGTGTCGGCTTCAATACCTCGAACGCGACGTGCGCGAGCATCGCAGCGGCCGAGTCATACGCAAAGATGCCGCCCTATCGTTCGGAATACCGGACCAACCGATCAAACATGGGCTGGAGAAATTGGAGAGCGTAGCCCTACGGTCATGGCATGCCCGGTCGCACAAACCCGAGTGCCGCCTATGAGTCAGCATTGCGCTCAAGGGTAAGCTTTAGTCGAATTCGGCCGGGCGGCGTGACCCAACCCCAGAAAGAGCCTTCCGCGGTGAAGCGCCCCGCGGAGGGTTTATGCGAAGGTCTTTCACAAAAACTTGTGGAAAATTTCGGATGTATTATGAGCTGGGGCGCTTAGGCTAGACTGTGACTAGACGAGCTGATCCCAACGTATCTCCCGACGTTGCTAGCCGTCACTTTTTCCGCCATTTTGACGATCCGCACGAGCTTATTCGAAATCCTCTGACCAAACAAATTGCCGACCACCTAGGCCTGCGGCTATCCGATGTCAATCTTCTCGCTAATATACGGAAGCGAATAGAAGCAATTCTGGAGCTTTACGCGGATTTGGAGGTCCCTCCTCAGCATAGTACGCTTGTTCACAGGCGAATAGCGCTCTTCAAATCGTATGTACTCGCCAGACGCCCAATACGTCGCGTGCTCAAAGAGATAGGGTTATCGCGCCGCCAGTTCTTTCGCGACTATTCCTCGATCTGCAAGATTGTGCGAAACCGCCTGATTTCGGAGACACCAGTCAAGCGGGTTACTATTCAACCGGTTGCCATTCCACTTGGTCGTGCGCAAGCTCTAGCAGAAGTAGGTAGGGAAAGCGATGCGGTGCGGCTCTTGGCCGACATAATAGACAGCGGTGCAAATCCAACAGTGCGGGCTCGGGCTGCGCAGGCGCTAGCACGGTTGCATTTGGATTGTGGACAATACGGTGATGCGGAATCGGCTTTGCAAACTGCTCTGCGCTCTTGGAGGCGTTGCGACCGAACTTCGGTCACCGAAAGTCGCATGCACGTGGAGGTGGCTGCGCTGCATCACCTCTTGACCTGGCGCACAAATAGGTCTCCGGACGAGACCTTTCACGGTGCCAACTTATCTGCCGAAGTGATAAGAAATTCTTTCCGGATTACTCTAGACTCGGAACATTACACCGATTGGCTCATTGCCTGCGCAAGTCAAGAAATTATCAGTAATGGCAATGCCGATAAGGCTTCAGCGCTATTATCCGAGGCAAGCCTTCTACTCGACGCGAGCCGCACCTGTTCGCTTCGCCAGCGCGCCGAGTGGACGCTAGCCTACACGCAGCTTATAGTCTTTCAGTCGATCGCTAACGTGTCTCGCGCAATAGATTTTCTTAATAACGCTGTAGCATCAGCACAACAAAACGGTTTCGTGTTTACCTCCACGATCATGTCAATGCAGCTGG
The DNA here is from genome assembly GCA_963809255.1 of Vulcanimicrobiota bacterium. Taxonomy (GTDB): domain Bacteria; phylum Vulcanimicrobiota; class Vulcanimicrobiia; order Vulcanimicrobiales; family Vulcanimicrobiaceae; genus Cybelea. The sequence continues at coordinate 58,217 of CAWEIR010000003.1, read as the reverse complement.
CGACGTACTATCGTCTAATCGGCAACAAGGCGCAACAGGAGTCAATGCATGCGCGTTGCCTTGAGGGTTGCAAGGCACTGCATAACCCGCTCCTTTGGGCTAGCCTCTATCTCATAATGGCGTACAACGCCACGTCCCCAGCTCGGGCTATCGAATGCTTTCATCAGGTTCCGAAAGTCTATCCACACTTCGACATTGCGCTGATTAGCGGCGATGTAAAGGCTCAGGCGCATAACGATTTGCACCAACATCGCGTCGCAATAGACGTTGCAAGCGAAGGCTATCAAATGGCCGAGAAGACGGGACGTCAATCAATGCGTGGCGCGTGCCTTCGCGAACTTGCGAGAGCTCAGTTTGCAATCGGTGAAAAGCGAAAAGCGAAGTACGCCATCTCCCACTCTCTGGAGATCTTGCGAGGCCATGCGAGCGAATACCTGATTAAGTCTTCGGAGCAACTGAGCTCCGTGATCTCAGCTTAAGAGCCCTACGGTCGCGTCGAGGAGCGCGACTGCGCTGCGATCGTGAGTCTTGAAGTGCCACCCTTAGTGCCAAGATTGAAGGTGATGCAAACGTAGCAGCATTTTGCCAAACCTCCCACGAGGTAATATCCTCACGCGTCGCTCCACCTACGTCAAGAAGGCCTATTCGAGCGGGACTCGCTCCTTTTGCATCTTCCAATAGTATTGCGACTGCACGAAATTCATCTTGAACGTTGGCGCGATCATCCTGGTATTGGCGCCGAGCATTTTTTAGCCACTCGGGTATACCGGTTTGATGGCTATCAATCCATCTAGTGACCGCATCAAGGGTTCCTATTATGTGGAATTGAATTTTTTCGGTTCGTTCGATTGGCATCGTTAGCTTTCTATCGCATGGCCCGACCTGCGCACTCGCTTGCGACGTGTCCGCGTTCGGGTAGTGGTTTGAACATCAGAGAGGCCCCATGACGCAAGGCCGTACATCCCGCGACTTGTCCGAATCACGCGATCATCGCGGACCAGTATGGAAATCAGGTTTGCCTGCGTGCCGGCACCAGGGAGCGCAACGTTGCGTGTTTGCAATGTTCTCAAGAGCTCGGAGATGTGAACCGGCCGTCCGGAAACGGCAAGTTCCTCGACGACTGTCTCAATCGCGGCCTGTCGCGAAGTAACTGAGTCATCTTCCCCAGGCGCAATGAGAGTGCCCGACTCATCGTCGCTTACATTGTCGGCTACGCTGCTGCCAGTACGTAGCGCGAGGAGCCGTTGAAGAAGACGCTCTTCCTCGCGGCAGGAAGCCATCTCGCGTTCCGAGTTCGCGCGCGCCGCCTCGGCAACAGCGCGTCGTCCACGCACATCGCGGATGGCCTGCTCTATTGCTTCCTTTGAGAGAGCCTCAGTTGAGAGACCCGCAGTAGAACCCCCCATTTACTTCTGCGTAGTAAAGCTAGCAGCTTGGTATAAATACAACATCTGTCCTGTAACAATGCTACACGACGTGTCAATAAGGCTCCGGATCGCTCGTTCGCTTCAGTTATAGCAGACGAGCGCTCTTCTTTGTACCTTAGCGCTATTAAAGCGGGAATGCCATTATTCTAGACGTTAATGACAATAAACGCTAGAATACTGTGTATTATGGCTAGGACCACCGCAACTCTGCTCCCCCGTGTCGAACGTCGCTTGCATCAGCTTGGCGAGCGCATTCGCAGCGCGCGCCGCCGCCGCGGGCTCCCTGCGGCCCTCGTCGCGGAGCGCGCCGGCATGTCGCTCATGACGTTGCGCGGGATCGAGCAGGGGCGCCCCGGCGGGACGATCGGCGCCTATACTGCGGTGCTCCACGTGCTTGGGCTCGACGCCGACCTCGACGCCGTCGGCGCCACCGATCCGATCGGGCGCGATCTTCAGGACGCCAACTTGAAACGTCGCCAACGCGTGAAAACGTGAGCGATCACCGCATTGGCGTTTACGCCGACTGGTCGCCTGACCGAGATCCGATGCAGCTCGGATTACTCGACGCGCGCGCTGGCCGAACCGGCGAGATCTTCGAATTTGCATTTTCAAAGACCGCGCTCGACGACCCTCACCTTGCGCGGCAACAGCTCGATCCGGATATCAGCCTCTTTGCCGGGCCGCAGTATCCGCGCAACGCGCGCAAACAGTTTGGGATGTTTGGCGACTCGAGCCCCGACCGCTGGGGGCGGCGTTTGATCGACCGCAGTTTTGCCCGCCGCAAGCGCGCGGGTGATCTGCCAGCCAGCGCGCGGCTCCGTGAATCGGACTACCTCCTCGGTGTGCATGACGCATTTCGGTCGGGGGCGCTGCGTTTCAAGCTCGACGATGCTGGTGCTTTTCTCGCCGCTGAGCTCCCAATCGCGGCGCCCCCGTTCGTACGCATTCGCGAACTCGAAGCGGCGAGCCGCGCGCTCGAAAGCGACACGGACGATAACCCGGGCCTCGACGAGCAACTGCGCATCTTGCTCGCACCCGGTGCGTCGCTCGGCGGAGCGCGCCCGAAGGCGTCGGTGAGCGATCCCGACGGCAATCTCTGGATCGCAAAGTTCCCGAGCGTGAACGATCGCCATGATGCCGGCGCGTGGGAATACGTCCTGCACGAATTGGCGTCTCGATGCGGTATCCGCGTGCCTGCTGCCGAGGCACGCCGTTTCGGCGGTGCCGCGCACACGTTTCTGGTACGTCGCTTCGACCGAAGAGAAGCTGGCGCGCGCATCCATTTTGCGTCGGCGATGACGTTGACTGGACACGTCGACGGTGAGAGTGCGAGCTACCTTGAGATCGCAGACGTTCTCACTTCACAAGGGGCGGAAGCTGGCAAGGACCTTTTGGAACTGTGGACGCGAATCGTCTTCAATATCATGGCCTCGAATACAGATGATCACCTTCGCAATCACGGGTTTTTGCTCACTTCGAATGGGTGGAGACTCTCTCCGGCCTACGATATGAATCCGAATCCCGATTCGCTAGGATTAGCACTCGATATCGACGATAGCGACAACGCGCTCGATCTCGGCCTCGCGCGGTCCGTCGCACCATACTTTCGCGTTCGAAAGACCGAGGCACTGCGGACCATTACGCGATTACGTGAGACCATGGCTGGCTGGCGGGAAATCGCGGCGCAACTTGGCATCACGGGCGGCGAGCAGGATACGATGGCCCCTGCATTCCAAGCCGCGCAGTAAGATAACTGCACGGCTTTTCAGTTGGTGAGCTAAGGAACCCGTTCCTTGACCGCCTCAAAACAGTTCGCTAGTTCAGCGGTTTTCAGAGCAGGATGGGTCCGGATCGTCGGATTCAGATTCCGTTGGCACTACCAATCAAAACGCGCCAGCCGACTGGTCACAAATTGGTCACGGACGAACCGAGACGGGTGCCTCCCAAACGAACCGACACATCCGACGGCTTAGGGTTCTCGCACGAATCATACTCAAGCGCATAGGAGGAACCCGGACGAATCGAGGATTCACGGGTTCGACTCCCACCCTTTCCACCAGATGTGAGCACAAAATGGGGCGAAATGGCGTGACTGACCACCTACTGACTGCGGGAGCACACTTGAGGTGAAAGCGCCGTCAAGCCAAGGTTTTCATGGACGCCTCGACATGGAGCGGCCTGAATGCGCGAAGCTGATCGGTGCCATCGCAATGACGTGGTCCTACATCGAACAGGTCCTGGCTCTCCACTACTCCACGCTTGTAATGGGAGCCAAGGGCGGCACGGACGCGTACATTTATCAGATCGCTCTTGAAACCTTCGACGCGGGCACGTCTATATCGCATAAGAAAGAGCTGTTTCTAATCGCCGCACGACGCCGCTTTGATAAAGGGACCGTTGAGCGAATAGACACGGTACTTAGCAAGATTGTGTCGCTGGCCACGAAGCGCAACGCCGTCATTCATGGCCGTTGGAGAGTCTCGCCGGATTATCCAGATGCTCTCCTGCACGAACGGAGGATCGGTCTTAGCTCGAAAAGTGTGGACATATATGATCAGCCACGCTTAATATCAATTTTATCGGCGATGCTAAAAGCGCAGGGGCAGCTCGACAGCTTGTTTTTCAGTGTCCTGCTCCCACTCTTAGGGAACTCCCGACCTGTGCATCCCTTATGAGGTATTTGCCTTCTTTACTGCAACTGCACCGCAGAAGCGATCCGGTCGGCTGCGTCCTCCAATGAGGGAGTCGGTGACGTACGTGACGCCGGCCGTCGTGGAGATAGTCGAATGTCCGAGCCGGCAGTCGAAACTGTCTTAAGGCGAACGCCTGCGACGAGCGCCATCGAGGCGAACGTGTGGCGCAGATTGTGAAGCCGCTCACAGGAGCGACCGCCGCGGTAACTGAAAAGAGGCGCGAAATTATGCCTACTTTTTCAACCCCCTCGAGGCTGTCCATCGCGGATCTCATCCGGACGGCTCGAGGCTGCGTCAAGTCATGAACGACAAAGAATTCCAGGCCCTTTCGTTAACGGAAAAGGCGTTTCTTCTCCAAAAGGAATACCCGTTACAACGACTGCTGCGCCCGGAGCTTGGCGAACTTTCCTTCGATCGCGCCGCTGGCGACATTGTGGCTCTTTACGGTCTAGTTCAGCAAATCTCAGAAGTGGACCCTCAGCGGCTGCCGCCAACTGTGCTGGCAAACCTTGATGCAACGTTGGTCGAGATTCATAAGACTTGCGTAGCGATAACATCGTTTTCCCCGTCGGGAAACTACGGTGGTCCGACCGTGCAATTCAGGGACCAATTAATTCAAGACATTGTCGCTAATCTAGCTCGCTGGATTACGGAAGCCGGGCCGGTCGTAGCCTACGCACGCAGGCGGCTCGACCCGCAATACGAGCGGAGTCAACTCGCCAGCATCATCCAAGAAATGAGCTCATTCGCAGACAGAGCTCGGGCCAATGTCGAAACCTCAGAGGCGGAACTGAGAGAAATAGTTTCAGCATCCCGCGAGGCGGCGGGGTCGGTCGCGGTTTCGGCGACGGCCGAGTTTTTCGCAGCTGAGTCAAAAGGCTATCAGCGAGGACGAATCACGTGGCTCTGGATAACTATTGTCGTTGCTGCTGCGATCGCGGTGGTTCTTTGGTACTCCTACGCCGGTTTTGCCGCTGCATTGCCGAGCTTGTCGCTGTCGACGTCGATTCAGCTCGCCTTTGCGAAGATCGCGGTCTTCACGGTCGCCTACTACGTCCTGCTGGTCTGCGGTAGAAATTTTTTCGCGGCGAGCCATAACGAAGCCATCAATAAGCGGAAAGCAACGGCCCTCAAGACTTTCAATGCGTTTGTTCAGGCGTCGCAGGACCCTGCCACGAAAGACGCGGTGCTAACCGCTACGACTCAGGCGATCTTTGCTTCGGATCTGTCGGGCTATCTATTCCGGGAGCCGGAGCGCTCTGGCGGCGGCCTTCAGCTCTTGGAGATACTGCGATCCCAGGGTGGTCATCAGCAATAGGGAATCGCGGTCGGGGTTCCGGTACACGCACTTTAGGAGTCCCCGGCTCTATCCAGCTTGTTTGATCCTAGGCCCGGGGGAAGCGGATCGCCGGGTTAACTCCGGTCTACGCCTGAGCAACTCTCTGCTATCCCCAGCAATGTCAAGTTCCCGAATTCCCTTTAAAAGTAACCTTTTCTTCTACGTCGGGCTCTGTCTAGCTTCAGGCAAAAGCGCTTTCGATTCCCGTTGGCGCTACCAGAAATCTCCTTATCTTGTACGGGTTTTTCGTGCATTTGGCAGCCGTGAGTGCCTCAATTCTAACGGCCGTCTAACGGAATTTGTCAGAAGGTCTTCAGGTCACGATCTTTCCGAACGCCTCCGCCGCCTCGGCATCACGGTCGCGGTAGACGGTGATGTAGCGATCGTACGTGATGCTGATGTCACTGTGGCCCAGCCGCTTCGAGATAACCTCGATCGGCACGCCGGCTTTGGCAAGCAACGAGGCGTGCGTGTCGCGGAGATCGTGGAAGCGGATGCGCCGCACCGGGCAGCGTTTCATGAAGTTCCGGAACGCGGAGCTGAACAGCCACGATGAGATCGGTGTGCCGTCTGCCTTGGCGAAGATGAGATCCTCGTCGTGATAGGCCGGACGTACGGCAATTCTCTCAGCAGCCTGCACCGCGCGATGGGATTCGAGAATCACGAGCAGATGCGACGAAACACAGACCGTGCGCACCCTGTCGTTCTTTGGCCGTTTGTAGATAAGCCCGTCCCGCTTTGTCGAGCTCAGCGATCGGCTGATTGTGACGATCCGCTGACGAAAATCGATGTCTTGCCAACGCATCGCCATGATTTCGCCGAGACGGGCTCCTGTGTAGAGTGCAAATGCCACGGCAGGATAGAAGGCGCTTTGCGCCGTCAAGTAGTGCCGCGCCGTGCACCGATGGGTTGGGTATTTCGCCTCCTGTAGCAACTGCTGCGCCTCGGTTTCGGTGAGTACCGCCGATTCGGGTTTTACCGCCCTCGGCAGATCGTCCGCATCGAGCGATGCGGCCGGACTGCGAAGGATCACTTCCCATTTGACGGCGCGCCGTAGCACGTTACGCAGCAGTTCCGCAGCATGATGGACCGTACGTCCGCTGACTGGCCGCTTCGACCATCGAGCATAGGTTGCAAGTAGGTTGACAGCCTTCACGTTGCCAACCTTCCTGGTGCCGACCGCCGGCCGCAAGTAAAGCCGCAGCAAACTCTCGTAACGCTGCAGCGTCGTCGCGGCAAGGCGACCTTCTTTGGCTTGCATGAACCGATCGAACAGCTCATTCATCGTCATGTCGGCGCACGGCAAGTACTCGCCGGCGACGACCGCAGCCTTACGTTTCGCGAGGATCGCTTCGGCCTGCTTCTTCGTCACTCCGACGAGCGTTTCGGTCTTCTGCCGGCGCTTGCCGTTGACGAACATGACGTCATACATAATGCGGAACTTTTTGTCTCCAACTTTCCTGAGATACCCCAAGGATGTGCCTCCTACGGGGTCCCGGCGGACGGTATATTCGCCGCAAGGCCCAGGAATGCTTCGAGCGCCTTCTTCGTAACGATAAGGCGCCGCGGCGTAATGCGGACGGACGTCAGTTTACCGGATGCAAGAAGTTCGTACGTTGCATTGCGTCCGATACCTAAGAATCGCTGCACGTCTGCCGGCGTAAGAATGTCGCCGAGGTCGGCGAGCGCTAACGAGGTTTTGATCATTTGCGGCCCAAGATAAAAAGAAAGACCCCGAGCGAACTTGCTCGAGGTTTTTGCACGCATTATTATGCGGGCGTAAGTTCCGCGCTATCGTGTACCACGATTATCCCGCTGCACATCGGGGTCTGTCAATCGCCTGGGCTCCGTTAATATTTTTCGAAAGCTCCATCGTGCGCTGCTGAGAATCAAGTAGCCGAAACGGGGCAGCCGCCGCAACCGCCGTCTCCGATCCTCGCGCTTCGCGCTGCGGTCTCCGTCTCGGCGCTACCGCGCCGCAGTTGCCCCGGCTGCCCCGCTTCGGCTGAGGTCACTGCATCAGCAGCGCACGCTGGAGCTCGTCAGGGCCTAACGATGTTGGGCTTCGACGCGCCGCTCGTACGCCAATAGTCTACGCGCGATAGGCGCGCGAGGAGGATACGGTCATGATCGAAGGGACCCCACTAAGCCAGCTGGCCCAGCAGCTGATCGCCGAGCGCCAGACGCAGCGCGACTTCATCGCAGACACGCGCCGGCTCACCGCGCATCCGGTGGGTGCAGGGGTGAGCATCGAACTTCAGCAGACCGACGGCACAACCGCCGTCGCGCCTACACGGTTCGCACTCGGCCAGATTGCGAGCCACTACAAGATCCCCATGGCCTACGTCGATCGGATGACTCAGGCTGGCGCCGGGCCGCTACTTGCGCAGAACCTCGCGTACTGGTTTGCCGAGCAGCCGTCGACGCGGCTGCTGCGAACACGTACTGGGGAAACCGGAGAGCTACGGGCATTTCTCTCGCGCCGGTATCGTCCACTCGACAACTACGAGCTCGCCGAAGCCGTGATCCCGCAGCTTGAGCGGCCCGGCGTGCATGTCGTGTCAGCCCGGATCACCGACACTCATTTCTACCTTCAGGCGACCAGCGATCGCGTCACAGCGTAAGTTCGCCGAGGCGACATCGTGCAGGCAGGCGTGGTAATCGCCAACAGCGAGGTGGGGGCATCGTCGCTGCGGATTTCGCCCATGGTTTATCGATTGATTTGCACGAACGGCTTGATCTCGGGATCCGAGCTTCGCCAGCACCACGTCGGCCGAGGGATCGATCCTGCCGATGATGGAGCGTCGGAGTTTTACAGGGACGAGACATGCAGGGCCGTCGATCGGGCGTTCTGGCTGAAGGTCGTTGACATCGTCGACGCCGCCATGAACGAAGCGCTCTTCGGTCAACTGGTCGACAAGCTTCGCGTGGCGGCAGGCGAGCCGCTCGATGCAAAGCCGAGCGAGATCGTGGAAGTCGTCGCTCGGCGATTCGGCTTGACCGAAGCGGAACAGGACGGCGTGCTCCACCAACTCGCACTCGGCGCGGACTGGACTCGCTACGGGGTCGTCAACGCCGTAACTCGTATCGCGGAAGATTCCGCGACCTACGATCGTGCGGTTGAGCTAGAGCGCATCGGTGGCGAGGTCTTGGATCTGCCGGCTTCGGCATTCAGTCACAACTGAAGGAAAGACGATGGTCTCGCTCATGCCTTGAGAGCCGGCCTTCGTCAAGCTCACGGTAACGTGGAGGCGGCTTCTAGAGCTTTCGCGCAGCGTTCCAAAAGGGTCGCCAATTGCTTACGCTCAGTTTCCGTTTGGCCGATCAGCATTCGCTGTTCGATATCCAGTACACGCTTGCGCGCTTCAAGGCACTTCGTCCGTCCGCGTTTCGTTAGGGCTAGGGTCATTCGCGGAACGGTTGTGCGGGTGCCGCGGTTGACGAGCTGGCTTTCGGTTAGATTTGCGATCATTTCGCTCGCGGATTGTGGGGTGACGAAGCAGCGGCGCGCGATCGCGGCGTTTGTCGATTCGGAGTGGCCGGCATCGAGCAGCGCTTCAAGTATCGCGTACTGGGAGACGCTTAAACCGATTGGGCGGAGCGCGTCATCCATTGCTGCGCGCAAGGCGGCTTGGACCCGCTTGACGAGGTAGCCCACAGCGGCCGTGATCGACCCGCCTGTTGCAATATCATCAGGTTCCTGATAGGATGGCATCAGGAACCTGATTCGCTAGAAAGAGGAACTATGACTGCAGCGAGCCTTGCCGGGCCGGATTTTCTTGCCTTTGTTGTGGACGATCTCGACACGGCCAGTAGGTTTTGGCGAGACGTGGCTGGGCTGAAGCCGGCGCCGCAGAGCCCACCTGGGGCGCAGGTGTTTCTGACGCGGCCAGTGCCGTTTGCGGTCCGCGTTCCGCGGCCCGGCGAAGTGACCGGGAGCGGGCAGGGGGTTGCGGTTTGGTTTTCCGTCAGCGGGGACGTGGACGAGTATCGTGCGGCGCTCGTGCAGCGCGGGGCGACGCCGGGGGAGTTGCGCGACGGACCGTTCGGGCGAATGTTTGACTTAGCGGCGCCTGGTGGGTTTGTCGTCACCGTCCATACGAGTGCGCCGTGAAATATTGGATAGGAGTGGCTTCGGCGGATCATGTCGCGGCTGCGGTCGCCGGTGGTTTTGTGCAGCTTGGGCACGGGAAGGCGGCTCCGGTGCGGCGGTTAGCGCCAGGGGATGTGTTGGCGCTGTATTCGCCTCGGACGCAGATGCATGCTGGGACGGCGCTACAGAGTTTTACCGCGATTGGGAGCGTTTGCGATCGGGAGCCGTATCTGTTCCGACAGACGGCGAGTCTTGCGCCGATCCGACGGGATATTGCTTATTTTGATGCGCAGGCTGCGCGTATTGAGCCACTTTTGGACAAGTTGTCCTTCATTCGGTCGCGGGAGCATTGGGGCGTGGCGTTTCGGCGCGGCCTCGTTGAAGTGTCCGAAAGTGATATCGAGGTTATCGCGGAAGCGATGAGTGTGACGGCCCTTTGACTCCGCTCAGAGTGACACGGAATCACGCGGAAAATCGGGGCTGACCTGGCTATACGGCGCCCGACACCTCGATGCGCTGCGCGTTGATCCAGCGATTGTCCGCAGAGAGCAACGAAGCGATCATCGGGCCGAGGTCTTCAGGGAGGCCGACGCGTCCCAACGCCGTCATTTCCGCGATCCGTTTGTTTACTTCGGGATTGTCCCGGACGACGCCGCCGCTGAAATCCGTTGCAACGGCGCCGGGAGCGACCGTGTTGACGGCGATCTTGCGCGGTCCAAGTTCCAGCGCCATAGATCGCGTTAGCACTTCAACCGCCCCCTTCATCGATGCGTACACTGCCCCCCCGGGCGAAGCGACGCGAGTCCGCGCCGTCGACAGGTTGACGATTCGTCCGCCGTCGTTGATGAGCGGAAGCAGCTTCTGCGTGAGGAAAAACACGCCTTTGAAGTGGACGTTGTAGATGCTGTCGAGTTCTTCTTCCGTCGCCTTCTCGAACGGCATGTTGTGATGATTGTTGCCGGCATTGTTGACGAGATAGTCGAATCGCTCCGCGCCCAGTTGTGCGAGCGCATTTTGCACGTTTTCGACAAAACCGTCGAACGCGCGCAGGTCGCCGGTGTCAAGCTGCAACGCGATCGCGCGAGCGCCAACTTCGTGCACCGCTGCGACGACCTCTTCCGCCGCGTCGCGCCGCGCATTATATGTAAGGATTGAATCGACGCCGCGTTCGGCGAGGCTGATGAGGGTATTGCGGCCGATTCCTCGGCTGCCACCGGTTACGATAGCGATCTTCATATCGTGCTCCTGTTAGATGTGATTGTCTGTCTAGTCAGTCGTCTTTAGGGGAAAAATTAGGCGACCATGCGCCAGAAGGCGTCGAACGAAATTGCGCAATGCTTGTCGGCGTTGGCGGGATCTTTAATCATGAAGTTGACCGTCGCGTCAGCGTGCGCGTTGAACAACGCAACGACGAGCGCCAGCGGCGCGTCTCGCATCGGTCCACGTTCACGGGTTCTTTCAAGAAGGCTCGCGACGCCGGCGAGTGCGCGATGCCCGGCCTCACGACTCTGCGGGGTGATATCATCCGATACAATGAGTTGCGCGAGCGTTCGGCGCTTCTCGGGAAAGGACGCCCCCCAGTCAACCAAATGCGACCACATGTATTGCGCCTGTTTGCGGATGCCGCTTCGCGTCGGCAGTCCGTCTAAGCCGACGGCAGCCATCTCTGTTTTGAGTTCGACGTAGAGCCGGTTCAGCAGATCGGCCTTCGTCTCGAAGTACGTGAAGAGCGATCCGTTGGAAACGCCCGCTTCCTTCGCGATCGCCGCCGTCGCCGCGCCGAGACCCTCGCCAGCGATGACGCGGATCGCTGCCGATACGATCGCGCCCCGTTTATCGTCGCTCTTCGGCCTTGCCATGCGGATTACTATACAGGAGAGTGGCTAGTCAGTCAATATACCGCACCGAGGGTTGATGCGACGTTTCGCGGTTGCGAGCACAAAACGCGCCTTTGACCATTCGCGAGAAACTCGACTGAGCTGACCGCTGTCTCCTGGCGGCGCCGGGACGGCTCGCCGCTTAGCTACGCCGTTAGGCTGGCCCAGCTCCCGGAACCATTTCACTGCCGTTGCAGCTCTAGGGCTATCCTTCGGACGGTTCGATTCTCCACTCAGCAAAAAGCTTCGCTGCGATTTCTTCCATTTCGGCGTCCATTTCGTTGTGCGCGCGGTAGTAAGCGATGTTCTCCTCTAGCATTGTTATTGCTGGTAGGCCGCTGACGAAGTTCTCTATCGCCCCCTTTGGGATCGTGCGCTTCCCGTAGTATTCGGTGTAATAGATCTTCCGCTGGTCCATTAGTTCGCGAACTCGACTCGTTGAGATGTGCAGGATCCTCGCCGCCTCCGTGATGCTTACCGAGCTCTTTTCTTTAACTTCTCGCTTTTCTGGCGGACGCCGAACCGGAGTGACAGCCTCGGGCAAGGTGGACTTTTTCACCGGGTTACGTCGCATCGGCCGACTTGGGGAAACCGGTTCCGGTGAGACCGGTTCCTTCAGCGGAAGTTCGCCATTCAAAAAGGCGACAAGCGTGTTTCTTGGGATAAGGACTCTCCGTCCGAGTCGCGTACTGGAACCACCGCGTCTTGCCAATTCATATACGGCGCTTCTACTCGTTCCAAGGATCGACGCAACCTCGGTCACGGTGTATACAGGCTTTGTTAGGCCGTGCAGATCAGGTGATTTCGATTCTATTGGCGACGCTGCTTCATGCCGCTCACGCACGGAGTATTCGACAGCGATTGTCTCGTCATCCTGAATTGCTGACGATACGAGCTTCAAGGCTTCATCTGCGGTATCGGCGCGCACATCATAACCGAGCCGTACTTCGACTAAATATCGCTTCATCGTGAGTGGTCAAATCGTCGACGATTTGTACATCGTTTATGGAGCTTCGTTGTACGCACCACAAGCGTAACAGACGAAGATCACCGGCCCAGTATCACTCATGAACTGGATCTTATCCGGGACCGACGCGACGACCTTACTGCATATCCCGCACACAAAGTCCACCTCGTGCACGCTTGCGTGTACGTACGGACCGCCTGAAAGTTCAGGACCGCGCGACCTTTCGGCGGCTTAGAGACGGGTTGCAGGGCTATGCGCTTACGGTGGCCATTTCCTCGTGCCATGGAGTCATTCTAGCTGGCTAGGTCGCCCGAAACAATGGACCGACAAAGGGTCCATGCTGCGCCGATACCGATGCGCTTGAGATACGGAACGCCGGCGACAACGCGCCTCCGCGGCCAGGCAGCTTCCTGATTCAGTCGGCTCGCGACGGCCGAATGCAAGGGACCGCACATTCCGTTATTATCCCAAACGGAAACTCCTATTATCCCAAATGGAAACACCGATCGGACTAATTCAAAATGAGTAGAGACGCGCACTGCGTCCGCCACGTACGTTCAACGCATGGATCACGAGCCGGACACACCATCGAGCAACCGACTGTCTGTCGTGCGACGAAAACTTGTGCGCGTGATCGCCCTTTTCTTGCTACGTCTAGCAAATGAAGAGTCGCAGCGCCGAACTCGGCGGCGTCGCCGACGACGGAAGCGATTTCGCCGATTGGCATGCCCAGCAGGGAACGAATCCTCACGCCTGCACGTTCTCCAAGAAGGCGAGCCTTTGAAGCCCGCCGGCAACAAGTTTACTGCCGATCGCCCGGCTTAGGACGATCGGGGAGTTGAGGCATGGACGGAGGACCGAACGACCGGCTAGCTACGGTGAGGACGAGGCTGTTGCGTGTGATTGCAATTCTTCGACAGCGGCTTCAAGCCGACGAACCCGAGCGCGCAACTCCACCACCTCGTCGTGAAGAAGCAGGGCGCTCTCGGCGGTTTCCAACTGAGCCCGCTCAAGCTCCCGACTCCCGTCACGACGCCTCTTCCGGTCCCGAGCCGCCTCCGGAGGTCCCGCCGAAAGCGGGATAGCCGGCTCCGACTCTCCCGCCAGATACCAAGGCGAAACCTTTAGCTCCTTAGCTAGGCGGAGCGCCGCCTCCAGCTTGAGACTCTTGATGTCACCTGTACGCATCTTGCGCGCCGCGTCGGCCGAAACTCCGAGAATGTAACCCAGTTCCGTGTCACTCAGACCCCGAACAAGCTCCTTAAAACGTTTACTGAAGTTAACAACGGCCACGGGGTTAGGATACCATAAGAAGTCAATAGTTTCCTATTGACCTTTATCGTGAGCTTGCTATTATACTGGTAGGAAGTAAGACCAACGCGATGCCTCCTCAGGCCAGGGCTTCGGCGTACCGCACCCTTACGCCGTAGCCTAAGCCTACCGGTCGCCACCACGCCCCTTGCCTCCGCTCCGATTACGGCATGGCTACTATGGACTCCCTTCCGGTGCTTCCGCGCACGCGTACGACTACTCGCAGCTGAACGACAGACAGCTTCGCTCGGCGATTCGGTTCGCGGAGAAACATCTTCGCTGGGTCGAGGAAGATCACGTCACGCTTCTACGGGCCTACCGTGAAGAGATCGACGCGATGCGCCGGCACCTCATCGATCGCATGCTGAGGCGAATGGTTACCAGCTCGGCACCGCTCTCGGGTGGGCAACAGCGCGACCTAAGCCACGCCTTCGAGCGGCGCGCTATGGATTCGAGCGAGATCGCGGTAGTCGTCCGTGCAGCTTCGAGAGGCCGAGTGGGTCACGTCGATGCGTTGACGGAGATCGAGGCGATGGCGTTGCTTCTGCGCTTAGACCGAGAAACGTGAGTGCCAGGACTGCTGGCCAGCCTGGCCTGTAGAAGGGATTAGTTCGCATGTCCTACGACGACGAGCTCAACTGGCTGCGCGACCGCGGCGTTCAAGTTGACCGCAAGGGTCGGATCATCGTCAGTCTTCCGGCGGTACCGGATGATGTTGACTTCGACGTTGTTGAGCGCGAGCCGTCGATCGCCGAACTCATGCGCCGCGAGATCAATCCTCGCCTGGCTGGATCGCACGGGCGTCGTCGCCGCCGCTTGTCAACGCCGGTCCAGCGTAATCCAGGCGCTACACGAAATTCATCAGCAACCGGCGGCGCGCGTCGGCCGGCCAACGATCGGCTCGGAGGCGCGGGTTCACGTGCAAACGATGATCGCTCAAGAAACGCGGGATATTCTTGTAAAACACCGCGTCACGCTCGCCGACGTCTTTGACGATTGCGCCCGAAGGCTTTCGCGTGTGTCCTGACGACGACGAGGCGATAGGCGGAGAGAAGCGCCGGCCGTCCGCAGGGCGCCCAAAGTCGGGACGCCCGAAACGTGTCCGCATTACGACGACCATAGAACCGTCCAAACTCGCGGTCCTCCGCGAACACGCGCGCTGCGAGAAGAAATCTCTCGGGCAGCTCGCCGACGAGTACGTCGCCGAACGTTTTGCTGCACCTGAGGTGACGCCGGAATGATCATTCAGCGTGCCGCACGTGCTCCGGGCTCTCAAGGCTGAGCATCTCCGCGTTGTAGTTCTCGCGACAGACATTTTAGAGTACCGAGACCCTGAAGAAAACTCGAAGGCCCACGTGCGGCGGTCAGGGCGGCTGGCATTACCGCACGGTGCACCCCGATCTTGAGCGGTTCCTCGCCAAGCGCATGGGCGCTACCACGATCGAGATCGGCTCCAGCCACGTCGCGATGCTTTCGCACCCCGACGTCGTTTTCGAGACGATCATAAAGGCTGCTAACGGCATCCACTAGTCGGGTATCAACATCGCCTCGGTGTGGCGTGGTGCGCGTCGCAAGCACGACGCGGCACGAACTCTTTTTCTCGATCCTTATGGCTGAACGGACTCGGCGGAGGGCTGCATGTCCATCCGAATAGTCCGATGCACGATTGAGCTTGTGGACGCTACCGATCCGCGCTTTGACACACCCTTTGCTCCGCTGCGGAGTGAAATGCGTTCCACTTCAGATAACAACTGAGGACAACACAATGAAGAATCGCATCACGATAAAAGGTCGCGAGGTCGCGTTCGGCGCCTCTATCGCGCGGCCGAAAGCTTCGGCGGCTTCCGCCGTCGTCGTTCTTTAGGGGCTTTTCGGCGTGAACGCCGACATTCGCCGGCACAGCGACGAGCTGGCTGAACAAGGGTACCTCGCGCGCGTAACGATGGAGACGCGCGGCCTTCTCGTTCCGATGCACGTCACCGCGACCGATATTCTACAGACCGGCCGCGAAACCGTCAACTCCGAGCCGATCGATCCTGAAAAGATCGACTGGCGCGACGTGCTCGATGAAGGTGGAACGGAGCAGCCGGCGAGCGCGACGATGCGGCATCAGGTGTTCCAACGCCTCGAAGATGATTCCGACGATCGGCTACCTTCGGCGATCACTGCGTTCGGTAACATCGCGCTGCTGGCGAGGACAGCAAAGATTGGTCGTCAGACAATCTATGATTTTCTCATTGGGTCGTCATTACGCCAAAGGACGCGAAAGCAACTCGAAAAAGCAACTACGAATCCTTACTCACGCGTGACCTTTAGCCTCCCGAACCAAAAGGCCTCACAGCCCCGCCAGCGGAAAGGGCTGTGTGAGAGCTGACCCGCGTGCCGCCGTGTTCTGAGCGGGGAGACCCGGGCAACGGCATCGTGCAGCAAGGTTGTTTGGTTGAGTGTGAGCCTAAGAGATTGTGTCGCTTACAAGGTTTTCATAGCATCTCCCGGCGATTGTAGCGCCGAGAGCGAGGCAGCCTATCGCCGCGTACTTGAGTGGAATGCGCGCCACACGCCAACGATGCGCCGCGTGATGATCCCCGTACGCTGGACGCATCAAATGATCCCGGTGGCCGGTGGTGATCCCCAAGACCTCATCAACGAACAACTGCTGGCTGACAGTGACCTTTTGGTAGCGATCTTTAAAGGTCAGCTCGGAAGCACGCGCGGTACTGAACGTGAAGTTCGTTATTTCATGGAACATGGAAAGGCCCGGCGAGTCATGCTTTTCGTTAGGGACGATGTTCTTCGCGATCCGCAGCTGGGCGGTTTTTTGCTGGAGATGAGGGATAATGCCGCTTTTATTCAAGAGTATATCGCCGAGCAGGATCTCCTCGAACACCTGGAGGAGGCGCTACTCCGTCGGGCTCAAGTGTCTCTTGCTGCCCGCCATGTCAGCATCCTGCGCGGAGCTCTAATCGTACGTGTTAGGGAATGGCGTACGCTCGAACGCAATTCGGTGACGCTTGTACGAGCCTTTCAGGTCTTAAGTGTTGCAGATAGTGATCTTACGAGATTTTCGCAACGTGACGCGGGTTTAGGTATCGGTGTTCTGGACTCGCGCGTGGAAGACTTGTCGGCGCGGCTCCAAGCGCTAATTCATAGCGAGGAGTTTTTTATCGAGCAGTCGCCGTGGGATGAAGCGACCGACGTAATCGCCGATGTAGGGCGCCTCTTACAGGAGCTGCCGGAAGAGCGGGATCTCCTATGAAAAGTTCCTTTGCGGCCGATGGGCCCCAGGACATTCTTCTGGATCCTAGCCGCTCACTAAGAACGCTCCCGTATCACAGTTTGTCCCCGATGGCCTTCGAGTTTTTCGTCGCCGAGCTGATCGATCGACTTCCCGAATTCACTTCAGTGCAAAACTACGGTGCATTTCCTGACAATCAGCATGGCGTTGACATCGTGGCCGATAGAGCGGAAGTGCGATGGGCATTTCAGTGCAAGCGTTACCAGCATTTGCGCCCATCAGATTTCCAAAAAGTGTTGAAGAAAGCTGCGAACTTTTCAGCCGATCACTTTGTCCTGGCGCTCAGTCGCCCTGCAAGGCCGAACCTAATCGAAGCCGTTCGCTTGGCTGGATGGGACCTCTGGGATTCCGACGAGCTCGATCGCCGAACCCGCAGTCTCGACGAACCGTTCAATTTGGTAGAGGGCTACTTTGGGCGTGCCACCGCTAAAGCATTTCTCGGAAAGCGCAAGCCCGGCATTTTTCTTGCCCCTGAGGAATACTTCGCGCCCTATCTGAGGCCAGGCCGGGCAGAGAATCTTCAGACTCCGTTAGTGAATCGAGTCGAGGAATTCGAAGCAGCCTATTCGTTTTTAACAGATGCAACAGCCAGTGTCATGCTGATATCCGGACGGAGCGGCGTTGGAAAGACAAAGCTGCTTTACGAGCTTTCAAAGTCGCTTCCCAACGCCGGGCGATCGATGCGCCTTGCCAGAGAGGCGGGCGATTTGGATGACGACGCTCTCGACGAACTTCCAGTGTCAACCGAAATTCTCGTCGTCGATGATGTGCGCGGGATCGCCCGAATAGAGGGCGTCGCGTCAGCTGCGCTGCGATCAAACTTCAAGTTACTTCTCGTCGTGCGGTCCGGCGATGAAGTCAACCTTATGAACCAGCTACAGGAAGTCGGTTACAACGCTCAAGATATTGCGAGGGTCGCAATAAAGCATCTGTCGCCAAGCTTCACCGCTGAGCTGGTAGGAGCAACACTAGCAGGCGACTTTAAGCCGCTGCTTCCAGCTATTCAGAAGTTATCCTCAGGCATTCCTATCGTTATCCAGGTCATAACGTATCTCATAAGTGCGGGACAAAGTGAGCTGTTAGAAGCGCTAAGTGGTAAGGACTATCCCGTAGCCATTCTGTTCGCCAGATACGCCGATGTTCTGGCTGGACAAATCTCCGAGGCCCAGGCTTGCCCTAAGGCTGATGTATTAGACCTGCTTCGCTTGATGGCAGCCGTTGGTCCTAGGGACATTCGAACAAGCGATTTTAGGAAGGTCGCTACTCGCTTTTTACAATGGGACTCGGTAAGGCTTTCGACCACGGTCAAGGCACTGGAGCAAAGTGGCGTTCTCTTACGGCTAGGCTCAAAGAGTCGCATCACGCCCGAGCTCTTGGCACTTTATATTTTGCGGGATGTCTGCACGCCGGGATCGGTACGATCAGATTTTGCAGAACGCATTCTCCGGAGATTCGGCTACGACCGTCAAATCCTAATAAACTTTGCCACCGCCTGCCGCATGGATGAAACTGTCGAGTTAGCACTGCGCCCGGTTTGGGCTTATATCAAGGCGCAAGTGAGGAGGGCAAGCGCTTTCCAGCGCGTCGTAATCCTTGACGAGCTGGACGATCTTGGATATATGCTACCGAGCCTAATGCTCGATATTGTTGACTTCGTTATGCTCCATCCGCCTAAGCCCGACCCAACTCAGCCGCTTCAGGCACTTCATCGATTTGACCAGCCCGATGTATTAAGAAAGCTGCCCGGGATAATCCGCTCCGTTGCCCGGACGGGAGAGTTCCTCGAGCGGTGCGTAGATGTTCTATGGAAGCTAGGGCGCGATGAAGAGCGTCGCTTTGGCCAGGACAGCGCCTTTGAAGTGCTAGTCAATCTCGCACGCTACGAGCGGTACAAACCAGTAGGTGTCCTATTAACAATCCTGAACGAGGTAGAGAAAATAAATGCGCGGGCAGAGGAACAACAATATCGGCACCTTCCTATTGAGATCGCCGCGCCAGCACTGGCAAAATCTTACGAAAGCATCGAAAGCAGCGGCGCAAAGCTGACGATCCAAAGGATGGGCGTTGACGTCAAATATTTTGCACCAGCCCGCGCAAAGGCGATAGACATTATGGCGATGTCACTTAATGGTGCGTCGCCAAGGGCTGCAAGCAAGTCTGCGGGGTATTTGATCGAGACCTTGACGGGGCTAGGTCATCAAAGCAGCACGGAAGCACAGGGTCTTTGGGCTCGCGAGGTGGACCGCGTTCTCGATCTGCTTGTCGCCATGCAAAACGACGACGGCCGCGGACTACTAAAGGCTCAGGTTGCGGGATTGCTTTCATGGCATGCACAGGTTAACTCAAACCCCCATATTCGCAAGCGCGTCTCACAGATTATTGCAGGGTTGGAAGGAACACCAGAATTTGATTGGTACGCTGCGCTCACGCCAGATATCGCTAGGCACATGCCGTCAGTGAAAATCGGGGCAGACTTCGAGCAGCTTCAGGTCGCGATCGATGCTCTGCTCGATCGTGTCGTTGATCGGATACACGCGGAGCATTGGGAGCCTAGCGCGCTGGCCCAGGCAGTCGCTGACTCCCTCCATGAGACCCGAACCGCCGGCCTCAACGGTGGTGCAGGATGGCTTTTTATTACGCTTTCAAGGCGCGATCTTAAGTACGCGAAGGATGTTGTGGATATAATCATAGCAGATCTTGGCTCGGATCTAGGGGACGTTATAAGCCCCGTTATATTTGCAGCCTGGTCCACTGATATTGCGTGGGTAGATACCGCAGTAGCTCGTAGCTTAGCTACAGGAGAACAAAAGCTTTTTATGGGTGTGGCTCAGGCGCTCTGGATGCATCGCGGAGTGGGGGTAGAGAATGTTGAGCGCGACGCAGATCGCCGGAGCGCGATCATCGCGTCCCTAGTAAGAGACGGAAATAAAGACGTTAAGGAAGTAGCGCTTCGCGCTGTTGGGACGCTCCTATCCATAAACCGCTCAAAGGGGATAGAATTGATCCTGAGTTTAGACGTTGGCGAAGATACGTCTGCCGCAGACGAGCTCTTCGCCAATCTTCGGTCCGTGAGCCCGGGCGAGCTTGGCGAGCACGGGGTATATCGGATGCTCACGTACCTCACAACAATTCAAGAGTTGGATTACTGGGCGATGGAATTTCTCAGGCAGATTGCAAAAGAGCGTTCTGACGATGTACTCGACACACTCCTGCGACGCATTGAGCGGAGTGCCGACTTGCCAACACAACTAGGCGGCTTTAGACCGGTTCCCTACGGTCACGTTATCGTTCCGCATGAGGTCCAGTTCTTCGATCAACTGAACTGCTCACCGAATGCTCTAAAGGGAGCATTAGATCGCGGGTTTGCTTTAAACCACCGCGGACGACACTGGTTTGCAGAGCTAATCTCCAATGTTGCCCGCAAACCGCAACCGCTGCTTCAAGCGCTTGAAACGTGGATTGCTGATGGGAGCGCAGAGCGACTTCACTTTGCGGCTGAAGCAATCCACCGGATTCCGGCCGACGCTATTTTTGATAATGCCGACTTTGTCGTTGCCCTGATAGAGCGAGCCGCTTGCCTCGACGAAGAGACTCGCCTCAGAGTTACATCGGCATTGTTCTCCGCGGCCACAACCGGGCTGCGGTCAGGCGTTGCTTTTCAGCCGATGCCTCAGGATGTCGCGATGATCGAGCACGCAAAAGGTATCGCGTCTACCCTCACACCCGGCTCAGCTGCTTACAACCTGTTCGATGAGATAGTGCGGTATGGCGAGGACAGCATAACAAAAAAGCTTGAGGCTGATATTGATACCTTTGGTGAGCCCGAATAGAGGTTTAGCGCGCTCCCTGCTTTGGGTCTCATGGAATGCAACGGCCACAGCCATGTACCGCCCCGCAGACGCGAAAACTGCAAGCTTATATAGCGTTTTCAACACGTCGCGCGTTTTGCAAACGGCGCTGCAAAGTTTGCATGTGATCGTTGACCGAGACGCCATTCGCAAAAAAGCCTGATTTTAACAGGGCTTCTCGCGAGGGCCGATCGGATCGGGCCGGGAGCCGAGAGTGTACGGTTTCGGGCCTCTACCTCACAGCCCACAATGCTGCGTGACCATGGCACTTCTTGTATTTGGCTGACCGCCGCGTTGCCAGAGAGGACGCTAGAATCGCGCACGGTACCCGCTATCCCGCCTGCAAGGAAATGCGCGTCGGACTCGCTGTGGCCGCACGCCTGGAACCGGGCGACGGTGATGCCGCAGGTGGGCGTTCCTTTCGCGCCCGAGGCGCTCGCCGTTGTTTGATAGATCCTAGCCACGACCGTCGAGGCGCGCAAGCACCGGCTTCCGGTCCTCACTGCGCTCCGGTCCACGCCTCTTCGCTTCGCTTCGTCCTTGCGCGCCTCGACGGTCGCGGCTGTGCCGGACCCATCAACGGCGAGCGCCTCGAGCGCGAAAGGAGAATCGACGATGTCTCAACTTTATACGATCAAAGACGAACGGACTGTCTACTGCCGCGCGGCCATGAAAGCGAACGGCGGCGAGTGGAATCCCGTGACTCGTGAGTGGATCTTCCACGACGCAAGCGATCACGCGAATGCCGCAGCCGAGCTGTATCGCGTGACGCGGCCGACGATTGGGATGCGCGAGGCGCTGCAGGCCATGGTGGCCGACGGCACAGGAGCCCTCGCGTGGGGCTTCGATCCAGCGGAGAAGCCGCTTGCGATCGACGAGCTCGACCGCAGCGAGGCTTCCAAACTTCTAGCTGCCGGCTACGCGGTGCGCCGCGTTCTCGGCGTGCATCCGCTCGACGATGTCGAGCAGCCCGGCGATGAGCCCGCAAGCTTCGACTCGTCCGAGTTCGAAGCGCGCGAGCAAGCGCGCCGGCGACGTCGCCGGGACGCCGCATAACAGCAGCTCAGCACAACAGACTTTCACGAGAGCTCGCCACACTGGCGGGCTCTCTCTTTCTATACCGTCGGAGATGTCTCAATGATTACGACATTCCAAGACTTCACAAGCGATGACACGGAGCCGCGCTCGCGCAGCCGGCTGACGACGCGATCGCTACGCGACGATGAAATCCGCGCGATCGCCGATGCCAACTACCGTGGCGATAATCCGCTGCGATTCGACTGCGTCAGGCAGGCGGCCCTCATGTTCGAGCGTGCGGGCTACAGCATCAGCCTCTCGCCGGAAGTTAGCCCGCTGGCAGTTCCACCGCAACCGATCGTCGTCGGCAACCTGGTCGTCGATGTGATGCATCGCACCGTGCGCTTCAGCGGCCGCGAGCTCGACCTGAAGCCGCGCGAGTTTGGCCTGCTCGAGATCCTCGCACGCCATCCCGGCCAGGTATTCTCTCGCGCGCACCTCCTCGATTGCGTCTGGCCGCGCGACTATGACGGCGATGAGCGCACCGTTGACGTTCACATCGCTCGCCTCCGCGGCCGCCTCGGTGCGCGGCTTATTCTGACCGTTCACGGCGCCGGCTACAAGCTGGCCGCGCCCCGTGCAAACCTCGCCGCCTAAAGAAGCGGCACTTGCAATAGAGCCACGCTGCGGCGCTCGATGACGGGCGCCGCGGCATTTTTCACATCCTAACGCCAGAAACAGGAGACGACCATGCCACGAAACCGAAAGTCCAACTCGAACGGCACCGCGCTCGCGACCGTCGAGCCGCCCGCGCTGCCGACGATCAGTCGTTCCGAGGCGAACAAGCTGCTCAAGCAGCGTGCCCAGGACCTCTACCACGAAGCGCGAGCGGAACGGGAGGATCGCATCCGCCAGTTCGAAACCGAGTTCGGTCGAGCCGACCGGATCGACCACACGCTACTACGCGACCTTCAGCACCTGCAGACGCGCTTTGCCGCGATCGCCGCGCGTCAGTTCAAGTATGCCGCCGACAACCACGAGCCGAAGGTCTCGAAGTTCACCAAGCAGCTCGGCGAGATCATCGGCGAACTCAGCTCGCATCTCGCGACCGAGCGCGCCTTGGAACTCTTCGCACCAATCGAGGAACGAGACTTCGTCGGAGCCGGCGGTACGATCGGCCGCAAGGGCCTCGACGATTCGATCCTAGCCAACTACAATGTTATCGACGATCCGCTCGGCCCGAAGAACGTGACGCCGACGCCGATCTACCAAGACGCGGACGAAGTTTGCCTCCACGGCGACGTCGAGCCGTACGAGGATGATCCGTCGCGCGGCGCCTGCGCCGAGTGCGGCGAGGAGTTCGACCTCGCGACCGCCGGCAACACCGAGGACACGTGATGACGAACAACACGGCCGCGGTGCAGAACCGAGGCCGCCTCATCGGCATTAGCGCAGAGTTTCTCCATGCTGCGCGCGAGCTCGCGATTCGGCGCGCCGCGCGTGATGCTCACCGGAGCGAGTGCGAATCCGATGCGCTCGAATGCAATGTCTGCCGCGTGCACGCCACGCGCATTGCCGAGGCGAAGGCGGCGCTTCGGAGCGACGCATTCTCGTAACGCCGCGTTAGCGGTCGCGCAGCGCGACCGCTTCACTGACTCGTCTTGTCGAGTACCTGCGGCGGCTCGGTCTTGCCGAGGAGCCGCTCAAGGCCGTCACCGGAGAGCACCAGCCGCGTGCCGTTCGACATGATAATCGACCACCGTGCTGCCGAGCTCTTCGGTGATCTTGAGCCTCTTCGGGGCAATGACTTGATACTGCCCGGTTGACGTCGTCGCCGGATGCCAGCCCGCAGCCGCGAACGCGTCGATTGCGCTGATCGTCACCGTGTCTTTTGGCAGGAACTCGATCGATACGATCGCGGGCCGCCTCGCGACAACACGATGGTTGATCCATTTCCCAAGCAGAGCATCCTCGCCCGATCCGTGCGCGCATCCGCCGAGAATCACAAGCGCCGCTGCGGCGTAGCAATGCCCGTACACCTTCATGGCTTTTTCGTATCCGGCCGCTGCACGGCGGAGGAACCCCCAGTGCGCGTTTGCAGCGGCTTACGTCGCGCGGCGTTTCTTCCGCCCTGTTTCTTCGTGTCTGGCGGCTGTTTGCGGCGGCGCTGGACGGCGAGGCGCAGCGTATTCGTCTTGATCGGGTAGCCGCTCTCGCTTACCTGTTTGGCGATCTCGGCGTACGTGGCCCCGCGCTCTTGCGCTGCACGAATTTTTCCTTCGATTCGCGAGACCAGCACGTCGAGCTCGCGGCGTGACGCCGGCTTCGGTGACATAGAGTCGAGGCTATCCCCGATCTTTGCGATCAACTCATCCGACAGCATTTGTTGCCTCGTTGTTGCTATAATTTCCATCCATATGAAATGATTGACTTTCCTATGGAGGTTGTTATTATTCTAGCATGGCTCTTGCACCGGCGCACCAGGCAGGCAACACGCCGCAGCTCTTTTTCACGACGCAAGCCGGTGGCTGTACGGACAGCGCCTGCGGCGCCGTCCGCCCAGCCAGAGGGGGCGAGGTCGGACCTTCGGTCCCGCTTAGCCTGCGTATGGACGGGGGCGGACCGGGGTCGCTTCGCTCAGCGAGCGCCGGGAAGACCGGCAAGGAGTACATGGTGAAAGTCCGTGACGATGAAGGCGTAGCGAGCCACATCGAGCCCGAGCCGTGCGTCGGCATCCGTGAGGGTGATCGGCGAAGCGTCGGTAGGGAAACGTACAGGCTTAGTATTGAGCTGCGAAAAGTAGCAAGTCCGGAGCGCCGACGGTATGCTGAGAACCGGAAGGCAACACGTTCACTCGCGTTACCGCAAGTGAGTGAACGGCTCTGCGCGGCCGCTGACCTTTGCATGTACGGAAACGCCTTGCGCGGGAACCGGGAGGTCTTCGGCTCGGCCGCCACAGTGGGGGTCCGCATCGGGGAGGCGATGAGCCGTAGCCGATGATGCACGAACCGAAGAAGTCAGACTCTCCCGTAGTAGCAACGAAGTCGGCGAACAATTCCGCGAGAGCGGCGGCGGAGTCGATGGAGCCAAGGGGAGAGGCCAAGAGGAACACGGGCCAGCAAAACGCGCGCCGGACTCAGAGCCGGGGAAGCGTGTCTAGTGCGCTGGAGCGTGTACGTCAAGCGGCACAGGCGAATCGGAAGTGTCGCTTCAGTGCGTTGTTACACCACGTCAACACCGATCTGCTCAGGGATGCCTATCACGCGCTCAAACGTGATGCGGCACCCGGGGTGGACGGGGTGACGTGGGATGCGTATCGGGAAAACCTGGACGAACGACTCGTCGATCTGTGCGCTCGGGTGCACCGTGGTGCATACCGGGCACAGCCGTCGCGCCGGCGGAACATTCCGAAGGCGGACGGGCGGCTACGCCCTTTGGGCATTACAGCGCTGGAGGACAAGATCGTCCAGCGGGCAGTGGTCGAAGTGCTCAACGCGATCTACGAGCCCGACTTCCTGGGGTTCTCGTACGGGTTTCGGCCTGGACGGCGGCAGCATGACGCTCTCGACGCCCTTGCCTATGGAATCAAGTGGCAGCGCGTGCGATGGGTACTTGACGCCGACATTCGGTCGTTCTTCGATACCGTCAACCATGATTGGTTGATGCGCTTCCTCGAACACCGAATCGGCGACCAACGTATCCTGCGGCTGATACGCAAGTGGCTCAAGGCCGGGGTGATGGAGGATGGGCTGGTCACGATGCCGAGCAGTGGCACACCGCAAGGTGCGGTCATCTCGCCGCTGCTGGCAAACGTGTACTTGCACTACGCCTTCGATCTCTGGGCGCACAGGTGGCGTCGCCGCCGTGCGAAGCAGAAAGTCATCATCGTGCGATACGCCGACGACATTGTGGTCGGTATGCAGCACGACGATGATGCACAGGCGTTTCTTTCGCAGATGCGGGAGCGGCTGGCGAAGTTCTCGCTGTCGCTCCATGCAGAGAAGACGCGGCTGATCGAGTTCGGCCGCTACGCAGCCGAAGCACGCAAACATCGCGGGATAGGCAGACCGGAAACGTTCACGTTTCTCGGCTTCACGCACATCTGTGGCACGGATCGGAAAGGACGCTTCCTCCTGACCCGCAAGAGCCGACGCGACCGGATGCAAGCAACGCTGCGAGCGATTAGAGCGCAGCTAACTCTTCGAATGCATCATAGTATCCCGGCGCAAGGTCGTTGGCTTGCACAAGTAGTGCGCGGGTACTTCGCGTACCACGCCGTGCCGACCAATGCCTCGTCGTTACTTACGTTCCGAAATCGCGTGACGCGGCTCTGGCTGAGGACGCTCCGTCGTCGAAGCCAGAAGTCACGCACGACATGGACCCGAATGATGAAGCTGGAGGAGCAGTGGCTCCCTCCCGTTCGCATTCTCCATCCGTGGCCTGAGCAACGCTTTGAGGTCAAATACTCAAGGCAAGAGCCGAGTGCGGGAAAACTGCACGCTCGGATCTGCGCGGGGGGCGTGCAGTAATGCGCGTCCCTACCGCGATCCGGCCCGCCCCGAACGGAGCGCCGTGAGCGCAAAACCAGTGCGCACGCGTCGCCTCGAGATCCGCTTTACAGAGGATGAGGCGAACTGGATCGTTTCAAGGGCGAGAGGACGTGGCTTGAGCCTTACCGCCTATGTACGCTCCGCGGCGCTGCGCGGTAGTGGTACTACGTTGCTGGCCTGCCGTCGAAGACTCCCAATCGACGCAGCGATCCCGATCCGCCAGCTTACCGGCGTGGCGGCCGAGCTGCGCCGTTTGATTGCCCTTGCAGAAGAGACTCGCGCGATTCCCCAGGACGAGGTCCGCCAGTGTCTCGCTCAGGTAGTCACGGCCATTCGGGAGTTGGCCGCATGATTACGAAGTCCGTCCCGGCGCGTGCCCACACTCGGACCTTCGCCGTCGGCGTCGACTACATTACCGAGCACACGCACCAGCGCGCCGTCGCGGCCGCAGGCGCCACCTTCGAGGGTGGCGTCACGTACGCAAGCGCGCCGGAGAAAGCGGCATGGGTTCACCTGCGCGGCGTGACGTCGGTTGAAACGGCGGCGATCGAGATGGAAGCGGTGGCGGTACTCTCGGCGCGCTGCCGCGATCCAGTCTATCATTTCATCATTGCCTACGCGAAACACGAACACCCAACGCGCGAGCAGGTCGTCAGCGACGTGGAGCGTCTCCTGAAAGCGATCGGAATGGACGATCACCAGTACGTCCTTGCCGCGCATAAAGACACCGATGACTTCCACGCGCACGTGATCGCGAACCGCGTCGGACCGGATGGCCGTGCCAATGACCTCTGGCGCGAGCGCATCGTCCGTGAGCGCGTCGGCGCGGAGATCGCAGCGGAGCGCAGGTGGGATATCGTTGCAGGGCGCCACAACCGCGACATCGTGCAGCGGATCGAGCGCCTCCACGATCTTCCAGCGGAGCCGGAACGCCGGCTCAGCGACGGCGCGTACCGCCGCCTGCAAGAGCGCGGGGAGCCGCCCTGGCAGGACGTCGCACGGCCGTACATTCTTGATGCCGTGGATCGCGCACGAGACTGGCATGACTTACGCCAGCGCCTTGGCGTGCATGGTATCGTCCTGAAGCTCGTCCGTCGCGGTGAGCGCGTCCAAGGTCTGGCATTTGCCGAGGGCTTCGATCGCACCGCGCCGGGTTGCGCCGCGTCACGGATTGACGCGCGCTGCGCGATCTCGGCGCTCGAACGCCGCTTGGGCGCGTTCACGCCGTCGCATGAGCCTGCTCCCAGCATTGCCCGCGGTACACCATGGAATGACACGGTTCGTCCAACGATTCTTGCGGCCGTGGATGCGGCGAACTCCTGGGAAGATCTCCGGAAGCGACTGGATCAGCACGGCGTTCTTATCAAGCTCGTTCAACGCGGTGGTCGCGTGCAGGGTCTTGCATTTGCACAG
This sequence comes from Vulcanimicrobiota bacterium, assembly GCA_963809255.1. GTDB lineage: Bacteria > Vulcanimicrobiota > Vulcanimicrobiia > Vulcanimicrobiales > Vulcanimicrobiaceae > Cybelea. Next base: position 30,387 of record CAWEIR010000003.1, on the reverse strand, counting down.
GGCCATCAACTCGATGCGCCAGGCTGTGGAGCGTCTCGCATCGACCCACGTTGCAAGAAGGCTGCGCTCGAGCAGCGGTTTGGCCCCTTCCCGCTCAATGAGCAGCAACGGCAACGGCGGAGCCGTGAAGCAACAGTTAGCGAAGAACCGCGTCAGCGCGATCAGACGCGCAATCGTGCGGAGCACGAGGCTGGTAGCGATCCCCGCTGGGCGTTACGTGAGGCCAGCCGGATTGCCGATCATGCTCGGATGCGCTCCGCGTATGCGGCATACCGCGACCGCTTCTTCGCCGAACGCAATCGTACACTCGAGGCTCGCCGGAATGAAGCCTGGGAGCGCGAGCGCGCGCAGCGCCAGCTCGAAGCCCGGCGCCGGCGCGAGGCGCGGCAGTTGTTGCGTGCCGTGGCGCGTCTGGGCGCGCGTGGTTTCATGGCACGTCAAGTGGCGTATTGGTCGATCGACGGCGTGATTGGACGCCGGAGAGCGCAAGAGCACGATGTTGCGCGCGTTCGCTGGGAGACAACGAAGATCGTATTGGCATCAGAGCGACGGGTATCGCGACAGGAGAAGATCATGGATTATCGCTCCTTTGTCACCGAAAAGGCGCGCGTCGGCGACCCCGCCGCGCTACGCGTGCTCGACATACTATCGGCGTCGGGTCGCAGCCAGGAACGTACCGCGCCAATAGCGGAGCCGCGTCGCGTGAGCTTCAACGAAGTGCGCGCACGCATCGAGATTATCCGTGCGGAGGAGGAGGTACGCTATGAGCGCTCGCGCGCGGAACGCGCCGGCCTGCAACGCGTCGCACAGCCGGCTGCACTCGACGATCTACTGGCAGCAGAGCGAAAGCGAATTTCAGGAGCAGATCGCCAACGCCACGGAGTTCACCGGCGTAGAGCGTGCTCGACTCGCACAGCTTGCGCAAGAGGAGCGTTCGTGGAACCCGCTCGCGCGGGCGGTGGCGACTAAAGCGGAAGCAGAGATGCAGAATACGCGCCGCTCACGTTACGAGGCGGCACTCGTCGAAGCGAGGCGCGAATTTGAACAGGATGCCGCTCAGCAGATCGTCAATCGCGCGGCTGCTGAAGAGCGCCGGTACCGCCAATTCGCCTCCACGTCACTTGGCCTTGAAGGGGAAATGCGTGAAGCGCGTACGGCCCTTCGCGACCGCATACCCCAGGTCGAGAAACGTATGCATGTCCTCGAACGCGCTGGGGCTTCGCAGCTTGAGGACTGCAATGTCAATGCGAATCTCAAGCAGCTCTCAGCCGCAATAGACCGGCAGTATCGGGTCCTTCCAGAGGCTATTCGGCGCGATGTTGAGCACGCCATCCGCCGCGAGCACGCTGGGCGCGCCCGATCGCGTGATTCGATATCGATGGGGGGCCGATAGTGCTCGGCTTGATCTATATCTTCGCGACCGCCAAACCGATCTCAATGCGCCGGCTTAGTCAGCTCTTCGTTCTCATACTGATTTCAGCTACTCTCGTGCTTCGCGTTCTGCACGTCAATACGCCACGCGGGGCGCTATTAGCCGCAACCTTAGTTACGTTGTTCGTTTGGAGCGCTCCGCTCTTGAAAATAGTGCACGCCACGGCAAGCCGTCGTGCGCTATCATTGGGTGCGCTTCGGCAGGTCTCAGGGTTTGTGTGCTGGACTTACGGATTTGCAATCACTGCCATCCCTATAGTTGCAGTCTCAGCGATAGTGAACCCGACGCAGAGTCTTCATCTAGCACTCCCTCGATTGTTAGTGATAGCTGCCATCGTCGCCCTTGCGTTGACCATGTTCATTCCTAGCTTGCAGTTGCCACGATCGCGCGGCCAAGTTGCCAACGGCCCTTGTATGGCTCGAAGAAAGACTTGCTGTTACGCAGCATCTGTCGCACCCGTTTCTCGCTCTGGCCGATCCCTAGACCTGGAAGCTCGGATGCGAGTTGGCGAGCGCTGATAGGGCTCTGTCGAGAACGCGCGGCTCTAAATAGGCACGCCCTCGCGAGAACTGCGTCGCGTTCATTGGTTCTGGTAAGCTCCGCCCACGATGGGGTATTTGGAGCCATCCGGTTAAAGCGCGCGATACTCTCGTTATATGGAGTGATTATGCGTCGCGCTAATACGAGCGCGGCGTCGGGCGTGCGGTCGGAATCGCAGCTGAGCGGACCAAGAATCATTCCGTCTCGCGAAAGATAGCCCTCGGCATGGCGCATAGTCCGTAGGATAAACGCAAACGGACGCAACTCATGAATCCCTTTGACCGTAAGCACGTGGCTAGGATAGACGATCCCAAGTGCGCATTCTCGGAATAGGCGCAGGTATTGCTGACCAGCCGCGACCACCTGATGTCCCAATAGCGTAAATGTATATGTAAGGCGTGACTTCTCTGTCGGGTGTAGCTAGCCGAGCACGCGGAATAGCTCGCATACATCTTCAGCTGGTTGTACAGAGAATCGCGACTACGATCATCTCGAGTAGAGCGCAGGACCGCTTCTTTGCCCATGTATCCTGAAGACGTCGCCAAATTTGCCGCGACGACAGCTTTTACGATGTCGTCGAGGCTTACCGCTTGCCCATTGAGTCGCTCAAAGGCAGCAACGTAAACCGAAACAAACGTGTCTATCGTCGATACAGGGTTCGGGAAGCGAAGCATTTATCGCTGCGCCACCCTTTCAGAGCTGTTGCCCCTGGCCGCATCACATTCAGCGAAGAGATCCCCGAGTGAAACCCCGAGTCCCCGGGCGAGCTTGGCGATTGCGGCGAGCGTGGGGTTGCGGTCGCCGCGTTCAATTCCCCCAACGTAGCTCCGATCGAGGCCCGACTCGTGCGCGAGATCCTCCTGCGATTGGCGACGTCTGAGCCGGACGCGGCGAACAGCGCGGCCGAAGACAGCCGTGATATCTTCCGGTTTCCTCATGTCGGCAGCATGCCGAAATGACGACTATATGTCCCACGGACTATCAGTACCGGACGGGGCAATACTACAGGGGGTAGAAGTAGTTTTTAGTAGCAGGGTTTACGAGGGAGCATCTCGTGCTCCCACATCGTAGAACACTGCGGAGGGCAACCGGAGCCAGGTAATGCAGCGACGAAGGGCCACGAATTGACGAGACCGACCTTCAATCCGCGCCAACCAGCTACTTCTTTGAGTTCTTAGCCCGTCGTTCTGCTTTCACTTAAGATCTTTCTTTCGGCTAAGGTTGAATCTACTGAGCTTTCTCGGCGCCCGGCTCCTTAAGGCTGCTCTCTAGTCTGTCAATAGCTATTTCAGTTTCGATGATTGGAGCAAACCTGTTTGCGAGCTCTTTCAGCGAAGATGAAACCCGTTGCATCTCGCTACTAGACAAGCTGTCACCGCTTTCATCGCCACCGCAAAATTGCAACAGGAGCTCATAATCGCTCACCGTAGTCTCCGGGTGCTCGCGCATCATCGTTAAGACGAGTTTAGCGGTTACGGTATAGCTTAGTCCTCCAATGGTTTTCTCCATCCCTGGTGACTTGCTATCCAAAAGATCACAGGCCATCGCAAAAGCCAGGTAATACACTTCCCACCGGTCTGCCTCGCGTGCCGCATTAATCAGTCTCCCGGTCAATTCGACCCGAGCCGTCTCATCTAGTCTTAGTTCGTCTAGTAGGACGCTCACGTTGTAAACCATTGGCGCCTCGACATCAAAACTTCTTTCAGGAATTTCAAGTGGCGGGCCTATTTCGTTCGCCCATTGCGTGCTCCACATGTCACCTTGGCCCGGTTCACAGAGTTCAAAACAAACGTCGTTCCCATGGTTCGTACGCCCGGTCACTACGGGTTCAATCCAGACCGAGTTAAGCTCCGTAGAAGTTTGAAGCGAAAATTCCAACGTTTGAAATGTATTTTCGACATCCGGCGACAATGCGGACCACCGGCGTCTTATGGATACCCTCTTAAGCTGTAATTCCAGTTTTGATTTCAGCGCGTCGCAAGAGCCTTTAAGGCTTTTGATCCTGGGCGGGGATCCCAGGCCCTTGCTGTACACTTCATCTCTAGCGTCTAGGATTTCCGCCAACAACTCGGTATCGGCTTGGAGAACATTGTTGTTTATTGATGACAGAATGTTCCACTCTTCCAGTACCTCTTCGGGCTTTGCGGTCCACGACGGGATAGGGTCCGTTCGATCAACCAGGATATTAAGTATCTGCAGTATATCTCGAATACGGAGCAACAAGTCCAAGGCCGCCTCGGTAGGCAAAGCGCTTTCAATTTCGGCTAGGTCCTCGGTACAACTACGCCCGAAAACAAGGTCGTAAACCTTCACGGCATTTCGGTGAGCCTCCCGAATCCTGGTTGCCGTCTTGCCCGACCCCTCATGATATAGATCATTCCTTGCTCCATGTAGTTGTCGCACGGAGGAGGACAGCTCCGAGGGCCATCGTTGCTCGCGTTCAATGTAGCGGCATTTCTGCTCAAACGTTTGATAACTCGATAGCATCCTCTGTCGATCAAAGCGTATACCCAAGAAAATGAACTGCTCCATTGACTCCTCTACCGCGAGATCAAAGAGAATGAAAGCTATTCTTCTACCTGTGTCGTTGTCGCGTCTTTCGAGCTCGATCGCGTGCCTAATCAAATCAAGCGTTCCACGGTAATTCCAGTTGGTCGGTCGCCTGTGGGGCGGCCGCTCACCCGCGTGCAGGCCTTGAAGGCTCACCCATTTACCTGGGATTAACGAAACTCAGAGCGTCGCCCTTCTGTGAAACACCGGGTCTCGCACTTGCTTCATCCGCTCCCCCTTTCGCGTGTCTCCACCACTGTCTCGGTTCCATGCGACCCGCGGATCCCGAACGAGCAACGCACTTCACTGCACTTTTGCAAGCTCCGGAAACTCGCAAAGCAGGGCCGCATGCTGTCGCATCTCTGCGGGTTAGACTAGTTTTTGGTAGCATATTAGGAAAGGCCCCAACGAGCAGTTACTCGCCGAGGAGCCACCGGAAAGGACCTCCGATGACCTCCACTATTCTACCGCAAGACCGCCCCGCCAGCGCAAGCGCCGATAACCACGAATACGCAACCCCCTGCGAGGTCTAAGCGGTCGCCGAGCGCGCTCGCGAGTTCGTTGAAGCTTCTCAGTCCGTTGCAACGCGGCGCGGCTATGCCTCCGACCGATCTCTACGACCTGAGGCTTCGTAGAGAAGTAAAGCAATTCGAAAATCTTGTTGTCGCCGTGGCGGTGCCGTTCTCTAACGCCCCACACGTGCTCAGCGAGCCTGCGATCATGCTCTTTGTATGCGACTTGCATGTAAAAGCGAACTGAGCCGCCGGCAAAAAAAGTGGGCTAGGTCAGCAATGCCGTTGCGATGGGTGCCACTTCGGCTTGCCGAAGCCTGAGAATATGTTCACGCAATCCGTTCGGATCAGGATGGAGCTCCTTTGAGTAAAGCCAGTTCTGCCTTCGCCCGATGGTGACCAGTCCTGACTTCGTTTTATACGGTTTAACCTGGACAGACCGAATGGACTCCCACGGTTGAACCCACTGAATAAGGCGATCAGTAGCACGGGCTTTCTCATCGTCTAAGATGCAGAACAGTTTCGTGGCCGTGGCAACTAACCACGTATGCTGCTTAAGCGTTGAAAACAAGAGTAAGATATTACGTACACTTCGGTCGCCACGCGAGAGCGGAGACCTTACCACGGTGGCGGCAATTTGGTCTGGCGTTAAAAATGTCGCCGTTGATGATAGCCGAGCCTTCGGAGCGCCTCGCTTCATCCTCGAGCGAGCGTTCTTGGGAAGGCTTTCGGATTGTTGCACGATCTCTCGCATCGAGGCCGCTTCCGCCATAAGCGTTCTAACCTCTGAGGTGCTGCCACCCGAATCCGCAAAATATGCTGCCAAGTCGAGGAGGCGCGCCATTTCAACGGGATCAGTTTCAGGTAGCTGGCGGAAAGTCGCTAACGCGGCGTCCAAGGCTTCAGCCGCCTCGTCGTTCGCCTTCAGCTCACGTAACACTAGAGCGAGGTCGCGCTGCGCTCGCGCGGTGCTCAGGTCTTTACTCGCTCCGGCGCGGTTGCGAAGTTCTATAGCCTGACGATAAAGGTCTGCGGCTTCTGCGAAGGATTTCGTCGTCGCCGACAGCTCGGCTTTGCTCTCAAAAACAGAGGCAACTATAAGGGGATCGACGTCAACCGAGTTCAGAAGTCCTATGGCGCTATCAAGATGCACAAGGGCCTCATCGTATCTGCGTTGCTGAAGGTAAAGGTATCCGAGGTTATTGAGAACGTAAATGACGCTCGCGCTAGACTTCCAAGCCCCATGAGCGCCTTCTTGGTCCAATTGGTCGACGAAGTCGGCATATACTTTTTCGGCCTCCTTATCCCGACCGAGGGTGACTAAGATGCCACCCAGTTCCAGGATTGAATCTGCATATGCTTCGTTTGCGCCGTCGGCGGTCTTCTGCCGGAGTTTAACCTCTTTCCGCGCCATCTCCAATGCGGCTGGAAAGTCGCCGTTAGTGTAGTACAGGCGAAACCGAAAAGAATAGGTATCTGCAAGATCCTGAAGCCTACGCGCCTTTTCGTAGGCATCCGCCGACCTTTCGATGCTCCTTAGGGCAGATCGCACATTGTCACTACGTTGATGTGCGACAGCTAAATTGAAATTAAGCGCGCCGACGATGTGTTGAGTGTCATCTGTGTAGGGCTTGCCGTATCGCAAAGCCTGTCCGATTAAGCTTATCGCTGGTTCATTCCGGTTTGCCTGTAGGAGAAAAACCACCGCTGCATTGCACGCCTCAAGCAGGCGCCGTCTTCGTGTGGCTCCGTCACTTGCAGAAGATGTGTGCAACGTCACGACGCCTTGGCTCATGAAACCGTCGTTATGGTATTTTGCGCTCTTTCGAATCAGCTTTTGCGACAACTCAAGCAGACCGTCATTTGCTGGGTCAATCTGCTTCAGGCGCTGAATCGCGTCGGCAATTACTTCAAGCGCCAAGGTCGCTTCGCCCTGGTCTTCATAAACGGACGCGAGAGCCTTTGCGCACGCTACCAGCTCCGGGGTATCGGCCGCGCTCGCACTGAGAAAAAGCGCTTTCTGCAAGACGAGCACCGCGTCAGGCAGCGACGCACGTTCACGAAAAAAGTTGCCAACTACACGCAAAAATTCCGCTTTGACCTGCGACTCTGTGATATACCAGCGAAACTGTAAATCGATTTCGTCGCCAACCAAGGCGGAGTCTCCAAGGCTAACTGCTCGAAGGGCAGATGCGACTCCTGATTCGTTGGCGATTCCGCTCGTTCGTAATGCTTTTAAATACCGGTGGTATAGCGCTCGAGCAGCGTCAGGCTCTCCGCCGACATCGATTAAGCGCGCAAGGTGGTAGAGGATCTCTTCCTGCGCCGCCGGCAAACTGGAAGCGTCATATAGCTTTAGAGCTTCAGTGTAGCACTCTCTTGCCCGTTTAAAGTCGAGTTTCGATGCATCGTAGATGCGGCCGAGGGATGAGGCGGTCTCGGCTTGAAGCGAAATTGGTGCCTGCTTCTGTCTCTCTAAGGTCCATAACCGCTCAAGACTTTCAGCCGCACTACGAGGATCTCCGGCGTGGGCGATGCAACTGGCCAGACTAGTCGCGATTATATGAACCTGCTCAAGCGTCCCATGCTCTTGGGCAAGTGTCAGCGCCTGCCTGTAATCCGCGATCGAACCGGATAGGTCGCCCAGCCGGTACTTTGCAAAGCCCAACGCGGCATACAACCGTGTGCTGAGTTCGGGGACAGCCGCTGACTTCGATTGAAGAGCAGTGAGCGCCAGGACTGCAGCGGAAAAATTGCCTGTCTTATTAAGCGCTTCGGCTTGGGCTAGTTCTCGCACAGGCTGCTCAATCATCTAACAGTCGGTCCTCAACACCAGGTAATGCTGCAGGGCCCGGTATGGCAGAAAACGCGAAATCGACGATGTCGTCCGATTCTACGACTGCCTTCTCTACGTCGTTATGGGGCTGCTGAGGCAGTGAACGTGGCGAACCTCCACCTCTTATCGCTCGAACGGGAGCTAGCGAGGAGCGCGCCTGAAAATCGAATAAATCCGCCTGCTCGGATTGCAAATATAAAACTGGGGTTGCCCACTCGAGCATATTGTTACCCCTTACAAATATATCTTGTCGGGCCTCCACGATTGCAGAATCAACTGGTAGCCCTTCCGTAAGAGCTTTATAGAAACTGCGTGAAAACTGCAGGGCCGCGTCTACGGAAATAGGAAACTGCATAGCCACAACCGCCGGTATGCCTTTTTGGACCAAATGCTGTGCGACTCCCGAAAAAGCATTTTTGGCACTCGTCTGCGCGCCCTTACAAGCATTTATTACGACCAAGCGCAGCTGACGCTGCTCTTGAAGCGCCATGGCAATACGCTCGGCGCTAATTGAATCACTTAAACGTTTATCCCGCTCGAAAATAAGGTGGCCACCCTTTTGTTCGGTAAATTCTCCGTGACCAATGAAATGCAGAACGTGGTAGCTTTCCTTCCGCAGCAAATCCTGCAAAGAATCGATCGTTGCTCTTTCGAGTGTAGTTACATGAACACGGCCTGACGCCTCAAGCTCTTTTGCCGCGGTTTTAAGGGCCTTCAGTTCTGCGGTCACGCCTACGTCTTTGAACTGGCCTTCTTTTGGGCATGACGCGACGACTAAGATTTCGAGTCGTTCGCTGACCACCAGCGGACGAACTGTCAACACATTTAGGTCGATCCGCCGAACGATCGGTGTCAGTGTTCGTGTAGCGAGATATGAGCTGGAATCACTATCGTAGAGAAACTCCCACGGCATTTCTATCAACTCGGGGCACCTTCCAAGGTGTAGCCGAAGCCGCACTCCTTCAGTTTCCTTGCAGGTATCCCTAAGGTGCATATACTTTGTCAGCGTTGGGCCTTGGAACAAAGCAGCAAAAAGCCTTGTCCCAATGTCCTTTCCGTGTCGAGAGTAATCAAACTCGGGCGCACCACGCACCGGCGCAGCCGCAGCCAATATGCCTTCGACAATCTTCTTTAGGTCCTTTGGTGCGAGCGGTCTTCCCTTGAAGATAGTCGTGCTAGGCCCCGTTCCTGATTCATAATGCCGGACCGTAACCTCGTAGCCTCGATCTCTTTTGATAATTTCTATATCAAGGTTCTTGTACTGAGGAACCGGAATACGATCTGCGATACGGCCCGACATCAGTTTTAGATTCTCGCTAACTCACGCCAGCAACCAAGACGACCTTATGTCCTCCGTGGACACTCGGTCGTCCGCTCGATAGACGGCAAATAGCCCGCGCGTCTCGAATGAACGACGCACCAACAGTTCCACGGCAGACCTATGTTCCCCAAAAAAACGTGTGAGGCTGCTAAGACGGTCAGGATACAAGTCGACCGGTATACTTCCAAGCCCGTGCAAATAGTTGAGCGCTTCTGAAGTGTAGGGCAAACTCCGTTCACGGATTGCGGCAATGCTCTGATCGATTCCCGCGTCCTCAAACCGCATGCCGCTCGGGTCTGCGACAAGCCGTTGCGCTACCAGGACGCACGCGTCTGAACCCATTTGCGGGAACCATTCGGCGAGATTCACTAACCAATCATCGAACGGCCGATAACGTCGTCTTTGGCCGAGTCCGTACAAAGCCCTGAATCGTCCCGAACGCAAGAGCATTAGCGCAGCCTCTAACGCGACGAAAGGATCGACGCGCTTGTCTTTAAAGGCCCAAACTAACTCGCTTTCGCGGGATGCCAACACTCTCGCAGCATCGATCGGCTCCGCCGTACGATACATTCTGTATAACGAGCTTACGTCGTTGCGTTCTAACGTTACTGCATTGCCTGGAAACAAGGCATTATTACCGTAGAAGACGTCGAGCTCACGGACTCCTGATACATGCGACACCGCTGCAGTAAGGTGAAGTGAGTCAACACCCGGGGGAACGTAAAACAGGAAACTTGAGTCCTCGCCACGGCCGCCCCACCGCCTGTCAGTCAGCTGAATGCAGCGAGGCGACTCGCTACGTTGCAGCGAAACAGCCATCTCATAATTAAAGGACTTCGTCTCTTCCGCGTCCGACTCTTCATCGTCACTGCGCAACACATCGAGAGCAGTCGGTGACTGTACATCGGTTGAGGCCCAAACATCCCGTACGATCATTTGCGTAAAGAAATCAGTCCAGCGCTCGGAGCCAAAGCGGTGCGATCGGTAACGCCCCAACGGTCTAGCTTGCGGTTTGGCTCCGCGAAATCGAGAAAGAAGGTCGCTTGGGGGCACGTTGTTCTGCTTTACGTGGGTCACGATAGGGTTGTCTAACAAGTATTGTCCGGTTAGAACAACGCCGCTTCCCGGCTCGCCGTGCTCCTCCAGTCTGCGATGAGTTTCCCTTCTGACGTAATCCAATAACGGACCAAATGCTATGCGCGCTGGTCGGGGTGTAGGCTCGACGATGTCGGGAACGCGGGCAAAAAGGCCATCCAAAAGAGAACCGCCAAAGATCGTGCACTCTTCCGCGCTCGACTCAAATGCTGGCATGCCTCGCGCGCTAGAATAGATGATCGGATAGCTGCGCTCGTACTTTTCTCCAAATGTTTCGTTCAGAATCTGCCTACCACTAAGATTTCTGAATTGGTCTAAGTCCGACGTAGTGGCTCGGCAAGCGTCGCAGAAAAACCACTGTTGCCGGACCGGAACCTTTGATAACCCGTTAACAAGGTTCTGTGTACTAATAGCATCATTTGGATTCGGTTCGTCCGGGCCGAGCCAGTCGGATGGGAGGAGCAACGGACGATCGCTGCTTTGCAATCCATGACCGCAGAACACAAACAAGGACCTACTTTGCTTTCCGGCTGCCTCATCTAATTGTAGCATCTCATCATGCCACGAATGTATGGCCTTGACGCAGTTCTTGAGCGTTGGAAGCGCTGAGATATCGACCAACCTTGACCTGCCCTTTGGGTCCGCCTCGTCGGCTGCAGCAATCCGTTCTTCGCCGTCCGTGGGAGATAGCAATAATCTGCACGTTGCTACCGGCACGCCGGGAAGCTCAAATCGTTCCCGCAGCCATCGAAAGACTCTATAGGCGGTTTGTGCGGCGGTTGCAAGTTGCTCAAAGCCGTAAGTTTCGTTTGCAGGCGATTTTCCACCGATAAGGTGTGGATATCGGCTGACGCCGATGATTACGGCGAATAGGCCCGGAGTCGATGGTGCCCAATCGGGATTCTTATAGTAGCCGGTCGCGCGATCCTCAAGCGTAAGCATCGTGCGCTAAAAATAGCGACCTTGTTGGGTCAACAGGTCCAATCCGTGGCCGGTCGCTGCGCCCCACTCAAGAAAGTCGTGACCTCGTTCCGTCAAGGAGATCGCGGACGTCGCCCCTTTCGTTGTTTCAATCATGCCATAGCGTTCTGGATAACCTATCCAGGCTTCAAAGGTCGAGACTGCGCCGCGGGATGCCGCGGCATCCTGATAAAGTTGCTTCGCTTCGTCTACTGTAACCGCGCTGTTCGCGCATTTTTGCAGCAGCGTCAGTTGAGACGCGGTGAGCACCTGGAAAAATGAACTGTAGTAGGCTTGAACATCGGCCGCCCATTTTTGCCCTGGTGCATTCGGAAGCGCCCCGGCGACGGCACCACCTAGCGTTTTTAGTCCCGCGCGCGCAACTTGCGCCTTTTGCACATTCTGATTGGGATCGGCGGTTTGGCGCACGTTGGCGGGCGGAAGAGTTGACGAGACTGGTGGCGGCACACTTCCCGACTGGAGTCGGTTAACGGCCGCAGGTATCGTAATCGAACCAATTTGAGGCAACGTCACGGTGAAACCGCCTTGCTTCACACCACGAATCAGTCCAGGTATCAGCGCTATGCCGGCGATCAGGACCAGAATTGCGCCAATCACTGCCCCCATCGCAGCTGCGGCACTCGTTACTATTGGCGTGATGACAGCGAATGGCTGAACCTGAGTTGCCCAGTAATCAGCGGCAGCGGATTTTTGAAGGCTTCTTACCGATGCCTCAACTTGAACTGCTCTCAGATCAGCGGTCTTATTTGAAGTTGAGGCATTTGCCGGCGTGATCGTCGCAGCAGTCTTCGCGCTAGAAGCAGTCGGCTGCACTACCTGAGGGCGTTGTGTAACGTTCGGCGGTGGGGCGGAGCCTTTCGAAGGGATCTGCGTCGCAGAAGACTGCTCAACGAAAATTGCTGAAGCGAGCACCGCCAATAGGACCGGGGCCGCTCGTCGTGGGCGTCCCGCCATCCTCAAGATATACCTAAGGTCCTGGGCACTTTTCTTTCTTCAGACAGAGGCGGCGGCGAGGTTTGTGGCATCGGTGAGGGCGCCCGCGAGGTTTGCAGTGGCAATATCCGCGCCCAGTGATATTGCGGCGCCGAGAATCGCCAGGAGACTATTTAGCAGCGCTGCCTGCTGAGCAAGGCTTTTCGCCTTTGCATTTGCCGCGCTGGTCGCCTGCTTCATTGCGTCCAAGTCCGGCTGAGCAGCTGCCAATGCGGACCATGCTGCATCATCCGCAAAATCGGTGGCGTAGTTGGTTAAGGAGGTACTAGAGCTCTGCAACGTCGTTGTTTGAGCATTACTCAAAACGCGGTTGGGATCTGCCAGGATATTGCTTGCTGTAAGGGCCAGGGCGTTGAAATCTTGCGCAATCGAAAGCGCAGTGCCTGTAGCAGGAGGCATGGTTTACTTAACCGCCTTTCCTAGGTCCAGGAGGTCGGTGATTACCGGCGCTCCAGTTGTCTGGATTATCTTGATATAATCAGCGAATGTAGCACCTTTTTGTGAGGCGTCGTAGAGTTGTTCGTGCGTTTTCAGTACCGTGTTGACCGCTGAACCATAGTCCGAACTGGCCCGAAGCTTTTCGTTGACGGCGGCGAGGTAGGCTTCTACGGTGCTCTTGGTGTTCAGAATATGTCGATACTTCGCTTGATTTAGCCGCCCCAGGCACATATCGGCGGAGCTTTTGGGAGTCCGCAGGTGGCATTTCTGCGCCGCTGAAAGGGAGGCCAAGCACATACTGACGGCGGTTGTCGTGTGAAGGAGTTGGCATTTTGGAGAATCGTTTGATTCTGAGGAAAGTGCGATTCGCGCATACGCATTGTAATCGTCGCGGGCCGCAATGTATTCGGCGATTAGTCGCACAGTGTACGAAGCGTCTACTGTTTCAAGAGCCCCGATAGCGCCCTTCATGTTGGGGTTAACGGTTGATAGGAAGCTATTTATGGCACGCTCTCTCGCTTGATTTTCGAAGTACGCAGCAATACTGCTAATCAGGCTTGAAACCGCCTGGGTCGCCGCACTTGAAACACCGGCCGCGCTAAGTCCAGCGACAAAGGGCGACGGGTTGGGACTTGGCACGGCGTTGACGCCAGCTAAATTGCCAAGAGCCTTCACATAATCTAAAACAGTGCCGTTAGCCTGATTCCAGGACGAACTTACGTCCTTTGCGACCGAGCATGGATCTGTTCCCGCCGACGATGATGGTTGCGATTGTGCGGCGGTATTACCTGGAACGGGGGCGTCGGGAGGCAGCGTGTAGCCTGGCCGCGGCTGTTCGACAATTAGGAAGGAGCGTAGGCTTGGCTTAACTGTATCGAATGTTGCGCTTTGCGTAGTAGAACTGGTTTCGACAATCCCTTCTGAAACGGCGACATAGCGCTTGCACGATTCACCGTAATCGGCGGCTACTGCCGCGAAAGTATCTGCGCTTTGCGCGGTTGCTGCTGCGTACTTTGTGATAGCTGAAAGATCGGTAGGGGCGGCGCAACTTGCTAATACACCCGCTGCGATGGACGCAAGAAAGACGATACCCCTGAAATGGGTCCGCTGCCAGCGTTGCACTTAAGTCGATCCTCCCTTCGAAGGTTAGGACCCGGTATTTTTGCGACCGCACGCCTGGTTCCTTTCCCTGTAAGGGCAAGCTCATTTTGAGTAATGACAGAGCGACGACGCTCCTAGCAAGACGCCACCGGCCCGTAATGCGAACGCCTGTTCGCCCTCTGGCGAGGTCCCCCAGTTAGCTCGATTCCACTCGGTGTCTCGGCGCCATTAAACGCCTGGACGCCTCCTGCCAAAGCAAGCTATTAGCGCGGCTCGCTTACTGCTATTTCCAGATCCACTAACCACTCTTTCGCCGTGGGTTACTACGTTTAGTGAAATGGGTGCCGGCTTGCGTACCTGGGCGGTTCGCGCGGTGCCAGCTGCTAGCCCTGAAGCCTAGAGTTTCCAGTTTCTCGCTTCGAGTCCAATCCGCAAGCACTGAGGGTCCGGATGGTCCGCCCTGTTGTACGGCAGTGCTATAGCGCTTCGTAGGTCACGGCGGCAACGGGGCCACGCTGCCTACAATCGTTCCTGCAGGAGTTAGCTGCGCCGGCGGCGGTGGCAATGCCGGTGTCATTGATTATCAGTACGTTGTCGGCCAGGGCGGTGGCGGCAGAGGCGGATCATGGCTGTCACGCGACACAGATCGAGGCGCTCGGGCCGGTTCATTTTCAACCGCCTACCGGTGCTGTTGAATTGTCCCTTGCTCTCGCGTTATATCGAGCAAAAGATGGAAAAGCTAACCCAAGACCCGCAACAGCTACTACACACGCTAGACCGCCGGTGAACGCGCTGATAACTGGCGAAGTAAAGGCAGCAACCACACCAGCCTCGAGGTCGCCGAGCCTTGGCGCTCCAACTCCGACCACGATGCCGACGCTGTTAACTCTTCCTCGAAGTGAATCCGGTGCAATCTCTTGCAAAATCGTGCGACGAAAGACACCCGTGACCATATCGGCGATGCCGGCAATGGCTAGCAAAAACACACTTAGCCATAGGTGACTCGTTAGCGCAAACACACTGATTGCAAGTCCCCACACGCCAGCCGCGACCAGCACTCCAAGACCTTGCCTGCTAACCCTTGTTAGAGGAGCGGAGAGCATCGCCCCAAGGATCCCTCCGAGTGCGGGTGCCGCGTAAAGCACGCCAACTGTCTCTGCGCCACCGCCAAAGTGCGTTGCGGCTAGTGCCGGAAACAGCGCTCGAGGCATCCCGAACACCATAGCGTTCAGATCAACAAGCAACACGGTAGCTAATACTGGCTGCTTACGAATGAAGCGCAGCCCTTCAATTACGGCGCGCGGTCCTGGAGGAGAGCTGCCGGCCTTTGCGGGCACTGCGGGGAGACGGAACACCGCATACAATGCAAATATGAACGTTGCAGCATCTGTCAAATAAGCGGCTTGGAGTCCGCCAGTCGCAACTATAGCGCCAGCTAGCAAAGGGCCTAACAGAAGGCTGCTCTGGAAAGACAACTGTGAGAGTGCGGAAGCAGCAGCAATTTGGTCCCGAGGAACCAGACGAGGAACCATCGCTCTACCAGCAGGTGCGGAGAGTGCCCAGATACATGACTGCAGAAAGACTAGGACGTAAAGAAGCCACAGTTCGTTTAATTTTAGAAGCGATTGCAGGGCAAGAATCAGTGATAAGAACATCAGACTGCCACTGCTTGCAAGAACTAACTTCCGCCGGTCGATAGTGTCGGCCAGCGCACCACCAAATAGGCCAAGTAGGATCATGGGCGCACCAATTGCGAGCCCGAGAAGACCGACGGCTAGAGACGAGTGCGTGAGATCATAGACTTGGATCGGCACAGCGACGGCAGTGATCCCGCTGCCTATTCCGGACAATGCACCGCCGAGCCAAAGCCTACGATAATCTGGTGACATTTTTAAAGGCCGTAGATCGACAAAGAGCCCGCTACTTGAGGGAGTTTGTCCTTCAGGCTCCGGTCGAGCAAATTTAGATTGTGTCGAATTAGGCATAGCTAATCCGTCCGGCTAAAGTCATTACAGCAATCTACAAATGCCTTCATCTGAATGAATGTTTCTTGACGAATTTCTCTTAACCAGCGTGCTCTTGCAGCGACAGATCGAAGTGCATTCTGTTCGGGCTCTCCTACGTTGGACAAAAAGACACTTCGAGTTCCAACACAGACGTTCGTGGTTCCATCTTTGCTCCCTCTCCTCTCCAACCTGAGCGGTCGCTTTGCGTGACACTAACAGTCCCAAGTGCAGCCGATTACGGCAGGACACCCGCCACGAGAGATCAGCTTAGATAGTCTTCCGGACCGCCATCCCGAACCATGTCCAGGGTAAAGCAATGAAATCCACCGCCGAAAAGGCGACGGTGACGATGTCGGACCGGCACAACATCGAAGCCGTTCTGCTCTAGGGTTCGAATCATGTCTGGACACGCCTCGTTCACAAGGATGGTGTTTGGATCAATAGACAAGACGTTGAGGTCGATGTAGAAACTGGTCAGGACCAAATCATCGTCTTCGTAACGAGGAAAGTTATCTTCAACCGGTTCTGGGGCTACGATCCGGTCCCATTTTCGCAACGGTTCCGGTAGATAATCCGCGACCTTTTCGGAACGGACCAACAGTGTACCGGGCCTGAGTGCCAGAACCATACTGTCGATGTGACTATCGCTCAATCTATGGACACGATGGATTCTAAAGCGTCCGGCTAGATGGCGTTCAAGCCAGTCGCAAGCCATCGCGTGATTAGCAGTCGAAATGTTGACCACAATATCCCGGCCGAGCCGAAGGCATTGTGCGCCGTCTAACATGATTTCAAATCCAACATCATATGGCGACGGTTTCGGATCATTGATTAGCTCCATTGGGCCGCCCGCAGTGCTTTTCGCATAAGAGGGGTCAAACGATGCATCCGTCATCAAGGGGCGAGGCATCACGGTCCAACGCGCACCTTCTCGAAAATATCCAGCAAACACTGGTGTTAAAAATTGGCTTTCGAAGTAACGAGACCGAAGCATCGGCGAGGTCTCAATGATTTCGTCGCCAGCGATAAGCGTGATATCTCGAAGATTAAGCGGTGGAATAACAGTCGCAGACCATGGAAGCGTTTGGATTTGCGTCGTCGAGAGATCCAAATCGAGGGGGCGTAACACTTTCACCCCAAACTCTCGAAGGACGGCGGCGATTCCCTCAACATCCTCATTTAGTTCTTCAACGTATTTCTGTTTGATACAGTGACTTTCACGGCGCGGGCGTTCGACTGCGTGCGCGCGTGGATAGTACCATTCGGATCGTTGCCGAAGATTTTCGTGAAAAAACAAATTGAAGGAAATCTCGCGTTCATGAGAAGTGTAATTGCGGGCGGAGCCTACAACAATTTCACGAAGCGGCGTCCATTCGTCGTAGCTGTTCAGTTTCAATGTCGTAGCCTCTCTCTCAGGCAGGCGTGTTGTCTACGCGAGTCCCGTTTTGACGGCCGCCATGGTAACACTGTAGATCAAATGCAAGATGACTATTTATAACCTACAGTTAGGCCGTGTTCATATGGGAGTGCGGACTTTGTTTTAACGTTCTTAAAACCGGCGTGCCGCAACCACCTCTCATAATCTGCTGCAGGATAAGACATCCCATGTCCAGTGGCAAGTACGTTTAGATATAGGGTCAATCGCGCGCCAAGTGGACCAGATGTTTCGTCTCTGGAGGCATTGAATCCATAAATTAGGATCCGGCCACCCGAACAAAGCGAGTCATAGGCTCGACGGAGCAGTCCGCAGATATCCTCTTCGTTAAAGACCTCAAGTACATGGCTAAACAGGACCGCATCGACACCTTGCGGGAAGGGATCTCGTAAAAAGTCGCCCGCGCACACCTTGACGTTCTCTTCTTCGCTCGGGGACAATGACTGGCTGGCGAGCGTTGCAACTGACGGCAAATCGAAAATCGTTACTTCAATGCCTGGGAATCGACGTGCGATTGCCCGCGCTGTACATCCATCCCCACCACCTATGTCCAAAAGGCGACTTACGGTAGAAAGATCGGCTTGATCCAGTAGGCCAGGAAGTGACCTTAGGGTGAAGGCCGCCATGGCGTTGTAGAAGAGTCGTTGAAGGTCCGGGTTTTGCGACAATCGCTCATAAAGCGTTCGACCCAAGCCGGGATAAGCACCGAGCGCGGTATTAGTTCCGCGGCGCAAAGCTTCCGGCGTTTCGGCAAATGCCGGATAATAGACGCGGTGCCACCCGACGAGAATATGGCTCCAACTGTCCTCGTTATCTGACGCCAAGAAGTCCTCGGCAAGAGCTGTATTGCGGTACTTGCCGTCTTCCTTTAAGATGAGGGTTGTCACGCAGAGCGCGAACATTAGAACCCGCAGCTGATGGGCGCCAAGCCCTGTGTGTTCCACCAACTCGCCAAATGTCGCGCCATTGTGTTGCGAAAGGAAACCAAAAACCCCGAGGTCAATGCCGGCTACGATTGCGTTAAAGAGAGCCGGTCCGTTAACAATGAGCTGAAAGCGCTCATAAACGTTGTCGTTGCGATACCTATCCATTTCTCACTCTAGTAATCAGACGGTACGTGCCATGACGGTTGATAGCCGCTAAACGAAACCGCACCATCTATCACGCGAGCCTTTAAGGTATGCCGGTTAGGGCGATGGCGGGCTGTCAGTGACCTAGCCATTGCGGCGTGCGCTTCTCTACAAATGCAAGTACACCTTCGCGGGCATCTGCGCTACTCATTCGTGCGTCCTCCCATTGGTATCGCTGCGAAAATGCCTCTTCCAGAGTGAAACCATCGGAGTTCAGAGCTGCCTCTTTAATGGCCTTAACCGATAGGGGCGCACAACGAAGTATATCAGTTACCCAAGCGTCCACCGTTTCGTCCAGAATCTCGATAGGAACTACTTCGTTGACCAATCCAACTTCATACGCTCGGGTGGCGGTCATGCACCTTCCCGTGAGTAAGTATCCCATAGCAGCTCTACTGGGAATCTGTCGCAGTAATCGGAAGACGCCGCCCGCGCCGGGTATGAGGCCGAGCTTGGCCTCTGGCAGCGCAAATTGGGCCAAATTAGAAGCCACGACGATGTCGCACGCCAATGCGAGTTCAAATCCACCGCCTAATGCGAGACCGTGCACTCGCGCAATGAGCGGCTTTGACATCTTGAAACGTTCTGTGAGACGCGGGTATCCGGGTTTGCCTACGCTGCCAAAGGTCGAAGGTGTTCCAGTGGCGCAGGTGTGGTGCCGCTGTGCTAACTCCTTTAGATCTTGTCCGACAGAGAATGCGCGGTTCCCGGCGCCAGTAATGACACTAACAAGCACCTCTTCGTCTGACTCTATGTCATCCCAGATCTCCGCGAACTCCACGTGCATCCGATCGTTCAGCGCGTTAAGCACGTGAGGCCTATTCAAAGTCACATATGCAACGCGATCTCGCTTTTCGTATAAGACTACAGAACGCTCCATAAATCTTTGCACCACCATCGACGGATTTTTGGCCACGTTCGACGTCGGCAAAGCCATCCTTCTGGCTTGTAGCGAGAACACCGACTAGGAATCACACGTGCTCGCTAATACAAGCGACCCTCAAGGGAGACAAAGTTAAGCTTGGGTTGAGATCGCAAGTCGCTCCCAGGTACGCCGCCTCGAACTCTGCCGGCGGCAATCCTGTGCGACCGTCGCGCCGCCGTCGATCTCGGCGAGAGTGCCGAGCTTGAACTCTTTGTCGAACATTCGACGGCTCCAAGATGACATGGATTACCCTTTCTTTGGGAGAACGCCGCTTAACTTGTTGTCTCAGTCTGCCGTCGCACTACAAGCACCCCACCTGGCGTCGCACGACAACCACCCCACGGTCTTGAGCATAATTTCCTGTAGGTGAGCGAGATGGTGATCTGTCGCAGCCTCACAAGGAAGGACGTAGCGACATGCCTAACACAACGTGCTTACTGTCGTCTCACACGCGAGTGAATATGCTGGAGGGCATGTGGCGCGCGATTTGGAAGTTCCGAAGTCTGCGTCGGCCGGTACAGAACTCTGCTTTATCGCCACACGTCCTCGCATCGCAGGTGTTGGTACTGCTACGCCTCGCGATAGCTACACCCAGGAAGAAATTTTAAATGCTTTTGACATAGCCGATCGCCGCATACAGTCAGTCTTCCTAAATGGAGGCATCGAACGACGCCACCTAGCCCTTCCCAGGCGCGACGTAAATGGTCTCCGTAATGAATCGCAGAAGCAGCTCCTTGAAAAGCATGAAGTGCTAGGTTGCGAGATCGGTGCACGCGCAATTGAGATTTGCCTTGGGCGCACTGGTGCATCGATCGCCGATGTGCAACACCTATGCTGCGTGTCCTCGACAGGCTTTCTAATTCCCGGGTTGACGGCGCTCTTGATAAAACGCCTTGATATTCCTGTTACCTGTTCAAGGGTC
Source organism: Vulcanimicrobiota bacterium (assembly GCA_963809255.1). Taxonomy (GTDB): domain Bacteria; phylum Vulcanimicrobiota; class Vulcanimicrobiia; order Vulcanimicrobiales; family Vulcanimicrobiaceae; genus Cybelea. The sequence goes on along the minus strand of CAWEIR010000003.1, from coordinate 10,170 downwards.
GACGTTGTGGGCATGGGCTGCAACGCTGGCCTCAATGCACTTGGGTCCGTTGCGGCTTGGTCAAGTGTACATCCGGGTCAGCTGGCCGTGATGGTTTGCATCGAGATCTGTTCAGCCATGTACATCAACGAATCGACTCTTAAAACGGCTGTTGTAAACAGTTTGTTCGGTGATGGGGCGGCGGCTATATCACTTATCGCAGACGGCGCGAAGCAGACGATAGGACCGCGGCTTCTTGGATTCGCGAGTTGCATGATTCCGGAAGCGATCAACGCCATGCGCGTGGATTGGCGCGAGGACCTTGGCAAGTTCAGTTTTTCGCTTGACGCGACTGTGCCGTATGTCGTGGGCTTGCATGCGGAGGAAGTCGTTGATCGCCTGCTCGATGGCGCCGGCCTTCGGCGCTGCGACATACGGCATTGGTTGATCCACTCTGGCGGCAAGAAGGTCATTGATGCAACGAGAGTAAATTTGGGACTTACGCGGTTTGACGTTCGCCACACGCTCACCGTTCTTAGAGATTATGGAAACTTGTCGAGTGGTTCGTTCCTGTTTTCATATGAAAGGTTGTCAGAGGAAGATCTTTCTAAACCAGATGACTACGGGTTGATGATGACAATGGGTCCTGGCTCAACGATCGAAACGGCACTGATAAAATGGTAGATGGCACTTCGGGAGATGGACGGCTAATCGATCCGCCCGACAAATCGAACGTTGCGGAACAAACTGCAGTTGAAATCGAGCTTGCGGGTACGACGACCTTAGACGAGTTGACTCAAAGAGTCGATACATTTTGCAGGAGCGTTGAAGACCGTAGTCTTAATGCCGGGATCGTCATTATCCGTCCAGATCACTGCTCAGCTAAGCCGTGGCCAGGTCCCATCGACATTCAACATGCGAGCCGCTGGGAGCGAGCCGTGCGCCGGTTCGAGCGTCTGTCGGCTATCATTGTAACGGCCGCTAGCGGTGATTGTAGCGGACCAGCGACAGACTTTCTTTTGATCAGCGATTACCGAGTCGTCGATAAGGGCTTTTGCCTAGAGTTACCCGTGAATTTAGGGCAATTTTGGCCAGGCATGAGTATCTACCGGCTGGTACATCAGGTGGGAATCGCGCGAGCACGGCAAATCGTTCTATGGGGGCGCAGTCTCAAAGCCGAGCAATGCCTCGAAGTTGGCCTAGTCGATGAAATTGCCCTTGACCTTGCTGACGCGCTCGCGGGCCTGCTGCCCAAAATCGAGCGACAGCCTGCGAGCGAAGTTGGAATACGGCGCAGGCTATTGCTAGAGGCAATATCAACGCCCTTCGAGGATGCTTTGGGTGCGCATCTGGCGGCCGCTGACCGCGAATTGCGGCGTCTTACGAACGCTTTCCGACAAGACGAAATATCAGAACACGAACCACTTAGATGATGCGAATGTTCCTTAAAACTGGAGTGCACGCCTTTGTTTACTGGAGTACTTGATCTAGACGGCGCTCTCTTGAAGTCGGCAATGGCTAAGATGGAGGCATCACTCTCGTTGATGCCTGCGAGACGGGATCGCGATGTACGGGAGACGCAGGATGCGGAAGCGTTGCATGAGACAGCACGCGATCTTCGTGTAAGTTTCATCAATTTACATGCGGAGGCGGTTTACGATCGCCTGACGGCTATGCGTACACGACCGATGCGGATCGATGAACTGATCGGCATTGCAGGACAGCAGTTTGGCGGTCTTACTCCGAATCCGCAGCTTCTTATCGCAGAGCGGGAGAGACGTCAGGAAGATAAGGAAGGATGGGATGTTGACCTTGGCATCATCATCCGCGGGTTTCTGTCTATCCCTTCCATAGGAAAGCATTTGATCGACACGATGTTAAGGCCTACGGAGGGCGCGCTCGAGTTGCTTGATGATTTTCGCAAGGACGGATTTGTTGAGCTTGAATCGGTCCTTATTCAGCGTCAGGGAGATGCCGCTTGCGTGACTCTTAACCGCCCGGGAGTTTTAAACGCTGAAAACCTTCAGCTCCTTCGCGACCTTGAACTAGCCGTGGACCTTGTGCTTCTTGATGACGAGGTTCGGGTCGGCGTGCTTCGCGGCGGCCAAATGAGCCACTACAAGTACCTTGGCAGGCGCGTATTTTGCGCTGGCATCGATTTGCGCGCACTGCGTGCTGGACAGCTTTCGCTAGTCGACTTTTTTTTGACTCGGGAACTCGGCCTAATGAACAAACTACGTCGCGGTGTTCTTGTGAGAGCTGAAGCAGCAGGGCAGGATCGTTTCTGTGACAAGCCTTGGGTCGGCGTCGTCGAAACGTTTGCAATAGGCGGCGGTATGCAACTCCTGTTTTCTTTAGATTATGTAATAGCCGAAGAAGGTGCGTATTGTAGCCTTCCCGCAGCAAACGAAGGCATTGTTCCAGGGGCTGCCAATCTTAGAATCACTCGCTATTTTGGTAGTCGATTAGCGCGTGAGGTTGTGCTGACTGGCGCGAAAATACAGACGAGTGACAGTGAGTCACGGCTACTCTTCAATGAGGTGTGCGCCCGTGACGGCCTGGAAGAGTCGATTGAGTCGGCCGTAGCGCTTTTGAAGTTGCCAGCTGTGGGCGCAAATCGCGCCATGCTAAACTTGGCTGAAGAGCCCATAGATGATTTTCGCGCTTACATAGCCGAATTCGCGGTAACGCAGGCTAGGCGAGCACTTAGTCGAAATGTAACGTCAAAGCCTGAAGACCATTGGGCTGTTTCGCGGCGGAAAACAATTGCCGATGTTACGTCGTAACGATATCCATACATCCTTAAGTGCTCCGATCTTGGATTCCATGAATCTCCTCAACGAGATCATGAGTCGTTATCCAACCGCAATCTCATTCGCCCCTGGTGCTCCCAATCCGATATTGAGCGCCTCCTTCAATGTAACTTATTACATTGACGTTTATCTCAAATATCTACGGACCGCACACGGACTGTCTGAGGATGAATCACAGCGGGTCTTGAAGGAGTACGGCCCCAGCCGTGGTCTAATCAATAGTCTTGTCAAACGTGCCCTTCGTACAGATTACGGGCTAGATGTGCCGGAAAGAGGCATCATCATCACGGTAGGAGCGCAGGAAGCCTTGTTTCTTGCACTTCGCGTCTTGTTCGCGTCCCAAACAGACACTCTCGCAGTGGTTACGCCCTGCTACGTCGGTGTATTGGGCGCTGCGAACCTGCTAAACATCCCGATTATTGCCCTCCGGGAAGAATGCGAAGCGGTCGATTTCCGTGGTCTTTCCGAGGCAATTGGCGTTTCGCGCGCGCAAGGAACACGAATTAAGGCTTTATATGTGGCTCCCGATTTTGCCAATCCGTCTGGCACAGTTATGAGCCTCACGACTCGTAGAAGGCTATTAGAGGTTGCTGAGGCAGAGGAGCTCATCATCCTTGAAGACATCGCATATGGCTTTACCGCTATCCCCGGGTCGGAGCTTCCGCCTTTGAAGGTCCTCGATCGATCCCACAGGGTAGTGATGATTGGCACATTTGCTAAAGTCTGTATACCAGGGGCGCGCGTCGGCTTTGCCGTCGCTGATCAGCCTGTTGAGATGGAGTGTGGTGCATCGCTTTTGCTTGCGGAAATGCTCGCCTCAGCGAAGAGCATGATCTCTGTGAACACGTCCCCGATCTCGCAGGGGATAGTGGCTGGGATGCTGTTAGAGAACGATATCTCCCTTGCATCTCTCGGTAAAGAAGCGTGCAAACTCTACCAAGAGAATCTAAAACATTTGTTAGCACTGCTTGAGCAAGAAGTTTCAAACGTTACTGGTGTCAGTTGGACGAGGCCAACCGGGGGATTTTTCGTTCGGATGGGACTGCCTATACGAGCCGATCGTGATCTTCTTGAGTATTGCGCGTCGATGTTTGGCGTGCTATGGACTCCCATGGCCGATTTTTATCTCGATAGTACTGGCGACCGTGAGATACGACTATCATGTAGCTATTTAACCGCAGAGCAAATGGAAATCGGTGTGAAGCGTCTCGGCGACTTTGTTAGGTCGATTTGAATGAGCCGAAGGGTACCTCAGCGTGTCCATTACGTTGACGTGTGGCCGTTTGTTGTATTCTTCTTAAGAATGCCTTGAGTGGCTAGCCGTTTACCACTGTGGCTGGTATTGCGAACAACCATGAAGAAGATTTCAGAATAATGGCAGACGACGTTTGTTTTCTGCTAACCGAAATCAGCCGCCATTCACCGGATGAATTTGGTGAAATCGAGTCGGATTCGAAGCGTTTTGTGCTATAATCTCGGGTGATTTGTGCCAATGATGCAATGCCAAAGTAACGAACGTGACGCGCGAAGATCAGGCTAGTATTCTCAGACTCGATTTCGACAGTCGTGTGATGCTTCAGTTTCGCGGATCGCTCATGACATCCGAAGCCGGACTGCTCGCGAATCGCGAACTCGGTGATGTAGTTGGATTGTCTCCAGCGGCCAGTGAACTTCTCGTCGATGTGCGCACGGGGAAGAACGGTCGGCAAGCCCCGTGGGCATGCTCCGTCAATCCGTATTCGGCAGACTTGCGGGATATGAACGGTGCACTGCACCTACGTCGTGACCGCGCCATACGTTGGATTATCGATGTCAAAGCAGCGAAAGGTTTGGGCGCGTCGCCGAGTCAGATGGGGCGTTTCGAGACGAACTGGCTGGCAAGGCCTGAAAACATCGCAACTGTGAGCTATCTTCCCGGTCATTGGATCGACCAGATCGCGAAGCGCCATTCACGCAAAGGGGTCGCGCTCGATATGGATTCGAGCATAAGCCCGATGCATGGCGATCAAGAGAGCAGCATGTGGGAACGCGCACTTCGGCTGCACCTGTTACCATCCGCCCTTCGTGTTTAACCAATTCGGAGATCTCGAACGATGCGCACTGACTCGGCAACGTGCATAGTGCCGATGGTAGGGAAGCGGTGCTCAAGCGGTCGTCGAGCGGCTACCAAGGAACGATTGAAAGTAGCGCCTTTCGAGACGATGCCGGCTCACTCAGCCGTATATGAACGCGTTCTTGGAATCCAAAGTGATTAAGTACGCGATCCGCCTTCTCGCAAATCAGATTCTCAACGCGCGAATCAGTGATCTCAAACGACCGGTCGGGCGGCCGGCGCACCACGTGCAGCGGTTTTACAAGAGCTTTCGCTACAAGGCGGCGAGTTGGTCGTCTCCGCGCCGCTTTGTAGCCAAAAATGGAGTGACACCTCGGAGAGCTGTTCCCGCGCCTTGGATGCATTTTCACCAACTTGCGTGATTGGTCGAAGAAGATCGTCGCGTTTTACAACAGGCACGGGACGTGCGAACAATGGATCAAAGAAGGGAAACCTGCGATCCAGTAGACGCGCGTATCTTGTCGCTCGTTCAACGCGAACGCCGTTCACACCAACTTCACCCGTTGGCGTACAATCTCGGGAACTTTCTTCGAACCTTCTGGGGATCCCAGGACCAATCGGCCGAGCGTTCGCTAATAACGCTTTGCGAAAAGCTAGTCAAGATCGGCGCAAGGTCATCAGCCACCGCCGCTACTCGCCTTTCAGATGGCGCAGGTAGCGATCCCACGACAGTTGTTCGCAGCGATCGCGGAGAGAATCGCTGCTTTGCGCTCGCCGCCGGTGGTGACGCTAACCTGAACGACGCGGCACCCGCGTACACCGGAACGACGGGAGATTTGCGCCCTTACGAGCATGCAGCAGGCTTGTTCGCGCGTGCCGGACTGGCGCGAGCGTCGCCTCTGGGCCGGACCGACGGTTCGGCTGGCCGAGGACTCGGTAAACCACCGGAATCGACTGGAACAGGAGGCTCACATATGGGGAATCCTGACCTTAAGGTTTTGTGCCGACGTCGCAAGTATGGCAGTCCGGCTAGTTGAACAATCGGAAAACGTCGCAGGCACCACGGGGCCGAGGAAAGAAGGTCGCCGCAGCGCGAGGGCTCTCACGTAACTGCTAAAGATGCCGAGAAACCAGATGCGGAGGAGAGTACGAAAGGCAATGATCACGCCGAGAGACATTGTAGCAAGTTCTATGCGGCCGCTGCCGACTAGAGTGACGGTTCCCGGCGGCGCTCTCGTTGATCAACTAAATTGGGTCGCGCGCAATAAAGCTCAATTCCGCGATATTTGCTTATCCTCAGGTGCGGTGTTACTCGAGGGTCTAGTGCCGTTATCTGAATCGGACGCCCTAAAAGTGTCCGATAGAGTGCTAAGCCGCCTAATGCCGTATGTTGGAGGAGATTCGCCGCGCTCACGCCTGGCCGAAGGGTTATACACGTCCACCGACTTTCCGTCGGAGTTTGAGATCTCGCTCCACAACGAATTATCATACTCGTCAAATCCTCCCGCGATGTTATTGTTCATTTGCGTGAAGCCACCTGACGAAGGCGGCGAGACAGTGGTGGCCGACAGCAGAAAGATCCTTTCGCGGCTGGATAGAACGATGGTGGAAGAGTTCGACCGGCGTGGTATTCGCTATATCAGAAATATGCATGACTCAAAAGGCGTGGGGCGTTCCTGGCAGGAGAGCTTCGAGACCAATGATAGAGACGACGTTGAACTGTACTGCAAGTTGTCCGGTGCAGAACTAAAATGGCAGCCTGACGGCAGTGCGAGCATCGTGCAGCGCGGCCGCGCTACCGCGGTTCACCCGATTACGGGGGAGAGAGTGTGGTTTAACCAGGCGGACCTGTTTCATCCGTTCGCGCAAACGCCGCCCGACGTTGCTGAAGCTCTGGCCGAGCTATATAGCGACGACATGGAGCGCATGCCCCACTATGTAACATTTGGCGACGGAGCGGCGATCCCTGACGAGCTATTTCACATCGTGCGTGAAGCCATGAACGGGGAACAGGTTCTGGTCAAATGGAAGGTCGGTGACGCACTCTTACTCGATAACCTCCTCGTGGCGCACGGTCGCACGGCATACAAGGGTAGTCGACGGATTCTCGTCTCGATGTCCGGATCTTACATTCAGACCGAGTAGCCGTAGGTACATTGTGGTGATCGCGTCGATCTCGAGCGCTTGGCGCGCGATGATGCGGTCTTTGCGGCATCAAAATTCTTTAAAGAGGATGTAACGTTTGTGGGTGTGCAGTGCCTCGTCGGTGATGTTCTCCAGGGAAGGCAGACTATTGGCGAAGTACGCTTGCTGGAGCACCGACGCTCTTGGAGTTGCCCACAGATCGGCCTCGTCCGGCGGAGCGAGGTGAACAACCGTCTCGTTGGCACCCTTAAGTATGCGACGGCGCTGTTGGATGGTGCCACGGTTGAGCGATACTTCGGGTATTTCCGGACGTTACTGGCGCAGATGGTGGCGGACGACCACCGCGCCATCGATAGCCTGCCGCTGCTTTCGGACGGTGACCGGCATCGCATGTTGTTCGAATGGAACGATACGGAAGTTGCATATCCAGATCGTCGCATTCACGAGTTGTTCGAGGAGCAGGTTGCGAGGACGCCTTATGCGATCGCGCTCACATTTGAAGGTGAGGAGATAAGCGCCGCTACCTTCACGCTAAGGTCGACCTGCTGTGCGCGAAATCTTTGTGCACCCGGTGCTTGCGGACTTCGCACAGATCGTGGCTATGGCTAACCGCAGCTCGCTAGCGGCGATCGTTAGGGTGAAGCGCGATGGCTAAGCTGCTGGCATCGTTCGCCCAGCAGCGGTTATGGATGCTGGCGCAACTCGATGGCGCCAGCCGGGCTTATCATTTACCTGTTGCACTCCGTGCTACGGGACAGTTAGATCGTTTAGCGCTGTCTCGTGCGTTGGATAGAATTGTTGCGCGGCACGAGGCGTTACGCACCACCCTTACATTTGTAGACGGTGAACTGCTGCAGCGCATCGGCCCAGAGGATTCGGGATTCTTACTCATCGAGCATGACTTGGGTGAACAGGCCGATGCGGCGACGAAGCTCGATTTGTTAATACGGGAAGAAGCGGACGCTGCGTTTGATATGGAAAAAGGGCCGCTGATTCGTGGCCGGCTGATTGCTCTTAGCGACCAAGAGCATGTGCTGCTCATCACGATGCATCACATTGTTTCCGATGGATGGTCGATCGGGGTGCTGACGCGTGAACTGCGAACGCTGTATGAAGCGTATCATTTGGGCAAAGAAAACCCGCTACCGCCCCTACGGATACAGTACGCCGACTATGCAGCCTGGGAGCGGCAGTGGCTCGTCGGGGATGTTCTCGAGGCGAAGGCAGACTATTGGCGGAGTACGCTTGCTGGAGCACCGACGCTCTTGGAGTTGCCCACAGATCGGCCTCGTCCGGCGGAGCAAGACTATCACGGCGCATACGTTCCAATAGAGTTGGGTGAGGAACTAACGGTCCAACTGAATGCGTTGAGTCGGCGGCATGGGATGACGCTATTCATGACGCTGTTGGCGGCTTGGGGTGCGCTCCTTTCACGATTGTCTGGACAAAGCGATTTAGTCATTGGCACGCCGGTTGCCAATCGTCACAGCTCAGAGCTCGAAGAACTCATCGGGTTCTTCGTCAATACGCTCGCATTGCGTTTGGATTTTTCCGGTAGTCCGTCGGTTAGTGAGCTGCTTGCTCGCATAAAGACGCAGGCGCTCGCTGCACAAGAACATCAAGACCTGCCATTCGATCGCGTGGTCGAAGTCATCAATCCGCCACGGAGTCTTGCCCATTCAGCTCTCTTCCAGGTAATGTTTGCTTGGCACAACACTGAGCGATATGCATTCGACTTACCAGGCGTGCAGCTCGCCGAGTTCCAAGAAATAGTCGATACCGTAAAATTTGACTTAGTCCTAAACCTAAGCGAGGTGAACAACCGTCTCGTTGGCACCCTTAAGTATGCGACGGCGCTGTTTGATGGTGCCACGGTTGAGCGATACTTCGGGTATTTCCGGACGTTACTGGCGCAGATGGTGGCGGACGACCACCGCACCATCGATAGCCTGCCGCTGCTTTCGGACGGTGACCGGCATCGCATGTTGGTCGAATGGAACGATACGGAAGTTGCATATCCAGATCGTCGCATTCACGAGTTGTTCGAGGAGCAGGTTGCGAGGGCGCCTAATGCGATCGCGCTCACATTTGAAGGTGAAGAGATAAGTTTTGCGGAGCTTAACTGCCGGGCCAACCGCCTTGCAAATTATCTACTTAAGCTTGGCATAGCGCCCGAATCACGAGTGGGCATCTGCATAGAGCGGAGTCCGGAAATGGTCGTGGGACTGCTCGCCGTGCTTAAAGCAGGTGGTGCTTACGTTCCGATGGATCCGGAGTATCCCGTAGATCGCCTTCGCTTTATGCTGGAGGACAGCACCGCTGCAGCGGTACTCATGGACGCGTCACTTTCGGGGCCACTTAAACAGGTGATGGGCCAACTGCAAATCCCATCGATCGATGTAAAAGCAGATGCTGGGTTATGGAGCGGATTATCGCCCGAGCTCCTCCCGTGTCCCGGCTTGAGCAGTCATCATTTGGCATACATTACCTACACGTCGGGCTCAACTGGGCATGCCAAAGGTGTGATGGTTGAGCATCGCAGCGTGTGTAACCTTGTTGTTTGGGTGCGAGATCTTTTTGGACTTCAAGCATCCGATAGTGTGCTACAGAAAACCCCTCTGAGCTTTGACATATCGGTGATTGAAATATTTCAAACATTAGCCGCTGGTGCGAGGCTAGTCGTTGCACGTCCTGGCGGACATAAGGACCCTGCGTACCTCAGCGGCGTTATTCGAGAGAAACAAATTACGGTAATAAGCTTTGTTCCCTCAATGTTGCAAGCATTCGTTGCGGATCCGGACGCGGCGTCGTGCTTAACTCTCCGATTAGTTGCTTGTGCTGGTGAGGCGTTGACTTGTGCATTAGTAGATCGCTTTTTTGAGTGTTTACCTCATCCTACGCTGATGAACGTGTATGGCCCTACGGAAGCGACAGTCCTTGTCACGGCCTGGTCATGTGTTGCGGGGGGTACGGAGCTCGTACCCATCGGACGCGCAATGAAGAATACTCGGCTCTACATACTCGATAAGTCACTCGAACCCGTACCGATTGGCGTTGCGGGAGAATTACATATCGGAGGGGTGCAAGTTGCCCGCGGCTATTGGAATCGCCCGGAGCTGACCGAAGAGCGTTTCATTGCGAGTCCCTTTGTTGAGGGCGATCGGCTGTACCGGACCGGAG
>CAWEIR010000002.1:0-1864454 GCA_963809255.1 Vulcanimicrobiota bacterium | reverse complement strand
CGCCGGTAGCGAATCGTCACAGTTCGGAGTTTGAAGACCTCATCGGGTTCTTCGCCAATACGCTGGCGTTGCGTTTAGATTTTTCGGGTAGTCCATCGGTAAGTGAGTTGCTTGCTCGCGTAAAGGCGCAGGTACTGGCTGCACAAGAACATCGGAACATCCCCTTCGAGCAAGTGGTGGAGGTCGTCAATCCGCCGCGTAGCCTTGCGCACTCACCGCTCTTTCAGGTAATGTTTGCATGGCAAAACGTTGAGCGATATGCATTCGAGTTGCCGGGAGTGTTGCTTATCCAGTTTGGAGGGGGCATGCGACAGTGCGAAATTCATCTATTTCTCAGTCTAGCGGAGATTGATAATCGCATTGTTGGCACTCTTGAGTATGCCGCAGCGCTTTTTGACGCTAGCACGATTGAACGGCACGTTGCGTGCTTTCGCAAGTTGCTGACCGAGGTGGCAGCGGACGACCAACGTGCTGTCGATCGGTTACCGTTGCTTTCAGAAAGCGAACGGCATCGTATGCTGGTGGAGTGGAACGATACGGAAGTTGCATATCCAGATCGTTGCATCCATGAGCTGTTTGAGGAACAGGTTGCCAAGACACCCGATGCGGTTGCGGTCGTCTTTGGACGTGAACGCCTTACGTATTCGGACCTTGATGTACGAGCAAACAGGGTCGCGCATCGGCTCCGCAGTCTTGGAGTTGGTCCTGGCATTGCAGTTGGGATTTACTTTGAGCGATCTCTTGAGTTGATTATCGCAATGCTTGCGGCTCTTAAGGCCGGTGGCTATTATCTGCCGCTGGATCCGACATATCCCGCTGAACGGCTTGCATTCGTGCTCGCCGAGAGTAAGGCGCCTGTCGTACTTACGCAAGGATCAGTGCCGCCGCTCCCCGTGTCGACTTACGGGGGCAGTACGATTAGAATCGAGGAAGTTCTCAACGTTTCGGACGACATCATACAGCAACCGCTCGATTTGGTCGTCGGCACGTCGTACCCGGCCTGTGTACTATACACGTCCGGGTCGACGGGTAAGCCCAAGGGTGTGCTACTTTCACATTACGCCATTTGTAACCGCTTGCAATGGACAATCGAGGAGTACCCACTTAGTACAGGCGATCGCGTGATGCACAAAACGCCGCTGTCCTTTGACATTTCTGTGTGGGAGTTATTCTGGCCGCTTCTTACCGGAGCGTGTCTAGATATTGTCGAGCCGCAGCGGCAGGCTGACGCGCCCTATCTTTCAGATTATATAGCGACGAACAAGGTCACTGTTGCGTTCTTCGTGCCGTCGATGTTGAGCGTGTTCGCTGAGGAATCTAGCCCAAGTCAAGTGGAGTCATTACGCTACGTTATCGTGGCCGGTGAGGCACTTAATGGCGATGTCGTACGCAGATTCAAGGCTCTGTCCAACGCGCGGCTTTCGAACTGGTACGGTCAAACCGAGACGTCCGTAACCTTCTTCGACTGCGGCAAAGAACGCCCTGTGACCCCCGTGGGGCGCCCCATTGCAAATACTTCGATCTACATCCTAGATTCGGGTCTAAACCCTGTTCCCATAGGGGTCACCGGCGAACTATATATGGCTGGCGATCGTTTAGCGATTGGCTACGTTAACCGCCCTGACCTGACAGCAGAACGTTTCGTTCCGGATCCTTTCAGCACGCGCGATGGCGCGGTGATGTATCGCACGGGGGATCTCGCGCGTTATCTGCCCGACGGCAACATTGAGTTCTTAGGCCGTAACGACTTCCAAGTGAAGATTCGTGGCTTTCGGATCGAGCTTGGGGAGATCGAGTCACGCCTTGCGCAATATCCGGGTATCCGTGATACGATCGTATTGGCACGAGAAGATGTGCCCGGCGAAAAGCGTTTGGTTGCATATTATACGCAACAGGGTAATGGCAAGGTGAGCATCGATGCGCTTCGAGCGCACCTGCTGTCGAGTCTTCCCGAATACATGGTTCCGGCTGCGTATGTCGCGCTCGAAACGATGCCCCTTACGCCAAACGAGAAAGTCGATCGCAAGGCGTTGCCGGCACCGGATAGCTCGGCCCTTTCTACTAAGCCGTATGAGCCCCCCATTACCGAGACGGAAGCGGCGATTGCAGCAATTTGGAGTGAGTTGCTCAAAGTTGAACGCGTTGGCCGGTTTGATGATTTCTTCGCCTTAAACGGCCACTCACTCTTGGCCGTCCGCGTGCTTTCGCATGTTCGTCGCGTGTTTCAAGTTGAGGTCGCTGTGCGCGAAATCTTTGTGCACCCGGTGCTTGCGGACTTCGCACAGATCGTAGCAAGTGCCAACCGCACCTCACTGCCAGCGATCGTGCCAGTTAAACGATAGCTAAGTCTCCGGCGAGTGCTCATCAGGGGCTTGCTTTCGGCGCGGCTCGACGGATCCAGCGATGCATATCACTTGCGGTTTGGGTTTCGTGCAACCGGCCAGTTGGATCGGACCGCGTCTCATAGTGCGGTGGACAGAATCGTAGCACGTCGTGATGTAACACAGCACGCACGACCCTCGCATTTGTAGACGGTGATCGGGTGCAACGCATTAGACGAGGGGATTCGGCGTCTTTTTACTTCATCGAGAACGATTTGCATCAGCCGTCTGATGCGCCCCAGTTGGCCCTGCCGCACGAGCGATCCGATGAGCAATGTGATCTTCCTTGGGGCGCTCCACCTGGGACTCGACGCGTGACTGGCCCGAGCGATCCGCTAATCTCCTCGATCGCAACAACAAATCTTAATGCATTCATCGTTGTTAACTAACAGACGGACCGCAGCGCCCTCATTGTTTAGAGGAGTGCTGTATCCAAAACAATAAGCTCATCAGTACTATGACCCCGCTTGGCGAGGATCGAGCATGCTTATAGGAGACGAGTCCCCTGCACCGTTAGATGACTTATGGGTTCTACCGGGACTTAGCGTCTCAGAATACCTATCGCTGTGTCAAGAGAGACATCCCCTGCTGTATCGGATGCTGCGGCGGCCGGAATTGATACGTGATAAAATTGTACGAGACTACCGACGATTAGCAACCCTTGCGACTCATTTTGAAACGAAGATGGAACATGGGCGCGGTGACTCTTATCGACTTGCTCAAAACAAGCGCTTCATGGTGCGTGCCGAGGGCTTTGGTCGTCTCTATGATCTGGCGGTCCCGAAAGGTGGTCCAGAGACATCTGCATTGACTGTGTTGGATGCTCTTGGCGGCAATGGTACACTAACGCGAATAATTCAACAGACGCGGTCGCCGTATTTGCCTTTTATTGTGACCAGCGACGTTTCACCCAGTATGGTACGAGATGCGCTTCAGCAAGGATTGCCGGCTGTGCGCGAACCCATCCAAGACCTTTACTGGTTCGGTGAGAACACCTTTGATGCTACCATAGTTGCGTATGGCACGCATCACATTCTTCCCCTAGATCGACCCACCGCAATTGCCGAAACGTTTCGCGTTCTAAAACCCGGCGGACGCATTGTGGTCCAAGATTTCGAGATTGGCTCACCTACGGCGCACTGGTACGACGAAATTCTTGACACGTATACAACTACGGGGCACCGTTTTGACCATTTTACTCGGGGCGAAGTGAACGCGCTCCTCGAGCAGGCTGGCTTTACGGACGTGTGTGTCTTTGAGTCGTACGATCCGCTTGTATTAGATGCAGTGGACTACGAATCGGCACGCCGAGAGCTGCTTGATTATGTCTTTGTGCTGTACGCACTTGACAAGTTAGCATTGAAGGTCAGTGAAGCGGTCGCTGCGTTTTATGATCGCCTGGAGCGAGCCGTGCGATCCACGTCGGTATTTCCAAAGGACTCCCTACCCGTGCGGTCCGGTGGAGTTGGCGAGTTTTGCGTCCGGCGCGTCGGCGACCACTTCCGAGCGGAAATTCCGCGCGTATGTCTCGTTGGAACGGCCCAGAAACCGTCGCTATGTTGAACAGGAAGCGATTCCCCAATAAGGAGATCCATGCAGCTATTAGTCGGAAATGACTGGAGCCCGGAGGTGTCTCACCGCTGGCGGGGGAGAGATTGGCGCGCTCAAAGGATCATCTGGTTCGCCAGGGAGGGCGACCTAATAATTTTGCCTAGCGAGCCCGACGTTTCGTTCTTTGAGTACGCGACTGGACTTACCGGCGTCACGCGGGCATCAATCGATGTTGCCATATATTATCCTGGGGATCGAAAGTCCGGCGGCGCTACCATTGGGTCTGAGGCGCTCACTGCGCCTAGGCTTCTCAACGCACTTCGGGATCAGATCGGTGGTCGGTCGGTAAAGAGAGTGCTTGCGATTTGGCCGGACGTTGAGGTTGCGACGTTAGCGCGTGCTCTAGGTGTAGAATCGAAGCTTCCTGGCGCTGGATTCATATCACAAGACGGAGGTCGCCTTGTGAATAGTAAGGCCATGTTCCGCGCTCTTGCGAGCGGCGTTGGAGTGCCAACCCCGACGGGCAGCGTCTGCTCGAGTCGCGAGGCATTTGCGGAGGCGCTAAGGGCGGTCCTTTCTCCAGCTCGACCGATTGCTGTGAAACAGGAGTACGGAGCAGGCGGACAAGGGAACGAGATTCTAACCATGGATGAGACGCTTCGTCCAATCGGAGGTAAGTTAGTTGTCCTCGGCCAAACGTTGACCATCGATGAATACGTTGGACAGCGCTGGGATGCTATCAGCAGTGGAGGGCAAACCAAAGTAGTAGTTGAGGATTACCACCCCAATAGTCGTGCGTTCTTCGCTGAGTACGACTTATCGGACAGCGATGTAACGCTGGCGGGAACGGGCGAGATGCTGTCCTCACCGTTTGCAGACGCGGAGATAATGCCAGCGCAGGGCATAGGCGAATCAACGCTGGAAAGCATTATTGAGGGTGGTGAGCGGTTGAGCCGCGCCGTTCACGCGATCGGATATCGCGGGCGGCTCAGTGCCGATGCGATCGTTACGTCAAACAATGAAGTATTCTTTACCGAGTATAATGGGCGTACCACGGGTTCAACGCACATCTACGATGTCATTGGTAAGCGAATAATCGGTGCTGGCTATGGTCACGATCGGATGATCCTTGAGCGAGTGTGGATTCGCCGAGGTTTATTCACGCCGTCGTTCTCTAGCACGATCGACAGACTCAGAGCAGCCAACCTAGCTTACGATTTGAATTCTCGAAGCGGCGTTATTTTGCATAATGCATTCGATCCGCGATATTCCGGCGTACCTTATTGCATTGTTGCATCTGACTTGAGCACGGCTCAGCGCATTGATCGAGATCTAGAGCGAATCTTCAAGAAGGACTCCGATTAATTTCCATGCCAGCAAGTTTCTCAGCACGCGGCTCGCGAGGCTCAGAATATCTTCGGAATTGAAAGCTGCCCCGTGGGCGCTCCGTCGTAAAGCTTAACATTCAAAAGATCGTCGAGCGTCGTGCGCGAGACCCACGAATTATCACTGCTTCGAAGGTTCTAACTTTACTTGCGTAAGAAAGTAGAGGCCATCGATCCGCTACCTGAAGGCAACAAGCGAGCCGACGAGTTAGGAACGCCGTAATGCGAGCCGCACAGCCTTATCCTGTGATTCGCAATCACCGTGAATGTTTCGATACTGCAGGGTGTATCACGTCGTTGTTGCGGATTGGCGAGGTTACGTAATGTACGACGTCATAGTTGTCGGTGGCCGATGCGCCGGTGCTACAACGGCCATGCTGTTCGCGCGCCGCGGTTGCCGCGTGCTTCTGCTGGATCGCGACGTCTTCCCATCTGAGACGATGTCAACACTCTACATTCAGCAAGCTGGTGTTGAACGGTTGGCCCGTTGGGGATTGCTGGATGCCATTGTGGCATCCGGTTGTCCACGGCTCAATGAAATCAACTACCGCATTATGGGCGTTAAGTTGAAAAGCGCGATGCCGGCCTTCGGGGTCAGTGATGGCACGTATGCACCTCGGCGTCGGATCCTCGACCAAATTCTGGTGGCCGCCGCGGTGCAAGCTGGCGCTGAGTTCGAGGATCGTTGTTCTGTAGTCGAACTGTTGTGCCGCAACGGTCGAGTTGAAGGTGTTAGAGCCGTAAGGCGCTCCGGCAGCGTTGCGGCGATTAGCGCACGCCTCGTAGTTGGGGCAGATGGGATGCGGTCAACAGTCGCCAAACACGCTGGCGCTCGCGATGTGGTAAGAGATTCCCCACGGTCATGCGTCTACTACAGTGTCTGGCGTAATCTCGGAGCCAGTCTCCGCTTCGTGGAAGACCCCGGTCACTGGCTGGCAGTAATCCCGACCAACGATAGTTTGACGATACTGGCCACATACGTTCATCAGGAACGGTTCGCCACGGTTCGCATTGACCCATGGAACGCTCATAAGTCAGTAATCGCTCAAACGGCTGTGGATATCTTCGACAAAATCCTCGAAATGGAACCGGAAGAGCCATTGCGCGGCAGCGGCGACCAGCAAAACTTTTTCCGAGAAGCCAGCGGTCCAGGCTGGGCGCTGGTTGGGGATGCGGGACACAGTCAGGACTCGATTACCGCTCGCGGGATCACCGATGCCTTTATCAGTGCTGAGCTTCTGGTGGACTCCGTCGTCGACCGACTAATGGATGACGATGCGTTGACCGCTGCTTCTCGGGAGTATGGACTTCGACGAGACGCTGCATTTCACGACTCATATCGCGCCGCGCTGACGTTGGCAAAGCTGCAGGTAGACGAGCCTCGAACTGCCGTTATGCAGGCGATCGCCGCAGATCCAGAGCAGACCCGGCGGTTTTTTTGCGTGATGGGCGGAATCATGCCGATGAGCGAGTTCCTATCCTCGCTGCCAATTTAGGACGACAAGCGGCTAGCTGGTTCCCTAGTTGGATCACCGGATAAATCGCTTTCGTGTCGTGGGGTGGACTTCATGGATCCCCCGACATTTGGTTCAGGGAGATCACAATTTGGCCCCTAAAGCGATTAAGTGCACGGTGCTTGGTACCTGGCTCGCGCCCGCACGCCGATAAAAAATCGCCACCACGGAGCCGCCGGGGGCGCATCATCAGCGGTTCTGTATCTAAAAACGCAATGGACGGGCGATGCTAGGCTGATGCCCGCTTAAGACGCGGCGCTACCGCTTCTCGCTGCATTGCTTCAGGCGATGTCGCCACCTAGAATAACTGGACGGCATCTGCCCCTCCGCGATGTGACGATAGATTCGCCCTCGTCTTTTGATCTCGTCACCCTAGCGGGCGCGCTAAGACGGTCGCTCTGGCAAAACTTGATGGGTACCAGCGGCTGGATGCAAACGGCTCGTGGTGCTTCTGGCTCCAACAAGCGTTGCGCCGGTCTTGCCGTGGGAGCGGTCGCGATCAATCCGCAAGCGGCTACTTTGGCGTGGTCATTGGCAATGGCGCTGCGCCGCTGTCATCGAAAAGGTGCGCCTCCGGACTCCCGTTCGTTGCACTGGTCAGCCCGCGCCGACGGCCGTTCGGGAAGGCCCTTCTTTGGCCGTTTACGGCCGCTCCTGGCCCTTCAAGGACTCTGGACACCCAGAACTACGGACACTTGGGCTACATCCCAATAACTTAGCGAGCTAGACAAGAAAAGTGATCGTCAGCGATTCATTGGCACGTCGAGGCGCCGCTAGGTCTCGGAGAGCGGCGTCACAGGAATTGACCACTGCAGGTAGTGCGGCCTTTCTCCAGGTTCCCAGGGCGCGCGCACGCGCGTACCTTACGCGCGGCCTGGGCGACTATCCCGAATCAGTTCGCAAATTCGACTAGAAATGCCGACCGGGAGCCGTTCTTCGCATCTGATTTGCACATCCAGCTCACGCTCGTGTTCCTGGGGCCGGTGCTCTAGAGGTGGCGGACTGATCCCAGGAGGACGGCCGACCAAACGTCGCATTGGGCATTCGTCGAGACTTGGATTCCGAGAGCCCGTCATGCGGAAAAGCGCACATTCAGAGAGCCTTGCCCGCTTCCCGCAGCAAAATCGCTCTCGCTTTCAGGAACTTGAGGCGCCAGCCGTAGGCGCCTAGGGCGTTTGGATACGGCCGAGTCTTGGCGCCGGACGGTGCTGTAACGCGCGCCCACGCGCGAAAAGCCTTCACGAGACGAGCATAGAGCCCCGACGGCGCGGGGGTTTCCAGAGCTCCGCCGCGCGCGCGACTACGGCGCAGCACAAAGCAATCCCTCGCGGCATGTCCTGGGGGGGTCATTTTCGCGCGTAGCGGCGCGCTTCGCTCCTGCGGCGGGGTCGTCTTGCCGGCGCATTCTACGAGACAATACAGGCTAGTACGCACCGTACGCATCGCTCTGCGCCGCTTGAGGGCGACGGTCCTAGAACTGCTAGGGGGCATCGACGAGACGAACGTGCGCGCACGCGCGAGACCTTCAAAAAAGATGACGCGTAACGGCTAGTGAGCGCCTTGCCGCGAGCACGACTGATGCTTTCTAGTCGGCTGTCCCTCAGTTTTTGGATTCTGCTTTGCACCGGCGGCAATGGCCATCAAGAGCGCCTCATGGATCTTTTTGACCGCCACGGGATTGGCGCGAATGGCGTTGGCCAGCTTGAGGTCGTTTTCGATTCGGGATCGGCGCAGCGTGGGGGACACCGCCGACTAACGCGGGCCGTACTCATTCCCAAAGCGGCGCTCGAGAAACCACGTCGCTTGCGAGCTGCCGTTTCCGCCGGCCAATGCTCGCGCCGTGAGCTTTACAACAGCCAGCGCACTTGACCGATTCGATCGCTTCGCGGAACGACGCGAAAGGTTCAATACCGTCGGCGCCCTTCTTCATCCAATCGTGGGCGTATTTTTCTGGATCTACCATCTCGAGCGCCTCACAGATCGCATCTTGAGCCCCGGGTTCGTGTTAAGGCGCAAACCCTCGAGCAGAGGCTCTCTGCGCTGGATTTTCATCCGGATTCCCGCCGTCGGTCTTGCGTATCCCCTGTAACGCCCGTGTAACTGACGGGTCAGAAAAGGGTAGAATCGGGCCGGAACGGTCAGGAGTGCCGCATCGCGAAAACCGTTATTCCATCGAACTCTTCAGTAGCTAGGCGGAACGGCCAGGACCGCTATGCTTAGTTCGATTCCCGTTGGCGCTAGTGTGTCACGAAAGGCAACCTCGCATGAGGAGCCTATGCTGCATGAGAGATGGGGGAAGGTCCTCCGGAACCGGCTGATGGGAGTTGGTTCCAAACCACCTCAAGCTGCTGGGGTTAAGAGTCCTGGTGGTAAGCGTTGAGGAAAAGGCGGAAGCATCCGCCAGGTGTGGTGTTCGAAGACGAGCATAAGCGAACTGCTAATGAAGTATCGAAAAACGGGTTTACGACGATGTCAAAATCGGAGGAGAGCGCGTCTCCGAAATTAGTCTGGCGGTTACCCATGTCTTGGCCAGGCGGCATCCGGTATAGAGGCAGCGTGAGCGAACATCGGGCTCTCGTGCGGAACGTGAGAACCTGTCGCCGAGATGTGAAGGGAGAAGGCCAAGTGAGCGGACCTCGCAAGGCGGAGCGTACCGATGCTCGGCACAGGGGCGGAGCGGCTCGTAGTAGTGATGACGACTCGTGAAAGTGAGTTCGAGCAAAGGGGTCGCGTTATCCGGCATTCTCGTTGAAGTCAACCGGTAGCGGGATGAACAACAAAGAGGGTGCGAAGCCGTTTAGCATTTCCAAACGCGACGTTTGGGATGCGTACAAGCGGGTCAAGGCCAACCGGGGAGCAGCTGGTGTTGATGGTCAGTCGATAGCCGAGTTTGAAGAGAATCGCTCAGCGAATCTCTACAAGCTCTGGAATCGATTAGCATCGGGCAGCTACTTCCCGCCGCCGGTACGTCGCGTTGAGATCCCCAAAGGTGATGGCCGAGCGCGACCGTTGGGTATTCCAACGGTTGCGGATCGGATCACACAGATGGTGGTCACCCGCTTTCTCCAGCAGATTCTGGAGCCGCATTTCCATGCAGACTCCTATGGATATCGGCCGGGGAAGTCGGCGAAAGAGGCACTCCGTGTTGCACGGCAGCGATGCTGGCGCAACGATTGGGTGCTCGATCTCGACATCAAAGCCTTTTCGAGACGATCGATCACGGCCTCTTGATGCGCGCGGTTCGACGGCATACGACATGCGGATGGGTTCTCTTGTACATCGAAAGATGGCTGAAAGCGCCCACGCAACTGACGGACAGTAGTCTCATCGAGCGGACTGAAGGGACCCCGCAAGGCGGTGTCGTCAGCCCAATCTTGGCAAATCTCTATCTCCACTACGCGTTTGATCTGTGGATGGTTCGGGAGTTCCCCGGCGTTCCGTTCGAGCGTTATGCGGATGATGCGATCTGCCATTGTTGTAGTGAGGTGCAAGCTAAACGCCTCAAAGACGCGATTGCGCGGCGCTTCGCCGCTTGTTTCTTAACGTTGCATCCGCAGAAGACGAAGATCGCCTACTGCCGCGATGACCGCCGACAGGAAGCGTACCCGACCGTGCAGTTTGACTTTCTCGGCTATACGTTTAGGCCGAGAGAGGTCAGGGGCCGGGCGGCGGACTCTTTTTCGGCTTCAACCCAGGAATCAGCACGAAGTCAGCCGTTGCCATTCGTCAGACGATGCGCAGTTGGCAGCTCCATCGCCGAAGCGATCTCACACTCGAAGAAATCGCTCGCACGGTGAATCCGACCATCCGAGGTTGGATCAACTACTACGGTGCGTACTACAAAGCGGCGCTCGCCCCGGTCATGGCACACTTCGATAAGATTCTTTCGCGGTGGGCTATGCGCAAGTACAAATCCTTAATGCGTCAACGGAATGCGTACCGATGGGTGCGGAGTGTTGCAGGCCGACAGCCTGCGCTCTTCGCGCACTGGGCCTCATTTGGGGCAGCGGCTGGGTAATAGGAGCCGTATGAGGTGAGAGTCTCACGTACGGTTCTGGGAGAGCGCGGGGGCGAAATCCCCCGCGCCACTCGACACCAAAACCGGCCTTATTTTATTGATTTTGTGAGCACGCCGGATCACTTAACCGAAGGCTCCGGTCATCATGGCGCGGAACAAATGAATGCCAACGTTGGAGATGACGTAAAATGCTCGTGCCATATACGAAGACGGAAGAGATGAGCAACTTCATCTCTACAATGCGGGATATCTCTGGCGGCGTCCCAGTTAAGCATGCTTGGCTATTTGACCGAGCGCTGAAGGCCGATAACACGCCATTTCCTCCCGAAGTCTTGCTCGCCACGGAGTTTGACACATTTTATATAACGCCATTCGTGGACGGCCGGTTAATGATCTGGGACGAGGCTGAGCGACGACTTTCTACCGGCACGCGCCGACCCTATATCTTTCTCGACTCCAACATGATTACCGGACTACGAGAGGTCATGGTTGACGGTAGCAAGGAGCCCCACAAGCTCGGCGCGATCCTTCACCTGATTCAACATTGCCAGGTTTGGCGTGCCGAAGCGCAGCCGTTGCCATACCTACGGGAGATTGCGCTTCGCACGACGATCACTCAGACCGGTCCGGATGCAAAAAGAGCCATCGAAGCAATGCTCCGCTTCCAGGGAGTTGACACTGAAGCTACCCTCGCCGCGGAATCCATCGTTGAAAGCCGCGCCTTCCGACCAAAACTTAAGGAGATGTTCGGATCGGAGTCTTATAGGGAAGCGGCAGAAGCGATCTTTGCCGATATGGCTCACAAAGACAACGGCTTACCGGGCGACATGGTATCCGCGTACACCACCCTACTCATGATGATCGACTTAGCTTTGAACCCGCGCAAAACGCCGATTGAAGAAAAACTCAAGCAAGCTGACTTGTTTATACGTGACGTGATCATCCAAGCACAACCACGTCTCGATGTACTGGCGCGCTTTTTCTTCGGGAATAAGTTCGGCAGGCTCTTGAAAGTTGCGCCTGGGTATGCGGAGTTCAATCGCAGGGAACTTCTCGGAGCGGTTTACGACTTAAATATCGCTGCCATTCACGAACAATTTTTAGGTGCTAGCACCCCGCCGCAAGCTGATCTGACAATTCTCTGCACAGCGGACAAGGCGCTCGCGAGGTTTGCTCCGTGCTTTCGCATTATCGGCTTAGGAGTATTTGAAGATCAGTCGTACCGAATGCTCAATGATTGGGACGACGCTCGACTAAAAGAGATACTTGGCGAAAAACTCTGGCAAAACGCATCAGCAGCTGCCGACAAACGCAATCCGACACGAATGCAGCAAGCTAATGATCACGGACGAATAATTGAGTATATGCGCGAATTCGAGGAACGGCTAAAGATCAACCCGGAAGACCGACTTGTACGGGCTGGTGCCGAAGGCAATATTGCGTGGCTTAGGACGCTGGATGATTTTACCAGCGAGAAAACTTAAGACGCCACCTTGCGCCGCCGCCGAGATGCCCCCAGTTCAACGACGTCTCTCGGCATGGCAGATCGTGCGATCCGTAGGCAATTGCCGCAGCCGCGAGCCCTCCGAACGCGGGGTCACCAGCGTAGGGGCGATATTAGAGCGCTCCAAGCTCTTTATGGGCAAAAGCACTTACGATCGAGGTAAAGCGGCTCGGGATCGCTTGGGGATTAGCCAGGAAGAGGCTACCCATCGGGCCGGGACGCTCACCCGGCAATGGCAGCTGGTCGAGGCCGGGAACCCTGTGCCACTGCGAACGCTCGTGGCTGCTGCCGTCCCAGGGGTTTAGCCGAGCGATCTGCTAAAACGGTAAAGCTCCGTGGACCCGCCCCGCCCGCCATTTGTTGAAGGCCGCATGAACCCGGGATTTGCTGAACAGCACTTCAAGGATGCCCTGCAGGCAATACGAGTTGCCTTCGGCGAGTCTTGGTTAAACCGTAAGAAAGCACACCCGGTACGCGATCTATGGAAGCGCAACGATCCACTAGCAAGTAATGAGTTGCTTTGGCTCGGTGATTCAATAATGCGACTTAGCAAACTCAACCCTCGTTGGATCGCCACGACGGTCGATCACATCAAGTCGGAAAACCGGAACGAGCGAATCGGTTACGTATTCGAACTATTAGCTTTGGCTACGTGCGTGGAAAATGGGCAGGTGGTTCATCTCGCGCCGGAGGGTAACCCCGATTACGATGCAGATGTAGAGCTTTCGACCTTGGAAATATATCGCTTCTCATTGAAGAACTTCGGGGCTTCAACCCGCGAAGGAGAATTTAACAAACGTTGCCGGGAGATCGACACGGCGATCCTCGCAAACTCGGAAAGCGATGGCTTAAGTTGGGTTGGTGTTGCCCTGCAGGCAGATAGCTACCCAAAAGACTCGGATTGGAGTGACCTGGCGAGCGGCATCGTTGCAGCCATGAAGGCCGTGATACCGGCCAGAATCGGCGCTTGTTGGGGCTATGTTCCCACTCCACCGCCTCGCACACCACACGGCCTAGCGGTAGGCCAACATTCCTTTTCCATACTGATTATCGCACCACACCACGCGAACGAACGAAAAAACTTTTTAGACAAAATTGAGCAGCAGTGCCTAACTTTCAATAAAGCTGCAGCTTCGTATGACTCGACCATCAGCGCTGTTCCGTTCATTAGGCTGTCCGAGGCGGCTCCGGTAAAATATTATGAGCAGTGGGCTCGGGAGCACCTTGCACAAGCCGGCGTAAATATCGATGGCATCATTTTCTATCAGTCATCAGTAGTAGTCGATCTGAAGGCCGATACAACTTCGATGCATCACTATATGAATGCTGTGATGAAGCTGGGCTTTTCAAAGCCACCGTTACATATGAAGGTAGCCAGCGGCAAAATACCTGGGACGCCATCCAGGAGCGTTATCGCGATCGGCAGCCGTGAAGTGGACTTAAGCGAGCACCATTGGTATCAGCATCGCGAGTTATTCACCCTAGGGCCGCTAGCGGACGACGGTACAGGAACCGGGCACATGTATTCGATGCCAGGCTCAACGACGCACGCGGTAATGGCGCGACCCGGCGAAGGCGGCTTAATTCTATCGCCCCGTCAGCCGTCGTACGGAAAGCTCGCGCTCTTTTCCTAGTATGATCTACCACGGGACGAATGCTAAGTACCTCGACCGTATATTACGCGAAGGGCTACTTCCAACAAGCAACACCGGCGCTAGCAATTGGGAACATATTCCAAGTAAGCCCGACTGTGTGTACCTTTCTCGTGCGTACGCGCTATATTATGCAAACGCCGACCGCGATGAAGATTCCAACATTGCGCTCATTCAACTCGATGAGTCTAAGCTCGATCCGCAAAAACTCTTACCGGATGAGGACTTCATTGTTGAGATCTTCAACGAGGCGCGCCACCTCGGAGAGACGATTCCAGATGAGTTCTCGAATTACACCGAAATCGAAGAACTCACAAATGCAATCGATCCACCCCGGTTTCGAGGTTTAACAAAGCAGTGCTTACTCTACTATGGAAACCTCGCTTACGAGGGCCCGATCTCATCTGAAGCAATCACGCGGCACGTGATCGTGCCTTTTGATAAGGAACACCAACTCATTTACTTCCTTGCTGGGGATGCCTTTACCACGCCCATGAACTACCATTTCAAGGGTTCTTTTTACAAAGATCTGTGTGACGCAACCATTGAAGGGCACATCCACCCGCTAGCCACGATCTCTGTCAAAGATTATCTGAGGCTGCCGACGCTTTACATCGTCACGCGAAATGGAACACGAGAACGCATCGATGGACTGCAACGGGAGCGGTTGCGCGAATGCAGGGGTATTGTTGTTAGAGACGTACAAGGCGACCCGGACCGGCTCGCGCTGTATTACGCAAATATTCGTGGCTGGAACCGTATGGCTAAAAAGCTCCTCGAAGAATCGAGTGGGAATTCGAAGAACGCCTAGATTAAACTTCCCGGCGAACCTCAGTTCGACCAATTGTCTCTCGCCCGCGACGGGTATAATAGTCGCCCTTTAGCTCGCTAACAGCACCGTCATCGCGAAGGATGTCAAACCAGATCGTACCGCGATGAGCTTGCATAGAGTCTACTGCATCACTGTTTGGTGTTCCAATATTCATGCGTTAACCTGGGGGACGCCGTATCTTCAACACTGATCAGCATCAATTCAATGACATTACCCATAGTTTCTTAAGCATGGAGTCCAAACGCCATCAGGAAGTTGAACCGCTGATGGACACCCAAGAAGTATGTGCCGCCCTGTCCTGCAAAAAATCTAAACTATACGAGCTGATCGGCAGGGGCCTCTTAGAATCGGTGAAGCTCGGTGGCTCGCGCCGCTTTCGTCCGGCCGCTGTCCGTGACTGCATTCAGCGTCACGTTGACATGCGTTACAGAAAGCGCCACTAGGTCATGGCCCGTCGAGCACGTGGCGAAGGGACACTCCATAGGCGGAAGGACGGCCGATGGGAAGGGAAGCTGCGCACCGGGGCCCGTGCCGGCAAACTTGCGCGCAAGAGTTTTTACGGTGAGACGCGCCAGGACGTCACCGGGCAGATGCGCCGCTATGCGGCTCGCCATGCACTCCCCATGGATCTCGACCTTACGCTAAAAGAATACCTCGAACAATGGCTAGCAGACGGAGACCGGCGAGCCAATACCTATCGCTTGCGAAGGCACGCCGTCGACCGCCACATCGTCCCGCACATCGGCGCGCGTCGCGTTGCCGACCTGGATGTCGATGATGTCAAGGTGCTGCTCCGGAAGCTGAAGGAGCTCGAGGTCGGCACCGCCACCCGCAAGCAAGTACACGCGACCCTTAATGCCGCGCTGAACGCTCTGTTCCGGGAACGCAAGATCATCTTCAATCCTTGTTCCCTTGTGTCCGCACCACGCTACGAGCCGAAGGAGAAGGTCGTCCTCGATCGCCACCAGGCAAAGCGGCTAATGGAAATGGCCGAGGGACAAACCCAGGTGCTCGTTATCATGGCGGCGACGCTTGGGATGCGCGAGGGCGAGCTCTTTGGATTGCTTTGGGGCTGCGTCGATCTTGAAAAGCGCACCGTCGCCATTGTGCGACAACTCACGGAGGATGTCGACGGTAAGCTTACGCTCGGGCCGCTCAAGACGAAGGCCTCGCGGCGCACGTTGGAACTGCCCGAACTGACTCTGCGCGCGCTGAGAGCTTGGCATAGCACCCGCCGTGCCGGCGGTTACAATGGCCCGCTCGTCTTCACGGACAGCCAAGGCAATCCGCTGCGCAAGAGTAACTTCATCCGCCGCACCTTCAAGCCGCTACTGCTCCGCGCCGGATTACCCAACGTGGACTTTCACTCGCTGCGCCATTCCTCCAACTCATTTCTCATTGAGGAGGGTGCAGACCCCATTTTGGTCGCGCGACGCAACGGCCACGTCGATACACGCATGGTGCTCGACCGTTACGGTCACATGTTCGAGGGGGCACGCCGACAGGCAGCCGAGACGATGGGTCGCGTCTTCGAGACCGTCGAGATTGGTCGTCAAAAAATCGGATGCCGTTCCGAAAAATCAAACGCCGATTCCAAAAGGCCTTATGAAATCGGCGCGTTTCTTGGTGGAGATGGGGGGACTCGAACCCCCGACCCCTTACATGCGAAATAGGTTCGGGCCCCGCATAATCCGCCTCTGGCAAGTACAGTATTCTATTTAGAATACGCACTTTCTAACGTAAAAAGGGCGAGTTTGCGCGATTCACTTGTGGGTATTCTGTTACGGTTTTCGAACCGCTTAGTGGGTCGGAATGCTCGGCAAGGCCCCCGTTGCCACGATCTCGGCCCCACGTAATCGCTACTCGCTCGAGCGGTAGGCCCATCATGCCGCCTGTGCGCAAGGCTAGACGGGTGGCGCAGGGGTCTAAAACTCGGCGGCTCCAAAGCGAGTTTTTGAGAGAACCTTCCCCTCGTCGCGGAGCGCGAGGGCCGCTTCCGAACCCAGAGATAGAGCGTCTTAACCCATAAAAAAGTGTCGGCCGGAGAAAACAGCAATCCGATAGCTTGCTTTACGACCCTGGCTTAGCTATATTAGGCCATATCTGCCGTAATCAGGAGGCTTAGACGATGCGCTTCGTGATGTTGTTCTCGGCCGGAGTCGCTCTTGCAGTTGCGTTCTTTGCTGGAGTCGAGGCCGCGTCGCCAGCTACGGCTCCGACGGGAGTATGCGATACCTCCGACGCTCTGGAGTTGATTCGGTTGGCCCATGATTCCGAAGACAAAAAAGCTGTCCGCGAAATCCTTCTAAGCAGACTAAGTACATGCGACACGTTGATCAAACAACAGCTACAAAAACATCCTCTTCCGAATAAGCCACCCACGCCGATGCCCTGGTCGGATGCCCCTCCGCCTGCTCCAGCCTCCAAGCCGACGGCCTGTACGCCTAAAAGTGGCAATGATCTAACGCCTAAAAGTGACAATGATCTAAGGTTGTACGGCGACCTCGTCGTATGCTCGGCCTATTGGAAGAACATGTCAGCATCACCCTCATCAACTCCAGCGCCGCCGACATTTCTTGCTGCTCAACCGACCTTCTACGTGTTTGCAACGGGAACGGTGGACCCAACAACCAACGCGATGCTGATTCGCTCCGTTGTGCGCCGCCTCGTTGAAGAACTAGCTGACAAAAAACCCGAGAAAAAAGCTGAGGTAAAAGCAACCCCCCCAGAGGTTTGGACCGTTTTAGGACGCAACGACTGGAGCAGTATTAGCAGCTACGCAACTCAATGTCAAAACGACCCGAGCACGCGGGGCGCTATTGTGATCGAAGGCGATTATCCGATCGCATACACGAACAACTACTTGCTGCTTGTAAACACTGGAGAACAAGTCCAGTCGAACGTGGAACTGTTGGGCTGCGATTCTCTGAACAACGGCACTTCCGTACCACCACAAACAGTTTTCGCGGATACTGACCTCGGCGGAAAATCGAGCACTGGCGGCCTGCCTCTTGGCGTTTGGGGTGGCTTGGCCGTCCTGGCCACGAACGATAATCAAACAACCACATCAGCGGTCACTACGCCGCTGCCGTCGCCGATTCCGATAAAGCCCGTGCCAAAGACCGTGACAACTGTCACAACCACAACTTCAAATGTAACCCCCGCACTAGCCGCAAATGCTCTAGCGACCTCTCTTGGGACAATAACGACGCCGAGTTCGAACGCCCCTTGGCTATTGAGTAATGCCGCGTGGCAGCTTTCGGACTATCTTTTTGTAGCCTTAAACCAGAACTGCACACAAACGAGCAATATTGACCTAGCAACGATGCGCAAGTTGAGCACCCCACCTTCGGGAAGCGAAGTGACGGTGCAAATCAAGCAGAACCTTGATCACTACCGAGCACTTTTCGGGTTTGGAGCGGCGTGTAACCAGTTTAATGACTTTGCGAAAGTGTCAGACTCAACACTTAACCCTCTACCCGCCATTCAACCGCCGCCGTCTGGCGAACTTCAAAATCACTAGCTCCCTCGCTGCGGGCCAGAACTAGAAACCCGAAACAAACCGCTAAGGAATCGTGACTTCGGGTCGCGATTGGCGGGTTTCTCACGCGGGCAAAGCCGAGTTTTCTCGCCAGCCGCATGGAATTCAGATGCCCCAAAGCTAGGTTTCGATGGATGACCGATCGACGGTGCGCGAGGCAACTGACGGTGGAAAACCCCTATAACGCCGCGCTTTCTTCGTTTCAACCGGAGGCGACATACCGCTGGTTCGAGGGACTTGCTGAACTAGAGAGCCTCGTCCCTGCGCCAGCGGGGGCATGCAGCGACAAACAACTTACCCATTGTGCGAAGAGGTTACACGGCGACACCGTTCGTCCGCGATTACGAGAACCGCAAAGAGTTCGTTATTGACGCAGCGTGCTTTCCGGGATCCAGCGGTTCTCCTGTATTTTTATTCAATCAGGGTCCCTATTCGACCGGCGGCCCACGCGTTGTATTAGGGAGTCGCTTAGCGCTTTTGGGAATTTTGTACGCTGGCCCGCAGATCACCGTGCGAGCCGATATCGTGGTCGAATCCATTCCGACAACAATGCGACCGGTGCCATCCGAAGCGACCGACGGTTAGGGGATGAAAGATATGGGGTATGGAACATAGATCCCTTGGTCATCGGCTCTGGCACACGCTTTTCGGTGGTGGCAAAATGTGGTCCTGTCATCATTTCCGAGATCCCGCGCGCCATCTTACCCGTAGTTTGACACGTAGATACTGACTACTGGCTCCTCTGTGTAATCCGAGAGGTTTGATCACACGATGCCGTATGAAAAGGCAGAGGTTCTTGAAGCTTTCAAGACGTTAACTGGGACGTCCCCTGGGATCGAGTCTTGGATCACCGAAAGAACGGATGATGAAATCTTTCTGCGCCTTGGCAAGATGGATACGGAGCCGCTCAGCAAAGTGCGTCTAAACCAGTTACTCGTTTTGGGTAATGAAGCTGATGTCTCGGATGGGTTCTTCAAATACTATTGGCTGTCGAGACCGGATGGCCATCCATACGACGTTGGTTCAGTCACAGGGTATGACGATACATGGTCTCGAGCAACTAACATTCGCTCGCTTCCACAGTTAACTTGGGGGTTGACCAGGCTGTACACCGATGCGCTCTTGTTCTTTGGTAACATTCGTAGCGGTTATCGCTTCCTGCGAACACGAACCTACCATGAACTTGTCGCGTTCTTCCAGAGCAAAAGGTTCGATACGGACGCAATCCGCAGCCGTGGACCGTCGCTGCCGCTAGCGTCGATAACGCGAGACAATCGCTATCTTATCTCCGAAGTTGCTTGTAAGTCGTACGAGTCTCCAGACGCGGGTGCATCAGCCCTCAAAGGCGCATTAGACGAAGCGTGGGCAGATCACCAAGCTAGGGGCGCCGGCAGGGTCACGATCGGCGCTTTGCTAGATGGAACTTACGTAAAGGCAAAATACACACCGGAAGCACAAGAGCAGTTCAAGTTCGCTGCCGACGACATGCTTTCGAGCGATGTCGGTGACAAACAGACACTGGACACAGAGTTCGAGAAGGTACGCGCGGTGTTTCTCAACGCCAGAGAGGCCGCACTCAAGAACACCAGGCTATATCTTTCCATGGTAAGCGACCTAGATGTATACGTTGCTACGAGTATGAGGACGCGTGAAGATTTTAGGGCGATGGCCCGCACGTGCGACAAGATCTTCGACGACACCAGGCTTCGTGGACTAGAACTGCGGTATTTTGATCCCACCATGAGCGCGGCATCAGGCCATGAGGACAAGGGCCTGATCGAATGTTTGATGGTAAAGTGCGCAAAAGTGCTGGTTTGGTGTGCCGGAGAAAAGGAGAGCTGGGGAAAGGACGCGGAGGCGGCCATGGCGCTGAGTCTTGGGAAGCCGGTTATCTTCTATTGCAACGCGGGTCGGGAAAGCTTTTATCGAGACGTTCACCCTTTGAGCAGGCTTATTGACTTCAACACTGGTGTCGCGGTGGGAGCATTGGTAACGTCGTCCGAGGATCACGTGGTTGAACTGTTGCGGCGACTATTTGAGAACAAGATGGAATACGACCTGGACCAAATAAAGCGCGGAAAGTTCAGGCTGGTCGAACGTCTGACACGAACGGTTGTGCGGTTGCAGACGGCCGACGACCTGCTGCGTGAGACGTTCTGGAACTATTACGGCAATAGGCAAGGGTCGAACATTTAGCCGTACAACTAGATTGTGTGAGTGCCGCTCGAAAATCGACCCGCCTTGGACCCGCATCGAACTCGTTAGCATCCTGCAAACGGAGGTTCAGGTGGAGATACAGGTCCTGCATCGGCCGGGCAAGGGGGATCCTTGCGATCGCTTGAGAGACCGGCGTCGCGCGCAATACGAGCGGTGCGATCCTTGCGGGCAAGAGCGACGGCAAGTACGGCCCGCGCCAGTCCCACCCGACCAAATCGCCGCGCACGCGGGCTACTTGCAAAAACGCATCGCCGCCGCCAGATTCGGCCGCCGGCGACGGTGCTATTCGGGAAATCCGCGCTAAAGGTCACGGGGCGGCGATCTTCTCCCCATTCTTGCCGAAGATAGACGAAAGACGAGGTTAGACGGCCTCGTCCTTATGTGGCACTTTCGCTCAAAAGCCCGCTGGGTCGAGCTTTTCGTACGATTTCAATGGTGGATGGGAGAACTCGAACCCCCGATCCCCTTAAATGCGAAGCGAGAAGCCGCATCGTAACTGCGGTGCACGCGGAAAGTAAGAAGCAGACGTGCTTCGCGAAACAATGCTCCGATTTACTCGCGGTTGTTTTGTTCAGACCTCCGGTATTGCGGCATTTGTGCTGTAGAGCTCATCGTCGAAGTCGCCGCGCCAGACCTTCTGATCGAGCAGCTTAAGGAAGAGGTTCGTATCTTCGGCTTTAAAGCAAAACGTCGTGGTGTTCATGAAGCGAGTCGGATCGAGTTTCTTGCTTTCAATCTTCTCTCTGATCTTCGGGAGGGTGAGACTCGAAAAATATGGTCTCGCCATTATAGACCGCAGGCGACCGCGCATGAACAAACTCTTGTAGCCTCGTGATTTGAGCGCTTCCATCGAGTTGACACTCAGCGGGAGGCTTTGCGCAAAGCTGCTCACGGTATTATCAAAATCCGCCTCGACTTCAGCGGGTTCTTGGACGTAACGCTCGAACGCGACGGGGGCGAAGACGGCGAGGCCTATGTCTGTGACGACGAAGTCAATAGCGGTGTCAAGAGCAAGAACAGGTTCCTTAACGGGGTGGAGCTTAGCGGTCTTGATTAGGCCAATGATCTTATTATCAACACCAATGTGCTGCGCCTTTTCTCGAACAAAGTAGACGCGATTGTTGTCGGGACCATAGCCAATAGCATAAAAAGAAAGCGTCATCTGTTCGACGTCTGATGCCGTGAGGTTAGGCCGATCATCAATGGAGCTGAGCAAGCGCATCAGCGGTGAACCGTCACGAATCCGCCCCGGCGCGACCCAAAGCCCTTCGCCAGGGGCAAGAAGCGTCACCCCGTCATACGTCGACATCGCGGCTTGAGCAAGACGGATCTTTGCGTCGCCAGCAGCTTCATTTAGGCGCGCGGCCATCCCGTCAGTGATGCCGAACTTGCCACCCGTCACTTTCCCGTTGCTTTGACGATGGCCGAGCACAAGGAACGGATTCCCCTGCGAGACATTCAGCTGGGTAAGCTTGCGTTTGAGGTTCTCAGGAAACGGTATTTCTCGCAAGTGCGCTCCGATTCGTTTCGACGATTAAGAGTCGGTCCAGGATGCGACGCGCTACGATAGCATCGCCGGCGAAAAGATCGTCTCCTCGCGCCAGCGCAAGGTACTTGCGGCCCTTGACCGTCGCGATCGTATAGACGCGATAACCAACAAGCGCAAGCAGTGGATTAAGATGAAGATACCGCCCGTGGACGCAAATGATGCCGAGGATAAGCATAAACACGGCATAGGCGCTGAGGTCCCAATTCGTCACGTCGCCTACCATGACGAAGGGGAGGATATACGTCGCGGTGTATCCCGCAAGTTCGCCGGTTCCGGACTCGACACTCGCCGCGATATAGTCGCCGCGTTCCGATCGCATCCAACGGAGAACGACGACGAGGTTTAACGCGAACAGTACCGCGATGACCGTGCTGGCGATGGCTTTGATGGGATGCTGCTTTGAGATTAGTCGCATCGCGAAAATGATGCCGAGCGGCGCATACGCGCTTAAGAAAAGCGATGAGAGCCCATAGATCCGAGCAACGGTCGAGACTGCTGCCGTCACAAACGACGCATCTTTCGGAGGCCGGGAAGGAAGTCGGACCCCGTTGAGACACCGCTAAAAGCCAAACGATATTTGCAGGTATCGTGACGAGTGGCCCGGCCATAGCAAGGCCGCATTCTTTGCAAGCATTTCATGGAAGAGGCGAGGGCCCGCTTTGCTTGGCGTATAGGGCTTACCTGCCTCATTGGCCGCACAAAACGCCCCACTTGATCCTAGGATTCATGCTCGCGGACAGGTCCAGCAGAAGGATAACACATCGTCAAACTGGCGACTCCGCGGCAGCCGCGCGGGACCCCCAGCACATACCACGTTGCACAGGCTCGACAGGTCCGCGTGCTATGGCTTGGCCTCGACATACATATGATCGCACAGGTGGTCGTCCCGGACCATCGACGCGCCGATCTCGACCTGCCATTTTTGCGACCATGCGAACACATGTTCGAAAGTTGGCGATGAACTCCCTCCAGTCATTGGCGCTCAGGATTCCGAAAAGAGGTAGATGCTTTGAAGCGCGGCCTTCTGCGGGAGCTCGGCGCGAGGCTCCGCTCGCTGGGGGGATCCCATGAGATTATTGGGCGGCGTTTCAGGCTGGCTAGGCCGGAGATCACGGCGATCATGTCAGGGAACGCTTCGCGCTTTACGCTCGAGCGAATCTTGAAGCTGTTGCGGCGTTGCGGCTGCGATATCAATGTTGATTTGGCTGCCGTAGGAAGGGGTGGAATGGTGCGCTGGGAGCGTTTATCTGATCTAGGTCTCGATTGGTTGCCCATAACCAATAAAACAGGGCTCACCCTCATTGGTGGCGACGATGAAAATGTTCGGCGGAACGTATTGACGGGAATTCTTCGGGAGCATGCGGCCCGTGGGGATCGAACCGTGCTGTACTGCCAGGCGGCTTCGTCTGAGGACCTCGCGACGGTCAGGTTTCAGGGCGACCGGGACATCCAAAAACTGATCAGCTATCAATCCGACATCGATATTCCGCAAAGAGAGCGCCTGGGGGCTTCCGTTTCCGGCATAGACTCGATTCCGGCTCTTGGCGCGAGCCCTTGGACCGCTATGCATTTTGCGAGGGGCATGCGGGTTTATGCGACGCTGGAATCTATGAACGGACCGAGTGAAGCACAGCGCGTGGTCGACGAGTTTGTGAACCTGATGGGTCCGCCGCATATCGTCGGCAACTGGGAGCGAGTGCACGAAGTCGTCGATACGGTGATTGTACCTAGGCCCTGCTACCCCGCGAGGGATCAGGTGATACGGTATGTGGCAACCTCCGCGAGGACTCACCCTAACGATCCTATCGTGGAAGTTATTACGGGCGGCCAGGGCTTAGAGGATAAGCTAGTTGCTCAGGGCCTGGCCTATCCTACGGATTTCGATGCGCGCTCGGGACCACTGCGGACGTTCGACGACGCGTACGCGTTTTTGAGAAATCTTCTGACCCACTTTGACTCGGAGTTTGATATCACTGGGCCGGAAGTGCACTCAAAAAAAGAGCTTGAGATCATCGTACGGCACCGGAAGTGCGCAGCGTCAGTTTCAATAGCGGCGAGTTGGTCGTCGGTTAAGGAGCGCTACGGTATCGTCTTTACAACCGACGAGCCGGAATGTGATCCCGCAGGTAGAACTCCTCCCGTAACGTCTTTGGGAGTCGCGCCGACTGACGCGTCGTACCTCGTTCGCCGAACAACGTCCTTTTTAACGCAGTTTGATGTGGGCGACAGCCGAGCGTCCGCTTCTGGCTTTCATCTTCAGTAATGGTTGCCTTCCAATGATGCAAGGGGCCCGATTTGAATCGAGTCCCCTTTTTGTTGTGCGCCCCGCATGGGCGCTGACTTGGGGCCGAAAGTCCTCTGCGGAGCCCGGTCATGACACTGTTTTCCGTACGAGTTTGATTATGCTAGCGGTCGCGCACGTTTCCCCAACCGCACGCGAGGGCCCGGCGCGCGGCGCGATTGGCAAACCTGCTGCGGAAACTGCCGGCGCGTGGCGCGACTCGCGCTACTGCTTTCGCACGCGCCTGCCCGCGAGCTTGCGATTCACATCATGAGCGCGCGTGATCCCGCGGACGGGCTACCTACGCCTGCTGCTGTTCCGCCTGTCGCTTTTTCCGGAACTCCACCATCTCATTGTAAAACTGCTCGAGATCTCCGCCTTTGAAACGATCCCCCGTCAATGCGACCAGGCTCTCGTACGCGATCGGATAGAACGCCGATATCTTCCGCGACACGTAATTGCCTTGCAGCAAACCTTCACGTCCCAACTCGATGAGACTCATATAGTAGTCGACTATAATCGCAATTTTCGCGTGGATCGCCGTGAACCAGTCGGATTCTTCCTTACTCCCCAGGTACTTACCGTGTTGCTCCAAGAACTGGGCAACGCCAATGTACCGCGCAGCTTCACCGCCCTTAATCGCCCGCTGGAGATCAAAAGCGGCGTCCATCGGAGTAGAGGTTATCCCGAGCATTTGAACCGGCACACGTACGTCTTCAAGGACTTTTATCGAGTTTCGAAACCTCTCTGTTTCCACAGATGCCTTTAGCGTCGCGTTATATGCGCCGAGCTGCCGATTGGCGACATATACAGCGGCGCATCCGGTGAAGAGGATCGCCGCGAACTGCGCCCACTGAGCGACGAAGCTCCAATCGATGGTGCACATCAGCTCGCAGCAGCCGCGTTACGGTTGCTCTCGGACCATCGTTCGTTTCTGGCAATGTGGGCAATCGTACGCGCCGCTCGTGATCGAAGACGATAAGCCTGCGCCTTTTCCGGGCGGCATGATTTGCTCCGCCGACACGTTCACGCTGCCTTTGCGGTTCCGCGCAGCATCAAACGTCTTACTACAGTGTGCGCACTTGATTTCGCCGTCTTCGCCGATCACACCGGTTCGGCTGTTCACTGCGAATCGGCCTCGAGAATAAATCTCACTTCGTTGGAGCTTCCGATCGCAGGGAGGACCGCGACGATGCGCCAGCCGACCCGCAGATACGTCTCAGCGACCGTTTTGTTTTGGCCGTCGTTTACAACCAGGTTGTCGTCGCCAGCTCGAGCGACGGCTGTGACCATTTTTAGCACTTTGTTCATGCCCGAGCCCTTGGACGAGCTCCCTGGCGCCCCTGCGATAAAAGGCTTATTCCTGCTAGCTAAATGAACGCTAGGCCAATGGATGGATAGACGCGAGGCGAACGCAGTCGCTTGCGCCGGCCTATTCGCTAAAGCGCAACGCGAGTATAGCCGTAAGCGGCCCGGCAATGAGAGCGCTCCCTGACGGCATCCCCACCTGAGGGCCGCCTTCGCGAAAGAGTTGCTCCTTGAACGTGAATCCTGTCAACGGAACGCCTTCGACTGCGCCGCCTCCTAAGACCGTACGGCCCTCATGAACATACTCGTAGGCGTCGATGGAGAAAGACTTATCCAAAACAGTGTGCCACCCGTTGACGAGCAGCACGGCGGTTACGGTATCCAGATCTATTGCAAGGCTCATTCTTGCCGTTTTAGGCGGCCCGTCGCACGAACCTGCGCAGTCCGTCTTAGCTACGCCGGCGCCGTCGACGTCGGGGCCGCACTGCCACGCGCAGCTCGTAGATCTCCCGGTTTTTCGGCAGCGTTCGCGGTCGATATGCGAGCGCAGCTCGCGGGGTTGGATGCGCCAAAGGCGACCGACCTGAAATGCGCCAAAGGCGACCGACCTGAAATGCCCCAAAGGCGACCGACCTGAAATGCCCCAAGGATGGTTCCTCGAGCGCACAGATCGGCCGCCGTAGTGCAATTGAGATCGAGGATGGTCGCGACGTCGATCATATTTAGCACGAACTGGTCGCCGATGCCGTCTAGCGCAGTCAAAGACTCGCGCTTGACTTTCACGCTGCGGCGGGCGGACCGTCGAGGTCGGCGCGAATCAGGTTCCACATTGCGATGCCTCTGAAGTCCATCGAAGAGTGCTGGGCCACGATCTTGCGTTGTGGCGGCGTAAGCATCTGAAGCCCGCGAGCTCCTGGCTAGTGGAAACGATCCGCTCCTAAAGGGCAGAGCGGCTCACCACACCGTTTACTACACAGAATCGCCAAAAGCGGCCTGCGATTTCCATTAGCCTTCGTAGCGCTATAGGCGAAATTGCCAGTACTATCAGGGACTCTCGAGACTTATAAGGTAGTGGCGGGGACGGTAGGAGAACCTCCTACACGCTCCCGCCAGACTACCCACTCGGAACAGTCGGGCTTCCTAACTAGCCGGCCGACGTTCGCCTTGCGCCCGGAGGCGACGACGCGATCGAGCAAAAGACTCGAAAGGAAACGTGTACTTAGGGGGACGCTCAAAGCCGATGACGTTCGGCATGGCTTTCGACCGCAGGAAAGCCCCAGACTAGAGTTCTTTGCGGATCTCCTGGGCAGCATCGAGATAACGTACGTTTCCCGAAATTCGCGCGGAAAGTGCGTAGGCTTGGGCGAGCTCCGGGCGGTGACTTCCACTTGAACTTATTTCGATTCGAGCGGCCGATCGCACGTCGCGCGCCGCGCCGATCTCCTAACGCCAACAGCGCGAACGCCTGCGAGCGCAAGGTCGTGCCCATTAGCCGCATCTTTCCGAGGTCTTCATATGCTATTGCCGCGGCTTCCGACTCTTCAAGCGCATCCGCAAAGCGCTGCGCCGCGAGGTGGTTTGTGGCACTCGTCCGTAGCAACGCTGCCTGCAACGGCGCACCGACTCTGATTGAGGCCGCTTCGTCGAGCAAGTGTCCGGCCCGTCGGTGATCGCGAGCGTCGACGTGGGCGCCGGCGAGTTCGATCAACACCGACGCTAAAGACTTTCGATTTCCGACTGCCCTTGCCACGTCCAGACGGTCGCTAAGGACGGCGATCGCGCGCGCCGGCTCGCGCCGGAGCCGGTATATCGAGGCGAGATTCACCGCCGCCATGATCGAGGAACTCGACAATCCTGAGCTCTGCGCAAGCTCCATCGCGTACGCGAGGGACGAAACGGCCGCCCTCAAGTCGTTCTCGCAGAACACGTTCGCGAGATGTTCAGCATAGAGCGCGGCGAGGTGCGAATCGGCGTCGAAGTCAGCCAAGAAGTGTTTTGTTTCGCGTATGTCACTGACGGCGGCTCGGATGCTTCCTGGCTCACCGGTGAAGCACGCGGCGAGCGCACGTAGCGAGAGCGCCCTGACCAAAATTGCAGCGGCAGCAGGATCGTACCGTTCTGAGCCTGTTGAGCGGACAAGGGCGACGGATCGTTCCGCCATTCGCGCGACCACCGATTGACGCTTGGCGCTTTCGTCCGCGAGCAGGGCGCACGTAAGGGAAGCTTCAGCCTCGAGGACCGGATCGCGCGAAGTCTCTTCGGCGGCGTGGCGGATCGCGCGATCGTAACTTTCATCAGCGAGCGCCAACGATTCGTTGCGTGCATGCAGTTCGGCCAGTCGAAGAAACAGCCGGGAGCGCTGCCGTGAGTCCGTGGACTCGGCTGCGCGTCGTTCTAGCAGCTGCGCAGCGCTCGTGTATGCTCCGTTTTCCTCCAAGACACGACTCGTCTTGACGAATTGCGCGATTGAGTCGATGGCTTCGACGGCCTCGACGCGCGGATCGTCGCGTAGATGGGTCAAAAGCGAAACAAGCTTTTCCAGGATACGCTTACGCTTGCGGTACAGGTGGCGCTTAGAAATTCCCAAGTCCGACGCAACCCGTGCATGAACCTCACAGTCAATGTCGCATCGCTGGATGATCGCACGCTCGCGTGGAGAGAGCTGGCCAAGGGCTCGCTCGAGCAGCTCCGGAAGGAGCCCGTAGCCACGATCGCCCTTAACCCGTTCGAGTAGCATCTTCGCTAGGGCGTTACATCGCAGGCGGCGAGGTGTCGCCACGTTCCGAATGAGCTGACGGCATTGCGTCGCTAAGGCTACGTCGCTTGCTTCCTTTCCGGTTAGGTCGTGAGCGCTCATTGCGTGAACTCCTCCAGGTGGCAACATTTTCCTTGAGGCCTGTCGGCGAAAACAGGTCACCCAGATGACCTTGGCAGCGGGGGTGAGCGACTATATAATTTGCCGAAAGATCGTGAAAGGAGCATCAATGTCGAACTTTTTGTGGACGGCGCGCAGGATGCGCGTAGCTCCGGTTGCGTTGCTCTTGGCTGCGTGCAGCGGAGGCGGGACCAGCATGACCCCGGCTGCGTCGCAGCAGAGCACCGTTGAAACGAAGCGCATTCACTCCTGGATGTCCCCCGAGGCGAAGAGCACTGACCTCTTGTACGTCTCGGAATACAACAGCAACGACGTTTACGTCTATTCCTACCCAAAAGGTAAGCTCGTCGGGACTCTCACCGACGCCGAATATCCGTGGGGGCTCTGCTCGGACAAGAAGGGCAACGTTTTTATCCCCGGCCAAAACCAGTCCGAGATTTTCGAGTATGCACATGGAGGCACAACTCCGATTGCGACCTTGAACGATCCTTACGGATATCCCTTGGGTTGCTCCGTTGATCCATCGTCCGGCAACCTAGCTGTGACCAACTACCCCAACAACTACTACAGCGGCAACGTCGCAGTATATCCCAATGGCTCGGGAACGCCCCAAAGCTACGAGACGGCCCCCACCATCAACGCGTCCTACTTCTGCGGATACGACGATAAAGGGAACCTTTTCGTCGACGGCTACTCGCCGTATTCCAAGTTTGCCTTCGGCGAACTCCCGAACGGAAGCTCCACCTTTACGCCAATCTCTCTGCCTTCATCGATGGATGGCCCCGGAGGCGTACAATGGGATGGTAAGCACGTTGCGGTTGGCTCGCTGTATGGCAGCAGCGGCTCCACTGGTGTTATCTACCAGTTCAAGTTTAAGGGAACCCAACCCAAGGAGGTAGGCTCGACAACGCTCGTCGGAGGCACCTTAACTGGTCTATTCACCATGTATCAGTTCTGGATCGAAAAGAATAAAGTTGTCGGCGACCCGTGGTCGGACGTCGATGTATGGAAGTACCCAACGGGGGGGTCTGCAACGAAGACCTTTAATAATAACTTCTTCGGAGTAGGCGCAACGATTAGCAGGAAGTGAACGGATGTGATCGCTTGCGGCCGCTACGGCGAGTCACTCGGAACGTGATCACTTGCGTGGCGCGGACGCATCGCCCGAACGATTCGGCTCATTTCCTGAAAATATGCCGCATGGACTCCAGGTCGCGAAGAGCTCGCGGCGAAAGTGCAAGATCGTAGAGGTCGGCGAAAAGGCGGGCAACGCGGACCAGCAGTCACTTCAAAGGGAGTGCGTTACATCCACACGCTCCCTTCGCGTTTAGCGCGTCAACGAAACGTCGGTACTTCCGCGCGAGTCGCACGCCCATTACCGCTGAAAGCCGATTACTACACCGGGCGCGGGCGCGAACGGTTGGGCGCATCGAGGTGCGTCGAGAAGCTAGTTAAGCGTGGATCTGCCGAACCTCTAGCGGTCGATCCGGAACGGGACGCTCTGAGGCCGCGACCTCGATGCCACTGGAAACGATTTGCCTCTAACGGGAAGGCGCCTCGCTACACCGTTCACTACACAGAATCGCTAAAAGCGGCCTGCGGTTTCCATTGGCCTTCGTAGCGCTATGGGCGAAATTGCCAGTACTATCAGGAACTTTCGAGAGTTATAGGGTAGTGGCGGGGACGCTAGCAGAAGCTCCTACACGCTCACGCAGAATCGCTATCCGGCTCGGAACAACTCGGAACATTCGTACGCTAGTGCGGTCTACTCTCCGCTCGCTTTGCGCCCGGACGCCACGGCGCGATCGAGCAGGTTTGCCGCGTCGTGCAGCATGGCCGGCGAGACGTGCGCATACGTGTTGGCCGTCACCGCGATAGTCGAGTGACCGAGTGCGGTTGAAACTGTCTTGAGGTCGGCTCCGCCGGCCAAGAGCAGCGACGCGAAGGAATGGCGGAGGTCGTGGAGCGGACCTTGGGGGAGTTTTGCGTCGCGCGCGATCTGAGCGAACGTCAGTCCGAACGTGTTAGGGTTCCACGGCAAGCCGTCGCGCTCGAAGATCAGAGTGCTGCCATCGGGGATCGCGTTCTTCGAACCGAGCTAGTGGCTCACGGCGGCTTGCTGAGCCGCAACGCCGTATCGAGGTACCGTGCGTTTCCGGAGATCCTTCCCAATACCGTATACGCTCCTGCGAGTGCTGACCGATGACTTCCCGACGAGAGTGCTTCGATCGCAGCGCGAATTGTCGCCAGTGCTGCGCGGCGATCACCCGTCCCAAGGAGCGCTTCAGCTTCGAGCCGGAGCGACGTCCCAACGAGCCGCGATTTTCCGAGCGAGGCGTAGGCGCTCTTGGCCGCTCTTGACGTTTCCAACGCCTCACCGAATTGCCGCACGCCGATGCTCGTCCTGGCGCTCGCCCTCAAAAACGGCGCCTCCAGGGAACGATTGCCATGGACCAGCTCGATAGCTTCATCAAGCGCCTCACGCGCGCGAGCGTAGTCGCGCGAATCGAGGTGTGAACTCGCGAGCTCGATCAAGAGCATTGCGAGGACGCGACGGTTTCCCAGGATACGCGCTACGCTCAGCCGCGGCGTGAGTATTGCGATCGCGCGACCGGCATCGCGACCCAAGCGATAGAGCGCCGCAAGATTCACCGCCAGCAGAATCGACGATACGGATAAGCCCGCGTCCTGCGCGATTTGCATGGCCTCGCCGAGGCAGTCGGCGCTTGCGTCCAAGTCGTTTTCGCATAAAGCCTTGGAGACGAACTGAGCAAAGAGCGCGGCCATGCGTGAATCGGCATCCCTCTTATGCAGCGCTGGAAGTGCAGTGCGCATCTCGGTAACGGCCCGAAGTGCGGCCTCGAAGTCCCCGATGAACGTTGCAGCTTGCGCGCGCAGTGCGAGTGCCCGTACGAGAACGCCCGCTGCCGTCTGGTCGTAATGCGAAGAGTTTGCCGAACGAATGAGCGCAACGGATCGCTCCGAGAGCTCGACGACGAGTGGTTCACCTCGACCCTCATCCTCGAGGATCTGAGCTCGCGTTAGGGCGAGCTCCGCATCCACCACCGGGGAGCGGTATGTTGCATGTGCTGCGTGCTTCAACGCGATCTCGAGGCACTCGTCGGCTCGCGTACTGAAACCGGTTCGTGCGTGAAGTTCGGCCAAGCGAAGAAAAAGCCGCGTGCGCTCAAGCGCATCCGGTGATTCGAGTGCCCGTCGCTCGAGAACGTCAGCGGCAACGCCGCACGCGCCGTTTTCTTCCAAGGCTCGGCTTGTCTTGACCAATTGCTCAGTAGAATCGATTGATTCGACGAAGCGAATGGAATGTTCGCTGGGCAGCGCAAGCAGTAGCGTCGAAAGCCGCTCAAAAATGCGCTGCCGCTCCCTGTATAAGTGTCGTTCCGATATACCAAGCTCGGCCGCAACGATCGCGTGGATCTCCCGATTCAGATCGCAACGCTCGATAATGTGCCGATCCCGAAGCGAAAGTCGGTCGAGCGCTTGATTGACCGCAGCCTTGAGCGAGTCGGACGCCTCCTTATTCGAAGGCGCACGCTTGAGGAGTGCCTGAGCGATTTCATTCGAGCGCAGCCGCCCAGGCATCGCGATATTACGCACCAGGTGGCGGCATTCGGCCGCCGTCGTGGTCGCGCCGCTACTTGCCGTTGGTGCAGATTTTGGCACTACGATCTCTCTGACATTTCGAGGTACGCGTACTCTGCCACGCTATCGCGCATCAGTCCTTGGGAAAACGAACGTTCCGTGTCATGTTACCTGACTTGCGGGGACGTCGGCCAATCGGTAGACTCGGGCTATTCAGCCAGTGA
This sequence comes from Vulcanimicrobiota bacterium, assembly GCA_963809255.1. Taxonomy (GTDB): domain Bacteria; phylum Vulcanimicrobiota; class Vulcanimicrobiia; order Vulcanimicrobiales; family Vulcanimicrobiaceae; genus Cybelea. Next base: position 1,832,019 of record CAWEIR010000002.1, on the reverse strand, counting down.
GAGGAGACTCTTCCCGCAGTGAATTCAAATACCATCGATCTCCACCGGGCTGCCGTCACTGCAATCTTCTTTCTGGCCGGGTGCTCGGGTAGTCTTTCTCAAGGAACGCCCCCAGGCGCAATCTCAGCCCACCGCGCCGTAGGTCGAAGTTGGGTGGACACGAGTGACCGGCCCGCAATTTTCGTATCTAGCCCCAACGCCAGCGCCGTTTATGGCTACTCGCAAAAGACCGGGCGCGAGATGGAGCAGATTTCGGGACTGGCCGGCCCTAGCCAACTAGCTACTGATGTGGACGGGAACCTGTACGTTTCGACTTCGGCCGACTCCGAGGTCTTGTTATTTCCCGAGGGCTCGACAAAGCCGTCGCTGACGCTAACTGGTGCGGGTCCTAGCCCGGTAGGACTTGCGGTCTCACGGAAGGGCGAAGTCGCCGTCGTTTCAAGCCCAGACGGCGGAGCTGCCAGCGTCGTGTTTTTCGAAAAGGGCGCGAAGAAGCCGTTTAGCACCGTTCCGACCGCCGGCCTCGTACCGCTATTTGACGTCTACGATAGCAAAGGAAATCTCTGGCTCGACAGCGCTCAGAACGGAGCCTGGGCATTAGTCGAGGTCGTCGGTGGCGGCCACGGTAGGCAACTCGTTCAGTTCCGAGTCAGCCCTAATTTATCTGAGCCATCGGGCGTCGCAGTTGATAGTGGCGACCATATCCTCGTGGCCGATGGGGAGACGCTTTCCGTCTACCAATACCAGCTACCGAACCCGTCGGAGCCGACCGCGACGATCCCATTAACCGGTGCGATGCACCCCGTCGGCATCGCTCTGACAAAATCTGAGGCGTCGATCTACGACGCGGATAACTACGCGAATGCTGCACAGCGTTTCGCATATCCGGCGGGCGGCTCACCTACCCAGTCGATCTCCGTTAGTAAGGCGGTCGGCGTTGCCGTTACACCGGAGGCGAAACCATGAGCGTGCGGTTCACCACGAGCTACTTTGCGTTGCTAGCCTTCAGCGCGTCGTTAGCCGGCTGCGACTATAATCAGCCGACGAACCCAGGCACCGGCGTCTCTGTGCAGGCTCAAATGGCATTTGCCTCTCATCGCGCGCCACACGGTTTAGGCTCCGCCGAGATCGGACCCTTCGGCCTTCCCGTTTCCAGGCCGCGTCCCACGCCGATAGCGCACGTTTTGCCCGCTGGGTCAGGCGCCCAGGGACTGTACGTTGCTCAGGAATATTTGGGCACGCTCAATGAGTACGATCCATACCAACGAAATGCCAAACCCTTTTGTCAGACGCCGGTGGGAGATGGGAACGTGCTCGATATCGGCGTTGACGCACGAGGACATCTGTGGGTTCCCGACGCTAGCCCCTCGAAGGTCCTCGCGTTCTCAACGGGCTGTGTGTCGGGCTGGCCCCGAAAGGTTGTGAAAAAACTCAGCGATCCTGACGGTCAACCTGCCGGCATCGCCTTCAGCAGTAACGGCACGGCCTACGTCAACAATATTGCAGGGCCAAACCAGGCGCCCGGAAGCGTCAGCATCTATGCGCCTGGCGCGAGGTCCCCAACAGGGCAGCTGACGCCGCCCACCGGCGCTGCGTTCGTTTTCAACGTCGCGGTCGACGCTAGCAACAACGTATGGGCTACGGTTGGCGTACTGGGCGCCGCTGCGGTTGAGGAGTTTCCAGACGGCAAGCCTCCCGGGACGTTGCTCAGCCAGCAGACCATCGTTGAGCCGATCGGCATCGCCTTCGATGCCAAGCAAAACATGCTTCTGGTCGATACTTACTGGTTGACGCTGTTCGTCTTCTCGCCTCCCTACGGCGGGGAGCCCACGCGCAGTATCACACTGCATGACGGCGCGGTTTCTTCATATGCCTACGTTACTCTTAACCGCCAGAACACGCGGATGTATCTGGATAACACGCGCGACTCGTCCGTTGAAGTGTACCGTTATCCCGCCTGCAAATACTTGTACAGCATAACAGCGGGGCTTGTCGGCCCCGGGGGACCGAGTGGAGAAGAGACGACCGGCATTGCCATCAATCCCAGCGCACCCAACTAAACCGGAGCTTATGCAAATGATGTACGCGGCGCGTTTTGTCTTGATCGCGGTGCTCTCGATCACCGCCGGCTGCTCCGGCGAGCCCCTAGGAAGCTCGCCCCCGCTATCCGCCGGAGAGCAGATAAGCTCCATTGAAATGCATTCGCTTAGCGCGCAAACCGGGGTAGCACAACGGTTCGAGAGCCGCCTGCTGTTCGACGCAACCTCCCGTAGCACTGCGGCGAGGCCGCACGTAAGCGGGCTCTTCGTCGCTGATTTCGGTGCTCAGGCGGTCGAGGTTCTCAAGAACAAAACGTACGCCAAGCTCGCAACGATTACAACCGGTGTGAAAGGGCCAGATGGGGATTGGGTTGACGCGAATGGCAACCTTTACGTTGCAAACTACAAGGGACGCAATGTCACCGAGTATGCGCGCGGCAGCACGAAGCCGACCTGCACGTACTCGCGCCGGCTAATCGATCCCATTAACGTGACAACTGATGCGTCAGGGGACGTGTTTGTCGTGGATTGGAATTTCGGGGGTGATCGCGGTACCGGGTACATCGATGAGTACAAGCAATGCACCAATACCATCGCGGAGCGCTACATCGTGGCTGGTGGGCCGGAGGGAGTCGCAGTCGACAGCAGCGGAAACTTGTTTATCTCGTATCTCACGTCTGAAAACGGCGCAGGAGTGGGAGCTTTCGAGGAATTTCCAGCCGGGTCGAAGAGGGCGACGTCGCTGGGAGCTACGGTGGCCTATCCGGGCGGATTGGTAGTCGACCGGAGCGGCAACCTTCTCGCTTGCGACCAAACCAGCGGCACGGTCGACGTCATCTCGCCACCTTACACGTCCATCAATAGCCGATACGTTGGGTTTACAGCGCCGCTTCACATCGCGCTGACGCGCGATGAGAAGCTCCTCTTCGTTGCGGACATCGGAGCGCGCAACGTGGTCGTTCTCAGCTACCCAAGAGGTCTTCTCAAAGCAAAATTAGGCAAGGCCCAGGGCCTATCCGACCCAGCGGGGGTGAGCGATGCTCCAAACGCTGTCTTTTGATCGACCTGTAATGATTTACACGCGCTTTGTCTGTGCGGCAGCGTTGCTTGCAGCTTGCTCGCCAAATGCTTTGCAGCCGCAAGATGATGTTGCAACGCGAGCGACAGCGAGTTGGGTCAACGCGAAGAATCTGCCCACGGTATACGTTTCGTCGCCTGGCGGCGCCACCGTCACCGGATTCGATCAGAAGACCGGCGAGATCACCGAGCAGATTTCGTTCAACACGGCGTCGCCGTACGGGCTTGCCGTCGACAAAGCCGGAAATCTTTACGTCGCTCTTGCGAGCGCTAATTCCATTTATATTTTCCCCCCCGGTTCTACGAAACCGTCGCTCGAGTTGCGATACGAAGGGAAGTTCCCCTGGGGCGTTAGCGTTTCTCAGCGCGGCGAGGTCGCCGTCGCGGATTACGATAGCGGGAGCATCTACTTCTATAAGAAAGGCGCAACGACGCCGTTCAACACAGTCAGTTCCTCGAGCGTAGGGAGCGCACTCTTCGACTGCTATGACTCGCGGGGGAACTTATACTTCTCCGCAAGCTCTCCAAGCGGCGCGCCCGTTGTGGCGCAGATCGTTGGGGGAGGCAAGGGTAACTCGGTGACTATCCTGGGTATAACGGATCTGCTAAGTGCCGAGGGTATCGAGGTAAGCAGCGGCAATCAGCTGTTAGTTCTCGACAGCAAGGCCCAAGTGCTCTATCAATATCCGCTTCCAAATCCGACGACCCCCTCTGGGTCGATCGCACTCCGAAACGCTGACTATCCATACGACTTCGCGTTGGCGCGTTCCGAGAAGACGTTCTGGGACGTTAACTACGACGACTGGACGGCCAGCCTGTATGCGTATCCTAAAGGCGGACCGCCAAAGCGTTGGATCCGGTCCGGCGACTTCCCGGTGGCGGTTGCCGTATCCGCGATAGGTAAACCATAGCGTGCGTCGTCCGGCCGATGTCCATACTTTCATAATCGAAGGAGTACCTATGAATATCTCGCGTTTGGCTCTGTCTGCCTTAGTCATTAGTGCGGCGTTTTCGTTAGTTGTCGCCTGTGGCAACGGCGCGTCGCAGGCACCGCCTCTCGCCCCGAACGCTACGAATGCAGTGCACCTGGACGAGCACCGATCGTGGATGGTTCCTGACGTTAAGAAGAAAAATCTCCTCTACGTCTCCGAGGGCTACAGCGGCGGTTCCGGCAGCTACGTCCTCGTCTATTCGTATCCCGACGGTAAGCTTTTAGGCACCTTGACCGGCTTTGACGACCCGCAAGGATTATGCGTTGACAAAAAAGGCAACATTTTCGTCACGAACTATCAGGCGTCGGAGATCCTTGAGTACGCTCACGGGGGGACTGCCCCAATCGAGACCTTGAGCGAGCCCGGGAACTCCCCCTTCGACTGCGCTGTCGAACCGAAGACCGGAAATCTCGCAGTCGCAAACATCTCCGCCGGTACTCAGGGAGGCAACGTCGCGATTTACAGTAAGGCGAAGGGCACACCGAAGATTTATACCGATCCAGAAATCAGTGCGATGTTCTACTGTGCCTACGACATTGACGGCAATCTGTACGTCGATGGCGAACTCATCGGGTCGCCGTCAGCCTTCGGATTTGCCGAACTTGCTAAGGGCAGCAGTACGTTCACCAACATCTCGCTGAATCACAGCATCGCATATGCCGGCGGCGTTCAGTGGGACGGCAAGTACGTCGCTATCGGCGATTCGGACGCTAGCGAGATCGATCAGTTTAGCATCAGCGGATCAAACGGAACACTCGAAGGGAGTACACTGCTTAACGGCACCAATGCCGTCAATCAGTTCTGGATCCGGGGGGCGAAGGTTACTGCGCCGGATGTGAGCGCCGGCACCGTCATGTCTTGGGACTACCCAGCCGGCGGTAATCCGACCAAAACGATCAGCGGCCTCGCTCACCCGAACGGGTCGGCGGTCAGCATGGCTAAGGCTAGGTAGCCTCACCACGCGAGCAGCAACGGACGACACGGGAAAATGCGATCGCTAGGGACATCCGCGCGCAAAGCCGGGTGTCGTGAAGTAGAGTTATCGATAGCTATGCGAGCCTGCTCCTAGTCTTAATTAGCATCGCGGTGAACCTCCTGTTCAAGACCTAGGCTGACCCACAAGCCTTCGCATTATTGCCACGGTGTTATGCTTTGGCACGCAATTTCTACTCAAGAGTTCTGAGCAGGGGAGCAAGGGTCTGCTCCTCTAACGGCGATCTAACGGATTACGCAAAACTCGCCGGGATTCGCCGGGATTCGCCGGGACTCAAAAACGCGAAAACCCGTACAGGAAAGGACTCTCGGGTATTTAACGGGAGCGGCCGGGACCCCGAATTACGGGTTCGATTCCCGTTGGCGCTAACGGAAAACTGGTTACTCTGCTTGCACTTTTCCAGATTCGACTGGTCCTCGTCTAACGAGCGTCTAACGGTCGATCGGGAAGGCACGCTCTGAGACCGCGACCCCGATGCCACTGGAAACGATTTGCCCCTGGCGGGAGGGCGGGCTCACGACACCGTTCACCACACAGAATCGGCCAAAAGCGGCCTGCGATTTCTATTGGCCTTCGTAGCCCTATGCGCAAAACGGTCAGTACTATCAGGGACTTTCGAGGCTCAGTGGGTAGTGGCGGGGACGCTAGGAGAACTTCCTACACGCTCCCGCCGATAGAGTCCCTATGCTACCCGATTTAGGGCCACTGAACCGCTTGACGCCGCTATTCCGAAGCGCGATAATTGTGGTGCGAACCTCCGTTCGACTTTCGCCCGCATTTAAATGCGGGTGAAACTCGACGGTCCAACCGCAAAGCACAGGCCTCCGGGCCTCTTTTTTTTGATTTGCCTTCTCCAATGGTTCTGCTGAGGTTTATCGAGCAATGGTAGGTACGAAAACATCAAACCTGTCGTGGGAGAGCGCTCCCGACGTCCTAACGGTCAAGGAAGCCGCCACGCTTCTCCGTGTCTCGACCGGCGCTGTTTATGCTGCAATACGGCTTGGCCTGTTGCCGGCGGCGAACTTCGGCAAGCGTCAGACTCGCATAGCCAAGCACGCTCTAAGGGAGGAACTCGTAAAGAAGGGCGAACTACTCGGGCTGACCGTCGCCTTCGGCCACATACCGGAGGCTAACTAATGAAAGGCTATCTCCATAAAATTGGCAAGGTATGGTACACGACTGTAGACTTGCCAAGGCTACCTGGCGAGAAGCGACGCCAAAAGGAAATAAAGCTCGGCGCGCTTTCGAAAAGCGACGCCCAGGCGAAGGAACGCGACGTTCTGCGCGGGATCGAGAATCATCCCGTTTTCGAGGTTGCCAACGTAACGGTCGAACAGCTCTTACGCTCATGGCTTTCGCACATGGCTCCGACCGCGACATCGCAACCAATCTCACCCAAGACCCACGAAAGGTACGCTTCAATCGTTCGTAATCAGTTGATACCCAATTTGGGTAAGTTTCCGCTTGCAAAGCTCAATCCGCGGAGCATTACGGAAATGCAGACAAACCTAAGGCAACAAGGGTTGAGCGGTACGACCTGCTTGCACGTTCATCGTGTGCTTCACACAGCATTGAACTTCGGAGTTAAGACCCTAAGGGTCGTAAAAGCTAATGCTGCATCTGAAGTTCGACCGCCGAAGCCCTGTATTCGAAGACTGCACGTTGACGAGAAGGGCGTAGTCATCCTCTTAGAAGCGACGACAGGCACTCGTCTGGAAATGCCCGTCGTACTAGCGGCGATGACTGGCGTTCGCCGGGGAGAGCTGTTGGCGCTCCGTTGGCAGGATGTTGACCTCGAGCGCAAGCGTCTTGTAGTCTCCGAGTCTCTTGAGGAGACAAAGGACTTCGGACTTCGGTTCAAGGGGCCAAAATCGGGGAGAGTGCGGGTAGTCCCGATCGCGGATGCCTTGGTCGATGCGCTCGGCGATTACAAGGTAAAGCAGAATGCGGAGCGGCTCCGACTAGGGCCGGCCTACGCAGACCAGGGACTGGTATTCTGCAACGAAGATGGGTCGCCGTGGCCGCCCGACACGTTAACCAAGCAGTTCGCCAGCGTGGCGAAAAGAGTCGGTATGAAAGGCTTTCGGCTTCATGACGTGCGTCACTGCTTCGCCTCAATAAGCCTCAAGCAGGGAACCTCCGTAAAAGAGGTTTCCGAGTTACTCGGACATTCTTCTCCCTTAGTAACATTATCAACCTATGCTCACACCATGGAAGGGGTCGCCAGGGAGGCTGTTAACAGGCTGGCAGATTCCCTGCTCTCTAACCGTGCTCACGATGGAGCGTCCGTGAGAAAATGTGAGAAACTGGCGGTGGCGACGTGACTTCGTGAGAAACTCGGTTAGGCAAAAACCCCAATAGTCATAAGGGCTTGCGGGGGCTTGGAGAGGTGGCAGAGTGGTTGAATGCGGCGGTCTTGAAAGCTGAAAAGTCGATTCCTACGCAGTCATACCGAATCTCAAATAGTCATACGTTGCAGGGGTTTCTCGCCTGGTCGAATCCTACCGAGTCCTAGCGTTTCCTACCGCTCCGAACCAAGTTCGTGAGCAATCCGTGAGCAAAACCGACCAGCGCACCGGGTCTGTTATAACAGGGCTATGCTGCCGGATGGCTGGGTCCGGCCCCGGCGCTGGAAACTGCCCGCCTACACCGAAGCCTCCGTCTATGCAGCCACCTCAAGAGCTACCAGAGCGGTTGACGCGCTCATTCGCCGTCGCAGAGTTTCGCTACACGATGCGGGCTAAGAGAACAATCCTTGAACCCCTTTTCGCTCAAATGCAGTTAGTTGGCGCTGAGTACCGCACAAGAAGGGACCTTATTCAGGGATGGACTGATTTAAGAGTTCTGGATGAGTTCATGGACCCGGCAGGACGCCTACGACTCCAGGAGCACGGCAAGAATAAGGGGATTTACGAAGATACAGCCGCCACGATAGTGCTCCTCGTGGTTGCGCAGATGGAACGCTTTTACAAAGCAACAGACATATCACTGTACGACCGGGGACGAGAGTGTTATCTAAGAGGTGTCAAGTTCTCAAAAGCTCTCAAGGTCTTGGCAAATCAGTACAAACACCTTGGCTCATGGCTGAGCAAAACAGGCCAAGCTAGGGACGAACATGAAGTTTCGCTGCTCGTGGACGAGCCTTACCGGGCGGATGCGGCTGCGGAGTTTTTGCTGAGAAGCGGCTTCGTTGAATATGCCGACCTGGAGAACTCCATTCTGTCATGTACTGAAGGAATAGTTGAGCGTCCATTAGTCGTCGATGATGGGGGAGAACTGGCTACGGTTAGGCTGCAATACGACCCTCAGACGGGCTCTCATCCCTAGTGGACGTGCGAGGCATCGCCGCTACGCTGGTTCCTTTGGATTGGCGATATGAAGGTCGCCTGAAGTTTCAGACTGAGACTGAGGTAATCGAAGGAGCCGACAAGTCGTTCATCGCGTTGAACAGCGGTTCTTCAAAAGACAGCGGGCACATTTACGCCGAAGGCCGCTCATTCGAAGAGCACTATGAAGCCAACGGACGACTGGTCATCGCAAGTTCTACCGTCCGTGCCGTGGACGAATATGCCTTCTGCTACTCGTCGCCGACCAATCGCGACGCTTCCCGACTAAAGGTTCGACTTGGTGGGCTGCTGGTAGACTCAATAGACACGGCGTCCGTTACACGGGAGACGGCGCTAGGAATGTCGCTATCGGACTGGCCTTTACAAGTGAACACTGAGGCGTTTGGGCGGCGCGCAGTGCTCTCTAACCGGCGGTTGGAGTCAGAATCGGATTCTGACGCTATCGAGCTAATCTATGAGGGCAATCCATTTTCAAGCGGCGAGCGCGCTGCTCTGCACGACGTTGTTCGGTTCATCTGCGGTGTGCGTGGCGGAGCCTGGTTCGTAGAGTGCTTTAACGAGCGCAGTGCTCGGGTCGGCTTCAAGTGCGAGCTTCGGGGTCGCATAAAGCTATTTAGTCAGCATCTTCGACCGATTAATGCAGTTACCCAGAACGAAGCTCTTGCCGAAAGTTTTCCGACAATGCTCACGGAGATGTTGGAACTTCGCAACAGGAAGGCCCCAGCGGTCAGCGCGATGATTCACCACTACAACGATGCCTCCGTCCAAACATACCCAACGTCTCAGCTTCGTGATTTAGCCGTTGCCGTCGAATCGCTGTTCGTGGCCTTTACGGGGCGACAGAGTGGACGCACTCCAATGGCGCACGTTCCAGACTTTTGCGAACGAATGCGTCCGGTGCTGGCGTCTTTTGAGGCTGCGTTTGCAGGCGTAACCGACCACGAAGCGCGGAGCGAGCTAGACAGGATTCGCGACAAAATAAGATATGCGAACCTCATATCACCCCGGCAAGAACTCTTTGCTCTGTTGGAGTCGCTCGACATAGGGTTCGGAAAGCTGGACCGTGACCTTATTGGTGGTTACCGTAACGGAATACTCCACTCGGGATACTATGGCGACGAATCCGACCTCGACGACCTTCGCGAGAACGCGAAGGCTTCCAACGAATACGCAAATCTGTTTCACCGGGCCGTGTTACGAAAACTCGGGTTCAGCGGGCAGTACCGCGATGCGCGGACTCGTGAATCGTTCAACCTTTGCGATGCGCCAAGTTATCGCGATGCGAAGAAGAAGAAGAATAAGAGCGGGGAGAAGGAGTGATTATAAAGCCGACCATCAAGGCGCATATAATCTGGAAGCTCTCGGAAGCGGAGTTCTACCTGCGCCAGCTTAAACACGCCTCGAAGGAGATTTTTGGAAGCATCAGGCCGTTGGACTTCGGTTGGACGAACGCTGACCATCAAGGCAAGGCTCAAGTGTTTCTGTTTCTCTTTTCCGCGTTCTTATCGCCGCTTAGGTGTGTAACGTTCTACATAAAGAAGACGTGTGAGAATCAGAAGCCTCCAAGCAGATGGTACAAGGAGCAAATAAAGAAGGCTGTCAAAGAACGGAGCCTGCTGGCGGCATTTTGTTTCCTTCGAGATAGCGACGTTCACGACCAGGCACTGAGCGGGACACCGGGAGTTAGGCATAAAGTCGATTTATCGGCACAAACAGCCACGTCCGAGTTTACGTTGAATGAGAACGCCCTTCTGACGATTGAGGCGTTGAAAAAGCACCGTTGGGCCGCCGAGCTTCTTGCCGGTGACTCCGTTGTGGCGATTAGCGAAAGCGCGCTGGCGAAACTCAGCGATTTAGTGCAGGAGGGTATCCAGGCGGGGCTGTTCTGACGTAATCGGCGAGGCTTGAACTCCAACCGGAGCCCTGGCCTCGCCGAATACGATGCTACGCAACTTCGGCGACTTGGAACCGTCCGAGAACACGAAGCACAATAGCTGAGCCGTTAGTCTCGGTAACGTGTTCCGAGCTTCGTCCAACCACCCTTTGAAGAACGTACCCGAGGCGGCCGACCATCGCCATGCCAAACATCGCGCCGCATGTCGTAGTCAAGTGTCTCGGGACTGTGAAGGAAATATCGTCTAAGGAGAACGCGCATAAGCAGCACGGTGACGGCCGAGAGAAGTGCGATAGCTAGTAGCATTTCGCAGAATCTCCTTGTATTGTCTAGGCGTCTACAGCGTAGCTGAGACCCCGGTACATTCTACCACAAAGACGATTCCGCCGCATAGGATGCAGGTAAGCCAGAACAATCGTGCAGGGCAAACGCTACCTTGTCGCGCATGTCAGAACCGCCGGACAACTTGTCCGGCTTCTTTATGGGGTGATTAGTTGGACGACAGGTATTTCATCGAGCAGCGCGCTCAAGGTGACTTCGCGATTCGCAAGCCGAAGTCGCAGCGGGCCAGTGCGGTAGCTCCCACGCAGAAGAAGGCCGTTGCCCTGGCAAAGCAGATGAACCCCGACGCAGCAATCTTCGTCGAGCGGGTGCGTGACGTGAAGACAGGTTCGCGCGATAAGTGGCGGCGGCTCTAAACGGCTCTATGTCAGTTCAGGTGAACACCACAATCCGACTTGTCGCCCGGCCGAAACAACATCGGCCGCCCGCAGAACCGGCAGGGACCCATTTCCACCTTGCCATCCGGGAAGGCATTGTAAAGGCTACCTCGCTGAACGCATCCGTCGAAATCCATAAGGCCCCAGGGTAACATTCGCGTCAACCCGTCTCCGCATCTCTCTTGGAAGCGTGCGCGTTACTATTAGGGTGCAACTCGGAAGACCGTCCCGCACCCAGAGCTACAGTCTGAATGACCACCGTTCTCAGTCGTTCCATAAAACATGCCACTTACGGCGAGCATACTGGCAGCAGGATATGCACCGTCCGCGCCCTTGAAGTTATAGAGCACCCGCTCTCCACCTTGCTAACGAAGGACTGAGGCTTCCCCACGGCTTTGGCAAGCTCCATTTGAGTCACGCAACGCGATTCACGGGCCTCCACGAGCAGCCGAAGTAGTCGTTTATATTCCCGGCTATAGATTGACTTGGTCATCGGGCGACCGGCGCATTTCTGCAGTCTTTTGCGACCGATGAAGCTACACGCTGCTCGATTGTACGAAGCATCCGGCAAGGCACTTGTCGTTCCCTGTCTAAGACACCATGACGATAGTAGCATAGGGAGCTTAGTTATGAAGATGACCTTCGGTTCGACGTGCCACGCTCTAAGCGTTTGCGTGGCCGTTGCAATACTTGCAGGCTGCGGCGGCGGAGGCGGCACACCGCTGAGTCCATCGCTAACCGGACTCACGGCGGAGCGAATGCGCCCGAGTGTCGTCTACAAGTCCCTCTACAGCTTCAACGGTAAGGACGGCGGAGCCCCGTATGCGGGCCTCCTCAACGTCAATGGCACGCTCTACGGCACGACCTATGCTGGGGGCGCGAACTGCGAGTCATCTGGCGGTTGCGGAACCGTCTTCTCGGTCACACCGTCCGGCAAGGAGGCCTTGCTCTACAGCTTCGACTATCGCGGTAAGGACGGCGGACCCCCGTATGCGGGCCTCATCAACGTCAACGGCACGCTCTACGGCACGACCTCTAGCGGCGGCGTGAACTGCGAGTCAAGTAGCTTTGCGACGGGTTGCGGCACTGTGTTTAAGGTCACGACCTCCGGCAAGGAGGCCTTGCTTTACAGTTTCAAAGGCGGCTATAAAGACGGCGAAACGCCGTATGCGGGCCCCCGACCTGCGGGAACCAACAGGCGTGGCGTGGTATCGGGCAAGCGGTAGCAGGGTTGCTTTTTAAGCGTAACTCGAACGGAGCATCAATGATGCGTCTATTGATTTATTCGCTGGCTTTCGTAGCCTTCGCCGGAATGAATGTCGCGGTCATAACAAACGCGAGGGCATCTTCGTGCAGTGACCTGCGGCAAGAGGTCGGCATGGCTGAACGCCTCTATCGCGATTGGAAGGTCTACACTAACGAAAGCGAATCGGATATGGCGGAGGCATCAAAGAAGAATCTCCAGCACAGCCTCGACCTTGCGGCCCTAGACCTTAGCGATTGCAGCGACAAATCTTCGCTCGTTCAATACTATCGCATAAAGCTGTTACTTGAGGTTGATGCTGAGACGGGGGCATGGGCATTGAGCGGAAACTTGCTGCAGCCCGGATGGTATGCGCAGTATTATGCCCGGGTTAAGGCGGACTTTAACCGCGCGACTGCCCTCGGATTGCGGCGCGCTTATCCGTCCGACTACAGCGCGATTAAGACCGCTATTGCGATTGCGAAGAACTCTCCGGCGACATTAGCTAAGGCGGAAAAGCAGGTCGCTAACGACGATGCGCGCTATACCTCGCAAGCGCAGGCCGATTTAGCCGCGTTGACAACGCAGTATCCTACTCATGGCTGGCAGCATGTCACATCGGTCACGGTTAAGAATCAATCGGAATACCAATACGTCATAGAGAGTATCTTTTGGAACTCGCTCCCCGATATGAGCCGTGAAGATTTAAAGACCGGCCTCAAAGGATTGGCCGAGAACAGCTATGAGAAGTCGCACTGCGGTAATAAACCCTACGAGGTTGGCTTGTCGCTCAGTATTGTTGACGAGAACGGAGCTTCGCTCGACGACACCGAGTTTTTTGCGCAACCCGAACCCACGCCGTTCATGCAAACACCCGCGCCCTGTTCACAATAGGCGCTTCTAGCGGGCCCCGGAGGGCTTTGTCATGGCGTCCGAAGATGAAGCAGCATTGCTAGGTTTTATGACAGAAGCGTAGCGTGCCGGGCGAATCGCGTCGCACTCGGAGACGCCCCGGTAGACCGGCAAGACCAAATCGTCAAGGGATGCCCCTTGAAGGGTTGAGTGTATCGCTAGTTCGCTAGACGGCGACCCTGTTGGACGGTGGGCGAATCGGTGCCACTCGTCTTGGTTAGTGCGACCGAACTAAAGAGCTATCAAGGTCCAGACCCATCGGCCAAAGTGAGGGAGGCCATTCGGCGATTGCCGAACCTATAGGTCCGTGGGTAATGAACTGTACTACGGCGACAACCTTGTAGTTCTGCGGGAGAGCATCAAGGATGAATCGGTGGACCTGATATATCTTGACCCACCGTTCAACTCGAAACGCGACTATAACGTGCTCTTTAAGTCTCCAAAAGGGCATCAGTCAGATGCGCAAATCGTAGCGTTCGAGGACTCATGGCATTGGGGCCCTCACGCTGAACGAGAGTACAACGAAATACTGCACTCCCCCAACACTGACGTGTCGGAAGTAATGCAGGCATTGCGGACTTTTCTTGGCGAAAACGACGTTATGGCTTACCTGACAATGATGGCTAACCGCCTAATGGAGTTGCACCGGGTACTAAAGGTAACCGGCAGCCTCTATCTACATTGCGACACTACGGCGAGCCACTACTTAAAACTCGTTCTCGACGCCGTATTTGGAAAAGCAAACTTCCGCAACGAGATTACATGGAAGCGTCGTCCCGGCATGAGTAGTGCCGTTCACGAATCAGTGCGTTTTGGCATCTGCACCGATATAATCTTTTTTTACGCAAAGACCGATGAAGCGTTATTCTATCCGCAGTATAATCGAGACTCTGCAGAATATCTTAAATACATCGAGGAGTTCTTTACCCATGTTGACAAGGACGGCCGTCATTACCAAGCGACGAGCTTGACGAATCCCGCCTATCGCCCGAATCTGAAGTACGAATACAAGGGTTACAAACCGCCGGAGAACGGTTGGATGATAACGAAAGAGAAGATGACGCAGTGGGATAAAGAGGGCCGAATCTACTTCCCAAAGTCAAAGGCCGGCCGTCTTCGCCGCAAAAGCTATGCTGACGAGTTGAAAGGCATGCCAATACAGAACCTTTGGACGGACATTGAAGCTATCGGCGCTCACGCGCAAGAACGGCTCGGCTATCCCACGCAGAAACCTTTGGCACTTCTTGAGCGCATCATTCAGGCATCGAGTGGGAAGGGCGATATTGTCCTTGACCCGTTTTGCGGATGCGGCACTGCGATTCACGCAGCGCAAAAGCTGGGCCGCAAATGGATTGGCATTGACATAACGCACCTTGCTATATCGTTAGTTGAGAAGCGCCTACGCGATGCGTTCCCTGGTATAAAGTTTGATGTGCATGGTACACCGACCGATATAGATGGCGCTCGTGACCTGGCTCAACGCGACAAATATCAGTTTCAATGGTGGGCATGTTCCCTTGTTAATGCTCAACCGTACCAAGGTAAGAAGAAGGGCGCGGACAGTGGCATAGATGGCCTGATATTCTTTGAAGATGAACGCGGGAAAGCAAAAAAGATAATCGTTTCAGTTAAGGGTGGCGAGAACATCGGGCTGACCATGCTAAAGGACCTCATTGCCACAGTGCAGGGAGAGAAGGCAGACATGGGTTTGTTCGTGACGTTGACGCCCCCAACGAAGCCCATGATTAGCGAAGCCGCGAAGGTCGGCTACTACGATTCGCCTTTAGGTGTAAGCTACCCGAAGGTCCAGATTCTAACGATAGAGGACCTAATGACCGGCAAGCAGCGTCCCGAATATCCGTTGTCCACGGGTGGTGGCCTGACTTTCAAACACGCGAAGGTGGAGGTAAAGGAATCGAAACAGGTTCACCTGTTTGACCGCCCTGCAAAAGAAACCGAGGAATAGTAGTCGAGTAAGGGTGGTAGCCACTAAAGCACTCAGTACACAGAAGAGTTTATGACGATGTATCCCACCTCTTCATGGTACGCTCACGGGAGCCCACCCTCTTCGACGAAGTGTTCCTTAACCTCAAAGACGAGTCGGATTGGAACCTGACCGAAGACTACACGTCCTTTGACGCGCTTACGGTTTTAGGTGCCGTCAATGCCTCGCTCTCTAAGTTCGTCGTAAAGGTCCGCGCGGCATACGGCTTCGGACCCGATAGGTTGCGGCCGCTGAAACAAGCAGGTTGAACGAACGCTCTCATCAATCGCAAAGCTACACTCACGGCAATCCTAAGGAACGCACACGAGCATACTGAGTTACTGATACTTAAGAGGTAGCCTCAAAAGAGGTGCATCCGACCTCTTTGTGGGGTGCTACACCCTGTAGCTATACGTTATCGTTTCGGATAAGCATTATCGTTCACGGACGAGACGATGGTCGAAATGAAGCCGAGTCGTCGCACGAAATGGCAAAAATACCACATTTTACCTCGCTCCTCAATCGCGCCCGCATTTCTGGCGGCCGGTTCCGGCGTTGACCTCGATTCGACTGCGACGGACGTAGCAGCAGTGGCCTCCAGCAGAACCGGCAGTGAGCACGTGCGTCGGTCGTTCCTTAAGTCAGAAAACGATGAACGTATAGGGGCATTCTAAACTTTCCGAATACGTCGCCCAACGTTTGAAGTCGAGCAGGCGGTCTAAAGCCTCACTACGGACCCCTGACCTAGGGCTAGTTGCTGTGGTTAGTGTTTATAAACTCTAGGCTCAGGGACGGGCTGTTTCCGGCCGTAAAGCTTTTCGCGGGCTTTGGCAAGCTCTTGCTTGGTAAGCCCCTGCTTCGGCCAACCGGGCAACCCACCATTCCGCCAGCTTCCCTGGCCGCCTTGTTTATGATAGCGCCAATCCTGCCAGCATTCGACAGCGAACATGCCGACCAGGGCTAGGACAAAAGTCGCAATCCCGGCCGGGATAATCGGGCCGAAGATGAAGAGGAGACCGAGCCAAAAAGGCCAGGTGAAGAAGACGAAAACGAGGATTATAACCAACGCTGCGACTTGTAGCATGATGCGCCTGTTCTTTCACGTGAGCGACCCTTCGGTCCGCTCCTAATGGACAGTTTGCCTCACTCCTCATCGCGCGCACATTTCTAGCACACCTTTCAGGTGAACACCTCAATCGACTGCGACGGACGTTGCAGCCCCAATAAAGAACAAGGCTCCAGTCTTTCGACCAGAGCCCAAGTCCCTGTGGTGTCGGTCGCCTATTGCGTGTCCGTTCCGTTCCAGCCGCGCACGCCGAGCCACTCCAGACCAGCCGCGCCACGCCATGCCAAGCCGAGGCTTGCAGAACAGGGATAGCATCCGCGTAAAGCCGTCACTCGGCTTATTTCCGAAAAAGGGCGTCCTAAGGCTCTCGAAACGGGCGTCTGACACTAGGAGCCGCGCAGATGGTCCAACGCCTCACCTAGGGCAAGGAAACCTGACAGAATGGCGTGTCAGCGCGAGCCGTTTCGGTGTAAGCGTATCAAGCGGCTGCGTTCATCCTCGACCGCAGCACGTCGCGAACGCTCGACGCATACCAAAGCTGCCCTTTGGGCTTGACGCCGGTCGCGGTGAGCCATGCGGCTATCTGCCGGTACGAAGCGCCGTCGTCGTGCATACGGCGCATAACGACCAAAGCCGACTGCTCTGCAGCGTCCGAGACCAACGTCGAGCCGTTGCGCTTGTAGCCGAAAGGTTCATGGCGGCAGTAGACCTGGCGGCGCGAACGCAGGTCGAAGGCTACGTCAGCGATACGCTCGCTGATACGTGCCCGCTCGAACTCAGCAAAGCCGCCTAGCATGGTGAGCATCATCCTGCCTGCAGGTGAACCTGTGTCGATTGACTCGCTAGCAGACACAAGAGCTACTTCGTGCTTTTCGCAGAGGCGGACGATGCCCAAAAGGTCAGCGAGATTGCGGCAGAGCCGGTCGAGCTTACAGACGTAGAGCGCCGAGACTTCACCGCGCTGTATGGCTGCCAGAAGCTCGCGCACGGCCGGGCGTTTCAGACTGCCTGCGCTGTAGCCTGCGTCTACGAACACGCGGCCAAGCTCGACGCCCTGAGCCGCCGCTAGGGTACGCAGGCGAGTCTCCTGCGCCGCTAGGGAATGGCCCTCCGTAGATTGCTCTCTTGTAGAAACGCGCACGTACCCGGCGGCTATCCGTACCTGCTCTGTCTTGGACTTGCGACCCCGCACTTGAACCTCCGAACTGTAGGCTATGTGAAGATACACTACAGTTTACCCTCGTTTCCTAGGTATCTAATGTTACTTAGGTAGCAGTGGTATAGTATCTGCCATGCCGAGCAAGAAGGGTAGCGTTAAGGTCGCTTATGACTTCACACCAGAAGCGAAGTACAATCTCGCGCGCCTGAAAGCCGAGCTACGCTACAAGGGCGTTCCGGCGACCGAGACG
This sequence comes from Vulcanimicrobiota bacterium, assembly GCA_963809255.1. Lineage (GTDB taxonomy): Bacteria > Vulcanimicrobiota > Vulcanimicrobiia > Vulcanimicrobiales > Vulcanimicrobiaceae > Cybelea. The sequence continues at coordinate 1,814,343 of CAWEIR010000002.1, read as the reverse complement.
GGTATTTTAGAAGTGCTTCTGAACGACGCCGAGGCAAACGACCACCTCATCCGCGCATATCGTCGCTACCTAGACGAATAGAGGCGCTACAAGCCTCAGAGGCCATTTTAGAAGCCTCAGGCACACCGATAGAATCGAATGACGCCACCTTCCTTTGCGCGCACACTTTCCCAAGGAGTGATGACCGGGGGATGGGATGGGTAGCAGACGCATTTAGGCTACCCGCTTCGACGCGCCACCACATGCACACGCTGCTGTCTCATTTTGAAAACCGAAAGGCCGGGGGATACACCTGTCGAGCGTTTCTCCGCCCGGCAGTCGCATCGAGTCTGCGGAAAAATAGTGGGGACCACTTTTTCAGGATGCTAAGAGTCTGAAGTTGCCCGGCTTTCGTGGATAGTTTGAGATTGGAAAATCATGCGGCGGTTTATGGTTGGGCATACCAGACGGTGCCATCGTGAAACAACACACGACTTATAGAACAGGTCATTTCGCCTAATGTCGGCCAGCTATCCACATTTAGCCAATGTATGTTATCTATGACAGTCGCCGGAGAAAATGTTCCTGTACTCTGCTTAAAGCGTGTTTCTAACATCGCCCCAGAGCTATCAGTCATTGTGAATTTAAAGGTAACCGCCCCAATTGCTTTGGAAGTGTCATTCTTGAATACTATTCCCGTGTTTAACTCCTCGATTGAAACGCGGTCAGCTATCTGAACCGACTGCTTAGCAAGCGAGCAATTCACGATGGAAACAGGAGCGTCTTGTTGCGGTAGTATTTGAACGGCAGTATCGGATGCTTCGGCCGAAGCCCAAAACGTCAGTGCGAGTATCAGGGATAGAGGCAGGTGCTGTTTCAATGCGTTGCGCTGAACACTAAACTGAGAGTGCCTTCTGGAGTTTCGAACACAGTCAAATGAACCATACCATGGTCTAGGACCATCTGCGTTGGGAGCGTGTGACCGCAGCCTTTATCCTTTGTATTAGTGTGATTTACCATGCGAGAGAACTCGTACTGCGTTACACCGCTGGCGTTTTGCAAAACGAAGTGTAGAAAATATGGTTGGCACAACGCTGCGCCCTCTGAATAGATTGATAAAACAGTGCCATCGCTGTTTGCAACGCGAGCACATAAGTCCATATCGCCACAATTGTGATACGAGGTCGCCGTACCTCCATTGGAAAGCCTCACCGTTTGGTCTGCCTGTTGAGCCACTGCCGGAGCTTGGCATAAGGCCACCACAATAAGAGCACTAATAAACGATTTCAAGGATGTATCCTCTTAGTGAGATTGTGGGGAAGTTGGAATGACACGACGGCAGGCTCAAAGTAGCGGGCATCGCCGGATACCGCCATTGGCGGTATCGTAGTCGTCCTCTTCATTTTCGCTATGTGTGCCGCTGGCAATACGGCTAACCGTTCTCAGCCCTCAAGGCACCCTTTCATCAGTCCTCCTGGGCCGGGACAGCCCATAGAGTCAAACCTTAGAAGGCGGCCAGTTGCTTTCCTGTGCCGAGCGTGACGCAGGATGCGAAGCCTCGGGTTTTCAGGTGTTCACCTCAGGCCTTAGGGCAGAAGTAGGCCCTAGGTATTGACCTTACCATTAGGAAGTGGTAAAATATTTTGCCGAAATCCTTGACTTCCGCAAAAGTCATGGTATTATTATTGAAGGGTAAGGTTGAATACACCTTAGGCCCGAAGCGACTTAGGTCGTAGACCCGTCCCTGTAGAAGTCCAGCAGCGCCCCAAAGGCGTCTGCTTTTTTTTAATGGAGCAGTTTCCCTATGCTACGACTCACAAAGAGAAAGGCTTCGTCGCGGCCTTTCGCAGCGGCAGGTCGCAGAGCGACTTAAAATCGGCTTCTGGAGCTATGCGAAGACCGAAACGGCTGCGTACATTCCCGGCAAAGATTCACCGCTCGCGCGCAAGCTCGAAAAGGTTCTACTTTTACAAACTTCGGACACTTTTGAAAGAAGTATAAGCGTCAGGTGTTCACCTGAATGGTCCGCAGTCCCCAAGAGCGGCGAGGGTTGACATGACGGTTGCCGCCGACAAGAAGAAACAAAGCAAACACCTAGGAAAGCAATATGAATAACACACACGATGCGTTCTTTCTAACGCTGGAACGCCCGCCTATAGAGAAGGGTACTACTGATGTCAACCGCTGAACTGGTAGAGGCTCTGCGACAGAAAGAGCGTGAAGCCAAGCAGCAAGCTCGGCGTTTTCACGCGGCTGCAGCAGCATTGCTCGAACCGCCGAAGAGTCAAGGCCGTCCTGTCAACCCCAACCGCGAACTCTACGAGGCCATCAAACAAAGCGGTTTGACTTACGCACAAATCGCGCAGAAGTGCGACTGTTCCTATAGATACGTGTCGTGGGTGGCCCGCGCAAAGATAAACCGTCCTGACCTTGAGACACGTATTCGCGAAGTCTTGGCTGCTCGCACGGCAAGCTTATCTCCAACACACGAAACGCAAAGGTTAAGTTAAAATGATAGATGACTTTCAGAAGTACACCGGCTATGTCAAAACACGGCAACTCGTCGCCCTGTTCCTCGAACGACGTGGATATTCGATTGTGGGAATGCCAGCCGAGTATAAATTTCAGAAAAACTTCATCGCCACGGATGGCTCGAACTCATGCATTATTTGCATTTACACCACGGGTGCGCTAGTCATCTCCGGTCAGGGCGGCGGCAACCTGCGAACGGCATTGGAGGACTTCCGCACGGTAGTCGGCGGCAAACCGAAGGGAGCGAAGTGACCGAGAAGTTCCTTTAACAGATTGAGGTCGCGGTTCGAGGCGGCCTCACCGTAGTTCAAATCGAGCGACAGTATGGTTTCAACAACCGCGCGATACGGCGCGCCAAGGCCGCGCTTTACAACACCGGCAACCTACCTAAACCCACGGGCTACGAGCCTAAGGACGACCATGCAAACAGAACCATCGGATAAGACCTACTACGTCGGGCACGTAGCTCCCGCGCTTGTACAACATCTGACCTTAACAACATCCGCGAAGCTCGTTGCTGTCACGCTGCTTCTGCACCACAACCGAAAGAGCGGGCTCTGCTATCCGATGGAGGAGACAGTGGCGGCCGAACTTGGAGTGTCCGAACGCACGGTGATAAGGGCTCTGGCCGAGCTAAAGGACCTGAGCCTTATAGATTGGCGGCGGAGGAAAGCACCGATAGGACGGGCCAAAGGTCAAGGAAACCTGTACGACCTCAGTGGTCTGTTCGCTCTCTGCGAAGTGCCGGTGCGAACTGTTGACGAGGTGACAAAGGCTAGAGCCGAGGTGACAAAAACGATACCTCGCGACCTGACAAAAACGACACCTCGTTCCGTAGAGAACCGCCCTATCGAACAGAACAGAAACAGAGAACAACATATTTCTCTTTCTCTAAATAGGGAGCCTTGCTTTAAGGAGCAAGGCGCGCCAGAGCCGCTCATTGGGTCACACTGCAAGGGTTCTGCAGAAAAACCAAAAGCAGATGGCGAGGTGACAAAAACGACACTTTGGCCCGCACGAAGCACCCATGAAGCCGCGTCAAAGCCGCGATTTACCAAGGCCGCCGAACTCCAACAGCAACGTATTGGACCGGACGGTACGCCGTTCTACGGTAACATCCAGGAGGGCGAGGCTTGGCTAGAGGCAGTCAAAGCCATCAAGCGGGTCGGAGATAAGTTCAATCCAGGGGCGCTCCAGAAACTCATCGACGAGCATGGTGAGGACTGCGTCTGGTTCCATGCGAAATGGTATCTGCCTAGATTAGCCGCCAGGTCGAAGCCACCCGATAACGCAGCCGCGTTATTTATTGATTGCGTCACGAAGGACTATGGCGTGAATCCAAAGTGGCTCGACCTAGTCTTCAGCCGGGTCAAGCATGGATGCTTCACCGACGAACAAATCAAGGAGCTTCCTGCCCCTGATGCACCACCCGTCGAATGGGCACAATGGATGAACTCATTTGAGGGAGGTTCCCTCGATGACGTACCAGACAGCGCGCGTACCGGAATCCAAGAGGCCATCAAACGTAATGACCTCGATGTTATCCAGGCCCTTGACGATGACGCGAACGATGCAGTCGTGGACGGCGATACACCCCAGGCGTCCGAAGGAGATGAGTTTGAAGAACTCTTCGGCGGAGGCCTCAGCAACAAATCAGCAGACTCAAACATGACGCCTTCTGCCGACGAAGCTGATTTCGACTTTAGGTTCTGAGCAGTGCACCGCTTGATACCGCTTCTTTGGCGCTCTAAAGCACCCTGGAGCCTTCGAATCGCTTCCGGCGATACAAACCTCAGCCCAATCAAAACTCGATTCTGGGGCACCCATTCGAACAATAGCCCTAACTACAACAGATTCCATTTCAGGATAAACAATCGAATACAGGGGCAACGTAATAAGCTCGGCGTCTCCGAGACGACTGAGCGACTCCCCCGACACAAGTGGTTCGAGCCGCGACTCGAAGCCGTTAGCCGCTCCGGCCGAAAGAGTGGCACCAGGACCACTAAGCACCCATGTCAACCCCGGTGAAATCCCTAGAAGAACTGCCCTTCGTTTTGACCGTTCAGCAGGTTCAGAATGTACTAGACATTTCCAAGACCACGGCCTACGAACTTATCCATACTGGCGCGTTAGCGTCCGTCAAGATAGGCCGAACCTTCCGCGTGACTCGTCCGGCCTTTGCAGCATTCCTCGGCCTCCCCGACGAAGCAGCGGCCACCACTCACAACCTAGGAAAGGAGGTTTAGATTGAAGGGTAGTGTTAAGCGGCGGGGCTCTCGATGGTATGCCATCGTGGACCTCGACCGCGAGAACGGTAAACGTCAGCAGAAGTACATTCGGCTTGAACGTCAAGTGACAACGAAGAAGAAGGCCGACGTAGAACTCAACCGCATCATTACCGAGCTAAACAGCGGCGAGTTCGTCCCTCCGTCGAATCTAACGGTGACCAAGCTCTTAACAGAGCATTGGCTTCCTCATGCGAAGACGGCGGTCGGCGGAAAGACCTATCAGCGGTATCAGGAGATAGTCGAGAAGAAGCTCGTACCGGCATTCGGTAAAGCCCAAGCGGGAAAGCTACAACCGGGACAGGTGCAGCAAAGCTACGACGCTTGGCTGAACTCTGGTCTGTCCGCTCAGACCGTGAAACATCACCATGCGGTCCTACGCAATGCCATGAGGTATGGCGTTCGCATGGGGCTCGTTGCTCGCAACGTAACGGACCGGGTAAAGCCGCCCGCGTTGAAGTCGGTAGAGATGCTCTGCCTCGATGAGAAGCAGTCTCTGCAACTTCTCGGTGAGGTCAAGGGTACCGACCTTGAGTGCATCGTGACAGTCGCACTGTTCGGCGGCCTTCGTCGCTCGGAGTTACTAGGTCTGCGATGGAAGGACGTTGACGTTGCGGAGAGCACGGTGACGGTCCGGCAATCGCTGCAGGAGACTCGCGGAGACTTGCAACCCGGCAAGAGGTACCGGCCGACCGTACTTGAGTTCAAGGAACCAAAGACCACGAAGAGCCGTCGCACGGTAACTCTCGACGCGAGGGCTATGGTGTCGCTCAAGCGGCACAAGGCGAAGCAGAACTCCATACGTCTGCGCCTCGAAGGCGGATACGCAGAAGAACTCGACCTAGTGTTCTGCGCAGATGACGGTAAGCCGTTGAAACCGGATACCGTCTCGAAGCAGTTCGCTGCAGCCGTGAAGCGCACGGAGATTCCACAGGTTCGCTTTCACGACCTGAGGCATTCTCACGCGACTCAGTTGCTGCGAGCCGGAGTCCACTTCAAGCTCGTGTCGGAACGGCTCGGTCATGCCAGTGTAGCGATAACTCTCGACCGTTACAGTCACGTCCTACCGGGAATGGACAAGAGCGCCTCGGAGGCACTTGCCCGGTTGTACGAAGAAGCCCGCTCCGCGTAGGCCGTGAGCAGCCCGTGAGCAAACGGTGAGCAAAACGGCATTTTCGGGGTAAGGGTGAAACGCGAAAACCCTTGTAAAATAAGACTTGGAGAGGTGGCAGAGTGGTTGAATGCGGCGGTCTTGAAAACCGCTGAACCTTTGCGGGTTCCGTGGGTTCAAATCCCACCCTCTCCGAATCCAGATATCGGCAGCTGACGCCTTGATCTTCGCCCGGCCAGCCTCCCGGAACGGTCACAGAGTTTACAGAAGCTTTGTAGCCCGTTCCATTTCGACTTATTGCGTTGAAGCTCGTGGTCGGCAGAAACTGGTTGCACCTATCGCACCAGGCCGTGCCGGACGGTCCTACCTTTCGGAGTACGCTCGGGCCAAGTTTTCGGCCCATCGAAGAACGCCGCGCTCTCGAATTGCAGAGCTTGTGCGAAAAAGCGACGTTACCTAGATCCCAGAAGCGTTCAACCGATACGTCGAGCCAAGGTTCCTTGTGATCAATGCCCAGATCATCCGGCGACTCGATTGTTTGTCGGCAGCGGTGACATTGGTTGAGTTGAAGCTCGCTAGCGAGGTGGAATAGCAGCAGCTTTCTGAGGCGATGGGTAGCCGTTCCGATCGGAACGCCGAGTTGCGCGAGTTTTTTTTGCGACATGCAACAATCATAAGAAATCGGAGTGCCACATGTATGGCACAAATGGATAGCACAGGCTCGCCGGCAAGACGCATGGCAGCGTGGAGTCGATCCGCGGCATTGTCTTGCAAAAGCGGTGACTCGGTTTGCAACGGCGTTATAGTGTTGTCCTGGTAGCGATTCTTCATCGAAGCTGTAATGTGCAGCGCGTGCGCTTATGGAGAGACGCGGTATTGTTTGACGATGCTTCCGGAATTGAGCTCGCTGTGCGTGGCGGAAGGGCGTAAAGGAATTCCATGCATCGCGACACGTATCGCTTCGATCTCTGCTGCGCCGATATTCGCGTCTTGCACAATGCTCATTTCTTGATTGCCATTGCGCCACGCAAAATTCATATGGCGCTTCGGTAGGCCGTTCGGCCCGATCTCATCAGCATTGAAAATGTACTTCGGGGGCGCCCCGGTGCGCGGATCGAAGATGTCGGCGAGCAACCCGAACTCGCGGCCATGAGTTCGCCGATACCAGAACGTCAAGCTCGACGCTCCAATACTCCACGAGTGCGTCGGCTTCGAATAAATCGCCGTGGGCGTCGCGACAAGTTTTACGAAGACCGCATCGTGGGGTAGGCCGGCGGGAGGAACGATCGGAAACCGAACGAGGGTTTGCGCCTCTCGAAGACTCACTGCACGCGAGACCATGGCGGAGTCAACGGATCTCGGCGCAGCTGGAGGAGGCGTCCATTGCAATAGCCGGGCAAGGCGCGCCTCAACGGTTTGCACGATGCCCGGTGCAACGATCGGCGTAGCAGAAAGCACCGCTCCAACGATGATCGCGGCTGCAACGGCGATTCGAGAGGCCGTCCAAGCATGTGATGGTAACCGTACTTGTCGTCGCGAGGCGTGCGCTAAAAGCCGACCCACGGGCGGCGCGGGAACCTCGATGCCGGCGAGCATTGTTTCCAGGCGGTTCGCGAGCTGAGCGTCAGTTAGCATCGGTGTACACCTCCCGGTGCGATGGCGTTGGTTGAGCATGGGCCTGAGTGTCAACGAGGGCCGCGCGCAGGCACCTGCGCGCCTTCATCAGATGGAAACGGATGGTCGAACGCGGTAGTCCCGTTGACTCGGCTATCTCCCGGCTCGTGAGCCCGGCGTAATAGTGCAGAATGATTGCGCCACGTTGTGCCGCGGAGAGGGCGGAAAGGGCATTTGCGAGATCGAGCGAGTCATCGCTGTTAAAGTGCACTTCTCGAGTGCTGAGCGCGTCTAGCGGTTGCAGCTCGCGCCGGCGCCGTGCAGTGGTGATCGCCCGGTTGACGATGATCCTATAGCTCCACGCGCTGAAGGTACCAACATCGCGTAACTTTGGTAACCCTTGAACGATGGCGACGCAGGCTTCTTGAACCGCATCTTCGGCAAGGCCGCGATCGCGCAGAATGCTTGCACAGATGCGATAACCTTCAGTCCAGACCGATCCAATCACGCACTCCAAGGCGGTGCCGCCTTCGATTTGGGCGGTTCGAATTAGGTCTCTGTCGAGATGGAGTGGCACATGGGACTCCGTTGTTTTCAGCAGGCTCTATTAGATAGACGCTCCGGGAGACCGAAGTGTTGGCGGATCTGGCGATTGGCTGGGCAACCGAACCCGTTCGACAAAGCTTTCGGCGGTATCCACGATGACATCGACGACGGCGTTTTCGGAAAGCTTCGCTCCTTCTAACTCCAGCAACTCTCGCTCTTCGCGGTAGCCGAACAGCTGCGCCGCCGCAATCAGATCACCGCTGACGACGCTTCGCTCGCTTGATGCGAGCGCCCACGAGCTTATAAGGAGAACAGGAATGGCTCTCGTCGCATATATCTAGAGATGAACCCGAGCCTCAGTGCGAGAAGGGGCGCGCGAAACCTGACTGGAGATGAAATGAGTGCTCTAAAAACTCCGCCGATCTCGCGAAAGGGCGTACTCGACCTCGCCGCAGCGTTCGGCGTGTTCGCAGCGATCGGTAACGTCACCGCCAGTGCCGCGCCGCGCGAAGGTGTCGTGGGCGCTTGGAGCCTCGTGAGCTTCGACACTGACGAAGGACACGGCCCCTCCCAGCCTCGCTTCGGTCAAGACCCGGTCGGCTATCTGCTCTATACTGCCGATGGCCACATGGCTGCGGTGCTCGCCGGAACGCATCGTCCCGAATTGAAATCGCCGTCGGGAAGCTCGTCAACCGAAGAGCAGCGCACGCATGCGCTGGCGAACTTTCTCGCATATGCCGGCCGTTACGATATACGTGGCGATCGCGTTTTCCATCACGTCGACGTGAGTGTGTTTACTAATCTCATGGGAACGACGCTCGAGCGCCGGTTCAAACTCGAAGGCGATATGCTGACCATTCGCACGGTGCCTCCGGAAATTTGGGGCAGCTCGAACGTCCTCGTATGGAAGCGCGCTTGAGAAACCATTTTGACTCGGGCTACAAGCGCACAAGCTCGACTCGGCGGTTAAGCGCTTTGCCTTCGTCGGTGGCATTCGAGGCGATCGGCTTCGTTAAACCGTATCCTTTCGCGATCATCCGGCTACGCGCAATTCCGTAACGTTTGACAAGATCGTCGACGACGGCTTGAGCACGGCGTTGCGAGAGAACCAGATTATACACCGCGCCGCCGTCGGAGTCGGTGTGCCCTTCGATCTGGAATCGCCAACTCGGATTCTCGCGCATAATCTGCGCGATTTCGGCGATCACAGGTTCGGAGCGCGCTTGGATGACCGCGCTGTCGACGTCAAAGTGGATACCGTAGATACGAATCCGCTTTTGAGTGGGTGTAAATTGTTTTTTGAGGGGCGCATTCCCGGTGAGCGTGACCGATGCTCCGGCGATTCTCCCCGCACCGTTGCTTGCGCTCACGTTGACGGTATAGACGCCGGCTTTGGTCGACGCGGGAATGTCAACGGCAACGGTAAGATTCATCGCGCCGCCCGCCAGGTTGAAGCTCTTCGGAGTGACCGTCGCGCGAAGATCGCCGGTGCTCGTAACTGTGACCGGCCCGCTCCAGCCTTGGTTTGCCAGGACCTCCATCGGTACGCGAACCGTCTGCGCCGAGCCGGCGGCGAACGATGCCTCCCCATTGGGCTCGAGGATGAACGATTCGGTGACGAGCTCCGTACACGGAAGGCCGGCCGGTACCGGAAGGGCGACTTCGAGTTGGCGAATGCGTTGCAGCGTCGGGTTGTCGTTATCTCCGTTGAATCCATCGTAGATGAGGATGCCGCCGCCATCAACCGCGTAGGTTTGCACGAATCCGTTGACGTTGGTCGGCTTGGCGACAAAAAGGTGACCGCACCAGTGCGGATCGGTCGTCGTGACCGCTGCGGCGTTAACCAGGTTGTTGTTGGCGCTTTGAACGTACGCGTTGACGTCGACGAAATGGGGCGCATCGTTCTTGTCGTTCATGCCAAGCGCGCTGTTCTCGATTTGAATCAGGCTGGCGTGCGTCGTCTCGGGCCCAGGGCCGACCGATGTGAACGGATAGGGAAGCCAGGTAAAGTCAGACCCATTTCCGCATTCGCCGCCGGCGAGCAGCAGCTTGTGCCCTGCGGTGACCCACTGCAGCAGCAAGGCCCGCTGCTCGGGGGCCATCAGATCGGGTACCTTGCACGTGTCGCGTGCGATCACGGCCTCTTTTCCGTCGAGCGCGCTGCCGTCGAACATGCTCGCGCCGATGCTAGTGAACGTGTATCCCGGGAACGCCACTTGGCTGTCGGCTGGGTAGAACGTCCCCATTGGATCTTGGTCGAGCACCAAGATTCCGTGTGGACCCGTGCCGGCGGAACGAGCCATGCAATAGGCGGGCCGTTCAGTCGTGCGCGAAAAGAAAATCGGACCGCCGTCCACGTTCGTTCCGGCGATGACCGAGGCGTCGTCGTTAACGACGGCACGGACCGCGGTGGGATTGCCGTGGGTATTTCCCGGGTACCTCGCGCTCCAGTTTCGGCCCTCAAGCTGGCCGATGTAGGGTCCAAACAAGTCGGTTTGCGTGCATTCGGTTCCGACGAGTGCGGTGCCGACTCTGACGAAACGCACGCGCCGGTCTCCGTCGTGCGCTCCGGTCGTCACGAATGCCCCATTCTTGTCCGGGTAAGCGTCCTCGACGAAAATGCCAGTCGGGTCGAGCGCGGGCGACGGCGCAATCGTCCCCGTGGCGCCGACCGAGTCGAAGAGCTGGTTTGCCGTCACGCGCACCCAGCGGGCCTGCGTGTTGGCAGACAACGTCGTGCTTGCGCCTGCGATCGTACCGACGTCGCTGAAGCCGCGATCGGCGCCGATAGTCGAGACCGCAAACGCGGCGCTCGGCCTTGGGCCATTTTGGGCCGCGCCCCGCAGGCTGGCTTGGAATCCGTTAATCGTTGCAAGGCCGGGCAGTTCGAACGTAAACACGAACGGCGGTTTCGCCGCGTCCGGCAGTTCGGTACCGATCCCGCCGGCGGCGTTTGAGAGGTTGCCGTCGTTCATTCCATCGAGTGCCGCAGGCGAGTAGCTGCGTAAGATCGTGCCGTTGCCGGTGTTAAGCAAGTTTGGATCGGTCGTCGCGGTAGGTGCCGAGATCGGCGTTCCCGCAGCTGTCGGCGAGCCGCTTCCGGCCGATGTAGCCGTCGCACTCGCCGTCGCACCGGCCGATGAGCTCGATTGTCCCCCGCCGCCGCACGCGGCCAGACAGAGCGAGAGTGCCGTGACAAAAACGACCCGCTGAGGCATTGGCACGTTAATTCCTCCGGCATCGGTGACAGGAAAGCCACCGTGCGCACAGGTCAGGCGCGCCGCAGCGATTTCCCTTTCGCGCTCGAGTCGCATTCAGCCGGCTCTCGCGATGGAACTGAGGCGTAGCGGCGAACGCATACCGCCCGCCCATCCGTTCACGCTTCAGGGGGTTAGGCGATGAGAATGTCACGTTTTGGCCGTCGTGTACTTTGCGTAACGTCGAGCGCCTTATTCACGGCTCTTCTCTGCGCTTGCACGACTCATGACGGTACCGGAACATTACCCGGCCTAACCGGGCCGGGCGACGGCTCAGCGTCGGAGAACGCGCGAACGTTCAAATACACCGGGCACCAGCAGGCGTTCATAGTACCGCTCGGAGTCACGGCGATTAAAATTCGCGCCTTTGGTGCGAGCGGCGCCGGCTCCACGGGTGGTTACGGTAGTGAATCCATGGGCGCCGCCGGCGGGAGCGTGAAGGCGACGATCCCGGTCACGCCTGGAGAGAAACTCGGGGTCTTCGTCGGCGGCGAGGGTGCGATTGCCGGCGGATTCAACGGCGGTGGGAACGGCGGCAGCACCAAGGGGAGCGGCGGAAATGGCGGCGGCGGAGGCGGCGCCTCCGACTTGCGCCAGGGCGGTGGTAAATTGGCGGACCGCGTCGTGGTCGCCGGTGGCGGCGGTGGTCCCAGCGTTTTTTACGGCACCGGCAACGGCGGACCAGGTGGCGGAAGCGTCGCCGGCGCCGGCGCCGGCGACTGTTACCGCGGTGGTCCCGACGGTTGCGGTGGCGGAGGCGGCTCGCAGACCGCTGGGGGAAGCGGCGGCGCCGGTGGCCAGCGGTTTGCCGCCTATGAGACCGGAAACGCCGGCCAACCTGGTAAGCGCGGTCGCGGCGGCAACGGCGGCAGCGGGCCCACGACTAGCGGCCGCGGCGGCGGCGGGAGCGGTGGCGGCGCCGGCGGCGGCTACTACGGCGGCGGGGGTGGCGGTGCCGGCTCGCTGAGCACGAGCGGTGTCGGCGGCGGCGGTGGCGGCGGTGGGGGTTCGTCGTACGTCGAGAAGGGCGCGACGCACGTCAAAAACGTGCAAGGCGCAGCGCCTTCGGGGAATGGGCAGATCATCATCTCCTGGTAGAGACACGCAACAAAAGGAGGGAGCACACCGTGACCCAGACTCAAACTGAATCCAAGACCTCTGCAAAGGTCTATGCGCTGCAAGGCACGCTGCTCGAAGCGTGTTCGTGCCGAACGCTGTGTCGCTGCTGGATCGGTGAGGATCCCGACGGCGGCGCCTGCGACTCGTTCCTTGCGTATAACATCGAGAAGGGTGAGATCAACGGCATCGACGTAACCGGACTGACCTACGTGGAAGTCGTCAAGATTCCGGGAAACGTTCTCACACCGCAGAGTTGGAAGCGCGTAAGCTACGTCGATGCGCGAGCAACCGACGAACAGCGGGCGGCAATACTCGACGCTTGGCACGGCCGTTTAGGCGGACCGTTAGCCGACCTCAACGCCTTGGTTGGGGAAGACGTCGCGGTTGAGACGGCGGCGATCGAACACAACCTCAAGGGCGGTGAAGGCACGCTCGTTGTCGGCGATAAAATTCGCGCGACCATGGCGCCGTATCGCAGCGCGTACGGGGCGGTCACGACGCTGCGTGACAGCATCTTTAGTACCATCCCCGGTGCACCCGCGTATATTGCCAAGGCCTCCGAACACGTCGTCAACATTCCCGAACACGGAATGGTCTGGACCTTTAAGGATCGCAATGCGATTCAGGGCGACTTTCTGCTAGAGGCGTAGTTTTTTGGCCGCGAACGCCGCCTCCCGGCACCTGCGCTTCAATGCCGTCGGAGTTCTCGGCTGCGCGATCGCGGCCGCGTGGGCGGTCTGCGCGTGGGCAGAGCTGACCGGCAACGCCGCGCAGTTTCACCACCACGCGCTCTACGAAAGTGGGCGGCCGTATTGGTTGGCGGCACTCGTCGTGGTGGCCGCATGGCAGTTCATGACCGCTGCGATGATGCTGCCCTCTTCGCTCGGATTCATCCGGCTCTATGCGACGGCCGCCGCCCGCGCGCCGTACTTCCCACTTGCGCTGATCTTGTTCCTGGGCGGGTACTTCGCAGTTTGGACGGGGTTTGCACTCGCCGCGTTTACCGGAGACATGCAGTTGCATCGATTCGTCGATGCGTGGCCGTGGCTGACGACGCACGCGGCGCTGATACCGGCGGGAACGCTCGGTCTCGCCGCCATCTATCAGTTCTCGCCGCTCAAGGATGCCTGTCTGAAATCGTGCCGCCATCCAGGCATCTATCTCATGCGTCACTATCGGCGCGGGGCACTCAACGGGTTGCGGCTAGGCTTCGGTCACGCGCTCTTCTGCGTTGGCTGCTGCTGGGCGCTGATGCTGGTGATGTTCGCTGCCGGAGTCGCGCATTTGGCTTGGATGGGCGTGCTCGCGGCGATCATGTTTGTCGAGAAGGCGACGCCGTTGGGAAACCGAGTCGTTGCCCCGGTCGGCGTGGTTTTCGGTGCACTTGCCCTTATCGCACTCTTGGCTCCCGGCGCCATCGGGGGCTTGTGAGGACGTTGACGATGCATGTTGGAGTTGCGGGCGCGGGAAAAATGGGAAGCGCGATGGCGCGCAATCTTCTCGATCGTGGCTATCGGATATCCGTTTGGAACATCGATCGCGACATGATGGATCCGTTGGTCGCTGCGGGCGCAACGCCGTTCGAGAACCTCGAACGGCTCGTCGCGAGTGTCGATGCGACGATCGCGATGCTCTGGGACGATGAAGTCGCGCGAGAAATCTCGCTGCGCCGGATCATTCCCGCCGCACGCGCAGGGCAGCTCGTTATCGAGTTGTCGACGCTTTCGCCGCAGATGTATGAGACGCTCGCGACGGCAGCAGCGCAGCGAAGCGTGGAGTTTCTCGCGTGTCCGGTCCTTGGCAGCGTCGACGGCGCGCGAGCGGGCACGCTGACGCTCTTGCCGGGCGGCACCAGCGGGGCGTTCGACCGCGGCCGGGAGCTTTTGAGCGCGATGGGTTCTACATTGAAGTTTACCGGTTCGCCGGCGGCCAGTGGGCATCTCAAGCTCGCTTATAACTCGATGCTATGCGTGAATGCCGATGCCATTGGCGAGCTGCTCGGGATCATGGGGCATGCCGGCGTCGATCGCACCCTCGCCGTCGATGCGCTCGTCGAGGCGCTCGGGCGCGTCGCTACCAAGCGCCGGCAACTTATCGAGCGCGACACTCAACCGCGTTTCTCGGCCGGCGCGCTTCTCAAAGATCTGCTTCTTGCTCGCACAGCCAGGCAGAGTGTGCGCGTGGATGCGCCGCTGATGGAGTGCGCGCTCGCAGAGTTCGAACGGGTCGTCGAGACGGGCCTGGGTAACGAAGACTACATCGCGGTCGCCTTGGCCTTGGAACTGCAAGAGTAGGTAGCGCTAAAGTCGAGGTCAGAAAGCGCAAGCCGCGCAGCGGCCTTCGAACGTCACGCGTTCGTTCGCAATCTGGAAACCGTGCTGGAGCGCCAGCGTTTTGAGCGTGCGCGGCGGAATCGCATACGCGACGTCTTCGATCGCCCCGCACGCGCTGCAGCGAAAGTGTGCATGCCGTGGTCCCGACGGTTCGTAGGTCGCCGCGTCGGCGCCCGGCACGTACAGCTCGGAGATGAGACCGAGTTCGCGCAACCGCTCGAGGCCGCGATAGACGGTCGAGAATCCGATGCCAGGCTGCCGTTTGTGCGCTTTCGTGAAGATCTCCGAGGGCGTAAGGTGCCGACCGATCCCGCTTGCTTGCACGATTTCGTAAATAAGCTGGTAGTTCTTCGGTAGCTTTGGTTGCACGGCCGATGCCATATTACGCGACGGTGGCCGGGGCTAGCAGGACTCCGTCTAGCGTGAAAGTGAAAGTCACTCTCAGCCCTTCGTTGGCACCACCCACCTTTCCCCTGAATCGGAGAAGTAACGCGAGATGGAAAATACGATCGCTGAACTGTCGGACGCCGACCGCGGCTGTCCTGTAAAGCACGTCCCCCTGCGACCGAGGATCAACATCGATTGGTTCCCGGAGTTATTGGACGTTTCGGTGCTTCATCGGCCGTCGGCACTCTCCGACCCGATGGGTCACGATTTCGACTACGTTCGTGAGTTCAAAAGCTTGGATCTCACAGCGGTCAAGGCCGACCTGTTCGCGCTGATGACCACCTCGCAGGAGTGGTGGCCCGCCGACTACGGGCACTATGGACCGCTTTTGATTCGCATGGCCTGGCACGCGGCGGGCACGTACCGCATCGGCGACGGCCGCGGCGGTGCGGGCTCGGGCCAGCAGCGCTTCGAGCCGCTCAATAGTTGGCCCGACAACGCAAACCTCGACAAAGCGCGTCGCTTGCTGTGGCCGATCAAGCAGAAGTACGGCCGTAAGATCTCGTGGGCCGACCTCATGATCCTTGCGGGAAACTGCGCGCTGGAATCGATGGGATTCAAGACGTTCGGATTCGGCGGGGGCCGTGTTGACGCGTGGGAGCCCGATGAAGCGACCGACTGGGGTCCCGAAGATGACTGGCTCGGGGACAAGCGCTATACCGGCGAACGCGATCTCGCGGCGCCGCTGGCGGCCGTGCAGATGGGTCTGATTTACGTGAACCCGGAAGGCCCCAACGGCAATCCCGATCCGCTCGCCGCGGCGGTAGATATTCGCGAGACGTTCGCTCGTATGGCGATGAACGATGAGGAGACCGTCGCACTGATCGCCGGGGGCCATACCTTCGGCAAAACGCACGGTGCTGCCGATCCCGCGCAGTATGTCGGTCTCGCTCCGGCCGGTGCCGGCATCGACGAACAGAATCTCGGCTGGCGCAACTCATTCGGCAACGGAAACGGCGACGGCACGATCACCAGTGGCCTCGAAGGCGCCTGGACGCAGAAGCCCACGCAGTGGAGCAACCTCTATTTTGACAACCTTTTCAACTACGAGTGGGAGCTGACGAAGAGTCCCGCCGGCGCGTACCAATGGAAGCCGAAGAACGGCGCCGCGGCGGACAGCGTTCCCGACGCGCACGATCCGTCGAAGCGGCACCCGCCGACCATGCTCACGACGGACCTGTCCTTAAAAGTCGACCCAGTCTACGGGCCGATCTCGAAGCGTTTCCACGAGAACCCGCAAGAGTTCGCCGATGCCTTTGCCAAGGCGTGGTACAAACTTACGCATCGCGACATGGGTCCGATCACGCGCTATCTCGGTCCTGAAGTGCCGGCCGAGCCGCAGATTTGGCAAGACCCGCTACCCCCCATCGACCATCCGCCGATCGACGCGCAGGATGTCGAAGCACTCAAGAGCCGCATCCTTGCGTCGGGACTCACGGTGTCGCAGCTCGTTACGATCGCATGGGCGTCGGCGTTCGACGTTCCGCGGCACCGATAAGCGCGGCGGCGCGAACGGCGCGCGCATTGCTCTCGCTCCGCAGAAGGATTGGGCCGTCAACGCGCCCGCGGAGCTGGCGAAGGTGCTCCAAGCGCTCGAAAAGGTTCGAGCAGATTTCAACGCTTCGCTCTCCGGCGGCAAAAAGGTCTCCTTGGCCGACGTCATCGTGCTCGGTGGCTGCGCGGCGATCGAGCAAGCTGCGAAGAGCGCCGGTCACGCCGTGAAGGTGAGCTTCGCGCCGGGACGGACGGATGCAACACAAGAGAACACCGATGCGCATTCATTCGCTGTGCTAGAACCGGCTGCTGATGGATTCCGCAACTATCTCGGTAGCGGACACTCGCGTTCGCCCGAGCAGCAGCTCCTCGATCGCGCGAAACTGCTTACCCTGAGCGCTCCCGAGATGACCGCGCTCGTCGGTGGCCTGCGCGTCCTCGGTGCGAATGCCGGAGCCTCCGCACATGGCGTGTTTACGATCCGGCCTGGTACGCTGACCAACGATTTCTTCGTGAACCTGCTCGACATGACGACCAAATGGCAATCGGCCGGCGGCGACTACACGTATGAAGGTACGGACCGGCGTACCGGCGAGCGCACCTGGACCGCCACGAACTGCGACCTTGTCTTTGGATCGAATTCGCAGCTGCGCGCAGTCGCGGAGGTCTACGCCGTTGAGGGCGACCACTTCGTTCGCGACTTCGTCGGTGCGTGGGAAAAGGTCATGAACCTCGACCGGTTCGATCTCGCGACTGCCTAGCGAACGTTTCATAACGAAACGAGCCCGCCGGCGCGGGCTCGTTGTAACGAAGGACCGTTGTAACGCCCTAGGGTTTGGTTAGGAGAAGGCCCGTGGGTAGTTCGACTCCGTTCGTGAGGGTTGCATACGGCGTATACGAGCCTGGCGCGAAAGCATAAACGAAGTGGGTCTCGATATCCGATTCGACGACCTCGCCGTTGGGTTTACCCTTGTTCTCCAAGCTGAGCGCGTAGGGGAAGCCGTTCCCATTGATCGTTTCTATTGGACTGGTCGATTCGCCCAGTCGGTAGACGTTAACGATATTCCCCGAGCCGCCGGTTTCCCAGAGGTAGCCGGTCTTCAGATCGATTCCGAGGCCGATTGGCTCGCCGAGACCTTGCAGACCCAAATTCGTGACGCTCGATCCGCCAGCCGGAAGTTCGAAGATGGCACCAGCGCCGGAGTCCGCGATGTAGAGATTCCCGCTAGCGTCGAGCACAAGACCGAACGGCTCGACCAATCCGCCACCGGTAACCATCTTCGACGGCGAGGTGGCTCCGGCGGAGTATTCACTAATCGACGCTGGATTATAGCCGGTCACGTAGAGCGTTCCGCTCTTATCGATCGCAATTCCGAGCGGATCGCTAATACCGCTGGTAATCGTAGTTTTTAGCGTCGTCGAGCCTTTGGGAAACTCCTCGACGTCGCCCAGGAAGGAGCCCGAGGGGCAGTTATCTGCCACGTAGATGGTGCCTTTTTTGTCGGCTGCTAGACCATACGGGCAACCGTGGGCAGCGTGAATCGACGCGATCGGCGGGGGATTACTCGCGAGATCTGCGGTCTTATAAATGTTGACCGCCGCTTCGTCCTGATCGCCTTCAAAGAGCAGCGATTTCTTCGTCGGGTATTTTCCCGAACCAGATTCGTGAGGGAACGCGCGAAGCGCCACCGGCGGAGCGACCGGGACTCCGGAATGCACGAAGGCGATTGTCGGCTGCGACGAAAGCGAGGAGGGTTGCGAAGTCATTCCGCCACCGCATCCCGCAAATCCCAAAAGCGCCGCCACTACCAACGCACGGCGCAGAAGTATCTCCATGGGGCCTCCAATTTGAAGCAGGTAAAAAGGGAAGCTGGACTTTGCTAGCCCTCGTTGGTTCTCCTCGCTACAACCGAGAACACACACTCATCTGCACGCTTCTCGCGATGACGATCGGCGCACTCGGCGCCGGCTGCACCCCGTCAAGTCAAAACAAGGCGCCGCTCGCGCACGTGCCGCGCTTCGAATCGGCGCCATGTTGGTTGACGATTCCAGCAAACGTCTCCGCTCGCTGCGGATTCCTCGTCGTGCCGGAGAACCGCGCAGCGAGAAACGGGAGGACGATCCGCGTTGCGGTCGCGATCCTTCGGGCCGTCTCGAAGAAGCCGGCGCCGGCCCCGCTCGTCTATCTCGACGGAGGCCCGGGCGGTGCGCCGATACTTTCGGCTTCTCTTCCGGTTGACGAGCATCTCAACGCCGACCACGATCTGATTCTCGTGGACCAGCGCGGGACGTACTACTCGCAGCCGCAGTTGACGTGCCCGGTGCTCGATCGGTTCTTCTCGCGGCTGCTGGGACTCGTCTACGACGCAGCGTCGACGCGGCGCGAACACGTCGCCGCGACGAGCGCGTGCCGAGCGCAGCTTATCGCACGCGGCATCGATCTCGCGGCGTATAACACGATAGAAAACGCCGCGGATTTCGCGGACCTGCGACGCACCCTCGGATACAAACAATGGAACGTCTACGGTATCTCGTACGGGACCAATCTCGCGCTAAACCTGATGCGCATCGATCCTTCAGGCATCCGCAGCGTCGTCCTCGACTCGACGGAACCGCCGAATCTCGTTGCGTTGCCGGCGTTCTGGCCGCAGGCGGCTCGCGGCTTTGCCCAACTCTTTGCTGCCTGCGCGGCGCAGCCGACCTGCCGGAGAACGCATCGGGATCTCGAGGCGCACTTCGCGCGGCTCGTGGTAAAGCTCGAGTCCCGTCCCGTAACGACGAACGTTCCCGATCCAATTACTCATCGGGACGTCAAGGTAACGACGGACGGCGGAGCGTTGGCGAACTGGCTCGTCGGCATGAGCTTTGCTACTGCGCAATTCAAAAACGTTCCGCTGTGGATCGGCCAACTTGCCAGCGGCAAACCTCAGAGCATCGCAGCTTCGCGCGCGGCCTCGGTCACGCCGCCAGGGCTCATCGGCTATGGTCTCACGTTCGGCGTCATTTGTAGTGAGTGGTATCCGTTTCCCACGTATTCGGAAATCCTGACCGAGGGTAGGCGCGTACTGCCGGGTTACCCGTCATCGGTTCTCAGGGAGCCGCCGCAATTTACATTCGTGACCGACGATTGCCGCATCTGGAACGTCCCAAAAGCGCCTGCGAGGGTGCGAGAAACAGTCCGCAGTCCGATTGCCACGTTGATACTTTCCGGGAGTTTCGATGCGGTCACGGCGTCGCCGTGGGCGAAGGCCGCCGCAACGATGCTCACTGACTCGCGACTCCTGGTCTTTCCCGGCGTGGGTCACGGCGTCGCGCCGGCATCGCCATGCGCACAAACCGTGGTGCGCTCCTTTCTAGTGCAGCCGCAAGCGCCAAACGTTCGCTGCGTAGCCTCGCTCAAGCCGCCGGCATTTACTCTCTAAGGCCGGTAATCGATCACTTCAGGAAGGGGACGTTCTCCGGCGTGACGATCTTAGCAATGTCGCGAAAAATCGCGTTTGCAATGCCTGGAAAAGGTTTCTCCCGTTGGCTATTGACGAAGACGATGATCGTCGCACCGGCGGCTGGAATGTAATACGCACCGGTGTTGTAACCGGTGATCCCGCCGGTATAGCCGTACCAGCCGGCCGAACAGCCAATCCCCAGACCGAACGAGAGGTTTCCCTCTCCCGTCGGCAGGCACGTGAATCGCGCTCGTTGCGAAGCGGCGCCGTTCGTCGTTCCGGTCACGTACGCTTTGACCCATCTCTTCATATCGCCCATATCGGAAATCATGGCTCCCGCCGCCCATGAAACCGAAGGTGCGAGAACTGCCGACTCGTCGATCCACTGCCTTTTTTCATCGAGCGAGTACCCGTGGGCGTACGGCGTCGGCATGCCCCAGTTCGTCGTTGGAAACGAGGTGTGACTGAGCGACATCGGAGCGAGAATCCGACTACGGATTTCGTTCTGGATCGTGTCGTGGGTCACTTTCTCGATAACGAGCCCGAGCAAGAACCAGTTGGTGTTGCTGTAGTTGTACTTCGCTCCGGGGGCGAACAAGGGCGGTTCTTTTGCAGCGATCGCGATCCACTGCTTCGGCGTCTGGCGCGACCACCAACTGTCGCTCTGCTTCTGGACGGCCGGAATAGAGTACGCGTCGACGATTCCGCTGCGCATCTCGGCCAACTCGCGCAGCGTGATGCGCTTTTCGTTCGGGACGGCGACGCCAAGTCCGAAATGGCCGATAGTGTCGTCGAGGCTTAACTTCTTCTCGTCGACCAGTTGAAGCAACACGGTCGCCACGAACGTCTTCGTGTTGCTGCCGATGCGGAAGTGGTCGTCGAGGGCCATCGGGCTACGCGTCGCAAGATTCGCGTAACCAAAGCCTCGGGTGAACTCGCCCTGCCCCGGTACCCATACTCCGACGACCGCGCCTGGTACGGGCTGCGAGCCGCCGTAAGCCGCGAGCTCCTTGTTGACGGCAGCCACGATCGCGTTTTGAATGCCGGGACGAAGCTGCGTCGTCGCCGCGGTGCCGGCGACGTCGGTGCTAACCAGCGCAAAGACCGCCGCCGGCACGATGAGACAAAACCATTTCATGAAAGCCCGACTTCCTCGATTCGTCGATCCAATCCGCCCCTTATGCTATAATTGAGGGCAAGAGATGATGCGATGAGCGGTGTGGTCCTCGAGTCCGAGCGTCTACTACTTCGTACGTGGAACGACGGAGACGCGGCGGCAGTAGAAGACATTTACCTCAAACCCGAGGTCATGGAATTTATTCCAGGAGGCGTATGGAGCGCCGATCGGACGGCCCGTACGGTAGCGCGGATGCGGGAGCTGGATATCGAACAGGGATTCGGCTTCTATCCAGTCGTGCTAAAGAGCCTCGGAAAGATCATTGGGCATTGCGGCCTCGGCTTTCTCGAACAAACGCCGGAGATCGAGGTCGCGTACATCCTGGACTCGCGCTATTGGGGGCAAGGCTATGCTTCCGAAGCGGCAAGGGCAATGATAGCCCACGGTTTTTCGAGACTGAATATCTCGCGAATCGTGGCCGTAGCGTTTCCGGAAAATGTTCGCTCAATAGGCGTCATGCGCGCTGTAGGTATGACGCTGCTGGGCCCGGCCCAGCACTTTGGCGCAACGCTGGTCAAGTATGAGGCGAAGAAGGCCGGCGAAGCCTAGTGTTTTACGGTTGACGCCGTGTAAATCTCATCGATCGAGTGCTTCAACTTGGCGTTGAATGCGGCATCGCTCATATCGTGCGTAAGACCCTCTAGTAAAGCCCGCGAGAAGCTTGCGATTATTCCGCGATTATGCGAGAGACGTTCGCACGCCTCATCGCGTGGATAACCGCCGGAAAGTGCCACGACGCGTGTCACGCCTTCGTGCTGAGTCAGAGGCTCGTACAGGTTCGGTACGTCTGGAATCGTCAGCTTCAACATAACCCGGCGATGCGCCGGGAGCGCGTCGAGTCGACGGACGAGCGCCGCCAGCAGCATAGCTTCCGCCGCCGCCTTGTCGGGACTCTTTATGAGGACCTCCGGCTCGAGGATCGGCATGAGCCCGTGATTGGCGATTTGTGCGGCCAGTTCGAACTGTTGATCGACGATGGCTGCAATGCCGCTCATCGAGGGAAGCCGAACGGTCGACCGCATCTTCGTGCCATAGACGCCCAACTCGGTAGCACGAGCGAGCAACGCGTCGAGGCCGGGAATCGCCTTCATCAAATTCACACCGTCGCGCTCGTCCTCCAGCCCCTTGTCTACCTTCAGAAACGGGACGATACCGCGATCTCTCCACAAGAATGTGGGAACCGGCGTATCGCCGGCGGTACCGTCCATCGTACGCTCGAACAAGATCGTCGCGATGATCTTCTCGCCGGTGAACGCCGGCGCCGTCATGACGCGAACGCGCATCTCGTGCATGAACGCAAACATCTCGTCATCGCCACTATAAGCGCTGTCCGGAATACCGTAAAGACGCAAGGCCCCGGGCGTCGAGCCGCCGCTCTGATCGAGTGCGGCGACGAAGCCGGGCTTGTCGCACATCTGCGCGTCCATTGCATGATCGGGCATGATTGACTCTACTACAACAGTCGTTGTTTCGCCTGGTCCAGCAGGACGCAGGCGGAGGACGTGCGGCATGCGAACGGCCCCGACGGAGGAAATCAAATGCTGGCGGCGTTCTTGCTCTGGTCGAGTTTAGCTCTGGCACCCGCGGCCGACGTGCCTTCGGCTTCAGCGATCGAGAACATCGTGCGTAGTTCGATGGCAGCGAGCCACCTCAAAGCGGCCATCGTGCAGGTACGCTCGAACGGAACCGAGGTTTACACTGGCGCGTTCGGCGACTCGATGACCGGAGTTCCGGCGACGCCGGACATGCACTTTCGCAACGGAGCGATGGCGTTCTCGTACATGGCGACGTTGCTGCTCGAGCTCGTCGACCAGAAGAAGGTGACGCTGGACAGCAAGCTCTCGGCCTACTTTCCTAGTCTGCCACGCGCCGATCGCATCACGCTGAGGAATCTCGCACAAATGACGTCCGGCTACGCCGATTACGTGTATCAGCCGGAAACGTCGCTGGCCGTCTACCGAGACCCATTTCGCCAGTGGACTCCCGAAGAACTGATGCAGATCGGCGTGTCAAAACCCATGGAGTTTGCGCCGGGCGCTAACTGGGGCTACTCGCACACGAACTACGTTATCCTCGGCCGCGTGCTCGAGAAGATCACGGGTATGCCGCTCGTCGATGCAATTCGACAATACGTCTTGGAGCCGATGGGCCTCAAGCAGACGGGAGCGCTGACGACGCCGGAGATTCCGCAGCCCGTCTTGCACGCATTCAGCTCCGAACGCCGTGACGTGCTTGGAGTCAAGCCGGGTGTGCCGTTCTACGAGGAGGCGACATTTTGGAATCCGTCGTGGACCACTGCCGAAGGCGCCGTCGAGACGACCGATATCTCCGACCTCGCCGTGTCGATCGAAGCCGTCGCGACCGGGAAGCTGTTGTCCCCGGCGTCGTCTGCCGCGCAGATCGTTCCAAGCCTCAACGGGTTCGGCCACACGCAAGCGGGCTGTTCCGCGTGCGGGGAAAACACTGCGGCCTTCAACTACGGGCTGGGCGTGATCATCACGGGCAATTGGATCGGCCAGACGCTGGGGTTCGCCGGCGCCTCCGGGATTGCCGGCTACTTGCCAGCGCAGAAGCTAACGATAGCGGTGGAAGCGACGAACGGACCCGCCGCGTACGATGACAAAGGCAACGCAGGACTCGGCGCCGTCGCCGTCTTCCGTGCGCTCGCGCAGGCGCTCGCACCCAATACGGTCCCGGCAACGCGTCGCTAACGTTGCTTCACTCATAGTCCGGAGCGAAATAGTCGTTGGCGAATTTACGGCCGATGAAGAAGTTGGCTGGATGCGGTGCTTTGATCGCTACGAACGGACGAGGGTTCTGTGTAAAGTCGAAACAGTCGCCGGCCGGCGAAATTGCGCGCTTGTCGGCCGGGGCAAGTTGGGCGAGACCGTAGAGATCTTCAGCAAAGCGTAAGACGCTGGTCGTTTCATATTGCACGTGCGAGACGCGGTTCTTCCTGGCGTAGGGAGAGATCACTAAGAGCGGAATGCGAAAGCCATTCCCATCGTAATCCTCGAACGGCGGCGCGACGGGGTCGTAGAAGCCGCCCCAATCGTCCCACTGGATGAAGATCGCCGTTGAGTCCCAGAATTTGCTTTGACCGACGGTGTTGACGAGAGCCGAGACCCACGAGGGGCCGAAGCCGCCGCCGCACTCGAGGTGATCGGACTCCGCGCATTCTGGCGTGATCCACGTGAAGTTTGCGAGCTTGCCCGCGCGCACGTCGGTGATAAACTTCCAGTTCGGCGAGATGACGTCTTTCTTCCAGTCGGGACCTTCGAAGATATGCTTGACGGCTTGATAACCGGACCACGTCCCGCCGTTGCCGCCCCGGTCGTTGCCGTACCGCGCTGCGTAGAAGCGCCACGACAGGCTCGCCTTGTCGAGTTCGTCGCCGAGCGTCGTGTAATCGAAACAGGCTCGCTGGTATCCGCCGTAAGTGCGATTCTGAGTGATCGTATAGACGACGTCGCTCGGGCCTCCCGCGCAGCCCCACAGCAGCGAGTCGGGCAGATCGACGCTCGACTGCGCTTGCGCGGCAATTACGTACTGGTGCGAGACAAAGCTCTCGTCGAGGTGCGATTGGAACATATTGTCGGCGACGACCCATTCATGTGCCATGTCGAAGTATGGCTTCGACTCGCTGTGCGGCACGTAGACGTACTGTGGGTTGGTCGGCCCGCCGTACGATGGCTCTTGGTCGAAGCCGTTCATCTGGCAATCGGTTCCGGGGAGGCTTCCGGTTCCGTTGCAGGCGGCAAACATCGACTGGGCGGAGTGGTCGATCTCGTAGACGGTCTCAAGAGTCTCAGGTTGCAGGGTGATCGTCTGGCCGGACGAGTTCTTCCCAGTAGGAACTGTTTTTGCGCCAGGATAACCTTGGAAGAGATTATTGAAGCTACGATTCTCCTGAACGATGTAGACGACGTGCGTGATTTTCCCCGCGCCGCTGGCGTTGAGGGTTCGCAAAACGGTGTCGCTTCGCATGGACGGTAAGTCTCCGGCTGAGCCGGTGCGAGTTTGGCCACCGGACGTGCACCCGGCAAATGCGAGGAGCGAGAGAATTGCGAGGTACCGGCGTGTCATGGCGTCCGGTTCCGCGGTCGTGGTGCGCTTGCCTGCGGAAATCAGATCGGAATGGCCATCTCTCCGCTTCGTTGCAGCGCGAGCGGCCGCACGCCGTCGAGCACGAGCCGGTTGTAATGTTCCGTCGCTTTGTGAAAGTTCAGAGCCGCTTCATCCCGATACTCTTCCCAGAGCACAAACACGTTCGGCTTCTCTTGGCTTCGGGCAACCTCGAAGGCGATCACGCCTTCTTCCTTGCGCGAGGCCTCGCGCAACTCTCGCAAGATCGCTTCGGCTTTATCTCCGTCTCCGGGAGCGAATGTGAACTGGACGGACTGAATCAGCATGGCATCCTCTTAGCAAAAACGTCAGCCCCTGGAGAGATGAGTCGGGCTGCCGGGGCACGGCAAACTGCCCAGGGCCGCGGGAGCGCACTGCAGCAACCGTGAAGGTACGCCGATGCAGCCTTCAGAGCACACCCACCAGCATACCCATGCCGACGGAAGCGAACACGCGCACGCGCACGGGCACGCCGACCCCGAACACCATCACGAACACGACGCCCACGAACACGAGCATACGCATGCCGATGGAACGAAGCACAGTCATTCGCATGGCCACGCCGGAAGCGAAGAGGCACACGACCACGCGCACTGACGCCGGCTAAGCCTTCGGCGTGAGGAGAACGTCCAGCACCGGATTCGATCTCGCGGCGCTTAAGCGAGTCTTCGACGACAGCACGAGCGGAGTGCGCAGCCGCATCGCCGGAATTTATGCATTTCTGATCGCAGCCAATGCCGGAACTTGGATGGTTGCGGTGGCGGCGTTTCACGACCGGCCTGCGCTCCTGGGCAGCGCACTTCTCGCCTACACCTTCGGTTTGCGTCACGCCGTGGACGCCGACCACATTTCGGCGATCGACAACGTCACGCGCAAGCTCATGCAAGAGAAAAAGCGTCCGGTCGCGGTCGGCTTTTTCTTCTCGCTCGGCCACTCGACGGTCGTCGTGGCGCTTTCGGTCGCAATCGCGCTGGCAGCGTCGGCCATATCGCGTGCGTTTCCGCGATTGCAAGAGGTGGGCGGCCTCATTGGGACGAGCGTGTCGGCCCTCTTCCTTTACGCGATCGCTGCCGTCAACTTGTTCGTTTTGATCGAAGTGATCCGCGCGTTTCGCGCCGTGAGGGCCGGGCGCGGCTACGACGAGCAAAGTCTCGACGATTTCCTGCTGCAGCGCGGGATGATCGCGCGCTTTTGCCGCCCGCTTCTCGGCCTGATCGGGCGCAGCTGGCACATGTATCCGCTTGGCTTACTCTTTGGCTTGGGATTCGATACGGCGACCGAAGTGGGCGTACTGGGTATCGCGGCCATCGAGGCGGGGAAAGGGCTGCCCGTCTTCACGATCCTGATTTTCCCGCTTCTTTTCGCGGCCGGCATGTCGCTGGTTGATACCAGCGACGGTATCCTCATGCTCGGAGCGTACGGTTGGGCCTTTGTGAAGCCGGTTCGTAAGCTCTACTACAATATGAATATCACGCTCCTCTCGGTGCTCGTGGCGCTGCTCGTCGGCACCGTCGAAGCGCTCAGCGTCTTGGCCACGCAATTTAAACTCACCGGTTTCTCTTGGACGCTTTTGAATCGCGCGACCGACAACTTCGGTACGCTCGGATTTCTGATTGTCGGCGTCTTCGTCGTGGCTTGGATCGCTTCGGTCGCCGTCTACAGGGCGCGCGGCTACGACGAGATCGACGTCGAGAGATCGGCGTAATCGGCAGGCGGCGACGGGACGCCGCCATCCCGGCTCCAGGAGTCCTTTGCAAGAATAACGGCGAGCTCGTTGCGCAGCTCGTCGAAGCGGGCTGCGTGCGGGCCGAACCATGCCCAGTTTACCGTATGCGCGCGATTGCGCGCCTCGAGTGCAGCGACCGCGTCGCGAACCTGCCGGCGAACGGAATCGCCGAGCGACTCGGCGCCGCGCACGCCGCGCAAGAGCGCTTCGAGCTCGCGCACGTCGATGGTCACGCGTTCGTTCAGAGCATAGCCGCCCTTGGTGCTCTGGATCGCGTCTTTGTCGCCGGCCTGCGCGCGGGTGCGCGACACGCACATCTTGAGAGCATTTAACGCATCGTCGGCGTGCAATGCGGGCCAGATTGCTGCGGCCAGGTCTTCCTTCGATGTTCCGGCGGGGCACAGCGCGAGCGCGGCGAGCAGCTCTAAGCCGCGATCCGATACGTGCAGAGGATCGGAACCTCGCCGTGCACGGCCGCGAAGAACGTCGAGATAAAAGACGTCGTGATGAATTTTGAGCGGGGAGCGGCTCACGCGCTCGGCCATCTCCTTAAAAATTCCAAAGCTCGCCGGCTCGGGGGAGTCGATCAGCAACTCGAGCGATGCCTGAAGCGGCGGAGATTCGATCTGCGCGGCGATGACGCGCGCCTCGAGGAGCCGCCGGCGTTGCGCGGGTAACAGGAGCGCCGCGCATACTCGGATCGCAATTCGCAAGAAGCCGTTCTCGACCGTATCGATTCCCACGATGGCCGCATCGAAAAGCTCCTTGGCCAAGTCGGCGTCGGTCGTCGTTAGCGCCGCGTACCAACGCGCGGTCTGTACCGTACGCGCGGGTGCGTCGATTGGGCCGCGAGCCAGCGCCGTCTCGACGCAGCGAGCGAACGCGCGCACCTCGACGTCGCCGCAATCCTCGAGCATCTGCTTCGCAGCGGTCAAACGCGCGTCGTCGTTGCAGTACCACGCCGCCGATGCCACCGCCCGTCCCGCTTCCACGATTCGCGACGTGACGCCGCTACGCGCGGCGGCGTATAAGGCCTCTTCGCTCATTTTGAGGACGGCGTGCCAGTCGCCGAGGAGACGCGCCTTCTCCATCGCGATCTGTGCGCTCTCGGCATCGAAGCGCAAATGACGTGCGCCTTGCACGGCGTCGCATTCGTCAATCAGTTCGTCTGCCTGCGCCAAGCGACCGCGCTTTGCGGCCACGAGCGCCGAGGTCATCAGCAGCAGACGCCGTTCTTCGGGCTCGACCTCGCCATCGCCGCGCGCTCGGCTCGCGTCGAGAAGCGACTCGGCCTCGGCGAGCTGCTCGATCTCTTGTGCCAGGTGTGCGAGATGGACGCGAAATTGCCGCTGCAAGGGCAACGGCGCCGTGGACGGCAGCGCGTGCAGCAAGCGCGCGGCTTCCCCATAGAGGCGGGCCGCTTCGATGTGCTGCCGACGGTATGGGAGCAAGGCGATCCAGAGATTTGGGTAGGCGCACAGCGTTGGGACTTTGATTCTCGCGAGCGCGCCGATGAGGCGCGTGAACGGCTGCTGCAGCAGGCGCGCCGGCAGTCGATCGAGTGCGGCTGCTGCCGACCCTTCATCGCCGTAGGCGAGGTAGAGTTCGGCGGCGCGCAGGAAATCGCCCGAAGTTTCGTACTGCCTTGCGGCGCGAATGAGATAGTTGGTTTCATCCGCGCCGTGCTGTGCGCGAATCGTGCCGAGAAGAAGCGGATGCGCTTGATACGCGCCGGTTTCAGAAGAAATGAATCCCGGCAGGTTCAGCAGACGGTCGATGATCGGAGTCGCATGCTGTATCCCCGTTGCCGCGGCGATATCCTCAAGCGATGCATCCGGGATGGCGGCGGTCGCTAGGATCGTCGACATCATGTCGGGCGTAAACTCCGAGAGCACTTCGCCGGCAAGGTATTCGTGCAGTCGCAGTGCGGGAACGTTTTCGAGCCGATCGATGAACCGTTCGATCGCAGAGTCGTACTGCGCGAATCGCGCTAGAAGCAACAGAACGACGGGCCACCCGCCGGCGAGCCGGTCGATTCGCGCCACGAGCTCGGGTGCCATCTCCCCACCGTCGAAGAGTGCTGCGACTTCGTCGGCGTTGAATCGGAGCTCGTCCTGCGAAAGCGTTAGGATCTGATGCGGCGCAAGATAATGGCCGACGCGCAAGGGCAACGGAACTCTAGAGCTGACGAGAACCACGCGCTCGGCCGGGCGTGCCGCGAAAAGATCGCCGAGCATCGCCAGGACGCTGCCGTTTTCGGCAACGGCCTCGGCATGCTCGAGAATAAGGAGCGCGTGTTCCTGGCGTCCTTTCCACGTCTCGAGCAACGCGCGACTCCATGTCGCCGCATCGGCCTCGGTCGCGTGCAGGCGCAGGCGCGCGAAAGCCGCCGATTCGCCGCCGTTCTGCGATTCGGCGGCCAGCGCCGACATCGCGCGCCCGGCAAAATCGATGCTGTCCGCGGTGCCCGCGCAGTCGCAGATCGCATGACGTTCGAACCGGCGCGCAAAAAGGCGCGCGAGCGAGGATTTCCCGTATCCCGGGGGCGCCTGAAGCCTTACCAATCGGGGTTCCGACGCGGAGAGGCGCGTCAGCAGCCGACTCCGCGGCAGCGTCATAGCCCCGGGTTCATCCTGCGGGGGTAAAGGCCTTCGAGCGTATACGCTCCTCGATAAACGTCATCCACGCCTCCACACCATCGCCCGTCCGCGCCGACAGCTCGAGAACCGTCATTCCGGGGTTGACTTGCTCGATGGAGCGGCGCGCGGCGGCGCGGTCGTATCCGACCGCGTCTGCGATGTCGCTCTTGGTGACGACGGCGAGCTGTGAGCTGTTGAAGGCCAATGGATACTTTAACGGTTTGTCCTCGCCCTCGGTCACGGAAAGCAACACGACCCGCAGGTCTTCGCCGAGGTCGTACTCCGCGGGGCAGATCAAATTGCCGACGTTCTCGATGAAGAGCGCGTCGAGGCCGGTCGCGTCCCAGCCGGCAAGAGCCTTGGCAATCATCTCGGCGTCCAGCCGGCATTCCGCTCCCGTCGTGATTTGGCGCACGGGGGCGCCGCTGCGCGCCAAGCGCTCGGAATCGTTCGCCGTCGCTTGATCGCCGACGAGCGCGCCGACGCGGTACGTGGACGAAAGCCGTCGCAGCGTTTGCTCGAGCAGCGTCGTCTTGCCCGAGCCCGGGCTGGAAAGCATGTTGACGACGAACGTTCCGCTTTCGGCGAAACGGCCACGCAAGCGCGCCGCAAGCGCATCGTTCTTGAGCATCAGATTTCCGGCGATTTCGACGACGCGCATTTTCATGCGGGGACCTCCATTGAGACGAGCTGCATTTCTCGGCCCCGCAGAATGTTCGGCGACGGCGTTCCGCACGCAGGACAGAGCAGGCCAGTACCAGAGTGAGGAGACCGTTCGGCTTCGCAGCGTTCGCAAAAAACCACGAGCGGAACCTCCTCGACCACGAGTTGACTGCCTTCGGCAATCGTCCGAGCGGTCGCCACATCCCACGAAAAGAGTAGCGCGTCGGGCACGACCCCGCTGAGCGCGCCGACGCGCACGTGCACCGCGTTCACGCGCTCGATTCCTTGTTCCGCGGCGGTCGATTCTATGCTTTCCAGGAGGCTGAGTGCGATCGTAATTTCGTGCAAAGGCTTTACCTCGGTGGGGAACAGCGTAGTCTCCCGGGGCCCCGATTGCAAGCCGGGCGCCCGGCCTCTAGTAACGCGTGAGTAACGCGATATCCCTCGATAAACGCGGAAATCGGACCCAACAAAGATCACGTCGATCTCACGTTTCCGGCGTACTCGTCGGGGGGCGTTGTTGAGTAACGAACCGGTAACAGTCGCTGTGTTTTCACAGTGAAAGAAAGCGCGTCGCGCGCCCTTGCATTTCGCAATCGCTTCAACTAGTCTGAACATCATCTCGACGAAACCGCAGCCGTCGAATGGACGGAGTTTCGCCGTGACAGTGAGGATGTAGCGATGGCGGATACGGTGGTAAACGTTCTGTGGATACCCGCAGGATTGAGCTGCGACGGAGATTCCGTCGCGCTGACTGGGGCGATGCAGCCGAGCATCGAAGAAATTGCTCTGGGGGCTCTGCCCGGCTTGCCGGGCGTCAAATTTCATTGGCCGCTCATAGAATACAGCCTCGGGGGCGCAGAGTTTCTCGAAGCGTTTTTTAAAGCGGAGCGTGGTGAGCTCAATCCGTTCGTACTCGTCATCGAAGGATCGATTGCGAACGAAGAAATCAAGAAGGAAGGCTACTGGACGGGCTTCGGCAACGCGCCCGGCAGCGACCAGCCGATTACGTTCAGCGGTTGGATCGACCGCCTCGCGCCCAAAGCGTGGGCGGTGCTCGCGGCCGGAACGTGCGCGACGTACGGCGGCATCCATGCGATGGCCGGCAATCCGACCGGAGCCATGGGCATCCTCGACTATCTCGGTTGGGATTGGAAGTCGAGTGCTGGCGTACCGGTCGTGTGCGTACCCGGTTGTCCGATTCAGCCCGACAATCTCTCGGAGACAATTCTGTATTTGCTCTGGCAGGCAGCGGGGCGCGCGCCGATGATTCCGCTCGACGAAGCGGGACGTCCGACGTGGCTATTCGGCAATACCGTCCACGAAGGATGCGACCGCGCCGGATACTACGAGCAAGGACAGTTCGCAACCGAATACGACTCGCCGACCTGTTTGGTCAAGCTCGGATGTTGGGGTCCGGTCGTCAAGTGTAACGTACCCAAACGCGGTTGGATGGGCGGAGTCGGCGGATGTCCAAACGTCGGCGGAATTTGCATCGGCTGCACGATGCCGGGCTTCCCGGACAAGTTCATGCCCTTCATGGACGAGCCGCCGGGCGGAAAGATTTCTTCGACGGTAAGTATCGCGACTGGAACAATTATCAAGGCGATGCGGAACTTTACGACTGCGACCGTCGAACAAGGAACCAAAGTGGCGCCATAAGGGCAAACAACTCACGACCGGATACCATCGGCACAGCTAGCGCGGAGGCATGGCATGGCTATAAAAGATCTTCCCAGTGCGACGACCGGAACCCAGCCCTCCCGGCTTGTGGAGATGTCTTGGGATCCAATCACGCGGATTGTCGGCAGCTTGGGCATTTACACGAAGATCGACTTTGCGCGCAAGATCGTCGCCGAGTGTCACTCGACGTCGTCGATCTTTCGCGGTTACAGCATCTTCATGAAAGGCAAGGATCCGCGCGACGCACACTTCATTACGTCGCGAATCTGTGGAATCTGCGGGGATAACCACTGCGTCTGCTCGGTTTACGCGCAGAACATGGCGTTCGGCGTCAAGCCGCCGGCAATGGGCGAATGGATCATGAATCTCGGCGAGGCTGCCGAGTACATGTTCGATCACAATATCTTCCAAGAGAACCTCGTCGGCGTGGACTATTGCGAAAAGATGGTCCGCGAGACCAATCCCAGCGTCTGGGAGAAGGCGAAGAAGACCGAGGCCCCCAACGCCGGAATCCACGGTTACAAGACGATCGCCGATATCATGAGCGCGCTCAATCCCTTCAGCGGCGACTTCTACCGGCAGGCCTTGCAGATCAGTCGCTATACGCGCGAGATGTTCTGCCTGATGGAAGGGCGTCACGTCCACCCGTTGAACGCTTTATGCGGGCGGTACCGGTACGGTCGCGACGCAGCAGCTCTTCACGGATTACTATTCGCGCCTGATGCGCTACATCGAGTACATGAAGATCTGCGTCCCGCTGCACGACGATCTCTTCAACTTCTGGTACGACGCGCTGCCCGGATACGAGCACAACGGCGAGCGGCGGATTCTCCTGGGGTGCTGGGGCGCCTTCCAAGACCCCGACCACTGCGATTTCCGTTACCGGAACATGACGAACTGGGGACGCAAGATGTTCGTCACACCCGGCATCGTCGTCGATGGCAAACTCGTAACGAACGACCTCGTCGCCATCAACCTCGGCATTCGGATCCTCCTGGGCCACTCGTACTACGACGATTGGGCAAACGAGGAAACTTTCGTTCGCGAGGATCCGCTGGGCAATCCGGTCGATCGCCGGCATCCCTGGAATATGCACACGCTGCCCACACCCAAGAAACGCGATTTCGCAAACCAGTACAGTTGGGTAATGTCGCCGCGTTGGTTCGACGGCAAGGATCATCTTGCGCTGGATACGGGTGGCGGTCCGATCGCGAGACTCTGGTCGACGGCGCTCTCCGGCTTGGTCGATATGGGAGGCTACATCAAGGCCACCGGTACCAGCGTCCAGATCAATCTGCCGAAGTCGGCGCTGAGTGGTCCGGTCTCGTTCGAGTGGAAAGTTCCCAAGTGGTCGAACACGCTGGAGCGCAATCGGGCGCGGACCTACTTCCAGGCGTATGCCGCCGCAGCGGCCCTCTACTTCCTCGATAAGGCATTCGAAGAGCTCAACGCCGGCAGGACGCGCTCCTGGGAACCTTTCACCGTGCCGAACGAAGCCATCGGATGCGGCTTTACCGAGGCGGTGCGCGGCGTTCTTTCGCATCACATGGTGATCCGCGAAGGCAAAATCGCCAACTACCACCCGTGGCCGCCGACTCCGTGGAACGGTAACCCGCGCGACATTTACGGCACGCCGGGACCGTACGAAGATGCGGTGCAGAATACGCCGATTCACGAAGAGAATGGCCCCGACTCATTCAAAGGTATCGACATCATGCGCGCGGTTCGCAGCTTCGATCCATGTCTGCCTTGCGGCGTCCATATGTATCTGGGCGACGATAAGTCGATCGAAACGGTACACTCTCCGTTGGCACCCTTCGGATAAAGTAAACGCGAAATGGCCACCAGCCTTTCGGCAATGGCAACGCGGGTGGACGAGCTTCTCGCGGGGATCGGCGCGGACGCGACGCCGCGCCGGGCCCGCGAACAAGCCGAGGAGCTCGCTCGAACCATCGTCGGACTCTACGGCGAGGCGCTCGAGCGCGTGCTGACGATCGTTCACGACGAGCTCGGCGAGCGTTCGGAGCCAATCTTCGAGCGGTTGTGTGGCGACAAGCTCGTCGAGAGCCTTCTTTGCCTGCACGGTTTGCACCCCATCGCGGTCGAAGAGCGCGTCGAACAAGCGCTGGAATCGGTGCTTCCGTACGTTAAATCGCATAAAGGCAACATCGAGGTTTCGCGTATCGAGGGAGGCGTCGTCTACGTTCGACTCGAGGGC
The DNA here is from genome assembly GCA_963809255.1 of Vulcanimicrobiota bacterium. Classification (GTDB taxonomy): domain Bacteria; phylum Vulcanimicrobiota; class Vulcanimicrobiia; order Vulcanimicrobiales; family Vulcanimicrobiaceae; genus Cybelea. The sequence continues at coordinate 1,779,952 of CAWEIR010000002.1, read as the reverse complement.
AGCTGCGACGGGTGCGCGGCCTCGGCAGCGACGCTCAAGCTTTCAGTTGAGCGCGCGATTCTCGATTGCGTCCCCGAGATACGTGAGGTGCGCGCCGAGGAAATGGGCGCGTCGTCCGAGGCTGCCTTAACGACGCTTCGCGTGCTCAGCCCGGTCTAAACGCGATGTACCCGGCGAAAGACAATGTTGCGATGCTCTCGGAGATGCTTCGCAAACGGCCGCCGGAAGGGGAGCGCTGCGATTTCTGTGCGACGCCCGTAGCGCCCGAGCACGACCACTTGATCGAGCTCGCTGCGCGCCGGATTCTCTGCACGTGCCGGCCGTGCCACATCGTCTTCGAGCCGACAGGCGCGGCGCAAGGGAAGTATCGCGCCATTCCAAATCGCTATCGCGAAGTCAGCGAGTTCGTCGTCGACGACGCGACGTGGGATGCGCTCCAACTTCCAATCGGACTCGTCTTTTTTTTCTACAACTCGACGGAGCGGCGAACCGTCGCCTTCTACCCGAGTCCCGCCGGAGCGACGGAATCTCTTCTACCGCTCGAGGAGTGGGTTGGCATCGTCGCACGCTATCCGGAGTTCTCATCGATCGAGCCCGACGTCGAGGCGATCTTGATCCAGCGTAACCGAGAGGTCTCGCGTTGTTTCATCGTGCCCATCGACGCCGCATACGAACTCGTCGGGTTGATTCGCACGTGCTGGAAGGGTTTTGATGGCGGCCAGGAAGCCCATCAAAAGATCGCCCAGTACTTTGAGAAAGTGCAAACGCGCAGCGGGAGCAACATAGCGGCGCGAATCTCATGACCGACTTGGAGTTCTCCGTAATCGAATCGCGCGCCGACCGCTTTGCCGCATCTCCGTCCCTCGTCCTGCGGCTACGGATTCTCGAGAAGAGCGGCACGAAAGTGGATGCTATCGCCTTGCGCGCGCAGATACGGATCGCAGTTCAGCGACGCCGCTACGCGCCCGACGAGAGCGCCCTGCTCGAGGAGCTGTTCGGGAGGCCCGAGCGCTACGGAGACACGCTGAAGCCGATGCTGTGGACCCACGCAGCCCAGATTGTAACGGCATTTGAGAACGCAACGGAAATAGATGTCACGATTCCGTGCAGTTACGATTTCGAAGTCGCAGCGCATAAGTATCTGGCATCTTTGAAAAACGGAATCGTGCCGCTCGAGCTCTTGTTTTCCGGCATAGTGTTTGTTGACGGGCCCGCCGGCGCAACGCCCGAGTTCGTTCCGTGGAGTTGCGAAGCGCGATACGCACTGCCGCTGGAGGTTTGGCGCGACGCTCTCGACGCCCACTTTCCGAACTCGGCGTGGATTCGCGTGCATCGCGACGTATTTGACGAGCTGCGCCGTTTCAAGACCGCTACCGGCTTGCCGACGTGGGATGCCGCGCTCGAACGCCTTTGCGCCCTGGCGAAGGTAAAGCCGTGAACTCCTTCGAGCCGGCGCGCAAGGTTGCGGACGCCGTCCTCTACGAGGGTTACATTCTTTATCCATACACCGCTTCGGCGCCCAAGAATCGCATTCGCTGGCAGTTCGGCGTCGTCGTACCCCAGGCATACGCAACACAGGGCACGGGCGAGCCCTCCCAGGCGCAGACCGAGGTGCTGCTCGAATGCGACGCCGACACGGAAGTGGAGGTGCTGGTGCGTTTCTTACAGGTCGAAGCGCGCCAAGTCGAAGCGTGGCGGCAATCGTCGTTCCTTCCGGTGGAGTCGCTCACGCTTGGCTCGAAAAAGTACCTGACGTTCGACGAGGGCACCGAACGCGAGGTGACGATCCGTTTCCAGCCGGGCGCGCAGGATCGGACTGCCGTGCCGATCGCGTCGCCTGCGGAGGAGAAAGTAGAGCTGCTCGCAGATGCGGACGAAGCGGTCGTGGGACGCATCGTTCGGCGGCGCTGGCCGCTGCATGGGGCGGTTTCCGTCGAGGCCGAACCCGTCGCGGATCGGCCGGGACTTCGGAAACTGCGCGTACGCATCGAAAATAGCTCCGCGGTCGTACCGGGCGAACGAAGCTCTGCGTTGCGAACGGCGTTCGTCTCGACGCACACGCTGCTTCATGCGCGCGGCGGCAGTTTTCTTTCCGCGCTCGATCCGCCCGCCGAAGCCGGCGAGGCCACCTCGCAGCTGGTCAACCGGCACACGTGGCCCGTCCTCGTGGGCAGCGGGGACGATGTACAACGCTCGCCCCTCGTGCTATCGTCGCCGATAATTCTCTACGACTTTCCGGCCGTCGCGGTTCAAAGCGAAGCGGATACTTTCGATGCAACCGAGGTCGAGGAGTTGATGATGCTCAGCGTTCGCAGCCTCTCCGACGACGAGCGCGACGAAGCACGCGCAACCGACGACCGGGCGCGCGCAATTATCGAGCGAGCAGAACGCTTCGGCCCCGAAGATCTTGCGCGACTGCATGGCACGTTGCTTCAGACGAAGCCCGAAGCGCCGGGGGCGGCAGATCCGTTCGCGGCGCTGGACGTACCCGGCATCGATTGCGTCTTTGTGAAGGGCACGAAGGTAAGTAAAGGCTCGCGCGTCCGGCTGCACCCAAAGCGCCGGGCCGACGTCTGGGACCTTTTCTTGGACGGAAAGATCGCGACGGTGCGCGCGGTTCATCAGGACGTTGAGAATCTTATGTACGTCGCCGTAACCGTCGATGACGATCCCGCTAGCGACTTGCACGATTGGTACGGCCGCTCGCTTTTCTTTTATCCCGACGAGGTCGAGCCCGTCGGCGCTGTGGCGGCCGGCTAACGTGCGATTACTCGTGGCGGGAATCGGGAATATCTTCTTCGGTGATGACGGCTTTGGTTCGGAAGTCGCTCGGGTGCTGGGCGAATCGCCCATCGAGGATGTCAAAATCGAAGACTTTGGAATCCGAGGGTTGCACTTGGCCTTCGAGTTGGTTGCGGGATACGAACGCGCGTTCTTGATCGACGCAGTGCCGCGCGGCGGGCAGCCCGGAACGCTCTACGTGCTCGAGCCAGACGTCCAGCCGCAAAAGACGATGCCGGACGCCCACCGCATGGATTTGCAAAACGTCTTTGCCTTCGTTCGGACGATCGGCGGAGAGCCGCCGCCGATCACGGTCGTGGGATGCGAACCGTGCGCAGCCGGAGAGCAGATCGGCCTCTCGGACGCCGTAAGCGCCGCCGTTACTCCGGCGGTCGAACTCGTCCGCCGGCTCGTCGAGAAGGCTCTGCGCGAATCCGGCTCACGCCAAGAAAGGAGCACAGTATGGACAGAGGTCTGATCGTCGGTGCCATTGCGTTCGGTGCGGCCTTTGCCGCAGAGCGCCTGTATGCAAGCATGGAACCGGATCTCAAACGGTACGAAGCGATGCGAGAGATGTCCGGCCAGGAGCCGATCCTCAAGGAGCTGTGGTCAACGATTTTCGGAAGCGCGTTTGGCGAGCACGAGGCGACCCGGAAAGCCGGCGGCATCCTGGCGGATTTAACGAAGGACGCGCTGCGTTACGCGCGGATCCGAAGCATGTGACCTCGTTCGTGGCGGGTGCCGGTTTGGAACGCTACGCGATCTCGGCTTCGGACTCGTGGGTGACGTTTGAGGGCCGCTCGTCGCTGCATGGCTTGAAAGGGAAGGCCGTTGGCTTGAGCGGGTACGTCGAAGCGAACTGGAACGACGATGGAAGCCTTGCGACGACGCCGGCGCCACGGATGCACCTCGATATTCCCGTGGCGAATCTGCGCTCGGGAAATGCGATGTTCGACCGCGAGACCTGGAAGCTAATCGACAGCAATCGGTTCCCCCGCATCGCAGCGGATCTCCGCGAGTTGCGGTCAGCATTGGGACCAAACCACTACGAGGCGAGCGGCGACGTAACGCTTGCGGGGCGCTCGCGCAAGTACGACGGCGAGCTGATCTTTGCGCACGACCAGGATAACGCGACGATCGACGGTGAGTTGCGCATCGATATTCGCGATTTCGGTTTAAAACCACCTAACCTCCTCATTATCAAGGTCAACCCCGCGGTGAAAGCGGTCCTGCACTTGGTCGCAAGGAAGACTGCGTGACAGTTGTCGAGAGAAGGCTATTGGAACCGCAGCCAACGATGGTGACGCCTCACAACGCAGTCAAGGAGCGCTTCGAAGTCTCGAGCGCCGACTCGTCCTTGACGTTCTATGCGGCTTCCCCCACGCAATCCGCCTACGGGAAAACAACCGAACTAAACGGCTTTTTCGATTTGGCTTGGAACGCCGACGGTTCGGTTGCGGCCGAGCCTGCCGCGAACATGCACGTTGAGTTCAAAGTCGAGAGCCTGCGGACGGGCAACGAACTCCAAGATCGCGAGATGTGGAAGCTCATCGATAGCAAGCGCTTCCCAAAAATCGCCGGAGATCTGTGCACGCTGAGCAGCGGAGCGGTGCGGGGCCGCTACGGCGCCGCCGGGCAGATCACGCTGGCGGGGCTCGCGCGGCGGTACGAAGGTGAGTTCCGTCTCGATCGAGAGCCGCAGCGCATCGCGCTCGACGGCGAGGTCAAAATCGACGTCCGCGATTTCGGCCTGAAGCCGATAAAGCTATTGGTCCTCGGCGTCGCGCCGCTGGTGCGCGTGCGCCTCCATCTCGTCGCGACGAAGGCGGTGTAAGCATGTGCCTGGCGATTCCCGGTCAGATCGTTGAGATAGCGCAGAAGGAACCTCTCGCTCGCGTCAACGTCGGCGGCGTGACGCGCAACGTCAACATTGGGCTTCTCGACGATGGCGCCGTCGCGCCTGGTGACTGGATTTTAATCCATGTAGGCTTCGCACTGAGTAAGATCGACGAGGGGCAAGCGCAGGATCAGCTTCGTATGCTGCGAGCGATGGGCGAGGATGCTCTGGCGATCGAAGAAGTGCGGGGCTATTCGTTTGCGGAGCCGTCGCGATGAAGTACGTCAACGAATTTAGAGACGCCGGCATCATTTCGGGCATCGCTCGCGAGATAGTGCGAGCCGCCGACCCGTCGCGTCTCTACCGCATCATGGAAGTCTGCGGCGGCCATACCCACGCGATTTACCGCCATGGCCTGCGCGATGTTTTGCCTGCGAACATCGAGCTGGTGCATGGTCCGGGCTGCCCGGTCTGCGTGCTCCCGACCGGGCGCGTCGACGACGGCCTCGCGATCGCCGCGCGCGAAAACGTTATCCTAACCTGCTTCGGCGACATGATGCGAGTTCCGGGGACTAAGGGCACGCCGCTCGAGCTCAAAGCCCGAGGTGCGGATATTCGAATGGTATACTCGCCCCTCGACGCGTTGCGCATCGCTGCGTCGAATCCCGAGAAGCACGTCTGTTTCTTTGCAATCGGCTTCGAGACGACGGCGCCTTCGACCGCACTGACGATCTTGCGCGCGCAGGAGCTCGGCGTGACCAACTTCTCCGTCTTTTGCAATCACGTGACGATCGTCCCGGCGATGCGCGCCATCCTCGATTCACCCGACATGCGGATCGATGGGTTTGTCGGACCGGGCCACGTTTCGTCGATCACCGGTTGCCGCCCATATGAGTTCATCGCGCGCGACTACGGCAAGCCCGTCGTCGTTTCCGGATTCGAGCCTCTGGATATTCTCGAATCGATCCTGTTGATTTTGCGCCAACTGGACGCCGGAGAGGCGCGCGTTGAGAACCAATACAAGCGAATCGTTCCGTGGGAAGGCAATCCGCCGGCGTTGATGGCGCTGGCGCGGGTCTTCGAGTTGCGGCCCTATTTCGAGTGGCGCGGCCTCGGCTTCATTTCGCAGTCGGCCTTGGGTCTCAAGCCGGACTTCGCGGGCTTCGATGCCGAAAAGCTTTTCAACGTTCCCGGCGTCCGCGTGACCGATCCGCGCGGCGCGCAATGCGGCGAGGTCCTCAAGGGCGTACTGAAGCCGCCGCAATGCAAACTCTTCGGAACCGAGTGCAATCCCGAGCATCCCGTCGGCGCGCTCATGGTCTCGAGTGAAGGCGCTTGCGCTGCCTACTATCGCTACGCGGTGCACGCCTCCGCCGTCGAGGCATAAACGTGACCGTCGTTCAACCGGTCCGCAAAACACCGCATTTTGCCGACACTCAGATCGAGATGGCCCACGGCGCGGGCGGCATCGCGTCAAGGCGTCTGGTCGAGGGGCTGATCGGATCGTATCTCTCGAATCCGATCCTGCAAACGTTCGCCGACGCCGCGACGATTTCGATTAACGGAAGCAATGTCGCAACGACCGCCGACGGCTTCGTGGTAAAGCCGCTGCGCTTTCCCGGCGGTTCGATCGGCGAGCTCGCGGTCAACGGAACCTTGAACGATCTGGCGGTTTCGGCCGCAAAACCGATCGCTTTGATGGCCACGCTGATTCTCGAGGCCGGATTGCCGACGAGCATCCTCGAGAGTGAGGTCGAAGCGATGGCGATTGCGGCGCGCAAAGCCGGTGTCTGTATCGTCGGCGGTGATACGAAGGTCGTCGAACATGGAAAAGCTGACGGCATGTACGTCTCCACCTTCGGGATCGGCTTGGTCGATGCTCGCGTCACAATCGACCCGGCATCGATTCGGCCGGGCGACCGGATTCTGCTCTCCGGACCGATCGGTGCGCACGGAATTACGATCCTGCTCGCGCGTGGCGAGCTCGAACTGGAGGCCGATCTCGTCTCGGACACGCGACCGGTCTGGCCGTTTGTGAGCGCGCTGATGGATCGATGTGCGTCCGGCGTTCGGTGGATGCGCGACCCAACGCGCGGCGGCGTCGCGACCTCGCTCAACGAACTCGTGCGCGGAACGGCGTACGGCGTCGCACTCTACGAAGAGTGCATCCCAATGCACGATGCGGTGCGGGGCGCGTGCGAACTGCTCGGACTCGACCCGCTGCATATCGCCAACGAAGGACAGTTTCTAGCCGTGGTCGCTGCCGAGCACGCCGACGCGGCAGTCGCCGCCGTGCGCGGCATCACGGGCGGTGAGGAGGCGGTCCTGATCGGGGAAGTGCGGGCCGAGCCGAGACAGCGCGTCGTCGGAATTAACGGTTACGGCGGAACCAGAGTAATCGACATGCTCGTCGGTGATCCGCTCCCACGGATATGTTGAACGCCGCGTGCAGCGCGAGCGAACTCGCGATTCGAATTGCGGCGGCGATTTGCAGCCGTACGCCGGTCGCGCAGCGCTTCTTCGATTCGCACGCCGAAGATATCGCTCGCGCGGCGCGCGCGGTCGCCGAACGCTTGAGCGACGGGGGCAGCATCTATGCATTTGGGCGGGGCGCCTATGCGACCGACGCCGCGCACGTGGCCGTCGAGTTCGTGCACCCAGTGCTCGTCGGCAAGCCCGCATTGCCCGCTTCCGACGTGAGCCTCTCCTTTGAAACGTCGCTGCCCGTCATCGTAGGGGCGCGCGACGTTGTCGTTGGTTTCGGGCCTCCGCAGGGCGATCCCGACGTCGATCGCGCGCTGGCGGCCGCCCGTGCCGCCGGTGCGTACACGATTGCGCTCGGAGGAGCCGATGCGGACTTTGTCGTGCGCGCCGCGAGCGACGACGAGCACGTGCATCAGGAGATCGTCGAAATTACCGGTCACATGCTTTACGAGAGCGTGCACGTATTCTTGGAGCACCGCCATCGCGATGGCGATGCCGGCGCATCTGCGTTTCTCTATCCGTTTCTCGGCGGCGAGCAGCCGTCGCGCGACGACCTGACCGCGAGCATCGTCGCCTCGATCGCACAGAAAGCGGCCGACGCGCAGGCCCTTCGCGAGCGTGTCGCCGCCGAAGAGGCGCCGGTAATCGCCGCCGCCGTTGCGGCCATCGTCGAAGAGTTACGCGCCGGCGGCCGGCTTTTGCTCTTCGGGAATGGCGGCTCGGCTACCGACGCCACCGATTGGGCGCTGGATTGCGTGTCGCCGCCTGCGGGTTTGGCCGCCGTTCCGGCGCTCTCGTTTGCGGCCGAGCCGGCAACGATCACAGCCATTGCCAACGACGTGGGCCGCGAGTTCATCTTTCTCCGTCAGCTGATCGCACACGTTCGCGGACGGGATGTCGTCGTTGCCTTGTCCACCAGCGGCGGTTCGCTCAATGTCATCGCGGCGCTGGAGGAGGCGCGCAAGCGCGGAAACCTTACGGTCGCACTGCTGGGATACGACGGTGGCGAGATTTTCCGGCGGCGTCTTGCCGATCATGCGATCGTCGTGCGCTCCGATTACATTCCCCGCGTCCAAGAGGCACAAGCCACGATCTATCACTCTATGCGCCGCGCGATCGGATGGCTTGCCGATGCGTGAGTTCTTTGCGACGAGAACGTGTCCGTACTGCAGCCAGATGCGCGAGCAGCTCGAATGGGACGCACTCGACTTCGTCGAGTACGACGTCGAGGTCAACGACGCGGCGCGCGTACGGCTACAGGAGCTGGTCGGCGCGAATCCCATGGTTCCCGTATTGGTGGAAGAGGGACGCGTCAGCCAAGTCGGCGTCGCCGGACGCGGCTGCTATGTCGGTAGCGGATAAGGCCGCCGCGCGCCACGCGGTCCGCCTGCATATCACCGGCGTCGTGCAGGGTGTCGGCTTCCGGCCATTCGTCTATCGCGTAGCGCAGCGTCATGGCGTAGCCGGCTGGGTCCTCAACGCGCAAGACGGAGTTCACGTCGTTGCGGAGGCGAGCGACGATGCAATCGCGCGCTTCGTCGACGAGGTGCGGCACAGTCCGCCGCCCGCGGCGCACGTCGCGACGTTCGACGTTACGCCGGTCGCGATGGCGGGTTTGGTCGCATTTGAGATTCGTGAAAGCGCCGGCGCCGGAGCCCCGACCGTGCGCATCTCGCCGGATCTGGCGCTCTGCGCCGACTGTCTGCGCGAGCTTTTCGACCCTTCCGACTACCGCTTCGGATATCCGTACATCAACTGTACGAACTGCGGCCCGCGATACAGCATCGTGTATGGGTTGCCATACGATCGCCCGCGTACGGCGATGCGCGACTGGCCGCTGTGCGAGCATTGCAGCCGCGAATACTCCGATCCGGCCAACCGGCGGTTTCACGCGCAGCCGGTGGCCTGCTCGGCGTGCGGCCCCACGATGCGTTTGCTAGCCGGCGATGACGTCGTGACCGGCGCCGGCGCGATCGCAGGAGCCGCCGCACTGCTCGCCCGCGGCGCAATCGTCGCCGTTAAAGGAATCGGTGGCTATCATCTTGCCTGCGACGCCGCGAATGCCGGCTCCGTCGCCGCCATGCGCGAACGAAAGTATCGCAAGGAACGGCCCTTCGCCCTCATGGCCCGCAATCTCGAAGTCGCACGAACGCTCGTCCAACTCGACGCCGAGGCGGAGTCCGCGTTGACGTCGATCGAGCGGCCGATCGTCGTTGCGCTCGCGAAACGTTTCTTCGAAGGCGTCGCGCCGGAAAACTCCGATCTCGGCATTATGCTTGCGTACACTCCGGTGCACCATCTTTTGTTCGCAGCCGGTGCGCCCGACGTTCTCGTGATGACGAGCGCGAATCGTTCGAGCGAGCCGATTGCGTACGACGATCGCGAGGCGCTCTCTTCGCTTGCGGGAATTGCCGACGCGTTTCTGGTTGGCGAGCGGCCAATCGCGCGCCGGATCGACGACTCGGTCGTGCGCGTCATCGCCGATACCCGCGTCGTGCTTCGCCGCGCGCGGGGATTGGCTCCCGAGGCCGTTGCGACGTTTGCGAAGACCGCGCCGATTCTCGCGCTCGGCGGCGACTTGAAGAATGCGCTAACGTTGGTTGTCGACGGTCAGGCATTTGCGAGTCAGCATATCGGCGACCTCGACCACCTTTCGGCCCGCGACGCTTTTGTTGCCACCGTTGGCGACCTTTGCGCCATGTACGAAGTCAAGCCCGAGCAGTTGACGGTGGTACACGACCTGCATCCCGGCTATCGCAGTACCGAGTTTGCGCGCTCGCTTCCGGGACGGCGTATTGGCGTGCAGCACCACCGGGCTCACATCGCCAGCGTGCTGGCCGAGCGCGATGCTTGGGAGGCGCGGGTAGTGGGCTTTGCATTCGATGGTACCGGCTATGGCGACGACGCCACAATCTGGGGCGGCGAGGTCTTTGTGGGTTCGCTGGCCGGCGGTCTCACTCGAGCCGGACACTTACGCCCGGCGCCTTTGCCTGGAGGGGATGCGGCGGCGCGCTTTCCGGTGCAGGCGGCGGCGGGCTTTCTCTACGACGTCGAGGATGGCATCGGTTTCGATCGACCGCCATTTTCTTTTCCGAGGCGGTACGCAGATGCCCGCGCACTCGTAAAACACGGCGTACGAACCTTCGAGACCACTTCGATGGGGCGCCTTTTCGATACGGTCGCGGCGCTCGCCGGCTTCACCCGCGAGCAGAGCTTCGAAGGACAAGCCGCGATGTGGCTCGAGCATCTGGCTCGATCGAGCGGCGCAGTCGCGCCTTACGTGCTTCCCTACGAGCGGGATCAGTTCGATTTTCGGCCGATGCTCGCGTCGGTTCTCGCCGATCGGCGCGCCGGCCGGGCTCCGTGCGAGATCGCACGCGCATTTCACTTAGCCGTTGCCAACGCCGTAGTTGCAGGGGCGGACGCACACCACGCCGATCGCGTCGTCATCTCGGGCGGAGTCTTCCAGAACGCTCTGCTCGTAGACATCCTCGTCGCAGAGTTGGGGACGCGGCTGTGGTTTAACGTGAAGGTTCCGCCAAACGACGGAGGTTTGAGCCTAGGGCAAGCCGCGTATGCGCTCGGGGCGCTCAAATAGGGAAGGCTTCGGCGGCTGCGCAACCGTAGTGCGCGTCGGTGGATAAAACACCGCCCGCCATTACGCCGATAAGTATCGACGCTATCGAGGCTGCGCGCAAACGAATCGCCGCGACCATCGTGCGGACGCCTCTGGTCAAACTCCAAACCGGCGCGCGTGGCCCCGAGATCTATCTAAAGCTCGAGAATCTGCAACCCATCAACTCGTTCAAACTGCGTGGAGCCGCTAATGCGGTCGCTTGTCTCGAGCCCGCGCAACGTTCGGCCGGCGTTTGGACCATCAGCGCCGGCAACGCCGGGCAAGGCGTCGCCTACGCGGCGCGTCAAGCGGGTGTGCCGTGCACGGTCGTCACGATTGAGACGGCGCCTGAAACGAAGGTCGAGCGGATGCGGGCGCTTGGCGCGCATCTGGTGACCGCGTCATTCGACGCATGTTGGGAAGCGATGGAACGACGCACGTTTCCCGGTGTCAAAGGTACGTTCGTTCATCCGTTTGACGACGACGATTTCATTGCCGGCAACGCGACGATGGGATTAGAAATCGTCGAGGACCTTCCCGAGGTTACGACCGTTATCGCCGCCATCGGAGGAGGCGGCCTCGTTACGGGTGTTGCGTCGGGCGTGCGGGCGCGCAAGCCTCACGTCCGCGTCTTCGGTGCCGAGCCCGAGACGGCAGCGCCGGGTGCAGCATCCTTTTCGACCGGCAACGCGTCGCCGTTTCCGCAATGGCAAGCGACGTTCGTCGATGGTGCTGGTGGAAAGAGCGTTTTCCCACGGATGTGGGAGCGAATGCGGCCGGTGGTTGACGGGTCGATCGTCGTTACACTCGAGGAAACCAAACGCGCAATGCGGCTGCTTGCTGAGAAAGCGCGCGTCATCGCCGAAGGTGCTGGGGCGCTCTCAGTTGCTGCTGCGCTGCGCTGCTCGGAAGATGCTGGTCCCGTGGTTGCCGTCGTGTCCGGCGGCAATATCGAGCTTGCGAAGTTCTGCGAGCTGATCGGCGCGCTATAACGCGCCTGGCCGGCGTTCCTGTGAGAGATCGGATGCGACGTGGCGATACAACGCCCGCGTAGCACCGGCGAGCAGCTGGGCAACGCGGAACAAGCCATCACCTGAAATCGTGATCGCCTGCCACTCGACGCCCTGGTGGCGATGCACTAGCGCATAGGTGTCGTTCCCAACGTCGTATATCGCGAATTCATTGGACTCAGCGAGAAGCCGGTCCGCTGATAGGCTGTTTGGGTCGATCGCTGCAACGAGTTTCATCTGCGTTTTACCGCGAGGCGCTAGCGCTTGTCGGCGCTAAACGGGTCGGTCAACTTTGCAACGTAGGTGTACTTCTCGCCGCAGATGCGACAAACGTTGAGGGGGCTGCCGAAATGCTCGTGCGGTGCATAGACTTTTGGCGCGGCCTTCGCGCGCTTCTTGACAACGGTTGCGGTTGTGATGGTGTCCTCATTCCTCGCCCCCGAGTGGGCAAGCAATTCGCTCCCGAAATTCGAAAACGTAGGAGTCTATATTCGCCCAGGAGGCAAAAAGAACCCCTTAGAGCGCATTGTAGACGTCCGAGGCCATCTCGCCGAGCGTTTGACCGGCGTAGTGGGCGGCATCCCGGCTGGAATCGACGCTCCCCTTGCCCGCCATTCGGTTGATGTAGAACGCGAAGGCGACGCGGCGGCCGTGACTGGTCGTGATGTACCCCGCGAGGCCTTTCGTAACGAGCTCGCCGTCGTCGAGCGAATTCCCCGACGTCCACGTGCCCGTCTTCGCGCGAACGTGACCGGCGGCCGGAACGCCGTTTTGGATATTGAAGAGCGTTCCGTCCACGCCCATGATCGGCAAACCGCGTTCCAACGAGGAGAACCATGCTTGCCGAGACGCCCACGCCAAATAACTCACCATGAATCGTGGCGTAAAGAATGCACTAGTGCCGAGCCCGTCTTGTTGCGACGCGCCTCTCAGATCGAGGCCGGCGTTCGAAAGAAGCGCACGCTCGCAGGCAAACGCGGCTTTCAAAAGACCGCTCTTTGCCTGCGCGACGTAGATCGCCCAGAGGTACGGCATCAAAGCGGCGTGCAAGTTGTCACTTACCTTGAGCGTGACGTAGACGTCTTCGGACAATGGCGGCGATTGGTGACGTGCGACCAGATTTGCCGGCAAGTAGAACGCCGCAAAGGCGTCGTGATTGAAGGGCGCTACGCCGGAAGGCGTGCGCACCGTTACGCCGGCGTCGCGCAGGGCAACGATGAACGCCGCTTGTGCGAAGCGCTGCGGTTCGGGCACACGGTACGAGTATAGGATCGCTTTACCGACAGGCATCGCCCCGGTGATCGTCACCGTATGCGATCCGTCGGCGTTCGTCTTGTCGGTGGGGAGATCGATCGTCGGCTCGGATTTGGACGCCCCGGTCGTCGCCGCGTTGACGAACGTTACGTAGGGCGTTTGCGGAGAGACGGCGATGGAAACCGGATCGCCAGCCTTGGCCCCCGGCGTCAGGGTTAGATCGACGAGATTGTCGTTCACGACGATCGATGAAACGATCGCGCCGGTCCCGCTCTCAGGGCCTTGATCTGCAAGAAGCGACGTGTCGATCGCGACCGCGCCATCGATCTGCTTGATGCCGGCGCGCGCGACTTGTGCGGCGAGGTCACGCAAAACGGCGAGCGGATCGCCTGGAAGTGCTTTTGTGTCGTAGTTGCCGTCGTAGGAATGATCTTCGTTTTCGAAGGCGAGCGTGCCGTCGGAGCGTATGCGCTGCGAGAGGTTGGGGTCGGCGCCGGCGACCAGCACGAGATCTCCCTGCAGCACGCCGCGCGAATCGATGGGCCCCGTGCGATAGACCGGCGTCGTCCAGCGGAAGGCCGGTCCGAGCAAGGCCAGGCTCGTTCCGGTCGTCAGGAGCTTCGTCGTCGAGGCCGCTTCCATCAAGACGTCGGCATTGCGCGCGTAAAGCGGGCGCTTCGTGTCGAGGTCGTAAACCTCGGCCGCGACGATCGCGTGCGCGAATTGTGGTCGTGCAACGATGCCGCGCATTGCCGCTGCGATCGACGGAGCCGGCGCGGGCGCGGCCTGCGAGAGCAACGCCGTTGCGAAGGTTAGGACCAGTGCGAGATTCATTTGGAGTTCCCTAACCTCCGTTCATGTCGAGGAAAAGTTCGGTCGCAAGGGCGAGGAGAAAGCCTGCGCACATCGTCGCGGTTACGAAGGCCGTCAATCCGGTGCGGCGCAGGACGCTCCAAAGCTCGCCGATCACGAACACGAGCGCGCCGATGGCGATGGCGAGAAAGAGCACCGAAAGCGTTGGGGAGTAAAAGCTGTAACCGATAATCGTTCCGAGGAAAGTGGGGCCGCCGGCGATCAAGCCCGCCAAGCCGATTTGCGCCCACGACGGAACGACTCGTCCAACCAGCGGTGCCGCGACTCCGAACCCTTCCGTCGCGTTGTGGAGGCCGAAGCCGACGATCAGCGCCAAGGCGACCGCGGTGGCTCCCGATGCCGCCGACGCTCCGATTGCAAGGCCTTCACCGAAATTGTGAGCTCCGATTCCGATTGCGATGATTGCGGCGAGGACGATCGGATTCTCCGCATGCGCTGCGGCTTGGCGCGTGAAATGCGTTGCCGCGCTGCCCAAGCCGACCAAACCAATCGCGAGGCCAATGACGAAGACCGCAATCAAGGTTACGGGGAACGGCCCGGCGCCGGCATGCCAAGCGTTGAGGCCCGCCGAGACCGGCGCGATAGCGTTCTGCGCGATTTCGACGACGAGATAGAGAAGAATGCCGATCGCGAGTGCGTTGAGCAACGCGATGGTGTGCACGGAAAGGCGTCGCGCGCGGGCGATCGGCAGGCCGAGGAAAATGGTGAAGCCGGCGATGGCGCCGAGCAGCACCGTCCACCAAAAACTTAACGCATGGCCGGTCGCGACGGTCGCGGGCTTCATTGCGCGATACATAGAGAGTAACGTGTTGGGCGTACCGATGTAATGGATCGCGGTGATCAATCCGGCGGGCATTCCGTTTGCATCTTCGATGTGGTCCATCACGTGGCAATGGATGAGCCACGTGCCCGGCGCCGCATTGGCATCGACCACGACGTCAACGCGCTGCCCCGGGGCGACGAGGACCGTGTCCTCGACGTCGCGGTAGTCGAACCGGCTCGGCATCGCGCGCGATAATTTGCTGGTAATGCCCATGCGTGTGCATGGTGTGGAACTCTTCGCCGGAGATGTTGATCCAGCGGATCCGAAAGCGCTCGCCGGCGCGAACGTCGAGCGCGCGCGTCGCCGGATACTCTTTACCGTTGAGGGTGAAATGATTTTCGGCGGCGCTTTGAATTTGCCAGGACGAGATCATCTCGAGGAAGTCATGAGCCAAGCCGCGTTCGACCGGACGCGGAACCGACGGCTCGACGATAATCGCGCCGTACAGTCCGGAATCCAGCATCGCTTCGTTGTCGTGGCTGTGATAGATGAACGTGCCGGGCTGGTCGGCAACGAAGCGGTAGACGAAGTGACCGCCGTGCGGAACGAGCGGTTGTGAGATGCCGCCGACGCCATCCATTGCGACCGGAATGTCGTGCACGCCGTGCATGTGGATCGAGTCGGGTATCGCGCCGTCGTTCGTATAATCGATGACCAGCGTGTCGCCTTGCTTCACGACCAGCGCCGGACCGGGGACCACGCCGTTGTACGTGTTCGCCATCACCGTCAAGCCAGGCTGGAGAGTCCAGGCAGCGGAGCGTTCGACCACGTGAAAAACTCTGACGCGCCCCTGTTTTAGGGGGACGGCCTGATAGGCTCCGTCCGGGCGCTGGAATGTCGACGACTCACCCGGCGCCGCAGTTGCCAGCGGGATCGGTCCCGTGATCGGCTGCAATCCGAGAGAGGTGGAATTTGGCGAAACCGCTTGGTCGGCATCGGCCAAAGCCGCCGCCGGCATCGCCGCGGACATTAGAACGACGGCGGCGGCGAACGCCGGGATCAAGCGGATCAGCAGGGAGTTCATTGTTAGGTGCGCCTAAGATTGCGGGTAGGCGCGCCTTTCTCCTAGCGGCGAACGGCGAATCGCGCAGTTCCTCAGCTACAGGTTTTGTTCTGCTTGCCCTGCATGGTAAACGTTCCACCTCCGGATACCTGAGCGTTTGTGCTGCTGACGGTAAATTTACCGGAGCCTTCCTTCGCGTTTACGGACCCTTGGAAGCTCAAAAAGACCGCTGGCGACGGGAGCCAAATGGCGGATGCGAACAAATCTTTGCCCGAAGTGAGGTACGTCCCGGTAAAGCTTGCGCTGCCGGTACTAGACCAACTGCCGTTAGGCTTGAACCGAAAGCATAGTGAGGACCCGGGAAGACCATTGCCGACTACGGTAGTGATTTTAGCGAGATAGTACTCGTTAAGCGATTGCTGCTGAGAGCTCGCTACGGGTTGAATCTCCGCACTCAGCGGACGCGCCATTGCTTGCGATCCGCCACAGCCCGCAAGCATACCGATAGCCACCCAGGCTCCAAAAGCGCGACGGAAATCAAACATTACGATGCCCCTTTCGACCCGCTGACAGTTCGACGGGCGCCAGGCGACTACCACGAGATTCTTTGATTACCAGGTGAAGACGACCAGCCCGTTAGGCTTTCGATTTTTCCACCCTTGCCAGAAGCGCACGCTCGTGGCGCTCGGCTCAGCATAGGAAGAGCCGCCACCGCCGCCTCCGCCAGCGGCGCTGCAGTCATTTTCAAACGACGAGCCCGCTCCGCCGCCACCACCGCCATAATACCCGGCGCCACCGACCGCCCCCGGGACCTGAACCGTAGCCGTAGTAGTGTCCGCCCTGGCCGCCGGTTCCACCGCCAAGGAGCCCTCCGCTCGCGCCTGCGTTCCCCTTTCAACCACTGCCGCAATCGGGGGCGCCATATCCCCCCGAGCCGCCGGCCCCTTGCGAGCCACCCTGGCCGCCACTGCCCCCAGCCACCAACACGCGGTTGCCTAATCCAGAGCCGCGCTCGCGCACATCGGTAGCCCCGCCGCCCCCGTAACCGGGACAGGAACAGTAGTAACCTTGGCCACCATTCGCGCCGCCATTAAAGCCGCCAGTCGATCCAGAAGCGTCGCCGCCGACGTATATTACCAACTTCTCTCCTGGGGTGACCGGGATAACGGCATGCACGCGGCCGCCATCGCTCACGGGAGAACCCACGCCATGAGCGCCGCGAGCAATAACCTTGATCTGTGTGACATGAACCGGCACCGTGAAAGCCTGCGCTGCGCCCGTGTAAGAAAACGTGTGTCGGCCCGTAACAGAGTTAGGGTATCGCCGATCGGAACGACCGCGTTACCGGTATGACCGCCACATCCCGCGAGCGTGGCAACGGCCACGCAGACGCCTAAGGCATAACGAGCTAAACGGGAATCGATCATCTGCCTGCTCCTATCGACCTCGTAGCGGTTCGACGGGAGCTCGGCGTTCCCCAGAGACGAGGCTCAAGTCGAGCGAGCTAACCGTTCTAAGGCTAAGGCGCGCCGGCGGCGAAAGAGGACCGCGTGCCGGAAGTTCGACTTAACCGTAGATTGCGCGCTCCCGCGGATTCGGCGTCCCAGGCGCTCGGCGAGCTGCTGCAGGCAATCGCAAAACAGGAGGGGCCGTGGCGCGGTTTTGCGCTGCACGTAGGCTTTGGCGATTTGCATCTCCCCGACGTCGGGTACATCGCGATACCGATCCGTTTGACGGTGGAGAAGAACGCGAAGGAAGCGCGCGCGTTCGATATTAGGTTTAATGCGGCCAATCTTCCGGCCGCATTTCCCGGCTTTTCCGGCACGGTGAGTGTAGCGCCTCGTGAAATCGGCGAATGCGAGCTTTATTTGTCGGGCGAATACGAGTTGCCGATGCAGTTCTTTGGAAAGCTGCTCGATAGCGCGCTTATGCCCAACGTTGCGGCAGTCTCGCTCGAGAACTTCATCGATGAAATTGCCGCAGCGTGCCAGGCACGAGTCGACCAGCGCGAAGCCGAGTTTGTCCGCTATCATTTTTCACCGTAGAACGATCGCGTGACCGAGGCGCAGACCGGGTGTTGCATCGTGGGAGGCGGTCCGGCCGGAATGATGGCGGGGCTGCTTCTTGCGCGCGCGGGTGTCCGGACCGTTTTGCTGGAGAAGCACGCGGACTTTCTGCGCGACTTTCGTGGCGATACGATCCATCCGTTGACACTCGACGTAATGGCGGAGCTCGGCATACTCGAAGCGTTCTTGAAACATCCGCATCAAGAGGTCACGACCTTAGCGGGTAACCTGGGCGACCAGGTCGTTACCGTCGCGGATTTCACGCATCTGCCCACGCGGTGCAAGTTCGTCGCTTTTATGCCGCAATGGGACTTTCTCAACTTCCTAGCGGACGAAGCCAAGCGCTTCGGAACCTTGGATCTTCGAATGCAAGCAAGCGCCAAGGAGTTGTTGTGGGAGGGCGGCCGCGTCGCGGGCGTTCGTGCCCAGACTCCAGAGGGCACGCTGGAAATCCGAGCCGATCTGACGATTGCGGCAGACGGGCGCGAATCGGTAGTGCGTAAGGAAGCCGGCCTAGAGGTTGTGGAGCTCGGCGCTCCGATGGACGTGCTGTGGCTACGGCTGACCAAGCGATCCAGCGATCCGCATGAAACATTCGGTTACATTCGAGACGGACGGATCATGGCGCTGATCGATCGCGGGGAGTATTGGCAGTGCGCGTACGTCATCCCAAAGGGAACCCTCGCGCAGTTGCACGAGCGCGGTTTGGGCGAGTTCCGGCGGCAGATCGGCGAGATCGTGCCCTTTCTAAACGATCGCGCCGGCGAACTGCGGACGTGGGACGACGTCAAGCTCTTGACGGTCCGCGTGAATCGCTTGCGGCGGTGGTACCGTCCGGGGCTGCTCTGCATCGGCGATGCCGCGCACGCTATGTCGCCGATCGGCGGAGTCGGAATCAACCTCGCGATTCAAGACGCGGTGGCCGCATCGAACATCCTCGCCCCCAAGCTCCTCGATCGCACGCTGTCGATTCGCGATCTACGCGCCGTTCAGCGGCGGCGCGAGATGGCGGCTAAACTAACGCAGGCGCTGCAACTCTTCATTCAGAGCAAGGTCATCGGGAAGGTCCTAACAAATGGGCGCGCGCCGTTGTTGGGCCGTTTACCGGGCCTGCTGCGGTGGCTGCCGTTCCTGCCGCGTATTCCCGGACGTCTCGTGGGGTTGGGTTTTCGGCCCGAACACGTTAGTGGCAGCCGTGATGATTAGCCCTCTAGAACGATGCCGGCTTGTTGAATCTCTTGGTACGGTAGTAACCAGACGAGTGACTCATCGTGCAAATCGACGACTTGCACCCGATTGCCGAATGGATCGATGAAGTCACAACGAAATGGCGGAATGAGTTTGATTCCATATTTGGTGGTCAGTTTTTCGCGGACTTCGGCGAGTTGCTTTTCGTCTCGAACCATCAAGCCAAAGTGCCGCGTGCGGTTCGTCTGAGGTTTCGCCACTTCGAACATCGCAAGAAACTGGTGCTCGCCGGCCTTGAAGAAGGCGTCGCCTTCGCCTTCATCGAGTTTCTCGAGATTGAAAACATCTTGATAGAACTCGACAGCCTTCTGCACGTCGTCGACCTCGATGGCGATGTGATTGATTCCATAAACCTTGACCGTCATGCGTCTTTCTATCGGGCGCTCGGCTTAAATGGTTGCAGTCTGCCAGGCGTCGAACGGCGCGAGCATGGCACGCGGGATCGTCCTGGGAGTTGTTGCTACGCTCGTCGTCGCAGGACTGGGAGCATATCTTGGAGTCGAGGCCGGGCTGATGCCGGCCAACGCCGACGGCAAGCCGTCGCGGCTGGAACGCTGGGCGGCACGGACGTCGCTTCGAGCAACGCTGGAGCGAGAAGCGCCAAAAGGTCCCAACCCGCTTCCGCTCGACGATACCAACCTTGTCGCCGGAATTAAGCTGTATGCCGCAAACTGCGCCGTCTGCCACGGTGCGTCCGACGGGAAGCCTTCAAATATCGCGTTAGGCGTCTATCAAAAGCCGCCGCAACTGGCCAAAGACGGGGTCGAAGACGACCCCGACGGCGTGACCTATTGGAAGATCGCGCACGGCATTCGTCTCACGGCCATGCCGGCGTTCGGCAAGGCTCTCGACGATCGGCAACTCTGGCAGCTGACGCTCTTCCTTAAACACATGGACGGCCTTCCGCCGGCGCCGCAGCGCGTTTGGAAAGCCGTCAAGAGCGAGGCGACGAGTTCGAGTTAGGGCGTTGGGGGCGTTGGGGCCGGCTCGGTAGTCGGCGTCGCGGTAAAGATGTACTGGTCGTTGGAGGTCGGCTGCGGATTGGGGAACTGATTCTGCATCGCCATGCCTGAGAGCACGGCGGCCGTCTCAGGATAGACCTGACCGCTGAAAGAATCGTCGCTGTTCACCGTGCCGACGAGGTGCAGCTTTCCTTCCGGACCGGCGCCCAGCCCGAGATCGATGCTGGAGGGTCCGATGTCCAGCCACATGTAACTTCCGTCGCGGCCCCCCACGACCGGAATGTAGAGCTTGTAAAAGGAAGTGTGATAGTAACCCCTGATATTTCCTGCGGGAAAGACCTCCAGGTCGAGCCTGCCCGTGATCGGGTATTGCGACCCGTAATACTGCTTGATGGCCGTCGTGTAATGGAGTTGCGTCGCCGAAGCCGTGGCTTGAGCAGACGCCACACTTTGCACTCCAAGCAAGGTCGCGCCTACAAGCGCAACGCATTTGACCAGCCGTCCCAAAGACCGTACCATTCTTACTCCTCTCGGTTGACCTTCTCAGGGAGTAGAGCGCTTAGGGCGCCGAGAACGTGACTGTCGTGGCACAACCGGCGGAAATTGATCTACGGACATTCCCGGCGTGGGAACGCCCCGACCAGGTCCGCAAAGCTCTCGACCGTCTCCCGTCGGGGAGTTCGCTTACACTCATCACGGAGAACGAACCGCGAGCATTGTCGGTGCGCATCAGTCAGGAGCGGCCGGACCGATTTGTAATGGAAGCGCGCCACGTTGGCAGCCGCATGTGGCATCTGCGCTTGACCCCTCGCGTGGGCGAAGAGACCGATCGCAACTCGGCGGCCCAGCATCTAAGCCGCAGTTCTGCTTTTGCCGCGCTCGATAGCGAGGTTCGAGAAGAGCTCGTTGCGGCCGTCCTCTGGCAGACCGGCCGGCGCGGACAGACGCTCGTGGCCGAGAATGCCGATTGGCCTTTTATTGGCATGGTGACCGAAGGCATCGTCGCGCGTGCCAACGGCGGAGGCCGCGATCGCGAGCGCATCCTTTATGAGATTTTTCCCTACGAGGTCTTCGGTGTCGCGGAGTATTTCGATCGCGGCCTGAAGATGGCGCGGATCGCGGTCTTCTCGAAATCCGCACACGTTCTCAAACTGCCCTGGGAGGCCGTCTCTCGCGTCGCAGCGCGCTATCCAGGGCTCACCAATGCGCTGGGTATCGTCTTGGCGCAGCGGGTTCGACTGCTCGCCGACGCGCTCAGCGTGCAGGGATCGCTTCCGATTCTCGGCCGCATCGCGAAGGTGCTGCTTCCGTATGCAATGCACGAGCGGGGCCTCGTGCAGGCCGCGGCCTCCCTGTCCACGATCACGCAATCGCAGATTGCGGCCGCCGGCGGTACCGTGAAGGAAGTCGCAGCTCGCGCGATCGCCGAGCTCGAGTCTCGCAACGCGTTACGCCGCGAGCACGGGCATATCCGATACCTCGATCGCGAAGTTCTTTTGGAACTGATCCGGGACGTTTCTTAAGCCGGAATCCGGTCGAAACCGGCGTACGGCCGGAGGACCTCCGGCACCGTAATCGTTCCGTCGCGCTGCTGATAGTTTTCCATAATCGCGATAAGGGTTCGCCCGATCGCCAGAGCCGAGCCGTTGAGGGTGTGCACGAACTCCGGCCTCGCGCCGGGCTCCCGCCGGAAGCGTATCGACGCGCGGCGCGCTTGGAAATCCGTGCAGTTGGAACACGAGCTAATCTCACGATACGCGTTGCTGCTCGGGACCCAGACCTCAACATCATAGGTTTTCGCCGCGTTAAAACCGGTATCACCGGCGCAGAGCGCGACGACCCGGTACGGCAGCTCGAGCTCCGCGAGCAAGGTTTCGGAATCGCGGGTTAGCATCTCGAGTGCCTCGAAGGAGGCTTCCGGCGCCGCCAACCACACGAGTTCGACTTTCTCGAACTGATGCTGTCGCATTAGCCCGCGCGTATCTTTACCCGCTGCGCCGGCCTCTTTGCGAAAACAAGGCGTATGCGCGACGTACTTCTGCGGAAGGTCCGAGAACTCGAGAATTTCGCCGCCGCGCAGCGCCGTCAGCGGAACCTCGCCCGTCGGAATCATGAAAAGTTCGCCATCGCGATCCTCGAACATCGCGTCGGCGAACTTGCTCAACTGCCCGGTCGACCACATCGTCGCACGCGACACGAGCAGCGGCGGCGCAATCTCGCGATACCCACGCGCCTGCGCGCGATCGAGAAAGAACGTTGCGAGGGCTCGCGATAGGCGCGCACCGGCGCCCGCCAGAACGGCGAAGCGGCTCCCGGAGAGTTTTGCGGCTCGCGCGAAATCCAGAATGCCGAGTTGTTCGCCGATTTCCCAGTGTGGCTTCGCCTCGAAATCGAAAGCTCTCGGCGTTCCCCAGCGGCGCAACTCAATGTTGGATCCTTCGTCGGTTCCATCGGGGACGGAGTCGTCGAGAAGATTCGGAGTTTGTTCGAGCATCGCTCGCAGCGGCGAACTTTCGCCCGACGTTGACAGCGTCCCAGCTCGTTCTTCCGCCGCAGCAATCTCCAAGGAGAGCGCTTCGATTTTTGGCCGCACTTCGCGCGCCGCCGCGGCTTTGTCGTTGGCCTGGCCGACGGAAGCGGAAAGACGGTTCTTTTCGGCCTTCGCCCTTTCTGTAGCAGTTAGCGCCGAGCGGTACTCCTCGTCACAGCGCAGAAGCTCGTCGACGATCGAGGGATCTGCCCCGCGGCGAGAGAGTGAGAGTCGCACGCGGTCGGGATCGCGTCGAACGAGAGCAATATCGAGCATGGAGAACCGCGCCATTAACCAGTCTGTAAATCCACTCCTACCAATGGTTGGATTTGTGACGGAAACGCTGCTCGCGCCACAACAGGCGATCGTGGCGTTCTTCGCGCGCGCGCCGCTGGCGCCGCCGGGGAACGAGGTGGTAACGCTCGACGACGCGTTTGGGCGCGTACTCGCGCAAAGCGTCGTCGCCGGCGACGATTATCCAAATGCCGCGCGTTCGCTAATGGATGGCTTTGCGCTGCAGTCGCAATTTGCGCCGGGTGATTTCGAGATCGTCGCCGGCGTGGTGATGGGCGCCGCTCCAGAGATCCCCCTGACGCCGGGAACGGCGATGCCGATTCCCACCGGCGGCCTTCTTCCGCTCGGCGCCAATGCAGTGGTGCCGATCGAAGAAGCGGGCGTCGACGGGAGCCTGCTTCGCGTCGAAGCCTCCATAGAGATTGGGGCGAACGTCGCCGAGCGCGGCGCCGATATGCGGCTCGGCGATACGCTGTTGAAGCCGGGGCGCCGCATACGTGCTGGAGAAGTCGGCGTTCTCGCCACGCTCGGCATTACCGACGTTCTCGTCTACCGGCGCCCTACGATCGCCGTGCTGTCGAGCGGAGACGAACTCGTCGAGCCGCAGATGCGGCCACTCCCGGGAGAGATTCGCGACTCGAACCGCTATGCAATCGCGGCTTCACTGCGAGCGATGGGCGCCCTCCCGCGCCACTATCCAACACTGCGCGACGAAGCGGACACGTTCGAATCGGGCCTTGCGCTCGCGCTCGCGCAATGCGACGGAGTCGTCGTGAGCGGTGGATCCTCGGTGGGCGACCGCGATCGCTTGCCGGAAGCGGTGGCGCGGATCGCGACGCCCGGCGTGATCGTGCACGGTTTGCGAGTCAAGCCCGGCAAGCCGACGCTCTTTGGCGCCGACGGGCGCAAACCGATTCTGGGCTTGCCTGGAAACCCGACGTCGGCGCTATTCGTGCTCGAAGCGGTTGCGGCGCCGATCGTCGCGGCCCTCACCGGCGCTCCAATGGAGCCGCCAACCCTGCAAGCACGCTTGGAAGAGCCGGCCACCAGCCGCGCGGGCTGGACCTGGTATGTTCCGGTCAGCCTGCGGCATGATGGAGGGATACCGCTCGCGCATCCCCTTGCCTTGCGCTCGTTTTCAGTGAGCTTGGCGGCGCGCGCCGACGGCTACATCGTTATGGACGAGCGTGACGAAGAGTGGCCCGCGGGCACGCTCGTGACCGTGCATCGTTTTCTAGGAGGCTAAATCTCACCCGTGATTCGACCGACACCGGCCGTCGAAGGTCTTCCAACGACGACACCATTTATCGGACCGGAGCAGCTGATGCGCGAATCCGGTCGCCGAGAACTGGTTCGTTTAGGTGCAAACGAGAGCGCGTTCGGACCCTCACCCAAGGCGGTAGCCGCGATGACCGCCGAGCTGCCGCGGCTCTCCTGGTACGGCGATCCCGAATCGCTCGACCTGCGCGACGCCCTCGCCGAAAAACATCGTTGCGCCCCGGCGCAGATCGTAGTCGGCGCCGGTATCGACGATTTGATGGGCTTAGTCGTCCGCGCATTCGTGGCACCCGGCGAACCCGCGCTGATGGTGCGCGGAACGTATCCCACTTTTCTGTATCACGTCGTGGGTTATGGCGGCACGCCGGTTTATGCGCCCTACCGCGACGACGGCCGGCCCGACATCGAGGAACTGGCGGCCATTGCACGACGAGTCCTTCCACGTGTCGTCTATCTCGCGAATCCGGATAACCCCAGCGGGCACTTCGTTTCGCGCGATGAGATGCAGCGTTTCTACGATGCGTTGCCCCACGACACTCTGCTGCTTCTCGACGAAGCCTATGCCGACTTCGTGGACGAACCCGATCTCTTGCCGCCGGTGTTTGAGGACCGGCTCATACGTCTGCGCACGTTTTCGAAAGCGTACGGAATGGCGGGAGCGCGAATCGGCTATGCGCTGTCAACGCAGAGCAACATCCAGACCTTTGCGAAGATTCGGCTACAGTACGGAGTCAATCGCAACGCGCAGATCGGCGCGCTCGCATCGCTGCAAGACGATGGTTTTACGGGGTACGTCGTGGCCGAGACCGCCCGCGCGCGAGAGGCGTACTACGATCTCGGGCGTGAGATCGGCGCCCCTTGCATCGAGTCGCGAGCCAACTTCGTCTGCGTCGGCATGGAGAGTGCGCTGCGTGCCACGCGGGTAATGAACGAGCTGCTCCTGCGCGGCATTTGGGTACGCAAGCCCGCCGTGCCGCCGCTCGATTCGTATATCCGGGTGAGCGCCGGAACCGAACCGATGCGACGAGCCTTTGCGCAGGCATTACATGCCGTCCTCGCATCCCTCTCGAACGAGCCTGTCCTGAGCGCAGTCGAAGGATGAGATATGCGATTGTGTCGGACGTTCACGCCAATCTCGAATCGCTCGAGCGGGCGCTCGCGGCGACAGAACCTTCCGATACCCTCGTTTCGCTCGGTGACGTCGTGGGCTACGGGCCCAATCCCAACGAATGCGTGGCGATTCTGCGCGATCGTTGCCGCCACGCGGTGCTCGGCAATCACGATCTCGCCGCGCTCGAGAACTTCGGCGTCGATAGCTTCAACAGCGTCGCGCGCTCGGCCATCGTCTGGACTCAGAGCGTACTCGACGAGCCGAGCCGTACGTGGCTCAACGCGCTTCCTTACGAGCTTCGCTTTCCCGACTTCTTGCTCGTTCACGGCGCGCCGGTCCGGTATTTCGACTATGTTCTCGATAAAGCGGCCGCCACGGCGGCGTTCGAACGCACCGACGCGCCGCTCGTCTTCATCGGCCACACCCACATTGCGGAGTACTGGACGTGTGACGAGGACGGCGCCATCGGTCACAAGCACGTGCAGCATGGCGGTGAGCTCGTGCTCGAAGCCGGGAAACGGTATATCGTTGACGTGGGTAGCGTCGGTCAGCCGCGCGACCTCAACCCCGATCCATCATTCGTGCTCTTCGATTCGGAGCGGCGGAGCGTCGAATGGATCCGCTACAGCTACGCAATCGATGAGGTGGCGCGCAAGATGCGCGCGGCCGGTCTGCCTTCCTACCTTGCGGAACGATTGGCGTTGGGACGCTAGGCCAACGGTGACGACGAACGACGTTCCGTTTGACGATGGAAACTGCTTTGCGTGCGGTCCGGATAATCCCATCGGGATGCACGTGCACTTCGAGCGCGCGCAGGACTCCGACGGCGTCCGCGCTCGCTGTACTTTGGGGCGGCAGTACCAAGGCTGGCGCGGCATCGCTCACGGGGGTATTGTGATGGCGCTACTGGATGAGGCGATGGCACACGCTGCTGGCTTTGCCGGGCATCGCGGAGTCACCGCGGCGGTCAACGTGCGCTTTCGCCGGCCCGTTCCAGTCGAAGAACCGATCGAAGTTCGCGGTCGTGTCGCCTGGCAACGGCACCGAGTGCTCGGCGTGGAGGCCAGTGTCGTTGACGCCGCCGAGAATTTGCTTGCGCAGGCCGACGGGCGTTTCGTTTCCCGCGGCAGGCTCGACGCCGCCGACGACCGAGCCAATCCTTTCGCGAAATGATCGTTGAGAACCGCCGGGCACGCTTCGAATACCACATCCTCGAATCGTTCGAGGCGGGGTTGGTGTTGACCGGAACCGAGGTTAAATCGATGCGCGCCGGCGGGGTCAGTTTAAGCGAAGCCTACGCACGATTCCGTGACGGCGAGGCGTGGCTGCTCGGAATGCATATCCCGCCATACAAGCAAGGGAGTTTTTCAAACGAGGAGCCGACCCGGCCGCGCAAACTGTTGCTACATAAGGAAGAGATTGCCCGGCTGCAGAGCCGCATCGGCGAAAAAGGACTCACGATTGTACCGCTGCGGCTCTACTTCACGCGCGGCATCGCCAAAGTGCAACTCGGCGTCGCTCGCGGCAAGAAACTTTGGGACAAGCGCGCCGACGCAGCCAAGCGCGACGTCGAACGGGAAATCGCCGCACACGTCCGCCGGTCATGAGGGGCGCCCGGCCCGAACGCGACGTCGAAGCGACGATCGAGCGCAGTGGCGTGCTGCAGCGAGGCGAGCACGTGCTCGTCGCGTGCAGCGGCGGCCCCGATTCGGTGGCGTTAACGGCGGCCTTGCATAGTGCCGCTCCACGCATGGGCATCGACGTGTCAGTCGCGCACGTCAATCACT
Source organism: Vulcanimicrobiota bacterium (assembly GCA_963809255.1). Lineage (GTDB taxonomy): Bacteria > Vulcanimicrobiota > Vulcanimicrobiia > Vulcanimicrobiales > Vulcanimicrobiaceae > Cybelea. Next base: position 1,752,995 of record CAWEIR010000002.1, on the reverse strand, counting down.
GCGTTCGAAGCTCGGCCCGGCAAGACGAGTGCATCGTGCTGCAGCTGGCCGCGCAGTTCGGAGTGCCACTCTCCATCATTACCCTGCAAACCGGCACGGACGACGAAGCGCGACTTCGACTGGCGCGTTACCGCGCACTTGCGAAAGCGGCAAGCGCAAAGCGCTGCTCCGTTATTGTGACCGCTCACCACGCCGAAGATCAAACCGAAACCGTGTTCCTGGCGTTGCTGCGGGGTTCGGGATTGGCCGGTCTGAGCGGAATGCCGGCGCGCCGGTCGCTCGAGCCGGGGCTGGATCTCGCGCGGCCGTTATTGGGCGTTACGCCGGAGACTCTTCGTGCCTACTGTCATGCCCGAGCACTGCCCTATGCCGTGGACCCGACGAACTCCGACGCCGGGCGGCGACGCAACGCCGTTCGCGAGGCGCTCGCGAACCTGCGCCCCCTCTTCCCAGCGTTGGATCGCGCGGTCTCGCGCGCGGCCGAGGTAATCGCGGAGGAGGAGCGCGGCAGCCCGCGAGCGCGTCTGCGGCGATCGGTCAGGGAGCACTTCGCGGGCGACGACGATCTGCGCGACCTCGATTTTGCCCACGTCGAGGCCGCGGTTCGAGCCCTCGAAAGCGGCCGAAGCGGTACTTATTTCATGAAGCCTGGGATCGGGCTGAGAGTCGAGGAGGGCTCGATTGCGGGTATTATAACCACGGAGTAGCCGCCTGAGGGTCCACGGGCGCCGAACCCTTTCGCAATAGGTTACGGTTTGGAGTATCAGGAACTCTACCGCAATCTTCCATACCTATGCCGAGCTTCGAGAGGGTCAAACGGTCTAACGTTAACGTGAACAAGCATCTCCGGTCCATCGTCCTCATCATCCTGGCAGTCATCGCGGTCTTTATTATCGTCGAGCGCTTCGTCGCGCCCAGCGAAGGGGAGACCCGTCTCGACTACGGGGCCTTCTACCAGAAGCTCGAGGCCGGTCAGGTTCAATCGTTTCATGCCACCGGCCTGAGCGCCATCGGCGATCTTTCCAACGGAAGCAAATACTCCGTCGCCGTTCCCAACCTCGACCAAACGTTCGTCGACGAAGCCTATCGCAAGGTCAAGAGCGGAGCGATCAGTTTCGATCAGCAATCGAGCGCGGGGCTACTCACCAGTCTGATGACGCTCGGACCGCTCGCGATTACGGTGCTGCTGCTCTTTTTTATCTTGCGCCAAGCGCAGAGCGGCGGAAGCCAGGCGCTTTCGTTTGGCCGCTCGCGTGCGAAGATGCTTTCCGAGAACCGTCCGAAAGTGACGTTCGCCGACGTAGCCGGCGTCGATGAAGCCAAGGAAGAGTTGGCGGAGATCGTCGACTTTCTCAAATACCCCAAGAAGTATCAGTCCCTCGGGGCGCGGATTCCCAAAGGCGTCCTGCTGCTGGGTCCGCCCGGAACGGGCAAGACGCTGCTCGCGCGGGCCATTGCGGGAGAGGCTGGCGTTCCGTTCCTCTCGATATCGGGCTCCGATTTCGTGGAGATGTTCGTGGGCGTCGGTGCGTCTCGCGTGCGCGATCTCTTCGACCAGGCGAAAAAGTCGGCACCGTGCATCGTCTTCATCGACGAAATCGACGCGGTCGGTCGTCAACGCGGAGCGGGCTTGGGCGGTGGCCACGACGAGCGCGAACAGACGCTCAATCAGCTATTGGTCGAGATGGACGGATTCGATCAAAACACCGGCGTTATCCTAATCGCGGCTACGAATCGTGCCGACGTCCTCGACCCGGCGCTCTTGCGTCCGGGGCGCTTCGACCGTCAAATCGTCGTCGGGCGCGCCGACTTCAAGGGAAGGGAGAAGATCCTTGAGGTTCACGCTCGCAACAAACCGCTGGGCCGCGAAGTCTCGCTCGAAACCCTCGCCAAACGAACGCCCGGTTTTTCTGGCGCCGATCTCGAGAATCTGCTCAACGAAGCCGCGCTGCTGGCAGCGCGCCGAAACAAGAACGTTATCGAGATGATCGACTGCGATGAAGCGATCGATCGCGTCATGGTGGGCCCAGAGCGCAAGTCGGTCGTCATGTCGCAAAAGAGCAAGAACATCGCTGCCTACCACGAGTCCGGGCACGCCATCGTAGGTGGAATGCTCGATAAATCGGATCCCATCCACAAGGTGACGATTATTCCTCGAGGCATGGCGCTCGGCTTGACGTGGTCGCTCCCGGAGGACGACCGCTATCAGGTCACCCGCGAAGAACTGATCGCGCAAATCACGATGGCTTTAGGTGGCCGGCTCGCAGAAGAAATCGAGTTTGGCGACGTAACCACCGGCGCGAGCAACGACTTCGAAAAGGCGACCGAGCTGGCGCGCCGGATGGTCACGCAATACGGAATGAGCGAGCTGGGCCCGATCCAGTACGGACGCGGCGCGCACCAAGTCTTCCTTGGCCGCGATATCGGCGAAGAGCGCAACTACTCCGAGGAAGTAGCCAGCAAGATCGACTCCGAGGTCCGCAAAATCATCGAGTCGTGCTACGCGAACGGTAAGCGCATTCTCAATGAAAACTGGAGTAAAGTCCAACGTATGGTGGCGTCGTTGCTGGAATACGAAACCGTAGAAGCCGAGGAAGTGAAGTCCATCCTCGACGGCCGGCCGTACGATCGAGTGCGCGAAGCGGAGGTGCCTGCAGCGCCCGACGGGCAGAGCGAACGCTCTGCGACCGACGAAGCCAAAAGGGCCGAAAAACCCACGCGCTTTCCGCCCAAGATTTCTCCGGAACCCGCGTGACGTTGCGCGCGCTTCTGTTCTCCGCGGCGCTCGCTGTCGCGTGGCTTCTTCCTGCGGGCAATGCCGTGTCCCAATCCGCGTTGCAGCAAACCGGCACGCTGCCGCGCGGCGGCACGTACGTCATTTCTCCGGATTCGACCGTTGCCTCGGCAGCCATCGGCCTTTGGTTTCGCGCACCGGGCGCGGGCTTCGACGACTCCACGCCCGGCATTGCCGATCTGGCGGCGACGGCCGCCGCGGTTGCGCCGCTGGCCAGTGGAAAGTCGCTTTTCGCCCTCGTGCATAGCGTCGGCGGAGAGCTGAACGTCGAAGTCTATCCGGATATCGTCGGCATCGCGGTCGTCGTTCCGGCATCGGCCGCGCGGCGCGTCGTCGCCGCCATCACTGCCGCCTATTACGCTCCGGTCGTCGATGACGTCGCCGTGAAAACCGCGCGAGCAAATGCTGCGGTTCTCGGCGTGCAACAGCGCTACGAGACCGATGCGACGCTGCACGACCTGCTCTTCAAGCAAATCTTTACGGGCGGTCCGGCTCACTACCCTCCGCTGCCAACCTCCGTCGCGCAAATCACGAGCGTTTCGACCGCGCAAATCAGTGATTATGCCAAGCGCGCCTTTCGCTCCGAAAACTCAATCCTTGCCCTGACCGGAAACGTCGATGCTTCAAGCATTACCGCCGTTACGGACGGAAGCGGCGCCGGGCGCATGGATCCGCCCTACGACTCGACGCCGGCCGCGGTTCCTGCTTCAGCAACGGCTTTGGGGCTCGTCGGCGGGATCGGATTGGCGTGGGTCGGCCCTCCCATTACCGACGAGAAAGCTGCTACCGCATTGGATTTTATCGCCGACTATCTCTTCCGCGATGAGACGGGGGTGGTCTCGAAGGCACTCGATCAGGCCGCAAAGGATGCGCTGGTCGTCGGTCAGTTCATCACCATGCACGATCCCGGCGTTATGGTGGTAACGATCGGAGGCGATCACGCGCAAGCGGCCCGCGATCGCGTCATCGGCGCCCTCTCCGCGATGCGAACGCCGCTGGACGCGCAAACCTTCAATGCAGCTCGCGAAGCCTTTCTCTACCACATCGCGTCGGATACGGAGACGCCGCAGGAACGGGCTGACAATCTGGGCTGGTACGGCGTCGAAGGCGACCCGACGTATGCCCCCGGAATCGTTGATGGAACCTACGCCCGTTCGGTCCGTGCGCTCGATCCAGCCTATGTAGCCGACGTCGTAAAGCACTATTTGGCAACACCGGTTGTCGTCACCATGCATGCGAAGGAGTCGTCGCAGTGAATCTCGCGCGCTATGGTGCGCTCGTACTGACGTTCGCGTTGTTGCCGATAACCGCGCTCGGCGCGGCTCCGGCGGTTCCGCCGCCGAGCATCGATACGGTCGCGGGCACGACGGTACTTCAACAGCTCGATTCGGCCGCCTCACTTGCCGGGGTGACTTTGGTCGTGCGCGCGGGCCTCGATCGACAGACCATGAAGCAGAACGGCCTAGCGGCGCTCGTAGCAGAGACGATCATGAAAACACCCGTGGGTACACCCGCGGCGCCGTTGGACGATGCAGTCGCCGCTCGCGGCGGCTCCGTTCGCTTCACGGTGGACCCGGGAGACGTTCGGTTTTACGCCGAGGCGCTGCCCGCCGACGCACCGGCGGTACTCGATCTGCTACGTGCAGCAATCGCGGCTCCTGATTTCTCTCCCGCAACCGTGCGGGCGGCGCGAACCGCACTGATACAAGAGATCGCTGCGAGCCAGCAAGTCGCGTTGCAAGTCGGCTTGGACATGCTCAACGCGGTCTCGTCGCCGCAGGCCAACGCGGGGCTGCCGGAACTCGGCACGCCCGCCTCGCTTTCGGATCTCTTTCCCAGCGATGCTTCGACATTTTATCGCGCGTACTATCGTCGCGGCGGTGTCTTGGTTAGCGCCGCCGGACGGCTCGACGCGCTCTCGTCCGCCGCGCTCTCCGCTCTCGCCGCTGCCCTGCCACTCGGAACCACGTCGCCAGTCACCGTGCACGTGGCTGCGCTGCGGGGAACGACGCGCGAAATCGTGGCGCATCGAGACATTTCCTCACCGTGGCTGATCGCGCAGTACCCGGCCCCCGGCGTGGACAGCAGAGATTTCGGAGCGATGCTCGTTCTCGCAGCGTTCCTTCGCCGGACGATCTCGGACATCGCGCAGGTTCCCGGAGTCGTCTCGCCGACCTTTGCGTCGCGTTCCGTGGGCGCCGTGTACGTCTACGATCGCGTTCCCTCCAGCCTGGTTATTTACGTAAATGGCGGCCTGATCGGCAATCCGAGCCGGACTTTTGCGACGGCCCTCTCGGTCGTCAACGTGCTTGCCGCCACGACGCTGCAAGGATCCATCGAAGAGTTCAAAGCCGCCGCGGCGGGCGATTTCGCAAATAACGCGACGACGCTCGAAACGCGAACGTGGCTGGCCGCGGTGTTCTCGCGTGAAAGTACTTCGCCGGATTTCATCAACCGCGCCTTAGCGGCGATCTCCGCCACGACGCCGGCTGACGTGCAGCGCGTCGCGCGCACCTATCTCGGCAATCCGACGATTGCGCTAGTTTTACCCCGCGGCTCAAACCTCCAAGACTAAACCAGGCTTGATTCAGTCCATGCCGTTGTTGCCAAAAGGCTCATGTGCAAAGCACACTTCGCCTTTCGGCGCCTAGGCCTGGCCTGAATCAAGCCTGGTTTAACAATGAAGGTTGCGCTGGTTCATGATTACTTAAATCAGCGCGGGGGCGCGGAGCGGGTCTTCGTGCACATCGCGCGGGCGTGGCCCGACGCGCCGATCTATACGGCCCTCTACGACGAACGCGTTGCGGGAAGCGAGTTCCCCACCGCGCGCGTGCGCCGCTCGTATCTCGCGCGGATTCCCTTGGCGAACCGTTACTTTCGGGCGCTGGCGCCGTTCTATCCGCGCGCCTTCGAGGCGTTCGATCTTTGCGCCTACGATGCGATCGTAAGCTCGACGACCTCGTGGGCGAAGGGCGTGCGCTTTCCGCGCAGCTCGATCCACGTCTGTTACGTCAACACCGTTAGCCGTTTTGCGTTTGCCTACGAGGAGTACGTTGCCGGAATGATCCCAACGCGTCTCGTGCGCCCGTTCGTCGATCGGCTCGTCGCCTGGGACCGCGCCGCTGCGATGCGTCCCACGCGACTGGTCGCAAACTCGCGCAATGTCGCGGCGCGCATCCGCAAGTACTACGGCCGCGACGCCGACGTTCTGCACTGCCCTGTCGACATCGATCGCTTTGGCGTTGGACGCGGCAACGGCGACTACTTCATCGTTGCCTCGCGCCTGCTGCCCTACAAGCGCATCGACCTTGCAATTCGCGCCGCCTCCATCGCCGGCGTACGACTGCTGATCGCCGGCAGCGGCCCCGCGGAAGCGTCGCTGCGCGCGATGGCCAAAGGCACGACGACCACGATGCTCGGCTACGTATCGGATGTTCGGCTCAACGAGCTGCTAAGAAACGCGCGCGCGGCGATCGTTCCCGGCGAAGAAGATTTCGGGCTCGTTCCGCTCGAAGCGGCGGCGGCCGGACGGCCCACCATCGCCTACCGCGGAGGCGGCGCGCTCGAAACGATCGTCGAAGGAGATACCGGCGCTTTCTTCGACGATGCAAATGCCGAATCGCTGGCCGGCGCGCTTCGAACGTTCGATGCCTCGCACTTCGATCCGCAGCGTCTCCGCAATCACGCAGAACAGTTCGCGCCTTCGCAGTTCATCGAACGGTTGCACGGCATCGTCGCGCAAGTCTACCGCGAGAAGCACGAAGGCGGCGGCGGCGACGTCGAGACGTAGTCGCATGAGAACGACCTACGTGGCCGTCGTAGTTTACGCTTTGGCCTACATCGCGCTCGACCTGAACAAGCTGTACGCGCTGCGATACGGTGCCGATCTCGGGACGTATCTGCAGACGTTCGTTAACCTGCAGCACGGCTCGTCGTGGAACTTTGGAGAGTGGAAGCAGCATTTTGCGGTGCACGATTCGTGGGTGCTCGTCGCTCTCGTTCCCCTAGTCGCGTTGCTGCCTCGTGCGGAGACGCTAATCGTCGTGCAAGCCGTTGCGGTTGCCGCGGCGGCGATTCCGCTCGTCCTGCTGGCTCGCGAGGTTGGAGTTACCGCACGGGCGGCAAACCTGCTTGGGGTTGCCTATCTCCTGTCGCCGGCGACGCAGGGGCTCGGCTACGATAACTTTTCCGAGAACGTCTTCGTGCCGGTTCTGGCATTGTGGGGAGGTCTTTTCGCGCGCAAACGACTGCTCTGGCCGACCCTCGCAGCGGGTGCGCTGCTGGCCGGACTCAAGGAGGACGAGGTCCTTTTCGTGATCTGGTTCGGTGCGGCTTGCGCGCTTTGCTGGGATCGACGGATCGGACTGGGGCTCGTTCTCACAGCAGGTTTGATAGGAGCGGTTTTCGTGGGGGTCGAGCATCTCGGAGGCGTGCATCCGAACGTTCCGCCGTATGGCTTGCGAGTTTTCAACGCCGGCGGTAAGCTCGGGCTCGTCGCGCTGCTGCTCGCACCCTTCGCTTTCGCTCCGCTCGCGGTCGGGCTCCGGCTGCTGCTTGGCGCACCGTTGCTCGCCGAGATCGTTTTCATGCAGCCGTGGAATTACGAGCCGAGCCGGCTCGGATCGCATTATGTCGCGCCGCTCCTCGCAGCCACCGCGATCGCCGCGGTATTTGGGCTTCGGCGAATCCCAGGATTCGCGCGAGCGATGGTGCCTTGCGCGCTCGTCGTAACGCTACTCTTCAACGACACGGTGCTGCACCTGGGACGTTGGCCGTATATCGTCGACTGGAATGCTTACGCACGCGCCGTCGCGTTACGAGATAGCGGGCAGGCGGCATTGCTGCCGCGCCGTGACGAAGGCGTCTGGGCCGTGTCCGCGGCCAATCCGAACGTGCGTCTCGATCCGCGGCCAGATCCAAAGTTCGCCGGATGTCCGGCTTACGACACGAATGCCGGCGCGTTCTTCGCAAGCCTGCGCGGACGCGCGCCGGCTAATCTGTGCGGGGGGGTGCCGGTAGGGCCGTGACGATCCCGACCTATGGCCCGATCCGCGCGCTGCGCGAGGATCGCAGACGCCTTGCCGCGTTGCGTGAGAGACGCATACTCATCTATTGGCCGCACGGGCTGGGCGATTGGGTTCATTTCGGTTACGTCGCTCCACTGCTGGACGATTCGAATTCGTATGCGATCACGCGTTTCGGCGACGATTACGTAAGCGTGCTCGAGGGAAGTCCGCTCGTACGCGCGCTCTTTAGCGGCGTGCGTGCACCGGCCGACGGCGCCGGCCTCGGCGCGGCGCATCTCGGTCTGACCTTACGCCAGTGCAGCGACAAGGACGTACGCCTGAAAATTCCATTCCCGCTTGCGCAAGCCGTTTTGGACTTCGCGCCCGACACGCTGCTGTGGACTGACTATCCGGAAACGGAAGGACGTACGGCCTATCCGTTCCACACCAAAGCGCGGAACTTAGCTCGAATGCTCGTTCGCCCGGAGCGGCTTGCAACGTTCGACCTCTCGCAGCCGCTTCGATCGGGGGTCGACTTTGTGGCGCCGGAGGCGACGCAGCGAAGCGTTGACGAGCGGTTGGCACGCGTCCTTCCAAAAGGTACGCGACTCTGCGTGATCTCGAGGGCCGGCGTAACGGCGGCTCGCAAGAACTGGGGAGATGGAAGCGAGGCTCGCGCCTTCGTCGCCGCTTTGCGAGGACGCGTTACTGATTGGATCGTCATTTCGATGGAGGACGAAGACCTTGGCGAAAACGTCGTTGGATTTCGCAGTCTCTTCGCCGAACTCGACGAGCCTTTCGCGAGGCTCTTCAAAGCGTTGGCAGCGCGGATCGACCTCTTCGTTGGAGTGCCCGCCGGTCCGCTGCATTTCGTCCTAGCGCGCGGTGGAGTCCCGACGATCGGCTTGTGGGCCGCGCACCATCCCGACTGGTACGACGAGCCGAATCGCGACGCGATTCACCTCGTCGGTCGTTACGTGCGCGATCGCGGATTCGATCGGCGCGTTGCGACGACGAGCATGCCGCCGTCGTTGCGTCATCGCTTGTACTATCTGGATTCCGCCACGATCGGCGCAGAGCCGGCGCTCGAAGCGGCATCGCAGCTCGTCAGGCAGCTTTCTTAAGCGACTTTCGGAATGAATAACAGCGCGACGATCGACACGGCGTTAAAGAGCGCGTGGGATAGCATCGGCGCGAAAATGTTTCCGGTTCGGTAATAGACCCCACATAAGACCACGCCGCCCAGCGCCAATGGGAGCGCCGCAAATATGTCGCCATGGGCGATACCGAACAGCACGCCGCTGAGGATCGCACCGGCCCAGAAACCGCCGTAACGCAATCCGAGGTTGAAGAAGAGCAGCCTAAAAAACGTCTCTTCGGCAAAGGGCGCGAAGAGTATCGCAAAAGCGGCGAAGATTACGATCGTCGTGGAGTTGTGGAGGCCCTTGAATATCGCAATGATATCCTGCTGATGCTGGCTGTGCGCCAAGTAATCGATCAGCGAAGCGCCGCCGTTTGCAACGATCACCATGACGAACGCTCCCAAAAGAGCGATTCCCAAGTTCGACCAGGTTGGCACCCGAAATCCCAGCTCTCGTAAACTGAACTTCGAGAGGGCGGGCAACGTGAGAATTACGATCGCAACCAAGACGCCTTCCAGCAGGAACTGAAAGGCGATGAGCAAGTCGAACTCGAGCGGGTCGACGTTGGTTGGAGGCTTGCTCGTAAGCGAAAGCACGAAGAGCCCGAGGAAGATCAGGGTGATAAAACCTGCCACCAGCCAGGTCGCGAAGCCCTTAAAGCTATCCTTAGGCCAGCGCGTCGGCCAGACGGGCGAAGTCGCCGAGGTCGAGTCGTTCACCACGAAGCTCCGAAGATAGATTGCACAACGATAACGCTCGCGCAGTCGCCGCGCGGTCGATGTCGAGCGAGAGCGCGAGACTGTTGACGAGCGTCTTGCGCCGGTACGCGAACGCACCGCGCACGACCTTCCAAAAGAGGTCGAGGTCGCGCACGGTGACGGCCGGTTCGGCGCGGCGAACGAGGCGAACGACACTCGAGTGCACTTTCGGCGCCGGAAAAAAAGACTGCGGCCCGATCGTTAAGAGCATCTCGACCCGCATCGCATACTGAACGGCGACCGAAAGACTTCCGTAGGCCCGCGTGCCGGCTGACGCCATGAAGCGTTGGGCAACGTCCTTCTGTACCATGACCGTCAGAGAATCGGGGCCAGCCGGCATTTCGATCAGGCGCAGCAACAACGGCGTTGCGATGTTATAAGGAAGGTTGCCCGCGACGCGCCACCGCTCTCCCTCCGACCAGCTGCCGTAATCGAACGTCAGAGCATCGGCCGATACGATTTGCGCCGCGGCGATGTCCAGCCGAGAACGAAGAACGGCGACGAGCTCCGGATCGATCTCGATGGCAGTGAGCTGCGCGCCCTCGTCGACGAGAGCGCGGGTGAGTACGCCGGTACCGGCACCGATCTCGATTGTCCGAGCTCGCGGTGGAGCGCCCTCCAGCGTGAAGCCGGCGATGCGGCCAGCAATAGCGGTATCGGTGAGAAAGTTTTGACCGAGGCGCTTTTTTGGGCGAAGGCCCGCCTTCGCCAGCACGGCACGGGGGCTCGACACGCCCCTATTTTACGCTACTTCAGCCGGTAAACAGTGATGTCTCGCCGGCCGAAGAGCATGGCTCCGCGCAGCGAGTCGAAGCCAAGATCGATTCTATGGCCGACAATGTCGCCTCCGGTATCGCCCGCGATCGCCATGCCGTAGCCTGGGATGTACAGGCGAGTTCCTAGGGGGATGATGCGAGGGTTGACGGCGACGACTCCGTAGCCGGCGCGCCGGCCGCTGGCCGTCATGCCGCCCCCGCCCGCGCTTCCGGCAGTGTAGGCCGTGGCCATCATCTGGATCGCACCGCGCGCGACCGACGCCATCTGGAGCAAGCCGTGTGCTTCAAAGGCCGCGAGCGTGGCCGGGCTAACCCCTTGCGCGACGATTCGCGGGTCGGGTTTGCGGATCCATATCGTGGAGAGTACTCGCTGGCTTACCGGTCCTCCGTCGCGCTGCGCGTACTCGACTCGTACCTGCGCGAGACCAGGCCGGCCGCGAGCGATGAGCTTAGAGCTGCCTGGCGCGAGGAGCATCGAAAGCCGATTCAAGGTCTTCGGTTGAACGCGGCGGCGCTCGAGGCGCTCCCACCTAATGACGCCGTTTCTATAGGTTACGCCGGTCGCGGCGCCTTGCGAACCCGGGGGGGCCGCCCAAACGGGTGTGACCGCAAGACCAACAACGAGAAAAGCGGCGTAAATCACGCGTCCGATCAATCCGAAGTTCCTTTCCTGTTCCAAATCGCGTCCAAGGTCTGCGCTCGACACTCCGCAGGGGAACGGACGATCTACGCGATTCGCGCATTTTCTATCAGCGGCGCACGCAACCGCCGAGAGAACGGATCCGACGGAAAACGCCAACATATCCCGAGCTGGCTTGCCGTGCGTATGGGCAGGCCGCTCTGACCCGGGCACTATAGCACGCACCTTTCGAGGTGACAGTATGACAAAAGTCGCAACCTTAAGATCGCCCCACCTCGTTCGGCGCGTGCGTAACGGGTTTCGGAGTGCCGGGGCGTGCCCGAACGTCGAAGCGAAGAAAGCGGTGCGATGCAGTCCATGCGCGTGGGGCTTTTCACCGAGATTTATCGTCCCGTCATCAACGGCGTCGTGGCGTCGGTCGAAGCCTTGGCTACCGGCTTGCAGTCACGAGGCCATAAAGTCTTTTGTTTTGCGCCGAAGATGCCGGGAACGGACCAATCCGAGGGCGACGTCCACCGGATCCCGTCGCTCCCGCTGCCCGCGCGCACGCCGTACCGGCTGACGCTGCCATTGGTGAGCCGGCGCGTCAACGCGGTGATCAAGGGGCTCTCGGTCATTCACGCGCACTCGCCGTTCGTAACCGGCTGGATGGGCATGCGCTGTGCCCGGCGCTACGGGATGCCGATGGTTTACACGTACCATACGCAACTCGAGGCGTACGTTCACTACGTCCCCTTCGAAACGAATGCAACGCGTTTTGCAGCGAACCGGCTCACACGGACCTTCGCAAATCTGGCCGACGCCGTAATCGCTCCGACGCCGGCGATGGCCGAGCGTCTTCGTGAGCTCGGCGTAACCGTGCGGATTGAAACGGTGCCGACAGGGATTGACATTGCACTCTTCGCTGCCGGCCGTCGCAGGGACGACGTTCGAGAACGAATCGGCGTTCGGAAGGACGATCGCATGCTGTTCTGTGTCGGCCGGCTGGCCAAAGAGAAGAGCCTCGAACTGCTCTTTGAAGCCCTCGCGCGAGCGAACGATCCTTCATTGAAACTAGTGATCGCCGGCGACGGACCGTCGCGTGCCGATCTAGAGCAGCTCGCGCGGGAGCTCGGCGTTTTCGAGCAGAGCCGCTTCTTGGGTTTTGTCTCACGGCAAGATCTGCCCGATCTCTACGCTAGTGCCGACGCATTCGTGATGGCCAGTACGACCGAAACCCAAGGCATCGTGCAAGTCGAAGCACTCGCCGCCGGGGCAAGCGTCATTGCTGCCGACGCACCCCAAAACCGAGACGTTCTCGGCTCCGCCGGTCTGCTCGTACCATCAACGGCGCAGGCCTTCGCGCAAGCCTTCGGCCGGGTGGGAGGCGTCCCCGACCCGGCCAGAGCTGCCGCAGCGCGCGAGGCCGCGAAACGGTTCTCGATCGAGGAACAGATCGATCGCACCCTGGCACTCTACGAAAGCTTGGTCTGGCCGGCACGAATCGCTTGACCTCGAACATATGTTCGCCTAAAATATAGTGAGGCGAACGCGATGCAAGGGCTCAGTAAGGTTCTCGAGGTGGAGGTGGGATATGCCGCCGGGGCTGAAGGCAGTGGCGTGGCATACGCGGCGTTCAATGGCGCCGAGGGTCGGGAGGTTGCACGCCTGCCTTTCCGGATCGTGCGCCGTAGCTTGCTGATGGAGCGCGCGGTTGCCTACGCGGCCCTGGTGACGGTCGCGCGTTCCCTCTGTAAACGCGGAGTTACACGCGCCCATTTTGTGATGCCCGACCGTCGGTTTGTAGAAGAAGTGACGACTCGATGTGACGTGCCGGAGGCGCTCGCGCTTCCCTACGTTCGTCTGCGCTGTGCGCTCAACGCATTCTACGAGGTCGGGATCGCGACCGGGGCAACCGACGAGTTGATGCAAAGGGCCGGAGCCGAGGTAGCGCTGAACGTTGCGGCGTGAAACTTCTCCGCCTGGGATCGGAGGTTTTGCCGGTCGAGACAAAAGCGCTCGCAAAGGCCCTGCTCGGTTGCATTCTCATACGTGAGAGCGAGGATGGGATGGCGGCGGGCCGCATCGTCGAGACTGAAGCCTACCTTCCGAACGATCCGGCGTGTCACGCCTTTTCCGGCAAAAGCTCCCGCAATGCGACGCTCTTTGGACCGCCGCATCGCGTCTACGTCTATCAAATCTACGGTACGTCGTTCTGCTTTAATCTTTCGAGCGAGGGCGAAGGAAGGGGCGCAGGAGTGCTCGTTCGCGCCCTCGAGCCGACGCAGGGGCTCGCGCTCATGCAACGCCGCAGAGCCGTTGAGCGCACGCGCGATCTTTGTCGCGGCCCCGGCCGGCTCTGTCGCGCGCTTGCCATCGATCGATCTTTTGACGGCGCCGATCTCTTCTTGGGCCGCTTCCTTTGGCTGGCCCGGGACGGCTGGACTCCCCAGAGCGTACGCCGCAGCCGGCGAATAGGCGTAACTCGAGCCGCGGATCATCGCCTGCGATTCTACCTGGCCGGCAACCCCTACGTGAGCGGGCCAGCCGCTTTGAGCCCGGCTTGAACGCTGCCGGGGGCTTATGCTATAGTGTGAGCGTCGCGTAGCGGTCATCTGTTGACAGCCGCGATATCTTGATACCCTCACGTTCACGCCACCGATCTGATTGCGACGGCAGCCTCGCCTCGATCTCGAAGTTTGGCGTGCGTGACTCCATAAGAGAGAACTCTTCTGCAAACCGAAAACCGTCCCAACATCGAGCATCGGCTAAATAACGATTCGCGGCCTCCACAAGCCGGCGGCGGCCGGCGGCGCCGCACGCGCCGGCGTCACCACTTCGGTCAACAGCCCGGTGCGTTTCACGACCAGCTTCCGCAGCAGGTCGAGGTTCCCCCGATGCTGACCGCGGCTCAGCTCTCCGAAAAGACGAAGACGGAACTCATCGAGATTGCGAAGGAGCTGGAAGTCGAACTTCCTACACCCGCAAAACTGAAGAAAGACGAGATCGTTACGCTCCTCGTTCAAGGCCAGATCGCACGATCGGGCATCGAAGTAGCGAGCGGCATTCTCGACGTGTTGCCCGAGGGATACGGCTTCTTACGCCGCGCGGGTTACTACGTCGGCAACGACGACATCTACGTCAGTCAAACGCAGATTCGCCGCTTCGAGCTGCGGCGCGGAGACATGATCGAAGGCCAAGCGCGCCGGCCGAAGGAGAGCGAAAAATATTTCGGGCTCATTCGCGTTGACAAAGTCAACGATTTAGACCCCGAAGCCATTAAGGGCAGGCGACTCTTCGAAAAGGGAACGCCCATCTATCCGCAAGAGCGCTTTAAACTCGAAGTGCGCTCGACGCAGCTCTCCACGCGCGTCATCGATCTTTTCTGCCCGATCGGCAAGGGCCAGCGCGCCCTGATCGTTTCGCCGCCAAAGGCCGGCAAGACGACGCTGCTCAAGAACATCGCCAACTCGATTTCGATCAACCATCCTGAAGCGCACATCATCGCGCTGCTCGTCGACGAGCGCCCTGAAGAAGTCACGGACATGCAGCGCACGATCGACGGCGACGTCGTCGCCTCGACGTTCGACGAGCATCCCGAAAATCACACGGCCGTTGCCGAACTGACGATGGAGCGCGCCAAGCGCCTCGTCGAGCTCGGAAAAGACGTCGTGATTCTGCTCGATTCGATCACCCGCCTCGCGCGCGCCTACAACCAGGTCGTCGCGAGCTCGGGGCGCACCCTTTCGGGCGGCCTCGATACGGCTTCACTGCACAAACCCAAACGATTCTTCGGTGCGGCGCGCAAGATCGAAGAGGGGGGTTCGCTGACAATCATCGCGACTGCGCTCATCGAAACCGGCTCCAAGATGGACGACGTGATCTTCGAAGAGTTCAAAGGCACCGGAAATATGGAGATCGATCTCACTCGCAAGCTCGCAGAGTCTCGCGTCTTTCCGGCGATCGACATCAAACGCTCGGGAACCCGGCACGAGGAGCTGCTGCTCACGCCCGACGAGATGCGTAAGATCTGGATGCTCCGCCGCGCGACCGCCGTACTCAATACCGGCGACATCACCGAGATCATCCTCGACAAGATGGCGCAGACGCGCACGAACGAAGAGTTCCTGCAGACCGTTACTAAGGAAGCGCTCTCGATGAATCGCGGGTACGAAGACGGCGGCGGGAACAACGGCAAATACTAGCGCGTGCGGTTCCGGGTAACGTGACGTCTCGGAAACGCTCGTCGCTGCGCCTCCGGCTCCGCTTCTGCTGCGCGGCCTCCTCGCTCCGCCATCCATGGCTGCGCTCGTCGGTCCGAGCTTCCTCGACATCACGTTACCCGGAACCGCACGCGCTAGTATTTCCCTTCTAAGAAGTGGCGGGGAACGGGGTTCGGCTTAACAAGTATTTGGCGAGTGCGGGGGTGGCGTCGCGGCGACGCGCCGACGAGATGATCGCCCGTGGGTCCGTGCGGATCAATGGGACGACCGTACGCGAACTCGGGACGCTGGTGGCTGCCGGCGATCGGGTCGAGGTTGGCGGAGTGCGGCTCGAGCTTCCGGCGGAACCGACCTACCTGATCTTCAATAAACCGGTCGGCGTGGTGACGACGATGCGCGACCCCCACGGGCGGCGCAGCATCGCCGATTTCCTCGTCGATCGTCCGCATGTTTTCCCCGTCGGCAGGCTCGATTACGACACCGCCGGACTCCTGTTCCTTACCGACGACGGCGAACTGGCACATCGCTTGCTTCACCCTAGCTTTGGCGTCGACAAGACGTATCGGGCCGCGATCGCTGGGCGCCTTTCTTCCGACGACGTGCGGCGCTTGCTGGCGGGACTCGTCATGAACGATGGACGCGCGGCCGAGACGAGAGTCCGCGTCCTTGCCGTGCGCCGCGACCGATCGCTGGTCAACGTGACGATTCACGAAGGCCGAAATCGGCAAGTGCGGCGCATGTTCGAAACGCTGAACCATCCCGTGCTGGAATTAACGCGAACTCGATTCGGACCGCTCAAGCTCGGAGCGCTGCCGCCGGGCCGCGTACGAGAGCTGACCGGAAAAGAGATCGAGGCCCTGCGCCGGCATCGCAGGCCGCCGGACGAATCGCCTCGTACCACCCCGCCTGAGGTGATGCCATGAATCAATCCCTTCGAGTGCTCTCAATTGCCTTCGTGACGCTCTTGGCGGTGGGCCAGATTCCGGCGCGCGCACAGTACGCGACCGAGTTCGTGCCGGCCAAACTGATCAAAGAGGGCAAGACGTTCACGACGATCGCCGGAAGCGGCAGGGTCGTGGTGCAAGTCCAGGTCAACGCCGATGGGTCGCACAAGGTCACAAAAATCATCAGCTCGACGAACTCGGGCGACAACGCCGCGGCGATCGAGATCGCGAACAGCTCGACGTATCGGCCGGCTCGGCGAGGAACTACGCCGATCACCGCTTTTTACGATTTCACCTTGAGATTTAGCGGCCGGACCGTCGTACGAAGCACCAGCGGAAGCTCAAGCGGTAGCTCGAGCGGAAGCTCGGGTGTGTCGCTGGGCGGTGCCTCGCTGACACCGGCTGCAAGCCAGGTCGCGGCGCTCATTCGCTCCGGCCAGTACGCGCAAGCGAAATCCAAAGCGCAGATGGGATTGCTCTCTTCGCCGGGCGACGACTCGCTGCGCGAAATGCTGGGCGTCGCGTCGTATGACGCCGGGGATTTCACGTCCGCGGCGGCGGCCTTCGATAAGGTGGCGACGATCGGCGAGCAGTTCCGCTCGGCGGCGGCGCAAAGCTTCGCCGCGGCGGCGGTTAAAGGCGCGACCGACAACCCAGAGCAGTCCCTCGCTTACGCGAAGAAAGCCGTGGCGCTCGCGCCCGATACGAACTCGCGCTTTGCCCTCGGCGTAGCGCAGCTGGCGAATAACGATAGCGCAGCCGCGCTGGCGTCGCTCAAGACGGCTCACGACATGGCCATGGCCGACTCCAAGATACCGCTCGCCTCGAAGGTGAACATCGACGCCGAGCTTCTACAGGCCGATTTGGCCAATAACGACGTGCAAGGCGCGCAAGCCATTGCAGCGCAGATCAAGCAGCTCGACCCGAGCAGCACGGCCGGCGCCCGAGCGATGGGCGCGAGCCTGCTGAAGTCGGGCCAGGCGGCGGCGGTAGCCAAAGATACGGCAACCGCGTTGCGCGACTACGATCAGGCCGCCGCGGTCGGCGATCCCGCGGTCGCCGTCACAGCCAACGTGTTAGCTGCGTTTGCAATAGCGCAAGGTGCGAAGCCGGACTACAAGCGGATGCAAAGCTATGCCGATAAGGCGATCGCTTTGCAGCCGGACAACCCGCAAGCGAACTTTGCAGAAGGGATTGCTCTGACGGCTCAGTGGTCATCCAGCCATGACGACGGAATCAAGAAAAGGGCCACGGATGCGCTCGCCAAAGCCGATCAGCTAGCCAAGGCGCAGGGAAACGAAGCACTCTCGCTTCAGATCGAAACCTTCGTGAAACAGAATCTCAACTCGTCGCCTAGCGCTCCCTCGGGGAGCGGTCCTTAACACTACAGGACTTTAGACGGGGGAGGCCAATGGGTCGCCCTCACGGGGGCGCGGTCGTCGCGCAGCAACGCTAATTGGGAGGGTCGTAGAGGCGTGTTTTCGGGATTTTTGGGTCTCATGCAGCAGGGCGGTTGGGATATGTGGCTGCTCTTGCTCATTTCGATCGTCGGCCTCGCAGTCGTCATCGAACGATTAGTCTTTTTTCAGACGCAGCACGGCGATACGAAAGGCTTGCTGCGCCAGATCGGTACGAAGGTTTCCGCCGACGACCTCGACGGGGCGATCGCCATCTGTAAGAAGAGCCGCGGGATGCTTCCGCGCATTCTCGAGTTCGGGCTTCGCCGCGGCGAGAAGAATCGCGCCGACATCACCGACGCCCTCTCGATCGCGCTGATGGAGCATCTCAACTCACTCGAGCGCAATCTCGCGATCATCGGTACTATTGCCGTCATCGCGCCCTTCGTCGGTCTCTTCGGAACCGTGCTCGGCATCATCCGCGCCTTCCAAGATATCGCGTTGAAAGGCAACTCGACTCCGGCCGTCGTCGCGGCGGGCGTCTCTGAGGCTTTGATCACCACGGCCACCGGTCTCATCATCGCGGTCATCGCCGTCGTGTTCTTCAACTTCTTCAAGTCGCGCATCAAGAACTACAATCAGGAGATGATCGTCGCCGCCAATCAGCTCGCCGAAATGCTCCACTTCCACAACACCGGCTCGCCGATTCCGACCGATCTCTATCAGCCTGCCAAGACCGGCGCCAAGTAAAGCGGGTAGGACACAACCGTGTCACTACTATCCTCGCAGCAAGATCAAGAGGTGATGGCAGAGATCAACATCACGCCGTTTACCGACGTTTTGCTGGTCTTGCTCATCATCTTCATGATTCTCGCGGCACTGGTCGCGCCACCCGGCTTCGAAAAAGAGCTGCCGAACAAGAACCCCAACAGCGCGACCCAGAATAAGAACAAGAACGACATCGAAGTCGACGTCAACAACAAGGGCGTTATCTTCGTCGACGGCGAGAAGACGAACGAAACCGGCATTTACCGCGTGATGTACGACGCATCCAAGAAGAAACCGCACCACCACGTTTCGATCGTCGCCGATGCGAAGGCGCCGTATGGGATCATCATAAGGATCCTCGATGCGGCACGGCAAACCGGCCTTGAAGACGTCGGCTTCGTCACGTCGTAAGCGTATAAAGGGAGGTTTGTAGAACGTGGCCGTTTCCACCGGCGGAGGCGAAGATGAGGTAATGTTGACGATCAACATCACGCCGTTTACCGACGTGCTGTTGGTGCTCCTCATTATTTTCATTATTCTCGCATCGGTCACCAAAGAACCGAGGCTGCCCGACGCCTACAACAAACTAAGGGTAACGCCGTCTCAGATCGTCGTGAATATCGACGAACATAACCACATCGAAATCGGCTCGAACGAAGTGACGATCGCAGATGCGAAAGTCGCCTTCGCGCAGCTTCAAGATGCAACCGACCACAAGTTTACGAGCGTTATCATCAAGGCGAATCCTGCGGCCAGCTATGGAGTCATTCTGCAGGTCATGGATGCCGCGAAGCAGGAGGATCTCACCAATTTTGGGCTCGCCAACCACATTCAAGGCGCGCCCGCGGGAATGAATCCGTAGTCGATGGCGAAGCGCGACCGCTATATTTCGACCGGCGAACGAGTCCGCAGCTATATCGGCTGGGCCTTCGTAATTTCGCTTATCATACATTTAGCGGTCGGTTCGGTCTTTCCGAACATCAACAAGCATTCTGAGGAACAGGAAACCGAGAAGGTCCAGATCACAAAGAAGACGATCATTCACACGCCTCCGCCGCCCACGCCCACGCCGCCGCCGACACCGACCCCGCCGCCGCAGGCCACCCCGCCGCCCAAACAGCAGCAGCAGGTACAACAGCCGAAGCTTAAAGTAAACCTCGTTACCAGCCACAATACCGGGGCGACCAAATCGACCGAAAATGCGGGCAATGAGACCGGCCCTGGCAATGAAAATGGCGTGCCGCAGGGTCAGGGCACCGCTGCGCCGGTTGCAGCGACGGCACCGCCGGGAACGCCCAAGCCTGCCTGCGCAAATCCGAACGCCGACGCGACGGTTACCAACGCGGTGCAGCCGGATTATCCGGAGTCGGCAAAAGATATTGGGATCGGGCCGACTACCGTGCAGGTGGAAGTGACGGTGGGACCCTCCGGAAACCTGGTCGGCACGAAGATCTATAAGAGCTCGAATAATATGGCAATCGACCAAGCCGCTCTGCGCGCGGCTCGACAGTCTACCTACTCCCCGAAGCTCGTCGACTGTCAGCCGGTGGAAGGCGACTATCTCTTCCGCGCCGACTTCCAACCAGATTAGTCGCGCTACCGGCCGTTGCGCGCCCCATGAGGTATGAGACGCGCTCAGCGCGTATTGCTCGTCGCCTTCGCGCTCTCGCTGGTCCTTCATGCGGTCGTTGCACTGATGCTGCGCCCCGCAACGGCGGATTTTCAAACTCAGCCTGAAGCCGTCTCCGTCGTGCGCCGTTCGACGATGATCGTGGCCCGCCACACACCCCCGCCTCCCCGCCGCACGCAAACGCCCTCACCTCGAAATCTCGCGCCGCCGAGGCCTCGAGCCAGCGGCGCGGCGGTCGCGCGCTCCGAAGGCGGTAGCGCCGGTCGCTCGACGCCCGCACCGCCGCCCGCTCCCAGCGCGGTTCCTTCGGCGGCCGGCGCCGGCTGCGCGCAACCGAACGCCGCCGCGGCGGTCGTCGCCACCCCGCCCCCACCAGATATTCCGGCGGCGATCCGCGCCGACCACACCAGCGGCGTCGCACTCGTTTCGGTTACGCTCGATGCGCAGGGAGAAGTGAGCGGCGCCAGCGTCGCACAGAGCACCGGCAACTCGTCGCTCGACCTCGTCGCGGTCTCGATGGCGCGCGACGCTCGATACAGCGCGCCGTTGCACGACTGTAGACCAGTCGCTGGAAATGCCACGTTTAGCGTGAAGTTCGTCGCATGGTAACCGGCAGGCCGTAAGGCACCGTCGGGCAAACGCTGGGCCGTGACCTTCTTACAGGCGCTCGTCCTGGCTCTCTTGCAAGGAGTCAGCGAACTCTTTCCGATCTCGAGCCTGGGTCATACGATCCTTGTTCCGGCATTGCTGCACTGGAATAACATCGATCGGTCGAGTGCTTCATTTCTCGCATTCGTCGTCGTGCTGCACTTGGGAACCGCGCTTGCATTGATCGTATTCTATCGAGCGCAGTGGTATGCAATCGTGCGTGCGCTCGCGCGCAGCGTCGTGCTTGGACGACTGAGCTCCGACCGGGACGAGCGAACCGGATGGCTGCTCGTGGTTGCGACGATTCCGGTCGGACTGCTGGGGGTCGTCCTCGAGCATCCCGTGCGCCGCCTCTTCGGCTCCCCGGCCCCGGCCGCGTTTTTCTTGTTGATCAACGGGCTGATAATGTTTTCGGGCGAGGCTCTGCGCCGGGTCCAACAGCGAGCCCGTGCCAGAAAGAGCAAGCCGATCGATCGTCTGAGTTATCCCGAGAGCCTCTTCATCGGTGTCGCGCAAGCGTTTGCGCTCCTGCCTGGAATTTCGCGATCGGGAAGCTCGATGGTCGCGGGATTGCTCTGCGACCTCGACCACGAACATGCGGCTCGATTCTCGTTTCTGCTCGCGACGCCGGTTATTTTCGCGGCAGCCCTCCTCGAACTCCCGAAACTCTTTTCGCCGCAGGCGCACCTGGTGCTCGTTCAAGCAATCGCCGGCGGCATCGCGGCCGGCGTGGCTGCGTACCTTTCCGTGGCTTTCTTGACGCGTTACTTCCGCTCGAACGATCTGCGGCCGTTCGGGTGGTATTGCATTATCGTCGGTTCCATCTGTTTCGTACTTGCGAGAAAAGGAGTCATCACATGAGAGTTGTCGCCATCGTTCTGGCAGTCGTCTTTTTCGTGCTTGGGATTCTGTACGGTACCGGGACGATCAACTATTTCACGGAATCGGGTGCCGCGCACTCGCACCACGTCACGCATTTGGTCGTCATGTGGGTCTTAGCGCTGCTCTGCTTGATCTGGGCGCGTTTTCAGAGCGCGCCGAAGCGATGACGCGATGAAGCTTTCTCACGTCGCGACCGACGGAAGCGTCGCGATGGTCGACGTATCGGGTAAGAGCGTCACGTCGCGCTTCGCGAGGGCGCAATCGCTGGTACGCATGAACGCCGCCGCGCAGTCGGCGATTCGCGATGCGACCTTGGCCAAAGGTGACGCGTTGGTAGCCGCACAGATTGCCGGCATTTTAGCCGCAAAGCAGACCGGCGCGCTGATTCCCTTGGCCCATCCGCTGCCGTTGACGAGCGTGAACGTAAGCTTCGACTGGCGTGCCGACGGCGCGCTGGAAATCGAGGCTGCCGCACGCACCGACGCACAGACCGGCGTCGAAATGGAGGCCATGATCGCGGCGACGATTGCGGCGCTGACGATTTACGACATGACGAAGGCTTTGGACAAGCATATCACGATCGAGTCGGTGCGCTTGCTCGAAAAGACCGGCGGATCCTTCGACGGAGCCTGTCCTGAGCGCAGTCGAAAGGCTCAGGATGACATGGCGTGAGTTTTCGCGTTGCGCTGATCGTACTTTCGGACCGCGCCGCATCGGGCGAACGCGCTGATGCCTGCATTCCAGTAATGAAGGAGCGGCTTGGGGACGTCTATTCGATCGCACGAGAGAGCGTGATGCCCGACGATCCCGCTGCGCTTGCGGCCGAACTCATCGAGCTGGCCGATTCGCACGAAGTGGATCTGGTGCTTACGAGCGGCGGAACCGGCCTCTCGCCGCGCGACCGCACGCCGCAGGCGACCGCCGCGATCCTCGACTACGAGGTCCCCGGGATCGCCGAAGCGATTCGGATGGTCTCCTACGCTAACGTAAAAACGGCGATGCTCTCGCGCGCGCTCGCGGGCGTGCGCCATCGCACGCTCATCGTAAACCTGCCCGGAAGCCCCCGCGCGGTCGGCGAGGCGCTCGATATCGTGCTGCCCGTGATTCCGCACGCGTTGGAGCTCTTGAACGATTGCGTCGTCGACGGATGATCCGTCCTTCGACAGAGCCTGTCCTGAGCGAAGTCGAAGGGCTCAGGATGACAAGGATTTCGAGTTACGACGAAGCCGAAGCCTATCTGCTCGGCACGATCGACGAAGTCACGTCGCCGCGCACGTCGTACAAGCTCGACCGGATGCGCGCGTTGTTGCGTTATCTCGACGATCCACATCGGTCCTATCCGACGATTCACGTCGGCGGCACGAGCGGGAAGGGCTCGACTTCGACGATGATCGCCGGCGCGTTGCAGGCGTCGGGTAAGCGAACCGGCCTTCATACGAAGCCGCACCTGCACTCGATGACGGAGCGCGCGTGCATTGACGGCGCAGCGATCTCACGCGAGCGATTTGTAGAGGTGCTCGAACGGGCAATGCCCGCGATCGAGCGTACGACGTCTGCGTACGGGCGGCCGACCTATTACGAGACGCTGCTTGCCTTGACGTTTGCGTACTTTGCGCAAGAAAAAGTCGATGTGGCCGTGGTCGAGGTGGGATTGGGCGGTCGCCTCGACGGAACGAACGTTCTGTATCCGTTAGTCGCCGCAATCACCTCGGTGGGCTACGACCACACCGAGATCCTCGGCACCGCGATCGAGGCGATTGCCCTCGAAAAGGCCGGCATCGCAAAGCCAGGCATACCGCTGGTCCTGGGGCCGGTTTCGGGGGCCGCGGCAGCGGTCATCGAAGCATACGCCGCTCGAACCGGAGCGCCGGTCGTTTACGCGCACGACGTCGTCGAAATCGACGAGGTGCCACCCTTGCCGGTACTGGGAACCTTTCAACGCACGAACGCGGTAACCGCAATCGCCGTTCTCAAGCAGCTCGACGAGGCGTTGCGCCCGAGCCGAGATGCGATCCTGCGAAGTTTTTCCGAGCTTTCGATTCCGGGACGAATGGAGTTGGTGCCGGCAAAGCCGCCGGTCGTCTTTGACATGGCTCACAACGCCGAAAAGGCCGAATCGCTGGTGGCGTCGTTGCGGGAAAGTTTCGCAGGCCGCCGCGTCCATTACGTCGTGGCGATCGGCGAGCCGAAGGACGCGCGTCGCATCCTTGAAATCTTGGCAACCTTGCCCTCCACCTTCACGTTTACGTCGTACGCTGCGGCCGGCCGCCGCGCGATTGCGCCGTCGCGATTGTCGACGATCGCCGAATCGATCGGACGTTGGGGACGTGCTATCGTTGACCCGGTCGAAGCGCTGACGGTGGCGCGCCGCCTGGCGACGATGGACGACGTCGTCGTGGTAACCGGCTCGACGTTCGTCGTCGGAGAGTTGCGCGAGTGGTACATACCGGCGAGCGTGTAAGGGGCGTCCTTCGTCTGCGCGGCGGCGAGCTTCGTTGGGGCGCGCGGACCTATATCATGGCAATCGTCAACGTGACGCCCGACTCGTTCTCGGGAGATGGTTTAGAGAGCGTTTTCGATGCAACCGCCCATGCGACGGAACAGTGGCACGCGGGCGCGCATATCCTCGACGTCGGCGGCGAGTTGACGCGTCCTGGTGCTCAGCGGCTCGACGAAAATGTCGAAATCGCGCGCGTGCTTCCGGTGATTCGTTCGTTTCGCGCGGCCTTTCCTTCGGCTCCTATTTCCATCGACACGTACAAGCCCGCCGTCGTGCGCGCCGCTCATGGGGCCGGCACGGATCTCGTCAACTCCGTGTGGGGAGCGCCGGCCGCGCTGCTCGACGTCGTCGCGGAGCTGGAGATGCCCATCGTGGCAATGCACAATCAAGACGGCACGCAGTACGACGGTCCCGTCGTAGATGCGGTCCTGACCTATCTCGACGATTGCGCGTCGAGGGCCGTAGCACGCGGGCTGGCACCGGAGCGCGTCATCCTGGATCCCGGCATCGGCTTCGGCAAGACGGCCGAGCAGAATATCGCCGTTTTGCAGGCGCTGCCGCGACTGGTCGGACTCGGCTTCCCCACGCTGATCGGCACTTCGCGAAAATCTACGCTTGGTAAGCTGATCGGCAGAGAGCCGAACGATCGCGTCTATGCAACGGTAGCTACGACCGCCTTTGCAATCGCAGCTGGAGTGGACATCGTTCGCGTTCACGACGTGCGCGCGGCGCGCGATGCAACCGCAGTAACGGACGCGCTCGTGCGCGGCTGGCGGCCGGACGGATGGATAGAGTAACGCTGCGCGGCGTGCGCGCTTACGGGCGCCACGGCTGGGACCCGGACGAGCGCGATCGTCCGCAACCGTTCGTGATCGACCTTGACGCCGAGATCGACCTGCGCGCGGCGCAACTCAGCGACGATCTCGCCGAGACGATCGACTATGCCGCGCTTCACCGCCGGCTCGTGACGATCGTCGCGAATACCTCGTACGCGTTGCTCGAACGCTTAGCCTTGGATATCCTCGACGCCATTTTCGAGGACGCTCGCGTCGCACGCGCGATCGTAACCATCGCGAAGCCCGCGATTCTCGACGGCGCGACGCCGTCGGTTACGTTCGATCGGGCCAACCCGCATTACGAAGGCACGTGAGCGCGCACCTGGCCTACGTCGGGATTGGGACGAACGCCGGCGACCGTGCGGAGAACGTCTCGCGCGCTCTTCGCGAGCTGCAGAGCGTCGGAACGCTCTTGGCCCGCTCTTCTACATATCTAACCGCTCCATGGGGGCGTTTCGATCAAGCCGAGTTCTTCAATGCCGTCGTCTCTCTCGAGACCGAGTTGTCGCCGCACGATCTGCTCGATGCGTTGCACGCGATCGAACGGCGGCTCGGTCGCACCGCCGGCGAACGCTGGGGAGCGCGGGTTATCGATCTGGACGTTTTGCTCTATGACGACCTGACGATCGCAGACGAGAGGCTGAGAGTGCCCCACGAGCGTCTTGCCGAGCGAGCTTTCGTGCTCGTACCGCTCGCGGAGCTCGACCATCGCTTTGCAGCGATGCGAGATGCGCTGCCGCCGTCCGAACTGGCGGGCGTCATACGGGTCGAGCGCGAAGGCGGTACCGTGATGTCGTCCGAGATCTCTTCGACCATTAGCGGGCGGGTGCGCGCGCTCGCTAATTTCTTGAGTAGCGGCGACGCGGTGCGCGTGCGGATCGAACGCGGAAGCGACGAGATCGAGGTTGCCAGACGGCGGCAACACGTGGATCGACCCCGTCGTGCGGACGATCGAGCAGCTTCGGGCGCGGCAGCGCTCCGGTTCGATACGATCAAGGCCGATCTGGTCGGGATATTTAATCTCAGCCGCCCCGCACCGTCCGAAGGCGAAACTTTCGACGGCGACCGCGAGCTGGCATACATTGAAGCACTCGGAATTCGAACGCCGGTTCATAGTATGGGCGCGGGGCGTCTCGTGCGTATTTCGGCCACCGACGGGTCGCCGGTCGAATACGGGCAGCCGCTTTTCTCGATCGCGCGAACGTAAGGAAGCCGGACAATTTTCCAAAAAGTTTTGATCGCAAACCGCGGGGAGATCGCCCTTAGAATTAATCGTGCCTGTCAAGAGCTAGGTGTTTCGACCGTCGCGATCTTCTCTGAAGCCGACCGGGATTCGCTGCACGTGCGGCAGGCCGACGAGGCGTTCTGCGTCGGGCCCGGTCCGGCGGGGCGTTCGTACTTAAACATTCCCAACATCATTTCCACCGCCTTGATCACGCGCTGCGATGCGATTCATCCGGGCTATGGATTTCTGGCGGAGAACGCGCGCTTTGCCGAGATCTGCTCCGACCACGGCTTGACCTTTATTGGACCCGAACCGAGAGTTATCGCGTTGATGGGCGACAAGGCGTCGGCGAAGAAGGTCGTGCGAGAGGCCGGCGTGCCGACGACACCGGGCACCGACGTATTGCGCTCGCTCGAGGAAGCGTACGAGGCCGCGACGTCGATCGGGTATCCGATCTTACTCAAGGCCACCGCCGGCGGAGGCGGCCGAGGCATGCGCGTCGTCGAGGAGCCCGGCGAGCTCCAGCGAGCCTATGCGGGTGCAACGGCGGAATCGGAGGCGAGCTTCAAAGATGGCCGCCTTTACGTTGAAAAGCTGATTCGCACTCCTCGTCACATCGAAGTCCAAGTGCTAGGCGACGAGTTTGGAAACGTCGTTCACCTTGGGGAACGGGATTGCTCGATCCAGAAGCCAGCCCACCAGAAAATCGTCGAAGAGACTCCGGCGCCGAATCTCGCACCCGCAATCCGCGCGTCACTCCACGAGATGGCGCTGCGCGTCTGCCGGCACGTCGGGTATACGAACGCCGGCACGTTGGAGTTTCTGGCTGCCGGCGATGACGTGTATTTTATGGAGATGAACACGCGCATCCAAGTCGAGCATCCGGTGACGGAGATGGTCTACAACATCGACCTCGTCAAGGAACAGATCCGCATCGCCTCCGGGGAGTCCCTGGGCTATCGGCAAAGCGATCTCGCCGGCCGCGGACATGCGATCGAATGCCGCATCAATGCCGAAGACGTCCGCAATCATTTCGCGCCGGCCGCCGGCACCGTCTCAAAACTGGTCTTCCCGGGAGGTCCGGGAATCCGAGTGGACACGCACCTCTACGCCGGCGCGACGATTCCTCCATACTACGACTCGATGATTGCCAAAGTGATCGCGTACGGCGACACCCGGGAGATCGCAATCGCGCGGATGGAGCGCGCGTTGAGCGAGACGGTGATCGAAGGAGTTCAAACGACGATCGATCTATGCATCGAAATTCTCGCCGCGCCGGCGTTTCGCAATGGCCGGTACGACGTTGAGTTTCTTTCCAACGAGCTGGCACTGCGATGACGTCGCGAACGTCGCGCCGCGCCGCGCGCGAGCAGGCGCTTCAAGTCCTCTACAGCATCGTAATCGGTGACCGCGAACCGCAGGACGCGTTGCGCGAAGTCGTTGGCGAAGACGCCGATGGCGAGCAGCGGGCTTTCGTCAAGGAGCTGACGCTGGGCACGCTGGAATACGCCGAGCAGGCCGATCGCATCGTGAGCCCGCTCTTGGAAGGCTGGGCGCTCGAACGGCTTCCTACGATCGATCGTTTGCTGCTCGAAATGGCGACCTTCGAAATGAACTGTCGCCCGGAGACGCCGGCCGCAGTCGCGATAAACGAGGCCGTCGCCCTCGCAAAGCGTTTCTCCACGGAAGACTCCGGACGTTTCGTGAACGGAGTGCTCAGCGCCGTCGCTAATGCCAAAGAATAACCGCCGCAAGCGAGCCGCTCGCATCTGGCGGGACCTCGCGATTGCCGTCTTCATGCTCGTGCTCTTTGCCATCGGCACCGTTGCCGGGATGGTAGCGGCGTACGGGCGCAATCTCCCCGACATCAGCCGCATGGCGGATTATCAGCCGGCAAGCACGACCCGCATTTTCGCCCGCGACGGCACGCAGCTCGCGTCGGTCTATAAAGAGAATCGCGTCTGGGTTCCGCTCTCGCGCATTCCCCAGGTCGTGCGCGAGGCCTTTATCGCCAACGAGGACCACAACTTCTATTCCCATCACGGCGTCGACTTCGGCGGCATCGTGCGCGCGGCGTTCGCGGATCTCACGCACCAGCAGTTTCAGGGTGCCTCGACCATCACGCAGCAGTTAGCTCGCAGGCTTTTTCTCAACGATCAGGTCTCGCTCTCGCGCAAGATTCAAGAGGCGCTGCTGGCGATCGAGATCGAGCGCTTCTACACGAAAGATGAGATCCTCGCGCGTTATCTCAACATCATTTACCTAGGCTCCGGAGCGTACGGTGTCAACGCCGCGGCACATACCTATTTCGGGCGCGGCGTCGACAAGCTCTCGCTGCCGCAGGCCGCGATCCTCGCCGGCGTCGTAGCCGCTCCTTCGGTCTACTCGCCTCTGGTGAACTTGGGCCTTGCGCGCGATCGCGAGCGGCACGTTCTCGATCGAATGGTCGAGCATGGCGATATTACCTCCGATCAGGCCGACGCCGCATATAACGAGCCGCTCGACTTGGTTTCGGAGCGCCTTCCCGGTTTGCAGGGCTATCGCTATCCCTACTTCACGACATATGCGATCGCGCAGCTAGAGCACGTTTTTGGCGCGACCGCAGTCGAGGAGGGCGGCCTTCAAGTTTACACCACCGTAGATGTTGGGATGCAAGACATCGCGCAGAAAGCGATAGCGTGGGGCGTCCGGCAGGCAGTCGCCGAGGGTATCGGAGCGCATCAAGCGGCGCTGGTTGCCTTGCGCCCGTCGACCGGCGAAATCCTCGCCATGGTTGGCGGAGCGCATTTTTCGCTCGACAATCAATTCAATCGCGCGTGGCAGGCGCGGCGACAACCGGGTTCGTCGTTCAAGATCTACGATTACACGGCCGCAATCGATTCGGGGCTGCCGGCAAGCACAATCGTTAACGATTCTCCGGTGAGCTATCCGATGGGCGACGGCACGCAATGGTCGCCGGAGGACGACGATCACAGCTATATGGGTGCGATAACGCTGCGAGAAGCGCTGACGCTGTCGCGCAACATCGTTGCGGTGAAGCTGGCCGATCGAATTGGATTGGATCGTATCATCGACTACGCGCACCGCATGGGAGTGCAGTCCCCTCTCGAGGCCAATCTTTCGCTCGCCCTTGGTTCGTCGGTCGTCACCGTGCTCGATCAGGCTAGCGGCTATTCAACACTCGCTAACCAAGGGTTACACGTGGATCCCACACCGTTTCGGCTGGTGAAGGATTCGTTGGGCACCGTCATTTTGGACGATCGCTTTCCGGCGGCCACCGACGTCGTGAGTGCGGGAACTGCCTACATCATGACGTCGATGCTCGAGGACGTCATCGAGCACGGTACCGGCTACCCAAATGCCGTCATCGGCCGTCCGGCAGCCGGCAAGACCGGCACGACGACGAGTTTCCGCGACGCCTGGTTCGTCGGCTATACGCCCGATTTGGTTGTGGCGGTTTGGCTGGGAAACGATGACTATTCACGGATGAACGAATCGTACGGTGGGAACATTCCTGCGCGCATCTGGGCGAAGTTTATGAAAGCCGCGCTGGCACGCACGCCGCCGCACGAGTTTCCGTTCCCATCCGAAGAGGTCGCAAAAGTTGCGGGTTGCCGCCGCGGATATGAGTACTTTCTCAAGGGGACCGAGCCTCAATCTGGTTGCGGCGGCTCGATTGACGAAACGCAGCCCGACGACGTCGAGCCTGCGGCGGCGGTAGTCGAACCACCGCAGCCGGCCGTTCAGGCGACGCCCACGCTGCCCGTTCCATCGACTCCCGAGCCGCCGCCCTCGGACGAACCGTAACGTCGCGATGAGTGGCGAGCCGGTACTGGAGGTCTCGGTTGGCGAGTTCTCCCGGCGTTTTGCGGGCATGGTGGCTCGCCACAAAACGCTGCAGCGCGTCGCCATCCTCGGCGAGATCACCGATCTCAAGCGCTGGAGTGACGGCAACCTCAACATGACGTTGAAAGAAGGCGAAGCGATCCTCGGCTGCTTTTCGTTCGCGAGCGAGGCGCGGCGTTTCCCGACCCTGCGAGAGGGGCTTACGGTTCGCGCGGAAGGCAGCATCGAGATTCGGCCCAACCGAAGCGTGTATCAACTACGCGCGCTCGCGGTTTCGCTCGTCGGCGAAGGTAAACTTGCCGCCGAAATTGAGGAGCTTCGCATGCGCTTGCGCGCCGAGGGGGCCTTCGACGCGTCGCGCAAGCGCGGAATACCGGCTTTCCCACGGAGGATCGCGCTGATTACGAGCGACGACGATGCGCGCGCCGATTTCGAAGGCCGCCTGCGCATCGAAGCGCCGCACGTCCAGGTCCAATTTTTTCGTACGCGCGTTCAAGGCAAAGGCGCAGAGATCGATGTGGCCGAGGCGCTAGATCGAGCTTCGCGAGTCAAGGCCGACGTTGTCGTGATCACGCGCGGCGGCGGCTCCAGTGAAGATCGCTTGACGTTCAATCTCGAAGCGGTAGTGAGGGCCATTCTGCGCTCGCCGCATCCGGTGATTACGGCGTTGGGTCATCTCAAGAACCGACACCTCGCCGATGAGGTCGCCGACCTTTCGCTACCGACTCCGACCGCCGCCGCCGTCCATCTCGGCAAGGAATGGTCTCGGGCGTTCGAACTGCTGGAGCGCTTGCACGCGGCACTGCAGAGAGGTTACCGGTCGGTGCTGGCGGGGAAAACCCAAAGCGTGCGCTTTGCGGGCGTAGCGCTCGAGCGTTCCGCCGAAGGTCTCCTCAATCGCCGCCTCGAGCAGATGCGTGGATTCGAGCGCCTTCTGGACCAACGCAGTCCCGCGGCCCGTGTCGGAACATGGCGGCTCGGACTCGTCCGGTCCGCTGCGGCGCTTTCGCGATCCGCCGAACGTTTGCAACAGCAGTGGCTGCGGCGTCTGGAACGCGCGCAGGCATCGTTGGACGGCGAAGATCCAACGCGCCCACTCGCGCGCGGATACGCGATCGTCACCAAAGCCGGGGTGGCGGTGCACGACGTCGCCGTGCTCGCGCACGGCGACACGGTGACGGCGAGAGTCGCGCACGGGACGTTCGACGCGCGCGTGGAATCGGTGCACGCAGAATGACCGACAAGCTGCCCCAAACGTTCGAGCAGAAGCTCGCGCGCATCGACGCAATCGTCAAGGAGTTGGAAGGCGGTGCCGTGGAGCTGCAACGCGCGACCGAACTCTTCAAAGAGGGTAAAGTGCTCGCGCGCGACTGCGAAGCGCTTTTGAAAAGCGCGCAAGAGCAGATCGACGAAGCGATGGCCGAGCCGCAATCCGGCACCGGCGACGCTCGTGTCACCGCCGCTCCGGAGCTCGACGACGAGCTTCCCTTCTAACGAAGCAGGCCGGTTCGTTCTCGATTTGCATAGAGGGGAGGCCGGGGGCACCGCCCAAAAACGTTCGCCATGCGTGCAATAGCCTTAGCCGCACTTGCTTTTTCGATGCTATCGCTTTCGGCGCTGACGGCCGTCGCTCAAAGCTCGTCCCCGTCTCCGGCGCCCGCAGTCTCCCCGGCCGCGGTACCACCGGGGATCGAGCTCGCTCGCAGCCGCATCGACACGATGTTGCGGACCGGTCGCGCGGATGCGTCGTGGTTCAGCGCCGGCTTCTTAGCAAAAGTCTCCGTGTCGCAAGTGGATGCCGTCCTCGCGGGTCTGACGTCCGCGCTCGGCGCTTATCAAAGCGTCGAATACACCCCGACGAATTTTATCGCCCACTTCGCCAAAGGAACGGACGACGTCCAAATCCATCTCGATGCGGACTTAAAGATCGACGGGTTGCTCTTCAAGCCGCCGGCGATCTCTCTCGACGATGGACTTCGCGCCTTACAGCGAGTAGCCGGCACGCTCTCCTACGTGATTGTCGAAGAGGGCCGCTCAGATAGAGCGGCCCTCAATCCATCCGAACCGCTGGCGGTAGGCTCGACGTTCAAGCTTGCCGTGCTCGACGCCCTTCTCGACGAAGTTACGAGCGGCTCTCGACATTGGAGCGACGTCGTGCCGCTTGCGCAGCGGTGGAAGAGCCTGCCGAGCGGCGTTTTGCGCGCGTGGCCGGCGGGAACGCCGCTGACGCTCGCGACCTACGCAGCGGAGATGATTTCCATTAGCGATAACACCGCCGCCGACGCACTCGTACGGATCGTTGGACCCGCGGCGCTCGAGCGTTATAGCGGCAGCAACGATCCGTTTTTAACGACGCGCGAAATGTTTATTTTGAAATCAGACGAGGGCGCGAGCCTGCGTGGGATGTACCTCACCGTCGACTCGCCCGAGGCACGAGCGGCGGTCCTGCGACGTATCGACGCAATGCCGCTGCCTTCCATCGGCGAATTACTGAGCAAACCCGATCTCGCCTTGGAATGGCACTACAGCGTTCGAGACCTCTGCAAGTTCATGGAGCGAGTGGCCGCTCTGCCATTGATGTCGATCAATCCCGGAGTTGCCGCCCCTGGCGACTTTGCGCACGTCGCCTTCAAAGGCGGCTCGGACGTAGGCGTCATTAACCTGACGACGATGGTGACGACGAACCGTGGGATGAAGCTATGCTTCTCGGCGACCGAAAACGATTCGGCGCACGACGTGAATGGGGCGGCATTCGAGACGGCCTACGCAGCGGCGCTGCGCCAACTTGCCAAACTCTAGCCGGCGCAGCGTTTCCCGTCGTCTCGATGAAGCAGTTGCAGATCAGGCGGGCATTACGCGATCGCAGGCTCGCAGCCTCATCCTCGAAGGGCGCGTCAGCGTCGAAGGAAGTCCGGCGACCAAGGCCGGTCAGAGTGTCGCCCGCGAGGCTCGGGTCGCAATCGAGCCGCCCCGCCGGTTCGTCAGCCGCGGCGGCGAGAAGCTCGAGCACGCATTGGCCGCATTTGCAATCGAGGCGCGTGGCGCAACGGCTCTAGACGTCGGCGCTTCGACGGGCGGCTTCACCGATTGTCTTTTGCAACGCGGCGCAGCGAGCGTGATGGCGCTCGACGTCGGCTACGGTCAGCTCGACTGGCGCTTGCGAAACGATCCGCGCGTGGTCGTCATCGAGCGGACGAACTTTCGCCGGCTCCCCAACGATGCGTTTCCGGGCGGCTTCGACCTTATCGCAATCGACGCGTCGTTTATCTCGTTGCGGACGATCTTGGAGCGCGCCGTACAGTATCTGCGAGCCGGTGGCACGATCGTCGCCCTCGCGAAACCGCAGTTCGAAGCCGGGCGCGAGCGTCTCGGTGCCGGGGGGGTCGTGCGCGAACGGGAGACCCACCGGGCGGTCCTCCAAGAACTGCGCGAGGCTGCCCTACGCCTAGGACTGGTTCCCGTGGCGCTCTTGCGTTCGGCGCTCCGAGGGCCGGCCGGCAATCTCGAGTTCTTTATGCTGCTTCGGCGGACGGGAGAGCCGTTTGCGGACGCACGAATCGAGCAGGTCCTCGACGAAACACCCGAATCATGACGCTGCTCGCCATCGAGGCCAAGGTCGTCGCGCTCTTCGTCGACATGACGCGCGAGAACGCGCGATCGATTGCGCGGCGCGTTGCGGACGACTTTCGCGCCGGCGGATTCGACGTCGTCGAACGGCCAGCACGCCGCAAATGCAGCACTCATCATTACTGTAGGCGGTGATGGGACGCTTCTGCGAGCGGCGCGAATCGCCGTGGAGTACGACCTTCCGCTCTTTGGTATCAACACTGGGCGATTGGGCTTCTTGACGGAGCTCGACGAGGACGATCCGCGTCTCGTCGAACTGCCGGCCCTGGTCGAACGAGGGCTCTTCATCGACCAGCGCACCGCGCTCCAAGCCGAGTACGGAGACCTGCGCTACTTTGCGCTGAACGACGTCGTCGTCAGAAAAGGCGAAGTGTCACGCATTGTGCCGTTTGGCTTGCGCGTGGACGACGGGGAAACGACTCGCATCGCAGCCGACGGAATCTGCGTTGCAACGCCCACCGGTTCGACGGCGTACTTTCTCTCGGCCGGCGGCTCGCTCATCGCGCCGACGGTCGAAGCGTTCGGCGTGGTGCCGCTGCTGCCGCATACGCTGTTTTCGCGTCCGCTCATCGTGCCGACGCATTCGACGATCGAGATTACCTCCGATCTCGAAGGCGCGCAGGCCCACCTCGAGTGCGACGGAGAGGTTCTGAGCGAAGTCGCGCCTGGCTCCAGTGTCGTCATACGCTGCCATCCCAAGCGCGTCCGTTTTGCGCGGACGAAACCGCTGCACTTTCTCGAGCGCCTCGAATCGAAAATGCTGTGGGGCGTTTCCATCAAGGATCCCCGTCGTTAACGAATCCCAAGGCTCCTAAAATGCTTACGCGGCTCGAAATTGAGAACTACGGTCTGATCGCGCGCGCCGGCGTCGAGTTCGCAAAAGGCGCGACGATTTTCACGGGCGAGACGGGCTCCGGCAAGACGATGCTGCTTGGCGCTCTCGACTTCGCGCTCGGCGCGCGGGCCGGTCCCGACGCGGTGCGGCGCGGCGCGCGAGGCGCGATGGTTACGATTTCATTCTTGCCGGACGATTCGCTGCGGATGCGACTCGAGGCCGATGGCTTCGAATTGGATCCCGGGGAAGAAGCCAGCATCGTTCGCGAGATTAGCGAAGTCGGGCGTTCGAGCGTGCGCGTCAACGGACGGCCGTCGACGGCGGGATACGTTCGCGAAATCGGCGGTACCATTGCGGAGCTCGTGGGGCAGCACGAAGCGCAGCGTCTCCTCTCTCCGGCCTATCATTTGGATCTCCTCGATCGGTTCGCCGGTGAAGCCGTGCTCGCGTTACGCGATGCGGTGAGTGTGGCATATGCTGCGGCGCAGGCCTCGGCGCAATCGCTCGAACGTCTAACTGGCGACGAACGCGATGCGCGCGAACGGTACGACGAAGCGCTCCTGGTGGCGCGCGAGATCGAAGACGCGCGGCTGGATCGAGCCCAGCTCGAGCAACTGCGTGAACGGCGCGCGTATTTGGATAACGTCGAGCGGATTGCCTTAGCGTTGGGCGTCACGCACGAAGCCTTGACGGCGAACGAGTCGGCCGCGACGCAAGGGCTGGGCACGGCCGCCGCCGCGCTAACGGGCATCGCAAAGTTCGGCGACAGCCTACGTGAAATGGCGCAGCGCGCCGGCGCGCTCCAGACCGACGCCGCCGAGCTTGGCGCCGATGTCGCCCGCGAGCTGGAATCGACCGACTTTGACCCGAGCGAGCTCGAAGCGATCAACTCTCGGCTCGCTCTGATCGAGGGTTTGCAACGGCGATACGGCGGAGATCTCGATGAGGTCATCGAGCGGGCGCGCCGCGCCCGACAGACGATCGAAGAGTTCGAGAACCGCGACGACCTCTTGGAGCGGTTGCGCGCGGAGGCGCAGGCGGCCACGCGCAATCTCGAGAGCCTCGCCCAATCGCTCACGAAGGCTCGCAAAAAAGCTGCGGCCGCTCTTGGCAAACGGGTGATTGCGGAGTTTGGCGAGATCGCGCTCGGGTCGGGGCGCTTCGACGTCGACGTGCAAGGTTTGGAACGGATTGGAGCGCTGGGCGCCGACCGCGTCGAGTTCCTCTTTGCCGCGAACGCCGGTGAAACGGCGCGGCCAATTGCGCGCGTTGCCTCAGGGGGCGAACTGTCGCGCGTCCTGCTTGCGGTCGTCGTCGCGCTTGCGCAATCGCGTAACTCGTTCGAAGCACTGATCTTTGACGAAATCGACGCCGGAATCGGTGGTGCGACTGCGACGGCGGTGGGCGTGCGGATCGGAGAGCTTGCGCGACGAGGGCAGATCGTCTGCGTCACGCATTTGGCGCAGATCGCAACGTGGGCCGACCGTCACTACGTTCTCGATAAGATCGAACGCGGTAGCGAAACGACGATTGCCGTGCGCGAACTCGACGGTCCTACGGAGCGCGAAGCCGAAATCGCGCGAATGCTCTCGGGTGAGACGCACGACGTCGCCTTGCGCCACGCCCGAGCACTGCTAAGGAAACAGTGAGTTGCTGCCAACGTAGGTGGAGTGCGGAATATTCCGTGAACGAAATTACGGCATCAGACGAAGGCTGATGCAATGTAATAGCAGCGAGTGGGTATGCCGGCCGAGCGATTAACCTGAGAATTAGCGAGGCCGGCATACCCCGAGCTCTCTAAGGAATCTGGTGGATTTTGAGAACGTTGGTGCCGCCGGATCCCACGGGCATCCCCGTCGTAAAAGCGATCAAGTCGCCGGAGCTCGCCAAGCCCGCGCTGACCATGTGCCGCTCGGTCAAGTAGAGCAGCACGTCGATCGACGAATAGGCCTCGATCAACAGCGATTCGGTACCCCAAAGCAGCGCGAGGCGTCGCGCGACGTCGGGTTCGGGCGTCAACGCGACGATTCGAGCCTGCGGGCGAAACGCGGCAATGTGATGGGCGGTGTTGCCCGTGGTGGTCCCGGTGACGATATACGGCGTCTTTAGCTCCGCGCTGGCTCGAGTCGCCGCTTCGGCGATCGACGAAGCGATCGTCGGCTCCATGTTCTCCAGGCGACGATCTCGCAAGAGCGCGTGCGGATAGTGCCGCTCGACCTCGCGCGCGATCTCGGCCATCGTGCGAACCGCTTCGGTAGGATAACTTCCCAGCGCCGTTTCGCCGGAAAGCATAACGGCATCGGTTCCGTCGAGAATCGCGTTGGCGACGTCGGTGGCCTCGGCACGCGTCGGCCGGGGCGACGTTATCATGGATTCGAGCATTTGCGTCGCCGTGACGACGGGTTTGCTGGCACGATTACATTTCGCAATGATCTCTTTTTGGATGATCGGCACCGTTTCGATCGGCACTTCGATCCCAAGATCCCCGCGCGCGACCATGATCCCATCTGCGGCGGCGATGATGCTGTCCAACTCGGCGAGCGCTTCGTGTTTTTCGATCTTTGCGATGACGGGAACGCGCAGCCCTCGTCCCGCGATGACGTCTTTGACGATTGCGACGTCTTCAGCCGATCGCACGAACGAGATAGCGACGTAATCCACGCCGTGGTCCAGGCCGAAGGCGAGAAACTCGAGATCGCGCGGCGTTACCGATGAGATGTTCAGCGAACCGTCTGGGTAGTTGATCCCTTGCGCGGGGCGAAGATCGCCGCCGAACTCGACGGTCGTCTCGATATCCTCGGCGCTCTTTCCGACGATGAGCAGCGCGATTTGGCCGTCCTGGAGATAGAGGCGCTTGCCCACATCGACGTCGGCCGGCAAATCGCGATACGTCGTACTGACACACTCCTTGGTTCCCGCGACTTGCTGGGTGGTGATGATGAATCGCGCGCCACGCTCGAGCCGGATGGAAGGCGTGCCATCGGCAAGCGGGCCCGTGCGCACCTTTGGACCGGGCAGATCCTGCAGCACCGCGGTATGAATGCCGAGCTCTCGAGAGATCTGCCGAGCGGAGCGAATCACGGCGGCGTGCTCTTCGGGGGTGCCGTGCGAAAAATTGAGGCGCAATACGTTAGCTCCGCATAAAAAGAGCGAACGCAGCACGGCCGGATCGCGCGATGCCGGCCCGACGGTCGCGACGATCTTCGTGCGCTTATGCAAAATTTGTTCCATCGACGAGTCAGCCTTGTGCCTCGGAACCGGCAGGCTCCTGCGGACGCAGCAACGCACTTAACGCCGTGAAGTTCCAGCGCGATCCGAAGGACCGGCGCTATCCGGAACGATTAGCGGGAAGCTTCCTCGCATCGCTCCTGCTGCACGTTTTGCTCGCGGCGCTGCTGTTCACGGTGTTGGTGAGCTCGTCGGAGCAAGGCGCGAGCGAGAACGTTGAGGGCGGCGAGGTCATAACGGTTTCGCGGACTTCCCCAGTGGTGCTCCCCAACCAACCGGTGACCGCGCGTGCCGTCGCGCCCGTGCCGCACGTTCCCCAGATCGCACCGCTGCGACACGCTCCCTTGACGGCGCCGCTCGCGCAGCGCCTGCCCGTTAATCGTCACGAGCTTGCAAAGTCTGCGCCGACCGCACCGCCGAATCCGCGTCCCATTCCGCAAACCACGCCCCAACCCAACCCGCAACCGACTCAAAATATCGCCGAGACTCGCCCCAGTTACGAAGTGCCCGCGGCACCGGTCAGCATCCCGACCGTCGGACCGGTCGCCGTTGCAGTGAAGCCGCCACCGAGCGCGGCGCCGTCACCGGCGCCTTCGACGGCACCGGTCGCCCGAGCCTCACCGAGGCCGCCGGCACCAAGCCCGCAACCCAGCGCGAAGGCGGCGACGCCCGCCCCGACGATTCCGAAACCGGCGGCGACCGTGGCTGCCGTTGCTCGCCCCAGTCAGGCCCCGGTCAGCGGCGTGCCGAGCCCCAGCGCGACCAGTACTGCCGCAGTAGCGCGGACCGCGGGGACGGCGCCGAAGCCCGCGCCGAGCGGCGGCGCTTCCCCAGGGCCGCGCACCGGCAGCGGTCCGGCCCGTAATGCCGCCCCGCCGCGCCCGATTGCGATACGACCGGAGCCGTCGCCCAGCGCGCAGCCGGCTCGCCCCCCAAAAACGCAAAACGCGTCCAACATCAATGCCAAGCTGCGCGCGATGCTTCCGAACAACCCCGTGAATCCGCAGAGCAAGCAGTACACGCCCAGCTACTCGTTGCGAGGTCGCCTGGAGCCGACGCCGCCGCCCGAGGTTCTCGCGCGGACGAAGTACATCTACGAAGTTAAGGGGACCGGAAACGAGGATCACGTGAAGATGTGGGTCGTCGCCGCGCGCAAGGCGGGCCCGACGACCATCTGCACGGGCTGGCTCGTTCGTTATCCGCGCGCACTGCGAGGCGGGTATGCCGTCGCGGCGGGCCCCGATTCGACGATCGTGCGCAGCAGCGCGCCGGGCGGCCCGGCAAACGGTACACAGATCACAATCGGCGGGGGCGGGGGCGCCCATGAGCCGCTCAGTCCGTTCGACGCGGGCATCGCGCCAATCGTGGACGGGATGATTTCGGAGCCGTGTAACGGCCGGCTCCTGGCACCCTACGCCCCGTCGCCCGGTTCGTCGCCATGACGAAGCCTCTTTCCCCCTTGCATTCCGACGTAAGTCGCACTACAATTTTCGCGTGCCGACATCGTCGGCCACGGTAAGCAACACCAAGGAGGGCGGTTGGAACCGCAAAATCCGCCGGGCCACCGAGCCCGCGAAGTACGCGCCGAGTAAAGGGCGCCCCTAGCGCGCCCACGGCGGCCGGACGATTTTCCGGCGGCGCGCGAGTCGCAAGATCGGAAAACAGAACGAGGGGCCGCGCCCACGTGGGGTTGCGGCCCGTCGTCCTTTTCGCTATCCTATGAGATGGATTTCAAAAGGAGCGTGGGTTTTGTCCCGCGCTTCGCTGCTTGAGAGAGCAACCTTCGACGACTATGAGAGGCGATATTGCAGCGGCCTTCGAGCGCGAGCTGGATGCGATCGCGCACGACAAAGCTTTTGCTGGACTAGAGATCGTGCAGCATCACGCGCGTTTGGTCCGTGGTGCAGCGCAGCTAAGCGTGATGATCGATGCGTCGGACGGCGCCGATCTCGCGCTCTGCGAACGACTGGCGTCCCGCATCAATACCATCCTCGGCGGCCTAAATGCGGATTACAGCCTCGAGGTCGAGTCGGCGGGCCTCGACCGCCCGCTGGTGCGACCGAAGGATTACGAACGATTCACGGGTGAACGCGCGCGGATCGTAACGTCGCTGACGGTCAATGGCGGCAAGACGCATCGCGGCATCTTGCGGGGATTGCGACGCGAAACCGTCGTTCTCGAGACCGAACAGGGCGAGCTCTTGCTGCCGATGGCTGCGATCAAGTCGGCGAACTTGGAATACGACGTGCGCGTCGATTTACAACGCGACAAACAACAACGGAAACAACACAATGGCAACGATAGAACACACGGGAACTGAAGACAAACTCATCGACGTTCTGCACTTCATCGCGCGGGAGCGTAACATTTCATTCGAAATGTTACTCGAAGCGCTCGAAGCGGCATTGCTGACGGCATACAAACGTCACTTTGGAAGCGAGTCCAACGCGATCGTGCTCGTGGACCGGCAGAGCGGGGCCTATCGGGTCTTCCACCGGCGCAACGTCGCCGAAGAAGTTATCGACCCCAAACTCGACATTTCCCTCGAAGAGGCCGGCAGCCCGTATCAGGTGGGCGACTTTTACGACGAAGAAGTCACACCGAAAGATTTCGGACGGATCGCCGCGCAAACGGCCAAGCAGGTCATCGTTCAGCGCATCCGTGAGGCCGAGCGGGACACCGTTTACAATAAATACGTGCGCAAGATCAACGATTTGGTTACCGGCACCGTGCAGCGATACGAGCAACGCAACATGTACGTCGCACTCGAAGGCCGAGACGAGGCCGTCATGTACCTCGACGAACAAGTCCCCGGCGAAGCGTATCGCATCAACGATTTCATTCGAGCCTACGTACTCGACGTCAAGAAGTCTCCGAAGGGACCACAAGTGATCCTTTCGCGCGCGGCCGAAGGCTTAGTGCAGCGCCTCCTGGAGCTCGAAGTTCCGGAGATCGCCGATGGCACGGTCGAAATCATGGCGATCGCTCGCGATCCCGGCGGGCGCTCGAAAGTTGCGGTGAAGAGCAACCGGCCCGAAGTGGATCCAATTGGTGCGTGTTTGGGTCCCAAGTCGAGTCGAATCGCCAACGTCACCGATAACCTGCGGGGCGAAAAGGTCGATATTATTCGCTACGATCCGGTTCCCGCGACCTTCATCATGAATGCGCTTGCGCCCGCGAAGGTAATCGGCGTCGAGCTTTTCGAGGACGACGGCGTGGCGATGGTCATCGTTCCGGATTATCAGCTCTCATTGGCGATCGGCCGAGACGGGCAGAACGTGCGGCTCGCAGCGAGATTGACCGGCTGGCGACTGGACATTGCCAGCGAAAGCGAGTCGGCACAAGCTCGGGACCGGTACCTGGTCGAGCGGGCGGAGCAGTCAGCCGTGCAAACGCCGGCCGGTGAGCCGGAGCAGACGAGCGAAGAGCCGGCGGAAGGCGAAGGAATCGACGCAGAGCTGATTCGCAAGCTCGAAGAGTTCCGGCGCGAACGCCTGGGAAGCGACGATAGCTAATCCCGTTCGAACTTGCGTCGGCTGCCGACGAAGGTTGCCACAATCCGAGCTGGACCGTTTTGTGCGGGCCGCAAAAGGTTGGCATCCGGATCGGAGCGGCCCTCGTGGGAAGCAGCCCGGACGTGGGGCCTACCTTTGTTCGCCGCAATGCATCGAGCGAGCCGCGAAAAACAAGCGGTATCCGGGGCTTGGCGCGGCGGCGGTCGAATATGGTTTAATAAGGAACTCGTGGAAGTAAACAGATAGATGATGCCGCGTAGCGACAATGCCCTCCGATGAGGGCCAACCTTTGATTACCTAGCGGAGCCAAGCCGTCGGTTGGGGCTCCGCGCACTCCAACTGATGATGGGACTCGGGCGCCCTGCGCTCGAGAGTGAACTTGGCCGGAAAAGTACGGATCTTCGAGCTCGCAAAAGAAGTCGGGCTCACCTCAAAAGAACTCACGGCGCTCTTCAACGATCGTTTGGGAGGCGTCTTCGAGGCAAAAAACCAGCTGAGCGTCGTGCCCGACCAGATCGCCGATCTGGTGCGCACCGTTCTGCTTAAGGCTGTCGAAAAGCCACCCGCCCGGCCGAAGACGAGTGCTCCCAGCACCGTTTCTTCCACGGCGACAAAGGCTGCGGCCGCAAAGCCGCCGGCCGCGAAGCCGTCGGCCGCGACACCCGCCACGGCCACGACGGCCGCGCCGGTGTCACTATTGCGACCGGTCACCGCGCGCGCCGCTCGACCCGCCGAAGCGGCTCCGCCGCCGGTATCGGAGCCTCCGGCGCCGGTAGTCGAAACGCCGGCCGTCGCAGCAGCCGTCGTCGAAGCCCCCCCGCCGCGCAGGCCCGCGCCCGCGCCGCGACCGGCCTCGGAACCGATCTTTCAGCTCCGCCCGGTGCCCGCGGGGCAGCCCTCCATTCAGAAACGGCAGGCACCTCCTCCGGCTCCAACCGCGGCCTCGGCCTCGCCTGGACCGCGAACTGGCCTTCCCGGACGGCCCGGGGTGGCGCCGCGACCGGGCGAAGTCATGCCCGGCCAAGGCGGGAAAGGGACGGGCGCCCCGGCGCGCGGTCCCATCGCGCCACG
The DNA here is from genome assembly GCA_963809255.1 of Vulcanimicrobiota bacterium. Lineage (GTDB taxonomy): Bacteria > Vulcanimicrobiota > Vulcanimicrobiia > Vulcanimicrobiales > Vulcanimicrobiaceae > Cybelea. The sequence continues at coordinate 1,710,725 of CAWEIR010000002.1, read as the reverse complement.
TCCGCTTCCGCCGCCGCGGCGTCCAGCTGGAAACGGGCCATTCCGCCCGATGCCGCCCGGCACTCGTCCCGCGCCGGGCCGTCCTGGCGTCGGACTGACCACTGAGGCGCCCACGCCTTCGAGCGGAGCCCGCCCTGGAGATCGAGCGCGCAGCCACGAGGAGAAGGCGACTGCAAAGAAGGATCGCGAGAAGGAGCTGCTCCTCGAGAAGGAGCGTCTGCGGAAAAAGAAGGGCGGAGCCGCTCCGGCGCCCGTGCGCGCCCTGGAGACGATCGAAATCCCCGATTTGCTGACCGTCCAAGAGCTCGCAACGTCGATGATCGTTCCGGCGCGCGACGTGATCGCCGAGCTGATCAAGATCGGAACGATGGCGACGATCAACCAGAATATTTCGAGTGACGTTGCGATCCAAATCGCCAAGCGCTTCGGATACAACGCGGTCGTGAAAGAGGCCGGCGAAGAAGTCACGGTCGAGCAAGAGGAAGACAAGCCCGAGATGATGACGCCGCGTCCGCCCGTCGTTACAGTACTCGGCCACGTCGACCACGGCAAGACCTCGCTGCTCGACAAGATCCGTCAAGCGAACGTGGCGGCAGGCGAAGCGGGCGGTATCACGCAGAAAATCGGCGCGTACACCGTCGAGCGCAACGATCGCAAGATCACCTTCGTCGATACGCCCGGTCATGAGGCCTTCACCGCGATGCGTGCGCGAGGCGCCAAAGTCACCGATGTTGCGATTCTCGTCGTGGCCGCAGACGATGGCGTCATGCCTCAGACCCGAGAGGCGATTGCGCACGTGAAAGCGGCGCACGTTCCAATCGTCGTCGCGATCAACAAAATGGATAAAGCCGACGCGCAGCCGGATCGCGTAAAGCAGCAGCTCGTCGAGCAAGGCTTGCAGCCCGTCGATTGGGGCGGCACCGTCGAAATGGTTCCAGTCTCCGCGAGAACGGGGGAAGGCATCGAAGGTTTGCTCGACACCGTGCTGCTCGAAGCAGACATACGCGAACTGCGCGCCAACAAGAACCGCCGCGCGACGGGCGTGGTGATCGAATCGGCGTTGCATCGCGGTCGCGGCGCGGTCGCGACGGTGCTCATTCAAAACGGCACGCTGCGCGTGGGCAATATCGTCGTCGCCGGCGGTACGTTTGGGAAAGTACGCGCGCTCATTGACGACAAAGGCAAACAAGTAAAGAAGGCCGGCCCTTCGATTCCCGTCGAGGTGATGGGGCTTTCCGATGTCCCCTCGGCAGGCGACACGCTCAGCGTGGTGAGCGACGAACGCGTGGCTCGCGAAACTGCCGAGAAGCGGGCGACGCGCCGGCGCGACGTTCGCATGGCCGCGACGGGAACGCAGCGCGTCTCCCTGGAGACCTTCATGTCGATGCCGGCCGAAGGCAACAAGGTGCTCAATTTGATCATCAAAGCCGATGGCCAGGGTTCGCTGGAAGCTCTGCAATCGCGCATGGAATCGCTCTCGACCGAGGACGTGGAAATTCGCGTCATCCATGGCGGTGTGGGCGCGATCTCGCCCAACGACGTCAACCTCGCCAGCGCGTCGAACGCCGTTTTGATCGGCTTTAACATTCGTCCCGACGAGACGGCTCGGCGTCTGGCCGAGAACGAGGGCGTCGACTTGCGCTTCTACCAGGTCATCTACGAGATCGAAGACGATCTCAAGAAAGCGATGCGGGGCATGCTCTCGCCGGTCGAGCGCGAGGTCGTGCTTGGTCGCGCGGAAGCACGCCAGGTCTTCAAGGTCAGCCGAGTCGGAACCATCGTCGGAGCTTACGTTACCGGCGGGAAGATCACGCGCAATGCGAAGGCACGGGTCATTCGCGACGGCACCGTCGTGTTCGACGGTGAAATCGAAAGCCTGCGCCGCTTCAAGGACGACGTTCGCGAAGTCGCCGAGGGCTTTGAGTGCGGCATTCAGATCGCCAAGTTCCAAGACATCAAAGAGGGCGACGTCATCGAGGCATACGCGCTCGAGCAGGTCGCGCCGGAGCTCGCGCGCGCGTGAAGCCACAGCGGATCGCCAAGATCGATCACGAGATCCAGCGCATCCTCGGAACGCTGATCTCGCAGGAGCTGCAGGATCCTCGGCTCGCATTCGTGACGGTAACGCGCGTTGAGGCGACCGACGATCTACGGCACTGTAAGGTCTACGTTTCGGTGATCGGCGACCGGCATCAGGCGCGGCAATCGCTCGACGCACTTCAACATGCCAGCCGGTTCTTGCGCGGCGAGTTGGGCCACAAGATCGACTTGCGCTACACTCCCGAGCTGATCTTCGTGGAAGACCGCTCCGCGGAGCGCGCCATCGAGTTGGCGAAGACGCTGCGCGACGCGGCGCAACTGACGCCGAAGGAGAGCGAATGATCGAAAGCAAGCCGCGGATCGCGTCGGTCAAAGAGGTCGCCGAGGAGCTACGTCGCCGCAGCTCCTTCGTAATGGTCAGTCACGTCAAGCCCGACGGAGACACTCTTGGAGCCGGACTGGCGCTCGGTCTGGCGCTCAAGAAGTTTGGAAAGAACGTCTGGTATTTTCAACAAGACAGCGTCCCGCGCAACCTACGCTTCTTGCCCGATGCGGAACTGGTCTCCAACCAACTGCCGCCGGCGGCTCGCGAGGACGCGCTCTACGTGTTCTGCGACATGAGCGATTGGCGGCGCGCGGGCGATCTTTTGCCGCCGGTGGCGCGCGAGAACATGCTCGACATCGATCACCACTTGGGCAACTCGCTCTTCGGCAAGCTGAACTTCGTGCTGGAGAACGAGTGTTCCACGGGAAGCGTCGTCATGCGGATTTTGCGCGAGCTCGGCGTCGCGATCGACGCCCGGATCGCGACTTGCATCCTTGCGGCGATCATGACCGATACTGGCGCTTTTATGCACTCGAACACGACGCCGGAGGTGCTCGAAGTTTCGGCGGAGTTGATGCGGCTCGGCGCCGACAAGGATCGCATCACGCGAGAGATCTTTGCCAATAAGCGAGTTGCCGCGACAAAACTCTTGGGCTGTATCATCGGTGCGATGCGTTTCGCACACGACGGCCGTTATTGTTACTCCTACGTGGACGACGCGATGCTCGCGCAGACCGGCGCCGATGGAGAAGACACCGAAGATACCGTCAATGTATTGCTCGGACAAGAGGGCGTCGATGTCGCCGCGCTTTTCAAGGCGATCGAAGGCGAAATCCGCGTTTCCTTGCGTTCGAGCGGACGCCTCAACGTTCAAGCCGTGGCCCGGTCTTTGGGAGGCGGCGGGCATTTCCGCGCGGCCGGCCTAACCTTCGAGGGAACACTCAGTGAAGCGATCGGCGGCGTCGAGGCGGCGTTGGTCGCACAAGGTCTCTAGCGGCGCCCGCGCAGCGGCGATATGATCGGCTTCGTTAATCTCTTTAAGACGGCGGGGCCAACCTCGGCACGCGTCGTCTCGCGCGTACGCCGAATCTATGCGATTTACGGAGGCGATCGGAAGATCGCCGCCGGGCATCTCGGAACGCTCGATCCGCAAGCGGCGGGCGTACTTCCCGTTGCGATCGGAAAGGCCACACGGCTCATTTCGTTGCTCGAAGATCAGCGAAAAGGGTATGCGTTCACGGTGGTGCTCGGTCGTTCGACGACGACGCAAGATGCGTCGGGGGAGAGCGTCGAGGAGCGCGCGGTGCCATCGAACTGGCCGTGTCTCTTGAGCGAGGTGCTCCCTCACTTCGTTGGGAAGCTCCCGCAAGTTCCCCCAATGTACTCGGCCGCCCACCATCAGGGCCGCCGGCTTTACGAGCTGGCACGCGAAGGCAAGACCGTCGAGCGGAGATCGCGACAAGTAACGATCTATGGGTTGACGCTGCTCGGTGTCGAACCTCCCCATACCGCGCGGTTGCGCGTCGCATGCAGCGAGGGAACCTACGTCCGCACGCTGTGCGAGGAACTTGGGGCGGCAATCGGCGTCCCCGCGCATATGGGCGCGCTCGTTCGCGAGGGCTCGGGCCCCTTCGTTCTCTACGAAGCGCTGACGATCGAAGATATTGCCCGCGCGCCGGAACGAGCGCTGATCGCCCCGGAGCACATCATTCCGCTCCCCACGATCGTTCTCGATCTGCGGGGATCGGCCGACTTTCGCGCCGGCCGCGTCGTTCCGCTTCCCCAAGGCGCGACGGCCCGGCACGTCTTTGTGCGCGACGAGTCGCGAATGCTGGTCGGCGTGGGCGAGGCACTCGGCACGCTCCTTGCTCCGCGCAAGGTCTTCGTATGAAGCCGCGTCACGAGTGAAGCTGTACCACGAGCTCGAGCGCAGCAGCGAAAGGCCGCTGGTGCTGGCGATCGGGTTCTTCGATGGATTCCATCTTGGCCATCGCGAGATCGCGCGGCAAACCCTTCGGCTGCGCAAACCTGGTTGGCGCGCGGGCGTCCTAACCTTCGCAAATCATCCGGCAACGCATCTGCGCCCCGGGACCGAACCACAGATGATTTGCACGGAACAGGAGCGGCTCTGCCTTCTGGCCGGCGCCGGCTTTGACGAATGCTTTTTCGTGCCGTTTGACGAGCGTATCGCGACGCTGTCGCCCGCTGCCTTTCTCGAGCTTTTGATTGCGCCGCTTGGAGTTCGCGGCGTCGTCGTCGGCGATACGTTCCGCTTCGGTCACCGGCGCGCCGGCGATACCGCCTTCACGAGCGAGTATATGACGCGGCGCGGCATCAGGGTCGTTGCGGTCGATCGGGTTGGTGAAGAGGGCGAGCGCGTTTCGAGCACGCGCATTCGCGGCCTCATTCGAGAAGGAGATCTCGCTCGCGCGGATCGGCTACTGGGCGGCGCCGGTTACGAGATTCGCGGACTGGTGGAGTTTGGTGCGGGGCGCGGTCACACGCTGGGATTCCCAACGGCCAACGTCTCCGTCCCTTCGAAGCTGATTCCCAAGGATGGCATCTATTCCGCGACGGCGCGCTACGACGGCCGCGATTATGCGGCCCTCGTCTCGATCGGAACCAATCCTCAGTTCGACGGTAGCCGGCGCACCGTGGAAGCGTGGCTGCGCGATTTCGAGCACACGATCTACGGACGCGAGTTGTGGATACGGGACCTTCGGTACGTGCGCGAACAGCGGCTTTTTCCCGACGTCGCCGAACTCGTCGAGCAAATGCAGCGAGACGTTGCGGCGGTAGGTTATCCCAGTTATGGCTAAGCGGGTTCGAGCTTCCGCCATCGTTCTTGTCTGTGCGCTCGCAGCATGCGTTCATGCCGGCAGCGCCGGCTCGACCGGTTCGTCCACGGTTGCTCGCGTCGGCCAACCGGCACCGCCGTGGACCGAACCGAGCCTGCCCGGCCCAAGCCTTTCGCTGGCCGCTTTGCACGGCAAGGCCATCTATCTCAACTTCTTTGCCAGCTGGTGTCCGCCGTGCAACGCCGAGGCTCCGGCGATCGACTCCATTGCGCGCGACTATGCCGCGCAGGGCCTGCAAGTTGTCGGCGTGGACGTGCTCGAAAACGCGCGTAAGGCAGCCGACTTTCGCAGCGAGCATCATTTGACGTATCCCGTCGTCGTCGACGGAGGAACGTTGCGCGATCAATACGCCGTCAACGGGCTTCCGGTCCACGTCTTCATCGACCGGCTCGGAGTCGTACGGCGGATCGTCGTTGGCGAGATGTCGCCGGCAGATATGCGCAGTAACGCCGAACGTCTATTGCGGTGATGTTTTCGCGGCATCGCCCGAGATTTGCCTGGAGCTTGGGCGTCGTGCTTACCGCCGGCGTAATCGGCGGCTGTAGCGGCGGCTCGGGGTCGGGCGTCATGATGCCCGCCGGAAACTCGGGCGGGGCGGCAGGGAACACCGTCGTTCGAATCTTCGTTCCGACGACGCAGCAGAATGCGTTTGCCCGAACGCCGCTACCGCCGCCGGCCTCCGTCGGCGCGGCAGCCCCAGTCGTAGGCGGCGTAGTCCCGCCGCCGGTTGGGGCGTCATCGGCCGGCACCCCGGCTTCGCCGCCCCCGCCCGGTTCGCAAGTGCTCGCTATCAACGTGAATGGCCCGACGGCAATCAGCCAAACGCTGGCGGTCGGACCGAATGCCGGAGGCTGCGCACCGGCGACGGGCGGGACGAGTTGCCAACTGGCGCTTTCTCTTCCCTCGGGAACCTATATGGGGACGATCGGAGTCGCCAACAACGCCGCTCCGACGGCGATCGCTTTTACGGTGACCCCCAACGGACAGAACGTCTTCGGCGTCACGCTGAGCGGCGTAGCCACGGAGGTCGCGATCGTTCCGGCATCTTCACTGAGCGCGCAGAACGCACAAGGTGGAATCGATCTCTATGGTTCCGGCCGCCACCCGCTCCTCGTCGAAGCATTCGATGCAAACCAAAACGTTATCGTTAGCAATGCGCCCGCAACCTTTACGTTGAATCAGTCCGGAGGCGCGCTTTCCGTCGGCGTCACGCAACCGTCGACTACTGCGCCGAACCTGTTCTACGTAACGTCGAACGGCGTCGGCAATACAAGCTCGGCTCTTCTGCGGGCGACGGCCTCCTATCTTGGCCCGGCGAACCCCTGCTCGCAGGCGAACGCCGTCTGCGGCGGTACCGTCCGTGTCAACGTGCGCCAAATTCTTGCAGTTGCAAATTCGAATGCCAACGACGTCACCCTTTACGTCAACGGCCAAAGCCTTCCGCTAGCCACCGTGCAAAACGGAGTTACGAATCCGCAGGCCCTGATCTTCGATTCGGCCGGCGATCTTTTCGTCGCGGATCAACCCGGGAGCGTGACCGAGTACGCACCGCCTTATAACGCCGCGCCGACGACGATCAGCAATGGCGTGAACCATCCCCAGGCGCTAGCGATCGACTCGCGGGGAGATCTGTTTGTCGCTAACGGCAGCGGAAGCAATACCGTGACGATGTACTCGCCACCCTATACTGGACAGCCGGCGGAGACGATCTCGTCGGGAATCGACGATCCGGTCGGGGTCACGCTCGACTCGAGCTCCAATCTCTTCGTCGTCAACGAGGCGGCGAACACGGTGACGCAGTACGCACCGCCCTATGTTGCAGCGCAGACCACGATCTCGAAGGGACTCAATGCCCCAAACTCTCTCGCGCTCGACCTCCGCGGAAATCTCTTCGTGGCGAATCTCAATTCGACACCGAACTCGGTCGTCGAATACTCACCGCCGTTTGCCGGTGGAAGCGCCCCGATTGCGACGATCACGAATGGCGTAAACGAGCAAGGTGCGATCGGTTTGAACGGCTCGGCCAACCTTTTCGTTCCGAACCAAGGCGCGAATACCGTGACGGAGTACGTCGCACCGTATGCTAACCCGCCGGCCACGATCGTCGGTGGCCAAAGCCAGCCGGTCGCCCTGGCGATCGACGCGCTCGGTAACCTCTTCGTCGCCAACTACGGCAACAATACGGTTACGGTGTATCCGCCGCCATACGCGAGCGGCTCGTGGACGACGCTGGGGAACGGCATAAGTCTCCCGCTCGCGCTCGCGCTCTCGCCGGCGACCAATGCCGCGACCGCGCTAATCCCCTAGGCTGCACGAACCTGCAGGGCGTCGCCGTCGAGCGTTACGCGCGCGGCCGAGCCGTCACGCAGCTCGCCGCGTAGCAGCGCCGTGGAAAGTGGCGTGGAGACGTAATGCGAAACCGTGCGCGCGACGTAGCGGGCTCCGCTACCCGCACCCATCGATACGCGCGCGAGATAGAGCTTTGCTTCGTCCGATAGCTCGAGCGTAACGTTGCGCGCGCCCAGCCGTTGCGCGAGGGCGTTGACGTGGATCGTTACGATCGCCTCAATCTGCGAAATGCCTAACTCCTCGAAGGGAACGATCTCTTCGATTCGATCGAGCAGCTCGTGCCTCAGAGCGATTGCGAGCTCGTCCTCTTCGAGGTTCGTCGTTAGGATGATGATCGCGTGGCGAAAGTCGATCGCGCGGCCTTTCGCATCGGTGACGCGACCTTCGTCGAGAATCTGCAGAAGAATTGCCGCGACCTCCGGATGGGCCTTTTCCATCTCGTCAAAGAGCACCACGCAGTACGGCCGGCGGCGGACGGGCTCCGTAAGCTGACCGGCTTCATCGTGTCCTGCATACCCGGGCGGTGCCCCGAGAAGCCTGGAAACTCCGTGCGACTCGGTAAACTCTGAAAGATCGACGCGTACCAATGCGGCCTCGCTTCCGAAGAGTGCTTCGGCGAGTGCTTTGGCCAACTCGGTCTTGCCGATGCCGCTGGAGCCGCGAAAGAGAAACGTTCCCAGCGGTTTGCGCGGATCGTGCAGACCGGTGCGCGCGCGGCGGATCGCGTTCGAAACGGCGGCAATAGCGCGCTCCTGCCCGATGACGCGCTTGGAAAGCAGCGTCTCGAGCTCCAACAGACGATTCGTCTGCGACTCGGTCAACGCTGCTTGCGGGATTCCGGTCCAGCGAGTCACGACGGCCGCGACGTCGGTCGTCGTGACGGGCGGCAACTCGACGGCTCCTTTGTTTGCAAGCGCGACCGACGCGGCCGCTTCATCAATAAGATCGATCGCTTTGTCGGGCAAGAACCGATCGGCGATATAGCGTGCCGAGAGCTGCGCTGCCGTCTCGATCGCATCGTCGGTAATGGTGACACGATGGTGCTGCGCGTACCGCTCGCGCAGACCTCGAAGAATTTCGGTCGTCTGCTCGATGCTCGGCTCCTCGACCATAACCGGCTGGAATCGCCGCTCGAGTGCCGGGTCCGACTCGACGTGCTTGCGGTATTCGTCGAACGTTGTGGCGCCGATGCACTGTAGGTCGCCGCGCGCGAGTTCCGGTTTGATCATCGAGCTCAGATCGAGGGGAGCGCCCTCGGCGGCACCGGCGCCGACCAATGTGTGCAGCTCGTCGATAAAGAGCACGATGTCGCGAGCGCTGCGCTTTACTTCCTCGAGAATGCGCTTGACCCGGCCTTCGAACTCGCCCCGATATTTCGTGCCGGCAACGAGCGTCCCTAACGAAAGTGCGAGAAGACGTTTGTTGCGCAAAGCGGCCGGCACGTTTCCGGCGGCGATCCGCTGGGCTAGCCCCTCAACGACGGCAGTCTTTCCGACGCCGGGCTCTCCCACCAGGCACGGATTGTTCTTACTGCGTCGCGCCAGAATAGAGGTCACTCGCTCGATTTCGCGGTCGCGCCCGATTACCGGGTCGAGCTTGCCCTCGCGCGCGAGCTGCGTGAGGTCGCGTGAAAAAGCCGCCAACGTCGGCGTCCCGCCGCGAAGTCTCTTGCCCAGCCCTTCGAGTGGCGATTCGCTCTCTCGACCCTGCAGTTTTTCAGCAAGCAGCGCGCTTCCGGCAATCAAACCCGCGGCGGCCAGGGCGGCGCCGACAAAAGGTAACGCGTTGGCAGCGGTTCGCTTCTGGGCGCAAATGCCGCAGAGCCGTCGTCCGCCGTAGGAGACGATGCCGGGCCGGTTGGCGCAAGTTTCACATAAGCCGTTCATTGCCGAAGTCTACTCACGATTGAATCGGCAAGTTTCGTCGCTTGCTTGAGCTCACGGCTCTGCCAGGAAAATGACCCTGACCGAGGCAGTTTCACTAACGTTCGATTGATCGAGGCTGGTCGGTACGCTCGATGATCTGGCGGTGACGCGCGCAATTACGCCGGTTGGTTCGGCGTAACCGTTGTCGGGGTAGGCGATGCTCTTAATCGAGACGATTCGTAGCCCCGTGCTTCGTGCGATGGCTTCGGCGTTGGCACGGGCGTCGGCGATTGCTTTCGCTATCGCTTGCACTCGGGCTGCGACCGGATCCGATAGACCGAAAGACACGCCGTTGATCTCCGTAGCGCCGGCATCGATGCAAGCATCGGTGACGGTCCCGGCCATGGCGATCTTACGGACCGTAACCTGAAAGTTACGAGCGACGGTATAACCATATTGTTCGCCTGTTGGAGTGGCGGGCATGACCTGCGGCCGCGGATAGTACCTCACGTTGTAGTAATCCAACGCGACGTCGGCCCGTGCAATCCCCAGCTTGGCAAGGCCCGCGACGATGCGGTCGTAGATCGCATTGTTCTGCGATACGGCATCGTTTGCGTTCGCCGAGTTGGTCTGGAGTTGGGCCCTGACCGTCGCGATATCGGGCAGTAACGCGACGGTGCCGGTTCCAGACGCGCTTATTACGGTAAGCCCGGGTTGTGCCGCAACGGCGATGCTGCCGGTAAGACTGAGCATCGCGAGCAGGCAAAGGAAAGTACGCTTCATAATGCCGTAGAGTCCATCGCTCGACCGCTCTCCACCTGTAAGGTTTTACGAGGGCGCTTGGAGCGGCAGCGAGGAGGAGTAGAGTGCTCGGTGCGGTGGCCTTCTGGGTCGTTCTTGGCTTGCTCGTGGGGCTCGCTGCCCGCTGGATCATCCCTGGGGAGCCACCGGGAGGCGTGTTGACCGATGCGTTCGTCGGCATTGTCGGCGCCGCGATCGGCGCCTGGGTGTACGGTCCACTGAGGCATGTGGAGGTGACCGGCTTCAGCCTGCCGAGTCTGGTCTGCGCGTTCATCGGCGCAGTCGTTCTCCTCTACCTGCTGCGCGTGCTTCGCAGAGGTCGATCCTCTGCCTGAAGGGCGCCACGCTTCGTCACTGGAAGCGCAACGCTTATGACCTACATCATCACCGAGCCGTGCATCGGCACCAAAGACAAGTCGTGCGTGGACGTCTGTCCAGTCGATTGCATCCACGGCAAGGACGAAGACGAGATGCTGTATATCGATCCCGAGGTCTGCATCGACTGCGGCGCATGCGTTTCGGCATGCCCGGTGGAAGCGATCTTTGCCGATTCCGACGTTCCGGAAAAGTGGCAGAACTATACTGTTATTAACGCCGACTATTTCAAGAAGGCATGAACCCAACAATATCCAGCGACACTTTCAATACGTTCTTCGCATGGGCACCGTGGGTCGTCGGCGTCGCGATCTATCTCGCGTTTTACGTCGCGAAGCGCCGCGAAATCGCGACGAGCACGGCGTCGGCCAAGCAGACAACCGGTTCACAGACCTTCGCGTGCGCGCAGTGCGGCCGCCGCGGCCCGCGCGAGCAAATGGTGGCGCAAGATCACGGTGGCGCCGTCGGCTATAAATGCACCAACTGCGCTCAAGAAGCTCTAGCTTAGTCCTAGCGGACGTACATCTCCGCCTCGGTGCGCTGCGGCTCGGTCACCTCTAACTCGGACACATTCGTCGCGCGACATCCATGTCGCGCTCCTATCGGCTGCCTCGCGCCTCCGCATCCTGCTCCGGCGCTCGGTCAGACGGTCCTCGTTAGAGGTGACCGAGCCGCAGCGCACCGAGGCGGAGCGCAGCGCCTACTGCTCTTGGCCGTAATCCTCGAGCACGTGTATGCTTGCCGCCGCCATACTCAGCGCCGCGTCCCAGTTGCGCCACCACACATTTGGCGGCATTCCATAGCGATCGCAGTTCCGGCGAATCTCGTAGCATTGCGCGATGTTGACCTCTTGCGCCGTAGCGGTCATAATCGCGGCGGCTTCGGCGACCGCGAAGGTTATCCTGAGGTCGCGACCAAAGGGCCGCTCGTGACTGCGCGCGTCGGGTTCGTCGGACTTGGAGCGATGGGCGAGCCAATGGCCCGTTCGTTGCGCCGAGCCGGATTCGAAGTAACGGCGTGCGTGCACTGGCGCCGCGAGGCACTTGAACGGTTGCGCGCCGACGGCGTGGCCGAAGCCGAAGATCCGGCGTCGCTTGCGGCCGTCTCCGAAGTGGTCGTTCTCTGCGTTCCGGACGCGCCGCAGGTCGAGGAGGTGCTCTTTGGCCCACGGGGGATCGAATCCGGAGCGACGCGCGGGTTGCTGGTGATCGATATGTTCGACGATTTCGCCGGTGGCGACGCGCCGGTTTGCGCAACGTCTGGCGGAGCGAGAGGTTGAGTTCGTCGATGCTCCGGTGAGCGGTGGTCCGGTTCGCGCGGCCGACGGCACGCTAACGATCATGGTCGGTGCTTCCCGCGCCGCGTTCGAGCGAGCGCAGCCGGTGCTGCGCGCGATGGGTGTTCCGCATCACTTGGGGCCGGTCGGTATGGGTGAGACCGTTAAGCTTGTTAACCAGATCATAATCGCGAACGTCATGATCGCAAACATCGAGGGGCTCGTCTTTGCAAGAGAGGCGGGCGCCGATCTCGGAGAAGTCTGCGCGGTGCTGGCCTCGGCTACGGCGTCAAACTACGTTCTCGAAAAATGGCTGCCCAGGACCTGGCTGGCAGGCACGTTCGAGGGCGGTTTTGCGCTCGATCTCCTGCGCAAAGATCTCGCGGCTGCACTCGATGCAGCGAGGGTCGCAAACCTTCCCATGCCGGCCACTGGGCTCGCTTACCAACTGTATACTAGCCGTTGCGCAAAGGGAGACGGCGCGCTGGACTACAGCGCGATCGCAAAAGCCTATGACAGCAATTCAGGAGCTTAAGCCGCGGGGCGCCTCGACTAAAGGCCCGGACCTCAATAAGAAGATTCTCGTCGTTGACGACGAGTCCGCCATCTTACAAACGTTGCGCTTCAATCTCGAACGCAGCGGCTACGCCGTCGTTACCGCCGGCGACGGTCGCACGGCAATTGCGATGGCGCAGCGCGAACAACCCGATCTGATCGTGCTCGATATCATGTTACCCGTGCTCGACGGGGTTGAAGCCTGCAAGGAGATTCGCAAGTTTAGCCCCGTCCCGATCATCATGCTGACCGCGAAGGATCAGGAGATCGACAAGGTTTTGGCACTCGAGTTGGGCGCCGATGACTACGTCACCAAGCCGTTTGCCCTCCACGAGTTTCTCGCCCGCGTGAAGGCGCGACTGCGCCGTCAAAGCTCCGTTGCGCCGGGACACGACGAAGCGATCGCTCTGGGCGAGATCGTTCTCGATCCGTCGCGCCAACAGCTAACGGTGCGGGGCAAGCCCGTCGCTCTCGCGCCGAAGGAGTTCGGACTGCTTCGCGTCCTGATGGAGAATCACGGTCGCGTCGTGACACGCCAGACGCTGCTCGATAAGGTCTGGGGTTACGATTTCGAGGGCGAGCAGCAAACCGTCAGCGTCCATATTCGCTGGCTTCGCGAAAAAATCGAGGAAGACTCACGCGCGCCGCGTCACATTTTAACCGTGCGCAGCCGCGGCTATATGTTCAAAGCTTGACGCCGGCGGAATGGTCTTTGCTGGCACTGGTCGCCGGCATCGTGGGCGGGCTCGCGATCGGACGAGTTCGCGCCGTGCGTCACGAGTCGCCGCCGGTTCCCGCGCTGCCGCAGGCTCCCGTGCTTCCGGTGCCCGTCGAAAGCACGTTTGCGCCGTTGGTGCGAGCGTTGCCGCTCGGGGTCATTATCGTGAACCGCTCCTGCCACGTGGAGTTTGCAAACGCCGCGGCGGGAGCGACCTTCGGTTTCGACCCGGAACGCGCGATCGCGCTTCACATCATCGAAGCGGTTCCCAACGTCGAGCTGGAGCGACGAATTGCCGACGCGCTGCAGGGCGAAGGCTCGGTCGCCCCACTGATGCTCACAAGAGCCAGGATCGCGCGGACCTATCGCGTTTCGGTTTATCCGTTGACCGAAGAGAACCAGGAATCGAGCCGCGTCGTGGTCGTCTCCGACGATCAGACGGCACTCGTCCGGCTCGACCGCGCGCGCAAAGAGTTTCTTTCCAACGTCTCGCACGAGTTGCGAACACCGCTTTCTTCGATCAAGTTGATGTTGGAGACGGTGCTCGAGGCTCCCGAACAGGAAGCGCGCGAGCTTTTCGTGCCGCAGGCTCTCGCGCAAGTCGACCGCCTGACGGCGCTCGTCGGGCAGTTACTCGAACAGGCACGCGCGGAGTCCGGGCAGCTTCAGCTCGCCCTGCGCGACGTTGACCTGGAAGAAGTGGCTCGCCCAATCGTGGCCTCCTTCGAGCAGCAAGCATCCAATAAAGGCGTCTCGCTCGAGTTTGCGGCACTGCGCCCGGTTCGCGTCGAAGCGGATCCCGACCGGTTGTCGCAAGTCTTTGTCAATCTCATAGATAACGCGCTGCGTCATACTGCGGAGGGGGGGCGTATTCGAGTCGAGATCGATGCGCGCGATAGCGATGCAGTACTGCGCGTGCGCGACACTGGGGATGGGATTCCGTATCGAGACCTTCCTCATATCTTCGAGCGTTTTTACGTGGTGGACCGGTCGCGAAACCGCGGTACCGGCGGCGCGGGTCTGGGGCTGGCCATCGTCAAGGGAATCGTTGACGCTCACAGCGGCGCGATTTCGGCTGAATCCATGCTCGGGCGCGGCACGGCATTTACGATCCGGCTGCCGATCATGCGCATCAAGCGTTAGGCTCTTAAGAGTCGTTAAACACGACGGGCATCCTCTGCGAGGGCGACGAACAAGCCAACCCGATGTTCGCCGATACCGCCGAGGCAGCCGCGACTTCGACCGGCACGAAGCTCAAGGTCGAAAATCTCGACGTTTACTACGGGTCGTTTCAGGCCATCAAGAACGCTTCGCTGGCCGTACCGGTCAATCAGGTGATGGCGCTGATCGGGCCGTCGGGGTGCGGCAAATCGACCTTTATTCGCGCGCTCAATCGGATGCACGACTTGACTCCCGGCGCCCGCGTCGAAGGCCGGGTGCTGCTGGACAACCGGAATATCTACGCTCCCGAGATCGATCCCGTTACGATTCGCTATCGTATCGGCATGGTTTTTCAGCGGCCGAATCCATTCCCAAAGTCGATCTTCGATAACGTCGTGTACGGGCCGCGCATTCACGGAGAGACCGATAAGGCAACCCTCCTGGAGATCTGCGAGCGCAGTCTGCGTCGCGCCGCGCTGTGGGACGAGGTGAAAGACCGTCTCGACCGCTCGGCGATGGCGCTCTCGGGCGGTCAGCAGCAGCGTCTCTGCATCGCCCGATGCTTGGGCGTGGACCCCGAAGTAATTCTCATGGACGAGCCCGCGTCGGCCCTCGACCCCATTGCTACGAGCAAGATCGAAGACCTGATCGAAGCCCTGAAAAAGGAATATACGGTCGTAATCGTCACCCATTCGATGCAGCAGGCGGCGCGTATTAGCGACAATACTGCTTTCTTTTTGATGGGGGAACTGCTCGAAACCGATACGACCGCGACGATCTTCACCAAGCCGAAAGATAAGCGAACCGAGGACTACATCACCGGCCGATACGGATAAGGTTGTAAGAATCCGACTTAAACTAATCTTAACAAACAACCGCTAGACTCTATTTACGCTTACCTCCTCGCCTACTTAAGGAGAATCCCTGATGGTGTCACATTCTCAAGTTCGCCTTGGCCTTTTGGTGGCAGCAATCGTTCTGACGAGCACGTCGTACGCACTGGCGGAAACGCAGGCAACACCAGTGGCGCAGACGAGCTCGGCGGCAGACTTCGGTTCGCCTCCGTCGGGCCAGATTCCGATCCTTTATAACGATCGTCACGTGTATAGCAAACCCGACGTGCTCAAAGCTGGGCGCGTATTGGCGGCCTACGCCCGGGGCGGGACGATCTATCTTCCGTTACGCTCGATGTTCGAACAGATGGGCGCGACGGTTTCCTACGATCCGTCCAGCCAAACGGCAACGGTGACCAAACCCGGCGCCACGATCAACGTGACGGTCGGCAAACCCGAGGTAATTATCAACGGCGAGTCGCGTCCACTCGACGTACTGCCGATGATTTACCACGGCGTCGTGCTGGTACCGGTGCGTGTGATTTCGGAGAGCATGGGCGCCTACGTGCAGTGGGTTTCTGACCGGCGTTTGGTGGTGGTGCGGTACATACCGGCGACTCCACCGCCGACCGAGGCTCCGCCGCCGCCGGTACCGGAAGAGACGGTTGCGCCCCCGCCGCCGCCTCCGCCGACGCCCAATCCGCTCAAGCTGGGCGGCTACGTTCGTTCGTTTTACTTCACGCGACAGAATGCATCGAATAACCCCGGCACGCAGTTCAACTTTACGCCGGGCGCCAAATACAACTCCAACGGCGTCAATCAGGCGAGTTGGAGTACGGGGATTGCGCCGCATGCCGAATACGATTTTCCCAACAGCGGCTGGATCGTCGGCGGTACCTATTTCTATTCCAATCCGATCGACGGACCGTGCGTGGTTCCAGCCAATCATGCCAAGGGCGCGGCGTGCGTCTCGCAGACTCCACCCAATACCAACCCCGACGACACGCTGCCAGGCTTTACGTTGAGCACGTTCGACGAGGCGTATCTGAAGTACAAAGCCTACGGTTGGAACGGCACGCTGGGCAATCAGCTCTTCAACTCGCCGTGGGCGAACCCGTCGGACTCTCGCCTAAAACCGGCGGCATTTGAGGGCGGTGATCTCGGCTACACCAGTCCCAGTGGTTGGACGATCGAAGGCGCCGACATGCTCGCCTTTGAGAACCGCACCAGCTCGACGTTTAGCCGGCAGACCCTGCTGACTGGCTACCCGGCGGGTGGCGGAGGCTTGCCCGGCACCGTCATCGCTCCAGGCGGCCAAGGCATCGACACCAACGGCTTCTCGTACGCCAGGCTTGGCTATGCCGATCCTTCGGGTGCAGGCGTCGCCGTTGATGGCTATTTCTACAACGTGAGCGATCTGGTCAACATGTGGTGGGGCGATGGAAAGTACACGTTTGCCGGCAAGTGGGCGCCGTACATCGCAGTCCAAGGCGGCACGGAGAACAACGCCGGGCAGTCCTACATCGGAAAGATCGACAGTCAAATCTTCGGCGTCCAGATCGGTGCCAACCTAACGAAGAATCTGCTACTGACCGGCGGTTACGATCAGATTCCCTGGAAGACCGATACGGTCAATCTTCCCTCGGGCGTAACCTGCAGCAACTCCAACTATCAGATCTCGGCCAAGTCGACGCTGGGCTACTTTCTTCCGCTCGACGCCGCGCAGTGTTTCACCAATACCAACGGCAGGACGCAGATCGAGTACGGCG
Source organism: Vulcanimicrobiota bacterium (assembly GCA_963809255.1). Taxonomy (GTDB): domain Bacteria; phylum Vulcanimicrobiota; class Vulcanimicrobiia; order Vulcanimicrobiales; family Vulcanimicrobiaceae; genus Cybelea. Next base: position 1,693,800 of record CAWEIR010000002.1, on the reverse strand, counting down.
GCTGGGCCAGCCCGTATACCGACAACTATGCGACCGATCCGTTCTTCACGACGCAAATCTCGCAAGGCATCGCCGACCGGCGCGCGCCGGGCAGTTCGGAGAAGGTCGCGCTGACGTTTACCTCGACTAACAAGCGTTGGGTCTTCATCGCCAGCGACGCGTGGTACAACTACGGCAACGCGCTCGCTCCCGAAAACACCAACGAGTGGAACCTCGATGGGCAATACCACTTCAGTCGAGTCGGCAAAGGGCCGTATCACGGTCTGCTGCTACGCTACCGGTACGCGCAGCGATCGCTTTCTAACACGTTCTGCGGCGCGGCAGCGACGGACTGCCCGCCCGGCTCGACGCTCGGCTCGACCGACCTCGGCGGCTTGCCGCTGTTCAAGTACAATCGCGCACAAGTCGAGTACGACTTCTAGCGCCTTCACGCTCCAGGTCACGCCCGGCGCGGGAAATAAAGAGGGCCCATGCCTTCTTCCCGCGCCGTGCTCGTTCTCGGAATGCATCGAAGCGGCACTAGTGCAATCGCGCGCGGCCTTGGCCCGCTCTCGGTCTATCTCGGCAACGACTTCCTCGACGCGCAGCCGGAAAACCCGACCGGATACTGGGAAGACAAAGGCATCGTGGCGATCAACGAGCGCCTGCTCGGGGCCCTGGGACTCAAATGGGACGATACGTCGGCGATCGATCGCAGGGCGTTTGAGCGGCGGCGGGTGCGCGCGCTCCGGCGCGACGCAATCGGGTATTTAACCCGGACGTTTGCTTCCACGCCTCTGTGGGGTTTCAAAGATCCGCGCACCATTCGCGTGCTGCCGTTCTGGCAGCGAGCACTGCGCGAATGGGAGGTCGAAGACTCCTACGTCGTAGCGATTCGAAACCCGCGAAGCGTTGCCGCCTCACTCTATGCCCGCCAAGCGACGGACGCGGATGCAGCCTACCGGTTATGGCTCGCGCATATGGTGCCGTTCTTCAACGACATAATCGGCAAGCCGTTTGTTGTCGTGGACTACGACCTTTTGATGCGGGACCCGCGCGCGCAACTCGCGAGGGTCGCCCACCGGCTGGGATTTCCATTCGAGGCCGGCTCGGTCGAGATCGACGGCTTCGTCTCCGGCTTCTTAGATCCGAGCCTGCGGCACAGCGTCTTTGAGCCCGACGATTTTGACGACGGGAGCCCGGTGGCGAGGTTAACTCGAGATGCGTACCTCCGCCTCTACGAGCTTGCCGCGGATCGGGAAAATGGGCCGGAATCCTCGCTGCCGGGGGACTGGGGCGAGTTCCAGGCTCGACTGAACCTGATCCTCGAGCCGCAGGCGCGGCGTCGCTTTTGGCCGTTTCGGCCTCTCGGGCCGTGAAAAAAGAGAGAAAGTAACCAAGGTCATCCATTCTAGCTTGGAAAAGATGACCAAAGCCATCTTTTCTTGGAGGATGACCTAATGGCACTTTTGATTTCCCGAACCAGGCGGGCCACCGTCTGTAGGGCCCTGACTCTCGTGGCTTTGGCAGGAGCAATCGTTCTGACGAGCACGTCGTACGCACTGGCGGAAACGCAGGCAACACCAGTGGCGCAGACGAGCTCGGCGGCAGACTTCGGTTCGCCTCCGTCGGGCCAGATTCCGATCCTTTATAACGATCGTCACGTGTATAGCAAACCCGACGTGCTCAAAGCTGGGCGCGTATTGGCGGCCTACGCCCGGGGCGGGACGATCTATCTTCCGTTACGCTCGATGTTCGAACAGATGGGCGCGACGGTTTCCTACGATCCGTCCAGCCAAACGGCAACGGTGACCAAACCCGGCGCCACGATCAACGTGACGGTCGGCAAACCCGAGGTAATTATCAACGGCGAGTCGCGTCCACTCGACGTACTGCCGATGATTTACCACGGCGTCGTGCTGGTACCGGTGCGTGTGATTTCGGAGAGCATGGGCGCCTACGTGCAGTGGGTTTCTGACCGGCGTTTGGTGGTGGTGCGGTACATACCGGCGACTCCACCGCCGACCGAGGCTCCGCCGCCGCCGGTACCGGAAGAGACGGTTGCGCCACCGCCGCCGCCTCCGCCGACGCCCAATCCGCTCAAGCTGGGCGGCTACGTTCGTTCGTTTTACTTCACGCGACAGAATGCATCGAATAACCCCGGCACGCAGTTCAACTTTACGCCGGGCGCCAAATACAACTCCAACGGCGTCAATCAGGCGAGTTGGAGCAACGGACTCGCGCCGCATGCCGAGTACGATTTTCCCAGCGGCTGGATCGTGGGCGGCACGTACTTCTATTCCATCGCCCCGACCGGTCCGTGCATCGTAGCGGCCAACAACGCTAAGGGCGGCCTCTGCGTTTCGCAGATTCCACCAGCCACCAGTCAGGACGAAACGCTGCCTCCCTATACGTTGAGCACGTTCGACGAGGCGTATCTGAAGTACAAAGCCCACGGTTGGGACGGCACGCTGGGCAATCAGCTCTTCGTCTCGCCATGGGCCAATCCGGCCGATTCGCGTCTCAAACCGGCATCTTTTGAAGGCGGCGACCTCGGGTACACCAGTCCCAGTGGTTGGACGGTTGAGGGTGCCGATATGCTGGCGTATGAAAACCGGACCAGCTCGACCTTTAGCCGGCAGACGCTGCTGACGAGTTTCCCATCGGGCAACAACGGCATGGCCACCAACATCATCGTTCCAGGCGGTCAAGGCATCAACACCAACGGCTTCTCGTACGGCAAGCTCGGCTATGCCGATCCTTCAGGCGCGGGAGTCGCCGTTGATGGCTATTTCTATAACGTGAGCGATTTGGTCAACATGTGGTGGGGCGATGGAAAGTATACGTTTGCCGGCAAATGGGCGCCGTACATCGCAGTCCAAGGCGGCACGGAGAACAACGCCGGGCAGTCCTACATCGGCAAGGTCGATAGCCAAGTCTTCGGCGCCCAGATCGGCGCGAATATCTTGCCGCACCTTCAGTTTACCGCCGGTTACGATCAGATTCCCTGGAAGACCGATACGGTCAATCTTCCCTCGGGCGTAACCTGCAGCAACTCCAACTATCAGATCTCGGCCAAGTCGACGCTGGGCTACTTTCTTCCGCTCAATGCCGCGCAGTGCTTCACCAATCCCAGCGGCACGACGCAGATCGAGTACGGTGGCTGGGCCAGTCCGTATACGGATAACTACGATAGCGACCCGCTCTTTACGACCAGCGTGACGCAGGGCATGGCCGACCGGCGCGCGCCGGGCAGTTCGGAGAAAGTCGGGCTGCAGTACACGACGTCCAACACGAAGTGGGTCTTCATCGCGACCGACGCGTGGTACAACTACGGCAACTCGTTGGCGCCGGAGAACACCAACATTTGGGTGCTCGACGGACGCTATCGCTTCAGCCGCATGCCGGCCCACGGACCGTACCGCGGTCTGTCGATCCGGGAACGTTACATCAATCGAACGCTCTCGAACACGTTCTGCGGTGCGGCAGCGACGGATTGCCCAACGGGCTCGACCCTGGGCGCACCGGAGTTCGGCGGCCTGCCGATCTTTAAATACAATCGAGTTCAGCTAGAGTACGACTTCTGAGGAAACGAGCGGAAAATAAATTGAAACGCCTTCTCCCTATTCTTGCATTGCTTGCGAGCGCCGGAGCCGCGCTCGCAGGGGGCTCACACGCCCTCGCGCAATCGCGGCCGGCACTGACGATTCTCAACGTGTCATACGATCCAACGCGCGAGCTCTACGACGACTACAACATCGCGTTCAGCACCTACTGGAAAGCAAAGACCGGCCAGAGCGTGACGGTTCAACAGTCGAACGGCGGGTCGGGGAAGCAAGCCCGGGCCGTCATAGACGGCCTTCAGGCCGACGTCGTGACGCTAGCACTAGCCTACGACATCGACGAAATCTCCGCGAAGGCCGGATTGATTCCACGAAACTGGCAGTCGCGACTCCAAGTAACAGCACGCCCTACACCTCGACGATCGTCTTCTTGGTCCACGCCGGAAATCCGAAGCACATTCGGGATTGGAACGATCTCGTACGACCGGGCATCTCCGTGATTACTCCCAACCCGAAGACGTCGGGTGGCGCGCGCTGGAACTTTCTCGCCGCTTGGGCCTACGCTCTGTCGAAGTCGGATCGAAACGCCGGTGCGGCGCGGGCCTTCGTGACGAAACTCTACAAGAACGTACCCGTGCTCGATTCGGGCGCGCGCGGCTCAACCACCACGTTCGTCGAGCGCGGCATCGGCGACGTGGAGATTGCGTGGGAGAGCGACGCGATGCTCGCCGTCGAGAAGCTTGGCCCCGGCCATTTCCAGATCGTTCGGCCTTCGCTGAGCATCCTCGCCGAGCCGCCGGTCTCATTAGTCGACGGTATCGTGGACAAGAAGGGAACGCGACTGGTCGCGCAAGCCTATCTGACCTATCTGTACTCGCCTGCGGGCCAGCAAATCATCGCGCGCCACTATTTTCGCCCACGCCTCGCCTCCGTTGCGAGACGCTACTCCTGGCAGTTTCCTGCGATCAAGATGGTGACGATCGGTCAGTTCGGCGGATGGAAGACGGCGCAACAGACGTACTTTGCCGACGGCGGCGTATTCGACCAAATCTACCAACCGAACCAGCAATAGCGATGCCTTTATTTGCGGCCGGTTTGCGGCGCAAGAGCATCATTCCGGGCTTCGGGCTGACGCTGGGCTTTACGGTCTGTTACCTTTCGCTCATCGTCCTGCTTCCGCTGGCCGCAACCTTCGTCGAAACCTCGAAGATCGGCTGGCACGAGTTTTGGCGGATCGTAACGGCGCCACGGGCCGTCGCTGCGTACGGCCTCAGCTTCGGCGCCTCGCTCATCGCCGCGGGAATAAACTTCTTTCTCGGCACGCTGGTCGCGTGGGTGCTGGTGCGGTACCGGTTCCCCTTCAAACGGCTTCTGGACTCTCTCGTCGACTTGCCGTTCGCGCTTCCGACGGCGGTTGCCGGCATCGCGCTGACGGCGATCTACGCACCCAACGGCCTCTTCGGACGGCCGCTTTCGGCGCTGGGGATTCACGTCGCGTTTACGCGGCTCGGCATCATCGTCGCGTTGACGTTCATCGGACTGCCCTTCGTCGTCCGGACGGTTCAGCCGATCCTGGAAGATCTCGATAAGGAGCTGGAAGAGGCGGCCGCGAGCCTCGGCGCCAGTCGTTGGAAAACGTTTACGCGCGTGTTGTACCCGGCAATCGCTCCGGCAGCGATCACCGGTTTTGCTTTGGCCTTTGCTCGAGGCGTCGGCGAGTACGGCTCCGTCATCTTCATCGCCGGCAATATGCCGATGCGAACGGAGATCGCTCCGCTTCTCATCGTCACCAAACTCGAGGAGTACGACTACTCGGGTGCGACGGCAATCGCAACGCTGATGCTGCTAATCTCGTTCGTGCTTCTGCTGGGTATCAATATGCTTCAACGATGGAGCGGCCGGAGGGGAGAACGCGACGCACCGGAGCGGCCGCCTCTTAGCCCGGCGATGGGTTTGAGTGGTTAACGCCTTACCGGCGAGCCTGGCGCCGGCCGTCACCGAGTCGGCCTTCGTCAGGCGGCTTCTGATCGGGACGTCGGTCCTTTTCCTGGGGGCGTTTCTTCTCGTGCCGTTGGGCTGCGTCTTCGCTGCCGCGTTCGGTCAAGGAGTTGCCGCGTATGCTGCAAGCTTTCACGATCCCGATACACTCAGCGCGATTCGTTTGACATTGCTTGCCGCCATCATCGCCGTCCCGTGCAACGTCGTCTTCGGGGTCGCAGCAGCCTGGGCGATCGGCAAGTTCGAGTTCTTCGGGAAAAGTTTTTTGATCGCGCTGATCGATCTGCCGTTTTCGATCTCGCCGGTTGTGGCTGGTCTAACCTACGTGCTGCTCTTCGGCAGCCAAGGATGGTTCGGGGGATGGCTGGCAGCCCATAACGTGCAGATAATTTTTGCCGTTCCGGGGATCGTGCTGGCGACGATCTTCGTCACGTTTCCTTTCGTGGCGCGCGAGCTGCTTCCGACGATCGCGTCGCAGGGCAACGACGAAGAAGAGGCTGCGTTGACCTTGGGTGCCAATGGCTGGCAGACATTCCTGAAGGTCACCCTGCCCAACATGAAATGGGCGCTGCTCTATGGCGTCATACTCTGCAACGCGCGCGCGATGGGAGAGTTCGGCGCCGTGTCGGTAGTTTCGGGCCACATTCGCGGGCTGACGAACACGATGCCGCTGCAAATCGAAGTCCTGTACAACGATTACCAGTTCGTGCCGGCCTTTGCCGTCGCGTCGCTCCTAGCGCTGTTGGCGCTGGCGACATTAGTCGTCAAGAGCGTCGTGGAGTGGCGAGTGGCGGCGATAGAAAGGTCGTCACCGTGAGCATCGCAGTTCGCAACGTTAGGAAAACGTTCGGGAGCTTCACCGCGCTCGATAACGTTAGCTTGGAGATACCGCAGGGGAAGCTCGTCGCGCTACTGGGCCCCTCGGGCTCGGGGAAGACCACGCTGCTGCGCATAATCGCGGGGCTCGAGAGCGCCGATTCGGGCGAGGTGCAGTTCGACGGTCGCGACATCAGCGACCGAACGGCGCGCGAACGCCGGGTGGGATTCGTCTTCCAACATTACGCGTTATTTCGACACATGACGGTTCTCGAGAACATCGCGTTCGGCTTGCGCGTTCGTCCGCGCCGGTCGCGCCCTTCACGCGCCGAAATAGCGACGCGCGTTGGGCAACTGCTCGATCTTATCCAACTACGCAATCAGGCGGGGCGTTATCCCGCCCAGCTTTCCGGCGGCCAGCGGCAACGCGTCGCTTTGGCCCGGGCGCTTGCCGTGGAGCCGAGCGTTCTCCTGCTGGACGAACCGTTCGGCGCGCTCGACGCTAAAGTCCGTCAGGAGTTGCGGCGTTGGCTGCGCGAGCTTCACGACGAAGTGGGGGTCACGAGCGTCTTTGTGACGCACGATCAAGACGAGGCGCTCGAGGTGGCCGACCAAATCGCCGTGATGAATGCCGGCAAGATCGAACAGGTCGGCACACCCGACGAGGTCTATCACAACCCCGCTAGCTCGTTCGTCTACAACTTCTTGGGGAACGTCAACCTGTTTCACGGGCGCGTCGACAATGGAACGGCGCGCATCGATAGGGAGGCCACGGGCCACTTGCTCTTCGTTCGCCCGCACGCGCTGGAGATCGGCCGCCAGCCGGTCGGGCCGAACTCATTGCGCGCCAGGACCACGCATATCAATGCCGCCGGTCCCGTGGTAAAGATCGAAGCGCTGACCGAATGGGGAGCGCGCGTCCACGTCGAGATCCCCCAGGATCGCTTTGCCGCCCTAGGGCTACGCAAAGACGAGGAGGTTTTTATCACGCCTCGGGACCTAGCCATCTTCACCGACGAGCGCGTGAGCTAGGGAACGTAGCCGGTTTGCGCGCGGGGGTTCCCGCGCGTTCGAGTGAAATACCAGCGCCGTCATGGCTTCGACAATGATGGCGCTGGTCAAACCGGGCGCTGGGCCCGGTTTTCGCTTGGCTGAGGTGCCCATACCCTCGATCGGCCCGACCGACGTGCTAATTCACGTCGAGAAGGCCGGCCTTTGTGGAACCGATTACCACATCTATTCGTGGGATGCGTGGGCGCAGCACCGCGTCAAGCCGCCAATCGTCGTCGGACACGAGTTCATGGGAACGGTCGCCGCGGTCGGCGATGCGGTGCGCTCGGTTCGCGTCGGCGAGCGCGTCTCGGCGGAAGGACATATCGCCGATCTCACCTGCCTCCTCTGCCGGACGGGCAACGCTCATATCTGCGAGCGAGTGAAAATCATCGGGGTCGATCGCGACGGGGCATTCGCCGAATATATTTCGATCCCGGAGTACAACGTCTGGCGGCTCGATCCGGCGATTCCGGACGAATACGCCGCCATCTTCGATCCCCTCGGGAACGCCGTGCATACGGTCATGGCTGCCGGCGTAAGCGTTAAGAGTGTCGCTATCACCGGCGTCGGGTCGATCGGGCTCATGGCGATACCGGTCGCGCGTGCCGCCGGAGCGAGCTTCGTCTACGCGATCGACGTCAATCCCGCGAAACTCGAACTCGCACAACGGCTCGGTGCGGATGCGACGTTTCTTTCGAGCCGCTCCGACCTCGTCGACGAAATCAAGCGCCGAACGCGGGGCGATGGCGTCGACGTCTTGCTCGAGATGTCCGGAAGCGGCGCCGCAATCGACTTGGGCCTCCAACTCGTGCGCAACGGTGGAACCGCCGCGCTTCTCGGCATTCCGTCCGATACGGTCAATCTCAATCTCGCAGAGCGCATTATCTTCAAGGGCCTGACCGTGCTCGGCATCAACGGCAGACGCATGTTCGAAACCTGGTATCAAACCGAGGCGCTGGTGAAGAGCGGCCGCGTCGATTTGAAGTCGATCATTACGCACGTTCTTCCATATCGCGAGTTCGATCGGGCCTTCGAGTTGATGCGCAAAGGCGAGGCCGCCAAGATCGTTCTCGATTTCAAAGGAGCGAGTTCAAACTCATGAATCAGGCGTTCGAAGAGAAGCTGCAGACCGATCTGGATGCCCTCAAAAAGGCCGGCACCTACAAGCATCTGCGTCATCTGACGACCCCGATGGCGGCGGAAGTCCATATGGAAGAGGCCGGCGACGTCATCGTGCTCTCGAGCAACAACTACTTGGGGCTCGCCGACCTTCCCGAAGTCGTCGAGGCAGGCAAGCGCGGGCTCGACCAATACGGCGCTGGAACCGCATCCGTGCGCTTCATCTGTGGCACCTTTTCCATCCACCGCGAGCTCGAGGAGCGTATCGCGGAATTTCTAGGAACGCAGGCGTCTCTTTCGTACGTCTCTTGTTGGAATGCGAATACCGGATTGTTTGCGACGATCTGCGATGCGGGGGCGGCGATTATCTCCGACGAGCTCAACCACGCGTCGATTATCGACGGCGTCCGGCTGGCGTCAAAAGCTCGGCGCGAACGCTTCAAACACAGCAACATGCGCGAGCTGGAAGAGAAGCTGCACAGCGTCGCGGATTGCTTTCCAATCGTCATCGTGACCGACGGCGTCTTCTCGATGGAAGGCGATCTCGCCAAGCTGCCCGAGATCGTCGAGCTCGCGCGAAAGTACGGCGCCATTAGCATCGTCGACGATTCCCACGGTACCGGCGTCATGGGAAAGACCGGACGCGGCACCATCGAGCATTACGGCTTGACGGGGCAAGTCGACGTTATTACGGGAACCCTCGGAAAGGCACTCGGCGGCGCGGCCGGCGGCTTTGTCGCTGGGAGCGCCGCTTTAATCGACACGCTCATTCAGCGTTCTCGGCCCCAGCTTTTCTCCAACGCGCTGCCGGCGACGGTTGCCTGCAGTTCGCTGGCCGCGATCGAGTATCTCGAGGCGCATCCCGAGCTGGTCGGGAAACTGCGTGAAAACACCCGATACTTTCGGGACGCGCTCAACCGCATGGGTTACAAACCGCTCGAGAGCGAGAGCGCGATCGTTCCGATCATCGTCGGCGAGACGGCGTTTGCCATCGCCGTCAGCGACAAGCTTTTGAAAGCCGGCGTCTTCGTTACGGGCTTCGGCTACCCGGTCGTTCCGGAAGGAACGGCGCGGATTCGCGTGCAGATCAGCGCGGCGCTGACGAAAGACGAGATGGATCGTGCGCTGGCGGCCTTTGAAAAGGTTGGGCGCGAGACCGGCTTGCTCAAATGAGGCCATGAGCTATCGCAAGCTCTTCGAGGTTCGCCCCGAGAGCCGGATAGCGCTCTCGGAGATCGACTCCGGCTTTACGGAAAAACACAAACACAAGGCCACGGCGGCGGGCGAAATGAAGCGTGACGGTCGCCGGCTCGGCGATTTGCAATACCTCCTGTACGCCGAGCACCAGCGTTCGCTGCTCATCGTGCTTCAAGGGATGGATGCGTCGGGGAAAGATGGTACCATCCGTCACGTTTTCGGCGCGCTCGACCCGCAAGGCGCAAGGGTACACGCGTTCAAGGAACCATCCCGGGAAGAGGCGGATCACGATTTCCTCTGGCGCGCGCACGTCCACGCACCTCTTCGGGGCGAGCTCGTGATCTTTAATCGCTCGCACTACGAGGACGTGCTGATCGTGCGGGTGCACGATCTCGTTCCTGAATCCGTCTGGTCGAAGCGCTTCGAGCTCATCAATGAGTTCGAGCGAAATCTCGCGCTGGCGGGAACGACGATTCTCAAATTCTACCTGCACATCACGGCGGACGATCAGCTCAAGCGCTTCGGGAAGCGGCTGAACGATCCAAAGCGTCAATGGAAGATCAGCGAAGCGGACTATAAAGAGCGAGCGTATTTCGAACGGTACGTGAGAGCCTATGAGGACGTGCTCGCCAAGACCAGCACGGCGCACGCGCCCTGGTTCGTCATTCCTTCGAAGCGCAAGTGGTTTCGCAGCCTCGCGGTCTCGAAGATTGTCGTCGAGACCTTGAAATCGTTCGACATGAAGTTTCCGCCGCCGACGGTCAACATCGAAGAGATTCGGCGCGAGTTCCACGCGGACGAAGCGAAGGAGAAGACCTAAGGGCGCCGGTCCCAGACGCGCACGTAGTCGATCTTCATCGAAGCCGGCGACGGCGTGTGTTTGTTCGGCGGGCTCACCCATCCACCGACGGCCAGGTTCAGCAGCACGTACATCGGATCGCTCGGAAGCCTGCCGCCGCGCGCTTCGATCTGCTTCTCCGTCACGCGCAATCTGACGGCGCCATCGACGTACCACGTCAATGTATTGGGCTCCCAGTCGATGGCGTAGACGTGGTAAGCCTGCGAAAGATTCGGGCCGTCGTAGATGCCCTGTAGCGAATCGTTCTTGGAATGCTTATCCGAGAAGTGGACGGTCATGTAATCGCGACGCGGCTGCGCACCCTGCCATTCCATAACGTCGATCTCCGGCGGCCACGAGCCGCTTGCCGGCAAAAGCCAAAAGGCGGGCCAGAAGCCGTGCCCGGCCGGCAGCCTTGCGCGCATCTCTGCGTAGCCGTACTTGAATGCGAAGGTCGGTTCCGGCGGACCATTTTCGAACGGACCGCCCGTCGTCACCATTCCCGAGGTCCACGGGAAGCGCGGCTTGACCGAATGCCGTACGGCGACGAGCGACAGCACACCGTCGCCGACGACAAGCTGCGATGCGCGGTATTGCTCTTGCTCGCGGTACCGGATGCCGTGCTGGTTGTTCGTGCAGTTGTCGTGGCTACCGGTCGGATAGCACCAGAACCATTTCGACTTGTCGAGCTTCGAGCCGGCGAACCCGTCAGCGAAGAGTAGGCGCGCTTTCATGCCGGTGGTGCCCGCGTCGAGCGTCGGCGGTGCCGTCCCACCGTAGCCGCTGCAGCCGGCTAGGAGCGCCAGCAGGCTGAGAATTGTGGTCGTTAGGATTCTCGCCATGTGGGGGATAAGCGTATGCATGAACGCGTCCGAAATCCTTCGCGGAAAGCCCTTCGGTCTCGGCGGCGTACCGTTCGGCAATGAGTTCGCTTACGTAACCGACGAAGACGCGTACGATACAATCGAAGCCGCGTGGAATGCCGGGGTGCGCTATTACGATACCTCCCCGTGGTACGGTCTCGGACTGGCAGAGCGTCGTCTAGGCACGTTTTTGCACAAACAGACGCGCGGCGAGTACGTCCTCTCTTCGAAGGTCGGTAAATTACTCACCGCATCGCGCGACAACAACGCGAAAGAGTACTTTCCGTTCACCCCTTCGCCCAACAATCTCCGCTACGATTACACCGCCGACGGCGTCAAGCGCTCGATCGAAGACAGCCTGCAGCGTTTAGGCGTCGACGCGCTCGACCTCGTCTTTGTACATGACCTCTCCCCGGATAATCCGTGGCTGCCGGGACCCTGGGAAGAGCAGTTCGAGATCGCGCGCAAAGGCGCGTTTCCGGCGCTGAGCAAGATGCGCGGCGAAGGCGTGATCAAAGGCTGGGGGCTCGGCGTCAACTCGCCCGAACCGATTCTCAAGCTGATGGACGTCGCCGACGCGAACGTGTGCCTCTTGGCGCGTCAATATTCATTGATCGATCATGAGAACGCGCTGCACCAGGTCTTCCCAAAGGCGCGCGAGCTCGGCATGGCGTTTGTCGTCGGCTCGTCACTCAACGCCGGCTTTATCAGCGGCAGCCCACGCTTCAATTACGGTAAGGAGAACTATAAGATTCCCGCTGAGGCGATCGATAAGCGTGAGCGGTTGGGCGCCGTTGCCGCGCGGCACGGTGTCGATCTTCGCACGGCCGCCCTGCAGTTCTCCAGCGCGCCCGACGTCGCCGCGGCGCTCGTCGTCGGCTGCGCGAGTCCGCAGCAAGTGCTCGCGGACTACACCTCGCTAAAGACGAAGATTCCGCACGCGTTCTGGTCGGATCTTCGATCCGAAGGCTTGATCGAAAACGACGCCCCCGTCCCAAGTGAAATTAGCGCCGTCCACAAATAAGCGGCAAAAAACTAGGGCGGGCAATTATCGCGCTGCCACTGTTTGAAGCGCTCGCACATCTCGGGCGTCCATTGCTTGCCCGTGCCGGGCGGCGGCATCGTGCCGTTGCTCACCGTTCGGTAGATGGCGTGGGCAAAGGATTGGACGTCGTCGTAGCTCGAGAGATCGATGTTTAAGCGCTTCATGTGCTCGACGTCGATGTCGGTAAACATCGGACGGATATCCCTGGCGAAGCTCGTGGTGATCTCATCCGCCATGTGCGCGCCTCCGGAAATGTGCCGATAGGAGTTGGTTGCGGGGGGTGGATTTGAACCACCGACCTTCGGGTTATGAGCCCGACGAGCTACCGGACTGCTCCACCCCGCGGCAACCGACTTACTTACGACGACCCCGGTTTTGCCCCTGCCGGCGCCGAAAGCGGGCGCATGGCCCCAAGTGCACTTGCAAAACGGATTCCGAAGATCCACCTGCATTGCCATCTTGAAGGAACCCTGCGCCCGGCGACCTTCGTCGAATTGGCCGCAAGGCACGGGGTTGGGCTGCGGTATCGGCCCGTCCTTCGACCCTTCGACAAGCTAAGGGCAGGCCAGGATGACACTGGGAGCGTTCACGACGATGGGAGCTCGGCGGATCCGTATCGCTTCGAGGGCATTCAAGAGTTTCTGTATCTCTTTGCGGCGGTCAGCCGGTCGCTGCAAGAGCCGAGCGACTACGCGCGGCTGGCGGCCGAGTTCGTTGAGGATGCGCTGGCACAGGGCGTCATCTACGGCGAGCTCTTCGTTTCGCCGCCGGTCTGGTCGTTCTTCAATCCCAGCCTCGACATACGCTCGACAATGGAAGCGATCGTGAACGAACTGCGGCGAGCGCGGCCGCGCGCAATCTTCCGACTCTTGCCGGACCTCACTCGCAACTTTGGCGAAGCTAGGGCAATGGAAACGGCACGCGCGATGGCGACGATGACCGATCTGGACGTCATCGGCGTTTCGCTCGGCGGAGACGAAGTACGCTTTCCGGCGGGGCTCTTTGTCGAGCCCTTCGCCTACGCGCGCTCGCAAGGGTTGCACTGCGTCGCTCACGCCGGCGAAGTCGGCGGAGCCGCGAGCGTACGCGATGCCGTCGAACTGCTGGGTGCGGAGCGCATCGGTCACGGTATTCGGGCGCTGGATGATCCAAAGACGGTCGAGGTACTTGTATCGCGTGGCATCCCGTTGGAAATCTGTCCGACATCCAATCGGCTCACCGGTGCGGTTCTAATCGATCATCCTCACCCGTACGTCGATTTCGATCGACTGGGCTGCATTGTGACCATCGATAGCGACGATCCCGCGCTCTTTCACACGTCGATTTCGCGGGAATACGAGCTCGTCGAACGCACGGCGGGGCCGGGCGCACTCGAAAGCTACGTGCGAAACGCGATCGAAGCGACGTTTGCACAGCCCATCGAGAAGCAGGCCATGCGCGCGCAACTCGACCAGGCCGTCGCGGAACTTCACGAGCGATCGAGTAGTTAGAGCTTCTATGCCCGGACACTCGCACTCTCACTTTGCCGAATCGTTCGAAATGTACATGAAGGCCATCTATCGTCTCGAACGCGAGGGCCCCGGCGTGACGACGTCGGCCCTGGCGACGGAGCTCGGAGTTGCTCCCGCCAGCGTTTCGGGCATGCTCAAAAAGCTCGTCACCGATGGATACGTCGAACACGAAGTACGCGGCGACATCAAGCTTACGCGAAAAGGCCTAGAAGTCGCCGTCGGTGTCGTGCGGCGCAACAGGCTGGCGGAGCGCCTGCTCACCGACGTTCTAAAGATGCCGTGGGATGAAGTCTACGCCGAAGCCTGCATCCTCGAGCACGCCATTACGGAGCGCGTCGAGGAGCATCTCGTGACGGCGCTCGGCGACCCGCGCACCTGTCCGCATGGCCATCCGATTCCGCCAAAAGATCTCACGGAGCCGGTGCGAACGGGCAGTCCGCTCGCGCAAGTCGAGCCCGGGAAGCGCGTGACCGTCTCCGGCGTGACCGAGCAGATGCCGGAGATCTTGCGCTATCTCGGTCAAGTGGGATTGCGCCCCGGCGTTAAACTGCGCGTAATCGACAAGGCGCCGCTGGGAGGCCCGATTACGATCGAGATTTCGGGAGCGCGTCACGCGATCTCGCTGGAGCTGGCGCGCACGGTCATGATCGCGTGATCACTCGCTTTTTGATCGTCGTCAACTTCATCGCTTTTCTTTGGGAGTTGTCGGTTGGGGGCTCCAGCGTGCTCGGCAGTTTCGACAGCCCGGGCGCCGTGCGCGTTCTCGAAAAGGCCGCCTTGATTCCGGCCGCCGTGTTGCAGTATGGGCAATGGTGGCGCATCGTGACCGGAGCCTTCATGCACGGCGGGTTGATTCACATCGGCGTCAACATGTTGTCGCTCTGGTTTCTCGGCCGCTTCATCGAGTACGCGTTGGGTTCGTGGCGCATGCTGCTCGTCTACATGGTGTCGCTGGTCGTTTCGGGCTTGGGGGTCGTCTACTTTAGTAATCCCATGACGCCGACGCTGGGCGCGAGCGGAGCGATCTTCGGCCTCTTTGGGGCGCTCTTCGCGATCGGCTTCAAGCTGGGCAAGCCCGGAATGGACTTGGTGCGATCGAACATTGGAATTCTCGTCTTGAATCTCATCATCACGTTTACGGTTCCCGCGATCTCTTGGCAAGCGCACGTTGCAGGGCTCCTGGCCGGCTTCGTACTGACCTACGCGATCTACTATCCTCCGAGGCGTGTTGCACCGGTCGTTGTCGAAAGCTCGACGGGCCGCACCTTAGAAACGCAGTACGAATCGCCCCACGATCGGCAGAATTGGACGCAATGACGCTGGATCGGATCTTCGGATCCGACGGACCCTTCGCGCGGAATCTTCGCGACTTCGAACTGCGTACCGGGCAGCTGCAAATGGCGCAGCTCGTGGAGCGCGGCATCTTGGAAAGCATGCACACGATCGTCGAAGCGGGTACCGGCGTCGGGAAATCGCTTGCGTATCTCGTACCGGCGCTGCGCAGCGGCAAGAAAGTCGTGCTCTCCACGGGGACAATTGCTTTGCAAGAGCAGTTGGTTCAAAAAGATATTCCGTTGGTGGAAGCGGCTCTGGGCATCCCCGTGCGGGTCACGCTGCTCAAGGGACGTTCGCACTATCTCTGCCGGCAGAAGTTCGAGCGAATGCGCGACGACCGGCCGCTGGCACCGTCGCCGAGTCTGCAACGCGTGTCGCAATGGGCCGCGCGCACGCAAACCGGCGATCGTGCGGAGCTGCCGTTCGTGCTGCCAGGAGGTGAATGGGAGCAGCTCGATGCCGATGCCGACGACTGCGTCGGTGAGTATTGCCCGCATTTCCGAGATTGTTTCTACTTCAACAAACGGGATGAGGCGAAGTATGCCGACGTCGTCGTCGTCAACCACGCGCTCTTCTTTCTCGACCTGGCCGTCGGAGGCGGCCTCTTACCGCCCTACGACGTCGCCGTGCTCGATGAAGCGCATCAGTGCGAGCGCTGGGCCACCGATGCCGTCACGGCCATGCTTTCCGGAGCGAGCATCGGGCGTATGCTGCGCAAGATCCACCGAAACTACGAGCTGCCGGCTGCCTTCGACGGCGAGTTCGACGCGGCCGTTCGAGAGTTGGAATCGTCGCTCGCGCGCGTTCCCGGCGATCGTTATCCACTTGCTGCAAACGAAGAAGCGGGGCCCGCGCTGTTTGCGGTGCGCGAAAGCCTCTACCGTTTGGAGAACTGGGTATTCGCGAACTGGACGGATGCGCGTAAACACAAGCCGGAAGGCGAGACGCTCGCCGAAGCCGAGCGCCGCCGCGACTTGACGCTGCGACTCGTCGTGGCGCACGAGACGGTTGTCGACCGCATCGAAGGCGGCTCACCTGAGGCAATCGCCTGGGCCGAGCGCAGCGACTCAGATGCGCGCTATTCGGTGCATTGTGCGCCTCACGAGGTTGCGGAGTTCCTGCGGACTACGCTGTTCTCGCGTACGCCGAGCGTGATCTTGACCAGCGCGACGCTTTCGACCAACGGATCCTTCGACTTCATCCGCCGCACGCTTGGAATCGACGATGCGCAAGAGTTCGTCGCCACGTCGCCGTTCGACTACGCGCGCCAAGCCCGCCTTTTTATCGCGCCCGCGCAACTCAATCCAAAGTCGCCGGATTTTGCGCGCCGCGCCGCACCTCTCATCGAAGAGTGTCTCGACCGAACGCGCGGACGAGCCTTCGTGCTTTTTACGTCGTACGCGCGCTTGCGGGAGGTCTACGCGCTGCTTGCAGATCGTCTCGCCTTTCCGGTTCGGCTGCAAGGCCAGCTTCCGCGCTCGCACCTCATCGACTGGTTTCGACGAACGCCCGGCGCAGTGTTGTTTGCAACCGGGACGTTCTGGGAGGGTATCGACGTCGTCGGCGATGCGCTTTCGTGCGTAATCATCGACCGGCTTCCCTTTCCTTCGCCGAGCGATCCACTGGTTATGGCGCGGATTCGCGCGCTCGAGGCCCGCGGTCTCGACGGCTTCGAGCACTACATGGTTCCGGCCGCCACCGTCCGTCTCAAACAGGGTTTCGGGCGTTTGATTCGCAGCGGCAGCGACCGCGGCCTGATGGCGTTGCTCGACGGGCGCGCCATATCGACGCGCTACGGCGCCAGGATTCTCTCGGCGCTGCCTCCGGCGTTGCGCATCGAGCATCTGGACGACCTTACGCCGTTCTTTTCATCGGCCGAGGCGGGCTAATAGGGAAGCTGCGCCTGCGCAACCATGCGTGGGCCGTCCATCAAGGCGAGTTGCTCCATACGATGACTCTTGGGTAAATAGAGCATTGCAACCCGGCCGTGAGGAACGGCGTCGCCCAGCATCGTCTGCTCCCCGTCGTGCATCCATGCAACCTGTAGAGCATGCTGTGCCCCTCGCACCACGATCACGTACCACGACCCATCGGGGGCGTACATTACGTTGGCCGCGAGCGCAACGCTCGATGGCCGGAAACTTGCCGTGCGATGCGCGGTCGCGACGAGGCGATCCACCGCGGCGCTTTGCGACAACATCGCATCCTCGATTGCGCGGTTTCGTTCCCACAGGTAGGCCGACGGGAGAACCCCGACGAGAAACGCGGCGGCGACGGCTGCAAAGGCTGGCCATGGCATCCGCCGCGCAGGCGCAGGCGCTAGAAGGCGTTCGATGCGCTTGTTCAGCTCTTGCGGCGCTCGCCGGCGCGTTTGCAGCGAGGCAATGGTGTCGACGTCTCGTTCCGCTTCGCCGACGAGTCTCGCGCACTCCGCGCAGACCCGCAGGTGGGCTTCCAGCGCGGCGGCGTCGGCGTCGTCGAGCGCGCCCACCGCATAGAGAGCGGCGCGCTCGCCGGCATGCGCGTCGTTCATCGGTCGACTCCGTCGGGTCCAAGAGCGGCGCCGATCTTGCGCAGCCCCAGACTGATGCGGCTTTTGATCGTACCGAGCGGCGCTTTGAGTTCCGAGGCGATCTCCGTGTGCGTTTTTCCTTCGTAGAAGGCGAGCGCAAGCGCGGCGCGTTGGTCTTCGGGAAGTTTAGCGAATGCACTGCGCACGCGATCGCGCTCGATGGGGTCGCCCGCGTCGAGTTCTTGGTGTTCCACCGGCATCGCGGCGAGCCGTTCTTCTAAGTGAAGCCGACGGCTCTGGCGACGCCGCCTTGAAATCGCTTCGTTGCGCACGCAGACGACCAAGAAACTGCGGACCGAGCCGCGCTCCGACGAATACGCCGAAGGCGATCGCCACAGCCGCGCGATCGCATCAGCGACGCAGTCTTGCGCATCTTCGCTATTGCGCACGACGTTGTACGCGACGGAATAGAGCAGCGACGCGTATTCCCGATACGCCCGCGCGAACGCCCAACGCTCGTGTGCCGCGAATGCTACCGCCAAAGCCTCCTCGTCTCCGGTCCCCCGTGCCATAAGACCCCGAATTTCGACGCTCCTCGAGAGAACGCCGCCAGGCTTCCAAGCGGATGAAATGCGGGCTACTCTTCCTGCGCGACCTCGATCTTGGCGCGCTCGGCAAGCTCGTGCACGATCGAAGAGTCCGCCAGGGTGGTCGTGTCCCCGAGCGTGCGACCCTCGGCAATATCACGCAGCAATCGGCGCATGATCTTGCCGCTGCGCGTCTTTGGAAGCTCCGGCGTGAACGTCACGTACTTCGGACGGATGAACTTGCCCAGCTTCGAGCCGACGTGGTCGCGCAGCTCGTCCGCAAGCTCCGGCGACCCGGTGATGCCGCCCTTGAGCGAGACGAACGCGTACGCGGCTTGCCCCGTCATCTCGTCGAGCTTCCCGCAGACCGCCGCCTCGGCGACCTGCGGATGATCGACCAGCGCGCTTTCTACCTCCGTCGTCGAGATGCGGTGCCCGCTGACGTTCATTACGTCGTCGATTCGACCCATGAACCAGTAGTTGCCATCCGCATCGCGATGCGCGCCGTCGCCGGCAAAGTATAGATGGGGAAACTTCGACCAATAGGTCTGTACGTAGCGGTCGTCGTCGCCCCAAATCCCGCGCAGCATGCCGGGCCACGGCTTCGTGAGCACGACGTAGCCGCCACCGCCAAGCGGCACGCTCTCTCCTCGATCGTCCACGATGTTGACGCCGATGCCGGGTAACGGCAGCGTCGCACTCCCGGGCAGCAGGGTCGTTAGGCCGGGAAGCGGTGCGATCATAATGCCGCCCGTCTCCGTTTGCCACCACGTATCCACGATCGGCGTCTTGCTCGCACCGATCCACTGGCGATACCACATCCAGGCTTCGGGATTGATGGGCTCGCCGACGGTGCCCAGCAGCCGCAACGACGAAAGATCGTGCCGCGCCGGATATTCCGTCCCCCACTTTATGAAAGTTCGGATCGCCGTCGGTGCCGTGTAGAGGATGGTGACGCCGTACCGTTCGACGATCTCCCAAAAGCGGTCCTTATCGGGAAAGTCGGGCGTGCCTTCGTAGATGACGCTCGTCGCACCGTTTGCCAACGGTCCGTACACGACGTACGAGTGTCCCGTCACCCAACCGATGTCGGCCGTGCACCAATAGATATCGCGTGCCTCTTTGATATCGAAGACGAGCTTGTGCGTCATCGCCGTCTGCGTCAAGTATCCCGCCGTCGTGTGCTTGATCCCCTTCGGCTTGGCAGTGGTCCCGCTCGTATACAGAAGGAAGAGCAGGTCCTCGGCGTTCATGGATTCGGGCTCGCACTCCGTCGATTCGCCGGCGACCAGCTCGCTCCACCAGATGTCGCGCGTCTCGTGCATGAAGACGTCATCGCCGACGCGACGGGCGACGATGCAGTGCGCAATCGTCGGTGTGTGCTCCATCGCTACGTCGCAGTTACGTTTGAGCGGGACTTTGTTCCCACGGCGCCAGCCAAAATCGGCGGTGATGAGCGCAACGCAGCTTGCGTCGTTGACGCGGTCGACGATCGATTCGGGAGAGAACCCGCCGAAGATCACGGAGTGAGGGACGCCGATGCGCGCACAGGCCAGCATTGCGACCGGCAGCTCGGGGATCATCGGCATGTAGATTGCCACACGATCGCCTCTGCCGATTCCTAGCTTGCGCAATCCGTTCGCGAATCGGTTGACGTCCTCGAGAAGTTCGCGATACGTGATCGTGCGGCGATCGCCCGGCTCGCCTTCGAAAAAATAGGCGACCTTATCGCCCCGTCCCGAGCGCACGTGACGGTCGAGGCAGTTGACGGACACGTTGAGCTCGCCGTCGCCGAACCATTTCGCAAAGGGCTCGGTCCATTCGAGCGTTACGGTGAAGGGCTTGCTCCACTCCAGCTTGCGCGCCCAACCGGCCCAAAAAGCGGTGTAGTCGAGCTCTGCTTGCTTATAAAGGTCGTCCGTCGCGTTGGCTTGGGATGCAAACTCCGGCGATGGTGGAAAGCGGCGGCGTTCCTCAAAGAGCGGCTCGATGGCAGAGCTCATAGGCATACCGACTTACGAGGGCCGCAAGGTCAGGCCTGCCGAATCTTACGGGCACCTGCAATGCTGGCCGCACTCGTCCTCGCCGCGCTGACCGTCCCCGCGCAAACGGGACTCGCAACGATTCAATATGGCGCGCCTCCGCCGAAC
Source organism: Vulcanimicrobiota bacterium (assembly GCA_963809255.1). Taxonomy (GTDB): domain Bacteria; phylum Vulcanimicrobiota; class Vulcanimicrobiia; order Vulcanimicrobiales; family Vulcanimicrobiaceae; genus Cybelea. The sequence goes on along the minus strand of CAWEIR010000002.1, from coordinate 1,673,234 downwards.
TTCGCGATCGCGACGGCGCGTGGCTCGACCTATCTTTCGGATCTGCGCGGACGCGTCGTTGTGGTGGATTTTTGGGCGACCTGGTGCGATGTTTGTACCGCCGAGCTGCGAGACTTCGTTCGTGCTCTAAACTCCTTCGGCAAGGACATCGCAGTGGTGACCGTTTCCGACGAGCTGCCGGGCGTTGCGTCGAGTTACCTCGAGCATTGGGATATCTCGATTCCGCTCGTGGAAGACACGCAGGGCGCAATCTTTCGCATTTACTCTGTCACGAAGGTCCCGGTGACGCTAGTGCTCGATCCAAGCGGGGCCGTTTCGTACGTTTCCGTGGGGGGCCTGAGCTGGCAAGAACTTCTCCAAGCAATCGACCGGGCCCAAGGTAACGCTACGGCTAGCACTCGCGGGGCAGGAGTGCTACAGTAGGTGGCGTGACAGAGAGCATCGGCCTGGACAAGCGCAAGGCATACATTTTAGCCACGGTTGTCTACGAATACATCGCGTCTGCCGAGCCCGTCGGTTCCCTGGCGCTGACCCAGAAATACAATCTTGGGATCAGCTCCGCGACCGTACGCAACGAGATGGCCGAGCTTGAAGCGGCCGGCTACCTCGTCCAGCCGCATACGTCGGCCGGCCGGATTCCCTCCGATGCCGGTTACCGGACCTATGTTGACCGGCTGATGCAGCCCGAAGAGCTCACCGGCGACGACCGCCGGCGCATACGCGACGAGCTTAGCGATGCGACTCGCGAGCTCGACGAAATTATCGATCACACCACGCGACTGCTCGGGCGCCTTTCGAATAACTTAGCGTTCGTGACCAAGCCGCAGCAAGAGACGCAAAGCTTCAAGCATATCCAACTGATTTGGCTCTCACCGCACACCGGAGTTGCAATCGTGGTAACGTCGCTCGGCGTCGCCGCTCAGAGCCTATTTGAAGTGGGAGCGGAGGTACAACCCGACGACCTGACTCGTTTCTCCAACGCGCTCAATGCGCGCCTTGCAAACCGTCCGCTTCGTGAGGTCACGGAGAGCGAAATAGCGCGCGCCGCGCACGACGTGGGCGTTTCGGAGGATCTACGCGGTGCCGTCGTGACCGCTTGCCTTTCGGCGCGGTCGAACGAACAGCCCAACATCGCGGCCGCCGGCGCGCAAAACCTCCTCGATCAGCCGGAGTTTCAGGATCTTCGAAAGCTTCGCTCCATCCTGCGCATCGTGGAAGAGCAGAAGACGCTCTACCAAATTGTCGCAGATGCGATGATTGCCGACACCGTAAGCGTCAAGATCGGTCACGAGCTGGGCAGCGAAGAGCTCGCGGACCTCTCCATCGTAACCGTGCCCTATCATTTCGGATCTCACGCGTACGGAATGCTCTCAATCCTCGGTCCCCGCCGCATGCCGTATGCGCGATTGTTGGCACTTGCTTCCGGTACCGCCGAATCGTTGAGCCAGCGCCTCTCCGACGTGGATCACCTGCCAACTTCTTAAAATGTCGGTCACGGACTATTACGAGATCCTCGGCGTCGGTCGCGACGCTTCGGGGGAGGAGATCAAACGAGCTTATCGCGCACTCGCGCGCCGGCATCACCCCGACGTCGCCGCCGATAAGTCGAAAGCCGAGCATCGCTTCAAAGAGATCAACGAAGCCTACGAAGTGCTCTCCGACCCGAACAAACGGGCGCAATACGATCGCTACGGCTCCGTCGGCAACGGTGCTTCGACCGGCCCGGGCGATCTCGGCTTCGGAACCGGATTCGGCGACATCTTCGATATGTTCTTTGGCGGGGTTCGTGGCGCGCAACCGCGGCGCCAAGGCCCGCAACGCGGTGCGGATCTTCGCTACGACCTCGAGATCACGCTCGAAGAAGCATTCGCAGGTACGACCAAAGAGATCGTTTTCGATCGGCTGGCGCAGTGCGAGGCGTGCAAAGGAACGGGCGCTAAGCCTGGGACGATCGTCACGCCGTGCGAGCGCTGCAGCGGCAGCGGAACGGTGCGCATGACGCGTCAGAGCCCGCTGGGGCAAATGGTCACGCAAACGGTCTGCGCGCACTGCCGGGGAGAGGGGCACGTCACCGCGCACCCCTGCGAGCCGTGCGCTGGGCGAGGCGCTCGAGAAACAGAGACGCGTTTGACCGTCAAAATCCCGGCCGGAGTCGACGATGGTTCGAGGATTCGCATTGCTGGCAGCGGTGAAGGCGGGACACGCGGCGGCCCAACCGGCGATCTCTACGTTTATTTGATCCTCTCACCGCATTCGCTCTTCCGTCGCGAAGGTCGAGACACGTTCGTGGACGTGCCGGTGAGTTTTCCGGCTGCCGCGTTGGGTGCTTCGATTGACGTGCCTGCGCTCGGCGGACCCGTCGACGTCACGATTCCTCCTGGAACGCAGTCCGGCACGACGTTGCGGCTCCGAGGATTGGGCATGCCAACCGTGCGCGGCGCCCAGCGCGGAGATCATCATGTAACCGTTCACGTCGTGGTTCCGACGAAGATGAACAAGCGTCAACGCGATGCGCTCGATGCCTACGCACTTGCCGGGGGCGACGAGATCGACGATCGAAGTTTTTTCGACCGCGTGAAGGACGCGTTCCGCCCCGAGTGATTGCGGCGCGCCGATTCTTCGTCGAGGGCGCGAAGGAAACTGGCGGGATCGTCGAGATCGGCGGTACCGACGCCCACAAGATTGCACACGTCCTGCGTTTAAGCATCGGCGATCACGTCGTGGTGATCGACTCGGCGGCGCGGACGTTTACCGCGGCGATCGCCGCTGTGGGGCGAGTCGTACGCGCAAACATCGAGGAGGAGATTTTCGACGATCGCGCATCCTCCACTGCACTGCGGATTGATGTCGCACAAGCCGTCCCCAAAGGGCGCCGAATGGACTTCGTCATCGAGAAGGGCAGCGAGCTGGGCGTCGAGACGTTCCTTCCGTTCTATTGCGAGCGCAGCGTTAGCCGGGACGTCGGCGCCGAGAAAGCGGCGCGCTGGCAGCGCATTGCTCGCAGCGCGGCCCAGCAGTGCGGGCGCAAAAGTGTTCCTTCGGTCCTCGATCCGATACCGTTTGGGGTGCTTTTGGAGCGATTTAGCGAGTACGGCGCCGTGCTCTTCGCATGGGAGCTCGCTACGCCGGGCCCGTTGCATGCGCGACTGACCGAGGCACTGCCGGCCTCCGGCCGGGTACTGCTGGTCGTCGGCCCGGAGGGCGGTTTCACGCACGCCGAAGCGGAGCTCGCCGAGAGTCGCGGGGCCGCAATGCTCTGGCTCGGTCCACGCGTTCTCCGCACGGATACGGCCGCTCTCGTACTGTTGGCGGTGATTGGCGCCGTCACGTCGTAAAAACACTGATTGCGCATGGCACTCCCATTTACAATCGTTATTCCGACCTACAACGAGGCCGCCGGCATCGAAAAGCTCCTCCGAGCGCTCGGGGCTACCTTCGACGTCAATGGGCTCGATGGAGAGATCATTGTCGTCGACGACAACTCGCCGGATGGCACCGGCGCCGTCGTCGAGCGGCTAGCTCGAGAGTTGCCCGTGCGCTGCTTGCACCGCAGCGGCAAGTTGGGACTCTCCAGCGCCGTGATTGACGGTTGGGCGATGGCGCGCGGCGAGTCAACCGTGCTTGGAGCAATGGACGCAGACTTTAGCCACGACGTCAACGCTTTGCCGAAGATGGTGCAAGCGCTCGAATCGGGGGTCTATGGGTTGGCGATCGGCAGCCGCTACGTACCGGGTGGCGGGATTGCCAACTGGCCCAAGCGACGCATCATCGCATCGCGTGTTGCGTGTTGGCTGGCCCGGCCGCTCACGAACGTCAAGGACGTAACCAGCGGTTTCTTTTTGGTTCAGCGCGAGGCTCTATCCGGCGTAGCGTTAGACCCGATCGGGTTCAAGATCGGACTCGAAGTCATTGCCAAAGCGCATTATGGAAAGGCGATCGAGGTTCCATACGTCTTTACCGACCGCGTTGCCGGTGAATCGAAACTCAACGAACGAGAAATCCTTAACTATCTCAAACAGCTCGGCAAGCTCTATTCGGCTTGGCTTCGTCCGAAGCGTGCGAAGGAGCGCGTCGCATAGTGCCGAGGCCCGAGTGGCTGGCAGGCCGCCGCACCAAAGAGGCTCAAGCCACGGATGGTGCGATGTGGACCAAGTGTCCGAAGTGCGGCGAGGTGCTCTACCGGCGCGACTTGGCTGCAAATCTTTTTGTGTGTACTCGCTGCGATTATCACTTTCGCATGAAAGCGTACGATCGCATTGCGTCGATCGTCGACGGTGAGTTTACCGAGTTGGGCGCCGACGTATTACCCGGCGACCCGCTGGATTGGTCCGACCGCAGATCCTATCCCGCGAAGCTCAAAAGCGACCGTGAACGCAGCGGCCTTTCCGAATCCGTCGTCTGCGGCCTTGGCTCCCTAGGAGGTCGCCGCATTGCACTGGGCGTGATGGACTTCCATTTTCGCGGCGGCACGATGGGGCAAGTGACCGGTGAGCGAATTACGCTGCTGCTCGAGGAAGCGCGGCGGGAGCACGTCCCCTGCATTATCTTCGCCGCTTCTGGCGGCGCACGTATGGAAGAGGGCATGCTCGCGCTCATGCAGCTCGCGAAGACGACGGCGGCGGTTTCGCGCTTCATGGCGGAGGGCAACTTTTACGTCGTCGTGCTGACCGATCCGACCAGCGGCGGCGTCTCCGCCTCCTTTGCCTTTCAAGCCGACGTAATCGTCGCCGAGTCCAAAGCGATGATCGGCTTTGCGGGCCGGCGGGTCATCGAGCAGACGATCCGCCAACGCCTGCCCGACCAGTTTCAAACTGCCGAGTTCTTGTTGGAGAAGGGCGCGATCGATATGGTGGTCGAGCGCGCGGATCTCAAAGGCACTCTGGTTCGCCTGCTGGAGTACGCGACTCATGAGTAACAATCTCATCGTGGAGCGCGAAAGAAGCTTGGTCGAGTTGGAACGTCGCATCGCCGAGTTGCGCGAGGCGTCGGCCGCGCAGCCGCTCGACATGTCAAGCGAGATCGCCGCGCTGGAGGAGAAGTATCAGCTGATCCTACGGGAGCTATTCGGAACGCTCTCGCCCTGGGAGAAGGTGCATATGGCGCGCCATCCCAACCGGCCGACGTCGCTGGACTATATTGCGCGTTTCGATCGATTCGACGAGCTGCACGGCGATCGTCATTTCCGCGACGACCCCTCCATCGTGGGCGGTTTGGGGACCCTGCGAGCGCGCAATGTCATGATCCTGGGCCAGCAACGTGGGCGCGATACAAAGGAAAATTTGCACCGCAACTTTGGGATGCCGGCGCCGGAAGGTTACCGCAAAGCGACGCGTCTCGCGCGGCTCGCATCGCGATTGCAGCTGCCTATCGTGACCTTCGTCGATACCAAGGGCGCCGATCCCGGAATCAGCTCCGAGGAGCACGCGCAGTCGGAGGCGATCGCCATGTGCCTGCAGGCCTTTTCGACGGCGACGGTTCCGATCGTGGCCACGATCGTTGGAGAGGGCGGCTCGGGCGGCGCGCTCGCACTCGCGATTGCCGATTTCGTCATCATGCTCGAGCACAGCACGTATTCGGTTGCGTCGCCCGAGGGCTGCGCCGCAATCTTGTGGTCGGATGCGAGCAAAGCGGAAGAAGCGGCGGCCCACTTGAAGTTAACGGCAGATGATTTGTACCGGTTCGGTATCGTGGACCAGATACTCCCCGAGCCGCTGGGTGGGGCGCACCGCAATGCGCGCGACGTTGTGACGCGGACGCTCGACGCCGTCGAAGCGGCACTTTCACCCCTGGCAGCTCTGACGCCGGAGATGCTCTCGGACCATCGACATCGAAAATACCGTCGATTGGGAGAATGGCAGGCAGAAGGTCTAGAACCCGTTCGAACGGCGCGCTGAAACGCGCCCGCCCTATCCTCCGTGCCGCCAGCCGTCTGCTGGCGGCCGCGGTCGTCCTACTCGCGGTCGTGCTCGTCGCCGTTCAGTATGCGCGCGCGATCGGTGAAGACGTTGCGGCGTCGCGCCAGCTCTCGGCAATCCGAGCGGACATCGGGTCGCTGCGACGGCAACGCGACGAACAAGAACGAGAGGTACGCCGCCTTCGCGATCCGGAAGGTGCCATTCCGGAGATCCACGATCGCTTGCGCCTCGTGCGGCCAAATGAGGCCCTCATCTTCGTATCACCCCAACCCGCTGCATCGCCGTGAGCGATACGCTTAAAGGAGTCGTCATCAACCTCAATACCTACGGCGCGACGGTCCGTCTCGAGGGAGGGGAGCTTGCAACCGCGAGCGCATCCGACGTAGCGGAGCATCGCGATCAGTATCAGCGGTCGCTCTTTGCGCGCAAGCGCCTAGCATTCGAAGTTCGTCAAGACGGCCGGCGCTGCTCGGTTTCGCTCGCCCCGCAAATTCGCGACGAAGAGCTCGAAGAGCATATCGCTGCGTATCTCAAAAGCACTCAGGAATGGGAGCCGGCCGATGTGATGCCGGCGGCCGAGCGCCATTTCTTACAGAAGAAACGGCGGGCGGCGTACTTTGCAGCTAAGCAGCTTCCGTAACTTCCCGGGGGTGGTGAGCGAGTGAGTAAACGATTCGCCATCGTTTCGGTCGGCACGAACTCGACTCGGCTGCTGCTGGCCGACGTCGCTCCGGCGATTCCCCGCACGCAAACCGCTCGCTCCGTCGGCACGCGGCTCGGTGAGGGTTTGGGCGAGCAGGGGCGACTCGGCGACGAGCCGATGCAGCGAACGCTCGAAGCGATCGGACAGTTTCAACGCGAGGTGAAGGGTCACTATATCAGGCTTTTCGCGGTGGCGACCAGCGCACTCCGACGGGCGGAGAACGGTGACGAGTTCTCACAGAAAGTCCAAGCCCTGCTGGGCACTCCGCTGCGCATCCTTTCAGGAGAGGAAGAAGCGGAGGCCTCCTATCGAGGAGCGCTCACCGTGCTCGGGGAGTTGCGCGGCGAACGTGTGGGCGTGCTCGATGCGGGCGGCGGCAGCACGGAGTATGCCACGGGCACTTCGACGGAACCGGAAAAACTGATCACCTGTGAGATCGGCGCCGTGCGGGTTACCGAGGCCGTGCCTGAGTTAGCCGGCCGTGGTGGAGCTGTCGAAGAGGCCGCCGTCGAGCGTGCCCGCGCAATGGCTCGCAAGGCGCTCGAACCTTTAACGGAGTGCGCGGCCGTCGAACGGCTAGCGTTGGTCGGCGGGACCGCGACCACGATCGCCGGGATCGTGCGAGGTCGCCGAACGCCGATCCATTCCTGCGATTTGACCCGCGAGGATCTGCAACGCACGCTGGAACGGTTGCTGGCGATGCCGCTCGAGGAACGCAAGAAGGTCGAGGGGATGAAGCCGCAACGTGCCGACATCCTTCCAGGTGGAATCATCGTGATCGAGACCGCGATGGAGATCCTCGGCTCCGACAAAGCCGTCGCGACATCGTCGGATTTGCCGCTCGGCATCTTGTTGCAGGAGCGCGACGCATCGGCAGGACAACCTCAAGTCGCCTACACTAAGGCCTCGGAGACCCGTGGGAGATTTCGTACATGAACGATACGCAAATACACGAGCACATCGAGGGTCTCGTTACCGAAGAGCATCGCCTGCTCGAGCACGGCGACGTATCCAAATTGACCAAAGACGACCGCAAGCGCCTCGATGAGATCTCCGTACGGCTCGACCAATATTGGGATCTCCTGCGGCAGCGCCGCGCCCGCCGCGACGCCGGCCAAGACCCCGATGTCGCCGAGGTGCGCAGCGAAGAAGTCGTAGAGCATTATCAGCAGTAAGTGGGTCGGGAATTTCCAGTTTGGGATGGTGGTGGAACAGGCAGACACAGCAGACTTGACACGGTCCGTTGAGCCGTAGCGAGGGAAACCCGTTGCGGGATGCGCTCAAAGTCGGCGAACTCTCTGTCATCGCGACGTGACGATGCCGAGCCAAGCTCCGCTTGCGCGGAGAAGGTGTAGAGACTGGACGGGCGCGACCTACGTGAGATCGATCTCATAGGGTCAAGGCACAGTCCGGACCACAAACGCAAACGTTGCGGTGGCTAAAGCCATAGTGGTGCGAAAATCTGCAGTCCGAAAGGACGTCCGGGTTCGACTCCCGGCCATCCCAAGAATTCCGCCTCGTTTATTGGTCCTTACGCAACGAGAACGGTCGCATTTGCCATAGCCGCCTTTGCGCCAGCACGGGACAAGGCGCGCTCGGCGTAGATTTTGAACTATCAGGGATGGCGCTGGCGGCTCCAATTCCGACGGGGACGGTAACGCTGCTCTTCACCGACATCGAGGGAAGCACGCAGCGTTGGGAAGAGCGGGGCGAGGCAATGGCGCAGGCGTTGCGCCGCCACGACGAACTGCTGCACGGCGTGATCGAAAGCCACGGCGGTCATGTGTTCAAGACGGTCGGGGATGCCTTTTGCGCAACGTTCTGGCGTGCGGCGGATGCCGTTGCGGCCGCAATCGATGCGCAATGCGTTTTCGGAGTCGAGGGTTGGAGGGCAATCGGTGGGCTGCACGTTCGCATGGCGATGCATAGCGGCGTGACCCACGAGCGCGATGGCGACTATTTTGGCCCGGTCGTGAACCGAGTCGCGCGGCTGTTAGCGACGGCGCACGGCGGCCAAGTCGTCTTATCCGGAGCAACCGCATTGTTGTTGCGCGATTTGATGCCCGAGCGCGCGCAGTTGTACGATTTGGGCGAGCACCGGCTTGCGGATCTCGCCGAGCCGGAGCACGTTTGGCAGCTTGTCGCTCCGGGTTTAGCCGAGACATTCCCACCGCTGCGTTCGCTCGAATCGTGTTGGAGCAACCTGCCCCGTCAGCTTACGCCGCTCATCGGCCGCGACGAAGTGCTGGCCGAGATCGAGCCGCTGATACACAAGCATGCGTTGGTGACGCTCGTAGGCACCGGCGGAGTTGGCAAGACGCGCGTCGCGCTGCAAGCGGGTGCGGACTCGCTCGACGTTTCGGGCGACGGCGTGTGGCTTGTGGAGCTGGCGTCGGCGAGCGATGCTGGTTTGGTCGCCAGTACGATCGCGTCGACCCTGGGTTTGCGCGAGCAGCCGGATCGCTCAGTGCTCGGGACGCTGCTGCACTATCTCAAGGATAAGCGTCTGCTTTTAATACTCGACAACTGCGAGCACGTGATCGATGAGGTCGCAAGGATCGCCGACGCAATAATGCGCGCGTGCCACGACGTACGGTTACTGGCGACCAGCCGCGAACCTCTGCGCATCGACGGCGAGTACGTTTATCGCTTGCCGTCGCTAGCGTTTCCGCCGCAAAGCGATACGCTCGCGGTCGCCGACGCGTTAGGCTACGGCGCCATCGCGCTCTTTGTGCAGCGCGCCGCGGCCTCGGATGCGAAGTTTGGGCTGACCGACGAGAGCGCGCCGATCGTTGCGGAGATCTGCCGACGCCTCGACGGCATCGCGCTGGCGATTGAACTGGCGGCGGCCCGAGTAAAGGTGTTGACGCCGCGACACCTTGCCCAGAAACTCGACGAGCGTTTTCGCGTGCTTACCGGTGGGAGCCGCACTGCGCTGCCGCGTCAGCAGACGATGCGGGCGCTGATCGGTTGGAGCTACGATCTGCTGTCCCCCAAGGAGCAGACGTTGTTCCGGCGGCTGGCGATCTTCGCCGGTGGATGGACGCTCGAAATTGCCGCCGCCGTTTGTGCCGACGGGGAAGCGTCAGAGGATGCGATCGAGCAGTGCGAGATTCTCGACCTGCTCTCAGCGCTTGTCGACAAGTCGTTAGTGCAGGCCGAGATAACGGGCAGCGGAATGCGTTACAGGCTCTTGGAATCAACGCGACAGTATGCGCGCGAATGCCTTGCCGCGGCCGAAGAGGACGCCGCCGTTGCGCGAGCGCACGCGGTTGCGTACCTGGCGCTTGGCGAAGACCTCGATGGAATCTTTGAAACGACACGCGAAGACATATGGCTGCGCCGGGCCGAGCCAGAACTGGAGAACTTCCGCGCAGCGCTGCGCTGGGCGTTCGGAGCACAGGGCGATGTCCTGCTCGGTCAACGGCTGACTGCCGCGCTTCGACCCGCGTGGACGCGGTTTGCCGCGGCGGAAGGACAGCGGCGCATCCGGTCTGCACGCGAGTTGTCCTCTGTGCAAACGCCCGAGTCAGTGGCAGCTGCACTCGACCTAGCTGAAGCGGCGATCGCGACAGCGCTTGCTCAACGGAACACGGCGCGCGAGCGGGCAGAACGCGCGCTTGCGCTCTATACGGAACTCAGCGTGCCCTTGCGCGTTGCACAGGCGCGACATCTAGTCGGACGTGCCCTCGTCGATCTCGGGAAGACCGAGGAGGGCGAAGTGGCGCTAACCCAGGCCGTGAAGGAGGCCAGAGCACTTGGCCTGCCCAGCGTTATCGGAGACGTTTTGCAGAGCCTCGCGATCGCGCGCAGCCACGCCGGCGACGTGCCTGGAGCGCGGCCGCTGTTTGCGGAGGCATTAGCGATGTTCCGCTCGGTCGGCGCAGAGCGCGTGTGTTCGCACATTGCGGGAAATCTCGCCGAAGCGGAGTTTCACGAGGGCAATGCCGCCGAGGCGCTACGGCTGGAAAACGAGGCGCTCGCAACCTATCGCACGTTCAATCACAAACTCGGCGCAGCGATTTCGCTGTGCAACATTGCGGCATATCTAATTGCGCTGGAACGCTACGAAGATGCTTGCGTTTCCGCCCGAGATGGGCTTGCAGCCGCACGCGCCACGCAATGGGAGGCTGGCATCTTATGGGGTCTGCAGCATGTCGCGGCGATCGCTGCGATACGCCCGGCCGACGATGCGGAGCATTTGCGCGGCAATCGGGTCGGCGCTGCGCGGCTTTTAGGCTACGTTGATGCGCGTTTGGACGCCATCGAGGCGTTGCGCCAGTACACCGAACGGCAAGAGTACGACAAGATGCTCGCCGCACTGCGCGACGCGCTCGGCGAGGACCAGCTTGCAAAGCTCACGGCCGAAGGCGCTGCCTGGAGCGAAGATCAAGCCGTAGCGCAAGCCCTAGCGATCTAAGCTTTTCCGGGCGCCGGAACTCGTGCCGGTCGCCCAAAGCGAATGGTCAATGAGTGCGCGCTTCATGTCACATTTTGTCACGGACGGGTCGGAAATGGTCGGCATGGCGAAGGGATGGCTCGGGAACGGTGCGGCGGAAAAGCCTGAAAGAATAACACTTTTCGGTAACGGACGGGATCGGCTGGAATCCCCGAGCGTGGGTTCGACTCCCGGCCATCCCAATAAGTATTATTCTTATTTTACGGACTTTTTGAGCGGCTAACCCGTCACGGTGGCCATTTGGTGCCCGCGACCACGTTAGGATTGCTCCGGGTTAGCGCTTGACCTTGCCTTCTACAGCTAGGCCGTTGGATCAGGCTTCCGAGAAGCAAGAACTTGAGTTGACAGGCTTGCGTGGAGAAGTGCCATTCGAGCATTAAGTAGCACTTCACCGAGGTTCGCCGACAGCGAAGACGACAGCGACGAATACGAGCAAGCAGCCAATGGGATGCGCACCCTAAAGGGGAGCGCAGGCCTAATCGCTAGAAGTGGAAAGAACACGCACTTAGTGAGGTTTCTACTTCGCTCCAGGGCGTTTTAAATTGCTCGTTTTTGGAGGGCAAATTAGGCCTTTTCGCGCGCTAGCAGTCTTTGTCGGTTTAGCCGTTGCCGGATGCGCCGGTACGAACGCAACCCCTGCGCCTTCTCTCGCAAATCAGGCATCGCAATCCGTGGCGGGCGGGGCGGGAAGTACGGTCCTGATACGTGTGAAACACGACAAAGCATCGTACAAGAGGGCGCTCTACGTCCTAAACTCGGCCTCAAATGAAGTGCAAATTCTCTCCAATACCTATTACCGCCAGCTCGGCACGATAACTGATGGAATTTCGAATCCGCAGGCTGAAACGGTAGACAGCCGTGGCAACCTTTACGTTACGAATCAAACGAGTTCGTATGGCGACGTCGCCGAATACGCGACCGGAGCGACTTCGCCGTCGTTCACTTACAGCGCCACTGCTCCGCTAGGTGTGGCCGTAGACCGCCACGGCAATGTTTTTGCGGTTACCGGTTACCCCTCGTACACGGTGAATCAGTACCGTCAAGGGGTCGATCGGGTCGTCGCGTCTTGCCAAATGAAGCGCCCGAAGGCGGTGGCCGTCGACGCCAATGGCAACGTGTTTGTGGAAGCCATCACCGATTCTGGAATCACCTTCTTTGAATTTGTCGGTGGTCTTGGCACATGTAGCCCCACGCTATTGCTCGGCATCGGATACAATTATAGTACTTTTGGTCTTGCGCTCGACGCGAATGGTGACCTGATCGCGCCCTATGGGCCAAACGTCTACGTCATCGATCCACCGTATTCGACCATAACGAAGACGATCGGCTCCGGCTTTTCGAACGTCACCGGCGTATCCCTCAACAAGAAGAACAAATTCCTTTTCGTGTCCGATTCAGGTACGAACACTGTCACGGTTATCGACTATCAGACAGGCGCAACTGTCAAACAACTTGGCGTGCCATACGGCATCACCCAAGCCAGTGGCGTCGTTGACGCGCCCAATGCGGTCTATTAGCTAACGGAGTTTTACAGGGACACCCTAGAGCTTTGGGGCACTCCGAGGGACCAAAATGAGTAGCTTCGCGTTCTACGTCCTCAAAAATAGCGGGGCCTTTAATCCGAGGGATCGCGAACTTATCGTAGCACCTGTAGCATCGACGGTGAGCCGGCGTTTTCGGCTACCGCGCTCGTCTAACATTTTCTAACGGAGCGGTTAGAAACGGACGGGAGCGGGTGGTATTGGCGGGGGCGAAAAGTAGCAAAAAAGCCTTACAAAACAACACGATTCGGTATTGGACGGGAGTGCCCGGAACCCCCAAGCGTAGGTTCGACTCCCGGCCATCCCAATAAAAGCCGCCTTATTTTACAGGGCTTTCCGTCACTCGAAGTCGGTTTTAGCTCCTCGTTTCTAACATTTGTCTAGCCGCCTGAAAAGCGGACCTAACTGCAGAGCGAGTCTAGCACGCTTGCGGCAGCCGCGTCCCGCTCCCGAAAGACGTGCAAATAACGCTCGGTCGTGGTTCGGATATCCTGGTGACCAAGACGTTTGCTAACCACTTCTAATGCGATGCCTTTATTTGCGAGTAGCGAGGCGTGCGTGCTCGCAGGCAGTGCAATGCTATTGCTTTTAGCTTCGCGTGCTCGGCTAACTCTACGACCATGGTGCCGAAGCTCCGAGGGTTGACGAGTAAGCCATCGCGCCGGGCAAAGACAAGATCGTTGCTCTTGTATCCGGGATCTAGAAGCTTGCGCGTTTGTCCTCGCTTCTCGCGGTGCTCCTTCGAGATCGCCGAGCGAGTCGAGGCGGACGGACAAAAGACACCGAGCTGCTGCCCAAGGTCCTGTTCGAATCAACGCCTCATGGATTCTTCATACTTTCTTGATAGTGCTGGGCTACGGCGACGCACCAGAAATGATCCGAGTTGGCTTGCCGACGATGGAACGGTAGGCGCCCCCGCGAATGTCGAGAAATAACCTGCGATTCGTGTCTACTCGTAAAGGAGCAACGTAATGAATACCACTGGTTTAGCGAAATACGCCGGTGCACTGGTTGCACTCGCGATATTCTCGGCGTGCGGCGGCTCCACGGTCGCGCCGTCAGCCGCTACGCTCAACACAACCTACGTAGGTAGGACGTTGTTCGTGAACGGGAGGCCGGTAACCGCGGCGCGCCTCAGTCCGCTGCCCACTTACGCCACGATTCTTCCTGACCGGCATAAGAAGTCGAAGACTTTTGAGTACATTATCAACTACTACGGTACCTACGCCAGCATCTTCGACTATCCGAAGAGCGATCAGCAGATCGGTTCGATCGCCGGCGACGGTGGCCAGGGGTGCACGAACGTCCTCTACGGCTATGGAAAGAAGATCTTCTGGAACGTCGGGGGCTCTGACCAGATCACGGAGTACAGGGTTCCGAAGACGCCACTCAAGACGCTCTCTGTTACCTACTCTTTTCCATCCAGTTGCGCCATGAATACCAGCGGCGACCTTGCAGTCGGGATTTTGGAAGCGTCGGGAGCGGGTGGCGGTGACGTCGTCATATTCAAGAACGCGAGTGGCTCGGGTACCGCTTACACCACGCCGTTAGATGAGGAGTTCTTCGACGGCTACGACAACCAGGGTAATCTCTTCGCCGACGGCTTCACCGGCGACCGCCAGGGCTTCGCGCTCGTCGAGCTTCCGAAGGGTAGCACTAAATTCGAAACAATCACAACGAGCAACACGGTGGGGTTCCCTGGCTCCGTGCAGTGGGACGGTACCTACCTCACCGTCTTCGATCAGTACGCGAGCGCCACGTATCAGTACACGGTTAGTGGAACGACGGCGACGTTGAAGAACACCGTACAGTTCACCGGCGCTAGCGACTGCGCGCAGACCTGGATCGTTAAGGGCCTTATCTATTGCGGAGATGCGGGTAGCTACGACGCCGAGGTTTTCAAGTACCCGGCCGGCGGTTCGCCTATTGCCGTCTTTTCGGGCAACTTCGATCTACCGCTCGGCGCGGTGGCAGCGGAGAAATAACCTGCGTTCTGGCGAGGCTAACCCTGCCGTCCGATGCTTTGTTCGTGCGCGCAACGTCCAAAGCAAGCGAGTACCGGCCCGGGCCCGGGAGGGGAATGCAACCATGGGCTCGCATTGCCCAGCGGTGACCCGCCGTATGACGGGCCCGCTTCACAAGAACTCGCTACGGAAGGAGTTCCAAACGTGCGTTTAAGCCTTCTCGGTGCCAGCGCCGCGCTCGGCGCAAGCCTAGCACTCTCAGCGTGCTCCGGCAGTACCAGCTCGCCGTCGTCCGTGCCGTCGTCGGGCGGACAATTCCAGATGACGAGTCATGGCCACAAATTGGTGACTCGCCTAATGCCCGGGGTCAAGCCCCTGACAGGCCTGTCATGTGACTACAGCGTGTACAGCTTCTGCTTCTACGTCACCCGGGGCAACTCCGGACCCTACGTCTCAACTTCAGACGACACCGCGCCACTATACAACGTGGGGTACATCACCAAAAACAAGACCGGCAAGATCGACAAGAAGTTCAAAGATTACTTCTATCCGGATCCCGGTGACCCGACCTCCCAGTACATCCTCTATAAAGCCAAAGTCAAGAAGACGGGCCCGGTAAAATACACCGATGTCTACTGCATTGGGTTCTCGCCAAGCGAATGCGCAAACGGCAGCGGCAGCATCTTATACCTCGGGATCGCCCTTACGCCATAGCTGCTCGCCAGCCCAAACAACGAACCTCAGAAAAAGGGGGGTCCGGCATCCGCCGGGCTCCCCTTCGCTTCTTCCGGGTCCCGGCCGGGTCAAAAGTCGGCCCTAGACGCCTACGAGGTCCACACAAAAGTAAGCGGCACGAAAAAGACGATGACGACGTCGTTCACGGAAACGCCGGCGCGATGGGCCATAGCGGCGCCGAACGTTCATAGCCGTCGATCCGTTCACGGATCGGTTTTAACGGCGGTGGCAGCGGCGGCCGCGGCGGGGACGGCGAAGGAAACGTGCATATGTGGAACGCTGGAAAAATCGAGCCCACAACGGCCTAGTCGTCTTGAGTTGGTAGCACAAATGAAAATCGCAATGCTCTATTGTCGCACGCTAACCATTTTCGTCGCTGCGGCAATATTGTCAGGGTGCGGCGGATCGCGGCCGGTGAGCGGCGCTTCCGTGGGACCTTCCAGCGCAATCGTGCGCAAAGACCAGAGCCTTCTCTACGTCAGTGATCCGCAAGCTGGCGATGTTTATATGATTGCTCTGCCGTCGGGAAGATTGGTGGGGAAGTTAGCGGGGTTCTCTTATCCAAACGGCGACTGCGTTGACCAGCATGAAAACGTCTTCGTCGACGATTCCGAGGCGGGCCAGGTTCGCGGATACGCGCATGGCGCCAGGAGCGCCTTCAGAGTTCTCAACGATGCTTCATGGCATCCCAACGCATGTTCAGTGGACCCGACGACGGGGAACCTCGCGGTCTGCAACATCCGGACCACTCAGACCGAAGGCAGCATTGCTGTTTATCTTAACGCCAAAGGCGCAGCGCAATATTACAAATATTCCGGCGCGGCTAACTTCTGGTATTGCACGTACGACAGCGAAGGGAACCTTTTTGCCAACGCCATTAGTTATGGCGAGGGGCCTGGCAGCAACATCTTCCTTGAGCTACCGAAAGGCCACGCCAAGCTGCGCCCTCTTTCCTTGAGTCCCGCCGTCACCGAAGAGGCCAGCTCTCCCCTCTTTTGGGACGGCAAGCACCTTGCAGTCGCGAGCACGAGTTCCGGCGCGATCTACCAATACAAAATCAGCGGCAACACCGGTACTAGGGTCGCCGTCGTAAGACTTGACGATAGCAACGCAGCGTTGGGCCCCTTCTGGATTACATCGAACGGAAACGCCCAAACGCTTTACGCCCCGATCGCCGGAGACCGAATCGAAAGCGTCGGCGTCTACCGCTATCCGGCTGGAGGCAAGCGCCTTCAGAACCTCTACGACGCCCCACTTCCGTTTGCCGCCGCCGTCAGCATGCCAAAATAACGCGCTGCTTCACGCTGCGCGCTTACAAGTTGCGCCGGGCTGCGCCAATCGTGTCTACTCAGAAAGGTAGCGTAATGAATACAACTGGTTTCGTGAAGTACGGCGGTACTATCGTTGCACTTGCGATGCTATCTGCGTGTGGCGGCCCCCTTCCCCTGAGCCTGTCGAAGGTCAGAATGACATGGCTGTCGCGCCGTCAACCACTGCGCTCAAGGTCACGTACGTCGGTAAGATGCTCTCGGTGAACGGAAGGCTGGTAACGGCGGCGCGCCTAAGTCCGCTGCCCACGTACGCCACCATTCTTCCTGGCCGGCATAAGAAGTCGAAGACCTTTGAGTACATCTTTAATGACTACGGTACTTACGCCAGCATTTTCGACTATCCGAAGAGCGATCAGCAGATCGGTAAGATCGATGGTCTCGGTGGCCAAGGGTGCACGAACGTCCTCTACGGCTACGGGAAGAAGACGTTCTGGAACGTCGGAGGCCAGAACCAGATCGAGGAGTTCATGGTCCCCCAGAAGTTGATCAAGACGCTGTCTGTCGCGTACTTTTTTCCATCCAGCTGCGCCATGGATACCAGCGGCGACCTTGCAGTCGGGATCTTGTATGCGTCGGGAGCGGGTGGCGGCGACGTCGTCATCTTCAAGAACGCGAGCGGCTCGGGTACCGCTTACACCACTCCGTTGGACGAAGAGTTCTTCGACGGCTACGACAACCGGGGTAATCTCTTTGCCGACGGCTTCACCGGCAACCGGCAGGGCTTCGCGCTCGTCGAGCTCCCGAAGGGCAGCACGAAATTCGAAACCATCAAAACGAGCAATACAGTGCAGTTCCCCGGCTCCGTGCAGTGGGACGGTACCTACCTCACCGTCTTCGATCAGAATACGAACGCGATGTATCAATACACAGTGAGCGGAACGACCGCGACGTTGAAGGGCACTGTGTCGTTCTCGGGTTCCGGCGATTGCGCGCAGACCTGGATCGTTGCGGGCCTTGTCTATTGCGGAGATGCGGGCAACGGCGACGGCGAGGTTTTTAACTACCCTGCCGGCGGCTCACCGATCGCAACGTTTACGGGCAACTTCGACGTTCCGCTCGGCGTGGTGGCGGCTAAGAAATAATTTGCGCTTCTCGTTTACCTAAAAAGGCGCCCTCGGGTCAGGTTTGTACTCGGAAGGGACCTTCGAATGCGAGCGAAAGTCTCGGCGCTACCACTTCATTAAGAAAGGGAACCTAAATGTCCAAGGCTCTTCACAATGAAATGATGTCGATGATTCGTGAAGGAAAAAGCGAATCCGAAATACGCGCAGCGATAGAACCGCGATTGGCCCCGGGCTGCAAGCTAACGACTTATACCGATACCTGCGTCACGAACTCGGGTACGAGCGGTTATAAGCAATGTGGTTATATATCGGGCTGTGATGACCCAAGCAATAACACCGATGCCGAGTGCGGCGAATGCCAGGGGTCTTGACCTAGCGCGCGGCGCACCTTTAGGCCGGCGTTTCGGGGGACTACCGGGGCGGCCAGCTCGGCGTTTATACTAGGGGCATGAACCGACATATTATTGGTCTCTATGCGCTTGCATTGGCCGGCGGAGCCGCGCTCCTTTCGGCCTGCTCCGCGAACGGAACTGCGGGCTCCTCACCGCTCCCCGACGTGCGGCGATCTTGGGTAGAGCCGGTCCCCAAGTCGCAGGCTCTCCTCTATGTCTCGGACATCGCGACCAACTTAGTCGATATCTTTACCTACCCGTCGGGCGCGAAGGTCGGTTCGCTGAGCGGTTTCGGCGCGGTCGCGGGGCTCTGCTCCGATAAAGCGGGCGACATCTTCGTCGTCGACGAGGCCGGGCCGGTGCAAATGTTCGCGCACGGCGGCACGAGCCCCATACGAAAACTCACGACGACCGGGGCACCTTACGGCTGTGCGGTTGACCCCGTCACCGGCAACCTCGCGCTTACGAACTTGTCGTCGTATCTCTACGGTGCGCTCGACATCTATCCCAAAGCCAAAGGCAGTCCCAAGCAGTACAACGACCCTAGTCAGATCGATTCCACGTATTTCTGCGCGTACGATAGCTCGGGCAACCTGTACATCGACGGCTGGGACCGGTCGGCGAAGTTCATTTTCATCAAGCTGCCCAAAGGCGGCAAGTCGCTGGGCGTCACGGAGCTTAACCTCAAGACGAGCAGTCCGGCCGGCGTGCAATGGGACGGCACGTACGTTGCAATGGGCGACAAAGGCACTGGGCACGTCTACCGCATGACTACAAGCGGCGCAATAAAAGGAACCGTAGCGCTCCAGGGCGGCACCAACGTGATGGCGTTCTGGCTCGACGGCTCGACACTCATCGGCCCGAATTTCTCCGGCGGACCCGTCGGTGTGTGGAAATACCCAGCCGGCGGCTCACCGACCAAGACGATCAAGGGTTCCCAGGAACCGTTCGCTGCGACGTTAAGTCTCTAGCCGGGTCCGGGGAACATTTGCAATGAACGGAGGCTCGGCATGGTCAAGGACTTAGCATTCGTCGCCTACTCGGTGCGTGACATCCCTCGGGCCGTCGCATTCTATCGCGACGTCGTCGGGTTGCAACCCGGACAGGCGTTCGGCGATCATTGGGCCGAGTTCGATCTCGGAACGACGGCCTTCGGAGTCGGAAACGGCGAATCGCTCGGCTTCATCCCCGGGCGATCGAATGGCGCGATGTTCGAAGTGGACGACATCGACTCGGCGCGAGAACGATTGATTGCAGGCGGTGCGACCGACGTCAGCGAGATCAACGAGTTCCCGAGTAGTTGTCGTTCGTGTTTTGCAAGCGATTCCGAGGGGAATCGTTTCGGCCTACACTGCCGGCTCTGAGCCGCGCAGTGGATCCGCTCGGAGTTCGCGCCCAGGTTGGGCTTGCCTGTTGGCGCAGAGTTTAGCGGGTGGGTAAAAACGACCAATAAAGGCTGAGGGAGGCATTTACATGCGAGCGACTATGGAAACCGCACACAAAACACGGAGACCTCACGGGGCGGGCCGACCTTCCCGACAGCGTGTTCGCGTATCCAAAGAAGCGCAAAGAACCGATGACCGATGCATCTCATGTTCGAAATGCCATCGCGCGCTTCGATCAAGTTACGGGCGTCACGGCCGCCGAACGTGAGCTCGCGTTCGCAAATATTAAAAAGGCAGCCAAACACTATAAGGTTGACATGACGGAGTCGAAGCCGGAGGACCTCGGAACGCGGCCAAGCACCGGGAGGACGGCTGCCGATCGCAAGAAGTCGGCACGTAAAGCCGCGGCGACGCGCAAGCGATCAGCTTAACTTAATTCCAAACCTCGCGGCAGGCTTTGATGCCGGCCGCGATGCCGGCGGCGATCACCGGCGAGTTGTTGGGAGTTTGCGTCCCCGCTTCGTCCCCGCTGTCGTCCCACGCGTACCACCCGATGTAGTTTGCGCCGAAATCGCAGAAGGCTCTTGCTTGCTCCAGCATTTCCTCGCGAGTGAGCCCCGGCTGATAGTGGTGCTTGTCGTAGGGTCCCGACCAGGCTTGACCAATTCCGTAAAGCGGCGTCTTGGCGATGTCCCAGCCCTTCTTTTCGAGGCTGTCCGCCATGGCCGGCAATAGCGCTTTCATCGTCCAGTCCAACTGCTTGCCCAAGGACGGACGGTGGCGCCCAAACGGCGAGTAGTTGTACCACCCGACGATGTCGCAACCGCCGTTGGAGTAGTTGGCGGCAGTGCCAGGATCCCAATTGACCTTTCCGGGTTTGCCGACTCCCGCACCGAAGCCGCAGATCGCGGGCCTGCCGGGCGTCTTTGCCACGATCAGCGTGTGAATCTTCACAAGCAGTTCGCGCGCGCTGCCTGGATCCCAGCCGGGCCAATCGTCGAGCACCCAATACGCGACGACGTTCTTGCGATCGGCGTCGCGCTCGAGCAGCGTCGTAACATCGCGCAAGACGACCGCTTCGTTCTTGATACGGGGGTCTTCGTCGGTGCGGCAGTAGTAGTTATGCGAATAGCTACGGGGAGGCGGCTTGATCGTATGCGTTCGATGACACTCCCAATCAAACAGGATTCCAGAAACGCCCGCGTCCACGACGCCGATCGAGTGCGCCTTCAACGATCTTTCGAGCGCACTCTTCGGCGCCGGCGATCCGTCGTAGAGTATCGTCGTACTGATGCTTTCGCTCGCGGCTTTCGCCGCTCGCTTCGGCGTATCGACGCTAAAGCCAATAGTTGAGTGGTTTTGGAGACCGGTCACCTGTGCGGAGTCGACCGGTCCCAGGGGTACGGCTGGCGGCTGCGCCACCATACAGCCGGCCATCGTGAGTGTCGCGATAAGCGCCGCTAAACGGCCCCGCATCGCCATTTCTTACATCTTGCGAATAAACGTTGTCGCATCCACCTTGAGGCTCGGCTTTTCGGCAACCGGTCCCCCATCTACTTGGCGTGGGGCGCCATAATCGCGGCCAGCATGTCCGGCGTGCCCTCGATGCGCTCGAGATGCGGGTAGCGGATGCCGTCGTGGTAGTCGAGCGACAAAGTCTGGAACCAGCCCGTTTGCGAAGTAATCAGCGAAATCGGTGCGCTGGAGTGCTGCGCCTTCTTAACGGCGTACTCGAAGACTTCGGCGGAAAACTCTTGGTTGTCGACGGCGAGAATGTGCATTCCGGGCGCAAGCCCGGCACGCCACGCCGGCGAGCCGTCGCGCACGTCGCGCACGATACCCCTGGCACTCAGGTCGGCACCGTAAGAATACCATCCCGTGATCCCGTGGTCGTCTGCTTGGCTTGCTGTGATGAAGTTGTTCGGTTTTTCGGTATAGACGAACTTCCACCCGGCGCGCGCGAGCTCGTCCGCCGGAGGATGAACGCTCGCGCGATAGACGTACTTGTCGAAGAACGCGTGCCAGTCGTACGGCTCGACCTGATTGAGCAACGTCTCGACCTCCGCGCGCGTATACGTTTTCACGACCGGTCCCGTCAACGCCGGCTCCGTGTAACGATGCAAAAAAGTATCCAGCGAGCGCGCGCCGTGGGAGCGCTCGCGAATGATCGTATCGACGTCTAACCAAACCAGCTCGCCTTCGGTATAAAAGTCTCCCGCGTTACGCCGGATCGCGCCGTAGTCGCCACGCGCTTCATAGTAATAGGGTGCACCGGTAGTGAGATCGATGAGAGGCGTCGTCGCGCGGCCGGTCTCGGTATCCATTTGGGAATAGACGGTCGCAAGATACTCGGGATACTGCTTGGGTTCTCGAATGCCGGCGCGAAACGAAAGCAGGTCGCCCAAATATTGATTCATGCCTTCGTAGACCCAGAGCAGATCTGTGAGCTGAGGCACCTGAAAGTTCGGTGTCGTCAGATCCGCCGGACGGCGGTATTTGCCGTTCCACGAGTGCGAAAACTCGTGGGTTATGAGATCGCCGCTCGCGAGCGACTCATCTGGGTCGGTTAAGAAACCCTCGGGCGCACGATCGTCGCTCGATTGATGGTGCTCGATGCCTTCGAAGCCGACCGCGTCGCTGAGCGTCAGTAACGCGTGATAATCGGCGAAATGGCGCGAGCCGTATAAGGCGAAGGCCTCATCGGGCACGCGCTGGTATGCGTGCAGCAGATTTGGTGGAATATCGAGGTCCTGTGGACGATCGGCGAATGCGTCGAGTTGGACGAATGCCGAGCCCTCTTGCCACAAATTCCACTTCCGCACGTAGCTGCCCAGATCCAGAGGCGAGTCGACTAACATGGTGAGCGGCGTCACCGCGAAGTCAACGCGGTTGCCGCTTTGCGTCGCGCCGCGTAGTGCCGTCGCGAAGTCCCAACCGGGAGGCAGCACGATGCTGGGTTTGACGAAATACCGATGCGAGTCGATGCCGTCTTGGTAGAGTAGCGCTCGATTCCAGTTCACGATTGCGAGCGAGTGCGACGACATCACGTCGCCCGGCGCGTTCATCAGCACATCGAAATCTGCATCGATCGCTTGCGTGCCGGCCGGCACGTTGACGTGAAAGGCATACAGGTCGTTTGGATCGCGGCGCCAGTCCAGCGGCGCGCCATCGGCCGAGATGCGCAGCGCGGCAAGATCGTTGAGCCGGCCGGTCGGGCCGTGCTCGCCGGGGATCCACTTGGGATAGACGATCGTAAAGTCTCCGGCAGTCGCCGGAATTCGTTCGCGGACCTCCATGATGCCGTCGGCCGCACGCGAGGCGTCGAGAACGAGTGTTGCGGGGTCTTGCTGGGTGGCGAGCGAGGGCTTCGCGACGAATCCGGCGGCAGACGCGACCGCGGGTGCGAGGGCTGCTGCGAGAATAATCGAGGTGAGGGCTGGTCGTGGCATCTCTACGGCTTCGCATCGCCAAGTATCGGCCCTCCCTTGGGGCCGCAGGCAGGTCCGCCGCTGGAGAACCACCAAGAGCCTATCGCTCTTTCTTCCTTTCTTATCGAACGGAGGTCGCTCTCCACGTGAAGATCGTGGTGACGATTAAACTCGTCCCGAATCCGAACGCTGAAAAGCGAATCGACCCCCAGACTAAGCGACTCGTACGGACCGGTGTGGAAACCGTGCTCAATCCCTACGACGAGTATGCGCTCGAGGCTGCATTGCAGCTTAAGGAGCGTGCCGGCGGCGACACCACCGTCACGATCTTCTCGATGGCGCCCGATTCGTTGAAGGAAGGGTTGCGCCGAGCGCTGGCAATGGGTGCCGACGACGCAGTCGTGCTCAGCGACGAAGCGCTCGAAGGGAGCGACGTCTCCGCGACGGCATTCGCGATGGCCGCGGCGTTGCGGACGCTGAAGTTCGATCTGCTCGTTGTCGGCGGTCTTACCGACGACAGCAGCACCGGTGCCGTTCCGGGTGCGCTGGCCGAGCATCTCGGCCTGCCCTGTATCACCAACGCCCGTAAGGTTGAAATCAAAGGCGACGCGATCGAAGTCGAGCGCGAGACCGACTCGGGCTATCAGATGGTCCACGGGCCGCTTCCGGCGTTGCTCACCACGGCGCTCACCTTCGGCGAGCCGCGGTACGCGTCGCTCAAAGGCATCATGGGCGCCAAGAAAAAGAGCATCGCTTCGATTTCGTTGCAAGACCTCTCGCTCGATCGTCCGGTTGGCACGAGCGGCTCGAAAACCGAGCTGCGCAGTTTCGCGCCGCCCCCCGTTCGCGGTAAGGGTCAGGTTGTCGAGGCAAGCGACGGCCTTTCGGGGGCGCAGGCAATCTTCGATTACCTCGCCGCGAAGAGGCTGGTCTGATCGTGAAAAACGTCCTCGTTTATGCAGAACACCGGCGCGGCGAGACCCGCAAGGTTACCTTTGAACTGGCCAGCGAGGCCGGTAAGATCGCGGCGGCCCTCGGAGGCAACGCGCACGCCATGGTCGTGGGGCCGGGGTCGGCGCAGCTGGCCGAGCAACTGAAAAACTATCCGCTCGACACGATATTCGTCAACGAAGACGCCGACGTCGAGGCGTTTCTACTGGATCCAACCGTCGATTATCTCGAAGCGGCGGCTCGGATTGCCGGCCCCTCCTTGATCCTTATTCCAAATACGCTTTCCGGTCGCGACGTCGCCGGGCGTCTGATGGTCCGTTTGGACGCCGGCATGGTCGCCGACGTCGTTGAAGTGAAGCCCGACTCCGGCGCAGTGGTCTGCGTTTCACCGAAGCTGGGCGGCGCGCTAATAACGCAGTGCGCCTTGCGGACTGCGGATTACGGCGTAGTGACGGTTCGGCCCAATGCGTTTGCCGTTGAGAGCGGAGGTGCCGGCGCGCACGTCGAGCAGATCGCCAAGCCCGCGTCCAAGAGCTATCCGGCCGCAATCGATCGTGACGTCGAGGAGGGCGCAGGGGAGCTTGCGCTCGAGGAGGCACCGGTCGTGGTTGCGGGCGGGCGAGGGCTCGGCGGGCCGGAACCTTTTGAAACTCTGCTGAAGCCCCTGGCACGGGCCTTGGGCGGCGCCGTCGGCGCTTCGCGGGCCGCAGCCGACGCCGGCTGGGTGCCGTATAATCTTCAGATTGGACAGACCGGAAAGACCGTAACGCCGACCCTCTACATCGCCGTGGGCATTTCCGGCGCGATTCAGCACAAAGTCGGCATGCGCGCCTCCGGAACGATCGTCGCGATCAATAAGGACGCGGCGTCGCCGATTGGCGAATTCTCCGACTTGCTGGTCGTAGGCGACGCCTTCCGGATCGTTCCCGAACTGACGAAACTTATCGAAACCGCTAAAGGAAATCTTTCTTGAAACGAATTTCACTGATCGCATTGATTGCACTCGCCTTCGGTATCGGCATTGCCGCGACGACGCCGTCGGCGCAAGCCGGGCTCTTCGGAGGAAAGCAATCCGGGACGCCCAGCCCGTCTCCGTCGCCCTCGGCGTTACCGACGGCGAGTCCCGAACCGCCGTCCATCGCGATTCCGCGTTTGACCGCAAAGCTCAAAGCGAATCCGACCGACCAGCTTACGATGGCGCAGCTGGCCGCCGAGTACCTTCAGGTGAGCCGTGCCGATATTGCAGTCCAGTACACCCAACATTTGCTGCAACTGGGCGATAAGACCGCGCAGGTATTCTACTACGACGCCCTCGCACAAGAGCAACTCGGCAACAGTGCCGGGGCCCTCAACGATCTCGAGGAAGCGTCCAATCTCGATCCGACGAACTTGAACGTGCTGGCGTCCCTCGCTGACCTGTACATCCGCGCGGGTCGGCCAAACGACGCCGAGCGCATCGCCAGACGGGCCGTCACGTTCAACAAGACCGATCCGGGGGCGCTGATGACGCTCGGAAGCGTCTATGCCGCCGAACAGCATTACGACGACGCCCGCGCGCAGTTCGAAGCGGCGTTCGCGCTTAACCCGAAGGATGCGGCGCCGATCTTCCAGATCGCGACCACCTACGCGCAACAAAATAACATTCCCATGGCGTTGCAAACGGTCGCACGGGCTTTGGCCATCGATCCGCGTAACATTCAAGCCCTCGTCTTTAAAGCGGACCTCTATGCGCGCCAACACGACGACGCGCACACGACCGAAGCGTACGACGACGCGGTCGTGGCGGCCCCGACCGACGACGAAAAAGTTGCGATTATGATTCGTAAGGCGGCGTATTTCGTACAAGAAAAGAAAGATGCTCAAGCCGTCGCGATCTTCCAGCAAATCACGCAGACGTTTCCGAAGGTCGCGATCGGGTTTTCCGCCTTCGGAGATTACTATGCCTCGGTCCGTCAGTACGACCGAGCGACCACGCAATGGCAAGCGGCGCTCGCGGTCGATCCAAATAATGCTGCTGCGTTGCTGGGGCTGGGCGAAATTTCGATGCAAGGTGGGCGTTTGAACGACAGCATTTCCTACCTGCGCCATTACACGCAAGTCTCGCCCGACGCGCAGGGGTTTGCCATTCTGGGCCAAGCCTATTCCCGCGTACGCGACTACACCGGCGCGCGCGATGCCTGTGGGAAGAGCTTTGAGATTCAGCGCTCTCCGACGACGCTGAGCTGCGTTGCCGGTGCAGACTTCGAGTTGCGGAACTATAAAGAGGCGGCGCAGATCTTCGACGTGCTCAATAGCGGGGCGCATGGTTTTCTGGATGCAAATCCACCGCTGCTCTATATGGCCGCGAAAGCGTACGCGAGTTCGAACCAATGTTCGAAAGCGGTCGCAGCCTACAAGCGGCTGCTGCCGATGATGAAGAAGGGTACGAAGGACTACGCGATGGTTGTCAAAGCCGCGGCGGATCCCTGCAAGGCTCCGGCGACTAAGCACTCCGGCTGAAGTTCGTCGTCGATCCCCTCTACGGGGATCACCTGCGCAACGTAGTCCATCCCGAGCGGCCCGAGCGCGTCGCGCTGGTCGGGCGGCGCCTGCGAGCCGAAGACGTACTCGGCGACTCCCTCGCCGCTCGCGACGCGAGCGACGAGGAGCTCGCGAGGGTGCATCCGCCTTCGTATATCGAACTCGTGCGGCGCGAGACCGCAGCCATCACGGATGCGCGCTATCTTTCAACCGGTGACACGCTCGTGGACGGGAGCTCCCTTCGCGTCGCTCGCCGCGCCGCCGGCGGCGCGATTGAGGCCATGCAAGCCAGCGTCGTTGGACGGGAAGCCGTTTTTGCGCTCGTTCGCCCCCCCGGCCACCATGCCGAGCCCACGCGAGGGATGGGTTTTTGCCTCTTCAACAACGTCGCGATTGCGGCGCGCGCGTTTCAGGCAGGCTTCGGCGGCCGCGTTCTCGTCGTGGACTTCGACTACCATCACGGTAACGGCACGCAAGCAGTCGCCGGCGACGGGCTCTCCTATGTTTCCACTCATGCTTATCCGGCCTATCCGGGGACCGGCGCGCGGAGTTATCGCCGATCCGACGACCTAATCGTCAACGCGCCCTTGTCCGTCGCTGGAATCTCCACCGAAGGCTTCGTTGCGTTGTGGCAATACCTGCTGCCCACGGTCGCGCGCATCGTGCGTCCGGATTTGTTGATTGTCAGCGCGGGATTCGATTACGTTGCCGGCGACAGCGTGGGCGATCTGGGCGTCGACGTGGATGCGGCGGCTCCGCTGGCAGCGGTGATTCGGGACGTTGCAGCGGAGCATTGCCGCGGATCGGTCGCGTACGTGCTCGAGGGCGGCTACGACGTCGCGGCGCTAACGCGCTCGATTGCCGCAATTGCGGCGATTAGCGACGGAGCGCAACCAAAATCCGGTACCGCCGACCCGAGCGCGATCCCCGCGGGCGTGAGCCAAGCGTTGCACACTTTTCTGCTGCCCTAAGGCGTGATCGTTGTAGCGATGTGTTGGAGCTCGGCCTTGCCGAGCTCTCCGACGAGCGTGTAGTAAAGCGTTCCGTCGTTCCACGTTAACAAGGCGACGGTCCCGTCTTCGGCGTACTGCGCGGGGCGTCCGCCAATGCTTAGCGCGTCTGGATGGAACGGAGCCATGTCGGGAGTTACGGCCGTTGCGGTTTCGAAGAGCGATACCGTCCGTATTCCGTCGGAATAAAGAAGCGCAATGGTTCGGATACTGCGCAACTCGACGAGATTGCCGTCGAGCGCCGAGAAGCCATCGGGTAGCGCCGGCTTGCGCGCGGCGAAACCGGCATTGCGGACGACCCGATCTGGATCGTTTGAAGACTCGTTCAACCGCTGCGGTTGCACGACGGTGTAGCCCTTCGGAAGGTCAAACGCGGAAGGTGAGACGGGCGCATAGCGAACCTGCTGGAGTCGAGTCTCGCCGATCACCGCGCCACCCGCGTCAAGCTCTTGTTTGTCGAGCACAATCTTTGTTTCGCGATCGACCCGTACGAACAGCGTTGGGCGATTGGTGCGCTTGCTGATCAGATAGGCGTCGATGGTCGGACGGCCCCCGAAGGTTCCGTTACCGCGCCACGCTGTCCGGTAGTTTGCGCGTATCAAGGCTTCGCGGTCGCGCAGCGCGGAGCCGGCAATGAGCGTGGGATCGCTTCGCGTCACGACGATCCGGTGATTCTTGGCATCGACGGAGAACTTGAGGTTTCCCTTGAGGATCTCCGAGTCGCCGAGGAACCTCGGCGGCGAGCTGTACGTGCGCCGCGTGAGGTCGGGCGCGCGATGCTCGATTCGGCAAACGGAAACCACGGTGCCGCGGTTTTCCGTTCGGAGGGTTTCCACGACGCCGCTGTATGAAACCGTGGCCGGCGCCGTGAGAACCTGCGAGAGCAGCGGCACATCGGCGTCGCTCACAGAGCCGGCACCCGCCGGTGTTAGGCTGCAGGCCAGCAGCGCCAGCGCCGCGAGGCTAACGCGTTGTAACATCGTTAGCCAACGTTTGCGGTATCGGATCGTCTTCGGAGAGCGGCGTCCCGGCATCGAGCGCCGCGTGGTTTTCGACGTAGTAACCCGCGTCAATGGTCGCGGCGTGCGCCGGGCCGTGCGCGACCTTGATGCTGAAGAAGAGGAACGCGGCGATGGCGATTGCCACCGGCACGGCGATCGCCGGACGAAGTGCGGCGCTAAAGCGCTCCCACACCGACGGCGGGCGGTTACGCAGCTTTTCCCATATTCCGGAAACGACGCCGGGCGGTAACTCGCGTTCCTGCTCCAGCGCGTGGTCGCGCAGGAGTTGCGTTAGCGAGACCTCGGCGGCGCGAGCATCGGCACATTCGGAGCAGCCGGCGATATGCGCCGCAATGGCGGCGCTACGAGGCGGCGGCAGCTCTCCGTGGAGATAATCGACGAGTTCGTCGGACGTCGGATGTGTTTGATTCATGATGGCGATTTCATATAACGATTGAGAAGCCCACGAAGCTGTCCACGAGCGCGGTGAAGGCGCGAGCGCACCGTGCCGACGGTGCAGCCAACGATCTCCGCGATCTCTTGGTAGCTGTACCCTTCAACGTCGGCGAGCAGTACGATCTGACGCTGTTCGTTTGCCAAGTCAGCGAGCGCCTTTGATACTGGTTCGCTGAGTTGACTCTCGACGTATTCCTCGATTGGCTCGACTGCGAGGGGGCGGCCGCCACCGTGTTCTTGGAGCTCATGATCTTCCGGAATCTCCTCTTGATAACGTCCTTTGCGACGGCGAAGTTCGTCCCGGTGAAGATTCGTGACGATTCGATAGATCCATGAGAGAAAAGACGTCCCAGGTTTAAAGCTTCGCCACGCCCGATAAACGCGAAGGAAGGCCTCCTGGGTGAGGTCGCGGGCATCTGCCTCATTTTGGGTCAGGCGGTAGGCGTAGTTGTAGGTCGCCTTGCCGTATTGGTTGATGGCATGCTCCAAGAAAGCCGTCTGTTCCATCGAGCGGCTACGCTTCCGTGCTCCGCTCGCCAGGTCCGCTCAGCTTCCCGAGGCCCAGAGGACCCGCGCGACCGCCCAAATGCCGAGCGCCGCGAGTACCGTCAAAAACGTGAAAAGTGAGAGCTCCAGCAATGCGATACCCGCGAATTGGCTCCCGCCGCAAATCGCCACCGCTTGGGAAATCAGCGCGAGCTTGAATCGTTCGAACGGATTGCCGGCCAATCCCGAAACGGTGCGGGCCGCAGCGAGCACACCTTCGGGATCCCAACCGCCGGTTTGCACGATGGAGGCGACTCGACCGGTCGGCGCGACGATGAAGAGCTTGTCGTCGTGAAGAAAGTTATCGGTGCTCACGCGCATCGAACTGATGCGAAATTCATCGAGCAGGTGCTGGATCGTCGAACCGGTGCCGGTGAGCAGCGTCCAACTTCCCGCTCTGGCGCCATAGGACGAGCCGTAGCCGCGCAACACCGCGGGAGAATCGTACGGCGGGTCGAGCGTTATCTCTGCCAGAGCAAATCGTTTTGGATCGAGCCGGCTCTGCAGGTACGCGAACTTGCCGCTAATCGCGGGGCAAAGATCGCGATCGGGACATCGCGTGAAGACAAACGAGAGCAACAGCGTTT
Organism: Vulcanimicrobiota bacterium; assembly: GCA_963809255.1. GTDB lineage: Bacteria > Vulcanimicrobiota > Vulcanimicrobiia > Vulcanimicrobiales > Vulcanimicrobiaceae > Cybelea. The sequence continues at coordinate 1,643,246 of CAWEIR010000002.1, read as the reverse complement.
TTCCCGCAAAAGTTCGATCGAGCGCGACTTTGTTGCCGTCCTGATCGACAAGCTCCGCCGCCGGTAACGCGCTTCCAATCTCTACGGGGACGGCGCGTCCGGAGTCGGGGAGACCGGGTGCAAAAACCGCTGCGGGCACCGGATCGAGTAGCGTCGGCGGTGTGGCCGAGGAATCGAGCAACGCGTTGACGCTCGTGCCGCTGTGGAAGTTCGCGGGCCGGGCAAAGGCATAGCGCCGTATTTGCGCCGGCATCATCTTAGGTACGGGGTCGGTGCGGACGATCGCGGCGCGACCGCCGAGCATATCGATCACGACGCCATGGACTGGGATCAGCGCGAGCAACGCCGCAAGCAGCATACGGCTATTGTACATCGTCGCGGACAGGGGTTCGTCGAGATTGAGCGCAACGAAGGGACCCGTGAATGCTGCCGTGCTGCTCCTGCGCCTACTTTTGGGCGGCCTGCTGGTGGCTGCGGGAGCGCTAAAAGCCGGCGACCCGTCGAGTCTCGCGGCGAACATTGCGGCCTTTCGGCTGCTTCCGGCAGCGATCGTCGGGCCGCTCGCGCTCGCGTTACCCTACCTCGAGTTAATGCTGGGAGGCTATCTGATCGTCGGCCTCTTCACTCGCGTCGCTGCCACGCTCGCAACATTCGAGTTTTTGAGTTACGCCGCGGTGATCGCCTCGGCCGTGGTTCGCCGCATCCCGGCCGGCTGCGGATGCTTCGGTCCCAGGGATACCGCGCTCGCCGATTGGCCGCACGTCGTTCTTGATCTCGCACTTGCTGCGGCGAGCGCGGTAGTGGCATACGCCGCGCCGGGCGCGTTCGCGGTCGACCGGATCCTGCGCCGCGCATGAACCGGCGCGTGCTCGCTGCCCTTACGACGTTTGCGGTCGCGGGCATCGTGGTGGCGGCGGTCGTTATCTATTTCAGAGGCCCCACTCGCGGGTCTGTGCAGAGTGCCTCGCAGTCGCCGGTCGTCGGCAAGGCGGAGAAGGACAAGACGGCCCCGCAGTTCGAGGTCGCAACGACGGCGGGTTACTTCGACTTGAGCAAAACGCGTAAGCCGGTCTTTCTGGAAGTTTTCGCGACGTGGTGTCCTCACTGTCAGCGAGAGACGGCGGTCATCGACCGACTCTACGCGGAATACCGAAATCGTGTGGACTTCGTTGCCGTTTCGGGAAGCGATACCGCGATGGACGGCACCTCGGCCTCCTCGGAACTCGACGTTCTTAATTGGATTCGCCAGTTTCACGTGAGGTATCCGGTCGCATACGACCCGATTCTCAACGTGGCGAACCTTTATCTGCAGGGCGGCTTTCCGACCATCGCCATCATCGGCACAAACAAGAAGATTCGGTACCTCGACGATGGCGAGATTTCCTACCGCGACCTCGACGCTGCGCTTAGATCGGTCCTTCGACTGCGCTCAGGATGACAAAGGCGACTGCGCTCAGGATGACAAAGGCGACTGCGCTCAGGATGACAAAGGCGACTGCGCTCAGGATGACAAAGGGCTGGTCCTAGGTACCGGGCGGAAAAGTATAGTTCGGCGGCGGGACGATCGGTGTCCCAATCTCGAGCACGATCTGCTGATGCGCTCGCAATGGAATAGCCGCCAGGTCGCCGTCGTACTTCTGGCCGTTGACGTAGGCGGTAACGTCGCCTTTCAATCCCGCAACGTCGTCGGGTTGCAGCGGCTGCCCCCAGATCTCGAAGAGCATGCCAAGCGTATACGGGCCGCCTTGCGGAGGTGACAGGTCGGGCGCCTCGATATGAATCACGCCGCTTGCATCGTGGGTGTGAATCCAGTAGAGGCACGAGCCGGAGAGACTCGGCGCGAAGCCAATGAACTCCGGCACCTGGATTTGCTTGCCGTTATAAAAGATCGCGAGGTGCGGGTGCACGTGCAACGTAAAGAATTCCATCGTGCCGCAGCCGATGCCATCCACCGTCTGCCCGTGGCCGCCCTGCCCCGTATCGGGATACTTTCCCTTGAAGTATTTCGCGCCGAGCGCTTCACCGTTGGAGAGCGCGATCGGCTTTTGGCTGGCGTTGGGGCCCGGCGTCGGCGTCGCGTAGGCTTGTTGGATCGTACGATTTTGCCACCAGTTAAAGCCGGCAAACGCGAGGACGATCGCGACGAACGCAATGCCGACGCCGATATAAATCGGGCGCATCGGATCGCGTCGCGGCGGAGGAGCGGAGCTGCCGCGCCCTTGACGCCGGCGTTCGGCACGACTGGGTTGTGGCATATTTTCCCTTCTACGACGGAGCCTTGAGCGGTGCGGCGATCGGAGCATCGGCGAACTCGAGCATCCGCTGAGGCACTAAATAGTTCGTAACGTAATCGGTGACGGCGTCGGCGAGCGGCGTAACCGGCCGGTCGTAGCCCGTCGCACGCAAGCGGTTGACGCGGGCGCACGTATAGTATTGATACTTGCCGCGCAGCTCGTTCGGCATCTCGACGAACTCGATGCGTTCGGGCAGTTCCAGGGCGTGGAAAATCGGGCGAACGAGCTCGAGCCACGTATGCGGGGAACCCGAGCCGACATTATAGAGGCCGACGGCGCCGGATTCGGCCAAGTGCAGCGTCATCGCGACGGCGTCCTTGATGTAAATGAAATCGCGCTGCTGTTCGCCATCGCGATATTCCGGCCGGTAACTCTTGAAGAGACGCACGCTGCCGGTCTCGCGGATCTGCTCGTACGCTTTGTGGACGATGCTGCGCATTTCGCCCTTGTGATCCTCGTTTGGCCCGAAGACGTTGAAGTACTTCAGGCCGCAGATATGCTCGGACAACCCCGTGCCGCTCGCGTACAGGTCGAAAAGATGTTTCGAGTAACCGTAGGCGTTGAGCGGGCGGAGCGTCTGCAAGTCCAATTCATCGGAAAGCTCGGCTTCGAGGGCGCCGTAGGTGGCCGCCGACGAGGCGTAGACGAATCGCGCCTGATGCTCCAGCGCCCAGTGCGCCAAGTTCTTGGTGTACTGGAAGTTGTTTTCCAAGAGATATCCGGTATCGCGCTCCGTCGTCGAGGAGCACGCGCCAAGGTGAACGACCGTCGAAAGGTTGCCGAGCGAGCGGCCCTGCGCCATCCGAGCGGCGAAGTCGTCGGCGTCGAGGCAATCGGCGAAGCGCAAAGGGACCAGATGCCGCCACTTTTCCGAGCAGTCGAGGCGATCGACTACCAGAATATCCTCCAGGCCGCGCCGGTTAAGAGCCCAAATGAGGGCGCTTCCGATGAGGCCCGCGCCGCCGGTAACGACGATTCTTCCGTGATTGAGGTCGTGCATCGCTGTGAGGGCCCATAATCCCCCAGGCTTTGCGCCGAGTCCTTCGTCAAGGCCTGAACCGGACGCCGATATTGAGTTCTCGGCCCGGCCCAAAATGATTGCCTTGGGCATTGAGGAGCGTTACGTAATAACGATCGTTGAGCAGATTTTGGATATCCAACGTCAGTGCGGTTTTCGGCGAGAGCGCGATTCCGTCTTCCACGTTGAAAATCGTGTGGGGCGTCTCTTTGCAGTATCCCGGCGTACCGAGCGGACAGAAAGCCGACGAAAGTCCGCTGCCGTAATACGCGTCGGCAGAAAACCAGCCCCCGCGCCGGTTGTTCAGCAAGAGGCCACTGGTGATGGTGTAGCGCTGCTCGTGGTCGGCGGGAGTAAACGTGGTGGGCTGCCCGAAGCATGGTGCCAGCAGTTGTGTCTCACAGCCGCTGTTGAGCGACACGACGTGAGCCGCCGTAAGGTAGGCGCGGCTGTTGAGCGATAGCGGCTGGACGTAATTGAGCGCCTCCTGCGATAGCCGGCCCAGCACGTAGTTGATGTCCTGATGGAGAAGCGTAACGCCGACCTGGGTGTCGTCGATGAGGTCGTTGGCATTTTTCTGCCAGACCCGAAAGCCGAGGTCGCCGGAGCCGACCGGGATATGGCCGCCGAGCTCGAGCTGCGTATCGCGTTCGGGTTTGAGGTCGAACTGCGCCTCGGTACGCTGCAAAGGAAGGTTGAGGAGATAGGCCGCTTCCGGGCTGACGTTTTCAAATGAAAACGGCTCGAAGAATCGGCCGATGTATCCGTACACGCTCGCACGTTTTCCGAAGAGGCGTGTGATCTTTAGCCTAGGGCTGAATGCGCCGAAGCCCTCTCCGAAAGCGGTCGACTTGATGGTAAAGAAATCGTAGCGGAGTCCATAGTCGGCCTGCCATAGACTGCTCATTCGCCAACTGTCCTGAACGTAGGATTGATACGTGTTCCCAAGATTCGGCGAATCGTCGATTACCGTATAAGGCGCGTTGGGGGTGCTGGGAGTTTCGATCGGTGAGAGATAGTTATTCGGCTGAAGCGTGAACGAATAATATTTTAGGACGCGACTCAGATCGTAGTTAACGCCCGCGCCAAGCGTGTGGCTACCGAAACTCTGCGTGTAGTCACCCTGCACGATGTAGTCGAGCTCCGTCCGCGCATCGGCCAGCGATAAGCCGCACATCGTCGGGAAGCCTGTCGGGTTCGTCGGGGCGACGACGAAAGCATTGGCACAGTCCGTTGACGTCCCGCCGTTTCCAAACGGGGGAGGCGTCGTGTTAAGGGACTCGCCGTAGATCCAGTCGTTCGTCGGATCGCCGAAGTCCTGGATCCTCGATTCGTTGTATGCCGGCCCCCACGTGATCGCGCCTGTATTCCCGATCGAATTGTGAAACTGGACCGCCAGGAAGGTACCGGCTTGCGTCTCGTTGTCGTCGGTAGTGCCAGGTTCGCCGTAGGCGATGTCATTGGGAATCGCAAACGTGTCGTGGCTATTGAAGAACGTAATATTCGTGAAGTTGTTGCCACCGGCGGGGAGCGTGAAGCGCGCGAACTGACTCACCGAGCTCGCATCGTTGTGGGGCGAGTTGAAATCGGGCGGATCGAGGCCCCGCGTGGTCGTCAGCCCGCTGAGCGCGACGTCATAACCTCCGCCACCTTCGATCGGCGCGTGATACCCAATGGTCGACGAAGCGTCGGTGTACGAACCGTACGACGCGTACCCGTCGAAGCCGGGCGGTCCCGTACCGGCTCGCGTCGAACATATTGAAAACCGCACCAAATTTTAGCCCGTATTGCGCCGGATACGCTCCCTCGATGAGGTCCACGAAGGAGAGATCGTTGAGATCGATCTCGCTGCCGATATCCCGGTTCAACTCCTGCGGCAGCGGCACTCCGTCGAGCATATAGTTGATGACGCCGTGGTCGCCGTTGATGTGGACGACCCCATTGGCGCCTCGAGCCGCCCCGGGCATTTGGGTCTCCATCTGAGTAAAGCTGTTATCGAACGGAAGCCGCGTCAGCGCCGTGTCGTTCAGGACTACGTCGCTGCCGCTGCCGTGAACGGTGAGCGATTGTGATTGACTGACGACGGCATGCGCGATCTCCGTAAGCTTCTCAAGGACGATGGATATGCTCGCACCACCGCTTCCAAGATCGACGCGCACGAGGCCCCGCAGGTCAGCGTTCCGCGCCTCGACGTCATAGGAGCCCAACGCAAGCGGTGGGAACGAAAAATGCCCTTTTGCATCGGTCATCGTTTTAACGGTCTGATTATTTCCCGACGCCGTAACCGCAACGTGCGCCGCCGTGACGCCGTTGTTCGTCACCGTTCCGGTAAGAAAGGCGCTCGCATTCACGGCGTACGACGGCGCGTAGCAGAGAAGAAGCAGCGCGACGGCAATCGCTAGAGCGCCGCCATAATGCGGCCAGATTTGCAGCGGTCTCATGTATTCCTTGATAATGATAATAGAATATCATTATCAACTAGTCAAGGCTTTCTTCCTGCAGGCTCCCGCCCGGGGCACGGGTGAACGTAGGTAACGAGGACGAGAAATGGCGACGGTATCAAATCGGAAGACTAAACAGCGGGATGCGCTCGTGAGCGTGCTCGAACGCGCCGAGCGGCCACTGAGCGTCGCTGAGTTACTCGAGGCCGCTTCGAAGCGGATTGAAGGCCTAGGGGTCGCGACCGTCTATCGGGCGGTCGGTGCGCTCTTAGATGACGGCCGGATTGACGCGGTGGAGATTCCCGGCGAGCCAACTCGATACGAACGGTCGGACAAGGGGCACCATCACCACTTTCAGTGTGAGAAGTGCGACCGCGTGTTCGACATCGCAGGGTGCCTCGACAATCTCCGCAAGTTGGTGCCCCCAAAGTTTCGAGTCAAAGAGCACTCGGTAATGCTCTATGGCGTATGCGCGACCTGCTCGCGCTAGGAAGGTCGTGATTTGCTTAGAACGGGGCGGAGAGGCGCAGCAAGAATGACGTTCCGTTTGCAATCTGAGTCGTGTTGAATCCGTTGGAGACCTTGATCGGGTACTGATGGTTGAGCACGTTGAGGACTTGCAGCGATAGGCCCAAGCCTTGATCCTCCCCTTGCCGCCCCGGCGTAAGCTCGCGGCCGAGTGAGAAATCGAAGGTCGTGTGCGCCGGAAGCGTTCCGTTCAAGTTCACGTTGGCATCTTGGAACTGGACCGGAAAGCCGCTTCCGTAGTTGGCTTGCAGTGTCGTATACCAGAGTTTGGGTGCGCCGCCAAAGCGGTGCGTATACGCTGCGGTGGCGTCTACCGTCTGACTGTGGTCTTCGAGTGAGAGTTGGGCGACGCAAGGAACGCCCGGAAGATTCGTATTGGGCGGAAAGAGGAACTCCGAACCGGAGACGCAGGCGGCGTACGATCCCGAAACCGTTCCGCTGAGGAACCATTGGTCGCCGCCGAGTTCCTGGTTTTGCAGTCGAATCTCGGCGCCGTGATCGATGCCGATGGCGTTGTTGTAAACGGCGAAGATCGGCGTGTTGAACAGCTGCGTCGTGTCGAGCACGTTAACGACGCTCTTCTCAAAGACGTTGAGCGAGCCCGTGAAATGCGCGTTAAACGAATGCACGACGCCCATTTCGTAGTACGAATCGCTCTCGGGCTTTAAGTCGTAAACGGGATTGGTCGTCGAACAGGCTTGCTGAGCCGAAAGTAAGACGCAGGCCTGGCGAACGTCCTCGAGGAGCGGCGCGGCGTAGAACTTGCCGTAGTAAACGTGCGCGACGTTCTTACCGCCGTCCCAGATGTTCACACCGATGCGCGGGCTGAGCTGCCAGCCCCCGACGTAGCCGGTAGAATGGTCGTACCGCAGGCCGTAGCTCCAGACGACCGCTGGCGTCATCTGCCATTTGTCCTCACCGTAAATGCCGATATTCGAACCGGCCTGCCCTTGCGGAGTGGTGAACGCTGGATAGTATGGTTTGGCGACGACGCCGCTCGAGGCACAGCTCACGTAAAAACAGGCGAACTCTTGCGATGCCGTGGCGCTCTCGCGATCGAGATCGACGCCGACCTTCCAAGCATGGTCTTTCGTCGCCCGAAAGTCGGAGGCGCGCACGCCGACGTAACTTGCGTACGACCCTTGGTCCAGGCCGACGAGGTTGACGGTCTTCGCACAGGTTGGCGGACAGATGCTAAAGTCTGGCTCGACCCCAAGGACGTCGAGCGGGAGGTCGCCGAGGTAATCGATGCGGGTCGACCGCCACCACGGAATGACCTGGAATACGCCGTTACCGTCCTTGGAGACTTGCGTCCAGTTGAGATTGGAGAAGCGATCGTACTCGAGCTGCGTGTCGAGCGTGCCCGGCGCGTTCACCACCGGGTCGAGCGGGTTGTCGGTATCCGTGTTAATGGGAATTTCGAACTGCGAAAACTGGTTCGAATAGTCGAACGCCAGCGTGTCGCGCGGCGCGAGCTGCGTGATGAAGCGAAAGAATTGGTCGTTGCTCGAGCTGGCATCGTTGATCGGAGTATACGTCGGCGCATCCAAGCCGCGGCCCGTCGTCTCGAGGTTGCCGCTCAGGAAGAACTCGCTGGAGCCGGAACGCGACTCGACGTCCAGCGTTCCTAGCCCCTGCGCCTGGTTTCCAAACCCACCCGTGATCGCGCCAAAGGTGCCTTCGGGAATGTCGCTTGGCCGATTGCTGATGATGTTTACGACGCCGCCCATGCGCTCGCCGCCGTACTCGGCCGGAATCGCGCCGGTCAGTACCTCGATTGAGTTAATGAGCTTCGGGTCGATGATTTCGGCGAAGTTCGAGGTCGTCGCTAGCGGCAACGGAGCGCCATCGATGTTGTAGCTCACGCCGTGAAATCCGTTGATGACGGGCTCGTTGTAGGAGAACTGCACGACCCCCGGCAGCGTTTCGAGTAGCCGGTCGAGACTGTTGCTGACCGGCGAGGTCTGAATCGTACTGCGAGTAAGCTGGTTTACGGATGGCGGATTTCCTTCGGCGCCGGCGTGGGCGGTCACGGTCGTCTGTGCGATTTGCTTGAGCTGGGTCGAAAGCTCGAGGTTAATCGTCGCGACTTGACCGCTTGCGACGTCGGTGAAGACCGCAATCTCGTGCGCGCCGCGCGCTCGCGCGCTAACTCGATACGAGCCGAAGGGCACTTGGGGGAAAACATAGTCGCCTTTGGCGTCGGCCGTCGTCTGAAAACGCGAGCCTTCGCCTTGTAGGATGACGGTCGCGCCCGGCGCCGGTTTCTCGTCAACGGTCACCGTGCCGCGAACGAGACCGGTGGTTGCCCCGAGCGCCGGAGCCAAGCAAGTCAAAGCCAAGAAGACGGCGACAAGCGCCGTGCGAAACTGAAACATGGTTCTTCTCCGATCTTAGATGTGGAAGAAAAAAGGATCGACGCGCGCGGTTACGCGCAGTAGTCGAGCCCGATCGGAGGGGGACGAGCGAACCGGCGACGCGTCCACAGGATGCGACGCGTGGGCCGAAGCGAGTGCGAGCGCGCAGACCATGTGGGCGTTCTCGGCGAGAAGGCGGCGCGCCACGCAGCAATGAGAGCGCCTGCCAAAACTGCCACGATGCAATGGGTGAGCACCGCAACCAGCCAGGATGCCGCCGCCAACAAAAGCGGCACGCCGAGAAGCGACGCGGCCGCGTGCTGCGGCTCGAGGCACTCGGCCGCCCCATACCAAGCAGCGGCCGCGATACAGAGCGGGCCGTAACCGGGAAGGCGTTCCAAGACCCGGGCCGCTAGGATGCTGCCGTTGACGACGGAATTCTTGCCGCTCGCGGCCAGCAAGCCAAAGAAAAGAAACAGACCCACAGCGCCGGCCAGCGCCGTTTGGACGAGCGCAGCATGGTAGCCGCCACCCATGGCGTGCCCTCCGCCGTAGAGCCCGCCGTGGGCGAGCATGGAGGCAAGCAAGCCAAGCGCGAGCGCGGCCGGGACCTTCCGGAGGGTCACGAGGCCTCTTTTCTAGGCGCGGCTGCGGGGAGACCTGGGGACCGCGTCGTACTGACCCTGCCCCTTGGGGATTCGTGAACCTGGTGGGATGGAGCCGCGAAAGAAGAGCCAAGAGCAATGAGCACCCGAGTACGCGTCGAGAATGCTGATACCGTTAGTTTGGTCTGTGCGCTTTTGGTGCGCTTCCCCGAGTTGGCATCGATCCGGTCCGGTCCAGCGGACCGTACGCTGCGATTGACCTTCGCGGTGCGTCAACGCTTCGACCGAGCCTCTCAGATTGCGCTTGGCGAGGCGATTGAAGAGCACGTTCGCGCCTTCCTCGCTCTAAGCAAGGACGAGCCGAAGGCGCTTCGCGTCGAGTGCGAAGGCGACCGAACGCTCACGTTCGTTCACGTCACGCGCGATCTGGAGAGCTTTTCGAAGGAAGAGCTCGAGCTTCAAGTGAGCTTTCTGTGCGATCGCTGCGGCGACACGCTCGTCCGAAACCCACCGCCCGACGATCATCTCGAGGGCGACCCAGCCGCCGAGGACGAGGCCGCGCTCTATGCCGTCGAGGCGTTGCGCGACCCGTCGCAACCCAAGAGTTTGGTGGGATTTAGAGAAGAAAAGCGCGTGCTCGTGTATTTTTTGAAATCTCAAAAGAAAGCGAAGGCGTCGGCTCGCCGATAGATAGCACGAGCCTGAACCTCATGATCATCGGGGACGTGGTCGGCTCCCCGGGACGCGAGGCGCTCAAGCGTTGCGTATCGTTACTTCGAGAGCAACATCAAATCCACGCCTGCATAGCCAACGGCGAAAACGCCGCGGGCGGGTTTGGCTTGACCGCTCAAACTGCCGAAGAAATGTTTGCCGGCGGAATCGATTTCATCACCGGAGGGAATCACATTTTTGATAAGCGCGACTTCGGCGAGTATTTGGAGAGCAGCAACCGGGTAATTCGACCGGCAAACTATCCGCCGGCCGTGCCCGGACGGGGCGCCGGAACCTTCACCGCCGACGGCGTGACGGTGGGCGTCCTCAATTTAATGGGCCGCACCTTCATGCCGCCCACGGATGACCCGTTTCGCTGCGCCGACGCCATGGTCAGCGACCTGCGCCGGAGGACCCCGGTTATCGTCGTGGACCTCCATGCCGAGGCGACCTCGGAAAAGGTCGCCATGGGGCGCTACCTCGACGGACGCGTCTCGTGCGTCGTAGGGACGCACACTCACGTGCAGACCGCCGACGAGCAGATCTTCCCCGGGGGAACCGCCTACCTCACCGACTTGGGTATGACTGGTCCGATGGATGGAGTCATTGGGATGGAACAGGGAGCAGTCCTCGACCGGTTTCTTACCGGTCTTTCGGAGCGGTTCAACGTGCAAAAAAGTGGGATGAAACAGTTCAACGCCGCGGTCGTTTCGATCGATCGGGGCACCGGAAAGGCCACGGAGATCAAGCGCATCTTCTTGCGGGGGATCGCATGACGGCCATCGGAGTTACCTTAAAAGTCTCGGCGAAAAGCAATCCCAACGCGGTGGCCGGGGCGCTGGCAGCCGTCCTTCGCGAGCGCGAGACCGCCGAAGTTCAGGCCGTCGGCGCCGGCGCAATCAATCAAGCGATCAAAGCGGTCGCGATTGCGCGCAGCTACCTTAAGGGGGCGAAGCTCGACGTCGTTTGCGCGCCTTCATTCGTGCTCGTGGCGATTGACCAGAGCGAGCGCACCGCGATTTCGCTGCAGGTCGAGCGGCGCAAGCTGGAAGAGAAAGAAGTCGAAGTTGAAAGTTGATTTGCATTCGCACACGAGCATGAGCGACGGCACGCTGAGCCCGCAGGAGCTCTCCGACTTCATGGGCGAGCGAGGGGTTGAAGTCTTTTCGATTTCCGATCACGACACGCTGGCGGCGTACGGTGCGTTCACGCCGCCGCCCGGAGCGCGCGTGATTACCGGGATCGAAATCAACACCACCTGGCGTGAGAACGAAGTCCACGTTTTGGGATACGGCGTGCCGCTGGGGCCATCGCCGATCAACGAGCTTCTCGAATACAATCAGGCCCAGCGGCGGATTCGAGCTGAAACGATGGTCGAACGCTTGCGCGAAGCCGGCTACGCCTTGACCCTCGAAGACGTCTTGCGGGAATCCGGCGGCGCGCTTGCCATCGGCCGGCCGCACGTGGCCAAGGCTTTGGTGCGACTCGGAGTCGTGGATAGCGTGGATGCCGCCTTTAAGCAGGCGCTAAGCCGCGGGAGACCGGGTTACGTTCCGCAGCTCTATACGACCCCCGAGCACGCAATCGAACAGATTGCCGCGGCCGGCGGCATTCCGGTGCTGGCCCATCCGGGGCGGCTCAAAGATCGCATCCTCATCGACGAGCTTGCCGATCGCGGCCTACGAGGTATCGAGGTTTTCTATCCGCTGCACGACGCCGCAGATACGGCAGAGTTCCGGGAGACCGCGCGGCGTTACGGGCTGGTCATGACGGCGGGCATGGATTTCCACGACATTCGGTACCATACGCGGGGCGTCGGCATGGAAGTCGACGCGCAGGATCTGGCGCCGTTCTTCGATTTGATCGGAGCGATCGCCTAAGCGCCATCGGGGATTGCGTGTCCGAGTTGGGCTCGTACGCGCGCGAGGATTCCCAGCGCCGCGACCTCGCGCTCGCATAAGGCCTCCTCTTGCCATGCGACGACCTCCGGGTCGTGCATGAAGCGATGGTTGATTCGCACGTTGTAGGCACAACTCGCCAGCGCCGCGCTCGCAAACTCGGCCGCGGAGCCGACGTCGCTGCGCAGCGCCTTGATCGGAAAGTCGAGCAACTTCTCGAGCAGCTCGAGAACGTTCAGGCTAAGTGCCGTGGCGCGCAATGGTTCCGCGGCGGCCCGTGCGAGGGCGTCGTCCACGGCCTGCCGGCGCGTCGTTTTGTCGGTTTCCGTCTGCTTGGGCAAAGCCTGTGCGGCGACGACGGCGGCGAAGGCCGTTTCGTCGCGGAGCCGCGCGTCGGCAAGCTCGACGCGCAACGCGTCGCTTCGCTCGACAATCATATCCAGCGTCTCGGTCGAGCTCAAATTCTTGGGGTTGCGCCGCGCGATGCGCGCGACCATGGCGGTCAGGGCCGCACCGAACGAAGCGACCAATGCCGCCGCGCTTCCGCCTCCCGGCACCGCAGCATCGGACCCGAGGCGTTCGAGATACGCATCCAGCGTTTCCACGTACGCTGGGTTGGCGGCTATCCTACTTTTGTCATCCTGAGCGCTTCGACTCCGCTCAGCACAGGCTCCGTCGAAGGACGTCGGGAGCTCCTGCGGCGGAGGTAGCGTACGATGCGACGAAACGTTTTCCCACCTTCCCCAGATTGTAGGAGTTCTCAACGTGCCTCTTTTGGATTCAGCCCCCGGCGACGTCAAGGATCCGGCCCGCGCCGAGGCCGGACGCTCCCGCATCGGCTGGGCCGGCGCATACATGCCGGTGCTCGCGCAAATTCACGACCGCTTCGAGGTGGACAAACCGCTGGCCGGCATTCGGATCGGCGCCTGCCTTCACGTGACGACGGAGACCGCGAATCTAATGCTCGCGCTGCAAGCCGGCGGCGCGCAAATCGCCCTGTGCGCCAGCAATCCGCTCTCCACACAAGACGACGTCGCCGCCGCTCTGTGCGAGTACGGGATCGCGACATACGCAATCAAAGGGGAAGACCACGCAACCTATTATTCGCACATCGAATCCGTCATTGCCACCAAACCGGACATCTCCATGGACGATGGCTGCGACCTGCTTACGACGATCTATACGAAGCACCCCGATCAACTCGCGGAGATGATCGGCGGCTGCGAGGAGACGACGACCGGTATCATCCGGTTGCGGGCGATGCAGCGTGACGGCGTGCTGCCCTATCCCGTGATCGCGGTGAACAACGCCCTGACGAAGCACATGTTCGACAATCGCTACGGCACCGGGCAATCCACGCTTGACGGCATCATTCGGGCCACGAACGTTTTGCTGGCAGGCCGGACGCTCGTCGTCGCCGGCTATGGCTGGTGCGGGCGTGGAATCGCGTCGCGCGCGGCCGGCATGGGCGCGCACGTCGTCGTGACGGAGGTCGACCCGCGCAAGGCGATCGAGGCCGTCATGGACGGGTATCGCGTCATGCTGATGACCGAGGCCGCGAAAATCGGCGACATTTTCGTGACGGTTACCGGCAACTACCACGTCATCGGAGACGCGCACTTTAAACTGATGAAGGACGGCGCGATCGTCTGCAACTCCGGCCACTTCAACGACGAGCTCGATCTCGAGGCCATCCGGCAGCTGGCAAAGGGTAAAGCCGAGCCGCGCGAATTCGTGGAGCAGTACGAGATGCACGATGGCCGAAAGATCTGCATTCTCGCCGACGGCCGGCTCGTGAATCTGGCTGCGGCTGAAGGTCACCCCGCCGCCGTGATGGATATGTCGTTTTCGAATCAGGCGCTGGCGACGGCTTACCTCGTCAAGCATCACCAGGAGCTGTCAAAGCGGGTCTACGACGTGCCGCTCGCAATCGACGAAGAGGTTGCGCGGCTCAAACTTGCCTCCATGGGCGTCGATATCGACACGCTCACGCCCGAGCAAGTCAAGTACGCCGAGTCGTGGAGCGAGGGTACCTAATGCCGTACAGGCGGCTTTTCACGAGCGAGTCGGTGACCGAAGGACATCCCGACAAACTCGCCGATCAAATTTCCGACGCCGTGCTCGATGCGTTGATTAAAGACGATCCGTTCTCGCGGGTCGCCGTCGAAACGTTTGCCATCACGGGTCAGATCCACATCGCAGGAGAGGTAACCACGAGAACGTACGTGGACATCCCACGCTTGGCGCGAGAGGTCGTCCGCGAGGTTGGATACACGAGATCCGCGATCGGTTTCGATGCGGAAACGTGCGGGGTGAGCGTATCGATCGACGAGCAATCGCCCGACATCGCGCTTGGCGTAGACCGCTCGCAGGAATCGCGAGCCGGTGATGACGACGAGTTCGAACAAATCGGCGCCGGCGATCAAGGGATGATGTTCGGGTACGCCTGCCGCGACACCGACGAGCTGATGCCGCTGCCGATCGTACTGGCGCACAATCTAACGCGACATCTTTCCGCGGTACGCAAGAACGGCGACATTCCGTATCTGCGGCCCGACGGCAAATCGCAGGTGACCGTGGAATACGAAGGCGATCGTCCGGTTCGCGTGGAGGCCGTCGTGCTTTCGACGCAGCACGATCCCGAGATTCCGCTCGAAGAGATTCGTCGCGAGATCACCGAGAGAGTGATCGACCACGTGATTCCGGCGGCGATGTACGACGCGCGCACGCGCGTCTTCGTTAATCCGACCGGTCGTTTCGTCATCGGCGGTCCGAAAGGTGACGCCGGGCTCACCGGGCGCAAGATCATCGCCGACACGTACGGCGGAATGGCGCGCCATGGGGGCGGCGCATTTTCGGGCAAGGATCCGACGAAGGTCGATCGATCTGCCGCCTATGCGGCCCGCTGGGTGGCCAAGAATGTGGTCGCGGCCGGACTCGCCGATCGTTGCGAACTGCAGGTCGCCTATGCAATCGGTGTCGCGCATCCGGTGAGCATCTTTGTCGAGACCTTCGGCACGGGACGAATCCCTGAAGAGCAAATCGCTAAAGCCGTGACCGAGGTCTTCGATCTGCGTCCGGCGGCGATCATTCATCACCTGAACCTGCGGCGACCCATCTACAAGCAGACCGCGGCGTACGGACACTTCGGTCGTCCCGACCTCGATCTGCCGTGGGAGCGCGTCGATCGCGCCGACGCACTTCGTTCTGCCGCCGCCTTCAATGGAGAACAACTACGTGTACCGCACTTCGCTAATTAAGGTCGCCGCGGTCCTTTTGGCAACATCGTTCTTTCCGGCTGCGGCCGGCGCAACGACGTTCGTCACCTCGCAAACGTATAAAGCGGGGACGAGAATCGCGTGCGTGCTCGACGAGCATCTCGACTCCTCGAAACTCGCCTATGGCGACAAGTTCAGACTGCAGGTGGTCGACCCCAACTTCCCCGCGCTGCACGGAGCGAAGATCATCGGCTACATTACGGACGTGCGCCAACCGCACGGCATAGATCGGGCGAGGGTTGGCTTCATGCTGACGTCGATCCATCTGTCCAACGGGGAGAAGAAAAGCATTAGCGCCACCGTCGTCAGTAAACGCGTGGTTCCGATGAATCCCTCCGCGCAATACGCGTCGCGTCAGCAGCTTTCGCCGATGGCCGGAGTGCCGTACGGAACGGTAACGCCGGGGCCCATCGCGTGGCAGATGCGTATCGGGAACGGTCCGTCGAGCGTGCAGAGCCCCGCTTCTCGGAATCTTGGTGGATACGTCTATGCTACGAGCAACGGCGAGCCGATTGTCGTCAACGCCGGGACGGCGGTCACGGTGGAGCTTTCTGCAAACCTGACCATTCCATAGGATTGATCAGTTGGTCCATCGTGCATTGAGCGGGCGCCTTATCGAGCCGCCAGCGTAGAAGCCGCGCCGCATGCCGGAACCGGCGGGCGGTCACGTGATCGAACGAGACCTCGACGACGATTTTCGGTTGAACTGGGAACCATTGTGCATTCTCGGCACGCCGCCAGCGGCTCGGACCGCCCGGCGCGGCACCGGTAAATCCCGGCGGCTCCACGATCGGTTTGAGCAGTTCGGCGGCGCGCGTGCGCTCTTGCGCGCTCATCGAGCCGACGAAGCCGACGTGGTGGAGCAGACCGTCGTCATAGAGACCGAGCAACAGCGACGCGATCGAGCCGTCGCTCGACGTGCGAAAGCCGCCGATCACGCAGTCGGCGGTATACCGCCGCTTCACTTTAACGGCGGCATCGCGGCTGCCGAACGCATACGGCACATCCTTCTTCGCGATGACGCCGTCGAGGCGAGCCAAGCTGCCGGAGAGCCAGCGCGCGGCGAGGACCGGGTCCTCAGTTGCGGGCGAGAGCGCGATCGTCGAATTCGTCGCGAAGTTGCGGTGCACGAACGTTTCTAGAGATGCGCGGCGTTCGCGCAGTTTGCGCTCGAAAAGTTCGCTTCGGTCTTGCACGAGTAAGTCGAACAGCACGTAGATCGCGGGCGTCTCCGCCGCGAGCTTGCGCACGCGGCTCTCGGCCGGGTGGATGCGTTGGAGGAGGGCGTCAAAATCCGAGGATTCGCCTTCGACGATCATCAGCTCCCCGTCGACAACGAAACGCTGCGCCGTCGCTTCGAGCAGCGCGGAGACGATCTCCGGAAAATAGCGCGTTAGGGTCTCGCCGGATTTGGACTGCAACTCGACGTTCTTGCCGTCGCGAAAAGCGATGCAGCGAAAACCGTCCCACTTCGGCTCGTACGTCCAGTCGTCACCCTCAGGAATGCGCTGCGCGTGCCGCGTCTCCATCGGCTCGATCGGTGGAAGGAGAGCGAGTCCTTCAAAGCTTGGCATTGAGGTCGAAGCGGCCGCGATTGCTCAGCAGCGGCTTCCAGAGATCGCCAATTTTTGCGACGCGTTGCGGTACGTTGAAAATCGTGAAGTCCGTCATTTCGCAGCCGGCACCGAGCTCTTCCCACGTGATCGGCGTCGAGACGGCCGCCGCTTCGCTTGCGCG
Source organism: Vulcanimicrobiota bacterium (assembly GCA_963809255.1). Lineage (GTDB taxonomy): Bacteria > Vulcanimicrobiota > Vulcanimicrobiia > Vulcanimicrobiales > Vulcanimicrobiaceae > Cybelea. Next base: position 1,626,379 of record CAWEIR010000002.1, on the reverse strand, counting down.
CACCGAATAGATCGAGGCTAAGGTTTTGCCGAACGCATTTTGATTATAGTCGACGAGAACGCGGCCCGGAGGCCGCTTCGCGATGCGGTATTCGGCGGTGAGAACGTCGGGATGGGCGTTGGCGATTTGCTGCCCGATCGCTTTGGATATCTCCCAAACCTCGTGCTGCGTCGGACCGACGCGGATCGCGACATAGATATGAACTCCACGACTGCCGGTCGTCTTGACGTACGGTGTCATCCCGATGCCGCGGAGAACGTCGCGGACAATGGACGCACCCTCGCGCACCACGGAGAACGGCGTACCCTCCACGGGATCGAGATCGAAATGCAAGTAGAGGGGACGATTCGCGTCGTCGCACAGCGAGTACCATGGATTGAGATCGATGCAGCCCAGGTTGATCAGCCACATAAGCGACGGACGGTCGTCGATTAGCGGAAAGTCGATCGTATTGCCCGAGCGATGCTCGATCGGACAGGTTCGTATCCAAGGCGGTCGCGGCGACGGCGTGCGTTTCATGTAAAAGAAGTCACCGGTCACCCCGTGGGGATAGCGCTTCATCACCATCGCGCGTCCGGCGACGTGCGGCAGAAGAGCTCCGGCGATGCTGAGGTAGTAACGAAGCAGATCGCCTTTTGTCAGCCCAAGTTTCGGAAAGTAAACCTTCCGCAGGTTGGTCAATGCGACGCGACGCCCATCGATCTCGAGCGTTACATTGTCGACGTCGCTAGGTATCTCGCCGGTCACGCGAGCCACATTGTGTTGTCGATTGCATAGCGGACGCTCGTGAGGCCGTTCGCCGAAAGAATCTCGGTCTCAAAAATCATTCCGCACTTTTCCATGACGCGCCTCGACGGCGCATTGGCGGGCTGCGCGACTGCAATAATCCGCTGCAGATCGAGCGATTCGAAGCCGACCTTGAGCGCGGCCATGGTTATCTCCGTCGCCAGCCCTCGGCCCCAGTACGCCGGTTTGATGACGTATCCCACCTCAACCTCTCCGGCTTCGCGGGGCGAGTTGAACAGGCCGCCGTGACCGATGATGCATCCATCGGAATCTTGAAAAATCCAGAATCCTTTGCCGGTCTCTTCCCACATCCGTACCCATCGGCCCAAGCGTGCTCGCGACTGCTCCGGGCTCTGAATCTCACCGGACAGCCACTGCGCGATGCGGATGTCGCGATCGACTTCCAGCAAGTAGTCGAGGTGCTCGGCACCTACGCGATTCCCAGTGAGCCGGCGGGTCACGATCGCATCCGGAGCAGCCGTTGACTCTTGCATGACCGCGAGTAGAATACGGAGCTAGGCGCGCTGCGCCTCTTGCCGGGGCCCGCAGGGACCACGAGGGACCCGTGGAACGAGGCTCCCCGGCCTGTTCTGAGCGCCCACCGTTGTTCCGGATTAGCTCAGTTGGTAGAGCAGCTGACTGTTAATCAGCGGGTCGTTGGTTCGAGTCCAACATCCGGAGAGTTCCAAAAGCCTTACAGAATATAATGTTTTGTGAGGCTTTCATTTTTGGCGTCCGAGGCTATGTCCCTCAATTGTTCCCTCTTAACTTCTAGGCTGCCTTCAGATTTTCTGGCGGCTAAGGGTCCCGAGGATTTTGCGAAGATTCTTGGGCGGCACGAGAAACAGCTACGACCGCAGCGTCTCAAATGCGGCTTTAGGTCGTCAACAGTGTCCGCGTCGTGACGCAGCATGACGGATAGCAAAAAAGAACCGACCCGCCCGGCCCCTGCGACAGGCAGCACTTCTTTAGACTAGGCAAGCCTCGATGACGAGACGTTCGCGCGACTTGAGCGCGAGATGAAAGAATACATAAGAACCTCAGGAGATTTCTTCTAAATGATAACTTCAATACAACGCCTCTGACATTGGTGCCGGCGAGAAGTGCGATGCCCTGCTGCAAGAACAGCGGGGGCTTGAGAAGAGCGCAGAGGGCGAAGCCCTGAAGGCGAGGGTCGATCAACTTCGGCGACTCGATGAAGAATTGAAAAAAGCGCAGCAGGCGCGAACACTCGCCGATGACGCCGTGCGCGTTGCAGCCGAGCATGAAGCTGTACGGCGCTGGATGAAGGCGGGAAGCATCGCGCGTGCTTTACGTGTCGGCTACGTTTACCGGAGTCTTTCGCGCCTGGTACTTGTCGGGAAAAGCACGCTTTGCCGGAGCCGCAGCCTGCGTCACATTACTTCTGCGACAATTCGAATACGCACCCCAGCTTGCGGTTCGATGAAAAAGAACGGCCGGCCCGCCGTAACTGAATGGCATCAGGCACGCGGCGAGGCGCAGGAGTGGTGGCTATCGCGTAGCGCGAAAGACGGGGCTGAACCGGGCGCTGTTGAACCGTTACAGGTCGATAGGAGCGGGAGAGATGCTGATTAATTTGCGTGTTGGCCGTTACGCTTTAGGTGTTTGCATGGCCGTTGCGCTGCTGGCAGGTTGCGGGGCGTCGCAACCGCCGATCGGTGCGTTAGGCGCGATGCCTCCCCCTACGCTGGACAAGGAGCACCACAGAACGTTCGATTACGTTGGGGCGGTACAATATTTTAAGGCGCCGAGAGATCAAAGGAGCCTTACAATCTTGGCCTACGGAGCGACGGGTGGCTCATTGGGAACCTCTGGTTCCGGTCCCGGGATCGGTGGCGCTGGCGGCACGGTGAAGGCGACGATTGCCGTCAAACCGGGCCAGTTGCTTGAGATCTTCGTGGGGGGCATGCCCCCGCTCTACAATGGCTACGGCGGTTACAATGGCGGCGGCGCAGCCGGTGGCAATTCAGAGGGGTCTTCGTTTGGTCTCGGTGGTGGAGGTGCCTCAGATGTCCGCAAGGGTTTTGGCGCCGGACTGGCCGATCGAGTCCTGGTCGCTGGCGGTGGCGGCGGACCCACGGCCAAGGGCGGAAGCGGAGGCGCAGGCGGCGGTAAGGTTGGCGAAGCCGGCGGGAACAGTGGGAGCGGATCATACGAATCATTTGGCGGTGACGGAGGCACCCAGCGAGCGGGGGGCGCGGGCGGTGCCGGTCCCACCGGCTCATGCCCTGGCGGCGCCGGTGCGTCGGGTATGCTCGGTCTGGGTGGGGAAGGCGGCGAGAGCTGCTTCTATCAGGAAAACGGTGGTGGTGGTGGCGGAGGCGGCTACTATGGTGGCGGTGGTGGCGGCGGTTCTGGTGGCTGTTATGAGGGCTGCGGCGGTACTGGCTACGGTGGCGGCGGTGGCGGGGGCTCCTCCTACGTCGAAAAGCGAGCGACCAATGTCAGCGATCAGCGGGGAGCGGCGCCTAGGGGTAACGGCCAGGTCATAATTTCCTGGTACGGCAAAAGATTATAAAGACTCGCCAGTTCTTAGTTTAACGGCTTCGCGATGTCTTATTTTGTTCAGCTTCTTGGCGCTGGGAGAAAATCGAAGGATACTCGCGCTAACGAAGTGGCTTTCCCTTGAACGGCTCGGAGACTGGCTTACCAGACAGGAAGCCTGGCAAAGACAACTAGGCGCCTTTTTAGCGTTTTTCATGGGCGTTCTGTTTATTTTGCTCGGCATCTTCGGATTGTGGGGGCATTGCTTTCGAGGAGCGTAAGATCGTGCCGCCTACCTGTTCCGCCTGCACTTCAAATGCAGCAGGTGAAGTCACCAAAGCAATCGCCGAGGTTCCGACGGAACCGTGAAAGAACGACGGGCGCTTCAAGAGTGCTGAGGGGCATCCTCTCTGGCAATGAATTGAAACTCACCAGCGGTAAAACTTCCTCCTGGGATATACAAAATCACATGGAACGTGCCGCCGCATAGGTTATCCTGCGAGACAACTGGCACCAGAGGGGCGCTCATCGCCGCGACAACCATGGCCCCGCATCCTGACGGAAAGTAGCGTTTGTCAAACGTGATGGTATAAACGCCAGGCTCAGATGATCGGACGCGAAATCCAGAGCCGCGCTCGATAATTCCAGACGCGCTGACTTGACCAGCCACGACATTCGTATTATTGACTGAAAGCGCGGCAGACGCGAAAACGGCGCTGGCAGTAGCTGGACCGCCTGTCGCGATTGCCAGTGTCAATATCGCTAAAGCCAAACGATTCATATTCCACTCCATCTTCACAAAAGGTCAACGCTGCATGAGGTTGGCGGTGCAATCAGCACGCCCTCTTACTATGGAGTGACGAGTACCCACTCATGCCGCCGAAGATTAGGCTCCGATGGTAATGGCTACGCGTGATAAGGCACAGACGGCAACCTTTACTGCACGCTCGTCGGTGAGTTTGGGCTAGTAGATCACCGGCGCATCGTCGCGTCGATCGCGCCGTAAGAGTGAGGCCTCCGCCATACGACGGAGGCCTCGCGGTTCCTCAGCGCGTTATCGCTTACAGTCTGAGATTTGCCGTGAAGTAGAACTGGATCGGCGTTTTATACGAGCCGTTTAGCGCTGAGATGATAGCGGGCCCCAACTCCGGCTCGTAGGGGAACTTCCGGAACGGCTGGATCTGCGATCCGTTATAGCCCGGCGGATTGACGATCGCGCCCGCAGTCCCGTATGGAGCGACGGGGTAGACCGTGCCCTGGAGGTTGCTGTACCCGCAGATGTTGCCGTCGTTGAAGGTCCACGGCTCCTTCGTTCCGCCCCAGCAGTAGTTGACGATGTTCGTCAGCGCGCCCACGAGCTGAATCCGCGGACTCACTTCGTAGGAGAGCTGCAAGTTGGCGATCAGCTCGTTGGGTTCCGTGAACGCGCCGATCGGATCGAACACTCCCGTGTACGGGTTTGGGATATCGACGACGCCAGTACACGTTGAGGCATTATAACGATCGCCCGCACCCCGAAGCGGCGTGCAAACCGGCAGGGCCGAAGTCGCTGAATTTGGCGGCCCAACGCTCGCTGGGTTGATTCCAGCTTCGGTGATGGGGATGCCGTACTTTCCGCCACCCTGGAACTGCACGGACGGCGTTATCGCGAACCTCTGGTGTTTGTAGTTTACTAAGAGCGTCCCGACGTACGGCGAGCCGAAGCCTTGCGCCGCAAGCCCGAGGGAGCCGGGGAACGTGTCGTAGGTCGGGAAGTTTTGGCCGGTATTGACGAGCGATTGCGGCGGAGCGTTCCAATACGGATTGGCGATGTCGCCGCTCGGACAGTTTCCGTTGGGGAGTGCCGCCACCGGGCTGCCGTACGTCGTATAGCAAGCCTTGGCCGTCAACCCGTTTGTCGTGCTGCCGCCGCACATGGTATTCGAGCCGCCGGGATGCGTCGCGCAGTATTTCGTGTACGCGTTGTATTGAGCGATCGAGTTGTTGATCGGCGCGAGCACCGTCGATCCCGTCGCGCCCGCCGCGATTGGCCCGTAGTGGACGTAGGAGTTAGTGTAGGCGAACGAGAGCAAGCCCGAGAGGCCATCGCGCGAGAAGTCGCCTTTTTGCAGTTGGAACTCAACGCCTTCACTACGCTGGCTGCCGACGTTCAGACCGGAGACGAACCCGTTTTGCGGGATCAGGAAGAACTGCTGGATTTGGTCTTGCGTCTGCCGCAAGAACGGCGTTAGCTTGAACGACCAGTCGGTGTTCTTTACCCGATGCTCCCACGAGAGGTCGTAGTTGATCGAGGTCGGCGGCAGAATCGGATATCCGGGGCTGTTACGGCCAAACTGAAGGAAATGCGATCCGATGTAGTCCGCCAGATCCTCCTGACGCGTGTTGTACTGCTCGAAAGCGGTGTTCGGCGCTTCCGTATAGCGGCCATAGGAGAAGCGGAAAACATCGTTGGGATTCGACGTGTACGTTCCCGCAACGCGAGGCTGGTAGATATTGTATGTGAAGTTCGCTGGGGTGTTTTGCACGTTTGCCGTATGAGAACCCGCGGGGCACGCTGCGCCCGGGCTCGGATTCACTTCCGGCGCTCCTGTCGAGTTGATCACACAATTGTCTAAGTTGTACGCATTGAACCAGAACTGTCGCGCGGCAGCGGAGCCGCCAAGAGGCGGCGTAGCCGTGTCCTGTCCGACGAAACCGAAGCTATCGAGCCGGATACCGACGTTCAACAGCCACTTGTCCGTCGGGCGGTACTGGTCGGTGATGGAGGCTCCGTAGAAGTTCGGGATGGTGCCGCTGTAGGTACCATTGAGACCATTCTCGTCGAGCAGGTACGTGCATGCGGTGCCGGCGGACGGCTTCCCCGGAATCGCGCAGTTTGCACCTGCGAGTGAGGGTACGCTGTAGCCCGGGCTCAGTGGGGTCTTGGTGAGGTCACAGTTCACGACGCCACTTTTCGTGACGGTCGTGGTCGGGGCGAAACAGTACCCGGCGTAGGGGTCGTTCGCGTTCACGACGTTGGCGTAGTTGCCCTCACCACCCAGGTTATAGAAGCCGTTGTTATCGCGCACGATTCGTGCCGTTGTGAACGAACCCGCAACCGTGAGCAGATTCTGCTCGTTGATCTGATCTTGGAACTCGAGGCTGAGGCCCCGCGAGTGCGTGTTCAACTCGTAGTCGGGTGCGAGCGGACAGAAGAAGTAGCAAAAGCCCGTGTTGTAGGGGCCATTGAGGAACCAGTCGCTGTAGAAAGTAAACCCGTAGAGACGAAGGAACGCGGTCGAGCCGAAGTTCTTCGTGTATTGAATCTTCGTAATGGCGGTGTCGTTATACGAGTTATCGGGTGATCCGGCCGGTATTGTGGACGGATTCGTCGGCGAACCGACGTTGGTGCCGTTCGGAAAACCGTAGGGCTTCACGCATCCCCCGAGGCTGTTGAGCCCCGTGGAGCTGAAGGTTTTGCCGACGGACGATCCGCATCCCCAGGTGTAGGTGTTCGTGAACGTCACCGGAAGGGACGTTCCGTACGGAACGCCGCCGTTAGTCAGCGTGGATATCGTCTCGCCGTTGACGGCGTACATGCAATTGGCTCCCGATTGGGCGGCAGCTCCCGTGCAAAACGGCGAAGCGAAGGCGTCGGCGCCGTAGTAGAACTGATTTTTCAGCGACTCGTCGTCGTAAAGCAGCTGAATGTCGTCGCGACCCGCGTCGTTGCGATGCGGAATGGCGATGTGGAGGTTGACGACCGTGTCGCGCCCGTAGATCGACGCCGTCCCGAGAGACGAATCGTTGTTCGGCCAGTTAATCGGTCCGAGCGGGAAATACGTATTGCCTAGGCCGCCGTAAAACAGCGACCAGCCCGGAGCAAACTTCTGGCTATAGGGGTTTGGCTTCCCGTCGATCGGGTTACCGACGATCCCCGCTACCGGACCGAGCCAATTATCGTACTCCGAGCCGTTATTACCGTTGATGTAGTCGTACGATTGGTTGAGGCCAGCGATGCCGACGTAGTACGAAAAGAGCCGATCCGGGGTCGAGCCGCCTATTTCGATTGCCGCTCGATGATAGAACGATGGCGTTCCGATTCCCAGATTCGCCGTCCCGTAGCCGGGAAAGGTTCCGGTCTTAATGACCTGATTGACGAAGCCCGAGAGGCCTTGGCCTTCGGAGTTCGCGGGATTGGCGCCGGTATAGACCTGGACTTCCGCGTTGCCCAGCGATGAGGCCGAGCTCGACGCATAGTTGTCAAACGAACGGTTGACGGGCACGCCGTCGAACTCGTAGCCGACCTGGTCGTAGTCGCCGCCGCGGATATTAATCGTGGCGTAGTAGCCGGTCTGGTTTGGAATGACGTACGCGCCTGGAACCGTCGAAATAGCGGAATAGGCCTGATTGATGAGTCCGCCGCCGCCCAGCGCCGCGGTCGCGGCCTGCGTCGAAGCGTTGATTGAATAGACGTCAGCCGTCGTGCCGGACTTAACTAAAGCGCTGCCCGCGGTTGAGGTAACGCGTGCGATCGTCCTGAGCGTCTTGAGCACGCGCACCGGCACGGATTGAACGGTGTCGGCGAAAACGACCTGTCCTGGAACGCTCACCGGTTGATAACCGCTCTTTAGGACGGTTATCGTATAGGTGTCCGGTGCGAGCGTCAGAAAACCGAAATGCCCCGAGGCGTCCGTCGTCGTTGTGGCGGACTGCGAGGGGCTCGTTACGGTAACTTGCGCCCCTCCAACGGGAGCAGACGTGTCGGCATCGGTGATGCTTCCCGTGAGACCGCCCGTCACGCCGGCCAGCGCCCATGTTTCCTGGCAAGCGAATGCAACGAGCAGCGTCAACGCGGTAACGAGATGCCGGAGTGATCTCCGTATCATTGCGTACCTCCTGAAGTTTTCAAAAGAGCGCACGGTTTCGGGCCTTCACCCGTCGTTAAAGCGGGCTAGTTCGCACTCGCTTTTATGCTTCCTTGAGAATTTCATGAGAACGCCGCACGCTCTGCGGCATGTCGCGGGCGGCATTGCGAGGGGGTCGGCGGCCGCACGGGCGGCCAGAGCCGTGTCGTGAATCCGAGCGATCGACTAAGCAACCGACCCCTCGCAATATTCCTCGCCAACCGGCCAACGTCGGCCGGCCGCATCGACCGTAAGAAGTAGGGCGGCCGTTTGACAAGGCAATCGAGTCGGCGGTATTTTGGGTTTCCACAGATTTAGTTTCGCTGTATCTCCGTCTCTGTTGAAATGGGGAGTGCTCGATGTCGCGAGATGTCAACCTCGATCGCCGGCGCTTTTGTGGAACTGCGGCGATGGCCGTCGCCGCCGGTCAGCTCGGCATGTTTGGCTGCGCCCGATCCAATAAAACGGCGGAAAACTCTTCAGAGGGGGGCTCACCTATGACGACAGTTGCGCAACAGTCGGGCAGCGGTACGACCGCAGTTCGTCCGTTTCCAAAGTTGAATGTTCCGGAGTCAGACCTTGACGATTTGCGTAAGCGCATCAAAGCGACGCGCTGGCCGACAAAAGAGCTCGTCCCGGACCAGTCGCAAGGCGTGCAACTGGCAACGACTCAGGCGCTAGCGACCTATTGGGCGGACGGTTACGATTGGCGCAAGATCGAGGCCAGATTGAATGCGACCCCGCAGTTCGTCACTCAGATCGACGGAGTGGACATCCAGTTTATCCACGTTCGTTCGAAACACGACAACGCGCTGCCGCTGATTATCACGCACGGGTGGCCTGGCTCGATTATCGAGCAGATGAAGGTTATCGATCCGCTGACCAATCCCACGGCGCACGGCGCGAACGCATCGGATGCGTTCCATCTCGTGATCCCGTCGATACCGGGGTACGGCTATTCAGCCGAACCGACCGCCCTCGGTTGGGATCCGGTTCGCGTCGCCAAGGCCTGGATCGTGCTGATGCGGCGGCTCGGATACACTCAGTTTGTGGCGCAAGGCGGCGACTGGGGGGCGTCCGTTACACAACAGTTGGCTTTGCTAGCGCCCACGACCGTGCTGGCCATTCATTCCAACATGCCGGGTACCGTGCCGGACGACATTCTAACGAAGGCAATCGCCAACGCTCCGCCGCCCGCTGGGCTCGCGGGCGACGAGTTGCACGCGTATCGGCAGCTGGCCGACTTCTACACGCATCACCTCGGGTACGCCGTCGAGATGGCGAACCGCCCGCAAACCCTCTACGCCTTGCTCGATTCGCCGATTGGCTTGGCGGCTTGGATTCTCGATCACGACAAGGACAGCTACGAAATGATCGCGCCGGCGTTCTTCGGGCACCCCGGCGGCCTTTCACGCGACGACGTGCTCGACAACATCACCATGTACTGGCTGACGAAGACGGCAATCTCGTCCGCGCGCCTCTATTGGGAAAATAAGCTCGGCTTCTTCAACGTCGTAGGGCGTGACTATCCCGGTTGGCGTGAGCGCGTTTCCGCACGAGATCTATCAAGCGCCTCAAAGCTGGTCGGAAAAAGCCTATCCCAAACTCGTCTATTACAAGAAGCACGACGTCGGCGGGCACTTTGCAGCCTGGGAACAGCCGCAATTGTTTTCCGAAGACGTTCGTGCGACGTTTCGATCGTTACGCAAAGCGAGCGCGTGAGAGGTGAACGATGGCACATGATAACGGCGAAATAGATCCGAGCGTAAAGCCAAGCGGAGCCGGGTGTAAGGAGTGTCTAGCTACTGAGGGCTGGTGGCTGCACCTTCGTCGCTGCGCGAAATGCGGTCATATCGGCTGCTGCGACAGCTCGCCAAATCAGCACGCCAGGGCACACTTTAGCACCACGGAGCATTCCGTCGTGGCGAGCTTCGAACCCAATGAGGACTGGTTCTATGATTTCCATACCGAGAAGTTCTTGGAAGGGACCACGCTCGCTCCCCCTGACTCACACCCGATCGGGCAACCAGTGCCCGGGCCGCGCGGGCTCGTTCCAAAGGACTGGCAAGAGAGACTTCACTGACGATTCCGGCTCGGAGCGACAGCATGGCCGACGAGAAAGTTGCGGTAATAACGGGCGCCTCGCACGGGATCGGTGCGAGCTTGGTATCCGCGTACCGCGAAGCTGGATACAATGTAGTTGCCAATTCCCGCTCGATCAGCCCAAGCACGAGTCCGAATATCATCAACGTCCCAGGCGACATCGGTGAACCGAGACCGCCGACCGCATCATCAGCGAAGGCGTGGACAGATTCGGCCGTCTCGACACGCTCGTTAACAATGCGGGGCTTTTCATTTCGAAGCCCTTCACGCAATACACGCAGGCGGACTACGATGCAATGCTGTCGACGAACGTTGCGGGCTTTTTCTATTTGACGCAGCGCGCAGTGCAGATAATGGAGCGTCAACGGTGGGGTCACGTCGTGAATATTACGACAACTGCTGCAGAACAGCCGATCAGCGGTTTTCCGGCGCTGTTGGTGTCCCTAACAAAGGGCGGCCTGAACGCTGCCACAAAGGCGCTTGCTGTCGAATACGGGCCACGTGGCATCCGCGTGAACGCGGTCGCGCCCGGCATCATAAAAACACAAGCGGACTCGGCCTCGTATGCCGGACTCGAGTCGATGGACCCGCTCCGCCGGTTGGGCGAGATCGACGACGTTGTATCAGCCGTGATGTATTTAGAACGGGCCGAATTTGTAACCGGTGAGATTTCACATGTCGATGGTGGTCAGAGCGCGGGCCACTGGTAATGGTTCGGGACGTGGTGACGATCAGGCGGCTTCGCAGGACCGATCTGCCGATCGATACGATCGAGCTCGCGCGCTTCCTAATCGGAAAAGTGTTGGTGCACGATCTTCGTGGGCAGCGCACGAGCGGCCGCATTGTGGAGACCGAAGCCTATCCGGTTGGCGATGCGGCGGGACATGCCTTCCGGGGTAAAACGGAAAGAAATGCCCCGCTATATTTGGCACGCGGTCACGCGTACGTGTATTTGATATACGGCATGTATTATTGCCTGAACGTTTCGAGCGAGCGGCTCGGCATCGGCGCGGGCGTGTTGGTTCGGGCGCTCGAACCGATGGAAGGAATCGACCGCATGAAGGAACGCCGCAGCTCTTCGTCAGTGCGAGACCTCGCGCGCGGCCCCGGACGTCTCGCCGTCGCAATGGCCATCGATTTGCGTTACAACGGGGTCGACTTGTGCACGGATCCTTCGCTGTGGCTTGGCATGTCTGATTCCGAATACCGCTGCGTTGTGTCAGCGACGACCCGAGTCGGCTTGAGCCGCGAACGAGGCCGACCTTGGCGCTTCTACGTGCGCGACAGCATATTCGTAAGCGCCGTTCCTGCCGGCACGTGAAAGCATCTGTGGTCAGCGCGTACGGCGGTCCGGAAGTGATGAAATATCAAGACATGCCGGATCCCAAGCCGGGCGCGGGCGAGGTCCTCGTCAAGGTGGCCGGCATCGGCATCAACCCGGAAGACATGCTCGAGCGCAACGGCGTTGTAAAGGGGTGGCAGCTTCAGTTTCCGGCGATCATCGGCCTGGACGTGTCGGGAACGGTGCTCACGACGGGCGACGGCGTCACCGACCTTAAGGCCGGCGAGCGTGTTTGCGCGTGGTCGTACCACACGTACGCTGAACTGGTCGCCGACAAAGCGACTTTTTTTGCCAAGGTGCCGGAGACGATGGACCTGGTCGACGCAGCCGCGATTCCGCTCGTCGGCGTTACGGGTAGCCAACTGATCTCCGTCGCAAGCGGGTTACAGTCCGGCCAGACGGTGCTGGTCTCCGGTGCGGCGGGCGCCGTCGGTCGTTGCGCGGTTTACACGGCGAAACTATTGGGCGCGCGCGTGCTTGCGGGCGTGCGGCGTTTTCAGCTCGACCAGGCGGGCAGCATCGGCGCCGACGAAACGATCGCGCTCGACGACCCAGCCGCCTTCGCGACGATTCCGCAGGTCGATATCGTGGCGAACACGCTTCGCGGGAAAGCGGCGACGGATCTGCTCGCAAAGGTCAAGGACGGCGGCACGTTTGCATCGGTGACGGGAGAGCCCGACGGCACCAAGGACTACCCGAAGGTGCGCGTCGTCCCGTTCGTCTCAAAGCAAGACCGAGCCGTCATCGCCTTCATCGCCGATGCCGTAACCTCGGGTAAGATGACGATCCCGATTGGCCGCCGCGAGGAGCTTAAGAACGCGGGCGCTGCGCAGGCCGCGTTCACGAAGGGCGGTATCGGTAAGGTGCTGCTCGTCCCGTGAGTGATTCACCGTCGCACATTTTCTCACCGTTGACGGCATCGACCGATCGGCGCCTGGTTCTGTCGCAAAATACATCGGCCATTGTGCACCGTGGAGTACCATTTATTCCGGCCGCGCTTCGGCGCGACGTGTCGCGCCATTCGATTCGCTCGAACTACGCGACAAATGCTTCGTTGGTCTTCGAAGGCGATCAAGAGGAAACGGCAGTTAACGTCTATCAGACTGCGACCTCTCAAGTAATCCCGCACCCATAGCTACGATCCACGTGGCAGCGGGATGTCCGTACGGTATGGCTACGGATAAGAAAGGGAAGACACTGTACGTGGTCGATAACTGCGGCGGCAACGACGTCGAGGATTACGCAAAAGGCTCGACGACGTTAAAAACTAAGATCACGGCTGGGATTAGTAACCCGCTCGGCGCTGCCGTGGACAAACACGGCACGTTGTACGTCAGCAACTATCCGGCCGCGATTACGGAGTATGCCAAGGGAACGACCATGCCGTCGAAAACGATCACCGGCGGCGGGATGGTAGATCCGTTCGGACTCGCCCTAGACAAGAGCGGCAACCTCTATATTGCCGACTTCGGTGCTAGTGCGGTTTTCGAACTTCCGGCCGGCGGGTCGAGCGTTACGAATCTGGGCTTACAAGGCCTTGACAAACCGATCGGCCTCGCAATCGACGAAAAGACCGGTTATCTCTGGGAGACCGGCGGCTCGAACAATATAATTAACGTTTACAAGTTGGGGTTGACGAGTCCGATTGAGACGATCACGGAGAATGGCGACCCGTACGCGATCGGCCTCGAGAATATTGGCAAGCCGAAGGGCGATGTGGACGAATCCGATGTCAGCACGGACGCGGTCTACGCATACGCACCAGGCGCATACACACCGTACGCGACCTTAACGAATGGCATCGAACTGCCGACGGGAATCCTGATAGTCAAGCCGTAGAAGCTTACGCTTAGTTAGTAAACGAACGGGATGGCCGGCTCGGCCATCCCGTTCGTTTATCGATCGGACCTTTCAGACGTCAGTTTTGATTCACTTTGTCGGCATCGGGCTAATCGTCTGCCCCGCTGCGAGTTCCGGAGAAATGTCGTAGGGAAGCGAGCGTTTCGGGTCGCCGCCTTTCTTATACTTCCAGAAGTTGGTCCGGTACGTACACCAGAGATTTCCACCGACGACGCGGTGAGTGGGCCACACGGTACTATTGATGAATGGCTCAACGACATCGTTATGCGGAGTGCCTCCCTTGAGGCATTCATCAGAGAGTTCCGTCGAATCGATGATGTTCGCTTGGGTACCCGAAACAGAGACGCGATAGATTCCCGAGAGCGTACCACCGTGATACGATTGATCCGTCGCCGTCATGTAATGGCTGTCCCATTGCATACTGCCGGGATACGAAATCGTGCCGCCGGACAGCGTTAGCGTAACGAGTCCCTGAGAGCCGGAGGGCAGCTCGGCTAAGCCGGGAGTGCCGTTGGCCGTCTGCCCCTGAACGTACAGATTACCCCTCGGATCGTACCCGGGAGGCCAGTAATAAGAGAGATCCTTGTCCTGATAGAGCGTGCCGTCGCCGGCGGCGCCTTTGTAGATTACGACGCCGCCCATGCAAGTGGAGCCAATTCCTTCGAAGTTCGCAACCGCAAGATTGCCGGTCGATGGATCCACCGAACAGCCGACAGGATATCCGTAGCTGTCGCCTAGGGTCTTGATCGGCGCCGTGCCGCCATGTGCGTATTCGACGATATCGGCGGCGCCGAAGTCCGCGATGTAGACATCCCCCGAGCTATCCGCGCATTCACCGTAGGGGAACTGGAAGCCGGTCAGCTGACCCAGCAGATGGCCGGGCCTCGCCCTATAGGCGTAGACATCGACCGTACCCGAAGCTTCGTCGGAAACGTAGAGCAGATACTTCATGTGCCTAACCTCCGGTTTGACCCAGGATCCTCGCCTATTGAGATGGATCATCGGCGCGATGTGGGCTCGACTTGTTAACTCGATCATTTGCGCACTTGGTTTGGGAAGACGGCCCCAGCGCACGTTCGATTGCTGGACCGCGTTGGACGCGACGTTTGGCACCTGCGAGCCGTTACTGCTGCAGCCGGCCACCGTCGTCAACGTAAGCGATCCGACCATTGCGCATTGCGCCCACGAGATCTTCATTTCCATTGCTCCTTATTAAATTGTTCTGAACTGAATCTATATCGAACGTTATTGCGTTCTTCAGGGACAGAGTCCGAAGTCCCGAAGACAAAGCCTTAGAGCCTAAGAGATGAGACTTTTCGCTCAATGCCGTCACTTCAGCGGCAGAGATATCGTGGGTTTCAGGGATAGACTTCCTTGGCGTTGCCGTTCCCTTATTAGTAGATGAATTAATCATCCGAACCAAGAGGATGATTATGCAGGCCCGCTTAGGTTGGCGTGAGCTATATATACCGGTACATTTGTACCTCGCGACGATTTATCGATAATAACCTTATAACAAAGGGCGATACCGATGTTTGCCAGAACGATTCCCCATAGAAACAATGTTTCTTCGAGCGTATGGGTGGTACGTCTTGAAATGCAGAAAACTTTCCCCAGTTTGGTTTAAATCGTCGTTACGTGGTAATTAGACGGCTATGCAGACGCGGGGTACCAGGTGACGTCCGATAACACACCATTTAGCAAAGGGGAACAAGGCATGAAGGCCTTGACAGTTGTGACGGAAAGCCCGGTGCGGCCGCTCCCCGCGGTCGTTCTGGCGCGGTTCCGAGTCTATGTCATCCAACAGCAGATTCTCATGGCAAAAGCGTTAGGTAGCGTTTTGCAGCACGACCCTAGTATCACCGTCGTCGGCGACGGGGCTCGCGTTTCGGCCGACGACTTGACCAGAACGAGCCCAAATTTAATCTTGTTGGATTCCGAGACTAGCTTCGATGCGCTGTCGAATACGATCGGCACCTGTCGCTTGGCTTGCCCCCGTGCGCGAATAGGCGTACTTTCCGAACATTTGAGTCCCGAAGTGATGCAAAGAGCCTTTTCCGCCGGCGCCGACGGCTATATCGTGAAAGATATTCTGCCCGAAGAGCTTATCGCAGCGGTGAAAACCATGAGCGCGGGGAGTCTCTATGTGGATCCGCGGCTGGTTGGTTTTATTCTCCGTAGGCATGCTGGAGTCGGCCGTCGAGAACCCAACGAGCTTTCGCGTCGCGAAGGCGACGTCGTTCGTTTGATAGCGGCCGGACTATCGAATCGGGAAATTAGTCAACGCTTGGGACTCTCGGATAAGACCGTAAAGAATCACATTTCTCATATCTTTTCTAAACTTGATGTAACCGCAAGAACGCAAGTGGTCGTTTACGCAATACGTAACGGGCTGGCTTAACTCGGTATAATGGGCCTAATGTGCTACGACGGCCGGGCACAAGCTCAGTCGAGAGAAGTCCGACCGGCACTTTAAGCGACGGTGCTTGCTGCCTTACACTAGGAGCATGCAGGCAGTTGCAAGAGTGCGTGTCGAGAGAGCGGTTTCGTCGCAACGGCCGGTTAGATATCCGGTACGTTTGGCTACAAACCTGTTGGCCGGCGACGCGCTCATGCTTGTATTGTCTACCTTTATCGCCGCTTTTATTCTCGTACGCTTCGGCCATCGCACGATCGAGCCGCTCGCTGCGAGCACTTCCACGGTCGCGTCCGGGTCATTGTGGATTGCGGTTTTCGCGTACGCCGGATTTTACCGGCGGTCGTTCGCGGTATCGTGGCACGACGAGTACTATTGGGTGGCCGCCGTCTCGGCGCTGGCGATTGCGCCCCAACTGATCCTGTACACGCTGCTTCCTCATATATCGACCTCGCGTCTGCTTTTGCTCGTGACGATTCCGATCAACATCTTGGTGATCGGAACGTTTCGTGCCGGGCTTCGCCGATGGTGCGACCGGAAGGGACGGCTCCGCCCGCGGATCGCTTTCTTGGGCGGCCCGCGCGACGTTCAGACAGCCGAAAATCGCTTCGGATTCGCCGAAGGCATCGATACGCTTTTGATTCCGGTTCCGGGATGGCCCGACGATACCGGCCTGGACCACGCCACGAAAGAACGCTTCGAGGGTTGGTTTTGGTCGGCCCGGCAGTGGGGAGCGGACCGTTTAGTCGTGACGCGCGTTCCCTCGCGCAAAGTCTTAAAGACAATGATCGCTACGGCGGCTCGTCAAGGCCTGCAGATCGCGTTTGCCTCGCGCGAGATACTTTCGGGCAGCGGAGAGTTCGAGATCGAGCATTTGGGAGGGCAGCCGGTGCTCGTGCCCGTTCTTCCGAGCGGCTGCCGGCCGAGCGCCGACGTCTCGAAGAGCATCATCGACCTGACCTTTGCAATAGTCGGCCTCGCGATTTTCTGGCCGGTGATGCTGGTTGCCGCGATCGCGATCTATCTGGAATCCGGCGGCCCGGTTCTTTTCCGGCAGGAGCGTATCGGACTGGACGGTTCCATTTTCCATATCCTAAAGTTTCGATCGATGCGACAGGATGCGGAGCACGCAACCGGAGCGGTCTGGGCGAAATCGAACGACGCGCGGGTTACGAAGGTCGGCCGATTCTTGCGCCGTACGAGCCTGGACGAGCTTCCGCAGATCTTCAACGTTTTGCGAGGCCAGATGTCGATCGTCGGCCCGCGGCCCGAACGCCCGGTTTTCGTCGAGCATTTTAGAAATGCCATCGATCGATACGACGAACGCCATCTCGTTCGCCCCGGAATCACGGGGCTCTCGCACGTCCACATGAACCGCGACGTCGACCAGTCGGCGATCGGCCAACGGCTTGACTACGACCTCTTCTATATCGAGCACTGGTCTCCGATGATGGATCTTTCGATCGTCTTTAAGACGGGCTGCGAATTTCTGCTACATCGGATTGCCGCGTGAACGTCGCAATTATCTCGTCGCGTTTTCCTCGCTTCGGTGCCGAGGCGTTTCTCGGAGCCGAGCTCAACGGACTCCGCCGGCACTTCGAGCGGGTCATCGTTGTACCGGCACGGGAGTCGCTCTTTTCTCGACGCACCTTCAACGACGCGTTCCAGACCGTGCGTTCGCATCCGACACGCATTCCAGGCGTTCTTAAACTCTTGTTCTTCGGTTCGAGCCGGCCCACGGTGTTCTTCAAGAATTTGTTGATCCTCCCAAAAGCCCTCGCGGTGGCGCGAACGGTTGAGTTGGAACACGTCGATCACATCCATGCGTACTGGATGTCGGCGCCAGCTACGGTCGCGCTCGTCGCGTCCGAAATGACCGGCGTTCCATGGAGCTCGAGCGCTCACCGTTGGGATATCTACGAAAACAATCTTTTGTGCCGTAAAGCCGAAAAGGCGACCTTCCTCCGCACGATTTCGGAGCGTGGAAGCCACGATCTCGCAAAGCTGATCGGAGCAAGCCATCGCGCGAAGGTCACTCAGGTCCGGGTCGGCGTGAAGATTCCAGCGATCGAACCGCGTAGCTCCACCGGGCCGGTTCGTCTACTCTGTGCGGCGAACCTCATCGAGCAAAAGGGTCATCTCGATCTGCTCGAAGCCCTCGCCGTCGCCACGGCGCGAAACGTCGATTACCATTGCGATATCGCCGGGAGCGGGCCGCTCTATGCTCGGATAGAGCGCCGCATCGGCGAACTCGGCCTGTCGGGTCGTGTTGTTTTATGCGGTCGCATCGATCATGCGCAACTGCTCGACAACTTACGGCTCGGCGAGTACGACGTGGCAGTACTTGCGAGCCGCAGCGAGGGACGCGGCCGGATGGAAGGCATCCCGGTTGCCTTGATCGAGGCGATGGCGGCTGGCGTGCCGTGCATCGCAACTGACTCCGGTAGCATTCCGGAACTTCTTGACGAGGCTTCGGGCTTCGTCGTGGCGGTGGGCAATGCGAATCGTTTTGCCGACGCGATAGAGCGTGTGGCAACTTCCCCCGGCTTGCGACTGCAGCTCGGCCGTAATGCTCGCCGGCGTATCGTGCAACACTTCAATGTCGAGCAAACCGGTCCAGCCTTGGCGGAACTGATCATTCGATCGTGAGAATTAGTGTAATCGGCCTTGGGTACGTCGGCCTTCCAACCGCCGCATTGGCAGCCAGCTGCGGGCATACGGTGTCGGGCTACGATAGCGATGCGCTGCTGCGCGAATCGCTTCGCGCCGCCCGCACGAGCGGATACGAAAAGGAGGTTCGGGAGGTCGTTGCTTCCGCCATCCGTGAGGAGCGGCTAGCAATCTCCGATTGCGTCGGGCCTGCGGACGCGTATATCGTCTGCGTTCCCACGCCGACCATTAGTGGGCGCCCGGACATGCGTCACGTTGAATCGGCCCTGGCGGCGGTCGCCACCGTCGTATCGGCCGAAGAGCTGATCGTCGTCGAGTCGACGGTTCCGCCCGGCACGACCGAACGAGTCGTTCGTCAGGCGCTGCGAGCAACGGGGAAAAGCTTCCTCAACGTACGCATCGCGCACGCTCCCGAGCGCATTCTTCCCGGCGACATCATGCGCGAGCTTCGGGAGAACGATCGCATCGTTGGCGGCCGCACGCCGGAGGATGCAGCGAGCGCACGTGATCTCTACGCTTCCTTCGTCAGCGGACGGATTCACGTCACCGATCTGCGGACCGCAGAGTTTGTTAAGGTGATCGAAAACACGTATCGCGACGTCAACATCGCTCTAGCCAATGAGCTCGCGTTGTTTTGTGAAGAAATCGACATCGACGTCTGGCATGCCATTTCGTTGGCGAACAACCATCCACGGGTCAATATCCTCAACCCTGGCCCGGGAGTCGGAGGCCATTGCATTCCGATCGATCCCCGCTTTCTTGCCGACCAGAATCCGTTTGCTACCGAGCTGATCCAAGCGTCCCGGCGCGTGAACGAGCGCATGCCAAACCTGATTGTGCGCCGTGTCGTTAGCCTGATCGGCGAAGGCGACGGCGAGCGCAAGGTCACCATACTCGGCGCGAGCTACAAGGCGAACGTCGACGATGTTCGGGAAAGTCCGGCGCGCCGCATCGGGGAGCTTTTGGAAGAGCGCGGCTTCCGCACCTCCATTTACGATCCGCTGGCGCAACTTCCCAGCGCGGCCCAGAGCCTGCAGGAAGCGGCCGAGGGGAGCGATGCGATCCTTTTGGCCGTGAATCACGACGCGTTTCGCGAGATCGATCCGTTGGCGCTGGCGCCGATCGTTCGCTCTCGCGTCTTGATCGATTGTCATAATTTCTTCTCCGAGCAGAGATGGTCGGAAGCGGGGTTCCGCGTTTACGCCCTGGGCCGAGGCTCGCACTTTACGCTTCCCCAGGCATTCGGACAGCAGAGTTCTTCGGCGTGATCTGTAAAGTTCTTGTTGACGGCCCGAGCATCGCTCGCTGGAAGCTCGACTGTATTGGGCTGCTGCGCGATGGCAACGATGTCGAAGTCTGCCCTCTCGGCAAAAATCACGGGCGCCACGCGCGAGCGCTCGCGAGACGTTTCCTTGGCGGAACGGCGCTTCGTTCCACGCCGGTTTCGGCCAATTTAAATGCCAGCGGTGAGTGCGACATCGTCCTGGATCTTCGGACAAACGGCGGGACCACTCCCCCGAACGTCGGCCGCGCCGCCTACTGGTTTTTCTGCGAAGGCGACGGAAGCACGCTGGGCGAGCTTCCCGGCGCGCGAGCGATCGCCGACGGCTCGCCGACATTTACTTTGGAACTGCACGCCTTCCGAATTGGCGAAGGTTTTACGGCGCTGCGGAGCGGTACATTTAAGTCGCTCTACACCTACGCGCGCTCGATGGAGGTCGCGCTTGAGGAATGCAAACGTTGGCCGGCGCTGGCGCTCAAGGTCGGCGCCGTGCTGGGACGGCGGCCGGATCGTCGCCGGAAGCCACCGCGTTATGAAGCGTCGCGACCGTTGCTCGCGCGGCTAGCGCTGCGGCTCGCGGGCGCCTTCCTCTCTCACGCGTTCGTCCATCTGTTCGTAGACGCTCGCTGGAGCGTTGGCTTGATTCACGGCTCTCCGGGAAACTTTCTTTCGAAGGGCTATCGCCCGCAAATTCAGTGGCTGCGCGATCGTTCCGCGGAGTTCTTGGCAGATCCGTTTGTATTTCGTCTTCCGGATAGCCGCTATATCATGTGCGAGCGGCTCGACGGCGCGACTCGAACCGGCTTCATTGCGTGCCTTGAAATAGAAGCTGGCGGCAAGGTGTTGGGGGAGCGGGCTGTTATCCGGTCGGCCTCGCACCTGTCATATCCGTACGTCTTCGAGCACGACGGCACATGGTATATGGTGCCCGAAAGCGCTCAGGACCGCTGCGTCGCGCTCTATCGCGGACTCGACCTCCCCTACAAGTGGGAACGAGTCGCGACGTTGATCGAAGGCATTGCAACCTGCGACAACACGATCGTGCGGCACAACGGACTCTGGTGGCTCTTCTGCACGCATAAATCGCGCGATTCGAGCCTCAATCTCTTTCTCTATCACGCGCGAGACCTTCTGGGGCCGTGGCAGCCTCACGTTGCAAATCCCGTCAAGACGGACGTTCGCTCATCGCGGCCCGCAGGCACCCCGTTTCTTTCCCACGGCGAACTCTACCGTCCGGCGCAGGACTGCGCGCGCGCCTACGGTGACGCCATTACGTTCAATCGCGTTACGGCCTTGACCGAGCACGAGTTCTCGGAAGAGCTCGTATCCACGTTCCGTCGTGATATAGCCACCAAGGCCTCGCACGGTGCTCATACGATTTCGTACTCCGACGGCATAATGGCGATCGATTCCAAGACCGTCGTTTTCGCTAGCCCAAAAGTAATTCGTCGCCGTCTCGGAAAGCTCGCCGTCCGCATCGTGTGTCCCGCGACATGATCGCCAAACGGCTTTACGCCGACCCCTTTGCATTCTTGCGGACGCCGCTGCTCGTTCCGCTCGTCATAACCTGCATCGCATTTGCCATTGCGATGTACGCAGCGACGTCAAACTATCCCATGGGCCTACTCATCGCCCTTGGTATCGCGCTGATGCCTGCGCTGCTGGTGTTAAGCTGGACGAACCCGTTGATCTTTCCTTACGGTACGTACGTCATGCTGGTTCCGTTCGACTTGCTGCTCTCCATACCGCAGTTGGGAACGGTTGCGCGCCTTTGCGGTGCGCTTTCGGGCGTGGCACTCCTTTTCTGGCTAGTTCGTAATCGGACCATTGTCGTTCCGGGCCCGGCGCTCGCCGCCTGGGCGGCCTTCATCCTGTGGTCGGGCATCTCGCTGACCTGGACGATGGATGCTACCAACGCAGGGCGCGAAGTGGGAACACTCGCGCAGCTGGGCTTTCTGTACGCTATCGTATCGCTTATTCCGCCAACGCTGCGCGACGCGCGGACGGTCTTCGCCGCGGTCGCCCTCGGCGGACTTGCCGCTGCACTCTTCGGCATTCGTGAGCTCGCGCATCCGACCGTTACGCAGCAGCTGATCAATCAAGTCTCCGACCGCATTCCGCTCTTGATGGGCAATCAACGCCTCGATATCAATGAGTTCGCCGACAGTTTGCTGCTGCCGATGGCGCTCCTAACCGTCTACACGGCGCGCGTGCGAAACCTCGCACTCAAACTCTGCGGCGTGGGGGCGCTTGGCTTACTGCTTTACGCGATGAGTTCGGCGGCCTCACGCGAGGCCTTCGTCGCCGTCGCGCTGATGTTTGGTTACTTTCTCTTCGTTCTGCCCGAACGGCGTCAGATCGGTTTGATGGCGGTCGCATTGGCGGCGTTGGCCAGCGCTAACGGGAACTTGCTGCATCGATTTCTTTCCGCTTCCGCGAGTGGGGGCTCAGGCCGACTCGATATCTGGAGTACCGGCCTGGCCGCGTTCCGCCAGCATTGGGCCTTCGGTGCCGGGAGCGGATCGTTTGCCGCGGCGTACGATGGCGTCTATCTCAAGGTATTCCAGACCTACGACATGGGTTGGTCGCGCGCCGCGCATAATATGCTGATTCAGAACGGCGTCGAATACGGAGTCATCGGCCTCGCGCTGCTCGTCGGCGCGCTGATCTTCACCTTTCGCAGCCTGCCAAAACTCGGACCGGATCACCCGCTCTTCGGGATGCGCGCGGGCCTGGTGGGTGCCCTGCTCGGCCTGTGCGTGGCCGGCTTATTCGTCGATCTGACGACCGCAAAGGTTTTCTGGTTGGCGCTGAGCCTCTTCGCGCTGCTGCGAGCCTGTGTGGCCAACGGCGAATCCGCGCGAGAGGCAACGGGGCCGGCATGATGTTCGCGCTGCTGCTCGCCGTCGCTTTCGCCGCGCCCAAACACGTGCTGACGTTCCTCTACTACAATCAATCCTTTGGCGCCACGGCGGTCAACGCCAAGGTTAGTGCGCAGTTCATGGCGGCGCACGCCGATTTTGTCGAGACGAGTGGCTTTAATAACGACGCGGTCAACGCCTTCAAGATGGCCGGCGGACGATTCGCCGGCACGTATGTCGATCCAACTTACGTTCCCTATTGTGTGCCGCCGTTCGTACCTCAGGCGGGACGCTGCGCCGGGCAAATCGGCAATCTCGACCCGCGCGAGGACGCGTGGCTCCACGATTCACGCGGGGCGCGCGTCCATCGGGCCGATTCCTACACGAAGCAGTATCAGGAGTTTCTAAATCCCGCCTCGGCCGCGGCGCAACAGGCCGTCGTGCAGTGGATGAAGGGGTATCTCACTAAGTCGCCCGCGCTGGATTTTTTCTTCGTCGACGACACCGGCTCCACGTTTGGCGGGCCCGATGGAACACCGCGCTCGGGCATGTTCTACGGCTTCAACGCGGTCGCGACCGAGATCGTGAGCGATGCTGCCTGGATTGCCGGTGAGAACGCCCTGATCTCCGTCGAGCCGCGAAAAGTGATCCTCAACGGCGGCGATGGTTTTGGGCCGGCGTACGACGGCGCCTTCCTTAAGAATGCCAACGTCGCGGGTGCAAATCACGAGGGATGTTTCAACGCGGCGCCCCGCGGCAAGGTGAGCGACGCCAGCGGCGTCTGGAGAAATCAGGCCGACGGTCTGCTCGCCGACCTGCCGTTTCGCAAGTATTCCGTGTGCATGATGAACGGGCCGCCCACGCCGGCGAACCGTCTTTACGCCATCGCTTCGTGGTGGCTCACCTACGATCCAAACTACTCCGTCATAGCGCCGATCGCTCCGGCGGCCGATGGGAATGCCCTCTTCGCTGAGTACGACATCGTTCCGTTCGGGCCCAAAACGTCGGCTACGGGCGGCCGAATTCTCTCGCTCAAGCGCAGCGGCGTCTACGTGCGCGAGTTCGCACAATGCTTTCAAAACGGAATGGCGATCGGAGCCTGCGCGGCCGTCGTCAATCCGGCGAGTTCGCCGCGAGCGGTACCGTCGTTGAGCGGGCATTACACTCGCGCACTGGCACTCAACGACGCAAGCGCCGTTTCCGGCGGCCGCGCCCTTTGGAAATTACATGCATACCTTGGTACTTTGGGCCCAGTACAAGCCCTGATTTTGAAGCAATGATCGCTCCGGAAGTCACCATTCCCATGGACCTTGGCGACTCGCATCCGCGTGCGTGGCGAAGCGATAATGGTTCTATGATCGTCGATCGCTTTTCGAGCTTTAGCGAACTCGAAGCGCTGGAACCTCGCTGGCGCGAGTTGTTCGCTGCGGACCCCCACGCGAATTTCTTCCTCTCGTGGGAATGGATTTGCGCTTGCCTGGCAACGGATAGAACGCCTTGGCTCGTGCTTGGCGTACGCGTCGGCGACGGTCCGTATCTCGGTTTCCTCGCGCTCAATTACGGCAGATTTCCGGCGGTGGGTCCGCCGGTCAACCGCGAGCTTTACCTCGCGGGCGTCCCGCGCAGCGATTACACAGGCATGCTCGCCGTCCCGGGTGAGGAGGCTCGCGTCATTCCCGCGGTCGCGCGGTACATAGACGCGCTTCCATGGGATAACTTCTCGCTCAACGATTGTGCTGACGAACGCATGGCGGCGCTCGTCCGAGAGTTCTCTGCCAGCAGGTACACGATTATTTCAGGCGAGCCGACGCCGTGTCCGTACATCGACCTTCCGGCGACCTGGGAAGAGTACGTCGCCAGTCGCGGCGTCGCGACGCGCCGTACGCTGCGCGCCAAAATCCGTAAGGTCGAAGCGCTCCCGGGTTACGACTTTCGCTGGGTGCCGCAAGAAGAAGGCGCGCAGGCCGTCGAGCTGCTTTTACAACTCAACAGCGCGCGCTGGAAGAAAGACGTCAAGAAACGGCGCCGCATCTTCGGCGAGCTGTTTCGCCGCTGCTATGCATCCGGACGATTCGTCGTCGCAACGCTTTATGCCGGGGAGACGCTACTCGCCGCTCAAGGATCCTTCGTGGAGCCGTCTACGGGAACGATCTTGGGCTACATGATGGGTTACAATCCGGATTTCCCAAAGCTCTCGCCGGGCGCGGTGCTCGTTGGTTTAAGCACGCGTCACGCGATCGAGCATGGTTTCAAGCGGTACGATTTGGCACGTGGCGGAGAAGAGTACAAGCTCTCGCTCTGCAACGGCGTGCATTATACGAGTCATATGAAGCTCACGCGGCGCGGCTTGCGAGTGGCGGCCGTCAACGCTGGTCGTTCCAGGTTTGTCGCGGCAAAGGGCGTCGCTCGCAGGTTGCTGAGGGGGCCGGCATGACAAAGCCAGTTCGCAAAGAGATCGCGATCTTCTCGCAGTTTTACGATCCGGAACCGTGTGCCGCCAGCAATCGTGTCGCCTCTATGGCGCGAAGCCTCGCCAACCGAGGACATCACGTGACCGTCGTTACCGGCATGCCGACTTTTCCGAAGGGTGTCGTCGATGCGTCGTACGGTGGCGTGCGGCGTTGCATCGATTACGACGGCGCCGTGCGCGTCGTTCGTCGCAGCGCCCCTTTGGCGGCGCCCGGAGCGCGCGGCGGCCGCTTGAGAAACTGGATCTCGCTTGCCCTCGTGCTGGCTGGGACGGCGCTGGTCGAACTGCGCGGTACCGACACCGTCATCGTTTCTTCGCCGCCGATCACTATGGCGCTGCCGGCGCTGGTGGCCGCGTGGCGGCATCGTGCCACGCTCGTCGTCGACGTGCGCGACGTCTTTCCGGATATGGGAGTTCGCCTCGGAGTATGGAGATCGCGAAGTGCGGTCGCTCGTGCCCTAGGCCTCTTCGTCAAGCTCCTCTACGCTCGCGCCGCGATCGTCGTCGCGGTCACCGAGAGCGCTCGTCAATCGATTCTGGCCCGCGGGGTGCCCCCCGAGCGCGTGATACTCGCGCCCAACGGTTTCGACTTTTCCCAACGGATCAATCCGCGCCGGAGCGATGCGCGCCCGACGTTCGAAGTTGCCTACGCAGGCAACATGGGCCTCGCAACCGGCTTGGACATGGTCTTGGATGCCGCAAAGATGCTGCTCGACCGGAGTGACATTCGCTTCTTTCTGGCGGGCGGCGGTCTGGATGCTTCGCGGCTCGTCGCGCGCATCGAAAGCGAGCGATTGACCAACGTGCGCTTCCTCGGCGTTCTCTCGCGGCCGGAGAGTCTCGCACTGCTTTCGGAGGCCGATGCCGCTATCATTCCGCTTCATGGCGGTCTCGTAGATGCGATCCCGTCGAAAATGTTCGATGCCTTAGCGGTTGGCTGTCCGATGATTCTGAGCGCGCGAGGTGAAGCCGTGCAGCTCCTCAGAGACAGCGGATGCGGGATCCACGTCGAGCCCAACGACGCTCGCGCGCTCGCCGGCGGCATCGTCCAATGCCTCGCCCAAAGAGAAGCGCTGGAGCGAGGCGCGGTTGCGGGTCAGGCATTCGTGCGTAAAAACTTCGATCGCGAGCATATCATGCTCGGTTTAGCCTGTAGAATTGGAGCGCTGGCGTAAATGTCGCGACATATCGTGCACGTCGCCGACTACGGGAATCCCGCCCCGGGCAGTTTCGTTCCGGCGATCGTAGCGCTGGCAAAAGAGCTCCACGTTACCGGCGACCGTTGCTCGCTCATCGTGAAGAACGTCAACGATGCCATCTGGCATGAGGACGCTTCGCGTGCGCTGCACTCGTTTGCGGTCGCGTCGACGCCCCGCGAGGTCTTCAATCTTCTCTGGCGGGCGGCGCCGGACGTCGTTCACGTGCATTTTGTAGGCTGGTCCCTTCCGGCGACGAGTGCCGCCTACGCGCGACATGCCCGGGTGATCTGGCATTTGCACAGCGCCATGGAGAACGGCGCGGGTCCGCTTCGACGGCTCGCACGCGCCGGGAAATATAACTGGTTCGGTGCGGGCGTTCACAAGTTTGTCGCGGTCTCCGACACGCTGCGCCGCGACGTGGTCGATATGGGCATATCGCCCGATCGCGTTACCGTGCTTCGCAACGCCGTCGATACCAAACGCTTTCGGCCGCCGACCGCTGCGGAACGCCGGCAGGCGCGCGAATCGCTTGGCATCGGGGAGAGCGAGCGCGTCATCCTGTATTTCGGACGCGATATCGACGTGAAGGGTGGCGACATTCTCTGGCAGGCGCTCGACGAATCGCCGCCCATCGTGCTGCTCGGCGTTGGCCTTCCGCCACGAGCGGTGGCGGAGTTCTCCTCGCGCGTGCGAACGATCGCGCTGCCCTTTGTCGCCGACGTTGCGCCGCTCTATTGGGCTGCCGACGTTCTGGTGATGCCGAGCCGCCGCGAGGCTGCCCCGTATACCATGCTCGAAGCGCTGTGCTCAAATCTTCCGGTCATCGGAAGCAACATCGCACCTTTGGCCGAAATCGCAGCCGAGGCACCCGACGTCGTGCTCGTTGCAAACGATCCAGCGACCTTGTCGCGCGCCTTACGTAACCGCGTCGAGCGCCGCTCGACGGAAATCGAAAGCGTGCGCGTGCGTTTCGGGCTCGACCACTGGGTCGGCGAGATGAGAAGCCTCTATGCGGCATAGCGGCCCGCAGTCGGTGCTGCAGATCGTCGGCAGCATTCGGGAATATGGGGCAGAAAACTTCGTGCCGCTGCTGAGCCGCGAGCTCGATCGGCTCGGCGTCTCGGTCGCAATCCTGACGGTGCGCGGGCCGGTTGCGCAGTCCGCGGGATCGGTTCAAGTCTTGACGGCCGGCCGGCGCTGGCGCTGGGATCTCGGCTTTTTCTTTCGGATGGTAAAAATCATCCGCCAATACCAACCGACCGTCGTTCATACGCACGGCTATCATGGTAAGCTCTGGGGTCGTTTGGCCGCGCGCATTGCCGGAATTCGGACGATCGTGCACACCGAGCACAACAGCGATTTTAGCAGCCACGCGATCCAGCGCGTCGTCAACTGCGTTCTCAATCGGTCAACCGATGCGGTCGTTACCTTCTCCGATGTTCTGGCAGCACGACTGGTCAAAGAAGATTGCGTCCCGCTGGATCGGATCGTCGTCATTCCCAATGGCGTGGCACCTCCGGAACGCAAACCCGGCAAGTTCGCACTGCACGTTCACCCGCCAATCGAGAAAGGCGCGAAGATCATCTTACACGTCGGCCGTCTCATGAAAGTCAAGAATCAGCAACTCGCTATTCGAGTCTGTCGCGAGCTGCGCGATCTCCACCCTAACCAGCGCTTTTGCCTGCTCTTCGCCGGCTCCGGCGAGGACGAGCACGCGCTCAAAGAACTGGCAGCGACGCTTGGCGTCTCCGATCGCGTGCGCTTCCTCGGCTATCGCAGCGACGTCGACGACATCATGCGCCGCTGCAACGTGGTGCTCCTTACCTCGCTCAACGAAGCGATGCCCCTCACCGTGCTCGAGGCGATGTACGCCGGCACTCCAATCGTTACGACTCCGTGGCACGGCGCGAGCGAATTGCTGGAGGATGGCAAGCTGGGCTGCGTTACGGCGAGCTACGATCCCAAGACGGTGGCTACGGCGCTTTCGCGGTGGCTGGACGACCGCGACGGCACGATGCGGGCCGCCGACGCGGCATACTCCGCGGTGCGCAGCCGCTTCGATATCCGAATCACCGCGCGCCAGCATGCCGCGCTCTACTCGAGGTTCAATCTTGCAAACTAACTCGTCTGCGATCTCCGTGCGAAACGTCGAAAAGGGCTTCGTCGTGCGGCACGGCGCGCGTCACACGCTCTCCAAGGACCGCCGTAAGAACGTGCTGCACGACGTCAACCTCGAGGTGCGGCGCGGCGAGCTTATCGGCTTACTCGGCGCCAACGGCGTCGGCAAGACGACGCTCTTGAAGATGATGGCCACGCTCACGCTTCCCGATGCCGGGTCGATCGAAATCGAGGGGATTGATATCAAGAAGAATCCGCTCCTCGCCCGTACCCGCATCGGGTACTGCGGAAGCGAAGACCGGAGCTTTTATTTCCGGCTCACCGCTCGCGAAAATCTGCGCTTCTTCGGTGCGCTCGCGGGCCTGCGCGGCCAGCGTTTGCAGCGCCGCATCGGCGAGGCGCTCGATGAAGTTGCGCTCGGCGAGGCGATCGATCGCCGCTTCGGCGAGTTCTCTTCGGGTATGCGCCAGCGCATGACGGTGGCTCGCGCGTTGCTAAGCGACCCAGATATCATCTTTTTCGACGAGCCGACGCGTGCGGTCGATCCGATTCATGCCGACGAGCTTCGCCGGATGATTCGTAAGGATCTGGTTGAAGACCGCGGCAAAACGGTCGTGCTCGCGACCAACGTTCTCGAGGAGGCTTGGTCCATTTGCGATCGGGTCGCCGTCGTGAGCAACGGCACGATTGCATGCGTTGCGCCGCCATGTGAGTTGGGCGCCGGTCGCGCAAACGGTTCGGCGACTCCGCCAACCCCGATCGAGCTGTTTAAGGCAATTACGACTTATGGTATGTGAACGTCCCGTCGCTCCCTCACCGCTGACGGCGCTGGCTAATGCGCTCTCGAAGACTAGCGCGATCTTCGTACGCGATGCGCGCTGCGCGCTGTCGTACCCCGCGTACTTTCACTCGCAGTGGATCGCGATCTTCGTCGAAGTTACGATCGCCTACTATCTGTCTTTGATCGTGGCGCCTTCGGCGTCGTTTGGCGCCAACGGGCAGACGGGAAGCTATTTCACCTATCTTGTCGTCAGCTTCGCCTTTGTCACGTTCCAGAACAACGCGATGCTCAGCTTCGCCGAGTCGATCCGCGAAGGGCAGACAACGGGAACGCTAGAGGCCGTATTGGCGACTCCGACGAGCCTGTCGTTGATCATTCTGGCGACGGGCCTCTGGTCGTTTACGTTAACGCTCGGGCGAGTCGTCGTGTACTTTTTACTCGCGCTACTTTTCGGCTTGAACCTGCACCACATGAACTGGCTTACCGCCGCGGTCTTTCTCGTTCTCACAATTGCTGCGGTCTCACCGATCGGCGTCCTGGCCGCCGCGGCGACGATGGTTTTCAAGAAGACCGGCCCGCTGGCATTCTCGGTAAATAGTGCGACGAGTCTGTTCGGCGGGGTCTACCTTCCGTTGACGCGGTTGCCGTTGCCATTACAGGCGATTGGCTGGATGTTGCCGATTACGCACGCGCTCAATGGGTTTCGCGCCGCCGTCTACGGCGCGACGCTTTGGGACCTTCGTATGGAGGTCGTCTGGCTGTTGGGGCTGACGGCGGTCCTCATGCCGGTATCCTTGTACCTCTTCGCACGCACCGTTCATCGTGGGCGACACGATGGCAGCCTGGCCGGATACTAGCCGGCCGATGTTCGAGAATTTATCTCGGGAGAGTTTGATGAAACACTTAATTCCACCTATCGCATTCCTGATGGCGATCTGCTTCGCCGCAACGGGAGGCATGGCGATTGCCGCAGGTACGTATGAAATCCATCCGGGCGACCAGCTCCTGGTCTCCGTTTACGGAGAGACGTCACTGACGCAAACCGTGACGGTGCTGCCCGACGGCTACGTCAATCTTCCGCTAGTGGGAAGAGTTCACTTTGCGGGCAGGACGCCCGAAGCCGCTCGACAGCAGCTTGCATCTGCGCTTCAGCAGTACATCCGCAATCCGTTGGTAACCGTCGAGGTCGTAACGCAAGGGCAGATCAACGCGCTGGTCTTGGGCGACGTGAAGTCGCCGGGTAAGTACGCCTTGCGCTCGAATGCCAAGTTGTCGGATGCGATTGCGGCCGCCGGCGGCCTCGATAGCTCGCTCGTTGGCGAGCTTCCGGTCGCGCGGGTGCAGAACGATGGCGGCGCAGTGCAGATGTCCTCGCTTCAAGGGCTGCTTCGCGACGGCGACTCCACGCAAGACGTTCCGCTCTCCGATAGCGCGGTCGTATACGTGCAATCGCGTCAAACCTTTTTCGTCGAAGTCATCGGCGCAGTCGACCATCCCGGCGACGTGCAACTGCACGCCGGCGACGCCTTGAGCGTCGCCGTCGCAAAAGCGGGAAATAGCGCGACCGCGCAGTCCGACCTCAGCCACATATACATTAGCCACAAAGCCGCCAATGGCACCGACGTCACTCAGGAAGTCGATATGTATCAGGCCTTGGAGCACGGCAACCTCGCCGGCGACCCCAAGCTGCAAAAAGGGGACGTCGTCTACGTACCGCAGACGCGAAAGCCGGGCACCAGCGGCTCCAGTATTTTGAACTTTATCCGTCTGATTTTAGGATTTTAGGTATGATAAGCGTTTACCAAACCGCCTTGGGTTCGTCACGCAAGCCTCCCGTACGCGACGCGTTCGCGCTTCTCGCAGAGTGGGCCGGAATTTTAAAGCGACGAAAGAAGATTGCGCTGATCGCGCTAGGCTCGCTATTGGCGCTACTCCTCATCATGGTGCTGACGACACCGAAATCCTACACCAGCGACGCCAGCGTCATCGTCGGAATGGGACGCCAGCCCAGCAGCGGCGACGCCCCAACAAACTTGCCCATTCTCAACGCGCTGATAGTTGTCTCGGGAATTCAAACGGGCGAAACGTATGCTGAGCTGATGACTGAGGCGCCGGTCGCGAGCCAAGTAATCGCGCAGCTTGGACTTAAGACGAGCGACCGAGGCCTACTTTCGAAAGTCAAGGTCGAGCCCGTCAACAATACCTCGATCATCCGCATCTCCGCGACCTGGTCGAGCCCGCAGATGTCGGCGCAAATTGCCAACGCGTTTGCCACGGCCTTCATCGCGCACGAGCGCGATCTGGTCGCTTCGCAGGCGGAGACCGCGCTGCGCTTCCTCTCGGCGGAGATGCCTGCAGCGGCACGGCGTCAGCGCACCGCCGACAGCGCGCTGAGCACGTTTCAAAAGAGTCACCAGGTCGCCGACATGAGCACTCAGGCGCAAGCGACCGTCAATGCGCTGACCGCGCTTGACGTTAAGTCGGGTCAACTACTGCTCGATCGCCGCCAAGTGGCCGCCGAGCTGCGCAGCGACGTCGCTCAGTCAAACGCGATCCAGCCAACGACGTCGGGTTCCGAGTCGTCGTCGCCCAATCCCGTAATGCAGGAGCTGCGTACGCAGCTCTCTCAAGTTGACACGCAGCTGGGCGAAGCCCGTAGAATGTACACGGAACGGCACCCGGCGGTCATCGCGTTGCGCGACCAGCAGCAGCAGATCGAACAAGAGATTGCGCGCGAACCGGCGACGATTGTCTCTGGGACGAGCACGGTCGTCAATCCGGCCTACGAACAGCTTACCGAACAAGCCACCGGCTATCGCACGGAGATGGCCTCGGACGCGGCCGGGCTGGCCGAAGTTGCCGCGCAGCGTAAAGCGCTGATGGCGCAGATCAAGCTGTTACCGGATGAGACACTGCAACTCGCGGGGCTGGAGCGAAATGCGCGGCAGGCCGAGGCCGTTTACGGAGCCCTGCAGCAACGCACGAGCGACGCTCTGATCGCAAAGAGCACCGCAATCAGCGACGTTACCGTCACGCAGGCGGCCGATCCAGCAGATGCCGTCTCGCATCCGAGCCGCACAGCGATTTTGCTGATTGGCGTGCTGGTGAGCCTCATTCTCGTCGCAACGCTGATCGCCGTGCTGGAGTATCTCGATAAGCGCGCGCGATCCGAGGAAGAGATCCGCGCGGCCTTTGGCCGGCACGTGCTCGGAGTTCTTCCCGACCTCGAGGTCAGCGACGAGCAGTCGCTTCCGTGGCTCCGCGCGATGGCGCTGGAATCGCTGCTGCAACTCGTTCGCTCGATTTGGTTCACGTCGTCGCGCGAGCTGCGCTCGGTCGCCTTTACGAGCCCTGGCGTCGGTGACGGCAAGAGCACACTGGCAATCAACGTTGCGTGGACCTTGGCTGAAATGCAGCAGCGAGTGCTGCTTATCGACGGCGACCTGCGGCGGCCGATGCTGCACAAGCTGCTCAACGTGACCAACGGCTCGGGTCTCGCCGACGTATTGAGCGGCGCGTCGACTTTCAAAGAGAGCGTTCGAAACACGGCGGTTCGCGGCTTGGATCTGTTGACGAGCGGCACGCCACTCTCAACTCCCGCGCACCTGCTGCAATCGGGCGACTTCGACCAGCTCTTACGCGAAGCGAAGTCGGATGGTTATCAGCGCATTATCATCGATCTTCCAGCCGTCATGCCGGTTGTTGACGCTGCGGCCGTCGCAGAGAAGCTCGATGGCACGATCCTGGTGGTCTCGGCTGCGACAACCAATGCAGAATCGGCGCGTCAGGCCGTTTCGTACGTTGAAGGGCTCGGGATTACCAATTTGCTCGGACTGGTCGTCAATCGCGTTCGGCGCGAGACGGGCGCCGATGCTGCGTACTACGTCGCAACGCAGGGGGCCCCGCTAGCGCTCCCGTGAGAACGCCCATAGCTAGGCAAGCAAGGAGGAGGCCCCCGCTATGGGACTAAAGTCTCATAAATGCTGCGACCTTTGTGGGCGATCTTGGCCGCCGCAGCGTTTGTCGTTATCCCAACCGGCTGCAGCGCACCCTCGATCTCTCCTTTGGAACCCTCGACATGCTGTCAGAATAGGGCCACGTCCGGCGGCGACTTTCTCGGCTGCCCGTATCCGGGCGGCAACGTCTACCAGCGCAATATCGCCGATGAGCAGCCCGTCACGGAGAGTGCAGCCTACATTCAGGCAATGGTCGACGGCGGCGGTGGCGCTGCCTTGATGGCCACAATGCCGACCTACGAATTCGTCAACATGGCGAATGATCGGACGCCACTGCTTCCAGTCAATCCGCTGGTCAACTATATTATTCCCTACTCGCCGTTTCCGTGGGAGGCGTCCTTCTACATTGAGCCGCTCGGCGACGGACACTCACTCGTCCTCCAGGCTCAGAACTGCCATTACTACGAAGGCTACGAAACGACATACTCGCCGTCGAGCGGGCTGACGATGTACGATGACACCCACATAAATCTCAACAAGGCATTCAAGCGGCCTGCGACCGGCGGGCTCTCTACCTCGACTGGGATTCCGTTGGCACTTCTCGCTGTGCGTCCCGAGGAGTTGACCGCCGGAGTCATCTCGCATGCGCTCGGCTGGAACGCCGTGTACGGCTCGCTCTCGAACTCCAAGTGCGTTTCGCCTGCCGGCCGTATCGACTGCACCGATGGCACACCGTATGCCGGGCCGCCGAGCGATACCCCTATGCCGTCTGGTTCGCACGCCCGGCTCAAGAGTTCATTTGATATCTCGGGCTTCAGTCTAGAAGCCAAGATCGTGGCAACGGCTATGCAGACCTATGGCATGTACGAGTACGACACCGGCTGCTGCAATGAGATCCTCTTCACCAACGATGAGTACGGCGCGCCGGCCTGGACGAGTGCGGACGCGGACGACCTCGCGACGATCTCCCCGAGCGACTTAGAAATCGTTCCGCCGCCGTAAACGCATGGTAGGATGAGTGAGGAGGATTTTCGAGTGCAACGACTGGGCATTAAAGTTACGCTATGCTTCGCAGGCGTTTTCGCCTTGGGGACGGTGAGAGGTCCCGCGCCGTTTGTTGAGCCGCCGGACCAATGGCTCGCGCAGGTCGTCGCCCCATGCGTTACGCCGACCGTTGTCACGCCGACCGTCGTCACGCCGACCGTCGTCGCGCCGACCGCTGTCACGCCGACCGTTGTCGCGCCGACCGTTGTTACGCCGACCGTTGTCGCGCCGACCGTCGTTGCGCCGACCGTCGTTGCGCCGACCGTCGTCGCGCCAACTAGCGTATCTCCGAGCATCGTCCCGGGCTGCCCCGCGCCACAAGCCCAAGGAACTCCGCCTCCTGCGACGGCTGCACCTACCGTAACGGCTGTACCTTCGACGCCGCCAAACGGCCAAGCTGGATCCACGCCCGCGCCAAATCCCCCAACAGACTGACCCTCTTCACAGGCTCAATCAAGCAGAGGTAACTGTGCGCCCTCGTGGGTCAGCAGCCATTCCTTCCTGAAGACTCCCGAACCATAGCCGGTGAGCGTGCCGTTAGCTCCAATGACCCGATGGCACGGAATTACTATTGGGATTGGATTGGCACCATTGGCGGCACCCACGGCACGAGCGGCTGAAGGCGTACCCAATAGGTTCGCAATGGCGCCGTAGGTGCTGGTTCTCCCAGGGGGAATCCCGCGCACTAATCTCCATACGCGCTTTTGGAACCGCGTGCCGGCCGGCCTCGCCGGCATGGCTCCGATTGCGTGGATGTCCCCGCCAAAGTAGGCACGAATCGCAGCACCGATACCTAGGGGATCTTTTCCCGTGTTGACCGGAATCGGCCCTACGCTTTGCAAAAACGCCCTGAGCAAACGATCCGGCGTATCCGCGAACTCAATGGCACGTAACGCTTCGCCGTCAGTCATATAGGCGACGCTCCCGATTGGCGACTCGACCGTCCCTACATAAATGCGTTCTGGGCTTTCAAGGAAATTACCGGGTTCGAACACGATGAAACCAGCCGTCAAATCGCGTTTTCCACGTGCGGCCGCCGTCGAGTGAAATCGTCCAGAGTTCCTCTACTGCGTCTCCGCGAGGAGTCCAGACGCCGCGGTTCAACCTCGGCTTACCATCCGCATAATCGGTACCGTTGAGAATCATCTTTCCCTCTTGCAGCGAACCATCCAGCGCAAGGACAAAACCGCCGTCATCCATGAAATCTTGATGCCATCGACCGCGACCTTCTTCGTATCCGGTCATACCGACCCCGAGGCTCGGATGGACGGCATCGCGGTACTCCTCATAAACGACACAACCATTGAGTCTCTTCGTGACGTCGTCGTAACCTACAAGCTTTCCACGAGCATCGGTTACGCGCCAGTTTCCTACCCAGAAATTAAACTGCGAATATACCGGTGACGTGCACGCTGCGGGGACCCTCACTGGCAAGCACACCATGCCACCGAAGATTAAACAAACAACCCAGGTTTTCATGATCATAGCATGCTTGAACCGTCGGCTGGAGTTCAATCACATTCGGACGATCTTGCGCACAATCAGACGAGATCATCCGGGTGGCGTTCCCGATACCTTGGGATATTTGGCGGCGTGTATGAGAGCGGCCAAATGTGCGCGGGTCACCGAATCGTGGTCGCCGCGCATTGAGACCGTGGCGTCACGAGCGATCCGCAATAATTCGGCTGCAGCGAGCGCTTTTGCGTCCGGTGGCGTGCCCTTCGGAGGCGCCATTACGAGCGTCGCCAGCCGTTCGACGTATTCGCTCTGCAAATTGCGCGAAACGAGGGGAATTGTGGCGCCGTGCAAATCGCCAAAGACGCCGGCGTGTAGCCAATCGAAGAGATCCGCAATCGTCATCGTCGGTCGCGTTGACTCGGCTGGATTTTCGTCGATGCGCTGCAGCACGAGCGGTTTAAAGAGATAATCGACCGCAGCGAGTTGTGTCGCGTTGACCTGCTCGACGAGTGGAAAGTCGTGACGGGCCGGCGGGTCGTAGGCCCACGCCGGCAGATTTCCGTAACCTTCCCAACCGGTGTAGCCGTAGCCCGACCACTCCGAGTACCTCAACCGATTCAACACCGACGCGGGAACGCGCAAAGCTTCGGAACTAAAGAGCGCCGCGTCCAGAACTGCCATCGCGCGACGCTCGGTCCGCAGGCTCACCGGCTCGATCGGCAATTGCGCATCGGGATCGCCGGCATGCGCCCAGGAGAGATATTGACCGCCGAGATAGTGGGCGGCCGCGATCGCGCACTGGTCGTAATGTCGCAACATCAGCGCGAGAACGTCGCGCTCTTGTTCGTATGCATTCCCTTCGGCGGGCCAGTACTTATTGAGCGAGGCAATTTGGTCGCGATACATTTTCATCTGAACGTCGCACCACGAGAGTGGATCGTCGGTCAGCATGCCTTGCTCGACGCGAGGGTCGGCGGCGTGTCCCGTCGCATAATCCACGTCTTCGTCGGAAGCGTATCGCGTCCACGGGTTTGACCACGCCGACGCCCAACGCCGCAGCGTCGGAACCTCTTGCTCCGGGGTTGACGCACCGGGAATGCTCGCGTAGCCGAACTTAATGGCGTAATAGTCGTACGGACCAATCGTGGACTGGAAGAACTCCCCTTGTTTATACGGCTGCGGCCAGAGGTTCAACGGCGCATATTCCATGACGCTCGACGTAATGCCGTGCTCCCGCGTGAACGCCGTGCTCTGTAACTCGCCGGCCGTGTACGCCTCGTGCCCGATGAAATTGTGCTGCATGCCCAGATTATGGCCCATCTCGTGCACGATCGTCGCGAAGATCGAATCGTGCAGAAATGCGGCGGGCATTGGGTCGGTCGTGCGGTCGTACCGCACGGGATCGACCACGTATTGCCACGCGAGACGCGGCGAGCTTCCGACGACCGCCGAGACCAGAACGCCGGTGCGGATCTCTTCGCCGGTGAGCGGATTGAACAGCGTCTGCGAATCTGCCCCGAAGCTCGGCCGGGTTTCGTCGAGCCAACGTATCACGCTATAACGGACGTCGTCGGGATCCCAGTTAGGATCGTTCGGCTGATCCCGTACGATTATTGCATCGAGGATGCCGATCTTTTCTAGGGCTTTGTTCCAATCGAGACAAGCATCTCGGATCGCTCCCCGGTACGCGGGTGGAATCGTGTTGCTCAGGTAGATGACCATAGGATGCCGCGCGGTCGAGGGCCGGCTCGAATCGGCCGGATCGAAGTTCCATCGGACGATGTAGGGCAGTTGGCGTCGCGCTCGAGTATCGTTGGAGAAGTCGATATAGATATCGTCGTAGAGCCCAACGCGATCGTCCATCAAACGCGGGCGGTAGTCGTCGTGCGGCATCTGCACGAAGTTGTAGACAACGTGCATCAGAATGCGGCGAGCATCGGGTGCGGTGTCGATCACGTGCGAAGCGTCGGTTGCCCAGGTCTGACCGACCGTAATCACATCGTTCTCGGGAAACGCCTTGACGGCATCGAAATACGAGAGCGTTGGATCGAGCCGATACGCTTTGGCGGGCGGGATCCTGTCGTTAATGACGTTGCGCAGGTCGATATTGTCGCCAAGGAGCGAGGAAAGATCGAAAATTACGTTTCCGTTTGAAAGGTTTTCGGCGACAATCTTGCCGATGCCGACGACGGAGTCGGGGAAGCTGCCTTCAATCGCGAGCTGCGCGGACGCGCTCGCTCCGGCGTGCGCGTACCAGTTTCGCCACACCATGACAACGCTGTCACCGCGTCGCTGAAAGCGGAGGATCTGCGTGGGAAGGTAATCGGTATCGCCCCACCAGACGGGGTTCTGGCCGATCCCATTCCCGGGCGTAATCGTCTCGAGAAAATCCGCGTTCAACTGATCCGGCGCGACCTCGAGATATGTTCCGCCGTCTTTCTGCCAGATCGTGAAGAGGCCGCGGTAAGCGTGCGCCCCCGCGACGAACTCGGTATAGGGCTGCGCGGCGACGGCGCGTCCCCCCACCAAAACCAAGAGCGACGCGGCGAGGATCGCGGCGATCGGTAACGTCCGTTTCATGGTGCGATCTTCGAAGGGTTTGACGCGAAACTCTCCCAGCGCGTAGCCCGCATCGTGCGACGGAATCCAACGTAGGCCCCCGCGGCTCCAATGGGGAATTATGGCGGCCCATGGCCTTTCGCCGCACGCTAACCTTCATCGCTCTTGTTGCATGGGGGGCCGGTAGCGTTGCCGGGCCTGCCCGCGCCCAAACCGACACCGCGCTGGTCGGATGGGCCGCCGGACCAGATATGACCGCGGAGTTGGATGCCGAGAAAACGATGATGGGCGCGCCCAGCAGCGCCAATGCGATGGATATCGAACGCCATCTGTCGTCGGTTCCGCACCGCGCGGGATCGGCTGCCGATTACGCGACGGCGGTGTACGTCAAAGAACGGTTCGAGCGCGACGGGTTCGTCACGCGCATCAAAGGGTATCAAGTCGAGTTCACCGGTCCGCTCGAGCAGAGTTTGACGATGCTGTCGCCGCGGCGGGTAAACTTCGACCTATTGGAAGGCGCGCCGGGACACCATACTAAGTGGGAACTGATGGCGGGGCAGCCCTTTCTCGAGGAATCGGGTGATGGGACCGTCACAGGTCCGGTCGTCTACGTTAACACGGCGTCGAAAGAGGATCTCGCCGAGATCGACGCACGGCACGTGAGCTTGCAAGGCGCAGTGGTTCTCGTACGCCTGAGTGCTCCCGGCGGCGGCGGCATTCGTTCTCTCGATCCGAGCTATATTGCGTATAACGAGCTGCGAAAACGCGGAGTCGCCGCAATCCTCGAGTTCATGGAACCGGGAACGACCGGCTATGGCGGCGGCGCGATGTGGCCCAACGGCAACTTCAAGAACCCGAACATGGCCGAACGCATGGGCGGAATGTCGCCGCGCGGCTTCATGATGTTTCCCCCGGGCGATCCCACCATCGCCGGCAAAGCGCCGGTCGTCGGAGCGCCGCACAAGAGCTGGAACGACATTCCGCATGCGACGATTCCGGAGCTGAGCATCACGCAGAGCACGGCGCGGACGCTGCTGGCCGGCTTGACCGGTCAGGTCGTGCCGCAGGCGTGGCATCCGATGTTCGAGTTCGTCCAGCATTTCGGCGGCAACGAGATCGTCCGCGTACACGCGAAGTTCGAACGTAAGGTCATGAGCATTTGGCTGGTCTTCGGCGATATGAAAGGCGTCGCGCAGCCCGACTCGATCGTAATGATCGGCAGCCACCGCGATGCGATGACCTTCGGCGCCATCGATCCCGGAAGTGGCACGACCGTCCTGCTGCAAGACGCCGACGCCTTCCACGCGCTGGCCGCGCGAGGCTGGCGGCCAAAGCGGACGATCGAGTTTGCATCGTGGGACGGACACGAGCTTGGCCTCTACGGATCGGCGGCCTACATCTACGAGAACGGGCCGCAACTGCGCACGAGCGTCTTTCAGTATATCAATACCGATCAGCTCACGACCGGCGACCCGTTTGTCGTCAGCGCCTCGCCCGGACTCTTCGCTTTCATGAAGCAGATTTGCGACGTCGTTCCCGCAGCTGCCGGCACAGCCATGTTAGGCGTGCGCGATCAGCGAGTCGATCCATTGCTCAACCCGATGGTCGGCGGATCCGACCATCAGAACTTTGCGTACATGCTCGGCGTACCGAGCACGAGCAACGGCTATTATGGTTCGTTCGGCGCCCATCACACCGCCGAAGACAATCTCGATGGTCTGCGCACGTACGATCCGGGTCTCAAGCAGGCGGTCATTACGGCCCAAGTCACCGGCATCCAGGCGATGCGGGCGGCCAATGCAACGGTCGAGCCGTTACGAATCGAAGAGATTCCGGCGCAGTTGCTCAAGGATCTCACGCCGTTGCAAGTCGCCGCACTGACGCGCACCAATGGCGCGACGATGCTGAGCGAGCTTCGTCCGGCGCTCGAGGCGTACCGAGCCGCGGCACATGCAACCGACGTCGCCATGCAGCGCGCGGAGGCCCAAGGCGATGCGACGGCAATGCGTGCGCTGGCCGCGCGAGAGCAGGCCTCTCGCGACGCCTTCTTCATAAGCGGCGGCCTATTGCAGAACGCTTACTATCACACGATCGACCGTGTCTTCACGAGCTTTCCGGAAATCGCATTCGCTGGTGGCAATCCCGATACGATAAAGAAGGCGCTTGCCCGAGCATTGAATGCGATCGCCCAGGCGACCGCCGCCCTAAACGGCTGACGTGGTGTTGGGTGCTCGCAGAAAGCCTTGATCCGCAAATCGCCGCCCGCGAAGCGGGCCTACGATATCTCGATGCGCGTGGCCCGGGAATCACTCGCCGCAAGCGGGGCCGGCACTTCGCATACTTCGATGCCGCTGGAAAGCCAGTATGTGACGAGGCGGTGCTCCGCCGGATTCGCGCCCTCGCAGTGCCGCCTGCCTATACCGACGTGTGGATCTCGCCGATTGCCAACGGGCATCTTCAGGCGACCGGCCGCGACGCTCGCGGCCGCAAACAGTATCGCTATCACAAACGCTTCCGGGAAGTGCGGGACGAGGCGAAATACCACCGCCTCGTCACGTTCGGACGTGCTCTCCCGGCAATTCGAAAGGCGGTCGCGAGAGATCTTGATGGGACCGAGCTTTCCCGCCGCAAAGTGCTCGCTGCCCTCGTTTCGTTGTTGGACGTAACGGGCAT
The DNA here is from genome assembly GCA_963809255.1 of Vulcanimicrobiota bacterium. Lineage (GTDB taxonomy): Bacteria > Vulcanimicrobiota > Vulcanimicrobiia > Vulcanimicrobiales > Vulcanimicrobiaceae > Cybelea. The sequence goes on along the minus strand of CAWEIR010000002.1, from coordinate 1,585,410 downwards.
TCGCGTCGGCAACGAAGAGTACGCGGCCGCCAATGGGTCCTTTGGCCTAACGACCCTGCGTACGCGGCACGTCCGGCTCGACGGCTCGCGGGTGCGACTTAAGTTCCGTGGTAAGACCGGAAAAGAGCACGAAATTCTGCTCGACGACGCGCGGCTCGCCCGCATTATCAAACGCTGCCGAGACCTTCCGGGCGAAGAACTCTTCACGTATATTGACGAGGCGGGGTCGGTCAACAGCGTTCGCTCGGACGATGTCAACGAGTACCTTCGCGAGATCGCCGGAGGCGATTTTTCGGCTAAGGATTTTCGCACCTGGATCGGAACCGTCGAATGCATCGGCGCGCTTGCCGAGCCTGCGGCTGAGTTGGGCGAGGCGAAAAAAAAATCGCCGCCGCGCTCGAGCGCGTCGCCGCCCGTCTGGGAAACACGCCGGCGATTTGCCGTACGGCGTACGTGCACCCGGCCGTACTCGAAACCTACCTGTCGGAGCACCAGCTGCCGTCAATCGGCGGGCGCGCCGCAGCGAAGCGACGGCCAAATACGTTGTCGCATCAGGAACGCTTCGCTTTGCGCTTCGTTCAAGGATGGGAGCGAAAGAGCGAGCGGCTCGATCAGACCCTTAAGCGTGCGCTCAAGGCGGCCCGAACACGATATCGAGCGTGATGTCGACGGTGTTGCCGATTGTCGGATCGAGCCGCGTCCGGGTCATCCCAAACGCATGACGGTCGATTTGCGCCTTCGCGCGATACTCGGGATGCGCGGCTTCGCCGCTCACCGTGACGTCGAGTCGCTCGGGCTGCGTTACGCCATGTACGGTGAGGTCGCCATCCATCTCGAACGATGCCGGACCCTTTGGAACGATTCGCGTGCTCGTAAAAGTCCACCGCGGGAACTTCGCGGTATCAAAGAAGTCCGGCGATTCGAGCGACCGTTCGCGGTCCGGGTCGCCGGTTGCGATGCGCGTCGCGTCGAGCACGGCGTTTGCGCTCTGCGGAATCAGCGAACCCGGGAGCAACGTCACACTGCCGCTCAGAATCGGAACCGTTCCGGTAACGCGTTCGACCCAAATGTGCGCTACGCTAAACTGCGCGCTCGATTTGGCGCTATCGATCGCGCGCGGGGCGGGCGTCGCGGCAAGCAGCGCGCAAGCGAGAACGAGCCCAGCGAGCGACGCCGCGCGCTCAGTACGCAATGCTGAACTGCGCATTCATCGTGTCGTTCGTTTGGGGCTGGTGCGAAATGACGTCCTCGATCGTGAGGCGCGTGTTTTCCGTCGGTCCGTAACCGCCCAGGAGCACGCCGTCGCGTTGGAAGCCGCCGCTCGAATCGGCGGTTCCCTCGTAGCGCGCCTCAAAGAAAAGCTGTCGGTTGAAGGCATACCGGAGTTGTTCGAATCCGCCGCTCGACGTGCACGCGCCGATATGCGGCGTCACGCAGTTGGAGTCCGATCCGTCAATGAGGACGGCCTCGCTCGAGAAGCGCGTCCATTGGCCGAACGTAAAGCCGAAGCCGAGGCGCTCGAAACGGTCGAACGGTCCGAGAGTGGTCGGTCGTAGTCCGTCGTAGTGAAAGGCGCTCAGGGTAAACGCTCCCATCGCATCTTGCAGATAGATTTCGGTATCGGCGCCGGTCGGTGCGAGGCCGCTCTCGCGGTCGTATCCCGGACCGGCGAAAAGCTGTAGATTCAGGCCTCGCAGCGGATCGCCGACGCCCAAGCGCGCCCCTAACTTCGGATCGAAAAAGTCGAACGGATTGGTGCCCACCGTTTGCACGTAGGGCGTGTAGTTTTGGTAGGTGTCGCGGAAGGTTTCGGGATCGACCGGTAACGGAATCGTGAACTGGCCGCCCTGGAGATAGATTGGAATGCGCGCTTCCCACGGATTGACGCGGTCGCTGATCCACGCGTCCCGCAAGAGTCCAGGCTCGCCGCCGTCGACCACGTATTGCTCGACGAAGAAGTTCGCGCGCGATCCAATCGTAGCCGTCGTAAACGCCTCGACCTCGTCGACGATCGCTTTGGGCAGTCCGGCGCCGTTGGGCCCGTCGCCCTGATACTCGCTGGAGTCGACGAGATTCGTCTTTACGGACAGGGGAAACGCCGGCCCCGACGACACGCTGGGAAACCGCTCGCCATAGGCTAGAAACGCAGCGCCGAACTGGTTGAGATGTGGAATTACCGAGTGGCACTTTTCGCACGTCACCCCGTACTGGTGCGCAAAGAGCGGAATGGCGCACGCCGCCATCGGGTTGCCCACGAGAAGCGCAGCCCAGAAGGAGGCCAGCCATTTAAGCATGCCTCACAAGGTACTTAGGTTAACCTAACACTCCTGCATCACGCGTTCGCGATCCACGCTTCCTGCTGGGGAGTCTCAAGCCGGCGTCGAAGCGTTCGAGCCCTAGGCCGACCCGTAAAGGGCAAAGGGAGCGAGGTATGACTTTTTTGCATCCAGGTCGTTACGCGTTAGGCGTTGTCGCAGCCGTTGCGATTCTCACAGCCTGCGGCGGGTCGCAATCATCCAACGGGGCGGCGCTACCGCAAAGCGCGTCGAGTCCAGTTGCGCCGGCGGCCGGTTCGATACAAGACATCTACAGCTTCCTGGGGAGTCCCGACGGGCAAGAGCCGCGGACCGGCGTTGTCGCACTCACGAAAAGGCAGTGCGGGGCACCATGTGACCACGTGGGCCTGATCGGGACGACGACGCTAGGAGGCGATGCCAATAGCGATGGGACCGTGTATGGGCTGACGCCAGGCAAGAAGGGTGCGTGGAAAGAGAGCGTCCTTTACGCTTTCAAGGGGACCTCTTCGGCAGACGGCTCCGAACCGTCAGGTCTCGCGCTGGGCGATTCGACCTCGGGGGCGATTCGACAGGCACTAAACGCGTACATGACGATACCGACGTCTTCCGGCGGCACCACAAATAATGGGGCCTTAGTCGTGCTCGTGCCGACAGGCAGCGGCCCTTGGAAGGAGAGCTTTATTTACAGCTTCGGCGGCACGCCTGACGGCGCCACTCCCTTTGGAAACCCTCTGGTCGATAAGAAAGGCAATGTTTACGGTACGACCTATGCGGGCGGCGCCACGGGCGCTGGTGCTGTCTATCGGATGCAGCCACCTCCGAAAGGGTCGGGCTACACCGAAAGCATTCTGTATAGTTTTCAGGGCGGGAGCGATGGCGATGGACCCCGTGCCGGTCTGGTCGTCAACAAAAAGGGTGGGCTCTACGGAACCACGGCTCAAGGCGGCACGACAGGCTCCGGAACCGTTTTCAAGCTGACGCCGGCTGGCAACAGCTATAAAGAAAGCGTTCTTTATTCGTTCCAGGGGATGCCGGACGGATCGGGGCCCCTCGCTGGCGTATGCGGCGACGTTCCGCAGGGGGACGGGAATTATGGGGACCTCTACGGTACGACGGAGAAAGGCGGCACGCAAAATCTCGGCACGGTGTATAAGCTCACGGCGAACGGCAATACTTACAAGGAGAGCGTGCTTTGGAGCTTCGGCAGCGTCCAGGGAGACGGCGCCTATCCTTTTGGAGGCGTCCTCGTTGACAAGCAAGGCGTGATCTATGGAACGACGCTCGAAGGTGGCTCCGGAGGCTCGAGCGGCCCGGGCACGTTCTTCACCTTGACACCTTCGGGCAGCACATACAAAGAGACCGTCTCCGTGTTCACCGGCGCCGACGGCGAGTATCCGTACGCGGGGCCGTCGGTCGATAGCAAGGGCAACCTGTACCTCACCACCGAGGCGGGAGGCGCGAAAGGCAAAGGAACAGTAAACCGTGAGGGCTCCTCGCCCTCAGTCAGCGAATGCTTTTAACTTAGACTCTTGGGTTTAGGCTGGCCGCTTAACGAGCGCGTCGCACTTCGCGGCGAAGATAAAATCGCTCTGGGTTAATCCACCGATCTTGTGCGTCCAGATTTCAACTTCGAGACGACCCCACGACACGTGGAGATCGGGATGATGCTGCTGCTCCTCGGCCATCTCGCCGACGAGCACAGCCGCACGTAGCGCCTGCGCAAAATCGCCAAAGCGATAGGAGCGCCCGAGGATCCCTACCGTCCCATGTTTGGGATCGGGCCGCTCAACGACGCGCCAGTCCGCGTCGATTTGCGCGAGTAACGGCACGATTTGCTCCTCGGTCAACGGCGGGACGCCGCCGCGGCACGGCACGCAAGCGCGCGCGGCAAGATCGCTCATGCCGGGCCCAACATCCTGTCTTGCATGTCACCGATTATCGTTACGATCTCGCCGGGGCGTTCCAGAATTGCGTAATGCCCGCAATCGGGAAGTAGAACGAAGCGTGCGTTGGGGAGCAGCGCCGCTACTTTGCGTTGATACATTTCTGGGTTATCGCGTTCCGGCGCGACGACGATGGCCGGTGCGGAGATCGCTCGCGTCGCTTCTGCGAAATCTGCATTTGCCCACGATTCAAAACCCTCCAACGCTGCGTCCCGCGGCGTCTTTGCAGCCGCGACGCAGAGGCGATCGAGAACGGTCGCCTTTGACTCAGCGGCAAACATGCCCGATAGCCATTTGCGCGCGGCGACCGGATCGCTGGCAGTCGCGCGCAAGTAGTCCGCGCCTTTGGGTGAAAAGCCGGCACCGCTCGCCGGTACCGGCGCGATGAGGATCAAACCGCTGACCGTCTCGGGCGCGTCAACGGCCAAACGCAGAGCGACGGTCGCGCCCATCGAATGGCCCACGACGACAACGGGGCCGATACCGAGCGCGTCGACGAGCTCGCGGAGGTCGGCGGCAAATCGCTCGAGATTGCGCGGTCCACACGCGCCGTTCGACGAGCCGCTGCCGCGCAAATCCACCGCCACGCTCCGCACGGCGGGACCAAGCCCAGAGATGACGCCTTCCCAGACGGTGTGATCGGCTTGCCAGCCGTGAACGAACAAGAGCCGGGCATTGCCCGACCCTTGTTCGAGATAGGCGAGCTCGGCGCCGTCACTCGCGCGAAAACGCGTCATCCCGAGTGCAGTCATGTCATCCTGAGCGCAGACCAAGGAAATGTCATCCTGAGCGCAGTCGAAGGACGAAGTAGCCCTAGTTTAGGCTGGTCGGGGTCGGGACGGGACGCCCTTCGTCGATGTCCAGGAGGTCGAACCACGTAACGATGTTCGGCCGATCCGGTGCGATTTTTGAACGAAGGTCTTCGAAGTAGTGGGCCGCGTGGGAACCCGGCTCGGGGTGCCAGTGCATCCGGTCGGTATTAAACTTTTCGATCTCTTGCGGGCTCTTCTTGGACAGAAACTCCGTCTGAACCCAAGCGGCGATTGCCTCATCGGTAGTGAGCTCCTCAACCTTGCGTGCGAACTCGTCTCCGTTCGTGCCCAGAAACTCGAAGAGCGGCTTGTCGTGCGGACAGTCGTAATCGTATTCGCCCAGTTGGCCTTCGTTGTGCGCCTTCGCCTTGTCGATGACGCGCTTGAGCGAAACGAGGCCGGCGAGTTTATCTTTGGCGCTGCGAGGTTTGTCGGTCGTTAAATTCATAGCATCCTCTTTAGGTAGTGGTGTATCGCTTTAATGCGCCGGAGTCACGCCAAGTTGCACGTTGGAGCCCTGCCGGGCGGCGGCAGGTTGCTTGAGCCCTGCAGTATTAACGCGACGAGTTACGTCTTGGACTTCGAGTCCTTGATCAACTTCAGCTCGATCGAGTCGTTGCTATAGACGCTTCTCATCGGGATATGCGTGCGCACGTCGTTTACGATCGCCGGAACCTTTAAAACCGGGTCCCACACGATGCGTTGCTTAGAAGTCGCCTTGAGATATCGTCCACTCTGTTGATCGAGCGTGCCTTGCGCCGTCACCAGGATCAGTGCGCCGGCATTGGCGATCGGGCCTCGCCCATGCAGAGTGTAACTGCAGTTCCATGTATAAGGCTGGCCCGCGAATCCTGAGGCCCCCGGCACAATTGCCGCCCTTACGTGGTAGCTGCGCTGCCAGCTCGATTTCCCGTTCGCCGACAACCCTTTGAAAAAGTTGCGTGCCAGCAGCGGAAAGAGCGTGAGCTGTATGGGTGAGAGAGCGTAAGGAGCCTGCGAGCACGTGACGTTGCCGTTCGGGTACACCTCGCACGTGTTCGAAGCCCTCGGCCGCACGGAGTTCCACCAGGAATCGGTTCCGCTCACCATGACTCCGCCGTCCGCGACCGGGCCCGAAATGTCGACGGTCGTCGTCCCAGTCCCCTGTCCCGTACTTGCGACTTTGGTGTTGTAACCGAATTCATAGGCGAGATGGCGCACCGCCGCCGGCGCTGGGGCCTGTCCACTAAGTCCGACGAGTGCTGCTAAGAGCAACCCAAGAGTTTTCACGTTTCCGTACCTCCGATTCTGCGCTTACTATTCGGCGGCGGAACTCTCCTCAACTGCCGCGCTCGCAGCGATTACTGCAAGTGCGGCTTCGGCCGATATTCCAAGTCCCCGGGCGCGAAGCGGTGTTCGATCAGCTCGCCGTCGGCTTTCTCGTAGCGAACGACGATGCTCCGGGTGTCCACTTCGATAACCTGTCCTTCGATCCCAAGGTTTGTAATGAGCACTCGATCGCCGTATCGTAGTTCCATACGCGCCCCTTCGGCCGACCGCACGCCATGCCTTGTCGAACGCCTTACTGCACCCCAGCCGACAGGTGCGGGCTTGACAGTCGTGCGCGCGCTGATGTTAATAGCACGGCGGAGCGTTATCGAGGTCTTCTTCGAAGTCCGCTGGAGTAGGGACCAGCCCGCAACGAGTCATGCTATCCCTATGTTCCTTTCTTACAGATCGAAGTCAAATCGTTCGGCATGCAGCCCGGATTTATCGTCGAGCCTTGGCTACCGCCTGCGATAGAATAGTAGTTGACCAGCAACGTCAATACGCCAACGATTAGAAGGACGGTCCCTAGGCCCTGCCATCGGCCCTTCTTGACACTTACTACCTGGAGCTTTCGATTGTAGAGCAGAAAACTTTCAGTCAATTCCAGCATTATAGGAGCCTTTAGTGAACCGTCTTCGCAAGTTTCAAGTGAGTTGTAGACTTCCACTGTAGGAGGGCGATACCGCGCTGGCCATAGAGAGATTGCGTTTGCTAGAACTGAAGCAAAGAAGAAGGCCAGAGCAATCCCGAGCCATGCCGTAAGCTCCGCGCTGCCGACGGTCTTTGGCGCGATCAATGACAGCAGGGCAATTCCCGCTCCAATCAAACCGATCTGCGCTGCAGCCTTGCCTTCAAGCGCCTTGATCCCGTCTACCTTACTCTTGGTAAGTTCCTTTGCTTCCGAAAGGAGCAGCGAGCTTACGGTGTCGTCGGTCAGATTGGGGTACTGTGCCCTGAGGCGTTCGGTTCTTTCCGAGCGCTTTGCATCTGCGGTCATCGCACCCGGCCGAACGGCGAATCGCTCGGTAATGCGTGCCCAAGGCTCCGGACCTTCTAATAATACAGAAACAATGAGCGTCACAACGAGGAAGACGGACCATAGCTGCCAGCCGGCATCAAACATCGCAGATGGCGAATCCGACCGGGCTCATTGGGCGCGCATTCGGGCCCTTTGCCCCGTCCGCCTCGCGAAACGGCGCCGCTGCAATTTTTTCCGGCCGCTCAGGATGACAACGCCACTGGGAGCTGGCCTGTGGGCATGCTCGAGCCGAAGAGTACATCGGCGAGGCCGCCGATTGAAGCAGAGTCGTCTCCGTAAGTGGCCAGCAAATGATGCGCCGCACCAAAGAGGGGCAAATCGAACGGTTCCATCAGCGACACAACCACCGCATCCGGATAGAGTTGCAGAATCGTCGCGATCGCCTGCGCCTGCGCGGGATGCAAGTGGGCGCGCCGCGCGAGCACAATTGCGCGACGCCGGCTTTGCGAAAGTGACGTAAGAATGCGGTCGATATCCGCGGGCGTCGGATCCACCGGCGCGGACAGGCCGGCAAGAGCCGGCGCTTCGTACTGCAGAGCCGCGGCATCAGCGCCAAACGAGACTGCGACCGATGCTACGGGGTCGGCCTCGGGAACGCCGCGCAGCAGCGTAACGGCGCGTCGTCCGATCTCCCGCCCGACGCTGGGATGCGGCGCAAACGCATCCAACGGTAACGCCGAACTCGCGGCTTCGCGTAGGCGCATAACCCGCCGATGCGCTTCCTCTAATCGCGCAAGCGGAACGCGCCCTTCTTCAATCGCAACCTCGATCGCCGCCGCCGCGGCAATTGCCAGTTCGACGCGGTGACTAAAGAGCAGCAGATCGGCGCCCGCGATCAACGCCTCGACGGCAGATTCGACCGGTCCAAGACCCGCCAAGGCATCCATCTCGAGGCAATCCGTGACGAGCACACCGTCGAAGCCAAGCTTCGCCCGCAGGAGATCGCTGAGAATGCGCCGCGAAAGCGTCGCGGGCCGTTGCGAATCCAGCTCGGAAACGAGCACGTGCGCGCTCATAAACGCGCTCGCTCCTGCGGCGACCGCAGCAAACGGAACTACATCTCGCGCGAGCAGCGCCTCCTCGCCGGCATCGAGAACCGGCAGCGCGTCGTGCGAATCGACGGACGTCGCGCCGTGACCGGGAAAGTGCTTGTAGCAGGGCGCGATGCCTCCGCGCTCGAGGCCGCGAGCAAAAGCGAGTCCGAATGCCGCCACACGCTGCGGATCGGCGCCGAACGAGCGCGTCCCGATGACCGTGTTTCGAGAATCGAGCGCAAGGTCCAGCACCGGCGCGAAGTCCATCGTGCAGCCGGCTCGTCGCAGATCGAAGGCTGTTTGCTCTCCGGCGCGCTCTGCCAACTCGAGATCGCCGGCGGCACCGACTGCCATCATCGACGGAATTACCTCGACGCCCTCATGCAGACGAACGACCCGCCCGCCTTCCTGATCGATGGCAATTATGGGCGGCGGCCCCAGACACTCTGCCCGCAGCATGTCGGAGAAGAAACGCAGTTGTGCGACCGACGAGCCGTTGCGCGAGAAGAGCACGTAGCCGGCAAAATCGATGTGCTCGCGGCTTGTGGGAAGATCCGTCAAACCCGTCAGGATAATTCCGTGAGCTTTTTCTGCGACCTCGCTCACCCCAGTGCCGCCCCAGTCTCTGGATTGAATCGCCGCAGCCATTGCGCGGGAAGATCGAGGGTCACCGGTTCACCCGTCTGCGTGCTATCGGTCGCCGGAGCGCGGGCGACGATCTTTCCCCGATCGGTCTGCACCTCGAGATAGACGTCCGCTCCGGTCGTTTCACGACGGGTGACGCGACCGGGGAGCGCACCTTCGGCACAAAGGCGGACGCGCTCCGGCCGAATGCCGACGAGCAGGGTCTCGTCGTCGAAAAAATTCATCGGGCGTTCGCCCAGGAAACGCGCAACCGCGATCGTGCGCGGCGCATCGTAGACGCGCTGGGGCTCGCCGACGTCTTCGAGCCGCCCGTCGATGAGCACGGCCAGCCGGTCGCCCACACTCATCGCGTCCACGTGATCGTGAGTAACGTACAAGACCGGGCCGGCAAAGCGTTGGCGTACGCCGACGATTTCGTCGCGGACACTGCGCCGCAGCCACGGATCGAGATGAGCCAGCGGCTCGTCGAGCAACAGTACCGAGGGCTCTGATAGCAGCGCGCGAGCAATCGAGGCACGCTGACGCTCACCGCCGGAGAGTTGGCGCGGGCGCCGGTCCAACCGCTCTGCAACGTGCAAGGCCGAGGCCAGTTCGGTAACGCGCGCATCTCGCGGCCTGCCGTTGCGTCGAAGCGCGAAGCCCAGATTCTCACGAACCGTCATGTTGCCGAAGAGCGCATCGTCTTGAAAGACGAGCGCCGCGCGCCGCTCCTGCGGCGCGAGCGCGGCAATTGACGCGCCGTCCATACGTACGTCGCCGCTGCTCGGGCGAAGCAAGCCCGCGATGACACGCAGCAACGTCGTCTTCCCCGCCCCCGACGGTCCGACGATTGCGAGCGTCGTGCCTCGGGGAACCTCGAGCGAAACGCAATCGAGGGCACGCCGAGCGTGCCGGGGATAGCACGCGACGAGCGAGTGCGTCGAAAGGCACATTACTCCGGGGACCGTACCATCGCGCGATACTCCTCGCGAGCCGCCGGGTCGCCGGCGTGGACCCGCGCAACGAGGTCGCGCGCCCGCGTCACCACCGCATCGTCGGCTTTCACGCCGGCTAGCACGAGACGCAGCGCGATGAGGGCGAGATCGGGTGTCCGTGCCCCCAGTCGTTCGAAACCTTCGTAGAAAGCTGCGGCAGCCCGTTCCTGCGGGCGATTTTCAAGCAGCTGCCGCACGACGTCGCCCTTCGGCGGCATGCCATCGAGAAGGTAGGCGTCGAGCGACTCGAAGTCCATCCCTCATGGGGTTCGCCGTACGGACCGGCATGCTCTTCGCGCTCTTACTGACAGAGCTTGGAGCTAGCCGGAATCAGAACGATTTCGTGCGGCTGCTCGAACGGATGAGCAACGCCGCGGGACCGGTTTGGACGGCACATTTCGTTTCCGTCTCCCGGCTTACGTTCGATGGAAAGCCGGCCGTCGTCGTGAGCGAGAGCGAGGGGCTTCGAACGGCGCTGCGCCACTGCACCGGCGAACTCTGCGACGGCACCTATTTCGATGGGGAACGTCTCTTCACGGTCAACCTTAACGGCACGACGTTGCCGGAGTCAGTAGAGCCGCAACCCTACTTGCGCTCGCTGCGCCTGGTTACAAGCCTGGCTTTCTTGGCCCCGTCCTTTCTCACGCACGGCGGCCGCTTCGGAGATGCGGGAACGACCTCGTTGAATGGCCGCGCCTATCGTACGATCGTGGTGGGCGACGCAAACTCGTTTGCTCTGCGCGTCTTCGTGGATCCGAACACCAGCCTCGTCCGCTACGCGCGCGAGTTCGGTGGGAACGACACGTTCGAGTTCCGTGACTACCGCCGCGTCGGCGCCTTTACGCTTCCCTTTGAAGTCTTGCACGACGGCCAGCCTTTCGAGCGGTACGACGATCGCGCGGCGGTCTCGTCGGCGTTCCATCCGCCGCATGGTTTGGTTCCGTCGTTGCACGGTCCGCCTTCGGCGATTGCGATCGATTCCAAGGCCGCCGAGCCGATCGTCGATTGCACCGTCGGCGGAATCGCGCTGCGATGTCTGATCGACACTGGAAACTCCGGGCTCTCGATGAGCGCCGAGCTTGCAAGCCGGCTGGGCGCACCGGTGGTTGGAACGTATCAGGTTCGCGGCCTCGGCGGTTACATGACGCAAGTCGTTCGGGCCGGCCCGCTACGTGTCGGCAACGCGTCCTATTCCGACGCCTACTATGTCGTGCTCAACGATTTGCACCACTACGGCTACGATGTCGTACTCGGAGCCGATCTCTTCGGCGCGACCGACGTCACCTTGGACCTCGCCGCACACGTCGTAACGTTGGGCGAGCCTCTCGCGCAGCATTCGATCGACGTTCCGATTTCATTCCAACACTCCGTGCCGGTCGTGCGCGTCGGACTCGGAAATCTCGACGCGGACCTGGCAGTGGATACGGGGGACGAGTCGAATATCAATCTCGCTTACGATTTTTATGCCAAGCATTCAGGTCTCTTTACCGTTACGAGCCGCCGCTTCGTCAGCGGAATCGGCGGCAGCAGCGTCGAGTTGATCGGCGAGATCGGCGACGTGACGATCGGCGGATACCACGCGGGACCCCAACGAATCGGAACGACCTGGACCTTGCAGGGTACGGCGTCCGGCCACCTCGGTGCGGCTTTCTGGCAGCAGTTCATCGTCGGCTTGGATTATGCCAACGGGGAAATGCATCTGATTCCGAGGCGCGCGTAAGTGTTGCGACGGTTCGCGGCCTGGAGCACGATCCTGTGCATCGTGACTACCGCTCCGGCTCACGCACTGGTCATGGACCGCTGCACGGTCGTCGCGGTGCAAATGATGGATACGGTCGATTCGTCGGACGCACGGCCGGGAGATTTCTTCCGCTTCGAGACGGTTAACGCGGTGACCAGCGGCGCGATGGTTGTGGTTCCCGCCAGGACGATGGGAGAGGGCATCGTCGCCGTCGCGTCGCCCGCCGGTCGCAACGCGCGGCCGGGAACGCTCGTTCTCGAACCGCGCTACCTCATGCTGCCCAACGGCCAGCATTTGAACGTCGTCCTCAATCACAATACCGACTCGTTGGAAGAATCGGGCCGAAACGATAGCCTGCCCGGCTATCTCGGTGCGATTCCGCTCTTCGGGGTCGGGGCTGCGATCGGCATGTTCAACTATTTTCGTAAGGGCAAGAACATCGTCGTTCCGCGAGGGACGATGTTTAGTATTTTTCCAAGTGACGATCCGGCGGTCGAGCACTGCCAGGGTCAGCCGTCGTACTAAGTTGTCACAGGACGAACCCCCGCCGCGTTGGAAAGCATCAGCACGCCGATGAGCGAGGAGATTCGATGAAGGCACCGCTGACCGCCGCCCTTCTGGCGGCTTTTTTCACGTTCGCGATCGCCGTACGGGCAGACGAGCAGGCGACCAATACGGGGCCGCTTACCCCGAGCGAGACGAAGTTCGTCGCGTCGGTACGCGCAGATTTTCTCGCGCGATTTCCGCATGTCAATGATGCCGTAAAGGCTGGCTACGTTCGATACACGAGCGCCGACGACACGGGCGCGATCAGCTACGCCAACCAGCAGTGGACGGCGGACCCCACGCACCCCAGCCAGCTTTGGTACGACAAAGACGGAAATCTAATGGGCGCCGATTTCTCGGTTCCGCGCCCCAACGGAGAGGCGCGACCGCAGCTCTGGGGCATCGACCCCGGGCGCTGGTATGAGTTCAACGGGCACGTGCACTATGTCGTCAAGGACCCGCAGAGCGGCGCCTACCTCTACGACCAGTGGATCTGGAATAGCGATTTCGTAAACGCCGGCGGCAGCCTGTCAAAACCGTCGGTAGACACGGTCGTTAAAATCGGTAAGGTGCCCAGCGCGAACTACATCACGACGATCTTCGAGTTTCCAACTCAATGGGATCTCATCGTCTGGGTCAAACCGCACGCCGCGGGCGCGTTTCACTGGTAATCGCAAGGATTCGAAAAAGTCGAGGTTGAACGCCTGGTTTAAACAGCGGGATGGAGCTCCCGCCCAACCGCCGAACAACGGCTGATGGCTCCTGTCGACATAAGCGTAGACGGGAGTTTTTCTTTTGCACCAGTTTTTAGATACCAGCAATATGTGGATGGTGGCCGGGGCGTGGATGCTGCTGGCAGCCATCAGCGCTTTCGTCGCCATCCGGATCAAGATGCCGGCAGCGCTCGTAGAGATTATCGTGGGCATGCTCGCCGGAAACCTCATCGCGCTGCGGACGAACGCCTGGATCGACTTCGTCGCTGGCTTCGGAAGCATTCTGCTGACGTTTCTTGCCGGGGCGGAGATCGATCCGGTGGTGCTGCGACGGCAGATCGTGCCTTCCACGGTGCTTGGCGCGGCTTCCTTTGGCGCTCCATTCCTGGCGGCGATGGCCTTTGCATATTTTTTCGGGCATTGGACCCCCGACGCCTCAAAAATCGCGGGCATCGCAATGTCGACGACCTCCGTCGCCGTCGTCTACGCCGTCATGATTGAATCTGGACTCGCGGGCAAAGAGTTTGGCCAGATAATCCTCGCCGCGTGTTTCTTCACCGACCTCGGCACGGTCGTTGCCCTTGGGCTGCTCTTCGCAAACTACAACCTTTGGCTGGTTGCATTGATTGCATCGATCGTCGCCGCGATGGTCCTCGTTCCAAAGCTGCTGCCGGCGTTGATCGATCGCACGCGCCGATTCGTCAGCGAACCCGCGCTGCGCGTCCTTTTTGCCGTTATCTTCCTGCTTGCCGCCGTGGCCACGTACGCGAAGAGCGAAAGCGTCTTACCGGCCTACTTCCTCGGCCTCGCGTGCGCGGGCGTAATGATCAGCTATCCTGACGTCAAGCGCCGGCTCCAAACGATGACGATGACGCTGCTTGCGCCTTTTTACTTTCTCAAGGCCGGAACCTACATCGAGTTCGGCGCTGCTCTTGCGAACGTGGCTCTCATCGCCACGCTGTTCTTCGTCAAGGTGATTGCGAAGATTGTTGCAGTATTTCCACTCGCACGCTATGCCTTCAAATATCCGAGCTCGAATGCGAATTACTTAACGTTGATGATGGCAACGGGGTTGACTTTCGGCACGATTTCGAGCCTCTATGGACTGACGCATCACTACATTAACCAGGCGCAGTACACCGCACTGGTCACGGTCGTTATTTTGACCGCGATCGTTCCCACGGCGATCGCGCAAGCTCTGTTCAAGCCGCGCGAAGAACCCGAAGAGATGGAGTCTGAGGTGCCGTAATGTGCTCGGCGAGGCATGGCGTGCGGACGGCCCGGCGAGCTGGCCCAAGAGAAGCGAGAGCTGTGTGCAGTCGAAGGTCCAGCAGGCCCGCCGCCGCCGCTTCTCCGAAGGTCAGCTGCGATGGATAGCCCGATTATGGCGCCGCCGAGCCCGCGGCTCGACGCGGCAATGGCGATCCTAGCCGACGGCAAGTCGCGTGCCGCCGACAAGATCCTGAGCTTGTCGAAGGATGACGGGTGACTAACTTGTTTCCTCGCGTCGAAGATGCGCTTGAATCGGCTTGCGGGGTCGAGTTTACGGGCGCGGTCGCGCGTATCGAGCATCGTGGAACGGTGGTATTCGAACGGGCGTATGGTGTGACGCGCACCGACGCGATGGCGAGGCCGGTCTATTGCGATACGCGCTTTGATCTTGCATCGCTTACCAAGCTTTTCGTTGCGACGCTCGCTTTGCGGCTGGTAGCCCACGGTACGTTTTCGCTCGATGAGCCGCTGTGGCGAATTCTTTCGGAATGGAAGGACGGCCAACTCGCGGCCGTTACGTTGCGCATGCTGCTCGCGCATAACTCCGGCATGAACTCCGGGGCCGATTATCGTACGATCCTCGATGAGAACGTCGAACGCTTCGCGCTGCGTTCCGAGCTGTTGGCACAACCGGGCGATCGGGTCACCTATAGCGATCTTGGCTTCATCGTTCTCGGCGTCGCGCTCGAGCGCGCCACCGGCCTTTCTTTAAGCGCGCTCGTTCGTCGCACGTTTGGCGTCTCGCTCGGTTTTCGTCCGCGCTTTTCAGAGCGCGTGGCGATCCCGGCGACGGAAGAAGACCTTTGGCGCGGTCGCGTTGCCGGATTCGTCCACGACGAAAAGGCCCATCTGATGGGCGGCGTTGCGGGGCATGCGGGACTCTTCGGAACGGCGGCCGACGTTGCGGCGATGACGGAATCGTATCTCGGTGCACAGCGTCACGCGGGGACGCTGCCACTGCAGCTCGTACGCGAAGCGACGCAAGAGCAGGCGGCCGACCCCGTTCTGCGCCGGGGCTTGGGTTGGGCGCTCAAGACAAGTAACGACAACTCGTGCGGCCGTTGGATGGATCCCTCGTCGTTCGGTCATACGGGGTTTGTCGGCACGTGCGTCTGGGCCGATCCGGTGCGCGATCTGCAAGGCGTTTTGCTAACGAATGCCGTCTATTTTGGACGGGAGGCTACGCCGAGTCTGGGGCCCGGATTACGCGTGCGCTTTTATGAGGCAATGGTCGAGGATTTGCGACTCTGATGCTCGCCGTCGGCTTGATGAGCGGAACTTCGCTTGACGGCATCGACGCGGCTTTGGTTGAAATTCTTCCACGCGGACCGGCGTACTCGCTGCACTTGGTGCGCTTCGAGGTCTTCCCATTTAGCAGCGCCCTTCACGATGAGTTACGCGCGGCGCTGCCGCCGAATTCGGGCAGTGTTGCCGCCGTCGCACGCCTGCATCACGCCCTCGGTCAGGCGTTTGCGCAAGCCGCAAAAGCCGTGATGGGATCGCAGAAAATCGACTTTGCGGCCTCGCACGGCCAAACGCTTTGGCACGACGGCGCCGCGCACGTCACGCTGCAGGCCGGAGATGCCTTTACGATCCGTGAGGCGGTTGGCGCGACGGTTTGTTACGATTTCCGCAGCGCGGATTGTGCGGCAGGCGGCCACGGCGCACCCCTCGTGGCGCGCGTTGACGCCTTACTGCTCGGAGACGCCGGTGAAGATCGCATCGCGCTCAACATCGGCGGCATTGCGAACGTTACGATCCTGCGCAGAGGCGCGACACCCGAACAGGCCGTCGCTTTTGATACGGGCCCAGGCAATATGCTGCTCGATGCATTCGTGACGCAGCGCACCGCCGCGCGGCAGCGTTTTGATGCCGGCGGCGATTTGGCGCGCCTGGGGCGCGTTCACGAAACGCTGCTCGATGAAATGCTCGCCGATGACTTCTTCGCAGCTCCGACTCCAAAGACGACCGGTCGAGAACGCTTCGGTGAACAATTTCTCGCACAGCACGCGCGGCTGAGCTCGCTCTCGCTCGAAGACGGCGCCGCCACGCTCACAGAATTAACGGCCGCATCGGCTGCGGAGGTGATCGAGCGAACCGGGTTGCGAAATGCCGGCGTTTTCGTCAGCGGCGGCGGCGCCCGCAATCGCACGCTGATGGAACGCCTAGCGGCGCGGCTGCATCCCGCATCCGTCGAACTCTCCGATGTCATGGGGTTGCCGGCGGAAGCCAAGGAGGCGATGGCGTTCGTGCTGCTCGGCTACGAAACGCTCCGCGAGCGTGCCGGTAACGTTCCGGCGGCAACCGGCGCGCAGCGTCCCGTCGTGCTCGGCGCGATCGCGCCGCAGAACCTGCGAGAACTGCTCGCGCGAGTGGAACGCGAATGCACGACGTCTTCGTAGGCGTCGATGCGGGCGGCAGCCGAACGATCGCGGCACTCGCTCGCGGTGAAGAGGTCGTTCGAACGATCACCCTCAGCGGCGCGAATCCCAATCTCATCGGGGTCGATGCTGCCGCCAGTACGATCGATCGTTGCGTTACGCTCGTACTCGACGGCGAAAATCCCGGCGCCATCGGGATCGGCGTTGCCGGCGCCGGCGACGAAAGGGTTGCGGCGCAATTACGGGCATCGTTGAGCCGCTGCTTTCCCACTGCGCGCATCGCCCTTTGTCACGATGCACGTATCGCGCTCCGAGCCGCGCTGCCCGAAGGCGACGGGCTCGTGCTGATTGCCGGAACGGGTTCGATCGCGTATGCGGAAATCGCAGCGCAAACCTTCCGCGCGGGAGGCTACGGCTATCTGTTGGGAGATAAGGGGTCGGGGTATGCTATTGGCGCCGCCGCCCTGCGTCACTTGTTTGCGGCAATGGAAATCGGTTCCGGCCAAAACGCGATGCTCGCCGAGCTGGCGACGCAGCTCGGCGTGAACGATCGCTCGGGGGCCCTTGCGCGCGTTTACCAAAGCTCGACGCCCGTCGCCGATGTCGCCGCTTGTGCGCCGCTGGTGCTGCGTCACGCTGACGGCGGCGAGCAGCTTTCGATCGGCATCGTACAGGATGCCGCCCAGGGGCTCTTCGAGCTGATTGCGCGCATAACGACCCGGAGTCCGAAGCGCGCGCTGCCCGTTGCCTTTTCCGGAGGCCTGCTACGAGCGCGGAACGCGCTTACGGAGCGGCTCGAGGAATGCATCTCCCGCGCACCGCTCGACGTGCGCGTTCTTGCAGCCAGAGTCGAACCGTATATCGGCGCGCTCGCCGAGGCGCGGCGGCTGATGTCATCGTGACGCACCACCGGTCGCCGACGGAAGCAGAAAACCCGCGGAGTGTGGGGCTCGATCTGCTTACGACGCTGGCGCTCGTCGAACTGCTCATCGCCGATCAGCGCGCTGCCGTGGATGCGGCGCTCGCGCAAACGCAGGTGATCGCGCAAGCCGTTGACGAGATCGCGCGCCGGCTTTCGCGCGGCGGCCGGCTGCATTACGTCGGAGCCGGCAGCAGCGGGCGAATCGCCACGCTCGATGCATCGGAGATGCCGCCGACTTTTGGAACGCCGCCGGAGATGGTGCAGGCTCATATCGCCGGCGGGAGCACCGCGCTCACCAGTGCGGTGGAGGGCGCCGAAGATGACGCCGGCGCCGGCGATGTGACGATGCTCGAGTGCGTACGGGCCGGCGATACCGTGCTCGGCATCTCGGCGAGCGGAACGGCAGCGTTTGTCGTCGCTGCAATTGCTCGCGCCGCAACGATCGGCGCATACACGATAGCGGTTACCGCGGACGCGCAATCTGCTCTAGCGCGCGCGGCCGAACTGGCGATCGTTCCGCCGACCGGGGCCGAAGCGCTCGCCGGATCGACACGGTTGAAAGCGGGGACCGCGCAAAAGGTCGTGCTCAATGCAATCTCCACTGCGGTCATGGTGCGATTGGGCAAGGTCTACGATAACCTTATGGTCGACGTCGTCGCAAACAACCGGAAGCTCCGCGGCCGCGCGCTACGCTTGGTCGCGCGTCTCGCGCAGGTAAGCGAGGAGCGGGCCGAAGAGCTGCTGGCGCGAGCCGGCGGACGCGTTAAGATCGCCGTCGTGATGGAGTCCCGCGGCGTCGATGCGATGCAAGCGCGAGACCTCCTGGAGCGCAACGACGGCACACTGAGACGACTGCTCTGACACAACTCTGCGCGCTGCTGCTGGCAGCCATTGCATTCGTGCCGATGGACGACCGCCCCGTGACGTCCGCGTTGCCGGTGATGCTCGGACGAATCGCCGGCGTGCGCGTCGAGGCGCCGCCGCGCGATTTGATCGGCGGCTTTCTCGAATCGGGACGTTCCGACGACCTAATTGCGTGGCTCAATCGAGAAGCTGGAAGACGGCAGACCCGCGCCTTCGTCGTCTCCACGGATATGCTGGCGTACGGCGGGCTCATCGCCTCCCGCGTTCCCGGAGCCTCCTATGCGGATGCCGTCTTTCGCTTGCGCGAGTTCGCGCAGTTGCGTCTCGAATCGCCCGGTGCTTGGATCGGCGCCTTCGGCACGATCATGCGCCTCGCTCCGACCGGCATTCCCACCGGCACCCCGTTTTTCGCTGCATATCCCATCTGGCCGTATCTGCAGCAATATGCCAACCTGCACGATCCCCCGTTGCCCGGTGAAGCGGTGAGCGCCGAACACCTTCGCGCGCTGATCGGTGAGCCGGCTCTCGGCGATTATCTTGCAACGCGCGGGCGCAATCTTGCCGTCGATAGGCTTCTCTTGCAAATGACGGCAACGGGCGTTATCGATCGGCTCGTACTCGGACAGGACGATGCGGGTCCGGTCGGTCTCCACGTGCGTGAAGTCGCGCTCCTGCAGTCGGAGCTGGCTGGCGCAAATCTCGCGAGCCGCGCGTCCATCGAGCCGGGCGCCGACGAGCTCGGTATGGCTCTGGTTGCGCATGCCATCGCCCGCGCGGCGACTTGGACCCCGCGCATCGGCGTGCGTTACTCGACGCCGGCGGCCGCGCTCTATCAGGATCCGATCGAGTACGCGCCGATTTCGGCAGCGATCGACGCATTGATCGGCGTCTGCGGCGGCGCTCGCGATGACTCGGAGAGCGAGATCGCGCTCTACGTGCGCGTCCCCGGCACGACTTCGTCAGAAGATGATGCGCTCGTGGGCGAGATGAAAAACGACGTGGATCGAGGTCGCTCGGTCGCCTTTGCCGATCTTTCCTACCTTGCGTCGTACCGCGATCAGGCCGCGTTTGCGCAACGTCTGCTGGCTTCAGGTTTAGCGTCGCGGCTCGACGCCTACGCATCGTGGAACACGAATGCCAACACGGTCGGCACCGCACTTGCCGAAGCGATCGCCGCTGGGGCTGGACGGCGGATGCACACGTACGATGCGTTGGCGCATCGCACGTTCACGTTCGTGCGCTTCGTCGACGATTACGCGTATCACGACGAGGTCCGGCCGCAGCTTAACGCCACGCTCGCCGCGCAGGGAATCACGGACCATACGCTTCTGGCGCCCGCCACGGCTGCTTCGATCGAGCAGCTCGACCGCTCGCTGCTTTGGAACGATGCAGTTGGAATTCTCTCGCAACTCGATCCGGGCTACCATGTCGCCGCGATCTCGATCGGTCTGCCGTGGCGCCGGACATTCGAGACTTCCATCGATGTGGGTATCGCTCCCGACATCTAGCATCCTAGCGCTAAATGCGTTGTAAGACTTATTGACTTAAGTTATCATTCCGACGCGAACGCGCGTAGCGCAACGATGGTTACCTTTGCCGGCCGCCGAACCATGCGACAATTCTCTGTGCGTGTGGAGGAGCTCATATTGAAAAAACTGGCACCGACTCTGTGGGCTTGCGTAACTGCCAGTATTCTCGCTGCGTGCAGCGGCGGCGCGACTTCGAGTTCCGCGGGGGCGCGCAACGGGTTGATGCCGTCGTCAGGTTCCGGAAGCGGTTCTCCGATCCAACACATCGTGCTCATCGTTCAAGAGAATCGCACCTTCAACAATTTGTTCGCGACGTTTCCCGACGCTACTGGAACGACCATCGGGAAAGAGAGCGTCAACGGCAGCCCTCAATACATTAACCTGAAAGAGACGGCGCTCGTGGACGAAAAAAATCTCAGGCATGCGTACCAGGGATTTTTGAAGGCCTACGACGGCGGCAAGATGGACGGCTTTAACCTTGTCGAGTTTCCTGGCGGCAACAGACCCGAAAAATCGGCACCGTATCAGTACGTCAATCCATCCGACATCGCTCCCTATTGGTCGCTGGCGGAAACCTACGGGCTCGCCAATGCGATGTTCACGACCCAGGGGAGCGAGAGCTTTCCAGCACATCAAGATCTTATTCGGGGCGGTACCGCGATCAGCTCAACCCAGAGTCTGATCGACAATCTGCCGTATACGAATCAGGCGTGGGGATGCGATTCGGCTCCGGGAAGCAAGACGACGACCATCACGACGGCGCTTCAAATAAGGTCTCACCTCGGGCCGTTTCCCTGCACGAACGATTTCCCGTCGAAAGGCGCCAACTACCTAACGCTGCGGGATCTGTTCGATGGTGCTTCGCCGGCGATCTCTTGGAAATACTATACGCCGGCAATCGGGAGTGGGGGCGGAATTTGGAGCGCGTTTGACGTTATCTATCCGGTTCGCTACGGCCCGGAATGGAACGCAAACGTTATTTCGCCCCAAACGACGATCCTAAGTGACATCTCCAATGGAAACTTGGCGCAGATGTCCTGGGTGATCCCCGACAGCGTGGACTCCGACCATCCCGGCTCTGGCTCCGATAGCGGACCGTCCTGGGTGGCCAGCGTCGTCAACGCGATTGGCGAAAGCCAATATTGGAATACGACGGCAGTGATCGTCGTGTGGGACGATTGGGGCGGTTTCTACGATCCCGTTGCGCCGCCGCTGCCCAGAGACAATCAGGGCGGCCCTGGCTTGCGCGTGCCGATGCTCGTCGTCTCGCCTTACTCGAAAGTGGGACAAGGAAGCGATGGCGGCTACGTTTCCAACGTGGTCTACTCGTTCGGCAGCATCGTTCGCTTCGTCGAGGACACGTTCAGTCTCGGACGGCTCGGAACGACCGACGAGACGACCAACAGCCTCGGGCCGGAAAACGGGAGCCAAGGCGGCGACATGTTCGACTTTAGCCAGTCGCCGCGTCAGTTCCAGCCGATCGGCTCGAAGTATTCGCGATCGCACTTTATCCACGAAAAACCATCACGCCGTCCAGTCGATACGGAATAGCGCGTAAGGCACTTGTCTTTTCCTAGGAACGGCTCATGTTGAAAAAACTGGCGCCAACTCTGTGGGTTTGCGCAATTGCCGCTATTCTCGCTGCGTGCAGCGGCGGCGCGACGTCGAGTTCCGTTGGCGAACACGGCGGGTTGTTGCCCGCTTCGTCTTCCGGAAGCAGTTCCCCGATCCGACATATCGTGCTCATCATTCAAGAGAATCGTGGCTTCAACAATTTTTTCGCGACGTTTCCCGGCGCCACGGGAACGACCGTTGGAAAAGAGAGCGTCAACGGCGTTACTCAATCGATTAATCTAACCGAGACGCCGCTCGTGGACAAAAAGAACCTCTCGCATTCGTATACGAGTTTCCTACGCGCGTATGACGGCGGCAAGATGAATGGCTTTAATCTTATCGCGTCCCCTGGGAGCGGCAAACCCGAAGGTTCGGGGCCATATGAGTACGTCAATCCGTCCGACATCGCTCCGTATTGGTCGATCGCGGAAACCTACGGGCTCGCCAATGCGATGTTCGCGACGCAGGGGAGCGAGAGCTTTCCGGCTCATCAAGATCTTATTCGGGGTGGTACAGCGATTAACTCAACCGAGAGCCTGATCGAAAATCTGCCGTCTACCAATCAGGCCTGGGGATGCGATTCGCCTCCGGAAAGCAAAACGACGATTATCACGACGTCGCTTCTATTAAAGGGTCGCGCCGGGCCGTTTCCCTGCACGAACGATTTCCCGTCGAAAGGCGTCAACTACCTAACGCTGAGGGATCTGTTCGATGGCGCGTCGCCGGCGATTTCTTGGAAATACTACACGCCGGCGATCGGCGATGGGGGCGGAATCTGGAGCGCATTTGACGTTATCTATCCGGTTCGCTACGGCCCCGAATGGAAGGCAAACGTTATTTCGCCCCAAACGACCATCCTATCGGACATCTCGAACGGCAAGTTGGCGCAAATGTCTTGGGTCGTCCCCGACGGTGCGGATTCCGACCATCCCGGTAATCCCTCCGACACCGGACCGTCGTGGGTGGCCAGCATCGTCAACGCGATCGGCGAAAGCCAATATTGGAATTCGACGGCAATTATCGTCGTGTGGGATGATTGGGGCGGTTTCTACGACCCCGTCGCTCCGCCGCTGCCCCGGGACGATCAGGGCGGCCCCGGTTTCCGTGCACCGATGCTCGTCGTCTCGCCTTACTCGAAAGTGGGACAAGGTAGTAAGGGCGGCTATATTTCCAACGTCGTTTACTCCTTCGGTAGCATCGTTCGCTTCGTCGAGGACACGTTTGCACTGGGACGGCTCGGAACGACCGACGAGACGACCAACAGCCTCGGGCCGGAAAGCGGGAGCCACGGCGGCGACCTGTTCGACTTCAAACAGTCGCCGCGAAAGTTCCAAAAGATCGGTTCGAAGTATTCGCGATCGCACTTTCTCCACGAAAAACCGTCTGGAATCCCAGTCGATACGGAATAGCGCATTGTCATCCTGAGCCTGTCGAAGGATGGCCAGGGCAGCCGCAACGTAATAATAGTGGAACCCAACGCTGCGGGCCCTCACTTTATGAAAAACGGGGCGTGAGCCCACCATCTCTTTGCTCGCGCGCACCAGGCGCGAAACTTTTTCCGGCATTCGTGAAAATTCAAAGCCACGGTGCCGAAAGATACCAGGCGGATACGGGAGGCAGGACGCGATCGTAATCCGCAAGGTTACAACCCTCGTATTCAGTCAATCTCGCGCATTCGACATAAATGGGGGCCCTACTAATAGCTACAAAATACGAACGCCGAGAGGGCTTCAATCAGACCGTCAAGCTTCAGCCGTTCACAAATC
This sequence comes from Vulcanimicrobiota bacterium, assembly GCA_963809255.1. GTDB lineage: Bacteria > Vulcanimicrobiota > Vulcanimicrobiia > Vulcanimicrobiales > Vulcanimicrobiaceae > Cybelea. The sequence continues at coordinate 1,562,010 of CAWEIR010000002.1, read as the reverse complement.
AGCAGAAGATCATCGTGTGCGGGCGCCCGGCATACGGATTTACGCGAATGGCGCAAATAACGATGCCCACCTTGAATGCGCCTCCAATAAGGTGGGCCGACTTCGATACGTTCGTTATCGTACTTGTTGGGCGTGACGAAGAAAGCGCCGCCAGTCTAATAGCGTTCACTTCTAGGTTTTGCATTCAGCCGAACCACTAGAGTTTGGCGAGGCTAAAATGAGGCCCCCTTTCCAAGCTTCCCGATCTGCTAGGGTCTTCGCGAACCCGAGCCGGCGCGGCCCAGGCTGCACCGAGTTACCCCCCGCGATCTAAGCCGCCAAACTGCGAGGCTGCTGCGAGGCTGCTCAAATTGCGATGCCGCGTTACGCGCGCCGATCTAAGGTGGTTAGTGGCTAAACGCAACAGCCTCGCGATCGCGGAGCCGTGCAGAGGGGCAGAGCGTGCGGCGCATCTGCGCACGCAATCGTCGAAAAGAAAATGATGGGAGCGTGGTTCCCGTGGCCCAGTGATGCGAGCGGCTTAGCTAATGGCTGGGCAGCGACACGCCTTGCGCCGCGAGGGAATGGCGAATTGCACCGAGTTGTTCGGGCGAGAAAATTTGGCTGAGCGCTTGTTTTAGTTGCTCGGGGGTCATATTGTTGACGTTGGGCGCGAGCCGCTTCAGCTGGCGGAGCTGGCCGATCGTTGGGTTTGCGGCTTTGACCGCGGTCTCTAACTGCTGTTTGGTGGGCTGTTTTGACTGTGCCATCGCGACGCCACCGGTAACGACGAGAGCTGCGGGCATTACGGCGGTTCCAAGGACGCCAGCCAGCGCGAGGAGGCGAAGTGCTTGCATGAGTACACGCTCTTTCTTAAGCTTAAGGCGGGATTTCCAAGTCCTCGCCTTCGAGCGAGCGCAGCCCGATTCCGCTCCATTCATAAGTGCCGTGCGTGCTCTCCGAGCCACGTCGCCCGCGGGCTTAGTGCGACGGCAACCGCGGCGCGTAGTAGGCATCCCCCGGGGGCGTGTCGGCACCGATCCTGGCTGCGGAATCGTCTTTGTGTTAACGCCATAAGGAGTTTGCTGCGAGTTCGGCCTCGACCGCCTCCGGAAAGCAAAATGAATGGGCAGTAGGCAGCCTCCCAAAGCGGTACTGCTCAGGGTGACTCCGGAAAATGCGGACCGTCAACGTACGAGCGGTCCAACCCGTTGACATCTAGACATCCCAGTAATCGCAGTGTGCGCACGATGCCGCTGCGGAGAATCTCGATCGCTTTGCCGACGCCTAGGCCGCCCGCCGCTCCCAATCCGTACGCGTACGCGCGCCCCACAAGTACCGCGCGAGCGCCTAAAGCAATCGCTTTAACGACGTCGCTGCCCCGTCGAATGCCACCGTCCAGATAGACTTCGGCGCGGCCCGCGACCGCGTCGATTACTTCGGGCAGCGCGAGCAGTGTCGGCGCGACGCAGTCGAGTTGCCGACCACCGTGATTGGAGACGACGATGGCGTCGGCGCCCGCATCGAGCGCGCGACGCGCATCCTGCGCGCCGAGCACGCCCTTAACGACGATCGGTCCCTGCCACGCTTCGCGAATCCAACGCATATCCTGCCATGTCACGGTCGAGCGCTCGAGCGCCGCGCCAACGTCCTCGTACGCCATGGGGCCTTCGCCTGGAATCACGACGTTGGGAAACTTCATCTTTCCACCGTCGCGCAGATGGCCGAGCAGCCACGCCGGGCGCGCGAGAAGTTGTCCGACGTGCGGCAGCATTTTCAACGGATCGCCGCTGAGGATCTCCCGGCCGCCGTTGCGCAAATCGCGTTCGCGCTGTCCCGCGACCGCGGTGTCGATCGTCACGACGAGCGCCGAGAAGCCCGCGGCACGCGCTCGTTGGATCGCCGCCGTCGCGGCCTCGCGTCCGCCGATGAGATAGAGCTGATACCATACCGGACCGCTCGAAGCGGTCTTCACCTCTTCGAGGCGGCAGCCGGAGAGCGTTGATAAAATGTACCCCGTGCCCGCCGCGCCGGCTTGCGCGGCGGCAACGCACTCGCCGCGCGGGTAGAACATGCGGCTGCTACCGATCGGCGCCAGCAAGAAGGGCAGTTCGACCGGCGTTCCGAGCACGGTCGTGCGCAAATTGCAAGTGCCCATCGCCGCGGCGTTGCGCGGCAGAAAGCGCACTCGGTCGAAGACCGCGCAGTTCTCGCGCAAGGTGACCTCGCCGTCGGCGCCGCCGTCAATATAGTCGAAGAGCACCCGCGGAAGACGAGATTTCGCCCGTCGTCGCAGATCCTCGATCGTGAAGATGCCGGTCACCCGGTTCCGCCCATCGAGCACTTGACGTTTGCCTTATGGAAACGATACCCTGTCTGCGCATTATGGACGTTCGGTTCGTTGCCACCGCATTTGCGACCGCATTCACGATCATCGATCCGATCGGCATGATTCCCATGACGCTCGGAGCGACGGCGCACGACCTGCCGAAGCGGCGCAATCAGATCATCGATCAAGCCGTGCTCGTCGCGGCCGCCATAATTCTCTTCATGGGGCTCGTCGGCCGTCTGATCCTCGGTTATCTTGGGATCACGCTGCCGGCCTTCACGATTGCCGGCGGAATTCTGCTCTTCTTGATCGCGATCGACATGCTCTTCGCGCGGCCAACCGGCGCGAAACGCACCGAGGACGAAGAGCGCGAGGCTGCGCAGACGGAGAATCCCGCGGTCTTTCCGCTCGCCGTGCCGATGATCGCCGGACCGGGAACGATCGCCACCGTACTGCTGTTGGTCACGCTCGCGCATGGCGACCGGCTCGAATTTGTCGTCGTCGCCCTTGCCTACGCCGTTGCGCTGTTCGTCACGTGGCTCTGCATGCGAGGCTCCTCGTTCTTGATTCGCGTGATCGGGAAGACGGGGATCCACGTGGTCAGCCGGCTTCTCGGCATTATCCTCGCCGCGCTCGCCGTTCAGTTCGTCCTCAACGGCCTCGCGCTGACGCCGCTGTTACGGCGATGACAGGCCGGGATCGGCGACCCATTGTTCGTAAACGGATTTCTCGATTGGCGGCAGTTCGGTGTCCGGGGGCAGCTTAAAGCTGGCGAGCGGGAAGGGAAACGGAATCTGGTGCGGAGGCTGCGTAAACGGATCGGCTCCGGGATCGTAGCAGAACGGCCAGACAATCGCGCCGTCTTCCGTGGAGCCATTCGGATACGTGTACTCGTAGCGGCCGTAATAGCAATCGTGCCCGTTGTCGTGCCAGCTTCTCGTCGGCGTGATGATCCCGTTGCCGTGCTCGCTGCCCCGCATCGATGCGGGAATGCCAAACCCGTAGTCCTTGCTCGACGGCTCCTGCGATCCGGGGTCGATGGTCGCGATCGCATGCGGGTCGTTCTGTTTGTTGAGCTGTGCAACTTCTTTGGCGAAGCCGGCTTCGTCGCGTTCGATCTTCGACGGAATCAGCGACGGGTGCCGAGGAAGCGCGGGGGCACGAATGGCGACGATTTTGGCTAGCTCGCGACGCGGCGTCCGTGCCGGTGCCGCTTCGTGCTGCACGACGACGCGCGCGGCGCGCCGCGGCGGGGTCGGCGCGGGCGTCGAACGCGGCGGCTGTTGGATCGTAATCGTCGTCGTCGAGGTAACGATTTCTTTTGTGCCGCGCGCGACAAAAACGTGCACCACCGCCCAAAACAGCAGCGCCAAAACGACGATATGCACGGCGACGGACACAAGCGCCGACCATAACAGCGCCCGGCGGCGCCGTTCGTACCTTCCTGAGATCAAGCGGTCGTTCGAATTCCTACTTAGCGGATGGGTTGACAGAGTTCGATAAGTACGCCGTCGGTCGCCTTCGGATGCAAAAAGGCGATTAAATTTCCGTGAGCCCCTTTGCGCGCGTGCTCGTCGATCAGCCGGACGCCCTTTGCTTTGAGGGCGGCGAGGGTCATTTCGATGTCGGATACGCGGTAGGCCGTGTGATGAAGCTTCGTGGCAGCCTCTCCCCGGAACCGAGCGATCGGCGAGGCTTCGTCGAGCGGAAGCAGCAGCTCGACGAACGAGCCTCCGGCCTCCAAGCCCAGCGCCTCGACGCCTTGATCGCTTACGATCTCGCGATAGACTTGTTTGAAGCCGAGCGTCTGCGTATACAGGCGCAACGTCGCCTCGAGGTCCCTGACAACAATCGCGATATGATCAATTTCCATTAGCGTGATCGATCCCTATACTTGTCACCCTGAGCGCAGTCGAAGGGTCCATTAGGCGACGACCTCTTTGGCTCGGTACGTGCCGAAGACATCGCGAAGCACGTTGCAAATCTCGCCGAGCGTTGCGCCGGCATCGGCCGCATCGATGAACGGCGGCATTAAATTTCGCGTTCCCACGGCCGCGTCGCGGACGGCCGCAAGCGTTCGCGTAACGGATTCCGAATCGCGGGAGGCGCGCAATGCGCGCAGTCGCTCGAGCTGCTCGCGCTCGGCACGCTCGTCGATCTGCTGCAAGGCGATCGGCGCGCCGGTCTCCACCTCGGCGAAGCGATTGACGCCGACGACGACCTGCTCGCCCCGTTCGATGGCTTGCTGCGCGGCGTAGGCCGAGTCCGCGATACGTGCCTGCATCCAGCCGCTCTCGATCGCCGCGATGCTTCCACCCATGGCGTTGACCTCCGCGATCAATCCTGCGGCACGTTCGATCAGCTCGTTGGTGAGAGTCTCGAGGTAGTAGGAGCCTGCCATTGGATCCACGACGTCGGCCACACCCGACTCGTACGCGATGATCTGCTGGGTGCGCAACGCGACCCGCGCACTGTCGGCAGTGGGAAGCGCCAGCGCCTCATCCTTACCGTTCGTGTGCAGCGATTGCGTGCCGCCGAGGACCGCCGCCAGCGCCTGCAGTGCCACGCGCACGACATTATTCTCGGGCTCCTGCGCCGTGAGCGTAGAGCCGCCCGTCTGCGCGTGAAAACGTAACGCGTGCGAGCGCGGGTCGCGGCACTCGAACTCGTCGCGCGTAATGCGCGCCCAGAGATAGCGCGCGGCCCGAAACTTCGCAATCTCCTCGAAGAAATCGTTGTGGGCGTTCCAAAAGAACGAGATACGTGGCGCGACGTCGTCGAGCGCGATCCCGGCTTCGCGCGCGGCCGCAAGGTAGGCCTTACCGTTGGCGAGCGTAAACGCGATCTCTTCAACCGCCGTGGAGCCGGCTTCGCGAATGTGGTAGCCGGAAACCGAGATGGCGTTCCAAAGCGGCACTTCGCGCGCGCAGTACGACATCACGTCGGTGATCAGTCGCATGGAAGGCTTTGGCGGATAGATGTAAGTCCCGCGCGCGACGTATTCCTTGAGCACGTCGTTCTGCACGGTTCCGCCAAGTTTGGAGAATGGAATCCCACGCCGCCGCGCGACGGCGAGATAGAATGCCAGCAAGATTGCGGCGGGCGCGTTGATCGTCATTGAGACGGTAACGCGATCGAGTGGCACGCCGTCGAGCAGCGTTTCCATATCCCCAATCGAATCGATCGCGACCCCCACCTTGCCGACCTCGCCGCGCGCCGCAGGCGCGTCGGAATCGTATCCAAGCTGCGTTGGGAGATCGAACGCGACGGAGAGTCCCGTCTGACCGCGTTCGAGCAGATAGCGATAGCGCGCGTTCGACTCGGCCGCCGTAGCAAAGCCGGCGTACTGGCGCATCGTCCAAAGCCGGCCGCGGTACATGCCCGCGTGGATGCCGCGGCCGTACGGGAAAGTGCCCGGCTCCCCGAGATCGTGCGGCGCCCCTTCGACCGAATCGTAGACTGCTTCGATCGGAATCCCCGACGCATTAAGCTCTCTAGCCACCCTCGTCACCCTGAGCGCCCACACTGCCACCCTGAGCGCAGTCGAAGGGTTGTCGAAGGATCGTTATCAGCGGCGATCCGCTTTCGACGCTCGAACCCGCGCCGGCGTGAACCGCGCTGACGACTCCGGCGCGATGGGCGCGTACCTCGTTCATCATCTTCATCGCCTCGATTACTGCAACGACTTGCCCTTCGCTCACCGCATCGCCTTTAGCGACGGCAAGTTCGATGACGAGCCCGTGCATCGGCGACCGCACGTCGTTGCCGTGTGACGAATTTGCACGCTTGCGTGTCGCGCCCAGGCGCGGAGCCGTGCGGCGGGACGTAACGCGAGGCAGCGGCGCCGGCAAATGCTTCTCGGTTCCGGCGGCCGGCCGCAACGTTGCAGCGAATGGCTCGAGGGTGGCGGTGCCGTAGGAGGCGTCCGCGACGGCCGGCAGGTCGCAGAGTGCGCGCAGCAGCGGCAGCGTTGTCGGTACGCCTTCGACGACGTATTCATCGAGGGCGCGGCGCATGCGTGCGATCGCGTTTTCACGAGTCGGCGCCCAAACGATGAGCTTGGCGATGAGCGAATCGTAGTCAGCTGGTATCGTCCAGCCGGTATAAGCCGCCGAGTCAACGCGAACGCCGAGCCCCCCGGGCTCGCGATAGGCGGTGATGGTGCCGGGAGCGGGGCGAAACTGTGCCGCCGGATCTTCTGCGTTCACGCGCCCCTCGATCGAGAACCCACGAAAGGAAATCTCGTTCTGCCCGTATCCGAGCGGTTCGCCGGCCGCAACTCGGATCTGCTCGCGCACGAGATCGAGCCCCGAAACCATCTCCGTGATGGTGTGCTCCACTTGAATTCGCGTGTTCATCTCCAGAAAGTAGAAGGCGTCCCCCCAGACGAGACATTCGACGGTGCCGGCCGAATCGTAGCCGATCGCCTGCGCCGCGCGGACGCCGGCTTCGCGCATCGCCTCGCGCAGGCGGTCCGAAATTTGGGCCGGAGTCTCCTCCCACAACTTCTGATGACGTCGCTGCAAAGAGCAGTCGCGCTCGCCGACGTGAACCACGTTGCCGTATTTATCGGCGAGGACTTGCAGCTCGACGTGCTTGGGATTCTCCAAGTAGTGCTCGGCATAGATCGTGTCGTCCTTGAAATACGCCTGCGCTTCGCGCCGAGCCGACTCAAAGGCCGACGCCACCTCATCCATCGAGGCGGCTACGCGCAGACCCTTTCCCCCGCCGCCGGCGGCGGCTTTGAGCGCGAGCGGCAAGCCGTATTTCTCAGCCGCGGCGCGTGCGCCGGCAACGTCGGCGATTGCCTCGGTACCTCCCGGGACGGAGGGAACGTTCGCATCGCGCATGGCTTGGCGGGCACGGAGCTTATCGCCCATCGCCGCAATCGCATCGGCGTGGGGTCCGATCCACGTCAAACCCGCCGCAACCACGCTGCGCGCGAATGCGGCGTTTTCTGCCAAAAAGCCGTAACCCGGATGTATGGCGTCGGCACCGGCCCTGCGCGCGCACGCGATGACTCGCTCGCCGTCCAAATAGCTCTGCGAGGGGGACGCGGGGCCGATTCCGTACGCTTCGTCGGCTAGCGCGACGTGCAAAGCGTCGCGGTCGGCATCCGAGTACACGGCAACGGTTGTAATGCCCATTTCGCGCGCCGTGCGGATGACGCGAACCGCAATCTCACCGCGATTCGCAATTAGAATCTTACTGAACAGCGAACTCTCCCGATGTCATCCTGAGCTCAGCCTGCCCTGAGCTTGTCGAAGGGTCGAAGGATGACGTGTTCCTTACCCTGGTTCTGATGCCGCATACATTCCCATGGCATGGTAGCCCGCGTCGACGAAGTGCACGTCGGCGGTGACGGCCGAAGCGAGATCCGATGCGAGAAAGACGGCGACGTTTCCGACGTCTTCTGCAGTAACGTTGCGACGCAGCGGCGCGACCTTCGGAACGACGTCCAGGATCCGTGAAAAACCGCCGACTTGGCGGGAGCTGGCCGTTTTGATCGGCCCTGCCGAGATCGCGTTGACGCGAATATTGCGATCGCCCAAGTCAAACGCCATATACCGAACCGTCGCTTCGAGCGCGGCCTTGGCGATGCCCATCAGGTTATAGTTGGGCACGATTTGGGTTGCCCCCAGATAGGTCAGCGCCATGATGGAGGCGCCGTCCGCAAACGAGTCGCGCAGCTCGCTTACCAGCGCGATCAACGAGTAGGCCGACACGTCGAGCGCCAGCGCGTACCCTGCCCGCGAGGTATCGAAGACCTTTCCGTCCAGGTCCTCCTTATTGGCAAAGGCGATGCAGTGAACGAGCACGTCGAGCGGAACGAATTTGTCGGCCAGCTCGTCGCGCATCGCCGTGAGCGAGGCACCGTTACTCACGTCACATTCAATTACCGGGCCCTTGCCGAGCTCGGCGGCGAGCTTCTCCACTTCGTCGCGTACCCGTTCGCCTTGATACGTCAGCGCGATCGAAGCTCCGTGCTCGTGCAACTTCCGCGCGATCCCCGTCGCGATCGACCAACGATTGGCGACGCCGGTCACCAGCGCGCGCTTTCCAGCCAATAATTTCACATAGGTTACATACCAGCGCGGTGACGCGCGTCCTGCCCTAGAGCGGAATGTTGCCGTGTTTGCGCCGCGGCGTCTCGCTCCGCTTGTCGCGCAGCATTTCCAGCGCGGTAGCGATGGCGCTGCGGGTCTTGCGAGCCTCGATGACATCGTCGACGTAGCCGCGCGCAGCGGCAATGTATGGGTGCGCGAAGCGTTCGTTATACTCGCCGATCAGCTCGGCCATCTTCGCCTCTTTGTCGGGAGCGGCCGCGATCTCGCGGCGGAAGATCGTCTTGACGGCGCTCTCAGCGCCCATCACGGCAATCTCCGCGGTCGGCCATGCGAGGTTGACGTCGGCGCGAATGTGTTTGCTCGCCATCACGTCGTACGCACCGCCGTACGCCTTGCGGGTGATTACGGTGATCTTGGGAACCGTCGCTTCGGCAAACGCGTAGAGCAGCTTGGCGCCCTGGAGAATGATACCGCCGTACTCCTGATCGGTGCCGGGAAGAAAGCCGGGGACGTTGACGAAGGTGATCAACGGAATATTGAAAGCATCGCAGAAGCGCACGAAGCGAGCGCCCTTGACCGACGAACGGGTATCGAGCACGCCGGCAAGGACGTTAGGCTGATTGCCAACGATGCCCACGGCTCGTCCATTGATGCGACCGAATCCGCAAATGATGTTTGGCGCGAAAAGCGCCTGAATTTCGAAGAAGTCTCCATAGTCCACGACTCCCTCGATGACCTCACGCATATCGTAGGGCTTGTTCGGCGAGTCGGGGACGAGATCGTCGAGCGGCGCGACCATTCGGTGAGGGTCGTCATCGCACGCGTATTCCGGCGGAGCTTCGGAGTTGTTTTGTGGAAGAAACGAAAAAAGATCGCGAGTCAGCTCGAAAAGGTTCTCTTCGTTCTCGGCCACTAGATGCGCCACGCCGCTGCGCGTCGCGTGCGTTAACGCGCCGCCGAGTTCTTCGAACGTCACTTCCTCACCGGTGACCGTCTTAATGATCTCCGGACCGGTGATGAACATTTGCGAGATCTTTTCCGTCATGATAATGAAGTCGGTTATCGCCGGCGAATAGACCGCACCGCCGGCGCAGGGTCCCGCGATAAGGCTCATCTGCGGGACGACGCCGCTGGCGGCAACGTTGCGCCAAAAGATTTCGGCGTAACCGCCCAAAGAGACGACGCCTTCTTGAATGCGGGCTCCGCCCGAATCGTTGATGCCGATCATTGGAGAGCCGGTGCGAATCGCCAAATCCATCACCTTGCAAATCTTTTCGGCAAATGCTTCGCCGAGCGAGCCGCCCAGCACCGAAAAGTCCTGCGAAAAGAGAAAGACCTGGCGCCCATCGATGGTCGCCCTCCCCGTGATGACGCCGTCGCCTAAGAACTCCTTTTCATCAAGGCCGAACGCGTTTGCACGATGGATGACGAACCGGTCAAACTCGACGAAGGAATCTTCGTCCACTAGCGCCTCGACGCGCTCTCGGGCGGAGCGTTTACCCCGAGCGTGCTGTCGCGCGAGCGCCTCGGCTCCGGCGGGAATCGCCGATTCCGCGCGTTTTACTTCGAGCTCATCGTATTTTTCCGCGCGAGTCTTCACGCTGCCACCTTTGCACGAATCCTCCCCTTTGTCATGCTGCGCGCAGGCGGTAAGGTATGTCATTCGAGAATATGGCTCGATGCTCCGATTCAGCAGCTGCATTCTCGCCCTTGCCGTAACCGGCGCGATCCCAGCGGGTTTTCCGACGCCGCCACCGGCACCGCCCCAGCGGGCGGTCGCGGAATCGAAGTACGGGACCTCCGTCACCGATCCGTACCGCTACTTCGAAAACATGCAGGACCCCGTCGTCGAGCAGTTCTTCAAGGAGCAGAACGATTACACGCGTGCGGTACTCGCGCGGCTCGGGGAACCGCGCGAACGGCTTTTCGATCGCATCAAAGCACTCGACAACGCCGGCGTTTTGGTCACTGGGGTAACCCGGGACGGTCCGTACTACTTTTACGAAAAGCTCAACCCGGGCGACAACAGCCCCAAGCTCTACGTGCGCAACGTGGACGGCAGCGGCGAGCGCGTCCTCGTCGATCCGCAGAGCTTGGCGACGGCCGGCAAACATTACACGATCAACTATTTCCTACCGTCGCTCGATGGTAAGCGCGTCGCCTACGGCATCTCGGAGGGCGGATCGGAAGCCGAAGTGATTCATGTCGTCGATACGGCGACGACGGAAGTGCTTCCGGACGCGATCGATCGTGCCTATTACATCGGCGTAACGAGCTGGTTGCCCGACGGCAACTCCTTCTATTACGTGCGCTTTCCGAAGCTTCGTCCCGACGAGCCCGCAACCGATAAAGAGAAGCGCCCCGTCGCATATTTGCACGTGTTGGGGCGCGATCCCGACCACGACGTCGCGGTTTTTGGATACGGAGTAGATCCAAAAATCCCGTTCGGTGTGACGGACTTTCCGATCGTGACACGATCGCCGGTCTCTCCGTACACGGTGGGGATGATCGTTCATGGGGTTGCCAACGAGCGCACCATCTACGCGACCCGCGGCGCCGTTCTCGATTCCAATGTCGTGTGGATCCCCGTCGCGACGGCCGTCGACGACGTCGTCAATCTCGACTTCAAGGGCTCGACGATCTACCTTCTCACGCATAAGAACGCGCCGGCATTCAAGCTCGTAACGACATCGCTCGATGCCCCCAGCATGGCGACCGCGCAGACCGTGATCCCAGCCGGGAAGGACGTTCTCGAAGATTTGGGCGTCGCGGCCGATGGGCTCTACGTACTGTCGCGAGAGGGCGGATTTGGGAAGATTACCCGAGTGGGAATCGCCGGCGACGGCAAACCCGGCGAACAAACGAACGTTGCGCTGCCGTACGAAGGCTCGGTCACCGCGATCGCGACCGATCCGCGCGAACCCGGCGTCGTCTTCGGTATGACGGGCTGGACGCACTCGCAGCTTTACTACGCGGCGGATGCCAACGGCGCCGTGACCGACACGCACCTCAAACCACTGGCCAATGTCGATACGTCGCCCTATACATCGTCGGAAGTCTCGGCGCGCAGTGCCGACGGCACGATGGTCCCGCTCTCGGTCGTCTACCGTAAGGGGTTGTCGCTGGATGGGTCGCACCCGGTGTATTTGCAAGGTTACGGCGCGTACGGCATCGAGCTCACTCCAACGTTCAGCGCCACGCGCGTCGCGTGGCTCGAGCGCGGCGGCGTCTTCGCCGTTTGTCATCCACGCGGGGGCGGTTGGTACGGCGAAGCGTGGCATCGAGCCGGAATGATCGCGACCAAACCCCATACTTGGCAAGACTTTGTCGCCTGCGGCCGCTGGCTCGTCAATCATAAGTACACCTCGCCGGCACATCTCGCCGGCGAGGGAACGAGCGCCGGCGGCATCACGATTGGGCGGGCCATTACGACACAGCCCCACCTGTTCGCCGCAGCGCTCGACGTCGTGGGCGTCAGCAATGCTCTGCGTGCCGAGTTCACGCCGAACGGCCCGCCGAACATTCCGGAGTTTGGTACGGTCACGAACCAGACGGGTTTCCGAGCCCTCTATGCGATGGACGCCTACGAGCACGTCGTGCCGGGAACGGCATATCCAGCCGTGATGCTGGTCACCGGGTTCAACGATCCGCGCGTCGCATCGTGGCAGCTCGCGAAGTTTACTGCGAGGCTCGCGCGCGCCACTACGAGCGGGCGGCCGATTCTCTTGCGCGTGGATTACGATGCAGGACACGGATTCATGGCGGCGTCCCGAGAGCAGACCGAGCAGCTGCTCACCGACGAGTATTCGTTCTTGCTTTGGCAATGCGGCGATCCCGCCTTCGCCGGAATCCCAACGCACATCTACCCGCGGCCGGCGCCTTGAGGCTCATCCAATCCATGGAGCCCTCGGGAACCGTTTAGCTTGGGTGACGCAGGTCGCCTCATGGAACGCGTGCGGGTAGGTGATACCGCCGCGTTTGAAACCTTGTACGACGGTTATCATCGCCTCGTCTACGGCGTGGCGTTACGCGTGCTTTCCGATCCCGGAAGCGCCGAAGACGTCACGCAAGCCGTCTTCATGAAAATTTGGAGCAACCCCGAGCTTTTTCGCTCGGGAAACTTCGGAGCGTGGATCGTGCGCGTCGCTCGTAATCGCGCTTTCGACGCGTTGCGTGCCCGTGCGGCGCGGCCAGAAGATCAATTTCCCGAGGCCATCCCGGCGAATGACGCGCTCGAAGATACCGCGATAGCGCAGTTGAACGCCGAATCCGTCCGTACGGCGATCGCGCAGTTGCCCGAGGACCAGCGCAAGCTGATCGAGCTGGGTTTTTTTGGCGGCGTCACGCATCACGAGATGGCGAAAACGACAGGCTTGCCGCTCGGCACGGTTAAAACGCGAATTCGAAGCGGCCTGCGCCGGTTGCGCAATGCACTCGACGGGGTCGTCACCTCATGATGTCGCACGACGAGATGCTCGACAACGTCGCCCTCTATGCGCTCGGGGCGCTTTCGCCCCGCGAGGCTGCGGATGTCGCCGCCCATCTGCAAACTTGCGAGGAGTGCCGCGCCGAGTACGGTCTGTTACGTCCGGCCGTGACGGCCGTCGGCTACTCTGCAGAGACCGATGCCCTCACCGAAGGACCAAGCGTGCTGCTCAAAGCTCGTCTGATGAAGCAAGTTCGCTCCGCGCAACCGGCGCAGCCACGGATTTCGCGTTGGCCGGCGTTCGCCGCCGCAGCCTGTCTTGCGATCGCGGTCGGCGCGGGTTTGTTGAGCGCCTCACTTCGCGAGCGGCTCGGCCGTGACGAATCGGCAATGGCGCAACAGTCGGCAATGATCGTCGACTTCACGGCGCCGGATGCCAAGCGCTACCCCTTCGGGCACGGCTCGGTAATGGTGCACGGCCGCAATCTCTACCTCGCCATGCACGGACTCGCAGCGGCTCCGGCGGGCAAGGTCTACCAGGCCTGGACGTTGCCGAAGGGCTCGAAGAAGATGGCTCCATCCGTCACGTTCAAACCGAGCGCCTCCGGGGAAACCTTGCTCCGCTTGCCGGAAGCGGCGAACGCGGTCGCAGCGGTGGCGGTGAGCGTCGAGCCGGCCGGCGGTTCCAAACAACCCACGACCAAACCGATTGCCGTCACGCTGCTTTAGCCCCAATCCAAAATCCTGAATCTACCGTTCCTTTCGGCGAACCACCTTCGCCAACGAGCTGCACGGCTCGAGAGAGGAACCCATGCGCAACCGATCCGCCATTGCCGCCCTTGCGCTCGCTCTGGCAACCATCGTACCGGCCGCCGCGTCGGCAAAGCTCCTGCCCAATGTCGTCGACACGTTGACTCGCTTCTCCGGTTCGTGCTGTGTCTACACCGGCGCACCGGCGCTAGCCGTGACGCTCTCGATGGTCGAAGCCGGGGGCGGCCCGAGTAATTTCAGTACCGTAACGCTCCTCAAGAGGCTGACCGGCACCTTGTTTAGCGCCGAGGTCGCAAAGCTGACCAAAGCGTACGGTAAAGACCAAGTCAATCAGTTTCTGGCGACCTTCGATTTCGTCGTAAACGATTCGTTGCGAATCGTGACGGAAAAGAAGATCGCGCTTCCGAGCAAGCCCAACCCCGATCCGACTGACGGCCGCGCTCTTGCCGCCGCACTTTGGTCGGCCGGTCAGTCGGGCGAAGGGTCTAACGTCGAAGTAATGCTCGATCGCGCCGTGTCTCATCCCATTCACGTGCAAGTGATGAAGGACATTGATGCCAAATACGGCTTAGGCGTTGACGCCCAGTACCACGCGATCCTGACGACCGCAATGAAGGATCTTGCCGCGGCCTATCAACTGAGCATGTAAGAGCGTTCACTCGCTCTAAGCATTACACAGACAAGCTATCCGAGACCAGTAGCATTCGGACGAGGACCGTCTGACCGAGCGCCGGAGCAGGATGCGGAAGGCGCGAGGCAGTCGATAGGAGTGCAACACGATGTTGCGCGACGAATGTGTCCGAGTCCGAATGCTACCGGGCTCGGATAGCTACCAGATTCCCAGCATCGCCTTGACGTCGTCCGACGCCATCGTCGCAGGATCCCAAGGCGGCATAAAGGTGATCTCAACCTTCGCACTCTTGACGCCCTCGACGGCGAGCACGTGATCCTCCACCGACTTCTTAAACATCGGCCCGACGGGACACATCGGCGACGTTAACGTCATCATCACGGTGACGTTTTCGCCGGTTTCGCCCTCAGTTGTGATATCGTAGACGAGGCCGAGTTCTAGGATTCCCAAATTCAGTTCGGGATCTTTGACCTCGACGAGCGCTTCGCGTACTTGCTCTGCGGTTGGCATGGCTACGAGGTTCCGCAGGCTCTAAGGCAAACCTTTGGTTCAAAGCTGCGCCGCTTTGGGGAGACCGGGCAGGGAATCGCGAAACCGAGCGGTGCCGGGTTGCGTTAAGAGGTTAGGAGGAAGAGCAAAGCGATGTCAATGTGGGAGCCTTTCACCGAGCGAGCGCGGCGCAGCATTGTACTCGCTCAGGAAGAAGCTCAGCGTCTCGGAAACAACTATATTGGAACCGAGCATATTCTGCTTGGGATTATTTCCGAGGGCGAAAGTCTGGCCGCCAAGGTCCTGGAGTCACTTGGCGTCAATCTGGCCAAGGTTCGTCAAGAGGTCGAGGCGATCGTCGGACGCGGCGGGCAAACCGTTCAGCAAGAGATGGTCTTTACCCCGCGGGCCAAGCGCGTCATCGAGCTTGCCTTCGAAGAGGCGCGCCAGCTGAACCATAACTACATCGGAACCGAGCACTTGCTTCTGGGGTTGATCCGAGAGGGCGAGGGCGTCGCGGCGCGCGTACTCACGAATTTGGGCGTCGATCCCGCGAAGGTCCGCGTGCAGACGACGTCGTTGCTCGGCGCCGAGGGGCAACCAACCGCGCCGAAAGGAAAGAGCAAGACCCCGACGCTCGACGCCTACGGCCGCGATCTTACGCAGTTGGCGCGGGACAACAAGCTCGATCCCGTCATCGGTCGCAACAACGAAATCGAACGCGTCATACAAATTCTCTCACGGCGCACGAAGAACAATCCGGCCCTCATCGGCGAGCCTGGCGTCGGTAAGACGGCGATTGCCGAGGGGCTCGCGCAACGCGTCATCAAGGGCGAAATACCGGAGCCGCTGCGCGACCGGCGCGTGATTACCCTGGACTTGGCGGGGCTCGTGGCCGGCACGAAGTATCGCGGCGAGTTCGAGGAGCGCATGAAGCGCGTGATGGACGAGATCCGCGGTGCCGCCGGGGAGATCATCCTCTTTATCGACGAGCTGCACACGCTCGTCGGCGCGGGTGCCGCCGAAGGAGCGATCGACGCCAGCAACATCATCAAGCCGGCGCTCGCGCGCGGCGAACTGCAATGCATCGGCGCCACGACGCTCAACGAGTTTCGTAAACATATCGAGAAAGACTCTGCGCTGGAACGGCGCTTCCAACCGATCATGGTCGGCGAGCCCACGGTCGAAGAGACGATCGAAATTCTCAAGGGCCTGCGCGATCGGTATGAGGCCCATCACAAGGTTCAAATCACCGATGAGGCCCTCGCGAGCGCAGCGAAGCTCAGCGACCGGTATATCACCGATCGCTTCCTTCCCGACAAGGCCGTCGATCTAATTGACGAAGCCAGCTCGCGCGTGCGCCTGCAAGCCATGCTGCCGCCGCCGGCGATTCGCGAAGCCGATGCGCAACTGCGCAAGCTCATCGCCGAGAAAGAAGCGGTCGTCAAGAATCAAGAGTTCGACAGAGCCGCGAGCATCAGAGATCGTGAAGAGAAGCTGCGTTTGGAGAAAGCGAGTCTCGAGCAGGAATGGCGCGACCGCAAAGCTGCGGGCGAACGTGTTCTCAAAGTGACGGCCGACAGCATCGCCGAGATCGTCGCGGCTTGGACGAAGATCCCCGTTAGCCGGCTCGCGCAGGCCGAAACCGAGAAGCTTCTCAGAATGGGCGAACTGCTCCACGAGCGCGTGGTCGGCCAGGAAGAAGCCATCAACGTTCTCACTCGCGCGATCCGTCGGTCGCGTGCTGGTCTCAAGAACCCCGCCCGCCCGATCGGCTCGTTCATCTTCCTCGGACCGACAGGCGTCGGCAAGACGGAAGTGGCGCGCAGCGTGGCGGCCTTCTTGTTCGACGACGAAGAGTCGATGATTCGCATCGATATGTCGGAGTACATGGAGAAGTATTCGGTCAGCCGTCTCGTCGGCGCGCCGCCGGGATATGTTGGATATGAAGAGGGCGGCCAGTTGACCGAGGCGGTCCGGCGCCGTCCGTACTCCGTCGTGCTGCTCGACGAAATCGAGAAAGCGCACCCGGACGTCTTTAACTTGCTCTTACAAGTGCTCGAAGATGGCCGCCTGACCGATTCTCAGGGGCGGCAAGTCGACTTCAAGAACTCGGTCATCATCATGACGAGCAACGTTGGCGCAACCGGAATGACCACCACGACCGACATCGGTTTCCGTCCGGAGCGGATGTCGGGCTCCGATGAGGTCAAGGCCTACGAGCGCATGAAGAATCGCGTGATGGAAGAGGTGAAGCAGACGTTTCGCCCCGAGTTCCTCAACCGGGTCGACGAAGTGCTGGTCTTCCATCAGCTCACGCGCGAGCAGATCGAAAAGATCGTCACGCTTGAGCTCAATAAGGTCGTTCGCGAGGTTCGCGCTCAGGAGATGGAGCTCAAGGTCACCGACGCGGCAAAATCGGTGCTGGCGAAAAAGGGATGGGACCCGGAGTTCGGCGCGCGTCCGCTTCGGCGTGCGGTTCAGCGGATGGTCGAAGACGAGCTCGCCGAGGAGATGCTCAAGGGGGTCTTTGGCTCCGGCGATCACATCCTCGGCGACGTCGATCCGGACGATCCGGAGAAGCTGAAGTACACGAAGATTCCCTCGTTCGATCCGCCGGCAGCGAGCCCGCCCGAACCGGCCGTGACGTAGGGCTCGTTGCCCAGCCGGCGGCCCGTTAGATGCACGTTTTGCTTCTCGGAATCGTGCTCGCGCAGGCCGCGCCTACTCCAACTCCGGCGCTGACGCTTTCGACCAACGCCGTTAATCTGAATCCGGCGCAGGAACAAGTCGTGACGCTGACCGGCGCAACGCCGCCGCTCCAGCTAACCCTCGACCGAAAGCTTGTCGTGGTAAGCGCCGATCCGAGCGGAACTTCGCTGACAATCACCGCCACGCAGGCGACGGGAACGGATGTCCTTCACGTCAGCGATGCCAACGGCGCGAGCGCCGACATCGCGATTCGCGTCGCATTTAACGCGGGCACGATCGTCCCGCAAACGACGCTAACGATCACCGGCGATCCGGCCCAAGCCGACTGGCTTGCGCAAGAAGTTACCGATTGGGTGACGCGCCTCACGCAGGCAATGCCGGGCGCGCAGGTTACCGTGGGGACGGTCGCGCCGTCGCCGTCATCACTGGGGCCCGGGGGAACGGCTCAATTTGTAGTGCCGATCCAGATTGCCGGAAACGGGCAATACTTCGATCAATCGGGATCGACGACGGTGACCGTGCAAAATACGCCCTTGCAGCCGTTTCTTCCGGGACTGCTTTTTTACGATGACGATCCGGAGCACGTTGCGCAAGACGGCGTTCTCTTTCGTGGGAGCGTCTCGCTCGCAGCACCGGCACGCCTCTATTACTATCACGACGATCTCGCCGATCCGCGAAGGCTCGTCGTCTCGCTGCGCAGCAGTTCCCAAGATCCGACCTCCGTGCAGTTGATCGAGGCCACGGCGGGCCCAAACATCGACGTAATGCAAGTCGGCCAGTCCGTGAGCAAGAGATTTATGCTGACGAAAGCGCAGCACGAAGGGGTCATCTTGGATTTGTCGGGCGGTCTGCCGTATCTGATGACCGACCTGCCGATGACGGCCCGCCAGCTCGTTGCCGGAACCGCCGATTTGCGTGTGCTCTCTGGCGGCCCTATTGACGTAGCGGTGCTGGCCGTTTCGCCCGGCGTCGATCCGCGCACGCTGCTCGACGGGCCGGTGCTTCCCGGCGATGGGCACCACCGCACCGGCGTCTTTTCAATCGCCGGTTTCGGCAGCGAAAACCTGAGCTTTTCGGCCGGCGGCCCCGACGCAACGACCGTCATCGGCGACGCGGATCCCACGCCGGCTAACGTTGACCCGTCGGCGGGCGGCCGCGACTACGGTGATTACGGCGTCCTTGACACGATCGATCTCACGTTCGAAAATCCCAGTGCGGTGCCGTCCGCGGCCTACGTTTTTGTTCAACCGCTAGCGGGCCCCGCGCGCGGGAGCTTCTTGCTCGACGGCAACGCCGTAGATATTGGGTGCGTGCGGGTTCCGTCGCGGTATGAGATCACCGCGTTTCAACTGCTGCCGGGGCAAACTTCTCACGTCGTTCTGCAGACGATGACCGATGGCGGCTCGTTCTATCCGATTCGCTTGGGAGTAACGGCGACGGCACCGGTTCCCAGCGCGCCGCCCATTACCGCGCCCGACGGCTGTTTTCCGAAGGCGCAGGCCCCGGCGGACCAATGAGCGCCGACGGTGAAACGAAGGTCATTCTGCTGGTACGGTTGCTCAATGCGATCGATCAGGGGCAGCATTCGTTTGAGAGCCTAAAAGACCGCGTCGCCGAGGGTGAGCGGCGTCCCAGCACGCGCAGTCTGCGCCGGTATCTCGCGATTTTAGCCAACGCCGGTTTTCCACTTTACTTCGATCGCGCCGCCAACGTGTATCGCTTCGCCGAAGGCTACAGCCTCAAACGGCTCGACTTGAGCAGCGGCGAGCTCTTTGGATTGGTCGCGCTGCGTTCGCTCGGCGCGAGCATTGGGGGAACCATCGGGGCGTCGATCGACGACGTCGCCGAAAAGCTCGTCGGAAGCTCGGGACGCGCCGCGCGCGCACGTGTGGACGAAGCCTCTCCGGTCGCCTTTCGTCTCTCCGAAATATCCCTCGACAAGCGCGGCGAACGCGCCTTCGCGCTGCTCTCTTCGGCAGAACGTTCTTCTCGCAGCGTCCGGTTCAAATACCGCGATAAGGAAGGGCGGAACAGCGCACGGAAGGTGGATCCGTACGGCTTTATCATCAACGCAGGACGCATCTATTGCGTCGCCTACGACCACACGCGCAAAGAAAAGCGCACCTTCGCGGTCGACAGCGTCACCGAGCCGAGCGTCCTCGCGCAAACGTTCGTGCGGCCGAACGACTTCAACGTCGAAGCGTACGCCGCGGGTTCAATTAGCGGCGTTTTGCACAACGACCAGACGACCGAGGTGCGCGTGAGCTTCGCGCCGCGAGTCGCGAAGGCGGCGACCGCCGCCCGAATCGTCGCGGACTTTAACGTCGAGCACCGTGCCGACGGCTCTACGGAGATCGCCTATCGCGTTGCGGACGTGGACGAGCTCGTTCGCTGGGTGCTCGGCTGGGGCGCGCAAGCGGAGATTCTCGGACCCAATGACGTTCGCGCCCGCGTCGCCGCGGTCGCCGCCGAGATCGCGAAGAAGTATAAATGAAGCCTTATTTTGCTGTATCTCGATGAGGAGCAAGTTCGCCGGTTACTGCGATGGGAAGAGCTCATTGCAGCGATGGAGCGCGCGCTCGCCGATTTTTCACGTGGCAGCGTGCTTGCGCCCGTGCGCAGCGTTCTCACCATCGAGGAGGGGAAGCGCTACTTCGGCATCATGCCCGCGGTGGCGCACGACGTAATGGGCCTTAAAGCCGTAAGCTTTTATCCAGCCAACGAGGGGAGCGCCGTTCCGACGCATCAGGCGGTCGTTCTGCTCTTCCAAACGCAGAACGGCGAGCCGCTGGCCGCTATCGACGGACGCTTGATCACGGAGATGCGAACGGCCGCGGTCTCGGCTGCCATAACGAAATACCTCATGCCTCCAAACAGTACAGTGCTGGCGCTGCTCGGCAGCGGCGTCCAGGCCCAGTCGCATTTGGCCGCGCTCTCGAGCATTGCGAAGTTCGAAGAGGTTCGAGTCTGGAGCCGCACTCCCGAACACGCGGAGAGATTCGCGCGGAAGCACGGCGCCGTGGCGACGGAGGCGCAGGCGGCGGTACGCGGAGCCGACGTCATCGTGGTCGCGACGAGCTCGCAGGAACCGGTGCTCGAGGGCGCATGGCTCAAAGCGGGCGCGCACGTCAATGCAGTCGGCGCCAACCGGCCAACGTGGCGGGAGCTCGACGATGACGCGATGCGCAACACACTGGTCGTCGACTCGCGCGAAGCGGTGCTGCAGGAATCGGGCGACGTGATCCTTTCCCGGGCGAAGATCTACGCGGAGATCGGCGAAATCTTCGCAGGAACCAAACGACCCGCAGCCGGCGAAACGACGATTTTCAAATCGGTGGGCATCGCAGCCGAAGACCTCGCAGCCGCAAGGCTCGTCTACGACGCCGCCACCAAAAGTAATTCAGAGCGCCTCTAATTATTAATCGGCGGTGTATGTGCATGATGCCTCGGAGCCGCTCGTCGCTCCGCCATCCGGGCTCCGCTCGTCGTCCAGAGCCTCCTCCGCATCACGCACATACACCGCCGATTAATAATTAGAGGCGTCTGAATTAGCGAAACCCGTCGAAGCGAAGCCTCGACGGGTTCCGACGCATTCACTCACTCGCCTCGCCTGTTTGGCTACCTGGTCGGAGAGCCCCACCGACGCTGGCGAGCGGTTTGGTCGTTGTTCCGGAATCATCGCTCATCGCAACGTTTCAGGTGTTCATCGACCGCGAACGATACGTTCATCGCACTTCAAAATTGGATTCGAAGCTCGTGAATCGTAACACGCACAAACGGCGTGGACAAGCGCCCACTCGGCGCAATTCACAGGCTGTCCACAAGTTTTTTTCGTTATGCACATCGAACGGCAAGTCTCCATGCATCTCCTAACGTTGCTTCTCGCGTTGCTTGGCCCGGCGACCCCCTTCGACTCGGCTCAGGGTGACAGGGTGGTGGCGCAGAGCCTCTTCGGAGGTTTGCCCATCGACGGTATTCACTGCGATCGCGAGGAGGGGTCGGTCGAGCACATACACACGCAACTGCAGCTCTTCAATCGCGGACACGCCGTGTCGGTGCCGGCCCAGATCGGCATCCCGCAGTCGGGGACGTGCCTCTATTGGCTCCATACGCATAACGGGGACGGTTTTATCCACATCGAGTCGCCGGTGAAGCGCGTCTTTACCCTGGGAGAGTTCTTCGACATCTGGGGGCCCAACTTGAGCTGGGCGGAAGCGGGAGCGGTGACGGCGTCCCATGCGGGCCGGCTGAGCATCTGGGTCAATGGAGCGCCCTGGCACGGGCGGAATCCACGCGAAATCGTCCTGCGCGACCACGAAACGATCGTTATCCAAAGCGGGCCACCCTTTGCGAAACCGGCGCACGCCGATTGGTCGAAGCTCTAGGAGTCGCGGTGACGCACACTGCTCCGATCGAAATAGATGGGCGCCACCTCACGCTTGAAGCGATCGAGGCGGTCGCCTTCGGAGCCGCGATTCGTATTTCGCCGGCCGCTCGGGAGCGCGTCGCACGTGCCCGCGAGTTCGTCGAAAGCCATCTCGCTGCGGGAGAGTCAATCTACGGCGTGACGACCGGCTTCGGCAAGCTCGCCAACATCGTCATTGCGCCGGAGGACGCCGCCGAGCTGCAGCTCAATTTGGTCCGCAGCCATGCCGCCGGCACCGGCGCGCTGTTGGAGATTCCGGTGGTGCGCGCCGCAGGTGTCCTGCGGGCGAACTCGCTCTCAGCCGGCCATTCGGGCATCAAGCCGCAGACGCTCGACTTAATCGTCGACATGCTCGAGCGCGGCGTAACCCCGGTCGTGCCGTCGATAGGCTCTCTCGGCGCAAGCGGCGATCTCGCGCCCCTCGCTCATATGACGCTCACGCTGATCGGCGAGGGCGAAGCTTTTTTCCACGACGAGTTGCTACCGAGCGCCGTCGCACTCGAACGCGCCGGATTGAAGCCAATCGAGTTGGGGGCGAAGGAAGGCCTTGCGCTGGTCAATGGAACGCAGGTGATGACCGCGATTGCCGCCCTGAGTGTGGTGCGGGCGCAGCGGCTCGCTGCCGCGGCCGACGTCATCGGCGCGATGTCGCTCGAAGCCTATCTCGGCAGCGAGCGCGTCTTCGACCGCCGCATCAACGACCTGCGGCCCCATCCCGGGCAAGAGCGCGTGGCAGCCAACTTGCGCGCGCTGCTCAAAGATTCGGAGATCGTGTGGTCGCACGTGGAGTGCGAACGCGTCCAGGATCCGTACTCGTTTCGCTGCATTCCGGTGGTTCACGGAGCCGTGCGCGACTCGACGGCCTACGTGCGCCGTGTCACGGAAGTCGAAGCAAACTCGGTAACCGATAACCCGCTGGTATTTCCGGAGGACGGCGTCTTTCTCTCCGGCGGGAACTTCCATGGCGAGCCGATTGCGCTGGCAATCGACTTCCTGAAGATGGCGATCGGCGAGCTGGCCTCGATAGCCGAGCGCCGCCTCTACCTCTTGCTCAACGCGGAAGATCGCGGCCTGCCGCTCTTTCTCACGAAGCGCCGCGGATTGCAATCGGGACTGATGATCGTGCAGTATACGGCCGCGGCACTCGTCAACGACAACAAAGGACTAGCGTGGCCCTCGAGCGTGGATTCGATTCCGACCTCGGCCGGCCAAGAAGATCACGTGAGCATGGGGATGACGTCAGCCAATAATCTGCGGCGCGTTCTCGACAACGTGGAAGGTGCGCTCGCCTGCGAGCTGCTTGGCGCGATGGCCGCGACCGACCTTCGGCGCCCGCTTCAATCGGGCCCGGGAACGCGTGCCGCGCATGAGGTCGCGCGAGAACGCATCCCCGCCTGGAGCAACGATCGCTCCCCGGCGCCGGATATTGCCGCCGGCCGCGAGCTAATCCGTTCGCACCGGCTTGTGCAGGCCGCCGAAGCGGCCATCGGCCACCGGCTTACAGGCTAAGACTCAGCGAGAAGTACGCGTTAAAGGGATTCGGTAATACCAACGAGTTGGTGTCGGCGTACGCCGGGATGTAGGAGTTTGCGAAAGCCGGGTTGAGCGGGACGCCGTTTGCGTTCTTGTCGTTGGGTGAAGACCCGTTGTAAAAGTTCGAAACGTAATACGAGTTCGGGATGTAGCCGCAGGTGTAGCTGTTCGGCGGGTACTGTTTCGTCCAGGGAGCGGTGGAACCCCCGAAGCAGGCGTTTAACAGATTGGCCAGCAGCACGTTTGCTTTGAGACGCGGCGTGATCTGATATCCCATTTGAAGACTCAGGTTGAACTGGCTGGGCTGCCGGAACGCGCCGAAGGAGTCGAAGACGCCGGTCTGTGGATTGGGAATAAAGAATTCGCCGGGCGCAGTTCCGTTTTGCGTCGCGGACAGGCCGCACGTCGTGTAGTCGGCCTGCGTGAAGCGCGGAGCGCTGGGGATCTTGGATGAGTTACGCGTGCAGGTTCGAGGATCGATTCCGAGTACGTCGGCCGGATTGCCGTAGGGTTGGCCTTCGTTGAACGTCATCGCCGGCGTGATCGTAAACCGGTTGCGCTTGTAGTTGACGATCGCGCTCAAGACGTTGGGCGAGAGATAGGGGAAGTCGAGACCAACGGGATACCAGCCATTGCGGTCGAGCAGCGGCTGCGGCGACATCGAGTAGTACGGGTTCCAGATCGGCGGATGATAGTGGTCCTTGAGCTGGATGCACTTGGGGTCCGGGAAGACGTTACCCACACCGTTATTCTCGTAGCACTGCGAGCCACCGCCGGCCTCCGTCAGCCCGTTGAAGTTGGCAATGTCCTGATTATAGGGGTCGATCGGATTGATCGTCGTTCCGGGATAGTTTCCCCAGCGCTCGGCCGCGTTCGTGTAGGTGTACGAGATTAAGAATGAGAGACCGTTCTTGTCGAAGTCGCCCTTCGTGAACTCGAACTCGGCGCCGTCAACCCGCTCCACGCCCGAGTTGAGCCCGCCGCTGAGCCCAAACGGCAATCCGATGCTGTAGACTTGATTGGTCGCGTAGCGATAGTACGGCGTCACCTTGATCGACATGTCCGTTCCTTTGAAGCGGCGCTCGTACGACGCATCGTAGTTGTCGGAGTACTGCACGAGCGGATCGTGCACGGGCGTGGTAAATCCGTACTGCCAGAACGCCTGGAAGAGATCGTACGCAAGATTGTTGGCTACGGCGTTGTACTGCACCTGATAGGTCTCCGGCTCTTGCGCGTAGCGTCCCGCGGAGAAGCGCAGCACGGTGTCGGGATTGAGGGTGTAGGTCGCGCCCAAGCGCGGCGTCAGCGCATAATCGGCCAGTGTTGGACTATAGACGTTGCTCAGCAGGAGGTGGCCGTCTTTGCCGTCGGGATGCACCGTCTGCACCGGATGGGCCGGGATCGAGTTGTCAACGGGGCAATTGAACCCGACGAAGGGTGTCGCCGGGCGGCCGCTGGCGGGGGGCTCCGCAATGACGTACGGCGCGAGCGTTATGGGGTTATAGCAAAACTCGCGTTGACCGGCAAGGAACCAGAAGTTCTGACCGTTGTTGGACGTGTTGGCGAGATTGTAGGCGTACTCTTCGCCGCGTAAGCCGAGATCGATATTGAGCTTGTCGGTCGGAGTCCACAGATCCTCGAGCGCAAGCGAGGTGAAGTTCGGCACGACGTTGTTGATAAAGCCCTGGTTGCCCGTATAGGTGATTTGCCACGACGCGCCCGGAACCGTAACTCCAGGAGGCTCCGGCGTGCCGAACGTTCCGCTCGTGAGCGGGCTGTTGCACGGCGCCGGTTGACCACCCTTGTAATGCTCGCCGAGGTAGGTTCCAGACTGATACGCGAAGCACTCCGTGCCGTTGGTGAGATTCGTCGCATCGGTGCCGAGAAAATTGTTGAAGTTAGTGTTGTTAAAGCGGTTCGTCGTTGCGGTCGTGTAGTTGCCGTCGAAGGTCAGCAGGTGCTGCGAGCTCAGCTGGTTGGCGTAGGTGAACGCCAGGCCGCGCGTGTGCGATTCCAGCTCGTAATCGTAGCTTGTGACGCCAAAACCGAAGAACGGCGTGCCGTAGCTCAGCGGGCTGGTCTGTAGCCAATCCGAGTAGAACGTGTATCCGTAAATACGGAAGTAGGCGTTCGAGCCGATGTTTTTCTGATATTGGAGCTTGACGATCGAAGCGTCGTTCCAGAATCCGTCGCGAGCGTCGGCGGGCACGGCGGAAAACGTGCCTGCGGCGCACTGTCCCTTGATTGTAGGCTGGCCGTAGAAGCCGTAGGGATCGATGTTGGCACAGCGATTGCCGGGCGAACCCGGATCGAAGTAGGGCACGGGCGAGACATTGGCCGGATTCTCGCCAAAATGCGTACCGCCCGGCCACGTAACGAAATCGCCCCAGACCTCGGGCACGTTCTCGCCGTATACGACGTCGCTCAACTGGTTGATGACGTGCGGACCGAGGTCGTTCTGCGAGCTATAAAACTGGCTCTGAAGCGCCGTTACGTTGTAGAGGAGTTGCACGTCGTCGCGTCCGGCGTCGTGCCGGTGAGGTATCCCGAAGTGCAGGTTGATGACGCTCTCACGATCCGCAAGGTTCGAGTAGCTTGCGTACGCCGGCGAAAGGGTTTGATAGCAACCGGGATTGTTATGAACGCCTTGCGGCAGCGGTACGTAGCCGGTCTGCCCCGGGCTCAATGAAAAGGGGTTGTAGACGGGCGAAGAGTTTGGTCCGGAATACCAGCCCGTCCCCTGCGGCGCGGTGTTGACGCAGGTAGGAAAGACACCGCCGAAATAGAGGTTTGCAGTATTAAACGCGATCGCTGGGTAGCCCCACACATCGCCAAGGTTCGATCCGTTGAACTGGTCGAGATAGCGGTAATCTTGATTGTAGCCCCCGACGCCGATGTAGTACGAGAAGAGGCGATCGGGCGTTGCACCGCCGACTTCGAACTGAAGGTTGTGATAGTACGTCGTCGAGCCGATGCCGGCATCCACCGTCGCGTATCCCGGATAGGTTCCGGTCTTGATGACTTGATTGATGAAGCCGGCCAAGCCGGTCGCGCTCGATCCCGCCGTTCCGCCGCCCGTATAGACTTGAAGCTCCTGCTGTCCGAGCGTCCCCGCCGTGCTGCCGGGATAGTTGTCGAACGACCGGTTGACCGGAACCCCGTCAAACTCATAGCCCACCTGATCGTAGTTCCCGCCGCGAATATAGACGGTCTGATCCCACCCTTGCTGGTTGGGTGGTACGAATGCTCCGGGAACCGCGGCGATGGCCGAGTAGGCATTATTGAGGTTGCCCCCGCCGCCGATGCCTGCGGCGGCCTGTGTGACGGTCGCGTTAACCGAGTACACGTCCGTCGTCGTCCCCGATTTTACGACGTCCATCGAGGAGCGCGCCGTGACTCGCGCGATCGTTCGCAGCGAAGCCTGGAGCGGGATTCGCAGCGTCTGCACTTGATCGGCAAAGACGGAGATGCCGGTGAAGGTCGAAGTCTCGAAACCGTCCTTGGAAACGGTGATCGCGTAGGTGTCGGGAGCGAGCGAGAGCATCGAAAAACGGCCGGACGCATCGGTCGTAACCGTTACGGTCTGCGACGGGCTGACCGCAACGACGCGGGCCCCCGCAATCGCACCCCCGCCGGGGCGCGCGACGACTCCCGTAACCGACCCGGTCGTTCCCGCGTAGGCGCGCACGGCAGCCAACGCGCATCCGATGACGAGCGCAAGAACGAAGAGTGACCACCCTGGCCGCCAACGTCCGTACATGCGACCCCGTCATTCGCTACTCGTGTGAGAGGTCTTGTCCGCGGCTCCAAGAATTCCGCGCTTATTATGAGCGTAGCCGCGGGCTCCCGCGCGGTTCGGGCACCGCGTGGTGCGGAACTGACTTGCCTAGGTTGGCCGCAAGAAGCCGCACTGCGCATGTTGATGAACAATCTCGATCCCGAGGTTGCCGAACGCCCCGACGATCTGGTCGTCTATGGCGGCAACGGCCGCGCCGCACGGTCGTGGGAGGCGTTCGACGCGATCGTTCGCACGCTGCGCCGGCTGAAGGACGATGAGACGCTGATCGTGCAGAGCGGCAAGCCCGTCGCCGTTTTTAAAACGCATGCTCGCGCGCCGCGCGTGCTCATCGCCAACGCAAATCTGGTACCGAAGTGGGCCGATTGGAGCGTCTTTCGCGAGCTCGAAACGCAAGGGCTCACGATGTACGGCCAGATGACCGCGGGTTCGTGGATCTACATCGGCACGCAAGGAATCGTTCAGGGCACCTACGAGACGTTTGCGGAGTTGGGGCGCCGCCACTTCGGCGGGTCTCTGACCGGTCGCGTGGTGTTGACCGCTGGAGTGGGCGGCATGGGCGGCGCCCAGCCGTTGGCCGTTACGATGAATGGCGGCATCTGTCTGATCGTCGACGTCGACCGCGCCCGATTGGAACGGCGGCGCGAACTGCGCTATCTCGACCGAGTCGCCGACTCGCGGGAATCGGCGCTGCTCGAAGTCGAACGCGCGCGCAGTCGCAGCGAGGCCGTTTCGGTCGGCTACGAAGGCAATGCCGCGCAGGAGTTCCCGCTGCTCTTCGACCGCGGCTTCCGCCCCGACGCGGTCACGGATCAAACGTCGGCGCACGACTTGCTCGATGGATACGTTCCCGCGGGCCTTTCACTTGCGCAGGCCGCCGAGCTGCGCAAGCGCGATCCCGGCGAGTATCAGGAGCGGGCCCTTCAAAGCTGCGCCCAAGAGGTACGAGCAATGGTGCAGTACCTCGACGCAGGCGCCATCGTCTTCGATTACGGCAACAACATCCGCGCGCAAGCGCAGCGCGCCGGATTCGAACGCGCTTTCGATTTCCCTGGCTTCGTTCCGGCGTTTATTCGCCCACTGTTCTGCCGCGGTTCGGGGCCTTTCCGGTTCGCGGCGCTCTCAGGGGATCCAAACGACATCGCAGTCTGCGATGAGAAGCTGCTCGAGCTGTTCGGCGACGACTCTTCGCTTACGCGCTGGTTAGAATTGGCGCGCGAGCGCATCGCCTTTCAAGGATTGCCCGCTCGCATCTGCTGGCTCCCCTACGGGCGCCGCGCGAAGGCGGGGCTTGCGTTCAACGAACTCGTTCGATCGGGTGCGATCAAGGCGCCGATCGTCATCGGACGCGACCATCTCGATACCGGCAGCGTTGCGTCACCCTATCGTGAAACCGAGGCGATGAATGACGGAAGCGATGCAATCGCCGACTGGCCGATTCTCAATGCGTTGCTCAACACGGCCGCGGGTGCCCATTGGGTGAGTTTCCATCACGGCGGCGGAGTCGGCATCGGGTACAGCCTGCACGCCGGAATGGTCGTGGTTGCCGACGGAAGCGACGACGCGCGCGAGCGGCTCTCGTGCGTGCTTACTACCGATCCGGGACTCGGCGTCGTGCGCCATGCCGACGCCGGCTACGATCTCGCCATCGAAACGGCCGACGCAGAAGAACTCGATTGGCGCCTCTGATCGTCCGCGCAAAGACGATCGTCACCTGCGATACTTCGGCTCCGCAATGTGGCATTGACTTCGAGGCGCTCGGGCGGATCGACGATGCCGCAATGTTCATCGAAGACGGCGTTATCACCACGCTCGGTCCCAGTGCCACCGTGGGATCTCCCAGTGTCACCCTGAGCGCAGTCGAAGGGTGGCAAGAGTTAAACCTTCAGGACTGCGTCGTCGTTCCCGGCTTTGTCGACGCGCACGCGCATCCGCTCTATGCGGGAAATCGCGAGCCCGACTTCGCCGCGCGCGTGCGTGGCGAGCCGCCGCCGCTCGGCATGCGGTACACGATCGAGCAGACGCGTGAAGAGCTGCTCGATCCCGAAGCGTTCTATGAAGGGACGATCCGTCCGAGGCTCCACGCGATGCTCGCGCACGGCACGACGACGCTCGAAACCAAAACGGGGTACGCGCTGCATAAACCAGGCGAAACGGCGCTGCTCGATCTGATTGCCCGGCATCGCGAGGATGCCGACGTTCCGCGGCTCGTCGCGACGTTTCTCGGCGCGCACGCCTTGCCGCCCGAGTTCGAGATCGAGCGCGAGGAGGGCTTTATCGATTATTTGATCGACCAAGTCGTTCCGGCGGCCGCCGCGCACGGTGCCGTCTACGCCGACGCGTTCTGCGAACCGGGATTCTTTTCTCCGCGGCAGACGCGCCGGTATCTCGAAGCCGCACGCCTGCATGGCATGCGCTTACGCGTGCATTGCGACGAGATGGCCTACGGCGGCGCTGCCGCGATGGCCGCGCAACTCGGTGTCGACGCGGTCGATCACTGCAACTTCATTGGGAAGGACGACGTGCGCGCGATCGCCGAGCGCGGAATCGTCGCGGTCGCGTGCCCCACGACGATACTCTTTCTCGACCTCGCGCAACGCGCGCCGGTGCGCTCGCTGCTCGAGGCCGGCGCGATGGTTGCGCTTGCGAGCGACTATAATCCCGGAACGTCGCCCTGTTTCAATCTGCAGAGCGTCGCACACTTCGGCCGCAAACTCTTCGGCCTCTCGGCGGCCGAGGCGCTCTTTGCCGTCACTCGAGCCGCCGCCCACTCGTTGCGACGCAACGCAGGCAGCCTCCGGGCCGGCGCGCCCGCCGACTTCGTTGCCTTACGGTTGGGATCGCCCGAGGAGTTCGGCTGGGAGTTCGGCGGGAATCTCGCCGCCGCAGTTGTCAAGAACGGCGTGCTGGTGTCGTGACCGCCGAGCTCGTTCGTTGCGCTCGCGCTCTCGTGTCGAGCGAGACGCGGAATGATTTCGCGTTCGTCGTGCGCGACGGGCGCATCGTCGCGAGCGGCGATTTTCTCGAGGTCCGCGATCGCGGGCGAGATCTCCACACGCGCGCCTTCCCACCCGATCGGCTTGTCGTTCCCGGCTTTATCAACGGGCACAGTCACGCCTATCAAATCCTCTTGCGAGGATGGGCCGACGATTGGCCCTTTGCAAAATGGCGCAGCGACGCATTATACCGGGTCGTGCCGCGGCTGACGTCCGACGACGTGTATTGGACCTTCGTCGCGGCATTCTCGGAGATGCTGGCAGCGGGAATTACGACCGTCGCGGAGTTCTTCTACCTCAACGGCTCCGGCAACGAAAGAGCGGAAGCGGCGATTCGCGCGGCGCGCGAAACGGGCATTCGACTGATTTTGGCGCGATCGTGGATGGACGCGGAATATGCGCCGCCCGAGTTCTGCGAAACCGCCGACGTCGCGGCGGCGCGGACGCGCGAGCTGATGCAAGGCTATCCCGATGCGAACGTCTGCGTTGCTCCGCACTCGCTGCACGCCGCATCGCAGGAGATGATTCGAAGCGCCGCCGACTTCTCGCGGCGGTTCGACTGTGCGCTCCACATTCACGTTGCCGAAGCACCGTACGAAGGGCAAGAAACGCTGGCGCGCTTCGGAACGACCCCGATCGCCCTTCTCGATGAGCTTGGCGCGCTAACCGCGCGTACCGTCGCCGTGCACGCGATTCATCTTTTGGAGCCGGAGAAGGCGATGCTCGCGCGCGCCGGTGCGCGAGTCGTGCATAATCCGACGACGAACCAGTATCTTGGCGACGGGATCTGCGACGTCGCCGGCTTGCGCGCGCTCGGCGTCCCGATCGGCTTGGGTACGGATGCGGACGTCCGGCCATCCCTGATCGACGAAATGCGCTCGGCCGCGTTGCTTTCCAAGCTAAGAAGCCTCGACGGCGCCGCCCTGAGCGCCCGCGACGCCTTGGCGATGGGAACGCGCGAGGGTGCCCGAGCGCTAGGGCTGGACGCCGGCGACCTCATTGAAGGGGCGCCGGCCGACTACGTGGTGCTCGACGCTTCCGAGATCGATCCGTGGTCGCCCGAGCGCAACGCGCTGGTCTATCGGGGGCAGGATGCTTGGGTCCAGGCGACCTTCGTGGACGGGCGCCGAGTCTATGTCGGCGAGGCATCGCCCCTGGCCCGCCGGGCTCGCAGCGAGACGGCCCGCATTGCGGAGCGGCTCTGCGTGTAAGCACTTGCATTCAAGCAGGCTGCTATGGTAGCATCTGCGTGCAAGTACCTACTTGCAACCAAGCGAACCACATGAAGACGATAATATTTTCGCTAGCCGTCGCCTCCCTCGTTTCGGTGCTCGGCGCCATGCCGGCAGGCGGAAGCGCTCCCGCTGGGCCCACAGACGCGCGGACCATCATCGAACGGATGGCGGCGCGCAATCCGTCGCTGGAGAGCTATCGCGCCCGCGTTCACGTTGACGTCCGAATGGTCAGCTTTCCATTCCTGGCCCCCAAGCTCGACGGGACGTCCTACTATAAGAGGCCGGATCTGTACGTGGTCGTCTTCGACCGCATGCCCAGCTATGCGAGAAACTTCGGGCGACTCTTCAACGATGTCGGCAATCCGCTGGCTTGGCAGCGCGATCAAAACGTAACGTTCCATGGAACTACCTCGCTCGGCGGTCGTCAGATGCTCGTTCTCCGCCTGACTAAAAAGATTCACAGCGACATCCTGGATCACACGCTGGCGTACGTCGATGCCGCGTCGTACACGCTCGAACAGATGGAATGGTACTACACCAGCGGCGGCAAGATCACGATGTCGGAGCAGTACCGGCTCGAAGGCAACTATTGGGTGCTCTCGCAGCAGCACGCGACGATCCGCATGCCGTACGTGCGGGCGGTGGCCGATGCCGTCTACGGAGCCTATCAAACCAACGTTGCCATCGGAGTTCCGGGAGCGAGAACGCCGTGATCGAGACGCGTAAGATTTTCGAAGGCGTGCGTTCCGCCTCGCCCGAAGAGACGCGCGAGCGAATCCTCACTGCGGCTCGCGAAGTAATCGGGCGCAAAGGCAAGCGCGGCGCGACGACGCGCGAGATCGCCGAGGTCGCCGGCGTCAACGAGGCCACGATTTTTCGGCACTTCGGCACGAAGGAAGCGCTTTTAGTTGCGTGCGCGCAGCATTTTTCCGGATACTCGCTGCTGGCCGACGTCGCGGCCGGTCTCACTGGAGATCTTTCGGACGATCTGCTCGCGCTTGCGCAACTGATGTTCGCGCGCTTCGAGGCACTCGGCGATATGATTCGCTGGTCGCTCGTCGAGCAAGAGTATGAGAAGGACATTTTTGCCGAAACGACGTGGCGTCCCCAGCTCGCCATCCTCGCGGTGTTGACGGACTTCATGGAGCGCCGCATCGAAGCTGGAGAGCTCCGTGGCGAGGCTGAGAAGCTCGCGCTGGTTTTCCTCGGCCTGGTCTTCATGCACGCGCTGGGGCGCAAGAAGTTTCCCGATTCGGTACTTCACCGCGGCGAGCCCGAAGCCGCGCTCCGATTTTACATTGACGTTTTTCTCAATGGGGTAAGGAAGTCGTAATGGATACGCGAGAAGTAGATCAAAAGACGGTCGCCGGACAAAAGGCCAACGGTCCCGCCAGCGTGGCGGACGATACGCGTTCGGGACCGCGCAAGCGGATCATTTTTGCAATCGTCGCGGTGGTCGTGATCGTCATTGCAGTAGTTTGGGGCGTGCCGTGGCTGACGTACTCGCTCTCGCATGAAGGCACGGACGACGCGCACGTTGCCGCCGACGAGGTTGCGGTAACCAGCAAGATTCCCGAACGTATCGACCAGATCTTGGTCGATACGAATCAGCCGGTCCGTCGCGGGCAGCTCTTGATCGTCCTGGACAACAAGGACGAACTCGCAAAACTTCGTCAAGCGCAAGCGCAGTACGATCTTGCGGTTGCAAATCAGCGGGCCACGACGCAACAAGGACAGGGCGGCGTCTCACAGGCGGGCGGCGAGATCGCGAACGTCCAGGCGCAAGTACCCGTAGCACAAGACGCCGTCTCTCAAGCCAGCGCGCAACTGCGCGCGGCGCAAGCGCAAGTTCCGGCCGCCCAGCAGGCATACGATAAGGCGCAGGCCGATTTTTCGCGGGTCGACTCTTTGGTTAAAACCGGCGACGTCGCTTCACAACAACTCGATGCCGTTCGAGCGCAGAGTGCCGGCGCGGCCGCCCAGTTACGCGCCGCCCAGGATCAGGTGAACGCCGCGCAGGCGACGGTTGCCGCCGCGCAGGGCCGCGTTTCGGCCGCGGACGCCGGTGTGACTGCCGCATCGGGCGCCTTGACGACGGCGCAAGGGAAGCTTGCGCAAGCATCGGATCCCAGTCAAGTCGAAGCGGCGGGCGCGCAGCTCTACCTCGCCAAGCAGAGCCTGAAGTATACACACATCTACGCGGCGACCGACGGCTATGTCGGAGAAAAGAGCGCCGAAGTCGGCCAGACCATCGGCGCGGGCATGACGCTCATGACGATCGTCCCGCATAGGGTCTACATCACGGCAAACTACAAAGAAACGCAGATGGGTAAGATGCGGGTCGGCCAGCCCACCGACATCCGCGTCGACGCCTACAAGGGCGTGACGTTCCGCGGACACGTCGCGTCGATCAATCCTGCCTCGGAGAATACGTACGCGCTCGTTCCCGCCCAGAACGCAAGCGGCAACTTCGTCAAGGTGACGCAGCGCATTCCGGTGCGCATCGACATCGACGACACGCGCACCGATATGCCGCTGAGGCCTGGGATGAGCGTCGAGACCTACGTTAACGTGAAGTAAACTGCGATGATGCGCAGCACGTACGAGAGCCCGGTCGTTGAGCACGGCCTGCGCCGGGTGATCATCAGCATTGCGGTCATCACCGCAACGCTGCTCGAGATCATCGACGTGACGATCGTCAACGTCTCGCTGCCGAACATTCAAGGCAACTTCGGAATCGGCGTCGATTTGGGCGCCTGGATCGTTACCGCGTATCTCATCGCCAACGTCGTCGTAATTCCGCTAAACCCATGGTTTGCGGCACGCTTTGGCCGGCGGCAGTACTTTTTCGGCTCGATCGTCATCTTTACGATCGCATCGCTGATGTGCGGTCTTTCCAATAGTTTCGGACAGCTCGTCTTTTGGCGCTTGATCCAAGGGCTGGGCGGCGGTGGTCTGATTTCAACCTCGCAGGCGATCCTGCGCGATACGTACGGCATCAAGGAACAAGGGAAGGCGCAGGGCGTCTTCGCGATGGGCGTGATCGTCGGGCCGGCGCTCGGCCCCGTGATCGGTGGCTGGATTACCGACAATTGGAACTGGCACTGGATCTTTTTCATCAATATTCCGGTCGGCATCATCGCCGCCACGCTCATTTGGAACTTCCTGCGCAATCCGGCGGAGCCGCGATACAGCAAGCTCGATTGGGTCGGCTTGATCTTGTTGTGCGTCGGCTTAGGCTCGATGCAGTTCGTGCTCGAGAACGGCCAGCAGTACGACTGGTACGACGACGCGCGGATTCGATGGTTCACGTTCTTTTCGATTGCCGGACTGGCGTCGTTTGTGTGGTGGACGCTGCGGTCGGCAATTCCTGTCGTCGATCTACGTGTCTTGCGCCTGCGGCAAGTTGCGGCCGGAAGCATTCTGGGCGCCGTGCTCGGCGTAAGCCTCTACGGCTCGATCATCATTTTGCCGCAGTATCTGATCAACTCGCTTGGGTTTACGGCAACGCTCTCGGGTGCGACCGTCATGATTCGTGCGGGCGCCGTTATGCTCTTCACCCCGTTTACGGCCATCATGACGCAGCGCGGCCTTATCGATCCGCGGCTCTCGGCGGCGATTGGCTTCGTTTTGCTGGCGGCCTCGAACTGGATGCTGGCCAACATCACGACGCCCCAGTCGGATTTTCACGCGCTGATCCTTCCTCTAATTGTCAGTGGGATCGGGCTCTCGCAGATCTTCGTGCCGCTCTCGGTTGCCGTTATCGGAAGCGTGCCGGATAAGGAGGTACCGGCAACGGCAGCCTTCTTCAACCTTTCGCGCCAGATCGGAGGAAGCGTCGCCGCCGCCATTCTGATCACGCTTCTCGTGCGAGGCTTCACCATTTATCAGACCGGCCTTGCCGGCACTCAAACGCTGGGTCATGGGCCAACGGCACAGTACGTGAACTCGCAGGGAGGCGTGCAGAATCGGGCGGCGATGCAGCGTCTAACGGTCCTCGTCGAGTCTCAATCGGCCGTGCAATCCTATGCCGATACCTCGCGCTGGACGGCGGTGATCACGCTCGGTCTGGCGCCGTTAGTGCTCTTGCTCAGGCGGCCGCGTATCGGCGTAGCCATTAGTGAATAACATGCTACGAACGCGTGCGTTATCTGCACTCGTCGCCATCACGGCTTTAACGACGGCAGTCTGGCCGTTGCAGCGGATCTCCGCGCAGCCGAACGACGCGCTGCCGAATCGCGCGACGATTCCAACCTCCATCCCGACGATGCTGCTGCCGGCGGTCCCGAGCGTCGCTCCGGGTTATCGGGCACCGGAAGTGCCGCCCGGTGGCGCGCTGATCATTGGCGTAACGCAGCAGCCGTTCGTCGGGATCTCGCTGCAAGACGCGATCGCGATGTCGCTGCTCAACAATCCGAAGCTCGCGGTCTCGGCCTCGAACTTCCGGATCGCGCGCTACAACATCGTGCAGGTCAAGGGCGCATACGATGTAGCGCTGCACCTGGAGCCGCAGTCGAACTTTTCGGTCAACCCACCGGAGAATTTTCTGGCAGCCGGGCCAGGCAATGTGGCGACTTATTCCAACGGCGTTGCCACGGCAGGTCCAGGCAACATCATCCAACATCAATCTACGTCTGGGTACGGCCTGGGTGGACAAACGGAAAACGGCGGTTCCTATCAGGCGGGGATTACGCAGAGCCGGACCTATAACAACACGACCTTTAATGCGTACAATCCCTACTATCTTGCCTCGCTGAACCTCGCCGTTACCCAGCCCCTGCTCAAGAACGCCGGCATGAACGCGACGAAGCGGCAACTGAAGCTGGCCTTTATCAATGCCGACGCGGATACGGCCAAGACCCTCATCGATGCGTCGTTGACGATCTCGCAAGTCGAAAACACGTACTGGGATCTGTTGGCCGCGTGGCGTGACGTTGCGATTCAGGAAGAAGCGCTTCGAGAGGCCATCGCACAGCAGCAAAGCAACGTTCGTCTCGTCAGCCGGGGCGCCGCCGCGCCCATAGATGCCGTCGAGTCGGAGACGCAAGTCGCCAACTTCCAAACCGACGTCTTTCGGGCGCTGCAAACGGTTTCTGGGTTGCAGAATCAACTCAAGAGCCTCGTCAGTTCACATGCCGGCGATCCAATTTGGGCCGCAAACCTCGTGCCGTTGACCTCCGTCGAGCAGCTCCCCAGCGAAAGCGATCTTTCTACGGTCGTCGCCGAGGCAAAAGCGAATCGGCCGGAGGTTCGGCAGGCGCTCGATCGGCGGCTCGCGGCCGGCGTCGACGTTGTTTTTGCAAAGAACCAGTCGCTGCCGCAAGCCGACGTAGAGGCGCAGTATCAGAGCAACGGCTTCGCCGGCATCCTTACGCCGGTTCCTAAGTTTATTTCCGGCTATTGCACGGGCGCGGCAAGTCAGGGAGGCCTCGGCCTGCCCAGCTGCCCCACGCCGCCGCCGAACACCCAAGGCTCGATGCCGTGGGCCTATCATAATATGTGGGCCGGTTACTTCCCGACGTTCAACATCGCGTTGATCGTCGGCTATCCGATCCAGGGTCACCTTGCGCGGGGTCTGCGAGGCCTTGCGAGCGAGGAGACGACCCAAGCGAGAGTTCTGATGCAGGGCGTCGACGAGCGGATCGGCGCCGAAGCGCGCAATGCGCTGCAGAGCTATCAGTCCGCGCTTTCGAAACTGAACGCCGCTCGCCAGGCCCGCGAATCTGCCGACGCCGTCTATGCGAGCGAGCTTCGCAAATTCCACAGCGGCGCATCGACGACGTTTCTTCTGTTGCAGCGTCAGCTTGAGCTCGCGCAGGCTCGCGGCAGCGAGCTGCGGGCGCAGACGCAGCTCAACGAGTCCGTCGTCGAACTGCAGCGCGTCGAAGGTACGATTCTTTCCAGTAACGGCGTCAACGTTCAGACGTTGGGGAGCCAGGCCTCGGCCTTGGGTACCGGGACACCGTGAAGCTACGCAGTCTTCCAGCCATCGTTGGGACGATGGCCGTCGTGCTCGCGGCGCTGCCGGTGCAGCGCACGGCCGCGCAGCTCGAAACATCCCAACCATCGCGTGCCACGCTTCCCACGCTGATGCCGTCGCCCCGGTTTCCGATCGTGCCAAGCGTCGCTCCGGGCTATCGCGCACCGCAAGTCGCGCCGAGTGCGGTCCAGATCGTCGGCGTGACGCAGCAGCCGTTCGTAAGCATCACGCTACAGGATGCTATTGCGATGGCGCTACTTAAGAATCCGAATCTTGCCGTCTCGGCGTCGAACGTGAGAATTGCGCGCTATACGATCGTTGAGATCAAGGGCGCCTACGACGTACAGCTCCAGCTCAAGCCGTCCTCGAGCTTCTTCGTCCAGCCGCCCGATAACGCATTCGAAGCCGGGCCGGGAGAGATCGGCCGATATACGCCTAAGCCCGGATCCGGTTCGACGCCGGGCGCCATCTACACGACCGGCCCCGGCAATATCATCCAACACGAGTCGGCTTTTCAGTACGGCCTCGGCGGACAGACCGAGAATGGCCTGACGTATCAGGCCGGCATCCAGCAGAGCCGAACGTATAACAACACCGTTTTCAATGCGTACAATCCGTACTACATCGCGACGCTGAACGTGGCGCTCACGCAGCCGCTGCTCAAGAATGCCGGATTGAACGCAACGAAGCGGCAGTTGAAGCTCGCGTTCGTCAACGCCGACGCCTCGGCGGCGCAGGCGCTGATCGACGCTTCGAGCACGATCTCTCAAGTCGAGAATGCGTATTGGAATCTCGTGGCGGCGTGGCGCAACGTGGCGATTCAAGAGGACGCGCTAAGGGAAGCGATCACGCAGCAGCAGAGCAACGTCCGGCTCGGCCGACGCGGAGCGCTGGCCCCAATCGAAGCGGTCGAGTCGCAGACGCAGGTCTCGAACTTTCAGGACAACGTCTTCTCGGCGTTGCAAACGGTTTCGCAGCTTCAGGTTTCGCTCAAGAGCCTTGTCGTCGCCGATCCTGGCGACGCGATCTGGACCGCCAACCTCGTGCCCTCAACCTCGGTGGAGCGGCTTCCGAGTGCGGGCGACCTGGCGCAGATCATTGCCGAAGGACGCCGCAATCGGCCCGAGGTGCGTCGGGCCCAGGACAAACGCCTCGCCGCCGACATCGACCGAAGCTTCGCGGCAAACCAGTCGTTGCCGCAGGCCGACGTACAAGTGCAATACCTCAGTAATGGCTTCGCAGGTATCCTTACTCCGGTCCCGGGGTTTTTACTCGGTGAGTGTACCAGCGTCGCGAGTTTGACCACGTGCCCGACGCCGCCACCGGATACGCAAGGGAAGATGGCGTTCGCCTATCACAATCTGTGGGCCGCGTACTTCCCGACCTTTAACACCGCACTCGTCGTTAGCTACCCGATCCAAGGCCATCTGGCGCGTGGCATGCGCGGCGTTGCAAGTGAGGAGGAGATGCAGGCGAAACTCTTGATGCGGCGCGTGGAAGAACGCATCGGCGCGGAGGCGCGCGACGCGCTGCAAAGCTATCAATCGGCGCTCGCGAAGCTTAACGCTGCGCGCAATTCACGCGCGGCTGCCGAAGCCGTGTACGCAAGCGAGGTTCGGAGATTCCACCAAGGCGAATCGACGACGTTCCTGGTGCTCCAGCGCCAGGTGCAGCTCGCACAGGCGCGGGGTCTGGAGCTTCGGTCGCAGACGCAGCTCAATCAATCGGTCGTAGAGCTGCAGCGCGTTGACGGCACGATTCTCAGTAACAACGGCGTCGATTTGCAGACGCTCGGCACCCAGACGCTCGCGCACTAACGATGCAGCCTGTAAGAGTTCGCGCGCTTCCGGCCGTCCTCGCGATTGCCGCCCTCGTGCTTGCGGCTTTGCCGAGCGAGCGCACCTCGGCCCAGGTGGATGCCCGTTCGCAACGCGCGAACCTGCCGACGCCGATTCCAACACCAAGCTTCGCTTCCGTCCCGACGGTGGCACCGGGATACCGTGCGCCCAACGCCGAGCCGAGCAGTCCCGGAATCATCGGCGTTACGCAGAATCCGTTTGTGGGGATTTCGCTGCAGGACGCCATCGGAATGGCGCTGGTGAAGAATCCCGAATTGGCGATCTCCGCTTCGAACGTTCGAATCGCGCGCTACCGCATCGTTCAGGCCAAAGCCAACTTCGACGTCCAGCTCCACGTCGAGCCATCGTCGAACTTCTCCGTGACCCCGCCGGAGAATCTTTTCTTCGCCGGGCCGGGACAGTTCGGGTATGGTTATTCCTGTTTTGGCTTCGGCGGCGGCACGGTTCCCTGTGCCACGAGCGGCCCCGGCAATATCATCCAGCACCAGTATTCCTTTCAGTCCGGGGTGAGCGGTCAAACCGTCAACGGATTGCAGTGGGGAGCGGGCATTACGCAGGCGCGCACCTACAACAACGTCATCATCAACTCGTTCAATCCTTACTATCAAGCCACCCTGAGCCTTTCTGTTACGCAGCCGCTGCTCAAGGACGCCGGAATGAACGCCGTGAAACATCAACTGAAACTGGCGATGATCGGTGCCGATTCGGACGAAGCGCAGGCGCTGGTTGACGCCTCGACGACGATCGCCCAAGTCGAGGACACGTACTGGGATTTGGTCGCAGCGTGGCGCAACGTCGCTATTCAAGAGGACGCGCTCAACGAAGCCGTGGTGCAGCAGCGCAGTGTCGTTCGTCTCGCCAAACGCGGCGCCACCGCGCAGATTACCGCGATCGAATCCGAGACTCAGGTCGCCAACTTTCAGGCAAGCGTCTTCTCGGCACTGCAAGCGGTCTCCGAGCTGCAAACGCAGCTCAAGAACCTGATTGTCGCCGATCCCGCCGACCCGATCTGGAACGCGAATCTGGTACCCTCGTCGCCCGTGCAGCAACTGCCGACGGCGGGAGATCTCGCGGAGATCGTCGCCTTGGCCGAGCAACAGAGGCCGGAGGTGCGACAGATCGTCGACGAACGCCGCGTCGCCGATCTCGACATGGTTTATGCGAAGAACCAAGCGCTTCCGCAGGCCGACGTCGTCGTGCAGTACCTTAGCAACGGTTTCGCGGGCATCTTACAGCCGTTCCCTGACTTCGAGACCCTCGGTTGCAATCTCCCACCCCCAGGCTGCCCAACGCCGCCGCCGCAGACTCAAGGCAACATGACGCAAGCGTTTCATAATATGTGGACGGGCGCATATCCCGAGTTCAACATTGCATTCGTCGTCAACATTCCGCTCGAGAACAACACCGCGCGCGGTCTTAAACAGATCGCCGGTCAAGAGCAGGACCAAGCGGAGTTACAGCGCCAGGGCCTCGACCAGCGAATTGAAAGCGAGGCACGCAACGTTTTGCAGACCTATCAATCGGCGCTCTCGCGCCTCTCCAGCGCGGGCCAGGCGCGCGCGGCCGCGGAATCCGTTTACGCTAGCGAGGTTCGGAAGTTTCATAACGGTGAGTCGACGACGTTCTTGGTTTTGCAGCGTCAAGTCGAGCTGTCGCAGGCGCGCGGCGCGGAACTGGAAGCGCAGACTGATCTCAATAAGGCCGTCGTCGAGCTTCAGCGCGTCGAGGGCACGATTCTCACCGATAACGGCGTCAATCTCAAGAGGTTAGGGTCGGAGGCGCTCGCTACCACGACGCCCTAGAGCCGGTTTTGGCTACTCGCTAATCGCCGACCCCTGCGGATAGTCGAAGCCCTTCGTAAGTATTTTCGAAGGCTTGCCTCCGGCCGGGTACTTGAAGAACCCAACGTTCTGGTTCGGATTCCCGACGGTGTTTGGCCCGATAACCGTGCTGCCCTGAATCCAGAATCCAACAACATCCTCGTACGTGCCAGGAAAGTCAAGCATTGTTTCATGTACGATCTTTCCGCCCGCGCCTGTGGTTTGGTAAATAGCCGACACGCCGGATGACGCGCTGCCGGCGTCCTGATCACCAACCGCTACGTACTTTCCGTCCCACTGAACCATTCCGGGGTAGTAAATGGTGCCCCCCGTCAGCGTGATGTTCTTTAAGGTATTCTTGCCCTTGGGAAGCTCGGCGAAGAAGAATCCCTCTTCGTCGGAGGACGTTCCGTCGGCGTAAAGGTTGCCCTTAGGGTCGTAGCCGCAAAAATTGAAGTGAGGAATTTCGGAATCCGTGTAGACCTTTGGCGTGCCTTTGGCATGCGCAAAGATTGAAACGCTTCCGCCTCCTTCAGAGCTACCGCCGTAACTCGTGACGGCAAGGTCCCCGGTCGTCGGATCGATGGAGCAGCCGATGGGAAAAAGGATACCGCCAAGGGTTGCGATTGGCGTCTTTCCGCCGTGCTTATACTCGACGAGGGACGCATCGCTGTTGTTCACAACCCAAATGTCCTGTTTCTTATCGACGCAGATGCCGTCCGGGCCGTCATAGTCACCCTTTATCGTTCCCACCTGCTTATCGTCGGGATATGAGTAAACGTTGACCGTGCCGGAATTCAGATTGGAGACGTAGAGGAGGTCTTTCGTTTTCGCTGCGTCGGGCGACATCCAAGACCGGCCCGGGCTCGGGCGGTAATGCAGCGGCAAAAC
This sequence comes from Vulcanimicrobiota bacterium, assembly GCA_963809255.1. Classification (GTDB taxonomy): domain Bacteria; phylum Vulcanimicrobiota; class Vulcanimicrobiia; order Vulcanimicrobiales; family Vulcanimicrobiaceae; genus Cybelea. The sequence continues at coordinate 1,520,069 of CAWEIR010000002.1, read as the reverse complement.
TCCAGCGCTCGGAAGGCCCCCGGCGGCATTTAGGAGGAACGGACCTGGCGGCGCTGGTGGTGCGCTGCCGCAGCCAGGGAGCATTGCGAATGCGGCCCAAAAGCCTATCGTGTAGCGAACGACCTCTGAACTTCTCATGCGTTGTGCTCCTTTAGGCCACTAGTGTTTAGCGCGCACTCAAGCGAAGCAGCTCCGCCGCGGCCTCGTCAACGAGCCACGTCAGCTCACCCGAACTCGGTTGTACGAGTTGCGCCGGATAGGTTATTGGGTCTCGCGGGCCTTCATAGACCGCGGCGAGCGCGCGCGCTTTCGCAGCCCCTTCGACGGCGAAGACGACGCGCCGCGCTGCGTTAATCAGCTTCGGCGTCATGGTCACGCGCCACATTGCTTGCAACTGCGCGTACGCCGCTTCCACGAGTGAATTTCCTTCGATTTCTTGCGCGATTCCGGGAAAGAGCGAAGCCGTGTGCCCGTCTTCGCCCAGCCCGAGCATCACTAAATCGAGCCGTGGCAACTCTCCGAGGCTAGTGCGCAGAATCGAGGCATATTCGTTAGCCGCCAGCCCGGGTTCGATTTCGCCCCGCATTCGAGCGACGTTCGCGTTCGGAATCGGAACCGCGTCCAAGAAGGCTTCGCGCGCCATGCGGTAGTTGGAGCGTTCGTCGTCGGGCGGTACGCAGCGCTCGTCGCCAAAGTAGATGAAGACGTCGCTCCACGATACGTTCGCGCGCAACGGGTCGGCGGCGAGCAGATCGTAGGCGGCTCGCGGCGTGTTGCCGCCCGAGAGCGCCACCGCAAATTTGCCGCGTTCTGCGATGGCGCGCTCGCCTGCGGCAACGAAATAGTCCGCCAACGCTTGCGCGACCGTGGCGGCATCGGCGTAGACGCAGAGTTCGCCGCGTTCGCTCACGGGGACGGCGTCCCCAACGTGAGAATGGCGCCCGCGGCCGCCAGCGACGCTTGAAATACCCGATCGTTCTGACTCGTCAGGATCGCCCGCTCGACCAGGGCGGCGACGCCCGGATTATTGATTGCGCGGAGTCTCGGCGGCTTCGCCCGGCTTCCGCTCACGCTTAAATTGATGGTCTCGCCGTGCGGATCTACCTCCGCCACGAAGCTCGAGTGCGTCGAGGTAAGAGCAACGCGCGCAATGCGCCGAGGCTCGCCTTCGCGACGAATCGCGAAAGCGATCTGCTTGCCCGATGGGCTGGCCAGCATATTCCCCGAAGCTGGTTTCCAGCCTAAACGGCTCGCGAGCCATCCGAGCAGATACAACGCTTCGGGATCGGAACCACACGCGATCTCGACGCTCGTGAGATCCAGAAGCTCCGAAGATTCTTCACCGTCAAAGAGGATTGCGACGCTCTCTTGCCAGGGAGCGAGGCGGAGGTAGGCGATGTCGGCGATGGGCAGCTCCGGGTGACGTCCGACGTACTCGACGAGTTGGCGCAGCGCGGCGTTCCCCGCATCCACCAACGAGCTGTTGTAAACGACGGTTCGCGCGTCCCGGGAAAGCTCGCAGAAGCGCTCGTCGTCGCCGATTCCCGGTGCGATCCAAAGCAATATCACCGGCGCCTCGGGCAGTCGCAATGCGTTCAACGCTCCGCGTAAGAGTGCGGCGTTGCTTCCCTTTGCGCCCAACTCAACCCAATCTTCCCCTTCCACGTGGTGCAGCGCATCGCTCTGCGCGCCGTCGAACAGGACCACGCGGGACGGATGTTTTGCGGCGAGCGTGTGGATTCGGTCGCGCGCGAGGTCGCCGATTGCGGCGTCCTCGAAGAAAACGATGATCGTCATCGTGGCGACGTAAACTCCGCCGCCCCGCTCCCGCGCGCGCTCGTCCAGTTCTTTCAAAACAAGTCCAAAAGACATGACTTACAAGCGGCGCCAATCGGGGAAGAGGTGCTGCGCGCTCTGCGGTCCCTGGCTTCCGGCGGCGTAGTTGGGAAACGTGAAATCCTTAGTGTGCTGCCAAACTTCGAGGATCGGCGTGACGATCTCCCAAGCTCGCTCGACGGCGTCCCAGCGCGTGAAGAGGGTCTGGTCGCCTTGGATCGCATCGCCGATGAGCCGCTCGTACGCCGGCGGCGACACGACGCCGAAACCGGTGCCGTAGCTGAAGTCCATGAACACGCTGCGGATGTGTTCCTTGGGGCCGGGAACCTTGGCTTCGAAGCGCATCGAAATGCCTTCGTCGGGCTCGATCTTGATCACCAGGACGTTGGGTTCGATTCGATCGGTCGCTTCGCCGTAGAAGCGATGTGGTATGGGTTTGAACGTTACGGCAATCTCCGAGACCTTGCGCGGCAATCGTTTTCCGGAACGCAGATAAAAGGGAACGCCGGCCCAGCGCCAACTCTCGACGAAGAGTTTGACCGCCGCAAAGGTCTCCGTGTTGGAGTCGGGCGCGACGTCATGCTCTTGGCGATACCCGACGACCGCCTCGCCGTCGATCGTCCCCGCGCCGTACTGCCCGCGCGCCGAGAGCGACCATACGTCGGCATGCGCCGGCGGCCGGATCGCCGAAAGCACCTTGTACTTTTCGTTGCGGATGTCGTCGGCGTGCGAGCTGATCGGCGCCTCCATCGCAACCAGCGCGAGCAGGTTGATCACGTGGTTTTGAATCATGTCGCGCAGCGCGCCGGCGCTGTCGTAATAACCGCCGCGCTCTTCGACCCCGAGCGACTCCGCCGAAGTGATCTGGATATTTTGCACGTAGTTGCGGTTCCAGATCGGCTCGAAAATCGTGTTGGCGAAGCGCAGCGCGATAATGTCTTGCACCGGCTCTTTCCCGAGATAGTGGTCGATGCGGTAAATCTCGTTCTCGGGAAAAACCGCTTCGATCGCCTGCTGGAGCTTTCGTGCCGACTCGAGATCGGTGCCGAAGGGCTTCTCCACCACGATGCGCGTCCAGCCATTGTCGTCCTTGTCAAGCCCGGCTTCCTTGAGATGTTTGATGATGTCGGGAAAAACCGGCGGCGGCGTCGCGAGATAAAAGAGGTGATTGCCGGCGGTACCAAACTCGGCATCGTTTTGGGCGAGCCGGTCCTTGAGGGCGAGGAAGTGCCGCGTGTCGGTAAAATCGGCCGTGACGTAGCTGATGCGCTTCGCGAAATCTTCCCAGAGCGGGCCCTGCGGCTTTTTATCTTGCGGCATGAAGAGGTCGAGCTGCTTGAGGCAATAGTCGCGGAAGGTCGCATCGTCGTATGGCGTGCGTGCAAAACCGACCAGCGCAAATGCCGTTGGGAGCATGCCGCGCAAGTGCATGGAATAGACCGCCGGCAACAGCATACGCTTAAAAAGGTCGCCGCTGGCACCAAAGAAGACCGCGCTGCACGGCGTTGTGATCCCTTCTTCCGGCAGCCCCGCGCGCAGGGGGTTGACCACGACTTCCTCAAGCACGCGGTTCGGCCTTGACGGCATGGCCGCCGAACTGATTGCGCAACGCGGCGACCACCTTTGCGCTGAACGACTCGTCTTGGCGCGATGCCATGCGCGCGAGCAGCGAGAGCGTGATCACGGGAGCCGGAACGTTTTCGTCGATGGCCGTCTCAACGGTCCAGCGACCCTCGCCGGTGTCGTCAACATATCCGCGAATATCTTTCAAGCCGGGATCGTCGCGAAACGCCAGAACCAATAGCTCGAGCAGCCACGAACGAACGACGCTGCCATGACACCAGAGCTCGGCAATCTGCCCGAGATCGTACGGGTATTGGGATCGCTCGAGAATCTCGAACCCCTCGCCATAGGCCTGGAGCAGACCGTACTCGATCCCGTTATGAACCATCTTGGAGAAGTGTCCCGCGCCGGCGGGACCGACGTGCGCGTAACCTTTGGGTGGGGCCAGTGTGAGAAAGATCGGCTCGCACGTGTGCACTTGCTCGTCGTCGCCGCCGACCATGAGACAGTAGCCCTCTTTTAAGCCCCACACGCCGCCGCTCGTGCCGGCATCGATCAGCGAAACGCCTTTGGCTTTGCAACTGGCGTAGAGCTTTAAGCCATCCTTATAGTTCGTATTTCCGCCGTCAATGATGATTCCGCCGATGCCAATCGCGTCGGCGAGTTGCGTGATGGTCTCGTCCGTCGGGGCGCCGGCCGGCACCATCACCCACGCGACTTTCGGCGAGCCGGTAAGCTTGGCAACCATATCAGACAGACTCTGCGCGCCGGTCGCACCGGCGGCAGCGGCGGTCGCGACGGCCTTCGCGTCGCGGTCGTACGCAACGACCTGATGACCGCCGCCGATGAGTCGCTGCGTCATAAAGTTGCCCATCTTGCCGAGCCCGACCATTCCGAGTTGCATTCTAAAGTCGTCCTTTCGATTTAGACGCGCGCCGCGAGCGCTTCGTCGGCGGCGGCAACGAGAGCGCGCAGCGCCGTTTCCACGGCGCCCTTGAGATGGACGCGCACGCCGCGGCGCCCCCGTTTGTCGAGCGACATCCAATCGCCGAGCGCCTGCGCAGCAAGCAGCGTACGAAAGCCTACCTGCATGCCGGGAATCATCGGATCGTCGGGATCGTCGGCCGTGATTTGCAGAACGACACAGCTATCCGGGCCGCCCTTGTGAAGTTGCCCGGTCGAATGGAGGAAGCGCGGGCCGAAGCCGACCGTCGTCGCGACGCGGCGCGCATCGCGGATCTTCAAACGAAGTTCCTGGAGAAGTTCGACGTGCGTCGGATTGCGCGCGATGTAGGCGGTGATGGCGTTGTAATCGTGCGGCCGCAGCTGCGCGAAGAGACTCACCAGCGCCTGTGCCGCGTTCTGCGCGGTAATGCCGTTGCTTCCCGAAAGGTAGGTTACGCTGAAGTCGGGCCCTTCGACGTTGGCTGCCGGCTCGTCGAACTTGCCGTTGCGTGCGTACTCCGCGAGCAGCGCGACGGTATTGTCTTTCGACTCCTGCACGTTGGGTTGATCGAAGGCGTTGATTCCAAGGATGACGCCCGCCGCCGCCACGGCGATCTCCCAAAGATAGAACTGCTCGCCGAGGTCGTAGGGATCGTTCATCTCCAAGCGGATCGCGGGGTGTCCGGCGGCCTCGAGCGCGCGCAGCTTATCGTCGACGCCGGGATCGGGGCCCGGGAGATTGGCGCCGACATAGACGAAGACACGGTCGTCGGAGTAATCCGTGGGTTCGCCAAGCGGCTCGCCCTCGATAGGCACGATGCCTCGCCCAAGCTTGCCGGTGGATTCGGCGATCAGCTGCTCGGCCCACGCCCCGAAGGCCTTGACCTGCGGATGCGTGATAATGGTGAGCTTGTCTCGCCCTTTCTGCGCAAGGCCGCCGATCGTTGCGCCGAAGCGAACGCCGGGCGCACTTCGAGGGTCGACCGTGCGATCGTTGGCGTGCATTGCGCCGAGCGCGCGATCGAGCAGCAGGTTGATGTCGTATCCGGCAATCGCCGACGGCGCAATGCCGACGAATGAGAGTGCCGAGTAGCGGCCGCCGATATTCGGATCGTTCTTGAAGTCCTCTCGGAACGATGCCTCCTTCGCCTCTTTGTCGAGCGACGTTCCGGGATCGGTGATGGCCACAAAGTTCCGGCCGGCCTGCGACGATCCGACCTGCTTGCTAACCTTTTCGTGGAAGTATGCGTAGAAGGCGTTGGGCTCGGTGGTCGTGCCGCTCTTGCTGGAGATGATGAAGAGCGTCTCGCCGACGTTGATTTTCTCTTCGAGTTCCTTGATCTGTTGGGGACACGTCGAATCGAGGACGTACAATTGCGGGAAGCCGTCGCAGCGCCCGAACGTGTCGGCCAGAATGTCGGGGGCCAGCGAGCTTCCGCCCATGCCGCAGACAACGGCGAAGTCGAAGTGCTCCTTCGCCTCTTTCGCGAACGAGCGCAAACCGGGAACCTCTTCGAGCATGCGCTGCTGGATGTCGAGCCAGCCCAACGATTTCTTGATAATCGCGATGTCGTCGGGCTGCGTCGACCACAGCGTTGCATCGTGTGCCCATATTCGCTTCGAGAAATCGGCCGACGCGAGCTTCTCGAGCGCGCCATCGTAGACCGGTTTCAACGTGCCAAGCGAGAGTTGCACGCGCTCGGCGCCACCCGACTCCAGGAGTTTCTGCTTGTAGACGATCGCGCCGAGCAGTGCTGCGAACGAATCGGAGAAGAGCGCAACGCCTTCGACCTGGAGGTCGTGCGTCACGTCGAAGAGCGAGATCTTCGCGTCCTGAAGCGCGCGCATCACGTCGTTGGCCTCCCCGAGGTCGCTCTCGACGGTGTCCGGGGCGATCGTTCCGTGATCGAGTAGCGCCTCGAGCGTTGCGGGCGGCATCGTGTTGACGGTATCGGGGCCGACGACGGTCTCGACGTACATCAGGTCTGGATACTGCGGATTCTTCGTTGAGGTCGAGGCCCAAAGCGGCCGCTGGACGGCGCCGCCCTTCGCCCGCAGCGGCGCGAACGCGTCTCCGTAGAAGATCTCTTTGAACTTCTGGTAGGTGAGCTTGAGATTTGCAACGCCGGTCTTGCCGAGCAGCGGCTCGAGCTTTTCGCCTTTGCTTATGCGGTCTTGCAAAAGCTTGTCGATGGCGGTATCGATGCGGCTAACGAAGACCGAGTTGACCGAACGGATTGCATCGATCGGTTTGCCCTCGGCGACACGCCGCTGCAGACCCTTGACGTAGGCTTGGGCGGCGCTTTCGTACATTTCGACGGAAAAGATCAGCGTGACGTTGATGTTGTATCCGCGATAGATGGACTCTTCGATCGCCGGCAGCCCGGCCTTGGTACCCGGAATCTTGATCATGACGTTTGGACGCTTCACGCGTCCCCAGAGCTCTTGCACCATCGCGATCGTGCCGGCGGTGTCGTTGGCCAGCAGTGGCGAGACTTCGAGGCTTACGAAACCGTCGTTGCCGCCCGACGATTCAAAGACCGAAGCGAAAGCATCGCACGCGCTTTGAATGTCTTGGATTGCCAGGTCCCAGAAGAGCGCGTCGGCGCTTTTCTCCGATCCGACCAGCCTTCCGAGCTGTTCGTCGTAATCGCTGCCGGCCCCGATCGCTTTTTCGAAGATCGTCGGATTGCTCGTCATCCCGCGCAGCCCCTGATCGATCAACCGCTTGAGCTCACCCGACTCAAACATATTTCGGCGGAGGTTGTCGAGCCACACGCTCTGCCCGTCGTCGAGCAGCTGCTGGATCTGGTTCTTCATCGTTCTCTCCTAACGGGTGGCGAGTGCAAACTTTTCGAGGGCGACGTTGGCGACATTTTCCGGTGTAAAGCCGAAGGATCGTGCGACGTCGACGCCCGGCGCGGACGTGCCGAAGTGATCGATGCCAAATGCGAAGCCGCGATCGCCGACGTACTTGGCCCATCCCAGCGTTGCGCCTGCTTCAATGGACATGCGCGCCGCGATCGACGGAGGCAGCACCTCATCCCTGTACGATTGCGGTTGGGCATCGAAGAGCTCCCAACACGGCATCGAGACCACGCGCACGCGTACGCCTTTACTTTGCAGAATCTTTTTGGCGTTCAACCGCAAGCGAGACTTCCGAACCCGTTGCGATCAGCAGGAGATCGGGATCACCGCCGTCGGCGTCGGATAGGACGTAGGCACCGCGACTAACGGCCGCATCGCGTGCGCCCAGAAACGGAACCTTTTGCCGCGTGAGAACGAGAGCCCACGGCGCGCCCTTTCGCGCGAGCGCGAGCTTCCAGGCTTCGAGCGTCTCCAGCGAGTCGGCCGGGCGCACGACGTAACAGTTCGGCGTGGCCCGCAGCGTCGCGAGTTGCTCGATGGGTTGGTGCGTGGGACCGTCTTCGCCGAGGAAGACGGAATCGTGCGTGAAGACGTAGATTGAGTGAATGCCCGTCAGACAGCCTAACCGCAGCGCGGGCTTGAGATAGTCGACGAAGTTGAAGAAGGTGGCGGCGAACGGAAGCAAGCCGCCGTGCAGGGCGATGCCGTTGGTGCAGGCGGCCATCGCGTGCTCGCGCACGCCGTAATGAATGTTGCGGCCGGAGTAGTTTCCCGGCGAGAAGTCGCCGCAGTTCTTGAGATAGGTCTTGGTCGAGGGATCGAGGTCGGCCGATCCGCCGACGAGTTCGGGCAAGCTCATCGCGATAGCATTCATGACCGCGCCTCCCGCGTCGCGCGTTGCGACGTTGCCGTTTTCGGCGCCGAACGCAGGCCACGGAAGATCGCTCGGAAGTTCGCCGCGCAGCGCGCGCTCGAGCGCAGCTCCGAGCTGGGGATTCTCGCGCTTCCAAGCATCATAGGTCTCGCGCCAGTTGCGCTCCAACTCCGCGCCCTTCTCGCCGGCCTGCCGATAGAATGCGAGCACGTCGTCGGGCACGTAAAAGTCGGGCTCGAGCGGCCAGCCGAGCTCCTCCTTCGATTTGCGGACGTTTTCGGGGCCGAGCGCTTCGCCGTGGGCTAAGAAGTTGTCTTGGCGCGGCGAGCCGTAGCCGATGTGCGTGCGCACCGCGATGAATGACGGCCGGTCTGTCACGTTTTTCGCAACTTCGATCGCCTGGTCGATCGCCGCGACGTCGTTGCCTTTATCGATTGGGATCAGCTGCGTGTGCCAGCCGCTCGCGTCGAAGCGGGCGATTGGGTCGTCGGTTAGCGTGATGTCTGTGGGACCGGCGAGCGAAACCTGATTGTCGTCGTAGAGAACGATGAGCTTGCCGAGCTTGAGGTGGCCGGCGAGGGAAAGCGCTTCCTGGCTGATGCCTTCCATGAGATCGCCGTCGCCGCAGATGCAATAGGTGAAGTGATCGACGATCGATTGGTCTTCACGGTTGTTGACCGCTCCCAAGTGCGCCTCGGCAATCGCCATGCCCACCACATTGCCAACTCCCTGCCCCAGCGGCCCGGTCGTGGCCTCGACTCCGGGCGTGCGCTCCGCCTCGGGGTGTCCGGGCGTCTTGCTTCCGAGCTGTCGAAAATGCTTGATGTCGTCGAGCGTAACGTCGTAACCCGTGAGATAGAGTAACGCGTAAAGCAGCATCGACCCATGGCCGGCCGAGAGCACGAAGCGGTCTCGGTTCAGCCACTGCGGGTCGTTGGGATTGAAACGCAAGTGGCGCGTCCAGAGCGTGTAGGCCATTGCGGCCGCGCCCATCGGCATGCCCGGATGGCCGGAGTTCGCCTTCTGGACCGCGTCAACGGCTAGAAAGCGGATTGTATTGATTCGCTGCTCGTCGGAGGGCGAGTTCGGCACAACTACTCCTTTCCCGTGGTGGGCTATGATAATGCGAGGCGGGGGCGCGCTTCCCTGGCGCCGTAGCTTCGCTACCGTGACGGAGGACGAACTTCAAACGCAGATTCTGGCGCTGGCGCGGGGCGAGGGCGACGTGCGCGGCCGCGAGGGTCGCGCAGTCGACCGCGCGATCGCAATGCTCGACGAGGGCGAGCTGCGAGTGGCCGAGCGCCTCGGCGACGACTGGATAACCAACATCTGGGTGAAGCAAGCCATTCTTCTCTACTTTGCGCGCCGCTCGGTCGATTGGATGGGCGATCGCGACCGCGACGCGCTGGTTTATTACGATAAGCTGCCCGTGAAGCGTAACTACAAGCGGCTCGGCGTCCGCTGCGTGCCGCCCGGCGTCGCGCGGTACGGAAGTTTTCTTGGACGCAACGTTATCCTGATGCCCGGCTTCGTTAATATCGGCGCATATGTCGACGAAGGCAGTATGATCGACACGTGGGCGACGGTCGGCTCGTGCGCCCAGATCGGCAAGGGCGTCCATCTTTCGGGCGGCGTCGGGATCGGCGGGGTTCTCGAGCCTCCCCAAGCCACGCCCGTGATCGTGGAAGACGGCGCATTCATCGGTTCACGCTGCATCGTCGTGGAGGGCGCGCGCGTCGAGCGCGAGGCCGTTCTCGGCGCCGGTGTCGTCATAACCGCCACGACTCCGATCGTGGACGTGCGCGGCGAGGCGCCCGTTCGCAGCAAAGGCCGCATTCCGGCGCGCGCCATCGTGATCCCCGGCATGCTGCCGAAGCAGTTTCCTGCCGGCGAGTACGCAACGCCGTGCGCGCTGATCGTAGGCACGCGAAACGAATCCACCGATCTCAAGACCTCGCTCAACGCAGCACTGCGCGACCACGACGTGGCTGTATGATTCCACGCCCGCTTTGTCACCCTGAGCGCAGTCGAAGGGTGGCTGTATGAATCCGCGAGTTTTCGGGATTGCGCCCTCGCTGATCAGGCAGCTGGCCGCCAAGAAGCGCCCAACGTCGGTCGATCTGGGACTCGGCGAGCCGACGCTGCTGCCGCGCGTCGAGCATTTCGAGCGCGCGCTCGAGCGCGTGAGGGAGAACGGCGTCAAGTACACCGCCAACGCGGGCGATCCCGAACTGCGCGAGCTCATCGCGCGGCATTACGCCTATCCCGCAATGGACCGCGCCGAGAACGTTTGCATCACGGTCGGATCGCAAGAGGCGATGTATGTGACGCTCAAGACCCTGCTCGATCCGTCGCGCGACGAGCTGCTCGTGGTCGAGCCGGCCTTTCCGTCGTACGTCAAGATGGCGGCGCTTGAGGGAATCGACGCGCGCATCGTCTCGATGCTCGACGACGACGACTTCGCGTTCGATGCCGAACGAATCATCGCCGCGATAGGCGAACGGACGCGAGCGATCGTGATCTGCTCGCCTTGCAATCCTACCGCACGCGTCATCTCGCGCGGCGCGGCCGAAACGCTCGTCGAGGCGTTATCGCGGCGCGGGGGCGAACCGATCTGGCTGATTCACGACGAAATTTACCGCGAGCAGCGCTTCGTTAACGACGCGGCCGATCTCGCGAGTCTCTATTCACATACGATCGTCGCGAACTCACTGAGCAAGAGTAACGCCCTGACCGGGCTGCGCCTGGGATGGATCCTCGGCCCGGGCGCATTCGTTGAACAAGCGATTAAGGTGCATGCCTGGGTGGCATCCTGCGCCGATACGTTTGCGCAGTATGTCGCGATGGAAATCTTTCGCTCTCCCACCAATCTCCAAGAGCACGCGCTCTGGTACCGCGAGCAGCGCGCTCGAGTGCGCGAGATCCTGGAAGGCAGCCGTTTGCGGTTCGTCGATCCGGAGGGCGCATTCTACGTCTGCGTGCGACTGCCCGATGGGATGACCTCGGTCGAGGCCGCCGACAACCTAATCGAGCGCTTCGACGTCGTTGCGATTCCGGGCATCGCGTTCGGTACGTCCCTTGAAGGCTGGCTGCGCCTGAGCTGGGTCGCGCAAGCTGAACGCGTGTGCGAAGGAGTGGCGCGGATCGCCGAATACTGCTCCTTGTCGGTCCCGCGCTGAACCCGCTCGGCTAGGTGTTGTCGCGGATTTTGAGTTTCGCAGCGTCGATCTCTGCCTGCGTCCGCTGCTTCGCCTCATTGAGAGCCGAGCCTACCTTTTCGGAGGGCGTAAGCTCGTCGCCGAGCGCTTCTCGCTTGGCTTTCTCCATGTCGGCTGCGGAGCGGTGCTGGCCCTCGTGAACGGAGTCCTTGATGTCGTTGACGGTATGCTTTATGGCGTCGGAAATCTTGTCTATCGCATCTTTGCTCAAGTACTTGTCTCCTTTGACGTGTAACGCCGCAAGTATACCCGGGGATGCGGTGCCCAAACGGCCGACCCAAGAAATGGTTCGTTCTCGGACTGCGGGAAGAAAGGCCGCATGGCAAACACTCCGCCGCAAGCATCCGAACTAAAAGAGTACGCCGAACGTGCGAGTCGCTCGCAAATGCGAATTACTACCGCGCACGGCGATATCGTCTTCCACCTCTTTCCCGACGACGCACCGCTTCATTCGGCCGCGTTCATGAAGCTCGCAGATGCGGGATTTTACGATGGCCTTAAGTTCCACCGTGTAGAGCCTGGATTCGTCGTGCAAGGCGGCGACCCGAAGGGCGATGGAACGGGAGGGCCGGGTTACAACCTCAAAGCGGAGTTCAACGCGCGGCCGCACGTGCGCGGAGCCGTAGCAATGGCGCGCACCTCCCAGCCCGACTCAGCGGGTTCGCAGTTTTACATCTGCCTCAACGACGCGTCTTTCCTCAACGGGCAGTATACGGTCTTCGGTCAGATGACCGAAGGTTTCGATGCGCTCGACGCGATCAAGCGAGGCGACGCTATGATCAGCGTTAAGAACGAGCCGCGCTGACCGCTGCGCCAATCCAGACGGTTTGAATGTTGACGAACTCATGGATGCCGAACGAGGAGAGTTCGCGGCCGTAGCCGCTCTTCTTGACGCCGCCGAACGGTAAGCGCGGATCGCTGGACACCATGCCGTTGATGAAGACGTTGCCCGCTTCGATTCGTCCGGCGAGCTCCTCGGCAAGCGCGATATCGCGCGTCCATAGGTTCGCGCCGAGTCCGAAGCGCGATGCGTTGGCAAGTTCCAACGCGTGCTCGAGGTCGTTGGCGCGCACGACGGCTGCAGCCGGCCCAAAGACCTCTTCGTCGAACATGCGCATGCCCGGTAAAACGCCGGCGACGACGGTGGGCTCATAAAAGAAACCCGCACGATCGATCGATCGTCCGCCCGTAACCAAGCGCGCGCCGCGCTCGATCGTTCCGGAGATCTGTTCGTCCACGGCTTTACGAAGGTCGTAGCGCGCGCAAGGCCCGAGCTGCACGCGTTCCTCCATCGGATCCCCTACGATTTGCGCGGCGGCCAGCTCCGCGAAGCGCGACAGAAAGTCGTCGTAAACGGCGTCCTCGACGATGAAGCGCTTGGCCGCGATGCAGCTCTCGCCATTGTTCTGAAAGCGCGCGGTCACCGCCGTTTTCGCAGCTGCTTCGAGATCCGCGTCGGAGAGAACCACAAATGCGTCGGACCCCCCGAGCTCGAGTACGCACTTCTTTAAATTCTCGCCGGCCGCGCGCGCGACCGAGACGCCGGCGTCCTCACTGCCGGTGAGCGTAACGGCGGCAACGCGCGCATCTGCGACGATCTTGCTCATTTCCTTTCCCGGAATCAGCAGCGTTCCGAAGCACCCTTCCGGCGCACCGGTCTCGTTGAAGATGCGTTCGATCTCAAGTGCGCAACGCGTAGTATTCGTCGCGTGCTTGAGTAGGGCGACGTTGCCTGCCATCAACGCCGGCGCGGCCGCGCGAATGACCTGCCAGTATGGAAAGTTCCATGGCATGATTGCCAGCAATACGCCGAGCGGCCGAAACGCGACATAGCTGCGCGCGGCCGAGGACGGAGCAGCTTGTGCCGAGAGAAGCGCTTCGCCATGCTCGGCAAAATACTCGAGCGCCCACGCGCATTTGTCGATCTCAGCGCGCGCCTGGGTGAGCGGCTTGCCCATCTCGCGCACGGCAGTGGTGGCGAGCGCTTCGCGTTCCAAGCGAAAACGGGCGGCCACCGCTCGCAGCAGACTCGCGCGCCCGGAAAAATCCTCGCGTCCCCATCTCAGCGCTCCGCGCGCAGCCTGCGCGAGCTTCATCTCGATCTGCGCGGGCCCCATCAGCGCGATGCGCTCGAGTACCTCGCCGGTCGCCGGGTTGATCGTCTCGATCACAGCGCGTGCATCGCCCATGGTCCCGAAGGGCCGGCATAGACTTCGATCAAACTCTGGGGCCGCAGATACGCGCGGGCGACGCGCTGCACGTCAGCGGAAGTAATGCGCGCGAAGCGCTCGTTGAGCGTTCGGTAGTAGTCAGGCGGTAAATGAAGGACCGCGATGTCGAGCAGTTGTGTGGCCTGCCCCGAGGTTGAAGCTTCCTCCAAAAGCGCATTGCCGATCAGGCGTACTTTGGCTTCTTGGAGTTCCGTGGCCGACACGGGCTCGTCCTGGAGGTGGCGCAGCTCTTGCCGGACGATGCCGACGGCCTCAACGACGCGCTCCGGCGAAGTGTTGAGCTCAACTCGCAGATCGCCGCGGTCCGCGCCGGCTTCGAGGGAACTGTCGACGCTGTAGACGAGGCCGCGCTTTTGGCGCAGTTCCTGCCAGAGCCTGGATTCGAACGCACCGGCGCCGCCCAAGATTTGATTGAGCACGGCAAGAGTATCGTAATCTTCGTTCGAGCGCGAGAGCGCCGGTTGCCCGAGCCGAATGAAGACCTGACTGGCCGCGGTGCCGATATAGTCGTGGCCGCCCGACGCCGGCGGCATCGCCATCAGATGCGGATCGGGCTTCGGTCCCATGGCGCGCCACGATCCGAAGCTCGCTTCGAGCGCCGAGCGCACGCGCTCCGGCGAAACGTCGCCGACGACGGCGATCGTCGTAAGATCCGGGCGCCAATAGGCTGCGGCGTATGCCAGCAAATCCGCGCGGGTAATCGCGGAGACGCTCTGTGCAGTCGGCAGACGCAAAGCCGGATCCCCGCCCGCCAAGAGCAGGCGGTTATACGCGCGATCGATCAACACGCCGGAGATCTGGCCCTCGGACTGCAAACCATTGGCCAGCTGCGATCGCTCGACGCTCAACCAGGGATCCTCGAACGTCGGATGCGCTTCGCCATCGGCCAAGATCGTCACGATGCGCTCGAAATCGCGCGTCTCCGCCGTCGCCGAAAAATCTTGTCCCGTTTCGAGGAAGACGCCCATCTCGTCGGTGGTCTTGCGGCGTTGTGCGAACGGGTACGCGGCGCTGCCGTAATCGGCGACGGCCGAGGCGAGCCGCGCAACGCCCTCCTGCCCAACCGGCTCGAACGCAAGGGAGCTCGCAATCGTACCCTTGATGACGACCGTAGGATGGTCGGTTTTGCGTTGTACGATAACGCGCAGCCCGTTAGCCAGCGTGAACTCGACCGGTGCCAGCGTGCTGCGCACCGTTGTCGGTGTTGCGACGGCCTTTGCGATCCAGCGCGGTTCGACGATTGGTCCGTTGGGTATGCGTTTGGAGAAATCGTCGCTGGCTTCGGAAGTACTCTTCTGGGAGTTACCCTTCGGCGGACTGTCGTTGGGACTCAGGTGGCCGACGACCGTCGGACGGCTCAAGTATTTGCGCGCGGCAGCGAGGAGATCGTCGCCGGTTAGCGCCGCGAGGCGACGGTCCTCATCCGCCAACTTTTCGTGAACGATACCGTACGTATAGCCGGCGAGATCGCCGATGCCGTCGATAGAATCGGAATCGTAAAGCCGTTCCGCGATCGTTAAGCGTTTCGCCGCGACGACGAGATCCGGATCGAAACCGTTACGGAGCACGGTATCGAGCGTCGTTGTAAAGACGGATGCGGCTTCGCTGCTCCCATGGCCTGGGTTGAGAACGATAAAGACGTGGAGCAGACCGCCCTTGAGCTGGGTATCGGCGTCTGTTTCGATCGCCAGCGCGATGTTGCTCTGAACCAGGGCCTTATAGAAAGGAGAACGTTGATTCTCGAGCAGGGTTGCCAGCGTGCTGATCTCCGGCTCTCCGCGCTGCGTGTCGCCGGGAATCGCGTATGCCAGATCGAGAATCTCGAATGGAAAAGGAAACTGTGCTTCGACGGTCGTTTCGGGCGCAGGCTTAGGGTTGAGTTCCGACCACACCGGCAGCTTCTTTGATGGAATCGCACCGAAGAAGCGCTCGGCCTTGGCAAAGGCCGCTGCATGGTCGACATCGCCGGCGACGACCAACGTCGCGTTGTTAGGCGCGTACCACTCACCGTAGTAGCGAGCGATATCCGCGACGGTCGCCCGCGCGACGTCGCTGCGTTCGCCCAGCGGCGTGCGGCCCGCCGGTTGGCCGGGAAAAGCTGCGGCCCGAACGCGCGAGAGCAGGTTAAAGAACGGCGAGCTGGCATCGCCGTCGATTTCGTTGAGAACGGCGCTACGTTCGATCGCCCAGCCGGCGGCGCTGAGGGACGCGTGCTGCATCCGGTTGGACTCGATCGCGAGCGCCACATCCAGCTTATCGGCCGGCATTTCGAAGTAGAACTGTGTGTAGTCGTAGTTCGTCTCGCCGTTCATCTGCGCGCCCAAACGCGCAACGATGTCGTCGAGGCCGCCCGACGAGATTTCCGGGGTTCCACGAAACATCATGTGTTCGAGCGCGTGCGCCAAGCCGGTCTTACCCGGCCTCTCTTGCAGCGAACCGAAACCGTACCACATAGCCGTTTGGACCACGGGAGCCGCGGGGTCCTCGACGACAACGACTCGCAGCCCGTTGCGCAGGGTCGTCGTGAAGATTCCGGCATCGCCCGGGCCACTTTGCGCCGGCGCGGCCTGCGGCGCGCAAAGCCCAAGGAGCAGCGCTAACACCGTCGTTCTCATTTTCAAAGCGTCGTGACTCCCAAATAATATGCCGCGGAAGCTTCGACCGCGGCCAGGGGAAGGCAGCCGATAAGCTCGCAGCCAAGCACTTCGATTCCGCGTTCGGCGGCGAGGTCGCGGACCAATTCCACGACGCGATAGAGCGGCGTTGCAGCATAGTCCGTAATGTTGAGCGAGACCTGCACGCAATCGTCGCCGCGCGGCAAGGCAAGGGCGCGCAGCGAGCGCAGGCCGCCGTCGCGTTCGCGAATCGCCCGAGCAATCGTACGCACCGCTGGAAGATCGGTGGTAGCCAGCTCGATATTGAAGGCGATGAGGACGTCGCGAGCTCCAATCGCAATTGCTCCGGCGCTGGCGTGGCGGGAAACGTTACCTTCGTCCGGCAGCCAGCCTGCGTTGCGCCGTATGGCCGGCAGAGGCTGTCGTTCGGGCGCTCGCGCCGCCGCGCCGTAATAGAAGGAAGGTATGCCGTAGCGTCTCCAAATTTCGGCTCCCGCGCGGTGCGCCAGCGCGGCGGCGTCGCCCAGAGTCGCGCCGCGCAGCGGAACGAACGGCAGGACGTCGAGCACGCCGATTCGTGGATGTACGCCCGAGTGGGTCCTCAGGTCGATGCGCTCGAGTGCGACGCCGGCGAGCGCGACCGACGCATCGAAGATCGCCGCTTCCGACCCGGCGATCGTCAGAACGCTGCGATGATGGACGGCGTCGCTGCTCCGATTCAAGACGCGCGCACCCGTCGCTTCGACCGCCGCAATCGCCGCGTCGATCGTCGCCGCGTTGCGGCCCTCCGAAAGATTCGGCACGATCTCAAAGAGCATTGTCATCCTGAGCCCTTCGACTGCGCTCAGGACGGGCTCCGTCGAAGGACACTAACCCAGCGCCGTTTGGACTGCGGCGACGATGTCGCCGGTGTTGGCCGGGGAGATCACGTGGGTGTAGCCGAGTTTGCGGGCCTCGGCTTCGCGCCGCTCGGCCCCGCCGACGGCACGAACCTCGCCGGATAACCCCAGTTCGCCGAAAACGGCGATGTGCGACGGCACCGCTGCATTGCGAAACGATGAAGCAATAGCCAAGGCGATTCCGAGATCCGCCGCCGGCTCGCTGACGCGCAGCCCGCCGGCCACCGAAGCGTAAACGTCGTGCGTCCCAAGTAAAAAGCCCGCGCGCCGCTCCAATACCGCGAGAATCATCGCGAGCCGTTGCTGGTCGAGATTGTTGGCCAAGCGTCGCGGTGTGCCGTAGCTGGCTTCGCCGACCAGTGCTTGGACCTCGATGAGCACGGGACGCGAACCGACGATCGATGCGACGACGCACGAGCCGCTGGGACGCTGCGTGCGGGCTCCCGCAAAGAGCTCCGAAGGATTCGAGACTTCGCGTAAACCCGAATCGTGCATCGAGAAAACGCAAATCTCGTCGACCGAGCCGAAGCGGTTCTTGTACGCCCGCAGGATGCGGTACTCGCCGTTCGTCTCGCCTTCGAAATACAAGACCGTGTCTACCAGATGCTCGAGGAGGCGCGGTCCGGCGATGGCGCCGTCTTTGGTCACGTGCCCGACGATGAACGTCGCGCAGCCCGTGCGCTTTGAATATTCCATCAGCGCTTGCGTGCAATCGCGAATCTGCGTAATGCTGCCCGCATAGGCTTCCGATTCGGGCAGCCAGACCGTTTGGATCGAGTCGATCACCAATGCAAGCGGTCTCTGCCGCTCCAATCGATCGAGGACGGCGCGTAGATTCGTTTCGGGATAGACGAGCAGCGCGGGCTCCGCCCCGGAGGGCAGCGTGCGATCGGCGCGGAGTTTTACTTGCGCCGCCGACTCCTCACCGCAGACGTAGACGACTTCGCCACTGTGCGCAAGCCGCGCCGCGATCTGCAGCATCAACGTTGACTTGCCGGCACCCGGGGGTCCGCCGACGAGCGTCAAACTCCCTGGGACGGTTCCGCCGCCTAGGACCGCGTCGAACTCGGGCATGCCCATCCGCAGGCGCGTGACGCCGCTCGAGCCGATCTCGTGCAAAGGCCGGGGTACCGCCGATTGCGCGACCGCCGGCTTGGCGCGTGCGCCCCGCGGGGCGACTGCGAAGGGGCGTTCGTCGAACGAGTTCCAAGCTTGGCATTGCGGACAGCGTCCGAGCCACCGCGGCGATTCAAAGCCGCAGGCGGAGCAAAAATAGACCGACTGCGCTCTTGCCACCCGTTCCTGAAGGTTCTTCGGACGCGCGGCATCGCCTGGGGAAGAGTTCTCGGGTATGCCGATAGACCGAGGGCGTTGACCGCGATATGGACTAGTCTGTATACTAGTCATATGAAGGCGATTGGAATTTACGATGCGCGCGCGCAGCTCGGCGAGCTCGTGCGTCGAGCTGCGACGGGCGAGCGAATCATAATCGAGGTGAGGGGCCGCCCGATGGCGCAGCTTGCGCCAGTCGAAATGCCGGGCGAGGATGCCGATGACGCGGTCGAGTGGTTCGTCGCACGCAGCAAGGAACGCAAGCCGTGGAAGGTGACCTCGCGCGAGCTAATCCTCGAAGGGCGGCGCGAGTGACGCTGGTCGTAGACGCCTCCGCGGCACTCTCATGGTCGATTGCCGACGAGAGCGACGTCGAGGCACTGGAGTTGCTGAGAAGAGTGAGGGCCGAAGGGGCTGTGGTCCCGGCGCTGTGGCTCTTTGAGATGGAAAACGGGCTGCGAAACGCACTTCGCCGTGGCAGAATCACCGAAGTCGAGGCGCAAACCATTCAAGCAAAGCTTTCTCGCTTACCTATTCGCGTGGCGGATTCGTCCGAACGCATTTCCTTTCATGGCGCGCTCGCCTTAGCGAATCGGTTCGACCTTAGCGTGTACGACGCGGCGTATCTGGACGTCGCGCTTCGCTACAAGGGCTACCTCGCGACACGCGACCGCCGGCTCGCAGAGGTCGCGGGGCGGCTTGGCCTTGCGCGAAAGCCGGCTAAGCGTCGCCGGTGAGCTCGCAATCCCCGCTCCAGATCGCGATCGACGGCCCCGCCGCGTCCGGGAAGACGACGGTCGCCCGCGCTTTGGCACGGCGCTTGCGCGTACTCTATCTCGACACCGGGGCGATGTACCGTGCGCTCGCGTATCTCGCTTTGCGCACGGGCACCGACGTCGATAACGGGGCGGCGCTTGCGCGGCTCGTTGCCGCACAACCAATCGAAGTGCATTTAGATCAGGCGGCTCCATTGGGCTTTCGAATCACCGCGGGCGGCCAAGAGCTCGACGAGGCCGCGCTGCAGAGCCGAGAGGTCACCGCGATCGTTTCGGCCGTCTCCGCGCACGCCGAGGTGCGCTCGGCGATGGTGCGCGCGCAGCGCCGCATCGCGGAAGGCGCTCCCGTCGTGATGGCCGGGCGAGATATCGGCAGCGTCGTTTTACCCGGCGCGCCCGTGAAGATTTATTTGACCGCTTCGCCGCAAGCGCGCATCGCGCGCCGGCGCGCGCAACTCGAAGAGTCGGGAATCAACGTAAATGCGCGCAAGCTGGCAGCGGAGATCGAAGAGCGCGACCGTCTCGACGAAACCCGAACGGTTTCGCCGCTTGCGGCGGCGCCCGACGCGCACGTCATCGATTCCAGCGACATCGACGCAGCGGGTGTCGTCGACCAGATTTGCAAACTGGCCTCTACCGTGAACCTGTCCTGAGCCTGTTGAAGGATGAACACGGCGTTCTACGATTTGGCGAAAGTAACGGTACGTACCATCGCGCACGTGCTCTGGCGCGCGAGGGTCTTCGGGGCGGAAAACGTTCCCGCTGAGGGGCCGCTCATCGTGGCCTGTAACCACCTTTCGTATCTCGATCCGCCGCTCATGGGGTGCCTTTGCCCGAGGCGCATCAGCTATATGGCCAAGAAAGAGCTCTTCGAAGTCCCAGTGCTCGGCGCGGTGATTCGCGGCCTCGGCGCCTACGCCGTCGACCGGAAGGGCAGCGCTACCTCCGCTATCAGGCGCTCGCTTCAGGTCTTGGAGGCAGGCGGGGCGGTCGGAATCTTCCCCGAGGGCACCCGCAACCGCACCGGCGACGTCCAGCCTCAGACTGGTGTCGCACTGCTGGCCTCGCTGGCGAAGGCGCCGGTCGTTCCCGCATTCATCCGTGGCAGCGACCGGGCGCTTCGCCTCAACCGCATTGACGTTTCTTTCGGACCGCCGATCTCGCCGCTGGCCGGCCGGAAAGCAACGCGCGAGGACTTGGCGAAGTTTACCGGTGAGGTAATGAACACGATCGAACTGCTGGCGGGGAGTATTGGTGGAAATACGTAAGGCATCCGTTCAAGGATTCTGCTTCGGCGTTGCCATTACCGTAAAGAAGGCGGAGGAGGCGATCGCCTCCCGCGGTGACGTGACCACGCTCGGACACGTCGTGCATAATCCGCAGATGGTGGAATCGCTTTCGGCGCGCGGCCTGAAGAATGCAACGTCGGTCGACGACGTCGACTCGGGCGCGCTCTTCGTCCGCGCCCACGGGCTCCCAGTGGACGTTTTCGAAAAGGCCAAGGAGAAGAAGCTCGAGATCATCGACGCCACCTGCCCGATGGTCACCAAAATCCACGTGCAGGCCGAGAAGCTTAAAGGCGACGGCTACAAGATCGTCGTTATCGGCGATCCAAATCATCCCGAAGTCAAGGGAACGTTGAGCCACGTGCCGGGCGCGTGGTGCATCCAAAGCTCCGCCGACGTGAAAAAACTCCCGCGCTCCAGCAAAGTCGGCGTCGTCGTTCAGTCGACGTGGTCCGGCGAAGGATTCACCGAGATCGTTCGAGAGCTTTCGGCGAAGTACTACGAGGTTCGCGCAGTCAACACGATCTGCACCGATACCCACAACCGGCAGAATGAGGCGCTTCGGCTGGCAAAGGACGTCGAAGTGATGATCGTCGTCGGCGGAAAAACCTCGGCCAATACCAAGCATCTCGCCGACCTCTCCGAATCGCGGGGCGCGCGCGCCTACCATATCGAGGGACCAGACGAGCTGCAACCACAGTGGTTCGCGAAGGTGGAAGTGGCCGGGCTCATGTCGGGAGCCTCGACACCCGGCTGGCTCGTAGACGAAGTTGAGGCTCGGATGGAGGAGCTCGCAGCCTCTGCATAGCCCGACCGACCTTGCCGAGCGCTTTGAAAGCGCCCTCGAAGAGCGGATTACCGGATATCGGGGATCGGAAGAGATCTCCGATATGCTTTTGCGGCACTTCGGTTACGGCGGGTATGGACCGGCGCGCCGGGGCAAGCGCTTACGTCCTCAAATGGTCATGCGCGTGGCAACCGGCGAGGGTGCTCCGCTCGAGCGCGCGCTCGATGCGGCGGTGGCAGTCGAAATCTTTCACAACTATTCCCTGGTCCACGACGATATCGAGGATCGCGACGAGCTGCGCCACGGGCGCCCGACGTTGTGGAGTCAGTACGGCGTCGCTGCCGCGATCAATGCCGGCGATGCGATGTGCGCGCTAAGCTTTTTGAGTTTGGAGCATGCGGCCACGTATCTCGATGCCGCCAGAGTCTTACAAATGATCGCGCTCCTCCACGAGGCGCATGCGGTGATGTGCGAGGGACAGTCGCTGGACTTGGATTTCGAGACGGAGCGAGTCGTGGACAGGCCGGGCTACTATCGCATGATCGAGTGCAAGACTGCGCAGCTCTTCGATGCGTCGTGTCGTTTGGGCGCGTTCGCGGCCGGCTGCGATGCGGCGACGATCGAAGCCTATGGCGCCGTTGGGCGTGCCTATGGCATGGCCTTTCAAATTCGGGATGACGTCGCCGGAATCTGGTTCGACTCTGGACGAGACGGGCAAAACGGCCGGCAGCGATGTCGCGCGCCGAAAATGGACCTTTCCCGTCGTCTGGGCTATTTCGCAGCCTCCATCGGCAGCGCGCACCGCGGTAGCTGCGGCCTATGCAACCGGTTCTTCGCTCGACGATGCCGCCGTGGCGAGGGTCGTAGAGGCGCTCGATCGACTCGGCGCTCGCGAAGCGGCCACACAAAAGGCGGCGGAGCACGTCGGCGTGATCGAGCGCCATCCCAATCGAGAGTTCGGAGAGTTCTTGGCGGCCACGCTCGGTCTCACGGCGGCATGACGCGCGCGCCGGCCCGGGCTCACTTGGAAGCGTGGGGGCTATCCGCGCTGCTGTTCGTGGGATTGCTCGTGCGGCTGTTCTTCGTGAATAACGAAGGCTTCAAGACCGACATCAACACGTACGTGGCCTGGGCCCTCTCGTTGAGCGCGCACGGCTTCGCATCGTTTTATTCCAGCGTCGGCTTTGCCGATTATCCGCCCGGCTATTTCTACGTTCTCGCTATTGT
Source organism: Vulcanimicrobiota bacterium (assembly GCA_963809255.1). Lineage (GTDB taxonomy): Bacteria > Vulcanimicrobiota > Vulcanimicrobiia > Vulcanimicrobiales > Vulcanimicrobiaceae > Cybelea. Next base: position 1,497,612 of record CAWEIR010000002.1, on the reverse strand, counting down.
CGGGCGGCTCTGGCACGCATTCTTTGCTTCCCACGACGCCGGCTACGCGATCCTTCGTCTGCTGGTCAAGCTGCCGGCAATCCTGGCCGATCTCGGAGTCGGCCTCCTGCTCTACGCGATCGCTCGACGCTTCGCCGGTGCGGCCGTGGCCTTCGGTGTGGCGGCCTTCTATCTTTTCAATCCGGCGACGATCTATATCTCCGCGTCGTGGGGACAAGTGGATTCGATTTCGGGAGGCCTGGCGCTCTTGGCAATCTACGCGCTCTTGTGCAGCGAGGACGCGGCGCCGCAATCGCGCGCGCACCTCGCCTGGATCGTGCTGGCGTGGCTCTCGTTCGCGTATTCGTTGCTGATTAAACCGCAGGCCGCGGTTCTTTTGCCGCTTCTGGTCGCATTTGCGTTCCTCGACCCGCAACGCCGCCGCGAGCGAATCGTTGCGACGGCGATCGGAGTCGCCAGTGCGCTGGCGTTCGCGTTGCTCATCACCGAGCCGTTTCACCCCAGCAACCCGGTGGCAGCGTTCGGCTGGCTATGGAACCAATACGCTTATGGTTCGGGCGTCTATCAGTACAACACCGTCAACGCCTTCAACCTATGGGCGCTTCGCGGCACCATGTGGGTGTCGGACAACCAATATATCCTGGGCCTTCCGCAGTATGCTTGGGGCCTGCTGCTGGTCGTGGCCGCGTTGGCCCTGATCGTTTGGCGTTACGTCCAGGATCGCACCTCAGTGGCACTGCTCGAAGGCTGCGCGATCGCCACACTCGCCTTCTTCGTCTTGGCGACGCGCATGCACGAGCGCTATCTCTTCAACGGCCTGCTCTTTACGATCGCGTGCATCCCGTTTGCGCGCCGCTATTTTTGGGGAGCGATTGCGCTCTCGATCGTGCTGTTCGCGAACCTCTTATACAGCCTGCAATACCTGCATGCGGTCACCAGCAGCACGCCGGGCGTCAACGCCCAGAACCTCTGGGGTCTGTGGACGACGCTCCTCTCGCTGCTTGCCGTCGGCACGTTCTTCGTCCTCGGTTACCAGTTCTTAGGCGGTCCCGAGTTGCGCCCGGCCAAGCCTTCGACGAGTCCGGAGCCTGCGCCGGAGCCGCAAACCGGCGCGGCAATTCTCCCCGCCCTGCGCCACTGGTTCGATCCTCGCGAAGGTTTGACCGCAATGCGCGCTCCGCTCGACTATGCGATCGTCGCGGCGCTAGGTGTCGGAAACTTCATTCTGTCGTTCATCGGTTATTGGTGGCCGCCCGATAAGGTATTCGACGAAATTTACTTTGCGCGCGCCGGCGAAGAGTATCTGCAGAACCTTCGTATCTACGAAAATACACATCCTCCGCTCACCAAGCTTCTGATAACGCTCTCCGTGATGCTCTTCGGCGGGATGTCTCACGGCCACGGGCTTGGCGGTTGGGCGGGCCTCAATGCCTTGGTCGGGCACATGCCCAACGGCGACAACTCATATGGCTGGCGCTTTCTCGACGTCATTTTCGGCGCGCTCGTCGTCATGTTGCTGTACGTTTTTGCAAAGCGCATCACCGGCTCGACGCTCTTTGCAACGATCACCGCGCTGCTGCTGACCTTCGACGGCATGCATTTCGTGCAATCTCGAATCGCGACGCCCGAAGGCTTCGTCGTCTTCTTTGCGACCTTGGCCGTCTATGCGTTCTACCGTTTCTGGATCAACTCGCAGGTCGGGGAGCGGGCGCACGTGGCCGTTCCCACGTGGGCTCTTGCCGCCGGCTCCGCCGGAGCAGTGCTCGCCGGGCTGGCAATCGCTTCGGTCGGACGTGTGCTGTGGCACTTCGACACGGCTGCCACGGTCGTCGTCACGCTCTATTGCGCGAGCGGGATCTACCTTTTGGTGCGTTACGTGCTCTTTGTGCGATTCTTCGGCGACGCCCGCCGGGAGCTTTCGTACGCCGAAGGCTCGTATGCGTTGCGCGATGCCGCGGGTACGTTACTCCTCGCGGCCGACGGTGGAACCATCGATTCGCGTGGAAAGATTACGCGCGGTGAGCTTTCGCAGAGCAAGGGCGGCACGCTCATCTATCGCGACGATCCGCTGACGATCGAATACTCACGCGACGGTAGTGTCAAGTACGATACGCCCGAAGGCAGCGTCACCTATGCCGACGACGAAATTCGCGATCGTAGTACGACCGCCGTTGAGAATGGGCATACCTCGCGGCGTTGGCTGATTCTCTTTACCGTCGCACTCGGGTTGCTGGTGAGCTCGAAGTGGTACGGCGTGATGGGCTTCGGCGTCAGCTTTGTCGTGTTGAGCGCCGTCTGGCTTCAACGGTATCTCTTCAACATGCGGCCGACGCTCTGGGGTAATCCACGCGGTTTCCGCATCGACGGCGCGCTGGCGACGATTCTCTTCGTGAGCGCCACGGTGTACGCGTTGGCGTGGGTGCCCGATCTCGTGCGGCACTCTCCCGATCCGGGCGAGGTTCACAACGTCAACGACGTCGTCTATCGACAGTACACGATGTATGAGTATCATCACAACCTCGTGGCTACGCACCCGTACTCCTCGAAGTGGTGGGAGTGGCCGCTGGATTACGTCCCGGTCGCGTATTTCTATCAGGATCACCGCAACAATCCCAGCGACGAGAAGGGCTGCTGCGTCTACGAGATTACCTCGCTGCCGAACCCGATCATTCTGTGGTTCGGCTTGTTCGGCGTGCCGTTCGTCGGCGTGCTGGCGTGGCGAGAACGGAACAAAGGCTACGCGCTGATCGTGATCACCTACCTCTTACAGTGGCTGCCCTGGATCGGGTCGCCCCGCCTGATCTTTGCCTATCATTTTTACGTGAACATTCCGCTGATCTGTCTGTGCAACGCGATTTTCTTACAGCGGGCCTGGTTGTGGTTGCGGCGCAGGCAGAATCTTCAGTGGCTCGGGAGCTTGGCGGTCGGCTCCTACGTCGCCGCGGCGGCGGGGGCTTTTATCTATTTCTATCCGATTCTGGCGGCGCATCCGATTGCGTGGAACGCTTGGCATCAGCGGATGTGGTTCCCGACCTGGATAATCGGTCCGGGCTAGCGAAGCCGCTAGGTTGAGAGGTTTGGGTTAAATGTCGGGACATTCCAAGTGGCACAATATCAAGCTAAAAAAGGGCAAGGTTGATGCGCAGCGAGGCGCGCTCTTTACGAAGCTCAGCAAAGAGATCATCCTTGCGGCAAAAGGCGGCTCTCCCGACCCTGAAGCCAACTACCGGCTGAAGATCGCCGTCGAGAAAGCGCGCGAGTTCAACGTGCCGCAAGAGAATATCAAGCGGGCCATCGCGCGTGCCGGCGGACAGGACGAAGAGCGCGAAATCGAGGAAATCCGTTACGAAGGATACGGTCCGGCGGGCCTGGCCGTCGTCATCGACGCCGCGACGGACAATCGGAACCGAACCGCCGGAGAGCTGCGCTTTCTGTTCAGCAGACATGAGGGCAGCTTGGGGGAGACCGGCAGCGTCGCGTGGATGTTCGACCCGCTCGGCATCATCGAACTCGATCCAGGCGGTAAATCGGAGGACGCGGTGATGGAGGAGGCGCTCGTCGATGGGGTCGAGGACATCGAGTACGATGCGGACGTCGCCGTCATCTATACGCAACCGACGATGTTGGCCGGCGTGCGCGATGCCCTTCGCACGCGATCGGCACGAATTTTAGACGCGTACCTCGGCATGCGCCCGAAGACAAAAATCGAGCGCGACGGTAACGAGCTTGCGGCTGCGCTGGCCTTTCTCGAGGCCCTCGACGAGCATGAAGACGCGCAACGGGTTTTTAGCAATCTCGACTTTAGCCGCGTCCCGATGGAGGCGCTTTCCTGAAGCCCGCTACCATCGTCTTGGTGATTTTCGTCGCGTTGGTCGTCTGGTTTGGGCACCAGATCTACGACTTCTTGATTCCCTCGTCGGCAACGGTGACCGTGCCCTCATTTGTCGGGCAAACGCTGGCCGACGCCAACGCCGAGGTCGATCGATTGAAGCTTAGCTCGGCCGTCGTGGACCACACGTCGAGCGATCGCTATCCCAAAGACGTCATTATCATGCAGCGCCCCCAAGCCGGCGATCAAGTGCGCGAAGGACGTCAAGTTTCATTCGTGGTGAGCGACGGAATCATCGCGCGTCTGATGCCCGACTTGCGCTATCAGTCCATGCGAGAAGTGCAGCTCGATCTCTCTCGCGCCCGGCTTACGCTCGGCAAAATAACGTACGCAAAGAGCGACGTGATCCCGGGGGGACACGTAATCTCGCAGGCCCCGCCGCCGATAACCAGCGTGCACGAGGGGGACTCCGTCGCGCTGGTCGTAAGCCAAGGCGGCCGGTCGAACGTACGCGTTCCCGATTTCGTTGGATTGACGATCGATCAAGCGCGGACGGTCGCCGCGGATATCGGCATTCAACTCGGGCAGGTCGTTTGGACGCCGCTGGGCGGGAGCGGGCCCGCGCACGGTGTCGTCGCGCGGCAGCGTCCCGCGCCCGATGCGAAGATCGCATCGTTCGAGCCCGTTTCGCTGCAGGTCAGCGCCGGCCCGAATGAATCGGGCTATATTATCCATCAGGCCCGCGTGCTCGTTTCGGTTCCCGAAACCGACAGCGCCGTCACCGACTCGCAGCTCGACGTCCGCCTCGCCCTCACGGACGCCACGGGTCAGTACGATCTCTATCATGCCTTTGCCGAGCCGGGCCAGAAGCTCGACTTTACCATCACGGCGATCGGAACGTCCGTGCTCGACATGTACGTCAACAACACGCTCGTCGGCGAGACGCGCCTCGGAACCGAACCGCCGAGCGTTTACGGTGCAAAGCCCTCTCCCTCGCCCACTCAATGATTTTCATCGGGTGCAGCCGAACGGCGTCGATGTGACGATCCTTGCGCCTTCGCTGCTTTCGGCCGATTTCGCGCGAATTGCGCAACAAATCGCGTGCGTGCAAGAAGCGGGCGCGCAGTATCTGCATCTCGATGTGATGGACGGGCGATTCGTTCCGAACATTACGTGGGGGCCGAAGATCATCGGCGACCTGCGGAGGTTGTCGCCGCTCGTCTTCGACGCGCATTTGATGATCGTCGAGCCGGAGCGCTACGTGGACGATTTTCGCGAAGCGGGTTGCGACCGCATCACCTTTCATCTGGAAGCTACGCCGCACGCGCAGCGGCTCCTCGTGCATTTGCGGTCGATCGGTGTGAAGGCGGGAATAGCGATCTGTCCCCAGACGCCGGTCGGAATGCTGCAAGACGTCATTGAAAATTGCGACACGGTGCTCGTGATGAGCGTCAATCCCGGGTTCTCAGGCCAGAAGTTCATCCCGCACGCGATCGAAAAAGTACGCGAAGCCCGCGCGTTGATCGACGGATGCAACGTCGAGTGTTTGATCGAAGTGGACGGCGGAGTCGGTGAAGGGAACGCGCGCGCTTTAGTCGAGGCGGGCGCGGATGCGCTCGTAATGGGTGCGACGGTCTTCGGCGCGCCGGATCCCGCCGCCGCGCTGCGCCGGATCCGTGCACTTCTGGCGTGACCGAAGACGAAATCGTCAACAACCTCAGTGTCATGCTGAGCTTGTCGAAGCATGACGCGGAAAAACACCGTCGCATTATCTTGGGGATCGGTGACGATGCGGCACTCTGGCAGGCCTCGCGTTCCCATCGCAGCGTTATCTCGACGGACATGCTCGTCGAAGGCGTGCATTTTCGGCGCGACACGATGTCGCTCGAAGACGCCGGCTGGCGTGCGATGGCGGCGGCGCTCAGCGATCTGGCCGCAATGGGTGCACGACCGGTTCTCGCAACGGTCGCCCTCGGTGTGCCGGGAGCCAACGCGCACGAAGAGATCGTGGAGCTCTACCAAGGAATCGCCGCCGCGGCTGCGCGCTTTGGAATCACGATCGCCGGCGGAGATCTATCGCGCTCCGATCTCGTGACGCTCTCGGTTACGGTCGTCGGCGAGGTACGCAACTCGCGCATCAAGACGCGCACGGGAGCCGGACCCGGGGACGTGCTGGCGGTGACCGGGCCGCTCGGCGCAGCACGCGCGGGACTCGAACTTGCAAACCAACGCGGGCTCGCCGACGGCGCGAACAGCGACGCGGCGCTGCAAGCCTTTCGCCGCCCCACTCCACGAATAGCGGAAGGCCGCTTTCTGGGGGCGAGCGCAAACGTGACGGCGATGATGGATTGCTCGGATGGGCTCGCGATCGACGCGCGGCGCCTCTGTGTCGCGAGCGATTGCGGTGCGGTTCTCGAGGCCATACCAGTTGCCGACTGTGCTCGCGAGGCTGCGCAGCGGGTCGGCGAAGACTCGGAGCTGTTCGCGCTCGGCGGCGGTGAGGATTTCGAACTATTGGTGACGATCCGGAGTCGCGCGTTCCGCTACCTCGCAGGCCGTTACGAAAAGCGCTTTAAGAAGAAGCTGCTGCGAGTTGGGGCTTTACGAAAAGCGCCTGGCGTCGAATGGCGCGGGGCGCCGGCCGATCGCTTGGGCTGGGATCACTTCGCCTCCCCAAACCCAGAAAAACTTGACTAAATCGGCTTTCTTAGGCGCGCCGGGTGACGCGTTTGGAGCGCAAGCAGCTGGTGCAGACCTTGGCGGTGCGGTGCACCCCACGGTCGTCGATCCGCACGGATTGCAGATTCGGCAGCCAGCGCCGCTTGGTCTTATTCATAGCGTGGCTGACGTTGTTGCCCGCCTTGGGTCCTTTTCCGCATACTTCACAGCGCTTCGCCATAGCCGGCAGATAGTACCATGCGGCTGAGACCCCTGGCAAGGATAAATCGTCATCCTGAGCCTTCGACTCGGCTCTTCGACAAGCTCAGGAGCCTCGCTGCGGACTGCGCTTCGCGCAGGCACGGGGATTGAAAGGATGACCTGGGGCAAGGATTCCCTGGGTGGCCCCCAAAGACGGCTCCCGTGAAGCGAGCGCGCATCGCAGTCAACGCGATGGGCGGCGACCACGCGCCGGAAGAGATTGTCGCCGGAGCATTGCTCGCCGCGCAAGAGTTCGACGTTGAGGTCGTGCTGGTAGGAGATGAAGCGCGCGTTCGCTCGCTACTTCCTTCCCCCGTTATCGACCGCATCACCCTGGTCCACGCGCCCGAAGCGATCGCCATGGACCTCGCGCCATCGACGGCGGCTCGTTCGTGCGAGCGCACCTCGCTAGGTGTCGCCGTGAATCTCGTCAAGCAGGGCGAGGCCGATGCCGTCGTCTCGGCCGGGAACAGCGGGGCCTTCGTCGCGATCGCCTTTATCAAGCTCCGCACGATCGAAGGAGTCTCGCGTCCCGCTATTGCGACCGTCTGGCCGGCGCTCAACGGCCCAACGATCCTCATCGATTCGGGCGCGACGGTCAACTGCCGTCCGGAATGGCTCGAGCAGTTCGGGGTTATGGGATCGGCCTACGCCAAAGCCGTGCTCGGAATCGCCGAGCCTCGCGTCGCGGTGCTCTCCAACGGCGAGGAACGCAGCAAGGGAAACCAACTCGTCCTGGAAGCCGCGCGTCTGCTCGAGGCGGCTCCCGTTCGATTTATCGGCAACGTCGAGGGCCGCGATCTCTTCCACAACGCCGCAGACGTGATCGTCGCCGACGGCTTCGTGGGCAACATCGTCCTCAAGACCGGCGAAGGCATGTTCGCCGACCTCGCACGAGTGATGAAAGATGCGCTTCTCGGCGGCAATATCGTCACGAAAATTGGCACCTACATGCTGGCACCCGCCTTAAAGCGCCTGCGCCGCAAGTTCGACTACGAAACGTACGGCGGTGCGCCGTTGCTCGGTCTTCGAGGAAACTGCATCGTGACGCACGGGCGTTCCAGTCGCAATGCAATCAAACACGCCATCAAGGCGGCCGCCGAAGAAGTCGAACACGACGTCGTCGGTAAAATCAGCGAGCTGATCGCACCGCAACTCGCGGCCACGTAAGGGCTCTCGCCGCGATGCTCGGCGTATACGTTCACTTACCTTTTTGCGCGTATCTCTGTCCCTATTGCGACTTTGCAAAGTGGCCGCTGCGTGATTCGGCGGCGCGCGGGTATGTCGAAGCGCTCTCGGCCGAAATCGCGCGCGAGTCGCGTGCGGCGGCCGCAACGCTCTACCTCGGCGGTGGAACGCCGAATGCCTACGACTGCGAGACGATCGTTGCGCTTCTCGGCGCACTGCAAGATCGATTTGGCTTCACGGCGGAGGGTTCTATCGAAGTCAATCCCGAGCTGGTGCGCGACGGCGACTTGCCCGGCTATCACCAAGCGGGGATCACGCGGGTCTCGATCGGCGTTCAGTCGTTCGAGCCGGATGAGATTCGTACGCTCGGCCGCAAGCACACCGGCGAAATGGTCGAAGGGGTCGTCGCCGCCGCGCGCGGCGCGGGAATGGACTCCGTCTCGCTCGATTTGATGTACGGCGTGCCCGGACAGACGCCGGCGACTTGGGAGCGATCGCTACGCCGCGCCGTGGATTTACAGGTCGATCATATTTCGGCGTACGGTTTGACGGTCGAGGAGAATACACCGTACGCGGCATGGCGCTCGCGCGAGCCTGCGGTCTTCTTCGACGACGAGCGCGAGGCAGAGCTCTACGCCCTGGCCATCGACCTTCTGCAGACCAGTGGTTATCACCAATACGAGATCAGCAACTTCGCTCGGCCCGGGCACCAGTGCGCACACAATCTGAACTACTGGGCCAATGGCGAGTATGTGGGCTTGGGCGTCGGCGCCGCCTCCTACCGCGACGGCGTGCGCTCCGTGCATACGCGGGCGCTCGAAGAGTATGTGGCGGCAGCGCGCGAGGGCCGGCCGATTCCATCGGAGGCCGAGCACCTCCAAGGACGGCGGCGGCTCGGGGAAGCAATGATGCTCGCCCTGCGCACCGTGCAAGGGGTTCGCTTGGCGGATTTCAAAGAGCGTTACGGCATCGACGTGATCGAAACTTACGATCCCGTCGTAACTCAACTTGCACAGACGGGATTGCTCGAGCGGACGGCGGACGCGTTACGGCTAACGCGCCGGGGTCGTTTTCTCGCCAATGACGTTTGCGGAGCCTTCATAACATTCGAGTAGCGGGAAGTAATCTAGCGGGGACGGTCTTACGCGTCGCGTTCGTCGTGGTTTTCGGCGTGACCGGATTCTTGCTGGGCCGCGAGGCGTATTTCAGCGTTTTCTCGCCGCATTTTGCCAGCGAAACGATGCAACTCGTCTTCTTGATCGGTTCTCCCGTCGCGGGTGCCGTGCTCGGCGCGCTGGTCGCGCCGCTCGCTCAAGCGCTCTTTGAGGGCCAGCTCAGCCAGGCCGAAGGCGCGATGGAGCGCTTGACGCCGGCCGAGATCGCGGGCGGCGCGGTTGGGCTCGTCGTCGGCCTTTTGATCGCTTTTTTGATCAAAGGCATCGTCTTCGAACTGATCTCCGACATCGGCCGAGCCGGAACCTATATCGCGATCGTGCTCTACCTCATCGTGGCGATCTTCGCCGCCTATCTCGGAGCCCGGATCGGTGCCAAAACCCGTATCGTCCCGGTGGCACGCGGAGGGGCCGCCAACACGTCGGCGGTCGCTCCGAAGCTAGTGGACACGTCGGCGATCGTGGACGGCCGAATCGTTGAGATCCTGGAGAGCGGTTTTCTCGACGGCGCGCTCATCGTTCCGCGATTCGTTTTACGCGAGCTGCAGGCGATCGCCGACTCCGTCGATCCGCTCAAACGAACCCGCGGCCGTCGCGGTTTCGACGTACTCACGCGTTTGCAGGAGCTGACGGTTTTTGAAATTAGCGAGCGGGATTACAGCGACATGGCGCCCGGGAACGTGGACGCGCGTCTCGTTCGGCTTGCTCGCGAACTAGGAGCGAAGCTCGTCACCAACGACTACAACCTCAATCGCGTCGCCCATGTGGAAGGCGTCGCCGTCCTCAACGTCAACGAGCTGGCCAATGCCGTCAAGCCGGTCGTCCTGCCCGGCGAGGAGCTGCACGTCGCGGTAATCCGCGAGGGAAAAGAGGGGCATCAGGGGATCGGATATTTGGAAGACGGCACGATGATCGTCGTCGAGCACGGGCGTCGCTTGATCGGCGAGGAGGCGGATGTCGTCGTTACGAGCGTGCTTCAGACGGTGGCCGGCCGGATGATTTTTGCGCGCCCGAAACGTGAAGGCGCGACGTCGTGAGATGGGGTGCGGTCATCGTCGCGGCGGGACGCGGCCTGCGCTTAGGGAGGCCGAAGCAGTTTATCGAACTGGCCGGAGTGCCGATGGTTGGATGGTCGATTCAAACGTTTGCGGCGATGCCGGAAATTTCGGAGCTCGTCATTGCGACGGAACCCGAATCCATTGAGCCGCTCTGCGAGCTCGCCTTTCGCCTCGCGCCCAAACTCACGCAACGCGTCGTCCGCGGAGGGCTGTTACGCCAAGATAGCGCTCGAGAGGGCATCATGGCGCTGAGCGACCGTTGCGAAGCCGCGTTGATTCACGACGGTGCGCGCCCGCTCGTCACGGCAGCGGACGTACGCGCCGGAATGCGTGAAGTACGTGTGGGGCGCGCATCGCTCTTGGCCGAGCCGGTCGTCGATACAATTAAGCTCGTCGATCGCGATTCGCTCATTGTCGGTGCGACGCTCGATCGGGGTACGCTCTGGGCGGCGCAAACGCCACAGTTCGCGATGACGGCCGAACTGCGGGCCGCGCACGAGCATGGCCGGCTCGATGGCGTTGCCGTCACCGACGATGCGGCGCTGCTGGAACGCATCGGCATATCCGTGGTCGTCGTCGCATCTACTAGCGAGAACTTCAAAGTCACGCTGCCGGGAGACGTCATCCGCGCGGAAACGATTCTGAACGCGCGCGCCGTCACTGCTCGTCATCCTGAGCCTGTCGAAGGATGATGCGCGTCGGTCACGGATTCGACGCACACCCGCTGGTCGAAGGACGCAGGCTGATTTTGGGCGGCGTTCACGTTCCATTCGAACGTGGCGCGCTCGGCCACTCCGACGCCGACGTCCTCGCCCACGCGCTCGCCGACGCCTTGCTCGGAGCCGCCGCGCTGAGCGATCTGGGCACTCGCTTTCCCGCGAGCGATCCGCGCTGGAAGGATGCCGACTCGATGGAGCTGCTCGCGAAGTGCGCTGCAGCCGTGCGTGTGGCCGGCTTCGAGATCGTCAACGTCGATGCGACGATCGTCGTGGATCGTCCGAAGCTCGCGTCGCACATCGACTGGATGCGCGCGAATCTTGCCGTCCGACTCGAGATCGACCAAAGCTGCATTAGCGTGAAGGCCAAGTCGAGCGAGGGCCTGGGCTATACGGGTGACGGCAGCGGCATCGCCGCCTATGCCGTGGCGCTGCTGTCATCCTGACCCTCCCTGCGTCACCTTGAGCGCAGTCGTGTCATCCTGAGCGCAGTCGTGTCATCCTGAGCGCAGTCGAAGGACGAAGGACGAAGGATGCTCGGGTTGTCACCTCGATTGAGATTGACGGGTTACACTGTTGGAAATGGACGAGGCGTTCGAAACGTTACGAGCCGACCTGCGGGCGCCGCAAGAGCGCGACCCCGCCGCGCGCGGCTGGCTCGACGTCGTCCTCTCATATCCCGGTTTTCATGCGCTCGTCGCGCATCGCGTTAACCACTCGCTCTATCGCGCCGGGATTCCGCTGCTGCCGCGCTTCTTGGCCAATATCGCGCGCTTCCTTACGGGAGTCGAGATCCATCCGGCGGCTCGCATCGGCAAGGGGGTCTTCATCGATCATGGTTCGGGTGTCGTTATCGGCGAAACGTCGGAGGTCGGCGACGGCTGCACGATCTATCAAGGGGTAACGCTTGGCGGCACAAGTCTGTCGCACGGCAAGCGCCATCCCACGCTCGGCCGCAACGTGACCGTCGGCGTCAACGCGAGCGTGCTCGGCGCGATCGTGCTCGGCGATAACGCAAAGGTGGGCGGAGGTTCGGTCGTTGTGAAAGACGTGCCGGCCAATGCCACCGTCGTCGGCGTTCCGGCGCGAATCGTAGCGCAAGACGGCAAACCGGTTCGCGTCGTTTCGGACCGCCCCCGGGTCGAAATGCCCGACCCGACGACCGATGCAATCGTTCGGTTGCAACGCCAACTCGAGCAGCTCGAACAACGCTTGAACGAGCTCGAGCAGGGCGAAGCGACCGGCGAAGAATCCTGGAGCTGGGTGATCTAAGAAACGGTGCCGCTAAGACTGTACAACACTCGAACGCGCACGGTCGAGAAGTTTGAGCCGTTGCGCGACGGCGAGGTGCGCATCTATGTCTGCGGCTTGACGCCATCCGCGCAAGCCCACCTCGGTCACGCGCGCTCCTTTCTTTTTTTCGACGTGCTGCGCCGGTACCTGGCCCATCGCCGGTATCGCGTGACGTACGTGCAGAACGTCACCGATATCGACGATCGCAGCATCAAAGCGGGAATCGAAACCGGTCAGGATTACCACGCGATCGTCGAATACTTCTACGCCGAGTTCAAGGAGTCGATGCGTAAGCTCGGCGTCCTCGAGTACGATTTCGAGCCGCATGCAACCAAATATATCGGCGAGATCCAGCAGATGATCCGCGAGCTCGTCGAGGGCGGACACGCCTACGTAACCCGCGACGGGGTCTACTATCGCGTTGCGACGTTTCGGAGTTACGGCCGCCTGGCCAACCGGAACATCGCCGACCTCGAGGCCGGCGCCCGCATCGAGGTTGACGAAAATAAGGAAGATCCGCTCGACTTTGCGTTGTGGAAGTTTGCCAAGCCGGGCGAACCGAGTTGGCCCTTCGAACCGAATGGCGATGGGCGCCCGGGCTGGCACATTGAATGTTCGGCGATGGCGCGTGCGCTGCTCGATCCCCCCGGCGCGGGCTTCGACATCCATGGCGGCGGCGCCGACCTCATCTTTCCGCATCACGAGAACGAGATCGCGCAGAGCGAGCCGCTGATGTCGCATCCGCCGATGGCAAACTTCTGGGTGCACGGCGGACTGCTGCTCTTCGACAACCGCAAGATGGCAAAATCGCTTGGAAACTTCGAACCGCTTTCGGACATGCTGCTCCGCCACGATCCGCAGGCGATTCGCTGGCTCTTTTTGCAGACCGGCTACCGCAAAGTGATGAACTTTACCGAAGACTCGATTGGCGCGGCGGCGCTGGGCCTGAGCAAGATCAAGACCGCCTATCGATTCGCGGCGGCGCAACGCGACGCGGGTTCGCGGGCGCAACAGTCGCCGCTCGACGAGCGGATGGAAGCCGTTCTCGACGACGACATGAATACCGCCGCGGCGCTCGCAGTGCTCTACGAGTTTGCCGCAAACGCACCGTTTGAGCGGCTACACTATTGGCTGACGATCCTTGGCATCGAGCCAAACGCTTCGTGGTTGAAGGAGCCGGTCGCCGAACTTACCGAGCAGTTCGTGCAACGCTTGCAAGCGGCGCTCGAAGCCGAGGGTGTCGATGGCGCCGCCGGAAAGCTCGAGGGCCTGCAACCGCACCCAGCGATTGAACGAGTCATTACGATGCGAGCTGAGGCTCGTCTCGCGAAGGATTGGGCCGCCTCCGATCGACTCCGCGATGCCTTACAGCGATGCGGCGTCGAACTGCACGACACAAAAGAGGGCACCAGTTGGACGACGTCGTGAGCTCGTCGAAGGGCCGCCGTGGGCAGAGACAGCGAGGCCCGCGGATCATGCTGGACTTCGACGATTTGATCTACGGAATTCACGCGGTCGAAGAAGCGCTGCTGGCCGGCGAGCGGCTGCGTTCAATCGCGGTGGCGGCGGATCGCACGAAGGACGGCGCGCTGCGGGTACTTCTCGCGCAAGCGAAAGAGCGCAACGTGCCGGTTCGTTTCGAGCAGCGCGCGTTCTTCGATCGCGTCCCCTTTAAAGCGCACCAGGGAGTGATCGCGACCGCGCCCCCGTTTCCGTATGCGTCGTTGGGCGATGTCCTGGCGTGTCAGCGTGCCGATGGCTCGCCGCGCATGGTGGTCGTGCTCGACCATCTGACCGATCCCCATAACGTCGGCGCGATCGTCCGAACGGCTGAGGCCGCTGGCGCCGACGGCCTCGTATTGCCCGAGCGCCGCTCGGCGGGGATCAACGCAACGGTCCGTAAAGCGGCCGCCGGGGCCGCGGCCTACCTGCCGATCGCCCGAGTGGCTAATATCGCCGGTACTATCAGGGTACTCAAGAAGGCGGGCATCTGGGTCGTCGGGGCCGACGCCTCAGCAGCCGGAATTGAGCTGGGGAAGGCCGACCTCAACCGGGATCTTGCGCTGGTCTTCGGCAGCGAAGGAAGCGGGCTTGCGCCGCTGGTCAAGCGCGAGTGCGACTTCCTGGTGAGGATTCCAACGCTTGGTCGGGTTGCTTCTCTCAATGCCTCGGTCGCCGCCGGCATCCTCATTTTTGAGGCTCTTCGGCAACGCATGCTCGCCTCGTCCTTGACGGGGGAGGGGGACCCTCCTATATACTAAGCCTCGACGTGCCGTGCCGACGGGCTCAGGCCTGCGCATGCGGCACGTCTACTCACGAGGCAGACAAAAATATGGCAATGACCCATCCCGTCTCGGATGGAGTGGAATACCAGCAGCGCGTTGACGAAGACCTGGTGGCTATCGCGAAGACCGGCGACAATCTCGCGATGGAGTACCTTCTCAATAAGTACAAAAACTTCGTTCGGATTAAGGCGAAGAGCTATTTTCTCATCGGCGCCGACCGCGAGGACATCATCCAAGAAGGGATGATCGGCCTTTACAAGGCCGTACGCGACTTCAAGGCCGACAAGCTTTCGAGCTTCCGCGCTTTTGCCGAACTTTGCATCACGCGCCAGATCATCACCGCGATCAAAACGGCGACGCGCCAAAAACACATCCCGCTCAACCAATACATCTCGCTCAACAAACCCATCTACGACGAAGACAGCGAGCGCACGTTGCTCGACGTGATGGCTTCGCAGAAGACCTCCGATCCAGAAGAACTGGTCGTAACGCAGGAGGTCTCCGACGATATCCGCCAGCGAATTCGCCAGAATCTCTCCGAGCTCGAATCGCAGGTGCTGGAGTCGTATCTGGAGGGCAAGAGCTATCAGGAGATGGCGCGCGACTTAGGCCGTCATGTCAAATCGATCGACAACGCGCTCCAGCGCGTCAAGCGGAAGATCGAAAAGAATCTGGCCGAGTTCGAGTTTCAGTAGCCAAGCTGCTCGACGATCGCCTTATAAAGCTCTTCGCGTTCGGCGAGCGGATCGAGAACAATCACCGATCGCTCGCCGTCGCGCGGCTCGATGCAGACCGTGACGCGCTCCCGCGCACAAACGTCTAAGCAGCTCGTACTTACCGCGCGAATCGCGCCCCAGTGCCCATCTTGTTTGAGCTGTTCCTTAAGCCAGTCGCGAAGATGAAAGTCGCCGATGCGTTGCGCGGTCTCTGGATCCTCTTCGGGAATGCGCTCTTTGAAGCAGCGCTCGCAAACGAGTACGAGGCCGCCGCGCTCCCATTTGGGACTAACTTTTTGCATGACGAATTGTCGCGCTTATACCGGTTGCATTACTCCAAAGATGTTCCCGTCGCGGTCTTTGACGTATGCCAGCATTCCGATGCCCGGGATTTCGTGCTTTGCAACGGCGATCTCGCCGCCGTTGCCGGTTATTGACGTCAGCGTCTCATCGAGCGGCTCTACGCCAATCGTGCAAACATAGGCGTTGACCGCCGCCCCGGTGGCCGGCGCGTCGCCTTGACGCCGCACGATGCCGCCGTCAATGCCGCGGCCCTCCTCACCGGTTTGAACGAGCCAGTACTCAACTGGTCCGTCCCACTTCGATATCTTCCATCCGAAGACCGAGGTGTAGAACGCGGCCGCCGCTTCGGGATCCGCGGAGTGGATTTCGAAATGAACCGGTCGAGGCATTGTATTAATCTCCGGATGTAGCAATAAAGAGTGAGCCGACGGTGGGACTCGAACCCACGGCCCTCACATTACAAGTGTGATGCTCCACCAGCTGAGCTACGTCGGCGCGCGTCAACAACTCCAACTGCATCGATGACGCCCGAATTACCTTTTGAGGTCGCGGAGGTCTTGTACCGAGCTTGATGCGGGATTTGAAATCTGGTTGGCGCGGCCACCCGGGCGATGGGCTCGACCTCGTCCTCGGTTAAGGCCACGGAAGGTCGGGGTAAGCGAGTGGCAATTGGGACAGAGCAGCGTTAAATTGGTCAAGCGATTATTTTCCCAGTTGCCGTCGATATGCTCGATTTCAATCGGGACTTTCTTCGTCGCTGGGTGTCGTTCCGTCCAGCCGCATCTGCTGCAGCGCTCGCCGAGACGGCGAATCAGGTATCTCCGCAAGAACGTGGTCGGGTGAACAAAAGGGTACGATCCAGATTCGAGTAGCTCGGCCCGATTTCGAAAGTGAAAATCATGCTGGCATTTAAACGAGCAATACTTTGTCGCGCCGCGCTTTATTTCGTTCCCACAACCGTTCGTACACCATCCGCGAAACTTCTTCGCATTCATGCATAGATGCTATGGTTTGTGTGTGCCATACGCATGGCAGTCGGCGCGAAGAAGATGCAAGATTTCTCTCCGCAATGACGGCGCTAGAAACAGGACGCGCGCTACGGTGTTGCGGTTACGATCCAGTCGGCGATCGCGTACTGCGCGCCGGTACTCGTGATCGTGAGGGTGCCTTCGCCGGAGGCGTTCGTATGGAACGTCGCTAATTCGGTACTGCCATTTGCGATCGTGCCGATAATCGACTGCGGCCGGCCAAAAGACATGGCCACGTCGAGGCTTTCTCCGCCGGCAAACCTTGCATTGCTCACGCTGATATTCCACACCGTTCCGTGACGATACGTTATCATGATTGGAATCGAAAACGCGTTGTCTGCCGTCGCGCCGCGCACGGAGAACGTGGGCGCCAGCATCGGACAGCTCGCGCCGGCGCTGCGAACGATGGAGAGTCCACCGATCGGAGCCTGCACGGCTTCGCCGATCGCATTTGCGGACCACGTTGAAAATCCGTGGTCTCCCGTCACACGCGCGCCGCCCGAGTACGCGCCGCTCTGCCAACCGAAGGTTTCATCAAGCGAGGGAATTCCTTTGAGGCTGTAGCCTGCGGAACTCTGGCAGTATCCCGAGACGCCGCCACCGCTTGGGCGCAGCACCAGCTGCGATTGCGAGAGGACTCGGCGTACTCGCGCGACTTCTTTGGCCGGGTGCGTCCCGCCGGAGAGTACGTGCTCGTCGTTGCTGATGTCGCGGACGATCGAGCCTAGCGCGTCGGTGACGCCGATGGCCGCCTTGGCGTTCTGCGTCGCGGAACCACGATGGGCGACGAGGGAATCGGCCGCGTCGCTAACGGTCTGCACGTCATCGCCGGCAGCGGGAAGTGAAACGCCGAACTGACCAAATGCCGCACTGCATCCAGTAAGGAGAAGCCCTACGAGGGCGGTGATCGCAAGAGCCGCTGGGCGCGCCATTCCTGTCCAAACTCCAAAAGGCGAAGGCGAGTTTGCTATGGCTTCCATGGTAAGGTACCCGCGTTGGGGGCACATGAGAAGGCCATGAGGACCCCTTTGGGATCAACCGGCATAACCTTGCCGAGGAGCGGATAGCTGCAGTATCGTACCCAGGTCAGCCACGTTCAAAGTCTTCGTGGGTAGGTGGCCGAGTGGTTAATGGCACCAGGCTGTAAACCTGGCGCGCGAAAGCGCTACGCTGGTTCAAATCCAGCCCTGCCCAGAGTCGCGGGCGTTGCATAATGGTAATGCCCTTGCCTTCCAAGCAAGAGTCGCGGGTTCGATTCCCGCCGCCCGCTCCATCAAAAAGCCTTACAGGTTAAGGCTTTTTTCATCGCCGTAGGCGAGCTCAGTCATCGGGCGACAACCTATACTACCGCCTATTTTGTGGATCCGCGGCGTTGACGTTGGCCGAAGCGACGCTCAAGGACGGCTGCTGCCTCCTTTTGATGGCCCCGCCATGGCCACAGCGGTCGAGGGTCATGCGCGTCTTGCCGTGTCCTAGGTGCCGCGCGACGGCTATCGGCGAGAGGCCGCCGTGATCGCGTGACTGGTCATCGTATGCCGAAGGTCGTGGGGTCGGAGGCCGGTGATCTCCGTGCGGTGGCACCATCTGCGCCTTGGAGGGCTCAGGGTGCAGCGGCTGGGTCGAGGCCTGCGGCGCCAGCGTCGCGTCACCGCTCATGGCCGGAATCGTCGCACTCGTCGGAAATGCCAGTAGCATCGTCGGGTGGTAAAACCTTTTAGAAATTGCCTAACAGGCAACACAGAAAGAAATCCACGTCATCAAAAGCGGCAACGACGGCTCGTGCGGCGGCGAATATCTGTGCACCGCCGGAACGCATCAGTACAAAACCTACTCCGGACCTGGCGGAACCTACCAGAGGGGGAACAGATGTGATCCCCTCTGGTGGCCCCTCGATAGGACCGAGAATAGGAGTCCCAGATGCGGTTGGAGAGGAAGTTTCTTGGTGTCCACTCTCCGCGCGATGGGCTTTCCGTCTCAATAAAGATAACTCTGGTCATCTTTAGCGAGAAAAACGAAACGCGCCTCCGAAACTTGGTAGGGGTAGAGAGCAGCCAAATAAAGCGTTGAGGAGTTGCGCATCGAGCCAAAGTATCGGCTTTTGGAGCACATTTTCGCGCTTCGAGCGTATTTTATTCGGCCTTTCGATAGCGGCTGAAATTTCTCAACAGGGAGGCGTCGCCCGCTCGCGAACCCAGCGAGCCTACCCTAGGCACGCCCTCCGAGAATGGCGTACCTTTTTGCTACGAACGACACGATAGGAGAACCCCCAAATGCGTTTGTTTTCCGCAGCACTGTGTACCACAGTCGCTGTAAGCCTTCTCGCCGGCTGCTCGGGCAACACATCGTCGCCGAGCTCCTCGGTGCCTTCCGTCGGGGCGAACACCCGGGGTCATGCTCAAGGCATGCGCGGCATCGCCGCCAACGTCATTCCCCAGCGGTTTATGCCAACCAAGCTCCAGCCGATGCGTGGACCGATTGCCACGCTGGCGCAGATGCAAGGCATCTACGTCTCGACGTTTGCCGGCAGCACCCTCTATGGCTTTCCGAAGAACAACAGTGGTAACGGCCCGTCGACTTGCACCGTCAGCCCGACATCGTCTGTCAATGGCTTCGGCGTTGACAACTCAGGCAACCTTATGGTCCCCGACGCCTTTTCCGGCGTAAGTGTCTACGGCCCCGGCATGTGCGGGCCATTGCTCGGAACGATCACCGACCCGTTCGGCCAGGCAGCTGATGCGTCGGCCGTCAGCGCAACGACCGGAAATATCGCCGTCGGCAATATCTTCGATAGCAGCGGCGCACCCGGCAGCGTGTCGGTTTGCACGCTCACCAGCGGCACGTGCTCGACCAATCTCACCAACTCTAGCATGGAAGAAGTCGCCGGCGTTGCGATGGCGCCTAATGGCGACTGCTGGGCGAGCGCGATCGATCCGTCCGGGATTGCGGTTCTCATCTATTTCGCCGGCTGCAGCGGCGGCGGCGTCGTCACGACCGGCTACGTTGACCCGTACTACGGCGGCGTCGACATTGACAACCACGGCAACCTCGTTACAACAAGCCTCTTCGGCCCGTCGTTCAGCTTGCCCAGCCAAGTGTACGTCTATTCGGGTTGCAACCCGGCGTGTACCCTTGTCAGCACAAGCAATCTCACGGGCGAGAGCATCTTCGGTCACGTTGGTAAGCAGAGCTTACGCTTCGTCACCACCAACCTCGAGTCGGCAGACGTCGAAGTATACAAGTACCGCGCCAAGGCAGGCCTAACTCTGCAGTACAGCTTCACCGGCGGCCTCCAGTGCGCCACCTATGAATGCGAAGCCGCAGCCTATAGCCCCAGCTCGCAGAAGTAACCTAAGCACTTCATTCGAGTTAGGTAATCAGAACGGGGTCGTCGGCTGTCGCCGGCGGCCCCGTTTATCTGTCTCCCCGCACGCGGTCAGCTAGTCGTCGCCGAGGAAGCTCTTCGGCTTCGCGTGCCAGGGTGAGCGTCGATCCTGCATGATCCAATACGCCGGCGGCTTTGCGCCGGGAATCTTCTTGAACGCTCGGGGCTTTTGACTGAAGTCGAACGCATCGGTTGCCGGATCCTTCGCGCGCGCATCGGCGGCCGCAAGCTGCGGAAGGCCAAACGTATCCTCCATGAACCGAAGAACGCTCGCGGTCTCATACTGGGCATGCGTGACGTAACCGCGCTTGGCGTACGGCGAGACCATGAGTATCGGCACCCTGAAGCCGAGCCCGTCGTAGTCTTTATAGACGGGCTTCACTGGGTCGAACCATCCGCCCCAGTCGTCCCACATCACGAAGATCGCGGTCGAGTTCCAAAACTTGCTCGTTCCGACTGCATTGACGAGTGACGCCACCCATGCCGGCCCCGTGCTCGAGTTTAGGCCCGGGTGGTCTGAGTTGCTGTAGGTCGGCGTAATCCACGTAACGTTGGCGAGCTGTCCGGTTCCGATATCGGTGAGAAACTGCGACGGCGGACTGATCACGTCGGTCGTCCAGTCCGGCCCATTAAAGACTTCGCTATCCGCCTGATATGAAGACCACAGGCCACCGTCGCCGTCAATCGCACCTGCGTAGAAACGCCAGCTCACGCCGGCCGCGTCGGCCTCCGTGCCGATCGTCGGGTTATCGAAGCAGGCCACGATGCTCGGGCCGTACGTGCGCTGCGCCGTCAGTGTGTGAAGTGTGTCCGGCGATCCTCCCTCGCATCCCCAGTATGATTGCGGGTAATCCACGGCGTGGCTTGCATACGCGGCAACCACGTACTGGTGCGCAACGAAGCTGCCGTCAAGGTTCGATGCAAACATGTGGTCGGCCAAGACGTATTGCTTGGCTATCGTCCAGTAGGGCTCTGTCTCGGTGCGCGGTGCGTACGCGTACGCATAGTTCGCGGGGGAACCCAGACCGGCTCCTTCGGCGTTCCAGCCGTCCAATTTGCAGTGCGTGCCAGGCAGTTGTTTTTGAGCATCGCAGGCCGCGAAAAACGCGGGCGAAAAGTGATTGATGTCCCAAGTTTGGGCGAGATCTTGAGAGTGAAGAACGATTTTATCGCCGTTCGTATCGTATCCATAGTTCTGAGTCTTGGCGCCCGGATATCCCATAAACAGGTTGTTAAACGACCGGTTCTCTTGGACGATGAAGATTACGTGTTGAATCGGACTCGAGCCACTACCGACGGGCGGCCGCAGCGTTGCTGCCGGTCCCTCCGCGCGAGGCACGTTGGAGAAACCGTTCGCATTGCATGCCACCTGCGCGAACACGACGGCGAGGGAGGCTACAAGCTTCAAAGGCTTATTCAAACGAAATCCTCTTGGTGAAGGGTCCGCTACTGCCCGCTGCCGGAGACCCTTGGGCGGCCGTGGGACTCACGGGACGGACATTGGGACGAGTGCTTCGCTAAAGGCGCCAAAGCCTCCTGAGTTAAACATAGCAGTTCCCGTTCTAGCGGGAGCTGGTATTTTCACTTTCAAGCCGGAGCTTTTGCTATGTACATCTCGAATGCGACTCGCTACGCATTAGGCGTTTGCGCGGTCGTTACGACGCTCGTTGGCTGTGGCGCGTCACAGGTGTCCCTCGGCCCTCGAGAGCCAATGGTGCAGAACGCGATGCTCGCCGTGCGTCCGGATCGCGGCCGATCATGGATGGCTCCCGACGCAAAGAAAGCCAATCTTCTCTATATCTCCGATCTGGCGACTGATGACGTATACGTGTACTCGTATCCCGAAGGCGTTTTAGAGGGCACGCTTACGGGCTTCAAGCGCCCATGGGGCTTGTGCGTCGATAAAGCCGGCAAGGTTTTTGTCACGGAGGAAAGCGGGTTCCAGATTCGGGAGTACGCGCACGGCGGTACGACGCCGCTAGCGACTTTGAAGGATCCCGGCGAAGACCCTGGCGGTTGCTCCGTCAACCCAACGACCGGGGATCTTGCCGTCGCGAACATTAGTACGCCGGCGACCGACCCGGGCGACGTTGCGATCTACAAAAAAGCGCGGGGCGCTCGTAGGGCGTACAAAGATCGCGAGATCACCTTCTACGAGTACTGTAGCTACGACAACCAGGGGAACCTCTACGTAGACGGGATGACGGCGAGCGCGTTCGTGTTTGCCGAGCTTCCCAAAGGAAAGACTTCGTTTGCAAATATAGCGCTGAATGAGAACATCCAATTCGCCGGCGGCGTCCAGTGGGACGGCAAGTACGTCGCGATTCGGGATTATGAAGCCAACGTGATTTACCAGTTTAGCATCAGCGGCAGCGGCGGAACGGAAACCGGCTCCACTCCGCTCGATGGTTCGAGTTATGTCGCTCAGTTTTGGATTCAAGGCTCCAACGTCGTTGGACCTGATGCCAACAGCGGGAACGTCATGTTCTGGAACTATCCGGCTGGTGGTTCGCCCACCAAGACCATCAATGGTCTCACAACGCCGTGGGGCGTGACGATCAGCATGGCCGGCTAGCACTTCCAGTCGATAGGGGCGGCTCAGATCGACGTAGGAATGCCGTCCGAGGGACTCGTACCAGCAAGGGTCCTAGGGGCAAGCGCCGTCGTAGCTTAGCGGTAAAGCACGTCATTGGTAATGACGAGACCATGGGTTCAATCCCCATCGACGGCTCCATCCCCGTCGCAGTTCATCGCCTTCTTGATGAACGCATCGGCCGCATCGCTCCAGGGCCGCTTAAAATCCTTCGGCCAATGAGTCGTATCGGACCACATTCGATTCAGCCCCCGTGAGATTTCAGCGTCGCCTTGCGTAAACTGCGCGACCAACCCCCGCCAGCGGCGCGCGAGCGCTCGAGCCTGCGCGCCGTTCGCGTCGTCGCCGTTTGCAACGGCAGCCTCCACCTCGGCGATGAGTGCCGTCCAATCTTGCTGGCCTTGTTCGATCGTTTCGCGCGGTGTGTTCAGCTGATGCTTGTCAATTTTTTCGCGCGCTGCTTCCGAGTAATACTCTTGCGTCCAATTCCAATCGTTTTGCAATTTAAATACCTCCATGACGGTGCGAAGAATCTTCCGACGGTCGGGTGACCCGCCCGCGGCAAGTGCGCGCTGCGCTTCCTCGATAACGGTAAGCGCCGATTCGAGCCGGCGCTTCTGCCGTGCGATGACCTCGCGCTGGATGCGAAGCGCCGCCGCCAGCGGCCACTCCGATCCTGCGAGCAGTTTCTTGATCTGATCCAGACTGAAGCCGACGAAGCGCAACGCCAGAATGTGTTCGAGGTGTTCGAGCTCGGCGTCGCCGTAGAGGCGGTAACCAGATTCGCTCACCGCCGCGGGCCGCAGGAGCCCGAGCCGGTCGTAGAGGTGCAGCGTCCGAACGCTAACCCCGGCTTCGGTCGAAAAGGCTTTAATCCGGCGCAGCTGGCCGTTCTTCATTTTGCATCGTCGCTTTCCGGGTCGAGCATAAGCCCTGACGCAACGTCGGAGTCAAGCGCCATAACCCCAGGCATTCCGGCCGCTTGCCCCGCAGGACGAGAAAGCATCTTTTTGCACGTTTTCTAACCACGGCGGCTTGGGCGTGGAGTTATAATGGTTCCAACATGCGGATTGCAACATCGTTCATTCAAAAGACACTCCTCTGGGCCGCGTTGCCGGCGGTCCTGAGCCTATCTCTGCCAGGCGTCGCCAGCGCGCAGCAGTCGGACCAAGGTTATCAAGGTTATGGAACCGTCGGACCGGTTCCAAGCTATGGAAGACCGGTCGCGCCTCAGGATCAGATCAAAGGCACGGTTACCGGTTTCGATGGGGCCTACATCGTGTATATGCGCGACGACCGGGGCTACGACGATCACGTTTCGATGCACGACGGTACGGTCATCAATCCGACGGGCACCAGGCTCGTCGAGGGCATGCCGATCACGATTTACGGCCACGCCAACGGCCCGACGTTCGACGCCTATCGTATCGACGTCGCCGTGGCCTACACGCCGTATGGCGGTGATGGCGGCTACGGCTACGGTGGGTATGGCGGCTATGGTGGGTACGGCGGCGGCTATTATGCCGGCGGCTATCCCTATTATGGCGCGGGTTATTACGGCGGCGCCTATCCCTACTGGGGCGTCGGCATCGGCATCGGTCTTGGCTTTGGCTGGGGCTGCTGCGGATGGGGTGGCTATTATCGTCCGTGGGGTTGGGGTTATCGTCCCTACGGCTATTACCGCGGACCCTACGGCTATTATCGCGGGGGCTACCGCGGAGGCTACTATGGCGGCTACCGGGGAGGCTATTACGGCGGCTATCGGGGAGGCTACTACGGCAGCGGCTCCCGGGGGTACTACGGCGGCGGCTATCGCGGAGGCTACAACGGCGGCGGCTCCCATGGAACGGTGCACGGCTCGAGCGGAAGCGTCCATGGCTCCGGCGGCGGACACGGTGGCGGTCGACCCCGCTAGCCAGGCTGCTACCAGAGCGAGCCGTCCGCAACTAGCATATACAGGATTGGCCCTAGTCCCCAAACGATGCTGACGACGAACCAGATAACCTTCTGGAACGTCGTCAGGTCGCCACGGCCGAGCAGATTGATCCACATGAGGATCATGGCGATGGGATGTAAGAGAATCGACAGCAAGATCTCGAAGAGCAGCTTCATGGGCTGCTCTTCGCCTTTGCATCGCTTTGGTGCCTCCGCTCGTTATGAGGGCTGAGATGAAACACGACGTGACGCCCGATATCCAAAAAACTGAAGACGAGTGGAAGGCCCAACTCGGCCCCGAGCGCTATCATATTCTGCGCGAAGCCGGCACCGAGGCACCCTTCTCCGGTTCGCTGCTCCAAATTCAGGACGACGGTACCTACCTGTGCGGCGCCTGCGGGCAGCCGCTCTTCAGGTCAAACGAAAAGTTTGAGTCGCACTGCGGGTGGCCGAGTTTCACGCATCCCGAGGAAGTGGAGAACGTGAGGCTCCTCGACGACTCTAGTCTCGGCATGCGTCGCACCGAAGTACGTTGCAAGCGCTGCGACTCGCACCTCGGCCACGTATTCGACGACGGCCCCGGGCCGGAAGGAACGCGCTATTGCATCAACTCACATTCGCTCGATTTTCGGCCCTCGCGGCAAGTCTAGGCCTCGCGGTTTCCTTGACTGCGATGCACGCCCAGGCAGCGACTCCACGCCCCGACCTCGGCACCGTCTCCGTTCTTTACGCGGGATCCCTCGTGACGCCGATGGAGGGCCCACTCAAAGCAGCGCTCGACGAACGTGGAATCGAGTTCGAAGGCGAGCCCGGTGGCAGCAAAGAGCTCGCGAACCTCATTATGGCCGCCATTCGTTCGCCGGACGTTTTCATTAGCGTCAATCCGGCACTCGTCACAAAGCTCGAGGATCGCGTGGCATCGGCGGTGACGTTCGCTGGCACGAGCCTCGGTATCGCCTGGGCGCCTAACTCCAAGTATGCCGCACTCTTCGACGGTGTCGCCAACGCGGCGACGCCGCTGCAGCGCGCGCTCGAAACGCTGGGCCTGCGGATTGGCCGCACCGATCCGCAACTCGATCCCAAGGGCGTTTACACGATCGAAGGCATGACGACGTGGCTGGGCCACGACGGCGAGCAGCGGATTCTCGGTGCCGACGAAAATCCTTCGCAGATTTTTCCCGAACAAGACTTGCTCGCGCGCGTGGACACGGGCCAAGCCGACGTCGGATTCTTCTACCGCACTGAGGCCATCGCGCGCGCTTATCGCTTCGTTCCGCTTCCCGGAAATGCCGCGCTTACCGACCGTATCACCTACACGCTTGCGATCATGAAGGCCGCACCGCATCCGCAAGCCGCCCACGCCTTCGCCGATTTCGTTCTGAGCGGTCCGGGGCGAGCGATCCTCGAGAAGGCCGGTCTCACTTATCTGCCCCACGCCGTGTCGCCCTGAGCCCTTCGACAAGCTCGGGACAGGCGCCATCGAAGGGGCAGTTCCCGGAAGAACAAGCTGCCGACGGAAACTTCGAGCGTCAAGAGGATGCGTTTCGCGATTGGGTGACCGCCGACGGCAGCTCCGCTTATCCCGCCGCGGCCGGCCGTTATCATTTATACGTGTCGCTGGCCTGTCCGTGGGCGTGCCGCACGATCATCGTGCGCAAACTCAAAGGCTTGGAAGATGCGATCGGCATGACGATCGTGGACCCGATTCGCGACGAGCGCGGCTGGCGCTTCACGACCGCGCAGCCCGATCCCGTCAACGGCTGGCAGTTCTTGCGCGATGCCTACACGGCGAGCGATCCGGCCTACGCCGCTCGCGTCACCGTTCCGGTGCTGTGGGATAAGCAGCGACGGCGCATCGTCAGCAACTCCGACGACGATATCATGCGCATGTTGGAAAGCGAGTTCGATGCCTTCGCTGCCAATCCGAAGTTCGATCTCTACCCGACCGAACTGCGCGCCCAGATCGACGAGCTCAACGACTTCCTCTACGTAACCTTCAACAACGGCGTCTACCGCGCGGGCTTTGCAACGTCGCAAGAGGCCTACGAAGGCGCCGCCTACGAAGTCTTCACGACGATCGACGCTATGGAGGAGCGCTTGGCGTATCGCCGCTATCTCTTTGGAGAGCGTCCAGTCGAAACCGATTGGCGATTCTTCGTAACGCTCGTCCGTTTCGATCCGGTCTACTACGGTCACTTCAAGTGTAATCTTCGCAGGATCGTGGATTACCCGAATCTTTACGGTTATCTGCGCGACCTCTATCAAATTGACGGCATCGCCGAGACCGTGAACTTCGATCACATCAAGCGTCACTATTACTTCACGCACGACGACATTAATCCGACCCGGATCGTCCCGATCGGGCCGTTGATGGATCTCAGCGAGCCACACGGCCGGGATAGCCTCTGATTTTGGCCTGACGGCGGCTCCCCATCGCGGGAGGGGGTTCGAATCGGCTTGCAAGAAGGCGCCTGGATGGAGCTTCGTCCCCTGGGATTCGGCGAGATTTTCGACCGAGCCGTAACTCTGTACGTTCGCAATCTCATCCCGTTCGCGACCATCGTCGTCGTATTCGTCTTGCCGATCTCGATATTGCAATATCTGCTCGATCTCGGCTCTCAACCGGAGTTCTACGCGATCGTTCAAATACTCCGGCACCCCTTACCGCCCGAGGCCCGACACATCCCAACAATCTTCGAATCTCCGGGGCTGGTCGCGATTTTCATCGCAACCTTATTTTTTACGTATCTGCTTTGGCCGTTTGCGCTTAACGCAGTTGCCGTGGGTGTCGCGGCATTGTATCGCAATCGGCCGGTAGTCTTTCGGACGTGCTACGAGATCGTGCTCCGCCGGTGGCTGCAGATCGTGGGGCTGATCCTGTTAGATCTCGTCGTGGCCCTGGTCTGGTACGTCGCCACCGTGCTCCTCGTCGCGGCGGTCGTTGTCGTAGCCGTGTTGCTTGGGAAAGTCTCGGCGGCGCCGATGCTGTGGTTCTGGTTTGGCTTTACCGGCGCAATCCTCGTTCTTATCCTCTCGATTCCTTTGCTCGCACCGTTATACGTTGCGCTCACCTTTTCCATGTACTCGGTGGTGATTGAAGAGCGCGGCGTGCTCGAGTCGCTTTCGCTCGGCTTTGCGCGCATCTTTAACCGGAGCGAGTTCTGGCGGGCGCTGCTCTTTGCGGTTGCCGCCGGGGCTACCGTCTTCGGCGGATCCATGATGTTCGGCGTCCTGGCAATCGCCGCGGCATTCGCGCACTTACCCGGGCTGCAGGCCATCATCGAAGGGCTCGCTCGGGCCGTGAT
This sequence comes from Vulcanimicrobiota bacterium, assembly GCA_963809255.1. Lineage (GTDB taxonomy): Bacteria > Vulcanimicrobiota > Vulcanimicrobiia > Vulcanimicrobiales > Vulcanimicrobiaceae > Cybelea. The sequence goes on along the minus strand of CAWEIR010000002.1, from coordinate 1,469,890 downwards.
TACCCCGTTTGCAGTGGTGCTCTTAGCCGTCTACTATTTCGACGTGCGAATTCGGCGCGAGGGTTTTGATCTCGAAGCCAGCCTCGAACGTCTCTCCGCTACGAACGTCGCGTGATCGTCGCGATCGCGGCCGCGGCTGCGCTGGCGCCTTCGAAAGACGCGTTGATCGAGCGATGGTTGCGCGCCAGTCACGCCCACCTCGTCGCCCGTCTCGCGCCGGCCCCGACGACCCCGATCTCCCCACCCAACCTATGGGCCCTGGCGCAACGCGAGTTCGCGGTAAAGGGCAGATACCAACTCGCCAAATCTGCCGTGGTCGCGGCTGCCGAACCCTGGTGGTTGCAAGCTTTGCGCTGGACGTACAAGCGCTGGCAGCGGTTCTGGGATCTCCTGTTTGCACGCGTCCGCGTCGGGCGGCAGGAAGCCGCGAGCCTCGGCGATGTGCTGCTCGTACTCGTCGGCATCCTGACGGTTTTTGTCGTGGTGCGCTTGCTAAAAAATCTGCAGATCGAACGCTCCCATTCGAGTCCTCGGGCTGCGCCGCTGCAAGAACCGCCGGCTCCGCGTGCTCTCTACAGGCAGGCCTGCGATGCGGCCGGCCGGGGCGATTACGGCACCGCGGCGCTCGTGCTCTTTGCTGCGATGGTCGCGTTGCTCGACCGGCAGGGTACCGTGAACCTAAGCGCCGGCGCGACGGTTGGAGACCTGCGGCGCGAACTGCGAGCCCATAATGCAACGCTCGTCGCTCCATTCGATGCGGTCGCCGCGCCGTTCGTCCAAGAGGCGTACGCGGAGCGCACGGTCGAACGAGCCGCAGTGGCATCGCGCACGCGACGCATTCGCCACGCTGCTGCAAGAGGGAGCGCAGCCGTAAAACTCCGTCTCGACCTCATCCTTCTGGCGACGTGTGCGCTGCTGCTTGCGCTGCTGGGATACGAGCGCAGCGTGTTGGAGCAACAACGCCGGCCCTCGGTCTATTCGACCTACGACACGGGGTCGAACGGTTATCGCGCGCTCTACGGGGTGCTCCGCGCGGCCGGCGTTCCGGTGCAGCGGTTCGAGCGCGAACTCGGCACGCTCGACCCTGCCATCCGGACGCTGATCGTCACCGGATACGAACACGATCCTTCCGCCAAACCGCTCCACGAACACGATGCGGCACTCCTGCGCCGATTCGTCGCCGCGGGAGGGCGCTTCGTCGCGATTGACGCCGAGTTCGCGGGGCCGCAGGACGTGACGCCGGACGCCGGCACCACTCTTCAAGCGCCCGGCGGCGGCGATGCGATCGCGCTGGTACGAAACGGCTACACCGCGGGCGTGGCACGCGCGAGCGGGTCGATCGACTGGATCTTTCCGTTCAAAGAGCCGCGCGGCACTCCGTTGCTGGCCAACGATCACGGGATGGTCGCCGTCTGGTATCGCTACGGCCGTGGCGAGGTGGTTGCAATCACCGCACCTTCCCTCTTTGACAATGCGGAGCTGCGTAACGCCGACAATCTCCGCTTCGCGTACAACGCGATCGCAAACCACGGCGTGGCGGCGTTCGACGAGTACGTCCACGGCTACGACGATCGCCTAACAATGTGGGCCGCGTTGCCGGGGCCGGTTCACGCCGCCGTCTGGCTCATCGTTGCCATCGTCGGCTTGGCCTTGATCGGGGCCAACGTCCCATTTGCACCGCCATACCTTCCCGAGCTGGCGGACGACCGCGACTCGTCGGCATACATCGCGGCGATGGCGGAACTGATGCGCCGTTCACGTCGCCGGCCGCCCGACGACGAAGTGGTGTGGCGGGCAGCAAACGATTTCCAAAGGCGAAAGGATCACGTGTGAATACATCGGTTGGGGAAGTTGCCGGTCGGCTCGCGTCCGGAATGGAGCGAATATTGGTTGGCGCGGATCGCGTAACGCACGGCCTTACCATCGCGCTGCTCGCGCGCGGCCACGTGCTGATCGAAGGCGTGCCCGGCACCGGCAAGACGCTGGCGGTACGAGCGCTCAGCGTGCTTCTGGGACTAACCTTTCGGCGTATCGCATTCACGCCGGATTTAATGCCATCCGACGTCGTTGGGACGACGATCTTCAATCCGCAGACGGCAGAGTTTTCAACGCGGACCGGTCCGATCTTCGCCAACGTCGTGCTCGCCGACGAGGTCAACCGCACCCCGCCCAAAACGCAGTCGGCGCTGCTCGAGGCGATGGAAGAGGCGCGGATTACCATCGACGGCGTCTCGTATCCGCTCCCCCAACCATTTCTGCTATGCGCGACGCAAAACCCAATCGAGTACGAAGGAACCTATCCGCTGCCCGAGGCGCAGCTCGACCGGTTCATGATCAAAGTGGAGACCACGTATCCGCAGGAGAGCGAGGAGCTGGAGCTTCTCGCGCGCGCGGCGGCCGGTTTCGACGCTCGCGCGTTGGAGACGTCGAGCATTCTGCCGGTGACCGACGCCGCAGAAGTGCTCGAAGCGCAAGCAGCAGTTCGGCGCGTCCATCTTTCCGACGCGGTGCGCGACTATGTCTACCGCATCGTTGCGGCGACGCGAACGCACCCGCGGCTGACGCTGGGCGCGTCGCCGCGCGCAGGCATCGCGCTTCTCACGGCGGCGCAAGCCGCAGCGGCCATCGAGGGCCGCGATTTCGCGACGCCCGACGACGTGAAGGACGTTGCCGATTTCGTGATTTCACATCGCCTCATCGTCGCGCCCGACGCCGAGATCGAGGGCGTCTCAGCGCGCGACGTGTTGCAAGAAGTTCTCGCCGGCGTTCCCGTCCCGCGTGGCTAAACTCTGGTTACCTGCGTGGGTAACGCCACGATTTCTCTGGACCCTCGCGACGATCGCGTTGCTTCTTGCTTGCGCACCGGGCGTCGCACTCTTCGTATGGCTGGCCGTGCTTCTGGGCGCCGCACTTGCCGTTGCAACGCTCGCCGATGCCTTGCTCGGGCCGCCGGCATCGACGTTGCGCATCGCGCGCCTGCCCCCGGCCCATTTCGCACTTGGCGTACGGGCCGAGCTTTCTTACACGATTGAAAACCGGTCGAAACGAACCGCGCGAGTCGGGATCGTCGAAACGCCCGTGCCTACGTTGCGTTTCGACGTCGACGAATGCATCGGTGAAGTTCCTTCGCAGAGTCGCGTTACGTTGGTTCGTGCGGTGACGCCGATCGCGCGCGGAGCCGGCGAACTGCGGAGCCTCTACTTCTGGTACGAAAACGCGCTTGGCCTGGTGCGTCGCCGGCGGCGCATCGACGCGCCGCAACCGATCCGAGTCTATCCCGACTTGTCGGCCGTTGAGCGATATGGCCGTCTTCACGTGCGCAACCGTGTCATCGAGGCGGGACTGCGCCGTATGAAGCTACGCGGCACCGGGACCGAGTTTGAGTCGCTGCGCGACTGGAGCGATGGCGACGCGTTTCGCACGATCGATTGGAAAGCGAGCGCGCGGCGCGGAAAACTCATGGTTGCGCAGCACGAAGTCGAGCGCAGCCAGAACGTGCTGCTGCTGCTCGATTGCGGCCGGCTGATGACGCCGCGACTCGGCAGCGGCCGCAAGCTGGACTACGCCGTGACCGCGGCGCTCTCGCTGGTAAAGATCGCCGGGCTCGCCAACGACCGCGTTGGTCTCGTGGCGTTTGCGCGCGAGATCCTCGCCGCTCGGGCGCCTCGTTCGACCCGCTCGTCGGTCGCCGGCCTCTCCGAGACGCTGTACGGCCTCGAGCCGCGGTTCGAGGAGGCAAACTACACGCGAGCCTTCACGTATCTACGCCATCACTTGCGCAAACGTTCGCTGATCGTCTTTCTCACCGACGTGATCGATCCGCTCGCGCAGGCCGCGACGATGGCCGAGGTGGCGTCGTTGGCGGCGCACCATCTGCTCATTTGCGTCTTCATGAACGATGCGGCGGTGAGCGCGGCGCTAAGCCAAGAGCCACACGATGCCGGCGCGGCGTATCGTGCGAGCGTCGCACTTGACTTAGCGAACGAACGCCGCGTCGCCAAAGCGATGCTGGAGCGTACCGGGGCCATCGTAATCGACGTTCCGGCCAAGGCGCTAACGACGACCTTAATCGACGAGTATCTGCGCGTTAAGCGGCGCGGTCTGTTGTAACGGCGCCGGCACGCCGGCCCGCGCCCGTAAAATACAGAACGAGCACGAGTGCGGTGAACAGACCGATCGCGATACGTACCGAAACCGGCAGGCGTCGCGGCGAAACGAAGGCTTCGATCGTGCCGGCAACGACCAGCATCGAAGCTACCCCCAAAATCAGCGTTCCGGCCCGTCGCGCATTGGCGACCAGGACATCGCGCCGTCGCCGGCGCCCGGGAAAGAGTGCGCCTGCGGCAATCAGCAGCCCGGCGGCTCCGGCAATCTGGATGGCGGTTAGCTCGATGACGCCGTGCGGCGCGATCGTCGCCCAAAAATCTTTCCCGAACCCGGCATTGGTGAAGAGCGCGGCCATTCCGCCCAGCATCAATCCATTGAAACCGATGATGTAGACGGTCAGCGCACCGAGTGTGACCGAGCCCGCAAAGGCAACGATCGCGATCTTGACGTTATTTGCGATGATCATCGCCGACATCGTCGGCCCGAAGGTTGGATCGACCGCGAAGTTCGAATCGTGCAGGCTCTTGCGAATCGTGTCGGGGACGAGCCCGCTGGGCAACATCGCGTACGCATCGGCCGGACGATTGCGGACGAGCACGTAGGCGACGACCGCGCAGGCTACCGTAATCGCCGTGCAGATGACGATGTACGGGAGCGACCGGCGGAACTCCGCGGGAAAGACCCGTGCGTAAAAACCGGCGATTCGCTGGGTGCCGCTCTCGGGGGCTCGGGCATAGACCTGCGCGTGCGCGCGCGCGACGCTACGGTTGAGATACTCCAGCAGAACGCGGTCGAAGCCGCGCCCTTGCGCGTAAGCAAGGTCGCTGGTCGTTGCCCGGTAGAGGCGGCCGAACTCGGCGACCTCGTCCGGCGAGAGCACGCGAATGCCGTGGCGCTCGATCCGCGCAAGGAATGCATCGAGATGCTGCCACGTCTCCGATCGGCGCGTGATGAAAGCGGCTTGCGTCAACGAACGGGAGTTGGCGAGCGGCCGCCGTCGAACCTCGGCCCGGTGGATCGTACCGTTGAGGTTCGTACGCCCGAGAGCATCGCATTTCGCTACGAACTCGCCGGACTGGGAAGCCGTTTTCTCGCGCTGGTTGTGGATCAAGCGATTCAGTTCGCAACCATGGGTGCCATATTTGCCGGAATTGTTCTCGCGGCATCACGTTTGCCCAAGCACCTCGCGGCCAACGCGGCCGAGAAGCTTGGCGAAAGTTTCGCCGTTGCGTTCATCATTACGGTCGCGTTCGCGGTCCTGTTTGGATACTTCATCCTCTCCGAAGCCGTTTGGAACGGGCAGACTCCCGGCAAGAGGCTCCTCGGCCTTCGTGTAGTGCGGGACGGCGGCTATCCAATCGACTTCGGCGCTTCGCTGATTCGCAACCTCATTCGCGTTGGGGAGGCGCTGGTGGGCTACTATATTCTGGCCGCGATCAGCGCACTGATTTCACCCGAAAATAAGCGGCTCGGCGATCTCGCGGCCGGCACCATCGTCGTGCGAGATGCGCGTTTAGCCGCGCCCCGATTTTTGGATGCACGCGATGAGGAGCCCACATACGCTTCAACGACCTACCTCACCGGCGAAGAACGGGCCTTGATCAAGCGCTTTCTCGAACGCCGCGACACGCTGGCGCCCGATCGCCGAAAGACACTCGCGGCGCACCTCGCGGCGCGCCTCCGTGGGCGGGTGCCGACCGACCTGGCGGGATTGGAGGACGAGCCTCTTTTAGAGCGTCTTTAAGCGCGGAAGCGAGCCGCTTGACATACGAACATATGTTCGGCTAGCATGAGTCTTCCATGGCGGCGCCAGCACTTTCCCACCTCAATCACCCCGATGTCATCCTGAGCAGGCGCAAGGCGTTCGAGGCCCTCAAAGCCGAGCTGAGCGCCAAGGCGAGCCTGCCATCCCTGCCTATAGAGGGAACCGTTGCCACCGCTATTCCCGAACTGGACCGGTTGCTCGCCGGCGGTTTTCCCTCCGGCAGCGTTGCCATACTCGAAGGATCGACCGGGCGATGGAGCGTCGCGGTGGGGCTTGTCTCCGCGATGACTCGCAGAAGCTTGGTCGCAATCCTCGACGACGGGGCGCTCTACCCTCCCGGCCTGGCCGACGCGGGTGTCTGCCTCGAGCGAGTTCTTATCGTTCCCGTCCGCAAAGCGCTCGAGGTCGCGCGCGCGGCCGATATTCTACTGCGCTCGCGGATATGCCGGCTGATTCTCATGCCGGCCATCGCTCTGCGCGACTCGATCTGGGCACGGTTGGCCAGGCTCGCGCAGCGCAACGGAGTGCTCTTGATCGTCATGGCGACGCGTGCCGGCGCCGCCTTGAGCGCGGTAGCGGAACTGCGTCTGCACTGTGCGCTCGAGCGAATCATCATGCGCGGTACGCATGGACTTTGGGGCGGCTTCGCCGGCTTCGAACTCCGCATCGATCTGCGCAAGCACAAGCACGTTCTCCCCGGCTGCCAAGCTCACATGCGCGCCCTGTCATCCTGAGCCCTTCGACTGCGCTCAGGATAAACTACGTCGAAGAACGAGATCTCTAGTGCTGCTTTGCGTTGACGTTGACATTGAACCTTGTCATCCTGAGCCTGTCGAAGGATGGGAGGAAATGCTCGATGCTCTCGATGCGGTCTCGCCGCTGATTGACGACGTTCGCCCCGGCTTAGCCTTTCTCGAAATGCACGGCATCGCCGGCGATGCTCGCGCATGGATGATGCAGGCGCGCAGCGTCTTGGCCGGCTTTGGATCTGTGCTGCGGCTCGGCGCCGGATCGAATAAAATCGCCGCGCGCGCGGCGGCATACGTCGCCGACGGCAGCATTTGCGAGCCGGGTTCGGAATGCGAGCTGCTCGCGCTGCTTCCCCTGACGCTGCTCGATATCGAAACCAAGGTCGTCGAACGGCTGGCGTTGCTTGGAATCGAGCGGCTCGGCGATCTTGCGGCGTTGCCGCACGGACCATTCGTGCGCCGCTTCGGCACGGCGGCGGCACGCTGGCACGAGCTTGCGCGCGGCATCGATCGCCGGCCCTTCGTCCCGCGAAGCCGCGCCATTGCGATCGAGGCCTCGATCTTCGGCGAGGGTCGCGCCGTCGATGAAGCACAGGTCTTCTTCGCGCTGCGCATGCTGTTGGCACGCGTCTGCGCCGATCTCGAGCGTTGCGGCAAACGCGCCGGCGCGCTACATCTTGCCCTCGAGTTGGAAGATGCGCAAACCTGCACGTTCGACGTGCCGCTTGCAATGCCGACGGCGCACGAGCGCACGATGTTCGATATGATGCGAGCAAAGCTCGAAGGCGCAACCTTTGAATCGGCAATCATCGGGTTGCGCGTGCAGGCCCGCCAACTCGAGGAAGGAGGAGAGACTCAAGCGCTCTTCGGCGCCGACGACTTCGACCCGCAGCGCGTCGCCGTGACGATCGCGCGTCTCGAAGCGATGCTTGGGGAAAGCATCGCGCGAGCCACAACGCGGGAAGCACACCTACTCGAAGAGCGCTTCGCCTACGAGCCGTTCGAGTTGCCTAGAAAAGTAATGTTCGACCGCACGGAAGCACCACACGAGCTTGTCCCTCAGCTGCGTTTACTCGAAGTCCGCGAAATCGCCGTCGAGCTGCGCGCCAGAGAACCAGCGATGGTCGACGGCCAAGCGGTGATGCAGTGCGTCGGTCCCTGGCGCATCGCCGAACGCCCCTTCACGATCTCACCCGTCACGCGCGACGAATACGATGTCGTCCTTGAAGACGGCACCTTCGCCCGCATCTACCGGCAAAATACACACTGGTACATGCGCGGCGTCTATGAGTAGCTTCTTTGCAGCATAGTCATCCGTAGGCTTTAGGCATGGGTGATGAGAAGCGTCCAACTTTTTCGCAAAAGACAGGATGTCGTATTCCTTTGGTCGTTGCGAAAAAGTGGCCGGCCTGAGCGGAGCATGGATGCGGAGCGAAGAGCGTCTTCTCATCACCCATGCCTAAAGCCTACGGATGACTATGCCGAGCTCCACGCATGGTCGAATTTTAGCTTCCTGCAAGGCGGATCGCATCCCGAAGAGCTGATCGATCGCGCGGCCGAGCTTGAGTTATCCGCAATTGCGCTGACCGATCGAGACGGCCTCTATGGTGCGGTGCGCTTCGCGACGCACGCGCGGCAATGCCGAGTCAACGCGATTATCGGCAGCGAGCTGACCTTCGAAGACGGTGCGCATCTCGTGCTGCTCGTCGAGAACCAATGCGGTTATGCAAATCTCTGCCGGTTGATCTCTGCAGCGCAAATGCGAGGGGGCAAGGGCGACGCGCGCTTGCGCATCGAGGATTTAGAGGTTTACAACGAGGGACTCATTGCCCTTTCCGGGGGTGTTCACGGTCGCGTCGAGCGCGCGCTCGCGGGGCCGGGCGTGCGAGTGGCGGTAGAAGAAGCGCAACGTCTCGCGTCAATTTTTAGCGGCCGGTTTTACCTCGAACTCCAACAGCATCTTATCTCGGAAGAGACGCAACGCAACTTACAGCTCGTACGGATCGCCGGGCACTGTCGCTTGCCGTACGTGGCAACCAATGCGGTCGTTTACGCGACCGGGGACGATGCGCTGGTCGCCGACGTGCTCGCCTGCGTTCGCGACGGCACGACGATCGCGCAAGCGCGTGCCGCCAACAAGCTGCGCCCCAATGCCGAGTTCCATCTCAAGCCGCCGGCTGCGATGCGCCGGCTTTTCGCCGAGCATCCGCAAGCGATTGCGGGCACCGTCGAGATCGCGCAGCGCTGCACTTTTAGGCTCGAGCGGCTCGCGGGACAGTTTCCACTCTTTCCGGTGCCGGAGGGAAGTTCGCCTCAGCGCTATCTGCGCAAGCTCGTCTACGAAGGCGCAGCGCGGCGCTATGCAACGCCGCTGGAGACTCGCGTCGAGCGGCAGCTCGAGTACGAGCTGGGCCTGATCGCCAAGATGGATTTAGCCGGCTATTTTTTGATCGTCTGGGATATCGTGCGGGAAGCGGCCGAGCTTGGCGTGCTCTGCCAAGGCCGCGGCTCGGCGGCGAACTCGGCGGTCTGCTATGCGCTGGGCATCACGGCGGTCAACCCGATCGCGATGAACCTGCTCTTCGAACGCTTCATGTCGGAAGAGCGTCGTGAAATTCCCGACATCGACATCGATTTCGCCCATCAAGATCGCGAACGCGTCATTCAATACGTCTACGAACGCTATGGCCGAACGAACGCGGCGATGGTCGCGGAGGTCATCACCTATCGAACGCGCTCGGCTATTCGCGACGTCGGCAAAGCATTGGGATTAACTCTCGAGCAGGTCGATGCGATCGCACGCGAGTTCGACGTGCGCGAGCAGCTGCCGCAAGAGGCCGGCCCCGAGCTGCTCTTTATGCTCTGCCGGCGCATCGCGAACTTTCCGCGCCATTTGGGCATCCACTCCGGCGGCATGCTGATCACGCGCGACCCGCTGGTTGGCGTGGCGCCCGTCGAGTGGGCGACGATGCGCGATCGCACGGTCGTGCAGTGGGACAAAGACGACCTCCAAGAGTTAGGTTTGATCAAGATCGACCTGCTCGGCTTGGGAATGCTCTCGCTCTTGCGAGAGGCCTTTACGCTCTACCGGCGCTGCCTCGAGCGCAACGATGCGTGGCTCGAAGGGCCTGCGGTGCCGCGCGATCTTGCGCTGCACACAATCCCCGCAGATGACGAAAAAACCTATGCCATGATGCAGCTCGCCGATACGATCGGCGTCTTTCAAATCGAATCCCGCGCCCAACAATCGATGCTGCCGCGCCTAAAGCCGACGTGCTTTTACGACATCGTCATGCAAGTCGCCATCATCCGCCCCGGACCGATCCAAGGGCAGATGATCCATCCGTTCTTACGCCGGCGTTCGGGCTTGGAACCGGTGACCTATCCGCATCCCAAGCTCAAAGCGGTACTGGAACGAACGCTCGGTGTGCCGCTCTTTCAAGAGCAGGGCATGCGCTTGGCGATCGAAGCGGCGGGTTTCTCGGGAGGTGAAGCCGACGAGCTTCGCCGCGCGATGGGGCACAAGCGCTCGCGCGAGCGTATGGACGCGATGCGCGCGAGGCTCGTTGACGGCATGATTCGCAACGGCATCGATCGTACCGCCGCCGAGCAGCTCTTCCATATGCTGGAAGGGTTTGCCGATTACGGATTTCCGGAGTCGCATGCCGCCAGCTTTGCGCTTTTGGCCTATGCGTCGGCGTACCTCAAATGCCACGTGCCCGCAGTTTTTGCCGCGGCTATTCTGAACGTACAGCCGATGGGTTTTTACTCGACCGAAGTTTTGGTCAACGACGCGCGGCGCCATGGCGTGGCCATCCGGCCCATCGAAATTAATGCCAGCGAGTATTGGTCGCACGTGCAGAGTGACGGCGCGCTGCGTTTGGGTTTTCATCTCGTGCGCGGGTTGGGTGAAGCACAACGACAGCGGCTGGAGAACGCCGTCGCCCAAGGGCCGTTCGCCGGCATGCTCGACTTCGCGCAGCGCACGCGGCTCGAACGCGAAGCATTGGAAAATCTGGCGATTGCCGGCGCGTTCTTTCCGTGGCACGCATCGCGTCGCGAAGCGATGTGGGCCTTGCGAGGCTTGGACGAACGCGAAGCCCGCGGCGAGCTCGGCGCGCTGATGGACGTCAACGAACCGTCGGTACGATTCAAACCGCTGGCGCACCGCAGGCTCGCCGCCTTCGATCTCTGGTCAACCGGTGTCACGCCCGCCGGTCAGGTGATGGAACATTTCCGCGAGATGCTAGCGGCGCAGTGGGTCGTCGCGGCCGCGCACCTGCCGGCATTGGCGGCCAACGCACGCTGTCGCGTCGGCGGCCTCGTCATCACGCGCCAGCGGCCCGGCACCGCCAAAGGCTTCGTTTTTCTCACGCTCGAAGACGAGACCGGCGTCGTCAACGTCATCGTGCGCCCGAAGGTCTACGATGCGTTTCGCCGTCCGATTCGCACCTCTTCAACCCTCATCGTCGAAGGCAGACTGCAGAAGGAAAGTGGCTGCATTGACGTTCTGGCAGAAAAGGTCTGGAGCTTCGACGACGGCGGCGTCACCAAGGCGCTTTCCGTCCATAGCTTTCAATAGAAGGTAGCAATGCGTAAAGTCAACACCAACGAACTCGAGCCCCTGAAGTGGTCGTCGCCGAAAGGGACCATGGCGGGCGAGGGAATTCAAGTCTCGGAGGCGCTGGGCCGCAAACGCGACTCGACCGATCTCCTCGAGCGGCATCCGTTCGATGTCGAAATTCTGCGTATCCCGCCCGGCAAAGCGCCCTACCCCTATCATGCGCACAGCGCGCAATGGGAGTTCTATCACGTGACCTCCGGCAGCGGCAGCGTGCGGCACAAGGACGGAGTGACGCCGGTCGTCGCGGGTGACGCCTGCATCTTTCTTCCGGGCGAGCCGCATCAGTTTGTCAACGACGGCTCGGAGATTCTCGTCATGTACGTCATCGCCGATAACCCGATCGGCGAGGCTTGCTTCTATCCCGATAGCGGCAAGTGGAGCCATCCGCTTCCCGAGCGGCGAGTGATGCGCGGCGAACCGCTCGACTATTTCGACGGCGAGGAGTGACGCTCGCGCGCAAGAGCGGCGGATCGCGCTCCTGCTATAAGCAAAACGGAGCGCCTAAAGCAGTTTTTGAAACGAAGAAACAAGCCGAGCGAGCGATTCCCCGCACGAGCACGGGATTGAAGCCCTATCGTTGCGAGAAACACGGTTGGCATCTCGGCCATTGACGAAGGCCCTTTTGGGACCGAGAGAAACACGCCGATGATGCCGCGCCGCATTCGTGGGCCTCTCGTTCTCACATTGGCGCTTATGGCGTTGGTTGTCGTCGGGCTGGTCGTGGCCGGTCTGTTCGTCCGCTCGATCGTGGCGTCGTCGTTTAATAATGCGGAGAGCGTTCGCGTCGCACGAATTCTCGTTGCCGGCGTCGTGCGGCAGCAGCTCGACGAAGAGACCGGCATCCGTGGGTATGAAGCGGATAGGAATCGAATTTTGTTGGAGCCGTACTATGAAGGACGGGCGGGTCTGCCTCGATCGCGCAGCCGCCTCGTGCGGGTACTCGAACGCTTGCGCATGGACGATGCGCTGGCGGCCCTTCAAGACGCCGGCCGGACGAATCGCCGCTGGCTCGAGGAGGTCGCACTCCCGCTCTTGGCGCCCAAGCCGGGGCCGCCATCGCTGGAGTTGCGCGGAAAGACGCTCGTCGATCATTTCCGGGCCGACATGGCGTCGATCGAAATGCTGCTGGCGCGCCGTGAGGCATCGAGCGACGCCCGCGCTCAACGAGCCGTTCTATTGGTTGGGTTCTTTGCGTTCGGAGCCGCCGCGGCGGTGATTGTGGCCGCTCTTCTCTTTACGATTCAACAATATCGCCTGTCTATGCGGCTTGAGCAATCACGCGAGAAGGCCGAAGCGGAGCGCCGTCGCTCGGCCGAGATTCGCGCCGCGTACGAGGCAGAGAAGCGCATCGCGGAAACGCTTCAAGGCGCCTTTGTCCAGAACGTTCTGCCGAAGCCGGCGATGCTGCGCTTGGGTGCAACCTATCTTCCTGCTGCCGACGAGGGCAAGATCGGCGGAGATTGGTACGACGCGTTCGAGCTGCCTGGCGATCGTGTGCTTCTGGCAATCGGCGACGTTGCCGGGCACGGGATCGACGCGGCGGTCGCGATGAACGCAACGCGCCAGCTCGTAATGTCGTGCGCGTTGATCGATCCGCGACCGGGACCCGTGCTCGAGCGTGTCAATGCCGAGCTTCTCCGGAACCAATCACCGCTGGTTACCGCGATGGCCGCACTTGTGGACGCCGGCAGGTGTGAGTTCGACTATGCGGTGGCGGGTCATCCGCCGGCCGTGCTGTGGGAGCCCGGACGGGGCGCTCGCTTTTTGGAGGTTGGTTCGGTTCCGCTCGGCGTGCTGGCTAGTGCCGTCTACCGAACTCATCGAGTTCGAAGCATGCCCGGCGCACTGCTCGTTCTCTATACCGACGGCGCGATCGAGCACTCGCGCGACGCCGTCGCGGGAGAAGAGCTGCTGCTGGCCGCCGTCGAATCCGCGGCGCAGGCGTCGCCGGCCAATATCGCAACGGCAATTCGCTCGCGCATCTTCGATGACCGCAAGGCCGCCGACGACGTCGCGATTCTGACGGTGCGTTTCGCCGAGAGGCCGGAGGGACGTGCGGCGATCTTTGAACGAGGCAGCCATACGACGGTGGTTGCCGGACCGAGAACGGGGCGTGCGTGAACGAGAGTAAGACCATCGAAACACTGCGGTTGGCCGGCGAGCTCGAGATCAGCCGCAAACGCGAGATTCGCGATGCGCTCGCACTTTCAGAGAACGCGCGAGCCGTGCTCCTGGATCTTTCGGACGTTACCTATGCCGACTCCACAGCGCTGACTGAGTTGCTGCGATTCTGCGCTGCGGCGCAAGGTGCGGACATGCCGATCGCTATACTCATTGCGGCTCCGCAGTTTTTGCGGCTCGTCCAGTACGCGGGCTTGGCGTCGGCTTTTAGGATTTTCCAAGATCGCGGCGACGCGCTGCACTATCTCTCCGAATGCGCCGGTACGTGATGGGTGCCTCGGAGTTGCGTCTCTGTCGTCCCGCGGAGACCCGCTCCGTCGCGCCAATCCGCCGCGCGTTGCGTGCGTTTTTGGAAGCGCTTGCGTTTGACGGTTCCGCTCTCGACGATATCACGACGGCGGCAGGAGAGGCCCTGGCCAATGCTGCCGAACACGCGTACGCTCAAGACACGACGCACCGCAGCCGAAATGTCGAACTGCTCGCCCGTTTCGAGCGCGGAGAGCTGCGCGTGGAGGTCTCAGACGGCGGCTCCTTCATCGAACGTTCGCCCGAACCGGGGCGAGGCTTTGGCTTGCGCATCATTCGTGCGATTGCCGATCAGATTCAAATCGAGACGTCGAACGGCACGTGCGTGCGGATGCTCTTTGCCGGTCCGCTCTCAAAAGTTGACGTACGTCATCAGTAGCGGCAAATAAATCCCGGGAGTTTTGTCGCAACGCGTCGTAAACGTCCGATAATCTCGGGCTTACATCAAGGAGAACGCGGATGCGGTGTGTACCAATGGCGATTCGAACGTTATCGATCGCTATCTTCGCGCTATTATTTTCCGCTTGCAACGGCAACGGCGGGGTTTCGCCGGTGCCGCAAGGTGATCAAACCTTGACAGGCGGCGTTCGTCATCATAGCTCCAGCAGCAAGATCCAGCATATCGTCATTATCGTGCAGGAGAACCGCAGCTTCAACAATCTCTTCTACGGGTTTCCAGGTGCCAAGACCGCCAAGTACGGATACAATACAAACGGGGAGAAGATCACCCTTCAGCCGATCGGGCTGGAGACGACTTGGGATATCGAACACCAGTTGGGCGGATTTTTAGCAGCGTGCAACGGCACGGGCAGCTATCCCGGCACCGACTGCCAAATGAACGGTTTCGACAATGAATACGTCGGCTGCGGCAACTCGTGCCCCAACTCCAACCCTCCGTACAGCTATGTGCCGCACAGCGAAACCAAGCCATACTTTTTCATGGGCAAGCACTACGTTCTGGCCGACCAGATGTACGCCTCGAATCTCGATGCGAGCAGCTTTATCTCGCATCAGTACATCATCGCGGGTCAAGCCAGCTCGGCGGTCAACTACCCTTCGGGTGCGTGGGGATGCGAAGGCTCCGGCGATCAAATTTCCACGATTACCTCGGAGCGTCAGTACGGCAGCAATATTCCGATGTGCTTTAACAATAATACGCTGGGCGCCGAAATGGATACCGCGGGCCTCTCGTGGGCCTACTATGCATCGTCGGTCTACGGGGACGGCGGCATCTGGAGCGCCTATCAGAACATCGCGCCGATCTACCACGGTCCCGACTGGAGCAACGATGTCATCAGCCCGCAGACGAATTTCTTCAGCGACGTCTCAAACGGCAAGCTGCGGTCGCTGAGCTGGGTCACGCCGACCTGCGCAAACTCCGATCATGCCGGCTGCGGCGCCAAGACCGGCCCGGCATGGGTTGCCTCGCTCGTCAATGCCATTGGAGAGTCGCAGTATTGGAATAGCACCGCGATCTTCATCTTCTGGGACGACTACGGCGGCTGGTACGACCCCGAGCCTCCGGCCATGCTGGACTACGACGGCCTCGGAATGCGAATTCCAATGCTGGTCGTCTCGGCGTATGCGAAGAATGGTCACGTCTCGCATACCCACTACGAGCACGGCAGCATCTTGAAGTTTGTCGAGGAGACTTTCGGACTGCCGGCGATGGCAGCCAGCGATAAACGCGCGACGGCGCCCGATGACGCCTTCGACTTCAGTAAGCCGCCGAGAAAGTTCGAGACCGTTCCCTCCGAACACGGCATTAACTACTTCATGCATCAGGCGCCCGACCATCGCAACCCGGACCCCGGATAACGGCCACGCTTCTGTTGCGCGTCGTCATCCAAGGCGCGGCCGTAGCGGTCGCGCTTCTCCTCTGTGCCTGCAGCGGCGGCGGGGTTTCGACCGTCACGCCGGCCGCCGGCAGCCCCGCGAGTATCCATCGCCACGCCTCGAGCGGCAAGATCGCGCATATCGTCATCATCGTCCAGGAGAACCGTAGCTTCAACAACCTGTTCTACGGATTTCCCGGCGCGAGAACGCAGTCGTACGGTTACGATACTAAAGGCGAAAAAATCGCGCTCCAGCCGATCGGCCTGGAGACGACCTGGGATATCGAACACGACTTGAACGGGTTCCTAACGGCCTGCAACGGCAAGGGTAGTTATCCGGGAACCTATTGCCGGATGAACGGGTTCGACAATGAGTACTGGAGCTGCGGAAAGTTCCCGTCATGCCCCAACTCCAACCCACCGTACAGCTACGTGCCCCACAGTGAAACCAAACCGTACTTTTACATGGGCAGGCAGTACGTTCTGGCCGACGAGATGTACGCCTCGAACCTCGATGCCAGCAGCTTTATCTCGCATCAGTACATCATCGCCGCTCAAGCCAGCTCCGCGGTCAACTTTCCAGACTCCTACTGGGGTTGTCCGGGCGGCCCGAGCGACCAAATCGGCACGATTACGTCGGAGCGTCAGTACGGCAACAACATTCCGATGTGCTTTAACAATAATACGGTGGGCGCCGAAATGGATACTGCGGGCCTGTCATGGGCCTACTACGCGTCGTCGGTCAACGGAGACGGCGGCATCTGGAGCGCCTACCAGAACATCGCGCCGATCTACAACGGTCCGGACTGGAGCAGCGATGTCATCAGTCCGCAGACCAATTTCTTCAGCGACGTTTCAAGCGGTAAGCTCCGGTCGCTGAGCTGGGTCACGCCGACCTGCGCAAACTCCGATCATGCGGGCTGTGGCGCCAAGACCGGCCCCGCGTGGGTTGCCTCGCTCGTCAATGCGATTGGAAAGTCGAAGTATTGGGATAACACCGCGATCTTCATTTTCTGGGACGACTACGGCGGCTGGTACGATCCTGCTGCGCCCAAGAAGCTGGACTACGATGGCCTCGGAATGCGGATTCCGATGCTGATCGTCTCCGCGTATGCGAAGAAGGGTCACGTCTCGCATACACACTACGAGCACGGCAGCATCTTGAAGTTTGTCGAGGAGACCTTTGGGCTGCCGGCGTTAGCGGAGAGCGATACGCGCGCGACAGCGCCCGATGACGCCTTCGACTTCAGTAAGCCGCCGAGAAAGTTCGAGACGGTTCCCTCGGAACACGGCATCGACTACTTCATGCATCAGCCGGCCGACCATCGCGACCCGGACCCCGGATAAGGAGCAAATCCATGCCTCACGTTTCAAGCATGTGTGCGCGAGTGTCGATTTTGGCCGTCGCACTCTTCCTCTCGGCCTGCAGTGGCGGAGGCGTTTCGTCTGTTACGCCGGCCGCCGGCAGCCTCGCGAGTATCCATCGCCACGCCTCGAGCGGCAAGATCCAGCATATCGTCATTATCGTTCAGGAGAACCGCAGCTTCAACAATCTCTTCTACGGATTTCCGGGTGCCAAGACCGTCAAATACGGATACAATACAAACGGGGAGAAGGTCACCCTTCAACCGATCGGGCTGGAAACGACTTGGGATATCGTGCACGACTATTACGACTTTCTCCAATCCTGCAACGGCACGGGCAGCTATCCCGGCACCGACTGCCAAATGAACGGTTTTGACGGCGAGTACTGGGGGTGCGGAAAGTACAGCTACCCGTCGTGCCCCAACTCCAACCCTCCGTACAGCTACGTGCCGCACAGCGAAACCAAGCCGTACTTTTTCATGGGCAAGCACTACGTTCTAGCCGATCAGATGTACGCGTCGAACGTCGATGCCAGCAGCTTTATCTCGCATCAGTACATCATCGCGGGTCAAGCGAGCTCCGCGGTCAACTACCCTTCAGGCGCGTGGGGATGCGAATACTCCGGCGATCAAATCTCCACGATTACCTCGGAGCGTCAGTACGGCAGCAACATTCAGATGTGCTTTAACAATAATACGCTGGGCGCCGAAATGGATACCGCGGGCCTCTCGTGGGCCTACTATGCATCGTCGGTCAACGGGGACGGCGGCATCTGGAGCGCCTACCAGAACATCGCGCCGATCTACCACGGCCCCGACTGGAGCAACGACGTCATCAGCCCGCAGACGAATTTCTTCGGCGACGTTTCAAACGGCAAGCTCCGGTCGTTGAGTTGGATCACGCCGACCTGCGCAAACTCCGATCATGCCGGCTGCGGCGCGAAGACCGGGCCCGCGTGGGTTGCCTCGCTCGTCAATGCCATTGGAGAGTCGCAGTATTGGAATAGCACCGCGATCTTCATCTTCTGGGACGACTACGGCGGCTGGTACGACCCCGAGCCTCCGGCCATGCTGGACTACGACGGCCTCGGAATGCGAATTCCAATGCTGGTCGTCTCGGCGTATGCCAAGAACGGTCGCGTCTCGCATACCCACTACGAGCACGGCAGCATCTTGAAGTTTGTCGAGGAGACTTTCGGACTGCCGGCGATGGCAGCCAGCGATAAACGCGCGACGGCGCCCGATGACGCCTTCGACTTCAGTAAGCCGCCGAGAAAGTTCGAGACCGTTCCCTCCGAACACGGCATTAACTACTTCATGCATCAGGCGCCCGACCATCGCAACCCGGACCCCGGATAACGACTGAGGAAAACGACGTTGCGCAGCGCCCGAACGACCACTGCGCTCGTACTGGGCGCAGCGGTGGCGCTACTATTCTGCGCGTGTAACGGCGCACAGTTCTCATCCGTTCCGCAGGTGGTTCGAGCTCCGGCAGATGCGCAGCGCCATAGCTCGAGCGGCAAGATCGCGCATATCGTCATCATCGTCCAGGAGAACCGTAGCTTCAACAACCTGTTCTACGGATTTCCCGGCGCGAGAACGCAGTCGTACGGTTACGATACTAAAGGCGAAAAAATCGCGCTCCAGCCGATCGGCCTGGAGACGACCTGGGATATCGTACACGACTATTCCGCTTATCTCGCGGCCTGTAACGGCACCGGAAGCTATCCGGGGACCGATTGCCGAATGAACGGCTTTGACAAACAGTACTCGGGCTGCGGCCACGGCAGCAGCGAGCCGGCATGCCCAAACGCCAATCCTCCGTATAGCTACGTGCCGCACAGCGAAACGAAGCCATACTTCTACATGGGTAAGCAGTACGTTCTGGCCGACCAGATGTACGCCTCGAACGTTGATTCCAGCAGCTTCATCTCGCACCAGTACATTATCGCGGGCCAAGCGAGCTCGGCAGTTAACTATCCTTCATCGTGGTGGGGTTGCGAAGGAGATTACAGCACCTTCATATCGACGCTAACCGCGCAGCGCCAGTACGGAAGCGCCATCTCAATGTGCTGGAAGAACCAAACGCTGGGCGATGAGATGGATAAGGCCGGCCTTTCGTGGGCTTACTACGCGTTGACGATCTATGCCGACGGCGGCATCTGGAGTGCCTACCAGAACATCAGCCAGATCTACGACGGTCCCGACTGGAAAAAAGACGTTATCTCGCCCCAGACCGACTTCTTGCGCGACGTTGCAAACGGCAAGCTCCGGTCGCTGAGCTGGGTCACACCGACGTGCGAAAACTCCGATCATGCCGGTTGCGGCAGCAAGACCGGCCCGGCGTGGGTTGCCTCGCTCGTCAATGCGATTGGAGCGTCGAAGTATTGGGATAACACCGCGATCTTCATTTTCTGGGACGATTACGGCGGCTGGTACGATCCTGCTGCGCCCAGGAAGCTGGACTACGATGGCCTCGGAATACGCATTCCGATGCTAATCGTCTCCGCGTATGCAAAGAAGGGCTACGTCTCGCACACGCATTACGAGCACGGCAGCATCTTGAAGTTTGTTGAGAAGACTTTTGGGCTACCGGCGCTGGCGCCCAGCGATAAACGCGCGACGGCACCCGACGACGCCTTCGATTTCAATGCGCCGCCGAGAAAGTTCGAGATGGTTCCCTCCGAACACGACATTGACTACTTCATGCGTCAGCCGCCCGACCATCGCGACCCGGACCCCGGATAAGGACAAAACCTATGCATCACATTTCAACCGTGCGTGCCCGAGTGCCGATTTTGGCCGTCGCACTCTTCCTCTCGGCATGCAATGGCGGAGGCATTTCGTCTGTTACGCCGGCCGCCGGCAGTCTCGCAAGTATCCATCGCCACGCCTCGAGCGGCAAGATCCAGCATATCGTCATTATCGTTCAGGAGAACCGCAGCTTCAACAATCTCTTCTACGGGTTTCCGGGCGCCAAGACCGTCAAATACGGATACAATACAAACGGGGAGAAGATCACCCTTCAACCGGTCGGGCTGGAAACGACTTGGGATATCGAACACCAGTTGGCCGGGTTTTTGGCAGCTTGCAACGGCACGGGCAGCTATCCCGGCACAGACTGCCAAATGAATGGTTTCGACAATGAATACTGGGGTTGCGGTAGCTCGTGCCCGAACGCACCATACAGCTACGTGCCGCACAGCGAAACCAAACCATACTTTTTCATGGGCAAGCATTACGTTCTAGCCGACCAGATGTACGCCTCGAATCTCGATGCCAGCAGCTTTATCTCGCATCAGTACATCGTAGCCGGTCAAGCTAGCTCGGCCTTCGACTACCCTTCATCTTCGTGGGGATGCGAAGGCAGCTCGCGCGATAAAATCGCGACGCTTAACCAGGATCGCCAGTACGGCAGCAACATTCAGATGTGCTTTAACAACAATACGCTGGGCGCCGAAATGGACACCGCGGGGCTCTCATGGGCCTACTATGCATCGGCGGTCTACGGGGACGGCGGCATCTGGAGTGCCTACCAGAACATCGCGCCGATCTACCACGGTCCCGACTGGAGCAACGATGTCATCAGCCCGCAGACGAATTTCTTCGGCGACGTTTCAAGCGGCAAGCTGCGATCCCTGAGCTGGGTCACGCCGACGTGCGAAAACTCCGATCATGCCGGCTGCGGCGCCAAGACGGGCCCCGCCTGGGTTGCCTCGCTCGTCAATGCGATTGGAAAGTCGAAGTATTGGGATAACACCGCGATCTTCATTTTCTGGGACGACTACGGCGGCTGGTACGACCCCGAGCCTCCGGCAAAACTGGATTACGACGGCCTCGGAATGCGCATTCCGATGCTGATCGTCTCGGCGTATGCGAAGAAGGGCCACGTCTCGCACACGCATTACGAGCACGGCAGCATCTTGAAGTTCGTTGAGAAGACTTTTGGACTACCGGCGCTGGCGCCCAGCGATAAACGCGCGACGGCACCCGACGACGCCTTCGATTTCAATGCGCCGCCGAGAAAGTTCGAGATGGTTCCCTCCGAACACGACATTGACTACTTCATGCATCAGCCGCCCGACCATCGCGACCCGGACCCCGGATGACGGGAGGCGGAGTTCTCGTTACAGAGGGCCGGCGCCGGCGGCGACGCCACTGGGCGGATTGAAGAACGACAGGCCGCTTTGGATCTTTTCGACTTCCTTTCCGGTCTTGACGTCGATTTCGTAAAGTCCCGTGCAATAGCACTGATAATTGCCCGTATCGTCGATCCAGAGGTCGGCGAAATTTGACGAGAAGTTCAGGTATTGCGGATCGACAAAGGTGAGCGTCGTGAAGGCCACAGCGCACGATTTCACGCCGGAGCACGCATAGATTCCCTTGGCCGAGCCGTTGTAGCTCGTGTAATACAGGTTGTCATTCCCGTCGAAAGCGATGCCGTAGGGCGTTCCGGGAGCGATCTTCAGATTAACGGGTTTACCTTTGCAGCCTTTGAACTCGTCAACGCTCGCGCCCGACTTGGTGGAAAAGCTCCAATAGCAGTTTCCCGCGCTATCGAATGCCGCTCCACTCCCTTGGACCGCGGTCGTATCCTTGAGCGTCAGCGTGGGCTTCGTGGCGCCCTTCTTGAAGAACGTCAAAGTATTTTTATTGGATGCTGCGACTTCGTCGTTGTAAACCGCGACATCGACCGGTGCGTTGCTGGCGTCGCTCAGCGTAGCAACGAGTTTCGCACCGCCGGCCGAGTAGACAAAGATGTCTTTAGCCGACGCGTCGGCGATGTAGAAGAGCCCGTCTCTGCCGGCCGCGACGCCGAGAGGTTTCTGTAAGCCTTTGGTAAGGGTCCGCACCGTCTTGCCGCCTTTGTAGGCGAGGCAGTCGACGTGGCTCGATTCGCTCTGGCACGTATATGCGTAAGCGGCGCCCTTTGCATTGGGCGTTATCGGTGCCGCCGGGGGAGCGAACGCCTGCGTAAGCTGTTGCGCGCCACAGCCCGCGACGAGCAAGGCGAGCGCCCAGAGACTGACGAGGCGTAGGAGAGACGTTCGAGGCTGCATTATTCGGTATCGACTGGCACGTGCGTTGGCCCCCTATGGATGAAGTACGAGCGATTATATTTTGACCCAATGACGGTGAACGGCCGAGGCGACTGCGTGAAATCAAAGCAGTCCACGATGCTGGTGGCCCGTTTGTCGCTCGTGCCCAAGCTCCCCAATCCGAACGTTCCCTCGATAAATTTGAGAATGCTGCCGAACTCGTATTGCGTGTGTGAGACGTAGTTCGGACTTCCGCCGCCCAGTGCGTACGGCGACACCACAATCATGGGAACGCGAAAGCCCAGGCCGCCATAATCGTCTTGAAACGGCGGTGGCACTTGGTCATAAAAGCCTCCCCAGTCGTCCCAGACAACAACGATCGCAGTCGTTTGCCAATAGGTGCTCTGCCCGATCGCATTGACGACGCTGGCTACCCACGAAGGTCCGGTATCTCCGTTCTTCTGTCGCGGATGATCTGAGTCCGCGCCGTCGGGAATGACCCAGGAAACCGCGGGAAGTGCATCGTCCGAGATATCGGTAAAGATCTGGGTGTCCGAGTTGGTAACGTTCACTCCCCATTCGGGCCCGTCGCGCACTGCCTTGATCGCGTCGAAGGCATTCCAAAGGCTGCCGGTTCCGCCTACGACCGGCGGAGAGTAATACTTCCACGAAACGCTTTTCGCATCGAGCAGATCGCGCATCGTCTCGTACTTCATGCACGGGAATGGCCCTTTATGCTTGCGGAACTGCAGCACCGAACCGACAAGATCTAAGATTGACGTACGCGTTCCTGGCGGCGCGTCGCATCCCCAGGGCGTTGCCGTCGGCAGGTCGACGAGGCTCTCGGTCTTCGCCGGGTTGAACGTCGTACCCCCGGCAATCAGATCCTGGTGCGCGGTGAAGCTCCCGCTGCCTTGGGTCTGGAACATGTGGTCGGCCAGCACATACTGCGTCGCCATGTCCCAGTATGGCGCGATCTGTGTCGGATTGACGTATTGGTATGGACCGAGGCTTTTGTTTGGACACTCACCGGCGGAGCCTTCTAAGTTGAACCCATCCATTTTTCCGCCGTCGTAGGCTTTCAGATAACTCTTGTACGAGTGGGTAAAATCACACGGCTCGACAAGGTTGACCTCTTTGAGGGGTACCTCCTGATCGCCACTGGGAGTTTTCTTCAAACCCTCCGTCGCACCGTCGGCATTGGGAAACGTGGCAAAGAAATCGTCGAAAGCGCGATTCTCTTGAACGATGACCACGACGTGTTGAATCGGGCTGGAGCCGCTGCCCGACGCCGGCGACAGGCCTGCGGGACTCGCCGCCTCGGAGAGGCCGGCCGAGCCGCTAGCGCACGAGGCGAGTAAGAGGCCGGTCAAAAGGACCGTACCCATGCGACAACCGAGCCGGGCTTCTTGCACGTGAGTCTTCTCCAATTTTTAGAACCGCCTAGAAGACTCGAATTTAGCTACCGGCCTTCATTTCCCATTTCCACGGCCGCCCGAAACCGAGCCGAAGCCTTTAGTTTGCCTTCTTCTTGCTCGACGTCGCCACGAAACCGTTGATGTTCCCACTAGGCGTCGTGTAGTAACCACCCAAATCGTGGTGGTTGTTTATGCCCGCAACGACCGTCGCTCCACCGCTAGCGCTCTGATCGTCGATCTGCGTCCACTCCGGACTCGACAACAAATCGACTAGCACGAAGCCGTGGGTGTTGCTTGACGCATCCTCATAGGAGCCGGCGATATCGTCGGACCAGTTGATCGACGTCGCCTGCGTTTCTATGGCAGCAGGATATTGGAACGTAGTAAACTGGCCGCCCTTGAGAAGCCAGCCTTCGGTGGCTCCGCTTGCGAGCGTCAGCCAGCCGACGATGTCCCCCTTCCCGTTGATTCCCGTTGCTGCGGAACTCGTTGCGCCCGGCGGTTGTATGCCTTGGAATTTTCCGGTGGCGAGATATAACTCAACGCTGTGATCGGTCCCGTTTTCTACGTAGTAGCCGACGGCTAAGCCGCCGTCCGAAAGGCCGAGCAGCTTCGTTACTTGGCCCGGACCACCGTTGCGTTCATGGGGGTCCTGGTAGTTGTTCCAGATGCCTTGCCACTCGGTGAATCCGTAGATCCCATTCTTGGGAGACTGGTACCATCCCGCGATGGTGTCCTCGTTGTTGATGGACGTGACGACCGTATCTACAGCGCCGGGAAAGATTTCCTTGATGAACTTGGTCGGCGCATACGGCGGGCGAGCGACGAACCCGATGCTCGGATTCCCATAGTAGCCACAGAGTTTACTGAGGTTGTTGATACCGAGGACTTCGGTGGTCGGATCGGCTGGATCATCGACCGTTGTGAAGGTGTACCCCGATCCGTTGCTGGGTTTGACGCCTGTAGAGTGACCTGCGGACACTCCAACCGGTAATGGAGCCGACGCGGGTGAGGAGCCGGCGCACGCGGAGACTGCCGGTAGGCCGAGCGCGACGACGATAGCGGCCGCGAGCCGGTGCTGCGTCCGGAGCCATGTAAAAGACATGATGAGACCCTTTTTGAAAAAGCAAAGATGAAGCCAATCACGGGGTCGTGATGGGGAAAGCGTATAGTCGAGGGGTCTAGAGAGCTTGCGCCCCCCTCGTTGGTGCCCTGAACGGCATCCGACTCCCCGCCTGGCTTGGTAGAGATTGTGCATGATTTACCAGACCTATCTTCTGAGGCGATTTCGTACTAGTATATTCGTACTACTCGCCAAGCCTCCTAGCGCCTTCCGGCGCCGAAGGGAAAAAATAAAAACGATGCGTGCGATCTTACTCGCCACCACATTAGTGGCGCCGGCACTGGTCCTAGGCGGTTGTGCCTCTGGAAATCTGCCCGGCAGCTCCCTGCTGCCTAGCGCAAATCAGAGTGCCCGAGCCTTCCACATATCCCATGAATCGGTGGGCGGCTCGATCCCGTCTTCGGTGGGCGGGTCGATCCCGTCCGCGGTGCGCCATTCGAAACCGTCGTCGGTACGTGGCTCGATCCCATCGTCGGTGGGTGGCTCGATCCCGTCGTCGGTAGGCGGCTCGATCCCGTCGTCGGTAGGCGGCTCGATCCCGTCGTCGGTGGGTGGCTCGATCCCGTCGTCGGTGGGTGGCTCGATCCCGTCGTCGGTAGGCGGCTCGATCCCGTCGTCGGTAGGCGGCTCGATCCCGTCGTCGGTAGGCGGCTCGATCCCGTCGTCGGTAGGCGGCTCGATCCCGTCGTCGGTGGGTGGCTCGATCCCGTCGTCGGTAGGCGGCTCGATCCCATCGTCGATAGGCGGCTCGGTCCTGTAATTTTCCCGTCGTGCCGGCGTTCGGGAAAAAATCCTTGCCCGAAGGCCGGTACGAAGGTACCATAGAAAGGGCCCGACTTGACGGGTAACCGCCGGGCCGTTGTCCGTGATTTAACCCGCAGATCGGAATCGATGCAGACAAGCCTTCAACCAAATCCGGCGTTCGATAACGCGGAATTCGAAGTTGCGCTCAAAGCGGCAGACTTTGACCGTTGCCATCAACTCATTGACGGCAGCGGGACGCCTCATGGCATCATCGCGGCTGCACGCCTAGCCTCGCGAGAGCGCCGATTTTTCGATATCATCGGCTCGCTTTCGGACTTTCCCGACGACTGCGGCCGGCTTCGTGTTGCCCGCGACGTTTTTCTGGGCGCCGCCTTGGGATACACGAGCGACTACGTAGCGGGGCAGAGGCTAATCAATCGTGCCCTGGACGAGTTAATGCCGGGCGATTCCCTCTACGATGACGCGTACTTCTACACGGCCGCGATTGCGTGGATGCAGCACGATCACCGCACGGCCGAAGAGGCCACCACGGTCCAGCTGCGGTCGAACGATCCGAACAATCGCGCCAGGGCGCATATCATGCTCTCGTGGATCGCGCTACGGCGCAGCGACGTGCTCCACCAGGTCGAAGAACTGGAAAAGGCACTCGACGAGCTCGACGGCTCCGAAACGCCTGACGAGTATCTGCGCGGAAACGCACTCCTCACGCTTGCGCTCCTCTGCCGAGAGATGCCGCTGCACGACGTGGCGGAACGTGTTCGCCAGATCTACAACGCGCTGCCCTGGACGACGGGGCTCGCGCTCGAGCACTTTCAAGTTACCCGATTCTTGGCGGCGGTAGATGAGCTGCAGGGCAATGAGCTAGCCGCTTTCGGTTCCTTTAAAAAGGCCGGCAAACTGGCGCCGTCGGAGCACTGGAGCGTCCTGTGCTATTTGGATCGTGCGCTGCTCGCCCGGAACACCGGCGAGGCGGCCTTTTCCGCCGAGCAGCTCCAGGAGGCCAGCGAGATCGCCCAACGCGTTTCGTGGAATGAAGTGACTGGTGAAGAGCGTGAGGCGCTGCTGGTTCTCGCCGAGTTGCACGCGCCTGAAAACCCTGGGGTGGCCGAGCAATATTTAGCGCGCTTTCGCTCACTTAAGTCGTCGGTCACTCCGATGTTCTCGTACGGAAGCGACCCTCGCGTACGCGGTTTCGAAAGCTACTCGCAGGGCATCGCCTGGCTTCGGCTCGGCGATACGGAAGAAGGAATAGCTGCGCTTACGGAAGCGTGGTCGATCTTCGAAGACTTTAACTACGGCTGGCGGGGCGCGTTGTGCGCGATGGGCCTGTTCGAAGCCACGCACGATAAGCGCTGGCTCGAGCGGGCGTCTCGCAAGATCGCACCGTGGCCCAATAGCTGGATCGCGCGCCGAATCGCCGATTCAAAATTGTCAACGGTCGTTCCGCTCGAACGCATCCCGCCTGCGAAGCGCGAAGTGCTCGCGCTATTACGTGAGGGCCAGCGTAACGCGGACATTGCCAAGAAGCTTGGACGTAGTCCGCACACCGTCCGCAACCAACTCGCCCAGCTCTTCCAGACGTTTGACGTGAAGAGCCGCGCGGAGCTCGTCGCCGTGCTCTCCAAGCAGGTTGTTCCAATAACGAGCCTGACGCGACATAAGCGAAAAGACGCCTAGGCCGGCGCCCTGGCGCGTAGCCGGACAAACGGAGCGCAAAGCCCGGAAAGCGTGAGTGCGGCTCTTCCCTCGGGCGCGGTCGCGTTCTTATTCTCCGATATCGAAGGAAGCACGCGACGGTGGGACGCCTATGGCGAGGCTATGCGCGATGCCGTGCGACGGCATGACGACATCGTGCGCTCCGAGATCGAACGGCGACGAGGATACGTTTTTAAGACGATTGGCGACGCCTTTTGCGCCGCATTCTGGAGCGTCGGTGAGGCGCTCGAAGCGGCGGTCGATGCGCAGCGACGCCTTGACCGCGAGAACTTCGCCGAGGTGGACGAGTTGCGCGTTCGGATGGCGATTGCGGCAGGCGAGGCCGACGAACGCTCCGGCGATTATTTCGGCATAGCGGTCAATCGCGTTTCGCGTCTGGTCTCGGCCGGTCACGGCGGCCAGATTCTCGTCTCGGGAGACGCCGCCGATCTTATAACGGGTAGCCTCCCGGCGGGCATAACGCTGCGCCAACTCGGCACCATTGCGCTGCGCGACCTCAAAGCGCCGCAACGCGTCTTTCAGGCGATTGGCGCGGGGCTGCGCACGGAGTTCAAAGCCCTGCGCGCGCTCGAAACGCCGGCCAACAATCTTCCGCTGCAAACGACGAGTTTCGTCGGACGGCAGCAGGACGTTCTTAGAATCCAGCGGCTTCTCGAAACGGAAGCCCTCGTCACGATCGTTGGCGCCGGCGGCATGGGAAAGACTCGCCTGGCGTTCGAGGTAGCCGCGGCAGCGCTTAACGATCGAAAGGACGGCACCTGGTTCGTCGACCTTGCTTCTATCTCCGACGAAGCGCTCGTGGTCAGCGTTTTGCTCTCGGTGCTCCGCGTCGATCAGGCCAAAGGTGTCGCGACGCTCGAGGTGCTTCTCAAATATCTGGAAGAGCGCGAACTGCTGCTCGTTCTCGACAACTGCGAGCACTTGATCGGCGAGGTCGCGCGTGTCGCCGTGGCCGTGATAACCCGTTGTCGCTACGTTACGATTCTTACGACGAGCCGCGAACCGCTCAACATCGGCGGCGAAAACGTCTATCATATCGCTGGGCTCGATCTCGAACTCGCGGTACAGCTCTTCAACGAGCGCGCCCGCGCCGCCATGCGAGACTTCTGCGCTGAGGCAAAGAAGCCGTTCGTTGAAGACATATGCCGGCGGCTCGACGGAATTGCGCTGGCAATCGAACTCGCCGCGGCGCGCGCTCGAACGATTCCGGTTGAAAAGCTCTCCGAGCACTTGGAACTGCGAGTGCTTTCCGGCGGGCGCGATCGCCAACCGCGCCAGCAAACGATGCGCGCGCTCATCGATTGGAGCTACAAGCTCCTGGCGCCCGAAGAGCAAGACTTTCTGCGGCGTTGCGCCCCCTGCATGAGTGGCTTCACGCTTGAAAGCGCGATCGCGCTCTGCGGCACCGACGACGTCGGTACGATCGATCTCGTCTCATCGCTCGTCAACAAGTCTTTGTTCGTGATGGACGCGCAGGAAGCGGATCCCCGATATCGTTTGCTCGAACCGATCCGTCAGTTTGCGCGCGAGAAACTCGAGGAAATCGGCGAGACGCAGGGCGCTTCGCAGCGCCACGCCCAAGTCTTTGGGGCAATGGCCCGCGACGGTTACGAAGAGTGGGATACGAATCCTCGCCGGGACTGGTTGACGCGATTGGAAAACGAGCTGGCGAACTTCCGTGCGGCCTTGAGCTGGACGATCGGCGAGGAGCACGATCTCGAGCTCGGCGCTGCAATCGCCGGCGATACGGCGCCCGTCTTTCTGCGGCTTTCGCTTTTGACCGAAGGTACGCAGTGGTGCGAGCGCGTCCTTAGCGCCGCCGCCTCGCTGCCGGCGCCCATCGAGGCGCGCCTGCGATACACGCTCTCGATGTTGTATAACAATCAGGGCGCGGCGAAAAAGGCGATCGCCGAAGCACTCGCGACGGTATCGCTTTACCGGCAGGTTGGCGATGACCGGGGACTAGCTCGCGCACTTTCACAAGTCGCCAATCAGTATGCTCGGGAACAGGAATTAGGCGAAGCCAAATCGGCGGCGGAGGACGCTTTGCGGCTCGCACGCGAGCGTGGCGACCGTCGACTGCTTGCAGATGTGCTGCGACGATGCGCGGGGAGTTTCTCGACGGATGGTGTCGAGCGCGTGCGCGAGATGTACGCCGAAAGCGTTGCGATCTTCAGGTCGCTAGGCCGCGATGATGAGACGGCGCGAGCATTGACGTGGTTGGGACTGTTTGAAGCTGAGGTTGGAAACTATGACGAGGCGGCAAAGCGGCTCATCGAGGCCAAGCCCTTTGCCGATGACGAACTCGTCGCGTCGGTCGCCGGCGAGGTGGCCGCCTGTTACCTAGCGACGGGCGACCGCACTAACGCGCAGCGGGCTGCTCGCGAAGCGCTTGCATTAGCCGTGAAGTTTCGTCAACCCATCGAGATGCTGTTTGCGATTTCCTACGTCGCAGCTTCGGGGGCGCAACGCGATGTGCGCGAGGCAGCGGTCCTTATCGGATACGCCGAGGAACGTCTTCGCGACGCCGGGTGGCAACGGCTCAACTACGATCTCGCGATCGTCGAGGGCCTTCAGGATGTGCTCAAGCAACGGCTCGCCGATGCCGAGCTTTCACGACTCTTTGCCGCCGGAGCGGCCATGAGCGAAGAAGAGGCGGTCGCTCGCGCGACCGCCCTTACGTCGTTATCCTGACCCTTTGAGGACACAAGATTAACAGTGGGCTAGGCCGCCGCCTTCGCGCCGCACGCCGTGTTGTTTACCGCTGCTGTAGTAACACTGCTGCGTGAGCGTAAAGCTGCCGGTTTCACCCGAGCATCCGTTTACTGCTTTATAGCTGCCGGTGAGCACGTTGTCCGACGATCTGTACGAGGCGGAGTAGTAAAACTCGCAGGTCGTGCTGGCGATCGTCGATTCGAAGGCGCCGAATACATCGCCGTGGCTGCCCCGCCCCTCGTTGGGCACAAGACCGTCACGGCCGTCCGCTGCGATCGTCGGGTTATCGTAGTTCGCGCTTCCGAACGTAAAGACGAAATAGCCGCCAAGGCCGCCGGCGCCAACGAGGTTAGCGATGGCTGTGCCCGATCCCAAGACGCTATCGCTGACCGATCCGGAGTACTGCCCCGAAAGGTTCTGGTGGCCTTGCTGCCACGCCGGCGTCTGTAATGCAGGCGCCGGGCCGGCGCTCAAAGCGATCAGACCAAATGCAAAGAGTGCTGCGACATAGCGGGGCAAATATTTCACTGGAGGCTCCTCTTATAAAGTTTTACACGCGGTACCCGCGCGTTATAAGCATACGCCCCTGCTTGCCTGGCGCCCTTTGGACAGGCAAGTGAGATCGGGTGGCGAGGCTTTCGGAACCTTGGCGCGAACCCGAGGCTCTCTTCTTTACTTCGAGAGGAGGTAGCCGTGCTCGTCGCAATCCTCCTGGGATTTCTCGCCGGATTGCGTACGTTCACGGCTCCGGCCGTCTTGTGGCTGATGCGGCGCGATTCGCCTTTGGCGTATGCCTTAGGCGTGCTCGCGCTCGTCGAATACGCCGGCGACCTTTATCCTAAAACTCCCGCGCGCACGCAGCCGGCCGGCTTGATCGCGCGCGCGTGCAGCGGAGCCTTTTGCGGTTGGACGGTGGCGTCGCTCGGCGGTACGCCCGTCGCGGGCGCAGTGCTGGCCGGCGCCGTAGCCGCCATTATCGGCGCTTACGTCGGGTTGGCTTTCCGTTCGAGGGCCATTACACTGATCGGGCGCGTACCTGCCGGACTCCTGGAAGACGTCATCACCGCCGGGGCGTCGGTGGCCGTTGTGGCGTACGTCTAGGCAGACCTCCGCGCTGCGGCGAAGGGTGGCCACTGTTCCGATCACGTTTTTAGTCAAGAAAGGGCGATGAATGCCGCGCTGCGGGTTTTTTTGTAAAGGACTGCTCCTCACTTTACTGCTTGTTGCGTGCTCCTCGGGCAACGACTCAGGGATCCCGCCTAGCGCGTCGCTCGCTCGTACCGGTCCGCAAGCTGGAAGCCTTTCGGTTCCCTTGACGAGCGGCACGCTATACGTCGCGAACTATTACGCGAGCACGATTTCGGTTTTTGCGCCCGGCAAGAAGTCGCCGGGCCGCACGATCTCGAGCGGCATCTCCTTTCCTAACTCGCTGACGACCGATAAAGCGGGAAACCTGTACGTCGGCAACTACGGCACCCCCAGCGGCAGCCTGACCAGCACGGTATCGGTTTACTCGCGGGGCAGCAGTCAGCCCTCGCGTACGATCGTCAACGGCGTGTACGGGCCGTTCGCACTGGCGACCGATCCTTCGGGCAAGCTGTACGTCGCAAATAATGGCGGAGATACGGTCACCGTCTACACGCGAGGATCCGCATCACCGGCGGAAACGCTCACGCAAGGGGTTCGAGGTCCCGAGGCGCTCGCATTCGACAGCGGTCGTAACCTTTACGTTGCGAACTTTGACAGCAACACCGTCACCATGTACGCGCCGGGTAAAGCCAAGCCGATGATTACGTTCAAAAAAGACGTGGCGGGGCCGGCGGCGCTGGCGGTGGATTCGGCCGACAACCTCTACGTGGCCAATCAGCGCAGCAGGTCGATTTCGATTTATCCATTCGAAAGGCCAAAGCATCCGCGGCAGATCACGAAAGGCGTCGCCAAGCCGATCGCCATTATCTCCAGTGCGGGGGACCTGTACATCCTCGACTATGCGAGAAACAGCCTAAGCGAGTACGATGAAAAGACGCTGGCACGCGTCGCCGTGCGCTCGAACGGCATCCAATGCCCGAGCGCCATGACCCTTAGCACGAGCGGCAGCTTATTCGTGACGAACTCGTGTCCAAGCGGCGTCTCGATATACGCCGCCTCCGATCTTACTTTGGAGGGCTCGATCAGCCACGGTATCAGCTATCCCGTCGCCGTGACCGTTACCCAGTAGCGGCGCGGTTTTGCTGACCGGCCGGTTGCGGCGAGGCCAGCGCTAGCATTTTCTCGGCGTTTCGCTCTTGTCTTGAAGGAAACTTTGTGATACAAAGTAACTGATGGAACTTCAGCGAGCGCTTTCCGATCTTGCGGAAGTCCGCGACCGGCTCGCTGCGCTGCAGCGCTTCGAAGGTTATTCGGGTCTCGCAGCCGCGGGCAGCGGCATCGCAGCGTTTATTGCCGCGTTTCTTCAACTGCGCATCGCGCCAATGCCGGTAACCTCGGAGGCGTTGCACGCTTACCTCACGATCTGGCTCTCGTGTTTAGCGGTCGCGTTGGTGCTCAACTACGGCGCCGTAGCGGTGTGGCTCCTCGAGCACCGGGCACCCGGCGCCCGCAGTCGTTTTCGTACCGCCGCGCTCTCTATTGCACCAAGCATTGTCTTGGGCGGCGCGCTGACCTTTGCGCTCGTCGGGCATTCGGCATTCGCGCTGCTGCCGGGGACCTGGTTCGCGTTTTATGCAATCGGACTTTTCGCTTCGCGCGGCGCCATCCCGGCTTCGACGTTTGGTGTAACGGTCGGATTTTCGTTACTCGCCATGGCATTTCTGGCTAGCCCGTTCGACGCCGTTGCCCTCGCTTGGTGGGTGATGCCGATTGGATTTGGAGCGGGCCAGCTCGCCATCGGCTATCTGATCTGGCTCGATCGCGCTTCGTGAGTACGTCACCACAAGCGCCGTTTGCCTACGCCGGGCTCGAGCGAATCTTTCACGAGCGAGGCAGGCTCGCGATCTGCACGTGTTTGATCGCGCATCCCGACGGACTAAGCTTTACGGAGCTGCAGAGCGCGTGCGATTTGACCGACGGCAATTTGAACCGGCATCTTCACGCGCTTGCCGAGGTTGGAATCGTGGCGACGGATAAGCAGCGGGGAGCCGGCCGTCCATCGACGATCTATCGCATCAGCAAACGAGGCCGCGAACGTTTTCTCGCGTACGTTGACGAGCTGGAGTCGGTGGTGCGCGACGTGCACGAACGATCGGTGAGTTCGATTACGAGACCGAAGCTGGCGACGACGTGATCCCGCATCACGTTGCGATTATCATGGACGGCAATCGGCGGTGGGCGCGCGAGCGAAAGCTTCCGATCGCCTTCGGCTACCAGCGTGGCGTCGCGGCGCTGCGCCGAACGCTGCGGGCCGCGCGGCAAGCGAGGATTCGGATCGTCACGGCATTTGCTTTTTCTGAGGAAAACTGGAAGCGGCCGTCCGGCGAAGTCGAGCTCCTGATGGGCTTGTGCATTGCGGCTGCGAGCGGCGAACTGCGCGCTCTTGCGCGCGAAGGCGTACGGGTTCGGCTCTGCGGGCGAAGCGACCGGCTTCCCGCCGCCGCTCGCGGCGCTCTTGCCGAGCTCGTCGGGAAGACGGCCGGCAACGATGCGCTGACGCTCAATCTCGCGATCGACTACGGCGGCCGCCGCGAGATCGGCGATGCCGTGCGCGCGCTGGTTCGCGAAGTAAATGCCGGACTGCGCGACGTCGATTCAATCGACGAGCACGCCGTCGAAAGCCGGTTGTACACGGCCGGCATGCCCGATCCCGATCTCGTCATCCGAACTGGTGGCGAGCTGCGCCTCTCGAACTTCCTGTTGTTTCAAGCCGCCTACGCGGAGTTTTGGGCCACCGAGACGTACTGGCCGGATTTTGGCGAAGTCGAGCTCAAGGCCGCGCTCGACGACTACGCGTTACGTCAACGCCGCTACGGCACGTAAGGAATCTCTGATTAATCCGATGTACGTGCATGATGCCTCGGAGCCGCTCGTCGCTCCGTCATCCGGGCTCCGCTCGTCGTGCAGAGCCTCCTCCGCATCACGCACGTACATCGGATTAATCAGAGGTTCTCAAGAGGTTCCTAGGGGCCGAGCTCGCCGCGAGCTTCGAGCCGCGCGAGCAAGAGGTGATAGTAGAGCATTCCTCGCTGCGATCCGAGTACGTCGAGCACGTTCTCGATCTCCGGGAGCGAGCCGCCCGCGAACGTTAAGCTGCCGGCGACACCGGAATCGTTCATTGGAAACACGTCGAGCCGGCCGAGTCCGCGCAACAGGATGACCGTTGCCGTCCACGGCCCGATGCCTTTGACCGAGCGAAGCAATCCCGCCGCCTCAACGCTGGAACATTCGTCCAGCATGGGCTCGTCAAGCGTTTCGGAGACGAGCGCCTCGGCAACGCGCCGTAAGGTCGCGATCTTGTTTGTGCTCAAGCCGGCGGCACGCAGGACGTCATCCTTTGCGCGAAGCGTGACCTCGGCGTTCGGGAACGCGTGCAATATAGGTCCATCGTGCAAATCGAATGGCGAACCGAGTGTGAGGACGTAGCGTCGCAGGATCGCGCTGGCGGCGTGGATGCTCACCTGCTGGAAAACGATTGCGTTCACGCAGGCTTCCCAAAGCGTCGGATAACGCGGCGGCTTGACGCCCCGCATGCGCAGCGCCAGCGGGCGCAGCCATGGGATGCGTGCGGCGCCCACGTCGAACTCTTGGAGCGTCCGGTCGGTGCCGAGCATCCGGTGCACCGTTTTCAGAGCGCGCCGGTGGGCGCGGCGTTCGCCTTCGAGCGTCACGAAGAGCGTGCCCCGCTGCTGGGAAGAAACGCGCACCAGCATCGGTCGATGGGCATCCCCGAGCACGCGCAGATAGACGCCTTCCGGCGTGAGCACGTCCACGAGATTTGTTGACAAGCGTCGCAGTACGCTCACAGTAAGATCGAGCCGATACGGTTCGGCCACGGGCACTTCGTACTGAGCAACCGCGAGCGCCATGGAATTGCCGGCAAAGCGTTTGCCGTCCGGCAGGCGGCGCCTGCCTCGCCGTTACGTGCTGACGGTGTTCGCGGATTTAACGGCGTTAAACGATGCTTCGCCCGTCTCGGCGATGCCTGGAAGAGTGATCTCGGCGGCCTTGGCGAGGGGACCACGATAGGCCGTCAGGCACCCCGCGGTGCGAAAGACCTCTTCGAACAAGGCCATCGCATCGGCGTCATCCCCGCAGTACGGAATGTTGGCATTAAGCTGCGGCGCAACGATCAGCGCGCGGACGACTCGGTGCGTATTGAGTTTGTGGACGAGAAGGTCCGTCCCATCTCCATCCGTGCCCTCCATGGCGTCGACGACCACCGCGTTGGGCGAAATGCAGCCTGCCGCCGTCAGCAGATCGTCGAGATCGGCGCGGGAGCCCGCAAAAATCAACATCTCGGACGCGGCCGCATCGTTATAGGGCGTGTCCGCGGCGCCCCCCGCCTGCCGGGCGGCCGCCTCGGCTTGACTCACGCCGCCCGCATCGCCGAAGCAGACGTGATATCCCGCATCGACCAGCAACTTGCCGATGGCGACCGCGCGAGCGTCCGAGCCAAAAACTGCAATTTTCATTTAAGCACTATACCCACTCTCGTGACGATTTTTACCTTGACAGCCGCCCCGCGCAGATGGTAATGTTCGGACCATGTCTCGAACTGCGAGTAGCATAATGATGTTCTCGATGTGCGGCATGCGTATGCATGTGGCAGGGTCGTCGTGAAGCTCGCAAGTTAAGTCCGGAAACCAAGAATGCTTCTCGCGCCCCTCGCCACCACGGCGGGGGGCGCGCGTTTATCCTCGCTTTCCCATCGCAACAGGAGGCCGGGAAATATGAAAACGACCGTCGGGGTCGGGCTGCTCGGATGCGGAACGGTCGGCTCGAACGTAGCCGATCGTCTGCAGCGCGAGCGCGAAATCATCGAACGCCGTAGCGGCGTTCGATACGAGCTTCGCGCGATCGCGATTGCGGATTCATTAAAGAGACGTTCGGGCGCCCTCGAACGTCGTCTCTTCACGCGCGATGCTCGCTCCGTCGTCGACGATCCGCAGGTCGATCTCGTTATCGAGGTTATCGGCGGAACGACCGATGCCGCCGAGTTGGTGGAGCGCGCGCTCGAGCGCGGACGTCATGTCGTCACGGCCAATAAGGATTTGCTTGGCGAGCACGGCCCGCGATTGCAGGCCCTGGCGGCATCGCGCCGTGCGGCGTTGCGTTTCGAAGGCGCCGTAGCCGGCGCAATTCCGGTCGTACGAACGCTTAGCGAGGCGCTGGCAGGGGACGAGATCCTCTCGGTTGCTGGCGTCGTCAACGGGACGTGCACGGCGATCCTCTCAGCCATGGAAGAAGGCGCCGGCTTCGACGAGTCGCTGGCTCGAGCGCAACGGCTTGGTTATGCCGAAGCCGATCCGAGCAACGACGTCGAGGGAGTCGACGCAGCGCACAAGATTGCCGTCATTGCGCAACTGGCTTTCGGTCTTGCCGTGATCTCCCCGCGCGTCGCGCGCACCGGAATCTCGACGGTGACGCAGCGCGATGTAGCACGCGCCCGCATGCTGGGATTTAGAATCCGTCACGTTGCCGCGGTCCTCCGAACGCCCGACGGCGTTTACGCCGAGGTTGCGCCGGTGCTCGTCGCGGAGAGCCACGAGTTCGCACGTACTGCCGATGCCGAGAACGTCGTGCAGGTTGTCGCGCGCGACGCCGGCCGGCTCGTATTGCGCGGCATCGGTGCGGGCGGCCCGGCGACTGCTTCGGCAGTCCTCGGTGACGTCGTGAGCGTCTTGCATGCGCTCGGCCAGGGCCGTGGCTTCGATCTGCGTGGCCGCTCGAACTCGCTCCAAACTGCGAGCCGCATCGAGCCGTTCTTCGACCGGCTTTCCCGAACCGTGGAACTTCCCAACTATGCGATCTGGGACGATGCGTTAACGAACGTTCCGTTGCAGGCACTGGTGAACGCATGATGCGTGAGGAGACGGTGGCCATTGGCGCACTGCGGCTCGATTGCGGGCAAACGCTTCCAGCCGTCGAGCAACGCGTTACCGTTTACGGCACGCCGGCCACCGACGGATCGAACGTCGTTCTGGTGGAACACGCGCTGACCGGTTCAAGTCGCGCGGCCGACTGGTGGCCGGGCATCGTCGGTGAGGACGCGCTTTTTGACCCGCGCGAATGGTGCGTGGTCGGCATCAACGCGCTGGGAAGTTGTTATGGCTCGACGAGAACCTCGCAGCGGATCACGGTTCGCGATATCGTGCGGGCCGAAATGCTCGCCCTGCGCGAGCTGGGCTTCGAGCGGGTCGAGCTCGCGATCGGCGGATCGCTGGGCGGTATGCGCGCGCTGCAGTGGGCGCTCGATGCACCGCAACGGATCGGCAAAGCGGTATTGGTCGGCGCGCACGACCATCATAGCGCGATGGGCATTGCGCTCAACGCGCTGCAGCGGGAGGCGCTCGCGCTCGATCCGGCGCGCGGTCTGCGTCTCGCGCGCAAGCTGGCGATGATCTCGTACAAGAGCGAAGAGCTCTTCAACGCACGCCACGGCCGCCGGAGCGATCGCGGCGGAAAAGCGTGTTTCGACGTTGAGGGCTACCTGGAACGCCAGGCGGATCTCTTCGAAGCTCGCATGGACGCCGCCAGCTACGCCACGCTTACTCATGCTATGGACTCCTTCGACGTACGCAATCCCGGCGAGCTGCTGTTAAATGGAAGCTCCGCGAGAAAGCCTAGCCTAACGTTCGTTGGAATCACGTCGGATTGGCTGTTTCGCGCGCAAGACGTACGGGCAGCGGCGCAGCGCTTCGCGCTGCACGGCTTCGACGCCCAGTATCTCGAGTTCGAATCGCGTCACGGTCATGACGCGTTCTTGGCCGAGCCCAATGCGTTGCGAGCGATCTTAGAACCAGTTACCAGAACGCCCGCTGCGGCTATCTGGAGCAACTGATGTCCAATGGAGAATCGCACCATCCTTCGCCTCTCGGCTTCTCGACCCGAGCGGTTTGGAGCGGGCAGGAGGCGTGTCCCGCAACGGGAGCGACGATCGTTCCCGTCTATCAAACCGCGACGTTTACGCTGCCGGAAATAGGGGTAACGAAGGGCTTCGACTATTCGCGAACGGTAAATCCGACGCGTAGCGCGATGGAGCGTCAGCTTGCCGCTCTTGAGGGCGGCGCGTTCGCTTCGGCTTTCGCTTCAGGCATGGCCGCGGTCGCCGGCGCGACGTCACTGCTCTCTTGTGGCGACCACATCATCGCAACGCGCGACATCTATGGCGGCACGCATCGCCTCTTTACGACGGTTCTCTCGCGCTATGGCATCGACGTGACATTCGTCGATACGAGCGACGCCTGCGAAACCTGGGCGGCGGCAAGGCCGAATACGCGGCTGCTCTGGCTTGAGACGCCAAGCAATCCGATGCTGCGGCTCTGCGATCTCGAGGCGCTCTCGCGACTGCGGCCGGCCGGCGCCCTGATCGTGGCCGACAATACGTTTGCGTCGCCCTTTCTGCAGCAGCCGCTTGCGTTGGGAGCCGATATAGTGGTTCATTCGACGACGAAATACATCGGCGGACACAGCGACGTCATCGGCGGTGTGGTCATCACGAACGATCGCGGGATCGCCGGGCAAGTCGCCTACCATCAGAACTGCGTGGGCGCGGTGCCCGGGCCGTGGGATGCTTATCTCACCATGCGCGGAGCGAAAACGCTTGGCTTGCGTATGCGCGCACACTCGAGAAACGCGCAGGTCGTTGCGGAGTTCCTCGCTGGACGCGATGACGTCGCTGAGGTCCACTATCCGGGCCTTGCCACGCATCCCCAGCACGAGCTCGCAAAGCGGCAAATGATCGGATTTGGCGGCATCGTCTCGTTCCGTCCCAAAGGCGGCGCCGAACGCGCGCACGCGATCGCGACCTCGACCTCGATCTTCGCGCTTGCGGTCTCGTTGGGAGGAGTCGAATCGCTGATCTGCAGTCCGGCAAGGATGACGCACGCGTCGCTCACGCCGCAGCAGCGCGCGCAACTCGATATCACCGACGATTTACTCCGCCTCTCGGTCGGTATTGAAGACGTCGAGGACCTCGTAGCCGATCTGGCCAGTGCGCTCGACTCGGCTCCGGAGTTAAGCGCTTTTCGGTCGAAGGCTTCCTAATCTTTTCTAGAGGGGCGCTCGAAAACTCGGCAAACAGGCAAGTTCGTAGGCCGGCGTCGGTCCGGCTTCGTTTCTACTCTCGGAAAGGCACAACTATGAAGATACTTCTTTCGCAATTCGTACTTGCAGCGCTGATCGTCGCGGTTCCATGCGCGGCGCAGTCTCAGATGATGTCTGCTTCCGTCCCCGGCGCCGGTCCGCACGGCTTTGATTGGGCGGTCGGAACATGGTCGTGTAACAACACGATGCCCTCATCGATGGGTGGCCCCAGCCACCAGTCCATGACCGTCACACGTACCAACGGCGGCGCCATCATGTATCACTCCGTCGGCACGAACTTCGATAGCACTTGGTACAACGTCTACGTTTCCAAGACGAAGACGTGGTGGAGCCCACTTATCGTGTCGGACGGAACCTACGGCACGGAGTCGTCGTCGACGATCGGAAAGAAGATGGTATGGGTTGGCACGGCCTCCAATACTTCAGGCACGAGCATACCCATACGGGACACGGTCACCTATAGCACGACGAAGACAACCGACCTCGGCGAATATAAGTCGGGCGGTCTCTGGAAAGAGCAATATAACGTTACCTGCGTGAGGACGTAAACGCAGCGCCGCGATCAATGCGGCATCTCCTCGTCGTGGAGACCGAAGTAGTGCCCGAGCTCGTGAATAACGGTCTCGCGTACTTCCCGCACGGCCTCCTCCCGAGTGGAGGCGATTCGGTTGATGGGGCCGCGAAATATGGCGATCTCGTCGGGTAACAAAGGCATGTCGTGTGTTCGCTCGGTAAGCGCCACGC
This sequence comes from Vulcanimicrobiota bacterium, assembly GCA_963809255.1. GTDB lineage: Bacteria > Vulcanimicrobiota > Vulcanimicrobiia > Vulcanimicrobiales > Vulcanimicrobiaceae > Cybelea. The sequence continues at coordinate 1,430,181 of CAWEIR010000002.1, read as the reverse complement.
CGCGGTAGATGCCCAGAAGTTCCAAATCGTCGCCGGCATCGTCCTCGATGCTATCGAGGTCTTCGGCGGTGGGCTCCTCTTCGACGGCGATGAGGACATTCTCAACGAGGTCGGCGAACCGTTTTGGAAGCGACTCCAGCGCTTCGCCGACCACGCGTTCGAACTCCCGACGCGTCAGTTCTCCTTGTAGACGCCGCCCAGGAAATTCCAAAGCGCTTCACATGCCTCGGTCGTTGCTGCGAGAACCTCTGCCTGTTTTGCCGGCGCATCGGCGGCCCGCTCGATCAGCCGCCACTCGGCGGCGGAATGGAAGATGTCCGCCTCCTCGTGCACGGTGAAGAACTCATACTCGCGAGGATCGGTGAACCCGTAGTATCGCCGCAGTCCATCGATCTTGACGGCCGCGATCGTAGGCACTTGCGATTCAAAGGCGTGGAGTGCCGCCAAACCTGCATAGTGCGGACGGTTCCGGCAAAGATCGGTGAAGGTTTTCACGAGGCATTGGGTCGCGGGCAGCGGCGCGGCGGCGGCGAGGTCGTCCTCCGAGAGCCCCAATGCTGCCGCGAAGCGCTTCCAGAGCGCGGGATGGTTCTCCGGGCCGAGCTCTTCGTCGATGAGGTTCTGAAGGATTGCCTGCCGCGAGCTTAGGTCGCTCTTTCCGTCGCTCGCAAAGTGCGGAGTGTTTGAGTGAACGGCACTCAAATACGTCGGCTCCGCCAGCACGTGATGCAGATACTGACCCGCGTACTGCCTAAGCTGCTCGTACGAGAGTTCACCCTTCGACCACGCAATGTAGAAAGGGTGGCCGAGCAGATGACGGTCGGTGATGACCGAACGAACTTGCTCTTGAAATCGCGATGCAATTGTTTCCATCGCCGTGACTTCTCCGGAATTCTTGGGCGCCCCCTGTTCTCCGCGACAGGATTTGAGGAGTCCGTAGGGCTATGGCGCATTTCCGTCTTCGTACCGCCTTTTGTTCGAATACTTCGTTGCTCTTCGGTCACGAAGCTACGGCTTCGCTCCCTCATCGCGCCTCGTCTTCGAACAAAATTCGGCGACGAATCCGAAAACGGCCATAACCCTACGGACTCCTAGGGCATTTTTCGGAGAAAATGTCCGCCGCGGAACCGCTCAAACGTCTAAACCGCATTACACTCTTCTAGGAGGTACGATCATGAATGATTTTCTCTATCTTTATCGCGGTGGTCGACGAGGCGACAGTCCGGAGCAGTCACAGCAGATCATGCAGAAATGGCTTGCCTGGATGAAAGAGCTCACGGCCAGCGGCAATCTAAAGGACCCTGGGCAGCCGCTCGAGTTCGAGGGCAAGGTCGTTAAAGGTAAAGGGGCGACGGTGACGGACGGTCCCTTCGCTGAGGCAAAGGATCTCGTCGGCGGATTCACGATCGTGGTAGCCGACTCTCTCGCCCACGCAGCAAAACTCGCGGGTGGCTGTCCGATTCTCGAAGTAGATGGCAGCGTCGAGGTACGGCCCGTCATGAAAATGGACATGTAAATGGAGCTGAGCGACCATCTCTTCCGCCGCGAAGCGGGACGTATGGTCGCCGCCCTCACGCGGGCATTTGGCCTGCACAATCTCGCGCTGGCAGAAGACGTCGTCCAGGACGCCTTCTGCCGAGCGTTGGAGGTTTGGAAGCTCCGCGGCATTCCCGAAAACCCATCCGCGTGGCTCATGAAGACCGCGAAGAATCGCGCCGTCGACGTATTGCGGCGCGAACGCACGGCCCTTACTTTTGCGCCGGATTTGGGACGATTGCTGCAAACCGAATGGACTCTGGCCAATGCGGTTGACGAGATCTTCGATCCGATAGGCATCAAAGACGACCAACTCCGCATGATATTCTCATGCTGCCATCCGCGGCTCTCGGAACCGGCACAGGTGATGCTCGTATTGCAACTCGTTGGCGGCTTTGGCGCTCGAGAGGTCGCAAGTGCGTTCGTTAGTAGTCCCGCAGCCGTTGAAAAGCGTTTGAGCCGCTCGAAGAAGACGCTTGCGGAATCGGGGGTGCTCTTCGACATCGCCGACGCGGCCGACTTCGCGCTTCGGCTCCCCGTAGTTCAGCGAGCCCTGTACCTAATCTTCAGTGAAGGTTATCACGGTGCGTCGCCCCACGCCGTGATTCGCACGGACTTGTGTCGCGAATCGATCCGGCTCTCGCGTCTACTCGCAAAACATCCGCTGGGCGCCGTGCCGTCTACCTCAGCGCTTTGCGCGCTCATGTACCTCGACGCCGCCCGTTTGCCGGCGCGTCTCGACGCTTGGGGCGACTTAAGCTCGTTGTTCGATCAGGATCGCTCGCGTTGGGATTGTGAAATGATCGACGAAGGCCGGGCGTGGCTCGAACGTTCGGCATCCGGTACCGAACTGAGCCGCTATCACGTCGAGGCGGCGATCGCCGCGGTTCACACCGCCGCCCCGCGCTTCGAGGAGACGGATTGGGCGGCGATCGTCTCGCTCTACGACACATTGATGGAAATCGCGCCCTCTCCGGTCGTCGCGCTCAACCGCGCGATCGCGATTGCGCAGCTGAGTGGGCCTCAACGTGGCCTGGAAGCGATCGACGCCGTAAACGACCGCGATCGGCTGGCCGAGTATCCGTTCTATTATGCGGCTCGGGGCGAACTCGAGTTACGCCGCAAAAACAACGCGACCGCCCGCGAGCATTTTCAGACCGCGCTCGCACTGGCTCGCAACCCCGTGGAGCAGCGCTTTCTCAAAAAACGCGTCGAGGCTTGCGAGTTGGAAAGCACCCTGGTGTCGAAGTAACCCAACATCTCAGACTGGCGGCTCGAGCCGCGCCATGGACGATGCTACCGGAGGAATTCTACGCAAATCATAACGCTATGGAGGCGGCAGTGACTATAGCTCACGCCATGTTTTGCCCGCGCTGCAATAACGCCAGCAGCGATACCGATAAGTGTACGAGGTGCGGCACTCGGCTAAAGACTCTAGAAAGCGCAAGGCGCCGGGGCTGGGTAGCTTTTGGCGCAGGTGTCTTCCTGGTGATATTCGTGTCGGCGATTTGGATCTGGGTCGATCGGCTCATGGCGGCTCAGAGTGCTGCGGGGGCGGCCCAGTTCGTCGGCCGGCTCAATCTAGCATTCGCGCTGATCATACTCTGCGGCGCGCTCGGAATGGTCAACGGCTGGTACCAAGGCCACTCGGGGCGGACAAACCGGGCGATCGTATTCGCGGTCTTCATCGTGTTCGCCATCGCCTTGTTCCTCGCGTACACTGCATCGAACGCGTTCAACGCCGCCTAGAGAACCGAACTTCTCCGATAGGAAGCGGCCGCTTGGCTACGAAGCGGTTCGGAGAATGGAGGATCGTATTTGATGACGATTACTAAACGTTTTTATGCCGCGCTGGCCGTGCTGTTTATGGCAGCCGGCGCCACCGTCTTCGCCGCGGGCGTGAAAGTGGAGGGGACACCGGTTCCGATGTCGCCCAAACCTGATATGTCCGCACTGAAGTTTTTGATCGGTACCTGGCAGTGCTCCGATCTCAGCTCACGGCGTCCAGGGCCCTTTAGCGTCACGCAGGTCTTCTCGATGGACCCGAGCGGCTACTGGCTCATAAAGGACGACACCACGCACAAGGCGTCCTGGATTCCCCGAGAGTTTCACAGTGAAGGGAAGATTACGTACGACGCACTGGCAAAGCACTGGGTTTGGATAACAACGACCGATGCGGGCGGCTACAGCGTGGCTACGGCGCCGACGCCTCCCGGCATGAAGAAGATATATACATACGTGATCCAGGCGAAGACGCCGGACATCGCTTCCTACGCGCCGCTGATCCTGACTAAAGTAAGCGACACGAAGAGGACGATGACCACGTCGTTTACCGAAACCAACGGTCGCGTCGTCAACGTCAAGGAGACCTGTACGAAGTCGTAGCCCGGTCACGCGGCGGTCTCGGCCGGCGCTAAATCAACGTGGGTTTCTTCGAGCGGCGGGATCCTCGAGTCGTCCAAAGCGCCGACCCGACGCCGTTCGCGGCGGTCGTCGCCGCGGTGAAACGCCACATGCTGGCGTTCGCGATTTGCTTCCTCGCGAGCGCCGGCGCCTATGCAGCGAATGTCGAAGCGGGGCTGCATCCAAGCGCCGTGACGCACGGCAGCATCGTCGCGACGGGACTAGAGGCGCCCGTCACGATCGAGCGCGACGAGCGCGACATCCCGCATGTCAGGGCCGCAAACGAGCACGATCTGTTTTTTGCCGAGGGCTACGTGCAAGGTTCGGATCGGCTCTTTCAGCTAGACTTGAGCCGTCGCTTCGCGTACGGACGGCTCGCCGAGGTGTTCGGCGCCAAGGCGCTCGCACTGGACCGAGCGCAGCGCGCTGTCGATATCAGCGGCATCGCGCAACGCCAGCTGCGCGCGATGGCCCCGCACGACCGTGATGCGCTCGTCGCATTCAGCGAAGGGGTCAATGCGGCCGATGCAACGCAGCGGCTGCCAGTCGAGTTCCGCATGCTTCTCTACCAGCCCGCGCCGTGGACGCCGACGGATTCCCTGGCAGTCTCCATCGTGGTGTCGCTCGAGCTGGCCGACTCATGGCACGACATCTTCGCGCGCGATGCCGTTTGGCGGCGGCGCGGACCGCGCTGCTTCGACACGCTCTTTCCGTTGTCCGACGCTCGCTACGACGTGACGATCGATGGCAGGCGAAACGCGGCGCCGGCACCCCCGCCTCCGAGCGATTGCAGCAGTGCGGGAGTTGCCGTGCGGCCGCAGCGCCCCGCGATCGGCAGCAATGCTTGGGCTGCGGGTTCGATGCGGACCGTCGATGGGCACGCGCTGATTGCAAACGACCCGCACCTCATCTTGACGATTCCCGGCATTTGGTATGTCGTCGAACATCGAATCGCCGCAAATGCACGCCGCCGGCGCGACGATTCCCGGGATTCCGGGCGTCCTTCTCGGACACAACGAGCGCCTCGCATGGGCGTTGACGAACGCCGAGATGGTGACGGCGAGCGTGTTCGAAGCCGGGCACCTCAACCGGAGATCCTGGGTTACCGAGCGGTTTCGCGTGCGTTTTTCGCACGATGCGAGCGCGGCCTACTATCGCACGTCGCGTGACTTCTCGGTACCCAATGAGGAAGGCAGCGCCGCCGTCGCCCTCGTGCGGTGGCCGATTTACGCGGAACGGCGCTCGACGATTGCGACGGTGCTCGCGCTCGATCGCGCGCGAGATATAAACGCTGCATTGGGGATCATCGCAAACTACCGCGGCTCGCCGCAGAATTTCATCCTTGCGGATCGCAGCGGTAAGATCGCATACCACGTCGCCGGCCTGGTCCCCGACGATCCGGCGTGGGGGCGTTACGTCCACCCTTCGCGCGACTTGCGCACGGCGTTCGCGCCGATTCCGTTCGCGCTGCTTCCGCGAAAGGATCCGGCTCGCGACGTCATCCTCGCTTCTGCGAATAATAAAGCGTACGACGCTGGCTATACATACCGTTTATCTGCGCAGTTCGAACCGCCATACCGCGCCTATCGCATCGCGGAGTTGCTCCACTCGCGTCCGAGGTACGACGCCGCGTATTTTGCGCGGATGCAGCTCGACACACTCTCACCGATCGATCTCGAGATTGCGCGCGACGTCGTGCGATTCGTTCGCGCGCATCCCCAACAGGAGTCCGGCGCGGACATGCTCGCGGCGCTCGGCCGATGGAACGGCCGCTACGAGCCGGATTCGCACGCGGCTGCGCTAGAGCATATGCTTCGGGTTGCGGTGCTCGGGGATGCTCCAGAGTTTAGCACGCGGCTCGAGGAGTTGCGAGGCGCCAACGACGCGGCTTCGCGCGACCTCGAAGCGGATCTCGATGGGTGGTTTTCGTTTGCGTTTACGCAGCGCCGCGTATGGCGAGAGGCCGGCGGCATGCGCATCGAGCATCCGCTCGCGCCGATGAACTTCGCGTTTCTTAACGGCGCGTGGCTTCCGGGTGCCGGAGACGAGTATACGATTCACCTGCAGGAGCCGGGATTCACGCAGAGCTTCCGCGCCGTGTGGGACGTCGGTGACTGGGACCGCGGCGGCATCGCGATTCCGAGCGGCGAGTCGGGGGAGCCGGGCTCCGCGCACTACACGGATCTCACGCGCGCTTGGGTCGCCGGCCGTCTGCAGCCGCTGCCGTTTGGTAGCGCCGCCGTTCGACGAAGCGCAGCCGACACGCTCGAGCTTCGTCCCCGCTAGCATTCGCCTCATTGACGCTTGGCGCACTGCCGGGCGCTCGTTCGGTGTTGACTTGCCCTTGTGCGGGAAAAGCGCAATATGAGAATATTTAATTCTTTAATAGCAAGCGCTTTCTTCGGCTTGGCACTCTCGACGGCTGCACATGCGCAAACCCCTGAGGGGCCACCCTATGTCGACACGGCCTGTGGTACGTGGCAGGGAGATACTTGGACGCCCAACGGAACCTGCACCGGGGACGTGAAACGTCATGCCGTCGTTGCGGGCACGATAACCATCGTCAAGGGTCATCTCGTCACGGTTCAGCAAAGCACGGGAACGGTCGTCGTTGACGACACTCCCGCGCTGAGCAACCAGTTCACTGGAAAAGTGGCCGTAGGCCGCCGCATCGTGGCACACGGCTACTGGGACGCCAACAACTTCTATGCCACGATCATAACAACGGCGGCGACCAGCCCCTAAAAAACTCCCCGAACTGCAGCCGGACCTGGGCTCCGCTCAAGCGCCTGAGCAATCAGTCCGAGACACGACGCCGTAACACGATGGCGTCGTGTCTCGTTCCACGGCTCACGAGAGGAGGCGACTCCTTTCGTGGCGCCCCCTAGGCGCCGGACTTCGTGGCGATGCTTTGACGTTTGGTTGGCAAGGGAGGAAGTAAGGGGCCGCATTACGGAGTCTCCACCTCAAAGGAGGCTATCAAATGCGCTGGCTTAGTATTGCAGCGGCGATCGTTGCGTTTTTCTTTGTCGGACGGGCCGCGGCTTTGGCTGACGGCACGGTGCGAACGTATTACATCGCGGCCGACGAGATCACGTGGAATTATGCTCCAACGGGCCTCAATCAGGTCAGCGGCAAGCCTTTCGATGAAATGGAACGACCCTACGCTTTCCACGATTCAGACCACATTGGCAGCCTTTATCGCAAAGCGATCTACCGGGAATACACGGATGGGACGTTTCAGACGCTCAAGCCGCGACCGCCGAATGATGCATATCTCGGCATTCTCGGTCCGATCATTCACGCTGAAGTTGGCGACGTAATCAAGGTCGTCTTTAAGAACCAAGCGTCACGCCCGTATAGCATCCATCCGCACGGCGTATTTTACGCAAAAAGCTCGGAGGGAATGACATACAACGACGGCGCCTCCGCGACCGAGAAGATGAGCGGCGCGGTAGCGCCCGGCCAGACGTACACCTATACCTGGCAGGTTCCTCAGCGTGCCGGTCCCGGGCCCAATGACCCGAGTTCGATCGTATGGCTCTACCACTCACACGTTGACGAGCAGAAGGATGTGGACTCCGGCTTGGTCGGGGCGATCGTCATTACCGCTCGCGGCATGGCAAAGCCGGATGGAACGCCCAAAGACGTCGACCGCGAAATAGTCACGCTCTATCGCGTATTTAATGAGAACCAAAGCTGGTATTACAACGACAACGTCGCCACGTACGATCCGGCCCTCAAGAGGTCGAAACGAACGGAGTTTATCGGAATCGATTCGAACGGCGCGCCGACGCTGACCGGACTAGGATTTGCCGACGGAAATTTCAAGTTTGCGATCAACGGTTTCATTTATGCGAACGGACCGAAAATCGTCATGGAAAAAGGCGAGCGCGTACGCTGGTACGTGATTGACGTTGGTAACGGCTTCGATTTCCACACGCCGCATTGGCACGGCAACACCGTGCTGTGGAACGGACAACGCACCGACGTTATCACGCTGATGCCGGCGCAGATGACGACCGTTAACATGGTGCCCGACGACCCGGGCCTTTGGTTGTTTCATTGCCACGTTGCCGACCATATGGACGCCGGCATGAGCGCCTACTACCAGGTGCTCCCTTAGCGGCCACGCCGTGTAGTTCAGACTTCCTTTACTTCTAGCACCTAGACTGCGACGAAACCTACGTCAACCGTTGAGGTGCTTCTGTGGTTACGTTTTCCAAAGAATTCCAACGCAACGGCGCATTTGCGCTCGCCGCGATCTTCATCATGGCCGGCTGCAACGGAGGCATGGGTCGCAGCATTACACCGGCTGCTCCCCAAGCATCCCTTTCGCGCAACGCTCCCTCAGGCGACGCCATTTCTTCGGATGCGTCGCTACTCAAGCAGCTCAAAAAGCAGGTTGTCATCGGCTCGGCGGTCGATCCGCAGAACGGAGCGCAGAACCCGTACGGCTTGACCGTCGCCCCGATCACCTCCGGACCCCTTACAATGGGCGATTTGGTCGTATGCAACTTCAATGCAAAGTCCAATAAACAGGGAACCGGTGCTTCGATCGTTGCCATGCATGCCACTGCGGGCTCGACCCCGACTCACGTCTCGTCCGACAAGACGCTCGTCGGCTGCGATGCGTTAGCGCTTGACCCGGGCGACGGCATTTGGGCCGCTGCAATGGTCGCCAACGATAATCCGGTGCTTTCCGCCAGCGGGAAGCTCGTCACGAACATCAAAGGCAAACCCTTCAACCAGCCATGGGGACAAATCTACGCGGAGACTAAAGCCGGACGGCCGGCATTCTACGCTACGAATGCCGGAACCGGTACCGTGGTCCGGATAAATCTGGGCTCCAAATTCACCTACGACGTTATCGCGAAGGGGTTTCCGGTCAACCACGGCGTGCCCGGAACTGCAATGGCCCCCTCGGGCCTGGCCTACGACGCGAGCAACGATACGCTCTATTTCGCCGATGGCAAAAACAACACGGTCGTCGCCTTCAAGAACGTCACGAAGATCCAGAAGGGCGGAATCAAAGCCATCGACGGCGGAATGAAATTCTCAGGCCCCTCGGCCGGCGATGCGCGCATCGTCTTCGCCGGAAAACCGCTCAATGGGCCGATCAGCACGGCTCTGCTGCCCGACGGTAATCTCGTCGTCGGCAACACGCTCGATCCCGCGGGGAAGAATCTGATGATCGAGTTGTCCGCGGCCGGTAAGCTGTTGGACGTACGCAACGTAGACACGGGTGCCGCTGGAGCGCTCTTCGGTATCGTCGCCACGGGAACGAACGATTCCAACACAAAGGTCTATTTCAACGACGACAACGACAACAACGTCCAAGTCCTGGAGCGATAGCCGGCGTCCCCGCCCGCTTTAGACTTTTTTAATCCCGGTCCGATATGCTCATCGCTACGAACCCAAACTGTTGGAGGTGTTATGTCAAAACGAATCGCGGCCCTCTTGTTTGCAGGAGGTGCTGCCATGCTGGCGGCTTGCGCCGGGCACAGCTCACCGAGCGCGGCCGGCGACGGTTCCGTCCTGCTGCCTTCCTTCGATAAGAATTTAGTGATCACCGCAACGCTCCCGGAGAATTCGATCGGCGAAGAACTGCCGAGCGAGGGTCTGGGAACGATTGACGACTCCTTCTGGAGTGCGACGCTAGGAGGATTCACGCAATCGAGCTTTTCGCAAGCCCTGGGTTTCTCGCCCGGCACGAAGATTACGCTCACGAACCTTTCCAAGAACATCACCCATACGCTCGATTACGTCAAGAAGATCAAGGGGCCGCCCGCGAAGTTCCCGTCGAACCCGAATCTCCCGATCTCGGCTCAAGGGAACGGCGTTTTCGGGAAGGGATACGCTAGTGGGCCGCTCTCTCCGGGCAAGTCGGTGACGATCAAACTCTCGAAGGCCGGCAAATACTTATTCGGGTGTGCCTTCCATTACGGTGAAGGTATGCACGACGTGATTGTCATTAAACCCAACGCGACGCCGGGTCCAGAGGCAACGCCACCAGCATAGTGCAGTCATGCATTACGACCCCGCGCTCTAGGAAGGCGCCCGCGATTTGCGGGCGCCTTCGGCTTATTTCTTCACCTTAAAGCCGCGAGAGTTCGGCGCGCGAGCGCACGCCGAGTTTACGATAGGCAGCCGCGAGGTGCGTCTCGACGGTGCGTTCCGAGAGGCCGCGCAACTCGCGCTCGAGTGGCGAAGCGTGCGCGCCGCCGATCAGCGCATCGATGAACGTCGTACGGGGTCAACACGTACTCGACGCAGCAGCCATGCAAGACCAGGCAGCGCTCACGGCGCACTCGATTTTCGAACTCGCGCAACAAGCGAGACTTGTTGACCCCGGCGTCGCCACCGATAACCAGCGCGCTCCCGATGCCCACGGCCTTCGTTTTGCGAAACGCGGCGAGCAAACGCGCCAGCTCGGGTCCGCGCCCGACGAAAAGCTCGAAACCGACCCCGGTCGTCAATAGGCAGCTCCTTTGAGGCGAGTTTCCGGGGGATCTACGTACCGCTCCTGCGTAGAGTACGTACAGGGACAACGCCAGGTCCGTACGTTTACGGATATCCCGCTCGTCCCGGCCCGTTACGTTACCCAAGGATAGGAGCACCACGTGGACTTATTAGGCCGTAGCCCCTTAGCGGTTCGGGTCTGTGGGGTCGTTGCGTTGCTCGCCGGCTGCGGCGGCAGTTCGCAGCTCGGGCCGAGTCCGATCCAGAAGGGTGCGCCGCAGCGTCTCGCTCTCGGCCGCTCGTGGATGGCGCCCGAGGCGAAGAACGCCGACCTCGCTTATGTCGGGGGTTTTTACGGCGATGTTTCGGCATTCACGTACCCCGGTCTCAAGTATGTCTACTCCATCTGTGGACGCGCAAGGTTTGTGCGCGGCGAAGACCGGCAACTGGTGGGCCGTTGCATCGGGCGCGGATGAAGTCTTGGAATACGCACATGGTGGCACGACGCCCCTCAAGACTCTCAGCATTGGCGGCGAACCTGCAGGCTGCGCCGTTGACCCGGCAACCGGCGATCTCGCGGTTACCATCCTCGGAACCAGCGACGTCGTGCTCTTCACGAGAGGTTCAGGGTCTGGCTCAACGATTACCGACGATTTGAGCTCGTCGTACTTCGATGGCTATGACAACAAGGGCGACCTTTTCGTCAACGGCATCACCTCGAGTGATTCGTACGGTGTCGTTGAGCTTCCCAAGGGCAGCAGCACGTTCGAGAGCATCACGCTAAGCCGAAGCCTCGAATTTCCCGGCGGCATCCAATGGTACGACAAGTACCTTGCGGTTGGAGATCAGGAGGCTCACGTAATTTACCATTTTGCCATACACGGTACAAATGCGAAAGAGATCGGCGCTACCGACCAGGGCGGTTCGTCGGACGTCGTTCAGTTCTACATTCAGAGACCATATGTCGTCGGGGCGGATGCGGCAAATTCAGACGTCGCGCTGTGGAAGTATCCGGCCGGCGGGTCCCCTAAGAAGCTCATCAACGGCCAGTCCGATCTGCCGATCGGCGTGGTCGTCAGCGCCGGCAAGAAACGTTAGGAGGGAAATTCAATGAAAGCGCTTTCTCGGAGCCAAGCGTTAGGCTTTTACGCCGTCATCGCGTTGCTAGCTGGTTGCGGCGGCGGTTCGCAACTCGGCTCAAACCAGAACCAACCAAATGAGCCACAGACTCGGATGAATCGAGCGCTCATCGATCGCGGTGCCGGGACGCATGCCGCTCCCGGCCGGTCGTGGATGGCGTCGAACCTGACTAAGAAAGATCTTCTTTACGTATCTAATTTTTACAGTTCCGAAACGTTGGTCTTCACCTACCCGGGCGGGAAGCTGGTCGGCACGCTGACCGGCGTTGGCCCGGTCGAGTGCGCATCGCCGAGTAGCGGCGACTGGTGGGTCTCCGGCAACGACGAAATGTTGGAGTACGCGCATGGAGGCAAGACCCCGATCAAGACGTTGAGCGGCGCGAGTGGAGCTTGCGCGATCGATCCGACGACCGGCGATCTCGCCGTCATCAATGGCGACGAAATTGTAATATATCCTGGCGGCAGCGGCTCGGGGACGCCTTATTGTACCGGGATGGGTCCAGCGTATTTTGACGGCTACGACGATCGTGGCGATCTTTTCATCGATGGCCTCACCTCGGCCGACAGGGTCGGTCTCGTCGAGCTTCCCGAGGGCGGCAGCATCTGCGAGGACGTAACGCTAAGCCAAGGCGTTGAGTTTCCCGGTGCCGTCCAATGGTACGACAAGTATCTTGCGGTAGGAGATCAGGAAGCTGGAGTGATCTACCATTTTGCCATACATGGCACAAACGCGAAAGAAATCGGCAGTACCGAACTGGGCGGTTCCTCGGATGTCGTTCAGTTCTCCATTCAGAAACCGTATGTCGTTGGGGTCGATGCCGGAAATGAAGATGTCGAGCTGTGGGACTATCCAGCCGGGGGCGGTTCACCTGTAAAGGTCATCACCGGTCAGTTTAATCTCCCGATTGGCCTGATCGTCAGCGTCGGCAAGAAACGTTAGGACGCAATTCAATGAGAGCGTGTTCTCGTAGCCAAGGGTTTGTCGTTTGTGCCGCCGTTGCGTTGCTAGCAGGTTGCGGTGGTGGTTCGCAGACCGGCGCGAACCCAATTCAGCAGAATCTGACCTCGCCGGTCGCGCAGTTGGGCCGTTCGTGGATGGCGCCCGAGGCGAAGGAGAGCGACCTCGCCTATATCTCGAATTTCTATAGCAGCACCATTTTGGCTTTCACGTACCCGGGCGGTAAGTATGTCGGCTCCATCTCCGGTGACGATCCCCAAGGTGAGTGCACGTCGAAGACAAGCAAGGGCAACTGGTGGGTCGTTGAGTCGGGCAGCGATGAAATCTTGGAATACGCGCATGGCGGCACCACACCGCTCAAGACGCTTGGCGAAGATGTTGGCGAAGCCGCAGGCTGCACGGTTGATCCGACAACCGGCAATCTCGCAGTCACCATCCTGGGAGCTGGCTACGTAGTGGTCTTCACGGGGGGCTCGGGTTCGGGAATGACCCTTTCCGATGGCTTGAGCTCAACGTACTTCGCCACCTATGACGACAAAGGCGATCTTTTCGTTCAACGGCATCACCTCGACCGACACCTACGGTCTCGTCGAGCTTCCCAAAGGCGGCGGTTCGTTCGAGACGATCACGCTGAGTCCCAGTCTTGAATTTCCCGGGGAACTTCAGTGGCACCGGAACTATCTCGCGATCGGCGGTAGCGGCGGCATTGACCATTACGCAGTAAACGGAACCAAAGGAAAGGAGATCGGCGTTACGCCCGGGGTTGGCGGGTCTTTTTGGATTCAGGGTAGGTATGTGCTCGTGGCCGATGCCGGGAATGAAGATGCTGTAATATGTAAATACCCGGCCGGCAGTCCGTGCAAGATTCTGTCTGGCAGCTTCGATCTTCCAATCGGCGTGACGGTTAGCGTAGCCAAGTGACAGCTACGGGCGTAGGCCGTACACGTCGAGCTCGGTCTGCGTGCCGACATAGACGCGGCCGTTTGCGATCGTAGGAACGGAGAACTTGTTGGCGGGGCCGGCTCGGTCGCGAGCGCCGGCCTGAGCGCTGTCGTAGAGCTCGTGAGTCACGTCGCGCGCGTTGTATGCGCGCAATACCGCGGGTGGGCCGCCGCGAACTCTTCCGGAGACTCCGACGACCCAAACGATCCCGTTTTGCTCACCATTAGAGGACACCGACGGCGTCGAGCCGGGATAGTTAAACGTCTCAGCGCTCTGGGAGACCGGCGTCCCGGAGAGTCGCGCGCCGTGAAGGGCGTACCGATCCAGGTGCGCGTTGTTGGCCGCATAATAAACCGCGCCGCCGAAGTAAGCCGGGCTGCTGTAATAGCCGTTGTGGAGATTGCCGTCGAGTTGCTGCACGACGTGGTTTCCATTGGCATGGAAGGCGCCCATGGCGTCGCGGTCGAGCACGAAGAGCAGGCCCTCTTTGCCGCCTGTGACCGCTTCGCGAGGGTGGGGCCCGGGATGGTCGGGCAGCAGCATGACGCCACCGGATCCCAAATCGCCGTCACGCCGCGACATCGGACGTTCGTTGTACGGCGCGAAGTAATCGACGACGTGTAATTGGCTCGTCGCCGCGAGGCGTAAAACCGACATGCCGTGATTCGGTCCGCCGACCGCAGCGTTGAACGCCCCGTTTCCCGTCGAGACGTACAGGTCGCCGCCGTCATCGACGGCGGGCGCGGCGCCACCCTCCCAGATACCGCCGAGAGCCCCCTTCGGCGTTACGCAGAAGATGCGCACGACGTCGAGCGACGCGGCATCGAACCCGATCATCCATCCGCGCGCGTCGTCGTTCGACGCATATGCGGCGTAAACGATTCCGCGGTCTAGCGCTAAACCCGAGCGTTGAAACGCAGTGTATGGATGAAAATCTACTCCGGGGAAGCCGGGCGCCGTCGCATGCACCGTGACCGGGCTGCCGGGCACTTCGGTACCGCTGGCGACATCGAGCACGTGCAGCCGGTGGACAAACGTGCCGCGTTCGTCGGTTTGTACGTCGACGTAGAGTCGTCCGGTTGCAGGATCGACCACGGGCGTTCCGGTGATCCCGTGTTCCGGGGCCATGATCGTCGGATCGCACTCAGGTTGACGTGGACTCGTGCAGGGAACCGTCGTGATACCCCGGCCCGGATCGATGAAGCTATGGTGCCACAGCTGAGTCCGAGGGACCAACGCGTCGAACGCATAGACGCTGTCGTGTTCGGTTGCGACGATCACGACGTCGTGCGTTCCACGAACGCGAATGCGCGGCACGTACAGCGGCTGCGCGTAGATCTGACCGTCGACCCGATAGGAAAAGAGCTTGCCGAAGTGTTTGCGATTCACGAGCGTTGGTGTGAGGAGCGTCTCGGCGCGATTCTGTCCCGTTCGGGCGTGGTCGTTATGCCACGTCAGCACACCGGGGAAGGCATTAGCAGGAGGGCTTGACGCCGGGGGCCGCGGCGCCGGCAAAGGTGACGAGCACGCTGCGAGTGCGATGGCTGCGACCGCTGCAAACGAGAAAAGCCTTCGCATGGGATCACTCCTTCCGGGAGTACTGTTCGGCGCGGAGACTGACATGAGTGGGCCTTGACACAGGTCCGTAGCCCGTCACGTGGGAAGTGCCCGGAACTACCTCTCTGTATGTAAGGGGCTATTGTGCTTTCTTCACGCCAACACCTCATCGTCGCGGTCATCGCCACATCACTTGCCGCGTGCGGTGGCTCTCAAGTTCTGACTCAAACGAACGCCGCTCCACCGGGTGTCGCCGCGCCGGACGTTGCGCCAATCCCGGCTTGCAAGGGCCAGAAGAGCACGAAACAGTACGCAAGCATTGGCGCGAAGCCGCTCTCGACCAAGGGTGGAATTCTTTGCGTTCCGAGGTTCGGTGGCTGGGGCGGTAGCATGAACTATCCCGGCGCTTCGAGTTCGTCCATGGGATTGATCAGCAGCACGACGGCGTATAATCCCGCGCTGTTTCCGCCCACGGGTTCGGTGGCCCCGATCTTCTATATACAGTTTGGGCTCAATAAGACCGGCGTGATTTTTGGTGCGAAACTCCCGGCTGCCGGCGCTCTCGCGAGCAAATCACTCAAGGCTGGGAAGCCGTACACGGTGCAGGGCGCGTCCAATGTCGGGAGCCTCTGGAATTCCCTCGGATACTGCTCTACGACCGCATTTTCGTCCAAGTATGGCGCCGCGATCCGCGGAGTTGGCTTCGTCCTAAAAGACGTGCATATGGGAGGGGCCTCGTCCGGAGTTATCAGCATCCTTCCTGGAAAACTCGCCCAGAGTAAGTGCTGACCGCCCGCCACGGCCGCGCGCAGCCTACTCAACTAACCGAACCTCGCCCGTTGCAAGGCGATAGATTCCCCCAATGATCAGTATGCGACCGGAGACCGCGCCGCTCGCCATCACCGGGGGACTCGTTCGGAGCCTCGCGACTGCTGCGCGCACGTTTGCTTCCACCGCTGCATCCTCCGTACCGCGCGCTTTCACTACGTCGGCAATCCCAGGAGCCATGAGCCTTTGGATCTCCGCGAGGTGCGGCGGCAAGGGCGCGTTGTTCGCAATCGCTGAGTAGACGGCCTTAACCGCTCCGCAACCCTCATGACCGAGCACCATGATGAGTCTCGTTCCTAAGTGTTCGACCGAGTATTCGAGGGACGCGATCACCAAATCGTCGGGAACGTTTCCGGCGACCCTTGCGACGAACAAGTCCCCGAGGCCCTGAACAAAGACGAGGTTAGGGATGACTCGCGAGTCGGAGCAGCCGAGAATCGCTGCAAAGGGTGCCTGGCTGGCTTTGAGGAGTTCTCGTTTCTCCGCCAACCTGTTTACATTTGGAAAGTCGTCGTCGATGAAGCGCTTGTTGCCGGCCATCAATCGTCCCAGCAGCCGCTCTGGTGTAACGCCGGCCGGCACCGAAGGTGCACCTCGACTCGGTTCGGGAAGCGCGACGCTTAACGTTGCTACCCCGCCTGCCAAGAATGCCGCACGATTAAAGAGCATGCGGTCGTGCGATGTCGATTCACTCATGAGCCTCTTTCCTCCAGAAGGTGATGAAGGTGACAAGTTTCTCCGCCGTTTCATCCACTCTCTGGGAGATCGGGGTCGGAGGGACGAACCTACCGCTCGGAGGCTTTTATGAATAACCTATTCCGACCCGGCGCGGCCGTTGTGCTCTTTATCGCAGCTATGCTGGTTGCGTGCCAGGGTGCGAATAGAGGCGTGGGCTACAATCCCACGACGTCGCAAGAACTCTCGTCAGTTTCATCGCCGCAGCTGGCGGCGGCGTCGCCGCTCTCGCTGGAGTGCAAGGCGAAGCAGGTGGGTCCCCTGGGGACCTTTCTGAGTTACGTCGCTGTCGGAAACGTTAAGGAGGCAACCTTCACGGCTTTAAAGTCGAGCTCGTCGGCTTGGGTACTCGAGAAGTACACCAAAGTAAAGCCGACGCCGACTCCCAAGCCGACGCCGACTCCGAAGCCAACGCCAACTCCCAAGCCCACGCCGACTCCTAAGCCCGTGACATACTACTTTTATGTTGGCACGTTCACGATGAAGAACAAGCAGACTGGCTGCGCCTATCTGATAACGACCATGAACGGTAAACCTATTTCCGGCGAGCATTTCAATGGCGAGGCGATCGGATCTCCGAATCTGAAGAGTGGGAGCAACCACGTCGCGATCGCACAGTTGGGTACGATCTCGTCGCTCGTCATCTCGCATCTCTCTGCAAAAGGCGGTTCGGGCCCGGCGACCCTGATCGACTCGAACAAAAAGCCATACACGACGGGCTCGGTCACATTCATCGGACGCGAGGTGATCAAGGATTTAGATCAGGTGCAGCGACTGATGCAAATCGCCCCAGCGGATCAGTAGCGTTAGCCGTTCTTCTTAGAAGCTAGTCCCCGTCTACCGGCGCGGATGCTGTCACAAATGCATGCTTTCACTTGTTAGAAGCAAGTATCGCTGGCAGGAGGTATGCTCTGATGGGTTCCATTTCGCGCCACATCCGTTTTCCTATGATGCTGGCCCTTGTAGTGGCCGTCGCTTGTCCCGGTCCCGGTTGGGCGGGGAGTGCCTCTTACGAACGAATGGCCCCGCTTAACCAGTACCTCATGGCCCGTCAAGCAGAAATCGACCTTGCGCGAAGCGCCGCGCCCCCGGCAATATCGATCCACGCAACCCTCCTCGTGCTCGGCCGTCACGGCTACGAAACCGCGGAAGCGGGCACGAACGGCTTTACGTGTCTCGTGGAACGGTCATGGACGTCGGCTTTCGACTCCTCCGAGTTCTGGAATTGGAAGATGCGCGGGCCAATTTGCTACAACCCGGCGGCGGCGCGCAGCGTTCTGCTCTACACGATGCAACGGACGACAATGGCGCTGTCGGGACTGACCAAAGCACAAATGCTCGATCGCACGAACGCCGCGGTTGCCGATAACCACCTGCCGGCTCCGGAGCCGGGCTCCATGTCGTACATGATGTCGAAGTACGGCGATCTGGGCGATGGCGTCGGGCCGTGGTTATCGCACCTGATGATTTACGCTCCTAAACGAGACGGCGCTAAAGACGGGGCGAGTTGGGGTGCGGACTTGCCGGCGTCACCTGTCATAATCGACACGTCGCATCGCGTCATGCCGGAGCCAGAAACGATCTTCATGCTTCCCGTCGCTCATTGGTCTGACGGAACGCCCGCGCCGCCCAGGTGACCCCTTATTACCTACTGACCGTCGCGCCGAAGGGCTCCGAAACGGTAATCGTCGTAGTGGGCGAACCGCCCGCAGGGTATTTGTATATGCCGAGAATGTTCCCGTCCTGACTCGGCGCAACGACGCTCGCAGCCTTGTGTTTCTTCCTGCCGCTCGATGCGACGATCCAAAACTGGTTCACGTAGTTTGAACCGGTCAGTTGCGTCGAGCCCTTCACCGTGCCCGCGGCGTTCGTTCGATAGATCGTTCCGGTGTCGGTGTCGCCGACTGCGACGAATTTTCCATCCCACTGCACGCCGCCGGGCCATTCGATCTTCTGTGTGAAGTCGATGTTCGTAAACGAACCGCTGCCCTTGGGGAGCTCGGCGAGCACAAAAGACGAGCTGGCGTTGACGCCGTTGACGAAAAGGTTGCCGTTCGAGTCGTAACCACAGAAACGATAGTTCACCATGCTGGGGTCCGAGTAGACTTGTGGGTTACCCCGACCGCCAGTATAAATGGAGACGCTGCCTGCGCCGGATGTGCTGTAGAAATTCGTGACCGCGAGGTTACCGGTCGTGGGATCTACGGAGCAGCCCTCCGGGTACTCGCCCGTATCGGTGAGGGTGGCGATTGGACTGGTGCCACCGTGGGCATATTCGACGATCTGCGAAGCTCCGTCGTTAACGATCCAGACGTTCGCGGATTTGTCCGCACAGAGCCCATAGGGCTGCGTGAATCCGCTGAGCGTGCCGAGTAGCTTTTGCGTCGAGTAGGAATAGACGTAAACGTCGCCGGTTAAGACCGACGAGACGTAGAGCAAGCTCGTGGTCCGCGCTTGTGGATCCATCCATGAATGCGCTCGGCCGCCGCCGGCGGACGGCGCGTTTAGGTTTACCCCTCCGAGCCCTGCGATCGGCGATTGAGCGCCCCCGCACGACGCGAGAAGCACGCTGAATATCCAGAAACCGAGAGCCCTGCCGAGTGTTCTCACGAGTCCTCCTTCAAAGAATGCGTGTGGGTGCTTCTTACTTTCTGGCCGAGACACTCAATTTATTTCCGGGCAAGCGTCGTTTTGCTGCGCCTCTTCATGGCAGTCCGTTAGAGCGCGCGCCGGTTCCCGCGACTAAGTCGCGGGACCTCTGGCGGGCGCGACGACGCTATTGCGTGATGATGCCGATGTGGTACGGCCCCTCGCAGCCCGAGCTCCGGCAGGCGAGGATCGTCTGTTGGTACTTCACTTCGCCGTGGCTCGATGCCAGCGGTTTGGTTTCGCTGATGGTGTCGGTACTCGGATCGCCAGGGTTCGGGTAGAAGCTCCCGGAGAGTCCCTTAAAGAGTTTTCCGCCCTTCGTACGGATGCTCGACGACCACGAGAACGGCCCTAGGGTGCACTGGCTGCCGCTCGGGATGAAGCAGAAGTAGTATTGAGCGGGATAATGGTACGCGACGGTAAGGCAGGCAATGTCTTTGCCGGGGCATCCGCCTTTCTCGATTACATCTCCGAGAGGATGGAAGAGCGAGGCCGCTGCGGTGGCGGTGGTCGCCGAGGTCGCCGGCGCTGCAGCCGGGGCGAAACCGGATCCGCCGGAAGTTTGGCCGCTGCAGGCGGCGAGAGCGGCGATCGCTAGAGCCGTGAGACAGCGAGTTATGGTGGCGTTGGACACGATGGGTCTCCTTGCTGGCGTTTGCGTTTTTCTAATGCCCATCGTAGCAAGGCGCCCGTACGCAGGCGTACGGGCCGCCGCGAATCGCCCTTAGCGGTGACTCGCGCCGTTCATGCAAGGTGCTGTTGCGTGAGAATCAGCACGTAGAGGAGTCCCATTATGGCGTCGGCGCAGACGACGGCCAGCGTTAGGCGCCGCCTGCGCAACGGGCTCGCGATGATGAGGATGCCGAAGACGAGTTTCTCCGCAGCTCCAATAATCAGGGCCGGGAGGCGAGCTTCGGGGTTATAGCCGGCGTATATCAACAAGCCGCCAACGAGCGCAGTGAGCAGACTCCAGTGCCGAGCCATCAAGATCACCGTAGTATCACTCGTGTTCTCGTCGAGAAGAAAGGCGAGGAGTTGGCGCGGTACGACCACACCGATGCCGACCACCGCGGTCAGAGCGCCGGTAACAATAAGGATCGTGCCGGTATCGGTTGGACTCAGCCGTTCACCCCGTTAAGAACGCGCGTCTGATGCGCAGCTTCATGAAGTGCGGCGTGTTCCGCTGGGCTCTTCGGCATCGGCTCCAGGTCGAACGTTACGGTATTGATCGTCCCCGTAAACGCAAATGGAGACGTATAGGTTGGCGAGACCGGAGCCCGGTTGTCTCTGCCGATATCCATACCGGCATAGCCGGAGAAACGCCCGGGGACGGTGTGCTCTAACCTTCCCTCGGCAACGGTCGCGCCGTTCACAAGGAGTTTCGTGGCGCCGCCGGTCGCCGGCGTCGGCGCATCCGCGCTGAACTCAAACCGCACGATTACGTGGCCGGCCGGAAGCCGTTCGGGCGACGAGATCGTCCCGCCTTTGGCTAAGCCGCGCAGAAGCCGGTTCGTGTCGCCCAGCCTCTCCAAAAGCTTTACCAGCCTCGGGTGAGAGTCGTCTTGCACGAGAGGAATGCCTAAGAAGCTATACGTGTGGTGCAGTTTGCCGTTCTGCACGTAGAGCGAGAAGCCGCCGAGAAAGTCCGCGTTGGCTACGATGGCGCCCTCGGCGCCGCCGTCCGGAATGACGATATCCGCCTCGATCGCGTACGATGTACCGTAGACGTGCGGAATCATCCCTGGTCCGATGTTTTCCACACCCGAATAGAATGTAAATTTTGTCGTCTTCCCCGCATTCGGTGGTAGCACTCCGAAGAAGCTCGCCAGTCCGCCGAGCAAAGGCGTAGCATTATATTTCTCCGCCTCTTCCCAGAAGAGCGCCTTCAGCTCGTTCAACCTCTCGGGGAACTGCTGCGCTAAGTCGTTTGCCTGCGAGAAATCCTCGATCGTGTTGTACAGCTCCCAGACGTCTTTTTCCGGGTCCCAAACGCCGGGCGCAAATTTCTCCAAGGCCGTGGGGTCCAATGCCCAGGGTATGCGACCGAGCTTACAACTGGCTATCCAACCGTCTTTATACATCGCGCGGTTGCCGAGGATCTCGAAGTATTGCTGCGTGTGGCGCTCCATGGCCGTAGCATCGTCAAACGTGTATGCGAAGCTCGTCCCGTGAATCGGCATCTGTTCGATACCATTGACGAGCTTGGGCGCCGGAACTCCCGCGAGCTCGAGAATCGTTGGAGCAACGTCGATCACGTGGGTGAACTGTGATCGAAGGCCGCCCTTATCGGTAATGCGCTTCGGCCAGGAGATAACCATGGGATCGCGCGTCCCGCCAAAATGCGATGCGACCTGCTTGCCCCATTGGAATGGCGTGTTGCCGGCCCAGGCCCACGCGCAAGCAAAGTGAGGGGCGCTGCCCGGCCCACCCCAGGTGCCGGCACCGCCGTAGACCTCGGCGAGGTCCAGTTGCTGTTCGGCGGTTAGCGGGATTCCGTTGAGGACGGTCATCTCGTTGAAGGAGCCGGTCGTCGTGCCTTCCATGCTCGAGCCGTTGTCGCCGTAGATATAGATAACCAACGTGTCGTCGAGGATACCGATCTCTTCAATGGCGGCGACGATGCGCCCGATGTTGTAATCCGTGTTCTCTTGGTAGCCGCAGAAGACTTCCATTTGGCGCGCGTAGAGCGCCTTCTCTGCCGCGGGAAGCGAGTCCCAGGCCGGCATTGCCGCGTTACGCGGCGTCAGTTGTGCGTCGGCCGGAATGACACCGAGCTTCTTTTGCCTCTCGAACGTTTGCACGCGCAGCGCGTCCCAGCCGGCGTCGAACTTCGCTTTGTATTTGTCGGCCCAATTGCTCGCCACGTGATGCGGCGCGTGACTGGCTCCCGTCGAGAAATAAATGAAAAACGGCTTATTGGGATCCTGAGACTTCTGCCCGCGGATCCACTGGATGGTCTTATCCGCCATCGCATCGGGAAAGTAGAAATCTTCGTCTTGCGGTGGTCCCAGCACCGTGTTGTTCTCCGTAATCACGGCGTCGTATTGGCTCGCTTCACCGCCGAGGAAGCCCCAAAAGTAGTCGAATCCAAGTCCGTTGGGCCAGCGGCGAAACGGCCCGGCCGGCCCCTGCTGGTCATCGGGCGTTAAGTGCCATTTTCCGAACGCGGCGGTGTTATAGCCATTATTCCGCAAGATCTCCGCGACCGACGCGGCGCTCTTGGGCCACGTTGCATTGTATCCGGGCCACCCGCCACAGAACTCTGCAATCGATCCGAACCCGACCGCATGATGGTTGCGACCGGAGAGCAGCGCGGCGCGAGTCGGCGAGCAGAGGGCGGTCACGTGAAAGCGGTTATAGCGCAAGCCCTCCTGTGCGAGCCGCTCGAGTGTCGGGCTCGCGCTAGAGCCACCGAACGTAGCCGCGTTCCCGAAGCCGGCATCGTCAACGAGCACCAGAAGGATGTTCGGTGCCCCGTTGGGAGCCCGGACCGGGATCGGAAAGTCTGCCACGCTGCCTGCGAGGGTTCGATTTGCGGTACCCTTGAACGGACGATCGGGAATGGGAAGGATGGTACGGTCGAGTGCGTCACCGTTGGGCTGCGCGGACATTGGGGCTACCTCCTGTGGAGCTTCGGCCAAGGAAAATTGATAATAGCATCTTTGGTATTGGCGCGAATGTCCCAAAAACGCAATTTGCCGCTATCGCGTTTGCGGTGTGAAGTTCATGCTCCGATCGACGATCGTAAGGCTCTTACTCTGCCCGTTCACCGTTGTCGTCGAGGCATAGCGCGTGCCGTCGGGCAGACTTGCGAAGCGCACCTGCATCGTTACGACATCGGACGGTTGCGCTAGATACGAGGAAACGTCGACCGACGTCAGCGCTTTTGGGTTGTTGCGCAGGGTCAGCACGATCGCATCGCCCGCCTTGAGGTAGTTCGAAATCAGGATCGCTGAGTAGCCGGGGCTTCCCGCCGACTTAACCGTGACCGAGCCCGCTGCGTACAACTGCTGAATCTTCGCCGAGTTTAGGGGCGAGTAACTCTTCGCGAGCGCACCAACTTGCTGCGCATACGCCTTGAAATCTTCCTTGACGCGGTGAATGATGCCGTGCTGGCGTCCACCGCTCGACGGAGCGACGGGCTGCGCGATTAGCGTTCGCACCTGCTGCCCGTCCGGCCCGAGTTGAACCTGGTATACTGTCTGCTCCTTGACGCCGCCATTAACGCTAATGGTTTCTTGCGTCTGCCACGTGTAGCGTGAAAGCTGCTGTTTGTTGGCCGCCATTATCTGCTTCACTTGCTGCACTTTTTGCGCAAGCGACGCATTCTGCGCCAAACTCGGTCCGGCAGAAACGAAGAGTCCGGCGAGGAATAAAGCGACGGGAATGCCTGACTTCACGATTAGTCCTCCATTGGTTTTTCTAAGTTGAGGGCGAAGTCTAGCAGGCGGTTGGACAGTTCCTCCTTAAGATGTTGGAGCAACGAGGGGCTACCGATTCGGCACCTCGGCAACTGAGCGCTGGGCTGAGGTCGCTTCTCGATTTGCAGCTTGGGTGCTAGGATGGAGACCTACCCCGCGAGAGCTTGGCATCCGTTGGGACGCACGGCCTTGTTGCGCACCCGCCCTTGCGTCAACGAAAGGAATTCAATCATGAGGCCAGTTGGACTGATCGTCATCGCGTTTATGCTCGGTCTTTGCGCGCCGGCGTTGGCCACCGGGTCCGTCCGGATTCAGCAGAGAGACGGTTCCGTGCAGACGTATACCGGCGTGACCCTGAAAGTAGCGAACAAGACACTGACCCTGATATCGGCCGACAAAGTCTCAACGGTCGTCATCAGCGGTGCCAGCTGCGCTCACGACGGCGCCATCGTTCACTGCGCGGGCGGGCGGTTCACGTTTCTCCGGGACGGGATCAAGCACACTGTCGCGTTCAAGACTGCCACGTTCTACTTCAACTTAACCGATCAGGATCAAGTGTTGTCGCTTTCGACGACGAAGATCGCCGCCCACTCGGTGATCTTTGCCGTGCAGACGAAGAAGGGGACGTACATAACCGGAAACGGCAAGCTCGACCAGGAGTCCGCACAATGAGAACCTTATCGATGTTACTCGTCTTCGCACTCGGAGTCGCACCATTGACGGTCCCGGCGCAACGCGCCGGCCGCGGCGGTGGCGGCGGTGGCGCGACCCGTTCGGCGCCGAACCAAGGTCGCGGCTTCAACATGAGCAACGACGTGCCGAACAAGGGCGCGGCTACCGGCAAGAACGGGTCCGCGGCCTACAATAAGAATACCGGCAACGCGGCGGCGTACAACAAGAACACCGGAACCGCAACGACGTACAACAAAAACACGAACACGACGACGCAGTACAATCGGAACACGAACAGCTCGAACACGTACAATAAAAATAACGGAAACTACAACAGCGGCGCCTACAACGGTAAGAACTCCGCCGGAGCGTACAACAAGAACACCGGTAACGCCGCGGTTTATAACAAGAATACCGGCAACATGGCGGTGTACAACAAGAACACCAACAGCTACAGCACGTACCATTACAATAACAACGGCAGGAACGCGTATTATTACGGCGGCCGCGTCGTCGTGAATCCCAGATATTACCCGGCTTGGGGATGGAATCGCGGCGTTGCTTGGAGACCGTACGGGACCTATTGGGGCGGCGGATTTTGGGGAGCTTTCGCGATCGGGGCGGCGACGGCCGCAACTATGGGATACGTCTACTATTCAAATCAGCGATACACGTCGTATGCGATCAATGCCGGCAGCCCAGGTGCGACCTTGTTGTCGAACTATGGTCTGCAGCAGGTTCCGTGCGGACCACCTGGCCTGGTCGTGATCTACGGGCCCAATCTCGGCATCATCTGCGCGAATCCGAACAACCTGGTCGGCCCGGGCAACTACGCAGTCAATGTCGACAACTTGACACTTCAATCGCAATAGCGGAGGGCGCGGTATCGTTGGGCTCGGACACATCGGGCGAACGTACCCGAACGTTGCCGAGGCATTCCGTTCGATCGACCAAGTCGTTCTGCAGTCGCATCGCGCGACGACGACCGTCGAGATGCGCGTGGCCATGGGCGAGTTGGTCATTGCAAACCTTGACGCGCACTTCGCCGGGAAAGAGCCGCTGACGCCCGTCGTATGAGCGCAGGAAGGCGTGCGCGCAACCGGCAAGAGCCGCTGCATGAACGCGGAATCTTGCGTACGCGCCTCGGTTCTTGCAGGCTTGGCGGCGTTGCTGAGCGGTTGCGCTTCTACCGTACCCACGACGGACCCGGCGGCGCACGGCCCGATTCTCGTCCAACCGCTTCCGCCCGCCCCCACTTCGGTGCGGCTCGAGGAAGCGCGTACTGATCCGCATCTCATCCAGTACGTTTCGATTCCGGGTACCACGCCGTTTTACATTACGTTCCGTTCGCCCGGAACTCGGAACGCTCTCTGGTTTACGACGGGCGACACTCCGGGCAGTATCGGCCGGCTAGGGCCGCGCCGGCATGCCGTACGGCTGTTTCCGCTGCCTCCGTCCGGCTGGAACGTGTCACTGCGGATCGTGAATGGACCGGATGGAAATCTCTGGGCAACGGTTGACGCGTATCCTGGGCAGGGCGGAATTGCTAGGATAACGCCATCCGGTCGAATCACCGTGTATCTGCTCCCCACACCTGGAGCGGATCTGGGATACATAACCGTCGGCTCGGACGGAAACTTGTGGTTCACCGAGCACACTCCAAATAAGTTCGGTCGGATCACACCCAGCGGAACGATTACGGAGTTTCCGTTCGAGGATATCGGTGCCCCCAACGGCATCATCAATGGTCCGGACGGCCGCCTCTGGATATGCGAGCAGGGAGCGTTTGACCAGAGCAACGGACATCAGACGTTCGGACGAATCGAGCGCGTTAATACCGACGGAACGATCTACGCGACGTACGACATCGCGCCAAACAGCTGGCAGAACGTTCCGGAAGACATCACGGTCGGAGCCGGCAGCAAGCTTTGGTTCACGCAGTTCAATGCGATCAGTCAAACGATCTACGTGATCTCGAACGTGACGCTCGGCGGGACAATCACGCAGCACGACACGCCCAACGCCAATGCTGGGCCGGGGTCACCGATTCTGGCGGGCGACGGAAACGTCTGGTTTACCGAAGCGTACGCGGGCCAACTCGGGCGCATCAAGCCGTCAGGAAGGATCACAGAGTTCCCGCTGCCACAGGATTCGGGCCAGTTTCCGACCGCGCCGTACGGATTGACGACCAGCGGCGGCAAACACCTTCAGATTTGGTTTGCCGACTATCAAAACAGTCGGCTTGGGCAGTTCTCGATCTAGGCAGGCTAGTCCGCGGCGTCGGCCGTGTCAAACGAGCGAATTGCTTCGACGAAGGCGGTGCCATAGCGCTCGAGCTTCACGTCACCAACGCCACCGATCTGCCGGAACGCCTGCAGCGTGACCGGTTGGTGCGTGCATAGCTCGCGTAAGGTCGCGTCGGAAAAAACGACATAGGGTGGAACGCCTTGATCGTCCGCGAGACGCTTGCGCAACGTGCGCAGTCTCTCGAACAGTGCATCGTCGTGGACGGTAAGTAGTGCCCGAAGCGGGCGGCTGCGCCGCTTCTGGGTCTTGGCGACGAAGCGCGGCGTGGAAAAAGCGAGTGCGCGGTGCTCCTTGAGCGCACGCAACCCTTCCTCGGTTACGAATAAGGTTCTATGTTCGGAGTCCTGTTCGATGCAACCAGTCCTCATGAGCTCCGAGAGCACCGCCATCCATTCGCCTTTGGTGTTCGCGACACCGATTCCGAAGGTCGATAGGCGATCGTGCCCCCACGCGATGACCTTCTCCGTACGCTTTCCGAGCAGGACGTCGACGATGTGGTGCGCACCACTCGAAAATCCGCTGTGCTCGCGCACGCGATAGATGCATGAGAGCAACTTCCGAGCGATCTGCGTGCCGTTGACTCGCTCTGGCGGCTCTAGACAATTATCGCAGTTGCCGCACTGGTGGGCGACCGCGTCCTCACCGAAATAGCGCAACAGGTGACTCCGCCGGCAATGCGTCGTCGCTGCGAAATCGAGCATTTGTTGCAGAAGGCGCTCGGCCTTTTCGCGCTCCTGCGGATTTTCTATCTGACGAATGAAGTGGCGTTGCTTCGCCGCATCGCCTCCGCTGAAGAAGAGCGCACAATCGCTGGCTAAGCCGTCGCGGCCGGCCCGTCCAGTCTCCTGGTAGTAGCTCTCGACGTTCTTGGGAAGATCGTAGTGTACGACGTAGCGAACGTTGGGTTTGTCGATGCCCATACCGAAGGCGATCGTCGCACACATGACGCGGATCTCGTCGCGAATGAATAGCTCTTGGTGGCGAGCGCGCTGCTGCGGCAGGAGGCCCGCGTGGTACGGGCGAGACGAGATGCCCGCCGCGGAAAGCTTCGTCGCCAGCTCTTCTGCCGAGTTGCGGCTCTGCACGTAGACGATGCCGCTCTCGTTGGCACGGGCCGTACACCAAGACAGCAGTTGTTTAACCGCGTCGGCTTTTTCGAAGACAGCATAGCGCAGATTAGGCCGGTTAAAGCTTGCAACGAAGCGGCGCGGCTTGCGCAACTCGAGAAAGCGCTCGATGTCGTCGCGCACGCGCGCGGTCGCCGTCGCGGTGAGCGCCAACATCGGAACGTTGGGGTAACGCGAGCGCAGCGATGCGATCTGGCGGTACTCTGGCCGAAAGTCATGCCCCCATTCACTGACGCAGTGCGCTTCGTCGACCGCTATGCGGCGCAAGCTCCAGCGCGCCAAGCCGGCGAGAAACCCCGCCATTACGGTGCGCTCCGGAGCGACGTACAGCAGCCGGTACGCACCACGGTCGAGCGCTGCCAGCCGATCCGCGGTCGCCGCCTGATCGAGCGAACTGTTGAGGAACGTTGCCGGAATACCGTTGGCTTCGAGCGCGTCGACTTGATCCTTCATCAAGGCGATCAGAGGCGAGATGACCAGCGTGAGCCCCGGCTCGAGGAGCGCCGGCAATTGATAGCAGAGCGATTTCCCGCCGCCGGTCGGAAGGAGCGCGACGACGTCGCCTCCAGCCATCGACGCCTCTACGATCTCGCGCTGCAGCGGACGAAACGTCGTATACCCGAAGTGATGCTTCAGCGCGTCGTCGAGCGTCATGGTGCGGTAACGAACTACTTCATCAGCGATCGAAAGGCCTGATGTTGAGGCGTCGCGTCGCCGCGCGGTCTAACGCTCGCACAGGTTCGCCCAACGTAAAAGCCCTCATTGTTCTCCTCAGCCACTGACGGTGGTCAGCGCTTCCAATGTTCGAGGGCCTCCGGCCGATTACATGGTGCACTCGCGCGCGTGATATCGTCCGGCGGAGGATTGGTAGGAACCTCCGCAAATATTGCTACGTTGCTCCTAAACGGAGGGTCTTATGCTGCGCGGATTTTGGATCGCCCTAATCGTATCGGTTACGTTCGTTGCATGTGGGCGAGCGCCGTCGCCCGGGCCGGCGCTTCCTGCGCTGCCTTCCGGTGCAATGGCGCAGGCCGAACGCTCCACGCTCCCGTCGGGGAAGATCAAGCACATTGTCTTCATCATTCAAGAGAACCGGACACTCGATAATATCTTCGGAGGCCCCAAGCCCTTCCCCGGAGCCGACGCGGCCTCCAGCGGGAAGACGATCGACGGTAAAACGATCGCGCTCACGAAGATCGACCTCGGAAAGCTAACGGGCACGGAGGATCCGGACAACTTTCACCGGCCATGGCTGTGGGCGTGCAATCCGCCCGCCGGACAACCGCCATTTAAGGTCGGCGAAGTATCGCCATGTAAAATGGATGGCTTTAACGTCGCCGCGTCCCCGCATCCCGACTACACGCCGACGGCCTCCACGGCCACGATTTACTCGTACGTTGATTACGCGCAGACCGAGCCGTATTGGAACATCGCGCGGCAGTTCACGCTCGGCGACCACTTTTTCATGGGCCACAATAGCGAGTCGTACACGGCCCACCAGTTCCTCTTCTCGGCCCAATCGAACAACGTCGCTAGCGCTCCCGACTTCCATAAGGATTCGGGGTATTGCGGCGCTCTCTACCTCGGCTGCGCCTACACGCCGTGGGGCTGCGATTCCTCCGGCCGGAACGACGACGTCGCTGCTCGATCCGGAGGGCATCGTGAAGCCGGACGGACCATTCCCGTGCTTCAAGTACCCGTCGCTTGCCAATCGTGTTGACGAAGCGGGCCTGAAATGGCGCCTCTACGCGCACTCGCTCTGCGCGAACATCAATGGGCTCGACGCGAATGGTTCGATCATCATGAGGCCCCTTTGGCCTAAGTCGCGAAGATGGATGTCCCGCTGCCACTTCCGAACTCCGTTCGAAGCCTTTCTCCCAACTCGTATCGACACCACGAACTTTCGCACGCCGGAAACTACGGTTCTCACCGACGTCGGCGATAGTCATGGGCTTGCAGACGTCACGTGGGTATTGCCCGGTCTCGTCACGTCGGACCATCCCGGCGTGCCGGCAGGGTATTGCGGGCCGTGGTGGGTCGCGAACGTCGTGAACGCGATCGGCTTGAACAAGAAGTACTGGGACTCAACCGTGATCTTCATTTTGTGGGACGACTGGGGCGGATATTACGACCACATGCGGCCGTACGTGGTGCGCGATCAACAGGGGCCCGGTTTCCGCGTGCCGCTACTGGTCGTTTCCCCCTATGCAAAGCATGGACACGTCGCACACACCGACATCGAGTTCGCAACGCTGCTCAAGTTCACGGAAGAGACGCTCGGCCTCAAATCCCTCGGCGCAACGGATGCCTCTCCGTACCTCCACGATCTCGACGATTTCTTCCAGACGCAAGCGCAGCCGTTTACGAAGATTAAAGTCCCGATCAGAATTTCGTTCCCATGCAGCGTCCTGCCCAAGTCTAAACCGAACTCTACGTCGCGGTGGCTCCGGATGGACGACGGCGACTAGCCCTCCAGGTGCCGCGTCACAGGGGCTTCGTCGTCGCTGCAGAATGGCGGACGGTCTCGGGCCGACAAGGAGTGCAGGATGACTAAGCGAGTTATACAAGCCGCGTTTTACGCGTTCGTTTTTTCGATTTGCGGCTGTTCGACGACCGCCGTTCCATCGGTTACAGGAGCAACTCCGGAAGCGCCTCTGGCGAAGACGAAGTCAACGCAGTATCTATACGTCTACAACACCGGATCGCCCGGCGTTTACTACGGAGAGCATGCGCGCTACAGTCTGCCGGACCTCAAGCTGCAGGAGACCACCGAAGGGGATGGCGTCTCAAGCCCGACAGCATTCGGAACGGCCGGCCTGCCGTTCTTCGTCGATGAGGCCCCTCAAGGGTACTTCGGGGTGTATCTGCAGCCCCTGAAAAACGGGACCGTGCCGGCTCAAGAACAGTTCTCCGGTGTCCCGTGCGACACTTCGTCGCTTGCCACCGGCCCGACGGGCAACTTCTATGCCGTTCAGTATTGCTCTGGAAACGTGCTCGAGTTTTCCGCAGGAGCCAAGAAAGGCGGGAAGGCGAAGAAACCAATTGCGACCTACACGGGGGGAAACCTCACCGGTAACGTGCTGCCTACCTACGCGACGGTCGATCCCAAAGGCGACCTTTACGTCGGGGACAACGGCGGCGGTGTGACCTATTTCGCCGCTGGAAAGACGAAGGGTGCCATTGCCTTTGCGACCGGGCAGAGCCAGGCCGTAACGCAGATGGTCGTAGATTCTCACGGCAACGTTTGGAGCACGCACGATCCCAATCCGACGATCGTGTATTTCAAGGATAAGAAGACGTGTATCCCCGACCCGAGTGGTACTATCAAGCGCGACGAAGAGGCGGAAGAGTTCTCAAAGGGTACGTTGGTTAAGCACCTGTACAGTTCCACGACAGATAGCCCCGTCTATGGCCCCGGCGGACTCTCAGTCGCGGTCGATTCTGCGGGAAGGATCTACATCGGAACTCAAAATGGCAGCGACAAGGGCGTACTAGTCGATTACGACCCGAGTCAATCGTGCCCGAACGATGGCCTTTCCTTTATCTTGCCGACCCGCGCCTTTCCGCAGGTCGCCGTAGACAAGCAGCGCAGGTTGTACCTGACGGATTTCAACGATAATATGATTTCGGCGTATCAAGGTGGCTCGAAAAAACTCCTCAAACGCATAACGCAGGAAAAAGGCGTCATCAATATTTCGTCCACGGCCATCAACCCGTAAAGGCATTCGCACTATTGGGTTATCGGCTCTCCCAATTGCCAGAACAGGAAGGCGTACTCGTCGGTGATGAGCGCCTGCGTTTGCGTTCGAGACGCTCCCAGGGCGCCGTGTCCCGCGTCGTAGTCGACGCGCAGCAGTACGGGCCTCCCGCTCGACGTCGCCGCCTGTAGGCGCGCCGCGAACGTTGCCACGATCCACGGCGCGACGCGTGGGTCGTTCGCTCCCGTGATTGCAAGAACGGCCGGATAGGCGACCCCATCGCGTATATGTATGTACGGGTCGGTCTCGTAGAGCGCTTTGAATCCAACCGGGTCGGTGACGCTTCCAAACTCGGGAATATTCGCGGGACCGCCCTCGGCAAACTCGTCACGGGTGGGATTCGTATCGCCAACCACGTCGAGCGCGGCGCGGAAAAGCTCGGGATGCTGCACGATGGCGTTACCGATCGTAACGCCGCCGGCGCTCGTGCCCGTGCCGGCAAGCTTTGCCGAGGTCGTGTATCCGTTGTCGATCAGGTAGTGCGCGCAACCGACAAAGTCGTCGACCGTACGCTGCTTGGTGGCGATGTGAGCGGCAAAGTGCCAATCCTCCCCGAACTCGCCTCCGCCGCGAACGTGGCACTCTGCGAAAATCCCGCCGCGCTCGAGCCATGCGAGGCGAGTCGGACTAAACGATGGCGTGATGGCAATTCCATACGCGCCGTAGCCGTCGAGGAGCGTGGGATTCTCGCCATTGCGCGCGAGGTCGGCGCGCATGACGACCGAGAGCGGTACGTCGGTACCATCGGCGCTTTTCGCGAAGACTTCGCGAGCGACGATCCCGGAATAATCGACTGGCGACTTCTTTCGAAGCCCCATGTCGCGAACTTGAGTGGTTGCCGAAGCGCGGTACCACAAGGGCGATTTGGTCCACGATTCCATGTCGAAGATCACGCCGGGGCGCAGCGGATCCGTTGCGATCTCCGAAATCGTACCGTCGAACGGGAGCGCCACCTCCGTCGCGCTTCCGAGAGTTCCGTCGGCGCGAATCGCGATGCGGCGCAACCGAGAGATCCCGCCATCAAGGTCTTGGAGATAAATGCCATCGGCGGCAAGGCTCAAAGCTTCGATCACGCGCCCACTTTGGGCCACGGCCTCCCGCGCGTTTGCCAGCGAGGGGCTGCGTAAGTCGACGGCGAGGATCCGGTGGCGCGGCGCGCCCAAATGCGAACTTAAATAGAGTGTATTGTTGACCACTTCGAAATCGGTGACGTCGTCTTCGTAGCCCACGATCTTGCGCCAGAGCCCCTGCCGATTTGTCGCCTGGGAGGCGGGCACGGCATAGAGGGCGATTTCGTTTTGCACGCCATGGTAGATTGCGGCGACGGCCCATCTCGTTCTGGGCGATACGGTGATCATGGCCGCGTCTTCGGGCGCGAACGGAATCCGCGGCGACAAGCCGTAGCCGAAGATAGCGGGATCGAGATTCGGGTTCCGTCCGAGGACGTGCAATCGAACGACACCTTTTGTGTCACGCGCGCTCTGCGGAGCGTCGGGCCCGAGATCCGGCGTTCGAAAATAATAAAACGAGCGGGAGTCGCTAAGCCACTGCGGACCAAAGTAAATCGCGTTCTTAATGACGCCCGACAGTAAATGTCCGTTCTGGACGTTGACGACGCGCAATTCGGTCTTCTCGGAGCCGCCTTCGGCCGTCCCGATCGCCGCGAAGCGCCCGTCGGGCGATACGGAGTAGTAATCGAACGTGTAGTGCTGCATCGACGAGCGTGCAAACGTACCCGGATCGAAGACGAGACGTTCGGGGCCGCCGGCAATACGCCGGCGGTAGAGCTTCGTCGTATTTGCTCCCGGAGCTCGCTTTAGGTAAAAGCAGTACGAACCGACTACGCGAACGGAGTTCAAGCTTTCGTTGCCGTTATCCAGTTGCGCAATGCGCGCGCGGAGCGCCGCTCGACCGGGTAGCGCGTCGAGAATTTGCCGTGTGTATGCGCTTTGCTCTCGGAAATACGCTGCCAGGCCTGGATCTTTCGGATCTTCAAAGTAGCGGTACGGGTCCGGCACGGAAACCCCGTAATAGACGGTCGTAACGTCGCGAACGGCAGGCGCAGGCGGGGGCGTCGGAGACGCCGCAGCAACGAGTCCGATTGTAAGAATTGAAAAAATGGCCCGGTTCTTCAACGTCATTTTGATCCTCCTGTATGATGCCGGCGCGTGTCGCCTACTGTGGCGGCGGAAGAAGGTTGGCCGGCCTCAGGGTCACGGTTCTGCCGACGCCCGCGCGATTCACCGTTACCGTAAACGGTGCGTTCCCGGTGGAGTGCGGTGACAAATCGCCCAACCCGAAGCCTGCCGCCACCTGATTTCCGGCAAACGCCGTGACGCGGTCGCCCATCGCAATGCCGGCGTTGGCTGCTGGGCCTCCCGGCACGACTTGGTGGACCTCAAAATCGCTGGGATCGTCTTGACCGAGGCTCCACCCGATGCGGTCGGCGCGGAACGGCATCGCAACGTTACGATTCGGAACGAATGTAACGGTTTGCGCCTGGTAATCGAAGACGACGGTAAAGCGCGAGAGGAAGGCCGAACCAAGATTCCCCGCCACGCCGCGCGTTGCGAAGAAGCCTGAAGTCACCTGGGGGATGCTGGCCGGAACGTCGCGGTAGGTTTGTCCCGCGAACACGAACGTTTTTGCGGCGGCGTGTGTCTCCGAGTAGCCGCCGCCTACCCCGCCGGGCGATCGGTAGATCGGACCGCCCTTGGGGAAGAGGTGGTGCTCCTTCACAAACGGCGCGGTGAGCACGATGCCGCCGGCGTTTCCGGTGTCAAGGAGATAGTAGCCGGATACCTTGTTGACGGTTGCAAGTACGTAGGCGTGCGCGCCGTCACTCTTGAACGGCAGCGTGACGCCGCCGGAGGGCGCCGGTTGGTCGAATGGTGCGAGGTCAATTTCCGCGATCGGCGTAGCGGACGCTAACGCGGAAGTTGGCGAGATATTCGAAGCCGATCAGGCCTTCGATCGCGAGGTCCTTGCGCGGATGCAGTAGCGGATAGCTCAAGGGCGTGACGACGAAGTTCTGATCCGACAGGCGCGCACCGCCGAAATCGACCGATGCAACGTGGGCGTAGGCGGTCATCTGTTGTTGCGCGCCGGCACCGCCCGTTGCGATACCGCCCGAGGCTTGCAAGCCAAGACTTCTCGCGGCGTCGGGAACCAAGAAGTTCGCGCCGCCGGAATCGAAGACCAGCGTTGCCGGTTTATCGTTGAGCGAAACCGGAACGACAACGTGGCCGAGCCCGCCGACGAGATCGCTGACGAATGGAATCGATACGGGCGCCGCGAGAGTGCCGTGCGAAACGTACGACGGACGCGCAGTCGCACTGGGTTCGAGGCTCGTCGAAAACTGGATCGTCTTAAGCGTCGTGACCGACGTCGTGCCGGACGCATTGACGTCCACCGACCGCATTGCGACTGTCACGCCCTGTACGACCTGAAAATCGGAGTTCGTTGTGGTGTCGATGCCCTGCGCCGTCTGCGCGACGACCTTCACGAGACGATACGACGATGCGTCGAAGTACAGATCGGCAGGAGAACCGCCGCGAGGCTCGGCGTGCAAAACGTAGGCCGGCTGCCCGTTGACGTTCTCCTCGTGTCCCGATTTGAGCGTCGATCCTTGGTCACGGCGAAAGAAGGCGTAGCTACTCAAGTAGGCCTGCGTTACGGCATCGGCGACTAACGATGGCAGGCTGACGATCGCGAGTACGCCGTTTTGCTGACCCCACTGCGTGCCGTCGTAGCCCTGGAGGAACGTCGCCGGGCCTACGACGAGCCGAATCCGCGAGTAGCCGTTGCGCAGATCGACGACACCTTCGAACGGATTGGACGGGCCGCCATTCTGAGCGAAGCTACCGGATTGCGTCATTGCACCGTAACCGTCGAGCTGCGTCCCGCCGGCCGCAACGTGCGCCTGCACGAGGACCTCGGCGATCTGCGCGGCGCCGATTGCGCCGGGAGTCGGCTCGGCGCTCGCGGCTGCAACGGTGACGATTGTTGAGACGAACAGGGCAGAAAAAAATGCGATTGGGCGGATCATATGGCGGGATTTCTTGCCCCTCGAGCGCTTACCTGGCTCGATAAGAGCAACAAGCGCCTTTCGGCAGAAAGCAACTCACGTAATTCAAGAGTCCATCGTACCTTCGCGGTACATCAAGACGATGGTTAGCGAAGCACCGCGTGCGCGATGCGGCAGGTATTCGAATCGGCGGCGTGAAGGTTGGAGTTCCTCTCCAAGAGGCGATCTTGCTAGCGAAAAGGTAAGCGAAAATGTCCAGACTCACGCGAATCCCCGCCGCGCTTTGGTGCCTCGCAACGCTCGTCGCAGCGGGTTGTGCCGGCGCAGGACCCCCACCGATTAGCGCGTCGACGGCGCGAGACCAAATGTCGAGATTCGTACCGGCGGGGCCAGGTTGGCGCTACGCCGATGGAGTGCTCTATCATGTGCCGCGTTACGCCGCCTCTCGTTCAAGAGAACCCCATATCAAGCCGCTCTACTTTCAGGTGCCGTATTTAGGCGGAGTTGTCATTAGCGCTCCCAAGTTCTACTTCACATTCTGGGGTTACAAGAAAGGTGGAGATCCGAATAAAGTAGAGCCGCTCTTGGAAGAGTACGCAAAGAGCATGGGCGGCAGCGGTCACAATAACATCGAGACGCAATATTACGAAGGCTCTACCGGCACAAGGACCTACATCACCAATCCTGCAAAGCAATACGGCGGCGCTTGGAACGACGATGCTGCAATCCCAAAGACGCCAACGGATCCGGAAATCGCCGGCCAGGCGCTCAAGGCAGTTGCCCACTTCGGGTACGATCCCAACGGGGTCTATGTCGTCGCGACGGCGCACAACCATAGCGAAGTCGGGTTTGGCACGAACTGGTGCTCCTACCACAGCAACACCTATTACAAAAAGACGAATGTGGTTCCGTATTCGTATCTGCCCTATATACCGGATGCCGGCAAGAGCTGCGACGCGAACGTCATCAAGCCGCCTTCAGATGAGAGCGCAGACGACGAAGGCGTAACGATCTATGGCGGACACGAATTCGGTGAAGTGATTACCGATCCGCTCGTGTCTACGGCATGGGATGGTCCCGAAGGAGAAATCGCCGACCAATGCACGTTTGACCCCATGGCAAATGAACCATTCGGCACCAAGTCCTATACGATGCAGCCCATGGCGAGCGACGCGGATAATGCGTGCGTCCAATCTGATCCGTAGGATTCTTCAACTGCCGTAGTCGAGCACCCAGCGGGTTCGACGTCGCTCCTAGTGGGCAGGAACGGATGATAGTGCTGTATAATGGAGATATGGCTCGTAGATTTTTCATACTTATCCTAGCGTGCGCCGTTGTCGCCGGCTGCTCCACTCGCGGCGGTACGGCGCTGCAAAGCTCCGTCCTTCCGAACTCGGCGGTCCGGGACACGGGTCGTAACGGCAAGCCTGACGTGAGGCCGACTCGCTGCCCAGCGGCCAATGCCTCATGCATTGCGCACGTCGTGATCGTTATCCAAGAAAACCGCAGCTTCAACGATTTGTTCATGAGCTTCCCCGGAGCGAAGACCACAACGTCGGGCAGGGCCGGCGGCGCTTCGGTGCCACTCCAAGCGTTGAAGCTCGAGGACTCCAAGACGGACATCTCACACTGCTGGCAGGATGCTCTTCTTTCATATGACTACGGGCGTATGGACGGCTTCTATCAGGAACCGCCGGAAAAGTTGAAGGTAGCGCAGTGCCCGAGCCTTCGCCCGCCCATCGGAACCGGTCCCGACTCGCCGTACACCTACGTTCCGAACGGCGCCCCAAAATACGTTCGAGAGGCCGGTCCGTACTGGAACATGGCCCTGCAGTACGTACTGGCTGACCGCTTTTTCCCAACGGATTTCGGCCCGAGTTTCACTGCCCATCAAAACTTGGTCGCAAGTACCGTTGAGCTCTCCAACAGGCTCTCGCTAGTAAACTATCCGGGGACGCTAACGCGCGCGGGCGGTATTTCGTACAGCCCTGGACCGTGGAGCTGCGATTCTCCGCCTGGCACCGTAACGTCCACAGTTAATTGGAAGCGTGTCATCTCCGCGGGTACCGGCCCGTTCCCATGCTTCACACAGTACCGAACGGTGGCGGATACGCTCGACGCGGGCCACGTAGCGTGGCAGTACTACACGCCAACCCAAAGCGGTTACCCCAACGGCACGTATCTCTGGAATCCATTCGACGCGATTCCTTCGGTGCGGTATGGCCCCGACTGGGCCAACATCATTACGCCTCAGACGAAGGTGTTCGCGGCGGCCAAGAAGGGCACGTTGCCGGGAGTAACGTGGGTCGTTCCCGACGGCGTAGATTCCGACCATTCTGGTCCCTACGCATCGGACCGCGGTCCATCGTGGGTAGCGGCGGTCGTGAACGCCGTCGGACACGGTCCCCAATGGCGCTCGACTGCGATCATCGTACTCTGGGATGACTGGGGCGGATACTACGACGGAATGAAGCCGCCGCATCGCGACTACCGAGGACTGGGCGTCCGGGTGGCGTCCATCATCATCTCGCCGTACGCGCGCAAAGGTTACGTGTCGCACACGCAGTACGAGTTTGGCAGCGTGCTGAAGCTCGTGGAGGAGGTATTCACCCTGCCAACGCTCGGGGCTTCAGGCTACGGCTACGGGTACACCGACGCTCGCGCCAATAGTCTGCTCGACAGTTTCGACTTCACGCAGACGCCGCGGACTTTTGTAACGATTCCGTCGAAATATCCGCCCTCAAGTTTCGCCAATGAAAAGCCTTCCGGCATACCCCCGGACAACGAGTAGAGAGCTTTTGTGAGAGCCGTGTTTTATGGTCTCGCCTCGTAGACGAGATTGAACGGCGTTTCCGCCGCGCGGCGGAACTGCGAAAACCCGGCTTGCTGCGCTACGTCGCGTATGCGGGCCTCGCCGGCCTGCGCGCCTAACGCTAGGCCAACGTCCTGCGCGAGCGATGCCGGCGTGCAGAGCATGGTCGAACGCTCCGTAAAAGACGCGGCCGACGGGTGTGATATTCGATTCGAGCGTGTCCCCCGCGTAAGGTTCGACCATCATGAACGTGCCGTTGGCCTTGAGCCGGGAGCGAATGTGCGCGAGCGCGCCGACTGGATCGCCCATGTCGTGAACGCAATCGAAACAGCAGATGAGATCGAAATTCTTTTCGGGCAAAGCGTTGGCGGCCGCGACCTCGAATCGAACGCGATCGGCCAAGCCCGCCTTCGCAGCGGCCTCGCGAGCCGCTTCGATCGACGGCAGATGGTAGTCGTAGCCAACGAACCGCGACATCGGATAGGCCTTAGCCATCTGAATCGTCGAGGAGCCGTGGCCGCAGCCGACGTCGGCGACGCTCGCGCCGGTACGAAGCTTTGCCTCCGCGCCCTCAAGCGCTGGAATCCAGTCCTGCACGAGATGTGCGGCATAGCCGTTGCGGAATATCCGGTCGGTAAGCCCGTAGAGCCGCGGGTCGTGCTCTTCCCAGCCGATACCCTTGCCGGTCTTGAACGCTTCAGTGATTTTCGGCTCATCGGCGAATAGTGGTTGGCCCATTCCAAACATGCCGCACATGTTCACTTCGCTGGTGTCGTCGGCGAAGAACGGGACGTGCTCGGCCGGGAGAGTGAAGCGCCGCGTTTGCGGATCGTAGGTGAGATAACCCGCGGCAGCCTGATTCGCCAACCACTCGCGCACGTACCGCTCGTGCGTCTGCGTTTGCTGCGCAAGCTCTTCTGAGGTTAGGGGCCCCGCGCTCGCGAGCGTTTTGTAGAGTCCGAGCTTATCGCCCGTGATAACCGATGCGGCGGTGATAACGCTGCCGACGTCATTGAGTAGGCGGTGCAGCGCGGCCTCAAATTTGGCCTGGTCGAAGGGAGCTGCCGTCGTAGTCAAGGTTGGTCCTCCATAAAGAAAGAAATCTTCAGGGGCCATCATAGCCTAGCGGGGTACGAGCGTGCATCGTGGAGTGTACGGAGGAGTCTCAACCCGAGCGCGGAGTTCGCCGGTTGGCCGAAGCGCTGAGCTCCAGCAACTCCGTGCCCTGTACGCCCGCGCCTGCGAAGAAGCGGGTGGCCTCGGGCTGATTTGGGGCGAGGCCGGCGTCGGGAAGACTCGCTTGCTCGACGAATTTGCGATGCTCGCAACCGAGATGGGCGCGCGCGTCGCCACTTCTAGCTGCTTCGAGTACTCCTGTCCGCCGTTTACGCCGATTTGCGAGGTATTCGCCGCACTCGGACTGGCCAATCCTTTCGAAGGCGACCTCTCCGCGTCATTGCCGGCGAGTGCGGAAACAACGAAGTATCAATCTTTCGTTGCGGCTGCCGAAGCGTTGAGAGCAGCCGGCGTAGCGGCGCCGATTGTCATGTCCCTCGACGACCTTCAATGGGCCGACTATGCGTCGCTGGAGTTCCTGGCATTTCTTTCGCGGAGGCTAAGCCACGCGCGCGTGCTCGTGTTGGCCGGCGTACGGTCGGATAATTTGGAGCGCGATCACGCGCGTCTCGAGGCGGTCGAGAAGCTGCGCCACGATGGCGCGGTGACCGTGACCGTCGCCCCGCTGCCCGACGACGAGATGCGCCGCCTGGTGGCGAACTTATGGCCTAGGAACGTTGCAGCCGACGCGGCGGCAATCGGGCGTGTCTGCGCGCTGGCCGAAGGTAAGCCGTACTTCGCCGAAGAGCTCGTGCGCAGCGCGGTCCTCGAAGAGAATGGCCTTATCGTCGATAGCGCGCCGCTGAGCATCCGCGCCGGAGTACTGACGCGCTTCGAGCAGCTTTCTGAGGACGCGCAGCGCGTTTTACTCTACGCATCCGTCATCGGAAGAACGTTCGGGGCCGAGCTGCTAACGCAGTCGACGAATCTTTCCGTCATCCAACTGGTCGACGTGCTTGCTCATGCGCGTCGCGTGCAACTAATCGAAGAAACTCGCGATGCTCCCGGTCAGTTTGCATTCCGGCACGCCATCACTCGGGAGGTGCTCTATCGCGAGCTTGTGACGGCTCAG
This sequence comes from Vulcanimicrobiota bacterium, assembly GCA_963809255.1. GTDB lineage: Bacteria > Vulcanimicrobiota > Vulcanimicrobiia > Vulcanimicrobiales > Vulcanimicrobiaceae > Cybelea. The sequence continues at coordinate 1,389,660 of CAWEIR010000002.1, read as the reverse complement.
GCGCAAATGATCCACGCTGAAATAGCGCAGTATCTGGAACGCGATGAGGGTGATGCCGCTCAACGTGCATACCACTGGAACGCCGCAGGGAATCGCGAGCGCGCGGCGGTTGACTACGAGCTTGCGGGCGACCTGGCAGCCGCGCGCAATGCCTACCGTGATGCCGAAGTGGCATATCGCCATGCACTTGATGGGTGCGGCGGCGATAGTCGAAAGCGCTACGGCTTGCTGAGCGAGAAGCTCTCGCGCGCCCTCTCGATCAATGGTGAACTCAGCGACGCGTGTGCCTGGGGTAAGCGCGCGGTCGAGAGCTATATGCGCGAGGGCGAATACGAGCCCGCCATCGCGTTTGGGCTTTTCGTTGCCCGCAGATTTGGCGACGCCGGTCGACAAGAAGAAGGCGTCGCCATCGTTCAAATGGCGATGGCACTCCTGAAGGAGCACGATAATCCAGAGCTTCGCTACGGCGCACACGTAACGATCGCGGTGCTTGAAGCGCAACAAGGTCACCGTGACGCTGCACTCGCGCAGCTTGTCGTGGCCGAATCCGTGGCAGGCGAGCACGCGCTTGAGGAACGCCAGTTGTTCCACGGCGTACGCGCCGACCTGCGAGCGACGGCCGGACAGCTCGTCATGGCTATAGAGGACAGTCTCGAAGCGGTACGACTCGGCCGCCGGATAGGCAACGCGGAACGGCTGAGCATCACGTTGAGCAACTACGCTCGTTTTGCTTTCTTCGGCGGACGAACGGACGCCGCGATGGCCGCCTATTGCGAGGCCATAGATCTCGTCGAACGAGAACATCTCGGAAGAGCGGCAGCAATTGTCACCAGGGCCTTGGCTTTTGTCAATCTGCTGACGGGGGATCTCGAAGGCGCGCGCCGCGCGCTCGAGCGCAGCCTCGAAATCAGTGGCGGCGTAGTGGCGGAGACGGCTGCCGCGAGTCTGGGCCTTCGCCTCGCCTACTTACGCGACGATGACGAGCAAGCCGGGAGTTATGAAACGGTCGATCTCATCGAGCGCGCCTTTGCCTCGGGGCAAACCGACAGCATCGGTCCATTGGCCGGCAGCGTGGCCGCCTACTACGATGCAACCGGCAAGAGGGATCGGGCCGCGGCGCTGCGTTCGCGGGCGCTTTCGCAGATCCGCGGGGTGAACGTCGCATTATGGTTGCTCGATCAGCTGGCAACGAGTAGCGACGCAAACGAAGTTGTGCAAGCGCGGGCGCTTCTCGATCGCGCGGCTCGCGATCCCGATCACGCGGTCGCGCGCGCGCACCTTGCGCTCTTCGACGCTCGAGCCGCGCGTGAGGCCGGAAACGTTCGCGCCGCAAAAGCTCTTGCGCGCGATGCAGCCGAACGCTTTGAGAAAATCGGCTGGCGCTGGGAGGAGGCGCAAGCCTTAGAAATCGCGGGACGCTCCGCTGAAGCGCTCAACCTTTACGAGAAACATGGCTACCTGCGCCACGCGCGCCGCCTGACTGAGGCCCGCCGGCGCGCCCGGCACCGCGCCGGGGGCAATAAATTGACACCGCGAGAAAGCGACGTAGTGCGACTGGCGGTCGAAGGCAAGAGCAACCGGGAAATTGCCGAGCTGCTGTCAATCGGCGAACGCACGGTCGAGACGCATATCGCGGCGATTTTCGATCGGTTCGACTTGACGTCGCGCCGTCAGCTAGCCGGACTCGTCAACGCGGCCATAGCACCGCGAAGCAACAGGCGCTAAACTCCGAGGCTTTTTGTGTAGTCAGTGGTCGAGAGGATTGGACCTACGTCTTGGGCCAATTCTTAGCTGTATGCGGGAGCCAATCAACCTGGAACCTCTCTTCCCTGACCGTGTTTCGGGAGAGCCCCTGGGCGGCCAGTTTTTGCGTCGTCTGCGCGATACCATTAGGAGTGGGTTCTTTCCGCCTGGCTCGCGCCTGTTGCCGAGCAGGGAGCTTGCCAAGCGTCTTGGCGTGGCGCGCAACACGGTGACGTCGGCCTTTGAGCAACTCATTGCGGAAGGCTATTTGGAAGCACGGCTCGGCAGTGGCACGTACGTCACGGCAACGCTGCAAGATACTCAGGAACGTCGGGTAGCTTCGCGGCAACCGCTCCCCGCGACGCCGGGTAGACTCGCATCGGTCAGAGGCGCGCTCGAAATCGTGGGCTCCTCCTTCGGCGCACTGCGCGTTGGAGCGCCGGATCTCTCGACGTTCCCGATCGTCACGTGGCAGCGTCTTCACCGCCGGCATCTCGCGCGAGCCCGCTCGCACCTCGAGTACGCCGAACCGTCGGGTCTGCTTGCACTGCGCGAAGCGATCTCGCGCCACATCGCACAGTTTCGCGGCGTCGTTGCCGGTTCTGATCGAGTTATTGTCGTCGAAGGAACGCAGGCCGCGCTACACCTGACCGCTTTCGTCGTCGCGCAAGGCGGCCAACGTGTGGCGATCGAGGACCCATGCTACCAGAACGCGCGCGCGATCTTTTCCGCGCACGGTTTCGCGTTGCACGGAATAGCCGTTGACGACGATGGGATGCGCACGAGCGATTTGCCGGATGGCGCCGCCCTGGCCTACGTGACGCCATCACACCAGTTCCCCCTTGGCGGTGGTATGACGCTCGCGCGACGGGTCCAACTGCTGGAATGGGCGCGCCGCACTAATGCGTACGTCGTGGAAGATGACTATGACAGCGAGTTCGACTCGCATCCGCTTCCGGCGCTGCAAAGCCTCGATTCCAACGAGCGCGTGATCTACATCGGGACCTTCAGCAAGACGCTCGCTCCCGGCTTGCGCCTGGGCTATGTGGTTGCGCCCCCGCATCTCGCGGAAATGTTTCGCTTTACACGCGCGATAACGAGTCTAGGTGCGTCGGCGCACCTACAGGCTATCGTCTCTGACTTTATCGCCCAGGGACATTTTAGCCGGCATGTGCGACGAATGACCGGCGTCTACGAACGCCGACGACGGATCGTGCTCGATGTCTTTGCCAGGGAGCTTCCCATCGGATTCCGCGTTGGCCCCGCGCAAACCGGCTTGCACGTGGCCGTCATCGGCCCTGCCCATTTTGACGATGTTCGCGTTGCTAACGCGCTGATAAACGGATTGCGAGTGTTGCCGATTTCGACGCAATGCGTACAGCGCACGGATTGTAAAGGGCTCTTGCTCGGATTCAGCGCCGGAACGGATGACGAGATTGCAAGCGGCGCCCGCAGACTCGCTGCGGCGATTCGCGCCACGCAGCGCCCTCGGAGCCTGGTATAATCGGGGGATGACGGCGAGACCTGTGAGCGAGTTATGAGCGTATATCGCGATGAGCTGTTAGACGCCGAGCGAAACGGACTAGCGGCATACGAGGCGATGGAGCGGTGGGTGAGCCGGCCGCCCGAGGCACACGACGACATGCCTGGCGCGCTGTTGGAAGGCTATGCACGAGACTTGCGCGAGAGCCGCGAACGATTGCTACAACTGCTGGCCGATCACGGTAACCGCGACGACATCGTGCACGCGCTTGCGGAGAACGAACGATATCACCGCAGCCTAGGACTATCGATTCGAGATAAGCCGGAACCAATCGAAGAGGAATGACAAAAGAGCCGCGCATTTCTGCGCGGCTCAATGCTTAGCCGCAGCGGGATTCGAAGTGCAACCCCGCGGTGTGAGGAGCCGAGAACCTACCAGGAAATCTCGATCTCACCATTGCCGCTATGCACTCCCTGCAAGTTTACGACGTCGGTCGCGCTCGGTTCCACGTACGAAGAGGCACCACCACCGCCTCCCCCGCCGCAAACCCCGCTCGTGCGCTGCACTCCGGAACCGCCGCCGCCGCCGCCGTAGCGGCCACCGCCACCGCCGCCTCCGCCACTGCCGCCGTTCGGCTCGCTGCTGCCGCCGGACCCGCCCTTGCCGAGGCTGCCGGGATTGCCGTTGGCGCCAATCGACGAATACCCGCTGCCAGCGCCACCGCCGCTTCCACCTGCGTGCTGCGTGCCGCCCGATCCACCACAACCGAAGCAACTGGAGGAGTAGCATGGGTCACCGCCGGCGCCGCCGGTAGTACCGCCGCCGAGACCGCCATTGCCGCCGCCTTCGTAGAAGCCGTAGTGCGTGCCGCCGGCGCCACCGCCGCCGCCGGCTATCACGATGCGGTGAGACAACTTGACGCTGCCCTGACGAACATCCGAAGCGCCGCCCCCGCCGGCACCTTCTCCACCGTAGGACTCCGCGCCGCCGGGCGCCCCGCCGTTGTAGCCCCCGCTGCCGCCGCTACCGCCGCTGTCGCCAGTCTCACCGGCGCCGCCGACGAAAATCCCCAACCGCTCTCCGGGCGTCACTGGAATCGTCGCCTTTACCTCGCCGCCAGGACCAGCCGTCACTCTGGATCCCTCGCTGCCGCTGGCGCCGCCGCCGCTAGCTCCTTTCGCATCAATTCGCACGGTCGTCACGCCGGCAGGCACCGTGAACGTCTGCTCTGCATCCGTATAGAAGAAGTTTTGGTGGAACTTAGCGTCTTTGCCGACGTTCGTTACCGAGGGTGTCGAGTCGCCGCCCTCGCGACCGCCGCAGCCCGCTAGAATGGAAATGGCGGCGCAAATGCCCATCGCGGAGCGACCGCAACTTAGAGTGCTCATTTGCTGTGCCTTCCTGAAGCGGAAACGCTTCGAGGCCGATTAAATTTCGACGCGGCGTCGGGTTCACCCGGTACGCCTGTCGGGCGGCTCTAGGGCGTTGCCGCAGGATCTCCTGAAGCGTCCTCGATTGTTGCGATCTGGTCCCCGCCGTGGATGAGTTCCCGCGCGGGGTGCCCGCCCTCGCGGATCGCATCAGAGACGATTGCATAGTGCCGGTGACCATGCCCCGACTCATCGGAGGCGTGGAGAACGCCGGCGAGCACACGCCGGTCAGCCAAAGTAACGCGCACGGCTTTGCCGAGGTAGGGTTGGATCTCTTGATCGGTCATACTTTCGAAATCGCCTGACGGTCGCCAGAGGTTGCACCGCTTCGCGAACCGGCCGTATCGCCGCAGATCGGCCGGCGGATTATTTCTTAGCCGCGGTCACGCCGAGCGGCAAGTCGAAATTGCCCGCAAGAAGCGCAATCGCTGAACCGCCGGCCGGGTAGCTGTAAACCTCGCCGTCGTTATTACCCGCGTCCGCGCAATATACGAGACTCTGAACGATCCAGGTCTGCGCGCAGTCACTGGAACCCGACAAGGATACCGTGCCCTTCAACGTCGCCGTCGTTCCGCTGACGGTGTACTGATACGTCTGGTTCGCATCCTGATCGAAGACGGTGAGATGGGTACCGTCCCACTGCACTGAGCCAGGGAACTGCACCGTATTGCTTGTCTTGATTGTTTCGAATTTACTGCTACCCTTCGGGAGTTCGACGAGCGCGAAACCTGAGCGGTAGCCGGTAAAGCCGTCGGCGAAAAGATTACCCTGATTGTCGTAGCCGTCGAAGAACTCTTCGTCCAACGGCGTAGTGTAAACGGTACCGGGGCCGCTCGCGTTCTTGAAGATGACGACGTCGCCGCCACTGACACTCGCCGTCCCGTCATAGATTCCGACGGCAAGATCACCGCTGGTATTCATTGCGCAGCTGGTCGGGAAAGAGTTGGGGACAGATAGCGTTTTGATCGGGGTCTTAGGGACCTTGTACTCCGTGATCTGATCGGGCCCACCGACGTTCCAGATGATCTTTTTCCCATAGCCGTAGAGGACGTTCGTGCATCCTTGACCGCCATCGCCGGCGATCGAACCGATCTGCTGATCGCTCTTCGGATAGTCGAAAATGCTCGCGTAGGTATTATACTCGTTAAAGATGTACTCGAAGCTCTTCGACGTGTTATGCCGGTCGGGAAGAATGGTAGCGTAACGGGCCAGCGGGTTTAGGCGTGCTGCCGTTACCGGCCTTCCATTCACCGAGAGCGCCCTACCGCTATACGTGCCATTGAGCGCAACGGTTGACGGTGCGACAGCCATGTTATCTTGAGTTTGTCGAAGGGCGCCACTACTACACGCTGATAGTATCGCGAGTGCTACCAGCGCACCGGCGTATTTCACGAGACCAGTAGTATTCATTACGTTGTTCCTTTACGAGTAGACACGAATGCACTTTAGTTCTCGACCGAAACGGCGTTGCGAGCGATTTATCACGTTCGCCCCCACTATCAGCTATCCCAGCGGAGCAAGCGTCTCTTCCGCGAGCTTTTGCAACTGGACCGGCGATCGGGGCGGCCTCAACGAAGGCTCACTCGCGCGCTGAAACTCGCGTAGTCATCCATACCATGTCGTCGTCTGCGGTCGTGGCCGGCGTCGTCGCCGTTGGAACGATCGTTGCAAGTTCGAGCTTTGGCATGGCGCGTGCCGAGAACGCGACTCCGAACAACAGCCACATTTTTCGTTGCAATAGCGGGGCCACGTGCCTGGGCGGCCATTCGATGGGGCATCCCGCCGGCGTTGTGGGGATATCGGCGGCTGGGGACGGCGTGTTGCCGAGTCGAGGGGCTCCAACGAGGCTGCAGTGCGCGCCCACGCGGAGGATCGGCGGACCTACATCTTTGTCGGTCATAACCCAAGGAATATGGCGTACTGCCTGATGGACCAAACGCCAATTTGTCTTGCAATGGAAACGTCGGAGCCGGATCCACGATCCAGTTGACGCACCGAAACAGTCAAGGCCAGCGGGTGCTCGCATATGCATCGCAGTCGACAACGGCAACGCTTGAATACATTGGAACCGCGAGGATGGCCGGCGGCGCCGCTTGGCGAGACGCGCGGTTTGTACGTAGTCCATAAGGCCGCCGTAGGATTTCAAGTTCGCGAAAATGAGCGTGGAAGAACAAATGTAGATTTTGACTATCGGATCGCGGCGCATCCGATCGACGCAAGCACCGATCGCTTGCCGATCTCCTCGAAAGATCCGTCGAACCTCGATACGCCCTAACTCATTTCAACCGAGCGTCGCGCATTTGCGCCGCGGCCGTCCCTGCCGCAAGTTGGCGTTGCCGTGTGGCTCTGGGTCCCGCGATCGGGCCCACGTGGCACAAAGCGCGCTAATCGCTATCGGGAAGAATATAGGAGGGTCGTTCGTTTGAAAAGACATCCTTCGAATACGGTGCGGCGATGGGTGTGAAAGCTCGCGGCGGTTGCGTGAAATCGAACGTGTCGAGCATACTTGTTGCGCGCGTGTCGGTAAAACCTTGCGATGTTGATCCGAGCGGCGGCAGAGCGTAGACTTCTTCGACGAACTTCAGGATGCTGCCAAATTCGTACTGCGTATGCGAAACGTAACCCCTTTTTGCCCCGGTCGCAATTCGTGCGTATGGCGAGATCATGAGGCAGGGGACGCGAATGCCGAGACCGCGATAGTCCAGCTGCGGTGGCGGTGCGTCGTCGTACCAACCGCCCCAATCGTCCCAAAGGACGAAGATCGCAGTCGATTGCCAGTACCGGCTCTCGCCGATGGCATTGACGATCGACGCAACCCACGACGGCCCTCGGTTGTAGCCGCTCCCCGTGTGATCGGAGTCCTGCCAATCCGGCGTCACCCACGTGACGTCGGCGAGGGCCCCCTTCTCAACGTCGCTGAGCACCTTTGTTTGGGGAGAGATGACCTTGCCCCAGTCAGGGCCGTATCGCACCGAATGAATTGAGTCGAACTCCGACCAGACCATTCCGCCGATTCGGCTCAACGGCGACGCGTAATACTTCCACGAGACGCCTGCGGCATCTAGCGTGTCTGCCATGGTGCGAAACTTTTGGAAACACGGGCGTGGGCCATTGAATCGTTCGATACGGCGGATGTCGATAGTGTGCGACCTCGCGCCCGGCGGCCCGTCGCACCCCCAGGGATATCCGCTCGGCTGGTTGACTTCGGCGATCGGCTCAGGATCGAGCGTCGTGTTGCCGGCGATCAAGCTCAGATGCGCCGTGAAGCTGGGGCCGAACTCGGTGGGAAACATCTGATCGGCGAGAACGTACTGGCGGGCCATCGACCAATACGGTGCCGATTCATCGCGCGGCACGTAAGCATACGCGAAATTACTTGCTTCATCGTAGAAATGCTCCCGATCAAAACCATCCATCTTGCCGTGATTCCAGCCATGGATGCCGTCGAGCCAGTTGTTTCGGATGTCTCCGCGGTTCTCGAGCGCCACGGGACGTAGCGGAGTTCGCTTCGTCCCGGCATATCCGTAACTCGGGGCGTCGGCGCCCGGATAACCGCTGAACAAGTTGTCGAAGCTTCGGTTCTCTTGGATCACGATGACGACGTGCTTGATGTACCGGTGTGCGGTAGGGCTCGTTTGCGGCGCGGCCGGCGGGGCCGCAGGGCTGCAGCCGGCATTCCAGGCGAGACACAACGAGAGCAACATTCGTGCGCTAGTTCGGTGCAACGCCATGGCTTTCGAAGCCGAACTGCGTTAACCTACGCACGGCCGCACCGCGCTGGCGTCATTCGGCGCTATTTCACGAGATTTTAGCCTCTGATCGGTTTCGTTTAAGAGAGCCCTCGGATGGAGACGTTCCCAGCCCCGTTTCAGGACTCGGACGCTCGGGCAGGGTTATGATTGAGTGCGTACCTGTCTCTTATGTTTCGTAGAAGGGCGAAGATGCAGCAGTTGCGTACCGACTTTACTCGCCGCATCGTGTTGGAGGGTGAATACGATTTAAGCCAAAGGGAGCGAATCGCGGCCCTCTTCGGTTCCTTGCATGCAGACGGTCCGGTCATCATAGATTTGACCAAGGTCACGTACATCGACTCGACGTTCTTGCATTTACTAGCAGGTCTGCGACTCCGTTTGAGGGAACAGTCGATTACCTTGACCGGTGCGACTGCTAACATTAAGCGTATTCTAAAGTTGGTCAAGTTTGAGCAACTCTTCGTTTTAGCCGATCAGGATAAATGGGTTGCCCCGCTGCAACCGGCGTGCAAGTCCGGGTTGTCCGAAATCTCCAGGGAGGCCTGAGATTGAAACGTGCGTTGTTCATGTTCGGCGCGCTCGTTGGCGCAAGTTGCGTCGCAATAAGCGCAGCCAACGATGCTCCCGCGATCACGGCCTTCGACCGAAGCTTCGCCGGTACCGAGGACTTCACGTGTATCATGCACGTTCATGAAGTGAAGGGAACGCAGACGCAGGACCGCGTCTATCAGTATTGGTTCATGAAGCCCCACGACGTCAAAACGATGATCCTCGAGGGCGATGGCAAAGGCTCGGGCGGCGTATGGGTTGGCGGCGATCAGGTGAACGGCCATCTGGGGGGTATTCTTTCCGGTATCCATCTCAAGATCGGCCTGAACGACCCCAGGGCCGTCTCGCTGCGCGGTGTCACGATTCCCGAGGGCCTGCTACCGGGCGTCATCGATGACTACGGTACGATCCCTGGACAGCTCTCGCAAATCGACGGCGGCAAAATCCAAGGCGTCGAAACTGAACGGTTGGACCTGAAGGTCGCCGATTCGGCGCTGAACCACGGCGTTAGCGAGCAGATTCTTTACCTTTCAAGGGATACGCATTGGCCGATCCGCCAACTCATGTACTCGGGGTCACAGGTCGTGCTCGACGAATCGGTCAACGATCTAAAAACGAATGTGGGCTTGACACCAGGCGACTTTCCATTCTAGCGCATGCTGACGCGCGATCCGTGCGTACTATTACAACGATTCTAACCAAAGGTGCACTTCTTGAACGAGCTGGGAGCGAACGAAGACCTACGTGAAGCGCGGCAACGTTACTTCGAGCGATACGCGTTCCCGCTGTTTAGCCACATCGACTTTCGCGTGAGCAATGCGCAGGCCGTACGGCCCTTCTACGACGCACTCATGGCGCTGTTTGACACCGAGCCCACGACCGTACGCGTTGCGCGCTACGGATATACTCGGCGCTACGGGGACGTCCGTGCGGATTTCTTCAACGTTTTCGAAGATCCGCAGGCACGCCCAACGGCAACGCGCGTCGCGTTTGCGGCGCCCTCTAGAGCTTTCGTCGACGAGGTCGCGCGCGTCGTCCGCGAACACGGTGCTCGGGATGTCGAAGGTCCCGCCTATTTCGAGCAGCACCACCCAACGTTCTACGCTGTCTTCTTCGAAGACCCGTTGGGCAACCGCTTCGAAGTTTGCCACCACCGGATGGACAGATAAGCGGCGACAGTATCTTTTCCTACTGTTCCTCAGGTTGGTTCGAGAGCGAAAAGGGACACTATGAAACGGGAGATACGCCGGGCGGCGTCTGGCCTGACAAGAGCTCGCGGAAGCGTAGACGCTTACTCCGCTGGGATAGCTGACGGCAGCGGCGAACAACGTTGGCCGCTCATCGGTTCGGCTTCGGGGAGGCTCGCTCAGGGGTCTTAGCGCTTCGCGCTTACGATCGTCGCAGCGCAACGCCGTTTCGGTCGAGAAATGAAGCGCACTCGTGTCTACTCGGAGAAGGAGTAACGCAATGAATACGACTGGTTTCGTGAAATACGCTGGTGCACTATTAGCACTCGCGGTATTATCGGCTTGTGGTGGCGCCCCGGCGCTCGCGCCGTCAGCCGGTACGCTTAATGCGAGCTACGTAGGTAGATCGCTGTTCGTGAATGGGAGGCCGGTAACGGCAGTCCGCCTAAGCCCGCTGCCCACTTACGCCACTATCGTTCCAGACCGGCATGCGAAGTCGAAGACCTTTGAGTACGTCTTTAACTACTACGAGACGTACGCCAGCATCTTCGACTATCCAAAGAGCGTTCAGGAGATCGGGCAAATCACTGGCGACGGTGGTCAAGGGTGCACGAACGTCCTCTACGGCTACGAGAAGAAGACGTTCTGGAACATCGGAGGTCAGAACCAGATCACGGAGTACAAGGTTCCGCACACGCCGATCAAGACGCTCTCTGCCCCCTACTCTTTTCCGACGAGTTGCGCCATGGATGCCAGCGGCGACCTTGCAGTCGGGATCTTCGGGGAGTCGGGGCCAGGTGGCGGCGATGTCGTCATCTACAAGAACGCGAGCGGCTCGGGCACCGCTTACGCCACGCCCTTGTCCTCTGAGTACTTCGACGGCTACGACACCCAGGGGAATCTCTTCGCGGACGGCTTTAACTCTAGCGGTGCCTTCGAGCTTGTCGAGCTCCCGAAGGGCAGCAGTAAGTTCGAAGGGATCACAACGAGCAACTCGGTGGAGTTCCCTGGCTCCGTGCAGTGGGACGGTACCTACGTGACCGTCTTCGATCAGGACACGAGTGAGACGTATCGGTACACGGTTAGTGGAACGACGGCGACGTTGAAGAGCACCGTACAGTTCACCGGGGCTAGCGACTGCGCGCAGACGTGGATCGTTAAGGGCCTTGTGTACTGCGGAGATGCGGGTAACAACGACGGCGAGGTTTTCAAGTACCCGGCCGGCGGTTCGGCGATTGCAACGTTGACGGGCGATTTCGATTTCCCGCTCGGCGTGACGGTGGCGAAGAAATAATCGGCGCTTCTCGCTAACGCTGAGTCACAAACGAAGAGCACCGGCTTATTCAAATATGCTGGTGCTCTAGCGGCTCTTCGGCAAACAACCGCCTGCGTCTCGCTTCGCCACGCGCGCAAGCCGATTGGCAGCGGCCCGCTAGGCCAGGTTCGGAGCTGAATTACGTTTTCAGGCTATCAGCGGAGAAGCCCGCGGCAGCAGGATTTACCGCAGGGCCAACATTCGACGTTTGGTTTCCATTCGTTCTTGATACCAAGAAACTCTACAATTACGCATTAGCCACGTTACCCCAGAGCTTCAAGTCGTGCCTAACAGCACAAAGAACAACGTGTTACATTTCGTGTTGCCCGCGTTCGAAATACCAGAAGGAAGCATGGCGCTTGACGAGATCGACGCTGAAAGCCCATAAAGGGCTCGAGAATGATCTGGCGGTCCCAATGCGCCTGACGGCCGACGTCCTCGCCGATCTACGCGGCAAAATGGCCGAGATGGTAGTCAGCTATCCGCCGCATATCCATCGAATCGAACCGCCATTCATCAATGGAACCGCCTTCTTTCCCGGTGGTTGTGGGCTCTGGTGCGGTCTTGAGCATTTTGCGCCGGCACCGGCGTTCTTTCCTGAAACACCGGTCATGTTCGTGGCACATAACTATGCCAGCGTCAACGCCTTCAGGCTATTGCGGGCGAAGGGTGGGGAGGGTGGATTCTGGTGGCGGGACATCGTGATTCCGTTGCTCCGCGGGTCCGGGCTCGATCCCTCGCGAGCATTCTTCACAAACGCGTTAATGGGTTTGAAGGACGGCCCGTCGCTCGGTAAGATGAATGCACCGAGGCAGTTTGAGTCAGAATGCTCCTTGTCCTTGCAAGAACAGGTTCGCGTTTCGGCCGCCGGCCATTGTTGCCTTGGGGCAAGCTGCCCACCGGCGCGTTCGATCTGTGACCTCAGACGCTGTAAAGTGTGTGCAACCATCCGCCCGAGAGTTCAATCCACTTGTAACGCGAGCAGAGCGAATGGGGGCGCGAGCCGCAGAGCTCCGCGTTTTAATCGAAGGCGCTTCGCGATTACGCTTTAAGAAAGAGCTTGTCTAGCTATCGTGAGAGTTGCCATCGTTGTTGCTGCTATTCTTGGGTTAGTAATCGTGGCCTGGTACAGCGGTGTAAGACTGTTCGGAGCCTCCGAAAAGACCCTTTTAGTAAACCGTAGGCTAAGCGCCGACCAGAATGATGAAAGAGTCCTAGCCGCGCTTCGTGTTGCAGGCTCCGACCTAACTAAACCCACCGCCATTGTATTCTATCTCTATATACCTGCGCTTCGCGACGCAACAGCGGCGGCATTGGTGCTTAGGACGAACGGATTGACGGTAGGGGTTCATCAGCCACTTGGAAAGTTGCCCGATGGCAGCTATGAGTCGCGTTACTCGGTTGTCGCGAATGCCGAGGAAGTGCCCTCGATGAAAAACCTTCGCAGGGATCCGTTCGGGGTGCGACAAGTGTTCGGTGCGATGTGGTGAGGAGGCGTGTCGTGACAGCACCAAAAGAAACGAGCCCGCCGAAGCGGGCTCGTCGATCGTGTGAACCGATGTCCTTAGGGCTTGGTGATCAACAAACCCGTCGGAAGCTCGATGCCGTTTGTTAGTGTAGCGTATGGCGTATACGAGCCAGGCTTGAAAGCATAGACTGCGTCCGTACTGAGGTCCGACTGAACGACTTCGCCCTGCGGCTTGCCTTTGTTTCCGACGCTGATCGCGTACGGATCGCCGTTTCCGGAAAACGTTTTGATGGGGCTCGGGGACGAGCTCGGGTCGTAGACGTTGATGACATTGTCTTCTCCTCCTGTTTCCCAGAGGTAGCCGGTCTTCAAATCGTACGCGAGACCAATCGGCTCTCCGAGGCCGGAAAGGTCGAGGTCCGTGACGTTCGTGCTACCGGCTTTGACTTCGAACACCGCACTAGCGCCGAAATCGGCGATGTAGAGGTTACCGCTATTATCAAGGGCGAGCCCGAACGGATCGACCATTCCACCACCAGTAATTGTCTCTGACGGCGACGTCGCTCCGGGAGCGTAGACCGTGATTGAAGCCGGGTAGTTGCTCACGTAGAGATTGCCCTTGGCGTCGATCGCCTCGCCGAGCGGATTGCTGATGCCGTCCGTGATCGTTGTCTTGAGCGTCGTTGAGCCCTTTGGATATTCCTCGACGTCGCTGCCGCCGCAGTTATTGGCAACGTAGACTGTCCCTTTTTTATCCGCTGCCAAGCCGTACGGGCAACCCGCGGCAACGTGAATGGTGGCGATGGGTGCGGGGTTACTTGAAAGCTTGGCCGTCTGGTAGATATTTACCGCCGCTTCCTCCTGGTCTCCCTCAAATACGAGGGACTTCTTGGTCGGATAGGCGCCCTCTCTCCTCTCCGGATGCGCCAGCGTGCGAAGCATCGGTGCGAATGGAACACCAGAGTGCACGACTGCATTTGCGGCCTGCGAGACGAGCGACGGCGATTGCGACGCCGTTCCGCCGCTGCATCCCGCAATGAGAAAGAGCGTCGCTACAGTAATGGCGCGACGCGATGTTACGAGCATTTGAGCACCTTCCCTAGAAGCAAAAAAGAGAGCGTAAGTTTCATCGCGGACGCAGCGCCTCCTACCCCTGGTCGGAATCCGCCAAAGCGAAGTCCCCGCCAGCGCTGCGAACTCCCGATTGACGACCTGCGCGATGCGACGCGCGTATCCCGCAAAAATGACTACCCGCGACCTATGACTGCGCTAGCCCTGTAGCCGTCCAATGCGCCTGAATGTCTTGCCATGTGAGCGCCCGAGCCGTAGATGGAGCACGCTTATATGCGCCCGATCCACGATCGCCCCCGAGCTGCTTATAAGATTGCGCGCGTGCGCGCGCGCGTCTGGACCGCGGAGAAACTGTGCGCCCCAACGTCGTTATTGACATGACTGCGGTTCAATTCATGGATTCGAGTTGTCTCCGTAAACTCGTCCATATGTATCAAGAACGCGCGACCGGGCACGGCTTCTCTCCCGCTCGACTGGGGCCCTGGGTGGCGGCGCTCGAGAACGAGCTGATCGATTTTCCCACTGGCGCCCACGACGATCAGGTTGACGTGCTCAGCGACGCCCGCGACGTCGTGGCGCAAGCGATGAATCGACCCAGTCCGCAAACGCGAGGAGTCGTGGGATGACAGACACGACGAACGCCGCGGCCACTCGTCGCGTTTTTTTGAACCCCTTCGCCCACGCGTGAGGGTTTGGAAACTAATAGGGCGATTCCGCCGCTCGAAGGTCAAAATGAAAGCGCAACACGGCATTGAGCTACGCTGGTCGCGCTAGTCGAAGCCGGGAACTGAGCCTCAGCGCCGAACGTGCTTAGCCGTCGATCCGTTACGTGGATCGGGGGAGCGCGGAGCGTGAAGAGCTATAGTCTTGGTACGTACGCCCTCGGTGGAGGCCTTGGGATTGCATTGCTAGTCGGTTGCGGCGGATCGCAGACGGGCGCGGTGCCGCAGGGCGCTGCCGCGCAAGCCCTAGGACATCGGGAGTCGGGCAAGTCGTGGATGAAGCCTGAGGCGAAGAACAGCGACCTACTCTACGTAGGCTCGCCCAGCGCAGACGACGTTTATGTTTACTCGTATCCGGGCGGGACATTGGTCGGGACAATCACAGGCTTCGATGACCCCCTGGGTATATGTTCGGACGCGAACGGCAACGTTAGGATAACGAACACCGGCACTTCAGACTATGCTTATCTGGTCGAGTACGCGCACGGCGGCACTTCACCCATCGCTACGTTGGATGACACGAGTTTCTCGCCTCAGGCTTGCGCCGTAGACGCGACGACCGGAAATCTTGCGGTGGCAAACCAGGTTGACGATGTTGCCGTGTGGAGGGATGCGCGGGGTAAGCGTCAGCTCTACCTGACCTCATATATTGTCAATGGTCCCGAAACGATTACCTATGATGGCTCGGGCGATGTTATTTTTGCTGACTTTACAACACAGTCCGGCTGGCTTCCGACGGGCGACTCTAAGGTCAAGAAGTTCGGGCTAAGGCCTCACCTTTCGAAGCATGGCCCCTTTGAGTGGGATGGCAAATATTTAGGGGTTCTGGCATCATCCAAAAAACCAACACATGAGGAAGTGATTCGATATAAAGTGAGCGGCGGTTCAGCAACACAGGTTGGCACCGTTCCGCTCAATGGGTCACCGACAGTGGTCAGTTCTGGATTCAAGATTCTGGGATGGTTCTTACGGGCTCCAGCGCCGGTGACGTTTACTTCTTCAAATACCCCAAGGGCGGCAACCCGACGAAGACCATCTCTGGCCTCAATGGGCCGTATGGCGTGACCGTTTCCGTCGCCCCAAGCCGCTAGCAGCCTGGCAATGAAAGGCTTACACGTTAGCCGCTTGACCGCAACCCTCTACGCCACAGTCGCCATGTTAGCTGGTTGCGGCGGATCGCAGCCGCCGATCGGCGCACCGGGGGACAGTCTGCGGTTACCTCTGCCGTCGCTCGACGACAACGGCACGTCGCCGCTGGCGTTAAAGACCTGCGCGACCAGACCACCGCAGAATGAATGGATCTTCAAGGGCGCGTGCCAAGCGTTCGACCTAACTTCGACCGGCGGCCACTTCCGCCTCGGCGAATATCAGAGCATCACGGTGAAGGCGTCGATTGGTAAGAATACGGCGAAGGGGACGGTGAAGTTCGCGCTCGCCGATGCAATCGATAAAAACGGCGACATCGAACCCTATAAGGGTAAGGCCTTCCCGCGGTATGAGGCAAACCCCAAATATTACAAACACAGCACAACGTACCTCCACGCCTCGGCGGTCAATCAGAGTGACCAGGTTGTCAAAGTGATTACGGTCGAAAGCAAGTGGGTGCTGCGGTTCACGATCACCAATGCGAAGGGGTTCGGCGATGCTAACACGTGCGGCGCTGCCCTGCTCACGTCCAGAGCCGGCAAGCATCCGTGGGTGTGGGCTCCGCTCCCCACTACAGGCCTCGTGATGGGAAAGACCGTGACGATCACGCAGTACGGTGCGCCCCGGGGCTTCGGACTGCCTCCGAAGATACCAGTGTACGTCGCGGTCAACTGCTACAAGCAGTAGCGGAGGGTTAAGCGATCCAAGAAGCCCACGCACTGGCGGAGCTTCTTGTTTGCGCGTGGTGGCCCGTTTGAAAAACTTGCTGCCCAACATTTCCTAAGACCGTCCCCAAGTTCTGAGTCGCGCGAGAGATCGAACGACCTGCCGAGGGGTGGTAGATTACGCTTCGCGTGCGCGTGGCCTGATGATTGTCATGCGCGCGCCCGCGCGAAAAGCACGGGGTCAGGCGCGCAAAGAGTCCCTCTGCACGGCTTCGCGCTTGCGAGGCTCCGTCGTGCTTTGCGGCTTAGCGGCTTAGATCGGCGCGTGTAGCTCGCATTGCAGATGAGCAGTCTCGCAGCGCGCGGTTTAGCTCGCAGCAGCCTCGCAGTTTAGATCGCAGCCATCCCAGCCGCCTTAACCGCCGCACGCAGGGCTTCGAGCTTCTCTTCAGGACTGCGATATTGCAGGACGTCGGTCGCGCTGAGCATCTCTGCTGTGAAGTCCTCGTTGCTATCGGTGGGATCGACGGTGATCTCTCTGCCGATACGCGTTCTCGACTTAACACGGACCGGGCGCGGAATCGTAACGCCGCGCATCACGGTTGTTGGCTCGCTGCCGTCGGCGTTGAGCCGCTTACGGTCGACCGTTTGCAGCGTGCGTTGCACGAGCTCCCCATAGGTTCGCAAACGGGGAAATGTGTCGAAGTCCCATGGTGCGCCGCAGCTCAAACAACGCCATTCTTGAACTCGCCATTGGGCGGGATCGTCGAATAGAAAGCACGATGGCCGCGGCTTCTTGCAGCAGTGCTAGGGGCATGCGGCGATGTCTTTACGATCTTGGCTAATGATTCCGACCGCGAGAAAGTCGAAGGGCCGCGCATGCGCTTGGTAGGGCGCAAACACGTTCCACGTGGAGATCGTAAGCTGCTCCATTGCCGGACAGTCTTCCCACGCGAGCGGCTCGACTGGCTTGCCAAGTATCAACGCAGCTTGGAACTCAGCGATTCCCTCGCACAGCGCGTCACCGCTTCGCACGCCAGCGGCGCGCGTAAAGGCCCGCGCACATCCCTCAATGAAGCGGCACAAAATGAAGAACCCATCGTCGGCAGAGCGAATCGGACGTCCCGATCCATCTGGAGAAATCTTCATTCGCACGTTCAGCCGCGGCAATTTCGTACGTATGATGAGTTTAATAGCCGGTACGTCAGGAGGTGTATCGGGATTCTGGCTCCCACGAACGGCATTGGCTATGGATAGCGCATCATCGCCTCCCGTCGAGCCATGGGAAGACGGATCACGAACAGGAGGCGCCACGGGAACCTTGGAGTTTTGGTATTTCGATACGGTCCTGGACGATGGCTCGACCGCCGGGTTCAACTTCTTTACACGACCGCCGACAGAGCTTGCGGGCCCGCTCAAACCGAGGGTAAGCATCAACATTGGTAGGCCAGATCTGCGTCGGACGCGAGAAGTCATCGACTACCGCGCCGAGGAGTTCTTCGCTGCACGCGATCACTGCGATGTGCGTATCGGTCCGAATCACGCTTCTGGCACGTTGACCGACGGTTTCGGGCGCTACGAGATCAGCCTCACCGGGAAAGAAACCGCCGCGAATCTCGTGTTTCACGGCGAAGTGCCGGCTTGGCGCCCCGGACCGCGTGACGGCGAATTGAAACCCGGGATCATTTTCGCCTGGCTTCCCTTCATCCCGTACGGCAGCGTCGAAGGCACGCTCACCTATGACGGTACGGAGCATCGCGTACGCGGAACCGGCTACCACGACCACAACTGGATGAACGTCGATATGACGAAGATCGTCGACCATTGGTACTGGGGGCGAGCGTACAGCAAGACTTATCGACTTGTCTTCGTGCAGGTGTTGGGGCGCCCGGAAGCCCTCGGAAGTGCGCCGATCTCCGCATTACTCGCGGCTCGTGATAGCTCGATCATGCTCGGCGACTACGGCCAAGGCATTCCCCTTACGTTGCGTGAGGCCGACTTCGCAATGGGGCCCGGCGGGCGCTCGTATCCGAAGGCTCTCGATTTCGACTGGGCCGGGTCGCAAGGGCGCGTGCGTCTTGCGCTACGCAACCCGAAGTTCATCGAGTGGTTTCCTGTCGGACCTGGTGATGCGTGGTACTACCGATGGAAGGCGGACCTAGAACTGACGCTGGATCTCGACGGATCCCATGTCGTCGAGCAGGGGATCGCCGTATACGAGCGGCTGCTCCTCCATTGACCTTTAGTCGCGAGAGGTTGCTTCAACGCGCGAGGGAGTGGCACTGCCAGCGCCATCCCGCGTCGCGCGCGCGTGTGTTGGTGCGGGGTGGCGCGAGAATGAGCGCGAGGACATGCCACGACGAACTGGTTTGTGCTGCGCCGCAGTCGCGCGCGCGTTGGGGCTCCGGAAACCCTTTTGCGGGTCCCGGACCCGCAGGCCACGTTCCCGAGAACTGGCAATCATTACTTAACGCAGTCAAGCCTTAGTCCGCACCATTTGTTTTTCCCAATGCGGTGCTTATCTGCCGACGGGACGATATACCAAGCTTGAGATAGATCGATGCGAGATGCTTCTCCACCGTCTTATGATGAATGGAGAGATGCCGTGCTATATCGAGATTGGCTTTGCCGGTAGCCGCGAGTTCCGCGACTTCCCGTTCCCGCACCGAAAGGACGCTCGGGCGCGCGCCCTCCAGGCGACGCACGTCGTATCTCGCTCCGCAGCGGCGGAACACCGCAAGCGCACCCTCGACGTCTCCTCCGACTTCGCGGGCCTCCGCTTCCAGGAGGGGAAGACGTAAGCGCCGGAACGTTTCGACCGTCGAAAGGGCGAGGGCTGCCGCCTCTTCGGAACGCCCGTCGGCCGAACAGACAATCGCGTCAAACAACGTGAGCGCCGGTCGTTCGATCAAATTCGCCGAACCTTCGGCGCCTCTGGCCAGATGCTCGCGTGCCCGCACACGATCCGCTACGGAACCGTAGCGAGCAGCCGCAAGCAGCGTCATAACGTTGCCTCGAAGACGTTCGCAGTCGGGGATCGCGCGGTGGAGCAACTGCGCCGCATCGGTTTGGCGCCCGCGGCGCACCATCACTTCGGCGAACGGAGCGCCGTTCTCGGCTTCCGGGGGCCGCGACTACCGGCGCCTCAAAACCATCGAACCACTTGACGATCAATGCGCGGTCATCCAGCCGGCATCCAATCGCGGTGCCCCAGGCACTTGCAAACGACCACGTGAACTTCGATTCGGCCGTCGTCGGCACCGACTCGACTGCAATGCGCGCCCGGCGCAAGTCTCCCATCATGAGGTAGCACAATGCGGCGATCGCATTTGTGCCATCTTCGATACCTGGGCTACGAGATTCGCGTGCGATGGCAAACGAGCACTCGATATGGTGCAACGCTTCCTCGTGTAAGGCAAAGAACGAATAGCACATCGCACCGTTAGAGTGAGCGGCAGCAACCGCGACCGGCGACCCGCGCGAACGAGCTGCCTCGAGCCAGGCCGCATGTTCCTCGCGAAACCGCACGACGTCGCCGAACGTCATTGCCACCCATGCGGCGATGTTGTGGCAGCGCAAGTTGACGTCGGAAGCCGCAGCGCGCGCACGAGGATCTACCTGCCGACGATGAGACTCGGCCTGCGTTGGAAACCACAACGTCGCGGCGATCCATGCAAGACCGAGATGCAGTCTGCTGCTCGCCAGAAACTCTTCAGAAGGGAGGCGTTCGAGCATTTCTTTTAACGGCTGCGTTGCCGCAGACAATCCGAGAACCTGCGCGGCCATCGCCGCAAGCACGCGACACGTCGCCTCGCGATCGAAAGCCCGCGCATCGCGAAAAATAGCCGCCGCGGCATTATACGTCGCTAAGGCTTCTTCACCCAGCGAAACCGACACGCGGCAATCGGCGATCTTTTGCAGGATCGTGCCTCCGGCGACTGGATCGGCCGGCGGCTGCTGCATGGCGCGCTCGTAGAACGCAATTGCGTCCTCATGCGGGTGAACCCGGGCGGCCGCGTCCCCGGCCAACTCGTTGTAGTGGGCGGCCTTCGCTTCTTCTCCGGCGCCCCACCAGTGATACGCCAAAGCCTCTAGCGCACGGGATTCTGCGGGTGTATTCTCCAACATAAGTGCAATCGAGCGATGCCGTGGTCGCAGCTCGGCGCCGAGGAAGCTCGCATAGATCGCATCGCGCGTCAGTGCGTGGCGGAAGCGAAACCGATTTGTGTCGAGTTCTTCAACGAGCTGAAAATCGCGAGCACGCCGCAGCGTCGACAGAAGGCGCCGCGGCTCGGTATCGAGCGTTTGCGCAAGTAGTTCCAATGCGAAGCTGCGTCCGATCACCGCGGCTTGCGTTAAAATTTGGCGCTCCCCGTCGTCGAAGGGCCTTAACCGTTCGCTGACCGCTACCCGAACGCTTTGCGGCAGACGGCTCTTCGTGCTTCCCGTTGGGAGCATCGAGCTGTGCTCGACAGCACGTTTTAGCAGCTCCTCGGTAAAGAACGGGTTGCCCTCGCCGGTCAGCGCGATCGCGCGGCGCGTCTCGTCCGGTAACGGCGTACCGGAAAGTGCTTCGTCGATAAATGTCCGCAGTTCGACGCCGCGCAGCGGCGCGAGGTCGATCCGACCCGTACTCGCATTGCTTCCCATTCGCCCTATCGCCGCTGTAGCGGGATGCTCAGGATGCAGATCGTCTGGACGAAACGATGCGATAAGCAGCAGCCGTAATCGCTGCAACTTCGATGCCAAGTACGCGAGTAAATCTAAGGTCGCCGCGTCGGCCCAATGCAGGTCTTCGATAACCACAATCAGCGCGCTGCGCGCAGCGATCGCCGCAAAGCGGTCCGCAATCACATCGAGGCATTCACGCTTGGTGGCGGCGGAGCCGATGCTGAGCGGACTTTGATCGATACCTGCGAGGACCTCGAGAATTGGTCCATAGGGACGACTCGCGAACTCGAGGCACGGCGCCCGTCCGATACGCCAGCGCGAATACGCAAGAGCGCCGCAAAACTCCGTGATGAGTCGCGTCTTCCCCACGCCGGCGTCCCCCGCAATGAGAACGAGGCCGCCACGTGAGGAGCCTGCCTCCAGCCTGCGCTCGCGCAGATAAGCCAGCTCTTCCAGCCGGCCGATGAAGGGGCGGCACAGCATCGGTCGGACGATCACGCTTCAATGTTACCCGGGATCGGGGGGCTCTGCCTCTGTGATTGCGCAGAGTTTCCGCGTCAGGCGCCGATAGGCTGTCGAATCGACGCCAAGCAGGTTGCGAGCGCGGATAAAATAAACGCGAGCGTCTCGCCCGGCGCGCAGCGATATTGCCTCGTCGCCGGCACGTTCGTTATAGCGCAACGACTTGCGCGGATTGCCGGACGCCCAAGCGTGGTAAGCGAGCTCCGATAGCGACGCGTCGCCAGGCGCATACGTGCGTTCCAGTGCCCGAACGATGCGGCGGTGCAGCGGGCGCATCCGCGCCGCCAGAAGTTCGGCGTAGATGATGTCGCGCGTCAGCGCGTGACGAAACGCATAGCAGTCGAGAGCGCCTTCGCGCGCGACGACGAGCTCGAGGCTGCGTGCTAAATCGATACCGGCGCGGACGTCCTCCTCACCGTACGCCGCGGCGGCGAGGAGCACGCGGAGGTCGAAGCGCAGCCCAATCGCTGCAGCGAACATAACGATGTCGCGGTATCGAGAATCCATTTGCCTGAAGCGGTCGAGGACGGTCGCTCGCACAGCGGTTGGAATTACCATGCTGGAACGGTAACGCAGTTTCGGACTTCGCGACATGGGGAGAACCCTACCGGTAGGGTTCCCCCCATACTGCGTTGGCAATTGCCTTGGTAGCGTGTGAACATCGTTTGTTCCGCCCAATTCAAGGAGCCTCTATGCAGTCTAAAAGACCTTCACTCGCGCTTGCCGGCATAACGGCGTGGGCACTCTTCGCAGGCCTGCTCGCCGGTTGTGCCGGTGGGAGCGCGGTAAGCCCGTCGGTGCCTCAAAGCAATTCAATTGCAGCTCCCGCTCCTACGTTCGCCGCTCGGTCCGCGCCCGAACACGCCAAAATTGTTAATTGGCCTCAGATTGGCTTCGACAGCGGCCACAGCGGCTACAACCCAAAAGAGAAGACCCTCTCGCCGAGCAACGTCGCCCGCTTGACCATGCTCTGGTCGACGAGTACTGGCAGCGGAAACACGACGTACGGCCTGGTATCGGCGGGCGGCGTGCTCTACGGGATGAGCTACAACGAACTGTATGCTTTGAAGCCATCCACCGGAGTGCCGATCTGGTCGGTCGCGGCCTACGCCGGCAACGGGGGCACGGCGCCTGCCGTCGCCGGCAACCTCGTACTCGCGGACTGCGGAACGTCGAGCGGCAACGAGCTTTGCGCGTACAGGAGGAAGAACGGGAACCCAGTCTGGTCCACCCCGGGTTGTCAATGCGATCTTTTCAACCCACCGACCGTCAACGGAAAACTAGCGTACGCCGAATTTGCGTACGGCGGCACGACTTGGGACGCGTTCCAGGCGAATTCGGGAAGCGTCCCGTGGTCCTACTCGGTTGGCAATCACTGCGTCAACGGTGGTGAAGACGACGCCGATCCCGTCGCAAACGGCTCGGCGTATTACACCGTCGGATGTCAAGGCACGGGCACGGGTAGTCATACGAGCCTCTGCGCGTTCAATGCGCGGAATGGCGATGCAGGCTGGTGCACGCCGCTCTCAGTCGCGGGGTGCGGTGTCACTTGGACGCTCGGAGTTACCGAAGCGAGCGACGTGCTTTTCGCTAACCTGCAGGCAAGCGGTTCGTGCGCCGATCAACTCGCCGCGTTCAATGCCAAGACCGGCAAACAAGAATGGGCCGTAAACATAACCGGCAATAATCCGCTTCATGCCCAGCCGGCCGTCGCCAAGGGCGTGATTTACGAGTACGACGACTCCGGGGTCCAGGCGTTCTCGGCCAAAAACGGCAGCTTACTCTGGACGCAGTCGTCGGCCGATAGCTACGCCGGCGTTGACCTATCCGTGGCCAACGGCGTCGTCTACGCGGGCTGCTATCACAACGATGGCGAGTTATGCGCCCTCGATGCTAAGAATGGAAACGTCCTCTGGCCGAGCGGGGTCCAGGGGGGCGGCTATACGACCCCAATCGTGTTGAACGGCGTCCTCTACGGCTCGTGCGGAGGCAACGACTTCTGCGCCTTCGGACTGCCTCAAGATCGGCGTCGCCGATAGAAACGAGCTGCGCGTGCCTTTGGCGCACGCGCAGTTTCTTTCCATCGTCGGCGGCGATCAGTGCACGGCGACGGTGGGCGACGGTGCGAAACGACCGACGCCAATGCAGCGCTCCTCCTCGTAAGGCAATTTTTCGAATCGGCGCTTATTTACGTGCGTGGCGATGCATATCACGGGTCGTCGGGGCGGAAACAAAGCGCTTGCTCCTCTAACGGCCGTCTAACGGATTCTGCAAAACTCGCTGGGATTCGAAGGGCTTAGAAGGCACTGAAAAACGCGAAAACCCGTACAGGAAAGGAAGATCGGCAGAACCGGAACTAGAATCGCCCTTGTGTAATAAAGAGCCGCTAGAGCACCGGCATACCTGAATAAACCAGTGCTCGTCATTCGTGGCTCTCTGCGTAGACAAGAAATGTCGATTATTTCTTCGCTGCTGTCACGCCGAGTGGGACATCGAAAGCGCCGGTCAATGTTGCGACCGGTGAACCGCCGGCCGGGTAGTTGAAAACCTCGCCGTCGCCGTTACCCGCATCTCCGCAATAGACAAGGCCCTGAACGATCCAGGTCTGCGCGCAGTCGCTGGAACCCGAGAGCGATACAGTGCCCTTCAACGTCGCCGTCGTTCCGCTGACAGTGTATTGGTAAGTCGCGTTCGCTAGCTGATCGAAGACGGTGAGGTACGTGCCGTCCCACTGCACGGAACCAGGGAACTGCACAGAGTTGCTTGTTGCGATCGTAACGAACTTGTTGCTGCCCTTCGGAAGCTCGACAAGTGCGAAGTTACTGTTAAACCCATCGGCGAAGAGATTTCCCTTGTTGTCGTAGCCATCGAAGAACTCTTCGTGCAACGGCGTGCTGTAAACGGTACCCGAGCCGCTGGCGTTCTTGAAGATGACGACGTCGCCGTCACCGACACTCGCCGATCCGTCATAGATTCCAACTGCAAGATCACCGTTGGTATCCATGGCGCAGCTGGTCGGGAAAGAGTTGGGGATAGATAGCGTCTTGATCGGCGTCTTAGGAACCCTGTACTCCGTGATCTGATCAGGGCCCCCGACGTTCCAGAAGATTTTCTTCCCATAGCCGTAGAGGACGTTCGTGCACCCCTGGCCACCGTCGCCAGCGATCATACCGATCTCCTTAGTGCTCTTCGGATAGTCGAAAATGCTGGCGTAGCTCTCGTAATTGTTGAATACATATTCAAAGGTCTTCGACTTCGCATGCCGGTCTGGAACAATGGTGGCGTAAGTGGGCAGCGGGCTTAAGCGCGCTGCCGTTACCGGCCTCCCATTCACGAAAAGCGTCCTACCTACGTAGGTCGCATTGAGCGTGGCGGCTGACGGCGTGACCGTCGAGGCGCCGCCGCAAGCTGATAATATCGAGAGTGCCACCACGGCACCGGCGTATTTCAGGAAGCCAGGCGTTTTCAATTACGGTTCTCCTTTAACGAGTAGACACGAATCGCAGGTTATTTCTCGACGTTCGGGACGCGACCGCCGTTCCATCGTGAGGAACCTAGCTCAGGTCCCCGCGCCTTGGTAAGCGAGCCCGCCCGGTCTCCCTTATCTCGCCGTTTATGTAACGAAACAATCGCCTAGGACGTCGCAGCTCCAAGGCATACGACCCGGTTGGAATATGCCGCTAGCCCGATTAGTGCGGTCGACGGCACGGAGTTGTACGAGCCCGGAACGATGTAGCCGAGCTGGCCCTGATGCGGCCGGACTCACTGAGCGAGCCCCGTCGCCGTCCAATGCGCCTGAATGTCATGCCACGTGAGCGCCGAGCCGTAGATGGTACACGCCTCAATGCGTCCGGCCCATGAGCGGCCACCACTCGCGCCGTCCCACCCCCAATAACTACTTCCAGCGAGATATTTTGGCGCGGTCGGAGTTGACCAGGATAATACACCGTCCTTATATATCCAAACGTGGCCGTTTGATACTTGACCGCCGTTGGTGTTGTCGTCGTAGACGATATCAAGAAGCTCGCGTGCTCCACCAGCAACGGCCCAGGTACTATTGCTCGCCAGGGTATACACAACTTCTTCTAGGCTGGATTGATGGAGCGCAAAGTCTGAAGCAGCGTTGGTATCAATCGCAAACCACGCGGGGCCGTAGCGATCGAAACCGCTTAGGCGATTACCACGGATCATGCAATCCGGCACTTCGGAAAGCATCCATTCCCTAGGTAAACGGGTACATTGATGGTACGCCCGAAAGCTGTTCGGTATGAAAAGTGAAGGCACCGCAAAACTTGTTCGTATATTCCTTGGTGAGTCAGACCGTTGGAAAGGGCAGCCGCTGCACGTCGCCATCGTGGAAGAGATGAGGATGGCTGGTTTAGCCGGTGCAACGGTGTTCAAAGGCATCCTGGGCTTTGGAGCCCATTCCGTCGTGCATGCCGCGCGGATCGTGGATCTATCCTCAGATTTGCCAGTTATGATCGAACTTGTGGAATCCGAAGAGAAGGTTGAGGCGTTCCTCCCGACTCTCGACAAGATGGTCACTGAAGGGCTAGTTACAATTGAGAACGTTCACGTTATTGCGTACAAGGCGGGGGAGCCAAAGTGAAGCCGTTGTTTGCGTTTGCGCTTGTCGGTATCGGTGGGGCTCTGGGTTCAATGCTTCGCTATGCTATAGCTATCTTGAGTATCGAGCGGATTGGGCCTGGCTTTCCGTGGCACACCGCTGCGATCAATATCGTCGGTTCCTTCCTGATTGGTATAGTCGCGACCTATTCCCAGTCGAGCATAGGCCTGTCTCCATACGTCAGCGCCTTCGCAATGGTAGGCGTCCTCGGTGGTTTTACGACGTTCTCAACGTTTAGCTACGACACCGTTACGCTTTTATCGGACGGTGTGCCGACTATCGCCCTAGCTTACGCATGCGGCTCGGTCATTCTCGGTGTTTTGGGAGTAATGGCTGGCATGGGCCTTGCGCGTGTTGCTTTGCACGCGACGTAATCTCCGAACTGAGCCGTTCGCATCCATCCCGGTGCCATTTGCACAATCGTAAACGTGGCCCGCGAAGCAACGAAAGCCACCCAAAACACCGCTGCACGAAATACTGATGGTCGCCTTTACCGCTGGAATCTTTATTGCTAATAGCGTCTATGCGTGATTCGCCTACTGGCAACTTGAAACTATGAGCAGCCAGCTTGGGAACAGAAAATAGAGGCTCTCGCCAACACGAAGTCCTTCGCTACTAGTTTACCTTACGACAAGAGCCGGACGATCTCGATGCCTGAGCCCCTGGTTGCGATTCTTAAAGCGCACCAAGCACAGCAGGAGAAGGAGAAGGCTGTTCTCGGAAGCGTCTATCGTGACGAGGACTTGGTCTTCGCCCGCGCTGACGGCTCGGCGGTGAATCCGTGGAACTTCGGGCGATCGGTGCTCGACTGCATAAAGCGGGCTAAGGTCACGCCTATTACCTTGCACGGCCTTCGGGATGCCCACGCATCCCTGTGCGCGCAGGCGGGCGTTCCTATCGAAGTCGTAAGTCAGCGCCTCGGCCATGCGTCAATAGGAGTCACGGTCGAGCGGTACTTGCACGTCTACCGAAGCCGGGATACCGAGGCGGCAGACGCCTTCGGTCGTCTAGTCGGCTAGTTACTATAATGAAGAGAGGCTCGGTGTGTGATGCATTTTTGATGCACGGAGCGTCAGGTGTCGCGAAAAATCTTGTAAAATAAGGACGAAATAAATAGCCCCAGCGGGATTCGAACCCGCGTTACCGCCGTGAGAGGGCGGCATCCTAGGCCTCTAGATGATGGGGCCGCGAAACTCCCGGGGATGGGCTCGAACCACCGACATGCGGCTTCAGAGGCCGCCGTTCTTCCAGCTGAACTACCCGGGACCCGTCGCGACCGTAATACTACATGAGCTTTGCGCTTCTTGCAACCGCCGTAGCCTGGCATTTCGGCCCCGTAGGTTGGAGTTTGACTGTGGCAGTTTGGGCAGAGCATCCGCAGGTTCTCGAGCCGGTTGTCGTTCGGTACGCCGTTTATGTGGTCGAGGTGCATGCTGAGAGGCCGCCCCTGCCAGTCCTTTAGTCCGCACGAGTGGCAGTTATTCTCTAGCAAGCCGGCTCTTACGAGCCTCGTCTTAAGGTGTTTACGGTTCCTGTGTGGGCTTGAGAGTAGCTCGGCGATGGGCATGCCAAACTGCCGCAGGCTGATCTCGCCACGGCGCACGGCGTTCGTCCAAGACGCGGCGCAAAAATTGAACCGCTTCCTACACTGTCGATAGGTGTGACCCTGATCGTAGTAATCTTGAATTTCGGCCCAATCGAGCTTCCGTCGCCGATCTGAAAACGGCGACGGCGCCACCTGCAGCTTGCCGCGCTGTATCGCCTTGATCCAAGCCGTGTGACTAAATCCAAAACGGCGCGTGCATTCGACAAAGCCGTGTCCCTCGTCGTAATAGGCCTGCACGGCCTTCCAATCGTGTAGTGTTCTCGGCATACCACGATGCTAGAGCTCAAGGTGCCAACCGTGTGGCATTAAAGAAGTGTTTCCGGCAAGTAGACGCTCAAGGGAACGAGAATAGGCATCGTGATGCAAGCAATCGTTCTGGTTGGCGGCGAGGGAACGCGGCTTCGGCCGCTGACGTACGGCACGCCGAAACCGATGGTCCCGATCGTCAACGTTCCGTTTCTGGCGCGAACGATGGAGCGGCTTTACGCTGCCGACATTCGGGACGTGATTCTTGCGGCGGGCTATATGCCGCAAGCAATCGTGGATTACTTCGGCGACGGCTCGCGACTCGGAATGAAGGTGACCTATGCGATCGAGGAGACGCCGCTCGGAACCGCCGGCGCGCTCAAGAACGTCGAGGAGCACATCACGGGCCCGTTTTTTGTGCTCAACGGCGACATCCTCACCAGTCTCGATCTACCCGCGATGCGGGAGTATCATCAGCGCAAAGGCGGCATCGGGACGCTGCATTTGATCCACGTCGACGATCCGTCGCCATTCGGCTGCGTCGTGCACGATGCCACTGGGAAAGTCAGCGCCTTCATTGAGAAGCCGCCAAAAGGCGAAGAGCCGACCAACGAGATCAACGCGGGAACCTACCTTCTGGAGCGAGAGATCCTCAACTACATTCCCGCCGGTCGCAAGGTCTCGATCGAGCACGAGACGTTTCCGCAAGTGATCGCTGCCGGTAAGGCGCTCTACGCCTATACGACCGACGACTATTGGCTCGACCTCGGAAGGCCGGAGCAGTATCTCGCAGCACATCGTGACGTCTTGAGTGGGATGATGCCGCTGCTCGTCGAGCTGGGAATCAGCGGCGAAGGCAAGGATGTGTTGCAGGGGCATCCCGGTGTCGTCCCGCCGGTTCACGCCGCCGGCGACGTCGTGGTGGATGCTAGCGCGAGGGTTGGTCCCAACGTCGTGCTCGGCCAAAGCTGCAGCATCGGCGCCAATGCCGTGATTCGGGAATCCGTCTTGTGGGATCGCGTCAGCGTGGGCTCGGGCGCAGTCATCGAACATTCCATACTCGCCAGCCGGGTGACCGTCGGGGCGAAGGCCCGGGTCGGAGCGGGCAGCGTCATCGGGCACGACGTGAGCGTCGAACCCGGAGCCACGATCGAGCCCGGGGCTCGATTGGGCTCGCCCTCCTAATTTCCTGAGCGCAGTCGAGGGAGCACCTAGCGGCAGTTCGGTTTATTCTGCATCCGTCCGGGGGTAAACTAGGGTCCATCGGTGGAGGTGACCGCACACATGCTTCCCCCTCAGGCTCTGTTCTTGGGCTCTTACCCGCCCCGTGAATGTGGCATCGCGACCTTTACCAAGGACGTGGTCGATGCGTACGACCGGGCCTTTGGGTTCGCGAGCCCGGTTATTGCTATTGACGAACCCGGCGCGGACACGCGGCGGTATGACCCCGAAGTAGTCGCTCGGATTCGGGAGCAAAGCCGCGAGAGTTACGCATCGGCGGCCGAGTTGGTGAGCATCTATCCCGCCGACCTGATCAACATCCAGCACGAATACGGCCTCTTCGGCGGTGAACGCGGCGAGTGGCTCGCCGACTTCATGAGCGTCCTCGATAAGCCCGCCGTTTTGACGATGCACACCGTGCTCCCCGACCCCGACGAAACGTATCTGCGCGTGACCCAAGCGCTCTGCGAGGAGGCTTCGAAGGTCGTCGCGCTTTCTGAAACCGGACGGGGGCTCCTCGAGCGTGTCTACGGCGTCGATCCCGACGTGGTTCAGGTTATTCATCACGGCGTGCCGGACGTGCCGTTTCAAGATACGGCCGCGGCCAAAGCCTCGTTCGGCATCGGGCAACGAACGGTGATCTCCACCTTTGGATTGATCAGCCGCGGGAAGGGCCTCGAGTACGCCATTGAGGCGATGCGCGACGTCGTCAAACGCCATCCCGAAACACTCTATCTCATCCTCGGCGAAACGCATCCGGTCGTGCGCCGCCAGGAAGGCGAATCGTATCGCGAATCCTTAATCGCAATGGTGCGCCAATACGGCCTTAACTACAACGTGCAGCTCATCGACAAGTATCTCGACTTCGACGAAGTCGTGAGCTACCTCGCCGCCACGGATATCTATCTAACGCCCTATCTCAATCCCGCACAGATTGTTAGCGGAACGCTCGCCTATGCCGTAGGATGCGGCAAGGCCATCGTCTCGACTCCCTACCTCTACGCGCAAGAGCTCCTGGCGCACAATCGCGGTTTTCTCTGCGATTTCCGCGATGCGTCGTCGATCGCGAGCCGGCTCAATATGCTGCTCGACGATCCTGCCCTACGCCGCGCGACCGAACGGCGCGCTTACCGCTTCGGCCGTCAGATGACCTGGCCGAATGTGGCGATGCAATACGGGCGCCTCTTCAGCGAACTCTGCCCGCGCGGACCGATGGAGCTTGTGAACTCTGCGTAAGACGCGACCCGCGCGAGCGCTGCCGCCGCTGGACCACCTTGCGATACTCACGGATGACGTCGGAATCATTCAGCACGCAATCGAGACGGTGCCCAATCGCAAGACCGGGTACTGCACCGACGATGTATCACGGGCTTTCAGCGTCGTTCTTACCTATCTGCGTCTCAACCCTGGCGATCGCCTCAGTCAACGACTCGCCTCGATCTATCTTTCCTTCCTCGCGCACGCGCAGATGGAAGATGGCCGGTTTCATAATTTCATGGATTACGATCGTCGCTGGAGCGACGAGGTGGGCACGCCCGATAGCTGCGGGCGCGCGATTTGGGCGCTCGGCTACGGTGTCGCAAACGCGCCGTCGCCGCCATGGCGACGTGCCTGCGCCGCGCTTCTCGATCGCGCGCTTCCCACGGTGGCGTCGCTCGGGCACATCAGGTCTCGAGCGTACGCGGCCATCGGTCTCGCACACGCCTATACGGCCGTGAAGGACTCCAAATACGCCGATACGTTGCGACTGCTGGCCGATGAGCTGCACGGCGCCTACGAAGCGACGGCCTCCGACGACTGGCAATGGTTCGAAAATGCGATGTTTTACGACAACGCGCGTCTTTGCGAAGCGATGATCCGCGCCGGCCGGGCGCTCTCGGAGCCGCGCTTTCACGAGGTAGGCCTACGGGCTCTTGCGTTCTACGAAAACGTCACTACGGAAAACGGCGTCCACGTTCCAATCGGTAACCAAGGCTGGTATTACCGTGGGGGACACCGTGCCCGGTACGCGCAGCAGCCGCTAGAAGCTTGCGCCATGGTGAAAGCCGAGCTTGCGGCCTTCGATCTGACCGGCGATGTGGGCCACTTTGCCTCCGCCGAACTCGCGATGGAATGGTACTACGGGAAGAACTCGCGGGGCCTCGTGATGGCGCAGGGCGGTGGATGCTGCGACGGTCTGGAAGAAGACGCCGTCAATACCAACGTGGGTGCCGAATCGACCCTGGCATTGCTTGCGGCGGCTTATGCGCTCGCCCTCCGACGGGAGCGAGTGCTTCGCGCGGTGCGTTGACCCTACTGTAAATGTAGCAGTTTCCACGTTAACAAGGCGTTAACCACGCTTGCGGCGAACCGCGATAAATGCTCCTGGAAACGGAAATCCTCAACGACGTGCAGTCTGCCGCCGTCCGGCAGACCGATGGTCCCGTTTTGATATTCGCTGGGGCCGGCAGCGGAAAAACTCGCGTCCTGACGCACCGCATCGCCTACCTTCTTGGCGAGATGCGCATCGCTCCCGATCGCATTCTCGCCGTGACCTTTACGAACAAGGCTGCGGGCGAGATGAAGTCGCGCTTGCAAAACATGGTGGGCGCCGTCGCGCGCGACCTATGGGTCGGTACGTTTCATGCCATGTGCGTGCGTATCTTGCGTCGCGATGGATCGCGGATCGGCATCGCGCCGACGTTTGCGGTCATCGACGACGCCGATCAGCGTCAGCTCATTCGAGAGATTCTCGAAGATCTCGACTACGACGAGCGTCAGCTCACGGTGGGCGCGTGTCTTGCCGAAATCGACAAGGCAAAGAACGCGCTCGTGTGGCCGAGCGAGTATACGCAGAAGCAAACTTCGTTTCTCGGCGAGCGTCTTGCCAACGTCTACACGGAGTATCAGCGCCGGCTCAACGAATCCAACTCGTTGGATTTCGACGATCTCATCGTACGGACGATCGACCTTCTCGAGCGAGACAAGACCGTGCGCGAGAAGTACCAGCGCAAGTTTGAATACGTCCTAGTAGACGAGTATCAGGACGTCAACGCCGCCCAATACCGTTTGGTCGCGCTCTTGGCCGCCCACCACGGCAACATCACGGTGGTTGGAGACGACGATCAATCGATCTATTCATGGCGCGGCAGCGATTACCGGATGATCCTGCGCTTTGAAGAGGATTTCCCGGGCGCGGCCGTCTTCAAGCTCGAGGAGAACTATCGGAGTACCGGGCGCATTCTCGACGCTGCCAACACGCTGGTCGCCAACAACCAGTCCCGAGCCGCGAAGAAGCTTTTCACCTCGCGTACTGAGGGTGACCCGATTACGGTTTATCCGGCGGCTACCGAGCGCGACGAGGCTCGCTACGTCGTCGAAAAGGTCAAGAACCTCGTGCGCGAGGGCGCGGCCTACCGCGACTTTGTCGTTCTCTATCGCACCAACGCGCAATCGCGCGTCTTCGAAGAGGCGCTACTCGCTGAGGGGATTCCCTATCGCGTCATCGGGGGCGTCGGCTTCTACGCGCGCGCCGAGATCAAGGACGTCGTTGCGTACCTGCGTTACATCATGAACTCGTCGGACGCACTCGCGTTCAAGCGAATCGTCAACGTACCGCGGCGCGGCATCGGGCAACAGACGCTCTCAGCGCTCGTGCAAGCGGCGAATACGTCGCGCGTTTCGGTCGGCGCGGCGATCTTCAACGGCGAGCTGTTGCGCTCGGCCGTTCCCAAGAAACTCAAGGAGCTCGAACGTTTCGCCGAGCTCATCGGCGATTTGCGCGCACGTGCGGAGAGCATGAGTATCGCCGACCTTTTGGTCGCGGTCATGGAAGATTCGGGGTACGTTCGCGAGCTTCAAAGCGAAGACACGCACGACGCCCGCGCGCGTTTGGAAAACCTTCAGGAGTTGGTTGGCGTGGCGCGCGACTACGAAGCAACCGACGAAGAGCCGTCCTTGGCCGGTTTCCTAGCGAACATCGCGCTCGTGAGCGATCTGGACGCCCTCGAGGAAGATGCCTCCTACGTGACGCTGATGACGCTGCACAGCGCGAAAGGTCTGGAGTTTTCGAGCGTTTTCCTCACGGGTCTGGAGGAAGGCGTCTTCCCGCACAGCCGCGCGCTTACAGAAGCGGCGGAACTCGAAGAAGAACGGCGTCTGGCCTACGTCGGCATCACACGTGCCATCGATCGCCTGTTCCTCACCTATGCCGCTCGGCGCGCGCTCTACGGCAACACGTACGCCTACCCGAAATCGCGCTTCATCGAGGAGCTGCCTTCGCTCGAGATTTTGGAGAGCGATAGCATCCCGCTCGCGCGTCCGGCCGGCGGACGATGGCGCGAAGTGGCCATTCACGAATCGGCCGGCGCGGGCGTGCATCTCGGCCTCGAAGCGGGCGATCGCGTTCGTCATCCAAAGTGGGGTGAGGGCTGCATCGAGAATATCGTTGGAGCCGGCGGGGACGGCCTGGTAACGATCGACTTTCCCAACGTAGGTCAGAAGATGCTGATGCTCAAGTACGCGCCCCTCGAAAAACTCTAGCCTCGTAACCGGACATGACCCCAACGGTTCGGGTTGCGGTGGCGGGCGCCATGGGGCGTATGGGCACGATTGCGCGAGAAGCGCTCCAACAAAGCGGGGAGTATTGCTGCGGGCTTTCGCGTCGCGCGGATCCGCAGCATGCAATCTTCGATTCTTTTGAGCGGGTTCTCGCGTGCAAGCCCGACGTGCTGCTCGATCTGACGACGCAGCCGGGCAGTTACGAGATCGCGATCGAAGCCGTCGTCCACGGGCTGCACACGGTCGTGGGTGCAAGCGGGTGGAGCGACGACCAGCGCGTCGCGTTGGGAGCGGTTGCGGAGCAGCACGGCGTCGGTGCGCTGATCGTTCCAAACTTCTCGCTGGGTGCGATGTTGATGATGCGCTTTGCACAACAAGCAGCGCGCTACTTTCCCGACGCCGAGATCATCGAGTTGCACCACGCCGGCAAGAAAGACAAGCCGTCCGGCACCGCGGCAGAGACGGCGGCGAGGATGAAGCTCGCCGGTGGGCGAGCCCCCGTTATTCATAGCGTTCGATTGCCCGGGCTGCTCGCGCATCAGGAGGTGCTGCTGGGCGGAACCGGAGAGTTGTTGACGATTCGGCACGATTCGCTAACCCGTGAGTCGTTCGTGACCGGAATGCTGGCCGCGGTGCGCGCCGTCGTGCACCGCCGCGGCCTAGCGATCGGTCTCGACTGCGTTTTCGACGAGACCGCATGAACGTCGCCGTCGTCGGTGCGACCGGTGCGGTTGGTGAAACGATCGTGCAGGTTCTTGAAGAGCGCAACGTTCCCATCGCGCACCTCGGTCCGTTTGCCTCTCGCGACCGCAGCGCGGCCGTGCGCTTTCGCGGCGACCGGCTGGACGTGCGCACGGCATCGGACGAAGCGCTGCGTGGTTTTGACGTCGTCTTCTTCGCCGGGGGCGAAGATGCCAGCGAAAAATATGCGCCAGGATTGCTCGAACGCGGCATCGTCGTCATCGATAACAGCGCATCATTCCGCATGCAGCGGGGCGTGCCGCTGATCGTTCCGGAGGTCAATGGCGACGCCGTGCGGCCCGAGCATCGGCTCTTCCCGGTCGCAAACTGCACGGCGATCATTCTCTGCACGGCGCTGCGCCCGATTCGTGACGTCGCCGGCCTCACGAGTGTACGCGTCGCGACCTATCAAGCGGCCAGCGGCGCCGGTCGCGCGGGGCTCGACGAGCTGGCCGCCGGCGAACGCGCCCTCGTGGCCGGTGAACCGGAGCCGCCGCCCTCGATCTTTCCGCGCCCGCTGGCGCGCAACGTCGTGCCGCAGGTGGGCTCATTCGACGCCGATGGATGGAGCGGCGAGGAATGTAAGGTGCGTAACGAGAGCAAGAAGATGCTCGGGCTGCCCGAACTTCAAGTCAGCGTTACGGCCGCCCGCGTGCCGGTACGCACCGCGCATAGCGAGGCGATTTTTGTCGAAACGCAGCGCGAGACCGGCTGCGCCGAGCTGGCGGCGGCGTTCGAAGCCTCGCCGGGCATCGTCTATCATCGCGGGGGCATCGTGACGCCGCGCGACGTTGAGGGAACCGACGACGTGCACGTGGCCCGGCTACGGATGGAGAGTGTCATCCTGAGCGCAGTCGAAGGACGACACTTTGCGTTGTGGTGCGTGGGCGATCAGCTGCGCAAAGGCGCCGCGACCAACGCCGTGCAGATTCTCGAGCTACTGCTCGAGAAAGGTTACGTCGCGGCATGAACGTCACGTCCCAAAAAGTAGCGGTATTAAAGTTCGGCGGAACCTCCGTTGGCACGCGCGAGCAGCGGCAGATCGCCTATCAACGCGTGCGCGATGCGCGAGAGGCCGGTTTTGCAACCGTCGCGGTCGTCTCCGCCATGGGCCGTTTCCCCGAGCCGTATGCTACCGACTCGCTGCTCTCGCTGGTCGAGGGCCGCAGCGGAACCGCCAATACCGATCTGCTGCTCTCCGCCGGAGAGCTAGTTGCGGCGGCCGTCTTTGCCGACGAACTCAGCGCCGAAGGCGTACGTGCCGTGGCGCTTTCGGGCGGCCAGGCGGGTATCGTAACCAACGAACGCCCCGGCGATGCAACGATTCTCCGCGTCGAGCCCCATGCGATCCGCGAGCTGTTGGAACGCGGAACGGTTCCCGTGATCGCCGGCTTTCAAGGGGTCGCGCAAGATGGCACGGTGACGACGCTGGGCCGTGGCGGCACGGATCTTTCGGCCATCGCGATCGGACATGCGCTCGAAGCGCAGCGCGTTGAACATCTACACCGACGTGAGCGGCGCGATGACGGCCGATCCGCGGCGCATTCCGGCGGCGCGAACGATCGAGCGCGCCTCGTTGGCGGAAATGACCGAGCTGGCCAACCATGGTGCGAAGGTCATGCATTCGAAGGCCGCGCAGTACGCCAGCCGGACCGGGACTCGCTATGCCGTGAAGGGTTTGCACAGCGACGAAGGGACGGTGGTGGACGAAAACGTCGACCATCATCGGCCCGTAACCGGCGTAACGTCGTCGGGACGCGTGACCTGGGTTCGAATCATTCGGGGCGACATCGAATCGCCGAGCCGTCGAATGGAGACCGAGCTGGAGATGTTTCGACGGGTCGCCGAAGCCGAAATTTCGATCGACCAAGTGACGATCAATCAAGCGGGCGTGGCGTTCGTCGTCGAAGGTGACCGAGGCGGCGATATTCGCCGTCTCCTGAGCGATTTGAATTTGGCAGTGCGCGTGCGCGAAGGCTGTTCGAAGCTTTCCGTCGTCGGCACCGGAATGCGCGACGCGCCCGGCGTCGTTCATCAAGTGGCCCAAGCGCTCTCGCGAGCCGACGTCGAGATCATCCATTGCACCGACAGCAACGTGACGATTTCGATTCTCGTTCCCGCCGCAGAGGCCGAGCGCGCGGAGACCGCCGTCCACGCGCAGTTTTGCCTCGACCGAGGAGATCCCGTCCTATGAACGCACAACTCGGAGTCATTCTCACGGCGATGGTGACGCCGTTCGACGCACGAGGCGAGCTTGACCTAAACGAAGCCGGCCGGCTGGCGCGCTGGCTGGTCGATCGCGAAAACGATGGTTTGATCGTTGCCGGCTCGACGGGCGAAGGGCAGACGCTCGAACCCGCCGAGCGCGTCGCGCTCTACAAGGCGGTGAAAAAGGCCGTCGGCGGCGACGCATTCGTCATCGCGAACTCCGGAACGAACGCGACCCGCGAGTCGGTCCGCGCTACGCAGGAGGCGACGGAGGCCGGCGTCGACGCAATCCTAGCGGTCGTACCCTATTACAACAAGCCAACGCAGAGCGGAATGCTGGGCCATTTCGGCGCGATTGCAGAGGCGACGCATCTTCCCGTGGTCATCTACAATATTCCGGGGCGCACGGCTGCCAACATGCTGCCCGAAACGCTGCTGGAGCTTGCGCGCCGGCACGCGAACATCGTGGGCGTCAAAGAGTCGAGTGGCGATCTCAAACAGATTGGTATGATTCTACGCGACCGCGCCGAGGGTTTCGTCGTCTGGTCGGGCGACGACCATCTCTTTCTTCCCTGCTTAGCCCTGGGCGCCGACGGCGTCGTCGGCGTTGCGTCGCATCTCTGTTCTCGCGAGTACCGTGCGATGCTGGACGCCTACCAGAGCGGCCGCGTGGAAGAGGCCGCGCAAATTCACGCATCGCTCCTGCCGCTGATCGACGCGCTCTTTGCCACGACGAGCCCGATTCCGGTGAAATGGGCGATGCGGCAACTGGGCTTCAACGTCGGATCGTGCCGTCTTCCGCTCGACGAGATACCGCAAAGCGTCGCGGATCGGTTGGCGCCGTTCCTCGCGGCGTACGCGTCGCACGCCGTCGAGTCGCGGTGACGTCGCTGCAAATTCTTGATTGCCGGCTCGATGTGGTCGATGCCGGCGAAGCAACGCGTCGCATTCTTGACGAGGCGCGGGAGGGAAGCGGCGCGCAGATCGTCACGCTCGGTACCGAGATGGTCGTCTACGCTCAAGATGACGCGCGTTTTCGCGCAGTCGTCAACGCCTGCGCCCTTTCGCTCTGCGATACCGTTGGTTTGCTGACGGTGGCTCGTCGCCGAGGCGCGCCGCTTCGCGAGCGCGTTACGGGCGTGGAACTCTTGGAACATCTCTGCGAAGGCGCGGCTGCGGCCGGCCTGCCGGTCTATTTTCTGGGCGGCTCGCCCGGCGTCGCAGCCGATGCGGCCGCAATCTTGGAAGTGCGCTATCCCGGATTGCAGATTGCCGGTACGCACGACGGATTTTTCACCGACGACCAGACGCCCGCGATCGTGCGCGAGATCGGCGCCGGCGGGGCGCGCCTGCTCTTCGTGGGCATGGGATCTCCGCGCCAAGAGTTTTGGCTCGCCGAGCATCTCCGTGAAACCGGCTGCGGCGCGGGCGTTGGAGTCGGAGGTTCGCTCGACGTGATCTCCGGACGCGTCACGCGCGCGCCGCGTGTCGCGCGCCGGCTCGGCCTCGAGTGGCTTTACCGGCTTATCACGGAACCGCGGCGCTGGCGGCGACAGCTCGCGTTGCCGCGCTTCGCCTGGCTGATTCTGCTCGAGGAGCTCCGGTGAAAGCGATGATTCTCGCGGGTGGCCTGTTGACCAGGCTTTATCCGCTCACCAAATCGGTCCCCAAGCCGCTCGTGCCGGTTGCCGGCGTTCCGAATGCCGCGCATTTGATGCACTATCTCAAGGCCTACGGCTTTGACGAAATTGCGATCAACGTTCACTATCTCGCCGATGCGATCGTCGAGGCACTCGGCGACGGTTCGCGCTATGGCGTGAAGCTGCACTATTCGTACGAAAGCGAACTGCTCGGCAGCGCCGGCGGCCTCAAGAAGGTACAGGAGTTCTTCAACGACGAGCCGTTTGCCGTGATCGGCTGCGACGAAGTTACCGATATTCGACTGGACAGGTTGCTCGACTTTCATCGCGATCGAGCCGCGATCGCGACGATCGGTCTCGTCGAATGCGACGTCGTCGATCAGTACGGCGTTGTGGTCCTCGACGAGCGCGCGAAGATCGTCGGCTTTCAAGAGAAGCCGGCGCGGGGAACGGAACGGAGCAAGTTGGCCAACACCGGCGTCTACGTCTTTTCGCCCGGCATTTTCGACCATATTCCGCCGGCCGAGTTCTACGATTTCGGCAAACAGGTCTTTCCGGCGCTGCAGAGCGCAGGTGAACCCTTCTATGGATTTCACGCGCGCGGCGCGTACTGGGCCGATGTCGGCACGCCCGGCGAATACCGACGCGCGAGTTACGCCGTGCTCGAGGGCGTCGTGCGGATTCCGAAGACCACTCCGAATGGCATCGACTCCTCCGCGCGACTCGGCAGCAACGTCCGCATCGAGGGCCCCGTGCGGATCGGGGCGTCGGCGACGATTGCCGACGGCGTGTCGATCGTGGGCCCGAGCATCATCGGCGATCGCGTGCGCGTCGATGCCGCGGCGACCCTCGAGCGCAGCATCCTTTGGAACGGGGCCACGATCGGTGCGCGAGCGAGTCTGCGCGACACTATTGTGGGGACCGGTTACGCCGTTGCGCCCGAGAGCGTGCTCGACGACGCGCTCGTTGCAATAGAGGCTTCCACCTAGACGTTCCATCGCTATGGCGTGATCGAGCGGCATGGACTGGCGCCCGTTGCTCGACTTCGTCTTCCCGGCGCAATGCGCGAGCTGCAACGCCATCGGTTCGGGCCTCTGTAACGCATGCAGCCCAAACGGTAAAGCGGTTGCAGTTTATCTTCCGTCGTTGCGGGTCGCGGCCGTTGCCGCGTACGAAGGCAGCCTTCGCGCGGCGGTGCTCGCGCTCAAGGATGGACGCCGAGACGTCGCCGAGGCGCTAGGGCGCATAACGGCGCCCTTGGTTCCCTCCGGTGCGACCCTCGTTCCGGTCCCGACGACCGTAAAACGCCGGCGCGTGCGCGGACTCGACGGCGTCGCGCTCGTGGCTCGCTGCGCGGCTGCAATTGCGGGCGCCCGCGTGGTCCTGGCCTTAGACCAGCGATCGGGCGACGCACAGCGCGGACGGTCGCGAGCGCAACGCCTTGCCGCCCAGGGACGATTTGCGTGTAATGCGGCCGGCGTCGCGGGCCGGCGCGTGACGCTCTTCGACGACGTCTGCACGACCGGATCGACGCTTCGAGATTGTGCCGATGCGATTCGGGAAGCCGGCGGCGTCGTGGACGATGCGATAGTGGTCGCGGTGGCGAAGAGGCCCCACCCGTGGAGCAATCCCATCGCCCGCTGACGCCACTCGACGAGCTCTACTTGCAACGTGCCTACGAGCTCGCGGCCCGCGGTATTGGCAGCACCTCGCCGAATCCGCCCGTCGGCGCGGTGGTCGTGCACGATAATCGAATCGTCGGCGAAGGCTACCATCATCGTGCGGGCGACGGGCATGCAGAAGCTAACGCTTTGCGTCAAGCCGCGCACGATGCCCACGGCGCAACGCTCTATGTGTCGCTCGAACCATGCCGGCATGTCGGCCGCACGCCGGCCTGCGCGCTCGCGGTCATCGAAGCCGGTATCGTTCGAGTCGTCGCCGGCACCCTCGACCCCACGCATGGCGGTGCCGCCGAGTTACGAGAACGCGGTGTGGATGTCGCGGTCGCGCACGATGCGATCGCTCGCGACTTGATCGAACCGTTCGCCCGCGCGGGCGCGCTGCAACGCCCGTACGTTGCACTAAAAATGGCAATGTCGCTCGACGGGGCCGTTACGAGCCGGCCCGGCGTCGAGCGGCGGCTGACTTCGGAAGAGGCGCGAAACTATGTGCGCGATCTTCGCATAGCGCACGACGCGGTCATGGTCGGCGCGGGCACGGTGCGCGTTGACGATCCGCAGCTCACGGTCCGCCCGGCGCATCATCGCCTCCGTCCCTACGTGCGCGTCGTTCTCTGCCAAACCGAGGGCGTCAGTGCCCGCAGCCGAATCTTCGGTATCGAAGAAGGCTACGCAAAGAGCGTCGTGCTCGCACCCACTGGCCTGGCCAATCGTTTGGACGAACTCCGCTGCGTCGCCGACGTGATCGGAGTTGGGCCGCCGGAGAATCTCCGCCTCGACTTGCCGCAAGCCCTCGAAGCATTGCGCGAGCGCGGCATTTACAGCGTCTTGTGTGAGGGTGGTCCCACCCTGGCAGCGCGATTGATCGCCGCCGGGCAGGTGGATCGTTTCTACTGGGCGATCGCGCCGCTCTTCCTGCAGAGCGCGAGCGCGGTGCCGGTGCTCGCGCGTGGGGATTTGATTCGCGACAGCGTAGGGTTGCAGTTCGACCGCATCGAGCGGACGGGCAAGGATATTATGATCAGCGGAACGTTTGCAAATGTTTAGCGGATTGATTCGCTATCGCGGTAATGTCGTCGACGGACGACCCGCTCCTGGCTTGGGGGGTGCGACGTTGGTCGTGCGGTGCGAGGGCGTAGAACTGGAACGACCGTTGCCCGGCGACTCCATCGCCATCGACGGCGTCTGCCTTACCGCAACCGCCATCGAGGGAGATGCTGTTTCGTTCGACGTGGTTCCTGAAACGCTCGCGTGCAGCACCCTGGGTGAGCTCAAAGTGGGCGACGACGTCAACGTGGAGTACGCGTTGCGTGTCGGCGACCGCGTCGGCGGCCACTTTGTCTATGGTCACGTGGATGCCGCCGCGCTCGTACTCTCCCGCACTCCAGAGGGGCAAGGCGAACGCATGCGTGTCGAGTCGCCACCGGCAATCGCAACCATGATTGCGCCGAAGGCTTTCATCGCGGTGGACGGCGTCAGCCTGACGGTCGCCGCGACCGGCGACGGCTGGTTCGAGGTGGCGCTCATCCCCGAAACGATCGAACGCACGACGCTGCGCGTCCGCCCGCCCGGCAGTCGCGTAAACGTCGAAGTCGACCCTCTCGCCCGGTACGCGATGAACCAGTGACTAAATTTAAAGACACCCTTCCTGCCGGAGCGCGCACGTTCGAAGCGCGCCTGCAGGTGCAATGGGCCGACGTTGACATCGTCGGCATCATGTACTTCGCGGCCTATCCCCGCTTTGCTGAGTATGCGGAAATGCAGCTCTTCGCCGAGCTGGGCTTTCCATACGAGACCGTGTTCACGCAGTACGGTTTTTGGCTGCCGCGCGTTCGGGTGGAGGCAGAGTATCACGCGCCGGCGACAATGAGCGACTGGCTGCGAATGCGCACGCATGTCGAGCGAGTCGGCTCGTCGAGCGTCCGATGGAAGACCGTTCTGTTCAACGAGCGCACGGGCGAGGCCGGCGCGGCGTTGACGTTCATTGTGGCCGCGATCGACGGCGAGACGAAGAAGAGCCGCCCGCTGCCGGAACCAATTCGCTCGGCGTTGCTGGCCTGCGTCGCGGCGCCAATCGCGTGATTGCAGCGGATCGTTCGCGCGTCGCGATGCTGGTCTCGCCCAAGGCAATCGAGCTGCGTGAAGAACCGGTACCGGCGGCGCAGCCCGGCGGAATCGTCGTGCGCGTGCGTGCCGCTCTGACCGATGGAACGGATCTGAAGACGTATCGCCGCGGCCATCCGAAAATGCCGATGCCGACGCGCTTCGGCCACGAGTTTGCAGGCGACGTCGCATCGCTTGCGCCGGGCGTGACGGCTTTTGCCGTCGGCGATCCGGTGATGTGCGTCCACACCGCGCCGTGCGGTCAATGCAGTTGGTGCCGGAACGGGCAAGAAGAGCTCTGCGAGTATCTTTTGTTGACGATGATTTTGGGCGCGTACTCGGATATGATCGCGGTTCCGCAGCGCGTCGTCGAGCGCAACTGCTTTCACAAACCGCTCGACGTTGGTTACGCACAGGCGGCATTTCTCGAGCCACTTTCCTGCGTCGTTCACTCGATCGAGCTCCTCGCGCCGGCCCCTGGGTTGACCGTTGCCGTCATCGGGAACGGCGGCTTTGGAATTCTGCATGCCTTGTTGCTGCAACGGCGGGGTGTCGAGGCGCTCCTCTTCGGCCGCCGTCCGCAGCGCGTAACCCTGGCACGCGAACTTGGGCTGCAAAGCATCGATGCAACGGCGTCGCCGATCGACGACGTCATCGCCGAGCGAACCGGCGACCATGGCGTAGATGCCGCGATCGAGTGTACGGGAAGCATCGAGATGTGGGAGCGCGCGCCCTCGCTCGTGCGGCGCGGAGGGCGCGTTTCATTTTTTGCGGGGTTACCCGCAGGGGCTCGCGTTTCTTTCGATGCCGCACGGCTGCACTACGACGAAGTCCAGCTTATCGCGCCGTTTCACTTCACGCCGCGTGACGTGCGCAGCGCCTACGAGCTTATCGCAAGCCACGCGCTACCGCTGAGCGGCTTGATTTCGGATACCTATTCACTCGATCGAATCGCCGATGCTTTCCATCGGCTCGATACGGGCGACGCTCTGAAGTTATTGATCGAACCATGACGCCCCAAACGATGCGAGCCGCG
Source organism: Vulcanimicrobiota bacterium (assembly GCA_963809255.1). Classification (GTDB taxonomy): domain Bacteria; phylum Vulcanimicrobiota; class Vulcanimicrobiia; order Vulcanimicrobiales; family Vulcanimicrobiaceae; genus Cybelea. The sequence continues at coordinate 1,346,290 of CAWEIR010000002.1, read as the reverse complement.
GTGCTCTACGACGTCAACGACGTGCGCATCGAAGAACGCGCGGTGCCGGAGCTGCGCGACGGGGAACTGCTCGTGCGGACGATGGCGAGCGGAATCTGTAGCGGCGACGTCATGGGTTGGTACATCGCGCGAAAGGCGCCGCTGGTGCTCGGCCACGAACCGGCCGGCGTCGTGGCGGCGGTCGCCGGCGACTGCGCGCTTTCCGTCGGGGACCGCGTATTCGTTCACCATCATGCGCCGTGCTTTGAGTGCCGCGCCTGCACGCGTGGGGAATACGTGCAATGTGCCACCTGGCGCGCCACCAAGATCGAGCCTGGCGGCATCGCGGAGTACTTTCGCGTTTCGCGGGAAAACCAGCGCGATACGTTGCCGTTGCCGGCGAGCGTGCCGTTTCGCGATGCTTCGTTGGTCGAGCCGCTCGCCTGTGTCGTGAAATCGCTGCGCCGCAGCGGCGTGGGAAAGAACGACCGGCTTTACGTGATCGGCTTGGGCGTCATGGGGTTGTTGCACGTGCTGGCGGCCGGAGCGCTTGGCGCCGAGGTCTTCGCAAGCGATTTTATCGAGCAGCGCCGCGCGATCGCGCAGCGCAACGGCGCGACGGTCTTTGCTCCCGACGACGTTGACCGCGTTCTCCCCACCGGCGCCGACGTCGTGATCTGCGGTCCGGGAACTGCTCCCGCAATGAAAGCCGCGTGCGCCGCGGCGGCGGGCGGGGGCACCGTAGTAATGTTCACGCCGTTTCCGCCCGACGTTCCCGTTACCGTGGACCCAACGCGCTTTTACTTCGGCGACCTGCGCCTCGTCGCCAGTTATTCGTGCGGTCCAAACGACACGCGCGAGGCCCTGGCCTTGATCGAGCGTGGCGTCGTCACCGCCGAAAAGGTCGGCGCGGCGCTGATCTCCCTCGACGAGGTGCCGCGCGCCTATCGGGAACTAGCGGAATCGCGAATCGTCAAACCGATCGTCGTTTTCGATTAACTAGCTCTCGGCGTATTGCGGGGGCAGCGGCTCGACCGGCAGCACGACGTCGTCGGCGCGGGACGTGATTTTCCATGCGACGCAGAAGGCAATGCCGTAGAGCGCCGCCGCCAAGTACCACGGTGCGCCGATGAGCCGCAAGCCGCGCCACGGGCCCGCGAACTGCGCGAAGGTGAGCGTAAAGATGGCCGGTCCGATCAGCATGGAGAGGCCGCGCACGGAGCCCAACGCACCTTGGAGCTCGCCTTGTTCGGACGCCTTGACGTGCCGGGTCATCAGCGCTTGTGACGAAGCCTGATACATCGGTAGCGAGATGATGACCGCGGCGATCAGAAATACCAGGCCATTGTTGGTTCCCATCAGCGCGAGGCCGAGAGCGGCGACGACGAGGCTGGCAAGTAACGTCCGGCGTTCCCCCAGCCGCGCGACGACCGGTCGAATCATCGTAGCCTGGTTGATCGCCGCAATCGTGCCGACCAACGCGAGCGTCAGGCCGATGCTGCCGGTGCTCCAGCCGAATGCCGCGATGCAATAGATCACCCACACATTCGGCAAGACTTCGTGCCCGATGTAGGTGATGAGATTCACCCACGTTAGGCCCCACAGCTCGTGGTGCGAGCGAAGCAGCCGGAGCGAGGCGATCGGATTCGCGCGCTTCCACTCTAGCCGTTTGGTGCGGCGTTCGTGCGCGAGCGATTCGGGTAAGACGAAGATTCCGTAGAGCGTGTTGATCAACGCGAAGGCCGCCGCCGCCCAGAAGGCCAGGCGTGGATTGATCATCCCGACCAAACCGCCGATTGCCGGCCCGAGTACGAACCCCAACCCGAACGCACTGCCGATCATGCCAAAGGCGGAAGCCCGTTTCTCTGCAGGTGTAACATCCGCGATATAGGCGCCGGCGGTCGCCATGTTGGCCGTCGCGATGCCTGAGAGTACGCGACCGGCGAAGAGCCACCAGAGATTCGGCGCCAGTGCCATGATGGCGTAATCCAGCACCCCTACCGCGTTCGAAATCAGGATGACGGGACGCCGGCCGACGCGGTCGGAGAGCATGCCCAAGAGCGGCGAGCAGAAGAACTGCATCAACGCCCAGACCGTTGCGAAGAGTCCGATGATCTCTGCTGCAAAAGCGTAGTTGTTGCCGACAAAGCTCGCGATCAGTTTAGGCAGTACCGGCCCGATCATGCCAAACGTCATCATATCGATCAGGACGGTGACGAAGATGAAGATCGTCGCGCCGCTGCGCGGGCTCTTAGCTTGTCGCATATACCAGCGAAATCCAGCGTTCGACCGCGCGGTCGATGCGGGCGCGGTCGCGTGTCGCGACGAGGTCCAGCAAGAAGCCGCGGAATCCCGCAACTAATAGCGTTGCATGCGAACGGGCCTCGCTACGGCTGCGGCCCGGTGCTTGCGCGCACTTTTCGAGTGCGCGCAGCCATTCGTTCACGGAGCGGTCGAGGTAGCCGGGAAAACGCGAGCGATCTTGCAGCGCCAGAGCGTAGATTTCAAAGGAGAGGCGCGTCAGCGCTTCCCATTCCGGCTTGCTCCACTCCCGCCAGAGCTTGCGCACGACGTCTCGCGGAGCGAGATCGGTCAGTTTGAGCCGCGCCATCATCGCTTGCTGGCGGGCTCGGCCATGGAGGACGATCTCAACGATCAGGTTCTCCTTTGACTCAAAGTAGTGAAGCAGGACGCGGGGACTCGATCCCACGGCCTTTGCGAGCGGACGCAGTGAGAGATCGGCCAATCCGTGCCGGCAAACGTAATCGACGCAAGCCTCGAGCAGTTCTCTGCGGCGGCCCTCGTCCGGAGTTCTCGACACGCGCTATCCTAGCATACTTGAAACAGTCGTTTCAAGTATGTGCGACTAAATGTTTGCGGGCGCTTTAGTTTGGCAGCGTATTGGGGATCGTCGTGAAGCCGCCCGTGTAGGTGCCGTAGCCGTCGCCATACGGGCCGCCGCCCGTCGCGTAAGGGTACGTGCGCGAATCGATGAACGGAAAACCGCTAACCGTCGCGTCGGAGAAGTAGATGTTCTTCGAGCCTGCGTCCAAGCGGAAGATCCCGGCGCACTCCGCGTGGGGCGTATATCGGGTCTTGACATTTGTAAAGTTCCGCCTAGGCTTGAGAGGTGGGGCGGTTTGCAGACCTTTTGAACTCAGCGATCGATGAGGCGCGACTTACGGCCGCCAACGTGGCCGAGAGCTCGGGCTTGACGGAGTCGGCGATCTCGTTGCTCCGGGCGGGCCGGCGGGAGCCTTCGTACCGTACGCTGCAGCGCCTCGCCAACGTCTTCCCTTTCTTGGGTGAGCAGTTAGGGCGGGTCGGCAGCCCCTTCGACTCGATCGAGGGCGCGATCGCAGAGATTCGGGCCGGGAAGATGGTCGTCGTGCTCGACGACGAGGACCGCGAGAACGAAGGCGACCTCGTGATGGCGGCGACGATGGTCACGCCCGATGCGATCAACTTCATGCGCAAGCACGCCGGCGGATTGATCTGCGTCCCGCTGCCCGGCGCGCGGCTCGACGAGCTTCACATTCCGCAAATGGTGCGCGACAACACGGCCGTCCACGAAACGGCGTTCACCGTCTCCGTCGAGGCCCGCGGAATGACGACGACGGGCATCTCGGCCCACGACCGCGCCGCTACCATCAAACGCTTACTCGACCCCGATGCGAAGCCGGCAGACTTTCTGCGTCCCGGGCACACGTTTCCGTTACGCGCCCGTGAAGGCGGCGTCTTGGTCCGCGCCGGACAGACGGAAGCGGCCGTTGACTTGGCGCGGCTCGCGGGGCTCTACCCCGCCGGCGTCATCTGCGAAATTATGGCCGATGACGGAACGATGGAACGCTTAGAGGGCCTGCGCAGTTACGCCGACCGGCACGAGCTCAAACTGATTACCGTAAAGGATCTCATCGCGTACCGCATGCGCACGGAGAAACTCGTTAGGAAAATCGCCGAGTTCGATCTGCCCACGGCGTTCGGAAACTTCAAGGGAATCGCGTATGGCACCGCCATCGACGAGAACACGCACGTCGCGCTGGTTATGGGCGAGATTGGCGACGGGAGGGACATTCTCGTTCGCGTACACTCCGAATGCATGACCGGCGACGCCTTACACTCGATCCGCTGCGATTGCGCGGCGCAACGCGATGCCGCGATGCAGCTGATCGCTCAACAGGGCCGCGGCGTCTTTCTCTACCTGCGACAGGAAGGCCGCGGGATCGGGCTTGCCGATAAGCTGCGAGCCTACGAACTTCAAGACCGCGGCGCCGACACCGTCGAAGCCAATCTCGCTCTTGGTCTGCCGATCGATAAGCGCGATTACGGAATCGGCTCCCAGGTTCTCGCCGACCTCGGCGTCAAAGAGATGCGCCTGATCACGAACAACCCCAAGAAAATCTTCGGCCTCGAGGGGTACGGGCTCAAGATCGTCGGACGAATGCCGTTGCAGACGACGCCTACGGCACACAACAAACATTACATCGACACGAAGCGCGCCAAGCTGGGCCACATGCTCGACGAAGTCGTCGCCTCGTGAAGCCCAACGGTGTGCGGGAAACGGCAAAACCCGATTGTACGGGCCGACGCTTTGCGATCGTCTCGGCGCGCTTCTATCCCGACATCGCCGATTCGCTCGTGGATGGCGCGCGGCGAGCGTTGCGCGACTGCGGCGTCAGCGACGATAACGTGAGCCTCTTTGAAGTTCCCGGTTGTTTCGAGCTGCCGCTCGCGTGCCTAAACCTGATTGAAACCGATCGCTTCGACGGGCTCGTCGCGTTGGGAGCCGTCGTTCGCGGGGAGACCCCGCACTTCGACTTTGTGGCTGGCGAGTGCGCGCGCGGCATCATGGACGTTCAATTGACGAGCGCGGTCCCGATCGGCTTCGGCGTGCTCACGACCGATACGCTCTTGCAAGCGGAAGAGCGCGCCAACCCCAACGGCGGCGATAAGGGCTATTCGGCGGGCTTGGCGGCGGCATCGCTGCTAACGCTGACGGTCGGAATGCCGCGCGCCGGCTTTCGGAGCTAACATGAACGAATTCATTCCCGTCGCATGGGATGGCGATGGCGTGCGCTATCTCGATCAACGCTTGTTGCCGCACGAAGTACGCTACGAACGCGCTCGCACGGTCGCCGAGATCGAAGGCGCGATCAAGACCCTCGCCATCCGTGGCGCACCCTGCATCGGCGTCTTCGCTGCGTATGGCGTGGCGCTGCTTCGCAGGACGATCGCCGATGAGGCCCGCTTTCTCGAAGCAGCTCAGCGCGTACGCCAGGCGCGTCCGACTGCCGTCAATCTCGCATGGGCGGTCGATCGGGTTCTTGGCGCAGACGACCCGCTCAAAGAAGCGCAGACGATCCACGAGGAACAGATCGCCATCGATGAGGCGATTGCGGAAAACGGGTTCGAGCTGATTCCAAAGAATGCCCGAATCGTCACGATCTGTAACACGGGGCCGCTTGCGACGGCCGGCGGCGGCACGGCGCTCGGCGTCATCATCGCCGCGCAGCGGGGCGCCAAGAAGCCGCACGTCTTCGCATGTGAGACTCGGCCGCTCTTGCAGGGTGCTCGGCTGAACTATCTCGAGCTGAGCCAAGCGGGTGTTGACGCCGTGTTGATGGCCGACTCCGCAGCGGCCATCGCGATGAGGCGCAAGGAGATCGACCTGGTAATCGCCGGCGCCGACCGCATTGCGAGCAACGGCGACACCGCCAACAAGATCGGCACCTACGCGCTCGCGATTCTCGCGGCGCATCACGGAATTCCCTTCTACATTGCTGCGCCGCGCTCGACATTCGACTTCGCGATCGGGAGCGGCGACGAAATCCCCATCGAAGAACGCAGCGCCGAAGAGGTCAGCTCCTTTGCCGGCACTCGCGTTGCGCCGGAAGGCGCAGCCGTCTACAATCCAGCGTTCGATGTTACGCCGGGGCATCTCATTACGGCGTTCGTGACCGAATGCGGCATCATCCGGCCCCCCTACGTCGAGTCGATACCCGACCTCGAACTCCGTCCTCGCGTTTTGCTGGGCAGCGGATCGGCGAATTAGCCTAGAATATACGGCACGTGAAGTTTTTCGACTTCCTCGATAAGCAGCCCGCGATCGGCAAGCTCGTCATCGTCGAGGGAACGGAGCGCGCTCTCGCCGAGCGCGCCATGGATGTCTTGCTCGATCGTTTGCTGCCGCTTGAAGTGCGCGATCTCAACCTGGCGCGATTCGGACCCGACGACCTTGGCGATATGGCGCGCCTTCGGGAGGCCGTGCGCGCGATGCCGTTCCTTGCCGACCGGCGCGTCGTGGTCGTGAGCGAGGCGCAAACGCTGCGCGCGGATCCGCGACGTGCGCTGTTCGCGGTGACGCAGGACGTTCCGGAGGGAAACACGCTCGTCGTGAGCGACCTGCTCTCGCCGCGAAGCGCGCGCCCGCAATCCCTCGGTAGTTTAGCGGGACGTGGGGCGCTGCGCATCGATACGACGGCCGACGAAGAGACGCGCGCGCGCTTTGTCGCCGAAACGCTCGAACGCTTACACGCGACCGCCGAACCGCGTGCCGTCGCCGAGCTCGCGCGAAGCGAGGCGGATTTAACGACCGTCCGCAACGATCTCGAAAAGCTCGCGCTTGCCGGCAAAAAGATCACGCTGCCAGAGTTAGCACGCGAAACGCTGACGATCGGAGATCCGAAGGCGTACAAGTACGCGAGCGCGCTCGCCGCCGGCGATACCGCCGAAGCGCTCGCCATCGCCCACGAACTCTTCGACGGCGACCGAGGCGCTGCCGTCGCGCTCCTCTCGGCGCTCGCGGCCGAAAGCCGCTACCTGTGGGAGGCGGTGCGGCCAGGCGGCCAGATTCCCGAACGGATGCGCTGGCGGGAGCGATCGCTGCGTCCGCTCGCGAGGCGGATCGGCGCTCGGCGCGCTCGCATCGCCTTTGAAGGCGCGGTTCACGGGATCGAATCCATCGTTACGGGCAGGGCCGGCAACGACCCGGACGACCATCGCACCCTCGTCGACCGGATCAGCGTCGGCCTCTCCGAATTCTTACGCCGCTAAGTATCTGAAATGGTTAGCGAGGTCAACGCGCCGAGCATTTTTGCTTCGCGCGGGTTTCGGCGGTATTTTGCCGGTCAATCCCTGAGCTTTGTCGGGGATGGATTGCGCATGCTTTCCGTTCCGCTCCTCGCTTACCACCTAACGCACTCGGCGCTTTCGACCGGCACGGCCCTCATCTGCGAAGTCGCGCCGTTTTCACTCTTCGCGCTCGTCGGAGGCTCGCTGGCCGACCGGCTCGATCGCCGTAAGCTGATGATCGGCTGCGACGCCGTGCGCTTTGCGGTGATGAGCTTCTTCGCGATTGCGTACGCGGTGCACGTATTAACGTTACCGATGATCTACGGCGGCTTGGTGATCATCTCGATCTGCGCGGCCGGCTTCCTGGGCGGACAGTCGTCGAGTATTCCGTACCTTCTCGGCAGTAAGCAGTCCACCAAGGCGATCGCGATGCTCTTAGCGGCCGAGAGCACGTCGAATCTCGTGACGCCGGCCATCGGCGGCGCGCTCTTTGCATACTTAGGCCCGCTACCGGCGCTTACGATCAATGCGCTCACGTATTTGGCCTCGCAGCTCTCGTTGGCGTCGATTCCGTCGCTCGGCCCCGAGCAGACGACCGGCCTGCCCACGTTGCGCCATTTCTTGAGTGACATCGCGCTCGGGTATCGAGCGCTGTGGGCCGACCTCGGCATGCGCGCGCAAGCCTTCGTCGCATTCTCGCTCAACATCTTCGGCTTCGGCTGCTATGCGATTCTGATTCCGTTTCTCAAGAAAGGCTTCGACGCCACGGATCAGCAGGTCGGGTTCTTTTTCGCGATCTCGGCGGTCGGCGCGATCGGCGGAGCTTCGCTCGCGGCGCGCTACGGGGATCGCTGGCCCCTCGGGCGCTCGCTAACGCTCGCCTATCTGCTCGACGCGCTGTTCTTTATTCCCGTCGTTCTCGTCTCGAACATTTGGCTGGCCGCTTTCTTCTGGGCGAGCTCAAACGCCCTGGCCAATTTCGAGATCGCACAGATCATCGGATTCCGGATGCGCATCACTCCCGAGCACATGGTCGGACGACTGATGGGCGCCGTCCGGCTGCTCGTCCTCGCCGGAATGGCGCCGAGTGTGCTGTTCTTTGGCTGGGTCGCCGACCGTCGCTCGCCGCACGCCGCGATGACGATCGCGTGCATCGGGGCCGCCGTCGTGGCGGTTGCCGCGTTATTCACGCCGGCAGTTCGAAACGAATCCCGCTAGATACTCCAGCGCCATGCGTCCCACGACTCGACGACCGGGTTGGGATCGAAGCCGTGGAAGTCGACGGAGATCGCTTCTTGCTGGCGCTGCCACCAGAAGAACAGAATCGGATTATCTCGCGCCAGCAGGTGCTCGATTTTAGAATACGCTGCTTTGCGGGTGGCGCGATCGTAGTTCGACAGTGCCATTTGCTGCGCGGCGTCCATCGCGCGGCTGCAATAGCGAGGGTCGTTGTAACCGTGCGGTGGGAAGTTATTGCAGGTGAGCTCGGATGAGTTGTCCGGATCGATGCCCGCATACCAGCCATAGACCAGCATGTCGAATTTTCCACCGTGCTGGATGCCGCCCATCGCTTGCGGGGCGTAGAGTAGATCGAACGGATAATACTTCACGTCGACGGCGATGCCGATCCGCCGCAGCGCAGCTTGGATCAAGAGGCTTTCCGACCGGTGCGTCGCGGTTGCATTATCGGTTACGAGGAGCAGCTCCAGCGGCCGCCCCTGCTTTGCGACGATTCCGCCGGGGCCGCCCACCCATCCGGCCTGCGCGAGCAGCTGTCTCGCGCGCACGATGTCGAACGGCACGGATCGAACAGCCGGGTCGAAGGCCCACATCCAGTTCGGCAGATCCTCGGTCGCGGCGACGGTCTGTCCGTGCGTCAGCGTCAGCGCGAGAGAAGGCTTGTCGAGCGCGGCTGCAATTGCCGCCCGTACGCGAGCGTCGGCCAGCGCCGGATGGGATAGATTGAACTCTACCCCCTCGAAGCCGTTGACGTTGACCCATACGATCTGCGCGTCGGGCACGGAGCGCAGCGTCGGATACGTCTGAATCGACGGCTGATAGATGTAGTCGAGTGCGTGCGCGCGCAGCAGATTGATCGCCGAGTCCTCATTGGGGACGAAGAGGATCTCGACACGTTTCAATCCCGGCGCCCCCTCGAAGAAACGAGGATTTGCGTCGAGCAGGATGCGGTCGGCGCGCCGCCATTCCGCGAAGCGAAAGGGCCCGTCGCCAACGATAGGCCGCGCGTTGAACGGCACGTTGTTGATGTTCGGATAACGCGCCAGAACGTGCGCCGGAAGGATATCGTACACCTGATCGCTTTCCGCGAAAAAGGTGTTTACGAACGGCGAAAAGCGTTTCTTTAAATGCACGACGACGGTGTGCGCATCCGGCGTGTCGATCGCCCGCACGTCGTCGTAGCCGTGGCGCGAGACGGCATCGTTGTCCGGGTTCTCAATCGCCTGCCAGGACCACGCAACGTCGTGCGCGGTTACCGGCACGCCGTCGCTCCAATACGCATCGCGGCGCAAACGATAGGTAATCGTGAGGCCGTCCGCGCTGATGCCGCCGTTGGCTTGGGTCGGCACCGTGGCAGCGAGCATGGGCACGGTATTGCCGCGCGCGTCCGCCGACAGCAGCGGCTCGAACATCAACCGGTCGATGAATATCTCGATCGTGGTTCCGGCGAGCAACGGATTGAGGCTCTTCGGCTCCTCGGTGACGGCGATGCGCAGCACGCCTGCGTGCGTCCAAGGATGACGCGTCCCTGGCGCCGAGTCGTTCTTCGTGCACCCCGCCAAGCACGCTACGACGGCTGCCAATAGTGCCGCGGCGGCTTTCATCGTGTTGCTTCTACGGTGACGAGGCCGCGGCTTCCCGTGAGGCGAAGCCCATTTCAAATCCATGGATCATCGTACGTATGCCTCGCCGTTCTCCTGGCGATATGGCCGCGCGGAGCTTCGCTCGCTGTTTTCGGAACAAAGGCGGCGGGAACTCTGGCGTGCCGTGTGGGTCGCACTCGCGGAAGCGCAAGCCTCACACGGCTTGATCGCGCAGGTTGAGCTCGACGATCTGCGCGCGCATGCCGGCGACATCGACATCGAAGCGGCGCTGGCCATCGAGCGTGAAATCCATCACGATTTGATGGCTGAGATCCGCCTCTTCGCGTCCCAAGCAAAACGCGGCGGCGGAAAACTCCACCTCGGCGCGACGTCGATGGATGTCGAAGACACGGTCGAAACCTATCGACTGCGGCTGGCGCTCTCGTACGTGGGATCGAATCTGCACGAGCTGCTTGGCGCCTTCAGTGTGAAGATCCGCGCCTATTCGGATCTGATCTGCATGGGGTATACGCACCTGCAGCCTGCCGAGCCGACGACGCTGGGCTATCGGTTCGCGAGCTACGCGCAAGACCTGCTCGTGGATAACGACCAGTTGCGCTTTGTCTTCAACAATCTCACGACGAAGGGACTGCGGGGAGCCGTCGGCACCGCGGCGTCCTACGAGCGCCTCCTGGGCGAAACCGGCCGCTCCGCGGAGATGGAAGCTTCTGTGCTCGAGAAGTTTGGACTGACCGCTCGCGAAATCAGCACGCAGACCTACCCAAGAAAGCTCGATTATCTGCTGCTCTCCGCGCTGGCCGGCCTCGGAGCGTCGCTCTCAAAGTTCGCGGCCGACGTTCGCGTTCTGGCAAGCCCGGGCTTCGGCGAACTGGGCGAGCCTTTCGCGCAATCGCAAGTTGGAAGCTCCGTCATGCCGTTCAAGCAGAATCCAATCCTCTCCGAGCGGATCGACTCGCTGGCTCGATTGCTGCCCGGCTACGCCGATGTGACCTGGCAAAACGCGGCGACGAACCTCTTGGAGCGAACGCTCGACGATAGCGCGAACCGCCGCGTCGTGTTGCCCGAAGCGCTGCTTTGCGCGGACGAGTTGGTGACGCTCGCTCGTACGGTGATCGAGGGTCTGCGCGTCGAGGAGCGGCGCATCGCAGAGAATGTCCGCACGTACGCCCCCTTCTCCGGCACGCAGGCGGTCATGTTGGAAGCGGTGCGTTCCGGCGGAGACCGCCAGCTCATGCACGAAGCGTTGCGCAATGCATCGATGGAAGCATGGGAAGCGGTTCGTCGCGGCGACGAGAATCCGCTTGCACGATTGCTGACGGAGACGTCGGAGTTGACCGCACTCGTCGAACCGGCCAAAATACGGCGGTTACTCGACCCGAGCAGTCACGTCGGCACCGCGCCGCAGCGCGCGCGGCTCTTGGCCGACCGCATCGGCGTTTTGGAACCCTTCCCGCGTCAGGCCGAGGTACGAGTAACGTGAACAAGGGCATCGAAATAGCGCGCGGCAAGACGAAGGTGCTCTACGAAAATCCCGGGCAGCCGCATCAGCTCGTCGTGGCGCAGACCGATCAGATCTCCTCGGGTGACGGCGTCCGGCGCAACGTGATTGCGGGTAAGGGACGCCTAGCCGCGCAGACGACCGCACGCGTCTTTCGCTTGCTCAATCTCTGCGGTCTGCCGACGCACTATCTCACGGGCGGCGAGGACGACGACAACAACGAGATGGTCGTCCGGCGCGCCAACATGATACCGCTCGAAGTCGTAACTCGCGGCGTTGCGGCCGGATCGTTTGCCAAGCGTAATCCCGGCCTCGCGCGAGGGACCTTGCTCGTGCCGCACGTGATCGAGTTCTTCATTAAAGACGATGCGGCGCACGACCCCATGATCGCACCGGATCAAATCGTCGCGCGCAGCATCGCGGCGCCGCAAGAAGTCGGCGCGATGACGGAGCTGGCGCGATTGACGTTCGACATTCTTTCGCACGCGTGGCGGAAGCGCGACGTCATGCTGGTGGATCTCAAGATCGAGTTCGGGCGGCTGGCGGGGGGCGAGAATCAGGGTCAGCTCGTGATCGCCGATGTAATCGACAACGACTCGTGGCGGATTTGGCCGCAGGCTCGCGAGGAGCTGATGCTCGATAAACAGCTCTACCGAAACCTTGAAACGGTCGACGAGCCGGCGTTGCAGATGGTCAAACAGGCATACGAACGGGTTGCGGATTTCGTTGGAACGTTTCCGGTCATGCGCTCGGGGATGGTCGCCGTTATTGCCGATTCTGCTTCACAAGTCGAACGCGCGAACGAAATCGTCAAGGCCCTCGGCCAACTCGGCGTCCCGACCGTGCGCCACGTGGCCAACGCCGCGTCGACGCCGGGCTTCGTGCTTCAGTTGATGCAGCAGCTCGAAGCGAGCTTCGCGCGTCTGATCGTGATTCCAGTCGGCGAAAACGAGTTGCTTCGTTCGATGCTCGATGCGGCCTCGTCGGCGCCGGTCGTCGACGGCCGCGACGAAATTGGACGCGTGATAATGCAGTGCGCGAAGCTCTTTGGGCTCGAAGACACCGTGCTTTTCGGACGCACGCTGCTGATGCAGGCTAATGCACGCTCGGCCGTACTTCACGCCGACGCCTCGTTGCAGCAGGCGCCGCCGATGTCGCCGAAGGCTGCGCTTGGTTAATCTTCGTGACGAGGAGCTGCAGCGCATCGCCCAGCAGCTCGGCCGAGATCCTTCGGTCGTGGAGCTCCACGCCTTCGACGCGGCTTGGAGCGAGCATTGCAGCTATAAATCGAGCCGCCGCTTCTTAAAAACTCTCCCCACCAGCGGGTCTCGCGTTCTGCTCGGTCCTGGAGAGGATGCCGGCATTCTTCATCTCGGAACGCACGACGGCGAGCGCTACGCCGTCGTCGTCGCGCACGAGTCGCACAATCATCCATCTCAAGTCGTTCCTTTCGAGGGCGCGGCGACCGGAATCGGCGGGATCGTTCGAGACGTGCTCTGCATGGGCGCCGAGGTCGTCGCGGTCGCCGATCCGCTGCGCTTTGGTCGATGCGATGACCTTGGGTCGCATCAGAGTCATGTCGCGCGCGCAGTCATCGATGGAATCGGTGCGTACGGAAACGCGATCGGCGTTCCCAACGTCGCCGGCGACGTCTACTTCGAGCACGGGTTCGACGAGAACTGTTTGGTCAACGTCGTGGCGCTCGGAATCGTCAACGAGAAGGGCATTATTCACTCCTATGCGCCCAAAGGAGCCGAGGGCTGGCAGATCGTGCTCGTCGGAAAGGCGACCGACCCGAGCGGATTTGGGGGAGCGTCGTTCTCGTCGCTAACGTTGGATGCGCGTGACGCCGAGCTCAACAAAGGTGCCGTGCAAGTTCCCGATCCGTTCTTCAAAAATGTCTTGATGCGCGCCAGCTACCGCGTCTTTGCGCTCCTGCGCGAGCGTAGGATTACGGCTGCTTTCAAAGATCTCGGCGCGGGTGGAATCGTGGGATGTTCGGCGGAGATGACGGGACACGGCGGCTACGGCGCGCAGATCGATCTGAGCAGGGTCAACGTCGCGGTCGAGGGCATGCCGCCCGAAGTCATCGCCGTCGGCGAGACGCAGGAGCGGATGATGTGGGTAGCGCCGCCCGAGTTCGTCCCGGATTTGCTGCGTATCTATAATGAGGAGTTCGGGCTGCCCGAGGTGGCGTACAACGCGTGCGCGACCGTCATCGGAAAGGTGACCGCGCAGCAGCGTTACGTTCTGCAATATCGCGAGCGCATCGTGATGGACGTCGAGAGCGAGTTTCTCACCGGGGCGATTAACGACGAGCTGCCCTACACGGAAAAGATCTATCACGGCGCATCGGCGCAGGAGCTTCCGGCCGTGGACATCGAGGGAATCTTCCCGCGCGTGCTGGCACACCGCGACGTCTGCTCGCGCGAGCCGCTCTATCGGCGTTACGATTCCGTCGTTCGAGGCCGTACCGTTCTGCCGCGCGGCGCGGCCGACGCCGGCGTCTTGGCACCGGTTCCGGGTTCGCGTCTCGGGGTAGCGCTCGCCGTCGCGGGCAATCCGCGATATGGGCGCATCGATCCCGCGTACGCGGCCGAGCAGGCGGTGCTGGAAGCGATGCGGCGCGTCGTGGCCGTGGGCGCGCATCCGATTGGCTTGACCGATTGTCTCAACTTCGGCAATCCCCGCAAAGCAGAGCAGTACGGCGAGTTCGTGGCGGCGGTCGAGGCATTGGCCCGTGCTGCAACGGAGCTCGACCTGCCGTTCGTCTCCGGAAACGTCAGCCTCTACAACGAAGCGGCAACCGGCCGCGCGATACCGGCTTCGGCGATCGTGGCCTGCATCGGATCGATCGCCGATATCGCGACGGTGATCACCCCGGGTTTCAAGGCGGCCGGTTCGGCGCTGCTGTGGGTCGGAAGCCGGGAGCTCGTCGGGGGCGGATCGGTTCTGGCCGAGTTGCTTGGCGTCAAAGGAACGCTTCCGCACATCGAATACGATGCGGAACGCGCCGCGCTTGCCATTGTGAGAGATGCTATTGCGCGCGGAGTTATGCGCTCGTGCCGCGTCGTCGCCGATGGCGGAATGCTAACGGCGGTTGCGCGCCTGGCCTTCGATGCTTTGCTGACGGGCCGCAAGATCGGCGCCGAGATCGACTTTGGCAATCCGCTCTGCGAAGCCGGCGGATTCGTCTGCGAAATCGCCGGCGATAGCGGAATGGACGTAACCGGAACGCTTCAAATCGGCACCACGATCGACGCGTCCGAACTGGTCTTCAACGGCACGCGCTTCGACGTCGAGCGATTGTACGAGACTTGGACGCAGCCGCTAGCGCAGCTCTATCCATGAGCGCCCGAATCGCGGTTCCGGTGTTTCCCGGAACGAACTCCGAAGACGAAACGCTGCGGCTGCTGCGTGACTGCGGCGGCAACGCAGAGCTCGTCCACTGGTCGCAGGCGAGTAACCTCGCGCAGTACGACGCGTACGTGCTCGCCGGGGGCTTTGCCTATGAAGACCGCATTCGTGCCGGGGCAATTGCGGCCCACGACCGCATGATGGACTCGGTTATCGAAGCGGCCGAAAGTGGAAAACTCGTTTTCGGCATCTGCAACGGTGCCCAGATTCTGCTCGAAGCGGGGCTGGTTCCGGGGACGGGTTCGATCCGCCGGCCGACGGCCGCTTTTACTCGCAACGCACCGGCGCCGCACTTTGTCTGCAAGCACGTCTATCTGAAGCTCGCAATCGAGCCCGCGCGTTGCGCGATTACCGCCGCGTTGCCGGAGGATGCGATCGTGCCCGCTTGGGCGGCGCATGCCGAGGGGCGCCTCGCTGCCACGCCGGAGCATTTGCGCGAAATCGTGGCGGGCGGCCACCTCGCTTTCGTCTACGCAGATTCGACCGGCGCGGTGGACCGAGCCGCGATCCCCAACGGGTCGGCGCTCGGTTGCGCGGGTTTGGTGAATCGCGCGGGTAACGTGCTGGCAATCATGCCGCATCCCGAGCGAGACGCCTGGAACTTCAACCACCTCGACCGCCGCGAAGGCGACGACGTGCTCGCGACCTCCGGCGGCTCGGTCCTCTTCCGCAGCTTCGTCCAGGCGCTGGCATCATGACAAAAGCAGTCGCCATCGGCCTCAAGATCCCCGACAACACGGCGTTTACGGCAGCCGTCGCGCTGCGCAGGCTCGGCATCGCTGTGGAAAGAGTCGAGCGCAGCGAGATTTGGTTCTTTGAGGGCGAAGGAAGCGCGCTCGTCGAGCGCGTTAAGGCCGACGAGACGATCTTCAATCCGAACAAACATTACGTGACGGTGCTCGATGAAGCGCTTCCGCGCTCTGGTGAAGTTTGGATCGAACCCCTCGACAATGTCACCCTGAGCCCTTCGACAAACTCAGGACCGGCTCTGTCGAAGGGTGGTGGAGAGAAAGGGGGTACTGCGTGGCGCCTCTTCGGCCCGAACGAAGCAACCCTCGATCGCGAGTCGCTTGGCAGCGCAGTCGAACGCCTCTTGTGCAATCCGGCCATCGAACGAGCCGTTTATTGATGCACCGCACGCTTGAACGGGACATTTCACATGCGAGCGAGTAGTTTATCGGCACACATATGAACCGGCCGTATACGATCGCGACGCTAGGCTCCCATTCGGCTCTGCAAATTCTCAAAGGCGCCCACGATGAAGGGTTCAAGACGCTTGCGATCTCGAATCGCGATACCGAGCGACTCTACCAGTCGTTCGCCTTCGTCAACGAAGTCATCGTGCTGGAGCGCTACTCCGAGTTCATGACGCTGATGGACGAGCTCGAGCGTCGCAAAGCGATCATCGTACCGCACGGGTCCTTTGTGGCCTATCTTTCGCTCGAGCAACATAAGAAGATGACGGTCCCATATTTCGGGAACAAGGCGGTGCTCGATTGGGAGGCCAGCCGCGAGCTGCAGCGCCAGTGGCTCTCGCGGGCCGGCCTCAAGCTGCCGCGGCAGTTTCGCTCCGGCGCCGAAATCGACAGGCCGGTTATCGTCAAGCTTTACGGGGCGGCGGGTGGCAAAGGCTACATGTTCATTAGAGACGCCCAAGATTTCGAAGCGCGCGCTACGCATCTCAAGGAAGCCTACATCATTCAGGAATACATCATCGGCGTACCGCTCTACATTCACTACTTCTATTCGCCGCTGCAGAACAAGCTCGAAATTATGTCGATGGACCGCCGTTACGAGACGAACGTGGATTCGTTGGGCCGCATTCCCGCGGCGGCGCAGGAAGGCATGGACGTTAGCCCCTCATACGTCGTGGTCGGCAATCAGCCGGTCTCGCTTCGCGAGTCGATGCTTGCCGAAGCGCTGCGCATGGGCGACGACGTCGTGCGGGTCAGCAAAGAGATCTGCGGCCCCAAGGGCCTCTTTGGCGCGTTCTGCATCGAGACCATCATCACGCCGGACATCCATTTCTACGTCATGGAGATCTCGGCACGGATCGTCGCCGGAACGAATCTCTTCATTGACGGCTCTCCGTACTCGTACCTAAACTACTCCGAACCCATGTCCACGGGCCGCCGAATTGCTCGCGAGATCAAGAACGCCTTGCTAACCAACAATCTCGGTTTGGTGCTGGATGATTCAAGCGTGGTCTAGGGTTGCGGGAGTCGCCGTTCTGTGCGGACTCGTCGCGCTACCCACGAAGGCTGGTGCCACGCTTGAAGCCGATCCGGCGGTCCTCTACGCGCAGATGAAGGACGCCTATGCGAAGGATGCCGCCGCGGGCTGGAACTTTCGCGCCCAGGAGATCTACCTTGCGACGATTTTTAACGCCGGCCGCGCATATTCGCTGCAGTATCCGAGCGATCCCAACTACGGCGTGCTCGCGACCCTGACCGTACAGATCGGAAGCGGCCTGCACTACAATCCGCTCACCAACCACGACGGCGCGGTTTGGTGGGTGCGAGAAGCAGCCGATTGGGCCATGAAGCACTCGGAAGACTTTACGACGGTCTCGCAGGCCCAGGCGCTGCTGACCCGCGTGAACTCCGAAGACGATCCCGAACAGCTCGCGCGATTCGCCGACGAAGATGCGACGGCGAGCATCAAGGCGTATCCCGGCGATATCGACGCGCTGCTGATCCGCGTAGAAGCGGATTGGCGCGGTTGGCTGTTGACGCACGATCCGGCGTGGCGAAGCCTGGCCTTCGAGCGGGCCGCCGCTCCGAGCTTTCCGGTCGCGCATCTGCCGACGAACTGGGGGAACGAGCTCGTCGTCTCGGCACAACGAGCATCTCCGGGCAACGACGGCTACACTGCCGGCGACCTCGCGAACGTGCAGGTTTTCCTGGCGCGTTTGAAGGCGGTCGATCCGATTCGCGTCATCGTAACCGTGACCGCGATTCCGCACGACGCCTACCTTACGACACTCGCGCCCGCCGACGAGTACTTCGGGCCGCGGGGTATGTCGATTCTCGAGATCGAGAACCGCCTCAAGCGGATCAACTACATGTTGAACTACGACTACGGGAATCGTGAGAGCGACGAGGCGTTTGGCGTCGCAAAGGCGATCGTGGCCATGCAAGAAGTCTATCCGCACGATCGCGACCTGCCGATGCTGCTGTACTCATGTTACCAGACGCTGCAGCGAATGACCGACGATCAATCTCGCCGCGCGGCCGGCCAACTGAAGGCGATCTTGACGGTTGAATACCAAGATAGCCTTCAGGCTCGAGAGCTGCTGCGCAGTTCGTGATCGCGCGGTAGCCGCGAGGCAACGGCGGAGACTCCGTGCTCGTCGATCGGCTGCAGTTCGCCTTCACGATCATGTTCCATTACCTCTTTCCGATCGGAACGATGGGGCTGGCGCCGTTCGTGGCCGCCTACACGTGGAAGGCGGCGCGCAGACACGATGAAGAGTCCGCGCGGATTGCCACCTTCTGGACGAAAATCTTTGCGATCAACTTTGCCGCCGGCGTCGTTACCGGTATTCCAATGGAGTTTCAGTTCGGAACGAACTGGGCGGCCTTTTCGCGCAACACCGGTTCGGTGGTCGGTCAACCACTGGCGATGGAAGGCATGTTTGCCTTCTTTCTCGAGTCGGTTTTTCTCGGCGCTCTGCTGTATCGGGGTCGAGGTTTGCCTTCGACGTTCGCCGCCTGGGCCGGCGTGATGGTCTGCGTGGGCGCTTGGCTCTCGGGATTCTTCATCGTCGCCACCAACGCGTGGATGCAGCACCCGGTCGGCTATCGCATCGCAGCCGACGGCACGATTCTTTTAGAAAACATCTGGCGCGTGCTCTTTTCGCCGTTCTCGTACTGGCAGTTTGCGCACGTGCTCTGCGGCGCGCTCCTTGCCGGAGGCTTCATCGTGGCCGGCGTCGGCGCTTACTACTTGCTCTCACGCCGGGATGAGGCGATCGGGCGGCGGTTCGTTCGCGCAGGGACGCTCGTTGCCTTCGTCTTTGCGTTGATCGCGGTCTTTCCGACTGGCGATCGCAACGGGCGAATCGTGACGCAGTATCAGCCGGTCAAGCTTGCGGCCGAAGAGGGCCTCTTCACGACGGAACGCGAGGCGCCGCTTGCAATCATCGGGATGCCCGACGTCGCGCGCAAGCGCTTGATCGATCCGATATTTGTCCCCGATATCTTGAGTTTTCTCAGCTACGGAAACTACAAGGCCAACGTCAATGGGCTCGACGCATATGCGCGCGAGCTGTGGCCGCCCGTCGAACTGACCTACTATGCGTACCACATCATGGTCGGTCTCGGGACGATCTTCGCCGCGGTCGCAACGATCGCGGTTATGTTGCTAGCGTTTGGAAGACTTTGGAGCGCTCGCTGGATGCTTTGGATTCTGATGCTGCTCGTGCCGTTTCCGTTCATTGCCAACGAAGCCGGTTGGGTAGCCACCGAGGTCGGGCGCCAGCCCTGGATCGTTTACGGTTTGATGAAGACGGCGGCGGGAAGCTCGCCGACGGTTCCGAGCGGGGAGACGATCTTCACGCTGATCGGCTTTGCGGGCATGTATTTCTTGCTGGGCTTTCTCTTCTTGTATCTCACGCTGCGGGAGATCGGACTGGGCCCATCGCGGGAGAAGCCCGCGTGAGCGTCGCAGCCTTTGTCACGATCGCGTTCATGTTCGCGATGTACGTGATGCTCGACGGTTACGACCTCGGCGTGGCAACCGTCGGCGCGCTGATCGCGCGCGGTGAGCGCGACCGCAGCGCAGTCATGGCCAGCATCGGCCCGTTTTGGAACGGCAACGAGGTCTGGCTCATCGCCGCCGCGGCGGCGCTCTTCGCGCTCTTCCCTGCGGCCTTCGCGGCGGCGTTCTCGGGATTCTATCTGCCGTTCATCGTCGCGCTGTGGCTGCTGATGTTGCGCGGCATCGCGGTAGAGTTGCGCGAGCACTTTCCGTCGGAGGTTTGGCATCAGTTTTGGGATGCCGCATTCGCGGGCTCGAGCGCCCTCTTGATCTTCGTTTTCGGCATCGCGTTGGGGAATCTGTTACGCGGCGTTCCGCTCGACGCGTCCGGCTACTTTGAGGGGACGTTCGCGTTCCTGCTAAATCCGTACGCCCTGCTCGTCGGCGTCTTCGCGCTGGCGACGCTCGCCCAGCACGGCGCCGCCTTCGCTGCGATCCGCCTCGACGGGGAGCTCGGGTTGCGAGCCGCGCGAATGCTGCGAGCCCTGTGGTGGGCGGTCTTGGTGCTGTACCTCGCGGTTACGGCCGCAACGTATGCGGTGCACGGCGGCCTCGCGGGTTGGCTCCTGGCGCTGCCGCCGCTTTCGCTCGCGGCGCTCGCGGGCGTGTGGTGGGGTGCGCGATCGCAGCGTCCGAAGCGCGCCTTCGCGATGTCGCTGGCCTTCCTCGCGGCGCTCTTGACCGCGGCGGCCGGTACGCTCTTCCCGTACTTGCTTCCCGCATTTCCGCCGGGTCGCGGCGGTATCTCGATCTTTTCGGCGGCGCCGTCCGCGGTTGCTCTGACATGCGCGCTGAGCGTAACGCTTGGAGGCATCGTCGTCGTCGGAATCTACACGCCGATCGTCTGGCGGCGCATGGGTGGGAAGCTTCGCGCCGAATGAGCGGCCGATGAGCGAGGAGTACGTCGCCCGGGCACTGGACGCGTACGACCTATCGCGTCTGACGCTTTGCTCCATCGGAAGCCACTCGGCTCTCGATATTGCCTCCGGTGCGCGCGCGCAAGGACTGCGCAATCTCATCGTCACGGCGAAAGGGCGCGAAAAAACCTATGCCCGCTATTTTGTCCGCAACGAAAGTCCGGTGGGCCGCGGCTGCGTGGACGCCGTGCTCGAACTGCAAAACTTTCCCGAGATATTGAACGAAGACGTGCAGGAGCGGCTCTTCGAGCAGAACGTGATCTTCGTCGCGAACCGTTCGTTCGAGGTCTACCTCCACCAGCAGTTCGGATATGACGAGATCGAGCGGCGCATGCTCGTTCCGTTTTTCGGGAACCGGCATCTCCTGCGTGCCGAAGAACGTGAGCCCGGCAGCACGGATCAATATGCTCTGATGCGAGCCGCCGGGATCCGCCATCCGCGCCGCTACGAGCTACCCGACGACATCGACCGTCTTGTGATGGTCAAGGCCCCGCACGCGCGCGTCTCGTTCGAGCGCGCCTTCTTTCTCGCGTCGTCGCCCGAAGAGTACCGCGCCACCGCCGATCACCTGATCGACGAGGGAATTTTGAGTGCCAGGGGGCTCGCTAACGCGCGAATCGAGGAATACGTGCTCGGCCCCTCGGTGAACCTCAATTTTTTCTACTCGCCGATTCTCGGCGAGCTCGAGCTCAGCGGAACCGATACGCGACGCCAGACGAACTTGGAGGGCTTTCGCAGCGTCCCGCCGGCCGCACTCGAGGCGGTGCGCGGAATAACGATGCGCTTAGAAGAAGTGGGCCACATCGCGACGACGCTCGTGGAGTCAATGCTGGAGCCGGCCTTCGAAATGGGTGAGCGTTTCGTGCGGGCTGCGCGAGAGGCGCAGCCGCCCGGAGTCATCGGGCCGTTCGCGCTGCAATGCATCGTTGCCGCCGGGCCTCCCAAGGAGTTCGTCTGCTACGACGTTTCGCTGCGCGTACCGGGTTCGCCGGGGACGCGATTCACGCCATATACGGCGTACCGCTGGGGCCGCGACGTCTCCGTCGGCGAACGGATTGCGATGGAAGTCGTAATGGCCCGCGACACCAAACGACTTCAAGATGTGTTGACCTGAATTCCATTCGCTTTTATGGAGATCGTACATGACCACTGACAACATCCAAGAGCGCGCCGGCATCGTAACGTTCAAAGGGCAACCGATGACGCTGCTGGGTCCCGCGCTGCGACGCGGCGATCCGGCCCCAAGTTTTGCGCTGACCTCCGGCGATCTCTCGACCGTCACTCCGGAAATTCTGGTCGACGAAGGCAGGCGGGCCGCATTGCTCATCGTGGTGCCCTCGCTCGACACGAGTGTTTGCTCGCTCGAGTCCAAGAAGTTCAATGGGCGCTTGGGGGAACTTCCCGAAGGCGTGAAAGCCGCCGTGGTCAGCATGGACCTGCCGTTTGCGCAGGCTCGCTGGTGCGCTGCCGAAGGGGACGTCCAGCTCGACATGCTCTCCGATTATCGTAGCCGCAGCTTCGGCACGAACTACGGGCTGCTCATATCCGAGCTCGGCCTCTTAGCGCGAGCCATCGTCGTGATCGGCAAGGACCGAACCGTCTCGTACGTGGAGATCGTGCCGGAAGTTGCCAACGAACCGGATTATGATGCCGCGCTTCACGCTGCGGCCGCGGCTGCCGCTGCCTAGAGGAGGGCGATGCCGCCAACGGTTCTGATCCTGGATTTCGGCGCGCAGTACAGCCAGTTGATTGCGCGCCGGACGCGCGAGCTCGGCGTCTACTGCGAGATCGTGCCGTACGACGTCACCTGGAATGCCCTATCGTTGCGCCGCCCCGCGGCGCTGATTCTCTCCGGCGGCCCAGAAAGCACGCTGGCGGAGGGCGCGCCGAAGATGGACCCCGAGATCGTCGAGGCGGGCGTGCCGATCCTCGGCATCTGCTACGGCATGCAGCTTCTGGCTCGCGACATCGGCGCCGAGCTCGTGCCGCTCGATCAGGCCGAGTACGGTCCGGCAACGCTCGTCGTCTCCGATCGCGAAACGCCGCTCTTCGATGGCGTCCCCGAAGAATCGCGGGTGTGGATGTCGCACGGCGATTCCGTCGTCGCGCTTCCCGACGGGTATCGCGCGTTGGCTTCGACGGCGCGCTGTCACGTCGCCGCGATCGGTAACCCGGAGAAGAAGATCTACGGCGTTCAGTTTCATCCCGAAGTCGTGCACACCGAGCACGGACGCACCGTTCTCGACAACTTTTTGCACGAGATCGCCGGCCTCGGCCGCGACTGGAAGATGGAGTCCTTTCTCGATAGCTCAGTGCGCGACATTCGCGAACGCGTCGGCACCGACAAAGCGATCTGCGCCCTGTCCGGCGGCGTGGATTCCGCAGTCGCTGCGACGCTGGTTGCACGAGCGATCGGCGAACAGCTCACCTGCATTTTCGTGGATCACGGGTTGCTGAGAAAAAATGAGGCCGAAGAAGTCGTCGCCGCGTTTCGAGAGGTGCTGCACCTCAACGTTATCGCGGTTGACGCGCGCGAGCGGTTCCTGCACAAACTCGCCGGCATTGAGGATCCCGAACGTAAGAGGCTGGCGATCGGTCACGAGTTCATCGCCGTCTTCGAATCGGAGGCCGAGAAGATTCCCGGCGTCAAATATCTCGTGCAGGGCACGCTCTACCCCGACGTGATCGAGTCGAAGACGCCGCAAAGCAAGACCGGCCAAAAGATCAAATCGCACCACAACGTCGGCGGCCTGCCCGATGAAATGAATCTCTCGCTGATCGAGCCGCTGCGCGCGCTCTTTAAGGACGAAGTGCGCGAGCTCGGCGCAGCGCTCGGACTCCCTCCTGCAATCGTTGGACGCCAGCCGTTTCCCGGCCCGGGCTTAGCGGTACGGATCATCGGCGACGTCACCGAAGAGCGTCTGGCGGTCGTCCGCGAGGCCGACGCGATCGTCCGTGCAGAGATCGATTCCGCGAAGCTCGATCCGCACCCGTGGCAATATTTTGCCGTGTTGACGCCGGTCAAGAGCGTAGGCGTCATGGGCGACGGGCGCACGTATGCGAACCTCGTGGCGATCAGAGCGATTACCAGCGAGGACGGCATGACGGCCGATTGGGCGCGGCTGCCGCATGCGCTCTTGGAGCGCATGTCGGCACGAATCGTCAACGAAGTGCGCGGCGTCAATCGCGTCGCCTACGATATCACGACGAAGCCGCCCGCTACCGTCGAGTGGGAGTGATGCGCCCTAAGTGGAGTCGGGCTCGAACCATGCCGGCGAAGGACCGGATATCTCTTCGACTGCAGGCACGAAGGTGCGGTCGAGCTCGGCGACCAGTGCCGCAAGGTTGTCCACGATCTGGCGCCAACGGTCAGGGGCGCCGATCGAAAACTGGCCGGTAAGCTCGACCCCGTGCACGATCCCACGCGCCGCGTGATGCGACGGCGGCAGCATCAGCGTCGCTTTGAAGCTTTGCCCATCGATCAGCCCGAGGACTTGCATGAACGCGGTGAGCGAGTTGCTCCAAGTGCCGACGTCGAGCTTGAGCTTCACGGTCAGATTTCCGGGAGTGCGGCGACGCAACGTGAATGCTCCCGTCTCACCATGACAACTATAGCCCATAGCTTTGAAGGCGCGGACGAGTTCGGGTTTCTTCGGCCCGGAGGCTTCGAAGGCCGGCGGCGTCCCTGCCGCTCCCAAGCGATCCGGCAGATCGTGCGGCAAGCTTTCGAGCAGCGAGGGCATCTTCGCTCGGTACTCGCGCACTACGGAACGGATCGCTTCGCTTTTCTCCGAGGTGCCGGCTTTGGCAGCAGTCTCGGGTTGCACCGCCGGCTGCGCGAAGGACATCGGAACTTGCACGGTCTTGCGCACTTTACCGCAGGCCGCGAACAGCGTCGCGACCTCGGGCGGCGGCGCGGGGAGTTTCTTCTCCGCGGGATTGGCGTCCACGATGCGCATCGCAGCGACGTATCGGTTGCGACCGTTGACCCACCAGGAGTCCTTGACGTTGACGCCCGGCGTCGTTGGATGTCCGGCGCCGATGTTGACGCCGGCGCGCATTAGCATGCTGATGTTCTCAAGATCCGGGGCGGGCAGCTCCGGCCCGGTTGAGAATCCCGGGGCGGAGAAGTGCAGTGCGATCGCATGAAATGGAAACGACCTTGGAACGCCGCGCGCGATCTCCAGCAGCAGTGCGAAATCCACCGGCTCCGTTGCGCCCGACTCCGTTATATTGGCAATCAGCCGCTCGCGGGAAAATCGTTCGATCTGCGGCCAGCGTTTGCGCACGCGACCGACGCTGGAGATTCGCTTGATACCCATCGCCGCCGCCACGGCGCCGCCCTCTGGGCTCACGGGGGCGTCTGCAAGCGAAAAACGCACGGACGGTTCGCCAAAACCCGCGGCGAGGAAGCCGTCGTGGATTCGGGCGATCGTCTCCACCAGCGGTTCCTTTCTGCTTGCGGCGAAGGTCGTAAACATGGCGACGAGCATTTTGGCCCGTTAGGAGTAGCGCGTGCGAATCCTCGTCGTCGGTAACGGCTCGCGCGAAGACGCGCTCTCGTGGCGGCTCGCGCAGTCGCCGTCCTGTGAAGCGATTTTTGCCGCGCCCGGAAATGCGGGGACGGCGTCGCGTGGAGCAAACTGGGAGATTTCCGCGACCGATGGCAAAGGGTTGGCGGACCGCGCACTTCGAGAAGGCATCGACCTGGTGGTTCTCGGACCGGAGACGGCCATCGCCGCCGGCGTTGGAGATCGTCTTCGCGAGGCCGGAATCGCCGTCTTCGGTCCCAACCGGTCCGCCGGACGTTTGGAATCGAGCAAGATCTTTGCCAAGCGTTTTATGGAGCGTCACAACATTCCGACGGCCAAGGCGGTAGTGGTTCATTCGCTCGACGGAGCCCGCCACGCGCTGGCGCAGTGGAGGGGCGGTGTTGTCGTTAAAGCCGACGGACTTGCTGCGGGTAAGGGTGTCATCGTGACGCCCGGCGCCGATGCGGCACGCGCTGTCGTAACCGATTGGTATGCGAGCAGCAAGATTCCCGGCGGCGGCCTCGACGTGCTGCTCGAAGAACCGATTGCCGGTCGCGAAGTGAGCGTTTTCGCAATTTGCGACGGTCGCGCGATCGTTCCGTTCGCCGCGGCCTGCGATTATAAGCGCGCCGGCGACGGCGACACCGGACCGAATACCGGCGGTATGGGCGCGTACTCCCCGCCGGCCGGTCTCCCCGACGATCTCGACGCTCGGGTGCGCGAGCGCATTCTCGCGCCGTTGTTGCGAGGACTTCTTGCAGAAGGAGAAGAGTACGTCGGCGTTTTGTATTGCGGCCTGATGTGGAACGCCGACGGGCCGCACGTCATCGAGTTCAACGCACGTTTTGGAGATCCGGAGACGCAAGTGCTTATGCCGCGGATCGGTGGGGATTTAGCGCTGCTCTTGCACTCGGTTGCGCGGGGTGCGATGGATCTTTCGCTCGCGACGGTTTCGCGCGAATGCTGCGTCGGCGTCGTTCTCGCGACCAGCGATTATCCGCGAAGCAGCACGCCGCTGCGGGCCCTCAATCCCGACATTTCGCTCCCGGACGGCTGTCAAGCATTCTGGGGAGCCTCAACGCTGGTCGACGGAACCATCAACAGCGGTGGCGGCCGCGTGCTCACCGTGACCGGGCGCGGTGAGAGCCTCGGCGAAGCGAGGACGCGCGCGTACGCAAGCGTAAGAGGCCTGGCGCGACGGCTCGGCGGTGCCTCGTTGACCTACCGTACCGATATCGCCGTACTCGAAGACTAGCCTCCCCAACGAGCGCGAAAGCGGTCGTTGGGTACGAGATACACCTTGGAGTGCGGATAGTCTAAGTAGACGTCGAAGTTGCGAAGGAAATCCTGGCCGATGAGGCCGTCGTAGTCTTCTAGCTCGAACGACGCGTCGTTTTGCGTAACCTCGAAGAGCCACTGCGGAAAGCTCCATCCGCTCACCAGGAGCGGTCCGGCCTGTAAAGGCCGGTAGTTGACCGTGCCGCCGACTCCCGAGAAATCGTTGATGAACGGAAAGGCGTCGTTCATTGCTTCGCCGAGCCCGCGGTCGCGTAGCTCGCGCGGATGAGCGTTGGCGTAGCCTGAAAAGATCGTGCTGCGATCGGCTCCGGTGTCAAGCACGAAGGCCGGCCCCGCTAGACCGTCAATCGTAAGGTCGATCGTGGGTACGTTGTCATCGAAGGTTACGACGAGCGCGTGGGCTTGCGCCGGCGGCGTGAACGTCGCCGGCGGCAACGCCTGGAGCGTGCCGTGGGCATAATCGAGATGCCAGACTGCCCCGCGGATCAGGTCGTATCCCAAGAGCCCCGCGATCGGCTTACCCGTGTCGGTCCACTGCGTGAATGGAAGGCTGCGCGCGTGCACTTCGTTGAGCGTGATGCTGCCGATGGACATCGTGGGGATCACAACGTCACTTTCCACGTACGTGCCGGCAGTTTCACTCGTGATGCGCCCATAGCTTTTTAGGCCGAGAGCCGCAATTACCGCAGAGTCGATGACGACACCGTCGGCTCCCGAGTCAAAGATACAGTTCACAGTATATGCACCCAGCTTGACCGGAACCACAAAGGCGTCGCCCGATAGCGTGGCGGGAATCCGCGCAGGCAGCGAGGCAGCCGGGATCAAGCTGGGCCGGTCGGGCGGAATTGCAAGCTCTGATGGGGCCACGGCGGAACCAACTTCGAGCACGGACATCACGCGATCGCCGTCGTTGGTCGGAAAGCCGTCGGTGGTGTGGATGTGCCACGGCTCGACCAGCCCGTCGGTGGCGCGGTAATCGTCAAAAGTGAGCGTCAGCCGACGACCGTCGCGAATCTCCTCGACGCGATCGAGCCGAAAGGTCGCGGCATCATAGAAACGGTACTGGAGGCGACCGCCTAAGGGGTCGACTCGCACGACGTACGCTTCGACCGGCTGGGTGACGCGACCAAGAAGCATGACGCCGGCGCCGCGACGCGCGACCGCCGCATCATCGATTGCGTCGGAGCGGTGCAATCCTGAATCCGTTGCGACTTGGCCGTTGGCATTCAGGTGCCACGTCCGGCCGCCCGAGAATCCCCACGCCTTCGAGTCGGGCCCGAGTGTCTGGTTGGCCCGATAGTTCTCGCCCGCTTGCACGTAGGTTAGCGTTCCGGTCAACGCGCCAAAGGAGATCTTCCACTGCTCGCGGCGGGTCGGAGCGATTCCGTGCTCGAGCGCTCCCCGCGCGTGCCGTATAGCGGTGACAAGGCGCTGGAGCGTCATCGTCGACGGAGCGACGCCGGGCGGTGGTGCAGTGTCTGGTTCGTCTGCTCCGAGAGGTGAGGCGAGCAGCAGCGCGGCAATCGCGCCGAGCGCGACCGCGTGTGCGCTAACCATTTCGTTTGAACGTCTTGAAGAAGAGTGCGTTCGGCTTGACGGTGAAGCGTCCGAATGGATACTCGAAGTACACGTCGTAGTATCGCAAGTAGTCGGTGCCGATGATGGCGTCGACCGAATGATTTCCCACCGTCATAGGCCAGTTTGTGGCCGGGATGCCGATCTGCTGATAGTCTGCCAGCGCGAAGCGAAAGTGCGAAAGCAGCGCGATCCAGGTTTCGATCCTGACCCCATAGCTCTCCGCGCCCGCAACCGGCAGAATGCCTTGCGCGTGCTGCTTTCCGGAACGATCCGCTACCTCCGACGGATGAGCGTCGGCGAAGCCCCCCAAGACAAAGCTAAATGGCACGGTCGTGCTGAGCAAAGCGCGATCGGTGATGATGTCGCCGATCCCGGCGCGAACGAACGGGATGCCGTCATCCAGCGTAAACGGAACGTCCACGCTCGCCCCGGTCGGGTTGCCTGAGGCGAACTGCGCGAGCGGAAGCGCCTCGACGATGCCGCTGGCAAAATCCAGGTGCAGCACGTTGGCGGCGAAGAAATCGTAACCCAGAACTCCGACGACCTTCGTATTGTAGCTGGGCTGGTAGGTGAAGTCCTCGCTCGTAAGAGTAAAGTCGTTTAGCGTCACGCCGCCAACGCTCGCCTGCGCGAGTTTCGTTCGATAGGGGACCTTCGTTCCGTCGGCAAGATGGGTCACGTGCCCGTAATCGGGAAGCCCCATCTCTCGCGCGACATCCCAGTTAATGATCGAGTCGCGCGCGCTCGAGTCCAGCCAAAAGTCGAGGCCGCGCCCCGCAACGTCGAGACGAACGATGTAGGCACCGTACATCATCTTGGCCGGCAGTTGCGAGGGCGAGGCCGGAGGCGAGACGTGCGGCACGTTTCCGGGCATCTCGAAGGTCGCTTCGGCGATACTCACGCCCTGCTGCAGCGAGGTGAGTCTCCAGTCGTCGTCAAGCTCTGGGCGGCCGTCGGTATCGTGGACGTGCCACGGCCGAAAGACTCCTTCGGTGGCGCGGAAATCGTCGAAGGTTTCAATGAGCCGGCGCTTTTCGCCCGGAGCTTCGACCCGAACGACTTGTGCCGTGCCGACGTCGTAGAAGACGAACTCCGCGTGCTTGTGGCCGGCCCGCTTTATTTCTACGACGTAGGCCGGATGCGAGCCGGTCGTCTTTCCTATAACCGATGCGTCGTTTTTTGGATCCGCCGCGTCCTCGGTGACCCGCGTGGCGTAGAAGCTCCGTTCGTCAATTTCGGTTGTCGCGGACGTAAAACCGTTGGAATCTTGATGCCAGCGGCTTTCTCCGCGCTGACCGTATTCGTCGAGAAAGGGGCCGTAGGCGATTCGTGAATGATAGTCGGTGCCGTCGCGCTGCAGCTCCTCGAGACCACTCATTCCGGCATCAGTAAAGCTCCAACGCTCGACGACGCTGTCGTGCACGCCCACGGGCCGCGTGCCGATCGCCTTTTCGTGGTCGGCAAGGATCTGCCCGAGGCGCACGTCGGTGGGAACGAGCCCGGCCGGGGGCTGATCGGCTTGCGTTGCGGATGCGGACGCCGCGGCGCGCAAAGGCGCCGCGCAAAGCAGGGCGATCAGAACCACACTCCAGCGGAGCATTAGAAGTGCTCGTTGTTCCACGAGCCGCCGCTCGCTCCCTTGGGTTGGGCGGCTCGGTTAGACCGCGGGGAGGACGAACTGAAACCAGCGCAGCTGAGAAAGGATAGTAGAAGACGTCATGGCTTTTGGCTTACAACCGCAGAACCTCGGACAACCGCTCGCGCCGGCGGTCCCCACGCGTTCGATGCTGGCACAAGTGCTCGGAATCACGGCACTCGGGTTATGTATAACGGCGCTTGCGGCGTGGCTCTTCCAAGACCTCGCGCCGGGTGTCGGCCTCGTCGCGATGATCGTCGGCTTCGTGCTGCTCATTTCCATCAACGCCGTGCGCCGCAACGAAGCGCTATCGCTGCTGCTCTTTTATGCGTTCACGTTCTGCGAAGGCGTCGGCATCGCTCCGGTGATCGGCCAGTACGTCCGCACCTTAGGTCCCGACGTGGTGGTCAACGCCGCCCTGACGACGGGGCTTGGCATGTTCGCGCTTGCGGCCATCGTGTACGCTACGGGGCTGGACCTGCGGCGTTTCCAGGGTATCTTCATGATCGCGCTTCTGGGCCTGGTCGTGCTCGGCGTGATCTCGATTTTCGTGAAATTTATCCATCCCGAGACCTACGCGTGGTTGACGCTCGCCATTTTTTCGGGCTTGGTCTTAATCGACTTCGCGCGGCTGCGCGCCGGCGGCGACGGATTGACGCCGGTCCTCATGGCGACCAGCATCTACCTCGATGCGATAAATATCTTCCTCGCTTTGCTTCAGATTTTCGGGGGGAGGCGCTCTTCAGACTAGCGGACTGGTATAATGGCGTAAGATGTGCGGGATAACGGGGGTCTTCGCACCCGGACGCGACGCCGCGCGGCTCGCGTTTTTCGCGCTATACGCGTTGCAGCACCGCGGGCAAGAATCCGCGGGCATCGCCGCAGCCGATGGCGGCACGATCCGCTCGCACAAGGAGATGGGGCTGCTCGGCGCCATCTTCGACGAAGATATTTTAAGCGATCTTAGCGGCTACGTCGCGATCGGACATACGCGCTACTCGACGACCGGCTCCTCGATCGTCGTCAATGCGCAGCCGCTGCTCGAACGCACCGAGCTCGGCGACTTTGCGTTCGCGCACAACGGAAACCTCACCAATACCGACGCGCTTCGCGAATCGCTCGCGCCGACGACGGTCATGCAGGCCACCTCGGATTCCGAAGTGATGGCCAAGCTGATCGTCGAGTCGAAGGGCACGATGCTGCAACGAATCGAGTCGGTGCTCGCCCAGGCGCGCGGTGCGTACTCGACGGTCCTCTGCACGCAAGACGAACTCTATGCGTTTCGCGATCCTTGGGGCGTGCGGCCGCTATGTCTTGGCAAACTCGGCGACGGCGGCTTCGTCGTAGCGTCGGAGTCGTGTGCGCTCGGGACGATCGGCGCGCAGTACGTGCGCGAGATCGAGCGCGGCGAGATCGTGCGCATCAGCGCGGACGGCTTGGAGTCGTACCAAACGCCGGTTGAAGACGCGCAGCCTGCGCTCTGCACGTTCGAGTACATCTACTTCGCGCGGCCCGATTCGCAGCTCAACGACCGCTCGGTCTACATGGCGCGCTATGCGATGGGGCGCCAGTTGGCCAAGGAGCATCCCGTCGACGCGGACGTCGTGATGGCGGTGCCCGATAGCGCAGTCGCCGGCGGCATCGGTTATGCCGCCGAGAGCGGGCTTCCGTATATCGAAGGCCTCATCAAGAACCGCTACATCGGCCGTACCTTCATCAGCCCGGATCAAAATATGCGCGCTCGCGGCGTGCATCTAAAGTTCAATCCGCTCGTAGAGAATCTGCGCGACCGGCGCGTGATCGTCGTCGACGACTCGATCGTGCGTGGCACGACCACGCCGCGGATCGTCGCGCTGCTGCGCGAGGCGGGTGCCCTCGAAGTGCATCTACGAATCACGTCGCCGCCGATCAAGCACCCGTGCTATCTCGGCGTCGACATGGCCACCTACGCCGAGCTCATCGCGGCTAACTTCACGGTGGAAGAGATCCGAGCCAAGACCGGTGCGGATTCCTTGGGCTATCTCAGTCTCGCGGGATTGATTGCTTCGGTTGGACGAGACCGCAGCGAGATGTGCCTCGGCTGTTTCGTTGGCGAATACCCGAACGTGCCCCCGGCCCAT
Organism: Vulcanimicrobiota bacterium; assembly: GCA_963809255.1. Classification (GTDB taxonomy): domain Bacteria; phylum Vulcanimicrobiota; class Vulcanimicrobiia; order Vulcanimicrobiales; family Vulcanimicrobiaceae; genus Cybelea. Next base: position 1,314,639 of record CAWEIR010000002.1, on the reverse strand, counting down.
CAGATGCTCGCTTCGACAGGCTCGGCGTAGGCTTAGGTACCAGGCGTCAAGACCAGACGGTTCAAGGGCCAGGGCTCTACGGTGCTACAGTCCAGATGAGTGACGCTGGGAAAGAGAATCGCCGCGCGACGCCGCGCTCTAGGATGGTCCCAGAACGAATTGGCTCGCCGTGCCGAGGTTAATCACCCGACGCTTTTCAAGATCGAGGCCGATCAGCGGCTGAATCCCTCAATCAGCATCGTCGTTCGCATTGCACGCGCACTCGGAACGACCGCCGAAACGCTCTACGGCCTGGAGCGAGAAGAAGCGCGGCTCTTCGTTGAGGCGAACAAGTCGGCGATGTTCGTGGACGTTCGGCCGCTCGGGCGCAAGTCCGGCGAAGCCGCGCGGGCCCGCGCCCAAAGCTTTATCACCGCTGCGCTCGAGCGCGCCGGTGCTCGCGTTCGCGAGGCGCCCGCTAGCGACGGCGAGGACGCAAAGGAATCACCGTTGCCGGCGGAGGCCGGTCAGCTAGCGACGGGCGGTCTTGCGCTCGTAGAGGAGCTGCGCGCAATTCGGCGGCGGCTCGACGCGCTCGAGGGCTTTCGTCGGACGCAAGAAGGACGCGTTCGAAAGCGCGCAGCGCGATAACCAAAGGGTCGGACCAGTCGTTCGTTTCTAGCATGCCGCCACTCTAGCCCCGCAGAGTGCCAACTGGTGGGCACGGACGAGTTATTGCGGAAAGGTTCGATCGCGGACTTCTTGTGCGTAACGCTCCAAGGCCTGCGTCGCGAGTTCCCCGATCTCGGCATACCGTTTGGCAAAGCTCGGTGAATGGGGATACATGCCAAGGATATCGTGAAGCACGAGCACTTGCGAATCGCAGTGCGGACCGGAACCGATGCCGATCGTCGGGATCGACAACATCTCGGTAATCTCGCGAGAGATCTCATAATCCACGACCTCGAGCACGATCGCATACGCTCCGCCGGCTTCGACCGAGCGCGCATCATCAATTAAACGATCGCGATGAGTGCGCATCTTGAAGCCCGGTCCGAGCCCGGCCGTCTGCGGTGTCACGCCGATGTGGCCGACCACCGGAATGCCGGCGCCGGTGATCGCGCGGATACGATCGCTTTGGTCGCGCCCACCCTCGAGCTTCACCGAACACGCTCCGCCCTCTTTAACCAGTCGAATCGCGGAACGCAACGCGTCTTCGTTGCTGACCTGATAGGAGCCGAAAGGCATGTCGGCCATGATGTGCGCGCGCGTCGTTCCGCGCACGACGGCCTGCGTGTGATAGAGAATGCTCTCGAGTGTTACCGGCGTCGTTTCGTCGAACCCCAAAACGACGTTGCCGACGCTGTCGCCCACCAATATGATGTCGATGCCGGCTCGTTCGACAAACTGCCCGAACGGCGCATCGTAGGCAGTTGCAATTGGGAAGAGCGTTTTTCCCTTTCGCCGTTTGATGGCGCCCGCCGTCAAACGCCGTATCGCCGGATTCTTCTCCGGCTCGTAAGGACGCGCGCTTTCGCCGCTCACACCTTCAGCTCAGCCGACCTCGCACCATTGCCGGAGTGCCCTTCACCTTTCTCATCCTGAGCCTGTCGAAGGACATCCTGACCGGCGAGCGATTCGACGAGTGCGAGAAACGCGCGGACGGGGGTTCCCGTCGGGCCCTTCGCCTGCCAGGCCGAATCGTTGTCGAGATATGCAGTCCCCGCGATATCGAGATGCACCCAGGGCGTCTTGTTCGACGAACTCGCGCAGAAAAGCGGCGGCGGTCAACGTGCCGGCGGGGCGTCCACCGGTATTCTTCAGGTCCGCAATGTCGCTCTTCATCGCTTTGGTGTAATCTTCGTAGTACGGCATTTGCCAGTAACGCTCGCCGGTGGGCTTGGCTGCCGCCAAGAACTGAGCGGCAAATGCATCGTCGTTCGTAACGGCGGCCGACGACGCGTGGCCGAGCGCGATCACGCACGCCCCCGTAAGTGTCGCGGCATCGACGATCTTCGTCGCACCGAGTTTGTTCGCATAGCAGAGCGCATCGGCCAAGATCAATCGGCCCTCCGCGTCGGTATTGATGACTTCGATCGTCTTGCCGTTCATCGCCGTTACGATATCGCCCGGTTTTGTTGCCTTGCCTCCCGGCATATTCTCCGTCGCGGGTACGATGCCGACCACGTTGAGTTTTGGTTTCAGCTTCGCGATCGCGTACATCGCTGCAATCACGCCGGCGCCACCGGACATGTCATATTTCATGTCCTCCATTCGCTCGGCGGGTTTGATCGAGATGCCGCCCGTATCGAACGTGATTCCCTTTCCGACGAGTGCGAGCAGCTCTTTGCTCGACGGATCGCCGGTGTAACGCATCACGATGAACTTCGGCGGCTGCGCGCTGCCTTGCGCGACCGAGAGAAAGGAGCCCATGCCTTCGCGGCTCGCTCGGGCTTCGTCGAGGACGTCGATCTCGAGTCCATTTTGCTCGGCGACTTTCGCCGCTTCCTCGGCAAGGCGCGTCGGCGTCATCAGATTCGCCGGCGTAATCGCGAGCCGTCGGGCTAAGTTCACCGCGTCGCCAAGCGCGGTTCCACGGACGATTCCGCGCTCGAGCTCGGCTTCGTTGAGATCGCCGGCAATAATCGTTACTTCGCTCGTTACGTTACGGCGGTCGGGCTTCTCCTGATAGAGCGTCGTCTCGAAGACGCCGGTGATGGCGCCCTCGCTCACAAACGAAGCGCATGCGACTTCCTGGCCTTGCGCCTGTATCGGCAGCGCGATAGCGATCTGCTCGACGTTACGGCGGCCCAGGTAACGCACGGCGCTCCCTGCGTAGCGCGCGAGAAAGTACGGTTCGAAGCGCGAACGCTCGCCGAGCGAAATCGCGAGAACGCGACGATACGGCTCGTCCTTCGCGTAAACGAGGACGTGCTCGCCAAGACGCCCTTGGATTTCTTTGGCGGCCAGTGCATCGGCGATTACACCGCCGAGTTTCGCGTCGATCTCTTTGGCGACGCCTTCGAGCGAATTATCGGAGAAGAAGGGGACGACGAGCGCTCCGCTGCGCACGTGACCGGGCGCATCGTGACTAAGACGAACTTGCATGGTGGGCCTTTCCGATGGTGAACTACTGCCAGCCTATGGCAGAAAGCTGGGAGAATCCTCGTTCGGAGCAAAAAACCGGTTCGGATAGCTACGCAAGAGCCGGCGTTGATGTTAACGCCGGGAACGAAGCTGTCGCCCGTTACGCCCAGGTGCTCGGCCCATGGCGCCACGCCGAGCAACTCGAAGCCATCGGCGGCTTTGCGGGACTCTTTCGCGTCCCCGGCGACCGCAGCCGCGCGCTGGTTGCGTTGACCGACGGCGTCGGTACGAAGGTTATTATCGCCGCCGAGCTCGGACGTTACGCGACCGTCGGCGCCGATCTGGTCAATCATTGTGTCAACGACATCCTCGTTTGCAACGCGTCGCCGCTCTTCTTTTTGGATTACCTCGCAGTGGGAAAGCTCGATCCTGCAGTGGCTGCCGAGATCGTGAGCGGATGCTCGCAAGCCTGTCGCCGTCACGAGTGCGCGCTGCTTGGCGGCGAAACCGCCGAGATGCCGGGCCTCTATAAGCCGGCGCATTTCGATCTGGCGGGAACGATCGTCGGCATCGTGGAGATCGACGCGCTCGAGAAGCTGGGTGGCGTCGAAGCTGGCGACGCGATTATCGGCTTGCCGGCGGTCGGCCTGCATACGAACGGCTATTCGCTCGCACGCTCGCTGATTGCGAGCGGCGAATGGAATGCTCCGTTCGACGGTGGAACGTACGCCGACGCGCTGCTTGCCGAACATCCGTCGTACTTTGAATCCGTCCGCGCAATTCAACGCGTAGCGAAGGTCAAGGCAATGGCGCACATCACGGGCGGCGGGTTGCTCGAAAACCTTCCTCGCACGCTTCCCGAGAACGTTAAAGCGGTTTTCGAGCAGCAGCGCTGGGGCGTTCCGCCGATTCTTGCTGAGCTCGTGCGGCGCGGAGGGCTGGGCGAAGAACGATATCGCATCTTTAATATGGGCGTGGGCTTCACGCTCGTCGTGCCGGTCGCCGATGCGGCAGCAGCGATCGCCGCGGTTCCCGGCGCGAAGGTCGTCGGTTGGATCGAATCGCGTATCGGCGAGGAACCGCGGGTCGTCGTTCATCCCTGACGTGCCGGCGCTTTGCAACCTCATCGTCGATCTGTCCACGATATCCGGCGGCGTGTCGGCAATACCCGTCGAGGTTGCCGACGATCGCATGTTGGCATGGATCGACGAAACCTTTAGCGGCACGTGGAGTTCCGAAGCCGCGGCGGGCGTCAATATCGTCGCGCGCCGTGACGACGCACCGATCGGCTTTGCCACGCTCGATGCGCGAGGGCTAAACTTTCGCTGGCTCAACGGGCTCGCACGCGAGCGGGACGTCGGACTCTTCGGTCCTTTTGGCATCGTTGAAGAAGAGCGCAAGAGTGGCTTGGGACTCTTCGTTTTGCGCCAGGCGCTGCAAGCGCTGCGCCAACGCGGGTATGCTCGCGCCTTGATTCCCGCAGTGAGCGGCGAAAGACTCCTCCGATATTACGCCGGCTCCGTGGGTGCAGTCGTCGCGGAAGAGTTCGCCCGAGCCGCGCTGCTCGCGCCGCCGCCGCGCACCGTGGTGATGGCGTCGGGCAACGGGAGCAACTTTCAAGCCGTCGCGGATGCTTCTTACGACGGTAGTCTTCCAATCGAGATCGTGGCACTGGTTAGCAACGATGCACGCGCGAATGCGATCGAACGAGCACGCACGGCCGGAGTTGCGGGCGTGCACGTGGTGGAGTGGCGTCGCAGGGAAGAGACGCGCGCGCAGTACGACGAGCGGCTGCTCGAAGCGGTACGTTTCGAAAAGCCGGATCTCGTGCTGCTGTTGGGCTGGATGCATCTGCTCTCGGATGCGTTCGTGACGTCATTTCCCGAAATGCTCAATCTTCATCCGGCGTTTCTGCCGCTCGACCCGAGCTGCGACGACGTCGGACTCCCGGACGGTACGCGTATCGCGGCATTTCGCGGTCCGCACGCCGTACACGATGCGCTTGCCGCCGGTAGCCGGTGGGTAGGAGCGACGGTTCATCGCGTAACGCCGGCAACCGATCGTGGTCCGGTGCTTGCGCGAAAGCCGCTGCGTGTCGAGGAGGAAGAAAAAGAGCCGTCCGTGATGGAGCGCCTGCACGCCGTCGAACATCGGTTGGTCAAAACTGCCATTACGCGTTGGCTTTTCGAGCGCCCGGCTTAGGAGCAGCGACCCGAAAACTTCCGTCTCCCTTTCAATTATTATTGACTTGGGTTATTATTCTTCTGGACTTGTTAGCCTAGGTTATGTTTTCCTATGCAGGAGGCCCCTCTTCGTGAACTGGGAGTTGGTTTTCATCGGATTAGTCGTCGGCACGATCGTCGGCCTAACCGGTGTGGGCGGCGCAGCGATTATGACGCCATTGCTCGTGTTGGTGCTAAAGGTAAATCCGTTGGTCGCCGTCGGGAGCGATTTGCTCTATAGCGTGCCTACGAAACTGTTCGGCGCCTATCTCCACAACCGGCAAGGGACGGTCAACTGGCAGATCACGATCGCTCTCCTGGCCGGTGGCATACCGGCGGCCCTGGTTGGTGTTGGGCTCCTGTATTATTTGAGAACCCACTTCGACATAAAACTCATTACGTTGTGGACGCGGCATACGATCGGCGCCGCGCTCTTCTTGGCCGCGGCCATCATGGTCGCACGGCCGGTTTTTAATCGCGGGCGCGTGGAAGATTCGGGCCAATTCGCCTGGGTCGGCTCGCAACGTTTACGCGTCGCCGCTATCGGCGCAGTCGTCGGGCTGATCGTTACGATCACCTCGATCGGCAGCGGCTCGATCACCCTGCCGTTGCTGACTCTCGCGCTCCCGGGTGTCGGCCTTTCCGAGTTGATCGGCTCAGACATCGCCTACGCCGCGTTTCTAATTCCCACAGCTGCCGCCGGCCGGTGGACGATGGGCGACGTGAACCTGCCCTTGGTCGCGAACTTGTTGCTGGGATCGTTGCCGGGTGTCTACATCGGCAGCAAACTTTGCGGACGAATGCAAACGCGTTGGTTACGCCCGGCTGTCGCGCTGACGCTGGTTTTTGTGGGTACGCGCCTCATCTAACGGTACCCGGCGCGTCTTACTTTGCGTTGAAGGCCGTACAGTATCCGTTCGGCGCGATAACGCCGTCGACGACTTTGCACGCTCCGTTCGCGTCGGGCGTCGCGCCCGGAATGAAGAAGGCACACTTCGAGCACTGTTTGTCGCCGTTCGGTTTCGTCTGGTATTGGACCGCCGACTGCGCGACCTTCGTATCGTCGGCTCTAGCCACTTCCGTGACGAGGGTGGCGAGCGCTGGCAGTACGATCATGCCGCGAACGAAGGCCCCTCGGGTCGGTTTACTTCCAAAGCCACTCATCCAAGTCGATCCTTTCGAGAACGTTTCTCCCGGCATCGTTACCTCCGGTGATTGTTTGTGTCGCTCCGATGCGCGAGGATCATAACCTGGATTTCTGAAGAATGCGTGAAAGAGAAGGCGTTAGGCGGGCGGAGCCGTCACGCCAGCCGTCGCGTAGAGCGCGCGCGTGTCATACATCACGCCGCCTTTGATGGTCGTGCCGACCTTGCGCAACTGCGATATGCTCTCGAGCGGATTCCCGTGCACGATGATCGCATCGGCGAGCTTGCCGGGACGCAGCGAACCCAGGGAGTCGTCCATGTGCATGACGCGGGCGGGCACGATCGTCGCGGCCTGCAGCACCTGCGTTGGCGGAACACCGGCCTGCGCGTAGAGCTCGAGCTCGTGTACCAGGTCGAAGCCGGGGAGCAGGTCATCGGTGCCGGCGACGATGCGTACGCCGTTGGAATGGAGCAGGGCGATCATTTCCAGGTAGGCTTTCGCGGAAGCGCGATACTTCGCGTCGAGCCCGGGGCCCAGGGGCAGACCGACCGTCGTCAGCCCGCGCGTCACCTGCGCCGGCAACCAGTCGGCGATCTCCGCAAAGCCTGTCGAGGCAATATCGCCGGTTCGGGTCAGCGTCTCCGTGTAGAAGAGGCCGACCGTCGGATCGCTGACGATGTCCTTGGCTTTGAGCATCGCGATGAAATCCTTGACCGGTTGACTCTGCAAATCGATTGTACCAGCGCGTTCCGCCGTCGCCGTGAGGCGAATCGGTGTCTGCGTACGGTCCTTCGTGTCGGGCATGAAGTTCAAGAAGAGGAAATTGACGTGTTGGATCTCGTCGAACCCTTCGTGCACTGCGTCTTGCGCGAGCATCCCGGCGGGGATGTGACCGCTTACGCGCATCCCTAGTGAATGCGCTTCCTTCACGATAGTCGGGACGAGCCTGGGATCCATCGAACTGTAGATCTTGATCTGCACCGCGCCGAGCTTCTTCCAATTGCGCACTTGCGCGATCGCCTCGGTGACGGTGCTCGTCGTCGTTCCGATAGGCGCAGTGTATTTTCCGGTGCCGTCCATTAGTCCCGCAATAATGACGCGTGGGCCGACGAGCTCTCCGCTTTCGTATTGTGCCTTGGTTTTTGCGATATAGTCCGGGCTGTTGCCCGGGTCACGAATCGTGGTAACGCCCTCCGCCAGCAGCCGCGGTCCAAAGTCGGCGAAGAGATGCATGTGCATGTTCCATAGGCCGGGCAGAATTGTTTTTCCGCTGCCGTCGATGCGGCGGGCATCGCCTGGGATGCTCGACTCGGCCGTAGTCACCGCGACGACGCGCTCGCCGTGGAAGATCACCGTTGTGTTAGGAACGAGGCTCCCGGTCTCCGAATCGAATAAGCTAGCGCCGGTAATGGCGATAGCGGTGCCGCAACGCTGCGGCAGTGTACGAGCAATCTGGCGTCCTAGCTCCGCAACGCGCTCGTTTTGAGCATCGAGCAATTGTGCCAGTACCGCGTTCCAGCCGCTGCGAATAACGGCACCCCAGCTGCCACCCGACATGAAGAGCTCGCCGCTGTCATCGAGCCAGAGCGCAACGGGCGTAAAGTCCAGGCCGTTTGCCTCGTACATCGTCACACGTTTGCTTGTCCGTCCGTTGCTGACCACGAGCGTCTTGACAGCCGCGACGTTCGTTACGCCGCTCGGCCAAAGTTGCAGCGACGCGGTGCGCGAGCGCAGCGCGGCACGGACCATGATCGCTCCCTCCTCAGGCGATCCGTCCATGCTGATATAAAAGCGCGGCCTCGAGTACGGCTGAGTCTCTCGCTCGGCAGCGTTCTTCCAGGCCGCTGTGCCTTTGCGCGCGACAAAGCGTTCGTCGACCGTAACCTTCATATAGTTGTATCCCGTCGTACGCAGCTTCGAGATAAAGCCGGCGTCATCGAGCGAAATCGTGCTGTGAAGCGTCGGGCCGCGCCCGCGATCGATAAATTGGAACCGAACGTCGAGCGAACCGTCCGGCAGACACACCGTTTGTTGGGAGCCTTTGACGACGCCCGAGGAGACGAAGTCGTAGGTCGCGACGCGAGCGTAAACCTTCGCTAAGACGAACGCCGGCGACGTGCAGGCGTAGGCGGCGGCCGCTCCGACCATCGAGAGCAAGTCCCGCCGCCGGATCGGCAGCTCGCCGGCCATGCAGGAATGACGACCTGGCGAGAGCGGCAACCCGAACAAGGTCGCGCCGCGATGAAAATGGGACGAACACATAGCGAAAGCCAACCTTTCCGCCTCGAGTTACTCGAGGCAACCGGGTACGACGCACGTTCGCGGAGACGACGAGCATGCTTCTAAGGTCTCCGGGCGGGCTGGCTCTTAGAATGCTCCGATGCCCTTGGGCGCGCCCCATCCGGTCTGGCCCGCACAGCCGCGCTTTCCGCCGTCTCACGACAGCAGTGTCCCGCTGATCAATACGACGCTATCGAAGGTAGCCGGTTGGATTTTCTAGTGCGTGGCAAGCCGTGGCATCCGTGAGGGTGCAAAACGCCCGTACCAGCGGGCGTTCTTTGGTGGAGGCAAGGAGACTCGAACTCCTGACCCTTACGCTGCCAGCGTAATGCTCTACCAGCTGAGCTATGCCCCCATCGGCCTCACCGCCGCTACGCCGGGGCCCTCCTTCATGCCGCCAAGGGCGACTCCCTCGTTCTCCGTGTCATCCTGAGCGCAGTCGAAGGGCATGTCATCCTGAGCGCAGTCGAAGGGCATGTCATCCTGAGCGCAGTCGAAGGATGCCCAGCGCAGTCACGTAAACGAATGAACCTTACCGTCGGGGATGTAGCTCAGCTGGTAGAGCATCTGCTTTGCATGTAGAGGGTCTGGGGTTCGAGTCCCCACATCTCCACCAAAAAAGCCTTAACACTGTAAGGGGCGGCAGCCCCTCGGTACGAGGAAGGCTCAACGCCACAGAGAAGCCGGGGGGACTCAAATGTAGGGCCCCAAGTGAACTCTATGAGTTCCGTTCACACCAAACTGAAATTGGAGGATTACTTCTCGTGTATAAACCCCCAGTAATTCTCGGTGCGGTAACGGCAGCTGCGGCAATCTCGCTGCTCGCTGCGTGTTCAGGCGCCGGATCTCAAGGAGCGAGTTCGACCATTCCCGGCTCCGGCATCAGCCAGAGCCTTCAGCGCTCCGACCTGTCTCGCGCAGGCATCTCTCCCAAACACCTTGCAGAGGCGCGGCTTCTGAAGGCGCTCGGTCATGGCGTAAACCCCGACAAGAAGAAGGGCGGAGGAGATCTCTTCGTTGACGACTTCGGCACCGGTGCGGTCGAAATTCTCGCCAATAAGACTTGGACGAATACGGGCAGCATCAGCTCCGGAATCGACGGACCCGACGGTAACTGGGTCGACAAAAAGGGTAATCTCTATGTCGCCAATTACGCTGGAGCCGATATAACCGAATATGCCAAGGGCTCAAGCTCGCCAAGCAGCACCTATAGCGGCGTGGAGGACCCAGTCGCCGTTACTACCGACTCGAAGGGAAATGTCTACGAAGGCGACTATGAAGGCGGCTACGTGAGCGAGTTCGCCCAGGGCAGCAACTCGATCATCACGCAGTGCTCTCCGGGCGGCAGCGTCGAAGGCGTGGCCGTCGATAAGAGCGGCAATGTCTTCGTGGCATATGTGAACTCAAGTGGTGGAAAGATCGCCGAGTACACCGGCGGCCTCAGCGGTTGCTCCGGCACCGTTCTCGGCGTGTCGCTCGAGTATCCCGGCGGCATGGTTTTCGACAAGAAGGGGAACATCGTCGTATGCGACCAGGACGCCGAAGCGGTCGACATCATCGCGTCGCCGTACAGCAGCGTAACCGGTACGCTGGGATCGGGATATGACGATCCGTTCCACGTCACCATCAACAAGAAGAACAAACAAGCCTACGTGGCCAACTACGCTGGCGCGGACGTATTCGTCCTGAGCTATCCTGCGGGCGCGGTCAAGGCGACCCTAAACTCGTCGAATGGCCTCTCTTCTCCGGCAGCCGCCGTCGACAGCGCAAACTACAATCCGTAAGCTGTAACGGCAACCTAAAACAAAGGGGGGCACCTCGCGGTGCCTTCCTTTCTTTGCTGCGGGGTAAACGATGCCCGTGGATGAAATAATCGACGTGGTCGTCAAGCCTGGATCGCATAAACCGGGACTGTCGAGCGAGAACGGGACGCTCGTTTTGCGCGTGCGAGAACGCGCGATCGAAGGTGCGGCCAACGACGCCTGCATTCGGTCGCTCGCGGAGGCGTACCGCGTCGCGCCTAGCGCCGTGTCGCTGGACAAAGGAAAAAGCACGCGATGATTACCGGTATGCACGTGATTTTTTTTAGCCGCCACGCGGAGGACGTACAGAAGTTTCTCAGCGATGTGCTCGAGTTGCCTTCCGTTGACGCCGGCGGCGGCTGGCCGATTTTTGCGGCACCGCCGGCGGAGATCGGCGTGCACGCGACCGATAGCGAGCCCGAGCACGAGGTCTATCTGATGTGCGATGACGTCAACGCGACGGTTGAAAAGCTCGGCGCGCGAGGCATTCAGACCGACGGCCCCGTTACGGACCGGGGCTGGGGACTCGTGACGACGTTGATCCTGGCAGGAGGAGAGCGAATGGGACTGTACCAGCCGCGCCACCCGTCGCCACTTTTATGAGTTCGGTACGGCTGCTCGTTGGCACGCGCAAGGGCGCGTTCGTGCTTACTTCCGACGGCAAGCGGACGGAGTGGAAGATCGAAGGGCCGCATTTCGGCGGTTGGGAGATCTATCATATGAAAGGCTCACCGGCCAACCCGGACCGGATCTATGCCTCGCAGTCGACGAGTTGGTTTGGGCAGCTCATTCAACGTTCCGACGATGGCGGCGCAACGTGGGAGCCGGTCGGGAACGAGTTCGTCTACGATGGCGAGCCCGGCACGCATACCTGGTACGACGGCACACCGCATCCGTGGGAGTTCGCGCGTGTCTGGCATCTCGAGCCCTCGTTCCACGATCCCGATCTGCTGTACGCGGGCGTCGAAGATGCGGCCCTCTTTCGGTCGAGCGACGGCGGGCGAAACTGGGTAGAGCTCTCGGCACTGCGCAAGCACCCTTCCGGCCCGTCGTGGCAACCCGGGGCCGGCGGCATGTGCCTGCATACAATTCTCCTCAACCCCCGCGACCCCGCTCGCATGTACGGCGCAATCTCGGCTGCCGGTGTCTTTCGCAGCGACGACGCGGGAGCGAGCTGGCGGCCGATCAACCGCGGATTACGATCCAACGGCATCCCCGACGGGGACGCGGAAGTTGGGCATTGCGTGCATCGGATCGCTATGCATCCCAAACATCCCGATACGCTGTATATGCAGAAGCACTGGGACGTCATGCGCAGCGATGATGGCGGCGAGAGCTGGAGCGAGGTTAGCGGAAATCTCCCGACCGACTTCGGCTTTCCGATCGATGTTCACGCGCACGAACCGCACACGATTTACGTCGTCCCGATCACCAGCGACTCCCAGCACTTCCCGCCCGACGCTCGGCTGCGCGTCTATCGCAGCCGCACGGGCGGCAACGAGTGGGAGGCGCTGACGAACGGACTTCCGCAGGAGCACTGCTACGTCAACGTGCTGCGGGATGCGATGTCTGTCGATAAACTCGACCCGTGCGGCGTTTATTTTGGGACCACTGGCGGACAAGTCTACGCCTCTTCCGACTCGGGCGACCACTGGACGGCCATCGCTCGCGACTTCCCCGCGGTCCTCTCCGTCGAAGCGCAAACGCTGCTGTGATCCGCGTTGTCCTTCCGGCGCATTTGCGCGCGCTCGCTCAGGTCAACGGTGAAGTCAGCTTCGACTTAACCGGAGAGGTTACCCAACGCGCGGTACTCGATGCGCTCGAGTCGCGGTACCCCATGTTGCGCGGAACGATACGCGACCACATCACGCAGCGGCGCCGGCCGTACGTGCGATTCTTTGCCTGCGAGACGGATCTCTCACATCAGCGGGCCGATGCGCCGCTCCCGCAGGCCGTCGTCGACGGCACGGAGCCGTTTCTCGTCGTAGGCGCAATGGCCGGGGGGTGACCTTGAAGCGCCTATTTCTTGCAGCGTGGGGTTTCACTGTAGCCATCTTGCTCGCGTCTGGTACGGCGGCCTCGGCAGCGCCGACGATGCGCGACGTTCTTAGAGCCCTCTACGCGGTGCACGACCTCTCCGCGGTCAACCTTTCTCCAACTGGCGAGGCTGTCGTTTGGCAAGAAAGCTTCCACAGCGCGCAGCACTTGCTCGACTCTCCACGAATGAATGCGCTCTATCTGCAGCGACTCGCCGGCGGCGCGCCCCTGCGCATTACCGCCGGAGCCCCTTCCGCCTATTACGATGAAGAAGACCCCGTGTGGTCGCCGGATGGCAGCGCGGTGGCCTTTCTATCCGACGCGCGATCGAAGGGGCGATCTCAACTCTGCGTTGCCGATGCCAACGGAGCGCACGTGCGCCAGGTCGGCAAACTCAACGGTAACGTCGCGCGGCTGACATGGTCGCCCGACGGCAAGACGCTGGCCATCCTTTATGTTGCTTCCGCTCATCGCAAGACCGGCGCGTTGGCGCCCGGTGCGCGCGACGTCGGCGTCATCGGAACGATTGTCGACGAACAACGGCTTGCTGCGATCGACGTCGCGACCGGTGCGACGCGTTTGCTCACACCGGCCGACGCGTACGTATATGAATACGGCTGGTCTCCCGATGGCCGCGCAATTGCGGTAACGTACGCAAAGGGAAATGGCGACAACAATTGGTGGGTGGCGCGGCTGGCGCGGGTTGACATCGCCACCGCTACGCTGCACGATCTCTTTGCGCCGGCTTTTCAGTTGAACGATCCGCAGTGGTCTCCCGACGGAACGCGCATCGCCGCGATCGGCGGCATCATGAGCGACTTCGGGTCAACCGGTGGCGACCTGTATTTGATCGATGCAAACACGGGTCAGGCGCATGACGCCACGCCCGACGCCCCCATATCAGTGCAATCCTTGCACTGGAAGGATGCGTCGAGTCTCGATCTCGTCGCACACGTACCCGGGGCAATGCACTTATTGCGGCTCGATTAGCGTCTGGCCGAATGGCAACGCTCACCGACCGTGACGAATCGGTCGGAAGCTGGTCGAGCATTCGGGGCGGTTCCATGATAGCGCTCGTGCGGTCGTCCTTCGACGATGCGCCGGAGGTTTGGGCGGGTCCGCTTTCGTCGCTGCGTCGGATTTCCAACCGTAACGCCGGAGCGGTTCGGTTGTACGGTAAGGCGGTCTCGCTGCGATGGGCGAGCGATGGTTTTTCGGATCAAGGATGGCTGATCTATCCGCTGGATTCCGACGCTGCGCGCAACTATCCGATGGTGACCATCATCCACGGAGGGCCGTCCGCGCAGTCGCTTCCCTCGTTCGCGAATCGCAACGTCAGCGGACTCTCCTCGCAAGGCTATTTCGTTTTTATGCCAAATCCGCGCGGCAGTTTCGGTCAAGGCGAAGCCTTCACGCGCGCCAACGTCAAGGATTTTGGTCATGGCGACTGGCGCGACGATCTCGAGGGCGTCAACGCGGCCATCAAGGCTGCGCCGATCGATGCGAACCGGCTCGGTCAGACGACGCGCTTCAAGGCAATCGTCGCCGGCGCCGGCATCGTCAACTGGCAGTCCTATTACGGACAGAATAAGATCGACCAGTGGATGATTCCGTTCTTCGGCGCATCCGTTTATCAGGATCCGGCCGTGTATGCAAAAAGCTCGCCGATTACGTTCGTCGAGCAGTCGAAGACGCCGGTGCTGATCTTACAAGGCGAGCGCGACGAAGAAGTTCCCGCGCCGCAGGCCTTCGAGTTTTGGCACGCGATGGAGACGCTTGGCGTTCCCACTAAACTGATCGTCTACGCCGACGAAGGGCACGGCCCGCAGCAGATCTCCAATCAAATCGACATCTTGGAGCAGACGCTCCAGTGGTTCAACCGGTACGTGGCACCGTCTCACGATTAGCTAGGGCGGGCGGTTGGCCGCGCACCTAGTCGCTGCGGCCGTAAAAGCGCTTCCCCATTTTCCGACAATGATCTTGGCTGCCTTCGGGAAGGTAGGGACAAGGCAGCATATCCGGCGCGTCACCCTCCCAGCCCGAACTCCGGAACTCGTGTCCGTCTTCGCAGCGGTAGTCGGCGTGTTTTGGCGCGATATACGTCATGCGCGAGCTTTCGACGCAGGGCCGTCGTCCTCAGTCTTTTGGAGGCCGAGAGCATCGACGCTATTCGGGGATGTCGAACAACCTGTTGAAGTGTACGAGCCGCAGGACGCGCATGACGCTTCCACTTGCACCAAGCAGAGTTATGGGATGTTCTTTGAAGCGCTGGCGAAGTTTTACAAGTTCGCTCAAGAACGTGGAATCAATGTAGGTGCATTTGGTTAGGTCGATGACCGCCGGGCCGTCTGGGCGCAACGCTTCGAACAACGACGCGATGGCTTCTTTCTGGCTGAGGTCATATTCGCCGGCAAGTGCGACGCGGCGAGCGTTGGGTGTCTTGCCCATTTGCGGCTCTCTCTCGCAGATATGCGTGATGGCCGGCCTGTCTATCGGTCAAGACGTATGGTGTACTGGAGAGAGATCATTACACTTTCATGCCTGGCAGTCCTGCAGGTGGCGTCTAACTAGAAAAATAGATTAACTTCACTTGATCGCCATGACGTCTTGCACCGTCACCGGGCCGGCATCGTTTCCCCACGATGAACGTATGAAGGTCGCAACCGCTGCGATGTCGCTCGCCGCCAGTTGCCCGCGCCATGACGGCATTGCGTTTCGACCTTGCAAAATCGTGGTCAGCATCCTAGTCGGATTGGCGATATTGACGTGTGGGTTCCCCGCGAGTGCTGGGCCAATTCCGCCTTCGCCCGCGGCCTGGTGACAGGCTGCGCAGTTCTTCGCAAATACGGAAGCCCCAACTTGGACCGAGACCGGGGAGCCGATGCCGGCGACTTGTTCTTCCGTCACGGGTGAGGCATTGTTGCCCCAGGCAGAGCGAATATAGCTCGCGACCGCCGCGATGCTCGCATCCGTGAGCTGTCCTTTCCAAGTCGGCATCCGGTTGTCGAAAGTCTTGGAGTTGACCGTGATCGGCCCCGTGCGCCCGTTGACGATCACGCCAATCATCGCGTTGGGGTCGGCGGCCGTGACGACGGGATTGCCGGCTAGCGGCGGATACACGTCGGTTCCTTGACCGGCGGCCTGATGGCAGGTCGAGCACTTCACGGCGAAGAGCTCGGCACCGCTTAAGGCGATGGGCGTACGCGCGGCCGCAACTTGATCTTCAGAGACTGCCGGGGCGCCGTTCTGCCAAGCCGTTCGCACGTACGTGAGCACTGCCGCAATCTGGCCATCCGAAAGCTGGCCGCGCCACGACGGCATGTTGCCGCCGTACTGCGCGCCGTTTACCGTGATCGGGCCTGTGCGCCCATTAAGAACCGTCTGGATTAGATTGGCGCTGTCCACTTGATTGACGTCGGGATTCCCCGCCAGGGGCGGATAAGGACCGCCGCCCCGTCCCGTAGCCTGATGGCACACGGCGCAATTCACAAGGAAAATCGCCTTGCCATCGGGAGGTTGCGCGCCCATCACCGCGCTGTGGGAGTTCGCCAGAATCAATCCCACGACGACGATTCCGACAGCAAAGACGAGTCTCACGTACATATTCAAGCGCGGCCTCCTTCCAGCGGCGGTAGTCCGCTGTTCCTATTTTGAGCCCGCGACCTGCGTTTCGGTCACGGTCATTGCGCCGGTGAGGCCATTTCTCACGGCCGCGATTACCTCGGAATTTGACGTCAATCATACCATGCAGGCGGCAACTAAGCTAGCTCGAAAATGGTAATTCGCCGGAGGCATCATCATGCGAATCCATGGCAAAATCGGCGTTCTTTGGGTCAGTATCGCTGTCGGCTTCATCACGATAACGCTCGCCATGAGTCAACCGGCGCAGGCGATGCCGAACTTCGCGCAAGCGTACGGCATTAAGTGCTCTGAATGCCATATTCAAGTTCCGGCGCTCAACGCCTACGGACGCTTCGTCCAGCGGACGGGATACGCGGGATTGAACCCGCACGTATTGGAGCGCGAGTCTCCGGTATGGATCGACTACCCCGTAGGCTACTCGCAGCAGTCGCCAAGCGCAGCTTCGTGGGACATCGGCAGCCTCGGGGTGCACGCCGACGGCGCGTTCGGAACCCCCGGAAGCGAATGGACCTATCACGTACAGCAGTGGATTTGGCAGCAGAGCCAAGCCGGAGGCCTCGACACCGCGTGGGTTGCCTACAACAACTTTTTCGACGGTTCGGGCCACATCTTCGCAGGGAAGCTCGAAGTGCCGGCACCGTCGGAGTTTAGTCAGTGGTTCGACGTTGGCGGCCTCACCGTCAACTCCTCGGCAGAGATGACGGTCGGCGAACATATCTACGAGTTGGATGCCAATCGCTGGGGCTACAAGTTCGCCTACCTTCGCGGTTCCCTCGATGCTGAAGTTTCGTACGTGACCTCAGGCGCGGATTGGGCCGGATTCAACGACTACGACTGGACGCAGGACAAGACGCTGCAGTATAAGTTTGCCTTCGCGAATCGCGGCAATCCACTCGAGTTCGGTTACTACGGTGCGCGCGGTTCCTGGCCACTAACCGAAGGCGGATTCGACCAGTATTACACCAATGCTTTTTACGCACAGCGCGATCCGGTCAACGGCGTGCCCGGGTTCCTTACGACGTATCAGATGAACCACGATAGTAATCCCGGTATGGGGGCGCCGCCGGCGGGCAGCAACGGCGTTTCGTACGAACTCTACGATAACATCGGTTCGCGCGGCCTCGTCGCCGTCGGCGAACAGCTCACGAATGATGGACTCGGCAATCACACGCAAATCGGTAACATCGATGCCTCTTACCACGTCGCGCGCTTTATCATTCTCTACGTCGAAGAGGCGTTAAGTGTCGGCCAGAAGCCGACGTGGAACGGACTTATCTGGTTTGCGCTGCCGACGGGTCCCCTGTGGCCGTCGAATTTATCGCCGCAGTAAAAATGCGGCGCTAGGCTTTCGTTCTAGGGGTTATCCGCTAGCTGACTGAGGAACGCGTCCATGGTGCGTGCTGCCAGCTTTTGTCCCACGACGCGATCGAAAAAACGGCCGGCGGCGCCCCCCGGGGGCTCGTACGAGCCTTCGAGTACGAGCTCCGTTTGCTTACCGGCCGGCCGAACCGTAAGCGTGGCGCCAAACGCTGGAAAGCCACGCCAAGCGGGGCGCCACGCAAATGCCACGCCCTCACGATGCGGAGCAATGCTGAGCCAGTCGAAAAGCAGGGAGTATTGGACCTCCACAACCGCGGTTGAGGAGCCTAACGTCTTCACCTGGAGTTTCGGGTGCGTAGAAAAGAACTTTTGCACTCGATCAATCACGACATTCTCGGGTGCAAGGGTCCGAGTACTTCGGACTATTCGCGTCATACGTGGATATTTGCTTAGGCGCTCGAAGTCACCCTCATGCTCAACCATATCCTAGTCGGGCTGGTCGGGTTGGCTCCCCACAAAGTGTTCACTATGTGGACAAGCGATCGCGAGGCGCGTGCGGACTAATTCGCGACCTTGCCGACAGCTAAACCGACGGGCAATGAGAGCCCGGGGATTTGAATGGTCCTTGTCGGCTTGCCGCCCACTGGGTATTTGTAGATTGCGATGTGCGTACCGCCGTACTTCGTCGAGTTCAAACAAAAGACCCGATGACCGAGGATGAAGAATGCGATGACATGCGCATGGTGGAGCGGAGTTCGACCGATAACCCTAGCGGTGGTCCCGCTTACGGCCACCTGGTAAATGACCGAACTTGAATATTCGCGGTCATCGCCGATCGCGAGATGTCCGTCAGCATACTGCACGTTGGTTGGGGCGCCGATCGCCGCTCCCTTTAGCTTGAGGTTCGTAACGGTTTTCTCGCCCCGGGCGATCTCCCCGAATTGAAATGCCCCGTCGGCAGTCACGCCGTCAACGAATAGATCGCCCGCGGGATCGTATGCGTCGTGGTATGTGTGGCCGAAGGCGGGGAGGACTGCCGGAACGCCGATGGCGTGGCTATAGATTGAAAGGCTGCCCGGGCCGGGTTTCGACGATATGATATTTGAAGCGGCGAGATCGCCCGTCGTCGTGTCCACCGCGCAATCGACGGGATACTCGCCGGGATCGTTCAGAGACCCGATCGGCGTAGTACCGCCGGGCGCGTACTCCAGAAGATCGGAATCGCCGGCGCTCGTAATCCAAATGTCGCCCGATTTGTTGAGGCAGAGGCCTCGTGGCTCGCTAAAGCCTGTCAGCGTTCCGACAAGCCTGTATTTCGAAAGGGAGTAAACGTAGACATCGTTGGCCCCCTCGTCGGAGATGAACAGGAGGTTGTCTTTCGCGCTGTCCGGACGCATCCACGATCCGACGCGCTGGGCATGCGCCGCGATCGAGTGGCTTTGCGGCGTCGCGTCCGGCGTGCCGGTCGGCGGCTGTGCCCGACCGCACCCCGCGAGCAACGCCGCACCCACGCAGCCTAGCGCGAGACGGCCAAGACCCGAAATCCTCATCGTGTCCCTCCTGAAGCTCGACGCAGGCACAGTATGTTCGACCTCACGTCTCGGTTCCATCGCAAAGGCCGCTTTCTACCGACTGTTAGCCGGGCTTCGTCAACTGACCATAATCGCGCACCGACCCAAACCTGAGATCGTCATCCCTTGCCTCCTAAAGCCCGAACGAATGAGCGGCTTAGAATGAGCGGCTTAGAAGGTTCGGCGCAGCCCTCGCGGCGTATCGGCGCTCTCCATCGCATCGCCGATCAGGGAAATCTAGTTGACTACCAGCTGATGACCACTAGGCCGTTAGTGCCGGCATTCTTCCAGCCTTGCCAACTCCGGCCGCCGAATGCGCGCGACTCGATGAATGACGATCCGCCGCCCCCACCGCCGCCCGGACCGCCGTAATAGCCACCCCCGCCGCCACCACCGCCTCCGCCGACATAGCTATTGTGGCCACCAGCTTGTCCGCCGGCGCCACCGACACCGAGGCTGCCGGAGCTACCGGCGCCCCCGCCATAGGAGCTACCTCCGCCGCCGTTCCCGCCTTTACCGCCGACACTTTGCGTGCCACCGGCGCCGCCGTATCCGCCATGCGAGGAGCCGCCGGAGGTGTAACCGTTGGTTCCCGCGGCGCCGTTCCCGCCGCCGCCCTTACCGCCGAGGCCACCATATTCTGGCCACGCGAATGCTTCTGCGCCGCCGCCACCGCCGGCGACGAGTATACGATGCGCGAGCGAGTCTCCGTTTTGTCGTACGTCGGAAGCGCCGCCGCCTCCATACCCATCGCAGCATGAGGGCTCTCCCACGCCGCTACCGCCGCCGTTGAAACCGCCGCTCGGCCGCGATCCCCGGCCGCCGACGAAGACCGTTAGCTTTTCTCCAGGCGTAACCGGGATGATTGCCCGCACTCGCCCACCCAGGGCTTGAACGTCGCGGCCTTCGTAGTTTCCGTCGCCGCCTCCACTAGCGCCGCGAGCGATGATCTTGAGCTGCGTCACGCCCGCTGGCACCTTGAAATCCTGCGCAGCGCCGGTGTAGTTAAACGTTTTATGACGCGGAAGAGAGTTTGGCAAAACATTGGTCGGCACGACGCCGTCACTGGCGTGGCCGCCACATCCCGCGAGCATAGCGATTGCCACGCAAAAACTAAGCGCGCCGCGACCAAAGCTTGAAATCTTCATCCCTGCCTTCTAAAGGCCGAACGCATCGGCGACTAGCTACGGTTCTTTGATCGCAGTCGTTATCATTCGGCGGAGGCGTTCGGGATCGATGCCGCAGTTGGTTGATACTGCTACCGACCCGTTGAGCGAGAAAAGCCCGTCAAATATGGGCTTTTCGCTGGTGGGCCGTCCAGGCTTCGAACCTGGGACCTCATGCTTATCAAGCATGCGCTCTAACCAACTGAGCTAACGGCCCGCGCAGTGGGAAGCTCCCGCTTCGCTCCCCCTTCGTGCCTCGCCTCCGACCAATATTCGGTACGAATCCGAGAAAGGCTCAGATCAGGGCGATCCACTTCTTGGTGATCTCGTCCTCCGCTTTGGGTATGATTGCGACAGGACGAAAAGTGAGCCGGCTACGGCAGGATGGGTCGGCAAAGAGACCTCCAAAAGCCTTGGTTTCTGCAAGTACGGCGTCGAACGCGCGCGCGAGCTCCTGCTGAAGCCTGACGGTGGTCTGTGGCCACAAGTCAGGGAGCTCTTTCAGGAGCTCGGCGAAGGAGCAGCGCGATTGCTGATTGTGGGCGTTTTGAGCGCGGTTCGCCTTTGCTGAGTTGAGCGCCGCTTCGGCGCTTCGGCGGTGAGCATCAAGCTCAGCTAGGCGGGCGCGAAGCTGGCTCGCGTCGATTTGCGCTTCTTCGGCAAGTTTCCAGACCCGTTGTGTCCGTTTCTCGGCGTCTGCGATGCGTCGGCGGGCATCATGTTCGACCGCTTCCCAATCCGCGGGGTCCTCGTTCATAGACGGAACAATAAGCGTCGGATCGGCCCGCACGGAACGCAGTAATCGCACAAACTCGGCTTCGAGGCTGTCAGCGCGATGGGACGGATGTGACTTTTGTCCAGGTTTCAAAGTGTGGTGGCGGCAGATGTAGTAGCGGGTGCGATACTTTTCTCCGCCTGAACAATGGCCGGTAAGCAGCTTGCCGCAGGTGCAGCGCACCGCGCCCTGCAGTGGCCAATCCCACCGCTTCGGAGCGCGAGAGCGGAAGTCACTCTGGCGAGCGGCCTTGGTCCGTTGCCATTGGTCTTCGGAAACAACCAGGGTGCGTAACGTCTTGGAAGCCAGGATGCTCTTGATCATCGAGACGCTCCAACTACAAGGCTTGTCAGCGCCGTCGTGCGTGCGCTTTGGCGGCGCGTTCACCCGAGCCCAACGCGCCAAGCGGGTGTAACCCCAGCGTTGCTCCGCGAATGTGAATATCTGGCGAACGATGTGTGCCTCAGGCTCGTACGGAACGGCCCTGCCGTTGACGAGAATCACGCCATAGGGAATGGTTCCGACGTGCTTTCCCTCGGCACGACGGCGTGCATGAACGGCCTTCCACTTGTCGGAGCGAGCCGCGTTCTCCATTTCCGCGGTAACCAGCTCAAAGATGGGACGAAGGGAATCCATTGCCGTTTCGAGCTTGACATCGCCATCTTGACGGGTGTGCAGTAACACTCCGAGCTTGCGAAGGCGGGCAACTGCCGCGATGCAATCCAGCGCCATTCGTCCCACGCGATCGATTCGGATCATCAGCACGCGCTTCGGACGGGCGGCTTTTGATGTTCGTTCGAGCTCGTCAATGAGGTTGCTCAGGATGTCGCGAGTGCCTTTGGCGCCCGAGCTGACACCGGAAAACTCTCGTGCGATGACCCATCCGTTGCGCGCCGCGGTCTCGTTGGCCCATTGCTGCTGATCCTCAAGTGTGGCCTCTTGGGGTGACGATGAGACGGCTGCGTAAGACCAAACCGTGGTAGGTTCTGCCACTAGATGGTGCCTCGAGCCCCGGCGTCCATCAATTGTAAGAGATCGGAAAGCGCAGCAGCGTCGGCTGGGCGTTGATCCGCACGCCGTTAGGGACGTTGACCATCTGGATGTCCAACCAGCCCAAGGTCGCGACGATGCGGCGTTCCTCAGAGTCAAAGCAAATGAGAGCCTGCGTAATGCGGTCAGCCCGTTTGCAGCGCCGCTCCTGCGGCGCTGCTCGAACCTCGCCGTACGTTATCCAAATCAGTTTATGGTCCACGATACGCCCCTTCGGATGGCAAGTGCGGCCTACGAACATACGTTCGAAGCCTCTGAAATTTCAGTCTGCTCTAGACCCACCCCAACGGCGAAGGTTTCAAGCGGCGGCTTCATTGGCGCGGCCGGCCTTACGAAGGCGTGCCTATTGGCGTGAGAGGCCTGGTCGCGATTGCCCGAATCGCCCCGAAAGGGGTCGAGGCGGGATGCCGGGCGCCTGTGAATCCAATGCAAATAAATCATCTAACGGCGCCGCCCAAATCCCGGCACCTGGGTCTTGGCAGTTTTGCACTCTTCGCGGATTGCTCGTGCAGCGCGAGCCAGCCGTTCCACCGCCGGCGTCACGGCGACGATAATCAACTCGGCATCGATGGCGCGGCGAACGGGGGGGGCGTTCGCCGCAATCGCACGGTCGGGCGGGAGGTCTTGCGGAGGCCTTTTTCTCACGCAACTGCGTTACGAGGGCGCCCAGACTTTTTGAATCGATCGTGTCCGGAAAAAGGCTAAGGCGCACCGTTGCGGCCGAGAATCGCTCAAAGCCGAAGGCCGCCGTGTCGCGAGGGCCGGGCATCATCGAGTTCATCCGACGCAGACTCCCTGGGGCTCGGACCGATGCATTGCTTCGGCGACAGCCTGGCCGGCGTCACTCATGGCATCGACCTGATCATCATGGGCGCCGACGGGAAAATCGATCAACTCGTCCTCGAGCGGCTGCGTCCACGGAGCGCCCTGCAAATGAAAGACCTGGTGCGCTTCATAGCGGCCGGCGATGACGAACGCCCGGACTTCCTTCGTCTCGCCGCGGCTTCGCTTAATGGCGACGATCGGTAACCCTTCGGCGGCCGCCTGTTGAACGAAGGTCCACTGGAAGGCGACCGCCTCGACGCCGATGCGCTGCGCTCGATGCTTGCTCCAATAGTGGCGCAGCATGGGAATCTGTTTGGTGCCGTCAATGCGTTGGCGAAACCAATCAAGGACAAGCAACTCGCACTGTGGGGTGAGTGCAAAGACGCCAAAGACCGTAAAATCCCCAGCATCCGTTGACGTGCCGGCAGCCAAATCGACCATGATGAACCGGCGGCACGCATTACGCAGATAGGTTTGAATCACGGCACCGTCGGCGCCGCGCAAGTAGTAGCGATTCTCGTCGAGTGTAAAGTACCGAAACCATTCGCGCTGGAAGATCGCACCGGCATCGGGCCGCGGGCGTCCTTGATAAAGCGCATCGAAGAACCGCGGAGTCACGAGGGTGCGCTGCTTCAACAAAAAGTCGCGGTTGCGTTCCTGTGGCCAGAGCGCTTCACCCGGCAGGCGCCCAAGCTCGTCAAGGGTGCCATGGCGGCATTCATTGATCTCGTTCACGCCGTAATCGCCACACTCCGAGCAGGTTGCCAGCGCCGGAAAGTCGAGATGCCGCCAGCGAAGTTTGGCTTCTTTGGCTTGCGCCATCGCGCGTGCCATGTGGTCGTCAACGTTCCATCGGCTCATAATGTGGATTTGCGGCGCTTTGGGAGTACATCGAGTGATGAACTCGGCCTGATACCAGTCCCAGGCTTTGTCGCGTTGGCGACGGCTCATGGCTACTTCAAGGTTGGGATAGGGATCGTCGATGATGCCTAGATCAGAACCGCGTCCGGCAATGCCTTGCTGCACGCCAACCGATGTCATCCCCCCGCCCCCGTTGGTTTTCCAGTGACTGCGAGCCGCGACCGAAGAGCTCGTGGAAACGCCGAAAAATCGCGGGCCATGGCGGTGCAGAAAGTCCCGCGTTGGACTGCCGAGGTAATCGGCTGCGAACTCCGCTGAATGCGAAGCGGCAAGAACCTCGCAGTCGGGATGCAGGCCGAGAAACCACGCTGGCATCAGGTTGGAGCCCAGACGCGTCTTGCCGTGACGAACCGGGATGCTCATGAAGAGCGCGTCGAGACGATCTTGCTCTAGATCGATCATGGCCTTGGCCATCAGCAAGTGAAATTGAGCCGGCCGATACGGTCGAGGCTCGTTGCGAGTTGCAACCCAGCCCAGGGCCGCCGGAGACCACTGCGCGGCAATGACGTCCTGACCATGCGCGTCAGCGCTCATCGCCGCAGTCTCCTGTGATGAGTTTCCCTGAGGGCGATGAATCGTCGGTCGGCTCGCCGGCGACGGCTAGCGCAATCGCTTCATTGAATCTCTCGGTCGCCTTGGAGCTTGCCCGACCCGCCGCGCTGACCTCGACCTCGCGCTCGTACTGCGTCTGCCAATCCCCGTCGGCGTCGTCGCCCGAACTCATCGCGCGGGAGCCGTACTCGCGCGGAAAGCGACGCGCGAGTAAAACCAGCGCCGCAGCGCTGCCCTTTTCGCCCTTGATCGCTCGCGTCGTGAGGTTCGCGGCCCCTCGAGCTCGTGCCATTCTGACCGCCGCATAAAACGAGGCGTATGGCTCGATTCCGTTCTTGCCCAGTTCACACCAGTAGCGGTACGTGCGCTCGGAAATACCAGCCGCTTCGGCTGCGAGGTTTTGCGGCATGGTCAGCTCCAAGCGGTCGCAGATTTGTTTCTGGGCCGCCGCCGTGAGCTTCTCGGGCGTGCCCTTAGGGCGTCCCACGCCGGGCCTTCTTTCCAGTGAAGTTTTGCCACCGCTCAACGATGACGTCGCAGTAGGCCGGCGAGATCTCACAACCGTAGCCGGTCCGATCAAGCTGCTCGCAAGCGATTAGCGTTGTTCCGGCGCCGGCGAACGGGTCGAAGACGCGATCGCTAGTGTCAGTCAGTAGTTGGATGAAGAAGGAGGGCAAACCGACGGGAAAGACGGCGCCGTGGCCGAGTGCTTCGCGATTTTTGCCGCACGAGATGACGTTCGAGGGATAGGCCAAGGCGTTGCCGTGCGCAAGAACCGGCGGGTTGCCGTTGGTCTTGTATGAGGTTCCCTGTGCGCTCGAGCTGGAGATCCGCTGACGCCCTTTCATTCGCATGCCGTCGTTTTGCGACGGATGGACGCCGCCCCATCGCGGCATGTCCTCGGTCTCGTGCCGCACGTGCTCGGGGCGCCATTTGCAGGTGCCCAGAGCAAAGTGAAGGATCGGCTCAAAGCCATTCTTGAGCCGGCCCGCTGGCGTCCGGGGCGTTCCGCCGTGCGTCCAAATGAACTCGTTGACGAAGCGCCAGCCCCACTGCCGAACAAACGTAATCGTCAGGTCCTTGACGTACAGGCTGCGCTGGCCGCCCTCAACGTGCTCCTTGATGTTTATGCAGAACGAACCGTTGGCGGCGAGGTGGGCGCGCACACCCGCGGCCACCGACTCAAACCACTGGACGTACGCGTCGGGCGCAATGGGACGGAAGGCCGAAGCCTGGTCGTACTTTCGTTGCTGAGCGTACGGAGGTGACGTCAGGGCCAGATTTAGCTTCTCCCGACCAAGGAGCCTCACCAGGGAATCGCTGTTGCGGCAATCGCCGCAAATGAGACGATGTCGTCCAAGCGTCCACATCTGGCCAAGCTGGGTCACGGGCGTCTTCGGCGGCTCGGGAATCTGATCGGGATCGGCCAGGGCGATGGGGTCTTTTGCCTGCGCCAGGAGCCCGTCAAGTTGCAGCTCACAGAACAGCGCCGCGTCGTCCGTGCGAATCTGTGCGAGTAACTCCTCTAATCGATCGGTGAACTCACCGGCAAGGCCCGAGCTGTTCAAGGCAACGTTGAGCGCCTTTTCCTCCGTATCGCCTAGGTCTACCACCACGACGGGAGTCTGCCGCGCTCCCTGGCGTTTGAGAACTTTTAGCCGTTGGTGGCCGCCGACGACGAAGCCTGAGCGCCGGTTCCAGACGATGGGTTGGACGTTGCCGAAGCGCTCCAGCGATCTGGTCAAGCCAGCCATGGCGGCGTGATCCATGCGGCGCGGGTTGTACGGAGCTGGCTTGAGATCAGCCAACGCCATCACTCGAATTTGAGGCAAATCGTCTCGCATGGGCATCGGGTACGCCACCGGAAACAATTTGGCGCCGGGCGTGTCCGCGAAAAGGAAAAGGCGTGCTGCCCGGGACGTCGCGCGGGCGCCAGACGCTCCTAGCGCCTCCCTTACTCAGAAGATTTGGGGCGATGATGGTGACGCCCGGCGTTTGGATCGGGCGCTTTTGCCTCACGTCTGCTAGAATAACTCGCTGATGAACCCACCGACGAATGGCCAACGCACGCTTGGGCAGCTGCCCGATATAAGAGGCGCGCGCATCACGGGACGACGAGGCCGGACCTGGATCATTGGCGAGCGAGACGATAAGAAGCCCGGAGAGACCGGCCGGAACTTCTGCGTCTGTTATTTGGTCGCCGAAGAAGGCAAACCAGATCAGCAGTACTTCCTGAAATGCCTCGACTTCTATCGCCGGCTGGAACTTGTCAGCAGCGATCCAATTCGGGATATGCAACCGCTACTCAACGCATACGCGTTCGAGCAACTCATGCTGGAGAAGTGCGCAGGCGGTCAGCGTGTCGTCATCGCCGTCGACGACGGTCAATTTATTCCTGAGGGAGAACGCCTCATAATCCCCTTTCTAGTATTCGAGAAGGGCGAGGGGGACCTGAATAGGCACCTCGGCAACAACGACGTGACCTTTACTTGGAAGATACGCACGCTGCACAATATTGCGGCCGCGATGCAATTCATGCACGCTCGCGATATCGCTCACCAAGATTTGAAGCCCTCCAATGCCATCGTATTTCCCGCTGTTACCAAAATCGCAGATCTGGGACGAGCTTCCCATAGGACTGAAAAGGGCCCATTCGACGAACTCGATTTTCCCGGCGACCCCTTCTACAAGCCGCCGGAATTTTCGTACGACTGGACGGATCCCGATTTCGAGAGGCGACGGTTCGGCGCCGACGTTTACATGCTCGGAGCAATCGGCATCTTTCTTTTTACGGGTTTGCACCTCAATACGATAGTTCTGCAGCATCTTCCCGACGAATATAAGCCGGGAGTGTGGAAGGGCACTTACGAGCAGGTCCTGTCCTACTATGGAAATTCGTACCATCGCGCTTTGGAAGACGTTAAGGCCGCTCTTCCCGCCGACTCGGTAGCAGAGGAACTCCTGACGGTTTTGCGTTGGATGTGCGAGCCGGATCCCATCAAGCGCGGGTACTCGAGCTTTGGTCACGTCGCGCCAACATCTTACAGCATCAATAAGGTGATTTCGAGGTTGAATCACCTGGTGGGTGAAGCCGACATGCTCGCACGCCGAGCCCAAGGACAGGCATCATAGACATCGTCGAGCGGCACCGGACGGTCGTACCGCGATGGCGTACCTTTTCGAAAACCAGTGCACTGCGGGCAGTACGGTCGCGGCGCAGGGAAGTCAAGCTCTCGAGTATCCAGCAAGAAGCTCTGGATGAGCGACTGTACGAACTTGACCATAACGGAACGGTCTGGCATGCTGCCGATGCCTTGAGTTCGGCGTACGTCGCCAGCTCGCCGGAAGCCATGGAAAGAAGCGCTCGCGCCGTGATGGAGCACCGCGAGAAAGCGCCACCCCTGGCACTCCGTCTTGCATACCGCATCCTCGACCCCGCTCCGTCGCGGCCGGACGACACGCAGGTGAATTGGAGAGATCGAGTCACATCGAGCCGGGCCTTTCTCAACTCGTTTCTTGACGATCCGCTCGAGTGGGTGGATCTGGCCCTCGCGCATACCGTTCTCGGTAACAAGCGCGCTGCGGAAAGGGCAATCCGGGTCGCGCTGTCGCTCGCACCGCACAATCGATTCGTCCTGAGAGCGGCTGCCAGATTGTACGTGCACAACGAAGACCTCGAACACGCGCAGTCCATCCTCACGAGGAACCAGGCCACCGTTTACGACCCCTGGCTTCTCTCGGCCGAAATCGCAATAGCGTCGGCACGAAAGACCACGAGCCGCCTCGCAGCGCAAGGCAGGCGCTTATCTGATAACCAGTCGTTCAGAGACTATGACCGCAGCGAACTGGCGATGGCGCTGGCGACGCTTGAGCATGAATCGGGTGGCTCAAGGAAGAGAACGAAAAAATTCCTGCGCCTCGCGCTGGTCGACCCAACTGAAAACTCTGTCGCTCAAGCAGACTGGCTGGCGAATCGAGATAGCGATCTGGATCACGTCAATCTATCCGCCTTTCACATTCCCGCAAATTTCGAGGCCGCTGCCAACGCCGCTTTCGGAGCCGGCGACTGGGATACGTCGTACCAACACGCGCAAGACTGGCTTGCCGACCAAGCATTCTCCGCTAGACCGGCAATTCTCGCGGGTTTTATCGCGAGCAGCGTCCTGGTTAATTTTCGAAAGGCCGTACAGTTCTGCAGTGATGCGTTGATCCCCAACCCGGACGATGCAACTCTGCTAAACAATCTCGCCTTTTCGTACGCCAATTTGAATGAGACTAAGGAAGCCAGAAAGTACATCAGGCGCGCGGTCACCAAGCCGAATCTCAAAATTGAAGAGCTGATCGTCGTCACTGCCACGCAGGGACTGATCTCGTTCAGGGAAGGCGACGCCGAAAACGGCGAAGCGCTCTACGAGCAAGCCATTGGCTTTGCTTCGCGGGATAAGGCTAACCGCAGGTTCGTTGAAATGTGCACGCTTTACCGAATTCGGGAGCGCGCGCTAATTGGATCCATTGAGGTGCCGTGGGCAATTCGGGCCCTTGAAGAGCTTGCCAACAGAACGAGCAGTAGAGTCGCCCACCGCGTTGCCCACCTCGTCATCGGCGACCTCAGAAAGATGCGCACTGGCGGAACGGGCGAGCCGAGCGCTTTAGTCGAGCCGCTTTAAATGCGCGCTCGCAGGAGTGCGGTTAAGTCGTGAATGTATACTCCATTGGGTTGTTGTTCCACCGTCCATGAATGGATACAAGAGCGAGCGATCCTCGCCATTCTGATGCCTAACGGAGAGATTGAGCGTACCTGTCAAAGCCTCGAAGCGTTCACTAATTCGGGACAGTTCGAGCTTATTGGAATGGCCTTCTTGCGCTCTCTTGATGGAGGCCTTGCTGCCCTCTCGCATCCTGGCATAAATGCACAAGGCAAGACAATTCGATCTCCGATTGATGGTTTCGCTATCATTCCAGGATCACAGCCCCCCTGCTATGTGTTTGCGCAATTTACGACTGAGCAGCGTAAGCGGCTAGAAACAAAGTGGCTAGGAGAATCGGATGGTGATCTGGCGAAAGCTTGTGCCCGGGCGGGTTCCCTAAGAGCATCATGCCCCGACGCCATCTTTCGCATTTATCTTTGCTCGAACAGGCGCATTGACCCGGAGCTGATTACAGCCTGCGCGCTGTTCGGGAAGGGTCGAGGGGTCGAGGTCGCGGTCGTCGAGCAAAGTGCACTGGCGAACTGGCTTACTGTCAAACCTGAGGGGCAATACCTTCGAGCCAAGTACCTTGGGATTAGTACCTCGTTGCTATCGGCGCAACTACTCGATGACATCTGCGTGAAGAGCGTGGAGCGCTACGCCAACGAGCGTGAGAATGCGACTTGGATCGAAAGGCCATTTGAACGCATTCTTCAGGAACGAGCGTGGGCAGGGAGGGAAACAATAATCGCGTTCATTGGCGATTCAGGATACGGCAAGAGTACATCAGCCTCAAGGCTGTTACGCACATTCCTGCAGAAAGGTTGACGCTGTATCCGCCTTTCTGAAGTTGACGTGTCATCAACTCCGACGTTAGCTGGAGCCCTTGATCGGGCAATGCGCGCAATATATCCGACGTTGCAGGACGGCGCCGGCGAGGAGGCGCTGCGCCTTTGTGGGCAATCGCCACTGGTTGTTGTAGTTGACGACATAAATAACGCTTCTGAGCCGTCGCGGTGTTTGGACCGATGCCTGTCGTACTTGCGTGATAAGCAAAACGCTAACAGCGTGCTTATTCTGCCAATTTGGACCAGGGTAGCTTCCCGCCTAAAATCGCGCGGAGAACCGCAAACGACAGATGTCATCATTCCCCCGTTTACCTACGAAGAATCCGCCAGTCTTATTTCATCCCGACTACCTTCCGCCAGCCACTTCGAAGTACATAAGCTCGCCGAGGAGCTTCAAGGTGATCCGTACCTGGTAGGGCTCTGGATTCAGAGAGGTGCCCCGGCGAACTTAGATAGGAACCTTATAGCAGCGTACGTCGGCGATGAGTCTCAACGCCTGGCCGCGCAATCGCTTGGAGCGGCAAACATCGTAGATATGGACGCCGCACTGTGCGCTCTGGGCAGGACGATGCTCACTAACCGCGATTTTGAGCCGCCGGCTTCGCAAGTCTTGAGAGACCTCCCAAAGCAGTTGCGCTCTGCAATCAACATGCTGGGAAACGATGCTGGAATCTTTCGCTTTGAAGAAAGCGCCCCATTCCGGGTTCGTTTCAAGCATGACCGATTGCGTGACTTCGTTCTAGTTAGAACGCTGGAGAGCTGGATGTCGGAGGTGAACGTCCCAGCCGATGTCTTGGCCGATCCGTACTACGCCGAGCTTATCGGCACTGCATTGCGAAACCTGCGCTTTCCGGTTGAGCCAACACGAGCCCTTGTCGATTTGTCGCCGTTGGCACTTGCGAGCGCGATCGATGAGCGTCGCCTAGACGGCGACATCTCACAAAAGGCGCAACAGTGTTTCTTGTTGGCCTGAAGCTGTCCCGGTTTAGTGGAGTGGTGTAATTATACATTAGGCGGCCTGACTCCGCCGTTCGTATTCCACGGGTGATATGTTCCCGATCGAGGTATGCCGCCGATGCGGATTGTACCAGCCCTCGATGAAGTCGAAGATCGCCAGCGCCGCGTCTCGCGGATTCTTAAACCGATGTCGATCGAGCAGCTCGCACTCTAAGGTTGCATTGAAGCTCTCGCACATCGCATTGTCGTAACAGTCGCCGACAGAACCCATCGAAGGCTGAACGCCGGCCTCCTGACAACGGCGCCCAAATGCAATCGAGGTGTACTGGCAGCCCTGATCTGAGTGGTGGATCACTGCTTTCGGTTTTCGCTGGTGAAGCGCCATGTCGAGGGCATCGAGGACGAGCTCAGCGCGCAGATGCGTCGCCATCGCCCAACCGACGACGCGGCGGCTGAAAACATCGAGAACGATGGCGAGAAACAATGACCTCGTAGACGTCGGCACGTAGGTGATGTCTGCGACCCATAACTTATCGGGAGCATCCGAAGAGAAGTTTCGATCAACCAAGTCAGCTGCAGGCCGAGCATCGAAATCTCGAATGGTCGTTTTGAAACCCTTGCGGCGACTTGCTCCATAGATTTGACGCTCTCGCATAAGGCGAGCCAGCCGCTTCCCGCCCGCGCGGATCCCCACGTCGCGCAAGTCCTGGGCGAGGCGCGGCCGGCCGTACGTTGAACGAGACCGTTCGAAAAACACCTCGAGGGCATCGCCGATCGCGATATCACCTTGCGTACGCTGCGACAGCGGCCGATCACGCCACGCATAATAGCCGCTGATCGAGACGTTCAGCACTCGGCATTGCGTAGCGACGGGCCAGCGTTCCTGATGAGCTCTCACGAATTCGAAGACTTTGCGGGTACCGAATCGGTCTCGCGAGCAAACCAGGCCGCGGCTTTTTTTAAAATATCTCGCTCGATCTC
Organism: Vulcanimicrobiota bacterium; assembly: GCA_963809255.1. Classification (GTDB taxonomy): domain Bacteria; phylum Vulcanimicrobiota; class Vulcanimicrobiia; order Vulcanimicrobiales; family Vulcanimicrobiaceae; genus Cybelea. Next base: position 1,282,790 of record CAWEIR010000002.1, on the reverse strand, counting down.
AAGCTCGCGAACCTTCTTGCGCAACTTCACCATCTCGGCGCTCTCAGCGGTCGCGACAGTCTCGGATCGGCGGCCGGCATCCACATCGTCTTGCTTCAGCCAGTTGGTTATCGTGAGTCGAGCGATGTCGTACTCCTTAGCAATCGCACTTACGCTCTTGCCGGATCGAATCAGCTCGATAATCTTAGCCCGGAACTCCAGGGGATAGGCGCGTTTCTTGGCCATGATGGGGTCTTTCTCCGCAGGGCGGAAAGACTCCACGAAATCGGGTCAGCTCCAGCCTGCAACGACCCGGCCAAGCAAGAGGCTCGGCGTATTGACGGGGGCGCGATTTCCGAAACTCTCAGCAGCGTGCGGTCGAGGCTTGTATTAAAGATCACAGGGATTGCACCAACTCCGCCGCTGACCGAGGCACGCTTTAGAAATGGCGACTTCGAGGCTGGTCTAGCCTTTTGCGCACACCTCTCGCCGGATTTGACAAGTTGGCACGCTGATCTAGCGATCAGCGACGCGGTGGACTATATGGGTGCTGAAGCGACTGCTACCGACCTACGGATCTTCCTCAGCGGCTCGGTGCGAAGCGATCAACATCTAGTCGGAGCGTACGCCATGATCGCCCGAGGCAACGTCAAAGGCATCGCGCACGAAGTGCTAGCGTCGTGGCAGGAGTCGAGTCAAAAGGAGGCGTTGCTTCCTTCCGCGATGCTCGCCGTTGGCGTCTCCAGTCAGGATTTACCGAACGATATGATCCCTCTAATGGATTACTGGCGGTCACTCCCAAGCGATTCGACAGGTATGAAGGCCCGTGACTCCATTGGGCAGACGCTGCGCATGGCGCTCGACGGTACTCAGAGCAGACTCGCTCGCGCTTTGCTGCCATGGATCTCGGATGATGACCTCAAGCTAGTTGTCCTCGAAGCTATCTTAGCCGTGGACGATCCGATTGTTATCGAGGCGCTCGTCCGCGAGACCGCCTCGGCGCAGTTATTTAGCCCGTTTCTTTCACAGCAGTGGGCACCTCGGGACGGACACGGGAGGCAACTATCGGAAGCCTCGCTTAGCAGACTCGCCTCGATTTGGAGTGCGGAAAGTGAAGATGTCGCTGTAAGGCACATTGCATTTCAAATCTGGCGCGGGTCTGCTTCTAAGCTAGATGTCCCGTCGCTCCAAGCGATCGCGGAGATCTCCCCCCTTTTTGAGGATGCAGTTCAAATGCGAATAAAGCTAGGAGACATCAATGCTAGACCTTGGCTCTTTAGACAAATGGCCTGCCGAAAAGGGAACTGGTGGCTTATGCTGGGCGACGCCGCACCGATCTGGGACGCGCAACTGAGGCGCGCGGTTGAAGATGTGGTTCTAGATGATGCTCAAACCCTGTCGAGCGACGGAAACGTCCGTCATATGATTGGTACGTTACTACGGTCGATAGAACGCACCGAACTTGAAGCGGTCCTTGTTAAGTGCTGGCAAGCGTTGCGGCGCATCCCGGCGTTTGTTCAACTTGCATTGTTTTGCGGAACGGCTGCCACCCGCGAGCTTGCAGCGGAAGCGCTTCAGGATTTGACAGTGCCAAATGCTTTTAGTCACCTCCAATGGACCTACGGGTTTATGCAACTAGAGCTGCGAAGCACGATCACGCGCGACGCGATCGACAGCCTAGTTCCTTACGTGTCGAAGCTCCCTAAAGGCGAGTTAGAGCAATTAGCGACGTATTGTGATCGGTTTGGCCTTCAGGCTTGGCGCCGAAAATACATTGACGCGCTTCTCGATGAGCAGCATCGGCGACGCTATGCTCCAACAGAGGCGGATCTATTCAGCGAGTTAGATGAGTACGTGAATCAGAACAGACTAATATGGGGCGACGCATGGATCAGGATAAACGAGGGCAGAGGACTGGAGGCCTCGGACCTCATCGAGGTTGCTATTAACTGGAGTACCAAACAATCGTCGGCTCAGGCCGCATCGCTCGCAGCCAACATTGTTGCCGATTCCGCGACCCGCGAGCAGGCGAGGCGCTTTACCCGCCTTTCAGCTCCGATCGGGAGAGACGGCGCGATATGGGCGGAGTTTCAAACGCGCTGGCGGTGCCTGAAGTAGCGCCGTTCAGAAATGCTTCGCGGTACTTGATAAATAAGATGGAATAGGCTATACCTGAGCGCGATCAGCGAGGGACCTCGTCGCAATCGCAGCTGGGCACGCCAGCGTACCGGTCAGCGCGCGAGGCGTGGTTCAAGCGCGAGATCACCCCGAAACCGATGCGTTCACGCTTAAAGAGACCGAGAAGGCGACGGGATTAGGCCGCAAGAAGGGCACTGGCCACAAAAAGCATTCGCAAGAAGAGTACTCGCCGCAAGAATGCTGGTGCTTAGTGAAATTTGCCGTGGATACTCGCACATACGCCATCGCAATCGGTATGCCCGTGCAATGTCAAGTCGCAGGGCTCTCAGCCACTCCAAAAGCGCCGTCGCGCAGAAAGAGGAACGCCCCAAGAAGTGTTGGGTCTGCGACAAGTGTTCGGCTTGTAACAAGTGTTCGGGCATACCGTGACTCTTTGAAACAATGCAACTAAGGCGCATATCGCATATATCGCTTATAAGGTACGTGCGCAATCAGACAGCCGACGGCACTCAGGGACGTGTACGCAAGCAGCGATTCCCGGACCACCCCAGCCTCCGCTGTAACTTCATCCCAGGTTACCGGTCGGAATAGAGGTGCAGAATAACCCTCGGTGCCCATGTCACCCACCATTAATCGCATTTCGCGTTTCTGTTCGCTTCGCGACAAGTGTTCGGTGCCAAGGACGCGCGCCGTTCGTGCCACATTTCACTGGCGGGGGGGGGGAATGCGAGGCCGGCAGGTCTACGTTGTGCGAAAATGACTGACGTTCGGCCGTGAGAGCGACTGAGCACCCACTTAGGCAAGGGATCGGCATAAGCCGGTCCGCTAAGTGTTCGGCTTGTACAAGTGTTCGGCCTGTGATAAGTGTCTCGCGTGACAAGTGTTCGGCCATTACCGCGACTCTTTGAAAAGTATGCAACTAAGGCGCATATAAGGTTCGCGCGCGCGCGCACGCGTGTTGGGGCGGCAACGAATCGCGCGCGCGCGGCGGAACGGCGTCGTAAGAGCGGCAGCTCTGGATGCGAAGCGCGCCTACCCGACCTCCAGCCGTCAATGGACGGCGGCAAGCCAACCGATCCCCTGACCCTCGCCTTCGAGGGCTGCATCGAGGGCCTCGTCGCTTGTGGTGACGATCGCCGGGCGCTATCGACGGCGAGGGAAGCGCTCGTGCGCATCCGCGGCATGGAGTTGCGGCTTCTCGACCAGATCGAGCGGCGCATCGACCGGCTTACTTCAAAGATCGAGCCCGAGATTCAACGCATCGCGGTCGAGACCGATCGCACGCTTTGCGCGCGGACCGAGGCGGCGCGATGAACCGCCTTCACGATCGCTGCTACATTATTCGCTGCCGCAATGGCAACTATACCGTGGTGGCCGACGCTGCGATGCTCGACGAATCGCTTCGCGATCGCCAGACTGAGTTACTTACCGTCGAGGCCGCATTGGAGTTCGCCGACCGGGTACTCGGCATCAAGTTTTCTAGGGAATACGATCTCGCGGCAACTGAGGCCCTCGACGGTTTCAATCGCGACCTCCGTGTCTTTCTCGAAGTGACCGAGGCGGCGCGATGACTCGGTACGAGGTTCGCAACTTCACCAAGGGCCAGAGTCGCAAGCAGTTCCACGTTTTCGACCTCTGGAACAAGCGCGACGTATTCCACACCGATAACCGCGAGCGTGCCGATGAGATCGTACAGCGAGCCGGTATTGGCACGATGACGCAGCACATCAAAGACTTCGGGCATGCTTTCGTTGCTAGTGATCGGCTCGGCAGGTGCGCACAATGCTCTAGGCGCGGCCCGAATATCGTCGCGGTACCAAGCGACGGGGTTCCGGCATGACGAGCGTCAGCCGTCGCGACGACGGAAGCGTCGTGATCGACAAGCCGGCTGGTCGGGGCAAGAGCAGCCTTGGGATTCTCGGGGCGCTTGGACTTGCCGCAGCGATTTCATCGTCGCTTACGCCAGCATCGCCCCGTTCACGCTCGCCGTACGAACGAAACCATCGTCGCCGGGCGCGCAAAGATTTAATCGATCCGCCGTATCAGGCGCCCGTTCACGTGACCAAAGGCGACGAGCGCACCTACGTCGTGCGCCGCGATGGAACGCCGACGCACTTGATCATGCGCACTCAGTACGGCTGGCACGTCCTGCGCGTAAAACGCGACCCGAGCATACGCGACAGTTATCGCAAGCAAAGTGGCCTCTCGATTCCGCGCGCTACGGCCCGCGAGGCGGCCAAAGCCTACGGCCTCGTCTTTCACAAGTGGAGCGAGGAGGCTACCGCAGCATGAGCAATGTGCAGCGCCGCCTCATCGACGAGGGCTTCGCCACCGTGCAGCAAGCCGCAAGATTTCTCGGCTGCTCGAAGTCGCGCGTGTACGAGCTCGTCAACGGCGGCGTTCTCTCGAATGCAAAGCTCGGCGGCCGCATCGTCATTCCGCGGGCGTCTCTCAAGATGTACGCCGCAAAGCGTCTCAAGCTCGGGTCGGTGGCCTAAATGGAAGACCAGGCGTTGCCGTCGCTCTCGCAGCTTTTGGAATGCTCCTGTCTTGCCGAAGTAGCTCGTCGTCTCGGTGTGCCACGCCCGCGTGTGTGGCGGCTACGTCACGGCATTTCGCTGCTCGACGATACGGCGTTGATCGTACCCTTGGCGCGCGTACTGCATCGCACGCCGGAGTACATCACCGCCGTCGTCGATGCCGACTACAAACGGCGCGAGGCCAAACGGCGGGAGGCGCCCGCAGCATGAGAATCTGCCCCATTTGCAGCCTTCCGGTAGAAACCGACGGCGACGCCGGCGTGGACTACGGTTCGAGCCCGGTAGCCGTTGCGATCAGCGGCGTCAGTATCTGCTGCGACTCTTGCAATGAATACGTCCACGTCGAGTGCGCCGTCGGCGACGAGTGCCGACCGTGCGCCGCCATGGTGACTGCATGACCTTCATCTTTGCGGCCGCGGCCGCGCTCGCGTTTGATGCCGTCGCGATCACGCTGATCTGCCTCGCCGGCTATCACTACGGCAAGCGCGAGCAGCTGCAGCGTCAGAAGACGGCGTTCGCCGCGATCAACACAGCGCTGACCGAGTTGAATGCCATGGAGATCGCCGCGGCGCTGCGATCGTCCCCCGACAAGATCGTGGGGCTGTTGCGCGCCGCCACGCACAAGCGCGAGCAGGTAACGCTCAATCAGCGGGCGCGCGCCGAGGAGTTTTCGCAATGACGCACATGCCGTCGCTGTTCGACAAGACGATCGACGCGCGCTTTGCGGAGTTTCACGCCTCGAATCCGCAGGTTTACTTTACGCTCGTCAGTCTCGCGCGCCAGGCGAAAGCCGTCGGCAAGACGCGGATTGGCATGAAGGCGCTCTGGGAAACTATGCGCTGGAATCTCTGGCTCTCCACGACGCACGCCGACGAACCAAAGTTTGACAATTCTCTAACTTCGCGATACGCGCGCCTCATCGTTGCGAACGAACCGGACATAGCGCCGATGATCGAGCTTCGCAGATTGAGGGCCGCGTGACGCGGTTGGCAAATAATCCGCTGGCGGACCCCACGCGACGCACCGCATATGGGGATAAACTTCGCGCTCTTAATAAGCCAAAAGGCCACGTGGCATCTGAGGCGCTCGGGATGTGGTACGAGACAGCTAAGCGGCGTCTCAATCGGTGCCTGCTTTTCAGCCTTGTTCAAGAAACCGGTCGCGATAAATGCTTTCAGTGCGGCGAGCGTATTCTTTCGATCTCCGAATTCACTATCGAGCATATGGTTCCATGGGATACCGTTGAGCAGTTCTTCGACCTCTCAAACATTGCGTACTCGCATTTTAGGTGCAACTCTAACGGACGTAACAAGCGCCCATCTAAAGGGCAGCGGTATCACCGAACGCCTCCAGGCAAATCCTGGTGCTGGAAGCACCAAGAATTCCTCGACTTGGACCGGTTCAGCGCGCACTCGAAGCGCAGGACCGGCGTAGAGTCCATGTGCCGGGAATGCAATGCTAAATATCATAGAGAGCGGCGAGCGCAGCGGAAACTTAGCGCTCAGAAAGCTGTGGCGTAAATGCGCCAAACACCTGTATCGCACGGTGCATCCATCGCCGTGAGCGCCTCGCACCAGCGAGAGGCCGATGCAATAGCGCTGGTAACGCATAAAGGCCCTCCTATGAGAACGAGCGGGTCGGCTCAAAAAAACGGTCGGCCCGCTCAATTCGGCGCTGAGTTCTATTGGCCGGAATCGTGGCGGTAATGACCTTTTGGCAGCGGCTACTTTGCGGGATCGGACTTCACGGCAAGTTCCAGACACAACTCGGCATCAAGATTGACGTCGTGGACGCTGTCGGCCGGTCAACGATCGATTCCGTGCTCGAACAGTGCACTGAGTGTCTTCGCATTTGGAAGCGTAAGGTATGACTACGGCACTCGCGCACCGCGCCGATTGGGTTGACCTTTCGATACTTCCAGGCGACGTGGATCCGCTCGCACTGAAGATTCCAAAGTCGGAGCTGACCAAAGAGCAGTGGCTTGCGGTCCGGCGCACCGGCATCGGTTCTTCGGACGTTGCAACGGTGCTCGGGGAGAATCCGTACAAGACGCCGTTTGCGCTTTTCATGGAAAAGGTCGGCGAGTGGGAGCCCGAGGATCTGTCCGACAAGGAAGCCGTCGAAGTCGGCATCGATCTCGAGGAGTACTGCGGCCGCAAGTTTACCGAGCGCACCGGCCGGCGCGTGCGCCGTGACAACTTCATCCGGCGCTCTCGCGAGCATCCGTTCTTGATCGCCAATATCGACTTCGACGTCGTCGCCGAAGATGGGTCAACGCCAGAGATCGCCGAGTGCAAGACGTCCCTCGGGCGCGCGGCGTTCACGGATCTCTGGGGTGATGGCCCCGCCGACGTTCCGGACGCCTACGCGTTGCAGCTGATGCAGCAACTGATCGTCAAGGGTCGCCGGCGCGGATGGATTCCAGCGCTGCTCGCCGGCCCGCGCGTGAAGGTCTATCAAATCGACTACCGCGCCGACATTGCCGATGTCATCATTGAGGCGGCGCGAGATTTCTACCGTCGTTTGGTGGAGCGCGACGCCCCGCCGGTGACCGCGCTGGCTGATGCGAAGCGCGCCTTCCCGACCTCCCGCGCCGTCGAAGTGCAGGCCAGCGTCGAGATCGTCGAGGCCGTCACCAAGCTACGCGATGCGAAAAATTGCGAGAAGATTTACAAGGGCCGCGTCGACGAGCTGCAAGGGAAGATCGCCGGCTTCATGGCCGATAGTGACACGCTTGTTCACGGCAAGCAGCTTCTCCTGACTTACAAGACGATCAAGAGAAAAGGCTATACGGTTAAGGAATCGGAGCACCGCGAGTTTCGGATGGCTAAAGAATGTTAGCTCGCGACCCTTTCAGGATTGCCGTGTTTTGGTCTAACGTAATTCCGATCTCGCGCAATGCGTGTTGGCTCTGGAACGGCACCCGACATGGGGACGGGTACGGCCACTTCAAGGTCGATGGCCACACTGAGAAAGCGCACCGTGTAGCCTACGAGCTTACCTTTGGCGAGATTCCAGCAGGGATGCTAGTCTGCCATAGCTGCGACAATCCCCCGTGTATAAACCCTGTGCATTTGTTTCTCGGGACGGATGCCGACAATGTTCACGACCGAGTGCAAAAAGGCCGAAGCGCCGGTAAAGTCAGCCTCGCGCAAGCCGCTGAGATAAGGTCGCTCTATGCGAGCGGCCAGATGACGCAAGCTGCAGTCGGAAGGCGCTTTGGCATCGGTCAAGACTCCGTTTCGCGGATCGTAAACATGAAGAACCGTCCCACAACTTCAGCGTCGCCTCAGCAGCGAGAAAGAGTGATATGAGTACCACGACCACACCGCCGAAAGCCAACGGCGAAGCCGCGCCAGGCACGAACCTTAACCCCTTCGTTGACAGGCCACAGAAGGCTATGCTCAGCGCCGTTGCCGAGGCCGAAAGCCAACGCGTGATCGCGGAGATCCAAGCGGCGATGATCGTCGCGCAGCGTTTCCCGCGCAACGAGAAAGATTGCATGGACAATATCCTCAACGCGTTCACGCGCGTCGAGCTGTGCGAAAAGGCCATGTACGAGTACGCGCGCGGCGGAACGGCGATCACCGGTCTGTCGATCCGCGCGGCCGAAGCCATCTTCCAGCTCTGGGGCAACGTGCAGTTTGGCGTGCGTGAGCTAGAGCAGCGCAGCGGCCACAGCACGGTGCAAGCCTACGCCTGGGATCTCCAGACGAACGTGCGCGAGGAGCGGACCTTTCACGTCGAGCACATCCGCGCGACCCGGGCCAAGACGATCCGCCTCGAGGATCCGCGCGACATCTACGAGCTCGTCGCCAACCAAGGTGCTCGGCGGCTGCGCGCGTGCATCCTGGCGATCGTGCCGATCGACGTGCAGAAAGCCGTCGAAAAGCAGATCGAGCTCACGCTGACCAACCGCATGGTACGCGCGCGCGCGTTGAGGCTCTGGAAACTCGCCAGTTAGGGCTCGAAGCCCAAGGCTCTAACGCTATGTTCTTGCTTAAAAGATGGCTCGACGTAAGAAAAACACGCTCAAGGCAATAGTGCGGGGTAATAGGCGATGCCGTACGACCCGTTTAGGCCTTTGCTGATTTGCCGCTTGAGTGGCTTGAGCGACCCGGGTGCAAACTCGACAACCGTACCATATGCTATATTACTAACGTAGAGCGTGCGCTTTTTATCAACAGTCACGCCTGCCGGGCGGTCCATCGCCTGTGTAATCGTCTGAAACGGATGGTCTTGACCGGACCGATACTCCGCGACAGTGTTTTGATCGAAATTTGTCACGTAGAGGATCCCGTTCGAGTCGACGGCGATGCCCACCGGTGATGTAACGCCGGTCGTGATGGTTCTCGACGGCGATTTGCTTCCGGGAGGGTAAACTTCGATGTTTTTTTCCGAAGCGCCATATCCGTTCCCGACGTAGAGGTTACCGGAACGATCGATTGCGACGCCGACCGGGTACACGAGGCCTTTCGTGATCACGGTATGCGGCCTCTTTGAGCCTTTAAGGTACTCGGTTACGTTGGGACCGTAGACGTTGGAAACCCACAGGTTCCCTTTTGCATCGATCGCGCAGTAGCCCGGTTCATTTATGCCGTCTGTGATAATCGTCGATGGCCTCGTCTTGCCCAGCGGATACTCCGAAACCCAGCCACCACCACTGGCGGGCTCATTCGCCACGTAGAGAGCACCCTGGCCGTCTATGCAGGCACCGCCGGGTATCACGACGCCGTCTGAGATCGTTGCCAGTGGCGCAGGGTCCTTAGCTGTTGCCCGGTAAACCGTGACATCCTGATACCCAACGTTTGTTGCATAGAGCAGCGGGGCGGTGGTTTTGTATCCCCGGCTCGTGTGGGCAGGCTTTAGCTCTGGCATCGTCGAGGCTGTAGAGCCTGACTGCATCTGTTGGACCGGCATCGCGGCCGGCGTGGGGATCGGCGGCTGCGAGCCGCGGCAGCCAGTGAGCAGCGCAGCAGCGACGCATAGGGCAAGCACGGGGTTGAAAACTGAATTGTTCATTTGCTTTGCTACCTGATTTTCTCAACGGATCGGCCGCATCAGACCTTCGACCAGAGGGTGATCAGTTCCCGGAGCGTTCAAGGGCTGCTTCAAGCTATGCCCAGAGGCGTCGTGTGATCGACTACGGTACATTCGGAGCATGAGCTGATACACGCGGCGAGATTGGGGCACGCTTTACCCAAGCTGCCTGCTTCATCTGTTGACCGGCGCTGAATGCTCGTCGGACTCGACACAGTTATTTCTTGTTTCCGTGTGCCGGACCGCAGCGTTCTGATCAACTCTGTGATCAAGAAAGCTTTTCGCAAGAACTGCCTTGACGACATTAGGCTAGCGAGATTATGCTTGCGGTCCGCGGCAAAACGAACCGTCGCGTGGAAAGGCGCAAGAACGCGATAATAGTCGTTGCGATTCACTTTCAAAACAGTATTCGAGATTTAGCGGAGAAGAGAAATGAAATCAGACATTCTGAATGCGCGGAACTGCAGCGTAACGCCGGGATTCCGCTATGACAAAACCAACCAGGTCGCATTGCAGCGCGCGGCTGACGAGATGCGGTGCGCCGACGGAAGAACGATTTACGTCCTAACGGGCGTCTGCGAGTTCGCCGGGGCAGCCGCGGAGATCAGCACGGCGGCAAGCGCTGCGGGCGCAGTCCGCATTCACGGCGAGGGAAGCGTCACAGTCGTGCAGTCAGTTGGGGGCAGTCTCTTTGTGCTGACGGACGCGCTGGACAGCCGTTTCCAGCGAGCCTTCCAGCCGGAGGTTTAAGGGAAGTGCCCCCGCAGATCTGCTCATTCCCAAAAAGCCTGAAAAGCCACTAAGGTTTTACCCAAAACCAAAAGGAGACCTTATCATGACAGATCTCATGGCGTCGGGGCCAAATCCCGGCGCGACGTATACGATAGCCCCCCCGACCGATCCGGGCGTTTACCACGAGGATCGGCTGGTGGTTACTACAGTATCCGGGGTGTCGACAAGCCAAATGTTCCGCGTCTATGGTGCCACGTTCGACTCCCTCTCCGGCACGTGGAGTTATGTGGGCGCTACGGCGGCCTACGCAACGGTTCAGAACCCAAACGGTTCAATCCATTACTTTACGTATTCCGGAACCAACGGATGGCCCACCTCGGCATGGCAAGGAAGCGACAATAACACCATTTACAACGCCGTGGACTTCGGGGCGACCGCTGGAGGAAGCGCCTCAGTCAACACAGGTGCGCTCATCGCGTTGTTTACGGGGATGGTTAACGCTACCGCCAGCGCCGGTTTGGGCGGCGGCGTGGCGCGGATTCCGCAATACAATTTCCCAGTCAACGCTACGCCCACTGGCCTCCCCGTTCCGCCCGATGCCAGCGGCGGCGGTGGGTGTATCATCGAAGGCTTGGGTACAGGCGGCCAGAGCACCCCGAACATGGCATTTCACTTCTCGATTAACGACCCCCTGGTCGCGGGACCGTTCATCTTTCTCAACTGCAGCGGCGCGCATACATCAGGCGGCACGTACTTCAGGAACTTGGCGTTCAACTGGAACGGCCCAGGGTACTTCAACGACGTTTGCCTAAGCCTACACCTTTGGAACGCCCTCGCGGATTCGTGTACTTTCACTAATACCCCGTGCGCCGCGTATATCCAAGGTTTAGCCTCCGGTCTTCGCAACTGCACGATAGACTACGGCGAGGGTCTTCACACTACCTTTAGCACGACAGCCATATGGCTGTCCGGAATTAACTGCGAAATTTCCGGGCCGAGCGAAATGCTTGGTAAAAACTTAAACACCACGGGCACTTGTATTTCAATTGGCGGAGGCCCACCCAATTGCAACCTCAATGTGCTCCGTAACCTTCACATTTACCAGTGGTCGTATGGGATTGATTACTCGGACATCAACAACACTGGAATCAGTAGCGGGACGCAGCAAAACCTCATAGATGGGTGCGACGTTGACGTTCAAAACACGGCTATACTTCTCCGGCCAAATACGGCCGGCGGTATGTTCGGGATGATATTCGACCAGAAGTTTACCAACAACATTTTCACGAAAGGACAGAACTCAACCAACGGCGAACCGATCGTCTTAATTGACTCGAATGGCGGAACGGCCACCAATATCGATCAAATATCGCTCATTGATAATACCATTTACTCCAACGTTACAAGCAATGAACTCTATAGCGGAGAAGCCCAAACGAATCAGTACGGCGTACAGATCGGCACGTGGGGCGCCGTAAGTATTGTCGGAGGGCGGATTAGCCAATGTGGACGACCATGGGCGGCGATGGTACGGCGAACATCTGCATTTCGGGCAACCCCGCCTCGGTAACGGTTACCAACGTTAATCTAAACGGCGTGTATCCCGGTGCCAACTCGGGAGGCAGCACCGGCACCTCCGGTTCGGCAGCATCACAATACGCCTTATTGATTTCAGGAAACCCCCAGATCGTTAAAGTCACCGACTGCTTTATGTCGGGAACGAGCGGGTATTCGGTTTCCATTACGGGAAACCCGCAGATTGTACGTCTAACAAACTGCGCGTTTGGTGCAAGTGCGCTTTCTGTTACCGGCACGCCGACAAGCCTTATCGTCACGAACTGCACAGGCTACAACGACCAAAATACGCCCATCAACACGCTCGCACACATTACTGCCGGAACGGCTTACTCGGCAGCAACTCAAGGCGCTCACAGCGGAACGAGCTACTACGGCCCATCGTTCGTTATGTTCACTGCAGGCGGCACCGGCTCGACATTTCAAGTGAACGGCGGCGCAGCACAGCTAATGGTTAACGGCCAGGTGGTTTGCCTGACCTTAGCTTCGCCGTACGACACGATTCAGTTCAACGGGCACGCCCCGGCGGCGTTTACTTGGACAGGCAAATGATGCAGTCGGAACGATCGGCAACGCCGGGCGCATTCTGAGAACCGTTGAGCCCCTACCGAGGGCGTCAACGGCTTCGGTGGCGAGGCCGACGTTGCCAACCGTCCCGAGTTCATGGAGTGAAGGCGCTCGTTTAACGAAAGCGCCTTCACTGTGGTCCTTAACGCCTTGGATTTCCGGAGCCCCGACACGCGCGCGCGATTACGACGCACTACAAAGCAGTCCCTCGCGGCATGTCCTAGTGCTCATTCCTCGCACGCAGCGGCGCCCCTAACTGCTGCTTCCGCACACCCTGTTTGCCGCCGCCCGTTGATCTGGGGACCCCCGCGGCCGCACCTTCGCGTTTCCGTTCAGGTGCGACAAGTGTTCGGTGCTATGTGGTGACGGGTCGTGCAAATTGAACCCGCGCCGGCGCCATTCTCGCCCTACTCGGATGCGAAGGGGCTTGACAGCCGTGATACGCAGGCGCGCGTTGGAGGGGTCGCCGATCGCGTCTTCCACTTCTGTCGGATGCTCAAGGGATCGGAAACGGCTGGGCGACCCCGGCCTCGATGACCAACATCGTAAAAGGGCAGTCGCTTACCGTCGACACGTCGAGCCAGGCTGAGACGGTCGTGGTGCGCGCGGTGACCACAACGCAGTTCTTTGCGTATTTCACTAAGACGCACGCTGCCGACGTCGCCGTCGTCAACGCGTCGCTCGTCGACGCCTATGACCACACATTCACCCTCGCGTCGCCGCGCAACTCGTTCACCGCGCAGCTCAACGACATCATCTCGGCAAAGAACGCCTTTGGCGCCAAGATCGGGAAACTGTCGTTCAAGATCACGCCCAAGTCGATCATCGAAGCGATGTGTACCGTCGAGTACCAAGGCGAAGCAAATGTCAGCTCCCCGACGTCGCCGACGTTTTCGACATTGCGTGGCTTCGTCTTTACGACACCCGGCAACGCCGTCACGATGAACGGTGTCCCGATCGACTCGTCGGTGCAAGCCATTTCGCTCGATATCGACATCGGCTTGGTCACGGACTATCCGCGCTACGGCAACGGCCGCTATCGCGCGCAGTTGCCCGAGATGGTCACGAAGGTCACCGGATCTCTGGATCTGGCCTTCGAGACCGAAACGATGCTCGAGCAGTTCTGGGGTGCTCCGGGCTCAACTGGACCGCAAGGCGACATTCTGCCGGCGCCGCTCGTCATTACGATCGACTCCGTCGACAACATCGACACGGCGCTCCCGTACAGCCTCACGATCACGATCCCGATGGCCAAGGCGAAGACGGCTCCGGTGACGCGTAAAGTCGGCGACTATCTCAAGCAGACGTGGCAGTTCGAAGCCTCGGAGTCGACCAACGGCGCCGGCGATGATGCGAAATTCGTGCTCGTCAACGCCAACAACGCAGCCTCGTTCTAAGGAGACGCGTTAGAGACGCGTCAGCGATTGCAGTGCGCAGGCTTTCAACGGGCCTGCGCATTCTCGCTGTGGCCGGCGGTCTTTCGCATTATGGCCGCGCCGGGGACTAGGCTCCGCCGCGGCGAACCTTTTGAGGCTTCCACTCGTTCAGACTTCAGGAGGCAGGGGATGCGGCTTTCAGGTTTTGGCTGTTACGTGCTGAAGAGTTGCGTCGCTTCGGTAATACTCGCTGGCTGCGGCGGGATGCAGCCGCCACTCGGCGTGCCGATTCAAGGCGCTCCGGTAACTGCAAGAATCCCAGCGCTAGGGCAGACCACGCCGCGACCGGGATACAAGGCTACCGCACCGCTGCTCTATGCAACCAACGTTGGAACTGAAAACATCACAGTGTACGAGGCAAAAGCCAGCGACCCTGCGCCGCTAGCAACGATTTCAGACGGCGTTGACATTCCAATTGGTGACTGCATTGATGATCAGGCAACGCTCTACGTGGCCAATAATGCGGCTAGCGGCGGTTGGGTTTCGGAGTATCCGCTTGGGAAGACGACGCCATCGAGGATGATCACAGAGGGCGTAAGCGAACCGCTCTACTGCGCGATCGATGCAAAAGGGAACCTGTGGGTTGCCAACGCCGGTGGTCCCAATGTAACCGAGTACCTTAAAGGCTCGGAGAAGCCGCATACCGTGATCACCAATGGCCTCACGTCCCCAGAAGGCGTCGCAATCGATCGCTCCGGGAACCTCTACGTCGGGAACGGACCCGGCGCCCAGCAGAAGAACGTGCAAGTGTACGCTCCCGGAAGCAAATCGCCCTCGAGAACGATTTTCAACGGCGTTACCTCACCGATGGGCCTCACCGTCGATTCAAACGAGATCCTCTACGTACCAAATGTGTACCAAAACACTGTCGCCGAGTATCGGTCCGGTCAAAGCGATCCGTTCCAAACGATTACGAAAGCCATTGATCATCCTGGAGCCGTAGCCGTTGACAAAAAGGGCATGACCTACGTTAGCAATATAGGAAACAGCACAGTTGTCGAGTTTGCACGTGGGTCGCTCACGCCACTGAAGCGGCAAATCAGCATCGGCCTAGACGAGCCGAACGGCATCGCTTATTACCCCGCACTGCTGCCCTGAGCGTTTTTTTGACGGTCGCGCGTTTTCAGACGCGTAGGTAGGGGCGAAAATCCGACTCCCCCAGTTGCCGGAATACAATCAAGGCATATCCGATGATGGGACCCGGGATCGTACGCGGAGCCGGTTCTATTCCAGATCGGCATAAAACAGTGCACCCTAGAACGCAAACCACTTTTATTTTACCGCTGCAATCTGAGAACCCGGCCTATTGCGCGAGTTACTTTCACGGCGTTACGATGAACGTCCGCCAGTTCGTCACGCCGAAAGCGAGTTTTCGAACTGTCGCGGGCTCTATATTTTCTTTACAGAGAATTCAAAAGGAGATTTTTATCATGGGAGATCTCATGGCCTCGGGGGCGAACCCCGGCAGTACATATACGATAACCGTTGGCGATCCGGGAGTGTATCACGAGGATCGAGTGGTAGTTAATACGGTGGGGTTAGAAGCGCCGATCACCCAAATGTTCAGGGTCTACGGCGCGACGCTCGCGGCCCCCGATACGTGGGAGTTTGTTGGCGTCGGCGTTACGACGGCCTACGCAACCGTCCAGAATCCGGACGGTTCCATCCACTACTTTACGTACTCCGGAAGCAGCCCGTGGACCACCTCGGCGTGGCAAGGAAGCGGTAACAACAACGTCTACAACGCCGTCGACTACGGCTTAAGCACGACGGACCCGAGCGGCGGCATCAACAACACAGCAGCGCTGAGCAACGCTATTGCTGCGGCCATCGACGCGGGCGGTGGGACAATCGTTATCCCCGCAGGGCAATTTCAGCTAAGCGGTCCTATCCCCATCAGCCCCGGGTCCGGCGTAGGGATCATCATTGCCGGCGTCTCGGGTCAAACTGAACTTGAACAGCAGGCGGTCGAAAATATTTTCAACGTGACCGGCGCCGGCGGGGGTCAGGGCGTCCGCTTCCGTGACCTTCGCCTCTCCTTCGCGTCTCAGACTGCGATTTCGGCACCAATGATCGCGATAAATGTGTTGACAAGCGACGCCGTTACGTGCGAGCGCGTCTACTTCCATAACTGCCCAACAGCTTTCCAGACCGAAATCCATTGCGAATTCTGCGGTCTGCTTGATTGCTGGATCGACTACAATTATCAGTACGTTGACGGAGATCCTCTCGACGACCAGACAATGATCTCTTTGGGCGGCTCTGAAGACTTCGTCACGAATTGTGTGATCTACCAGGTGCCCGCTAACCATACACCGCCCGGTCCGTCGGGCTGTACGGCCATCGCCCTGATATCGAACAACAACGGCCACTTCATCACCGGCACGCATATCACCGACTTTGCTGTCGGCATCAGCATGGTGGGCACGGGGTCACCAGGGCTGGTTGGCGTCTACGTGAGCGGTGTGTTGATTAATGCCGTTCAGAATGCGGTCACAATTGAGCCGAGCGCAACGAGCTATCTGATAAACGACGTGCATTTCGACGGTTGTACCTTCGCCGCGACTAACTACGCGGATTCCGGTACACCCGGCGTTGTGATAAGCGTGCCTTCCGGCGCCTCGCCCAGTAACGTCGCGGGGATTTACTTCACGGGCTGCTCTGCGTACGGTTGGGGCAACGCTGGCATTCAGGTTAGCGCCGGGCAAAACATCGTCGTCGTCGGAGGGCAATATTCGTCGAACGGTCAAACTCCGACGGCGCCTGCTGTGGGAGCAGGAATCGCCGTGCTTGCCGGCTCCCAAGTGACGATTGTCGGGGCAGATTGTTCGGGCGTCAACGAGTTGTGGAAGAACACCGTTCCAGGTCCACCGCGTCAACCGTACGGCATCAGCGTCGAAAGCGGCGTCACCTATGTGGTCGTGGATTCGTGCAACCTGACGAATAATGCGACTGGCGCTCTCTATGTCACGGCCAGCGGGACCGACTTGCGAGTTATAAACTGCATTGGGTACAACGATCAGGCCACGGTCCTCCAAAGCACGACGCCACCGCCGTCAAACCCCATCACGTATAACATTGCGTGGGCCAACGTGTCGCAAGGTTGGTATGGACCGATCGCGTTTTACATCAAAAACGCAGGCGACGTAACGATCGACGGAAACAACACCTATCTCACGGATGGTGCGTATACGCTGTCACCAGGGGAAACCGCGTCCATCGCTGGCACGGCAAGTCACTTCTTAGCCGTTGGCAAGTAGGCTTTATCCCGCAGCAGCATATTCCAACTGCGTGCATGCCATTTAGGCGGCTGGTCGCCGGGAACCCGCCGCCCGTGCATCGCGATCGGATCGTTGTATTTCCATTGTCCGCGACTGTCGGAAGTTCTGCGGCAGCTTATACGTCTTGTAGGTTGTAACCGTCGGGCTCAAGAACCGGGCGAACCATTTCCAACCGGGCGTTGGCATACAGACGACGATGCCGACCGGTTTAGGCTGTTCATTCATGTTGTGTTTACGTCCATTCGCGCAGTGTTTACGCTCGTTGAAGTTAGGCTCGGACTCGATGAGGGAATGTTCACCGATCATTCGAGTTGTGTTTGGTAGAACGAGCGAGGAACCGGACTGTTTGGAATGCCCCGGTGATAGAGTTTATGGGTCTGGACACCCGCGCTGTTCCCATTCCTCGCGCGTCATCCAGCGTTCCTCAATCCACCAACGAAATGGCTTCGGATCCGGCACTTCGCGCTTAGAGTCTTCTACGATCGCGGGGAGCGCTTCATTTGGAGTAGTCGCGCCTGTAATGTGCTGAATAGTGGGTAACCCATCGCGACGTGCCTCAAAATGCACGTCTACCTTTCGATTCGGGGCAACCTTCTGTATTCGCTCATAAAGCTCCGGCATGGCAGGGCCGCCCGCAAGCAGATACAGAGAAGACAAAGCACCGGCAATGCCCATTGCGTCGATTACGTGCTGTAGCGTCGTTTCCTCTGCTTCGAGAAGCCTGCATCTCCCGGCCAATGCGGGCACACCAAGCACGTCACTGACGACGTCGAGGATCGCCGCGAGTTGCTCAGGGCTCTCTGCATTATTGGCAGCGTACGCCATTTCACACATCGGCGTTCTCCGTTTAGCGGCGCTTCTTGAGCTGCGAGATTATTGCGTCGAGCGTTTCGAGGACCTCGGTGACGCGTACCGGCTGTGCTTCCACGATCGTCGCACCATGCGCGGCTGCATTTCCGTAACGGATGAGACGTTCCAGCCCGTCCGCAAGCTCTGGGGTGAATACTTCTAGTTTTGTCAAAGCCTGCACTGTCTGTGTCAGCGACCGCTGCGGCTTGAGGTCAACTAAGCCCGCTATTGCGTTTACCCGATGCTCGATCTCGATACGGAGTGAAACAAGAGCCAGATTAGGGTCTATCGTAATCACGCGCGACAAGTTAGCGTGCTCGACGTCCTCGGCGCCGAATATGCTGAGCCGGTAAGGCGGGAGCCCCTTCGGCCATTCAGTCGTTGGCTCTGCGGGGACTGGAAGCTCTGGCAATTTGCGAACCTGCTCGATTGCGGCAGGCGCGGCGCGAGCGACCTCTGCCGTTGCCGAAGCAATGTCGGACCCTTTAATCTCGAGCTTCTGCCCGAAGAACGAAAGGGAAACGTCCTTCCCGATATACGCCCACGCTGGAGCCAACGCAAACATCCCGGTGACGATTGCGGTAGGGTCGAGGCCGTGCCCGAATATATAGGCAATGTCAAGGGCGCCGATTCCGCCGACCCAGACAAGACTCGCTATGAGTTTCTTCCAGTCCACCTTACGGCGGACTTCCCGACTGTGCATTGGTCAGCCTGTGACACAAGACGCGACCGAAAACTTCACCGATCCGATTTCTGGATTGGCGAACGTAGGGCGGCGCGGCTTATGTGACCGGGTTCCTGGCTAGGTAGCCCTGAGCTTTTCGGACGAAACTTTGCAAGGCGCCGAAGTTGTAGTGCCGACCTTCTGCCTCAATCAGAGCTATAGCGGCGGGAATCGCCAACGTGGCGAGGTACGACCTGGCATCAAAAAACATGTCTAAGTCGATCAAGTTCTTTTCTGCAAGCCGCGCTGCGTCGGTGAAGTAGTTCACAATGACGACGGCTGCGTCGCTCTCACGCAAATACCGCTGCGCCGCCTCTGTCGCCCTGTTTCCTTCCCTGAAGTCCGAGCAACCTTCTCCGAACGCGCCGAGTCTCATGACTGCCTCCTGCACCATCGGGACGGCCAAAGCAGCCGTAAGCTCGAAGCCACTTATTCCAACATGCCGACCCATGTCGAAGCGACTCAATATCTCCAGCGTCCGGTCAAGTCGCTCTTTCTTCCGATACGCAGTGTACGACACACCGGCGAAGATTGCGAGCGGATCGTGCTCAGGGGCCTTCAGTATTGGCTCGTAAGGGTCCGTGAACATCGAACTTGAGACTCCTATGCTGATGGGCAGAAGAGGGCCAATGCCGCGCTCAACGGAGGCTGAATCATGCCACGCCGAACCCCGGCCCATCGCGAAATTTACTGCAAGCTCACCGAACGCGACGTTACGATTCGCTGGGAGAACGTCGAGTTGGGAACAGACTGGGGCACAATCAGCAATCCCGCCAAAATGCACTGCGTCGATACAGCCCTGAGCTGTCCCCGGCAGTGTATGTACATTTCCGGCGGAAATCCATTCGCAATCGATCCCGAAACGGGGCAACAGCGTACGGAGTAGATAGCCCCGCGCCTCTATCATCACCGGCTAAATTCGCTTTCCATCTTAGCCACACTATCCCCACTTTTCACAGGCTAAGATATGCACAGGGCGCCTGTGAAGACATCGTGCATGGATATAAACAGAAAGTGTTGAGTCATGCACGACTAATCGAGTCGTCTGCACAGCTGGCGGCAAGTAATTCGCAAGCGTCGAGGTCTATTAGGACTGACAGCAACATCGCCACTTGAGGTGCCGCCTAATGGAGCCACGTCTGAACGTCATCGCCGCAACCCTTCACGCGCTTGGAGTCGAATTGTCAGTGCAGTCCGGTGGGCAACGTCGTCTTATGCAAGACGCTGTTTATCTCGCTCAAGAAGTAGGCGTCGACCTTGGCTACAATTTTGCCTGGCATGGCGTTGGTCCTTACTCCACGGGACTCGCAGACGATTACTACGAGGCATCCCGACTCATCGAGGCGCTCGAACCCCGTATAAGGCCACTGAGTGCGACCTTTCGTATCAGGCTCGATGGTCTTAAGGTCGCTCTGAGTCCCCGCGACGGCGCTTCTCGGGAGGACTGGCTAGGTTTGCTCGCGTCAGTCCACTTCTTGCGGCGTGCCGATTTGACTGACGGCCAGATCGCAGCGATGGTCGGCGACAGGACACGACGGCTAGCCGCGCTCATTCCCCAGGTGCAAACATCGTTAGAGCAACTGGCTATCGCAAGTTGAAATGAGCATCAAAACGAAATACAAGTACATTCAGGACCCCCTCTATGGGATGGTGTACCTGTCCGACGTTGAGATGCGAATTATCGACTCGGAAGCATTTCAGCGGCTTCTGAATGTACGACAACTGGGGTACGCCTACGCTTCGGCGCGCCGGGCGCGATGCCGCAAGGGCTGATGCGATCGGAAGCGGGTCGGCACCTTGACTACAAGGCTACCGCACCGCTGGTCTGGTGGCGACGCGGGGTCGTGAAGTGTTTGCGACAAGTGTTCGGTACGATTTGGTGATGACGCGTGGCAAAAGTGGGGGTTGACAGTCGTGATACGCGCGCGCGCGTTGGGGCTCTGGAAACTCTGTTGCGGATGAGTGCGGGAATTGGGCTGAGGGCTCGTGCGAGCTTGTGACATGTCCCGAGGGCTGGACTTTCCAAAACCGTACGGCTTCCAGGTACTCGTAATTAGCCGCCAGGCGATGGACCGAAAAAGGCCCGGCGGAGTACGCTTAAACTCCCAGGCGGGAAGGGCAGCACGCGTCTCGCTCGACGAGTCGGCTTGTAGAAGCGTTCGGCCTGTGACAAGTGTCTCGCGTGACAAGTGTTTGGCTCATACCTTACCGATACACTTGTCCGGCTCATACCTTGCCGATACACTTGTTCGGGCATGCCGCGACTTTTTTTGAGACAATGCTACTAAGAGTATATAAGGTACGCGCGCGTGCGCGCGCGTGTTGTGGCGGCAAACAATGAGCGGAACCCGGTGTCAAGTCGCGAACGCAAAAGCTCTCGGCGTCACTCAGGAACTCGCGGCCGCTGTCCATGCCGAACTCCGCGAACGGTATCCGGTTGAACGGCTCAGGTCCGAGTCGCTCGAATAGGTCCCTTCGCACGACGCACCAACCCGGCTCAGCGAAGGCGAGCGTCATGAGTTTACCGTCCGCGCTATCTGACGGGCAATAGGCGCGGCCTACAACTCTGGCTTGGTCGAGTTCACCGTTCTTGTATTCGAGCATCGTGAACTCGTCGGGCGTGGTCGGGTCGAATGTGTAGAGGCGCGGCAACACACCCACCTGCCGAAGGCTATAGATACCCGCGACCATGTCAACGTCAGGGTTCGCTTCCAGAATGTCCACACACCGGCTGATATGTCCGGCAGGCCACCAGTGGTCGTCATCGGTGAGGAAGCAGTACTTCGGTTCGAAGTCGAGCCTCTCGGGATCGAGGTCGCGTGCTGCCTTCGCAAGCTCATTCCGTGCCGTCACCACCTCCTTACGGAATGCGGTGAAGAGTTTGCTAGGGAACGCGTCGAGGTGCTCTCGCAAGCAGGGCATGGTTTCGATCGAAACGGCTCCGCGAGTCGGCATTAGGACGACCAAACCGGTCGGCTTTTCGCTAGTTTTCATGTTACGTTTGCGTCCATTCAAGACGGGTTTGAGATTCGTGGAAGTTAGGTTCAGATTCGATGAAGGGTCGGTCACCGATCATTCGAGTTGTGTCCGGGCGGCTTGATCGCCCGAATAGCTGGGCCGGGGACTAGGCTCCGCCGCGGCGAACCTTTTGAGGCTCCCACTCGTTCAGACTTCAGGAGGCAGGGGATGAGGCTTTCAGGTTTTGGTCGCTGTGCACTTACGAGGTGCGTGGCCGCGGTACTGTTGACAGGGTGTGGGGGCTCGCAGCCGCCTGTCGGCGCGATGCCGCAAAACGCGGCGAAATCAGCGCGATATGCGCATTCGGGTACGCTATTGTACGTCAGCAATGATGGAGAAGCCCATGACGTGAAAGTGTACCGCGCTGGCGCCAAAGACCCCAGCCCGATAGAGACCATTTCCAGTGGCCTCGATTTTCCAGTCGGCATGTGCCTGGATGGCAAAGGGACGCTCTACGTCGTCGACGACGATGGTTGGGTTGCAGAATATCCAGCTGGTGAGACGAAACCATCCAAGATCATAACGAAAGGGATTAATACCCCTGCGTTCTGTGCCATCGATAGCAAAGGGAACCTTTGGGTAACGAACATCTACGGCCCAAACGTCACCGAGTATTTGCGAGGCTCGACGAAGCCCCATACGGTGATCACGAAAGGGATAACATATCCGGATGGCATCGCAATTGACCAATCCGGGAATATGTACGTCGGGAACCTTTACCCGAGCAGCGGCCCGAACGTTCAAGTGTTTGCTCCCGGTAGCAAGTCGCCGTCAAGGGAGATCACCAACGGTGTGACTACTCCCGTAGGCATTACCGTTGATGCACACGGGACTCTCTACGTAGCGAATGAGGCCGCCGATAATGTTGAGGAGTATCGCTCCGGTCAAAATAAGCCGTACCAAACCATTACGGACGATATGGACCTTCCCGTAGGGCTGACGGTCAACCAGCAAGGTTGGCTTTATGTTGTTAACCGTGGAAACGAGGTAGTCGTCGAATTTGCACCAGGTTCGATCACAGCGTCAAGCCGCCAAATCAGCAAAGGCCTCTATAACCCGGAAGGAACGGCGTACTCCCCTCCGCTATTGCCCTAAAGCCGACTTGGTCGTTCTCGCGCGCTGACTCCAGACCGCGGGAGCAAGACACAGGGCACCAGATTCGGGCCCGCGCCGGATGCCTCCGTAAAGGGAATTGGGTGCTTCTGGAGCAATCTGCGCCATTTTCCTTCGCGCCTTTTTAGCAACACGGCGACTCGTTTCGCGGCTGCTCGCACCCCTAAGCCTGCAATTCGGCAGGGATGCGCGGCAAGTCTTAAGCTCGCCTTAAATCAGCTAGTCCACAAACGCATGTCGGAGATATCTTTCGGTAGGATCTTATCGAGCGTGATCCCTAGACGCGTGCTTCACGTGCGTTAGATAAAGAAGGGCATCGAGGCAGGCTTCGCATTTGAACGCCAGCGGCTCAAGGAGACTAGCTTGTAATAGCCAGTTATCCACAAGGGCACTCGTGATCGACCGGCCAAACCAGTGGGCCTAGCGCTCCAAACTGACAAGATCGGATAGCGAACATCGCCGCCCACCGACTCAGGCCGGGCCCTGCTATGTTACCGGCAGAAAGACGCGCTTTTGAAAGCGCAAGACTGGAAGAGATACCGTGGATGCAGAGGACACAAATCCGCACCATTTTGTCTGGGAAATAGACAGCGTCGCCATTCACTGCAAGGAGATAAAGGCCCTGGGCGCGGAAACGATCTACGTTCCCGGCGGGCACTCCGAGCTTACGGGGGCTACCTATCTCTCGGCAGAGGGCAACGCGGCGAGCGGTAACGAGTTCGTCCACGTCACTTGCGTTGCAATTTGGCTTTCACAAACTTGACGTACGCACTCTCTTTGTCGTTACCCCTATAATGATCTGGCCACGTTGGCAGCCGTCGAAGGCACCCACTCTAGCGACTGGTCCAATAACCAAAGCGCGCCAGACGAAAGACCTGTGTAATCCCATCATACTCAAGCAGCCGAAACAAATAAGGAAGGTGAGCTAAATGCCAAATGTTCCAGTCGTCAACAGCTATCCTGCGGTTGAGTTTCAGCCTAGCGAAACGAGTAGTGTATTTCACACGGATCAGGAGGTCACCGATACCAGCGGTAACTCCCACATGTTCCGCACTTATAATGCTCAGTATAATCCGCTAAATGTGCCGCCGTGGGGGCTTTTTAACAATTCCTTGCCGGCCTACGCAACAGTCCAAAACCCCGATGGGTCTATCCACTACTACACCAATCCGTCAGGTGCGACTTCCTGGACGACCTGGGCCGGAAGCGACAATAACACCGTTTACAACGCCGTGGACTTCGGCATGACCGTTGGCGGAATCGCCTCAGCCAACACTACCGCGCTCTCCTCGCTGTTTACGGTGATGAACGCACCCACCGTTGGCAACCAGGGCGGATACGCCTGGATTCCGCAGCTCCAATTCCCCGTCAATGCCATTCCCAGCGGCACAGGCGTTCCCGCCGGCATAGCCGTTCCGCCAGGCGTCATTATGCAGGCGCTAGGTACGGGCGGCTACGACAGCGGAGAGCAATACTATCACTTCTTGATCAGCGACGGCAGCACAACCGTGCCATCCACGTTATTCTATCTCAGCGCTTCGCATACGTCCGGCGGAACGTACTTCAGGAACATCGCCTTTCAGTGGGTAAACGCCCAGTATGCTCTCGACACCGTCCTGTACCTAAACTACTTCAACGCCGGCGCAGACGGGTGCACGTTCAACGGCTGCACGACTGCTGTTAATATCCAAGGCTTGGCTGTCGGGCTCCGTAACTGTACAATTAACTACCAGCCGTCGAACATTCCGGTGCCTCCCAACTTCACAGCAATTCTATTGGCGGGAATCAACTGCGAGATCTCCGGCCCGAGCGAGTTCAACGGCGCGAACTTGAATGGAACCACCACCGCATGTATCTCTATCGGCGGCAGCAGCCCGGAAGCCTGCAATCTAAACACAATACGCGAACTCCACATTACCGGCTGGAACTATGGCATTGATTATTCCGATATTAACGGAACTGGAATCGGCAGCCAAACGGTAGAAAACTCCATCGAGTCCTGCCACATTGAGTGCATCAACTCCTGCGTCAACTTACAGCCGAGTTCTTCAGCCGGATCAATCTTCGATCAGACGTTTTCCAACAACACCATCAATAAAAGCCAGGACTCAACCAACGGTGCACCAATCGTTTTCATTGACTCGAAAGGCGGAGCGGCTTCCAATATCGGGCCTGTGACGCTCGTTAATAACATGATATTCTCGAACGTCACCGACGACATCCATCACTCTGGAATGGCCCAGCTCAATCAGTACGGCGTGCAGATTGGAACCTGCGAGTCCGTCAGCATTATCGGGGGCCAGATTAGCCAAGTCGGGACAAAATCTGGCAGCGATGGCACCGCGAATGTTTGCATTTCAGGAAACGCTCAGTTAGTAACCATTGATAGCGTAAACCTTGCTCCAACTTACGCGGGTGCTAACTTTGGAAATAGCACTGGTACTACGGGCTCGGCAGCTTCAGAGTATGGAGTCCTGATTTCTGGAAGCCCGGGAATTGTTCAGATTTCGAATTGCTACATGGCTGGACTCCTTGGGGGCGCGGTTTCTATTACTGGGTCCGCCGCTACTGTATCAATTAGCAATTGCGACGTTAGTGCTGGCGGCGGGATTCTCGTTACTGGCACAGTGACTAGACTATACGTCACGAACTGTGTTGGCTACAACGACCAGAGCACAACCATCAACACGATTGCGAACATCACGATTGGCGTCGCTTACTCTGCAGCCACCCAAGGCGCACACAGTGGTACGAGTTACTACGGTCCGTCGTTCGTTATGTTCAAGGCAAACGCAAGCGGTGGGACGTTTCAGTATAACAGCGGTGTGGCGCAAACGCTGCTCGCGGGCCAGGTAGTTTGCCTAACACTAGCCTCGCCGTACGACGCGATTCAGTTCAATACGCACGCCCCGGCGGCGTTTATTTGGATTGGTAATTGATGGATTCTCCGCACGAATCGTTGACGTTGGGTTCAACGCCGTCGCTGCAGCGGGGATCGGCAGAATGCGCTGTCACCCGGCTAACTCGGACTTCACAACAATAAACGTGGAGTCCGTGACGTGCAGCCCTGAGTTATGCCGCAGATAGCTGGAGAGGTACCGGCCTTCGGCCTCAAAGGAGACTCGTCCCGTTCCATTGTCTATTGCTTGACTTTTGCGTTGCGGTCGGCGACGCGCTTGGCATGAGTGTTGCTGACGCGCTTAGCGCGGGGCTAGGAGATGTGCCGAGAGACGCATTTGAGGCGATCCCGCGGCCTCCGAAATGCGCGCACAGTAGCGCGCCGGCAAAGATGATCGGAATGGTCGCGAGAGAGTAAACGGCCTTAATGATGTTCTCTATCGCGGCACGGTACAGCGTCAGCCGGGGTGGGTTTTCAAGAGTCGCAACGCGCGCGCACGCGTCGGGGCTCCAGAAATCCTTGATCAGGAGATGACGGGGCCGTGATATTCTACTCCGACGTCTTCTGCAAGGCCGTCAGTGCATGCCCAACCTGCCATTCGCCTCTGTAGGGCTTGTAAAAGCAGTGCGGATGCTTATCTAAAATTTCGCGCACTCGCTGCGCATCTCGACCAATCGTGAGGTCGTACCGCAGTTCTCGCGCGAGTTTCTCGGCTGTCATTTGAGTGGTCTTCGCTCGAGCGAGATGGTACATACATGCGCGCGCGAGAACGTCATCCCGGCGGTTCGATTGCTCGAGTTCGTCCCAGGGTGGTATCTCTGGAGCACGCTGCTGGAAGCGCCGACTGAGTTCGTAGTGTGGCATATAGATCTCTTCAGAAAATACGTGGAACCCCTGACCGAGAACATTAGCGATACGTTGATAGCGCTCGCGAGGCGTACGGAGCGCCACTAGTGCGGCTACGCCACCGAGCGCCGCCACGATCCACGGTGCCTTTTGCCACAGTTGCTTCGCGAGGTGGCCGATGCCCGCGATTCCAAGCACGGTCAGAGAAGTCGAGGTGTGCGCCAATCGCCCGAGCTGGCCCGCGTCTCCGCCTTCTTGTAGGGCGGCTAGCCAGCGATACAGGTCATCGGTGTTGGCGGGCCGTGCGTAGACGGCTTCCCACGCGCGAGCATCCTTAGTGAGATAGAATGCCCCGAGCGAGAGCGCCAGCGCGACTGACGCAATATCTTCTTTCGGCTCATTGAGTGCGTCAACTCGACGACGTTCCGCCGAGGACAATACACTCAGTGGGAGCCCTTCCCCGCGAACGACGTGCAGGAGGGGCAAATATTCGCTGTTCCATCGATCGAGGTAATTGTCAACCGATGCGGTCTGATAACCGGCCCACTCTGCGAGCTGCCGCTCTACCTCATTAATCACATGTTCGGCACAGATAAGACGAAATATGCCGCTATTGGCGGCCGCGATGAGTACGCCTCGACCATTGCGCCGGCAAGCCGAGTCAATATCCTGACGCAGCACGTTTGTATCGGGCACTATAACAATCGGTTCGTCGAAGAGAAGGTTGAGCCACGTGCCCGGAAACGCCCCATTCTCGTCCGGCCCGTTGATCCCAGCGGCTCGAGCCTCAGCATGCACATGCGCCAAGTACTCTCGGCGACCCGTGCCGGGTTCATACTCGAATCCTTGAATCATCGCTCTCCGAAACAGCTCTTTGCAACCGAGCAGGGGCCACAAACACCTATCGTCTTCGCCATCCTGTCACTTCGTCATCTCCGATGGCCTGATATTTCCCGTCCCACTGCGTACCCATGAAGCCTTAAGTAAGAACAGCCGCTGCAAATCCCTTGCTGCGGCTGCTCCTTCTACGCTACGGCTGCGTCAGTCGTTATCCGGCGAACCTTCAGCGGAACAGTCATATCCCTCGGGGTACGGGGAGAACGCAGTGAACGGTCGAGGCGTCGCCTTGAGTTGCCAAAACGTCTCGTCCCCCGGATCGGCTGCTCGCGAATCGGCGTTCGATATCGAGCTCATGCCGAAGAGGTCCTCGATGTACTTTAGAATCGACGCTTGCTCGTATTGAACGTGCGTCACGATGTTCGTTGACCCGGTGCTTGGCTTTATGTATGGTGAAATGATGATGAAGGGCACCCGCATGCCCAAACCGTCATAGTCAGCGTACTTCGGCTGAACATGGTCGTACCATCCGCCCCAGTCGTCCCAGGTAATAAAAATCACGGACTCGTTCCAATAGTTGCTCTGTCCGATTGCATTCACAACCGCCGTAACCCAATCCGGCCCAAAGTAGTCTTTGGTTCCCGCGGAATGATCGGAGTCTTCATAGGAGGGGGTTATCCACGTTACGCTCGGCGTGTATTTGCTCTTCCCGATGTCTGTTAGGAACTGGCACGGGTTGCGAACGTCATGACCGTACCCATAGGTCGCCCCAGCTGTGATGTAGAAAAATGGATCCCAATATGGCAGGCCCGAACTGCTAATTGGCTTGGCGTTATAATAGCGCCAGTCCAACTGCTTATTGCCCAGCTCAGTTACGATGGTAGTGGTATATTTCAGGCACGCGTTCTTGTAGGTTGGATCGCTGCCCAAATTCCGTGCATCTGTGATCCAGTTCACCTCGGGTGTTGAAGTGCCCTTACAAGTCTCGTCTAAAGGATGGGGGAAATTCACCCGGCTATCGGCGTTGGCGGCCACCAAGTATTGATGCGCAGTGTACGAGCCGTCCAGCTGTGACTGAAACATTTCATCGCCAAACACATATTGCTCCGCCATGGCCCAGTAGGGTTTCGTGTACTCCTTTCCGACGTACGCATACGCGTCGCAATAGCCGGACCCGGAGCCGCTGCCGCCGCAGGTGCCGCCGCCCGAACCGCTACCCGCCGGATACGTGAAATCATCCATTGGGCAAAACCAGGGGATTTGGGAGGGCTCGTGAGGGCAACCGGTATCAGTTTGAAATCCATTGAGGCCGTGATACAGATCGAACGCCACCGCCATGTGGTCTTTCCGCAGCGGGACATAGGTGCTGCCAAACATTCCCCAGCTCTGCGTATTGGCGCCAGGAAAACCATTGAACAAGTTGTTGACCGAGCGGTTTTCCTGGACGATCACAAAGATCTTCGTGATCGGGACGACCGTGAGCCCTCGCCGGGCGCGGTGCGTGCCCGAGTGCTGCGTCACCGAATCACGCGCGTTTACGGGGGCGAAGGCTGAAGCCGAAGGCTCGGTCGAGCCACTGCATGCGACTGCAACGAAAGCCGCAATAACGATTCCAAGCAGGCAAACGGGAAGCTTCATCTGGCGTACCCTCCAATCAGCGGCCAGGTTTCTGTGCTTACCGAAACTAGCTAGTTCAGCTAGGCAGACCATACCACTAGTACTAGCCATTGACAAGGGACAGCTAGATACCTCGAGAAAATATTCCCCGTGTAGCTGTGCGACTCGGCGATTGCGATCGCACCACCCGTGAAAGCAGCGTGGTCTATGAGTGGCTTTGTGCGTGCGGGCCGATATTCTCGAGGGAGCCTGGCGAGCGTCTGCTTTGCTCTAATCCTCGTTGGATGTGGACGATGGGAGGCGATCCCCTTGTCGCTGGACGGCTCGTCGATGAGTGCGAGCGCTCCGTCGTACCTCTACGTGGCCAACTGGGGCTTCGGTTCGGGCGGAGCCGTCTACGTTTTTCTGCGGGACGATCCATCGAAAGGCGTCGTAGACCAGATTCGCGATGGCGTCTCTACGCCCGACGGCATCTTCATCGACACGCATGGCAATCTTTACGTCACCAACGGACACATGAGCGGTCGCGAGAGCGTGGAGATGTATGCGAAGGGCGGCCACAAGCCGATTAGGATTTATACGGGGGCCCTGTGTGCGTTCGGTGTGATTGCGGCTGACGACGGCACGGTCTACATTGCCGATGCTTGCGGAGGACCACATACGCGAGGCCGCGTGCTCGTCTATCCGCCCGGCAAAACGAAACCGTCGCGCTCTTTCTTCCCTGGCGGTGCTCCATACTGCCTGACCCTCGATGCGAAGAACAATCTCTACGTCGGATACAACTCCAATGGGAGCTATGTGGGCCAAGTAAAGCGCTACCAGCCGGGCTCGAAGGATGGCGTCAACCTGCTTCCCCCCAACACCGTCCAATTCGTTACCAGTCTAGCGGTGGATGAGCAGGGCCAGCTTCTGGTGGCAAACCAGGGAGGCGGCGTAATCGATGTCTTCAAGGGCAAGGATCATGCGCCAACGCGCGTCATCAAGACGGGGCAGAGGAATCCGTTCATGTTTGCTTTCGATCGACGCGAGGACACCCTTTACGTGTCGGATGTCTGCTTCGACGGCGGCGTGGAGCCACTGACTTCGTCGGGCTGCGCTGGGCCGGGGCGGACGAACACGGTAGTGGCCTTGGATTATGCCAGCGGCAAACGGCTATGGACGTTACGCGGGTCCCCGCGCGCGCCAGACCTTCGACCTACGGGGGTAGCCGTCACGCCGAGCGCACCGCTCTAATGAGCACCGTGAAACGCCTGTGCTTGATTGGCCGACGTGCCGTGTGGCTCAGTATGTTCCTGTCGGGATGCGGACAATGGGCCGACGGCGAGCAATCGGCGCTGCCGTCCATGCGAAACGATGTCGCGCTACGCATGCTCGATGCGACGGGCGCCGGTAAAATTGCACATATCGTCTACATTGTGCAAGAAAATCGTAGCTTCGATAATCTGTTTCAGGGCTATCCCGGCGCCGACACTGTCTCGAGCGGCAAGGACTCACACGGCGAGACGATTCAACTCCAACCGGTTCATCTTTCACGTCACTATGTGATCGATCACTCCGCGTCCGCGATGATTGCAGCGTGCGACGGAACCGGTAAAATGCCGGGGACGCACTGTAAAATGGATGGGTTCAACCTGGAGGAAGGATTCGGGGGTCCCCGTCATCGCGCGTACGTTTACGTTCCGCACGCGGATTCAAAACCGTATTTCGATATGGCCCACGAAGGGGTGCTTGCCGACAGAATGTTCCAGTCGCAACTCGACGAGAGCTTCGTCGCACACCAATACATCATCGCCGCGCAGGCAAACTGGAGCGTCGATCTTCCAAGCGGCAAATGGGGCTGCGGCCAAGGGCCGTATAATGTCATATCCACAATTTCCGTTGACCGCGACCCCGATGGAACGCCAACTCAACCCTGCTTTGAGTACCGGACGCTTGGCGACGAGTTGGATAAGGCGAATCTAACATGGCGCTTTTATGCCAGTTCGTACGGCACCGGACTAGATTGGTCAGGTTATCAAGCCGTCCGTCACATTTACTACGGGCCCGATTGGAAGAAAGACGTTATTTCACCGAACTGGAAGTTCATCACCGACGTCCGAGCCGGCAAGCTTGCGAACTTTACGTGGATCACACCGGTCTGTGACGACTCCGACCACGTTGACTGCACTGGCGGCTATGGACCGTCGTGGGTATCGGCGCTGGTCAACACCGTAGGCAGAAGCAAGTTTTGGAACTCGACGGTCATTTTTATACAGTGGGATGACTGGGGCGGTCTCTACGACCACGTTCCACCTCCGCCGCCATACTATCGCGACAGCTTAGGGTTCCGCGTTCCTCTGCTCGTGCTTTCGCCCTATGCCAAGCATAACTACGTTTCCCACGTCCAGTATGAGACGACCAGCGTGCTACGGTTCGCTGAAGATCTTTGGGGATTGAATCAGCTCGCGGCGGCGGACAAGCGGGCGACATCGCCGGCAGCGGATTGCTTCGACTTTTCTAGGAAGCCACGGCCGTTTGTAAAGATCAAAGCACCCTTACCGCCCAAGTTCTTTATGCATCAGAGCGCGAGCGACTACTTCGCGCCGGACTACGAATAGCAACTCTCGCACGTCCTTCGACTGCGCTTGCTGCGCTCAGACAGGCTATGCTCTCGCGCGGGCGACGGTAGTCTCTGTTGGCGACGCGAACAAAGCTTTGTAGACGGTTTCACCGAGCGCGCCGCCGACGAGCGGCGCAAGCCAGAAGAGCCAGAGCTGCGCGATCCGCCCACCCCCCCGACGTAGATCGCGACGCCAGTCGAGCGCGCGGGATTCACCGACGTGTTGGTGACCTGGATGAGCGTGAGTGTCAGCCCGATCGGAATGGGCGCGAAGCCGGCGACGATGCGTTTGCCGAGCGATCCCGCGATGATGAAGATGAAGAAAAAGGTCATCACGACTTCGCAGAGCGCGCAGGCGGCAAGCGAGTAGTGGCCCGGTGAATGATTGGATTCTTCACTTTCAATCACCGGGTCGCGGCTGAATTTTCCGCTGCGCTTACGTGGACCGAGGCTGATGCCACGTTTCCGCAAGGCCACTTTGGAGATCGCGAACGAGTACGCCAAGCAGCTGCGCCGGATCACCGTGCCGCGGCAGCTGGCGCGGGAGACACCATCGGCGGGGGCGATGTTCGCCATTTGATCTTGGCCTGTTGTGCTCGACGAAATCGCTGGTTTTCGGGCTGAGGGACTCCATAACGCTGCAGCGAGGTGCAGGCACTCCGGTCGAGTTTCTGGTCTAGTACGTCGCCGAGGTACCTCGGGTGTGGCAGCTTTGGGACTCGGACGTTGCCCGCGACGAAGTCGCCCGCGTTTTGGCTCTCGGCGCTCGGCTGTGGCCGTTTCCTTATGGGTTGCCTTCCCCTCATACGTGTATCGCCCTGGCGAGCTAGCCACCAGGGACGCCTAAGCTTGAGCAACCGCGCTCGAGCTTGGTTCCCAAAGTAGGGTGGCCGAGGACTAGCTAGAATAGGTCAGGCCTCACATAGCCAGGGCGTCACGCCCTGAAAGGCAGGCCTGTACATCATGAAGACGCTTTCTTTTATAGCGTTAGCAGTTTCGTTTAGCTTCTTGTGCTCTGGGTGTTCCGGAAGTGATACTCTGCCGGCCGTTTCATCACAGGCCGTTAAAGCAGGTCATCCCGTTGGCTCCGCGGTCGGCGTCCGGCCAAACGACTGTCCTAACGATTCAGGAGGCGGTATGACAGGAGATTCGCCTTGTTGAAGATCCATAGGTAGACAAGGCCAACGGAAAAATGGTCGAGGGTGGCGGGGAACGATGGCTCGCCACCCCTAATCCCTTCTAAATGGCAGGAAGTAACGTTCGAGCCGCGCGCGACTGGTTCGCAGAAATGCGCCGGCTCTTTGATGGTGCGCACTACTCCGATGCGGCAGAGTTATATGATCGAATGATTGAAGAGGACGAGTTCCCCGGTAACGATGCGGTTTTGCTGCGAGCCCGCGTCTATTTGAAGACCGACAGCAAGCGGATCGTTCCATTTCTTTTGCACGAGGAACTTCGAAAGCCGACGCAGACCCAAGCAGGACGCCGAGCAATGTACCTTGGCACCGGATATTCGCGGTTGGGCGAGTTCGACGAAGCAGATAAACACTTCGCCAGGGCCAAGAAGATTTTTCGGGAGGGCGCGGCGTTAGGGGAACTGGCCGCGCACATTACGCGCCGATATCTCGAACAGCGTGACCTCGACTCCGCGGAGCAATGGCAGCGAAAGAGTGTTGCCGATCGGAGCTTGGAGGGAAAGATCCGTAGCGAGCATCTCGCCTCGTACATCCTGGCAAGGCAGGAGCGCTATCGCGAACAAGCTGCGAAGGTTATGAAGGTTTTGGACTTGATTGGCGATCGGCGTGAGGAATTTGCCGAGGACTGGTACGTTGCCGTTTACACGTTAGCCGTGTTGGCGCGAGAACTTCCCGTGCCCGAAGCGGCAACGCGCGCAAAGGCGGAAGTCGATTTGGAGGTTGACTGGTCGAGTGACTCGGCCGTGAGGCAATTCCAGGCGCTCAAGGCGGTCGCATGGTGCCAGGCTCTTGCGGGAGATGAGCTGAGCTGCTTGCGCTACCTTCGGATCGCGCAGCATGTAGATGTTGAGCCGATATGGCGAACAATCCTCTACCTTGATCGCTCGTACTTTGCATCTATTGTTGGTGAGCACCAATGGGCGGCGAATGAATTTGCCGCCGCCGAAGAGTTGGCCGAAGGAATAGCGTGGGACGAAACAGCCGGTGAGGAGCGGGTGGCATTACTACTGCTGGCGGAGTTGGCGACGCTGCATGCGCCGAAGCGAGCGCCGTTTTACATTGCACGCTTCAGAGATCTTGGGAAGCTTCGAACCAACATTCAACACTTTGCCTTTGACAATCGGTTGCAAGCCATGGCCGCGTATACGACAGGCATAGTCAAGCTTAGTGCCGGTAATGCCGAAGCCGCGGAAGAACAGCTACGGATTGCTTGGGGGATTTTCGATCGAATCGGCTACGACGTCCGCGCTGCATCTGCGGCTTTAGCACTTCAGCATGCTACCGGCAAGGCGAGGTGGCTGCACCTCGCGGAAGACAAGCTAGAGCACTATCCGCGATCCTGGCTGGCGCGTGACCTCGGTAACACACAACCAGCATCACAACCGGATGCCACTCTCTCAAAAATGCAGGCGATAGTTACACGACTTGTCTGTGAGGGTCTTTCAACCGATGACATGGCCCAGCGACTTAGCCTAAGCCCCAATACCGTGTCAAATCACCTGAAGGTCGTGTATCGTAAGCTCGGCGTGAACTCACGCGCAGCACTTGTTGTCGAGGCAATGAAACGGAACCTGCTCACGTAAGGCTTCATTCTCATCAGCAAAGTAGGGACGCTCATGCGCTGAACGACGGTGGGGCCCGTAACTGAGGGGTGCTGCGCTCTGCAGTTCACTTTAGCGGCTTTAGTCAGCAGTGCCCATCTTGTCCGAATAGCAGTAACGGCCCGCTGCCGCAGCAGTGGCCTTTCGCGGACCGTGATATTAGGCACTGCACTGTAAAAAGGCCCCAATGCCAGGAGGTGTCGGGTCGTGGGCCGCTGGAGTACCGCGAGCTCAAATGCGGTGGCCCCTCGCGAGGCAAGCGAGGACTCAACGAGGCGATGGGAAACTCAAACTCGGCAAAGTCACGCGGCTACGGCAGCGCCTACGAATCGTAGTGGCGATCGTTTCGCCTTGGCAGTAGTTAATGACTTGCTGGAAAGCTCGATGACACGAGTCGTGGTCTCGAACGCTGTGCGGGCCGTCGAAAGCCCGCCGTGCGCGCTGGGCAGCATAACTCGCCAAGTGGGCATGGACGGCCTTGTAACAAGTTGGAGCTGACCCGATTTCGTGGAGTCTTTCCGCCCTGCGGAGAAAGACCCCATCATGGCCAAGAAACGCGCCTATCCCCTGGAGTTCCGGGCTAAGATTATCGAGCTGATTCGATCCGGCAAGAGCGTAAGTGCGATTGCTAAGGAGTACGACATCGCTCGACTCACGATAACCAACTGGCTGAAGCAAGACGATGTGGATGCCGGCCGCCGATCCGAGACTGTCGCGACCGCTGAGAGCGCCGAGATGGTGAAGTTGCGCAAGAAGGTTCGCGAGCTTGAGATCGAGCGAGATATTTTAAAAAAAGCCGCGGCCTGGTTTGCTCGCGAGACCGATTCGGTACCCGCAAAGTCTTCGAATTCGTGAGAGCTCATCAGGAACGCTGGCCCGTCGCTACGCAATGCCGAGTGCTGAACGTCTCGATCAGCGGCTATTATGCGTGGCGTGATCGGCCGCTGTCGCAGCGTACGCAAGGTGATATCGCGATCGGCGATGCCCTCGAGGTGTTTTTCGAACGGTCTCGTTCAACGTACGGCCGGCCGCGCCTCGCCCAGGACTTGCGCGACGTGGGGATCCGCGCGGGCGGGAAGCGGCTGGCTCGCCTTATGCGAGAGCGTCAAATCTATGGAGCAAGTCGCCGCAAGGGTTTCAAAACGACCATTCGAGATTTCGATGCTCGGCCTGCAGCTGACTTGGTTGATCGAAACTTCTCTTCGGATGCTCCCGATAAGTTATGGGTCGCAGACATCACCTACGTGCCGACGTCTACGAGGTCATTGTTTCTCGCCATCGTTCTCGATGTTTTCAGCCGCCGCGTCGTCGGTTGGGCGATGGCGACGCATCTGCGCGCTGAGCTCGTCCTCGATGCCCTCGACATGGCGCTTCACCAGCGAAAACCGAAAGCAGTGATCCACCACTCAGATCAGGGCTGCCAGTACACCTCGATTGCATTTGGGCGCCGTTGTCAGGAGGCCGGCGTTCAGCCTTCGATGGGTTCTGTCGGCGACTGTTACGACAATGCGATGTGCGAGAGCTTCAATGCAACCTTAGAGTGCGAGCTGCTCGATCGACATCGGTTTAAGAATCCGCGAGACGCGGCGCTGGCGATCTTCGACTTCATCGAGGGCTGGTACAATCCGCATCGGCGGCATACCTCGATCGGGAACATATCACCCGTGGAATACGAACGGCGGAGTCAGGCCGCCTAATGTATAATTACACCACTCCACTAAACCGGGACAGCTTCAAGTATACCGAGCGAGGCCATGCCCTAACGCCCGCAGCCACCCTTGTGCGGGGACGGACAATCCGGACGACTAACAGCTCCGCTACTCCTGGCAATTGTTTAGTGAAAGGAGCGAATA
Organism: Vulcanimicrobiota bacterium; assembly: GCA_963809255.1. Taxonomy (GTDB): domain Bacteria; phylum Vulcanimicrobiota; class Vulcanimicrobiia; order Vulcanimicrobiales; family Vulcanimicrobiaceae; genus Cybelea. The sequence goes on along the minus strand of CAWEIR010000002.1, from coordinate 1,246,349 downwards.
TGCCGGACGAGGCGCCGGATGTAGAGCTCTTGCGACAGTCCCGCGAGCACGCGTGGGAGTGGTTCTCCCTTCATGCAACCCAGCGCACCAAATAAGACACAAACAGTATCCACCTGCCAACGTTCTCGAAGGCATCACCGTTTCCGTCGCCCCATCGCGCTCGCGCATCCGCAAATAAGGAACAACGCATGAACACTTTGCGTCTTAGTCGTCAGGCGTTGGGCGTCATCGCGACACTCACGCTGCTCGTCGCGATACTCGCGATACTCGCCGGGTGCGGTTCGCAGGTCGCGCCAACAGGCGGCGCGCCGCAATCGTTAGCAACCGCAACGCGTGGCAAGTCGTGGATGCTACCAGAGACCTCGGGTGAAGCCTTGATATATTTGTCCGGCCAAGATGTAAGTGAGTACCGTGTAGTTTACGTCCTTTCTTATACGACGGGCAAATTGGTTGGCCAGTTAACAGGATTTGGTGCCCCGTGGGGACTTTGTGTTGACAAATCTGGCGACGTTTGGGTCGTAAACTATACCGAGTCAGAGGTGAACGAATATGCGCATGGCGGAACCACGCAAATAGCGTCGTTACCTGTTCCGGGGATTGGCCCCATCGGATGTGCCGTGGACCCCACGACAGGCAGCCTCGCCGTTACATCTAACTCCGGCACATACAAGGGTGACATCGTCTCAGTGTATCAAAACGCGCAAGGAACGCCAGTAACATATACTGTACAAGCGAGGCTCCTTTTCTGCTCGTATGATAACGCTAGCAATCTCCTGATATCTGTCAATCAAGAACAGGGAACACCACGCCTGTACGAACTTCTACGTGGGTCAAGTACGCTCACAGAAGTCAGCCTTGATAAGAATGTGCTCTTTCACCAAAGTCCAACCATTCAATGGGATGGAAGCGCCTTCGCATATGGAGGCACACGCGTGGGGCACAAGGGACCTCACACTATCTATCGGCTTACTATTTCTGGAAACGAGGCAAAGCGTTCAGGTACGACGCATCTTTTGAATAGCGGTGCTGGTGGCGGGGGGTCGCAATTCTGGATACAAGGCAACGCCGTGGTGCAAGCCACGGGTACTCACGTCGGAGTTTGGCACTATCCGGGCGGAAGGAAACCCGCTAAACTGTTTACGATTCCCGTCGGTTACAAGTCGGGCCCAGGAATAGCAATCTCCGAGCCTCCATCGAGTAAATAGTAGTAGGCCCCTACGGTCGCCCCTCTGCACGGCTTCGCAAATGCGAGGCCGTGTCTCTTTGCACACGCCAGCGTCCAAACAGCGAGAAGCCCTGAAGTCGCTCCGCATAGAAATTGTCTTCGCGCCGTGCGACCGCGAGACTGGGAACATGCCGCACCCGTCGAACGTTCCGGAAGAGAAGACAGCGCGGCGCGCTCTGCTCGGTTAACGGATGGACGAAGAATATACAGTTGTAAGACCTTGGGTGCTCTGGCGAAGGCGCCTGTTAATTGGCGCCCTCGGGATTTTATTTCTCACCTTCGCATGGGGCGTTGAAGTCCTATACGATAATTCGCGTATCAACTCAGGCCCCAGTGCCTGGTTTATGGTAGGGACACGCGTCACGGGGTACCGGTACCATCCTGCCTCCCCAGAATACGTTTTTGGCGACGCCTACGCTACCGAGCGCGATTGCAACGATGCACTAAGTCGGATGCCCCGACCTTATGGTGGTCCCTTAACGTCATGTCGACGGCTGCTGTTAAACGATGCCGCGCAAATGCTCATGCATTGAGGGCGCGCTATCGTTCAAAAAAAGACCAGCTCTGAAGTTGCTGCGCTAAGAAAAAGCCTTTGCGCCGCGCGGCTGCGAGTTGTCGGGCGCCGAGAACCGGGGAACAGGCGCTCCCGTCGAATCGTTAGGTCTTCAGGAGGGGCAAGGATGGAGCTTTCACACTTGGCGCGTCTTGCATTAACGACTGCGGTCATCTTCGCATTGGCCGGTTGCGGGGGTGCCGGGACGGCGACTTCGGTGCCGTCAGCGATGACGCAAAGCGTTGCGCGTCACGGTAGCACGAGTTCGGATACCGACTTGCTGTATGAAACAAACGGCTACGTCATCAACGTACTCACTTACCCGCAAGGGCAAAGTGTCGCGACATTCAACACCCAAGCGGACCCCGGCGCCATGTGTAGTGACAAGAGCGGAAACGTGTTTGTAACGGATGCGAACAACAGCGACATCGTGGAGTATTCACATGGGGGAACAAGCCCGATTGCAACGTTAAAAGAATTCCCGAACGCACCGCAAGCATGTTCCGTTGATGCCGTTTCCGGAAATCTCGCTGTTGCGAACGGCGGCGCTACCTTCGAACATGGAGATATTGCGGTTTTCGCAAGCGCTCAGGGAACTCCAACCTACTACACCGCGCCAAATATATATTCTTACGCCTTCTGCACGTACGACAGTAATGGCAACCTTTTTGTTGACGCTGGCGGCAACGACGGTAAGTCTCATCTCATTGAAATGCCCAATGGCAGTGGAAATTTTCAAGACATCACCGTGCATGGTGCCGCTATGCACGATGCACAAAGCCTTCAGTGGGATGGCGCAAATCTAGCGCTCGCTTTGCCCAGCATTCACTTGAAAGGGCGTCACTACTTCAAGGGACCGTTGTCCATATACGTACTACACGTGTCCGGTTTAGTTGCGAAGGTTGTGAAGAAAGTAAACCTTAGGAGCAGTAAGAAGAATCGCCATTTAGGCTATCATGTTCAGTATTGGATTCAAGGGAACGTCATAATGGGACAAAATGGCACTAGCGGCACGGGCTTAGGTTTCTGGAACTATCCTGCCGGAGGTAAGCCGATTCAGGTGCTTGTCCCGCATACGAATGTTGGCGGCGTAACCGTTTCCATCGCCCCATCCGGCACGCGCATCCACAAGTAAGGAACAACGCATGATTAATCGCTACGCGCTCGGCATCATCGCATCGCTTTCTATGCTGGCCGGGTGCGGCGGTCAAGCCGGTGGCGGCGTCGTGCCGAGCGGTGTCCCTAACACTCTTCCGTACCATAAAACATTCAATTACACGGGCGTAGCGCAGGATTTCACTGTGCCAGCGGGCGTCACGCAACTCAAGGTTATTGCGCGCGGCGCGAAGGGCGCGGGTAAACCTATAGCCGATGGCGGGCGTGTGCATGCCATTATTCCGGTCACTCCAGGAGAGAGGCTGGTGGTATACGTCGGAGGCGACGCGTCTGGTATGGATGGTGGCTCTAACGGCGGCGGCTCCGGGGGGAGGGGCGAGAAGGGGTACCGTGGCGGCAATGGTTTCGGCGGCGGAGGGGCCTCTGACGTTCGAGAGGGCGGGGATTCGCTTAAGGACCGTATTCTCGTCGCTGGCGGCGCGGGGGGCCAGGGTGGTCACGATGCGGGCAGCCAGGAATACGGAATCGGCGGCAAGGGCGGCGGCCTGATTGGCGGCACAGGCGGGGACGGTTCTGGCTCCTATACTAGCGGATGCCGCACTGGCTACAACGGGTGTCCCGGGTATGGCGGCACGCAGAAAAACGGAGGAAGCGGCGGCCTGGGCGGGACGAGTTTCCTTTGCTACGGGACCGCGGGCGGCAATGGGTCTCTCGGCCTGGGTGGCGATGGCGAAAACACCGCATCCACCTCGTACGAATGCGGTGGCGGCGGCGGTGGTGGCGGCGGCGGATATTATGGCGGCGGTGCGGGCGGTGAAGGCGCTGAAACCGAGACCGTCGGTTTTGGCGGCGGCGGTGGGGGCGGAGGCTCATCCTACGTCGAGCGCAAGGCCGGAAACGTGCATATGTGGCAAGGGTGGAAAACCCCGGAACCAAACGGCCTGGTCGTCTTTAGCTGGCAGTAGAGAATGCAAATTTCAATGCTGTATTACCGCGCGTCAATCATTTGCGTCATTGCAACAATGCTCGTAGGATGCGGCGGTTCGCAGGTCGCGCAAACAGGCGGCGCGCCGCAATCCCTTACGACTGCGACGCATGGCAAGTCTTGGATGCTGCCGGAGGCGAAGAGTGAAAATTTAATTTACGTCACCGGGTATGACGACTCGTCTTTCTATACGGAGGTTTATACCTATCGCAAGCCTCACCGATTGGTCGGGAGGCTGGATATTTGGGCACGCACCTTGTGCAGCGACAATCACGGAAATGTTTGGGTGCCAACCAGCGATGTTTACGGGTATCCCAACTATATTTACGAGTACGCTCACGGCGGAACCAAACCCATCGCAGCGCTGGAAGAGTCGTCCGGGCATCCATGGGGTTGTTCGGTTGACCCGACCACGGGGAATCTCGCGGTTACAAACTACTGTGAAGATTATATCGACAGCGGAGACTGCGCTGGCCCTGGGTTTTTAGCTATTTTCAAGAACGCTAAGGGCTCGCCGACAAAATACTACGACAGTAATTTTATGCAGTACTACTTCTGCAGCTACAATAACATCGGTAACCTTATGATTGATGGTGACGGTTATTACAACCAACTCTACATCTTTGGCGAGTTATTGAAGGGAAGAACGAAATTCCGGAACATTACCTTAAACGAGCAGTTCGACCAAAGCCCGGGCGCCCTTCAATGGAATGGCAGCTATTTAAGCGTTGCTACAGACGAAGAGCAGATTGACGAGTTTTCAATTAGAGGCGACGAAGGTAAGGATGTCGTGAACACTGCCATCGATGCATACCTCACCGGACAGTTTGTCATCTTTGGCAACAAGGTTGTTGTCACCCTTTATCAACCCAGAGGTGTTGGGTTCTTCGATTATCCCAGCGGGAAACAATCCCAAAAGGACCTTGACCTCTCAGGAGCGCTAGGCATCACCGTTTCCGTCGCCCCATCCGGGCAGCGCATTCACAAGTAAGTAACATCAGATGAACACTAACCGCTACGCGCTCGGCGTCATCGCAGCGCTCGCGTTCGCCGGATGCGGCGGGTTACAGGTAGCGCCAACGGGCGGCGCGCCGAGCGGTGCCCCTGACTCTTTTCCGTACCATAAAGCCTTCAATTACACGGGCGGAGCGCAAACTTTCAAAGTGCCCGCGGGCGCGAGGCAACTCAAGGTCATTGCTCTCGGGGCCCACGGCGCGGGTTTCCCCAAAGTCCGTGGTGGACGTGTGAGCGCCGTTATTCCGGTTACACCCGGCGAGGTGCTAACGGTGTTCGTCGGCGGTGACGCATCCAGGGCGAGCGGGGGCTTTAACGGAGGCGCGGACGGGGGCAAAGGGTATTGTGAGATAAATGAACTCGCTATCTAAGCGGCTGTCGCATCGCCCGTGCGGTGCGACAAGTGTTCGGTGCCAAGGACCCGTTTCGGGACAAGTGCTCGGTGCTATGTGATGACGGGTCGTGCAAATTCAACGAGTAGCGCCGGTGCCATTCTCGCCCTACTCGGATGCGAAGGGGGCTTGACAGCCGAGATACGCACGCGCGCGCGTTGAGGCTCTGGAAACTCGCGTGGCAGCAGTGCATCTGACGCCGCTGGTCGTGGGCTACGATCTCAAGCCAGGCCGCGCGGTGCCGGGACTGAGCAGTGCCACGGCGAACACCCTCAAACGCTTGCCCGTTCACTTTCTGAGAGGTATTGGTCCATGAGGATTTTGGCTCGCCTTGCGCTTAGTATCGGCGCGGCTGCGCTAATTGCCGGCTGCGGCGGATCGCAGCCGCCGATCGGCGGCGCGCGCGCGATGCCAGCAAGCGGCATCGCCGGACGCCACGATGACTATGATGTAACGCGTCCGCTTTTATACGTGACAGATTTCATCGCCTGGACTATTACCGTCTATCATGCGAGCGCGAGAGATCCCGCACCAATTGCGACCGTCTCGCAGGACCTCAATGCGCCGGCTGGCGATTGCATAGATAGCCATGGGACGCTCTACGTGACGAATGAGCCAATCAGCGGACCGGGTTGGGTCTCGGAGTACCCCCTTGGCGTGACCAAGCCGTCGAGGATCATCAGCAAGGGCATAGATACACCAGCATATTGTGCGATCGACAGCAACAGTAACCTTTGGGTCACGAACATCGGCGGCAGCAACGTCACAGAATATCTTTATGGCTCGAAAAGGCCGCATACGGTCATCACTAACGGTGTACCGCACCCGGTTGGCATTGCAATCGACCGATCCGGCAACTTGTACGTCGCTAACCGCCTAACCTCAAGCAATGTCGTCGTCTATGCCCCCGGAGCTCAGACTCCATCGAAAACCATCACCGATGGGATAACGTCGCCCGTTGCCATCGCAATTGACTCGAATGGAGTTCTCTACGTAGCAAATATCAGTGAAGCAAACGTCGAGGAGTACCAGGCAGGCGGATATCATCCATTCAAGACGATTACACAAGGCCTTATCACGCCCGGGGCGGTGACGGTGAATAAAAAGGGCTGGCTGTATGTCGCAAATTTTGAACAAGACAACGTACTAGAATATCAGCCCGGATCGATCACGCCGTCAAAGCGGCAAGTCACGAAGGGCGTACGTGCGCCAAACGGATTAGCGATTTTCCCGGCGATGCTCCCGTAGCTTACCGCGGGCGCGTAATAATTGTGCTGACCGCGCCAATGTCTCAGGCTGAGCAGGCTAGCCCGCGGCTCCGCCAAGGTCACAACCTAGTCGCCTGCACAGTTATCGCGGAGTATCCTAACGTTACAGTCAGAGATACGATCCACATAATTTAGGCGTGGGTGGGATAGGTCCCGAATCGGGAGCCAGGGATAACTGTGGATTTCCGGCCAAAACGGCCACGAAGGAGGTCCACCCATGCGCAAGAGCCGCTTCACCGAGGCTCAAATCGTCGGGATCGTCCGAGAGTACGATGCCGGCACGTCGGTCGCAGAGTTGGCCCGAAAACACGGCATTCATGCGAACACGATCCGGCTCTGGAAATCCAAGTACAACGGAATGGAAGTCGCTGACGTCGTCCGGCTGAAGGAGCTTGAGGCGGAAAACGCACAGATGCACCGCATCATCGCCAAGCTCACGCTAAAAGTCAACGCTATGGATAACCTGATCCGAAAAAATGGTTGGGGCCTTCGCAGCGACAAGAAGCGGTGAAGGCGTTGCAGCAAGATGGTTTGAGTCAACGTGAAGCATGCAAGATCATGCGCGCGCGGCGCCGTTCGTCCAACGAAAAACCTGGCGTCAGATTTCTTGAGGACGCACCGTTGATCAAACGAATTACGGAGCTCGCCCAGGCGTATCCCCGTCGCGGCTGCAAGCGTTTGTATGATCGCTACGAGCGCGAGGCGCGCGAGGACGATCCGTACATGAACTATAAGCGATTTCGGCGCCTCTACCGCCTTGGGAATCTGCAGATTTCGAAGCGCCGGCGCCGGAGTCGGGCCAAGTACATTCGAGGAGTTTCTTTGCGCCGCTCCGATCGGCCGAACGACATCTGGACCATGGACTTCGTTTCCGATCGGCTGTGACCTGAGGGCGCCTTTCAGGCAGCTGATAACTGTGAGGTTGGGTTGATTTTGAAGGCCTCTGCGAACTCCTTGGGGGTTTGGTATCCGAGCGCCGAGTGCGGTCGAACTTCGTTGTAATCAGTCTTCCATTCGTCGGCTCGGCGGCGAGCCTCGAAGATCGTTGTGAACCGATGCATGTTAAAGAGCTCGTCGCGGATCTTGCCGTTGAGCGACTCGATGCTAGCATTCTTTGTCGGCTTGCCTGGCGCGATGAAGTGCAGGTTGACATCTCGCTCGGCTGCCCACCGCAACATCGCGTGGCTGGTAAACTCGGAGCCGTTATCAAACCGAATCGTCTTGGGAAGGCTGCGCTCGAAGGCGATACGCTGGAACTCGCGGATGACGTCGGCGCTTCCCAACGAGTGATCGATGTGCAGCGTCAGGCACTCTCGGGTGAAATCGTTGACGATTGCCAGGGCGCGAATCGAACGGCCGTTCTCAATGCGATCGTGTATGAAGTCGATCGACCATCGCTCGTTAGGCCGGCTCACAGGCTCGATGAAGTTGCCGCGAACATAGTTTACCTTACGCTTGCGGCGTGGCCGCACTTGCAGCTCTAGAGCCCGATAGATCCGGCGAAATCGCGTCTCGCCGACAGTAATCTTGTCTCGGCGGACCATGATGAGCAGCCGGCGCCATCCCCAGCGCGGCCGCTCAGCGGCCAGCGCCTTGAGCCGCGATGCGATCGGCTCGTCGTCGATTGGCACGCGGTAATAGTAGAGATTGCTGCGGTTGTAGCTGATCAGATCGCAAGCTCGAACTGCCGAGATTCCACGTTGGCAGAGCGCCCTCACGGCTTCTTGTTTCCGCGAGGGCCCCAGGCGTTTTTTTCGACCAGCTCTTTCATCGCGTCGATCTCCAGTGCCATTCGGGCGATGATCCGGTCTTTGCGGCGGTTCTCGTCTTGCAGCTGCCTGAGCTTCGCCAGATCGCTGGTTTCCATGCCACCGTATTTGTCGCGCCAGAGCCGGATCGTATTCGCGTGAATGCCATGCTTTCGCGCCAGATCTGCCACGGGTACGCCGGCGTCGAGCTCCCTGAGTATCGCGACGATCTGCGCCTCGGTGAATCGAGTCTTCTTCACGTGAGTCTCCTTGGTGGGCTTTACGCCCGGAAACTCACAGTCTCCGTCTGTCTGAAATCACGCCCTCAGGTCAGCTGCTGCACGGTCGCGTCTTCCGCGCTCTGACGCTGCTCGATGAATGCAGTCGATACGCGCTGGCAGTGCAGCCCGAGTTTTCGTATCCGAGCGCGTCGGTCGTTTGCACGCTGGAGCAGGCCGCTCGTGAGCACGGATATCCTCGTTGCCTGCGCGTGGACAACGGCCCCGAGTTTATTGCTTCTGCCCTCGAAGTTTGGGCTCATGATCACAACGTCGAGTTGCTCTTCATTCAACCGGGAAAGCCCACTCAGAACGCTTTCATCGAGTCGTTCAATTCTCGCGTTCGAGACGAGCTGCTGATGACCAATCGTTTTCGAACGATCTTTGAAGCGCGATTTGCGGCTGAGGATTGGCGCAACGAATATAACACCAAGGACTCGCATAGCTCACTGGGCGGGATGACTCCCGAGGAGTTCCTCGCTCGTTACGAAATTACTAACCCGCCACAGAAATCACTGGCCGCATGATGGGGCCTATCCCATGGGCAGAGCGCAAAACAACAATTCTAGCACTGCATCCCGAGAATCTCGCCCGTTGCGGCCAGCCTTTTCACGAGGTACGATGGACATCCGTCAGTTCGCCACGGCGACAGCCAACGTGGGAACTACAGCGGACTTTAACTTTTACATAAACCAAAGGAAGATTTTATCATGGATCTACAAGCAACCGGTGCAAACCCGGGGACCGAATATCTACCAGCAGTTGGTCCGCCAGCGCCCCCTTATAACGAGGATCGACAGGTAACGCTGACGGGCGGTCCTACGCAAGTCTACCGCACGTATAATGCTACCTTCGACGCAACTAACCAAAAATGGACAGCCGTGGACACCACGGAACCTGCATACGCGAACGTCCAGAGCCCCGACGGGTCTATCCATTACTACACGCTGAATACCACAACGGGGCTGTGGGAAGGCAGCGGAAATAACACCATTTACAACGCCGTGGACTTCGGCGCGAACGCTAGCGGAATGCCCTCAAACAACACGACTGCGCTAATGACGATGTTCACCGCGATCGCCAACGCCACGCCGCCCGGTGGTCGCGTGTGGATTCCCCAGTCCAGCTATAATATCAACTCGTCGGGCACGGGCGGCATTGCCATTCCGTACTGCGCAGTGATCGAGGGCTTGGGAACCGGCGGCCAAAAGCAAGGCACAGGGGCGTCGGACACCTATCATTTTCTCATTAACGGAACGGGAACGGGTTTCACCGGAAATATCGCGTTTTCACTCACAGGCTCGCACAATAGCGGCGGCACGATTTTCCAAAACCTCGGCGTTGAGTGGGTGCAAGGTGGCTCCAACGCAAGCGGCGACGTGTGCATCAACTCGACGGGTGCGTGGCGGATGCAGGTGCAAGACTGCTTCTTCACCGACTGCCCGACGGCAGCCAATGTCTCTACGCTATCTTCCGGTTTGATTGGTTGCGGAATCGACTACGGCGTCCATAGCCATTGTCCGAATAACGCTGTCGCCGTCGTGCTGCAAGCCCCCGAAACGTTTGCAGTCGGCGGTGGGGTCATGGAGTACGCGCAGGCCAGCGTCGTGAGTGGCGGCCCGACGGGCTGCGTCGGTGTGATGGTCTGCGGCGGGACGGCGATCGCCGAGCACTGCACGATTAAAGACCTGCATCTCTCGGAGTGGTCGTACGGGGTCTGCTTCAACTGCTTCTCGGCAAACTACACAGGAGTTGTCGGCCTTGCGCAGTGGTGGACGAACAGTCTGCAAGACGGCAGTGAGTACACGGTGATCGAGAACGTTGAGTGCGACGCGTTTTTCACCGGGCTCTACATTCAGCCGAAGGGCAGCGGCGGGCAGATTTACGGCGTGAAGTCAACCGACTGCTTTTGGATCAAGTCGCAGGGCTCGACCGACGCCGCCGGTCGTCCCATCGTTTTCATCGACACGCAAGGCGGCGCGAACTCTAACGTATCGGACATCAACCTGATTGGTTGCACGATTTTCTCCAACGTCAATACGGGCAAGGGCGGCACGCCAGGCACCGCAAACCTATACGCCGTACAAATCAACACCGGCAACGCGATAAAGCTGCTCGGCTGCAAGATCGGTAATATGGGCACGACTGCCAGCGTGACGACCGATGGTACGGCCAATATCGCCATAACCGGCGCGTGCGGCGACGTGCAAATCGAGAACTGCCATTTGCAAGGCACGACGCCAGAGGCCGTCGATCCGCACCCCTCGGAGTGGGCGCTGCTCATCTCCGGCAGCCCCAGTGGTACGATTACCGTGGACAACTGCAATATGGGAGGTCCCTGGGGTAGCGCGGGGCCGGTCGGCGTTACCGGAACGATTGCAGCGGGTGGGCTCTACATTCGCAACTGCACTGGCTACAACGACCTGAATACTCCAGTTGCGTCCGGGCACATGACCGGTGACTACCCTACCTCCACCACGGGAAATACGGCGGCCACTGCGGGCGCATTGACCGGCGGTACCGACTATTACGGTCCGTCCCTGGTAATATTTACGGTCGGAAGCTCCTCCCTGCTTGTATACATCAATGGCGTCACGTCCACTTATCCCGCAAACAGCGTTGGGACCGTGTTTCTAAACTCGCCTTATGACCAGTTCTATTTTGCCGCCGCGCCGGCGCACTTTAATTGGATCGGAAAATAAGGCTCCGCGACGAGGGTGCACGGGCAAGGAAAGCCCTAAGCAAAAAGGCTTGTGTCGCTAGCCATGAAATTGCCGAAGAGCTTTCGATGCGGTCGTCTTTGATCGACGAGCAATCTCAGAAGCACAACGCAAGCAAAGAGCGACAGCCACACCGCAGGATTGTCTACGATAAAAAACGTTCGACCAAGGTCGCGATGTTCAACCTGTGGATTGCTTGATCGAAGAATGAGAATCATAGCGGAAAGGTACGGGTTGGGAGTTAAGGTCAGGCGACAACTCTGAACCCGTACTGGCCTGCGTTGCCCTAAAGAACGGGGTCCACGCCCAAGCTTTTGCTCCACGGATAACTAGAAAATCGCGGCGAACTTCTCCCCTCAGGAGGTCCGCCCGTGCGAAAATCCCGCTACTCGGACGAACAGATCGCCGCCGCCCTGCGACAAGCGGAAATCGGGACATCAGTGGCCGATATTACGCGCAAACTGGGCATCAGTGAAGCGACGTTTTACGTTTGGAAGAAACGATTTGGTTCGCTTGGGACGCCCGAAATTCGCGAGCTACGCCAGCTCTGGTTCAGGTAAAATCGGAATAAGATCCGGCAAAGAGAGGGTGAGGAAAAACATGAAGGCACTTGTTCTAAGCGGTGGCGGCGCGCTCGGTGCCTTTGAAGCCGGCGCGATTCAAGCCCTAAGTGATAGCCACGATGAATCCGACATCGTGTGTGGTACGTCGATTGGCGCTATCAACGCGGCCTTTACTGCGCAGGATAAGATCCCGCAGCTAACGTCACTCTGGCAGCGGATCGGCACCTTGGATCCGCCGGTGATTGACTACATCGAACAAGTGCAGTTTGCAATCGACCTCGCGGACGAATTCGAAAAGATAACACATCTGAACCCGTTTGGCGTCGAGCCTTTTCTAAAGCGCTGGGCGCAGCTCGGATCGAAGAAGGCATTTTTGGCATTGCGCGGTTTTCTTAAGCCAAACGCGGTTATCACGGTGGAGGCGGCGGAGGAGGCGGCGGCGGCTACTATGGTGGCGGTGGTGGCGGATCGGGCTGTAAGGGCTATTTTAGCAGCGACCATTATGGCACTGGCGCGGGTGGCGGCGGCGGCTCGTCCTACGCTGAGTCTAGTGCAACGGACGTGCATATGTGGCACGGGGGGAAACAGTCGGCGGCTAACCGCCTCGTCGTCTTTAGTTGGTAGCGCAGAATGAACATCTCAATGCTCTATTGTCGCACGCTAGCCATTTGCGTAGCCGTTGCAATGCTCGCCGGGTGCGGCGGTTCGCAGCCGCCGATTGGCGTCGTGCCTACCAGCGGTGCCCCTGACCATCTTCCAAACCATAAATCGTTTGATTACACGGGCGCTGCGCAGTATTTCACGGTACCAGCTGGCCTGAGGCAGATTAAAGTCGATGCTCGCGGTGCAAAGGGGGCCGGTTCCCGAATAGTTTATGGCGGGCGTGTGCGGGCTGTTATTCCGGTCACCTCAGGAGAGAAGCTGATAGTATACGTCGGCGGTGACGCTTCTGGAGCAACTGCTGGTTTTAACGGCGGCGGCAGTGGCGCCCCTGGCGGCTACATCACCGCGCACGGGTATGGCGGCGGTGGCGCGTCCGACGTGCGCGAGGGCGGCGACACGCTTTTGGATCGCGTCGTGGTCGCTGGCGGCGGTGGTGGTTACGGTGGAGCGGATTCCTATTACGGCTGCAAGTCCACGGGCGGAAAGGGCGGTGGGCTCACTGGCGGCAGCGGCACCGGAGGGCGTTACTCGCAATGCGGCGGAGGCGGCACCGGCGGTACGCAAAACGCCGGTGGTTCTGGCGGCGCCGCAGGCACCAACTGTTTTTTCGGATTTGACGGAAATGCTGGCGGTAGCGGTGTGCTCGGCGCCGGTGGCTCCGGGGGAATCGGCCGTGAGAAACGTTCGACCATTTATTACCCGGCGGGCGCCGGTGGAGCCGGTGGTGGCGGCGGCTATTACGGTGGTGGTGGCGGCGGTGCTGGCTGCGCGTCGAACAGTGGGTCTTATAGCGGCGGAGGCAGCGGGGGCGGTGGCGGCTCGTCGTACGTCGAGTCAACCGCCTCGAACGTGCATATGTGGCAAGGCTGGAAAAATCGAGCCCACAACGGCCTGGTCGTCTTGAGCTGGTAGCACGAATGAAAACCTCAACGCTCTATTGTCGCACGCTAACCATTTGCGTCGCTGCAGCAATGCTTGCAGGTTGCGGATCGCAGCCGTCGATCGGCGCGCCGGGTACCATTTTGAACAGCGCTAATCGCGCACTTAGCGGTAACACCATGCGGCTCATTCCGTCAACGGCTACGAGTCTGGTGCGAAGCGCGCGGACTCCGGATTACAAGGTATCGGGGCCGTTACTTCACGTCACCAACTTTGACGCGCCGCCCTACGATGACGTGACAATATACGACGCGAAAGAGAATAATCCAACCCCTATCGCGGTTATAAATACCGGTGCCTCTCAATCGAATGGTGACTGTATTGACGCGAGCGGAACTCTTTATGTCGGGAATGATCCGGGCAGCAACTTGGGTTGGGTTTCCGAATATGTTCTCGGTCAGACTAAACCGTTGCGAATCATTATAGTCTGAGTTTCCAGAGCCCCAACGCGCGCGCGCACCCTGACTGTCAACTCTCACTTTGGCCACGTGTAATCACCACATCGTACCGAATACTTGTCACGACATGCGTTTTGGCACCGAACATGTGTCGCGCCCCGAACGGAAACGCTAGGGCGCGGCCGCGGGGTCCCAGATCGACGGGGGCGGCAAACAGGATGTGCGGCAGCCAGCAGTTAGGGGCGCCGCCGCGCGCGAAGCACGTGAGTCCTGGGCCCTCCCCCTGGCCGCACCTTTCCAGAAACCGGTCCGCCAGAGGGAATGATGAAAATGAAAACGGCCCCGCGATTCGCAAAGCCGTTCAAAGAATTACGAGACCCTTTTCTACTCCCAGCTAAAGACGACCAGCCCGTTATGCGCCAAGTTTTCCCAACCTCGCCAAAAATGCACGTTGGTCGCAGTCGGCTCCACGTATGACGATCCACCGCCGCCACCGCCACCTGCAGCAATGATACTGTTGGTACCGGAGCCGCCACCTCCACCACCCCCACCATAAAATCCGCCGCCACCGCCGCCCCCGGCGCCACCGTATTGCCCGCCGTACCTATTACCGCCATTGCTGCCCCCTCCGCCAGCGCCCAAGGTTCCGTTAGCACCAGACCCACCCTTGTAGCGGCAGTCTGACCCAGCACCTCCCATTCCGCCCGCGGTCTGCGTGCCGCCGTCGCCACCCTCACCGTCGCAAGGGCCGTAAGTGCCCCCACGTTCATTGCCATTTCCGCCCGTTAGCCCCCCGCCTTGTCCGCCTTCACCACCGGGAGTGTGAACGTTACCCCCAAACCCGCCTTGTCCACCGCCACCGCCAGCGACGAGGATTCGGTCGCCAAGGGTCGCACCGCCAACTCGCACATCGGATGACCCACCGCCACCTTCACCGTTCCCGTTACCGCTGCAGCAACCGGTCGTGCCGCCGTCTGCGCCTCCATTGAACCCGCCGTTCTGCCCCTCGGAGTTGCCGCCGACGTATACTACCAGCTTCTCTCCCGGGGTAACCGGAATAACGGCGTGTACACGCCCGCCCAGTCCGTAGTGTTCGATGTAGGTGCCGATGCTAAAGCCGCGAGCGCCAAGAGCAATCACCTTGAGGTGAGTCACACCCGCCGGCACTTTGAAATCCTGCGCTGCGCCAGTATACTTAAACGTTTTATGGTACGGAAGAGAGTCAGGGACACCTCGTGTCGGCACTACGCCCTTACTTACGGCGGCGCCGTCGCATCCTGCGAGCACGGCAATGGCAACGCAGACACCTAAACGGTAACGACCAAGACGCAGACCAATCATCTCGCTACCCCTTTGTAACGTCTTAAATGTTTGATGTTTAACGTTTGCCTATAAAAGGTGCTCTGTTGGACTTATTCGACCATCCGAGCAGCAGCGGCCGGTTTTTTGCAGCTGCGTCGGTTTCCGGAGGCCCGACGGCGCGCGATTACGACGCACTACAAAGTGGTCCCTCGCGGCATGTCCTAGTGCTCATGCTCGCGCGCAGCGGGGCCCCTAACTGCTGCTGCCGCAGGTGAACGCAAAGCTCTCGGCACCGCCGGCAATGGCTTTGATGTGCTTCCGTCGCCTTTAGCGCGGTTGCAGCCGCGATGGACGAGTCGAAGGTTAGCGAAGTCATCTGCACCGCCCTGAGATCGCGGAACGTCGTGATCGAACGTTGCCGAGAACTCAATCTCGACGCTCTCGTTACCCTCGCCGGGCGCCGCGAAGCGATGGCCGCAGATTGCGCACAAGCCGCGCTGCTCTCGCATAAGGATCGCGCGCCATAGTGAGCGCGTCTTGGCGTCCCTAAACGCGTGCCAGGCCATCAGAGGCGCCGGTGAGGTGGCTCCCAGAGCTCAACACGGTTGCCTTCGCAATCGACGATCCACGCAAAGCGGCCTGTAACATCCTCGCTTCCCTCTGGAATGACCTCAACGCCGGCCGCAGTGAGATCAGAGAGTAGGCCGTCAAGATCGTCGACCCGGAAGTTCACCATCGCTTGCTGAGGACTCGGGCCAAAGTGGGATGTAGCCTCGTCGAAAGGCGCCCAAACCGTACATGCCTCCGGATCCGTATCGACTGACCAGACCAACTTCGCGAAGCCGTCAGCGTAAGGAACGCCGAGATTTCGCGCGTACCAGGCGCCGAGAGCCTCTGGATCGTGCGCTCGAAGAAAAATGCCGCCGATACCCGTAACGCGAGCCATTTCGGCTGTATTGCGGCAACCGCTAGGGCTCTCCTACGAATCCCGAAACCGTCCCGTTTTGGCATACTGCGACGCGCCCTATGGATTTAAGGCTTTCGCGTTACGCGCGTTCGGCATATGCCGCCTACCGAGTCTCGGCACGAGCGCGGCGGGCGACGGAGAGAAGCGCCCCCCTTGTCGCAATGGTACGCAAAGCGTCGTTCTTGAGGTGCGCCATCAGCATGGTCTGCAAGACCTCGTGTTCGCGGAGGATCTCGGCGTGCTCGGCCGCTTCAAAGTCGAAGGCCTGGTGCTGCGCGGCGATCTGGTTCTGCTGATCGGAGCTTTCGGGCGAGGCCGGCGAGCTCGTGCTTCGGGGCGCCGCGTGAGCGCTGCGCCCCAGAGCAGCACGTTCGCTGCGGTAAGCAGGAAGCGGGCCGGTCGTCATTCGGTGATCGTCTGGATGAACTTCTTAGTGATGGAGTCGTCCATTTTACGCTGCGCCATGTCGACGTTGCGAAGCGTGTCGACTTCGCGCATGTTTTCGCTGCGTTCATCCATCATTTGATCGAACGCCTCCGATTGCACTTGCAGCTGTTCTTGATTCTGAATCTCCGATGAGTACATGCCAAGTTGGAACGTCTCGTCTTGAGTGTTAAGCGCATTCATTGCGGCGTTTTGCGCGTTACCGGCGATGCCGCTGCCCAGCGAGCCGCCGATCGCACTACCCAGAAGGCCCGAGCCGAGCCCTTCGAGTGCCGGAAGAAGGAATGCCATGTCGTTGCTCCTTTAGCGAACGCTTAGTTCGAGCCGTCGAAGGCGTAATCGAGCGGTTGCGCTTGATAACCCTGACCCTGAGGCAATCCCGGCAGCGTCGGGGCACTCAATGGAAGGCTCTGCGCCTGACTGGAGAGCGAGCCGAGAGATGAAATCAGCGCGTTGACCTCGGCGCTCGCCGAACTCTCCGGCGACTCTTTTGAGTCGCCGCGAAGCGATCCGCCGCGCGTCCCGCTCGATCCGCGCAGCATACCGCTCCTATCGCAGCCGTGCAGCGTGCCACTCCTGCCGCTTTCGCCCGAACCGGTGATGCGGTGATCGTGCGAGCCACCAATACGGCCGCTGTGTTCGTTGTGGAAGGGTCTGGCCGAGATGGTTCCTTCGTGAATGGATGACATTGAGCTCATCGTGAGATCTCCTTTTTCTACGAGTCTGTCTCGTCGTTGTCGTCGCTGAGTAGCGACATATAATCGGTGGACTGTCGGTGATACGAGTGCGCCTGCGAGGTGTTTGGCAACGAGGGAGCCGGCAATGAAGGCGCGGGCAATGAGAGCGCCGGCTGCGCGTAGCTCTGCGCCGCGGCGCCCAACACGCCGACCGAGGAAACCGTCGCGCTCGATTCGGCGATCGCGATAGACTCGGGCGATTCATCCGGGGCTGGATTGCCCGTCAGGCTCGCGTAGTGGCGCATGACCGAGTCGGCGTAGCCCAGGTCGGCGCCGTCGGCCCAGCGGGTTTTCGTGCCCGCCGCAGTCGGGGAGCCGCTGTTATAGGCAGAAAGCGCTTCGTGCACGTTCCCGCCGTAGCGCTTGAGTAGGCCGGAGAGCATGCCGGCGGCGTAGTCGGCATTTTGGGCCGGATCCATGGCGGCTTTGGTCGATGCGAACGGATGCCAACGGTCGTCAATCTGGAAGAGCCCGTGCCCGTGGCCTCCGTCGCCCACGATGTTGTGACCCGCGTTGGTGCCGGGGCCTCCGGTCTCTTGCGCGGCGACGGCGGCAAGCAGGTTCGGATTGAGGCCGTAGCGGCGGGCCGCGCCCTCGATCTGAGAAGCGAACGCGACGCCCGTGTTGGCGAGCCGGGAAGCGACCGGGTCTAGGTTCATGGCACGCCTCTATCCCCGCGACCGGCGCGTTTGACAAGGAGCGGTGCGGGTTCTAGAATGGCAAAGTCGTGGCGGCCCTGCCTATTGGCGGGGCCTCGTGCTGCGGCGAGTCTTATTTATGGAGCGTTCGCACAGGGTTGACATCAGCGGGCTTCTCACCGGCGGACGCCAGTTGATGGTAATCGCCGACGAAGTTCGGCTCGAGCCTTTCGAGGGGATCGCATTTCCGGAGCCGGTTCGGGTGGCGCTGGAACTGCGCGAGGCCGACCGAATGCTCGTGGTCGAAGGAGCCGTCGACGCTCGACTTCACGGCCCGTGTGGCGCGTGTCTCGAGGACGTCGATCTGGAGGTTCACGTCAACGTCAACGAGCGGCTCGACCCCTCCCGCGGGCGTGACGATGAGCCGTTCGGCGAGAACAACGTCTTGACGGGTCAGAGGCTCGACGTGGCGGACCTCGCTCAACAGACCGTGCTGAGCACGCTGCCGATGGGGCTGCGTTGTAAGGAAGACTGCCTCGGTCTTTGCGGCATTTGCGGGGCGAATAGGAATATGGGCGAATGCTCGTGCGACCGCGCCCTATAGACTTTTGAACGGAGAACTATGGCGAACTTAAAATGGAAAACGCCGCGCAGCAAGACGCGCAGCCGCCGGGCGGCGAACTGGAAGCTCGGCGCGGTAACGACCGTCCAATGCGCGCAGTGCCATCAGCCGAAGAGGCCGCACTTTGCATGCGCAAACTGCGGTACGTATAACGGCCGGCAGGTCGTCAAGGTACAAGACGAGCCGGCCGGTTAAGCATAGGTGTCCTTGCGTGGCGTAAAGATCGTTGGCGTCGGCCATTACGCGCCGGCCCACGTCGTCACGAATCACGATCTCGAAGCGTGGCTCGATACGACGGACGAATGGATCACAACGCGCACCGGAATGAAGCGCCGGCATTGGACGTCCGATACCGAGGCGACGAGCGACCTGGCTTCCGCCGCGGCCGAAGCGGCGCTGGTGCATGCCGGCCTGCGAGCCGCCGACGTCGATTGCTTCATCGTGGCGACGGTAACGCCCGATTACTATTTTCCGGCCACGGCCTGTCTTGTCGCCACGCGCCTCGGTGCCCGCGAAAAGCCGGCCTTCGACATCGCCATCGCGTGCAGCGGATTCATTTACGGCTTGACGATTGCGTCGGGCCTCATCCGCTCCGGCGTCTACCGGAGAGTCATGCTGATTGGCGCCGAATCGCTCTCGAAGATTCTCGATAAAGAGGATCGCTCGACCGCGATTCTCTTCGGCGATGGCGCCGGTGCGGTGATTCTCGAACGCTCCGAGGAGGATTCTTTTCTCGCCTGCGACCTCGGTGCCGATGGGAGTCGCCCCGAGCTGCTGTACGCTCATGGCAGCGGATCTCGCGAACCGCTCGATCACGCGGCGCTCGATGCGAAACTGCATCTCATCCATATGCAAGGGCGCGAGACCTTTAAGCTGGCCGTCAACAAAATGGTCGAATCGACCGGCTCGGTCTTGAGCAAAGCGAACTTGAACAAAGCCGACATCGCTTTCCTGATTCCGCATCAAGCCAATAAGCGCATCATCGACGCAACGGCGCGGTACTTGGGTCTGCCCGACGATAAGGTCGTGATCAACATTGCCGAGTACGGCAACACATCGGCGGCCTCGATACCGATGGCGCTTTCGGAGACGGTTCGAGCGGGTCGAGTTAAGCCCGGCGACCTGATCGTCTTCGTGGCCTTTGGCGGTGGCCTCTCGTGGGGCGCCGTCGCATGGAGATGGACCGGGTAGATGCGATTTGCTGCCGTTTTCCCCGGCCAAGGATCGCAGTGCGTCGCAATGGGTTGCGACGTTGCGGCGAACTCAGGGGCGGCGCGTGCCATCTTCGATCGTGCCGCAGCGGTACTCGGCTACGACCTGCTCGAGTTACAACGCGAAGGTCCCGAAGAGGTGCTGCGCGAGACCGAGTATAGCCAGCCGGCAATCTTTACGACCAACGTCGCGCTCTACGACGCCGTCGGAAACGACGTGGAGCCGGTCGTCACGGCCGGCCATTCCTTCGCCGAGCTCTGCAGTCTCGTGATCGCCCGGTCGCTTGAGTTCGAGGAGGCGCTGCGGATCGTCAACGAGCGCGCGAAGGCCATGCAGGATGCGGCGCAACACGCGCGCGGCGGCATGTCTGCCGTGCTCGGGTTGGAAGCCGCCCAGGTGCGCGAAGTATTGCGACAGTTGGAGAGCGCGAACGTCGGCCGAGTTTCCATGGCGAACTTCAACTCGCCAACGCAGATCGTGATCAGCGGCGACCTCGATGCCGTGCAGCACGCGACGCAGCCGATGCTGGCCGCCGGCGCCAAACGCGTCGTGCCGCTCAATGTGTCGGGGGCGTGGCATAGCGTGCTGATGGAGCCCGCGGTGGAACGCCTGGCCGCCGTCGTCGAGCGGAGTCATTTCACGATGCCGCAGTTCGACGTGATCTCCAACCTTGACGGGCGCCCCTATCGCGACGTGCCGACGATTAAAGCCAATCTCGTTCGATCGGTCGTCGAAGAAGTGCGCTGGCACGACACCGCGCAGCGGCTTCTCTCCTATGGCCTGGATCGCGTCGTCGAGTTCGGAGCCGGCGGCGTGCTCGGCCCCCTGATGAAACGGATGCCTCTCGCGCCGGCCGTAACCGTCGTCAGCGATTTTGCCGGCGTCGCGAAGTTTCGCGTCGTGATCGACCGCTCGACCGAAGCGACGGTATGATGCTTGCCGGCAAGATTGCGCTCATTACCGGTGCGAGCCGCGGAATTGGGCGCGCCATCGCGGTAGAGTTTGCCAGGGGCGGCGCGGATGTCGCGCTGGTAGGCCGCGACGCCGCCGCGTTGGAAGAGACCGGCGTACTTTGCGCGACCGCGCGAGCGGGCGCCACCGCGGAGCTCTTCGAGGCCGACGTTACGGATCGGCCGTCGATGGAGCGAGTTGTTGACGAAACGCTGGCACGTTTCGGGCGTGTTGACTGCGCGATCGCCAACGCCGGCCAGTCCGTTGACGCGCTGCTCCTGCGACTAAAGCCCGAGACGATCGATCGTATGCTCGACGTCAACTTGAAGTCGGCCTTCTATCTTTGCGGCGCCGTGGCCAAACCGATGATGAAGCAGCGCGCCGGCTCCATCGTGCTCATGACGAGCATCGTGGGGATTACCGGCAACGCCGGCCAAGCGGCATATGCTGCTTCAAAGGCCGGGCTCATCGGCCTGTGCAAATCGCTGGCAAAGGAGTTGGGTTCGAGGAATATAAGAGTCAACGCCGTCGCACCGGGTCTCATCGAAACGGCCATGACGGAAAAGATACCCAGTGCTGCCAGGGAGTTCTTGATCGAACAAGCCGCTCTCGGCCGAGCCGGGAAGCCGGAGGACGTCAGCGGAGCGGTTGCCTTCCTCTGCTCTGATGCCGCCGGGTACATCACAGGACAAACGCTCGTAATTGACGGCGGGGTCCTGATGTGACCTCGGCAACGACACGCTTTTGAAAGGAGACGAGATGTCCACCACCTTCGATAAAGTGAAGAAGATCATCGTCGAACAACTCGGCGTTGACGAGTCGGAAGTGACGCCCGAAGCGTCCATTACCGACGATCTCGGTGCCGATTCGCTCGACCAGGTCGAGCTGGTGATGGCTTTCGAGACGGAGTTCAACATCGATATTCCCGACGAGGAAGCAGAGAAGATCAAGACGGTCGGCGATGCGGTCAAGCGCATCGACGAAACGACGCCGAGTTCTTCGGCGCCGTAGCTGTTGTTCGATCAACTCAGTGACCGTCTCGGCGCCATCTTCGAGCGGCTAAGCGGACGAGGTAAGGTAACCGAAGGCGAAGTCAACGAGGCCTTGCGCGAGGTTCGGGTTGCGTTGCTCGAAGCCGACGTCTCACTCGCGACGGCCAAGGCCTTCGTGGCGCGCGTCAAAGAACGGGCGGTGGGCGCGAACATCCTGGAATCGCTGACGCCCGCACAGACGATACTTACCGTGGTTCACGCCGAGCTCGTCGAGCTGCTCGGTCCCACGAGCGCCTCAGGCCGCGGTCGCCTGCAGTTCTCCGATGCGCCGCCTTCGGTCATTATGCTGGTCGGATTGCAAGGATCGGGAAAAACGACGCAGGCCGGGAAACTCGCGCTGCGGCTCAAGGAACAAGGGCGGCGTTCGCTGTTGATTGCAGCAGACGTCTATCGCCCGGCGGCAATCGAGCAACTGCAGATGCTCGGCAAACAGATCGACCTTCCCGTTTACGAGCGCGGAACGAACGATCCCGTGCGCATCGTGCGCGAAGGTATCGCCGAGGCCAAGCGCCTTGCGCTGTCGACGGTTATCATCGATACCGCGGGGCGATTGCAGATCGATGAAGCGCTCATGGGCGAGTTGGAGGAAATCAAAGCGGTGGCCGCACCGCACGAGATCCTGCTCGTGGCCGATGCGATGACCGGTCAAGAGGCGACCAATGTTGCGAAAGGGTTTCACGATCGCCTCGGAATCACGGGCGTGATTCTGACGAAGATGGACGGCGACACGCGCGGCGGTGCGGCGCTTTCGATTCACAGCGTTACCGGCGCCCCGATAAAGTTCGTCGGAGTCGGCGAGAAGCTGGGAGCGCTCGAGCCGTTTTATCCCGATCGGCTGGCTTCGCGCATTCTCGGCATGGGCGATGCGCTGACGCTGATCGAAAAAACCCAGAGCCTCTATTCTGAAGAGCAGGCGCGCAAGCTGCAAGAAAAGCTGCTCAAGCAGAACTTCACCCTCGAGGATTTCTTGGAGCAAATGCGCCAGGTGCGAAAACTGGGCTCGATGACCGACCTTTTGAAGATGGTCCCCGGTTTGTCGCGCGCTTTGCCCAAGAACTTCGAAATACCCGAGCGCGAGCTGGTAAAGATCGAAGCGATTATTTGTTCCATGACTCGCAACGAGCGCCGGAATCCCGACGTCCTCAACGGATCGCGCCGCAAGCGAATCGCTCGCGGCTCGGCTACGGAAGTCTCCGACGTCAACCGGCTCGTCAAGCAGTTCGAACAGGCCCGTCAAATGGCCAAACACCTTGGCGGAAAGAAGCGGCGAGCGCTCGCGCCTCCTCTTACGTCTTAACTTGTAACGAAAGCAGCTTTAGAAGAAGATGGTACGAATTCGATTGCGCCGGATGGGCGCCAAGAAGCAGCCCACTTATCGCTTTGTGGTTGCCGATGCGCGAGCGCCGCGCGATGGCCGATTCATCGAAATCCTCGGGCACTACAATCCGCGCACCGAGCCGCGCACCGTGGTGGTCGACGAAGAGAAAGCGCGCGAGTGGTTGACAAAGGGCGCGCAGCCCTCGGAGACCGTTCGCCGGCTCTTCGCGGAGAAAGGAATCATGGAACCTAGTCCGATTCCGCAGACCAAGCGTAAACCCAAGGGCGCAAAGGGTGGCGGGTCGTGAGCGCGTTCGACGACGAGTTTGGCCTCTTTAGCGAAACGGCTGTTGAAGACGTAGAGCGAGAACCGACGCGTCGCTCGCAGACGCCGCCACGCCCGCAAGGACCGCCGCGGCCGGGACAAGGGCCCCCGCGCCCGGCGCAAGGGCCGCCCCGCCAAGCACAGGCGCCGCAGCGGCCTCCGCGACCGCCGGAACGTCGAGAGCGAAGGCCAAACGCGCCCTCGAGCGATCCGTGGGCCGGACACCGGCGCGCATCCGAGCTGCTCTCGTTTCTCGCCCGCAAGCTCGTCGCGAATCCCGAAAACGTCGCGGTCGAACTCTTTGTGGACGAAAGCGCGCAGCCGGTAATCGAACTGATCGTTCATCCCGACGATCTTGGAAAGGTTATCGGTCGCGGCGGCCGCGTTGCGCACGCCCTGCGGACGATCGTTCGCGCGACGGCGGAGGGGCGTGTTGCCGTTGACATCCTCGATAGCGACGAAGCGGCCGAAGGCGCCGAGGATCCTTCGACAGGCTCAGGATGACAAGGGATGACATCAGGATGACAGAGGTTGGATGAACTTCCCGTAGGGCGGATCGCCGGAGTGTTCGGCCTTCATGGAGAGCTCAAATGCGACCCGACCAGCGCGGGTCGCATCGTCTTTTCTGTGGGCACGACCCTGCGCTGCGAGGGCGACCAAAGTTCTTCAGCGATTCGGTTGACGCAGGTCCGGCCGCACAAGGGGCGTCTGCTGATTCGCATCGAGGGCGTTGATGATGCGAATGCGGCGGGCGCATTCGTTGGAGCGGTGCTCTACGCCGCGCGTCAAGACGTCGTCTTGAACGAGGGCGAGTACTTCGACGAGGACCTCGTCGGATGCGCCGTGTGCGGCACGGATGACACAGCCTATGGAACGGTGGAGCGCGTCGAGCACTATCCCGCCGGCGATATGCTCGTCGTCGCGGGACACCTCGTGCCGATGGTGCGCGCGATCGTTTGCGAGATCGATCTCGATCGCCGCCGTATTGTCATTGACCCGCCGGCAGGGCTGCTCGATTAGGCGAAATTACTGCGTGTCTGGTTTGAAGTCCGCACGGAAGAGATAGCTGCCGGTAACCGCTTTGCAATCTACGAGTTTTGGCGAATAGGTGCTGTGCCGGGCCGCGTCGAGAACGGACCGATCGATCTGGGCATTGCCGCTCGACGTCAACACGCTTGCGTGGGTGACGCTTCCGTTGGGCGCGATCGTGACGGCGACGACGGCCGATCCGCCGGCCTTAAATCCGCGCGGCATTTGTGGTTCGGCAGGCTTCGTAACCAGCGCGTCCACGTTGGGATTCGCGCAGGCTGCAGGCACGGCGGCCAAGCCCGTTACGGCCGCCGCGGAGACGGACTGAGTCGGAGAAAAAGCAAGGGCTGGTGAGAACGCTTCGAGTGCGAGCGTCAGCAGTACAAAAATCATTACGGTTCCCCCAAGGACGTAGTAGTTGATGGTAAGGCCGCGGGACGCGCTGCCGGCGAGGCGCTCGATGCGCTCGACCAACTCATGGCGCGATCCCAGCGCGCTCGGCGTTGCAAGGGGCGCGCGCGTCCTGCAAACACGCCGTGCAAGCGTTGCAAGAAACGCGGCATACTCGCCCGCGTCTCCGGTTTTGCGAACTGCCCAGTCGTCGCATGCGGCTTCGCGCTCCAGCGTTAAATTGCGGCCGGCAAAGTAAACCCACGGATTGAAGAACAGGATCGCCTCGACCAATCGCTGGACCAGGTTGCCAAGCACGTCGTGTCGCCGAAGGTGCGCGCGCTCGTGCGCAATGACGCGGTCCAGGTCGGCGGCGGCGAGCGTTTCAAAGAGCTGCTTTGGAATAATGATTGCCGGTTTACGGAACCCGACGGCGATCGGAATCGCTACGTCAGCCGAAATGAGAACGTCGCCTGCCGCTTGTGAGGGTATGGCGCCCTTACGTATGCGGGCGATCCGAACTAGGCTTGCGCCGAGCCGAGCGAGGCAGACCGCGGCGCCCAAGAGCCAGACCACCGGAATCCAGCGAACTGCCGGAGCGAAGAAACCGATCGCGTCATGCACCAGCGGTTGCGCCGGAAAGAGCGAAATCTTCCACGCATGCTCCGCAACGGCGGCGTGAGGTTGTACCGCGGCGAGCAAAAGCACCCCGGCGTTGGAGAGAACGGTCAACACCGGTACGACGAGCAGCGCGAGCAGCGTTGCGAACCAAACCGCATAGCGCGTCGTCGCATTGCGCTGCGGAACGCAACGATTGACGAGATACGCAATCGCAATGACCGCAGCGCCCTCCCACAAGCCATCGAACAAAACGCGAAGGATCATTTGCTTTTTCTCCTCTGCCGGGCGACCGCGCGCGCAATGTCTGCCAAATCCTCGTCGCTCAGTCGCGCATCGTCGAGCAGCGTGACGGCCAGCGCCCCGGGCGAGTCGCCGAAGAACCGGCCGAGCAGATTGCCAATAGCCGACTTTGCCGCCTGGCGGCGTTGGACGACCGGGTGGTAGAGAAATGCGCGCCCGTCTTCCTCATGAGCGATGTAGCCCTTTTGTTCGAGGGTTCGCAGCGTGGTGAGGACGGTGCTGTACGTCAGCGGCGGCGGAGCGAGCCCACCGACGACATCGGCGACGGTCGCATTCCCTTCGCGCCACAGCACTTCCATGAGCCGCAGCTCGTGGTCGGTAAGAACCGCAGATTTTTTACGCGGCATTCCCGGCGCGGATTTCCCGTACTATTAGTTTCATAATAGTAGGATAGCCGCTCGGCTATCACTTGTCAACTAGTTTAATAATAGTTGTCGCGGATCGCGGCGCTTAACCGTTCTGCGGATGTGCGACGGCGTAGGCGGTCACGGCGGCGTTGACCGCAGCCTTCAGTGACGTACCCTTGCCGACTTCGCGTTCGAGCGGAGCGCCAAAGCATGTATAGACGAGCAAGTCGAACGTTACCGTCACGTGGTTGTGGCTGGCCGGCGTTTCCGCCAGCGTACCCGCCGCGATCGTATTGTTGCGGTTGGGGCCGCAGATTGCATCCGCCGATTGCGCCGGAGGCGACGTCACCGCCGTCATTTGCGTAACGAACCGGCGGTCGAGCGCAAGGTAGAGCTCGCGTAGGGCATTACTGAGCTCGGCGGGTGCGACGTACCCTGAGGCCGTGACGGGCGCAATGATGATGCCGCGCGACGGCTTGACCACCGGAGTGGGCGACGGTCGTGCGCCGCCTTTATGCTTGAAAACCGAATCGACGATGTTCGAGATGCCCGAGATCGGAACTTGTGCCCCGTTGCTTGAGGCGGGCGCCGGGGTGGCTGCGGTTTGCGTTCCGACGTTCTGGGTCTCGCGCCCGACGAAGGCCAGAATCTGGGAGCGGGCGAGGAGCGATTGCGAGGCAACGTCCGCGACGCTGGAGACCTGAGCCGTCTGTGAGAAAAGAATGACTTCGCTCTCGACGCTCACCACCTGCTCCACGACTGCGGCGGAATCTCCGACCGGCGTCACGTAGCCGCTGATATAAAAGTCAGCCTTTGCCGCTCGGGCGTTGTCGAGAAAATTCGGGCGTTTTACCCCGACGGGAACCGGCAACACCGTGATGCCACCTGCCGCCACCATCTCTTGGCCCAAGATCTGCGCGATCGCGGTTCCGATCCGCGGATCTGCGCCGGTCTGCACGTCGAAGGTATAGATGAGGACGACGGGCTGCGTTTCGAGGGACGACGGGGGCGGGGAGGGTGGCGGCGACGGTTGCGGTGAGGGCGTCGCCGCGACGACGAAGCCGAGGAGCGAGCACGCCAGAATCAACCCGCCCATTCGGCGTGCGAAGTGTATTTCAGCCATCAACCAGAGGCTCTTCGCGCGCAACGGCTTGATATCCGGTCGAGAGCGCGATGCTGTACTCCGCCCCAAAGAGAAAGATCGAGCCGATACAGTAGAACCAGAGCAGCAAAACCAGCGGTGCAGAGAGGGCCCCATAGATGAGCGTGAAGTTCACGTGCGTCACGTACGCCGCGAAGGCATATTGCACCGCGGGCCAAGCCACGGCAACGACCGCGGCCCCACGCAGGGCGAATGCCCAGGAGTTACGGCGATTGGGCAACCAGCGATAGAGCACGACCGCCACGATGAAGACCAGCGCGATCGAGATCAAGTAGGCCAAGATGTGCGTCACGCGGCGCGGATCGTGAATTCCCGCGATGTGAAACGAGATCGAAAGTACGATCGGCAGCGCGATGGCAATCAATAACAGTATTCCGGTCACGGGAAGCATGACGACCGAGAGCAACAGATTATGCACGAGCGGGCGCCCTTTCGGGACGGCGAGCGCGCGATCGAGCGCAAACGCGAGGCCCATGAACAGATTCTTTCCCGACCACAGCAGGAACGCGGCGGCGATCAGGCTCGAGATGCCGCGCCCGTAGATATACGTTTGCAGGTTCATGGCGATGTAATCGTGCAGTGGCGGGGCCAGCGTATTGACGAAGGTTAAGGTCCGATGCTCCGCATCGGGAAAGACCAGCGTCGCGCCGCTCAGTGCGAGAACCACGAGTGGAAAGAGCGAAAAAATGGCGTTGAACGCGATCGATTGCGCGTGAAAGGCGCAGCCATCGAGCGAAAAACGAACCAGGGCGTTACGAAAGGCGGAGATGAATCGCCGCATCGCAAGCGGTATATCGTTGCAACGTGCCGCTATTCCCACCGGTTCCGGTAGCGATTCTGGTCGATGGCCGCCCGCTCGCAAGCTACGTACGCGCGTACGTGGCGGACGGACGGGTTCTGGCGCCGGTTGCCCCGCTGGTGACACGATTGGCCGACCGCGTCTGGTACGAGGGCGACGCGTTGTTCATCGAGCGCGGTACGCGGCGCGTGCGAGTTCGTCTGGGAAAAACGTTTCCCGACCAGTTCGATGCTGCGTACATCGCGATCGGACCGGTTCTTCGCGCGCTGGGGGCGTCGCTCTGCTGGGAGCCCAAACGCCGGCGTCTGATCGTGTGGCTTCCACAGCGAGGCAGCGTTGCAACGCCGACTCCATTCGACCAGGGAGCGCCGTCGGCTCCGCCGGCGACGGTCTTCACACCGTCGCCCCCAGTGACTCCGCGTCCGATCTGGACCGGCTCGCCGCTGCCTCGGCGGACTCCGCTCCCGCTTCCTCCGCCGCGCCTGGAATGAGCACCACTTTTCCGAGCGCGCCGCCGGCGACGCGTTCGTAGGCTTCTCGCGCGGCCTCTAGCGGAAAGCGCGCGGCGACCGGCGGAGGCGTAAGCACTCGCGATTCAAAGAGCGGGCCGAACTTTCGGTAAAGCTGGGCAATCTGCGCTAGATCGAGTTGCGCCGTATCGAGCCCAAAGAGTTGCAGGCGCCGTCGATAGAGCATAAAGAGGTCGAGTTGGACTTCCCGGCCGGCGGCGGCCGAGAAGACGACCATGCGTCCTCCCTTTCCGAGTGAATCCGCCAACAGGGCAAAGACCGGTGCGCCAACGCCGTTGAGGGCCACCTCGGCGCCCCTTCCCGCGGTGAGTTCGAGGACCGCTTTGGGGACGTCGTCGGTGTCCGAACGTAAGACGGCCTCGACGTTGAGGCCTAGCAGTGGCGGCCCGAGGTTGACGCTCGAAAGATCTACCGCGACGGCGTGACCGCCCAATGCTTTCACCAGCGCGACAGCCGCCGATCCGACGGCGCCGCCCGCACCGGAGACCACGGCCCACTCGCCCGCTTGGAACCGAGCGAGCTCGACCAGCGCGCTCCAGGCGGCCACGAAGGGCACGCCGGTGACGGCTGCCGCTTGCGCGGTCAGGTGGGAAGGGCGCGCGATGACCGCGTCGAGGGGCAGCAGCATATGCTCGGCATGGGAGCCGTCCAGGGTCATCCCGAGAATGCCGCCGCCGGAACCCCAGACCTTTGTCCCGGTCAGGGCATCCGGACCCTCGATGACCCGGCCCGCAAAATCGCGTCCGAGAATTCGCGGCAGCGTCACCTGCGGGAAGTGGCCCAAGGCGACGCCGGTGTCGCTGGGATTGACCGCCGCCGCTTCGATTTCGATGCGCACGTAACCGGCGGGAAGCGGCGCGTCTTGCACCTGGCTGATTCGCAAGTTCTCGAGCGGGCCGAACTGCTCGACTCTCAGCGCCTTCATGCGTCCACTAGCGCAATCCGACGGCCCCGAGATCACGATCGCCCAGGCCGCGATCCGAAACGTTGCGCAGCAGCGATTCCATCGCATCGATAACCGGTAAGCGTTCGTGGTGGGCCGTGGCCTGCATGAGCACGGCATCCTTATGCGCCATATCGATGCTCCAGATCGGATCGTAAGCGTTCTCGACCATGCGCTTTCCGCGGCCGCGAATTTGCCCCGTCGGATCGTAGAAGTCGAAGAGCTCGTAGGCTTGTGCGCGAGATAGGTTTTGCTCCTCCGCTATGCGCAGCGCGTCGTTGATGCCGCCGACCACCGCCAGAATCATCGCATTGCCCATCAGCTTATAGATGGCAGCGAGATCGGGGCGCTCGCCGACATAACGCAAGTCGCTGCACATCCCCTCTAACGCAACGCGAAGGCGCGCGAAGAGCGACAGCTCACCCGATGCCATCATCACTCCCTTGCATTCCAACGCCATTGGCGGCCCCATGAAGACCGGCGCATGAAGCAGCGCGTGCCCCGACTCCGCGAGCCGCGCAACCCGCTGCCCAACTCGTTGCGGCAGCACGGTCGAATGGTCAACGATGGGACAATCCGTCGCAATCCCGGCGAGTGCGCCATCTAATACGGCGTTGACGCTTGCGTCGTCGCTCAAGCAGAGGTGAACGCGATCTGCTTCGGCGGCCGCCTCAGCGGCATCGGTGAAGGCGTGCGCGCCGTCCGATTCCAGAGCTTGGGCTTTCGATGCGGTTCGGTTCCAGACGTTCACGGTAAGACCGCGGCGCAGCATCGCGCGAATCATCGCCGACCCGAGCATTCCGGTACCGTAGAAAGCGACGGTCTCCACCGGGCGTCACTCCACCTTCGGGGCCGGCCGGCGCGCGAGCAGATTGAGGCCCGCGACGACGACCGCGGCCGCCAATGCGTACCAAATCTGCATGGGATCGGTAAGGAAGTGCAGATTGAACGCGTTATCGAGAGAATAGAGTCCGCTGCCCGCGAATGCGACCGCGAGCGCACCGGCGATATAAAGCGCGTTGAGCTCCCAGCCGCCATTGGTCACAAAGAAACCTTTGGTGATATGAACCGCTCCGATCGCCACGAGCATCACGAGAACGATCAATGCCGGGCCGAGCGCGCCGCCCAGCCCGAGCGCGGTCAATAGACCGCCGGCAGTCTCTCCTAAGCCGGCCATCAATGCGAAAATTTTGCCGGGACGAAAGCCGAGATTTTCGAAGAAACCGCCGGTCCCGTCGAGCCCATACCCTCCGAACCAGCCGAACAACTTCTGCGTGCCGTGGGCCGCTAAGCCGAGCCCAAGGATCAGTCGAACGATCAATAGCGCAATGCTCATATTCTCTTTCTCCCCGGATTTACGAGGGCGAAGCTCACGGTCCGTTCTTACCCACGAGATCTTGGACGAGCACGAACTGGACGCCGAGCGCCTGCAGCCTGGGAATCATCGCTCGCACGGCGGCCAGCGTGGTCGGGTGCGGATGCCCGATCGCGATGGCGCTGCCGGTCCGCTGCGCGATCGCAGCCGCCTGCGAAAGTTGGGCTTGCGTGTATGCCACGTCGGCCCGGTTATCCAAAAAGACGTCGCGCGCCGCGGTTGGAACTCCCATCTGGCGCGCGGTGTCCTCTCCGACCGACGCTGCGTTGGTCTTCGAATCGATGAAGAAGAGCTTGTGCTCTGCGAGCACGCCGATGACCGCGCGCATCACGCGGGGATCGGCCGACGCTTTGCTGCCCTCGTGATTGTTGACCCCTCGCGCGAGAGGCACTTCCGCGAGGTCGCTTTGGACTTGCGCGACGATCTCCGGATCGCTCATTTCGGTGGTAACTTTTCCGGGCCCCGGATTGAGACCGGAGAGCGTCTCCATCGGCAGATGGAGCATCACGCCCTTTCCCGCATCCGACGCTTCCGTAGCGATGATACTGGTGTAGGGGACGTCGGGTAAGACCGAGAGCGTCAAAGGTATTCCCAAGGCGACGAATCCACGCTCGGTTGCAATCCATTGGCCGCAGTCGTCCACGATCAGCGCAAGCTGCGGACCTTGCGCGTTCGCGGTAGGTGTGGAGGTGGGCGACGCCGCCGGCACTGCGGACGGCAACGGAGTCGCCGCGGGCGTTGCGACCGGCGTCGCCGCCGGGGCCGACGGCTCGGCCGACGGCGCCAGCGTGTGGAAAACGTAGTGAATGACCGGGTGCGGTTTGGGCCGCATCAGCCACCATCCGGCAATGGCTGCGAAAAGGATCAATACGATCAGCGAAACGAGCGGTCCCATGCGGGAGCCGGAGCGTCGCGAAGTTTTCCTCGGCACCGGCGCTACTTATTCTTCAATCCAGGATATGGCCCTCGCCGGGATGTAGCAGTGCGTCCTATGCAATTACAGGGAAAGACTTTTATCGTTACCGGCGGCAGCTCGGGTCTCGGAGCGGCCTGCGTTATGGAGTTCGCACGCGCCGGCGCCAACATCGTCATTTGCGACGTGAGCGATCGCGGAAACGAGTTGGCGCGCGAGATCGGCTCCGCCGTTCGCTTCGCGCGAACCGACGTCACCGACAGCGCACAAGTTCAAAGCGCGGTGGATCTCGCGGCGGAGGCGTTCGGCGCGCTGCATGGTGCGATCAACTGCGCGGGTATCGCTACGGCCGAACGAGTCATCGGCCGCGAGGGCCCGTTGCCCTTAGAGCGCTTTTCGAAGGTTATCGCGGTGAACTTGATCGGTACGTTCAACGTCATTCGATTGGCGGCGGCCAAAATGATCGAACGCCCCGTCGAACCGCTCGAAGATCGCGGCGTTATCATCTGCACCGCATCGGTAGCGGCCTACGACGGGCAGATCGGTCAGGCCGCCTACGCTGCCTCGAAAGGCGGCATCGTTGGGCTCACCCTTCCGGTTGCCCGCGAGTTCGCACAACATCAGATTCGCGTGATGAGCATCGCGCCGGGAATTTTCGACACGCCGATGCTTGCCGGGTTGCCCGAACCCGCGCGCGAATCGCTGGGTAAGCAGGTTCCGTTCCCCTCGCGTCTTGGAAAGCCGGCGGAGTATGCGGCGTTAGCGCGGCATATCGCGGAGAACCAGATGCTCAACGGCGAAGTGATACGCCTCGACGGCGCGATCCGAATGGCGCCCCGTTAAGGCCGACTGTCCGTGAAAACCACGCTCGTTGCCGCGATCGCCTTGATCGGCCTCGCTATCGCGGTTCAACCCTCGCACGCGGCAACGCGGACGCCCTCGCCGATCGCCACACCAATTCCACTGCCTTCGCCCGAGCGATTGCTCTATCTTATTCGACGGCAGTTCCGATCGCATCGTCCGCCGCCCCAATACGTGACGTATACGCTGATTCGAAAACAAACGCTCGACGACGGCTATCCCGATCTGCTCAACAGCTACACGTATCACATCTGGTGTCGAACCACCGACCGCGCGGCGTTGGGCCGCCGCGTCTATCGAGGCTCCGCCCGCGGCACC
This sequence comes from Vulcanimicrobiota bacterium, assembly GCA_963809255.1. GTDB lineage: Bacteria > Vulcanimicrobiota > Vulcanimicrobiia > Vulcanimicrobiales > Vulcanimicrobiaceae > Cybelea. Next base: position 1,213,332 of record CAWEIR010000002.1, on the reverse strand, counting down.
CTCGAGTTCCTGCGACCCTCGTTCAACGAGCCTTGGGATCCGGGGCCTCCGACGGCCGATCTCTTCGAGCCGGCACCGACCCATCCGCATACGAGCCCGCGCGACTTCGTACCGACTCCGGAGCCGACGGGCAACCTGCCGCTGACCATAGCCGTGGTTACCGCACTCGGAGAGTTCGACTATCGCGTCACGCGAGTAGCCAACGAGGGCAATCAGATTCACGTTAGCCTTCAGGCTCGCCGCGATCCCGATCGAAATCGCTTGCGCGACCTCTACGTTGACGCAAAGACCCTCGAGCTGCAAGAAGTCATCGCGACCGATAAGCTTTACGACGAAGGGGATAGCGGCAAGCATGTCTATCCGATGCTCTTTACGGTCACGCTCGGGTGGATGCACAACATGCCGATCGTCACGCACATCCACGGTACGCCGACGTATCAGACCGACGCCGACTATCTCGGGATCGACGCGACCGTCGACTACGACTTCACGGATATCACATTTCCGAACGTTCTACCGGACTGGTACTTCGATCCGCGGACGTACGCCCAGCACGTCGCCGACGCGCCGTCTTAAGCCGGGAAGGGTGGGTTCGCCTTAATCAGCTCCGGAAAGTCCGCACGCAGCACCTTGAGCTTCGGAAGGTCGTTGAAGACGATATAGGGATCGTGCGGATTGTGCAGCGCAAACTCTTGATGGTAGGCTTCGGCGCGGTAGAATCCGCGCAGCGGCGCGACGACCGTAACGATCGGCGACGTAAAGACGTGGGTTTGCTGCAGGCGAGCGATTGTGGCGATCGCCTCCGCGCGCTGCGCGTCGGTCGTGTAGAAAATCTCCGACCGGTACTGCGAGCCTTCGTCGGGGCCCTGACGATTGAGCTGCGTCGGGTCGTGTGCGACCTTAAAGTACACGTTAAGCAGCGTCTTGAACGAAATCTTCGACGGGTCGTACGTGATCTCGACGGACTCGGCGTGTCCGGTCGCGCCCGTGCTGACGGTTTCGTACTGCGCCGTAGTGGCGCTCCCGCCCGCATAGCCGGCCACGACACGGTTGACGCCTTTGAGTTCTTCGAAGACGAGTTGCATGCCCCAGAAGCATCCACCGGCCAGCACGACGCGCTCGGTGCCACCCGGCGCCACGTCGGGCGTAGCGACGGCCGGCGCGGTTGCCGCCCCGATGCCCAGCGCGAGAAAGAGCGCGATAACGTTACGAATCTTCACGTTCTGTATAACGCGCCCAGGGCGCAATTGGATGACCCCATCCTGAACACTAACGCATGTGCTCGTCGAGCCAGTCCAGCCAGAGCCGGGTGAGCTCCGCCGTCTGCCTGGGACCGTCGGGGCCATGCGTTGCTGCCGGAAAGACCGCGAACCGAACCGGGACGTGATTATCAACCAGTGCGTGGTAGAGGGCGTACGACTGGGTGATCGGGACCACGGGATCGAGCGTCGTTCCCCAGATGAGCGTCGGCGTCGTGATCTGCGCGTAATACGTGATCGGCGAGTTCTCACGATAGATCCGCTGGCCGTCGCCGGTGTAGGGCGACGTTCCTAGCGGATAACGGTCCTGCACGTTGGACGTCGAGAGATTGTACTCATCGAACTCGCTATTAACCGCGGCGCCGGAGACCGCGGCGCGCCAGTTGTGGTAGTGTCCGATCAGCCACGACGTGAGCTCGCCGCCGTAAGACCAGCCGCAGACGGCGACACGCGACGCGTTGACGTTCGGCCGGCGTTCGAGCGCCGCTAAGCCGGACATGATGTCGCCGCTCGGGCCAACGACCGTATCGTGCACGATTGCCGTCATGTACGCGTTTCCGAGATTATCGCTGCCGCGGTAGTTGGGCTGAAAAACTACGTAGCCGCGTGCGGCGATCGCCTGCGCGAGCGGCCACTGCTCCCAAACGAAGTCGCGCGCATTCGAGAGCCCCGGTCCACCGTGGATGAGCACGACGATAGGATACTTTCCCCCGTTGGAGGGTGGCTCCGTGACGACGCCGTCTTCGGCGAAATCACCTGGGCCGGTCCAGCGAAGCTCGCTCATGTGACCGAGCCGCAATCCCGTCAGGAAATCGTTGACGTGCGTCAAGCGCCGTGGCTTCGTGGAGCCGGGCGGGAGCACGTACAGCTCGCGCGCGGTTGCGGACGTCGTCGCAATGAAAGCGATCGTACCGTCTCGCGCGATGGCGGCCGCGCTTCCGGCATCGAACGTCGAACTCGAGTATGGATCGCAGACCGGATGGAGATCGCCGAGCGGCACGGGCTGCACGGCTCCCGTAAAGTCGGCCGTCCAAAAGAGGGTCTGCGTTCCGTCGCTGCCGCAGAGCAGCAGTCGCTTCGAATCGGGGAACCAGAGCGATGCGGCGATATTCCGATCCAACGTGGGCGCGATCGCAACGTCGTGCCCGCCTCCGATGACGCGCACGGTGTTTTCCGCATTGAAATCACCCCCGAGCGGATACCAGTATGCCAAGTGCGAGCCATCGGGCGCGTACGATGGACTGAGCTCGAATTCGGAGCGAGCGGTCAGCTTGTGCATCGCTGCATTCGCAACGTTGACCTGCCAGAGCGTCGAGTACTCGTCGTCCCCGCTGAACGTATTTTTCACTCGTGTGAAGGTAATCGAGCGGCCGTCGGACGTCCACGCGATCTGCGCTGAGAAGATACCCCCGGGATCGGTCGGCGCGATCGTCCACGAGCCGCTCGTAACTCGCCGCGCGTTCCCGCCTCTCGCCGAAACGATCCACAGATGCACCGGCGGCGTTAAGGAGGTCGCCGTATAGTCGTTGTCGCCCGCAAAGAAGAAGTGCGCGGTGGTCGGCGGATCGGCGGCGACAAATGCGATCGCGCGCCCGTCCGGACTCCACGCAGCATCGCTTACGTCGCCCTTGGAGTGCGTGAGCTGCACGTTTGCGCCGCCTTCGCGGACGAAGAGCTGGAACGGCCGGTTCTCGGATGGTCGCGCGAGATAGGCGAGGCGCGAACCGTCGGGCGACCATCGGGGAACCGCTACGTCGCGGCGAGAGGCCACCACTTGCATTCGTGCAGTCCTTACGTCGATGACGGCGAGGGCGCTGTCGTAGGAATCGTGCGACTGATCTTGAGTGACGACGACGAACGCGACGTGTCGCGCGTCCGGAGAGATCGCCGGCTCTTCGAGGTTGACGATACGGGCCATGTCGTCGAGGCTCAGCGACGGGGGCGCCGCGGGCCCGGGACCGGCCGCAGCGAAGAGGAGTGAAACCGCCAGAATAATGCTGTGCATCCTTTACCTTTACCGAACGGTTGATCTTTAGATGCGCGACGATTTCCATCCGCTGGTTCGCGAATGGTTCGACTCGAGTTTTTCTGCAGCGACGGAGCCGCAAGTTCTCGGCTGGCCGGCAATTCGAGCCGGCCAGGACGTCCTAATCGCTGCTCCGACCGGCTCCGGAAAGACGCTCGCGGCCTTCACGCTCTGCTTGGACGACCTCGTCCGCCGCTCAACCGAGGGCACGCTACCGGAGCAAACGCTGGTCGTGTACGTCTCGCCGCTCAAGGCCCTGACCAACGACGTCCGCGAGAACCTGGAGAAACCGCTCGCCGCGCTGACCGCCCTCGCTCAAGCGCAGGGCCTGCCGATGGCGCCGATTCGAACCGCCGTGCGCACCGGCGATACGACCGCCGCCCAGCGCCAGAGCATGCTGCGAAAGCCGCCGCACGTGCTCGTGACGACGCCCGAGTCGCTCTATATCCTGCTGACGGCCGAGAAATCGCGTGCGCTTTTCGCAAGCGTCGCCACGGTTATCGTCGACGAGATTCATGCGATGGCGGCGGACAAGCGCGGCTCCCATCTGGCGCTCACGCTGGCGCGCTTGGATTACCTCGTCGCACAGGCGGGCCGGCGGAAACCGCAGCGCATCGGCCTTTCGGCCACCGTGCGTCCCTTGGAGCGCGTCGCGCAGTTCTTGAGCGAGCACGCGACGATCGTTAACGTAGGGCACCGTCGCGAGATGGAGCTCTCCGTGGAGGTTCCTAGCGACGAGCTCGGCCCCGTCGCGAGCAAAGAGATGTGGGGCGAGATTTACGATCGGGTCGCCGGCGAAATTCGCAACCATAAGACGACGCTGGTTTTCGTCGGAACGCGCCGCATGAGCGAGCGCGTTGCGTTTGCGCTCAACGAGCGCCTCGGAGAAGGCTTCGTCATGCCGCATCACGGCAGCCTTGCGCGCGAGATGCGCTTCGACGTCGAACGGCGTCTGAGAAGCGGCGAACTGCGCGTCGTCGTAGCGACGGCCTCACTCGAGCTGGGCATCGATATCGGGTCGGTCGACCTCGTCGTTCAACTGGGGTCGCCGCGTTCCATCGCCGTTGCGTTACAGCGCATCGGGCGCTCGGGGCATTGGGTCGGAGCCAAGCCCAAGGGAATCTTCTACGTAACGACGCGAGACGAGCTGCTCGAGTGCGCGGCACTCGTGCGCGCGATTCGCGGCGGCTCGCTCGATGCGCTCGAGATTCCGACGGCGCCGCTCGACATTCTCGCGCAGCAGATCGTTGCGGCCTGCGCGCAGCACGAATGGGAAATTGAAACGCTCTTTGCGACCGTTCGCACGGCCTTCCCGTACCGCGATCTCGAGCGCCGGGATTTCGATGCCGTTCTTTCCATGCTGGCCGACGGCATCGCGACCTCGCGCGGGCGCAGCGGAACCTACCTGCACTACGATCGCGTGAACGGTCGTCTGCGCGCGCGCCGGGGCGCTCGACTGGCGGCGATCACCAGCGGCGGCGCGATTCCCGATACGGCCAACTACAGCGTCATCCTGGAGCCGGACGGTCACGTTATCGGCTCGCTCGACGAAGACTTCGCGATCGAGAGCATGGCCGGCGATATCTTTCTTCTCGGTACCAACTCTTGGAAGATCCGGCGCGTGGAAGCCGGCGTGGTCCGCGTAGAGGACGCGCACGGCGCGCCGCCATCCATCCCGTTCTGGAACGGCGAAGGGCGCGGCCGCACCATCGAGCTCTCGCGCGAGGTTTGCGCCGTGCGCATCGCGATCGACGAGCACGACGACGCGAACGCGATCGCATGGCTCGAGCGGGAAGGCGCGCTCGATCGCGCGGGCGCGGAGCAGGCAGTCGCGTACGTGCGCGCAGGTAAGAAGATTCTCGGCGTCGTCCCGACCGATCGCACGCTGGTTGCGGAGCGCTTCTTCGATGAGGGCGGCGGCATGCAGTTGGTCCTGCACACGCCGTTTGGGGCGCGCATCAACCGCGCGTGGGGTTTGGCGCTGCGCAAACGCTTCTGCCGTTCGTTCAACCTCGAGCTGCAGGCTGCCGCAACCGACAATGGGATCGTGCTCTCGTTGACCGATCAGCATGCGTTCCCACTCGACGTGGTCTTCGAGTTCGTGAAGTCGGCGAGCGCCGAGCAAACGCTCACGCAGGCGCTGCTTCCCGCGCCGATGTTCGCGGCGCGTTGGCGCTGGAACGCAACGCGAGCGCTCGCGATTCTGCGTTTCAGCGGCGGGCGCAAGGTACCGCCGCAGCTGATCCGGATGCGCGCCGACGATTTGGTCGCGGCGGTCTTCCCCGATCAGGCCGCGTGTCCCGAGAACCTCACGGGCCCGATTGAGATTCCCGATCACGTCCTGGTGCGCGAGACGCTTTCGAACTGTCTGCACGAAGCGATGGATCTCGATGGATTTCTCGCGATTCTGCGCGAGATCGAGAACGGCACGCTGGCAACGGTCGCCATCGACACGCCCGAGCCGTCGGTCTTTTGCCACGAGATCCTCAACGCCAATCCGTACGCATTTCTCGACGACGCGCCGCTAGAAGAGCGCCGGACGCGGGCCGTGGCGCTGCGCCGAACGACACGCGACGACGTGGATGGTGCCGGGATCTTGGATCCCGCCGCAATTGCGCAGGTGGCAGCTGAGTCGTGGCCCGTTGTGCGCGATGCCGACGAGCTGCACGACGCGCTTACGACATTGATCGTGGTGCCGCCGGTCGCGCAGTGGACGGAGTGGTTCGAAGAGCTCGTCTCCCAACGAAGAGCAATGCCTGTCGGTGAGTATTGGACCTGTGCGGAGCGGCTTGAAATGGCACGCGCGGCCTACGAGGCGCCTTCGCCGGCTCGCGACGAGGCCGTGACCGAGATCTTGCGCGGCTGGCTCGAGTCGAGCGGACCGATGACCGTGGCGGAGATGGCGGAACGGTTGAGCACCGACGATGAAGCGATTACCGCGGCGCTCCTTCGCCTGGAAACGCAGGGCCAGGTTCTGCGCGGCCGCTTCACCGCGGCGGTGCAGACCGAGCAGTGGTGTAACCGTCGCGTGCTCGCGCGCATTCATCGTCTGACGATCGGGCGCTTGCGCCGCGAGATCGAACCGGTCACCGCGGCGCAGTACATGGCCTTCCTGCAACGCTGGCAGCACGTGACGCCTACGACCCGGTTACATGGAATCGATGGCACGCTTCAAATCGTCCGCCAACTCGAGGGTTACGAGATTCCGGCGGTCGCCTGGGAGGGACAAATTCTTCCGGCGCGCATCGCCGGCTACAAGCCTGAATATCTCGACCGGCTCTGTTACGCCGGCGATATCATGTGGGGACGCCTTTCAGCGCATCCGGCAATGGAGCTGCGGGAAGCGGCGGAGAGCCGGCGCGTGCGTCCGACGCGCCTCGCACCCATCGCGCTCTTTCTGCGCGCGAATGCAGACGAACTCATCGTTCGCCACCAAAGTAACGTCGAAGCGCTCTCGCACGCCGCGCACGAAGTTTTCGAACAGGTGGAGCGACTACGCGCGCCCTTCTTTGCGGAGATCGTGCGGGCCCTCAAGCGCCTGCCGAGCGAAGTCGAAGAGGCGCTGTGGCAACTCGTCGCAGCGGGCTTGGTGACTGCCGACGGCTTCGATGCGTTGCGATCGCTTAGCGATGCCAAACGCCGGTTGGGTGAGAAGGGCCTTCGCGCGCGACCGCGCTCGTCGAGCGGACGGTGGACTCTCTTGCCGGCCGCGGCCGAGGCCATCGCGCCGGATGCCTTCGCGCGGCGTTTGCTAGGGCGCTGGGGCGTCGTATTCCGCGACGTCACGGCTCGCGAAAGCCTCGCGCCGAGATGGCGCGAGGTGCTGCTCGCACTGCGCCGGATGGAGGCGCGCGGAGAGATTCGCGGCGGACGCTTCGTGACGGGATTTGTCGGCGAACAGTTTGCGCTGCCGGAGGCGATCGACGCCTTGCGCGCCGTGCGAAGAACCGGGGCAAGCGTCGAGACGTTGCCGCTCGGCGCTTACGATCCGTTAAATCTGGCCGGCATCATTACACCGGCGCAGGAGCCCGACGACGCGTTGGAATCAACACTGCGCGCTGGTCTGCTCGCCTGAATAGATCTCGATTATACCGCTAACCTTAAACGGGATGTCCTCGCTCTTTAGCAGTGCTCCGATTCCGCCGATGACGCCGCCGTACTTGCCTTTGGTTGCGGTCGTAGAGCAGGGTCCGAACTTAACCTTGTCGCCAAAGACCACCGCTTCACCGTAGGCCGTATACGGCTGGCCTGCCACGATTTGTTTGCCGGTCAGGCCGCCGCCCGACTTGAGATCCTTACCGAACGTCGTTCCGCCAGAGGTGGAAAACGCAAGATAGAAGATCGGGTTTCCCGAGCCGAGCGTAGGAAAGTTGTCGAAGTTCTCGGTGCCGCTGCTCACGGTAAGTTGAATCGAAGGACTGAGGCTGGGGTACTTTAGGTTACCGCCGAACCCGCCGTACGCCGGAATGCAGAACGAGCCGCCGGCGGTCTTGAGCTTACCTGTTAGCGTGGCGTAATCCGATTTATCTACCTGACCTTTACAACTGGGTGGCGTGCGATCGGGTAGTGCGACTGCTTGCGGTGAGACCGGAAGCGATCCGTTGCCGTGCTGCGTGCAGCCAGAGAAGACCAGTGTTGCCACGATCGCGAGCGACCCGGCTAGGCGATAACCCAGGGATGGCATATTGCTCCTAAAGTTGGATGGTTCTTAGCACTCTTGACTGACCTGCATGCCCGGATAAATTTCAATGGCACCATATCCGGCGCCGGTGATCGTCGTATCGCTGAAAAGCTGACCGATCCCTGGAAGGATACCTCCGTACGGACCTTGAGTTGCCACCGCGTAGCATGGCGGGAGCATCAGGATGAGACGCCCGACCGCAACGATGCCGAAGGCGCTGTAGGTTTGGCCGGGCGATATCTTTGCGGAGGTCAGGCCGCCGGTCAACTTTAGCTTCGTATTGAAGTGCGTTCCGCCGATGAAGTGAAGGTTCAAATAGAAGATCGCCGTTCCCGACCCGAGCGATGGCTCGTCGTAAATGTTTTTCGTGCTGGATCGGAGCACGAGCTGCACGGATTGCTCGACGCCCGGAACCTGCATCGTCCCCCCAAAGCCGTGAAACTCGGGGATACACAGCGATCCGGATTGAGTTTGCAGCTTTACCTTGATCTGCGCGAATTGTTCTCTCATTTTCTGGCCCGGGCAATGCGGAGGCGCGGCTGCAGCCCGGGCCATCGCCGCATGCGGCAGCGCGGTACCTTCGCGCGGCCCGCAACTCGCAATCGCGCACGCCGCAGCAAGAGCTAGGCCGACGTGACGTTGCTTCATTGACTGAGCTCCTTCAAGCGCGCCTCGCCCGCCTCTGCTAATGCGGCCAGGTCCTTGTATGTCGCATACTCCGCGGCGGTGGGTCGCTGATAAGCCCCTTCGAGCGAGTTGAGAAGGAAAGCGAGCTGCTCTCGCACTTTGGTTCCGTGCATCACATCGGCTTCGCTCGAATGAACGTCGAGAAACACGAGATCGGCGATCTCGCTATTGACCGCGGCGGCTTGCGCCGCGTTCGTCTTCTTGCGCGCGCTCATCGCGGCGACGATCGATCGATCCAACGTGTCGATGGAGTTGCGGATCTGAATCTCCAAGGCTAACCGTGCCTCGAGGTCGCCCGTTGACGGGTGCATGCGCGGATCGAGCACGACCTTCAGCGGAGCTTGAAGCGTCTGAGCGCCGTACCGCAGCACGACCGTGTATGTGCCGGGAACGATCGTGGGTCCGTCGGCGGTATCTGGGAAGTCGTCGGTTTCGAGCGCACGCAGGCCCGGAATTTCATACGCGGGCTCGTAGCGTAGATCCCATTGAAAGAGATTGGGCCCGGGCTTGACGGTCGTGAGCTTTTCCAAATCGCGCGCGCGCTGGGTAACCATATCGAGGTTGTCTTCTTGTTCGGCGGTTAGCTTCGCTCTGCGCGAATTCTTTGGATGCAGCGCGAAGCTGCGTACGGTTGCACCGTTCGAATCCAAGAACGAGATCGTCAGCGGCGACTCTCCGTGGTAGGCGGCCGGAATGTTAAAGAAAACTGCCGCCCCGTATTTGGGATTATCGCCGTAGTCTGGAATCGCAGAATCCGAGCCGCCGTAGGCGTTCGAGAGCCAAGCGGTCTCGGGTGAGAAAAGCTGCAGGCTTGCGACCGAAAGACTTGGCTTGCCCGCAAGCTGTTCGAGGTACGCGAGGTTATCGAGAATCCAGAAGGCGCGCCCGTGCGTCGCCGCGACGAGCTCTCCTTCGCGAGAGTCGATCGCGAAGTCGCGGACTTGAACGCCGGGCAAGTTCATCGTGAGCGGTTGCCATTGCTGACCCCCGTTGAGACTCACGTACGCCGTGCTGCGCGTCCCGGCAAAGAGCAGCCGTGGCGCAAGCGGATCTTGGCGAACGACGAACACGTATTGATTGTCGGGAAGTCCGCTGGTGAGCGTGATCCAGTGGTTGCCGAAGTCGGTCGTCTCGAAGACGTATGGGTGGTAATCGCCCCACATGTAGCGCGAAGCCGTGAGAAAAGCCGTGCCTCGCTCGGCATGCGACGGCTCGATCGAGCTTATTTGAGCCCACTGCGGAAGCTGCGGCGGCGTTACCAGCTTCCAGTTCGCACCGTGGTCGATCGTTACGTGCACCAGGCCGTCGGCCGAGCCCGCCCAGAGAACCTTGGCATCGAGTGGTGAAACCGCAAGCGACGAGATGTCCGGAAAGGTTTCGGCACCAGTTTGGTCGTTATCGATTGGTCCGCCGGTCGGGCCTTCGGTAGAAGGATCGTTGCGGGTGAGATCGGGACTGAGGATATTCCAAGACTGGCCGTGGTCAATGCTCGAGAAGACGACCTGCGACGCGACGAGCAGCTCGTGCGGGTCGGCCGGCGAGAAGAAGATCGGATGCGTCCAGCCGAAGCGATATTTCGTTTCCGCCGCCGTCGCGCCCGAAATATAGCGAGGCCACGGGCTGACGTTCTTCGTATCGCCGGTGATGCGGTTGAGGCGCACGAACGAACTGAAGTATCCGCTCCCGTAGGTTACGAACGGATCGCCGGGCTCGGGCGCGACGAACGTGCTCTCACCCAAAGCGACCACGTGCCATTGATCCGGGCCAATGCCGCCGCCGAGGGCCGCGCTGGCACCTTCGTACGCGCCTTCATCTTGTGAGGCGCCGAAGACGTGAAATGGAAACTGGTCGTCGAGCGCGACGTGATAGAACTGGCCGGTCGGCTGATTGTGATGGTCGCTCCAGTTGTCGCCCCCGTCAACTGAAACCGTTCCGCCGCCATCGTCTCCAACGAGCAGAATCTTTGGCTCGTGCGGATTGATCCAAAGCATGTGATTGTCGCCGTGGGGTATCTCGATGTTGGTGAACGTCTTGCCGCCGTCGCTCGTCTTGTAGACGCCGTCAACTTGGGGTGCGTAGGCGACCTGAGGGTTGGTGGGATCGACCGTGATCGCCATATAGTAGAAGGCACGCTGGCGTAACTTCCACTCGGCGTTGACGTGTTTCCAGGTCCGGCCCCCGTCGTTCGACCGGAAAACGCCGCCATCGTGCGCCTGCACGATGGCGTAGACGATGCGCGGGTCGCTCGCCGCTACGGCGACGCCGATCTTTCCGAGCAAGCCGGTGGCGAATCCGCGGTTGGACGAAATCCTCATCCAATGCCGTCCGCCGTCAAGCGTCTTGTAAAGCCCGCTTCCCGGTCCGCCGCTCGTCAGCTTCCACGGGAACCGTTGCGCTTGCCACATTGCCGCGTAGAGAATGTTGGGATTGCGCGAGTCTATCGCGAGGTCGATGCCGCCGGTGTCGTTGTTGACGAAGAGCACTTTGCTCCACGTGCTTCCGCCGTCGGTCGTTTTGAAGATGCCGCGCTCCGAATTGGGCCGGAAGACGTGCCCCATCGAAGCTGCATAGACGATACGGGCGTTCTTGGGATCCACGACAATTTTCGCGATCATGTGCGTATCGCGCAGGCCGGCGTACGACCACGTCTTGCCGGCGTCGGTCGTCTTGTACACGCCGTCGCCCGTATCGAAGTCGCTTCGAATGTCGGCTTCGCCGGTTCCGGCATAGATGATGTTGGAATTGGAAGGCGCTACCGCAAGCGCACCGATCGGATCGGCAATGCCGGGGATCTTACCGTCGGTAATGTTGGTCCAGGTAAGACCGTAGTCGGTGCTTTTCCAAACGCCGCCCTCAACGCCGCCCATGTAGAACAAGTCCCGATTACTCGGGACGCCCGCGACGGCGACGGATCGACCACCGATGTACGGCCCGATGCTGCGCCATTGAAGTTTGCCGATGAGCTGTTGCGAGGCGGATGCGGGAGATGCGGCACTTGCGCCGATGGGCATAGCCGCAGCCACAAGGATGACGAGAATCCAAAGACGCTTCATTGTGGCGAATATCGCGTTCGGAGACGCGGAAACCCTGCCTGCAGTGTTAGAGGGTCGATTCGACCCGGTTTCCGGCGTCGAGGGTATAGCAGAATCGCCCGGCGGGATGACGCCAGAACGTATTGACGTCCGTACCGGTGCGCTGCTCCGGCGGCGTCGGCAACTCGAACGTCGCGCATAGGTGGTAACGATTGACGCCCAAGCGCCGGTATTCGTAGGGTTTGCCGCTGACCGGATCGCGGCGAGGCTGCGGCAGCGCGGCGGGCAGGGGCCGGCTACCGTAGTCTTCGTGCAGCTCCGCGGCGACGTCGCCAAGATCCAGGACGCGTTGGCGATCCAAGGCCTCCGCACGCGCGCGGTTCGGCGATCCAATGGTGACGAAGGCCGCCACAACGATAGCGGCGACGATAACGATTGCGGCCGCCGCAATCACTCGCGAGACGGTCACGACGTTTGTTTCGGGGGATCGATCGTCAGCAAATAGTATGCGAAGATGCCGCCGCCGATAACCATAAGCCCAAGCGTGTCGAGGAAGAAGTGAATCGTCAGTTCGCCGACGATTAACTGTTGGACGGTGTACGCTGCGTCGATGAGGATCGGAATCGCCGTCAGCACGAGCGCGATGTACGTGAGCCAACGCCGGACGGCCGAATAGTAAAGCTCCGGGCGGCGCGCCAGCTCTCTCTGGATGAGCGAATGCACCACCACGAAGACGGGGAAACTCACGAGAATGAGTGCGACTTGCCAGGCGATGTCTTCACGGAGATAGGTCCCGGTACTGGAAAGCGGGTCGTGAAACCAGCGGCTCACCAGGCGGTCCCAGATTTGCCAAAGGGCCACCGTCCAAAATCCGAGTGCGATGAAGTTCAGCAAATAGAGAAAGGCGTCGCGAGCGTTCTCGGTCGCCTGCGCTCGGCGTGGCACGGGCACACCCAGAACGCCGGCATAGTGTTGGGAGAGCGCGCGGTAGATGCGCCGCTCGGACCAGCCGTTGTTCCCTAATATTCCAACCAGCGATTCATCGGGGATCCCACGTTCTTTGGCCGCGTGCAGAAACGTCGCCAACTCATCGTCGGGTATCGGGCTGGGGGCTTGCATGGCCATGACTTCTCATGGAGCTCCGGTGTAGCCTGGCAGTGGCGGCTCCGGCCGCTAGCGAATCGCGGTTCTACATGGACCGGCTGATTCTGTGGTTGAACAGTGTCCCGCCTTGGCTCGCCTTCGTTGCGGTCGTCCTGGTCTACGAAGCGTTCGCCATCGGCGTTACTCTACTCGCGCGCCGGCTCTACTCGCATTGGCGCTTTCCGAGCAACGGCTCGTTCGTGCCGCCCTGGATCTCGATCGTCGGCGGATTGAACGCGCTGATTTTTGCGTTTATCATTTTCACCGTCTGGACGAACCTGCATGCCGCTAGCGCCGACGTCGACAGCGAAGCCCTGACCGTCCGGATGCTCTGGCGCGATATCACCCCGGCTCAGCGACCCGGAGTACTAGCTTACTCGCGCGCCGTCATCGCAGGCTGGCCACAGCTGTGCGGCGGTCAGGGGAACTCGGAGGCCGGCAGAATTCAACACGTCTTGGAGCGCGACGCTCGGCCGGCAACGCCGTCGCTGCTCGGTCAGGTCGACGACGAGGTCGACGCGCTGACCGCGCTTCGTAACCGTCGCTTGCGTGCCGCCCAATCCGGGGTTCCCGAGGAGCTTTGGCTCGGTACCGTCGTACTGTCGTGGATACTCATTGCGATTACGTCGTTCGTGCATCCCGAGCGCCGCGACATGCATCTAGCACTGGTCGCATGCACGGCTCTGGCCTTGGGATTGCTGCTTTGGGTCGCAGCGATGATCGACTATCCGTACTGCGGCGGGAGCACGGTCACGCCGGCGCCGCTTCAACGCTCGGTCGACTGGATGCTCGGCAGTAACTCCTAGCGGCCGGATTCACCGCCATCGGCTCGAATAGGACGCTTACATGGCGAATCGGGGCGCCACCGCCCCAGGATCGACGGAGGTTTTTCCCGTGACGTGCACTCGTATTATCCTCGCCTGGGCCGCGCTTTGTGCGGTAGCGGCGTGTTCGCCACCGTCATCGTCCTATTCGGTTGCGCCTCAAACTCCACCCAACGGCGCCCCGCACATGTCTGACGCGCCCACGAAACCGAAGTTCAAAGAATATACGGTCCCGACCGCGCAATCGGATCCGTACAAGATGGTCCGCGGGCCGGACGGGAAGTATTGGTTCACCGAGTTCGCGGGGAACAAGGTCGCGAACATCACGACCGCCGGGAAGTTCTCCGAATACGACGTTCCAAGCGCGCAAGCGGAGCCTTCCGGGATCACCGTTGGTCCGGACAATAATTTATGGTTTACCGAAGCGCATGCCGACAAAATCGCGAAGCTTACCACCGCTGGAAAGTTCACGGAGTACAAGGTTGCAACGGTGGGCGCCGATCCTTCCGTGATCCGCTCTGGCGGCGGCAACGTGCTGTGGTTCACCGAACGCGGGGGAAATAAAATCGGCGAGATCACGACGTCGGGGAAGATCACGGAGTTCGCCGTCCCGACTCCGGATTCCGGACCTTCAGGAATTTGTATCGGCCCGGATAGCGCGATTTGGTTCACGGAGGATGCCGCCGATAAGGTCGGACGCATGACGACCACCGGGAAATTTACCGAGTATGTCGTTCCGACCCCGAGCGCTAAACCCGGAGGAATCGCGCCCGGAGCGGACGGCGCATTATGGTTTGTCGAGTTCAACGGGAACAAAATCGGACGCCTTACGACGACGGGGTCGTTTAAAGAATACAACGTGCCGTCCGCGAGTGCGGGCCCGTTCGTGATCGAGCCGGGCAGCGCTAGCCTCTTGTGGTTCACGGAGCAGAATGCCGGAAAACTTGCGTCGATTACGACCGGCGGTAGGATCACCGAGTACGCCGTGCCTGGGCCGAGCGGCGGCGCACCGTCGGGAATCGCGCCGGGCAGCACTCAAATCTGGGCGACCGAATTCAACTCAAACAAGATCGTCAGTCTGGCGCCGTAATCGCGATCGGTTATGGAGCGCCCGTGTAGCCTGGCTTATAAGGTGGATCGATTCCGCCTTGTAAAATGAGCGGTGGCCGCGGCGGTTGCGTGAAATCGAAGTCGTTTCGCAAGTCGCCGAGCTGCGGTGCATTTTCGGCAATCTCGGCGCGTGGATCCGGGCGTCCGTCGGTCTTCGGATCCAGCCGCTGCCCTGCGAGAAAGTCGTCTTCGATGAACTTCACGTAGGCGTCGTGGCTGAGCGTTTCATGATCGATGTAGCCCTTGCGAGCGTAGGCGCTGATCACGATGCCCGGAACGCGTGGGCCGTAGCCGAAGTAGTTCACGTTCGGCGGCGCGACGTGATCGTAAAAGCCTCCCCAGTCGTCCCAGCTCAAGAATATGGCGGTGGAGTCCCAGTATGGGCTGCGCATTACCGCGTTGATGACTCCGGTGACGTAGGCCTGTCCCGCGCTTACCCGCCCCGGCGGATGCTCGCTGTAGCGGTTGCCCGGCGCGAGCCACGCGACCGCGGGCAGCGTACCGTCGCGCAGGTCGCGGAAGAAGAGCGAGGTGTCTTTGATGTTTGAAAGTTGCCCGTCTTGTTTTACATCGTCAAACGACGGGAGCGGATTCCAGATGCCGGGCGTTCGAGCAGTCTGCGGTTGGAGCTTGCAGCTGCTCTGATCGTTCTCACAGTCCGGCTCGAGGCCATCCATCACGTAGTAAGCCCATGAGACGTGATTCGCGTGCAGCAGATACGTTAAGTCGGTCCAAGGATAGTCAGGGCGACCGGCGACCTGCGGCTCGTCCTTGGTGAAAAGATCTCGCGGAAAATCCGCTTCCTTAAAGTACGCGCGCTCCGGCTTGCAGGTTGCCGGATCGCCGATCGTGGCGCAGTCCGCCGCCCACTCCGAAACCATATAAAGGTGCGTCGGTAGACTCCACGATCGCACCGGCTCGAACATGTGGTCTTGCAGCACGAAGTTGCGCGCATATGCCCAGTAGTTCGGAAGCTCTCGTGCGGTGTGATAACCCATCACGGTCGTTTCGTGGCCTTTGACGACGCAGGTGGGAATATCGGTGGGGCAGCCGCCGGTTCTCTGCGCTCCCTGCATGACCTCGACGAAGCCGTCCATTTTCCCGCCGTCAATATCGAGATCGGCCGCCTTCGCGCCATGCGGGCCGCCGGTATCCTCATCGTTCGTGTCGTGGTAGGGCCGCACGCACGTTTTGGTCTCTTGATCGGGAACGCAGACTTGCGCTATCCCGTCACGCATCGGAATGCCGTCGGCACCGGGAAACGTTCCGAAGTAACTATCGAAGGAACGGTTCTCCTGCATGATGATGATGACGTGCCGTATCTTGTGAATTCCATCTACGGCCTGCATGGCGGCGGCTGATCCCGACGCGAGAATCAGCATGACGAGAGACGATATTGCGCAACGAAGCATTAGTGCACCTCGAGATTCGTTGCGCCGCCGAACAAACTTGCAAGGCCGCGGCAAACGAGATAGGCTGTCCCAATCATGATGACGATCCTTGGTGCCGGCGGCTCGATCGGGAATGAGCTTGCCGCAATTCTCGCTGAAAAGAACGCACCGTTCCGTTTGGTGGCCCGTAATCCCCGGCCGGTCGGCGGGGCGGAAGTATTCGCGGCCGACCTCTCCGATTGCCAGCAGACCATTGAGGCTGTGTCGGGCTCGAACGTGGCGTGTCTCCTCGTGGGGCTCAAGTACGATCTCGCGGTCTGGCGGGAACTCTGGCCGCGGATTATGGCAAACACAATCGAGGCCTGCAAACGAGCACACGCGAGGCTGATTTTCTTCGACAACGTCTACATGTATGGAAGCGTGGACGGCCCGATGACGGAGCAGACGCCTTACGCGCCTTGTAGCAAGAAGGGCGCCATCCGCGCGGAGATTGCAACGACACTGATGGAACAAGTCAGAGAGGGCAACCTCGTGGCCATGATCGCTCGTTCGGCCGACTTCTACGGAGCTCGTAGGGCCAATGGCCTGCCCAACGTCCTCGTCTTCGAACCGTTCGCGAAAGGGGCTACGGCCTCGTGCCTTGTGAACGCCATGGTGCCGCACTCGCTGACGTTTACTCGCGATGCGGCGCGTGGCGTAGCAATGCTTGCGGAGCGCGAAACGGCTTGGAACCAAGTGTGGCATCTGCCGACGACACCCGCGCCGCCGACGGGCAAGGAGTTCATCGAGATGGCTGCTGCCGATTTCGGCGTCTTGCCGACGTATCGCGTATTGAGTAAGCCGCTGCTCCGCGTGGCGGGATTGTTCGACCCGCGCATTCGCGAGGGGTACGAGATGCTCTATCAGAACGATCGACCCTATCTCTTCGACTCGAGCAAATTCGTTTCGGAGTTTGGCTTCGCGGGAACACCCTATTCCGAGGGCATCCGGATCGCGGCAGACTCATACGTTAAATCCGGACGTTAATGCATTATCGCGATAGAACCGCGCTATTTAGCGAGGATTCGCAGCGTTAGGGCTTCCGAGACGGCGCTTTTGGTGCTAAGATAGGGCAACCGTATTCTTCCTTTGCGCCGCATATCTGCTTAGATAATGCAGCGCTGCTCTATTAAAAAGTGAGATCTCTTTATGAGTTTTCCGTTTACCTTTGCGTGCGCGCGGGCCTCGATCGTAGCACTCTCGATTGCGCTGCTGGCCGGATGCGTAGGCGGAGGCCGCTCCGGCAGCTTCGGCGCGGTGCCCGCGATGTCTGCACAAACGAACTTCTTGCAGTTCGGCTCGGGCGCGCCGATTCTGCAAACGCTCGACGTTCCGCTCAGTCAGTTTCCTAACGCGGTCGGAACCCTTCTTACGGGCATCCGTGGCAACCTGATCACGGGCTTCATCGACCAAAAGAACGGATCGACCCTGGGCGTCGTCTACGATCGCAAAACGGGGGTCTGGACGCCGATCAAGCGCCCGGGATCGGCGAGTACCAGCGTGTACGGCCCTGCCGTCACGCAGACGGGCTATCGGCTCGTCGGCAGCTTCGAGAAAAAGGGCGAAACGAACGCCGACGGCTTCGTCTACGACTCGACGACCAAGAAGTATCTCACCGTTGACGCTCCGCCAAAACTCTGCTCGCCCAAATCGTGCAACTACACGATCGTTCACAGCAACTACGGCGATGCGACCTACAAAGCCGTAGGAAACTACGATGCCATAAAATCCAGCCCGGCACTGACCCCTTCGGCTACGTATCCGGCCTCGGGACATGCATTCATCTACGATTCGGCCACCGCGAAGTTCGCGACGCTCGAATTTCCCGGCTCGATCAGCTCGACGGCTTACGGCATTTGGATGGACGGCAATGCCGTTGCGATCGCCGGCGGCTACACCGATAAGACGGGCACGCACGCGTACGTGCGCAACCTCGCCGGGACCAAAATGCTGGTCTACACATGGCCGAAGTCGATCCTTACCCACTTCGAGGGAATCACCGGGGCGGGCGGAGCCGGCAACTACAACGTGATCGGCGACTACTTCGATCTCAAGAACAAAACCCTCGAGTACGGCTTCTTCCTGCCGATTCGTAACTGGACCGCCGGTACCGCCACCGTTATCGGGCCCGTCAGCGCCAACTCGGTCTACAGAAACACCGTGATCGGGGTCTACGTCGGGGCCGGCCTCGCCAACGGCTATATCACGACGATCCCGTAGGGCGCATGGCCCTTCGCACCTAGCGACGATGGAACCGAGCGCCACGAGTCGAAACTCAAGCGCTCGTCGGTCCGTTGCCACTATGTGGGGGGTTACGTAATGAGGAATTCCGGTTTCATAGGCTTTGCGCTTGGCATTTGCGCCGGCGCGGCCATGCTCGGAGGCTGCTCGCTTGGCTCGCGAGGCGAGCAAAGCGCGCTGCCCTCCATGCAAAGCCGCAACGCACTGCGTGCGCTCGACTCAACGGGCGCCGGGAAGATCACGCACATCGTCTACATCGTTCAAGAGAACCGCAGTTTCAACAACCTGTTCTACGGCTACCCGGGCGCGTATACGGTCACGGAAGGCAAAGACTCCACGGGCCGAACGATCAAGCTCAAGCCGTCGAGGCTCGGTTCGTTTTACGAGATCGATCACTCCGTGGCAGCGATGGTCGCGGCGTGCAACGGTACGGGCAAGCTGCCGGGTACGGACTGCCGGATGAACGGATTCGACCAAGAGTGGTCCGACGGGGGTTTTAAGAACTCGCAGTACGTGTACGTGCCGCACGACCAGTCGAAGCCGTACTTCGATATGGCGCACGAAGGCGCGCTAGCCGATCGCATGTTCCAATCGCAGCTCGACGAGAGCTTCGTCGCGCATCAGTATGTCATCGCCGCGCAGGCAGCCTGGAGCGCCGACTTGCCCAGCGGCGATTGGGGTTGCGAGAATCACGAGGCGGCCCAAGTCGCAATGATCACGACGCTGCGCGTCCTCTCGGGCTATCAGAAGGCGTGCTTCAACTATCAAACCCTTGGCGACGAACTCGACAAGGCGAACCTCTCGTGGCGCTTCTATGCCAGCAGGTATGGCGCGGGTAGCGGCAACGGTGCGACGTGGTCGGGCTATCAAGCGGTCAAACATATCTACGATGGACCGGATTGGAAGAAAGACGTCATTTCGCCCAACTGGAAATTTATCACCGACGTTCGCAAGGGACAACTCGCGAACTTTACGTGGATCACACCAGTCTGCGACGACTCCGACCACACCAACTGCCCGGACGACTACGGACCGTCGTGGGTCTCGGCGCTCGTGAACACGGTCGGCAAGAGCAAGTTCTGGAACTCGACGGCGATCTTTATCCAGTGGGACGATTGGGGCGGGCTCTACGACCCCGTGGCGCCGGAGTACAAGGATCGCGACAGCTTAGGCTTCCGCGTACCGCTACTTATGCTATCGCCGTACGTCAGACACGACCACGTCTCGCACGTCCACTACGAAACGGCCAGCGTGCTGCGCTTTGCCGAAGATCTCTACGGTCTCGGTCAGATGGCGCCGGCCGACACGCGCGCGACGTCGCCCGCAGGCGACAACTTTGATTTCACGCAAGCACCGGCCAAGTTCATTCCGATCAAGGCGCCCAAGTCACCGAAGTTTTTCATGCATCAGTACCCCGACGATCGCCTTATTCCCGATAGCGAATGACCGCCCGCGCCTTTTAGCTACAGCCTGACGTCGCTCCGCAGGAATCGCATTTTTCGCACGCGCCGTTGCGAACCATCGTGAGCTGACCGCACTCCGAGCACGCGTTGCCCGTGTAACCCTTGGCCTTCGACGCATTGACCGCTTCGGTTCTCACCATCACGGCGACCGCGGTACCACCACCGGTGCTGCCCGTCGGGAGCGTTGGAGCGACCGGCGGTGCAATCGCCGGCCTCGGTTGTTGGCCGGGATGGAGATGCGTGCTGACCGGGTGGAACATCTCGGCGACGCCTACCGGCCGAACGTTGACCCCGCCCTCTTCCTCGGCGACGTACTCCTCGCGGGCTTCGGGTCCCATGGCATCCATCTGCATCGACGGCTCCACGTGCGCGAGATCATAGCGGCCGAGATAACTGACGGCGAGTTCTCGGAAAATGTAGTCGAGGATCGAGGTTGCCATCTTGATGTGATCGTGGCCGACGACGGGTCCGTTGGGCTCGAAACGCGTGAAGGTAAAGGCCTCGACGAACTCTTCCAGCGGCACGCCGTGCTGCAGCCCAAGCGAGATCGCAATCGCGAAGTTGTTCATCAACGAGCGGAAGGCAGCGCCTTCCTTATGCATGTCGAGGAAGATCTCACCGAGCTGGCCGCCTTCGTATTCACCGGTGCGCAGGTAGACCTTATGGCCGGCGATCGTCGCCTTTTGCGTGTAGCCGCTGCGGCGTTGTGGCATCGGCCGGCGCTTGGCAATGTACCGATAGACGATCTTCTCGGCGATCTGCATCGGCGTCGCGAAGGGCTGGGGCTGCGCTGCGCTCGCCGCTTCCTGTTCGCCGCCGTCGTTGCCGAAATCGTAACTGGCGGCCAGCGGCTGCGAAAGCTTCGATCCGTCGCGATAAAGCGCCACGGCTTTGATCATGCGCTCGTGCGCATAGCGGTAGGCTTCCTTGACGTCTTCGATCGTTGCCGTTTGCGGATAGTTGATCGTCTTTGAGATTGCACCACTGACGAATGGCTGCGCGGCTGCCATCATATCGACGTGTGCGAGCGGGCGGATGTAACGGGAACCATATCTTCCGCACGGCGTGGCGCAATCGAAAACGGGAAGGTGCTCGTCGTTGAGATAGGGCGCACCCTCGACGGTCATTCGGCCGCAGATGTGGGCCGACGCTTCCTCGATTTGCTGCGTCGAAAAGCCGAGGCCATCGCGTAGCAGCGAGAAGCTCCAGTCGTTGAGCTGCGTTTCGCTCAGGCAGAGCCGTGCTTTGCAGAACTCTTCGCCGAGCACGAACTTGTTGAAGACGAACGGCAGCTCGAAGGCGCTCGCAAGCACGGCCTCGACGCGCCCGATCGCGTCCTCGTCGAAGCCCTTTGCCTTGAGCGTAGCGCGGTTAATATGCGGTGCTTCTTCCAAAGTGCCGGTGCCTTTGGCGTACGTCTCGATCGCCTCGATCTGTTCTTGCGAGTAGCCGAGCTTATGCAACGCGGCATCGACCGACTGATTGACGATCTTGAAGTAGCCGCCGCCGGCGAGCTTCTTGAACTTCACGAGAGCGAAGTCCGGCTCGATTCCGGTCGTATCGCAGTCCATGACGAGGCCGATCGTGTTGTGCGAGATGAAGCCGTTGGCGAAATACGTGAGGTTGGCCGGCACGGAGATATCGTAGGTGAACTGCTCGCCGCCATCGTCGTTGGACGCGACGTCGTCGTAGAAGAAGGTCAGCGCGCTCTTTATCTCACTGCTGCCGGTTCTTTCGAGCAGCTCGGACGCCGCCGTGCGGCTGATCGCACCGGCATGGCGGTAGCCGTAGAGCGCGGTGCGCGGATAGAGCTCGCTGGAATGCGGAACGAGCGTGCGCAGGACGTCTTTGCGCAGAAAGACGCGGTCGCCTTTGGTGCCCTGCCACGTGTCGCACGGACGCACGGCGCTGCGCTTTCGGTCACCGATGAATCCGACGGTTTTCAGGAAGCTGCGCACGTAATCGGCATTGCGAACTCGCAACACATAGAGATCGGCGCCGCTCCAGCCGGATTTGTCGATGCGGGTACTCGTTGGAATGCCGAGCGTGAGAAGCACCGTTCGCACGTCATCGGCCAGGCTTGCGTTCGCCGTCGAAAGGTGCGCGGCGCCGTTGACGACGGTGCCGTCGGCCTCAAAGAGGCCCCGGAGGAACGCTCCGTAGATAACGGGGTCGTTCGAGGCGAGTACCGCATCGGGAACGTGGGCGAGGTAGCTCTTGCTGCGCGAGTCACTGGCCGGGTGATGCTTTGCAAAGCCGCAGGCTTGCCACCACATCGCAAGGGGAACCGAGTGAATCCCGATTTCCGCATAAGCGCTCTTCTGCGATACCGTTGCCTCGATGTTGAAGAGCTGTCGTGCCAACGCGATGAGCCGATCGCGAACGTCGGCATCCTCATCGGCCACGCGCATGCGTAAGCCCTTGGCATGCAGCGTGCCGGCGCCCATGAAGTAGCCGGCGAACTCGGCGAGTTCGGCCGTCAGGTTTTGAGGCGCCGTCGTCGTGAAATCGGCGGTCCAATACTCTTCGCCCAGCGGCGGCAAATTGACGATCTGCGGGCTGCCGGCAAAGCCATCCATCGAGAGCGCGACGGTATCGCCCGTCGCCACTTCGGCGAAGCGCTTCCATACCAAATCGCCCGACTGGCGGTCGACGATCTTCACCCGGTGCTCGGGCGTTCCGGTGATTGTGTAGCCGCTGCTGGTCCTGATGCGCCGGGTCGGCGAGATTCCATTGATATAGAATTTGCTCGCGCGCTGTTCGCCATCGTCGGTGAGCACGCGAACGTCGATATCTTGCCATTGCTCTCCGTCCACGTTGCCCAAACGCTGCAAACGGGTGAGGCCGCGGTCGGTAGAGATCAATGCGTTGCCGGTAAGGCATCCGGTCGGTGCAATGACGACCGTCTGCGCGTTGCGGAAGCCGGCGACCTCGCCGATGGAAATCGCATCGTCCCACATTTTGCGCGCCAGTGCCCACGTGGCTTGGGTGAAGAGCGTTGGCGCGTGGGTTACGGGCGTGACCGTGAGAGCTTCATACGCGCCGGGGTCGGCGGCATAGGCGGCACTGCGGTGATTGCGGATGACGCGCAGCATCGGATCGCGGTTCGCTTCGAAGCGCGCGAATGGGCCGAGCTGCTGCGCCATTTCGGCAGACGTCCGGTACGCCGCGCCGGTCATCAGTGACGTGATTGCCGCGCACCATCCGAAGCCTTCCTCGGAATCGTAGGGCAAGCCCAGCCGCATCAACAGCGTGCCGAGATTTGCGTATCCCAGCCCCAGCGTTCGATAGCCATGATTCTTTTCGGCGATCCGCCTCGACGGCATCTGCCCCATCGTGACCGAGATCTCGAGCGTCGTCGTCCAGATTCGAGCCGCTTGGGCAAAGCGCTTCGCATCGAAATTGCCATCGTCGTTAAGGAATTTGACGAGGTTCAGACTTGCGAGGTTGCAGTTGTGCGCGATCGTGCCCTCGGCGATTACCGAATGCGTGACCGGTTCGGTTACATCGTAAACGGTCGTCGTGCCATCGGGGACGATCGACACGACCTTCGGCGAGCGCGGATTCTTGCGCTCAGCGTCGAACGCGCCGGCTAAAATCGTGCGAGCCTTGAGCTCCTTTTCCGCCGAACATGGAAAGCCGATCAGCGAGTTAAACTTTCGCGATTGCTGATTGTAGAGACGGAGCTGGCCTTGCGGGGTCTTGCGCCCCTGCGGGTGCGTCCACGAAATGCGCGACGTCATCCCGAGATCGCTCAGGAGCAGCTGCACGGACCGAAGTAACGCAGGCGAAGAAGATGCCAGCATCACTTCTTTTTCGGTCGCGGCGCCATTGGCGCGGATGCAGCCGTCGGCCGAAAAGAGTCCCTGCAGATAGGCAACCTTGAGATCTTCCGGCGCCCGGTGAATCGCAGTGGGCACGTCCTTATGAATAGCGGTGGCCTGTTTGAAACCGTAGCGCGTTTCGAGATATGAAACGAGCGACGTTTGCGACGCACCTGTCTGCATAACGCCATTGCTCTGCGCGTAGATTTGACTCGAGCGAACATTGATTGGCGGTCCGGAAAAGTTGACCGCCGCTGCCTTGAGATCGTTGAGCTGAGCGGTTATGAACTCCGCGGTACGCCGCTCGCGACCGAAGACGAGCGCAACCGTATCTTTATTAAAGACGCCGTCACCCGTGAGCCATCCGAGCATTTGCCAGCGCTTGACGTCGGCCGCATCGGAAGCAAACGTTATCGAATTGCCGGACTCGCGAATGGCAATGCGATCCAGACCCAGTTTAAGTTCGTCGAGCCGCTTCCAGCCGCTGTCGGCAGTCAGGAACTTGTGGTCGCCGGTGGCGCGAATCTCGCGGCCATCGGCCAGCTTCATGCGCAAGACCTCGCGCTCGCCGACCTTTGTGATATAGGCCGGGCGGTGGGCGCTCAGCCTGCGATGATCGACTTCCGAATGAATGTCTGTCGTAATGAGGGCGCGTTGTCCCGCCTCTTGCCGTTCGTAAAGCTCTTCGACGGTTCGTAGACCGTCGGGCGTGCTGATGCGCGTTTCAGGCGCGAAGCACGCGGTATCATCTATGAAAACATACTCTGAGCAATTATGTACTCGCAAACCGTTTGCGACGAAGTGCTGCGTGTCGGATTCGGTCAAATCGAAGACGTCCGCTCGCCCGAGTGGCTCCAACGAGAGGAACTCGTCGGTCAGCGTTTCGCAGGCTGCCAGGTCGCTGTCGGAAATGAGCGCTAAGGCAGTCGCCTTGATCGACGACGGATGAAACCCGATCGACCGATCGAACGCGCTCAAAAATCCCGCGGGGATTCGGAGTAAACCCTCGGCGCAGCGTTCGGAGCGAACGCCAAACGAGAGCAGCATGTACTGCACTTGCTGCAAGAATTGCGACGAGGCCGATGCGAGGTCGATTGAAACCCCGCCGGCGCCGTCTTCGCAGATGGTCGCGTCGGCCGTATAGAGGCCGCGCAGGAGCGCGGCGGTCGTCACGCCATCGAGGTCGTACACGGCGTCGGCGAAGGCCTTGCGCGTTTTGCCTTCCTGGAGCGACGCATAGTAGGAGCAGAACTCGACGATGCGACGCCCACCGGTCGTCCCGTGAATCGCGCCCTTACGCCGCACCGTAACGCGTGCCGAGTGCGCCGAATGAACCTCAGCGGGCGATGCCAGCTTCGCGGCGTTGATTCCCGCCGTAACGTCGGCGAGAACGGCGGCCTCGATCTCATCGCCCTCGCCTACGGCCGTTCCCACGGCAAAGGCCAAGCGCTCCTCGAGCGCAACGTGGCCGAAACCTGAGCCGCTCAGAGCGATGCGGTCGCCGGATCGAAGTTCGCTCGCTGGGACGTCGCCGCGGTTTTCCGTCCACACCTGATGATCGGCGGTAAGATTGAGCTCGTAGCCTCCGGCCGTCTGCAAACGGTAGACGGGTTTGGTGCCCGTTGGAAAGATGTTGTTGACGAAATGCGGCTTGCCGTCGCCGCCGATCACGAAGACCGCTTTGCCGGCAAGCTCCCCAATGCGCATCGGGCCATCGGCGGTGGCGATTAGCGTGTCGCCCGTGACGCACGGGTTGGTGGCGTTGATTCGATCGTCGTTAGGACAGGTATGCCACTCTTGGATCGTGTCGTCGAACTGTAAGCCCGGATCCGCGCACTGCCAGGCCGCGACGGCAATCTGCTCCCAGAGATCGCGCGCCTTTATGCGTTTGACGACGTCGCCGGTCGTCCGTGCGGTCAGCAGCCAGTCCTCGTCGCGGTCGAGCGCATCGAAGAAACCGTTCGTCAGCCGGACGGAGTTATTGGAGTTCTGTCCGGAGACCGTGATATAGGCTTCGGAGTCCCAAGCCGTGTCGTACTGCTCGATCTCCAAACGCGTATAGCCTTGGCGCGCGTAATCCAGCGCACTCTGCGCCGCACCGGGCGGAAGCCCCGCAGTGATTGCGTCGCGAATGGCGTTTCGCAGCGATGCATTGAGCGCCGGATCGAGGCGCGCGTGGTCGGGAACGCGCGTATCGTGAGCGGCCGAAATGATGGCGTTGAGCTGCTTCTCAAAGATGCGCGAGCCGATGACTAAATCGGCCACCTTACGCTCTTCGCGAACTTTCCAATTGACGAACTCTTCGATATCGGGATGATCCGCGTTGAGCACGACCATCTTGGCCGCGCGGCGGGTCGTTCCGCCCGATTTGATTGCGCCGGCCGCGCGATCGAAGACTCGCAGGAACGACATCAAGCCGCTCGACGTGCCGCCGCCGGTCAGTTTCTCGCCCGCGGAGCGAAGCTTTGAAAAGTTGGCTCCGCTGCCCGAGCCGCCTTTGAAGATGCGCGCCTCTCTCAGGACGCCGTCGAAGATGCCGCCCTCGTTGACGAGGTCGTCCTCGATTCCAAGGATGTAACACGCGCTGACCTGTGGATGCGAAAAGGTGTCGGCCGACGCGCGGGCCGTCTGGTCGGACGGATCGACGTACCAGTGCCCTTGCGCCGGGCCGGAAATGCCGTACGCCCAATGCAGGCCCGTGTTGAACCATTGCGGTGAATTCGGCGCGCCGACTTGGCGCGCGAGCATCGCACACATTTCGTCGAAGTAAACTCGCGCATCGCTTTCTGAATCAAAGTAGCCGTACTTCCAGCCGTAGTACGTCCAGCATCCCGCCATGCGATTGAAGACTTGGCGCGCATCGCGCTCGGGCCCGAACTGCTCGTCGCGAGGCAGCGCCTCCAATGCATTACCGTCGGCTCTCGAGCGCTGGAGCCAATCCGGGACGCCCTCCTCGGCGACGCGGGTAATGCACTTCGGCACGCCGGCCTTGCGACAGTACTTTTGCGCAAGCACGTCGACAGCGACCTGACTCCAAGAGGCGGGAACCATGACGTCGGGCGCCTCGAAGATCACCGATCCGTCGGGGTTGACGATACGCGAGGTCCGCGGCTCGAAAACGACGCCGGCATACGGATTATCGGGGGTAGAATATATGCGCGAAAACTTCATGCGAACTCCTTGGGTAATTTCGAACACGCGTTCGAGCTTTATGGCTGCGCCATCGCACGCTAGGTTACCTATTGTGCCACATCAAGCGGCTTACCACAAGATATTGTGGTTCTCGGTGAAGTCCTTGTGGGTCCGCTGTGGTTAGGGGCGCAAAGGTGTGGACAGCTCCCCCAACAAGCGGGCAGGCGAGTGGAGGCCATGTGGAGAGCCCCGAGGATACCGGGGATAACCGCTCCGAACGCAAGCCATATGTTCGGGCCCGATCGTTTCGCCCCACGCCTGCACGACGTGCCTCACGAGGAGCTCGAGGCCTCCGGCATCCGCGGCCTCATCGTGGACCTCGACAACACCCTTTTGGGTTTCCGCGAGACGGAGCTCGGCGACGAGCACATCAGTTGGGTGGCTCGGGCTCACGAGCGAGGCTTTCGCATCGTGATGCTTTCGAATAACCAGTCGGGCCGGGTCAACCTTCTAGCGGCCCAGCTGCAAGTCGAGTGCATCCCCAATGCCCTCAAGCCTCTGCCATTTGGTTTCTTGCGGGCGAAGCGCCGGCTGGGCATGCGCCGGCACGAGATCGCGGTGGTCGGCGATCAGCTCTTCACCGACGTTCTCGGCGGTAAGCTGTGCGGGTTGTATACGATCTTGACCGAGCCCATCGAGGGCAAGGATTTTCCCGTCACTCGATTCTTTCGTTTCTTCGAGCGCTTAATGTTGCGTGGTCGAAGATGATGAGGCTGGCGCTGATCGGCGATCCGGTCGAGCATAGTGCGAGCCCTACGCTGCATCGCGGCTTCCTCGATGAAGCCGGCATCGACGGCGAGTACGTCGCGATTCGAGTGGCGCGCGGCGATGGGGCTCGAGCGATTCGGCGGCTCCGCGCCGACGGCTTCACCGGTTGCAACGTCACCTATCCGCTCAAAGAGGAGGCCTTTGAAGTCAGCGAGGTGCGCAGCGATGAAGCGCGTCGAACGCAAGCCGTTAACACGATTTTCTTTGGACGCGAGATTCTGGGTACGACGACCGACGGCGCCGGCGCGCGCACGGCAATCGAGACGCTCCTCGACGAACCCGTCGCGCTCAAACGTATCGGCGTCCTGGGTTACGGAGCGACGGCTCGCGCCGTTCTCGCCGCGTTGCAGGAGAACGACGCGTATGCATTTGTATGGGGGCGCGACGCGGAGCGCGTAAGCGAGACCTGCCGGCGATTCGAAGCGAAGGCGTGGCCCGACTCCAACCCGCCGGAGATTGTCGTCAGCACTCTTCCGCCCGACGTCCGCCTTCCCGCGGAACTTGCAGCTCAACTGGAGAGAGTCAACGTCGTAATCGACGCAAACTACGGCTCACGCTGCATGCTGGCGAAGCAGCTTAGCCGCGAGGTGATTCCCGGCGATGCAATGTTGGAGGCGCAAGCGCGCGCGAGTTTCGATTTTTGGCTCGCTCATCTCGATCGCGTCGCAGATGATTAACGGCGCATAGCATATTCAGTTTAGGTGCATACCGCAATCTGGCGCGTCGCCCGATCGCAGCAGCGCCCACCCGCAGAACCATAAGGGGTCAGGATAGCACCAGCGGCAAGTGCTGCTTGCGGAGGTAAACTAGCGGCGAATCTGGCGGAGAGGGAGGGAGTCGAACCCTCGAGAGGCTCATCACCTCTGCTCGCTTTCCAAGCGAGTGCATTCAGCCGCTCTGCCACCTCTCCAGGCTGCCTCGCTGGATTGGGGCGCCGAGCAGCGAACTCCTCGGTCGCGTATGAGGCTAACGCTGGTTCGGCACGGGCCGACGGAATGGAACGCGTTGCGGCGCTTCCAAGGAAGGACCGATATGCCGTTGTCGGCGCATGGGCGCGCCCAAGCGCGAGCGATTGCGGAGACGTTGCACTCGGAGCCGTTCGAATGGATCTATTCGAGCGATCTCGTGCGCGCGGCGGAGACGGCGCGAATCCTAGGCGAATCTCGCGGCGCTGAGATCATATTTGACGACCGCCTGCGGGAGTTCGATTTTGGGCGTTGGGAGGGCCTGACGTGGGACGACATCGTCGTAGCCAATCCCCACCTCGCCGGTCTCGGTTCGACGGCAGTGAAGCTATACGCGCCCGGAAACGGCGAATCGTTCCCACAGGTCCGCGAGCGCGTGGCGTCGTTCCTCGACGACCTTACGCGACAGAATCATCGAGCCGCCGCCGTCGTTACGCACGCCGGCGTTCTGCACTCGATGTTCTCGGTGCTCGGTCTCGCTCCGCCAGAGCGCTTTACGCCGGGCGGCATCACCCGAATCGCAATCGAGGGCGACGGCGCCTCCGTGCTATCGCTCGACGATCGGCGCCATCTTCGATGACGCGAGCTGATCCTCGAGCGACGGTGCTCTTAGCCGTCGCCATACTAGCGGTTGCAGCAGCGCCCGCTCGTCCGCCTCGGCATACCGTTGTCGGCCACTTCAACGTGCCCGGACCGAGCACGCGACGCCTTTCCGGCTTCAGTGCGAACGTCGCTACAAATCCTGGTTTCGAGAGCAGCAACGTTGACGGCGGCTGGCATCAGTGCGGCGACGTGCGCGCGTACGTGACGCGCGAGCACCCGTTTAGCGGCTCTTACGACGAGTATTCCGGAACGGCAAATGGCCGGAGCGAACCTACTGGGAACTCCGGGGTCTGCCAGGAGGTGACGATTCCGCCGGGCGGCGTTCTTACCGCGAAGCTCTTTCAGCTTTCCAACGAGGCCGACACGACGTTTGCATTTCAGGAGGCCGATCTACTCGACAACCGTGGGAGCGTCGTTGTGAATCTCTACAAGTCCGTCAACAACAACCCGTCTTGGGTCAGCGGCATGTGGAATCTCGGTGCTTTTGCCGGACGAACCTACTGGCTTTACTTTGGGGTGCACGGTGACGGCGATTCGAGTCACTCCACGCAACAGTTCCTGGACGACGTGCGCCTGGCCGGCAGCGCTTCCGCGGCTCACAAATAGGGACTCGGCGACCCACGCCGCGAAGAGGAGGGTCATGCAGTCGCGCAAGATGCTGTGGATCGGTTTGGGAGTCGGCGTAGCGGGCGTAGCCGCGGCGCTGGCTATTGTGGTCTATCGCTTAACAGTCCATGAGACGCGCGAGGATCCGACGACGCAGCGCATCCAACACCTGATCGACGAAGCGAATTCGTTGCTCAAGGCGCTTGACGAGCAGCGACATAGCGCCTAGCCTGGGGGCCGGCGCCGAACTCGAGATCGAATTTACGGATGTTCTGGCCAACGGGCAAGGTGTCGGCCGAGCGTCCGGCATCGTCGTTTTTTGCTTTGGACCGCTGCCCGGCGAACGGGCCCGCGTTCGCATCGAGACGGTCAAACAGCGGTACGCGGTCGCCGAGATCCTCGAGTTACTGGTCGAGTCGCCCAAGCGCGTGCGCCCGTTCTGCCCGGTCTTCGGAGCCTGCGGGGGTTGCCAGCTCCAGCATCTTGCCTACGACGCGCAACTGACCTGGAAGCGCGACGTCGTGCGTAATGCCCTGCCGCGCATCGGTGGCTTCACGGACGTTGACGTGAGCGAAACGATCGGCATGGACGAACCGCGCGCCTATCGGAACAAGATGTCGGTCGTCGTCGACCATCGTTCGAAGCCGCCGGCCCTGGGGTTTTACCGGCAACGCTCTCACGAGGTCGTTCCGATCGACGCCTGCCCGATCGTTACGCCGCCGCTCGACGCCGTACTCGCAGCTTTGGTCGAGAATCGGGCGAGTGCAACGTTCGCCCCAATGCTTCGCGGCGCGCGGCACCTCGTGGCGCGCGCGGCTCGCGCAACCGGTCAGGTCGTGCTCACGGTAACGACTGACGACGCAATCGCACAGGCACAACGCGACGCGCACGCCGTCCGGCGCGAACTGCCTGCGGTGGCAGGTCTCGGCAACTCGTACGGCCTTTCCAGCGAAAACGCCGTCCTGGGACGTCACTACCAGTTGCTCGACGGCCAAGGCGAAATCGAAGAGTCGGTTGGCGGGGTGCGATACCGTATCTCGGCCGCTTCGTTCTTCCAAATCAACGTCCCGATACTCGAGCGAATCTTCGACTATATCGAACCGTGGCTCAAGCGGCCCGGCAGCATCGTCGATCTCTACTGCGGATCGGGAACCTTTGCGCTTTACTTTGCACGGCACGGCTGGAACGTTACGGGCATCGAAGAGAACCGGCACGCGATCGCCGAAGCCGAAGCAAATGCGCGCCTCAACGATCTCGGAGCGCGCGCTCGCTTTGAGGCCGGCCGAGTCGAGCAAATGGCCGGCGTCCCACGGGTGGCTCGCATTTTACAAGAGGCGGACGTCGTTTTTCTCGATCCGCCGCGCAAAGGTTGCGACGACGTCGTGCTGAGTGCAATCGCGCAGGCGCGCGTGCGCAACGTTTGGTACCTTTCTTGCGACGCGGCCACGCTCGCACGGGATTTAAAGTTCCTGGCATCCAAGGGCTACCGCCTCGGCGTGGTGCAGCCCTTCGATATGTTTCCACAAACCGGGCACGTCGAGACACTGGTCCAGCTGGAGCATTTTGAGATTGACACCCGACACGATTGATATCCGTTACGTCGCCGCGTTGGCGCGCATTGCGTTGAGCGACGACGAGATCGAGCGCTTTTCAACGGAGCTTGGCGAGCTGCTCGCGCACGTCCGCGCGCTCCAAGAGCTGGATACCGCCAGCGTTCCCGCGACGGCGCAAGTCGTCGAATCGCGTAACGTCCTGCGCGAGGATGTCGAGCGGCCGTGCCTCGATCGCGAGGTCGTCCTCGATGGTGCTCCGCAACGGCAGGGCGCGTTCTTTCGCGTGCCGCGCATCATCGCCGAATGAACGCTGCCGAAATCGCGCGCGACGTCAGCGCCGGGCGCGTCAGTGCCGCCGAGATCACCGCGGCCGCGCTCGCGCAGGTGCAAGCCGTCAACGGCGACGTTGGCGCGTATCTTACCGTGCTCGGCGAAATCGCACGCTCCTCCGCCGCGCGCGTCGATGAGCGCATTGCGGCCGGAGAACGCCTCGCACTCGCCGGCGTGCCGATCGCGCTCAAAGACAACATGTGCCTGGAAGGCGCGCGCACGACCTGCGGAAGCAAGATATTGGAGCACTGGATCGCGCCGTACACGGCGACGGCCGTTGCGCGGCTGCTCGAAGCCGGCGCCATTCCGATCGGCAAAGCCAACTGCGACGAGTTTGCGATGGGCAGCTCCTGCGAAAACTCGGCGCTGGGCGTTACGCGCAATCCGTACGACCTGACTCGCGTCCCCGGGGGATCCAGCGGCGGCTCGGCCGCGGCGGTCGCCGCCGGCGAAGCTGCCATCGGATTGGGGAGCGACACGGGCGGTTCGATTCGAGAGCCGGCCGCGTTCTGCAACTTGGTGGGATTCAAACCGACCTACGGGCGTGTTTCACGCTACGGTTTGATCGCTTTTGCTTCCAGCCTCGATCAAATCGGGCCGCTTGCGCGAACCGTCGAGGACGCCGCGCTCGCCTACGACATCATGGCGGGTTACGATCCTATGGACGCGACCTCGCTCGACCGGCCGGTAGAACGCACGGCGGACTCATTGCGCACCGATCTCGCTGGCCTGCGCGTCGGCATCGTGCGGGAGTTCGATACCAAGGCCCTCGGCGAGCGTTCCGACGCGCTTTACCGCGAGGCGTATCGCGACTTGGAGCGTCTCGGAGCCGAGCTGGTCGAAGTCTCGCTGCCGACGGCGGATTACGGACTGGCGACGTATTACCTGATCGCGCCGGCGGAGTGTTCGTCGAATCTTGCACGTTTCGACGGCGTCCGGTATGGATTGCGAGTCGAGGGCGCCGACGTTCGAGCGATGTACGACAACACCCGCGCGGCGGGCTTCGGACCTGAAGTCAAACGCCGTATCCTAATCGGAACGCACGCGCTCTCCAGCGGCTACTACGACGCCTATTACGTCCGCGCCCAAAAGGCTCGCACGTTGATCGCGCGCGATTTCGAACGTGCCTTTGCGCAGTGCGATCTCATCGCCTGTCCCGCGGCGAGTTGCCCGGCTTTTGTGTTCGCCGCGAAGAGCGATCCGTACAGCATGTATTTGATGGACTACTACACGATTCCAATGTCGCTGGCCGGCCTGCCGGCGCTCTCGGTTCCGTGTGGTTGGACGACGCCCGAAGGCGCAAACCTCCCGCTACCCATCGGCCTGCAGCTCTGCGCCCCGCTCTTCGGCGAGAGACTGCTGCTCGGTGCCGCTGCGGCGTACGAACGCGCCACGAATCACGCGCTCGCGCACCCCGCGCAGATCGGGCCGGTGCGCGCGTGAATCCCGAGTACGAGGCGGTCATCGGGATCGAGTGCCACGTCGAGCTCAAGACGACGACCAAGATGTTCTGCGGATGCCGCAACGAGTTCGGCGGGGAGCCGAACACCAAGACCTGTCCGGTCTGTTTGGGTATGCCCGGAGCGTTGCCGGTGCCCAACGCCAAAGCGATCGAGCAAATCGTCCGGACGGGTCTGGCCTTTGGCGCAGAGATCCCGGCCTTTTCGAAGTTCGATCGCAAGAACTACTTCTATCCCGACATGCCCAAAGATTACCAGATCTCGCAGTACGACATGCCGCTAACCATCGGCGGCATCGTCAAATACTGGCTCGAGGACGGCACGATGAAGCAGTGTCGGCTGACGCGGATTCATTTGGAAGAGGACACGGGAAAATCCACGCATGCGGGCTCCGGCGACGGTCGCATCGCGGGAAGCTCCTATTCGCTGCTCGACTTCAATCGCGCGGGCGTTCCGTTGATGGAGTGCGTCTCCGAACCGGAGCTGCACAGCGCGCGCGACGCCGTCGCCTATTTGGAATCGCTGCGCAGGACGCTGCTCGCTCTCGAGGTCAGCGACGTCAAGATGGAGGAAGGCTCGTTGCGCTGCGATGCAAACGTCTCGGTGCGCCCGGCCGGCACGACGCAGCTTGGTACGAAGAGCGAGATCAAGAACATGAACTCGTTTCGTTCCGTCGAACGCGCGATCGCCAGCGAAATTGACCGTCAGATCGAGATCCTCGAATCGGGCGGCCGCGTCGTGCAAGAGACTCGCGGCTGGGACGAGCTGCACGGCGTCACGCATTCGATGCGCAGCAAGGAAGAGGCGCACGATTATCGTTATTTCCCCGATCCCGATCTCGTGCCGCTCGCGATCGTGCGCGACGACGTCGAGCGTTGGAAAATGGGGCTTCCCACGCTGCCGTGGCAGCGCTTCGAACGCTATACCGCGGAGTACGGACTGAGCGTCAGCGTGGCCGCGCAGCTCATCGACAATATCGCGCTCGCGAGCTATTTCGACGAGGTCGTGGCGCGCACCGAAAACCCACAGCAGTCCAGCAACTTCGTGCTCGGCGAACTCTCCCGGCTAGCTAACGAGACCGGCGTCGCCGTCGGCGATTCAAACGTAAGCGCCGAACATCTTGCCGAGCTCGTCGCGCTGGTGCAGAGCAAGCGGATCAACTCCAAGATCGCCAAGGAGCTGCTGGCCCGCATGTGGGACGGCGGCGGGTCGCCCAACGCGATCGTGGAGCGTGAAGGTCTCGCGCAGACCACCGATCCCTCCGCGGTCGAACATTTCGTCGACGAAGTGCTCGCTGCCAACGAGCGAGTCGTGGCCGATTATAAAGCGGGCAAGAGGAACGTGCTCGGTTTTCTCGTCGGTCAAGTGATGAAGGCTTCGCGCGGGAAGGCCGACCCCGCGCTTGCCAACGAGCTGGTAAAGAAGAAGCTCTCATCCTAGCCCGCCGCTCCCGATGACCATCGCCGATTCCCGCACGCTCGATGCGCTCGATTTTGCAAGCGTGCGCGATCGAGTCGTCGGCGCGACGCGCACGCAGCGCGGCCGCGGCTTGGCAAACGATCTACTGCCGGAATCCAATTTCGACGTCGTGCGCCGCGAACAACTGCGCACCGAGGCGATGCGCTCGCTGGCCGCCGGCGCCGATGTCACGATCATGCCGGCCGCCGAAACGGCGGCCTCGACCGAGGCGGCGAAGGTCGGCCAAACGCTGGGGCCCAGCGATCTACGGGCGATCGGCGATACGCTTGCGGCTGCGGCTGCGGCGTACAAAGCGGTGCGCGAGCATCCGGATCTCATGGCGGTCGTCGCGCCGTACACGCCGCTGCGCGAGCTGCAGCATTCACTTACCGACGCCATTGACGAACGCGGGACGGTGCTCGATCGAGCCTCGCCCGCGCTGCGGCGCATTCGGCGCAGTCTCGTTGCGGCGCAGTCGGAGGCGCGCGACCGCATTAGTACGATTCTGAACGGTGCGAAGTACGCGAAAATAATTCAAGATCGGGTCGTCACGATTCGCGACGGGCGCTTTGTGATACCGATCAAGGCGGAGTTTGCCGGCGCGATGCCGAGCATCGTTCACGACACCAGCTCGAGCGGGCAGACGCTCTTCGTCGAGCCGCTCGCCGCGCTCGAAAGCAACAATCGCGTCCGCACGCTGCAAATCGAAGAAGAGCGCGAGGTGCAACGCGTCTTGCAAGCCTTGTCGGCGGACGTCGGCCGATCTGCCGCCGAGATCGACGCCAACGTCGAGGTCTTGGCCGCGCTCGACCTGCTCGCCGCAAAGGCGCACCTCGCGGGTGTGAGCCATGCCATCATGCCGGAGTTGAGCGACGAACCGACCGTCGCGATCGCCGGCGGACGG
Source organism: Vulcanimicrobiota bacterium (assembly GCA_963809255.1). Classification (GTDB taxonomy): domain Bacteria; phylum Vulcanimicrobiota; class Vulcanimicrobiia; order Vulcanimicrobiales; family Vulcanimicrobiaceae; genus Cybelea. Next base: position 1,177,773 of record CAWEIR010000002.1, on the reverse strand, counting down.
CATCCGTTACTCGACGAGCGAGCCGTTCCTCAGTCGTTGACCCTCGGCGAGCAAACTCACCTGCTCGTGATTAGCGGGCCGAACATGGGTGGCAAGACCGTCGCCTTAAAGATGACCGGGCTCTTCGTCGTGATGGTGTATTGCGGCATGCAGGTTCCGGCCGCCGCCGGCACCTGCATCGGCCGCTTCGAGCGCGTGGTTGTCAACATCGGCGACGAGCAATCGCTGGTCGCCAACACCTCGACGTTCTCGGCGCATCTGCAACGGATGCGCGAGGTGATGGATGGTGCGAACTCGCGTACGCTGGCCATCGTTGATGAAATAGGCGGCGGCACCGAGCCGACGGCCGGTGTCGCGCTTGCCATCGCGATGCTGGAGTGGCTGCTCGCAAGCGGCGCGCGGGCGATCGTTTCGACGCACTCCACGGAGCTCAAACTCTTCGCCCACGCTACGCCGGGCGTTGCAAATGCCAGCGTGCGCTTCGATCCGGCGACGTTTAAGCCAACCTTCGAGCTCGACCTCGGCGCGCCAGGGCAATCGCTGGCCTTTCCGCTCGCGGCGCGGCTCGGCATCTCGGCGGAGATCGTCGAGCGAGCGACGGCGCTGATGGAAGACCGCGAACGCGATTACGAAGCGGCGCTGGCCGAACTTGCCGTGCGCAACAGCGAGTTGCGCGAGGAGCGGCTGCGATTCGAACGCGAGCGCCGCGACCTCGCCGGCGAACGCGAGCTCGTGGCGCGGGATCGCGCCGGCCTCGATGCGGAGCGCCGGCGGTTTGGCAGCGGCGCCGAAGAACGCTTGCAGCAGGCACTTCGCGATTTCGTGCGGGAGCTGCAGCGGCGATCGGCGGAATTGGGTTCCGACCCAACGCGGACTCGAAAGGCGAGAGTAACGCCCTCGCAGACGGCGCTGCTCGGGCAGACGATCGAGGCAATCCATCGCGACCTTGGGATTCGGCCGGAAGAAGAGCGCGCGTCCGACGAGCGAACGTACGCGCCCGGCGATCGGGTTCGCATTCTTTCCGTGAATCAGGAGGGCGTCGTTGCTGAAGATTGGGATGAGAGGCTGCTCGTTTCGATCGGTTCTATGAAAATGATGGTCGATAAGAGCGACGTTCGGCGCGAGGTGGGAGCAGCGAAACGCGCCCGCACCGCAGCCGGCGGCATGGATGCGCGCATGGCGGCCGCGGGCCGCACGTCGGCGGCGCTGGACGTGCGTGGGAAGCGCTACGCCGAAGCGGAGCCGCTGGTCGAGCGCTGGATCGACGATGCGCTTCTGGCGGGAAACTCACCGCTGCGATTGATTCATGGTAAAGGCACCGGCTTGCTGGGACGCGGCTTACAAGAGCACTTGCGCTCGCATCCGGCCGTGACGAGCATTCGTTACGGTAGCGAAGAGGAAGGCTCGACCGGCGTTACGATCGTCGAGTTGCGGTCGTGAGCGCAGGCGCCGCGGATCTGCTCGACGGCTTCGACCACGTCGAAACGGCAACTGAGTTCGCGCAACGGCTTGCACTCGGGCGTCCGTTGCGCGTCAAGCTTGGAATCGACCCAACGAGCGCCGATCTGCACCTTGGCCACATGGTCGTGCTGCACCCGCTGCAGCGTTTCGCGCAAGCCGGACATCGCGTCACGTTGATTATCGGTGATTTTACGGCGCGCATCGGCGACCCCAGCGGCCGCAACGTCACACGGCCGCAGCTTTCACAAGACGAGATCGAAGCCAACATGCAAACGTACACCGAGCAGGCCGGTAAGGTTGTCGATCTCGACCGAATCGAGATCCGCTACAACTCCGAATGGCTGGACAAACTAAACTTCACCGATATGGTGAAGCTCTTGGCGAAGACGACCGTGGCGCAGATGCTCGAGCGTAACGACTTTAGGCAACGTTACGACGCGGGTGCACCGATCTCGCTGCATGAGCTGCTCTATCCGGTCGCTCAAGCGTACGATTCGGTCGCGATCGAAGCCGACGTCGAACTCGGAGGAACCGATCAACTCTTCAATTTGCTGCTGGGACGCCAGTTTCAGCGGGAGTTCGAGCAGCGGCCGCAGATTTGCGCGACGGTACCGCTGCTCGTCGGGCTCGACGGAGAGAAGAAGATGAGCAAGTCACTCGGCAACTACGTCGGCGTCGACGAGTCGCCGGCCGAGCAGTTCGGGAAACTGATGAAGATTTCCGATGGGTTACTTCCGGTCTACGCGCGTCTTGCGGCATTTCGCCCGGAGCGGGAGTCGCGGCAGTTGGCGGACGAGCTGGCCGCAGGGCGGCTCAACGCGATGGAAGAGAAGAAGCGACTCGCTGGCGAGATCGTCGCGCGCTATCACGGCACCGAGGCTGCCGCGGCTGCCCGCGAGTTTTTCGAGCGGACGGTTCAGCGCAAAGAGATTCCCACCGAGGATCTCGAGCAAATTGAGCTCGGCGATTGCAAGCGCGTCTCAGAGGTGCTCGTGAAAGCCGGCTTCGCGCAGAGCCGGCGTGAGGCCGAGCGACTGATCGCGGGAAATGCCGTCAAAGTAGACGGCGATCCGGTGCGAGATCAAAACCAACAATGGACCGCGCACGAAGTCGCGGTTCTCTCAGTAGGCTCCCGTCGCTTCATCCGCGTCCTCCCCCCATTGTCACCCTGAGCGCTCCCGGTGCCATCCTGACCGCTCCCGGTGTCATCCTGAGCCTGTCGAAGGATGACCGAGCGGTTACCGTCAACTAGACTCGGTCGACGGGTTACATTGCCTGTTTCTTGCTAAACGCGAGATGCGCGGCCAGTCGTTTTCGATCAAGGCCAGCTTTTTTGCTCGAGACCAACCTTTGAGCTGCTTCTCCCAAGAGATCGCTTCATCGATGTGGTGGAAATCTGAAGAGTGAACCAAGATCAGCGGTCTGCGCGTGAAAGTGTAGCAGCGACGGTCGAAGCCGAAGTCGTGCTGAGCGATGCGAGTCTCTAGAGTGTTCGTTACGCCGACGTAAAATGACCCGTCGGAACATAGAAGCATGTACACATAGTACGTTCTGCGCCGAAGCGCTCCTAAAGCAAGAGGATGGAAGGTCACCGCTCGGTCATCGTTCGACCCTTCGCCAAGCTTAGGGCAGGCTAAGCTCAGGATGACAGTGGGAGCGGTCGGGATGATACTGGGACGCGTGGTTGCTCGGCCATCCTTCGACGCCTAGGCAATTCTTTCGTAGATAGCGAAATACTTTCTGTGGATTCGCCCGAAACGCGTGCTGCGGCAAGACGTGCGACCTGGACCGGCTTCGTCGCGCGGTCACATGCGCAAGCTGCGTCTTTTGCGCGAAATGCCGAAGAATCGGTTCCACCGTCGCAACGAGTCGGGATGATCTGGGAACTCGTCCTACGCATGCCCTGGGGGAGTGATGCAGCAGAATACCGACTTGATCGATCTGTTGGCCGCGTTGAACGCCGAGGTCGCTGAGTATCTGATCGTAGGTGCCTACGCATTCGCGTTTCACGGTCGCCCTCGCGCGACGAAAGACGTGGATATCTTCATTGGATCGGATCGGGAGAACGCGCAAAGGGTCTGGCGAGCGCTGGTAACGTTCGGTGCTCCACTTTCCGAGCTTAAACCAGGCGATCTATCCTCACCGGGAACGATATATATCATGGGCCGTGCCCCGAATCAGATCGACATCATTACATCGATAGACGGGATAACGTTTGAAGAGGCGTGGGCAGAGCGGGTCGCTTCGACATACGGCGGCGTGTCCGTCAACTACATTGGGCGAGCCGAACTGATTCTCAACAAGAAAACCGTAGGGCGGCCTCAGGATCTAGCTGATGTCGCGTATTTGGAATCGGCTCAAGGCGCTTAAATGTTACGGGTGCGCTCAGGGACTAATCCCTATCCAAGAGTTCGCGGAGTTCTTGTGATGTAAAGACGTAGCGAGTTTTGCAGTACTCGCAGATCGCTTCGGTGAGGTCTCGCTCGCGCGTTAGTTCGAGCAGCTCGTCGGCTCCCAAGCCGAGCAAAACGGATTCGACCTTGGCGCGACTGCAGCGGCAGGCGAAGCGGACGTCGATGGAGCGGTACGAACGAAGATCGGTCTCGCCGGCTAACGCGCGCAAGAGTCCTGCGGCATCGGCGCCTTCGGCAATGAGTTGCGTTACGGGCGGCATCGTCAGCGCGCGTTGCTCCAGTTCCGAGAGTGCTCGTTCGTCGGCGCCCGGCAGCACTCGAGCCAGAATGCCTCCGGCTGCGACGATGCCATTGGGATTTGCGAGCACGCCAAGCGCGACGACGCTTGGAGTTTGTTCTGATTGTCCGAGGTAGTGGGCAAGGTCTTCGGCGATCTCGCCCGACGCCAGCGGTACGACGCCGACATAGGGTTGGCCGGCATCGCTCGAGCGCGTTACGTGCAACGATCCTTCGCCGATCGCTGCGGCGACGTTGAACTTTCCACGTGCATCGATAGGAAGGTTGACCCGCGCATTGCGCGCATATCCTCGCGCTCCGATGGTTTGTTCGTCGAGCAGCCAGCTATCGGCTGCCACCGTTCCCAGCGGACCGTTGCCCGCGATCTGCAGCGAAATTCGCTCGTTCCCTTTTAAGTTCGTCGCCGCAAAGAGTGCCGCCCCAGTTGTAAGGCGTCCCACCGCGGCAGTTGCGGTCGGCCACAGATCGTGCCGATCGCGAATCTCGGCGACGAGCTCGGTAGTGATTGCAGCGGCCACCGTGATTGCGGCGCCGGCGGCCGACGCCGCCACGATCGTGTCGGGCATGAGCGCCTCTGGCTCAAAGGCTCGAGCTTTTCCTTCACGAAGCCACGACGATGCGCGTTTTAGTGCTGCACGGCCCCAATCTCAATTTGCTCGGCGAACGAGAGCCTGAGGTCTACGGGCGGCAGACACTCGACGAGCTCAACGAAACGATCGCGCGCGAAGCGTCCGCCGCCGGCGTCGAGGTGCGTTGCGAGCAGTACAACGGCGAAGGGCAGATCGTTCAACGCGCTCCACGCTGCCCGCAAAACCTATGCCGGCGTCGTGCTTAATCCCGGCGCTTACGCCCATTACTCCTATGCGATTGCCGATGCGGTCGCGGCGATCGGCATCCCCGTCGTTGAAGTACACTTGTCGAACATCGCCGGTCGTGAGACGTTTCGCCGCGCCAGCGTCACGGCGGCCGCTTGCCGAGGGGTCGTTAGCGGCCTCGGAGCCGCGGGCTATCGCCTGGCCCTGCGCGCGCTCATCGAAATTCTCGGCGCTTAATCGCCGGTGCAAGGGGAGGAAGCGACCCCATCGCTGCGTATATTCCCCCGAGTAGGAGATGCGACGTTGACGAAAGCCGATGTGATTGACGCCGTCGCCGAAGAAGCCGAGCTCTCCAGGCGCCGGGCCGGTGAAATACTTGATCTGATCCTCAACGAAATCAAAGGGGCGTTGCAAAAGGGCGACCGCGTTGCGCTCAATCCATTCGGAAGCTTTGTCGTTCGGGCGCGCCGAGCTCGCGAAGGGCGTAATCCGAAAACCGGTGAGAAGATAACGATTTCGGCTCGCAAGGTGCCGGTCTTTGTTGCCGGAACATCGCTCAAAGACGCCGTCGGCGGCGGCCGGTCGCGAGCGAAGCGAGAGAAAAAGGTCGGCGGGCTGTAGCGAAGCTTGGTTATCGCGCTAGTCTGGGGGACTAGAGATCGCTGGTTCGAATCCAGTCAGCCCGAGATTTTTTGCTGCAAGAGCGTCGCTTTATACGGTGCACGATGTCGAGTCGCATTTTCTTAGGATGTCTTTTGAGCTTCGTTTGCTTTCTATGCGGGTGCGGAAGTAGCCCGACCGATCGGCTTGTCTCCGCCGATACATCGGCACAGACCTCTAGCGAGGCGGCCACGGAGACTCGGCCTCCAAAGTGCAAAGGTCAAGTTATCATTGCCCACCACGCGGAAGTGACGGAACACATTCCAAGGGAAGGCGCCGCCCTATGTGTGCCCTCGTTTCTCGGCTTCGGTGGCGACCTAGGATTTCCAGCCGTCCAGCCCGCGCCGCAACCCGTTAAGCTCATCGTTAACGTGCCGCAGCTCGGAATCTTGCCAGGCATGTTGCTTGCGAATCAGAGGCCCATATTTAACCTGGAATGGTTGCCGAGCGAACAGTTCACGTTTGGGAAGACTGCGCCGCCTGGCGGGATAAGCGGAGCGAGAATGGTTCCCGGAAAAACGTACACCGGCTACGGTGTCATTGGATTTAAGGGCGGCAGTAAGAAGGTCGGTCCCTGCTATTCCGTCGCTACCCGTGGGAAGTATGGCGGTGTGTTCAACAACCTCGGCACGCTGATGGAAAAACAAGGCGGCTCCTTTATCGTTTGGGACCTTATGATTTTCGAGGGCAAAGAAGCGAGCCGCAAATGCTAGATCTTGGACTAGCCATTGGCCACCACCTCATCATCTTCGCGCTCTTCGGGATCCTTGCCGCCGAGCTCGTTTTGGTGCGGCGTGGGATAAGTCTCGATGTGATTGCCCGGATCGCGCGCGTTGACATCTGGTACGGCGTGCTCGCCGCCGCCATCGTGATCGTCGGCTTTTGCCGAGCGATTTTCGCCGCTAAGGGCTGGGCCTACTATTCGCACAACGCCTTCTTCTGGGCCAAAATAGGGACGTTCGTCCTGGTCGCAGCTTTATCGGTGCCGCCAACGATCCAGTTCATCAAGTGGCAACGCGGCGCTGCAGCGCCAAGCGGCTTGGATGTGGGTCGCGTGCAAAAATTCCTGTACGCGGAGCTCGTGCTGTTTGCGTTCTTGCCGATCTTCGCAGCAGCGATGGCGCGCGGCTACGGCGAATTCTAAAAAGTATGAGAATCGGCACGCTAGAAATGAAGATCGCCCGCGTCGAAGGCTTCCAAGTGCGGGTCCGCACGTCGGACGGGCGCGATATTCGCTCGGACCGAGAAGGAATGCCGTCCTGGCCCTATGAGAAAGCGGCGCGCGACCGCTGGTCCGTCGCTCGCTGGAAGCAGGATCGCTTCGTCAGCCTGTATCCCGGTTTTGGCGTCGACGTGCTCGACGGCGACGGCACCGTCGTGGAGTTCGGCCAAACGTTACTCGAGACGGTCCGCGAGAGCTATGATTAGGCAGCCACGCCATGTAAATCAGGCGCTCGCGACGAAGCGCAGTCGACGAAGCTAACGATCGGAGTACTCATGAAGACACCACCGTATCTGGTTGCGGCCCTGCTTGGTACCGCGGTTGCCCTGAGTGCCTGCGGGGGCGCTTCGAATGCCGTTCCCTCTGGAAACGTGGCGCGAACGAGCGCTCGGCATCACGGCACTGCGTATCCGATAACCCACATCATCCTTATGGTGCAAGAGAACCGGACGTTCAACGATTTGTTCGCAACGTTTCCCGGCGCGGATGGAACGACCACGGGCTTGGAACGCACCGGTAAAGGAAAGAAAGCAAAACAGGTCCCGATTAACTTAACCGAAGTCAACCTTGCCGACAAAAAGGACCTCAACCACCTCTACAACTCCTACAAAATTGCCTACGATCACGGAAAGATGGACAGCTTCAATCACATCAAGTTCTCCACGACGGGGCAAAATGAGGGAGCACTGCCGTACCAGTACGTCAACCCCGCTCAAGTTCAACCATACTGGACGATCGCGACCGATTATGCGCTGGCGGACCATCTCTTCCAAACGCAAGGCAGCGGAAGTTTCACCGCGCATCAAGACCTGATCCGCGGCGGCACCGAGATCGACTCGACGGAAAGCCTCATCGACGATCCAACATCCTCCTCCGCCTGGGGCTGCACCTCGCCGCCCGGAACGAAAACCTCGAAGATCACGACGAGCCTCCGCTTCGAGGCGCGAGAAGGGCCGTTCCCGTGCACGAACCAGTTCCCGTCGTCGGGCAGCTCCTACAAAACGCTGGCCGATCTCCTCGATGGTGCCAGCGTTTCTTGGAAATACTACGCCCCGCCGCCGACGGATTTCACGACCGGCGCGCTATGGAACGCGTTTCTCGTCATCTACCCGGTCTGGAACAATAAGAGCGAGTGGAGCGAACACATCTCGAGTCCTCCGACCAATGTCTTAACGGATATCACGAACGGCACGCTGCCCGCGATGTCTTGGGTAATTCCCGACGCAATGAATTCCGATCACCCGGGATATAAGTCCGATAAGGGGCCGTCGTGGGTGGCGAGCGTCGTCAACGCCGTCGGCGCGAGCTCCTATTGGAACTCGACCGCAGTCATCGTCGTGTGGGACGATTGGGGCGGCTTTTACGATCCGGTTGCACCGTCGCCCCTCGATACTCAAGGCGGCCCCGGCTTTCGCGTCGGGATGCTCGTCGCGTCACCTTACGTACCGCCCAACGAGATCTCGCATACGGTCTACGGTTTCGGAAGCATCGTCAAGTTCATCGAAGAGACCTGGAATCTCCCGAGCCTGGGAACGACGGACCAAAGCTCGACGAGCATCGTGAATATGTTCAATTTCACGCAAAAGGCGCGTAAGTTCAAGGTGATTCCCTCGAAGTATGCGCGCTCGTTCTTCTTGCATCAAAAGCCCTCCGGCCTCCCGGTCGATACGGAGTAGCACGGCAATGCAGTTGCGCGCGGCCGCCATCTCGTTTGCCTTCCTCGCGATGAGCGCGGCGATCCTCGCATGCGGTGGCGGCTCGCGCGGCACGACGCCCCTGCTGCCTTCGGAAAACCGCGCGGCGAGCTCGCCGTCAACGAAAATAAAGCACGTCATCATCGTCATCCAGGAGAATCGTAGCTTCGACAATTTCTTTGCCACGTTTCCGGGAGCGGACGGCACGACGACGGGACAGGCCGCGGCGATGCCGGGCTCGATTGCCAACAGTTGTCCCGTACCGATCACGAAGCCGACGACGATCCCGTTGACGGAAGTCAATCTCCTCGGTAAGGGATTCCCTCCGTCATACGGCTATACGCCGAATCAAGATCTCGATCACATCTACTCCGGCTTCCTGCTCGACCACGATCAGGGAAAAATGGACGGCTTCGATCTCGAAGGTAGCGGCGCGCGAGGAAGCGGTACGCCGGCATGCACGTACCCATACCAGTACGTCAATCCAAAGGATATCGTTCCGTACTGGGACATGGCGCAGCAGTACGTGCTTGCAGACCATACGTTTCAAACGCAAGGCAGCGGAAGCTTTACGTCGCACCAGGATCTGATCGCCGGCGGGACGGGACTCTCGAGCACCGAAGCGCTCATCGACACGCCATCGTATTTTCCATGGGGCTGCGACGGAAATCCGCAGCATTTGGTCACAGCCGTTATCAAACGGGGCGGTAAGGTTTATGAATACGGCGGCCCATTTCCGTGCCTCACCTATTCGACGATGCGCGACCTGCTCGACGCAAAATCCGTTTCGTGGAAGTTCTATGCGGTAAAGGTCTACCCGTACACGAACTGCCCCAAATGCCAAGGTGCCGGAATCTGGAGCGCGTTCGACGCGATCAAAGCCGTGCGCTACAGCTCCGAATGGAAAGACAACATCTCGAGCCCCCCGACCAATGTTTTAACCGACATCTCGAACAAGAAGCTGCCCGCCGTATCGTGGATCACCCCCAACGGGGTTGACTCCGATCATCCCGCCACCGGGAGCGACACGGGCCCTTCGTGGGTCGCATCGATCGTCAACGCCGTCGGGCAGAGCTCGTATTGGGACTCCACCGCCATCGTGATTTTGTGGGACGATTGGGGCGGTTTTTACGATCACGTCGCGCCGCCGGAGCCGCGCGACTGGCAGGGCGGCCCGGGCTTCCGAGTCCCGATGCTGATCGTTTCGCCCTATGTCAAACCGCATGTGGAGCACACGCAGTACGAGTTCGGCAGCGTTCTGCGCTTCATTGAGGACAACTGGAGCCTCGGCTCGCTTGGAAAGAACGACGCACACTCGACGAGCATCGGTAACGCGTTCGATTTCAACATGAAGCCGCGCGCCTTTAAGGTTATCCCGTCCAAGTATCCGAGCGTGTTTTTCTTGCGCCGCCCGCCGTCGGGCTTACCGCCCGACACGGAGTGAACCCAGAACCATGCCCAAAGCCGTGCAACTCTCTGCTTACGGCGGAATCGACCAACTAAAACTCGTCGACGTCCCGAAGCCCGAGCCAAAGGCCGGCGAAGTGGTCGTGCGCGTCGTCGCCGCCGGTACGAATCCCGGCGAGATCTCGATTCGCGAGGGGCTCCTCAAAGATATATTTCCGATGGATTTTCCGTTCGGCCAAGGAGCGGATTTTTCGGGGCGTATCGATTCGGCCGGCGCCGGAGTCAGCGAGTTTGCAGCCGGAGACGAGGTCCTCGGCTGGTCTGAAGAACGGTCGGCGCAGGCCGAGTACGTCGTCGGCAATCCGTCGCAACTCATTGCTAAGCCGCCGGCACTCGATTGGTTCCGCGCCGGCAGCCTCTTCGTCGTTGCGTCGACCGCGGTTGGCGCCGTGCGCGCGGTTGCGTTGCGGCCGGGAGACGTGGTGGCGATCAGCAATGCAGCAGGCGGCGTCGGCTCGTTCGCGGTCCAGCTCGCTCGGCGAACGGGCGCGCGCGTGATCGGCATTGCCGGCGACGCTAGCAAAAAGTTCTTGGCTGCGGCCGGCGTCGAACACGTCGCGTACGGTGATGGGCTCGCGGAGCGGCTGCGCGCACTTGCGCCGAAGGGAATCGACGCATTCCTCGACCTCTTCGGCGGCGGTTACGTCGAAATGGCGCTCGCGCTCGGCGTTGCGCCCGAGCGGATCGATACGATCATTGATTTTGCCGCCGCGGAAAAGCACGGGGTGAAGACCGACGGTTCGTCGGCAGCCGCTAGCCGCGAGACGCTTGCATCCGTCGCAAACCTCATCGCCTGGGGCGAGATCGTGATGCCGCTGGCCGCGATCTATCCCTTGGCGCTGGTCAAGGACGCGTATACCGAACTCGCACGCCGCAAAGCACTCGGAAAGATCGTGCTCGCCGTCAACGCACCGGTATCGCAACCGCTCCATCCGACATAGGCGAAGGGCCTACTGCCAGGCGAAGATGCGATTCCAATCATCTTTCATGCTGATGACGTGCCAGCCGCTCGCCTCGGCTTTGTCGTAGAGCGACTGAGTAAACGCCCCGATCTTGGAGTTGGGCAGTCCTTGGGCAGGGCCGTACGCGAACTCGCGGGCTGCGTCGTCGTGAAGCACGAGTAGCATCGCGGTCGCGCCTCCGCCGGCTTGCGTGTACTCGAGCATTGCGGCGTCCCCTTCGGTGTTCCCGAACGCAATCTTCGGCGCACGCCCGGTGAAGAGGTAGATGTCCTCGGCCTTTCCCGAGAAATTGTCGTTCAGCACGAGTTTTGGAGCCAGCGTCATGGCTCCGCTCGCGCCGTTGAATTGCGTTCCGACCGCCGTACCGATGATCTCCTCGGGCGGAATTCCGTAGGCCTTTTCGGCGTACGCTCGCACGAACGCCTGAGTGCCGCCGGTAACGATGTACGTCCGATAACCACTGGCGCGCAGATAGCGCATCGCTTCGAGCATCGGAAGATAGATGAGGTCGGTATAGGGCCGGTGCCAGCGACGATCCTTCGCGTTCGTAAGCCAGGCTTTCACTGCGGCGTTAAAATCGCTGACGCTCACGCCCGTATGAGTCGCGACGATGATCTTCTCCCATTGCGCTTTCGTAAACGAGGCGATAGCAGACGTGTTTGCGGGCCCACGCCCCAACGCGACGACGCGGTCCAGCGAAAATAGCATCTCGCTGTAGACGGGATCGTGTTCGACCCAGGTGGTGCCGTCTTGATCGAACGTGGCGATTCGCTCACCTTCGGCGACAAAGTTTGGACTGCCGGGACTTGTCGTTGCGACGACGAGGTCGATAATCGCCCGCTTTGCGGCGCCGTCGTTCCACGACGGAAGCGGATCGACTGCCCCTTCGACTGCGCTCGGCCCTTCGACCGCGCTCAGCCCTTCGACTGCGCTCAGGGTGACACGGGGGTGGAGAACCGTGGCGAGCGACGCGGCGCCAGCAGCAAAAAGCACGCTGCGCCGGGAGAGAGCACGGGGGTTGCGCCCAGTATCCATTCGGAGCCTCCTATTGCGGGGTTGCCGGAGCGTTTTTTCGCATCTGCTCGAGAAGCAGGCCAAGGTAATCTGATTCGCCGGCCGCCTGGTGTCGTCGATAGGCGGCAGAATCGAAGAGCCAATCGGGGAGCGTCGCCGGCAAAGCGATCTCGTCATTTTGAACGTCAAACACGTACGAGATCGGCGGATTGTCGTAGGTCCACACTGCGCGCGTAACCACCCAGCACCCGACCACCGAGCGGAAATAGACGGTGATATCGCTGGGACTCACGGGGGCTTGGGGAAACGGCCGGTACGTTCCGACGAAGTGCGCCTTGAGAAGGTCGTGCGTTTCAACGTCGATCCAAAGGTCGCGCAGGTTATGTGTGCGCGGCTCTTCCACCGGTCGCAGCTGCAGATGATAGGCGGCGCGTCCGCCGACATCCTCGACCGGCGGCGAGGCTTCGGAGTCGGTGCCGAACGTATACGAGGGTTTGGCTACGGCGACGACGCTTGCAATGGTCTTGAGGCCGGCGACATCGGGCTGCATCATAACCTCACCCGCGGACGCCGGCGCAACGTGCACCGACGATCGCATCGTCCAAGCGAAAGGGCCGAGGAACTCCGGCTCGATCGTGGCCGGAGGAAGCTTTTCGTTTGCCGGCGGCTCGCTGACATTTTCCATTCCATCGGCCAGCCGTACGGCGTACCGATCCACTTCGACCGACGACGACTCACCGGTGTAATAGCCCATCGGCCGTTCCGTAATGTGCCAGGTTGTCGTCCATACGGCAAACGGCGGCACAGGATAGGATTGGAGCCGTCGGAAGCTTTCATCGAAAATCTGTTGGGTGCTGGTCGCTTGCGGCGGCGCTACGCCCGGCGTGAGCAGCATCGCAAGCGCCGCAACGGCCCATCTCATCAGAGCTTCATTACTCCAGGTGGGAGCCGGCGGCCCCCCGGCTCGAAGCTTGTCGCCTATGATACGTAAAATCTTTGGCGCCGCTTCGTTCGCCGCACTAGCAATGCTTCTCGGCTCCGTAGCGATGGCGCAGACGGCCGTGGCGCCTGCGCCGTCCTCCGGCGTCATGACCGCGCGCTTCTCAACGTTTCTTACCGACGTTCTCGCCGGACGCGTGCCTGCGGACACCTCGGAGACGTTGAAATCCCAGTCGTTGACGATGCTGACGCAGGTCCGTAGCGACCTTGGAAAGTTCGGAGAGTTTCGGCGGCTACAGTACGTGCGCCAGGACACGTTGGAAGGATACCGTCAGTATCACTACCTGGCCGTCTTCGACAAGGGATCACAACCGGTCGTCTTCGTCACGAATTCGAGCGGCGTGATCTACGGTTTCTTCCAGGATCAGCCAACGCCAAAAGAGGCCGGTCCCGCGAGCAGTTCGCTCACACAAACGTTTTCGGGCTTTTTCACCGACGTGCTCGCGGGAAGAGTACCGTCGGCAAATATGTCTGGAACGATGCGAAGTGGCCTAACGCCTTCGATGCTATCGCGAATCCGCGGCTCGTTCTCGTCGCTGGGTGCGTTCGTCGGACTTCGTTTCGTCAAGCACGATACGACGCAGGGGTATCAGGGTTATCACTATAGCGCCGTATTCCAAAACGGTTCGCAACCGATCGTGTTCATTACCGACTCGAGCGGCACGATCGTCGGGTTTTTCCAGGATCAGCCGCAATAGCCGGCGCTAAAAAATCTGTCCGTCGCTAAGCGCGAGGCCTTGGACGACGCCGTAGTTCCCGACGCTGATCTCCTCGTGCAGCACGTTGGGACTTCCGTTCGGATTGAGTAGCGGATACGGGGAAGCGTAGATGTCGTCATGTTCCAAGCTCGAAACGAAGAGCGTGGTTTCGTGCGAATCGATTGCGAGCTGCGTCGGGATGTCCTTGACGCCTACTTCGAGCGTCGGAATCTGGTAGCCGGGTGGAAAGACGTCGATGCGATCGGTTTGGCTGGTTCCGCCGGTCTCGACGGTAAGAATCGTTCCTGCGTTTGTCACGACGACGCCCTGCGGCTGATTGAGCGACATGCCCAACACCGTCCCTTTACCAGTGTGGAGATTGAACTCTTCGATGCTGCCCGTTCCGCCTCCGGAACTGCGATAGGCTACATAGAGGTTCCCTTGGACGTCGAAGCCGAGTCCGTCCGCCTCTTTCCCGGGCGTCTGGAGGACTTGCTTTACGGTTGTGGTGCCGTGCTTATACTCCACGACGGTGCCGTTATCGGCATTGGTGACCCACAGATTCTGATTGCTGTCAACGGCAGGATAGAGCGGACGATCGAGATCCTCCGAGTACGTTTGCGAAGGCTCGGTCGAGCCGAGCGGATAGACGGTGACGGTGTTGCTATACTGATTGGCTACGTACAGGCTGCCGTACCGGTCGATGCAGAGGCCGTACGCCGACTCGACCCCATCGGTGATCTTACCGATCGGTGCGGGGTTACGAGGCCCTTGCGGAAAGATCAGGACCTCCTGGTCGTCGGCGACGTAGACGGTACGCCGAAACCGGACGGAAGGGGAGATCCAGCCTCGCTCCTTCGTTCCGTGAGGCGCACGGAACAAGGGCGATGCGAACGGCTCTGGAGCTAGCGTCGACGGAGCGGCAGCCGGTGCGTGCTGCGTGCTGATCGTGGCGCCGTAGGGATGCCTGAAGTGACCGAGCTTCGCAGTGGCGCTGCCGCCGGCGGGATACGGGTAAAGGCCGACGATGTTGAGATTCGCGTCGGGCCCGATGATACTCGTATCTTTAATGTCAAAGCCGACGACGTCTTGCGCGCCGCTAAAGACGGTCGTGCCGGCGATCTGGCCGCCCACGCCGGTGGTTTGGTAGGCAGCCGATTGCACCTGATCTTGATACATCTGATCGCCCACGACGACATACTTGCCGTCCCATTGGATCGCGCCCGGCCAATAAATCGTTCCGTTGAGCGCGATGTTCTTGAATTTGTGTCCGTTACGCGGAAGCTGCGCGAACTCGAAACGGCCTGACGTGTCGAAGCCGTCGATGTAAAGGTTGCCTTCGTTATCGAAGCCGCAAAAGTAGACATAGTAAATATCGGGATCGGTCAAGATGAGGGGTGGTCCAGCTGCCTTATGATAGACGGCAACGCTGCCTTGGCCACTGCCCGACGTAAAGATGTTCGTCACGACGACCGCCCCCGTTCTCGGGTTGACGGCGCATCCCAGCGGGTATTCGCCGGGATCGCTGAGCGACTTGATCTGCGTCGTTCCGCCGTGCGCGTACTCGACGATATCTTGCCCGAGATTGTTGACGATCCAGACGTTGCCCGACGTGTCGTGGCAGAGGCCATCCGGCCCATCGAAACCGGTCAGGGTTCCAACCAGCTTGTCGTTTTGGAAGACGAGCACGTCGTCGTCGTAATAGTTCGAAACGTACAGAAGGCCGCAGGGTGGCAGTTTTCCGTTGTAGGCGCAACTCGCTTTGGAGGGCAGCATCCATGATTTGCCACGATCCGGCCGCATGGCGCCTCCGGCGCGAACCGCACCGCTGCTTGCGATGGCATGGCCCGCTGGGCCCGCTTTGCCGATCGTTCCTCCAGGCGTCGTGAGCTGTGAGGTGCTGCAGCCGGCCAGAAGGCCCGCGATGGCGGCGATGCCGGCCGCATGCAGCAGAAAAGACTGACTCTTCATGCGTCGCTCGTCCTTTTATCCGGAAGCTCCCGGATAATCTGAGAGTACAACCAGGGTCAATTTTTCGCAAGGCCGAGCCACGACAAGAAAAGAGAGCGCCGGTTGTCCCGACGCTCTCGCCTGGCAGAAGGAGCCTTATTGAGCGCCAATTTTCTCGTTTGCGTTATCCATCAAGTAGATTTTGTCGGCGTGAGCGGATCCCAGCGCCTTTCGATCGTAGACGACGGCGACGTACTGGCCGGCCTTCACCTTGCGCATCTGATACGTCGTCTTGCCGTTGGCGGAAAAGACTTGGTCGAACTTCGGAACCAGCAAAAAGCTCATGGTCTGCTTCGTCCGGGGGTCCTGAACTTTGATGTTGTTGGTCGAAACGTGAACCGTTATGCCGTAGAAAGTCCACGTACTCGCCGCGCGGGCGGCTTGCGGCAGCGCCCAGACCATCGCGGTCGCGAGCAGTAGGGCGGCGGTTCGAAGAAGCGATGATTGCGTCATGCCCCTTGATGTACCCACCGGGCGGGCGGTCTATGCCTCACCGCCGAAGCCCGCGCAAGTATGGAAGCCACGCTCTTTGCCGATGGAGGCTCACGCGGTAATCCGGGACCGGCGGCGAGCGCGGCCGTCCTGATTGACGCGTCGGGGGAGACGATCGAGGAGATCGACGCTTACCTGGGCATCGCCACCAATAACGTCGCGGAATGGACCGCGCTGTTGCTTGGGTTGCAGGCCGCAGAAAAGCGCGGAATCCGCCGTTTGACCGTTCGCCTGGATTCCGAGCTCGTCGTCAAGCAACTGCTCGGCGAATATCGCGTCAAGCACGAGAGCCTCCGACCCCTCTATCAGCGGGCCCGCGGGCTCTTGCGAAGCTTCGAACACGTTGACATCGCGCACGTACGCCGCGAGCAAAACGTCCTGGCCGACCGGTTAGTCAACCGTGTGCTCGACCAGGAAGCGCACGCGTCGACAAAGTAGGCGCCGGGATGCGGCGTTTCCCAATCGAGATCGTGATCGTCGCGCTGTGCGTGGTCATGCTGATCTTGGGTTGGCGGATCTATGGTGCGGGCGAGATGGGGCGTTTCACCCCGGTAGTCCACGCGCAAAAGGCGCCGAGCGCGCTCTACTCCGGCCTGACGATCCACTACGCGAAACCCCCGATCGAGACCGAAGAGTACCGCATGTCCGATATCGAGGGCGTCTCTTCATTTCAGTACTCGATTCGCGGTTACGACGGAAGGCTCATCACGGTCAACGCGCCGCCGGCCCGCGTCTACGACGTAAGCTTTTTCTTCGGCCGCCTCGTTCAAGACGGAGTGTGGGACATCGTCAATAGGCCCTCGCTGCCCGACGCCGATGCGCACTATACCGTGTACGTCCGGCAGGTCGCCGATTATCAGCGAGGGCAGCGTACCGTGACGTTTACCGATCCGCAATATTGGGCGACGAAGGCCGGCCGGCAGTACACGATCGACCTCTCGAAAGGCGTGCCGCGCGACCTGCTGCACGTGCAGAGCACGGAAGCCACCGATCCGCGGTACGCACAGATCATCAAGGATTTTCGCGATTTCGGCCCCGACATTTTTCGCCACAACGTCGCCGCCGCGCAGGAACGCATTCGCGGCACACACGGTTGATCGCGTGAAGCGGCGTTGGCTCGTGCGCGTGGCCGTCGCCCTGGCATTGCTAGGAGCGGTCGCCTACGAAGGTTATGAAGTTGTAGAGAGCCCGGGCAGCCAGCTCTTCGGCAAGACGCTGGTCAGCGGTCCGAAGAATCAGCGCGTCGTAGCGCTCACCTATGACGACGGGCCGAATCCACCGTACACCGGCGAGCTGCTCTCGGTTCTGCACACGGAGGGAGTTCACGCGACGTTCTTCGTCGTGGGCCGCGCGGTTGCGGCCTATCCGGATGTCGTGCGGCGTGAAGTGCACGACGGCAACGCGGTTGGCAATCACACCTGGAGTCACGAGCACCTGGTGCTCGACGGCCAGAGCAGCCTTCGCCGGACCCTCGAACGCACCGATCGGGCAATCTTCGACGCCGCCGGAGTTCACACTCGGATCATGCGACCGCCTTTTGGCGGCCGCGACTGGCTCGTGCTCGGCGAAGTGCGCAAGCTGGGGTACACGCCCGTGATGTGGTCGGTTCCGCTTGCAAACGATTGGGAGTTCCCGCCGGCGCGCGTGATCGCTGCGCGAGTCTTGCGGTATGCCGGCGACGGTGCCATCATCGATCTCCACGACGGCAACCGCGGGCTCCTCTGCGCGCGCATGCATGAGGCGGCGCACGAATGCGATCGCAGCGCCGACGTGGCGGCGACACGCTTGATCATCGATGCGCTCAAGCGCCAAGGCTATCGGTTCGTGACGATCCCCGAGTTACTGCGGATGCAGGCCTCTACGCGTACAGCTTCCCGTTCAACCGAATGAAACCGCCTCGACCATCGTGCTGCGGATCGTGATGGGTCCAGTGAACGATTGGGGGGCGTCCCGGGTCGTGCACCATTTGACCGGAGATTTCGATCGAGTCGCCCGTTCGCACCGGGCAACGCGGCGCGATGCTGACATTATCGACGACCTCCAACCCGCCGGCGCTGCTCCGGACGTCGAATGCCTCGTGCACGCAGTGCGTGCGCGAGCCGTAGAAGAAGCGCGGTGCAGAAGAGACGATCCCCGTGAAGTCAACCCACGCCGGCGATCGGCTTGCATAAGCGGAAGCCAAATCCATCGAGGCTGCCATCACGCGCAACCGCGAGGATATCAAGGGCGAGTTTTGGCGCGTTGATACTGATTCGAACCGCGCGTTTACGACTCGTTCCCGTAACCGCGGCCAATGCGGGCATTCTGTGGGAGGTTTTACAAGAGCCCGACCTCCGCGATTACCAAGATCTGCCCAACGTCAATCGTGCGCAGTTTCTTCGCGCGGTTGCCGCCCGGCCGCTGCGGTTTGCTCCTGGAGTCGTCGGGCGCTTCGAATGGCTGCTGCATTTCCTCGAGGGCGAGAGCGCAGCGCTGGGTTGGGTTTCGCTGCGCGTTTCGGATAGCGACCGGTCGTCGGCAGAGATCGGCTATAGCGTCGTGCGCGCGTATCGCGATCGTGGCATCGCGAGTGAGGCAGTTGCCGCGCTGGTCGACGAGGGGTTCAAGAACGGGCGCCTACGACGGATTCGCGCGTTTTGTTTGCCGGAGAATCATTCGTCGCGCGCCGTCCTCAAGCGTAACGGTTTCGAAACCGAGGTCACGCTGCCGCGAGGTGCGACGGTGCAAGGAAAACCCGTGGACGTGATGGCGTACACGCTCGAGCGCGAAGACTGGGTTGCCGCGCTCAGAGGGAATCGGCAGGCCACTCAATCGTAATGCCGGCGTCGTGATAGCCCGTATAGCGTCGCTCGCTGCGGCCCTCGAGATAGGCGACTAACGGCTCGCGGACAACGCGTACGGCTATTCGTTCGCTCACCGCGTCGAGGGTGACCCACTCCACCGCAACAACATGATCTCCCGGCCCGGTGTCATCCTGGCGCCTCCCAGTGTCATCCTGGCGCCTCCCAGTGTCATCCTGGCGCCTCCCAGTGTCATCCTGGCGCCTCCCAGTGTCATCCTGAGCGCAGTCGAAGGACGACACCGAGACCACCTCTACTAAAAACGTCGCGTTGAGGAAGTGCTGATCGCCGTCGTAGCTTTCGCTGACGTAGGCGAGGGCGCCGGCATGAACGCGCACGTGCGTCTCCTCGTAAAACTCTCGAACGACGGTCTCTACGAGAAGTTCTCCGGGCTGTTGGCGCCCTCCAGGCAGATTCCACAACGGCTGCGGTTGATTGGGATAACGCGACGCGACCATCAGCAGACGCTCGTCCCTCACCGCGATTCCGGTCGCCAGATGGATTGCCGATCGAGGCACGCCGTTATATCGTTCCTTCAATTACTTCGAGCGTTCGCGACGCCGTTCGATCCCACGTAAAAAGCGCAGCCTGTGCCAGGCCGCGGCGGCGCAGGTCGTCTGCGTATGAGCGATCTGCGGTAACGCGCGCGATCGCCGTGGCGAGCGCGGTCGCGTCTCCCGGTGGAACGTACGCCGCGGCGTCGCCGCCGGCTTCGGGCAGAGAGGAGGCATTCGACGCGATGACCAGCGCACCGTAGCTCATTGCCTCGAGTATCGGCAAGCCGAAGCCTTCGTAGCGCGATGGAAAGGCGAGGACGGCGCACGCGCGATAGAGTGCCGCCAGCGTATCGTCGTTCACGTATCCCAGCTCGATCACTCGAACGTTCGCCGGCACGGTAAAGCGGCGGTCGAGCCGCGTCGTTACGACCAATGAGAGCTCCTGACGTTCGCTCTGGAGGAGAGCCATCGCTTCGAGCAGGGTATCGAAGCCCTTTCGCCGCTCCGCCGTTCCGACGTAAAGAACGTACCGCCCGAGTTCCGTGACGTCGAGTTTCAAGGCTTTGGGCGGTCGCGGTGGGCTAACGCCGAGCTCGATTGGAACGAGCCGCTCGGGGTTAAGCTGCAACTCGCGCGCGAGCTCGCCCTGCGCGAAGTGCGAATCGGTGATCAGCGCGCGACAGCGTTCTGCTGCCGCTCGAAAGATCCGCTGCGTCTCGGGCGCATAATCTTCCACGACAAAGTTCGACGCGTCGTGCAGCGTCGCCGTCGCCGGCAGCGTGAAGTTTGTCCAACTGCATCCGTTAAACGGAAACCACAGCGCGTTCAAGCCGGCGCGCGCATGCCCTCGTCGCGAGACGACGCGATACTGGGCCGGCTCGACCTCGCGGAGGTAGCGTTGCCGTACCGTCCACGAGTGCCACTCGGGCACGATCAACGTCACCTCGACCTTATCGCGCTCCCGCTCACGCCACACGCGCAGGATCTCGCGGAGATAGCGTCCGATTCCGCGGTGATCGCCGGGCAGGTTCCAGGCGTCAACGCCGAGACGAATCATCGCGCGACCGAGGCAAAGAGCGCCACGTGCCGTTCCGCGCTTCGATCCCAACTGAAGAACTTGGCTCGCTCGGGGCCGACCGCACGCAGCCGCCGCGCGAGCTCCTCGTCGTCAACGATGCGCCGTAACGCAGCGGCCCACTCTCGCGCGTCATCCGCGGGCGCATAGAGGGCGGCCTCGCCGCCGATCTCGGGAAGCGAGCTCGCACGCGACGCCACCACGGGTGTTGCGCACGCCATCGCTTCGAGCATCGGCATGCCGAACGTCTCGTGGTATGACGCCAGCGTCAATGCGATGGCTCCGCGGTAACACGCGCGCAGGGCGTCGCCGCCGCCGGCGGCCAAGTCATCGCCGAGATTCCCAAGGTGGACAACACCCGGAAGCTCCGGGGCCCGCGGCCCCGCGATCGCAAGCAGCGGTCCATCAAGAGCGGGCCACGCCTGCCGATACGCGTCGTATAACAGGTCGAAGTTTTTGCGCGGCTCGCCGATCGGGTCGCCCACGAAGAGCAAGAAGCGCCGGCCCTGCAAAATCAGCGGCAACGGCTCTGCAGGCCCCGGCGCAAACGCGGGCTCGACGCCGTGCAGAATTACTTCGATTCGTTCCAACGGCAGGTCGAGCATTGCATGCAGCTCGCCGCGGCCGAACTCCGAGATGGCGATCACGCGTCTCGCCGTGGAAGCCGAGCGCAAGAATGGGCGTTGCGCATGCTCGCGGCGTTTTGGATTGGGATCCGGATAGCGGAAAGGCACCGCATCGTGAATCGTCGCGACGCTGGGAACGCGCGAGGAGAAGAAGGTGCCGTTCGCGGGATGCCAGAGCACGTCGGCGTTCCTGGGAACTCGCGATCGCACCGCAAAGTTGCCGTTGCCCAGCGCGCGAACGTACGCGTCGCGCCGGCGCTGCGGAACGAAGCCGCCGGCAAGCAGCGTAAGCTCGAGATCATCGCGGAGAACCAGCCGCCGCAGAATGGCCCGCGCGTATCGCCCGATTCCGCGCGTATCCTCTGCGACGACGCGCGCGTCGACAGCCAAGCGCAAAGGCGGCATCGCGCTCGATTTCGCGCAGCTGGCGGAAACTCCGTCGGCGCGCTCGAAGCGCTGGCGATGAAGCCGCCGGTGGACGGCGTCGCCGCCCACTTGATTCTGGGAGCACGCGACGAACCGTTCTTGAGTGCGATGCTCGCGTCGATTGCCGATGCCGCGACACTCTTGATCGTCAACGACAACTCGCCGGGAGATTCGCCGCACGCCGCGATCCTGACGGCAAGCCGCTTCGGGAAAGAAGGCCGGCTGGTCGTCGATCGCGCGCCGTTCTGCGGATTTGCCGCCGCCCGAAATATTTGCCTGCGCATCCACGAAGTGCTCGCTGCCGGCAGCTGGGTGGCGTTCATCGATGCCGACGAAGTTCACGGTGCCGGCGTGCGCCGCATCGCCGAACGTCTATCCGGCGTTCCGGCGGGGTACGATTTCGTGGACGGCTACACGTGGCATTTCTTTGCATCGTTCGAGTATTACACCTCGATCGAGCGGCGTATGATGTTTTTCCGCTACCGGCCCGGCCTGCGCTGGGAGGGGGCGGTGCACGAACGACTGATGGGATTGTCCGGAAAGCGGATCGCGTTGCCTTACGTGTACGCGCACTACGGGCACACGCTCGAACCCCGTCGCCATGCCGAAAAAGGGCGGCACTATTCGTCGCTCGGCGCACCGGGCGACGTACTGCCGCAAGATCGGCTCGCGGACTTCGACGTCGTACGATACTTTAAGCCGGTCTATCCGCGCCTGCTGCACTTCGGCGGCTCGCATCCGCCGGCGGCGCGCGCGACTCTGGATCTCCTCAAACCGAGGTTACGGCGCGACCACGAGGTTACCGAGCGCGTCGTTCGCTCCCAGAGTACGGCAATCAAAGCTCGCAACGTCGTCCGCCGCTTGAACTATGAAGTCCGGTGGAGAACTCGGCTTATGGAGCGCTTCGCGGGCATGCTCCGAGGGTAAGAGAGCGCCTGGTTGCTATACGCCGCGCTCATGCCCCACCGCGCCGTCGCTGCTTTACCTGGGATCGGACGGTGCTCTTCAGCCTTTAGCGCCTAGGATCGGGCCTTTCCGTCAACCTTTGCCACCCTTGTGACCGAGGCTTTCCTCGAGCGCTTAGGCGTATTGTCAAGCCTAGCAAGACCAGACCAGCGAAGCCAGGCCTCCTGCTTCCCCCTGCTCGGGAAGCTGACGCTAAACGCTACCCGCAACGGCGCTGAAAAGGGTGCTAAGGTGAGTTCCGAGGAGCTTGACGCCGGTTAGTGCGACCATCGCGATCAAGGCGACCAAAAGGCCGTATTCGACCATCGTCGCGCCCTGTTCGTCGCGAATCATCTCTTTGAGGTTGCTAATTGCAGTATTCTCCCTGGTTCATAAAATGCGCCACTGGTTGTCCATGGGGTAACGTAGCTTCAGGCCACTTGGTTCCGCAATTACATTTAGCGGAATCGGGAGTTTGTGACTCCTGCCCGGTGGCTTTAGCCGGCTGCTTGCTTTCAAACCGGCCCACTACCCCTAGGAAGCCGCCTGCTTGCATGGACGTCATTAAGATTATATACTGAATGCCCAGGTGGGTAACGTTATGAGCCCCTCTGGGACTTAATGAACCGAAGGATGCCGCGACAGGGTCCCGCGATCGTGCGCCGAGCACGAATCGAAGAATGGTTGGAGCGCTTTATGAGCGCGCCTGTTCGCTTTTTGATGGCTCCGCCCGGGTTCGGCAAGACGATGGCGCTACTTGACTATTTGCGCCATCGGGCGAAAAACGGATATTACTGCGCGCTCGCTGCCGGTGCAACGAAGGAAGCCGTTTGGAGCGAGCTCGCCGGCGTGCTGGGAGAGGATGCTGGATTCGCTTCGCAAGAGGAGCTCTTGCAGGCGCTTACCGCGCGGGCACCGCTGGAGTTGGCAATCGACTGTGCGGCCGTGCCCTCTGCCGACGCCGTCGCTGCCATCCTGCGCCTGGTCGAAGAGGTGCCTGAAGGGGTCTCGTTGCTGATTGCGTGCCGTTCGCGCGCAGCATTCCAGGTGCGGGATTTGGTCTCTCGGGGACTCGCCGCACTCTGCGATGCCGAGCGTCTGGCATTTTGCGCCGATGAAATCCGCCATCTGTCCGAGACGTGCGGCGTGCGGTTTGCAAATGTTGACGTCGTGCGCATGCTCGAGCTGACCGAGGGCTGGCCGCTGGTCGTGAGCGGTGCGATTTGTAAGGCCGCCGAGGATAATTGCAGCCTTCACGAAGCCTTCGGGAATTGGCGGACGCGCCGCGGGCATTTCCTCAATGAGTTCATCGCTGCCGTTCTGGCGCGGGTGCCCGAAGAGCATGCCGCGCTCGTCTACAAATTGATGGCCGGTTCGCAGCCCGACGATCTGCAACAACTGCAGGCGCTCGAGGAACAAGGCCTTTTCGTGACCCACACCGCCGACGGCTATCGGGCGCTGCGCGCTCTTTCGCGCAGCAATTTGTATCGTCGTTACGCGAGTGCGCTCCCGGCCTCGCCAATGCAGGTGCGGCTTTTTGGGTGGTTTGAGGCCGAAATCGACGGACGCCCGATCCAGTGGGTCAGACGGCGCGACCGCGAAATCTTCCAGTACGTCTCGCTGAAGTCAGGCGGCATCGTTTCGCGCAGCGAAATCGGCGAAGCTTTCTGGCCCGGCGTTGAGAAGCATCTGGTGGCCCAGAGTTTACGGACGGCCTGTTCCAACATTCGCAAAGCGATCGCATGCGTCGTCGGTTTCGACCAGGTTGGGATCTATTTCAGGACGGGCCACAGCGACGTTTCCATCGATCCCGATAACGTCGTCGTGGACGTCAAGAGCTTCATCGCGCATGTAAATGATGGCGACGAGCAGTACGACCGCGGCGAGCTGAAGGCCGCACTCACGCATTACCGTTTGGCAGAAGAGCTACGCACTGGGTCGCTCTTGATCGGACACGCGAGCGGATCGTGGGTAGCCTTACAAGCCGCAGAGCTCGAACAGCGCCACCTTACGGTTCTCGAAAGGCTTTCGGAGATCTCGGCCGACCGTCAGCGCGAGCCATGGTCGGACGCGAGCTTCGCCGCCGGCGCCTAATCCTGCGCGGTGCGCGCAAACTCCGGAACAGATAGGTCGCCAACCCACCAGCGGCGTGTCGCGGAGTCGAGATGAACGTGATCGCCGTAGTAGCCTATCCCGCCCGAGACCGCGCGCGACCAGCACGCATCGAAGAGATCGCGAGTCGAGATGCCGGGCACGTACATGTCCGCGGCCTTCGCATAGACGTGCATGCTGTTGCGCGCTGCGTTCTCCGTCGCATTGTTCGTTTGCACCGTACGGTAGCCGCTCGTGATTACCAACGGTTCGCGGACTCCGTGGAGCAGCAGCGCCTGCTGCACTTCCCAGAGCGCCTCGATTTCGACGATGTCGACTTGAACGTAGCCCTGAGCCGGGGCGACGTGGCGATCGCGCATAAGCCAGCAAATCTGCCAATAGCCGGGCATATAGACCGTCCGGCCGTTGACGCAGAAGGGCGCGACGATTTCATCGCTATAGCCGGCGCGGCGCAGCCACAAAACCCGCCGCGTGGCCGCGGGGACCGCCGCCGCAACGGCCATCGGCGAGATACCGGCGAGCGCGGTGCCGGCCAAGGCAAACAAAAATTCGGGACGTCGCATAGACAAGCGGATTATACCACGGAATGAACCGGATTACGGCGGCCATCCTCCTCGCCTCCCTCGCCGCACTCGCGGCGCAGACGGCCGTCGTCACTCGGACCGGCTTTCTCATGGGGGACTTCCGTGCGTTCTACTGCGCCGCGCGCGTCACCTCACAGGGCGCAAATCCGTATCTCGCGCAGCCATTACGGACGTGTGAAATCGCGGTCGGCCGGAATCTCTTCTTTCGCAAGAACCCTGGCGTAACGATTCCTGCGCCGCTCCCAGGGTATGCACTTGCGGCGCTCGTGCCGCTTGGCGCGCTGCCGTTCGTTGACGCGGCCACGCTCTGGACGATGCTCTTGCTCTGCGCCTGCGCGGCGTGCATCGTAACGCTGTCACGTTTTGCCGGCATCGAGTGGCAGGTCGCGCTTGCGGTCTTTGCGCTCTCGCTCTGCACGATTTCGTTGCCCTTCGGCGAAGTCGTTCCGCTCGCGCTGGCGTGCATTTGTGCGGCGGCATACCTCGCATGGCGATGCCGCTGGCGCACGGCCGCGCTCTTCGCCGCCGGCGCGATGATCGAACCGCATCTTGGGCTTCCCGTCTGCATCGCGCTGTTCTTTTGGGTCCGCGCAACACGGCTGCCGCTCGTGCTCTCGTTGGGCGGTCTTGCGATCGTGTCGCTTGCAGTGCTCGGCCCGGCGACGAACTTCGAATACTTTACGAGCGTTCTGCCGGCGCACGCGCTCTCCGAGGCCGCACGCGATACGCAGTATAGTCTGACTGCAGTGCTGTTCTCGCTCGGGGCGCCGGAGAGCGTTGCGTTGCGATTGGGGTTGCTCTGGTACGGCGCGATGCTCGCCCTGGGAACGTTCGTTGCCGGACTACTCGCTCGAAAGACGGGAAATAATGCGTTTTTCGTCTGCGTTCCGCCAGCCTTTGCCGTCTTCGGCGGCAGCTTCATCCACGTGACGCAGATCGCGGCGGCGCTGCCGGCTGCAGTACTGCTTATCTCCGCTGAAAGGAAAGAGCAGCAATATTGGCTCGCGGCCATCGCGCTGCTTCTGCTCGCCGTGCCGTGGACATGGGCCATCTCGCCCGCGCTCGCCATCGCGCCGCTCTTCCCGGTTGGGTATCTCGCGTGGCGCTACTGGAACGGCAACGCGCGCGCCGCGTTGCTGGCAGCGCTCGCAGCAGTTCTGCTGTTGTGGGGCTTAGTCGAGCTGGCCGGCGGCGCTCCGGGCGCCGCAGTGCACGCGCGTACGCTGGCGATCGACCCGCGCCTGGCCGAAGCGACGTGGAGCAACTTCACCCAGAAGAGTTCGACGAATAGTATCGCGGCGTGGATGCTGCGCGTGCCGACGTGGGCGGGCTTACTGCTGCTCCTAACGCGCGTGATCGCGTACGCGCCGCGCGAGGCCCGGTAGCCATGCGCGCAAGTTTCGCCATCGCGTTGGCCGTCATCTGTACGGTGTTGCCCTTCGCGGGCCAGTTCGCCGGCGACCGCAGTGGCGGCTGGCTCATGATCGATTTTCGGGCCTACTACTGCGCGTCGTTGGCGCAACGCCTGGGGCGCGATCCCTACTTCACCGCATCGGTGCACGAGTGTGAGAGCAAGACGCCTGCGCCGTACTATCGCGCACCCAAGAACGTGACGGTGCCCGCGCCCTATCCGCCCTATGCGCTGGCATTCTTCGCTCCGCTGACCTTTCTGCCGTTCCCTGTAGCCGCGATCCTGTGGTGGATAGCTCTCGCGCTGAGCATCCTCTTGGCAGCCTACGCGTTGGCGCGCATCGCGCGGCAGCCGATGCTGGTCGCGTGGGGCGCGCTCGTGCTCTCGCTCGGCCTAAGCTCGTTCTGGTCCGGCAACGTGATGCCGGTCGCGTTTGCGGCGCTCATTGTAGCCGCGCTCGCAGTGCAGCGCGGTCGCCTCGCGATTGCCGTGCCGGCCGTGGCGCTCGCGATGGTTGAGCCGCAGATAGCGCTTCCCGCGGCGATCGGCCTCTTCGTCGCATGTTCGCGAGTCCGCGTTGCGTTGATCCTTGCAGCCACGCTGCTTGGCATCATCTCGGTCGCAAGCAGCGGCGTTGCGCAAACGCTCTCGTACCTTACCGCCGTTGCTCCGGCACATGCGCTTTCGGAGGTGTCGCGGGACAATCAATACAGCCTTTCGACCGTGCTCGCCGCGCTCGGCGTCCCCGACGTTTCTGCCGCGCTGGAAGGAAGCATCTCGTATGTGGTCGTGTCGGCGGTTGGTGTACTCGTCGCGCTCCGGCTGGCGCGGCGCTTCGACGATCCGTCGCTAACGGTGCTCGTGCCGGCGGCGTTTTCGGTGCTTGGCGGAACCTTCGTGCATACGGGCGAGATCGCCGTTGCAATACCCGCCTGCCTCGTGCTCTTCACGCAGGCTCGTGCAGTGCGACGCTGGCTGTTCATCGCACTGATCCTGCTCGTCGTGCCGTGGATGCTCGCGGCGTCGGCGGTTATGTTCCTAGCGCCGGCCTTTCCGGTTGCCTACATTGCGTACACGCTCTCGCGCGGCGACCGAGCCGTGGCGCTCGGAGCGGCGGTGGCATCGTTTGCATTTATCGCGGGGCTCTTCGCGCTCTATTCGATCCACTACGTGCCGATGGCGTTCCACCCGCATCTCTATCCGCCCATCGATCCGCGCCTCGCAGAGTCGAGTTGGCGCCAGTTCGTACTTCCGAATGTGACGAACCGTCCGGTGATGTGGCTGCTACGCTTCCCGACCTGGGTGGGACTGATTATTTTAGCGACGTGTGCAGCGCTATTGGCAGAGCGCAGGGGGGCGCGCGCGCTCGTTGCAGAACGTATGGCGCATGGGCGGTAGAGGGCGTCTAGTCCTTCTGAGTTTTCTCATGCTCTTCGTGGAGCTCGCGTTGATTCGATGGGCCGGCGAGAACGTTATCTATCTGTCGTACTTCTCGAACTTCGTGCTGTTGGGTAGCTTCCTCGGCATCGGCGTCGGCTTTCTGCGAGCGCGGGCGCGCACGGATCTCTTTCCCTGGTCGATCGTTCTACTAACGTTCTTAATCGGCTTTGTGCTGCTCTTCCCGGTGACGATCAACCGGTCGGGCAACGAACTCATTTACTTTGGGACCGTCCCTGGCGGTCTGCCAATGTGGATCATGCTCCCCATCATCTTCCTCGCCGTCGCGGTCGTCATGGCTGCGATGGCGCAAGGCGTCGCGCGCGCCTTCGCAGCGTTCGAGGCACTCGAGGCCTACCGTCTCGATATTCTCGGGAGCCTCGCGGGAATTGTCGCGTTTACGCTGCTCTCGTTCACGGGCGCTCCGCCGGTCCTCTGGGGCACAGTTGTTGCGATAGCATTCCTCGTGTCGTATCTGCCGGCGGTCCGCCTCATTCAAGTTGTGGCCGCGCTCGGGCTGATCGTTATGCTCGGCCGGGAGTCGCTGACGCCGGGATTGAGCTGGTCGCCGTACTACAAGATTTCCGCCGTTGCAAAGGGGCCCGGGCTCACGGGCCTCGCCGTGAACGGCATTCCGCATCAGTGGATCGAGTCGATGGCGTGGCGCAAGAAGCTCGAGCCGCTCTACTTCGTGCCATACGCGCGCATCCGCGGAAATCCACTGCGTAACGTGCTTATCGTCGGCGCTGGCGGCGGCTCAGATGTTGCGATCGCGTTAGCTCACGGTGCGAAGCACGTGGATGCCGTCGAGATCGATCCCCGCATCTACGCACTCGGGCGCCTGCTCAATCCCGATCGCCCCTATCAGAACCCACGAGTGACGATCCACGTTGACGACGGGCGAGCCTTTCTCCAGCGGACGCACAGCACGTACGATCTCATCCTCTTTGCACTGCCCGACTCTCTCGCGCTGGTTTCCGGACAGTCCGCGCTGCGGCTGGAGAGTTATCTGTTCACGCTCGATGCAATGCGCGCGGCCCGCGCGCATCTCAATCCGGGCGGCGCCTTTGGCATGTACAACTACTATCGCGAAAAGTGGTTGGTTGACCGATACGCCAACACGTTACAAGTCGCATTCGGACGCGCGCCCTGTCTCGATGCCTACGGCGGAGTTGCCTGGTTTGGGCTGTTGATGGTCGGACTCGAGCCGGGCGGCGTTGCCTGCGCCACGACGTGGAGTCCCCGCGTCGGAGCGGTCCCGGCGCCGGTCACCGACGATTATCCGTTTTCCTACCTACGAACTCGCTCGATCCCACCGTTGTATCTCGCCGTGCTGGGACTGATTCTGCTAGCTTCGTTCGTCTTGGTCCGCGCGGCAGCCGGGCCGCTCGGGCAGATGCGAAGCTATCTCGACCTCTTTTTTATGGGCGCGGCGTTCTTGCTGCTCGAAACGAAGAACGTCGTGCAGTTCGCGCTGCTCTTCGGCACGACGTGGTTCGTTAACGCGCTCGTTTTCTTCGGCATTTTGCTCTCCGTCCTCGCCGCGGTGGAGGTCGCACGGCGCACTCGGTTGCGTCAGCCGAACCTGCTCTACGTTGCTTTGTTCGGCAGCCTCGCTCTCGCCTGGGCGATTCCACCGGAACTCGTCCTCTCGCTCGACGTTCCGTTGCGGCTGGCGGTGGCGGTCTCGCTCGCGTTCGCACCGGTCTTTCTGGCGAACCTTGTCTTCGCGCAGCGGTTCCGTGAGGTGAGCTCCTCGACGATCGCGTTCGCTACGAACCTGCTCGGCGCAATGGTCGGTGGCGTTCTCGAGTACTCGAGCCTGCTCTTGGGATACCGCACGCTCTTGGTCGTGGTCGCGCTGCTTTACGGTTGCGCATTCATCTCCGGCAGAAAATACCTCGCTCTCAACCGGAGCAGCCAGGAGCCCGCGATCGCGGATTCCGGCGTGCAGCAGTTCACGTAGTGAGGCTCAGCCCACAACCTGTGGGTGCTTCGCTTTGGGGAAGAGCGCCACGGCGCATAATGCCGCTCCACCGAGTGTGACGATTGCGAGCGGGTTAAACCGGATCGCGGCATCGATCGGCATCCACAGTGCGGCGAGCAGATATTCCGCAACTATAAGCCTCGTTCGCCATGGCTCAGCGAGCCTCGCCATCGCGTAAAATAATGCCGGGAGCACGATCGTCGCATCGTACATCCACGCATGAGCGCTCAGCGCGAGCGAAAGAACGGATGTGCAGCTCATCGCTAGAAGGACGTTCGCTCGCGATAACGCGGGTAGGAAGCAGATGAATGCGATCGCGCCAATCGCGATCGCAAGAGCTTGCGCTGCTCCCAGGCGAATCAGAATCATCGGTAAGGTGATGCCGTTGTAGAGCGCCCCCATATCGACGTCGTGAAGCATGCGGATAACGGCGATGTAGTGGGGTATCCACGCCCATTCACCCGCCGTTGCCGCGACGCTCGCCAAGTACCAAGCGCCGGCGCAGATCGCCACGATCGCGCAGGCTCGCCACTGCTTGCGCACGAGGAGCAGCGCCACGAATGGAAGAGCGATCGTCGGCTTTAGGAGCATAAGCCCCACCGCTAATCCTACGATTAGCGAAGATCCCTGAGTTGCTCCGGCCATGGCGAGCGCAATAAGGAAGAGCCATATGGCGCTGATTTGCCCGACGTCGCCGGAGTAGATCGCCGGCTGCCAGGCGAGCGCCGCAATGACGCCAAACCAGCGCTGAAAGCCGAATATCCCTGCTAGTATCGATCCCGAGAGCCCGACCAGGATCAGCATGAAAACGAAGTTGATCGCGTAGCCCACTGCGATCGTTAAGTGCGCGGCGGGGAGAAAGGCCCAAGCGAAGGCCGGCGGGTACGTCCAGATTCCCGTGCCGATGCCGCGCGCCGCCTGAAACGCGATGTGCTCCCCCTCGTTGAAGAGCGCGGAGGTTCCGACGGTCGCTCCGCCCGCCCAAAAACGCTGCCAGTCGCCCGGGTGCCCGAGCAACGCCGGGAGCGCTCCAAATACAAAGAGCGCAATGCCGTAGAGTACCACGCGATCGGGAGAGATTCGTAACGGCACGCCGGTCATTCCGCCGGCCGTTCGCTGCCTGCACAAGCGGGACCGAACGCGAGATGTTTGAGCGAGAGGCTCGGCTTTTCGATCGTGAACCAGCTCGCCGCGGCGAGAGCAAGCGTGACCGCCAGCGCACACACGAAGTATACCGTGAAACCAAACCTCGTAATTCCGTACATCACGAGGAGCTGCTGCACGGGGAAGGCGTAGATGTAGAGGCCGTACGATACGTCGATGCGGCGATCGAAGCCTTGCAACGGAAGACGCATCGCTGAAAAGAGCGTCAAATAGGCGACGCACGGAATTACAGCGTACCCGAAGGCACTCGTGGTAAGCGTCGCGAGCAACGCCACACAACAGAGCGCTGCAATCCACGGTGACATCGGAATATGGTCACGCCTGAGATAGGCGAACGCGCCAAACGCGAAGTAGACGAACAACCCCTCAACTTGGATGAGGTAAACGTTGCCGTAGCGCCAGAGCAGGGCCGCATACGCGGCGAAGAGCAGCAGCGCAACGATCCCTACGACCGCCTGAGCGCGACGAATGACGCCCACAATCCCTAGAGCCGCTACGCAGAGATAGCAGAAGAACTCTGGGTTGAGCGTCCAGAGCGAGAGGTTGATATTGAAGGGGCTTGGGAGGTGCGCGAAAACCGATCCGATGCGCTGCTGAAAGATTGCTAGAAAAAAATTGCTCGTAACGTATGACGACGGGCCCGGAACCTCCGCAAAGTAGTGATGCAGCGAGCCATGCTGGTACGCAAATGCGAGCGGAGCTAAGCCGAACGCGGTAACGACGAGGCATACCCAGAACGCCGGAAAGATTCGCAGGAAACGGTGCCAAATGAATCGCCCGACAGAACTCATGCTTTCGTAGCTGCGCGTAATGAGGAAACCGCTCAGGACGAAAAAGCCGCCCACGGCCAGTAGGCCGGTGGTTGGGGCGTTAGCGTTCACGCGGTTAAGGGCGTCCTCGCCGAAGCCCCCCAGCGGGAATGCGTGCGACCAGATAACGGTTGCGGCAAAAAGGAAGCGCAAGAACCCAATGCTGTTACTGCGAAAGTCTAAGTCGCCGAGTGTTAGCCGGCGCCTGGGGCCCCCGTTCATCCTGAGGATTGTAACATGCCATGAAGGAATTCTTTCTTCTGTCACCTCTAATTAGACGGTTAATCCGATGTCTCTGAGGCTCGCGGCCTTACCGCGCGGTCGTGAAACTATCGCGGTGCTTCTCTGCGCGACGTGCATGCTCGTGAGCGCAACGCTGCTCTTCCTCGTACAGCCGATGTTCACGAAGATGGCGCTTCCCGCATTTGGCGGATCCCCTCAGGTATGGAATGTCTCCGTCGTCTTCTACCAACTCGTCTTGCTACTCGGGTATTCGTACGCGCACGTTCTCCGCAGGCATCTGGCGGTTCGATGGGCGGCGCTCCTCCACATCGCTCTGGTGGTCGCGATCGTCGTGTTTCTGCCGATTCGCATACCGAGTGGATGGTCGCCGCCGGCAAATGGCGTGGGCGTGCAACTCTGGCTTCTTTGGCTGCTGCTCATCAGCGTCGGCGCACCGTTTTTCGTCCTTTCTGCGACGAGCCCGCTCGTCCAGTCGTGGTTTACCACTACGGGCCACGACGACGCTGAGAATCCATATTTCCTCTACGCCGCAAGCAACATCGGCAGCTTGACCGCGTTGGTCCTCTATCCGCTTGCGATCGAATCGATACTCGGCATTTCTTGGCAGACACGGATTTGGAGCGTCGGCTACGCGGTCTTCATTCCGCTCATGCTCGGATGCGCGTGGCTCGCATGGAACTCCAAATCTGCTCCCCACGCGGTCGCCATGCCGCATCCGGCGGCCGGCGGTCATATTTGGATCGAGCGCGGAACGTGGATTCTGCTCGCCTTTGTGCCATCGAGCCTCATGCTCGGGGTGACGACGCATCTCTCCAACGTCGTCGCGCCCATACCGCTGCTCTGGACCTTTCCGCTTGCGCTCTATCTTCTGACGTTCATTTTTGCCTTTGCGCGACGGCCCATTGCGCTGTCCACGATCGAACGCGTGCTCCCCTACGTGCTGTTGCCATTGGTATTCATGCTCGCGCTGCAGCTACGCGTGAATCTCGTTTTCTATCTGATCATAAACCTCTGTGCATTCTTCGTACTGGCTTTAGTTTGTCACAGTAGGCTGGCCGCGCTGCGTCCCTCACATCTACGCCTCACGGAGTTCTATCTCTGCCTCTCCATCGGGGGAGCGCTCGGAGGGATATTCAACACGTTCGTTGCACCGGCGATCTTCCCGGACCTTGGCGAATACCCGCTGGCCATCGTCATCGCTTGCCTGGCGACTGGTGCCCTCCGCGGGGGTCGCTTTCAAACGATTATAGACTTCAGTTGGCCGCTCGCCCTCGCCGCGCTCTTGGCAGCATCGATGGTTTGGATCGACAAACGCATCGCAATCGGTGCGGCGCTCGTAGCGGCGTTTGCAGCATACGGGCGCGGCGTGCGCTTTGCGGGAAGCATCGGAGCCATCTTCGTTGTGTGCGCGCTCCTGATCCATCCTTTTGGAAACGCGATTGTCGGAGAACGCAACTTCTTTGGGATAAAGTGGGTGCTAGCCGACACCGGCAACTATCATCTGCTCATTCATAGCGGCACCCTTCACGGAATTCAGAGCCGAGATCCGTCGAGGTTGAGGCAGCCACTCTCCTACTACAGTCGCGCAGGACCCTTGGGCCAGGCGTTTCAAGCGCTGGGCCCGCGATTGCACGGCCACTCCATCGCGGTGGTGGGGTTAGGCGCTGGGGCGGCCGCGTGCTATGCGGATTCGAGCGAACGCTGGACATTCTATGAGATCGACCGGCAGGTCATACGTATCGCGGAGAATCCGAAATACTTTTCCTTTCTCTCGCTTTGCACGCCGACTGCTCCGGTGATAGCCGGCGACGCGCGACTGGAGCTAGCCGCGCAGCCTCGGGTCGCCAACGAGCTAATGATCCTCGACGCCTACAGCGCGGATGCGGTCCCGACGCATCTCCTGACGGTCGAGGCGCTCGATCTTTATCTTCGAAACCTTGCAGAAGACGGCGTGCTGCTCTTCAACATCTCCAACCAGTACTTTGACTTGCGGCCGGTTCTCGGGGACCTCGCAGCCGCGCGCGGCCTCGCTGCGTACTATGAGGAGGACGCCATCGCCGAATCCACGGCCTTGCGGACCGGCCAATTCGGTTCTCGTTGGGTTGCAATGGCGAGAAAAGGTAGCGACCTCGGCTCAATTTCAAGCGACCCGCGGTGGAAGAAGCTCGGCTCGTACGCCGGCGTTCCGCTCTGGACCGACGACTACTCCAGCCTCATCCGCGTCCTCTATGGAGTGGTTCATTAAAAGGACGCCTTAGAGGAGGCGACTATTCGAGCGCGAGCTGGTCGCCAACCAAAAGGTCGCGCCGCCTGGTTGGCGCTGCCCCGAGTTCGACGACGGAACGCGCGCCGGCGCAGATTATGGCCAACCGGTAGGGTGGCACGGAATAGTTTACCCGCATGACGCGGCCATCGGTGGCAAGGAAGACCGCGTCGATTCGTTCGCGCATGCCGATCGTGTGAATCGCCGAGCAGTTATCGAACCACAAGCCCTGGTCGGGACTGATCTTGCCAAACGTGAGAAAGCCAACGAATCGCCGCCAGATTGAGTTTGCCTTTTCGACATCATGGGCGACCAGGTTCCCGGTCCGAAGGTTACGCAGCCGTGCCATGCCTAGTGGAGTAGGGCGAGTGGAATTGCAACGGCGGTAGCGGCTGCGATGTACGGAGCCAACGCTATGGGGCGGCGCGGCCACCCGGCGATCCGATGGCCGACAACGGCAGCTGCGCAGCCAAAGAACAGCGCAAAAATGGCAAGCGGTGCGCCCAACGCCGCTCCTGAGATTGCGACGAGCTTGGCGTCGCCCCAGCCCATGCCATAGCCGCGTGAAAAGGCTGCGGCCACTGCGAACGGCACGAAGACGACGAAAGCGGAGAGGATGAGCCCCCAGTTGCGCTGCGTCAAGGCGAAGAGGAGCAAAAGACCGAGTGGAGCGAGCGTGAAGACGTCCGGCAGGATGCCGCACAGCATGTCGCTGCACCAGCAAGCCACAAGCGCGAAGACGACGAGCGCGATGGTTCCGATCTGAGTTGGCGTCGCACCCAGCCACACCACGAGTCCGCCCAGCAGCGCGGACGCGGCAATCAGCACCGCGTCGGGAGGTGCGCCTGGCGCAGGTCCGTCAGGCGACGGCAAAACTGCCGTACACGCCGCACGGCTCGTCTGCACGGCAATGAATGCGATGGAACCGAAAAAGAGCGTTGCGGCGATGATCCCGATCACGGCTTTGGCGCGAAATAATTGGCGGCGACAGATCCGAAGATGATCGTGAAGATTGCGGGGATCATAAAGAAGACCATTGGGAAAACCATCTTTACGGGCAGCTTTGCGGCCATCTCCTCGACGAACATTAACCGCCGGTGCCGGGCATCCTGAGCGAGGTCGGTGAGGATGTTGGCGATGTTGGCACCCATGCGTTCCGCCTGCGTCATGGCTCGAAGCGCATTTCTGAAGTCCGGCTGATTCGTCCGGTCGCCGGCGGCTTTGAGCGCGTCTGCTCGCGCGCGCCCGAGGCGAATCTCGGCCAGCGCCTCTTTGACCTCTTCACCGAGAGGCCCGGGCGCGACGTTGACCGCGTAAGCCAGCGCTGAGTTAAGCGCGAGCCCCGCCTGTACGGTCGCGGCAATCATATCTAAGAACTCAGGCAAGGCCTTTTGAATCGCGACCTTGCGCCCTTCAATCGCCTGGTTAAGAGTGAAGAACGGCGAGTAGGCGCCGAGGAACGTGACGATCGCGAATACCGGGATCAGCCAGGACGGGTTAAAATGAAAGAATTTCCACAGCAGTAGCGATAAGAGGGCGCCGAAGCACGTCCCTGCGATGATTCGCATGAAGAACTTCGTAGGCGTCGTCGTGTACCATCCGGCCTCGGCAAACAATCGCCAGAGCGCCGAGCGCTGAGCCGGCGTTAGAACCTTGGTCACGAGCGGAGATTCTTCGCGGTCGCGCCGGAACGAATCGCGAGCTTGTAGCTCCTCGAGTTGCTGCGTAAGAACACTTTTCGACGGCAGCAGCGACAGGACGAAGAAGAACGCGGCAGTGGCGAAGAGCGCCGGGATTGCATACCCGAGAAGTGCGACGATCATACTTTGATCCGCAAGAGGCTCGCAAGCCAGAAGTAGGCGCCGGTCTCCAAGCCGGCAACAATTAGCATCACCATGTGCCCGATCGGCGTGTAAAGCAGCGCATGCCCCATGCTTGCTTGCGTAGACACGATGAAG
Organism: Vulcanimicrobiota bacterium; assembly: GCA_963809255.1. GTDB lineage: Bacteria > Vulcanimicrobiota > Vulcanimicrobiia > Vulcanimicrobiales > Vulcanimicrobiaceae > Cybelea. The sequence continues at coordinate 1,141,191 of CAWEIR010000002.1, read as the reverse complement.
AGACCGAGGCCGACTGGGATCAGCATGAGCACCCAGGCGCTCATGCGGCCCTCGGCCGTGAGCGTGCTAATCTTTCGGTAAACCTGGCGGCGGCCTTTGATGGTATCTGCGAGCTGATCGAGGATTTTCGCCAAGTCGCCGCCGGTCTGCGACTGCACGCGGAAGACGCGTGCGACCATGAGCGTTTCGTTGTTGGGCATGCGTCGCGCAAGATCGTCCATCGCGTCGAGCATGCTGACGCCGATGGTCGTCTGCCCGATCACGCGCCGAAACTCGTAACTTGCCGGATTCGGGAGCTCGTCAACGACCGACGCCAATGCTTGACGCATGCTCAAACCGACGCGAATTCCGCCAGCCATCAGGTGCAGTGCCACTTCCAGTTGTGAGATGAACGCCTCGAGCCGCCGGCGCACCTTCAGCCTCACGTACATGGTAAACGCGAGGAAGGCCAGGCCGAAGATCACCGGTATTAGCAAGATCGCGAGCAGCGGAGCCGGGTGCAACCCCAGTACGAGTAATATCCATACGAGCGCGGCGACGCTTGCAACAGTCAGGACGATGTCCTGCGGCTTCGTCCGGATATCGGCCCGATCGAGCTGGTCGGCGAGGCCACGAACCCTCGCGGTAGCCCGGTCGTTGACCGTGCCCCAAAGCGAGAAAAACATTAAGACGATAGTCGCCGCGACGCCGAAGAAGATCGCGAACGGGGCGAGCGTCGTTACCATAGCGACTGGAGCAGCGCGAGCTCGTTGAGAGCCCTGGAGTCGTAGGGGATTCCGTACTCCTCGAATCGCTTGAGACAGATGGGTTGGACGCCGGTATAGCAGAACTCGCCGACGACTTTATTCTCCTTATCCACGCCGCGCTGCGAGAAGCGTACGATCTCCTGCATCGTCACGATCTCGCCCTCCATACCAACGACTTCACTGACGCCAACGAGCTTTCGTGTTCCGTCGCGCATGCGCGAGGTGTGCACGACGATGTCGAGCGCGCTCGCGATCTGCTCGCGGATCGCCCGCACCGGAAGATCGAAGCCCGCCATGAGCACCATCGTTTCGACGCGCGAGAGCGCATCGCGCTGGCTGTTGGCGTGGATCGTGGTTAAGGAGCCGTCGTGGCCCGTGTTCATCGCCTGAAGCATGTCGAGCGCCTCCGCTCCGCGGCACTCGCCGATGATAATCCGATCGGGTCGCATGCGCAGGGCGTTACGGAAGAGGTCGCGGATGCGGATCTCTCCGGACCCCTCGACGTTGGGCGGCCGGGACTCGAGACGCACGATGTGCGACTGATTGAGTAGCAGCTCGGCTGCGTCTTCGATCGTGATGATTCGCTCGGAATCCGGTAGAAAGGAAGAGAGAACGTTGAGGAAGGTCGTCTTTCCGGAGCCGGTTCCGCCGCTGACTATGCAGTTGAGCCGCGCTTGGACGGCCACGCGCAGAAAGTCCATTACGACTGCGGGCACGGCACCGATCTTGATGAGGTCGTCAGCGGTCAGTCGCCTCTTGCCGAAGCGCCGAATCGTCAGCGTCGACCCGTCGATCGAGACCGGCTCGATGATCGCATTGACGCGCGACCCGTCGGGAAGCCGCGCGTCGACCATCGGCGAGGACTCGTCGATTCGACGGCCCAGCGGCGTGATGATCCGCTCGATGATCAGTCGCAGCTGTTCCGAGTCGCTAAAGTGTTTGTTCGTCGGCTCGATCATGCCGCTCCGCTCGACGTAAATCGTCTGCGGCCCGTTAACCATGATTTCCGTAATGCTGTCGTCTTTGAGGAGATCTTCGAGCGGTCCCAAGCCGAGGGCTTCATCAACGATATCTTGGCGCAGCTCCGCGAGCTCTTCGGCCGATCCGTCGAAGCCGTGCTCGGCAATCAAGTCTGACGTGATGCTCTCGATTTTCGAGCGTAGTTCGATGAGCTTCGCTGAATCGGTGTGCGCGCCGCTCGCGGAAACGAGATCGACCTCGCGCAAAAGGGCTTGATGAATCTGCTGTTTGAGCTCGTCACGTTTCGCGTCGAGCGAGGGTGCGACGGATGAGGCGCGGCCATTGCGGTGTGTTCCCATCGGCGACCCAGTTGACGGTTGCAGCATCGAAAGCGCGTCATTGGGGGGGATGCTCTCGACGTATTGCTGGAGCGCCGCGATGCTCTTGGCGTAGGTGCGCGACGTCAGAAGCGGGATTTCGGCGATGACCTGGCTTTGCAGCGCACTTTCGATCTCGTTACGCGGAACGGGCTCACCGGCCGAGCGAACGTTGGTTACCAAGGCGATGCGATCGGACGGAACGCCGAAGCGTTGGAGATCGGCGATGAGCGATTGTGCGCCCGCAACGCCCAAGAGTGTCGGCTCGAGCACGACCAAGAAGCGCCGCGCCCGCGTGACGAAGGGACGCACGACGGCGGCAAACGGTTGCGGCGCATCCACTAAGATTGCATTGAAGCCCGTCATGCCGGCTGCAAAAGTATCCACCGCCTTCTCGCCGAGCGTAAAGACCGCGTCGTAGCGATCGACGAGCTCGACGACGGTGATGCCGTCAGCGCGGATACTCGACATCGTGGCGTTGGTCCGCGCCGCATCGAGGCTGCGTACCGCTTCGAGCATTACCGCGACGCTGCGGCGTCCCGTCAAGTCCGCGTTGACCAGGGCGACGTTGCCCGTGGCTTTCATCGCGCGCGAAAGCTCGGTGCAGAGCGTCGTCGTGCCCGAACCGCCCTTCGAGCCGATGAAGAGCGTTACGGGCGAATCGGCCGCGATCGTTTTCACTAGAGCGGGCCGGGCGTTGCGATCTCGTCGCCGACGATGATCTGGACCGCACTCGAGGGAGCGCGAGCGGCCACCGCCGGTGCCGGCGGAGGGACGAGCGCGGGTGGACCAATCAGAGGGGCCGGAGGCCCAATCGCCGGGGCCGCGCTATTCCCCATCAGTGTCAACTCTTCTACCGGCTCGGAACGAATGGGTTCGCGCGGCGAGCGCAGCGCAAGCCGGAGATTCGAGTTGGCGTCGGCCCACGCGAGCATATCGGCCTGTTTGGGATTCACCTCGAGCGTCACCGTCGCGGAGGCCATCTCTTCGGGCGACGGCGTGGCTGTGGGATCCTCGAGATTGGTGCCTACGACGAGTACACGGATACCGCGCAGGATCGTGACGGCCTTAGCCGGCGGGCCTCCTGATGTCGCGGGAGGTATCGCGATGACGTTGACGCGGTCGCCCGGCAAGATCATCCCTGAAACGCCTTTGACGCGATCGATCGGAATGCTGACGGCGCGCATGCCAGGGCGTAGCCGCACAGGCAGCGCCAGCGCCACATTCGTCCCGACCTTCGATAAGGTGATCTGACCGCCCACAGGAATCGTCACGAGCGTAAGCGCGCCGACGGCCTGGTTGGGATTGGAGATCGCGTCGGGTTCCAGCGATTGCGCTGGGCGCATCTCGCTCTGAAACATCGTCGCAGCGATGTGCACGCGCGCCGGAATTTCTTGCGTTGCGACGAGCACGGCGCGTAGCTGGTTAGGCGGCGGGCGCAGCGAGGAAAGGTAGGTGAGGGTCAACCATCCGGTGCCGATGGCCAGGATGATCGCGATGAGGAGGGTTGTACGGCGAGTATTCATTACAGGGTTATCCTTAAAAACGGTGCGACGCTCTGCGAGAGCACGATCAAGATCGCGCCGAACGCAAAGGCGACGGCGTACGGCAGCGTTTCGCTCTTACCAGCGACAACGCCCCGCGAGCCGCCCATTGTCGCCAGCATAACACGCGAAGCGGTCTCGCGCACCTTTCCCCGCGAGACGATGAAGACGATCGCGAGTGCGCCTCCCCCAATCGCCGTGTAGAGCAAGAATGGAATGCAGAGCGGAAAGCTGAGCATGCCGGAGGCCGCGATTGCGAGCTTGATGTCGCCGCCGCCGATTCCCCCCAGCGCATAAACGAGCGTACCGGCCGCGGTCAAGACCGCCATCACGGCGAGGCTCTCGGCGACGGAGTGAATGCCTGCGAAGGCGTGAGCGACGATCGCCGCGACGACGAGCGATCCGGTGAGCCAATTGGGAATGCGGCGCGTACGAACGTCACAATAGCTTGCGACCAGAGAACCGGCCAAAGTCAACCAGATTGTAACGGGCATGGCTTTAAATTTCGGTGAGCGATCTCTTCAAATGCTGCCATCCGCACTCGTATAGAGAGCGGCGACGCTATGGCCGAAGGCCGTCACGCCCACGATGCAGACGATCGCAATGAGCGATGCTAGGAGAACATACTCCACAAGCTGTGCACCCGTTTCGTCACGCCACAGCGCTCGAAGGGAAAGCACGTGTCTTACTCTCGCTTTCTCTGCACAAAAGAAATGGGTAGAAGGCGCGGCCACGTCGAGTGCCCGCGCCCTGTATCCCTGGTTGATCGGGTTTGGTTAGACTGAGCCCGCGACGGCGCCGAACAGCGTGTTGAGGTTCTTGCCGAGCGTGGTCACGCCTACGATCGCAACCAGCGCGATCAGGGCAACCAGCAGGCCGTACTCGACCATCGTCGCGCCTTCTTCGTCGCGAATCATCGTTTTGAGGGTGGTGATCATGCTATCTCCTTAGTTGGGGTGGTTGGGTTGTGAGTGATTAAGTTTACGCAGTGATTGAGTTTACGCAGTGAGTAAGTTTACGCAGTGAGTAAGTTTACGCAGTGATTAAGTTTACGCAGTGAGTAAGTTTACGCAGTGATTAAGCTTGCGTAGTGATTAAGTTCGCGTAGCGAGTAAGTTTGCGTAGTGAGTAAGTTTGCGTAGTGAGTAGGTTTGCGTAGTGAGTAAGTTTGCGTAGTGAGTAGGTTCGCTAGTGACTAAGTAACGTGAGAAGGTTTCGTTTGGTTACGCGCTGTGGAAAAATCTGAGAATGGCGTTGCTTCGCTTTTCCGCTATTAAACCGAGCCTGCCGCGGAATTGAACCGCAAGTTGAGGTTTGTGCCGAGCAGGCTGACGCCCACGACCGCGACGAGTGCGATCAAGGCGACGAGCAGACCGTACTCGACCATCGTCGCGCCCTCTTCGGCTCGAATCATTGCGATGAAGCTTGTAATCATTCAATTTTTACCAGATACCGCCGGGTTGGACTTCGGCCGGAACTACGACGCCGGCGTTCGGCGCGTTGACCAGGATCTGCGCGCTCGCCGACGTGACTCCCGGAACGGATGTCGCGAGCACGTGAATGAAGCTGTTGCGGAAGTAGTCCGAAGCGATCGGCACGATCGCTTGAAACGTTCCCGCGGGGCTTGACGTCAGGTCGTGGCGACTGAGCAGGACGTTAGGTAGATCGGAGGAGAGCGTTCCAAGCAGTGTGATGCGAACGGGAACCGACGGCGGCGCCTCTCCCGTTACGAGGAGTGCCTCTTGTCCCTTTAAGGGCTGAACGTGGAGGACGATGCTCCCCTGCAGCTCTGGGATGACCGTCGAATTTCCACTAGCTAGGACACTGCGCGCCATGTCCTCTTGTGCCTGGGAGAAGCCGAGCCACGCCTGCGATGCCAACTGGCCGATCCGCTTAGCAACGGCAGCCGACACGTAGATGTCGTTCGCTCCGTATACCGGCGGGATCGCCGCCACCTCGACGTGGTCGTTGACGTCGTAGAGGTTGGCGCCCGGCCGAATCACGAGAACGAGGCCCGGACCGCTGAGCTGGACGGCGCGCTCCGACCCCAGCCAGTTATACTGAAGGTTGGCCCGCGCGGCCACACTGGCCAGCGGAACGCCCATGGGAGCCGCCTCGGCGATATAAGGCGCCGAGTAGAACGAGCAGATTATGACGACAACTAGCCCAACGATAGGCCGCATGTAAACCTCCATGCACCTGGTCGGCTGTATCATGACACCGAGCCTCCCCCCTTGGCAAGGGAGCGCCGGTTATTTTTAATCTAACGTTTTTAATTCGTTAACGTATTAACATGGAAATCCATGGCATAATCCCGAAAAGCGGTTTGCCTACCAGGCACCCGCATGCAGTCGTGTCCCGGAGGAGGACTGGATGAATTCGCTTACCCGTGGAATTATCGCGGGGGCCATGCTATTTGGGCTGAGCCTTTATGCGAGGCCCGTTTTTGCTGACCAAGTTACGCTGCTCTCGATTCAATCGGGCCACTCGGTCGTACTGAAAGCGGAGGGCCTCACCCGCGTCGCGGTCGGCGACGGGCGAATTGCCGGCGTCCTGCCGATCGGAACCTCGCAGGTCGTCGTCGACGGCAAATCGGGGGGGCATACTACCGTATATATCTGGGCCGGAGGCCGCCGTGAGGTCTACGAGGTCACGGTCACCGAGCAACAGCTCGATGACGTGACCCAGATGCTCCGCAGCGCGATTACCGAACCGAAGGTCCTGGTGGTCAGTTTCGGCCATAATATCGTCGTGCGGGGCACCGTCTCCGACGGCGCGCAGTTTCAGCAGATCGCAGAAATAATTTCTCGCTTCGCCGGCGCCATCATCTCGCTCAACGGCAAGGATGACAAGGCCGTTATCATCAACGCGGTCACGATCTCCCAGAATCTCGGCGACATGCAGCGCGCGATCGCTTCGATTCCGGGGGCCAGCGGGGTCCGAGTGGATCCCGACGGCAGAGGCAACGTCATCGTCAGCGGCAACGCGACCGACGCGGTCACCGCGCAGGCCATCCTCGACCGGGCTCGCGGACTCGCGGGCCCCTATCTGGCCAGCAACGGACAGCTCATCGACCGCCTCAACTCGCTCACAGACAGCCTGATCGATATCAAGGTCTACGTCCTGGAAGTCGACAAGACCGCGACATCGAACCTGGGTATTCAGCTTTACGGCGCGCAGCCGGTCGAGGGCCAGCCCGTCCCCGAGTTGATCCCGCCCTCGATTCCCTTCTTTGAATCTATACGGCCACCGGGTCTGGCTGCGACCATCGGGCCGTTTTATCGCACGATCACCCTCGCCCCGACGCTCAATCTCCTGATGCAGGAGGGGCACGCTAAGATCCTGTCGAGCCCGGATCTGGTAACGAGCCCGGGAGCCAAGGCGACCTTTCTGGTCGGAGGTTCGATACCGGTCGTAACTTCGACCGGCCTAGGCGCGATCAACGTCCAATATCAGCCCTATGGCGTTCAGTTGAACGTGACCCCAACCGTTCGCGGCAACGGCTCGGTCGAGGCGGTCATCGCACCCGAAATCTCGGCCCTCGACTATACAAATGCGGTAATCGTGTCCGGCTTCACGATCCCGGCGCTAACCATCAGCCAGCTTACGACCGATGTGATTACGCGACCCGGCGAAAGCATCCTGATGGGGGGCCTAGTAAGCCGGGTCGAAAAGCGAACGATCTCCAAGATTCCGATCCTGGCTGAGATCCCGATCCTCGGCAAGCTCTTTACCTCGACTTCCTATCAGAATCAGCAGAGCGACGTCGTCTTCGTTATGACTCCGGAGATCCTGACTCGGTAACTTTTAATCGCTGGGGTACGTTCGTACTATAGCGGCCGACCGGCGACTAGTGCTAGAATGACGCTTGGCCGCCCCTTAAGGAGGTACTCGGTGGAACAACGCATTGGCGAACGCGGGCAAGCACTGCCCTTTATCGGTCTCTGTCTGATGGCCCTGATGGGCTTTGGTGCTGTCGGCGTCGATGTGGGCTACGTGCACTACCAGCAGATGCGGATGCAAACTGCAACCGACGCTGCCGCCGTCGCCGGCGCTCAGCAACTCATTACGCACGGCTGTCCGGACCAAACCGACGCGCAGACGGCAGCGCAGAATGACGCGCAAATCGACAATTTTGCTCCAGGAGCGAACGTCACCGTAACGGCTCACAGTCCGCCGACAGCCCTAGACGGGCCATATCAAGGCGTCAACTGCGCCGTCGCCGTTACCATTAAGGTGCCGCAGACCACGACCTGGTTCTTGAAACTTTTCGGCGCCTCGAACGGCTTGCCGGTGTCAACCTCTGCGGTGGCACTGATGGAGGACACCAACCCCACTAGCATCGTCCTTCTGAATCCGAGCGCGACCTCGAGCTTCAATAATTCAACGATCACTGCCGCGAACAGCAGCATTTTGATCAACGGCAAAGCGACGTTCTCAGGCGCGACCGTTAACGCGAAGTCGATTGGCTACGCCGGGGCGGCACCGACAGGCGGCTCCTTTACAGGAGGGGCGCCGGCCCCAATGCTACCGACGCAAGACGTTTGTGGAGAGATGGCCGGATGCGCGAAAATGGCTGCTAACCCACCCTCGTCGAGTTCATGTACGAACACAGGGGGTCAGATGGGCAGTATGACGCTCACTCCCGGCTGCTACAGTAACCTCGACGTCTCCGGCTGCGGAGGCGGTACGGTTACATTCACCCCGGGTACCTACGTGCTCACCGGGACCTCGAACTTCAACAACGGCGTACTCGACGGGACTGGTGTTACGTTCTACGTTACCGGAAGTGCGACTCCGCCGGACTTTAGTACATCGGGCGGTCACCTTAGCGCCCCGACCAGCGGAAACTATAGCAACGTCCTCTACTATCAAGTGCCGAGCAATACCGGCAATCCGAAATTCGGGGGCGGGCTCAATAGCCTGAGCGGATTGATCTATGCGCCCGGCGCGAGCAACGTGAGCTACGGAAGCACGACCGGCAATGTGGCCTTAGTTTTTGGCGGCGCGACTTTCGCTTCGGCTAGCGTTTCGATTCCGAGCGCCCCCACATATGTCGCGCGGGTGGTTATCGTTCAATGACGCTTCGGCCTATTAAGAGAGCGGCGCGTCTCGTCCGCTCTCAGGCTGGTGTGGCGCTGGTTGAGTTCGCCTTACTTGCGCCCGTGTTCATTCTCTTGTTCATGGGAATCGTCGAGCTGGGACGATTCTGCACTTATGCGATCCTCGCACAGGCTGCAGCTCGCGCCGGCGCTAACTACGGAGCTCAGAACCTCACAACGGCAGCCGATCTGACCGGCATCAATACTTGGGCTACCGGCGACGCACAGTACCTCCCAACGCCGATTACCGTGACGAATAAAGACCTCTGCTCGGTAAATGGGGCGCTTCCGCCGACGACGTGCACGGTCTCGGCTACCAGCGCACCCGTGAACACCGTATATTACGTGCAGGTAACGGTTAATGCGACGTACCAGCCGTGGATACAATATCCGGGCATCCCGCATCCCGTCACGGTCAGCGGCTCAGACTACCTCCGAGTGCAGCAGCAATGACGAAAAAGAGACACGGTAAACGGGGTAACAGCCTTCCGGAGACCGCTCTCGTCATGCTCTGCGTACTGGCGTTGACGTTTGGAATCATCGACTTCGGACGCCTCATGTACACCTATGCGTTCCTGACCGACGTGGCGCAGAAAGCGACACGGTGGGCGAGCGTCAGAGGATCGAATTGTACGCTCCTCGATCATTGCGGTGCGGACGGCCCTCCAACGGATCCGACAAATACGTACATCGCTAGCTATATCGCCGGGCAAGATCTCGGTATCGTGAACCCCGGCCTGATGGGCATATCGGGAGACTTTGGGCAGGGTAATGGCCCTGGCGCTTTGGTCGTGGTCTACATCACCTATCCGTTCACGTTCTTGCCGTTCGTTTTACCGAACACGACGGTGAACTTCCGGGTCGCTTCGAGATATCATATCACCAATTGACGCACCACCCGTTCCCCTAGGCTCGGCGCTCGCGCTGCGCCCCGCGGGCCGGCTCGCGCGGCCGGCTCGCATCCGATCCGGCACTGCCATTCAAACGCCGGGCGGAACCGTCTCGGCGCTCTTCGCACTCGAGGGTTACGACCGGCGTCATCGCGTCGCGACCTATGTGCTGCACGTCATCAACGGAACGAAGTCCATCCTGTTCTGCCGCACCTGGGCCGTCTCGCGTAACGGCGAACCGGTGATGGCCTATCCCGTTCCCTTCGAAGTCGGGCCACTCTCCACGTCGGAGACGCGCGTGCCCGTCTGGCCTGGAGATTTTGCCTCCTTCGACGGTGCGGTCGCGGAAATAACCGGGGTGGGCGTCCGCTGCACCGTGGAAGCGCCCGCGCCCGCGGTAAGCAAGGCGGCCTCTTCGTACGCGGTCGTGGCGGCTGCGAGCCTCATCTTCGGACTTCTTGCGATCGCCGCCGCGGCGGCCCTTGGCGGCCTCTTGCCACGCATCGCGGCCTTCGCCGTCCCACCAATGGCGCTCGCGGGCACCACAGTGCGCGCCGAGTACGGCGCCTCCGGCCTCGGAAGGCTTTCCTACGCGGTCATTGCGCCCGACGGGCGCTTGTTGCAGGGCGGCCCGCTCGCAGAAGGCTCTGGATCGATTCCGATTGCTCTTCCGGCGCGTGACGCTCGGGGCGCGTACACGTTACGCATGGTGATGCAGGGGCGGCTGGGTAGCGTCGATGCGACACGGGTTCTCAACGCAGTCATGGCGCCCGTGGCCAACCACGCCAAGGTCGCCCGAATCGGGTCGATCTCGGTCTCTCCGATCATCGCGAAGCCTGGCCAGACGATCGACGTCTCGTACACTGCTACGGGCGAGAGTGGCTACGTGCGTCTGCTCGGCCTCGATGGAACGATCTGGGGGCAGAAGCCTTTTTCGGTCGGCGGCGAGACGCAGTTTGTCGTTCCATATTTCTCCGGCGCGCGCGAACTGCGCGTCCTGGTGCACGTCGCGAGAGGGCGGACGAGCGCGCAATCGACGGCCGGACTCGTCGTGGCCGATCTAGCGGGCGGGCCCCCGAGCGCCGGCGCGCAGGTCGTCGGCGACGACGAACCAGGATCTGCGGCGATCGCAGACGACTCCGCGAACGGTTCCGCAAACGGCACCTTCGCGGTTCTGACCCCGCGAGTGAGCAGCGGTAATCCGATCAAGATTCGCATACTCTCGCCCCGCAACGGCATGCGGGTCTCCCTTACGGATGGCCAATCGCACGAAGTAGCCCACCTCAATGCCGGCACCGATGCCGATGTCGTTACGCTGCCGGCGCCGGCCGTATCGGTGCCCACTCGCTACGTCGTCGTTGCCAGCTTTACCGACGGCTTCGGCCAGGAGAGCATCGTCCAGCCCGTCACGATTCTGCCCTAGCGCCATTGCCGCCGGGCGCCGGCAATGATAAAATGTCGCCCCGCTTGAATAAACCACAAGCAAGGAGAGTTTATCGTGTCCAGCGATTGGCGAACCCGCTTAGGCTCATTCGCAGCCGGTATTGGTTTACACCGGCTGAGCGACGACTTTTCGGAGGATGCGAAATCGACGGAGACGTCGGGGGAGACCAATGCCGAAACGTCGCGTCTTCGTAGACTCCTCGACGACCTGAAGGCCGGCGATCCAAATGCCGCGGCTCCCAGTAACGGAAGCCCGCCGGTGGAAGCAGCCGCGCCCGCAGTCGAACCTGTCGCAGTAAAACAACCAAAAGCGGAAGTTGCGAAAGTCACGGCCTCCGCGCCAGTTCTCAACGGAGAAAGGAAGGCGGAAACCGCAATGTCCGACGATGTTTTTCTGCTCGTCGCCGAGCAACGCAAAGCGGCGGAAGCGCTGCTGCTCCAGGTCGCCGAGCTCGAACAGCGATTGCAGACGGAAGCCCATGCGGCCCAAGCCGCCGCGGATTACAAGTCGGCTAAGGAAAAGGCCGAGGCGGCAGCGATCCTCGAGCAGCAGGCAAGTGAGCTGGCTCACACCGCCGCGGAGCATCACAGCGCGGTCCTGGCGCAACGCCTAGAGGCCGATAATCTCCTCGTGACCACGCGAGCCGATGCCGAGGCCGCGAAGGCAAAAGTCGCGGCGCTGCAGGAGCAGTTACGCGATGCGCGCCGGCTCGCGGATCAGTCGCTCTCTGCGCTCGCGCCATGCGAAGCTCGCGCAAAGGAGCTGGCCGTGAGTGAGGAAGCGGCGCAAAGCGAAGCGGCGGAGGCTGCGGCCGGCGTCACGGCGTGTCAGTCCGCGCGCGCTCGAGCCGAAAAGGAAGCTGAAGATGCGCAAAAGCGCGCTGAGACGCTAAAGAGCGAGATCGCGGAGCTCGCGGGGCGCATCGCACAACAGGCTGCCGAAGTAACGCGCAGCCGCGAGGCTATCGCCAGCGCGAAATAACTAGGCGCTCCGGCTCTGCGTGCGCCAACGCCGGATCCCTTCCTCGCGAAACTCCTCGCCCGCCGAATCGTTTCGCCAGGCTTCGGTGAAGGTCGCGCTCTCGCTGCGCGGCCGGCGCGCGAGTGGTATGTCGTCGAAACGAACGCGCATCGATACGGAAACGCCCTCTCCAAAAACGACCGCCTGCTGCGCCGGCAGACTCGGCAGTGCGCTCATCATTGCATAGCCACTCTCAGGCAGTGCACGCTCGACAAAGCGCTGATCGTGCTCGTTTCCCATCCGCAGCGCAAAAACGGTGCCGCACTGCGAAAGCGCACTCAGCGAGAGTTCCGAAGGCCGTTGCGAGACGAGCGCGAGCGACAGCCCGTATTTGCGCCCTTCCTTGGCAATCCGCGTGATGGCTCGAGCGCCGGCGGCGAAATCGGTCCGGTCGTCTTGCGGCAGGTAGCGATGGGCTTCCTCGCAGACCAGGAGAATCGGCGGCCGGCGTGCCGGATCGGACCACAACGTGAAATCGAACATTACCCGGCACGAGAGCGAGACGACCACATCGGCGATCTCGGACGGCACGCCGGAGAGATCGATGATCGTCAAGGGCTTTCCGGCGACCGGAATGCTTAAAAGGTTGCCGACGAGCTTCGATAACGAATCTTGTTTTTCCAACGTATCGCTAAACAGGAACGAAAACCGCCGGTCCTCGCGCAACGATTCCAGGCGAGACCGCAGGCGGAGATACGAGATGGCTCCGTCGGCCTTATTGAGCTTGCCCACCTCTTCATTGAGGAAGCGAAGGATATCGTGGACGGTAAACGGCGTGGGCGTATCCACGGTAATCCCCGAGGCGGCGCGGTCAACGCCCGCGTGGTGGCGGCGTGCCCGTGTAATCACGTCCTTGAGAATGAGTGCTTGAGACTCTTGTTCTTGATGCGTTCCGCCCCGTACCAAAATTCGAATCGCCTCTTCGAGATTGAAAAGCCAGAGCGGCAAATTTAAGTTATCGACATTGAGGACGTTGGCGAGATCGCCAAACGCCGCGGTGTATTCGTTGTGCGGATCCAGCAGAATGACGTGTGCGTTCGGCTGGTCGGCAAGAATCGCCGACAGAATCAACGTCACGGCGCACGACTTTCCGGATCCGCTCGCGCCCACTACGGCAAAGTGCCTTGAAAGAAGCTCGTCTACCATAATGAAAGCCGGCTGCGACTCATCGTGGCTCAACGTACCGATTCTCACGTTGGAACTCGATGGCCGTACGTACACGCTCTTGAGATCGGCGCTCGTTGCCGGCTCGACAAAGGCTCCCAAAGCGGGAGCATGCGAGACGCCGCGATGAAAGGTTGCGGCGTTGGTACCCGACCCGGTAATCTCACCTAAAGGCGTGACGGCGACGCGCCGCTGGAACGAGGCGGGGTCGAGCTCCATCGAATCGACGACTCCGACAACGTCGCTTTCGCTGCCGCGTACGACGACCATCGAACCTACCCTAAGCGCGGTCGGGGCGTTCGCGTCGTTTTGGCCCGTCACCATGATCCTGGATCCGGCGAGGCCGGTTATGCGTCCGAGCGTTTCCTCCACGCGTTACACCTCGCTGCGGTCGCCGAGGCGCATGGAGATACGGGAGTACGCGACCCTCATAAGGCCGATTTCGCTTTCGCTACGATCATTAGCAACCTATTTCAAGTGTCTGGTAGAGCTTATGTATAGGTAGGGTTCACGCATATTCGTACTATGTTGCTTGCTTCCTGGCAAGCCTTTCGCTAAAAAAGCAAGGCTAACAACCAAGCGCCTGCTATGGGGAGCGGGGCAGCAGCGGGCCGGTTCGCTCCCATATCGAGACCCCGTCGGGCAGCGGCCATGAAAGGGAGAGCGGCCCCGACGCGTAGTTGAGACTCGGATCGGTTGCGAAGTGCGCCGCTGACATCGGCACGCACAAGTTCGCGAAACCCCGCGAAAGCACTAAGACCGGGCTCGGGAGGAGCAGCGCCTCGTGGTCGGTTGAAAGTGCAATGACCGGCGCGCCATTGTTGGCGTCGTTCTGTGCCTGGTTGAGCACGTCTTGGCTCGCCGCGGGGCCCATGAAGGTCCAGGTTGTGCTCGCCGGCAGGTAGGCGTGGAGCTGCACGATGCTCAGGTAACCCCCCGTCGTTTTGAGATCGGGCTGGCCGTACGCTTTCTCGAGGGCCATCCCAACGAAGGAGTTGCAGGAGCTGCCGTCAGCCTCACCCTCCGTGGTGCACGCTGCGTTGGCCAATGCGACACCCTTGGTGACCGTGTTAAAGAGGTTGGGCGAATACGAGCTCGAGACGTCGGGGCAGGCCGCGCGAGCGCTGGCGAAGGCCGCCGCCGCGAAGAGTCCGGCAACCAAGAGATAGCGCGACACCCGGCAGAGAGAGAATCCCTGGTTCATCCGACTCATTATAGTTTACTCGGCGGCCACCGCAACGGCCATGGAACTGCGCGGCGGTTTCTTGACGAAGAAGATCAGCGGTGTCGAAAGCACGAAGACGATGGCGGTGACGCGGAACAGATAGTTATACGCGATCATTGCGGACTGCTGACTGACCAGTCCGGTCAATTGCTGGGTCGTGTAACCGTGGGTTTGCGTGACCCCTGAGGCGAGGACGTTCCAAGCGATGGCGGTCTGGTGCGTCAGCATGGTCGTCAAGATCGCGATGCCGAGGCTGCCGCCAAGCTGGCGAAGCAACGTGAACACGCCGGTCGCGCCGGCCAGTTCGGCCCTCGGAACGTCGCCCAGCGAGATCGTCGTGAGCGGAACGAATAGGAACCCCAGTGCGAATCCTTGGATGAGGCGCGGCCAAAAGACGTCCCAATAGCCGGCTTGCACGGTCAGGCCACCCAAGAGCCACGTAGACCAGGCAAAGAGGAGCGTGCCGAAGACGATCGACCAGCGCCCGTCGATGCGATTGAGAATCCGGCCGATGATCAGCATTGAAGCGGCCGTTGCAAAGGCACCCGGCATCAACGCCAGGCCGGTATCGTACGCCGTGAATCCCAGGATGGATTGAAAGAAGAGCGGCAAGATCAACGCCGTGCCGTAGAGTCCAAAGCCCATGATGATTCCTAAGAACGATCCGATTGAGAACGATCGGAATTTGAAGACCTTTAGATCCACGATCGGGTAGTGGTCCTGGAGCGTCTTGACGACGAAAACGACTAACGAAACCACCGAAACCACCGTAAGAATCTGAATTGCCTGCGACGAGAACCAGTCGTCGCGTTCGCCTTGCTCCAGAACGAACTGCAGGGAGGCTAATCCGGCGGTGAGCAGACCGAGGCCGACCCAGTCGATGCCTCCTTTGGCCTTGGCGATGAACTTCGGATCGGGAATGAAGGCCAGCGTCATCAGAAAGGCCACGATGCCGATGGGAATGTTGATGTAGAAGATCAGCGGCCAGCTCGCGTTGTCGACGATCCAGCCGCCGAGCGCCGGCCCGATCGCCGGCCCGACCATCGCGCCCATACCGAAGATCGCCATCGCGGCGCCGCGACGTTGCGGAGGAAAGGTTTCAAAGAGGATTGCCTGCGCCGTCGGTTGCAGAGCGCCGCCGCCTATCCCCTGTACGATGCGATAGAAAACCAACACCCAGATCGAGCGCGCCGTTCCGCAGAAGAACGATGCGACGGTGAAGATTGCCAGCGAGATCGCGTAGAACTTTTTGCGCCCAAGCAACGCAGTGAGCCACCCGTTGAGCGGCATCACGACTACGCTGGCCAGGATGTAGCCGGTAGCAACCCATGCGACCTCATCAACCGTTGCGCCGAGGTTGCCGCCGATCGTTTGGATGGCGACGTTGACGATCGTCGTGTCGATAATCGCCATGATCATCCCCAGCATCACGGTTATGGTGATCAGAGCGACCGGCGCGCCTTCGCGCTCCTTCATAAAGGCGTCCTACCCATCTCCGAACAAGGGACGATTCGGTGCAGCCTCCCTTCGATACGCCACGTAAGAGAACGGCCGCTCTTCTTGTTGCCGCGTTCGCAATTTTCGCGGCAATTAACGTGGGCGCGTTTCGAACCGGTCTCTACCACGCCGTCCTCGACCCATCCTCGAGTACCGGCAGTTTCGAATCGGCGATCGCACAGTTCGCGGCCTTCGACGGCGACCCGCGGCGCGACGTGTTGGTCTTGGGCGACTCGCGCATCTATTCGGGCCTCGACCCCGCAGCGGCAAGTGCGGCCGGCGGACGGCTGCGCTTTCTCAACGGCGGCGTGCCGGGGACGACGCCGCGCTGCTGGCCGTTTTTCGTGCGCGCGATCGATCCGCAAGCGCGGCGCTTTCATGCCGTCGTTATCGCGGTCGATACGTATGCCGACGACGACACGGCGATCGGCAGTCTCGACGGCGACGATCGCCCGATGGACCTCCGCTACGTGGTCTTTCAAACGCGCTTGACCGATCTTCCGAAGCTAGCCGGCTCGTTCTCCGATCCGCGCGAACGCGTCGAGAACGGAATCGATCTCTTCTGGCGAGGTCAGGAGCTGCGGGATGACGTTCAGGCGCTCGTTGCCGATCCGCTCTCGCGCATGCGGGCGCTCGAGCGGGCGCGCAGCGATGCGGCGTACGATCCGCTCGCCGATCACCCGCGCAGCGAATCGCTGGCCGGACTGCGGGTCGATTTTGCTACCAATGCAATCGTCTATCCCCCGGGCATCTCGGATAGCGCGCGCAGCGCGATCGCAACGCAGGTTCTGGCGATTGGCAAACCGAGCCCCTCGTATGCACGCTATCGGCGCGAGTGGCTGGCGCCGATCGCCGCGCGCTACGCCGCTGCGGGAATCCCGGTCTTCTTCGTGCGAATTCCAACGCGCCCGGCGCATCGCGAGGCATCGCAAACTCCCAGCGGTTCGCTGCTCGAGATCGCAGCGCAGGATCGCGCCCGCCTGATCGACGCAACGCCATATCTCGCGCTCGAGCGTCCGGAGCTCTTTGCCGACGAAGACCACCTCAATGCCGCCGGGAGCCTGCGCTTTAGCCGGCTGCTTGGCGCGGATGTTGCGCGCTTGCTCTCCGATCCGGAGAGCTTACGCTCGGATCCGCCGCGGGGTATGACGGCCTCGCTAATTCCCAGATTAACCGCTCGGCCGTCATACCCCGCGGCGGATCCGAGGGGGGCTCCGCAGCACGAGCATCATTCGCTTTCGTGGTTTGCGGCAGCGTGTGGAATCGGCATTCCGCTGCGGTTCCAGTCCTACGAGTTCTGGCTCTTTTTCGCAATCGTCGTCGCGCTCTTCTATGGCCTTCCGCGCCGTTACGGGCGCATCGTCCTCTTGATCGTCAGCTACTATTTTTACGCCCGTTGGAACGCCTGGTACGTTCTCTTCCTCTGGATCTTGACGGCGAGCGACTTCGCGATTGCGATTTGGGTCGAGGACGCCAAAGAGCAACAACGGCGCAGTATTCGATTGCTGCTCGGTCTGGGCGTAACGGCAAACCTCGCATTCTTGGCCAGCTTCAAATACGCGAACTTTGCCAGCAGCACGGTAGCAGCGCTGGTCGGAATGCACCAAAATCCGTGGCTCGTCAATCTCTTCGTTCCGATCGGCATCAGCTTTCACACCTTTCAGAGCATTTCGTATCTCGTCAACGTCTATCGCGGGCGCACGGCCGCCGTGCGCAAGCCGTTGGATTACGCGATCTACCTCGCGTTTTTCCCGCAACTGCTGGCCGGACCGATCGTTCGTGCCGGACTCTTCTTCGGTGAGTTATTCGCCTGGCGGCCGCCGGGCCCCGACGACCTTAGCTATGGCTTAGCGCGCGCAACCTTCGGCCTGGTGAAGAAGACGGTGATTGCGGATCAGTTCGCTTCGGTAGCGAACGCGTACTTCGATGGCGTTGCGAGCCACCCGGGAGCGCCCGCAGCCTGGAGTGCGCTCTTTGCGTTCAGCATGCAGATCTACTTTGATTTTTCGGGTTACAGCGACATCGCGATCGGCTGCGCGCGAATGCTCGGCTTCGTCTTCCCGGAGAACTTTCGCATGCCGTATTTGGCGACGAGCATCACGGATTTCTGGCACCGCTGGCACATCACGCTGTCGACGTGGCTGCGCGATTATCTGTACGTTCCTTTGGGTGGAAACCGTCACGGCGCGCTCGCGACGCTGCGCAACCTGATGATCACGATGCTCTTGGGCGGTCTCTGGCACGGCGCGCAGTGGACCTTCGTCGCCTGGGGCGGTTTTCACGGCGTGTTGCTCTGCATCGAACGAGTTTTCGGCATCGGCCATACGGAGAAGCCGCGCGCGGCGCTTGCCGTGGCCGCTCGCGTCGCGCTGACCTTTTGCCTCGTGACGCTGGCGTGGGTCCTGTTCCGCTCGCCCAGCTTCGGCGTAGCCGTTACCGTCTATCGCGCGCTCTTTGCGGGAGGCCTGGGGGCGACGCTGCTGACCGGCTGGCAAACGCTGCTCGCCGAGGGAATCATCGCCTTTGGAGCCGTCCGTTTGGTGCTCGAGCGTCGCAGCGTCGTGTTCTCCTGGCAGCAACTGCGCCCCGGGCTCCAGGCAGGAGCACTCGCCGGCT
Organism: Vulcanimicrobiota bacterium; assembly: GCA_963809255.1. Taxonomy (GTDB): domain Bacteria; phylum Vulcanimicrobiota; class Vulcanimicrobiia; order Vulcanimicrobiales; family Vulcanimicrobiaceae; genus Cybelea. The sequence goes on along the minus strand of CAWEIR010000002.1, from coordinate 1,122,606 downwards.
TGCTTGTCGCACTCCAGCTTTTTTCGTGGTCCGGCGTTTCCCCAACGTTCATCTACTTTAAGTTCTAAGGTAGACTAGCGGAATGCATGACGCGGAGGAGCAAGCGATCGCAACATCCTTGTTCGAGGGCCGGCAAGTGATAACGCTGCGCGGCGAATGGGACATCTCCAACCGCGATCGGCTTCGCGCGGCCTTGAGCGCGCTGGGGAGCGAGCACGACGTGATCGTCGACCTGCGCGATGCGAGCTTCTTCGACTCCACGGCGCTTGCCGAGCTAATCGCGTTGTACAAGGGTCTGACCGCACGCGAGCGCCGGCTCGAGGCCCTCGTCGGGGAGAGCAATATGCGCCGTCTTCTGGAGCTGACCAGCCTCGACGGCCTGCTGGGCGTCTCGGGTACGCGCGCTCGTTACTTGATGGAGAGTCTGCCCCGGGCGCAGGACGGCCACGCGTGACGTCGCTTTCCGAGACGCTCCCCATGAGCGCTCACCGCGCCTCCGTTACCCGTTACCTCGAGGGAATCGAAATTTCGTTCAACTCGGTCGCCGGGCGCATCATCACGGAACGTCTCCCCGTTCGCTGCGCGCGCGATCCGGTTCGCCCGTCTTTGTTGCTGTGGGCCTGCGCCGCCAATGGCGGCGACACCGCGGATGCGCTGCCCGTTGCCGCTGCCTTCGACCTCTTCGACCGATTCATGCTGTTGCACGACGAGCTCGCCGATGTCTCCGCGGAGCCAATCGCGCGCTGGGGACTGGGCCAAAGCCTCAACGCGGGTGACGCGCTCTATGCGTTAGGCTTTCGGATGCTGGCCAGTCACGTCGGCAACCCGGAGCGCCGCCTCGAAGCGGCGCGAATCGCCGGAGAGGCAGTTCTCGAAGCCATCGAAGGCCGAGAAACGGCGATGGAGGGACGCTGTGCGCTCACCGGGGCCGCACTTCAAGCGGGCTCAATCATCGGGGGCGCTTCCGGCGACGTCGCGCTCGCGTTTGCGCGAGCCGGGCGTGCGCTGGGGATGGCGAGCGAAGCGACGGAAACGGCCGGCGCGCTCCGCTTCGCGCAGCAATCCGTGACGCTACTGGAACCTCATACGCGCAAAGCAGATCTCGACGCCTTTGCGGAAGTCGCGCTGTACGTTGCACGACGAGCGGCCTGAACGTTCGACCCCGTCGCGAAAGGCGGAACACCTTCGAATCAACATCGAGCGCGACGTCGACGGCAAAGGCGTCTCTGCCGGTTTTGAGGCCTACGCCTTTGCCCATCGTGCGCTGCCCGAAATCGACCTCGCCGACGTGGACGCATCGACTCGTTTTTTCGGCCGCAGACTCGCGGCGCCGCTGCTGATCTCGTGCATGACGGGTGGCGCCCCGGAGGCAACGCGAATCAATCGCCGCCTCGCGCGGGTCGCCGCGCACCACGGCCTGGCAATGGGTCTCGGCTCGGGTCGCGCGTTGCTCGAATCGCCCCAAACTCTCGAGAGCTTCGACGTGCGCGCGGAGGCTCCGGACATCTTGCTTTTCGCCAATCTCGGCGCGGTGCAACTGAACAAAGGCTACGGCATCGCGCAGTGCCGGCGTCTCGTCGAAATGCTCAAAGCCGACGCGCTCGCGCTACACCTCAATCCGTTGCAAGAGGCGCTGCAGCCTGAAGGCGACACGTGCTTTCGCGGGCTGCTCGAGCGGATCGCCGAGCTTTGCGCCGCTGCCGATTTTCCGGTTATCGTCAAAGAGGTTGGCTGGGGCATCGGTGCCGGCGATGTCCGCGCGCTCTTCGATGCCGGGGTTGCGGCAGTCGATGTAGCCGGCGCGGGCGGCACGTCGTGGAGCGAAGTCGAGCGCTATCGGATCGCCGAACCGTGGCGAGCGCGCGTTGCCGGCGCATTCGCGGCCTGGGGTATTCCGACGGCGCAGGCGATCGTCAATGCCCGATCGGTGGCGCCGGAGGGAACGCTTATCGCCAGCGGAGGCATCCGAACCGGCCTGGAGGCTGCCAAAGCGCTGGCCCTCGGCGCCGATCTCGTTGGGATTGCGGGGCCGTTCCTTCGGGCTGCCGATGAAAGCCTCGAAAAGGCGCTCGAGCTTGCCTGCGAATATGTCGAGACGCTGCGCATCGCGATGTTCTGCGCCGGCGCGAGAACGCTTCGCGACCTGCGTGGTTGCCTTGACTAACCGGACTAAGTTTAATAGACTAGGCGCGTCGTATGAAGAGCGTAAACATTCACCAGGCCAAGACCCATCTTTCGGCGCTGCTCGCGCGAGTCGAATCGGGCGAGGAAGTGCTTATTGCCAAGGCGGGCCGCCCGATCGCGCGTCTCGTGCCGGTCAACGCCCCGGCGCAACGCGAGCTCGGCTGGGACAGCGGCCTGAAGTTCTGGATCGCGGAAGACTTCGATGAGTATTTGCCGGAAGAGTTTGCCGAGTACGTCGAGTGAAGCTGCTGCTCGATACGCACGTCTGGCTCTGGATGGCATTGGCGCCGCAGCGTCTTGGTGCAGATTCCCGTTCGCTGCTGGCCGACCGTGCCAATGCGCTGTTTCTTTCGATCGCCAGCGCGTGGGAGATCGTTCTCAAAGATGCTCGCGGAAAACTCGAGCTGCCGATGGATGCGCCGGCGTACCTTCGGTCGCGCCTCGCGCTGAGCGGAGCCGAGCTGCTCAACCTTTCGCTGGATCATCTCTTTGCCTTAGGTTCGCTGCCCAATGTTCATCGGGATCCGTTCGACCGAATGCTCGTGGCCCAGGCTAAGGTGGAAGGCATGAGCCTAATGAGCGCAGATCCGCGCGTGCTTTCTTATCGCGTTGCAACGATCGACGCGCGTCGATGAATCTCGATCTTCGCGCCGCCGACGCGTATTGTCGCGTGTTGACGCGCGGCCACTACGAGAACTTTTCGGTTGCCTCGCGCTTTGTCGATGCGGCGCGGCGGCGCGACCTCATGCGCATTTATGCCTTCTGCCGAACGACGGACGATCTCGGCGACGAGAGTCCGCAAGGAACGGCACTAACACGACTGGAGCGCTGGCGCGACGAGGTTCGCGCGCTGTTTGGCGGCGTCGCGCCGGTTCATCCGGTGCTCGTGGCACTCGCGCAGACGATCGAGCGGCGCGCCATTCCGGCACAACCCTTTCTCGATCTGATCGAGGCCAACGTGCAAGACCAGCACGTGGCACGATACGCCACGTGGGACGAGCTCGACGCGTACTGCCGGCTTTCGGCCGCGCCCGTGGGACGCATGGTGCTCCGGGTCTTCGGCGTCACGGATGAAAACGCCGAACGTCTTTCCGACGACGTGTGCATCGGCTTGCAGCTCGCCAATCACGCACAAGACGTACGGCGCGACGCCGCAATCGGGCGCAAATATTTGGTTGAAAGCGACGTCGCGGCGGTGGGTCTCGCCGGCGCCGCCGAGCGCATGGTCCGCCGAGCACGGGCCTTGCTTGCTTCCGGCGAGCGCCTCGAAGCGATGGTGCCGCGGGCGCTACGGCTGCAACTGGCGCTTTACCGGATGGGAGGGCTGGCGATCTGCGACGCCATCGAGGCACTGGGCTACCGGACCGAGCACGAACGGCCGAGCCTTTCGACCCCGACGAAGGTATCCGTGGTGCTTCGTGCCGCAGTACAGAGTTTTTCTCGAAGGCCTGCATAGATGATTAATGCCGAGCAGCTCCGCGCGGAGCGGTTCAACCGGGATATGGCTAAGCGCGAGGCGAGCAACTTCTACTGGGGTTTCATCTCGCTTAGCTATCACGAGCGGATGGCAATCTACGCGCTCTACAACTTTGCCAGACAGGTCGACGATGAAGCCGACACCGTCGGAATCGAAAACCTGCCGGCGCGCCTGGCGGTTCATCGCGAGCGCATCTCGGCCTGCGTGCGCGGCGACTATGGCGACGACCCCATCCTGCGAGTGCTCTCCGAGGCGATCGATCGCTATTCGATTCCGGAAGAAGAGCTCCAGATGCTCATCGACGGCGTCGAGATGGATTTTAGCCAAGCCCGGTATCCGACGTTCGAAGCGCTCAAGGATTACTGCAATCTCGTCGCCTCCGTCGTCGGCCGAATGTGCGTGCGCATCTTCGGCTTCAGCGATCCGATCGCGTTGCAGCGTGCCGACGATCTCGGCATCGCCCTCCAGCTCACGAATATCTTGCGCGACGTGCGCGAAGATGCCGTCGATATGAATCGCATTTATTTGCCGCAGGACGACCTCGCGCGCTTCGACATTCCGGAAGCGGCACTCTTTTCCGGTGAAATTCGCCGCGGCTGGAACGAGTTGATCGCGCTGCAAGTCGCGCGGGCGCGCGAGTATTTTGAGACGGGCTACGAGGTGCTTCGTTACATTCCGCGCCGCCCCGCCGCGTGCGTGCAGACGATGGCTGGGATCTACGAGGAGCTGCTCAAGAAGATCGAGCGCGAGCCGGGACTTCCGTTGCGAGCTCGCGCCGCGCTCTCCAAAACCGAAAAGCTCATCGTGGTGGTGCGATCTTGGCTGTCGAGCGCGTAGCGGTCGTAGGAGGCGGCCTCGCCGGTTTCGCAGCGGGCCTTGCGCTCAAGGCGGCCGGAGCGCACGTCGAGCTTTTCGAGCGAAGCCGCATCCTCGGCGGGCGGGCCACCTCCTTCGAAATCGACGGCGTGGAAGTCGACAACGGCCAGCACGTCTTCTTGGCGTGCTGCACGGAGTTTATCAATTTCGCGCAGGCCGTCGGGATGGCCGATCGGCTTCACCTACAAGAGCGTTTCGACGCGACGATCCTCTCGCGAAGCGGCAAGGCGGGACGGCTTCGCACCGCGGCCCTCCCGGCGCCCCTGCATTTGATTGGGTCGTTTGCGAGCTACTCGCACCTCGGCCTCGCCGGCAAGCTCCGCATTGCCCGCGCGCTCGCGGCGGCTCTTCTGGGGAAATCCGATCCGCGTGAAACGTTCGAGGCGTGGCTGGCGCGCAATGGCCAAGGAGCGCAAGAACGCGCGGCGTTTTGGGATCCGTTCTTTATTCCGGCGCTCAACGCAGCATTCGATCGCGTTGGCGCAGCTGACGCGATGTTCGTGTTGAAGACCGCTTTTCTCTGCGATGCGAGCGCGGCGCGTTTCGGCTTCTCGAGAGTTCCACTCGCGCATCTCACTCAGGCAGCCGCAAAACAACTCGACGCCGTGCATACGTTGACGCCGGTCCTCTCAATCACGGCGAACGAGCCCAGTGTGACCCTTCGTCCTTCGACTGCGCTCAGGATGACATTTGCGCAGGGAGACAGGGACTTCGATGCGGTAGTACTCGCCGTCGCGCCGCGGCAAGCGGAACGAATTCTTGGCGAGCCCGAGCGCTATGGCGTTACAAACCTCGATAAATACGACCCCTACCCGATCATCGACGTCCATCTTTGGCACGACGGCGGAAGCTTCGGCCGCGATTTCGTCGCGGCGCTCGAGTCGCCGCTGCAATGGATTTTCGAAAAGGAGCCGGGCTATCTGTGCTGCAGCTTCAGCGCCGCCGACGAATATCTGCGCCAGCCGACCGCGGAGCTAGAATCGCTCGCCTGGCGCGAAGTGCAAACGTTTCTCCCAGCTCTCAAAAACGCGAAACTCGTGCGAAGCGCCGTCACACGTAATCCCGAAGCAACGTGGCTTCCCCGCGTCGGCGCAGCGCGAACGCAGCAGCGCACTAACCATCCCGCAATCGCGATAGCCGGCTCCTGGACTGAGACCGGCTGGCCCGACACCATGGAATCCGCCGTTCGCAGCGGCAACCTCGCAGCCGCCGCACTGCTCTCGCCGGCTGGCTCAGCATGACAAATGCGACGAAACGATCGCTGGGGCGCGCCATCGATTGGTTGCTCAAGGAGCAGTCGCCGGAGGGCTGGTGGTCGGGCGAGCTCGAGACGAACGTGACGATGACGGCCGAGCACGTGTTGCTGTTTCGCTTCTTGGGCTTACCGCACGACGAGTTTCGAGCGGGCGCGATCGGCCATATGCTGCGCCATCAACGCAGCGACGGATCGTGGGCGCTCTATTATGATGGTCCGGCAGATTTGAGCACGACGATCGAGACGTACGTTGCCCTGAAGGTGCTTGGCGTCGATCCATCGCGCGACGAGATGCGCAAGGCGCACAGCGTGATCTTGCAGCAGGGAGGCGTTGCGAACGCGCGCGTCTTCACCAAGATTTGGCTCGCACTGTTCGGAGTCTACCCATGGTCGGGCGTGCCGTCGCTCCCGCCGGAACTTGTGTATTTTCCGCTCTGGATGCCGTTCAATCTCTACGACTTTGCATGTTGGGCACGCGGAACGGTGGCGCCGCTGACGATCGTGGTCTCGAAGCGTCCGGTTCGCGCGCTCGGCGTGGACGTGAGCGAAATCATCGCGCCGGGCAGCGAGAAAGAGATGCAGCGCGTGAGCGGTTCGCGCCATTGGCTGATGGCGGCCGAGTGGTTGCAAAAACTCTACGAGCGGTTGCCCTCTCAGCCGTTTCGCGACGATGCACGGCAGCGCGTCGCGCAATGGATTGTCGAGCGCCAAGAAGCCGACGGGAGCTGGGGCGGAATTCAGCCGCCGTGGGTCTATTCGCTGATCGCGCTCGACCTGATGGGATATGGCGTGGATCATCCGGTGATGCGTAAGGGTATCGCCGGCATGCATCGCTTCATCATCGACGAGCGGAGCGATTGGCGCTTTCAGGCATGCATGTCGCCGGTTTGGGACACTGCCTGGGCCGTGCGGGCGCTCGCGATTGCCGGCTTGGACAAGTCGCACCCGGCGATGGAGAGCGCGGTCTCGTGGCTGCTGCGCGAACAAATTCCTGACGACGCCCCCGGCGACTGGCGCATGAAGTGCAAGGAAACGCGCGGCAACGGCTGGGCCTTCGAGTTCGACAACGACGCCTATCCGGATATCGACGACACCACCATCGTCGTACTGGCGCTCCTCGAGGGAGGGCACCCAAACGCCGTCGCCGATTCCGTCGAACGCGCGCGGCGATGGACGCTGGCGATGGATTCGCGTAACGGCGCGTGGGCGGCGTTCGATCGCGACAACACTCGCGAGCTGCTCTACCGCATGCCGTTCTCCGATTTCGGCGCGATGATCGATCCGCCGACGGAAGACGTAACGGCGCACGTGCTGGAGATGCTCGCCGCCCTCGGTGAGGGTGCCTCGAATGCAGCAGTCGCCCGCGGCCTGGAGTATCTGCGCGCGACGCAAAAACCGTGGGGTTCCTGGTACGGACGCTGGGGTGTCAATCACGTCTACGGAACGTGGTGTGTGATTTCTGCGCTAACCGCCTTACATACCGGAGGCGATATGGTCGAGCGCGCGGTCGCGTGGCTGCTCTCGGTCCAGAATCCCGACGGCGGCTGGGGAGAGAGTTGCCACTCGTATGCCGACGAGTCGTTCGCGGGCATCGGGAAGAGCACGCCGTCGCAAACCGCCTGGGCCGTGCTGGCGCTCCAACTTGCCGGGCACCTGCAACATCCGGCGGTCGACCGGGGTCTTGCCTATCTGTGCGAGCGGCAGCGTAGCGACGGAACGTGGGACGAGGCCGAGTGCACGGGAACCGGTTTCCCCCGCGACTTTTACATCAACTACCACCTTTATCGTCACCTCTTCCCAACGATGGCCCTCGCGATCGGATGCCGCCCTTCGACTGCGCCCTGGATGACATCCGGCACCAACCCTGAAGGAAGAAACCCATGAGTATGCCCCTCCAACAGAAGATTGCCGTCGCGAAGTACATAACCGGCAAGCGCCTGCGCGGCGAGACGAAGTACCCGCTCGTGCTCGAGCTCGAGCCCTTGCTTCAATGCAATCTTGCATGCGCGGGGTGCGGCAAAATCCAGCATCCCGACGAGATCCTTCGCCAGCGCTTGAGCGTCCAAGACTGCATCGATGCGGTCGAGGAGTGCGGAGCGCCGATGGTTTCGATCGCCGGGGGCGAGCCGCTGGTGCACGATCAGATGCCGCAGATCGTCGAGGAGCTCGTCAAGCGCAAGAAGTTCGTCTTTTTATGTACGAACGCACTGCTGCTCAAGAAGAAGATCCACCTTTTCAAGCCCTCGGTCTATTTCGTGTGGATGATTCATCTCGACGGTATGCGCGAGCGCCACGATCAGTCGGTCTGCCGGAGTGGCGTCTTCGACAAAGCCGTGGACGCGATCAAAGATGCGAAGGCCCGCGGCTTTCGGGTCTTCACCAATACGACGTTCTTCGACCAAGACGGGCCAGAATCGGTTCGTGAGGTCCTGGATTATCTCAACGACGATCTTAAAGTCGACATGATGCAGATCTCGCCGGCATACGCTTACGAGAAGGCGCCGGACCAGGAGCACTTCCTGGGCGTCAAACGGACTCGCGAAGTCTTCAGTCAGGTTTTCGCCGACGGCAAGCGCAAGAAGTGGCGGCTCAATCACAGCCCCCTCTACCTGGATTTCCTCGAAGGTAAGGTGGATTTCGAATGCACGCCGTGGGGAATTCCGTGCTACACGGTGTTCGGCTGGCAGCGCCCCTGTTATCTCATGAGCAAAGAAGGTTACGCGAAAACCTACAAGGAGTTGCTCAACGAGACCGACTGGTCCAAATACGGGCGCGGAAAACACGAATCGTGCGAGAACTGCATGGCGCACTGCGGCTATGAACCGACCGCCGTCCTACTCACCACGGGCTCGATCAAGGAATCCATTCGGGCCGCCATCGGGAGCTAGTTCCGATTGAACTCCAATCGCCTCGGTTTGCCGATTGCACTTGCCTGGCTCGTGGCGTGCGCCGGCCGGGGCAGCCCGGCGAATCCGTTGCCGCAGGCTCCCCCGCCGAATGGCGCAGCGCGAGTGGCGCTCCGCGCGGAGCTTCCGGAGCCGCCGGTCGTACGAGCAGCCGGCGGAGTCGCCAAGTTATCGCTGGTAGCTAAGAACGATCCTTCGACCGGGCAGCCCACATTCGTTTACAAGGGCGCCTATGCGGTAATTCCGACGATCGCGGTTAAGCCGGGCGACACGATCGAGGTCAGGGTGAAGGACGATCTTCCCGTCGTGCCGCCGCCGGATGGTATGCCCGGGGACATGGCAGAGATGGGCACGCCGCAAGACATGAACCTGCATTTCCACGGCCTCGGATCCTCTCCAAAAAAACCGGGCGACGACGTGCTTACCACCCTCGCGAGCCCCGGTCAAACGCTGCATTACGTCGTCCACGTGCCCGCCAATCAAGAGCCGGGTTTGTACTGGTACCATCCGCACGTGCACGGCCAGACCAGCTTTCAAGTTGGCGCAAGCGGAATGTCGGGCGCGATCGTCGTCGAGGGGCTCGAGCAGCATCTTCCGGGCTTGTCGAAAATGAAGCAGCGGTTGATTGTCGTTCGCGCAACGGGCACCGGCGGCGAAGAGGCGCAGCCGCTCGGTACGAATAGCGCTCCGTGTACGACCAAGGATCATCTTCAGGTCTCGCTCAACGATGCGGTGCGCCCCGACATCACGATTGCGCCGGGTGAGAAGCAGTTCTTCCGTTTGCTCAATGCGACCGGCCACAAGACGCTGCGTCTCAACGTCGAGGGCGAAAAGCTGGAACTCGTTGCGATCGATGGTTTCGCGCTCGACAGTTACCCGGGCACGCCGCCGACGAGGATGGAATCCACGCTCATCGTACCGCCGGCTTCGCGCGCGGAGTTCGTCGTCACCGGGCCCGCGAGCGGGCACGCCAAGTTCCGGACGCTCTGCTACGATACCGGACCCAACGGCGATCCGGACCCCGAAATACTTCTCGCTAACCTCAAGGCGCCGCAACGAAGCAAGGGCGGGTCGTTCTCGCCCCAACCGCTCGCCGTCGGCGCACCGCTTCCCCGCAACGTCTATACGACGGAGTTGCCGCCTCCTGCCGCAAAACGTCTGGTCGTTTTCAGCGAGAATCCGAAGCCGCAGTTCTTCATCAACGGCAAGATGTATTCGACGAAGTCAAAGCCGATGTTCGTGGTTCACGTCGGCACCGTCGAAGAGTGGCACGTCGTGAACGTCACCCAGGAGGTTCACGACTTTCACATCCATCAGTTGCACTTCTTGGTCCAAAAAATCAACGGCGTGCCCGTCAGACACCCGTTTTGGGCCGACAGCTTCGTCATTCCGCACCGTTCCGCCGTTGGGAGCAAAGGCGTCCCGGGCTCGCTCGACCTGTTGATGAACTTCCGCGACCCGGTCATCCGAGGCGAGTTTCTTTTCCATTGCCACATCCTCGATCATGAAGATGAAGGGATGATGGCGAAGATCGAGGCGATCTAGGAGACCTGCAGGCTTCTAGCTGGGATACTTGTATCGCATCACCTTTTGCAGGTTGATGCCACGAATGATCCCTCCGGCGTGATAGGTCAGCCCCCACGAGTCGATCGACGACATATCGGGAAAGATACACGCTTCGAGCGTTTGATCGATCGAGTTTTTGTTGTACCAGCCGCCGCCCGCGCCGGATGTTCCGCCAAACTGGTCGGAGCCGCCGAGTAACGAGCAGTAGCAGGACGCCGGATTGCCATTGCACGAGCCGGTGGGCGGCTTTAAGATATATGCCAGCGCGGCCAGCGATGGTTTGGTCGTATACAGCGTCTCCAAAAGAATGTGGATCCGCGAGCCATCTTTCTTGCTCGTGTATTGACAGAAGCTTCTCTCGCCTGCAAGGAAGAGCAGGTTGGACGAATTGCTGCCGTAAACGGGATGGCGAAGCACAACCTCGCCGCCCGTCTGTTTACAATACGCCCCGGCTGCGTCTGACGCGTGGGCGGTTTGGGCCGTGGCAGCGGCGGCGGTGGGAGGCGACGCGTTTGCGGTGATCCCCCCGCAGCCCGAAAGCGCGGTAACGGCGATTGTGACGATCGCTATAATCGAAAGTTTCATGCCGGCGCGTTACGTGCGATGCCGGCGATGCCCTTTGCGGCGGCCACTAGAGTAGTGTAGGATGCGCACATGATGAACGGAGGAGCCTCCGATCGCGCGCAGTGATCGCGTTTTCCTTACCGGCGCCACTGGCTTCGTCGGCTCGCACATCCTTCGCGAACTCTTGGAAGCGGGTTACCAGGTTCGCGCGCTAGTTCGTCCTGAGAGTACTTCGACGGAGCCTGTCCTGAGCGCAGTCGAAGGGCTCAGGATGACAAAGGATGAGCGGGCTGAGGTCGTCGAGGGCGATTTGCGCAACGTCGGCGCGTTTGCGCGCGCGCTGTATGGATGCCGCTACGCGGTGCACTGCGCGGCGCTCTACACCTTCGCGCCCCGCGCGAGCAAAGAGATCGCGGCAGTCAACGTCGAGGGGACTGCGAGCCTCATGCTCGCAGCCGAACTCGCGGGCGTCGAGCGCGTCGTGCTTACCTCGAGCTCGGCGACGCTCGGTCATGCGCACAGCGGCTACCATCGCTCGAAGCTCGATCAGGAACGCGCCGCACTTGCGTCGCGCGTTCCCGTGATCGCGTTGCTTCCGACGGCGCCTGTCGGGCCGGGCGATTGGAAGCCGACGCCGACCGGCAAGCTCGTGCTCGATTTTGCGCGAGGGAAGATCGTCGCGAAAGCCCCAGGGGCGGGCGGGATGAACTTGGTCGCCGTCGAGGACGTCGCGCGCGCACACGTTGCCGCGTTGGATCGCGGCGAAATCGGGGAGCGTTACCCGATCGGCGGCGAGAATCTCAGCATGGATGAAATTTGGCAGCGGCTGGCCGAGATCACGGGGCGCCCGATGCCGAAATGGCGGGCTCCCTACGGGTTGGCGCTGGGGGCCGCGTACTTCGATGAGCTGCGCTGCCGCGTCATGGCTTGCGACCCCAACATCCCGCTCGAAGGCGTGCGCTTATCGCGCGAGCGCATGTACGCGGATTCATCGAAGGCACAAGGCGAACTGGGTTATCAAGCGACGCCGGTAGCGGCGGCGCTCGAGCGCGCCGTCACGTGGTACCGTCAAACCGGAATGGCCTAGCGATGCACGTTACCTTGATTGCGGCGACGTCGCTGGAGTGCAACGCGTTGCGGCGCGAGCTCCCGGAGGCGCGCATCGTGCAAGTTGGGATTGCGCTCGCGAATTTAAAGGCACCCCTCGGCGACACGGTGATAAGCTGTGGTCTGGCCGGCGGATTGCGGAGGGATCTTCCGACTGGAACGCTCCTAATTCCGCGGCAGGTCCGCGCTCCAAACGGGAGCGTGATGCGCTGCGACGATGAGCTTGTCGAAGCGTTGACGCGGGGAGCGAGATCGCTGGGAATCGAGCCGGTTTTCGATCCGCTCCTGACGGCCGAATCGATCGTCAATGGAACGGCGCGCGAAACGTGGGCGACGAAAGGGTATGCCGGAGTCGACATGGAGACGGGCCGCATTGCGGCGTCGCGCGTTGCCGCGGTACGCGTCGTGCTCGATACGCCCGATCACGAGCTTTCGTCTGAATGGCGCACGCCGCTGCGCGCGATGCTCAAACCGTGGAATTGGCCACAAGCGGTCTGGTTGGCACGGGAGGCGCCGCGTGCGGCCAGGCTGGCCGCTTTGGTGCTTGGAGCAACGCAGGGCATCGGCGGGCGGGTGCGTATATCGCGCCAATGGTAATCGAGCGCATCGACTCCCCGGCCGACGTCAAACGTCTGAATCGTGAGGAAATCGACGTTCTCGCAAGCGAGATCCGCGAACTGCTGGTCACCACGTGCGCCGTCAATGGCGGGCATCTCGCGCCCAACCTCGGTGTTGTTGAGCTGACGCTCGCGTTGCATCGAGTGCTCGACCTGCCGACGGACAAGCTCGTCTGGGACGTCAGCCACCAGACGTACGTTCATAAGATCCTCACCGGCCGGCGCGACCGGTTCGGGACGATCCGCAAGGGCGGCGGCCTCTCCGGCTTTGCGATGCGCAGCGAATCGCCCTACGATCCGTTTGGTGCAGGCCACGCCAGCACGTCGGTCGCCTCCGCGCTCGGGATGGCGCTGGCGCGCGATTTGGTCGGCAGCGACGAAACAGTCGTCGCGGTGCTCGGCGACGGCGCGCTCACCGGCGGACTCGCCTACGAAGCGCTCAACAACGCAGGCGCGCTGCGAAGTCCGTTCATCGTTATTCTCAACGACAACGAGATGTCGATTGCGCCGAATGTTGGATCGATCGCCGCCTATCTTTCGGTTCTGCGCACCAAGCCGTTTGCAAACTTCGTTCGCCGAACCGGGAAGGAAATGCTCAAGCGCCTTCCGCTGGGGACGGCAGCGAAGCGCGCGATCGAAGGCGCCGAAATTGGAGCGATGCACTTTATCGGTCCCGCCGAGAAGACCGCGGTGATCTTCGAGGAGCTCGGCTTTCGCTATATCGGGCCGGTCAACGGTCATAACTACGACGTGCTCGTCGATGCGCTCCAAACCGCGAAGGATTTCGATCGTCCGGTCCTATTGCACGTTCGCACGATCAAGGGCAAAGGGTACGAACCGGCCGAGCGCGATTCGCGGACGTTTCACGGCATCGGCGCAAACGCGTTCGAGCCCAACAATGGCGGCAAGAAGAGCGGACCGCCCGGACGACCGAAGTTTTCCGACGTTTTTGGCGATGCCATGATCGCAGTAGCCGAAAAAGATCCCCGCGTCGTGGGCATCACCGCCGCGATGCCCGACGGCACGGGCCTCGCGAAGTTCGCAAAGCGCTTTCCGGAGCGGTACTTCGACGTCGGCATCGCCGAGGCGCACGCAGTGTGCTTCGCGGCCGGCTTGGCCTCGAGCGGACTGCGCCCGGTGTGCGCGATCTATTCAACCTTCTTACAGCGCGCCTACGATCAAATCGTCCACGACGTCGTCGTGCAAAACCTTCCAGTCGTCTTCTGCATGGATCGCGCCGGCTTTGTCGGCGATGACGGTCCGACGCATATGGGACTCTACGATATCGCGTACCTTCGCACGCTTCCGAACATGACGCTCATGGCGCCTCGCAACGAGGCGGAACTGCAGCCGATGCTCGAGCATGCGCTCTCTCTCAACGCGCCATCGGGGATCCGGTATCCGCGCGGATCGACCAGCGGCAAGCACGATGAACCACTGGCGCCACTCGTGCATGGGAAAGCCGAGGTCCTGCGCTGGGGCCGCGAGGTAGCGATCCTCGCGTACGGCACGTCGGTTGACATTGCGCTCGATGCCTACGTTGACGGCATCACGGTGGTCAACGCGCGATTTGCCAAGCCATTAGACGAAGCACTGTTACTGGAGCTCGAACGAGATCACGCCTATTTGATTACGCTCGAGGAGCACTCGCTGGCGGGAGGCTTTGGTTCGGCGGTCGCGGAGTTCGTCTCCGATCGCGGCCTCAATCTTCGTGTCGAGCGGATGGGCGTGCCGAGCGTGTTGGTTCACCACGACTCGCAAGACAAGCAGCGAGCGCTCTTCGGCCTAACCGGCGAGGCACTCGGCGCCCGCATTCGCCAAATTTGCGCTCACGATAAGGCCCCGGCGCCCGTAGCGCGCTAGAGGGAACCGCGCGAACCGAGCGAAGGCCCTGCACCTCTCGCTGTTCTTCTATCTTGGAGGTTCCCTTGTCGCGTTTCTACTTCAGATTGGGGCTCGTTGCATTTGCTGCTGCGGTCGCCATCGGTGCAGCCGGATGTTCCGCCGGCAAGTCAACACTCCCCGGAATCGCGCCGCAAACGCTCGACACATGGCGCTCGAGTCACCCGGGTAGCGTCACGCGCCTGACGAGCCAACCTCCGTCGAACATGCAGCTTGCGTGGTTGCTTACCGATGGTTCCGTTCTAGCGCAGAGCGGTTCGAGTTGGAACACTTTCTATCGCTACACTCCGGATGCCGATGGCGGCTATTCAGACGGCACCTGGAGTCAGGGCATTCAACTTCAGGGCGGTTATGGGCCCGATGCTGCCGCTGCCGACTTGCTTGCCGACGGCCGGTTCGTCATTTCCGGCGGCGAGTACAACCAGCCGTCGAACGGATACGATCTGCAGCTCACCAACCAGGGCGCCGTTTACGATCCCACAACCAATAAGTTTACTACGCTGGGTCATCCGCACGGCTGGAACTACATCGGGGATTCACCCTCGAGCGTGTTGCCGAACGGGAAACTGCTTCTCGGGGACAAGCTCACCGAGCAAGACGCGGTCTTGATTCCCAAGACGCTTAAATGGAAAACGGTCAAGCACAAGGGCAAATCCGACTTCAACGCCGAGGAGGGCTGGACGCTGCTCGCCGACGGCACCGTCTTGACCGCAGACGTAAAGAACGCTCCAAACTCGGAGATATACAACCCGTCCTCCGGTACTTGGAAGAGCGCGGGCTCAACGATCGTCGATCTGCACTCGCCGTCGCCCTATGGCTGCCTGCTGTACGGACCGAGCCTGTGCTACTATCCCCCGGGAGAGATCGGGCCGTCCATTCTCCGTCCGGACGGGACCGTTTTCTACACCGGTTCTTACTCGGCCGGATACGGACCGGGACATACCGCGATCTATAACAGCACGGCAGGCACGTGGGCGAAAGGTCCCGATTTTCCGAACAACGACAACGCCGGCGATAGCTTTGCGGTCCTCGAGCCCAGTGGGAACGTTCTCGTTTTTGGCGACAGCGGCACCGCATACGAGTGGAACGGTACGAGTCTGACCCAGCTCAACGGCATTTCGGAACAAGGACCGCCGTTGCTGCTTCCGACGGGTCAGATCATGCTATTGGGCAACTCGGTCATCCTGTACACGCCCACCGGATCGCCGAAAGCGAGTTGGGCGCCGACGATTTCCACCCATCCGTCGAGCATCACGGCCGGCCAGTCGTATCAGATCTCCGGCACGCAGTTCAACGGGTTGTCGCAGGCGATGGCGTTCGGCGATGAGTACCAAAATGCCACGAACTATCCGCTCGTGCGCATCACCATGACGTCGAGCGGACACGTCTACTACTTGCGCACGCATGACCACAGCACGATGGGCGTCGCAACGGGCAGCAAGACCGTCTCAACGCACTTCGATGTTCCGAGCGGCATCGCGTCGGGCGCCGGTCAGCTCGTCGTCGTCGCCAACGGAATCGCGTCAAAGTCAGTTGCGGTCACCGTCTCGGGAACCAAGCGGCGCTAACCAGGCGCCTCGGTAACGGCCAAAAGAGCAAGCGGCTGGAGCCCGCTTTGCCCGCATAATCGATATGTGGTACGATGGACTAGCGAAATCGAAAGGAGAAGATTATGGTAGACTTTCGAGGCAGGGGCGGCAGAAAGTAACGTCGCCCAACTGCCAACCAGCATTTCGATAATGGCTCCGTTCATTAATTTGAACGGGGCCATTATCTTTGGGCCACTCTGTGCGTAATCGTATTCTGTTACTCATCTACTTGGCGACCCTTGTGGCCGGCACTTGGCTCGTCCTATTCACTATTCATCAGCCGGCCTCGAGCAATCTTCCGAAGGCCATGCCGATAATCGCCGCGATGCTCGTTTCCGTTGGCTGGGTCGTTACCGCGCTGATGACAAATTGGAATAACCAGCGCGAACACACCATCGAAACGATCACCACTTCGAAAGATGAAAACGCAAAACGATGGGCCACTATCAAGCGTAAACTTCCAGGAGAGGCCGAGCTGCCGCTTCCGGGTGAACCGCCGCTTAATCTCGGCAAAGACGACGACTTCTACAAAAACGTCGTAGAGCGCCTCTTAAACGACTTCGACTTCACCGCTCTCGGCACGTTTAAGGGAGTCTATGATGAGCACATGCTCTACAACGCTCTAGCGAACGACTTTATCGACCTTTACAGCATGGCAAGGCGCTATATTCGATACGTTCAGGTTGAAGATAAGGACGACGAAGTTTGGCGGGAATTTGTGAGGCTGTGTTTACAGTGGGGCGCCGGCCGTCCTGCGCCGCCTCCGGCTGGTCGCGTTAGGCGAGCGTGGAAGCTCGCAGTCTGGTCAACGATCGAGTACGTCGTTGCGGGTTATAAGTGGCTCGACCCGCCTGGCGACGAAAGCGCGCCTCGCAGGTAGCGGTCCGTCCTTCAGCCAGGCCAGGCCAGCGGGTCCGAATGCAAAGCATCAACCATACCCAAGGTCACAAGCGAGCCTAAATGGGGCGACAGCACGCCCGCGTACCATCGTGGCGTCAGGCGGCACCAAACGTAGAGATAGACCGAGGGGCCGAAAAGCAGAACCAAAACGATGAACACTCGTCCCGCTGCGGCCTACGCCGCCGGCCTACGCCGCATTCGATCCGCTACCCAGAGGCTATCGCGTGCTACCATGGCCCCATGATCTTCGCCATCGGCTTCGGAGCGATTCTCGCGCTTGCCGCGATCGCGAACCTCATGGTCAGAAGGCGAGGGAAAGCTTTCTACTCCGAGGGGACGAGCGACGGTTCGTGGAGTGTGAACGAGCGACTGACTCGCTTCGGATCGCGGTCTGTAGAGGACGACACCTTCAACCGCAAGTATCGGTAGCTTTAGG
The DNA here is from genome assembly GCA_963809255.1 of Vulcanimicrobiota bacterium. GTDB lineage: Bacteria > Vulcanimicrobiota > Vulcanimicrobiia > Vulcanimicrobiales > Vulcanimicrobiaceae > Cybelea. Next base: position 1,105,227 of record CAWEIR010000002.1, on the reverse strand, counting down.
GGCCCAGGCGTCGAGCGAAGGCGGTTGCGCCTGCAAGCACTGCTAACGCTAGGACGGCGGTCACGGCGAGACCGGCTAAGTTGATAAGCCCAAGTCTCAGTGATCTGCCCATGAAATGATTCTGGTTGAAGAAAAGCGCCAGCCCGGCCACGATAACGGCGATGGGTATGGCGCGCCGCATCATGACGTCCCGCGGTGGCTTGCGTAAACGCTTAGGCATGGAGTTGATAGCGGCGCGTTATCGGCTCGGAAAGACAAACAGCCGACAGACTAGTCCCACCATGCAAAAAATGATCAGGGCGGCCAGCCAAGCGTCAACCCCTTCGATAACGACGTAGTAGTAGGCGGTGCTCATCGCAGCCGTGCAGGTTAGGAAAAAGAGCAGCCACTTGGCGTCATCTTGCAGCATTTATGTGGTCGTCGATAACCTCACTCATCCTCGTCCGTTCCCCACCGAACCCTTGCGCCGCCCTTGCTTCACCGCCGACCTTGCCGCCCTTGCGACCGAGGGCAACGGCGTGGAGGGTTCCTCTTGGCGGGCTCCGTGATACCGTAGAGGCGTGATCTGTCTAGCGATCGCGCTGCTCATACTGTTCGGCATACTCTACGAGCGGCACTGGCGCCACGCGTGGTTTGAGGCTGGCTATCCGCCGCCCTCACCTATAGTTCGCTGGGCGACCGGAATTTGGGCGGTGCTTTTCGGCGGGTACATGGTTTGGGTCTTAGCGGGCTGGTTCCATATCAGGCTTTCGACGCTCCCGTAATCTTAGGGCCCGACAAATATCTAACTGACCCACTACCCCCCAGGCAGGGTTCCTTGACGCTCCCGGCGACGGGTGCTAAACTCGTAACCTATGCCCCGGGGCGCTTGAAAGTCGCCACAAAGAGAAGGGCGAGACACCTCCGGCAAACGGAGCCTTGTGTTTCGTCTTTTTGGTGTGCCCTGAGGCAAGGCGCATAGTTCGCAATCGTTAAATTATCATTATCCACCGAGAAAGAAGAGTTAATGGCGAAGACGACAGCTCCGAAGTCCCCAGCGAAAAGCTCGGGCGACACCAAGGGCAGGTCGAGGCGGTCTACTGCCTCGTCGAAGGTCGGAACGGACGGAAACATCACCTCGAACCCCATGCCGTCGACCTTTCCTATGCCGACCGGTGCGTTCACGGTCGAGCAGCGTCCGGACCCGGGGCCGAAGCGCGAGCGGTATTCCTTTGGAAAAATTCCGCACGTGCTCGAAGTGCCCAATCTCATCGAGCTGCAGAAGGCTAGCTTCAATTGGTTTAAGACCGAAGGTCTGTCCGAGGCCTTCGCCTCGATCTCGCCCATCAAAGATTTTACCGGGAACTTGATTCTGGAGTTTGGCGAGCATTCGCTCGGCGAGCCCAAGTATACGATCGAGGAGTGCCGCGAGCGCGACATGACCTATAGCGCGCCGCTGCGCGTGCGCGTCCGCTTGATCACGGCAGAGTCGGGCGAAATCAAAGGCATCCCCGACCAAGAAATCTTCATGGGCGACTTTCCGCTCATGACCGATAAGGGCACGTTCATGATCAACGGCGCCGAGCGCGTGATCGTGAGTCAGCTCGTGCGCTCGCCCGGCGTCTATTACAGTCAAGACGTTGACACGAACTCGCGCCCGACCTATAACGCCACGATCATTCCCAATCGCGGTGCCTGGATCGAGTTTGAGACCGACAACGGCACGAAGAACGACGAGACCGAGGGTACGATCGGCGTTCGAATCGACAAGAACCGCAAGATTTACGTTTCGACGTTCATCCGCGCGCTCTCTCGGCCCGACCTCGGGCTCGATTGGGAAGGCGACGAGGCGATTCTGCGCCTTTTCGACGACAGCCCGCTGGTTCGCAACTCGATCGAAAAGGATCGCGACATCAAGACTCGCGAGGATGCGCTCAAGGAGATTTACAAGAAGCTGCGTCCCGGCGAGCCCGAGAATGCCGAGAACGCCGAGAAGCTCCTGGAGTCGCTCTTCTTCGACGAGAAGCGCTACGATCTCGCGGGAGTCGGCCGCTACAAGCTCAACGGCAAGTTTCATTACCGCATCGAGAACCCCGACGTCGACGCCAGGGTGGAGCGTCCCTATGTCGTGATCGACGAGTACACCGATGCCGGACTCGAGATGCCGGCGATCACGGCGAAGTGTCTATCGCGCGGCGACATGGTGGCCGTCATTCGCCGCTTGATCAAAGTGGCGACGGGCATCGTGCCCAAGGACGACATCGACCATCTCGGCAACCGCCGCGTTCGTTCGGTCGGCGAGCTGCTGCAGAACCAGTTCCGCGTCGGCTTGCTGCGGCTCGAGCGCGTTGTGCGCGAGCGCATGACGGTGCAAGACATTGAAACCGTCACGCCGCAGGCGTTGATCAACATTCGGCCGGTCGTGGCGGCGATCAAAGAGTTTTTCGGCTCGTCGCAGCTTTCGCAGTTCATGGATCAGACCAACTCGTTGGCAGAGCTGACGCACAAGCGGCGCTTGTCGGCACTCGGGCCGGGTGGTCTCTCCCGCGAGCGTGCCGGCTTCGAAGTGCGTGACGTCCACCACTCGCACTACGGCCGCATCTGTCCCATCGAAACGCCGGAAGGCCCGAACATTGGTTTGATCGGTTCGCTGGCGACCTACGGACGCGTCAACCGGTTCGGGTTCATCGAAACGCCCTATCGCGTCGTGCGCGAAGGCATCGTTACCGACGAGATCGTCTATCTCACGGCGGACCGCGAAGACGAATACATCATCGCACAGGCCAACACGGCGGTCAACGCGGCGAGCGGAAAGATCACTGCCGACTCGGTCGTCTGCCGCTACGCCGAGGAGTATATCGAAGAGCCCGCGGCGCGCGTGCAGCTCATGGACGTTTCCCCTAAGCAGATCGTCTCGGTTGCGACGGCGTTGATCCCGTTCTTGGAACACGACGATGCCAACCGCGCGCTGATGGGCGCGAACATGCAGCGTCAGGCCGTGCCGCTGCTGCGTCCCGACGCCCCAATCGTCGGCACCGGTATGGAGTATCGGGCCGCCAAAGACTCGGGAGCCCTTCTCGTCGCCGACGAAGCGGGCGCCGTTATGTCGGTGGATGCCAAGAGCATTTCCGTGCGCAACGCCGAGGGGATCGATAAAACGTACGATCTGCTCAAGTTCGTGCGCAGCAATGCCGGCACGTGCATCAACCAGCGCCCGATCGTCGCAGTCGGTGACGAGGTCGAGTCGGGCCAAGTGCTCGTCGACGGCCCTTCTTCCGATCAAGGCGAACTTGCACTGGGCCAAAACGTGCTCGTGGCATTTATGCCGTGGGAAGGCTATAACTACGAAGACGCCATCCTGATCAGCGAGCGCATGGTCAAAGAGGATCGCTTCACCTCGATTCACATCGAGGAGTACGAATGCGAAGCTCGCGACACCAAACTTGGACCCGAAGAGATTACGCGCGACATTCCCAACGTAGGCGAAGACGCCCTCAAGGATCTCGACGAGCGCGGCATCATTCGAATCGGCGCCGAGGTGCGTCCGGAGGACATCCTCGTTGGAAAGGTTACGCCGAAGGGCGAGACCGAGCTGACCGCCGAGGAACGGCTCCTGCGCGCGATCTTCGGTGAAAAGTCTCGCGAAGTTCGCGATACGAGCCTCAAAGTGCCGCACGGCGAGAAGGGCAAGATCATCGATGTCAAGGTCTTCTCGCGCGAGAACGGCGACGAGCTGTCACCCGGTGTCAATCACCTGGTGCGCGTCTACGTCGCGCAGAAACGTAAGATTCTCCAAGGCGATAAAATGGCGGGCCGGCACGGCAATAAAGGCGTTATCGCCAAAGTGCTGACGGAAGAGGACATGCCGTATCTCGAGGACGGGACGCCGGTTGACATCGTGCTCAACCCGCTCGGCGTGCCGTCGCGCATGAACCTCGGGCAGATTATGGAGACGCATCTGGGTTGGGCGGCGCGCATGCTCGGCTTGAGTGTGGCGACGCCGGTCTTCGACGGCGCGCATGCGGAGGATATTGCCGAATGGCTACAGGACGCCGGTCTTCCGGCCGACGGCAAGACGTGGCTGCGCGACGGTCGCAGCGGCGAGCGTTTCTCTCGGCCGATCACCGTTGGTTTGATCTACATGCTCAAGCTCGCGCATTTAGTCGAACGACAAGATCCACGCGCGTTCGACGGGTCCGTATTCGATGATCACGCAACAGCCGCTCGGCGGTAAAGCGCAGTTCGGCGGTCAGCGTTTCGGCGAGATGGAAGTCTGGGCGCTGGAGGCCTACGGCGCAGCGTATACACTGCAAGAGCTGCTTACCGTCAAGTCCGACGACGTCGTCGGGCGCGTCAAGACCTACGAAGCGATCGTCAAGGGCGAGAACGTGATGGAACCGGGCGTTCCCGAGTCATTCAAAGTCCTCATCAAGGAGCTGCAATCGCTCGCGCTCGACGTTAAGGTGCTCACGGAGAATCGCGAAGAGGTCGACATCAAGACGCCCGAAGACGACATGGGCGAGAGCGAGCGTCGCGAGTACGGGCTGCTAATGGGCGACGAGCAGAGCGCCGTTTCGCAGACGGTCGTCGCAACGCGTGAAGCCGTCGCCGAAGCGCCGGCCGAGGTCGAGGAAGTCGAGGAAGAGGAAGAAGAGGAACTCGACGACAGCAAGCCGCTCGACGCAAGCGCACCAATCCCGGCACCGCCGGTGGTGGCGCCGGTTGCGGAGATTGAAGCCGAAGAGGTCTTCGCAGAGGAGCCAGAGGCCGCCGAAGACGAGGTCGAGGGTCCGCAAGGCTACGAGCTCGAGGAAGAGGACGAAGACGTCGTCTACGAGGACGAAAAGCCCGCGTATGAAGGTGACGAAGAAGAGACTCCGTTCACCGAAAACCCTCCAGAAGAGGAGTTCTAACGATCCGCGTCACCCTGCCCCTGTCATCCTGAGCGCAGTCGAAGGACGACAGGGGCAGTTTAGACTTCTAGCTCTTAACGCAGGTCGTCGTGACCATTACACGGCGGCCTGTTTTCGTTTCGGTGAAGGACGACGAGGACGTCGTTTTAGTTGCGCTGACCTTCGTCGTGGTGATGTCGGTTTGACTGTTGATGTTCGGGCCAGGCGCGAAGGAAACGTCATGCCAGGCGATCTGGTTGCCGTTCCAGCCTTGCGAATACGAAAGCCCGTAGGCACCGCCGTCGCCGTAAGTTACGTCGACCCAACGCTTGGCGTCGGGATCGTACGTGATCTTATCCCAAGTGCGTAGCGTGGTCGGTACCCACGACGTCTTGGGGGTTGTGGACGTTTCGTTTATCCAGTAGCCGGTCGGATCGAGCGTGTAGATGGACATGGTTGTAAACGCGCGAGGGCGACGCGAACTCTTGGACGTGCAGGTCCAGCTCCCCGCCATGAAGCTCAGCGAGGAAAAGTTGGGCTTCACCGGTGCGGGGATCGGGGTGCTCTCGACCTGGGCGAAGCCCGAGGCCGGAATGAGGGCTGCGAGCAGTACGGCCGCAGCAATTAAGACGCGTGATGTGCGCATAAGATCTCCTTAAAAAATGATGCGATGGTAGTGCCCCCCGTGGGGCCAGGCGAGGAATCGCCGGTCTGCAAGGTTGGCGGGATTGAAGGCCGTTGCCTCCTCGTGGGCGCTGCAGGGCCGGCGCCTAGGATTGCTGCATTAGCGCCCTCGTGAAGATCGGCGTCGTCGGAACGGGGCGGATGGGCGCGAACCTGGCCCGGCGGTTACATGACGTTGGGTACCCCATCGTCGCGTTGTACGACGTGCGGCCCGAGTCGGCAGCCGAGGTTGCCGCCGAGACCGGCGGCGAGGTGACCTCGTCGCTCGCTCGCGTTAGCGAGCTGGCAGACGTGGTAGTGACCGTGGTGAGCGACGACGCGGCGATGTACCAGATCTTTGCGTCGCACGGCGACTCGCTCCTGACCAACGCTAAGGGGCGTATCTTTCTGAACTGCGCCACCGTCACGCCGCAGCTCCATCGCGACGTCGAACGGATGGTCTCGGAGCGCGGTGGCGACTCGCTCGAAGCCTGCATGGCCAGTTCGATCCCGCAGGCGCGAAACGGCACGCTGTATCTGATGATCGGTGGGCGTCCGGAGGTCTTCGAGCGGGTTAAGCCGCTGCTCGAAAAGATGAGCGCGTCGCTGAAGTACGTGGGCGAGGCCGGCACGGCGGCGCAAGTCAAAGCGCTCGTGAACATGGTCATGAACATCAACACCGCAGGTCTTGCCGAAGGGCTCGGCCTGGGCAATGCGCTCGGCTTGGATCTCGACCTGCTGCGCGAAGTCTTCTCGCAAACCGGTGCGAACTCTCGCGTGCTCGAAACCGACGGCGCCGACATGCAGCATCGCGAACACGACGTCTACTTTTCGGCCGCGCACGCCGCCAAGGACAGCGGCATCGCATTATCTCTCGCAAAAGAGGCGGGACTTTCGTTGCCGCTTGCCGCGGCCGCGTTCGAGCAGTACGAGCGCATGAAAGCCGCGGGATTGGGCGAGCTGGACAAATCCGGGGTGTCGGAACTTACCTTCAAATCGCGGCACGGCCGTGGACTCGCGACGGGAGAGCAATGACGACGAAGAGTTCGATACTAGACGCGACGATTGCAGATTACATCGTCAACGCGGCGGTCCGAGAGCATCCGATACTTCGCGAGTTGCGGGAAGAGACCGCGCGTCTTTCACAGTGGCGCATGGCGATCGGGCCCGAACAGGGCCAGCTCATGGCGCTGTTAGCGCATACGATCGGCGCACGGCGGTATTTGGAAATCGGCGTTTTCACCGGGTATAGCTCGCTGGCGATGGCGCTGGCACTCCCGCCCGACGGTTACATCCTGGCCTGCGACGTCAATGAGGAGACGACGGGCGTCGCACGCCGGTACTGGGAGTCTGCCGGCGTGGCGGGCAAGATCGACTTGCGCATCGCTCCGGCCGTGCAAACGCTCGAACGGCTGCGGCACGAGAACGTCGAGCCTTTCGACATGGCATTTATCGACGCCGATAAAACCAACGTCGACACGTATTACGAACGCGCGCTCGAGCTGGTGCGAGGCGGCGGCTTGATCTTGGTCGACAACGTGTTGTGGGACGGCGCGGTGGTCGACCCGTCCGTGGATGATCCCGACACGCGAGCCCTGCGAGATATCAGTTTCAAAGCCGGCCGCGACGACAGAGTAGAAGCAGCGCTCGTACCAGTCTGCGACGGCCTCCTCATCGCCCGCAAAAAACCGCAATCCTGAGCCCTAGTTGTCATCCTGAGCGCAGTCGAAGGATGACATTGCCCTACGGTGAGCGGAGGTTGTTGAAACGAGACCAGGCTTGCGAAAGACTTTCTACGTCGAAGCAAATTCGGCGGTGAGGGTAGTCGACCGCCATCGCGTGCATGGCCGGCAGGTTGGTTTCGATAATCCCGTTGTAGCCGTCGGGGCGCTCCTCTGCGGTGCACATCGGCATCGAACTCGTAGCCGTCCCCGTCGCGAACCTGACGAAAGCGGAAGCTCCGCAGGAGAAACCGTGGCGGGCTTGGGGCTGATCCATATCGTCCGCGGCGGAAACCAACGGGCTGCGCAAGCGTTCGCGAACGCCGTCCCATAGCGCTCCGCCGCCCGACATTCCCGAATCGAGCACGATCTGATTCAGCCAGGTGCCGTTAATCTCGACCGTCGCCAATGGCACGCGGGGAGCGAGATCGACGCGAAGGCAATGCATGCGCGCGATCTTTGATGGAGCTGGGAAGAGCGTGACCGTTCCACGTTCGCGATCGATCAGCGACGGAAAACGCGTGAAGAAATCATAACCGCAGAGCGCGTTATATCCGGTCAAGTTCGAAGAGATCAACGCGTGAACGTCGCGTACCGCGAACCGGGAGACGGCGAAACGCGAAATCTCGGTTTCCCGGTCGGCGTACGTTCGGCCGTCGGGCGCAATCTCAAACGTTCCGCCCGAGCCGGAGAGCCCCGCGTCGCGTGCCAGCATCGGCGAGACCAAAATGGCGGAGCTGCCGGTATCTAAGATGCAGGAGGCTTGCCGGCCGTTGAAGCTCACCGGTATCGTCGCGCGGGATGCGGATAATCCGCTCGTAAGTGTCACCGGGGCCGCGGCCCGCGCCCCCGCGGCCTCGCGCTCAACTACGAGAAGCACGGCGGAACAGGACAGGAACAAAACGAGAGCAATCGCCGGTCTCATCACTTTTCGAGCGTAGATTACCATAACGTGGCGGGATTAGCCCGTGGCTCTCATCAAAGTGTAAGCGTCCTTCGACAAGCTCAGGATGACATTATGCGCGTAACTTGTATCGGCGGCGGTCCCGCGGGCCTCTACCTTGGAATATTGATCAAGGCCCGCTTCCCCTCATGGCCCGTTCGCATCGCCGAACGTAATCGGCCTCTCGATACCTTTGGATGGGGCGTCGTCTTCTCCGATGCGACGCTGGAAAATCTGCGGGCCGCCGACGAGCCGACGCAGCGCGAAATCACCCAGGCCTTCGCCCACTGGGACGATATCGAGATTCATTTCAACGGGCATACGATTCGGTCGGGAGGTCACGGCTTTAGCGGCATCTCGCGAAAGCGGCTTCTCTCGATTTTACAACATCGAGCGACCGAGCTCGGCGTCGAGCTGAACTTTCAAACCGACGTCACCGATATTGCATCCGAGCGCGAACGCTGCGATCTCTTGGTTGGGTCCGACGGCGCCAACAGCCGGGTCCGTGAGAGTTTCGCCGATGAGTTTCATCCAGCCCTCGAGCGCCGCGGCTGCCGCTTCGTGTGGCTCGGAACGACGCTGCCGCTCGACGCCTTTACGTTTATTTTCGAGCGGACCGAACATGGGTGGTTCACCGTCCACGCCTATCGTTTCGACGAAGAGCTCAGCACGTTCATCGTCGAGTGCCGCGAGGAGACGTGGCTCGCGCACGGTCTCGATACGGCAGACACGGAGCAGACGATTGCATTTTGCGAAGAGCTTTTCGAGCCGTACCTGCACGGCCATCGCTTGATGGCCAATAGCGCGCACCTGCGTGGCCGCGACTGGCTCAACTTTACCCGCGTGAGCAACGAGCGCTGGAGCGCCGGCAACGTGGTGCTGGTGGGCGACGCCGCCCATACCGCGCACTTTTCCGTCGGTTCCGGAACCAAACTTGCGATGGAAGATGCCATCGGTTTGGCGGATGCGCTGGCAGGCGCGGAGCCCGCCGCCCTTGGGAAAGCACTAGAACAGTATGAGGCGAGCCGGAAACTGGAGGTGCTAAAGCTGCAGAACGCGGCGCGCAACTCGACGGAATGGTTCGAAAACATCGCGCGTTACGCGACGCTTCCGCCCGAGCAGTTCGCGTATAGTCTGCTGACGCGCAGTCAGCGGATCGGTCATGAAAACTTGCGCTTGCGCGATACGACCTATGTCGATCGCATCGAACGATGGTTTGGCGGCCGCGCGGTTCCGCCGATGTTCGTGCCGTTTCGACTCCGAGGACTGGAGCTGCAAAACCGGATCGTCGTTTCGCCGATGGATATGTACAGCTCGGTCGACGGGACGCCGGGCGATTTTCATCTCGTGCATCTGGGAACTCGCGCGCTCGGCGGCGCGGGTTTGGTCTTTACGGAGATGACCTGCGTCACGCGAGAAGGACGCATCTCGCCGGGGTGCGCCGGAATGTACCTTCCCGAACACCTCCCGGCGTGGAAGCGAATCGTTGATTTCGTTCACGCATCCTCGCGCGCTAAGATCTGCCTGCAACTTGGGCATTCCGGCCCGAAAGGCTCGACGAAGCTGCTGTGGGAGGGTATGGACGAACCGCTGGACGAGGGGAACTGGCCGCTAGTTGCGCCTTCGGCGATTCCGTACGCGACGCGAAATCAGGCGCCCTTGGAATTGACGCGAGCGGCGATGGTTGAGATTCGCGACGCCTTTGGGCGTGCCGCCGGCATGGGCGTGGAGGCCGGCTTCGACATGCTCGAGCTGCACTGCGCTCACGGATATCTGCTTTCGTCATTTATCACGCCCCTGCGCAACCATCGTCGCGACGAGTACGGCGGCTCGCTGGCCAACCGTCTGCGCTATCCATTGGAAGTCTTTCGAGCGATGCGAGCCGTTTGGCCGGAGGAACGGCCGATGTCGGTGCGCATATCGGCGACGGATTGGGTAGACGGCGGCATCACCGGCGACGATGCCGTCGAGATCGCGCGCGCGTTTAAGCTCGAGGGCGCCGATCTCATCGACGTTTCGGCTGGGCAAACGACGCCGGACGCAAAGCCCGTATACGGGCGAATGTTTCAGACGCCGTATTCGGACAAGATTCGCAATGAAGTCGGGATCGCGACGATGGCGGTCGGCAACATTACTGACGTCGACCAGGTCGAACGCAATTCTCGCCGGCGCGCGCGCGGATCTGGTCGCGCTGGGGCGCCCGCATCTCGCCGATCCCTTTTGGACGCTGCATGCCGCGGCGGAACTCGGCTACGAAGAGGCGCCCTGGCCGGTGCAGTACCTCTCCGGAAAAGAGCAGCTCGAGCGGCTTGTGGCCAGAGCAAAGGATGCGGCCTCGTGAGCGTCGCGGGAAAGCACGCCGTCGTCACCGGTGGTACGCGCGGCATCGGTCTCGCCATCGCCGAACATCTTGCGCGGGAGGGGGCACGCGTCAGTATTATCAGTCGTTCCGCTCCGCTTGCCACCGCGAGCGGGTTTTATGCGCGAGCCGACGTTTGCAACGAAGATGAGGTGCGACGTGCGTTCCAAGAGTGTCGCGACGCGAACGGCGCGGTCGACATTCTGGTCAACAATGCCGGCATCGTGGAGTCTGCCACGCTGGCGCGCACGTCCTCCGAAATGTGGGACCGAATCATCGCGACGAACTTGACCGGCACGTTTCTTTGCACTCGCGAAGTCTTCACCGAAATGACGAACGCGAAGTGGGGACGCATCGTCAACGTCGCGAGCACCGCCGGCCTCGCGGGTGCGCCGTACATCTCGGCCTATTGCGCGAGCAAACACGGTGTCGTCGGCTTCACGCGCGCGGTCGCCGCGGAAGCCGACGGAACGGGAGTCACCGTTAACGCGGTCTGCCCGGGCTACACGGAAACCGGCATCCTTCGCGACGCGGTGACAAACATCACGGCCAAAACCGGAAAAGGCGAAAAAGAAACGCGGCGCTTGTTGGCCGCAAGCAATCCCGAAGGCCGCATTGCGACCGTCGAGGAGGTCGCCGAGGGCGTCCTGATGTTCGTTAGAGGCTCGCAAACCGGCATCGCGATGATCGTCCCCGGCTTCCTAACCGCGTCATCCTGAGCGCCTTCCCCACTTTGTCATCCTGAGTCCTTCGACTGCGCTCAGGACAGGCTCCGTCGAAGGACGACAAAGTGGTAGTCAATCGTGGCGAACTGAGCAGAGGGCGTCTCGTGGAGACCTACTATGTTTACATGCTACTATGCGCGGACGAGTCGTTCTACGTCGGCATCACGAATGATCTGCAGCTGCGGCTAGGGCAGCACGAGTTCGGGACCGATCGTAGGTCTTATACGTTTTCGCGTAGGCCGGTAGCGCTCGTCCATGCGTCCGACTTCCATGACGTTAACCAGGCTATCGCCTGGGAAAAACATCTTAAAGGGTGGTCGCGTTCGAAAAAAAAAGCACTGATCGCTGACCAATGGTCGCTAGTCCGCAAGCTCGCAGCCTGCACCAGCGGTACTGCGCACTATGACTTTAGTTTTTTTGTCGTCCTTCGACTGCGCTCAGGATGACAAAAAAACTGCGCTCAGGATGACAAAAAACTGCGCTCAGGATGACAAAAAACTGCGCTCAGGATGACAAAGCACTGCGCTCAGGGTGACGTCGCTTCGCTAAGCGCCGTACCAGCGGAGGTGCGGCCAGATTTCTGGGAGCGGGGCGATCGGATCCCGGCAAAGATAGATCGGTGCCGGTCCTTCGACGATCCACTTCAACGGTTCGGCCGACGTGCGTGCGAGGGTGACGCTGCGATAGTACTGTCGCAACACGTCGATCCGCGTCGCGCCGATCGCCACCAGCGTCGAGCCGTCATAACCGTGCGTGCCCCACAGGTAGTAGTTGTTTTGGCTCGAGATTGCCGGCGGCAACCCGTAGCGCGGTCCGTAATAGTCGAGTGCGCCCGCATCGCCGTAGGTGTCGGCGTAGATGGCCGTACGCGAACGTAGGCCGCTCGGCAGCGCAGAGTAGACGCGGGCCACATCCTGCGCAAGCCGGTCCCAGCCGAACTCTTCGGCAAAGACCGGCTGAATGAGATGCGCCGGCGATCCTTCGCGTCCGGTCAGTCCGAAAAGTGTTGTATAAGCGACGAGTCTCTCGACCGGCAGAACCGGCAGCGATAAAGGAAGCGCGAGGACCGCGATTGCGACGATCCCAGCGAGCAGCGCCGATCGCAAAGGAACCGCAACGCGCTCGATCGCGACGGCACCCATCGCGAGCAACGTCGCGTAGATGCCGATGATGTAATAGCCCTTTGCCCCGAGTGCGACGGCGGCTACGAAGAGCACGACGAAGGCAAGTGCGATAAAGCGCAAATCACGCAGCGTGGCTAGGCGAAACGGTGCAACGATCCCGGCCAGCCAGACGACGGCCGCGAGCGGGTTGGTATAGAGGAGCTGCTCCAGCATAAAGGCCGTCGCATTATTCGTGAGATTGCGATACTCCAGCGTCAGACCGTTTGCAAAGGCGAGACGGTGCGCCGCGTCGCCGCGCACGACTTCGAAAAACGGCCATCCATGAGCGGCCTGCCACGCGAGATTCGGAGCTAGCAGCAGCAGCGTTAGACCGGCGGCCCAGAGTGCGTATGGGGTGCGTAGGGCGCCGCGCTCTTTCGTCAACAGCAAACCAACGATCAGCCCCGCAACGAGCAACGCAATCGAATACTTCGCATAAGCGCCGAACGTCACGGTAACGCCGAGCGCGAGCCACAGCTGCGGCCGCGCAGTCACCGGCGCGCGCACGACCCGAATCGTGAAGTAGATCGCGAGCGTCCAGAAGAACGGCTCGAAGGAGGTCGTTGTCAGCGTGTTGCCCAGCAGCAGATACGCCGGCATCACGAGCGTCGCGAGGCCGGCAAGCATTTGCGCGAACGCGCCGCCGCCCAGCTCCTTGGTGAGTCGCACGGCGAGGTAGACGGTTCCGCCGGCGGCCAGAATCGGAAGCGCCCGCAATGCCACGAGCTGATATCCCGCGGGGGACGCGAGCCACGCCGCTACGGCAACGAGCGGCGGCTGATCGACGTAACCCCACGCCAGATGTTTCGAGCAGGCGATGAAATAGAGTTCGTCGCGGAAGTAGCCGTAGCGCCACGCCGTTGCGCCGTGCAGCAGCAACGCGGCACCGAGCAGGGCGAAGGCGATCACGCCGTTCGACGAGCGGCGATCAGCAGGCTCAGCGCGAAGCCGCAAACTCCCGACCAAATCCACGTACCCAGCGCCACATTCCAATCCCACCAAATGCCGTCGAAGAAAAACGTCGCCAGTAGATAGGCGCCCGTGTACGCCATCGGAACGGCGACGGCAAAGCTTCGAAACGCGATTGTCTTCGCTGGAGAAGGATATGGATCGTAGCGTGCGACGAGAACGTCGGCCACGATTCCGGCAATCAGCGATTGCACGATGGTCACGATCATCAACGGCGTCTGATTGGTGAATGCTGCCGCCGCCGGGACATTGCCGATCACGAAGAGCGCCGTCAGCATGCCGGGAGTGGGACGGATGCGCGAGATAAACCAAAGCGCGAACCCGCCGATCAAAATGCTCTCGAGGATGATGCTGAGAACGCCGCTGGCAATTTTATAGTATCCGATCGAGAGCGCCGTGAGGTAATCCGGTGTGAAGGGAACGATGGGCGGCGGAGCGTTGGTTCGGCCCGCGCCCGGATCGAATCCATATGCCGTGCCGAAATGCGTGAGGATCAGCCACGTCGCGAGACCGAGCACGAGGGGCAACTGGCGCGAAGGCGTCGTGGAATCGCGCTGTGCCAACACCGAGCGAATGGGGCCGCTCGCAACGAGAAAGATTCCAAGCCCGAGAACTTGATGCGTCGGGCTGAGCAGCGCGTCGACGCCTTCTTCGATTCCGAAGAAGCGATGCCAGAGCATATCTCCGATTCCCGCGGCGACGAAGATGGGAATGCCCAAGAGCGCCAGCCGGTAGGCGCGCGGAAGGGTGTCGGACCAAGCGTAACCGAGACGGCGCGCGCGCAATACAAAGAGCCCGACCATAATCACCAGGGCCAACATGCCCGAGTAGAAGACGGCATGATACGGGGTGAAGAAGCTTTCGACCGGCACGTGACCGTGCGCCCATGCGTCGAGAAAAAATCCGCCGGAAATCCAGACGCCGCAAATGCCGACCGCGTAATCGAGCGCGAGGCTTCGCGGGGTCGCGTTCTGCATTATGACCGGCCTTTATGCCCGGCGCTCGGAGGCGCCTTCTAAATCGAGCAGGTGGCGTCGCGGCAAGGCCGTACGACCTTAGGCGTGCTGCTTCGCATCGGGGCGTGTTGGTTCGCACTGCTGTCGGTCGCATGCGGCTCGCGCCTTCCGGCGCCCATGCCGGCCAATGCGATCGTCGGTGCTCCTTCGGCACTTCCCACGCCAAAGGTCGAGGAAAACGACGCGCGGCCGAAGATTCTGGGAATTCGTTTCTCCTCGCTTGACGTTCGGCGCGGCGAGCATTGGTCCGGCTGGTTCGTAACCGGCACGAATGTTGCGAGCGTTGAGGTGCGCACGAGTCTCTTTTCGATCAACGTTCCGCACGTAGGGCCCGGACGCTTCCAGTTTACGCTCGACGTGCTCGATACTCCGCCGATCTTCGTTCGCTCGTATCGTCTGCGCGTGATCGCGCGCAACAGTCCGGGCGTTGAGTACGAAGAGGATCTGCCATTTCGTATCAGATGAACGGAGCACGCACGCAGCTCGATACGAAGGTCTTGACCGTTACACTGGATCGGCCCGCTCGCAAGAACGCGCTGACCTTCGAGCTTTACCGCGAGCTGACGGAACTGTTCACCTCTTTGCAAAGCGACGCAACCGTTAGAGCCGTCGTGCTGACCGGCGCCGGGACCGACTTTTGTTCGGGCGGCGACGTGCACGAAATCATCGGGCCCTTGACGCAGAGCTCTCCAGAGCAGCTTCTCAAGTTCACGCAGATGACGGGAAATCTGGTCAAGGCGATGCGGGCGTGTCCCCAGCCCATCGTGGCCGCAATCGACGGTACGTGCGCCGGCGCCGGAGCGATTCTCGCAATGGCGAGCGATCTGCGCATGGGAACGGAGCGCTCGCGCGTTGCTTTCCTTTTTGTCCGCGTCGGTCTGGCGGGATGCGACATGGGCGCGTGCACGATGCTGCCCCGCATTGTGGGGCTCGGTCGCGCGAGCGAGCTACTCTACACCGGTCGCGCGCTGCCGGGAAAAGAAGCGCACGAGTGGGGATTTTATAACGAGCTCTGCTCGCCGGATGCCTTGCTCGAACGCGCCGTCGAGCTCGCACGCGCGATCGCGGAGGGCCCGACGGCAGCGCACGCAATGACGAAGCGCATGCTGCACGACGAATGGGTGTTGCCGCTCGACGAGGCGATCGATGCCGAGGCGAAAGCTCAAGCCGCCTGTATGGAGAGCAACGACTTCCGCCGCGCCTACGAAGCCTTTGTCGCGAAACGGCCGCCACAGTTCGAAGGCAATTAGGGCCTCGGGAAATGCTGGATCTCCCGCTATTTGACGAAGAGCACCGCGCGTTTTCCGCGGGGCTGAAAGCCTGGCTGGACGATGCCGTGCTTGCCGACGACGAGTCCGATGCCGCTGGGACCACTCGCGCCTGGGTACGCGCGTTGGGAGAGGCCGGATGGCTGCGGGCCTGCGTTCCGGGCGCCTACGGCGGCATTCGCGCGGAGCTCGACGTTCGAACGCTTTGCCTTGAGCGGGAGCGGCTCGCGTACCGTAGCGCGCTTGCGGATTTCGCTTTCGCGATGCAGGGTTTAGGGGCAGGTCCGATCGCCTTATTCGGTAGCGCCGAGCTGAAGCGGCGATATCTGCCCGAGATCGCCGCGGGCCGTTGCATCGGGGCCTTCGCGTTGTCGGAGTTTGAGGCTGGCTCCGACGTCGGCGCACTAACGACGCGCGCACGGCGCGACAACGGCGGCTACGTTATTGAGGGCGAGAAGGCGTGGATATCCAACGCCGGCATTGCGAATCTCTACGTCGTCTTCGCGCGCACGGGCGAGAGCGGGTCCAAAGGTCTGAGTGCGTTTGCGGTCGATGCTGCGACAAACGGCTGTCGCGCGGAGGGACAAATCGAAACGATTTCGCCGCATCCGCTCGGTACGTTGCGTTTAGACGGCGTTCGCGTTCCCACCGAGTGCCGGATCGGCGAGGAAGGCGAAGGCTTCAAGATTGCGATGGCAGTGCTCGACGTCTTTCGCAGCACGGTCGGTGCGGCGGCCGTTGGTTTCGCGCGCCGCGCTTTGGATGAGTCGGTAACGCACGTGAAAACGCGGCAGCTCTTTGGCAAGCCGTTGGCCGACCTGCAGCTGACGCAAGCCGCGATTGCGACGATGGCGACGGACATCGATGCAAGCGCGTTGCTCGTCTTTCGCGCCGCGTGGGCCAAGGATAGCGGTCGCGCACGCGTTACCAAAGAGGCGGCGATGGCGAAATGGTTTGCGACGGAGGCGGCGGGGCGCGTCTGCGATCGTGCGGTGCAGCTTTTTGGAGGGCGTGGCGTAACGCGCGGTGAGATCGTGGAACGCTTATACCGCGACGTTCGCGCCTTACGCATCTACGAAGGTGCCAGCGAGATTCAACAGCTCGTCATCGCAAAGCAGCTGCTCCAAGCGTGAACGTGCGCATCACTGAGCATACCGACACTTTCGCGAAGGAGCGCTTGCCGGCGGAGCACGAGCTGCCGGAGCTGCGCTTCGATCTGCCGGCATTGCAGTACCCCGAACGTCTCAATGCGGCCACGCGTTTGCTCGACGATCGCGTCGATAGCGGTGAAGGTGCAAAACGCTGCATCGTTGCGCCAGGCGGCGTTTGCTGGAGCTACGCCGATCTTCGTGATGCGTCCAATCGCATTGCCAACGTGCTCGTCGAAGCGACGGCGTTCGAGCCCGGAAACCGCGTCCTGTTGCGCGCGCCGAACACGCCGATGCTGGCGGCGTGCTGGTTCGCCGTATTGAAAGCGGGCGGCATCGTGGTGACGACGGTACCGCAGTACCGCGCCGCCGAGCTGCGTTTCATCCTCGAGAAGGCGCAAGTCACGCATGCGCTTTGCGACGTTCGATTGCGCGATGAACTCGATCAGGCGTGCAGCGTTCTTGGCGGCGTTCAAACACTCTACTTCAACGGGGATGCACCGGCGGCGAGTTCGCTCGAGAGCCTGATGCGCGACACCTCGACGAATTTTGCAACCGCCGCGACGGCTGCGGAGGACATCGCCATGGTGGCGTTCACATCCGGAACTACCGGAACGCCCAAAGCGGCGATGCACTACCACCGTGACGTGCTGGCAATCTGCGACACGTATTGCGACCGCGTGCTGCAGCCGCGCGGCGACGATCTCTTCTGCGGAAGTCCGCCGCTGGCGTTTACGTTCGGCCTGGGCGGTCTGCTGCTGTTTCCGCTCCACACCGGCGCCGCAACGCTCCTGCTGGAAAAAGCCGGCCCGATCGAACTGCTCGAGGCGATCGCAGCCTTTGGAGTCACGACGATCTTCACCGCGCCGGTCGCCTATCGGACGATGGCAGCAAAAGCGCTTCAGCACGATCTCTCAACGCTGCGCGCGTGCGTATCCGCCGGCGAGACGCTGCCGAAAGCTGTCTGGGAGCAATGGCGCGCTACGACGGGCTTAGAGATTCTCGACGGGATCGGCAGCACGGAGATGCTCCACATTTTCGTCGGTTCACCGCAGCATGAAGTGCGAGCCGGCGCGACGGGACGCGTCGTGCCTGGATACGTTGCCGAGATCCACGATGACGATGGGCGGCCGGTTCCCGACGGTACGGTCGGCCGCCTCGCGGTGAAAGGTCCAACGGGCTGCAAGTATTTGCAAGACGACCGCCAGCGGAACTACGTGCAGCGCGGCTGGAACTATCCCGGCGACGCGTATCGTCGAGACCCCGACGGATACTACTGGTACGTCTCGCGCATGGACGACATGATTCTCTCGGCTGGTTACAACATCTCAGGTCCGGAAGTCGAACAAACGCTGATCGCGCACGCCGACGTGAAAGAGGTTGCGGTCGTCGGCAAGCGCGATCCCGCGAAAGAGACGAACTTCGTGAAAGCGTTCGTCGTGCTCGTGGACGGCTGCGCACCAACGGACGCAAAGGCCGACGAGCTGCGCGAGTTCTGCAAGTCGCAGATCGCGCCGTTCAAAGCGCCGCGCGAGATCGAGTTCCTCACCGAACTCCCGCGAACCGAAACCGGCAAACTCCAACGCTATAAACTCCGCACCCCGCCATCCTGAAGGCCTTCCCCACCTGTCATCCTGAGCGCCTCCTACTTTGTCATCCTGAGCCTGTCGAAGGATGACCTAGCGACCACGCCGGCTATAAAAAAGAACGAGGCGCTGCATTACTGCAGCGCCTCGCGCGTTTCGATGTGTTGCTGCCCCGACACTAGGCCGACAATAGCACATCGCCAACGACTTTCGCAACAAGGTGAGCCGCTGGTTCATGTGAGTTTGTCATCCTTCGACAAGCTCAGGATGACAAACTCGCGCTCAGGATGACGAAGGCTGCGGTCAGGGTGACGAAGGCTGCGGTCAGGGTGACGAAGTGGGGGGTAGGACGGCGGTTGCTTCGATTTCTACTTTGGCGCCGTCTTCGAGCAGATCGGCAACTTGCACGAGCGCCATCGCGGGAAAATGCGCGCCGACGATTTCGCGATACGCCTTCCCGAGGGCGGCGACGTTGTCGCGATACTCTTGCTTATCGGTCACATACCAGGTCAGCCGCACGAGATCCGCGGGCTCGCCGCCCGCTGCGCGAAGCACCGTGACGATGTTGCGCAACGCCTGCCCGGCTTGCTCGAGAAAGTCGTCGCCAACCAGCTCTTGGCTGTCGTTCCAGCCGATCTGACCGGCGATGGCGAGGAACCG
Organism: Vulcanimicrobiota bacterium; assembly: GCA_963809255.1. Classification (GTDB taxonomy): domain Bacteria; phylum Vulcanimicrobiota; class Vulcanimicrobiia; order Vulcanimicrobiales; family Vulcanimicrobiaceae; genus Cybelea. Next base: position 1,086,135 of record CAWEIR010000002.1, on the reverse strand, counting down.
GCCCTCGGCCACGATGCCGTGTGCGTACCCGCTGGCCCGGGGCCACCCCTCGGGTTCGATCTTCCGGCTCACCGCCAGGCTTTTCTCACACGCTCGCGATGCAGCCTGTTACGAGCGAGCGCTAGATAAAGGTTCGGCCCCGCCGCAAAGCAAAGCAACCCCGACAAGTTTACACTTGCGTTTTGGAGCCGAAAGGGGCAGCATTCATGTCCGTAACCGAACCTCCCAAAGATACGCCGTTCGGGCTCGAGCCGAACGTAGCGGCCGGGCTCGCTTACCTGTTCTGCCTTCTCGGCGGCATCATCATGCTCGTCGGCGGCGGAACGAATAAATTCGTGAAGTGGGCTGCGGCGCAGTCCATCACGATATGGGCGCTCTACATCATCCTCGGGTTCGTATTAAGCTTCATTCATCTCTGGGTGCTCTATCCGATCCTCTGGATACTTGCGTTGGTCGTTTGGATTTGGACCACCGTTACCGGATTCCAGGGTAAAGAAGTGCGCGTTCCGGGCGTCGACGCGCTCGCGACTAGCATTTTTAAGTCGCAGCTTTAATCGACTCTCGCGCATTGCGGGGACCCCGCAGCCGCAGTAGCGGGCGTTCGAAAAGATCGGTCGTCACCGTCGCAACCGCGATGGCAAGTGCAAAAGCAAGCTCGGTATATCGGGCTTGCCATTGCGCGTCGTAATGGGGATCCCCGGTGTACGGCGGGATGTGATGCGCGATCAGTTCTCGCGCGACGATTTGATGGTACAGGTAAAGATTGTACGAGATCTCCGCGAGGAAACGCATCGGCACGTTATCGAGAAGGACCTGCCACCAGCGCGGGCTCGCCAGCGACCCTAGCGCGATTGCGCTAAATGCCACGCCGAGCAGTGGCCGGTGATCGATCTGCCAAACGCCCGACCACTGATCGGAAAATCTAGTCATGTAGCAGTTCTCGAGCAGCAAGCCGAGCATCGCAAATCCGCCAAGGGCGACGAGCGGCGCGATGCCACGTACCGCCGGCCTTCGCAGCAGCGTAGCGCGTGAAACGAAAAGATATGCGCTGAGCATTCCAAACGCAAAGATATCGAGATATCCCGGGAGGTTCTCTTCATACTGCACGAAGAGCGTACTGTAGCAGCAGTGCGCCATCCAAGCACGCCACATCCAAGCCAGCGCGATCATCGCTCCCGCGCAGAGCCATGGTTGGCGCCGGAACGCCCACCAGATCAACGGGAAGATGCAGTAAAACTCGACCTCCACCGCCAGCGTCCACAGAACGCCGTTGATGCTGCCGTACCGGTCGGGAAACCAGGTATGAATGAAGAGCAGGTGGGTGGCGAGGTCCGGCAGGAGCGCGGCGTTCGGTTGCCGCTGAGCGTAGCCCAGCGCATATGCGACCGCGATCGAGAGGACGTAGGATGGCACGATCTTGATGAAGCGGCGCCAGGCGAAATGGCCCCACGAGGGCTCGGGCCTCCCAAGTTGGCCGGCTCGAATGAACGGGTACGAGATGACGAAGCCTGAGAGAAAGAAGAAGAGCGTGACGCCCGTGAAGCCGGTGGCGGGCAGGAAAGCGAGCCAGTCCGGCGGCGAGAGCCACGAGATTTCCCACACGTGGTACCAAAGGACAAGCAAGACGGCCAGGCCGCGCAAGCCGTCCAAAACGCCTAACCGCGGATTTTCATGCAGTCCGCCGCTCGCCGCCATTGCGCCCCCCATTTGACGCCCAAAAGAGGCCCTGATATAGTTGGTGTTCGGTCCCACCTGCGGGTGAGGCCGTTGTTTGTGTCGTTTACTTTTATGGGGAGCAAGCCATTCCGACGATCAACCAGCTGGTGCGCCGCGGGCGAGAGAAGACCGAGCAAAAGGTCAAGACGCGGGCATTTCGCGTGATCCTGACCGGGCCCAAGCCCGGCCATCCGGATTTGCCGACCCGTGCATTCGAAGTAGCCGGCAATCCCCAACGCCGCGGCGTTTGCACGCAAGTCAAGACCGTTACTCCCAAGAAGCCGAACTCGGCGCTACGCAAAGTTGCGCGCGTCAGGCTGACCAACGGTGAAGAGGTTACCGCCTACATCCCCGGCATCGGTCATAACTTGCAAGAGCACTCGGTCGTTCTCGTGCGCGGTGGGCGCGTCAAGGATCTGCCCGGCGTTCGCTATCACATCATTCGCGGTACGCTCGACACCGCGGGCACGGCAAACCGCAAGCAAGGCCGCTCCAAGTACGGCGCGAAGCGAGAGAAGAAGAAGTAATGCCTCGTAAAGGACCGGCTCAAAAACGGCAGATTCTGCCCGACCCGAAGTTCAACTCGAAAGTGCTGGCGCGCTTCATCAACAAGGTCATGCTTTGCGGGAAGAAATCGACCGCCGAGCACATCACGTATGGGGCGCTCGAGATCGTCTCTGAAAAGACCGGGCGCGATCCGATGGAAATTTTTTCGCAGGCGCTTTCCAACGCGATGCCCTTGGTGGAAGTGCGTCCTCGCCGCGTAGGCGGCGCGACGTACCAAGTGCCGATGGAAGTGCGGCCGGATCGCCGCCAGGCGATGGCGATGCGCTGGCTCATCGGCTTCGCGCGCGCCCGCAACGGGCGCTCGATGGAAGAGAAGCTCGCGGGCGAGTTGCTCGACGCGTCCAATAACACCGGTGCCACGATTAAGAAGCGTGAAGACACGCACAAGATGGCTGAAGCCAACAAAGCTTTTGCCCATTATCGTTGGTAGCGGCACTACTAGACTAAAAAGACCATGGCAACAAGGGAATATCCGCTCGAACGCACGAGGAATATCGGCATTGCCGCGCACATCGATGCCGGCAAGACGACCTGTACCGAACGCATTCTTTTCTTTACCGGACGCGTGCACAAGATGGGCGAAGTCCACGACGGCGCCGCGACGATGGATTGGATGGTTCAGGAGCAGGAGCGCGGCATTACGATTACGTCGGCCGCAACCGCAACGACGTGGCGCGACACGCGCATCAACATCATCGACACGCCCGGGCACGTCGATTTCACGGTTGAAGTCGAGCGGTCGCTCCGCGTGCTCGACGGTTTGGTAGCGCTCTTCGATTCGGTAGCGGCCGTGCAGCCGCAATCGGAGACCGTCTGGCGCCAAGCCAACAAATATAAGGTGCCCCGGATCGTCTTCGTCAACAAGATGGATCGGGTCGGAGCCGACTTTTTCAATGTCGTCGATAAGATTCGCGAGCGCCTGGGCGCGCGCGTCGTACCCATTCAAGTGCCGATCGGCGCCGAGGACAAGTTCCGCGGCATCGTCGACCTCTTTACCATGAAGACGGTCGTCTACACCGACGACCTCGGTTCCACGACGGAGCAAGAGGACGTGGAAGGCGAACTGCGCGAGTTGGCGATGGAGTGGCGTCAGCATCTGGTCGAGGCGATCGCCGAGCAAGACGACGAACTGCTGGAGATGTTCTTCGACGGCAAAGAACTGCCGATCGATCGCATGAAGACCGCCCTCCGCAAAGCGACGATCGAGGGTACGGTTCTTCCGATGCTTTGCGGCTCCGCGTTTAAGAATAAGGGAATCCAACCGCTGCTCGATGCAGTGGTCGAGTACATGCCGTCGCCGCTGGAGGCCAAACCGATCGTCGGGCGCGCGCCGAAAACCGGCGACGAAATCACGCGCAAGACCGACGATGCCGAACCGTTCTGCGCGCTGGCCTTCAAGATCGCGACCGATCCCTACGGGAATCTCACGTACTTTCGCGTCTACTCGGGCGTGCTGAACAAAGGCAGCTACGTGCTCAACTCGCGCTCTGGGCGCAAGGAACGAATCGGACGTATCCTGCGCATGCACGCTAATCATCGCGAGGACATCGACGCCATCGGTGCGGGCGATATTGCCGCGGCGGTCGGACTCTCCGACACCCGCACGGGCGACACGCTCTGCGACGAACGCTCGCCGATTGCGCTGGAATCGATTACCTTCCCCGAGCCGGTCATTCACCAGGCGATCGAGCCTAAGAGTAAGGTCGATCAGGATAAGCTTGGGTTGGCGCTGACGCGGCTCGCGCAAGAGGACCCGACCTTCCGTATGCGCACGGACGAGGAAACCCAGCAGACGATCATCGCCGGCATGGGCGAACTGCACCTCGAGATCATCCTCGATCGTTTACGCCGCGAATTCAAGGTCGAGGCCAACGTCGGGAAGCCGCAGGTCGCCTATAAGGAAGCGATCACCAAGACGATCGAAAAGGAAGGGCGCTTCGTACGCCAATCGGGCGGCAAGGGGCAGTACGGCGACGTTTGGCTCCGCGTGGAGCCGCAGCCGCCCGGCACCGGGTTCGTCTTCGAATGGAAGATCGTCGGCGGCGCCGTTCCCAAGGAGTACAGCAAAGCCGTCCAGGAAGGCGTCCGAGAGTCGGCCCAAAGCGGCGTGCTTGCGGGCTTTCCGGTCATGGACTTTAAGGTCGTGGCCTTCGACGGGTCCTACCACGAGGTCGAACTCGTCGGAAATGGCCTTTAAGATTGCTGCCTCGATGGCCTGGAAAGAAGCAAACCGCGCGGCCGGCCCGATCTTGCTCGAGCCGATTATGAAGGTTGAGGTTACGACGCCTAAGGAGTACATGGGCGCGATCAACGGCGACCTGAACCGCCGCCGTGGCGCGATCCATGCCACCGAAGAGGCGCCGGGCGGCGCCCAGGTGATCACGGCGCACGTGCCGCTCTCGGAGATGTTCGGCTACGCCACCGACATGCGTTCCGCAACTCAGGGCCGGGCGACGTACACGATGGAGTTCTCGCACTACGAAAAGGCGCCGAAGTCGGTCGAAGAAGAGATCGTGGCCAAAGCTGCCGGCAAGAAACTGGCGCCGGCATAAGCAGGGTTTGCAGCAGTAAAGGCAAGCTCAGGACCACGTTGACTTAGCGGGTTTTCATTGGTACTATTCGGGTCGTGGCGCCCCCTCGATGGGGGCGTTTACCGCGTAAGGCGGAAAAAAGAGGCGTCCAGTACGCCTGGACCCGTGTACTAGGTGATAAGGCGCACTGCTCGTTAGTGTAGTGCACTAAAAATGGGGACCCACGCCGCGAAGTGGGCGGGAACGATTCTTAACTGGGGACCCGCGCCGCGGAGTAGGCGCGGGGGCGCGCAGCCTCGTTCCGGGGCGAAGGTCCCGGAAGCGAGGCGTAGCGCCAAAGCGTTACGCGAAGTGTAACGCGCACGTGAAAGGAAAGAGATGGCTAAACAAAAGTTCGAGCGGAATAAGCCGCACGTCAACATCGGCACGACGGGTCACGTCGATCATGGAAAGACGACGCTGACGGCTGCGATCATGCATTGCCTTTCGACAGAGGGGCTCGCGCAGAAAGTCGGCGTCGATCAGATCGACAACGCTCCCGAAGAGAAAGAGCGTGGGATTACGATTGCCATCTCGCATCAGGAATACGAAACGACCAAGCGCCACTACGCGCACGTCGATTGTCCGGGCCATGCCGACTACATCAAGAACATGATCACCGGCGCCGCCCAGATGGACGGCGCGGTCCTCGTCGTCGCCGCGACCGACGGCCCGATGCCGCAGACGCGCGAGCACATCTTGTTGATGCGCCAGGTCGGCGTGCCACGGATCGTCGTCTTCCTCAATAAGGTGGACATGGTCGACGACGAAGAGCTGCTCGAGCTGGTCGAGCTGGAGATCCGCGAACTGCTTTCGCAGTACGACTTCCCGGGTGACGACACGCCGATCATTCGCGGTTCGGCCCTTAAGGCGCTCAACTCGAGCGGGCGGAAGGGCGACGCGGACGCCGATCAGATCTTCAAGCTCATGGACACCATCGACGACTACATTCCGCAGCCGGAGCGTCAGGTCGATAAGCCCTTCTTGATGCCCGTTGAGGACGTCTTCACGATTACCGGACGCGGCACCGTCGGAACCGGTCGCGTCGAGCGCGGTCAGGTAAAGGTCGGAGAAGAGGTCGAAATCGTCGGTCTCAAAGAGGAGACTAAGAAGACGGTCGTGACCGGCATCGAGATGTTCCGGAAGCTCCTCGACTCGGGAATCGCCGGCGATAACATCGGCGTGCTGCTTCGCGGCGTCGATCGGAACGAGATCGAGCGCGGCCAAGTGCTGGCCAAGCCGGGCTCCGTCAAGCCGCACAAGAAGTTCAAGGCCGAGGTGTACGTGCTTTCCAAAGAAGAGGGTGGCCGACACACGCCGTTCTTCGGAAACTATCGTCCGCAGTTTTATTTTCGGACGACCGACGTCACCGGAACGATCAAGCTGCCCGACGGCGTCGAAATGGTCATGCCGGGCGACAACGTGCAGATGGATGTGGAGCTCCACACGCCGATCGCGTGTGAAGAGGGTCTCCGTTTCGCAATCCGCGAGGGCGGCCGCACCGTCGGGGCGGGCGTTGTAACGTCCGTCAGCGAATAGAGCGCCGTACAGTAATGGCGAAGCAAATGATCCGCATACGGCTGAAGGCGTACGACCACAAAGTGCTCGATCAATCGGCCGAGCGGATTGTTGAGACCGCCAAACGCACCGGCGCTTTCGTCAGCGGTCCGGTGCCCCTACCGACCGAGATCAATCGCTTTTGCGTGCAACGCTCGACGAACAACGACAAGAAGTCGCGCGAGCACTTCGAAATGCGTACCCATAAGCGCTTGATCGACATCCTGCAGGCCTCACCGAAGACGATGGACGCGTTGATGCATCTCGATCTTCCGGCCGGCGTGGACATCGAACTCAAAGCCTAACTCCTCGGAAAAGGCCCCTCGGTGCCGCTAAACGTTGACGTTTTGTTGACGGCTTAGCATCGAACATGCTACCTTTACTGTACAACCAGTAAGGCTCTCGGCGGCTGTCATCTTTTCGCATCCAGTCTGTTACTGACTGCTATTTAGAGAAGCCCGCTCGCGCAATCTAGTTAGCAGGAAGGCAGCATGAAAGCCCAACAGGCATTCCCCTTAGGGGTTCTTTTGTTTACGCTAGCTTTCGCCGGCTGCTCGAGCGGCGGAGCGCTCCCGCAGGGTGCTTTGAGCCAGAGCATCTCGAGGGCGGAAGGTCCCGTCGCCGGCGTTCCTCGTCGGGACGCTTGCGCGATCATCTCCTCGTCCCGGAACTTTAATGGAACCCCGATTTCAAAGGGTTCGTGGCTTCTCTTTTCGAGCGTTCTAACCGAGCGGGGGGCGAAGAGGACGCTTCGGCTCGCGATGCGTCAATCGCTCGTCACGTTTAGCGTCGGGCGAACGCGCTATACGATTGAAGGTCCGAACATGGACCTCGTTCTCAATAGCGGCAAAGCCGTCCGCTTGAGCTTCCCGCCGTACCGTGACCATTGGGCGATGGTCGCGCCCTATGGCGCGATTGGCTCCGTCTTCCTCGACAACATCGGATACCAAACCCGTAACCGCCTCCCCGGCGACATCACGAACGTGACCTGGTCGGCAAAGTTCTATGGCAGGAACGATCACCCGATCAAATGGCGATGGGGCGCTGCGGTCTACAGCAAGCTTCCGGGCCAATATGGTGCGCTCAAGACGGAGCCTCTCACCGACCCTCGCTATCCTCCGTACAACAGCGATCCCGCCGGGACGCCTGAAGCCTTCAAACAGTACGTTATCGGCGGTGGAACCGGCGACGGCGGAAAGAACTACACCGGGTCGATGGGTTCGGCGGTCACCGTCACCCCGTGCGACGGTTAGCGACGCACGAGCTGCGAAGGCATCCGCCCCCGTCCATTTAATTAGGCCCGCATGGAAGTTAAATCGACCTACCTTGGCACGATGATCGGCCTGGCGACGATCGCCTTCGGTCTCATCGCCGCCGGTGCGTGGAACAAATTCATTAGCGACACGATCGCGCTCTTTCTCAAGCCGGGCAACGGCGTGCTGGCGGAGCTGATCTACGCCGTCATCATAACGGTCGTCGCAATCGTCGTGGTCCAGAGTCTGGCAAAGCTGGCGGAGAAGGAAGCGCTCTTGACGGCGAAGCTGCCGTTCGTCAAAAAACCCGAGGAGTAGCTCCGGCGTTCTTGCGCGAACGAACGGCCATGCCCATCGACCTTCACGAACTCCGGTCACGTTCGTTCCACGGCACCAAGCGCCGCATCTACCATTTGCTCGAAGAGATGGGTACCTCGGGCGACCAGATCTGGCCCTTTGCCTCGCAGCCGTTCATGCGCTCACCCGGCCCCCTCACGCCCGGCCGGACCGAAGAGTGGCACCTGGGGATGCACAGCATTTTGGATGAGAGCGCTCCCGAGGAGCGGATCGTTTGGCGTTTCCAAAACGAAGGCCTCGACGGGACGCACGGGTTCCACTTGTCCACCTTGGGCAAAGAGACCGTCGTGGAATATCGCGTTGACGCGATCTTGTCGGACACCGACGGACGATTGCTTTGGCGACGCTTCGAGGATCAGTTCGAGCGCTCGACCGAGGCGCTCTTCGACAAACTCGCGCGCGTTCTAAAGCGTTAGTTCCGTGCCCGACCCGGTCGACTTCATCGACGTCGCGGGGCTGTTCTCCGACGAAGAGCGGCTCGTGCGAGATACCGTGCGCGCTTACGTGCGCGACCGCGTGCTGCCCAACGTCGCCCAATGGTTCGAGGAAGGAACGCTTCCGCGCGAGCTCGGCCTAGAGCTCGGGCGCCTCGGGTTGCTGGGCATGCACCTCGAGGGTTATGGTTGCGTGGGAGCGAGCGCGGTCGCCTATGGCATCGCCTGTTTGGAGCTGGAAGCCGGCGATTCGGGAGTTCGCAGTTTCGCGTCGGTTCAGGGATCGTTAGCGATGTACGCGATCCATCGCTGGGGCGACGAGGCGCAGAAGCAGACGTGGCTTCCGCGGATGGCCAAAGGCGAGCTGATCGGCTGTTTCGGCCTCACGGAGCCGGACTTCGGCAGCAATCCAGCCGGCATGCGAACCTACGCCCGTAAGGACGGATCCGATTGGGTGATCGACGGGACGAAGACGTGGATCACAAACGGATCGATCGCCGATCTGTCGATCGTTTGGGCGCAAACCGATGCGGGCATTCGGGGATTCATCGTTCCACGCGACGCGCGAGGCTTTTCGGCGACGAACATCGAGCGAAAGCTGTCGCTGCGGGCGTCGGTTACGAGCGAGCTCGTACTGGCCGGGTGCCGCCTTCCGGGCGACGCAGTGCTGCCGCTCGGGGATGGTTTGGTCGCGCCACTCTCCTGTTTGAACGAAGCGCGCTTCGGCATCGTCTGGGGAGCGATCGGCGCGGCACGAAGCTGCTACGAATCGGCCCTCGAGTACAGCAAGACGCGCGTTGCGTTCGATCGCCCCATCGGCGGCTTTCAAATGACCCAAGCGAAGCTCGTCGACATGCTTCTGGAGTTGAACAAAGGCGCGCTCTTGGCGCTGCACCTCGGACGGGCAAAAGACGGCGGTCGCCTCCACCCGTCGCAGGTCAGTCTGGCGAAACTCAACAACGTCCGCGAGGCGCTCGCGATCGCCCGTCAGGCGCGAACCATTCTCGGCGCAAACGGCGTCACGCTGGAGTACCCGGTCATCCGCCACATGAACAACCTGGAATCGGTGTTGACCTACGAAGGCACCAGCGAAATGCACGCCCTCGTCGTGGGCAAAGAGATCACCGGCCTGGGCGCCTTTACATAGGAAGCGCCCCACGGGAAGCGGCCATTCCAGCAGGGCGCCTTGACCTCGCGCGGCGGCCCTGATACACTGCCGAAGTTGCGGTTCATGCCGGTTCGCTTTCCAATGCGCGCCGGCGAAAAAAATTACTACAGTACGCCTGGCTCCGTGGCCTGGCGATTCTCACAGAAACGGGCGAATGAAGAACATCCTTGGCCGTAAAGTCGGGATGACCAGCATCTTCACCGACGACGGCCGATATGTGCCGGTCACGGTGATCGCGGCGGGTCCCTGCACGGTCGTCGGTCTGCGAACGAAGGAAAAGGACGGCTACGAGGCCGTTGCCTTGGGCTTCGAGCCGATCAATCGGCGCCGCCTGACCCGCGCGCAGGCTGGACACTTCAAGAAGCAAGGCGTCGAGCCGGTCCGCCTCGTCCGCGAGTTTCGTGGCGACGCAGCGGAGTCCGAGCTCGGTCAAGCCGTGACCGTCTCCGGCTTTGAGCCGGGCGACCGCGTTGACGTCGTTGGGGTTTCCAAAGGCCACGGGTTCTCCGGGGCGATCAAGCGTCACAACTTTAGCGGCGGCGGCGCAAGCCACGGCTCGATGATTCATCGTCAGCCAGCTTCCAACGGCGACACCAACGCCGGGCGCACCGTATTAGGCAGCCGCCGGCCCGGACATTACGGCGTCGATCGCACGACGTGTCAGAATCTCGAAGTCGTGCGGGCCGACGGAGAGCGAAATCTTTTGCTCGTACGCGGAGCCGTGCCCGGCGGCAAGAACGCCCTGGTAGTGGTCCGGCAAAGCGTCAAGGCGCGTCGTCCTTCTGCAAAAGCTAAGGCGAAAGCGTAATGCCCAACGTCATTGACGCCTCCGGCAAGGTCGTCCGCGAGATGGAAGCGCCCGCGGTTCTCACTGAAGACTTTAGCGATAAGCTCACGGTCGTCTACCGGGCGGTGCACCGCGAGTTTGCGAACTCACGAGCCGGAACCGCATCGACGCTCAAGCGCGATGAAGTGCGGGGCGGCGGGCGCAAACCTTGGCGGCAGAAGGGCACGGGACGCGCGCGTCAGGGTTCAATTCGTTCGCCACAGTGGCGTCACGGCGGCGTGATCTTCGGCCCGCAGCCGCGCAGTTTCGTCGAGTCGCTCAATAAGAAGGAACGCCGGGTCGCGTTCATTGCGGCGCTGGCCGACCGCTTTCGTAACGACGCCGTCACCCTTTTGGAGACGGCTGACTTTTCGATCGGAAAGACGGCCGCCTTCGCGAAGCTGCTCTTCGGAAGCGCCAAGGCGGCGCGGGTGGGTCCCACGACGCTGATCGTCTGTCGCAGCGGGGAAGCCCACGCAGCCGAGATCGAGCGGGTCGGCCGGAACCTGAAGCGAGTCGGCTTCACCGACGACGGTGCGCTCGACGTCAAGGATGTACTTCGCTTCGAACGGCTACTTTTCACGACTGCTGCGTACGACGCTCTTACGCAGCGCCTTGCCGAAAAACAGGAGCAAGCCGATGGACGCTCGTGACGTCATCGTAGCGCCGCGAATCACCGAAAAAGCGATGGCCGACGCGCTCGGGCAGCAATATACGTTCGTCGTAAACCCGAAGGCCACAAAGACGCAGATCCGCCACGCGATCGAAGAAATTTTTCACGTCAACGTCTTGCGAGTCAATACCGTCAACGTGCGAGGCAAGTCGCGCAACTCCGCGCGCCGAGGGGTCCGGGTTAGCGGCAAAATGAGCGACTACAAGAAAGCGATCGTGAAAATCAAGGCCGGTCAGAAGATCGAGCTTGGCGGAGTGAACTATTTTGAGCAATAAAAATGCCCGTTAAGAAATACCGGCCGACTTCGCCGGGTAAGCGCTTTTTAACTACGCTCGATTTTTCGGATCTGTCGAAAGTCGAGCCCGAACGCTCGCTGATCGAAGTCCGCAAGAAGCATTCGGGGCGAAACAACAACGGCCACATTACGGTGCGTCATCGTGGCGGCGGCACGCGCAAGATCTATCGCATCATCGACTTCAAGCGTGCCAAAGATGGCGTGCCGGCGAAGGTCGCCACCGTCGAGTACGATCCGAACCGTTCTTGCCGCATCGCGCTGCTGTACTACCGCGATGGCGAAAAGCGTTATATCTTGGCCCCGCTGGGTTTGCGCACCGGCGAGCTCGTCGAATCCGGGCCGAACGCCGACATTAAAATCGGCAACGCGCTGCCGATCAAGAATATTCCGGTGGGCACGGTAATCCACAACATCGAGCTGCGCCCCGGCGAGGGCGGCAAGCTCGTGCGTTCCGCAGGCGTGTCGGCACAACTGATGGCCAAAGAGGACGAGTACTCGCAGGTCCGGATGCCGTCGGGCGAAGTGCGGCGTATCCACATCAATTGTCGCGCGACCATCGGCCAACTCGGCAACGTCGAGCACGAAAACCAAGTCATCGGTAAAGCGGGCCGTTCGCGCCATCTCGGAAAGCGGCCGTCAGTGCGCGGCATTGCGATGAATCCGGTCGATCATCCGCATGGCGGCGGCGAAGCGCGCTCGACCTCGGGCCGTCCGCCGACGACGCCGTGGGGCGTGATGACGATGGGCAAGAAGACCCGGCGCAACAAGCGCACGACGAAGATGATCGTTCGTAGGAGAGGCTCGAAGTAATGTCGCGTTCGCTGAAAAAAGGCCCGTACGTCGCGCCCGATCTCGTGCGGAAAATCGAGAAGCTCAACGAGACGCGCGAGCGGCGAGTGATCAAGACGTGGAGCCGCGATTCGACCGTGCTGCCGACGATGGTCGGCCATACGATCGGCGTGCACAACGGCAAGACGCACATTCCCGTTTACGTTACCGAGAACATGGTCGGTCACAAGCTGGGCGAAATTTCTCCGACGCGGCACTTCCGCGGCCACGGCGGCGATAAGGCGACGGTGAAAACGTGACGGAGCGGCCATCGCAAGCCGTCGCGCACTTGCGCTTCTTACGCACCGGGCCGCGAAAATTGCGGCGCGTCGCCGATGCCATTCGCGGCAAGAGCGTGCGCGAAGCGCTCGTGCTCTTGAAGTTCGCCGAAGTCTTTGCCGCCGAGCCGATCGAGAAGCTCGTTCGGAGCGCGGTGGCCAATGCGGGCAACAATCACGACATGAATGCCGACGATCTCTACATTACCCGCATTACGGTCAACGGTGGCCCCGGGGGCCGCTTCACCAAGCGGATCGATCCACGCGCGCAAGGTCGCGCGTATTTCAAGCGTAAGCGCCTCTCGCACGTAACGGTGATCGTAAGCGAGACGCCGCCGGCAAAGCCCCGCAAGAAGACCGCGGGAGCATCGGTCCAGGCAGCGCGCGTGACGCGCCGTGCAGCTCCGGCAGCCGCCTCGGCGGCGAAATCACCTCGGAAAAAATCGGGCGCGCGCAAACGCGCGGCAAGCGCCCAGGGAGCCTAAGTGGGACAAAAGATTCATCCGGTCGGCATGCGCCTGGGAATTACGCGGACCTGGGACAGCCGCTGGTTCGAGAAAAAGCACTACGTGGAATGGCTGCACGAGGATATTGCCATTCGTAAGTCTTTCAATCGCTGGATGCGCTCCGCTTCGATCAGCAAGATCGAGATCGAGCGCCGTGCCAATCAGGCTCGGGTGATCGTCAATACGGCCAAGCCGGGTATCATCATCGGTAAACGCGGCGTCGGTATCGACGAGATTCGCAAGACGCTCGAGCAGCTGACCGGCAAGACCGTTGCCGTCAACGTCATGGAGATTTCACACCCCGAGCTCGACGCGCGGCTGGTTGCGCAGAATATCGTGGATCAGCTTGAAAAGCGAATCGCGTTTCGCCGCGCGATGAAGCAGTCGATCATGCGAACGATGCGTGCCGGTGCGCGTGGAATTAAAGTGCAGGTCTCGGGGCGCCTCGGCGGCGCCGAAATCGCACGCACCGAGCATAATGCCGATGGCAAAGTGCCGCTGCATACGCTGCGCGCGGACATCGACTACGCGCAAGTCGAAGCCTTTACGACGTTCGGCCGCATCGGCGTCAAAGTCTGGATCTATCGCGGCGAAGTGCTGCCGGATCAGCCTCGCGGCGACGGAGACCTTCGGGATCGTCCTAGCCGCGAACGTCGCGAGCGTGGCGGCCGCGGACGACGCGACGTTCGCCCTCCAGGCCCCGTGACTCGAACGGTTGCGCCCTCGGATGCAACCTCCGAGCCCGTTATCGCCGCGCCTGAACCGTCGATGCCGGCGCTCCAGCCCGTGGCACCCGCGCCCGAACCTGTGGCAGTTGCGCCCGAACCCGTGGCAGTTGCGCCCGAACCCGTGGCAGTTGCTCCCGAGCCGGAGGCACCCGCGCCCGAGCCCGTGGCAGCTGCTCCCGAACCCGCTGTAGCTGCGCCCGAACCGTCAACTGCTCCACCGTTGGAGGTGACCGAGTAAAATGCTGACTCCAAAACGTGTGAAGTGGCGTAAAGTTCAACGCGGTCGGATGACCGGCGCGGCCAGCCGCGGCAACTCCTTGACGTTTGGCGATTTCGGCTTGCAAGCGATGGAGCCGTGTTGGATGACCAGCCGTCAGATCGAGGCCGCACGTATCGCCATGACGCGCCATATCAAGCGCGGCGGCAAAGTGTGGATCAAAGTCTTTCCGGATAAACCGGCGACGAAGAAGCCGGCCGAAGTACGAATGGGCTCGGGCAAGGGAAACCCGGAGTTTTGGGTCGCGGTCGTCAGGCCGGGTCGCGTACTCTTCGAGCTCTCTGGTGTTGCTCCGGCCGTCGCGCGCGAAGCGCTGGAGCGGGCGGCCGCAAAACTCCCGATCGGCACCAAGATCGTCTCACGCGAGGAAACGTCGTGAAAAAAAGCGAGCTCGATGGATTGCGCGATCTCACCGTCAAGGAGCTGCAGCAGAAGGCTCGGGACGCAAAGTCTGAGCTTTTCACTCTGCGATTCGCGCTGCGCACCGGTCATTTGACCGATTTTAGCAAGATTCGCGCGATGCGCCGCTCGTACGCGCAAATTCAAACCGTCATTTTCGAGAAGCATCTCGCCGAGGGAGAGCATGGAGCAGCCTGACAATTCCTCGACCCCGGTCGTGGTTCAAGACGAGCCGCTGGACCACGAGATGGACCGGGCAAAGAGACGCGTGAAGCAAGGGCGCGTTGCTTCCAATAAGATGGACAAGACGATCGTCGTGGTCGCGGAGACGCGCGTGCCGCACTCCGTCTACGGAAAGATCGTCCGCAAGTCCACTCGCTTCAAGGCGCACGACGAGCGCAACGAAGCCAATATTGGCGATGTCGTCCGCATCGCGGAGTGCCGGCCGCTGTCGCGCGAGAAACGCTGGCGCCTGGTCGAGATCGTGGAGCGGGCCAAGTGATTCAACAAGAGAGTCGCCTGAAGGTTGCCGACAACAGCGGCGCTCGCGAGTTGCTCGTAATTCACATTACCGGTGGCGGGCGCCACGTTTACGCCCACGTGGGAGACGTGATCGTCGGCACCGTCAAGAGCGCGATTCCCGGCGCGGCGGTAAAAAAAGGCCAGGTCGTAAAAGCCGTGGTCGTGCGGACCAGCGCGCCGATTCGGCGAGTTGACGGCTCCGTGGTTCGCTGCGACGACAACGCTTGCGTGATCATCAAGGGAGAGAAAGATAATTTGGACCCCCGCGGCACGCGAGTCTTCGGGCCCGTGATGCGCGAGCTGCGCGAGCGCGGCTTCTTGAAGATCGCTTCCCTGGCACCCGAGGTACTTTAGGATGGCATCGAAAGCATACGTCGTTAAGGGCGATACGGTGATGATTCGGCGCGGCAAGGAACGCGGTAAACGCGGAACCGTGAAGGCCGTGCAGGTCGAGGCCGGTACGGCAACCGTCGAAGGCGCCAATGTCGTGAAGCGGCATACCAAACAGCAGGCTTCGCGGGGCTCGAATATGGGCGGTGCGTCGCAGACCGGGGGCATCATCGAAAAGGAGGCTCCGCTGCCGCTTTCGGTGCTGCAATACGTCTGCGAGAAATGTAAAGCCCCGTCGCGGCTGCGTCGCGGCCGCAGCACCGATGGCGCCGTGCATCGCATCTGTGCGCGCTGCGGTGAGCCCGCGCGCGAGTCGGCAAAGGGAGCGTAAGCGATGGCAGAGCGTCTCAGAGAGCGCTACGAGCAGCAGATTCGCGGTCAGCTGCAGGAACGTTTTGGCTACAAGAACGTCAATGAAATTCCGAAGTTGGAGAAAGTTGTCGTCAATATGAGCGTCGGCGAGGCGATCGTCAATCCCAAAGCGCTCGATGCCGCGGTCAGCGAGCTAACCGCGATCACCGGCCAAAAGCCCGTGGTTGCCAAGGCGAAGAAAATCGATCGCGGCGTTCAAACTGCGCGCCGGGATGAACATCGCCGCTAAGGTGACGCTGCGCGGCGACCGGATGTACGTCTTCGTGGACAAGCTTTTCAACGTGGTTCTGCCGCGTATCCGCGATTTTCGCGGCCTTCCGGCGAAGTCGTTCGACGGTCGCGGCAACTACAACTTAGGCTTGCGCGAACAGCTGGTCTTTCCGGAGATCAATTACGACAAGGTCAACAAGACGCGTGGCATGGACGTCACGATCGTCACGACGGCCAAAACCGACGAAGAGGCCTCGGAGTTTTTGGTTGCGATGGGCTTGCCATTGCAGAAGGCCGCTTCGACGCCCACGGGACCGCAAAGGTAGAGTTATGGCAAAGACCAGTTTGATCGTTAAGTCGCGGCGGACGCCGAAGTTCGCCGTGCGCGGACACAATCGCTGTAAGTCCTGCGGGCGTCCGCGCGGCTATCTGCGCAAGTTTGCCATGTGCCGGATCTGCTTCCGGGAGAACGCGCACTCCGGCGTGGTCCCCGGCGTCACGAAGGCCTCATGGTAAGGAGGGCGAGCACATGTCGATAACCGACCCGATTGCCGATATGCTGACGCGCATCCGCAACGCCAACACGGCCAACCACAAGACGGTCGACGTGCCGGCCTCGCGAGCGAAACAGGCCATCGCGCAAATTCTGCAAGATGAAGGTTTCATCGAGAGCTTCGAACGGGTTGCGGAAGGTCCGCAGGGCAAGATTCGAATTCAGCTTCGGTACGGCCCGGAGAAGGAGAAGATCATCACGGGTCTTCGCCGCATCTCTCGTCCCGGGTTGCGCGTGTACACGGGCAAGACGGAGATACCGCGAGTCCTCGGCGGACTCGGTCTGGTGATCATCTCGACGCCGCAAGGCATCATGTCGGGGAAACGTGCGAAGAAGCAAGGCGTCGGAGGAGAGGTTCTTGCATACGTCTGGTAAGGTGGTGCGGCCGTGTCTCGCATAGGTAAGTTGCCCGTGGTCCTGCCGTCCGGCGTCAACGTGAACGTTGACGACGACGTCGTGCGCGTCAGTGGCCCGAAGGGAGAGCTGCGTCAGCAGATCCTCTCCCGCGTCATCGACGTCCAACTGGAAGACGGAAGAATCCTCGTCGGTCGCAAGGGCGATGCAAAGGAGCATCGCAGCGCCCATGGTTTGACGCGCACGCTGATCGCCAACATGGTCGAGGGCGTGAGCAAGGGCTTTCGCAAGAGTCTGGAGATCAGCGGCGTGGGTTACCGCGTCGCGAAGTCGGGCGAGAAGCTGACATTGAGCTTGGGCTACTCGCATCCAGTTGCCTTCGAAGCGCCGGCGGGCGTCGTGCTTTCCGTCGAGGGCCAAACAAAGATTCACGTTGACGGCATCGATAAGCAGGCCGTCGGCCAAGTCGCCGCCGACATCCGGCGCTTGCGCGAGCCCGAGCCTTATAAGGGCAAGGGTATCCGCTACGAAGGCGAGCGAATTCGCAAGAAACTTGGTAAGGCCGGAAAGGCTGGCAAGAAGTGATCAGTAAAGGGGTGGCTCGGCGCGAGCGCCACGTCCGTCTTCGAAAGAAGATCTCCGGCACGCCGGAGCGGCCGCGGCTTTTCGTGCGCCGCTCCCTGCATCATATCTATGCCGTGCTTATTGACGATGCCAAGGGACATACGCTGGCGACGGCGTCGACGCTCGACGAATCGCTGGCAACGGGGTTGACCTCCAAGACGAATCTTGCGGCCGCCCAGGCCGTCGGCTCCGCGATCGCAAGCAAAGCGAAGGAAGCCGGCATTTCGCAAGTCGTCTTCGACCGAGGCGGATACAAATACCATGGCCGCGTACGCGCGCTTGCAGACGCTGCCCGCGAAGCGGGGTTGACTTTCTGATGCAATACCGAGGTCGCGATCGCGACAATAGTGGCTTTGAAGAGACGGTCGTGCGCGTCAATCGCGTTGCGAAGGTCGTCAAAGGCGGCAAACGTTTTAGTTTCAGCGCGCTCGTCGTCGTCGGCGACCGCAAAGGTAAGGTTGGTTTCGCCATCGGCAAGGCGGCGGAGGTGCCCGAGGCAATTCGCAAGGCCGTCGAGGCGGCTCGCAAGAGTCTTATCACCGTCGCGATGGTCGAGCGAACGATTCCCCACGAGGTGCGCCACGAACTCGGCGCCGCGACGATTCTGCTCAAGCCGGCCGCGCCCGGTACCGGCGTCATCGCCGGCGGATCGGTGCGCGCCGTACTCGAGTTGGCCGGCATCCACGACATCCTCACGAAGTGTTTGGGGACGACCAATCCGATCAACGTGGTAAGGGCGACCGTCTCTGCGCTTGCTTCGCTGCGGACCGTTGAGCAAGTTGCCGCGATGCGCGGCAAAACCGTTAAGGAAATCTACGCGGCGTAAAAACATGGCAGAAAAAGAAATTCTCAAACTCGGCGCCCTCAAACCCGCACCGGGCAGCCGGCCCAAGCGCCAGCGCATCGGTCGCGGTCACGGCTCGGGCATGGTCAAGACCGGTGGCGAAGGCGGCAAGGGTCAAACCGTCCGTTCCGGCGGTGGCAAGGGTCCGGCCTTCGAGGGCGGTCAAACCCCGTGGGCCCGTCGTCTACCGCACGGGCGCGGCTATTCGCAGAAGGCGCGCGACACCGGTCACTTCGGCACGCGTCTCGCGGTCGTAAAGCTGAGCCGGCTGTCACAGTGGGACGCGAGCATTGAAATCTCGCCGGAGTCTCTGCGCGAACGCGGGGTCCTCAAGGCGCTGCGCGACGGCGTAAAAATTCTCGGTGACACGGGGCCTAGCGTCGCCCTTCCGTCGGGTCTGCGTTTCCGCGACGTCCTCTTCTCAAAGGGCGCACGCGAAACGTTGGCAGTCGCTGGGGCCGACCTCTCCCAGTGTCCTGACCCTTCGACTGGCGCTCAGGGCGAAGGATAACGGGGCGATAACCAGTGTTTGATAACCTGCGGGCGGCGGTGCTCGTGCCGGAGATCCGTCAGCGGATTCTCTTTGTTTTCTTCGCGTTTGCGTGGTTCGTCTTCATGATCCACGTGCAGCTGCCCAACGTGAACCAGGAAGCGTGGCAGCGCGTGTTGCAGAGCGGCGCCTTCTATAACCTGCTCGGCTTCCTGTCGGGTGGTGCGCTGCAGAAGCTTTCGATCATCGCGATGGGCATCACCCCGTACATCAACGCGTCGATCATCATGCAGCTCATGACGGTCGTTATGCCGCAGCTCGAAGAGATGGCGAAGAAAGGCGGCGAGGAAGGCCGTAAGAAGATTAGCCAGTACACGCGTTGGCTGACGATCGTACTCGGCACGATTCAGGCGACCTTTATGGCGATCTCGATGGAGCGCTCCGGAGTCTTTTACGACACGAGCATATGGTATCTGCTCTACGCAATCGTCGCGATGGTAGGCGGCACGCTCTTCCTGATGTGGCTCGGCGAGCAGATCAGCGACAAGGGCATCGGCAACGGCGTATCGCTGATCATCTTCATCGGCATCGTCTTACGTTATCCGCAGTACGTTACGCAGACGTACGCCTCGGCCAGCCAGGGCGCGGAGTCTCTGCTTAACTTGCTACTCTATATCGCCACCGCGATCATCATCATCATCTCGATCATCTTCCTCTACCAAGGACAGCGCCGGGTGCCGGTCCAGCAAGCGCGCCGGACGGTCGGGCGCAAGATGTTCGCCGGGCGATCGACCTACATTCCATTGCGTCTCAACAATGCGGGCGTCATCTCGATCATCTTTGCCATCTCGATCTTACTGTTGCCGCAACAAGCGCTGTCGTGGTTCGGTCGCGGTCAGGCGGTCGTCGGCACCGGTCTTTGGCCGGCGATCGAACGGGGAATGCAGGGCTTCTCGGCGTGGCTGAACGTCTGGTTTACTCCCAACGGCTTCCTTTACAACATCGTCTATTTTCTGTTGGTCGTGGTCTTCACGTTCTTCTACAGCTCGATCGTCCTCAACACGCGCGACGTGGCTGACAATCTCAAGAAGACGGGCGCCTTCGTTCCCGGCATCCGTCCCGGCCAGCCCACCGTGGATTACCTCAACCGGATCCTGATGCGAATCACTACGGCGGCTGCGATCTATCTCGGACTGCTCGCGGTTTTGCCGGGAGCGCTGCAGCGCGGCCTTTCGGTGACCACGTTCTATCTCGGCTCGACCTCGCTGCTGATCGTCGTCGGCGTGGCCCTCGATACGATCACGCAGATCGAAGCGCGCTTGGCGATGCGCGACTATCGCGGATTCATCAAGCGATAGGAACGCAAGGATAAGTCGTGCGCGTCGTTTTTCTTGGGCCGCCCGGCGCGGGCAAAGGGACACAGGCGCGCATCCTTCACGAGCGATTCGGCCTGGAACAAATTTCGACCGGAGACCTGCTGCGCCGTAACTGCGTCGAGCAAACGGAACTCGGGCGACAAGCGGAAGGCTACATGGCGCGAGGCGAGTTGGTTCCCGACGGGCTGGTGATCGCCATGATCGAACGCGAGCTGCGCAGACTGCCCACCGGTTTCGTCATGGACGGCTTCCCGCGCAACGTGGTACAAGCCGAGGCACTCGACGCGCTGCTCGCGCGTCGCGGATGGCCGCTCGATGCCGCGATTCTCTTCACCGCCGACCGGCCGACGCTCATCGGCCGTCTCGCGTCGCGTTGGACGAATCCGCGCAACGGTAGGACGTACAACGTTTTGACCAACCCGCCGAAGGTCGCCGGCATTGACGACGACGACGGCGGCGAGCTGGTGCAGCGCGATGACGATAGCACCGAGACCGTCGCCACGCGCCTCGACGTCTACGATGCGCAGACCAGGCCGCTGATCGAATATTATCGGAAGACCGGCAAGCTCGTGGACGTAAACGCGCTGGCGAGCGTCGAGGCCGTGGCCGAACGGATCGCTGCTGCCATCGGCACCACGCACGTTCCGGGGGCGAGATGGTAACGCTGAAATCACCGCGCGAAATCGAGATCATGCGCGCGAGCGGCAAGATTACCTCGCGCGTGCTGGCCGGGCTCATGAAAGCCGCGCGGCCGGGTATGACGACTGGCGAGTTAGATAGCCTCGCCGAGCGTGGGATTCGTGACGCCGGCGGCATCCCCACGTTTAAGGGTTATAACGGATTTCCCGGATCGATCTGCGCTTCGGTGAACGACGAAGTCGTCCACGGAATTCCGGGGACGAGGCAACTGTGCGACGGCGATCTGCTTTCGATCGATATCGGAACGACGCTCGATGGTTACGTCAGCGATAGCGCCGTGACGATTCCGATCGGCAACGTTTCTCAAACGGCGCAACGCCTGCTCGAGGTGACGCGGGAGTGCCTGACGCTGGGGATCGCCCAGATGAAGCGCGGCAGGCGACTCGGCGATATCGGGGCCGCGGTGCAGGCCCACGCCGAGGCGCAGGGCTTCGGCGTTGTCCGCGAGCTCGTCGGGCACGGCGTGGGTCGCGCGATGCACGAAGAGCCTCAAGTCCCCAACTATGGCGACGCGGGGACAGGACTGGAGCTGCGAGCCGGCTTGGTGCTGGCCATCGAGCCGATGATCACGCAGGGAGGACCCAAGGTCCGGATTCTGGAGGACGGCTGGACAGTCGTTACCGCAGATGGTAAACTCGCAGCGCACTTCGAGCACACGATCGCGGTGACGGAGGACGGGCCCCAGATTCTGACGCTGCGCGACTACGCAGAGGATCCGGAGCTCGAACGGTACCGCCCCAGTGTCATCCTGAGCCCTTCGACTGCGCTCAGGACAGGCTCCGTCGAAAGATGACGGGAAACTAAGGCCCTTCGACAGGGCTCAGGATTAAAAAGGTATTTTAAAGATGAAAGTTAGACCATCGGTCAAGAAAATTTGTGAAAAATGTAAGATCATACGGCGGCACGGAAAAGTGCGGGTGATCTGCGACGTCAATCCAAAACACAAACAGGTTCAAGGATAAAGGTCCTTCGACAAGCTCAGGATTAAAAAGGCCCTTCGACAAGCTCAGGATTAAAAAGGCCCTTCGACAAGCTCAGGATTAAAAAGGAATTTAGAATAAAATATGGCTCGTATCGCTGGGATCGATCTGCCGCGCGAAAAGCGCGTGGAAGTTGCGCTTACTTATATCTATGGTATCGGCGAAACGACCGCGCGCAAACTGCTCGACTTCGCGCGCGTCGATCCGAACACGCGCGTCAAAGCGCTCAGCGAAGAGGACGAGAAGAAGCTGCGCGACGCGATCGACGCGCTTTCGCTGCGAGTCGAGGGAGATCTGCGCCGCGAAGTCCAAGGCAACATCAAACGCTTGATGGATATCGGATGCTATCGCGGCATTCGCCACCGTCGCGGCCTGCCGGTTCGCGGACAGCGAACCAAGACGAACGCTCGCACCCGTAAGGGTCCGAAGCGCACCGTCGCCGGCAAGAAGAAAACGATAGCCAAGAAGTAACCTGCCTCCGTGAAAGCGGTCGTCACCGCGGGAGGCCGAATCGACGGTGCCTTTGCATCCGCCGCCGGAACGCGGGTCAAGGCGCTGGCTTCGTTGCATGGCACAACGATGCTGGAGCGCGTGCTCGACGCACTTCGGGGTAGCGGCGCGACTCGGATCGCAGTGGTCGGCGGCGACGAAGTCCGCAGTGCCTGCGGGGCCGCCGTCGAGCGATTTATCGACGAAAGCTCCTCGGGAAGCGAGAATCTCTTGCGGGCGCTGCGAGCGTGGCCCGAAGACGGAGAGCCATTGCTTTATGCGACGAGCGATTTGCCGTACATCAACGCTGCGGCAATCCGAGACTTCACGCGACGAATTCCTGGCGGTTCGCTTGCCGTGCCGCTGGTTGAGTTTGCCGAGTACGCCACTCGCTTTCCGCAGGCGCCGGCCTGCGGAATTACGCTGGCTGGAGAGCGCGTGGTCAACGGCGGCATCTTTTTCTTGCCTCCCGATAGCGCGCGGCGGCTCGCAGGAGCGGCAACCGCTTTATTCGAGTCGCGCAAACGTCCGTGGCGGATGGCAAGCCTGGTCGGTCCTTTGGCATTGATTCGCTTCGCGGTGGGGCGGTTGAGCATCACGGACTTGGAGGAGACGGCGCAGCGGGTCTTGCAGATGCCGGCGCGCGCGGTGCGCGGTTGCGCCGCGGAGCTAGCCTTCGATGTCGATACAGCGGCGGAATACGCTTATGCAACAGCGCACCGTTAGTCCGTTTCGGCTCGCACTTTTCTGGCTTGGCATTCAGGCGGTTTGGGGTGCGTTGCTGGGAATTTCGCTGCAATCGCGCACCATCGAACTTGCCCCGGGGAACGAACTCATTGCCTACGGTCGCTTGGCTACGGCCGGCGCAATCGTCGCGGCGATCGTGCAAGTCGTCGTCGGCTTCTACTCCGACACGCGTCGCCGGAAAGGTAGCCGGCGTGTCGAGTTCTATGTCATCGGCGCGGTTGGGGGCGCGGGCGCGATCGGATTCTTCTATGGTGCCCACACGCTGGTGGCGCTGACGATTGCCTACGTCGCCGTGCAAGCCGCCCTCAACCTCGCGATCGGACCCTATCAAGCGATTATTCCGGATTTCGTCGAGCGGAATCGCACCGGCATCGCATCCTCGTGGATGGCCGCTTTTCAGGGTGCGGGTAATGCAATCGGGGCGCTGGCCGCAAGTTTCATCGTTAATGCGCGTTGGCTCGGCGCAGCCTTGAGCGCGCTGCTGCTCGCGACGTGTCTCGTCACGTCCGCGCACGTGCGACGGCTGACGTTATGCGTCTCGCCGGCCGGAGTCGAAAAACGGCGGCCGGTCACGCGAGCGTTCGTGGATTTGTTTATTTCGCGCGCGCTCGTGTACGTTGGCTTTTATACTCTGCTGGGGTATCTGCTCTTCTACGTCAACGGTGTGCTCGGGCCGGCGACGTTGGCCGACGGGCGGCGTGAGACCGGCATACTCATCGTCAGCTTTACGCTCGTGGGTGCGGTGGGCGCGGCACTCGCTGCACGCCCAAGCGATCGTTTGGACAAGCGGCTCGTCGCGACAGCGGGAGCAGCGGCGTTCATCCTGGCGTTGGCGCTCTTCATCGGCTCGCACAGCCTCGCCGCCGTGGTCGGGGCGACATTGCTTGCCGGCTTGGGCTGGGGAGTCTTCCTCGTGGCCGACTGGGCAATCGCCTGCCGGCTGCTACCCATGAACGCCATGGCGGCAGCCATGGGGATCTGGAACCTCGCCATCGTCTTGCCGCAGATCATCGCCCCAGCGGTGACGACGGCGATCTTGCAGGCCCTACGGCTGGGCCTGGGGCATGAAGCCCCGCGGGTCGCGTTTGCCATGGCGTTGTGTGAGACGTTAGTCGGGGCCGCCTGGCTCTGGCGCTTACCACGTTGCGTAATCGACCAATAACGCGTATCGTGTCCTTGTAGCGAGAGGTAGCGCTTCGGGCGCCCGCTCGTCTATTGGCATGCGGTAAGGAAGCCCCTTATCGCCAAAACGTAATCTTCTAAGGAGGTACTCGTGAAACGACTGAGCACCGGATTACTCGCAGCGCTATTCGTAGCGGTGTGCGGGTTAAGCGCGGTTGCGGCTCCGTCGAACGCGACGTCTGGAAACAATGGCAACAGCGTCGCGCAGATGAGCTCAACGCCAACGGCGGATTTCGGATCCCCGCCATCCGGCCAAATTCCAATTCTTTTTAACGATCATCACGTCTACAGCAAGCCCGACATCGACAAGCAAGGACGAGTATTGTCCGCGCTGGTCGTGGGCGGAACGCTGTTGATTCCGTTGCGTTCGATGTTCGAGCAGATGGGCGCGACAGTTACTTGGGATGCGGGAAGTCAGACCGCAACCGTATCGAAACCCGGCGCCGAGGTGAAAGTCACCGTTGGCAAGCCGGAGGTAGTCATCAACGGCGAATCGCGTCCTCTCGACGTGCCGCCGATGATGTATAAGGGCGCCGTGCTCGTGCCGGTCCGCGTTATTTCAGAAGGCATGGGCGCATACGTGCTGTGGGTGGCAGATCGCCACCTAGTGGTCGTGCGCTACTTACCGGCGACGCCGCCGCCGAGCCCGGCTCCGCCGCCGCCGGCACCACCGCCGCCGCCCCCGCCGCCCCCGCCGCCGCCGCCGCCGAAACCGGCCAATCTGTTCTGGGTGGCTGGCGATTATCTAATCTCGCCGAAAATCTACAACCAGTTCGCTCCGGGCAATCAGGCCAATGGCTCATGGACTGCTCGCGGCGGCGTGGAGTTTAACGCCGGCGGTCTGCCGTTCATGGTCGAAGTGGACTATAAGAACTGGCAGTACCCGCACAACTGCGGAGTGCCGGAATCGGCCGGCTACGCCGCTGGACCACAGTGCTATGTGACCACAATCGGGAGCCGCGGTTCGGCCTACGTGCCGCAGTTCACCGCAGTCAATCGCGACTTTGACGTCCGTCTCGGCTTCCGGGTCTTCCAGCCGCACGTCTACATCGCGGTCGGGTATATATGGAACTCGAACAACTTCGGTTACCCGAACATGAACGCGGTCGGCGGCGGCATCGAAAAGTTGCCGGATCCCGGACATGCGTTCAACTACTACGGCAGCGTGTTCTACTATCCCAACGTTAACGGGTCGTACACTACGACCTCGACCGAGGGTCCGCCGAACACGACGTATGGCCTTGGGTACAACCTCCTGAAGTATCAGGTTGGGATCTCGTGGGCATTCATCCCGGCAGTCGCAATCGATCTCGGCTGGGCCGGAGAGAACGGGGCTAATAAGAATAACGCTCCGATCTCATACACGTTCAACGGGCCGTACGCCGGCCTCGGGTTCTACCTCCCCTTCTAACGGAGAGACGCTCTCTGGCGACGCCGGCTGCATGACGCAGCCGGCGTTTTGCTTTGACGGCATGCATGCGTTCGGCAGCATGAGCCTGGATTGGCTTTCCGTGAGAGTTTGAGGCGAAGCCTGCGTAAGGGGGCGTTTGCGACGTTGCGACCTTGGGAAATAGCGGTTATCGTGTCTTTATTGCGAGTGGCTGCGCTTCGGGCGCCACTCGCCTTCAAGCATTAAGGAGGCACTCGTGAAACGACTGAGCACCGGATTACTCGCCGCGCTATTCGTAGCGCTCGGCGGGTTAAGTGCGGTTGCGGCCCCTTCGAACGCGACGTCTGGAAACAATGGTAGCAGCGTCGCGCAGATGAGTTCAACGCCAACGGCGGACTTTGGATCCCCGCCATCCGGCCAAATTCCGATTCTTTATAACGACCATCACGTCTATAGCAGGCCCGACATCGACAAGCAGGGACGCGTGTTGTCCGCGCTCGTCCAAGGCGGAACGCTGTTGATTCCGTTGCGTTCGATGTTCGAGCAAATGGGCGCGACGGTTACTTGGGATGCGGGAAGTCAGACCGCAACCGTATCGAAACCCGGCGCCGAGGTGAAAGTCACCGTTGGCAAGCCGGAGGTAGTCATCAACGGCGAATCGCGTCCTCTCGACGTGCCGCCGATGGTCTATAAGGGCGTCGTGCTCGTGCCCGTCCGCGTTATTTCAGAAGGCATGGGCGCATACGTGCTGTGGGTGGCAGATCGCCACCTAGTGGTCGTCCGGTACTTACCGGCGACGCCGCCGCCGAGCCCGGCTCCGCCGCCGCCGGCACCACCGCCGCCGGCACCACCGCCCCCGCCGCCGACGCCTCGGCCGCTCGCGGGCGAGTTCTTCGTAGCCGGCGACTACATCATCTCGCCCAAGGTGTACAACGAATTTAGTCCCGGCAACACCGGCACGAGTTCGTTTGCCGTGCGCGGCGCGGGTGAGTTCAGTCTCGGCAGCATTCCGTTCATGCTCGAGGGTACGTTCGAGCGCTACCAGTATCCGCACAACTGTAACGGTAGGATTGCGGGCTCGTCTACCTACTATCCGGAATGCTACGTTACGACCATCGGAGGGCAAGGCAGCTCACCGGTTCTCGTCTCGCAGCCGCTCAACGACCAGGATGCCGAGGCGCGGTTTGCCGTGCGAGTTCTACAGCCCCGAATCTACATCGGCGTGGGCTACATGTGGCTCTCGAACAACTACGGCTATCCGAATATGAATACGTTTGGTTTCGGTGCGGAGAAGCTGCCGGATCTCAACCAGCCGCTCTCGTTCTTCGGCAACGTTTGGTACTATCCGAACGCCAAGGGGACGTACAACAATCTCTCCACCGCCAGCATTAATCCGACCTCATATAATCTTGCCTACAACGTTCTCAAGTATCAGGTCGGAGTCGATTACGTCATCGGGAAGAGCCCGATCTTTATCGATCTCGGCTGGATGGGCGACAATTGGAGCAACAAACAGAACGCTCCGGTCAATCGCAGCTATAATGGGCCGTTCGCCGGGCTGGGTTTCCGGATTCTCTACCCGTAGCTACCTTCGACAGAGCTTGTCCTGAGCGAAGTCGAAGGGCTCAGGATGACATTAGGTCCTGAGCTAGCGGGGGCTCGGTCGTATCGACCGGGCCCCTCGATTTGACCGGGCCGCACCCGCTGGGGTAAGATACCTTCTTGGCGCCTTCCGGGCGCCAGTGCCCCATCACGTCGTAAATCGGGAGAGATTTTGGCTGCCAAAAAGCAAACGAAGTCGCGCAAGAAACGCGAAGTAAAGAACGTTGCGGCGGGCGTCGCGCACGTCCATGCCTCGTTTAACAATACCATCGTAACGATCAGCGATCCTCATGGCGGGGTCATCTCATGGGCCTCCGCCGGAAATCTCGGCTTTAAGGGATCGAAGAAGTCTACGCCGTTTGCTGCTCAAATGGCGGCCGAAGCGGCAGCCCGCAAAGCGATGGAACACGGGATGAAGTCCACCGAAGTCCTGGTCAAAGGGCCGGGCGCCGGGCGAGAGGCCGCGATTCGTTCGCTTCAAGCCGCCGGCCTCGAGATCACGATGATCAAAGACGTGACGCCGATACCGTATAACGGTTGCCGCCCGCCGAAGCGGCGCCGGGTGTAAGCCGGTGTCGCGATATACCGGGCCGGTTTGCCGGCTCTGCCGCCGCGAAACCGCGGCCAGTAAAACGGGCGAAAAAATCAAGCTGTTCCTCAAGGGCGACCGCTGTCTTTCCCGCATGTGTGCAGTCGAGCGACGCGGCACGGCTCCCGGTCAGAAAACGACCGGCAACAAATCGCGGACGAAGGTCTCGGAGTACGGCCGTCAGCTTCGTGAGAAGCAGAAGATGCGCCGTTATTACGGCGTCCATGAGACACAGTTCCGAAACTATTTCCGCGAGGCCGCGCGCGTTCCGGGCCAAACCGGGCGCACGTTCTTGCAACTGCTCGAGCGGCGACTCGATAACGTGGTCTACCGGCTGAACCTGGCGCAGAGTCGCGCGCAGGCGCGACAGCTCGTCACACATCGCCACTTCAGAGTCAACGGCCGCATCGTGAACATCCCGTCGTACATCGTGCGAGCGGGCGACACGATCACAATCGCGCCGGCGAGCCTGAAGTCGCCGGTCTTTGGATCGAATCTCGAAGTGGCGCAGAGCCGGCGGCCACCTGAGTGGCTTGAATGGAACGATGAAGAGAAGATCGCCAAGGTGCTGCAACCGCCTCCGCGCGAGCAGATCGACACGCCGGTCGACGAACAGCTTATCGTCGAGTACTACTCGCGCTAACAACACTACACCGCCGTTAGGCGTCCGATCGCCCGTCATCGAAATGGCGGACGGATAACGTAAGCGGCAATAAAGGAAACAACGACTCAAATGACCATGTTGGAAACGCCGGTCGGCGCAACCATCGAAGTTCGCGAACGTCGCGACAACTATGCCAAGTTCGTTATCGAACCCCTCGAGCGCGGCTTTGGAATCACGCTCGGGAACGCGCTGCGGCGCGTCTTGCTCAGCTCGATTCCGGGCGCGGCGGTGACGTACATGAAGATCGACGGCGTGCTGCACGAGTTTTCGACTATCCCGGGGATGGTCGAAGATACGATTGCACTGATGCTCAACCTCAAGGGCCTGCCGGTCAAGCTCAACAGCGACGAACCCAAGGTCCTGACGCTCGCCGTGAGCGGCGCGCGCGAAGTGACTGCCGGCGACATCGTGCCCGATGCCGACGTCGAGGTTCTCGACCCGAGCTACCGGCTCGCCACGCTCTCGGCGAAAGACGCAAAGCTCACCATGGAAATCGGCGTCGAGAAGGGCCGCGGCTACGTGATGGCCGACCGTCAGCGCAACGTCGAGCACATGATCGGATTGATTCCCTTGGACTCGATCTTTTCGCCAATTCGTAAGGTGAACTTTACCGTCGACGACACGCGCGTGGGACAGAGCGTCGATTTCGACCGCCTGACCGTGGAAGTCGAGACCAATGGCTCGATCACGCCCGACGAAGCGCTTTCGACGGCCGCGACGATCATGCAGGAGCAACTCGATCTCTTCGTTTCGTTTACCAACCGCGCGGAACCGCTACCCGAAGCGCCGCCAAACGAATGGGATATTCCGGTGGAGACGCTCAACCTCTCGGTTCGCTCGTTTAACTGTCTCAAACGCGCCGGCATTTCGAAAGTCTCCGAGTTGCTGGACTTGACCGAAGACGAAATCATGAAGATGCGCAACTTCGGCAAGAAGTCGCTCGACGAGATCAAACTGGTTCTGGCTGAGAGGGGGTTGGCGCTGCGCCAGTCGTAGCGTTGTAACAAACATGCCGCATTCTATTGCGTACAAGCGACTCTCCCGTACCGACGGTCACCGTAAGGCGTTGTTGCGAAATCTCGCGACGTCGCTCTTCAAGCACGAAAAGATCGAAACGACTTCAACGAAGGCGAAGGAGATCAGCAAGATCGCCGAGCGATTGATCACGACGGCCATGGCGGGCGATCTTGCCGCTCGGCGCCAGGTCGCGGAGTTTCTTACCGAGCCCGCGGTCGTGAAGAAGCTCGTCGAGCAGATCGCCCCCGCGCTCAAAGGCCGAACCGGCGGTTACACCCGCATCACCAAAACGCGCGTTCGGCCCGGCGACGCCGCCGAACTCTCGATCATCGAGCTGCTCTCCGCATCCACCTGATTCCCAGCGTCGCCCTGAGCCTGTCGGGTGACCGCGCGGAAACCATGGACTATCTCTCGGAATCTCAGGCGCTCGATCGCGAAATCCTCGGAGTCATAAACGCTTGGCACCGGCACGGTACCGAATTAACGCAGGGCGAGTTCGATGAGCTCGCCCTGCGGCTTTTCGACTACCAGCTTCGCTACAATCCTCCCTACGCGCGTTACTGCGAACGTCTGGGTGTGACGCGCGACACGTTTCCCGCGTCGTGGGAAGCGATCCCGGCAGTTCCGGCCCCCGCCTTCAAAGAAGCGACGCTCGCGACATTCGATGTGCGCGATGCCGCGCTCACGTTCGAAACCAGCGGCACGACCGACGGCAAACCCGGCCGACATTACCTGGAAACGGCGGAGCTCTACGACGCCGCGCTGCTAGCCGGCTTCGATCGCTTTATGCTTGCCGGCGATGCCACGCTACGCTACTTCAACTGCGTGCCGAATCCCCGCGAGTCGCCGCATTCATCACTCGGATACATGATGAAGCGGGTGGCCGAAGGGCGCGGCGATGGAAAGACCGGCTGGTATCTGCGCGACGGCGAACTGCTTTTCGAAACGTTCAAGGACGATCTGCGCCTTGCGATTGCACAGAGCCAACCGGTCTGCCTCGCGGCGACCGCTTTTGCGCTCGTGCACGTGCTCGACGCAATGGAAGGCGAGGCGTTGCGCGTTTTGTTGCCGCCCGGCTCCCGAATCATGGAGACCGGCGGTTTCAAAGGGCGCTCGCGCATGGTATCGCGCGAGGAGCTGTACGAACGAAGCTGCGACCGCTTCGGGGTCAATTCGAAGGCGATCGTGGCTGAATACGGGATGACGGAACTGTCGTCTCAATACTACGATCGCGTTCGCGTCGGCGCCGCGATTGCCGACCGTTGCAAGGTGTCGCCGCCGTGGCTGCGCGCGCGCGTCGTCGGACCGGATCGTAAAACGCTTGCGAAAGGCGAGATCGGCGCGATCCTGCACATCGATCTAGCGAACCGCTCGTCGTGCATCGCGATCCAAACGGAAGACCTCGGCGCGCGATACGACGATGGTTTCGTACTCCTGGGGCGGGTCGCTGAAGCGCAACGGCGCGGCTGCTCGCTCGACGCCGAGGAGTTTCGGCAACGGCGCTCGGCCTCGCCTATCTTTTAGCGGGCAGTGCCATTCTCGAGCGGCCAAGCGAGATAGCCCGGGCTTATTCTTGACCGAGGACTCGGGCGTTGATATCATTAGCGCTATCATGGGAGACATACTCATCCGCAACGTGCCCGAAGTGACGGTCGCTCGGCTCAAAGCTCGCGCGACACGCCACGGACGATCGCTGCAGGCTGAAGCATTGGCCGCTCTTGAGGCCGGGGGGCAGTACTCAGGTGATGCTTTCCTCGACGAGCTTGCGCGACTGCGCGCGTCCAAGAAGATTGAGTTTGATGTAAACACCGCTCTTGCGGCTTTACGCGAGGATCGCTCGCGGTGATCGTCAACGCCAGCGTCATCGTTGCTTCGGTTGGGAACCCCGCCTTAGCTGGGGCGATCGGCGGAAAGGATCTTGCGGCGCCCGATCTCGTCATCACGGAGACGCTCAACGCGTTCTGGAAACTGCGTCGCGCCGGCCGCGTTGTGCCCGATCGCGCGCAGATCTTACGTCTGCTCGATAACGTACGCATCGTACGCTCGCGGCCCCATGCCGCCCGCGCGGACGAGTTGGCCGAAGCGCTCGACCATCCAGTTTACGATTGTCTCTATCTCGCGCTGGCGGAAGCAGAGGCAGACGTTTTGATCACCGCGGATATGGCGTTCGAGCGCAAGGCGCGCAGTCGCGGCTTTCGCAAAAGCGTACGGCTAGCCTCTCTCTAAGGCCGCTCGCCGGCGCGGCGCGACGTAATCAAACCGCTGTTGATGCCGCTCGTGGAGAGTCCGCGGCCAAAGCGCGCATGCTCGACCTTCATGCAGCGATCGACGATGACGTCGAGCCCTGCCTGATCGGCGAGCGCGATGGCCTCGTCGTTGATCACACCATATTGGAACCAGATTGCCTTTGCTCCGGCGGCGATCGCATCGTTGACGACGCCGACCACTTCGGTGGGCTTGCGAAAGACATCCACGACGTCCGGCGCGCCGCGCTGCTCGGCGTATGCGCCGAGCGTGGGATAGGCCGCGATGCCGTCGATCTCGGTGAGCGTCGGATTGATCGGCGCGACGTCGTACGGCGTCTGCGTTCGCAGGTACGAGAAGACCGTGTAGCTCGGGCGCAGCGGATTGCTCGATGCGCCAACCATTGCCACGGTGCGCGCGCGAGCTAGCAGATCGCGAACCTGCGCGGGCGTCGTAAGGATCACGCCGCTTGCAGGCCGTTATTGAGGTCCCAGAGCAGGTCGTCGATCTCTTCTAGGCCGACGGAGAGCCGAATGCTCTCGGGCTCGACTCCCGCCAGGCGCAACTCTTCGTCCGAAAGCTGCGAATGCGTCGTCGAGGCGGGATGGATCACCAGGCTCTTCGCGTCGCCGATGTTGGCGAGGTGGCTCCATAGCTCGAGCGCGTCGATGAAGCGCCGCCCGGCCTCGCGGCCGCCGCGCAGCCCGAAAGTAAAGACCGAACCCATCTGTGGCTCGCGTACCCATGCAACCTCGGGGCGATTGCGAAGAAACTCGACGACCGCGCGTGCGTTGCGCACGTGACGGTCCATCCGCAGTTCCAGCGTTTCCAGACCGAGGAGCATCAGCCACGCATCCATCGGCGACATTGCCGCGCCGACGTCGCGGGAGACTTCGGCGCGCGCTCGCATCAAGAACGCGTACTCGCCGAACGTTTCGGTGAAGACCTTGCCGTGGTAGCCGGGACTCGGCGTGTCGAGCAGTGGGAAGCGGCCGTTGCCCCATGGGAACGTTCCCGATTCGATCAAGACGCCGCCGATTGCCGTGCCGTGCCCGTTGATGAACTTGGTCGCGGAGTGCAGTACGACGTCGGCGCCAAGCTCGATCGGCCGGCAGAGATACGGCGTCGCGAACGTGTTGTCAACCACCAGCGGTATGCCCGCTTCATGTGCGACCGTGGCAAAGGCGCGCAAATCCGCAACGATGCCCGACGGATTGCCGATCGTTTCCACAAAAAGAAACTTCGTTTTTTCGCCGATCGCCGCGCGAGCCGCGTCGGGAATCCCGGCGGAGACGAACGTCGTGTCGATGCCCATGCGTTTGACCGTCACGCTGAGCTGCGTCACCGTGCCGCCGTAGACGTTTTGCGCGCAGACTAAATGGTCGCCGGCCTGCGCCAGCGAGAGGATCGTACAGAGTTGCGCGGCAAGGCCGCTGGAAAATGCGATCGCGCCCAGGCCGCCTTCGAGGCTGGCCATACGCTCTTCGAACGCGGCGACCGTCGGATTGCTGATGCGGCTGTAAATGTAGCCGTAACTCCGCAATGCAAAAAGTTCAGCCGCCTGCTCGGTCGAGCCAAAGACGTACGCCGCCGTTTGGTAGATCGGGGTGGCACGGGAACCCGTCGCCGGATCGGGTGGTGTTCCGGCGTGAATTGCGCGCGTTGCAAAGCCAAATCTGTGCTCGTGCTGCATCTAAATCGAAGGTCTCAGAGCCTACTTCGCGCTATAATGCTCTTATCATGGGGATGACACTAACCGAAAAAATTCTCGCGCGGCATGCCGGGCTAGAGGGCGTCGAGCCGGGGCAAATCATTAACGCGAAGGTAGATCTGGTCCTGGCAAACGAGCTCTCTGCGGCCGTCGCCATCGGCGTGATGCGCGGCATCAAAGGTGCCGGCAAGGTCTTCGATCCGAGTAAGATCGCACTGGTCGCAGACCATTTCGTTCCGGCGAAGGACGCGCAATCTGCCGGGCTCGCCCGCCTCATGAAAGAGTTTGCGGCCGAGCAGAAGGTCGAGCACTTCTTCGATGTCGGACGGGGCGGGATCGAACACGTCGTGCTTCCGGAGGAAGGTTTGGTCGCGCCGGGCGAGCTGATCGTGGGCGGCGATTCGCATACGTGTACGTACGGTGCGTTCGGCGCCTTCGCGACGGGAATGGGTTCGACGGATATCGCCGCCGCGTTCGTCCTCGGCGAAGTGTGGCTGAAGGTTCCGGCCTCCATTAAACTCGTCTATAGCGGCAAGCCGGGCCCCTTCGTGTACGCAAAGGACATCATGCTGCGGACCGTTGGCGAGTTGGGCATCGACGGCGCGACCTATCGCGCAATCGAATATCACGGCTCGACGGTCGACGAGCTTTCGATCACCGGCCGCATCACGATGGCCAACATGGCGATCGAGGCGGGCGCCAAGAACGGCATCTTCCACGCCGACGCCAAGACGATCGCGTACGTGAAAGAACGCACCGATCGGCCGTTTATCGTCGAGCGCGCCGATGCCGACGCCGTCTACGAACGCGTGATCTTCATCGACATTAGCGCGCTGGAGCCGCAGGTCGCGTGTCCGCATACGCCCGATAACGTGCATCCGATCTCGGATGTTACCCGCGACGACTTGAAGGTCGATCAGGTCTTCATCGGCTCGTGCACCAATGGCTACATCGACGACCTGCGTGTCGTCGCGAAGATCCTCCACGGTAAACGGATCGCCCCCAACCTTCGCGTGATCGTCAATCCGGGCTCGCAGAAAGTCTGGATGCAAGCCGCCGACGAGGGCATTCTCACGACGCTGGCTGCCGCTGGTTGCGCCGTAAATACTCCAGGCTGCGGAGCCTGTTTCGGTGGCCACATGGGCACGCTCGGAGATGGCGAACGCGCGATTTCGACGACCAATCGAAACTACGTTGGGCGGATGGGTTCGCCGAAGGCCGAGATCTATCTCGCGTCGCCGGCCACCTGCGCCGCATCGGCGCTCACCGGGCGCATCACCGACCCGCGCGTCGTAGAAGCGGTACCGGTGTAGGAATGGAAGCGACGCTACGCGGCCACGCGCACAAGTATGGCAAGAACGTCGACACCGACGTGATCATTCCCGGAAAATACTGCAACATCATCGATCGAGCGGAGCTCGGCAAGCACGCCCTCGAAGGGCTCGATCCCGAATACACCGGCAGGATGAAGGCCGGCGACATCATCGTCGCCGATACGAACTTCGGCTGCGGATCGAGTCGCGAAGTTGCGCCGATTGCGATCAAGGCTTCCGGAACGTCGGCGGTCATCGCGAAGAGCTTCGCTCGAATCTTCTATCGCAATGCACTCAACATCGGCCTTCCGATCTTTGAGTCCGCGGAGGCCGTCAACGGAATCGAGTCTGGTGACGAAATCGAACTCGAGCCCGCCGGCGGGATCGTCCGCAACCTCACCAAAGGCACGACCTATCGGGCCGCGGAGTTTCCGCCGTTCATGCAGTCGCTAATCGACGCCGGCGGCCTAGTCCCATACGTCGAGCGGCAGCTAGAACTCCGAAACCCACTAGGATAGGAAGTTCTGATTTTTGTTCAGGTCTAGGAGGCGAGGGTCGAAGTTTACTTCCTATGCTTTGTCATCCTGAGCGCAGTCGAAGGACCCGAGCCGACAACGACCTGGACGAAAAGCAGACTTCCTACGGGGGAGTGTAGGCGCCGGGTTGCGAGATGCCCCCCGGCGACGGATTGACGTTCTCAATCCATTTCTCTTTGGCGCGATAGGCCGCGGTAAAAGGTAACTGTCCGCCGGCCGACGTCAGCATTCCGACCATGTCGGTCGTACCGTCCAGCCTGCCCTCCATTAACAGCGTGGTGCCGTTGGGAAGGGAGACGATGAGGCGCACGTCCTGTCCGTCAACGGTCCCGACGAGCGGATACTGCTTCTTCTTCGCGTTGACGTACGTGCCGGTTAGCGCGCCGCCTTGTTGATGCAGTTGGATGTGCGTGTAATCGGTGGTCATGGGATGCTGAATCTGAATCTCCCAGACTCCGTCGAGCCCTTTTCGGCTGTTGGGCGGCGGGCTGGGCGTTGCGGTGCTCTTCGTGGCTTTGGAAGGGGAGCCAAGCGGAAAGAGCGTCGCTGCCGGCTGGGGCAGCATCGAGGAATCCGGTTGGGGAGTCATCGCGGTGGTCGAATCGATGGGCGGCGGCGTCGGCGGCGGAGTAGCGGCTATCGCTGCAATGCGGCCTTGCGGTAGGCCGCCGAATAGGGCCAGCGCGACGATCGCGCCGCCGGCAAAAGCAATTAACGAAGACGATTTCACGGATCTTGGCTTTGGGGGCAGCGAGCCGGGCTCCTGTGAGTTTACCGCTTGCCCTCTCTGATATAATGCTAAAGCTGTGAAGACAAAGATTCATCCCAAATGGTATTCCGAGGCGCGGGTTCACTGTGCCTGCGGTAGCACTTTCGTGACCGGTTCGACGCTCCCCGAGATCGCCGTCGAGATATGCGCCGCGTGCCATCCGCTCTTCACCGGCCAGCAGAAATTAATCGATACGGCGGGTCGCGTCGATAAGTTCAATCAACGCTCGGCCGCCGCCCAAAAGAAGCAAGAGGAGGCCGCAGCCCGCCAGAAGACGCGCGAAGCAAAAAAGGCGGCTGCCGCACTCTAACTGGCATTCCAGACTGACGCGCTAAACGAGCGCCTAGCGACGATGGCTCGGCGCTTCGACGAGATCGAAGCCGAGCTCGCCAACCCTGCGGGTGGTTTCGACCAAGCGCGCTTCACCGCGCTTATACGAGAGCGGGCGCAACTCGAGCCCCCGGTTCAAGCGCACCGCCAGATCTCCGTACTCCGCGCTGCGATCGATGCCAACGAAGAGCTTGCGCGATTGGAAGCGGGTGAGCTGCGAGACTTGGCGCTTGAAGAGAACCGCGGGCTGCTCGATCGCATCGGCGCGCTCGAAGAGGAGCTGGCGGCCCTGATGGTGCCGCAAGATCCCGACGATTCCAAGGACGTCTTCGTGGAAATCCGGGCCGGTACCGGAGGCGACGAAGCCGCGATTTTTGCCGGTGATCTCGCGCGCATGTATATGCGCTTTGCGGAATCGGCGGGAATGAAGGTCGAGCTCGTTTCGGAGAGCTTGAGCGACGCGGGCGGGTACAAAGAGATCGTCTTTACGGTCAACGGAAATCAGCCCTATCGCGTGTTGAAACACGAATCTGGCGTGCACCGCGTTCAGCGCGTTCCCGCCACCGAAGCGCAGGGTCGCATTCATACGAGCACCGCAACGGTCGCGGTTTTGCCGCAAGTAGAAAACGACGCGGAGGTGGAGATTAGGCCGTCGGATCTCCAGGTCGACACGTATAAAGCTTCCGGCGCCGGCGGCCAGCACGTCAATAAGACCGAGTCGGCGATTCGCATCACCCACGTGCCCACGGGAATCATCGTCGCGTCGCAGCAGGAGCGCTCTCAGACGCAAAACCGCGAAAAGGCCATGCAGATGTTGCGCGCCACGCTCTACGACCGCAAACGCCGCGAGCAGGAAGAGGCGGTCGACTCGCTGCGACGCTCGCAGGTCGGCAGCGGCGAACGCTCCGAGAAGATTCGCACCTACAACTTTCCGCAGGATCGCGTGACCGATCACCGGATCAATCGCAGCTTCGGAAATATACGAGCGATCGTCGACGGCGATCTTGGACGGATCGCACAGGAGCTCATCGCCGATCAGCGAGCTCGACTGCTCGCAGGAGAAGCGCAGTGACGAGCGTCGCCCAAACCTTGGCCGAGGGGACGGCGCTTTTGCACCAGTCCAGCACCTCGCCACGCGCCGATGCCCTGCTCTTGCTGGCGCACGCTCTGCATCGCGAGCGCGAATGGCTCGTCGCTCACGGCGATGCGACGCCGTCGCGAAAAGAAGCCCAAGAATTCGAACGGCTCAGCGCGCAGCGTTCCTGGGGCGTGCCGGTCGCCTATCTGCTCGGAAGCGCCGGCTTCTATGGGCGCGAGTTCCTGGTCGACGAAAACGTCCTCGTCCCGCGCCCCGAAACCGAACATCTCGTTGCGGATGCGATTGCCTTTATCGGAAACCGGTCTTCGTGCGTGCTCGACGTCGGGACCGGCTCCGGTGCGATCGCGTGTACGATCGCCGCCGAAACGCAGGCGACCGTGAACGCGACCGACATTTCCCCGGCCGCTATTGAGGTCGCAAAGAGAAACGCACAACGCCTTGGTGTTGCCGACCGTTGCAAGTTTCTTGCCGGCGATCTCACCGAACCAGTAAAAAATAGTCGATACGACGTCATCGTCGCAAACCTGCCGTACGTTCCGACCGCGGAGATTCCCAGTAAACCGGATCCTATCGCTTACGAACCTCGCGAGGCCCTCGACGGCGGCCTCGACGGGTTAGCCCTTTATCGCAGGCTGCTCGGCACGCTTGCGCCGCTGGTGAACCCAAACGCTCTGATTCTGTTGGAAGCTGCCCCGCCGACGATGCCCCGCCTCGCAGGGATCGCGAAACTGGCTCTGCCGCACTCCGCTATCGCTGTGGGCCGGGATTACGCCGGACTCGACCGCTACCTACGGATCAGCCTCGTGCCTCAATAGGTCAGGAGCGTGGACGGGTAGAATAAGAACCGCCCGAGATGGCGAAGTACATATTCTTCACCGGGGGTGTTGTGAGTTCGCTCGGCAAGGGCATCACGGCGGCCTCCCTCGGACGGCTGCTCAAGGCGCGCGGTTTCAGCGTTTCGATCCAAAAGCTCGACCCGTACATCAACGTCGACGCCGGTACGATGAACCCGTATCAGCACGGCGAGGTTTTCGTGACCGAAGATGGCGCGGAGACGGACCTCGACCTTGGCCACTACGAGCGCTTCATCGACGAGAACCTTCAGCGGACTAATAACGTGACGACCGGTCAGATCTACAGCTCCGTTATCGAAAAAGAGCGGCGCGGCGATTATCTGGGCGCGACGGTGCAAGTAATTCCCCACATCACCAACGAGATCAAGGCGCACATCAAACGAGTTGCCGAGGCCAGCCGCGCGGACGTTTTCATCGTCGAGGTCGGCGGGACGGTCGGCGACATCGAATCCTTGCCGTTCCTGGAAGCGATTCGTCAGATGCGCTACGACGTTGGGGATGAAAACGTCATGTACGTTCATCTGACGCTGGTTCCGCATCTCGGTGCGGCCGACGAACTCAAGACCAAGCCGACGCAACACTCGGTGCGCGAGCTGCGCGGAATTGGAATCTCGCCCGACGCCATCGTTTGCCGCACGCAATCGGCCCTTCCGATGCCGCTGGAGCTGAAGGAGAAGATCGCGCTCTTCTGCGACGTTCCGCCCAGCGCGGTCGTTCAGAACGGCGACGCGCGCACGATCTATCAGGTTCCGCTCAATCTCGAGGCCGAGGGTCTGGCGCAGGCTGCGATTCGCAAGCTGAACCTGCCGGCGACGCGGCCATCCCTCAACGATTGGGTTGCGATCGCGGACCGCCTGCTTCATCCGGAGCATCACATTACGATCGCGTTGATCGGTAAATACGTAGAGCTCAAAGACGCCTACATCTCGATTAATGAGGCGCTCGCGCACGCCGGAGTCTTCTACCATGCGTCGGTCGAGATCAAGCGAATCGATTCGGAGCTGATCGAAAAAGAGGGCACCGACGTGCTACGTAGTGCGCACGGAGTACTCGTGGCTCCGGGCTTCGGAGCGCGCGGCGTCAATGGAAAGCTGCGGGCCATTCACTACGTGCGCGAGCACAAGATTCCGTTTCTGGGCATCTGCTACGGCATGCAGCTCGCCTGCGTCGAGTTTGCGAGAAATGTTTGCGAGCTACCCGAAGCCATGACGAGCGAAGTGGACGAGACGACCGTCGATCCGGTCATCGACTTCATGCCGGATCAGCGCAACTTGGAGATGTACGGCGGAACGATGCGGCTGGGCACGTACAGCTGCACGTTGCAGGAAGGCAGCCAAGCCGCGCGAGCCTACGGAACGCTCGAGATTAGCGAACGGCACCGTCACCGGTATGAGTTCAACAACCGCTACCGGCCGATCTTCGAAGAGCACGGGATGCGCTTTAGCGGTCATCATACGATCGGCAAGACGCGTCTGGTCGAAGTCGTCGAGCTTCCGCCCGAAATGCACCCCTGGTTCGTTGCAACGCAGGCCCATCCGGAGTTCAAGTCTCGGCCCAACCGGCCGGCACCGCTCTATCGCGATTTCATCGGTGCGGCGTTGGCGCATCAAGAACGGATCGATGGAAACACGAGCCTGCGAGAGGCAGCGACCTGGACCCAGGCCTGATCACTGCCGTCGTTCTCACCCGCGACGAAGAGCGCAATCTGCCACGTGCCCTCACTAGCCTGCCTCGCGCAATCAACGTGTTCGTGCTCGACGCGTACTCGCGAGATCATACCGTGCAGTTTGCGCGCGGGGCCGGCGCGGTCGTCGTGCAGCGTGAATGGACCGATTTCGTTGACGCGCGCCGCTTCGCACTCGCGTCGGTCCGGACGCCTTGGGCGCTGATGCTCGATGCCGATGAAGCGCTCGACGACGTGCTCTGCGACGCGATCTGCGAGGCCCCCGACAATGTCGACGGATATAACGTGCGTCGCACGACGTATTTCTGCGGCCACCCGCTGCGCATGTGGCGCAACGAGCCGCTGTTGCGTCTCTTTCGCACGGATCGCGTGACTCTCACAGCCAACCCGGCGGCATCGGCCGATGCGCTTTTGCACGAAGCGTGGAGCTGTGCGGGTTCGGTCGGCGAACTGCGCGGTACGCTGCTGCATTTTTCGTACCCTGACGTGGCATCCTATCGAGCCAAATACGACCGGTATACCTCGCTTGAGGCGCAGCAGCTGCGCGGCTCGCTTCTCGGATTTATCGGTGAGTGTGGCACGAGCGTCCTGCGCCTCGCGTGGCTGCTGTTCGGCAAAGGTGCGCTACTCGACGGTCCGCGCGGCTGGTACGTCGCGTACGAATCGGCGATCTATCCGGCGGTAGCGATGGGGAAAGCGTTACTTCGATGAGCCTCCCGCGCGTTGGTCTCGACGCGCGACTAACCCACCAGCTGTCGGTCGGAATGAAAACGTACGCTCGCGAGCTGGTTGCACGTTTGCCGCACGTTGCGCCCGAGTTTACCTTCGTGCCGTTCGCTCGCGGGGGAAACTTCGGATGGGACGAGCAGGTGCGGCTGCCGCTGGCGATTGCGCGCTCGCGCGTCGAACTGGTCCACTTCCTCTCGCAGTACGTTCCGGCGGTCGTGCCGGCGCGTTTCATCGTGACGATTCACGACTTAATTCACTTACATTTTCCCGGACACTTCAAGTTGAAAGTTCGGCCGTACTACGAGACGTTCGTCCGCTGGGCGAGTGCGCGCGCGGCCCGCGTAATCACCGACGACGAGCGCACCGTGGATGATCTCGTGCGTTTTCTCGGCACGCGCCGCTCGAAGATCCGGGTGATTCCACTTGGGGTCGGCGAAACGTTTTCCCGGGCCGTCGCGGCGCACGTCGCCCCGCGCCCTTACCTGCTCTATGTCGGGAACCATCGCCGCCACAAGGATCTCGCGACGCTCTTTACGGCGTGGTCGTCGCTCGCGCCGGATTTGAAGGTCGACCTCTACGTCACGGGCCCCGACGACTTCGGTGGCGAGCTCGAGCGCCGCAGCGACCCGACACGCGGAATCGTCGCTCTGGGAGAGATCCGAAACGACGAGCTCGCATCCTATTACGCGGGCGCGAAGGCGCTCGTGCACCCGTCACTGCGAGAGGGCTTCGGATTGCCGATGCTGGAGGCGATGGCCGCGGGCTGCCCCGTCGTCGCCTGCGAGGACTCGCTGCCGCGCGTGCTCGAGCCCGCGGCCCTAACATTCAGAGCACGAGACGCCGACGGGCTGCGAGCGCTCCTCGAGCAGATACTCACCGACCAGGGTACGCGCGAACGGTCGGTCAACTTAGGGCGCGAGGCCGCGGGCCGGCTGTCCTGGGATCGCTGTGCGCGAGCCACTGCCGACGTCTATCGAGAGGTGCTGGAGTAAGCCACTGAAAGTGAAATGGATTTTTGCATTGCTGCCGCTGCTGCTAGTAGCGGTAGCAGCACCCCGCCCGATTGGGATCATCATTAACGGCAACGTGCTGTCGCTCGATCCCGGACCCCGTTTCGAGCGCAATTTGCTGTACGTACCGGTGCGCCGCACGATCGAGGCACTCGGACTGGCATTCGATCGCTCCGGTAATCGCATCGTGACGCAAATCGGATCGAAGACCGTCGTCCTCACCATTGGCAGCCCAATAGCGCAGGTGGATTCCGGCGAGCGCGCGCTGGAAGGGCCGCTGTTGGAGATCAAGGACGTCCTCTACGTTCCGTTACGTTTCTTCACCGACATTCTGGGCGCGCAGGCGCACTTCGATCGGCGAACCAACTCGGTCACGATCGTCGCCCAGCTCGTGGGACGCTCCGACCGCGGCTTGGTTTCGGTTGGAAGCGGCTTTGCACGATTTGGCACCGTCGAGGGAGTCGACGTGCTCTCGGATCCGCCGACGCTGACGTTGGGATATAACGGCGGCATCAAGACGATCAAGATCGGTCCGAATGCGGCAATCGACATCGAGGACGTCAACGTTAACGTGACCTCACCCGGCGAGCTCGGCGACGTGCGGCCGGGAGACTTCGCGCGAGTCGAGATGCGCAAGGATGGCCGCGTCGAGCGCATCGTTGACGAGTTCGGCTCGAGAAACGGTCGCATCGTGGCAATTGCGGGGAATCAGTTCGTGCTCGACGACGGTCAGGTGATTTCGCCCGGCCGCACGGTGGAGATCTCGCTCAACGGAAAGGCCGCCGGCTTCGGGGATCTGCAACCCAACGATCAGGTCAGCGTACGCTACAACGTCGAGACCGACGAAGTGCGAGAGATACTCGCCAGCCGGCGAATAGCCACGGTCGCACAGCGCGTCACGATCGACAGCATCCAGACCGACGTGACTCGTCCGTTGCGTGCGGGAGATACAATTGCGGTGACGATGCACGGAACGCCCGGCGCGGCCGCGACGTTCGACATCGGATCCGACGTGGCGAATCAATCGATGCAACAGCGAGCGCCCGGAGTATACGATGGGAGCTACGTCATTCCGCGAGGCGCGAATTTTGACGACGACGCATTGATCGGCCGGCTCGCGTCGGGCAACGACATAGCGCACGCGGCCGCG
Source organism: Vulcanimicrobiota bacterium (assembly GCA_963809255.1). Lineage (GTDB taxonomy): Bacteria > Vulcanimicrobiota > Vulcanimicrobiia > Vulcanimicrobiales > Vulcanimicrobiaceae > Cybelea. Next base: position 1,043,180 of record CAWEIR010000002.1, on the reverse strand, counting down.
CCCCAGACGATCTCCGCGTCGAGCACGCCGCCGGGCATTGCCGATTTTGCGCCCGGCGCCGGTTCGACGGTCAACAACAACAAGCCGGCCGTCTATGCGAGCTTCGCCGCGGATGCGGTGCCCGTGAATCCGTCGAGCGCGATGCTCTGGGTCAACGGGCGCGACGTCACGTCAGAATGCGTGCGAACCTCGCAGTTCATTCAATACCTGCCGTCATACGAATATCCCAACGGCTCGGTGCGAGTTACCGTGCGCGTCTCCGACGAAGCCGGCAATACGACGACGAAATCGTGGAGCTTCACGATCCGGGGGCATTAATGGACGACTGCATTTTCTGCAGAATCGCCGGCGGCCAGCTGCCCGCCAACATCATCTATCGCGACGACGAGGTGATCGCCGTCGAGGATCTCAATCCGCAGGCGTCGTCGCACGCACTCGTGCTCCCGGTCGCACATTACGCGACGATCGTCGATTTGACTCGGGCCGCACCGGCCCTCGCGGCCCGCTTGATGACGGTGGCATCGCAGTTGGGCGGCGACCGCGGCGGAGAGCGGGGGTTTCGCTTGGTGGTCAATACCGGCGAGTACGGAGGGCAAACCGTTGACCACGTGCACGTCCATGTATTGGCCGGCCGTCGAATGTCGTGGCCGCCCGGCTGAGATTTGACGCTCTGGCGGGGCTGTGTTACCCTAGCACGAGGCCCTTCGGGGCCTAATTTTTCGCGCCAACGAGCGCCGAGAGGGGGTCGTCAACAGAATGGAAGTTCGCATCGCTCCAGGCGAGACTATTGAGAGCGCGTTGCGCCGTTTCAAGAAGGCCACCCAGAAGGCCGGGATCCTCGCCGAGGCGCGCAAGCACGAGCATTACGAAAAGCCCAGCGTTCGCAAGAAGAAGAAGTCGGCTGCGGCGCGCAAGCGTCGGGCCTAGCACCTCTCTAACGCGAAGTGGGAACGCTCAAGGACCGAATCTCCGCCGACCTCAAAGACGCAATGCGAGCTCGCGATCAGCTTCGGCTCGATACGCTGCGCTCGGCGCTTTCGGGGTTTACCTACAAGCGCTCTGAAGGCGGTGGCGAACTCTCCGATACCGACGAGCGCGACGTCGTTACGCGGCTGGTGAAGCAGCGCGGCGATTCGGTGACGGAGTACGAAAAGGCCGGGCGGACGGATCTTGCGGAGAAGGAGCGAGCCGAGCGGGAGATTCTGCTCGCATATTTGCCGCCGCAACGTTCCGCCACAGAAGTGCGCGAGATCGTCCAAAGCGTCCTCGCCGAGCTGCCGCCGGAGTCGCGAAATGCCGGCGCCGTGATGAAGGTCGTGATGCCGCAACTCAAAGGCGTCGCCGACGGCAATCTCGTGCGCCAGATCGTCACCGAAGAGCTAGCCTCCTGACCCTGTCATCCTGAGCGCAGTCGAAGGAAATGTCATCCTGAGCGCAGTCGAAGGACGTAACTTCCGCTACCTGCCCTAGGTAGCTACCGGTATGAAGGTATTACGGCTGCGGGCATGGCTCTCGTGCGCGCTGCTTCTAGGCGGTCTGGCCGGCATTGCCGGTGCTTCCTCGATCGACAGGCCCGTCGTCGTCGTTCCGATCAATGGAACCGTCGATGATGGCATGGCCCATCTCGTGGAGCGCTCGGTCGACGAAGCCAACCGTACCAACGCTCGCGCAATCCTATTGACCGTCAACAGCCCGGGCGGCCTCGTGAGCTCGGCATTTCGGATTCGCGACGCGCTCTTCAGCGCGCAAGAACCCGTGGATGCCTACGTCTCGCAACGAGCCTACTCGGCCGCGGCACTGATCACGCTCTCGGCCAATCGCATCATCATGGCTCCGGGCGCGTCCATCGGTGCGGCCGAGCCCGTTGAGGCGGGCGGCACCGTTCCGCCGAGTGACAAGATCGTCTCGGCGCTGCGCGGCGAGTTCGAATCGACCGCCGAGCGGACACATCACAGTCCGCAAATCGCCGGGGCGATGGTCGATAAGAACGCGAGTCTTCCGCAATATAAGCGTTCGGGCATGGTGCTCACTCTCAACACCGACGACGCGGTGCGCGCTGGCGTCGCCGAAGGCACCGCGACGACAATGGATGGAGCGCTCGCCGACCTGAAGCTCGCCGGAGCGCCGTTGGTAACGCAATCCTATTCTTTTGGCGAAACGCTCGCGCGCTTCGCGACAGATCCGGTCGTCAGCGGCCTCTTGCTGACGCTGGGAATGCTCGGGCTTTTGATCGAGATGCAAACATTGCACGGCATCGCCGGCATCATCGGCGTCGGCGCGCTCGCGCTCTTTTTCGGAAGCCACGTCTATGCCGGCTTCTCCAACGACTTCGTCGTCGCGCTGGCCGTGATCGGACTCATCGGCATTCTCTGGGAGCTCCACGTCGTTCCCGGCCACGGACTCCCGGGAATCTTGGGGGCGGGTGCGCTCTTGGTGGCCGTCTTGCTGGCCTTCGGTTTGCCGTTTCTCTTCGTCGGGGTCGAAACGATCGCGACGGCGATCGTCCTCACGGTTATCGGGTTCACGTTGACGGTACGGGCCGTCCCGCAGAACGCGTGGGCGCAACGCCTCGCACTCTCTGCGGCCCAAGGGCCGGAGTACGTCACGAGTACCAATTTCGGTGCGTTACGCGGGCGAGCTGGAACGGCGACGAGCTTTCTTCGCCCTGCCGGCATCGCTTCGATTGACGGACGGCGAATCGATGTCCTCACCGCCGGCGAGTTCATCGCCGCCGGTACCCCGATCCGGGTCGTGCGCGTCGAGGGCGCTCGGATTTTCGTTGAGCCACTTGTTTCGTAAGGAGCACACATGATTGCCGTCAGCGGCGCCGTCGTCATCATTCTCGTCGTCATCGCGTTTTTCGCGTTCCTGTATTATTTTCCGATCGGCCTTTGGATTCGCACCATCGCGGCGGGCGTTCCGCTCGGCATTATCGCTTTGGTGAGAATGCGTCTGATCGGCATCCCGCCCAGCGTCATCGTCACCAACTACGTGCGCGCGCGCAAGGCGGGTCTCGATCTCTCGGTCGATCAGATGCAATCGCACTTTCTGGCCGGCGGAAACGTCGAGAACGTGACGCTGGCCATGATCGCGGCGCAACGTGCTCAGATTCCCTTGGAATGGCAGCGCGCGGCGGCAATCGACTTGGCCGGACGCAACGTGCTCGAGGCACTGCAAACCTCAGTGACTCCTCGGGTTATCGAGACGCCGACCTTTCAGGGCGTCGCGCAGAACGGAATCCAGCTCAACGTCAAAGCGCGGATCACGGTGCGCAGCAACCTGGACCGGTACGTCGGCGGCGCCGGCGAGCCGACGATCATCGCGCGCGTCGGCGAAGGAGTGGTCTCGGCGGTCGGCGCTGCGGTCGATCACAAGGAAGTTCTCGAGTACCCCGACCGGATAAGTAAGGCCGTCCTTGCCAAGGGGCTCGATGCCGGCACGGCATTCGAGATCGTTTCCATCGACATTGCCGACGTGGACGTCGGTAAGAATATCGGTGCCGAGCTGCAGACGAGTCAAGCCGAGGCCGATCGCCGGATCGCGCAGGCCAAAGCGGCAGAGCGGCAATATGCGGCACAGGCAGCCGAGCAGGAACAAAAGGCCGAGACGCAAGCGATGCGCGCAAAGGTCGTTGAAGCCGAGGCCACGATTCCGCAAGCGATCGCCCAAGCGTTTCGTAGCGGGAATCTCGGCGTCATGGATTACTATCGACTCAAGAACGTTCAGGCGGATACCGAGATGCGCTCCTCGATCGGTGCGTCGACCGAAGCGGCGACCGACGCGCAGCAGCAGCCTCCGCCGCTCACGGGTCCGGCGAGCAAGTAAGCCGCCGCGATGCGCGACGTCGGGATCCTCGTCTGGGTGGTCTTCTTGGTGGTCGGTGTGATCGGGAGCATGGTTTCCAGCGCGCGGCGTCAGGTTGCGGCCGGGGTGCAGGCGCCGCGGTCGCAAGTACCGCCCGCGCCCACGGCCCAGCAGCGGCTGGTCCAGGCGCTGCAGGCTCGGGTGCAGGCCCCTGGACCGTCACCGAGGGCCCCACAACCGCGTTCGGCTCCCCCGCGCCCAGTATCTGCCCCGCGCAGCGAGCCTGCGGCGGCGCCCGTGGCGCACCAGGCTAGGCAGCGCTCCTTCTTTGGGAGCAGGCCCGACCTGGTCCGGGCGGTCATCGCCGCGGAAGTGCTCGGAAAGCCCCGGGCCTTGCATGACGAATACCGGTAGGGTTGACCGCGCAACGATCCATTGATTTGCAGAAGCTCTCCGACCGTGTGCGCCTCTTTGGAGAGTACGATCGCAATCTTTCCGCCATTGAAGCGACGCTGGGCGTCGCCGTCCACGCCGACGGCGACCGTTTGCTGCTTGCCGGCGATGACGCCGCGGTAACGCGCGCCGAAAACGTCGTGCGGCGCGTGCTCGATGCGGCAGTCGGGGGCGCTCACATAACGCCCGACGACGTCGCACTGGCGCTCTCGGACTCCTCAACGCAGCATGCGGCCGTCGCATTGCCGGCGACGCTGTTGCGTACGGAACGCGGACGCGAGGTGCGGCCGCGGACCGCCGGGCAGCGTCAGTTCGTGCGCGCGATCGAGGAATCGACCCTTACCATCGGGATCGGTCCGGCCGGCACCGGAAAGACCTATCTGGCCATCGTCATGGCGGTCCGTGCGCTCAAGCGCCGGGAGGCCTCGCGCGTGATTCTCTCGCGGCCCGCAGTCGAAGCCGGCGAGCGCCTGGGTTTTCTTCCCGGCGACATGCGCGAAAAGGTCGACCCGTACATGCGCCCGCTCTTCGATGCGCTCAGCGAACTGCTCGACGACTCGCTCGTCGGCAAATACATGGAACGCGGCACGCTGGAGATAGCGCCGCTCGCCTACATGCGCGGCCGAACGCTCTCCGATGCGTTCGTAATCCTCGACGAGGCGCAGAACGCGACCGACGACCAGCTCAAGATGTTTCTTACGCGCCTGGGCAGCGGCTCGAAGATGGTCGTAACCGGAGATGTAACGCAAATCGATCTACCGGCCGGGCAGCGCAGCGGTCTTCGAACGGCTGCGGCTCGCCTGCGCGACATCGAAGACGTCAGCGTGGTGGAGCTGCGCGACGTCGACATCGTTCGTCATCCGCTCGTGGCGCGTATCGTCCGCGCATATGCAAGTGATCCACTACCGAAATGACGTGCGCCGCAGCGGCGTTGACGGGCGCGCGCTCGTCACCACCGCCAAGCGTTTACTCTGCGCGATGGAAGAGTCCGGCGCGCTATCGCTGACGTTGATCGGCGACGAAGCCATACGCGTACTCAACCGCGATTATCGAGGGAAGGATATGCCGACCGACGTGCTGAGCTTTCCGATGGACGGGCCGGGGACGCCCCTCGCCGGCGAGCGCCTCTTGGGCGATGTCGTGATCTCGGTCGACACCGCGCGGCGTCAGGCGGCGGAGTACGACGCCTCCCTGCAGCGTGAAATTTACCGATTGCTGATTCATGGGCTGCTGCACCTGATGGGCCACGATCACGAGCTCGCCGCGCAACGGCGTGCGATGGAACGTGAAGAACGGCGGCTGGCTGAAGCGATCGCACTGCCTTGGCCGTACGCCCCCAAACGGTAATGCATCAGCCTGCCGACGAACGAGGAAAACGCGAACCGCACTATCTTCCGGTCGATCGCAGCCGGTTCTTGCGCTCGTTTCATCACGCCTTCGAAGGAATAATCTATGCGACGCGCACGCAGCCGAACATGCGCGTGCACTTTCTCATTGCGGCGCTCGTGCTGGTTACGACGCTCGTCTTGCGCTTGGATCGCGTCTACGTCATCGCTACGGTGGGGTTGGTCGCGCTCGTGCTCAGCATGGAGCTGATGAACACGGCGATCGAATCGATCGTCGACTTGCTGACCGTCGCCCATCATCCGCTGGCTAAGAGCGCCAAAGATGCGGCCGCGGGCGCGGTGCTCGTTGCGGCGATCGGCGCGGTGCTGGCCGCATATTTAATCCTTTATCAAGGCCTTATGAGCGGCGAAGCACGCGTCTTTGCCGCCGTGAAGGCCGTGCCCGCCAATGTGGCGCTCATCGTGCTGGCGGTTGTCGCCATCGCGACGATTTTCGCCAAAGCCTGGGTCGGTCGCGGCTCGGCTCTCCAGGGAGGAGCCGTATCGGGACACGCGGCGTTGGCGTTTGCCGCAGCGACGATGCTCTCGTTCTTTTACCAGAAACCGCTCGCCGCCATCCTCGCCTATTTCGTCGCCTTCTTAGTCGCCCAAAGTCGCGTGGAGGCGCAGATCCATCGCCCCTTCGAGGTCTTCTGGGGAGCCGTACTCGGCACGCTCGTCGCCTTGGCGATCTACGTGCTGGTGCGGCCTCACGTTGTGTTATAATGGCGCCGACTTGAACACGGACCCCGGTCGAAGTACCCCCGAAGGCCTGCCGTACGAGCTCATCGCGCTGGTCGTACTCGTCCTCCTCGCGGCCTTCTTTGCGGCTTCGGAGGCGGCCCTGGTCTCGATTTCGCGGCTGCGCGCCCGAGCGATCGCCGACCGGCGCGTGCGCGGTTCGAGCAATCTCCAGGATCTCGTCGAGGATAAGAACCGCTTCTTAACGTCGGTGCTCGTCGGCAACACGATCGTGCTGCTGGCCGCCGATTCGCTTGCAACCTACATCGCGATTTCGCTCGGGCTTCCGTCGGCGGTGGTGCTTTCCACCCTCGTGATGACGGTCGTCTTTCTGCTCGTCGGAGAGATCATCCCCAAGACGATCGTGACCGGCGACTCTGAGCGTTGGGCGCTTCGACTCGCGCCTCCGATGCGATACGCCTCATTCGTGCTCGCGCCGATCGCGCGGACGTTTCAGGTCGCGACCGACCTTATTCTCAAAGCGCTGCGCATTAAGCACGCGCAGCATATCTACGTCACCGAAGAAGATATCCGGGTGCTGGTCAATGTGGGCGCGGAACAGCGTGTGATCGAAGAGCAGGAGCGCCAGCTCATTCACTCGGTCATGGAGTTCGGCGATACGATCGTGCGCGAAGTGATGAAGCCGCGCCCGGAGATGGTCGCCGTTTCGATCGACGACTCGCCCCGGCGCGTGCTCGACGTCGTCACTGCCGAAGGCTATTCGAAGCTGCCCGTCTATCAAGAATCGAAAGACGATATCGTCGGCGTGATTCACGACCGCGAGCTCTTGGTTGCGCTCGCAAACGGCTCGCTCGCGCACGCTAGCGTTCGTTCGCTGATGCGCCTTGCGGTGCACGTTCCGGAGACGAAAAAAATCTCCGAGCTCTTACGAGAGATGCAGCGAGATAAGTTTTCGCTCGCGATTGTCGTGGACGAATACGGCGGCACCGCCGGTCTGGTGACGATGGAAGATCTATTGGAGGAGATCGTCGGAGAGATTCGCGACGAGCACGACGCCGACGAGCAAGAACCGATCTCGGTGGTCTCGGAATGCGAAGCGGTCGTTGAAGCGGGCACGAACATCGAAGACGTCAATGCGAGGCTCGGAACCGAGCTTCCGACTGAGGATTTCGAGACGATCGGCGGCTACACGGTCGGCCTCTTCGGGCGGCTTCCCAACGAAGGGGAAGAGATCGTCGCGGACGACCACACGCGCTTGCGCGTCGATCGAACGCGCGGCCGCCGCATCCTCGCGGTTCGCGTCTACACCAACGGCAGCATTACGCAACCGCAACAACCGGAGGATTCTGACGCCCCCGCGCGCTTATAAAACTCGCGGGATCGTTCTTCGCCGGCGCCAGCTCTCCGAAGCCGATCGCATCGTGACGATCTTTACGCGCGAGCGCGGCAAGCTCGACGCGGTCGCGAAGGGAGTTCGCCGCATGCGCAGTCATTTGGCGGGGCGGCTGGAGCTTGCCAACGAGTGCGCCTTCTTGATGCACCGCGGCCGGTCGCTGGACATCATCGTTTCGGCCGAGACGCTCTCGGCGCCGTGGCCCACGCTGGTCGAACCGGATCGCTACGCCGTCGTCTCCCTGATGGCCGAAACGATCGACGCATTCTGCGAACCCGAGCTTGCGCTCCCCGAAGTGTACGATCTGCTTGTCCGCGCCATCGGGTCGATCGCGGCGAGCGCGGATCCCCGGGGTCTACTGCCCCGATTTTCGCTGCGCCTGCTCGACATGCTGGGCCTCGCCCCGCCCCTCGACTGCTGCGTGCACTGCGGTTCCGCATTGCCCGCCGGTAGCGCGTGGCTCGATGCGGAAGCCGGTGGATTCACCGACGGTGCGTGCCGCGAACGCTGGCGCGACCTGGCGGAGTTAACGGCTGAGGACCTCGTAAATTTACGCGCACTGGCCGTACCGAAAGGCGGCAGTTCGGTCGCCGCTCTGCATGCGACGCCCGCGGCGGCGCATGCGGTCGCGGAGCTGATCGCTCATCATTTGGGCCGGCGCCCTAAGGCAGTCGCCTATCTCGGCGACCTCGGCGCATGATCATGGCGCTGGATGTCGGCAGCAAACGCATCGGCATCGCAGTTTCGGATCCGAGCGCGACGTTCGCACTTCCGGTTGCCACGATCGACCGGACGAACCGGCGCGAGGACCTTGCGAGGCTGAAAGAACTGGTCGATTCCTACGGCGTTGACGAGTTGGTCGTGGGAGATCCGTTGACGCTCGCCGGGGATCGAGGGATCGCGGCGCGCGAGATGGATTCGTTCGTCGAGAAGCTTCGCGAGGTTTTCGCGGGTACGATTCATCGCATGGACGAGCGTCTCACGACCGCCCAGGCGACGAAAAGCCTCATCGCCGCCGACGTCTCGCGGCAAAAGCGCCGGACGATCGTGGACCGGATGGCCGCCGCGTTGATCCTCGAGTCGTTTCTCGCGCGACGCGCAAACGAGCGCAGGAGGTGAGCTTCTTGGCGCGTTTGGCAACCGGCGTCGCGTCGGTCGTCATTGCCGCCATCGTTGCGAGCGGCATTTTTTGGTATGCGGTCGCGCAGGACCGGTCTCACCCGCAAGCATCAGAGCAATTTCGTGGTCCAGACGGGTACGACGTTCGACGAAATCGCCCGCCAGCTGGCGGCGAGTGGAGTGATCGGCAACACCCTGACGTTTCGAATTCTCGCGAGATTGCGCGATGAAGATGCGGCGGTGCGAGCCGGGGAATACCGCTTCGGACCCCACGTCACGCAGAGCGAGGTCTTGCATGCGTTGGTAACCGGTGGCGCACAAGTTGCCGCGTGGGTGACGATTCCCGAAGGTTTTACCGCCGAGCAGATCGCGGCGCGACTGCAGAGCGACGGGTTCGGCTCGTCGGCCGCATTGCGAGGCGATTTCCTACAAGAGACGCTGCTGGTTGACGGCACTCGCACGAAAAGCCTCGAAGGCTTTCTCTTTCCCAGCACCTATTTGATGCCGCTTGGAGCTGCGCCCGAACAGATCGCGGCTCTGCTCACCGCGCAGTTTCTCAAGGAGCTGCCCCGCGATGCCGAATCGCGGGCGCGCGCGCTGCACGTCAGCGTCACGCAAGCAGTAACCGTCGCATCGCTTGTCGAGCGAGAGGCGAAGAGCCAAGCCGACCGCCCGAAGATCGCCGGCGTAATTTACAACCGGCTTCGCCTTGGCATGCCGCTGCAGGTAGACGCGACGATCGAGTACGCGCTGCCGCAGCATAAGAGCGCGCTCTCCTTCGCCGATTTACGGATCGACTCGCCCTATAATAGCTACGTCCATGCGGGGCTGCCTCCAACGCCGATCGCCAATCCCGGGCTCGCGTCGCTGGAAGCAGCCCTCCATCCCGCCAAGAGCGAGAATCTCTACTACGTCTACTGCGGCAATGGGCGCCACGTCTTCGCCAAGACGTTAGCGGAACACCAAGCCAACGTCGCACGCTGTTTGCAATAGAAGGGAGTTAGGCGATGTCATCCTCTAACGGAGAAAGCGCGATGCCGCACGCTCCGCTCGAACTCAAAGAGGTGCTCTACATCGAGACGCACGAGGGCGCTTCGCTGCCGTTCGAGGTCGTGGGCATCTTAGAAGATCCGCAGGAGAGCACCTCGTATGCCGTCCTGGTGCACGAACCCGAAGCCGAGGGTGAGGAGCAGTTCATCGTGACCGATCTCGCCGGGAATCTTTTGGAGAACGACGCGCTCGCACAAGAGATTCTCGACGACTTCTTGACATACGTTCACGAAGGCGACGAGGACGGCCCAGCGGACGGGGAGCGGGGCTAATTCGCGTCCTATTCCTTTCCGCCAGTGTCGGTGTCGGTCACGTCTCGGCGGCAAACGCGGTCGCTGACGAGCTGCGGCGAAGCGACCCGTCGGCAAAGACGCGAGTCGTGGATTCCTACAAGTATGCCGCGCTGGTCGTTTCGCGCGTCGTCTCCGACGGCTATTTGCGGATGGTCAAGACCATTCCTCAGATGTACCGTTACATCTACGATCGCGCCGAGCGAGCCACGGAAGTCGGGAGTTTCCGGGCCTGGGCGCACCAGTTTACCGCCGATAATTTGCGACCGCTGATCCTGCGCGAACGTCCCGACGCGGTCGTCTGCACGCATGCTTTCCCGTGCGGAGCGATGGCCGAGTACAAACGCCGCTTTAGCGACGCACCCCCGGTCGTCGCCATCGTGACCGATTTTGCAGTGCACGGATTCTGGATTCATCGCAACATCGACCGCTACGTCGTTGCGACCGAGACAATGCGCGACTCGTTGCTCTCTCGCCACGTCCGGGCGGAGGCGATTGCCGTGAGCGGAATCCCCGTGCGCCCCGAGTTTGCGCGATCGCAGGAGCCGCGCGATGCATTGCGGGAGCGGCTCGATCTTCCGCGCGATCGTTACGTAGCGCTGCTGATGGGAGGAGGTCTCGGGATCGCTCCCCTCGAGCGAATGCTCTGTGCGCTCGAATCGGTTCGCGCACCCCTTGCTGCAGTGGTCATCGCCGGGAAAAATGCGCGAATCGGACGCCGTCTTACCGATGCGGCCGAAAGCCTCGGCTTTCCCGTGCGAGTGCTGCGCTTTGTGGATAACGTTTACGACTTCATGCACGCTGCGGACGTCCTCGTGACGAAGCCAGGCGGCCTTAGCACGGCGGAAGCGCTTGTGGCCCAGGTGCCGCTGGTGCTCTGCAAGCCATTGCCCGGCCAAGAGGAACGAAACGCTCGCGTACTCGTTGAGGCCGGAGCCGCCGTGCGCACGTCGGAGACCAGCGAGTTGCCGGCGATGCTCGAAGCTATTTTGGGGGATAAGGATCGACAAGAGAAGATGATTGCAGCAGCGAGGCGCCTGGCGCGGCCGAACGCCGCAACCGAAGCGGCGTTGATGATCACGCGATTGGTGCAGACAGATAAGGAGGTTGTGGCGTGAAACTCCCCTCGTCGCGAGTCTATGGCGGATGGCTGGCACTGGCGCGATTCCTAACAGGCGGCATCTGGCTCATTCACGGCGTTCCCAAGTTTCTCAACAGCGCGCAGTTCATGCCGCCGACGGGTGTTTTCGCCACGTACTTGCAGAACGGGGTCGCCAAAACGAGGGGGCCCTATCACGACTTTCTCGTCAACACGGTTACCCCGAACGCGGCGCTTTTCGCCGAGCTCGTGCGCTTTGGAGAAGTTTGCGTCGGCATCTTGCTGCTGCTTGGCCTATTCTCGCGTCTCGGCGGGCTCGTTGGAATTCTTCTGCCTCTCAACTATCTCGCCGCTCGAGGGGGGCTCGGGACGCTCAGCGAGTGGTCCTCGATTGACGGGTGTTTGATGCTTTTGTCGGCGCTAAGTTTCGTGCTTCCCACGGGACGCGTTGCCGGTCTCGATGCGCTGTCGCTACGTCCGTCGGTGGGCCGCACGACGGTCGTAGCGGAGGTGGTTCCCGAACGTCCGCTGGACGGCCCAACCGCGCCGCGCTAGTGATATACTACCGTGCGGAAAGGTAGTGAAACTGCATGCACTTTTTTAATACGCGCATTGCGATGCGTTCTTTAGCGGCGACCGGTGTCGCGGCACTGTTAGCCGCCTGTTCGGGCGGTGCCGTATCGCCGACGACCAACGCTGCGATCGGCTTCGGGAGCGTTCCGATGGGCGCCGACGCGCACGTACGCGCTAACTTGCTCGCCGCCAGCGGGCGCTCGTTGTCACCCGGAACGCACGGCGCCATTGGCGGAGGCTGGTTGTCGGCAGCGGCAAAAGCCGGCTCACACGTGATCTATTCCGGCAACTACGACGACAGCACAATTACGATCTATCCCTCGAAGGGCATCAATCCCCCACCGATCGGAACGATCTCGACTGGGGTGACGAATCCCGAGCGGCTCTTCGTGGACAAGAGTCTCAAGCTGTACGCGAGCGATGAGGGGTCACCCACTTCGATCGTCGTCTACAAGCCCGGCAAGACCTCGCCCAGTTTAAGCATCACCGACGGCGTTGACTACCCGACCGGTGTTACCGTCGGCGCCGACGGCACCGTTTACTCCGCGAACACCGGTAACGAGACCGTGACGGAGTATCCGAAGGGTAAAACGGCGCCGTCGCTGACCGTCTCGCTGGACGATGAAACGCCGGAGAACCTCGCGGTCGACGGCTCGAACAACCTCTACATTCAGTACCTCGGCGGTATGCTGGGCAGCGGCGTGATCGAGGTGCCGCCCGGTCAGACCAGCGGTACCGACCTGAATCTCGTCATCGGCTCGGCCAGCGCGCTGTCCGTGGATAAGGCGGGCAACATCGTAATCATCGACCAAGGCGACTCGTCGCTCGACGTGTTCCCGCCCGGTCAAACGAGCCCGTCGAAGACTCTCGCGCTCGGCGGTTACCCCTTTGAAATGTCGATGAATAAGGCCGAGAAGCAAGTCTTCGTCAGCAACGACCTCGGCACACCGTTCGAAATCCAAGTCGTCGATTACCCAAAGCTCAAGAACGTTAAGGCACAGATCGATCCGACGATGGGCGACTGGCCGCTCGCGGTCGCGCCCGACAACGCGCTCTAGCCGCCGGCAGCCTTCTCGCGGCCGGAGAGGTCGCGGCCTCGCCGTAAGCAAATCGCTCCAGTCGGCCCTGTTAGACTGAAGCATACGCGGAAAAATCGCGTAAAATAAGCACGGCGGGGTGGGGAGAGATGGCCGAGCGGCTGAAGGCGGCGGTTTGCTAAACCGTTATACGATGTAAAGTCGTATCGAGGGTTCGAATCCCTCTCTCTCCGGAGTCCGCCGGGATATGCGCGGTCGTAGCTCAATTGGATAGAGCAACAGGCTACGAACTTGTAGGTTGGGGGTTCGAGTCCCTCCGACCGCGATTCTCAAAGAGCAAATGCTGTAAGGGGTTTGTCAGCACCGCTCTTTTCTTTTGGGAGCCTACGTCGATCACTTGGGGAACGCAGGGAAGGCCATAGGCGGCACGTGATGGAGAAAACATTCTACCAAGTAGTTCCCAAACGGCTGATGAAGATGCTGGGGCTCTCGTTATTCGCAGTGCTGTGGTGGGCGGCCCTAGCCTTCTACGTGCGCTCCAACTCAACGTTGTTACTGTTAACGCAGATCGGGTTTGGCATCAGCGGGCTCCTACTATTGTACGCGATCCTCTACGCCATAGGCTTGCGCCAACCAATGCTGCGCCTGACGCCAAAGACGTTGGTTTACCGCAAAGTCGGAATACCGTGGAACTCCATCTCCGACGTCATAGATCTCACTGCTCGAGAAGGATCATGTGTCGGGATCGTTCTCAAACAAGGCAAGATTCGAGTCACGCCCTCGCAACCTGCTTAAGGATCTAAAGCAATACGGGGCAATAACCGTGCCGCAGGCCCGTGAACTACCGCCGCAGAGTTGCGAGAATCCATCCTCGATTACAAGGCGAAAGCTGTCGCAGCTCTTTGATTAGCCTGCATCCCTTAAAGCTTCCGAATCGGAGAGTTGCCGTGCTATGTTAAAGGCCATCTGTCGAAATATGCGGTCGTAGCTCAATTGGATAGAGCACCAGGCTTCGAACCTGTAGGTTGGGGGTTCGAGTCCCTCCGACCGCGATTCTCGACGAATGGCCGTAGCCCGCCCGTCCCGCGCCCGGAACCTGTTGTCCGCCCAGAGCGGTCCTGGTATACTGCGGTCGCGAAACCAAGCGCGAGTGGCTAGGCTCGGTAGCTCAGTGGTAGAGCAGGGGACTCATAAGCCCTTGGTCGTAGGTTCAAGTCCTACCCGAGCCAAAATGACAGGAGTCCGGCCGCTCCAGCGGAGCCGGCCGGCTTCATTCTGAGGTAATAAAGTCATGTCTACGATTCCATGCGATTTCTGCCCCCATCCGGTCGATCGGGCACAGATGGAAGAGATCGAAATCTCGCATTACGTGCCGGATAGTTCCGGCGAAGATCTCGCATACGCGAGAACCTATTTCTTTGGACATCCCGACTGCGTGCGAAAGTTCTACCGCACGCTTATCGATCACAAGCTGGATTTGTTCAAACATATCCCGAGTGCGGGCGCTCCGCCCGATGCAGCTCGTTGACGTCGAACCGTGCGCCCGTAGCGTAGCTGGATAACGCACAGCCCTCCGAAGGCTGGGATCGGGGGTTCGAATCCCTCCGGGCGCGCATTAATGCATGACTGAAGACGAAGCGTATCTGCGCCGAGCGCTCGAGCTTGCCGAACAGGCGGCTCGCGCCGGCGACGTGCCAATCGGCGCGGTGCTCGTCAGCGGCGACGTGGTACTCGAAGCGAAGAACGAAAAGGAGTCCCGGCGCGACGCCACCGCGCACGCCGAGATGCTGGTCCTGCGCGAGGCGGCGCAGCGTCTTGGCGCTTGGCGTTTGGCCGACGCGACGCTCTACGTCACCAAGGAACCGTGCCTCATGTGCGCCGGCGCCATGATCGCGGCTCGAATCAAACGGCTCGTCTACGGTGCACGCGACCCCAAGGGTGGTGCCGACGGAGGCGCCTTCGACGTCCTGCGTTCGCCGCGTACGAACCATCGGCTGGAGGTGACCGAAGGCGTTCTGGAAGCCCAAGCCGCCGCCCAACTGCAAGCGTTCTTTCGCGAGAAGCGCGCCGGTGTGAAGAAGGGTTAGTACCCCAACCGTCCCAACCCTCAGCCTTGGAGAGGTGGTCGAGTGGTTGAAGGCACCCGCCTCGAAAGCGGGCGAACGTTCATAGCGTTCCGTGAGTTCGAATCTCACCCTCTCCGTGCTTCGTCCTTCGACTGCGCTCAGGATGACATTGCTGCGCTCAGGATGACAAGGCCTACGGCACGGAGATGCGGGGTAGGTGGACGGTGAAGCGCGAGCCGTTCGGACTCGTCTCGAGCGAGATCGTTCCGCCGGCGCGCTCGACGGCGCGTTTAACGATCGCCAGACCAAGACCCGAGCCCGCGACATCGCGTTGGGTGCCGCGATAAAAGCGATCGAAGACACGCGCTGCGACGGTTGAGGGAATTCCCGGTCCGCGATCGGCAACCTCAATGATCGCGGTTCCATCGCGTGCGCTCACGTGCACGGCAATTGCCCCTTCGCCGTACTTTACCGCGTTGTCGGCCAAATTCGTTACGACGTATCCAAGCTCGGTCGGATCGATCGCCGCCAAAACTCCGCTTTGCGTCGAGACGTCGAAGTGACGATCCGGATGTGCGTCGGCAATGGGAGAGATCAGATCGGCGACGAGGGTTCCCACGTCAATTGGCGCTGTGGCCTGTGGAGTTTGCACGCTCTCCCAGCGCTCCAAGAGGATCAGCTTGTCGATCAACGCACCCATGATGCGGCTCTGATCGGTCATCGTATTCAAAATGCGGTCCCGGTCCGGCGCGCTTTCGATGCCGCCGCGGCGAAGGATCGCGATGAACCCTTGCACGACCGTCAGCGGCGTGCGTAGCTGATGACCGGCGTCGGCAATGAACTGACGCATCGACGTGTTCGCGCGATCGCGCGCCGCAAATGCGCGCTCCATCTGCTCGATTGCGCCGTTATACGCCGCCGCGAGCGACCCAAGCTCTTGACGCTCGTCGGCGGCGATCGGCTGCGGCGTCAAGTCACCCGAGGCAAAGCGCGCGAGTGCAGAAGTAACGTCGTCGAGCGGCCGCAGCGCCTGTTTGGTCAGCGCTCGCGCGACCAGCGTGGCGCAGACGATGGCGACCGCCAGGGCGATCAGCAAGGGTATGGTCGACGATCCAACCGTGCGCACGAGCGCGGCGTCGTTGCTCTTGACGATCACGTAAACGCTTCCGACGTGCGCGAAGAGCGATTGAAGTCCAAACGCGGTGGCGAGGCCGAGGATAACGCGTGAAAGCGGACCCGAGGCGCGCGGATCGCCGGAGAGATCTCCACGAGGCCGTATCGTCACCACGGGCCGCGGGTCGGTTCGGTGAGCCCGGTAGACCGTGACGCGGGTGTTTGCATCGAGAAAGACGATTTCGCTGCCACTTCCGAGCAGCAGCGATGCCGCAAAGGCGCCGCCGGCCCGCGCGTCCGGGAGGGACGTTCGCAGCAGCGCGCTTTGAAGTTGGGCCAGCGTGCCGCTCAGTTCATTCGATACGCTGCGGACATAGGCGCCGAAGGCAAAAAGCGCACCGGCGAGAATCGCGGCGGCGAGCACGATCGAGATCTCGATGGCCGCAAGCGTCTGCATGCGACGCGCCAATCGCGTTCTCATGACGCGTCCGACCGCAGCGAGTAGCCGACGCCGCGAAGCGTATGGATGAGCTTTATCGGCTCGCCGCTATCGACCTTGGCCCGCAGAAACGAGACGTAGGTCTCGACGGTATTGGGGATGACGTCGCGATCGACGCCCCAAACGAGATCGAGCAGCTCCGAGCGCGTCAGCACCTCTTCGGCGCGTTGGGCGAGAACGTGAAGCAAATCGAACTCGCGCGCCGATAACTCGATTCGCCGATTGCCCCGGTAGACCGCGCGGCTCGGCGTGTCGATGCTGAGATCGGCATACGTTAGCGTTTCGCGCAGCTCCATTGCCGGGCGGCGCAGAAGCGTACGAAGGCGCGCGACGAGCTCTTCAAAATCGAACGGCTTGCCCACGTAATCGTCGGCGCCTGCCGAAAGGCCGGCAACTCTTTCCGCAACTTCGGTGCGGGCCGTGAGCATCACGACGGGCGCCGTGGTCAAACGGCGGATCTCGGGTAAGAGGGTAAAGCCGTCGCCGCCGGGCAGCATGACGTCGAGCACGATCACGTCGGGCGGCCAGGAACTCAAGAGCGCCAGAGCCGCCGAGCCTTCGGTTACGCTACGTACGGCAAAGCCCGCGCGGGCGAGACCATACTCGAGAAGCTCTCGCAGGCCGCGCTCGTCGTCGATCACCAGTACCCGCGGCCCTTGGCCTCCCACGTCCATTCTCAGACTCACTCCAGGACTGCGGACCGGCGCTTTCGGTAGAATCTTGAGAGTCCATGAAACGAAGCGACGGCCCCTCTACACTCTTCCTCGTTCCCGCGTTGATCTTCCTAGCCGCAGCCGGCTGCGGGGGACGGCCGGCCGCGCAGGCTACCCAGCCGCCCTACGTACAAACGACGGTTTCGTCCTATGGCATCGTTGAACCGGGGCGGCAGTTGGCCGGGATCGTCGCGCCGTACCAAAACGTTGCCGTTCAAAGCAGTCTCTCGGAGCCAACGGACGCCGTTTACGTGCGCGAAGGCGACTCCGTGCACGCCGGAGAGGTGCTGGCGCTGCTGGACACCGCCGATCTGCAGGCGCAGTTGCAATCCGACCTTGCGACGGCAAATAGCAACCACGCCAACACCGTCCATACCGTTTATCAAGGCTCGCTCTCGATCGCACAAGGCGTCGATACGGTGCGATCAGATCAAGCCGCAGTGAGCCAAGCGCAAAAGACGCTTGGCAACGATGCGCTGAACCTGACGCGCGATCGAAACCTTCTGTCGCAGGGCTACGTGTCGCAGCAATCCGTCGATGCGCAAGCGACGCTGGTTCAAAACGATCAACAAGCGCTCAATACGGCCAACTCAAACCTTTCGGCGGCTCGATCGAACGTTGCGGCGAATGGATCGCTCTCGGGCGAGGGGCTCCAAGCGTCGGCCGTCCAGCAGTCGGCAGCCCAAGAGAAAGTCGCACTCGCGCAGGCCGATCAAGTGCGCGTTGGGATCGCTAAAGCATCTATCGTCTCGCCGATCGACGGTGTCGTGGTCAACCGTAACCTCAATCCCGGCGAGTATCCCGGCTCGCGTGAAATCTTTACGCTGCAGCAGGTCAACCCGATCTATGCGGTGCTCCACGCGTCGAGCGAAGAAGTCGCGCGCATCGAAAACGGCGCGCCGGCGACGGTAACGGCCGTGGATCTCAACGGCAACGACCGCTTCAGCGGCCACGTGGTCGGCGTTCTCAACGAGATCAATCCGGGCTCGACCGACTTTGAAGTTAAGGTGCTGCTCGCCAATCCCGGGCAACGGCTGCGTCCCGGCATGGTCGTGCAAGGAGCGGTTGCCACGCTGCCCATCGCAGGCGTGCGCGTGCCGGTCACCGCCTTCACCGATGATAATCACGACGCGGTCATCACGGTGCAGAGCGACGACACGGTCAAAACGACCACGGTTGCGGAGATCGGGAGCGACGGAACCACGTCGGTGGTCAGCGGGCTGCGTCCCGGCACGCGCATCGTGAGCAACGGTCAGACCAGCGTCGGCGACGGCGAAAAGGTCTCCTACCGGCCGTGAAGTTTAGCCTCACCCGGCTCTTCATCGAGCGGCCGACGCTCGTTTTTGTCATCGTTGCATTGATGATGTTCGCAGGTATTCTATCGACGGCAACGATTGTCAAGGAACTCTATCCCGACGTAAGCCAGCCGACCGTTACGATTCAGGTTCAGTATAGCGGAGCCTCCGTCACAGAAATGCGCGACAACATCGTGCAGCCGATCGAGCAGAACCTCGCCGGCACCGCCGATCTGCAAACGTTCAACTCGGTCGTCGAGCAGGGCCAGGCGTCGATCACCGCCATCTTCGACATCAGCTCCGATTCCGCGACCGATCTTGCGTTAACGAACAAGGCCATTCAAGCGGCCGAAAAATATCTTCCGACGAATCTCACGCCGCCGACGGTCAACCTCTACGATCCGACGCAGTCCGTCGTCGTGACGCTGGCGATCTACTCGCAGAAGCTCTCGCTCTCGCGGCTGGCCCTCTATGCGGTCAACGTTATCGCGCCGCAGCTCGAACAAGTTCCGGGCATTTCGTTCGCTAACGTCGGCGGTCTCGTAACGCCGGCCTACGAAGTCGTCGTCGACCCGGTGCGGCTCTCAGCAGCCGGTCTGACGCTCAACGACGTTATAAGCACGCTGCAATTGGACAACCAGCGGGTGCCCGGCGGATTTGCGTACGAGCCGAATCGTCAGACGACGATCGACATCCGCGGCGACATTCAAAACCTCGACAGCGTTCGCAACCTGGCGATCATTCGGGCCGCCGGCGCGAGCAGCTCGAGCGCGGCCAACTCGACCGGAGCGCAAGTCGAGAGTTACGCCGGTGGCCTCTCCGCGTTGCCGGGGACCGTCAATCCGTGGAGCGCGACCAACTCGGTCGTGCGGGTCGGTGACGTCGCGACCGTGACCGAGGGCTACGAGCCTCGCCTGCAATATGCGCACATTAGCGGTCAGGCCGGTCTCTTTTTGCAGGTGCAGAAGTCTGCAACCGGGAGCGAGGTCGACGCCTCCAACAACGTGCTGCGCGCGCTGCCCGCTGTCGAGCGCCAGTTCCCGGAAATCAAGTTCCGGGTCATCAACGTTCAATCGAAGTTTACCGAGCAGCAGATCAACATCGTCACGCGGACGCTCATGCTGGCGATCCTTCTGACCGGCATCGCCATGATTTTCTTTCTGCGGTCGTGGCGCAGCGCGATCGTCGTCTGCGTCTCGATTCCGACCTCCTTGGCGATCGCGATTACGGTGATGAAGGCGATGCACCTCACGATCGATACGATTTCGCTACTGGGCATGTCGCTCGTGATCGGGATTCTCGTTGACGACTCGACCGTCGTGCTCGAGAACATAGAGCGCCATTTTACCGAGCTCAAACAACCTCCGAAGGAGGCTGCCGTCCGAGGCCGCGAGGAAATCGGGGCCGCGGCGGTCGTGATTACGCTCGTCGACGTCGTCGTCTTCCTGCCGATTGCGTTCATTCAAGGACAGGTTGGCCGGCAGATCGCAGAGTTTGCGATCGTGGTCGTGATCTCCACGCTCACCTCGCTGTTCGTTTCGTTCACGATCACGCCCACGCTCGCCGGCCTCTGGGCGCTGCGCTCGCATTGGAAGCCGTGGCGGGTCGTCGTTTGGTTCGGTAATAAGTTCGACGATCTTCGGACCTGGTATACGCAGCGCGCGCTGCCGTGGAGTCTTGGCCACGGCCGTTTGGTCGCGATATTCTGCGCGGGCACGTTTGCTCTTGCGATCGCGATGGTGGGCTTGGGCGCGGTGGGCGAGGAGTTCATTCCGCCCGTCGACCGCGGCGAAATCTTTATTCAGCTGATGTATCCGATCGGAACGCCGATTCAGACCGTCGAAAAAGGGACGTTCGGTCTGGAGCAAAAGATCCTCAGTACGCCCGATACGTTTGCGAATACCGCAGTAGCCGGAGCATACGCGGCGCCCTTTGGAGGCTTCGTCTCGCAGAACAACGTGGGCCAGGTGCACATCTGGCTCAAAGATGGTCGAAAGCACTCGACCAACTACTGGTTGGGACAGTTCCGGGCGATCGTAAAGAAAAATCTTCCGCGCGACGTGCAGGCCGTCGTCGTCCCGTCGACGTTGACGACCGGCGGAAACGCACAGCCGATCGACTTTCTCGTCACCGACGTAACGGGAGGCGATCCCACCCCGTACGCTCAGAAGGTTCTGGCGCTGCTGGAAAAAGTGCCAGGCGCAACCAGCGCCAACAGTACGGGTACGCAGCTCGCGCCGGAGATTTCGATTCAGTTCGATCGCAACAAGGCGCAAGCGTTGGGTGTGGATCTCGGCCAGGCTGCGCAAGCTGCAGGAGCCGCCTTTGGCGGTAACGTGGCGACGCAGTTCGAGACGACCGCCGGTCTGGAACAGGTCCAGGTCATTTACCCGGCGTCGTATCAAACGAGCATCGACATCCTGAAGTCGGTTGCGATTCGTTCGTCGAGCGGCGGAATCGTCTATTTGAGCGATATCGCTCGATTCGAATCGACTCCCACGTCGCCGCTGATTACCCGCACGGATCGCAACAACGTCATTCACGTCGAAGGAAACTATGCCCCGAACTCGTCGCTTTCAGCGGTCGAAAATGGATTGCTCAAGCGACTGCCGTCGCTCGATCTGCCCCCGAATATCGTCGTCCGGCCGGCGCCGCTGGGGCAACAGGACTTCATGCATCAGACGCTTGTCGGCATGGGACTCTCGATGATTGTCTCCGTTATCCTCGTCTACTTGCTGATGGTCGCGCTCTATAATAGCTACGTATCGCCCTTCATCATCATCTTTTCGGTGCCGGTAGCCGCGATCGGAGCGATCGGCGCGCTCTTCCTGACGCACCGTTCGCTGAATCTCTTTTCGTTGATCGGCACGATTCTTTTGATCGGAATCGCATCGAAAAACGGAATCCTACTGGTTGACTACGCCAATACGCTGCGCGAGCGTGGCCTCGACAAACTCTCGGCAATCAAGGAGAGCGCGCATACGCGGTTCCGTCCGATCGTTATGACGAGCTTTTCCGTGTTGGCCGGAAACTTGCCGCTCGCGCTTGCACTCGACCCCGGCGCGTCGTCGCGCTCGAGCCTCGGCATCGTCGTCATCGGCGGCGTGTTGAGTTCGCTGGTCCTGACGTTACTGCTCATTCCCAACATCTACATGTGGGTCGCGCCAAACGATGTGCCGTCGAAAAACGGTGTTGGGCACGCGGCAAAAGAGGAGCTCAAGCTCGAGCCGCAGGCGCCGCGGCCGGCGCCGTCGCCGTCGTGAACGAGCGCCCAAGTTTGTAAACGAACGCTAGGGCGTGGGCGATGGCGCCGGCGTTCCCGCGAGGCGCGGATCCGGCGGCTCTGAGGGAAACGCAATATCGCTGAACGTGACGTCGGCGACGACCTTGAACGTTAGAAACGCCGCGTGCTCGGTAGCGCTAAAGGAGCCGTGCACGATGACCCAATGTCCGTCGATTACCTTGTAATCGAGCGAGAACGCTTCGTCGCCTTCGACCGCGCGCATTGCGATATGGGACGGCAGCTGCGTGGTTGGGTCTTCGACGACGTCCGACGGATAGAGGCCGTGCGGTACGCGCGGGGTCGGCTCGATGAGGAGATGTAACGCGGTCTCGGTGGAATCGGGTGCGTACGTCGCCGCCCAGTAGCTGTTGTACGGGACGACGACGTTGACGCTCGGGTCCGGTTCGGGTATCGGAAAAAAGTATGATTTTCCACGCTGCAGCGTGATATCGACGCGTTTGAGGTTGGCAAAGTAGCCAAACGTGAAGTTGGAAAAAGGGTCGAAGGACGCGACGATCGGGAACGCCTGACCGGTGCGCTGCTCGCCGTTGGGGAGGTCTTGCATCAGGGCGAAGTTGTCCGCAGCGCGCACTGCGATCGACCGATCGATACTTTGCGCCCGCCCGAGCGTGGGGGCAGTTACCCGCGTATGCTCCGTGTACGTCATATAGACCGGCGGGTTTGCATCGTAAAACGCGCTCGTGCGGTTGATCAGGAGCGCAAGGGCAAGGTCGGCAGTCATCATCGCGAGCGGCAAGCTTCGGCGGCGGGAAGGCGAGTACCGGTCCGTTAAATGCGTTTGGAATGTCAATCACCGAAAAGGACGCATTCTTCAGGCGGATCGTCGAGCTGCGGCGGGCCATCCATCGCCGGCCCGAGCTGGGCTTTGAAGAGCACGAAACGGCGGCACTCGTGGAGCGAGAGCTCGACGCTTTGGGAATCGCGCACCGTCGCATCGCCACGACGGGCGTTGTCGCAAGAATAGACGGCGGGAGAAGCGGGCGCGTCGTCGCCTTACGTGCCGATATGGATGCATTGCCGATCCTCGAGAAAACCGGCCTGCCGTATGCTTCGGAGATCGACGGAAAGATGCACGCCTGCGGACACGACGCGCATACGGCGATGCTGCTCGGTGCCGCGACGGAGCTTCAATCGCAGCGAGATGAACTCGCGGGAAGCGTCGTGCTGATCTTTCAACCGGCAGAAGAAGGGCCGGGCGGCGCGCTGCCGATGATCGAAGCCGGCGCGCTGGAGGATCCGCCCGTTGAAGCCATCGCAATGCTGCACGTCGATTCACGTCTCGACGTGGGAACGATCGGCATCGTACCGGGACCGGTTAATGCTTCGGCCGACGAACTTTACGTAAACGTTCGAGGAGTTGGCGGCCACGGCGCTTACCCGCACTCCGCCGTAGATGCGATCCCCGCTGCCGCGGCGGTCGTCCTCGCCTTGCAAAATGTCGTCGCCCGCGAGATCGATCCGCTTGCAAGCGCCGTGGTGACGATCGGAACGATTTCCGGCGGATATCGCAATAACGTAATTGCCGATGAAGTCAAGATGAGCGGGACGCTGAGGGCGCACGACCCTGCCGTACGCGATGCCCTCGAAGAGCGAGTTCGCCGCATCGTTTCGGGAGTGGCCGCCGCGTACAACGTCGATACGCAAGTGCAGGTAGTGCGCGGATACCCGCCGGTCGTCAACGACGAACCGCTCGCACAACGCTTTGCCGGCTACGTGCGCGCGAACAGCACCCTACGGGTGGAACGACCGCAGCCGACGATGGGCGGTGAGGATTTCGCCTATTTTGCGCAACGCGTGCCGGGCCTCTTGATCCGCCTGGGCGTGCGCAGCGAGTCGTCCGGCGCCGTGCATCCGGCGCACAGCCCGCTCTTTCGCATCGATGAAGACGCGTTGCCGGCGGGCGTGAGCACGCTGGTTCTCTTTGCGCGATCGTTCGTGGCTGTGGACTCCAGTTCATAAGAATCCACACACAGTGCATAAATTCGTAAAGGACGGTTAAGGGCGTAGCCGCGAATACCCACGCCACTATGCTCATCGCAGATACTGCGTTTGTGACTGGGCTTCAATCGCACAGCGCCGGTCTCGAACTCGACTGCCCGGCCGAGGACGCCTTCGCGCTTCTCTGTGCCGTCGAGAAATGGCCGGTCTGGCTTTCGTTCTTGCGTAGCGCGCGGCGTCAGAGTTCGCAATCCGAACTGAACGTCGGAAGCGAAGTGGTGATTCGCTCGTGCCTGCCGGGCGACGAAGAACAGCTTTTTGAAGTTGACGCGTTTATCGCGAACTACCGGCTCTCGCTGGTCGGCGCGTTCTCACTGCGGCGGCGTCTCGATTTCCGAATCGAGCGCCGGACCTCGTGCTCGAAACTGCACGTGCAGCTCGCGTATCCCGCCTATCACGGAAAACTCGGGGGCCTGCTGGATCGCTGGCAACGGGGCCGGCGTTTCTCAAGCGCGCTCGACGACTCGCTGCTGCACTTCAAGGGGCTGGTCGAGTATAACCGCGATGCACCGGTATTGGCGGATTTCTAAAAAGGGAAGCAGCCGAGCTAGCAATCGTTGACCGTGAGTGCTAAGACCGGTATACTCTGACCATGCCGCTCTACGACTACGCGTGCACGAAGTGCGGACGGACGTTCGAAGTGCGCCGCGGCTTTAACGAAACCCACCAGGATCCGTGCGCCGCCTGCGGAGCGCCGCTTCGCCGCGTTTTCAATGCTGCTCCGGTGCTCTTTAAGGGCTCTGGTTTCTACGTAACGGACTCTCGCCGTTCGGCGCCCGGAAGCAAGGCCGAAACGTCCGGAAAGCCCGAGAAGACGGAGAAGCCCGAGAAGCCGGCCAGCGAAGGGAGCACGCCAGCCGCAAGCGCCCCGGCCGAGAGCGCGCCCGCGAAAAGCGAGCCAAAGAAAGCCTCCGAGCCGGCCGCTTAGGCGGCGCGAAGACGCTCTAGCGCTTGCGCAAAGCCCGGAAAACTGACGTCTAGGCTGGCGTCGCTGTCGACCGTAACCGGACCGGCGGCACACGCGAGGACGGCCGCTGCCATCACGATACGATGGTCATCATGGGTCTGCAGAACCATGCGCCCGGGAACCGGCGTTCCCCCGGCAATGGTCGCGCTCTTGGGCCCTGCCGTCATGTCGATCCCAACCGTGCCTAGGAGCCGCTCGATCGCAGCGACTCGGTCCGACTCCTTCGAGCGTAGAGGCTCGATCCCAGCGATTGTCGTCGTGCCCGCCGCAAATGCCGCCGCGACGGCCAAGAGCGGGAGCTCGTCGATAGCGCGCAGGGCGAGATCGCCATCGATCGCGGTGGCGCGAAGGGGCCGATACTCCACCGCGATGTCGGCGACGGGTTCGCCGCTCGAGCTCCGAGGATTACGTAGCTCGATAGCGCCGCCCATCTGTGTAAGCGCATCGAGCAGCCCGGTTCGCGTTGGATTTACGCCGGCGTTGCGAACGACGATCGAGCTTCCGGGCGTGATTGCCGCCGCCGTCACGAAGAAGGCCGCCGAAGAGAAATCGCCCGCGACCTCAATCGCATTGGCTAGCAGCGGCTCTGATCCGAGAGTGACGGAACGCCGATCCCATTCGATCTTCGCACCGAGATAGGCAAGGAGCCGTTCGGTGTGATCGCGAGAGCCGCGATCGCCGTCCACCCGCACGGGAACTCCCGCGAACAGACCGGCGAAGAGCAGCGCGGATTTTATTTGAGCCGACGGCGAAAGCAGAATAGAGTGGCGCGTTTCGATCTGCGGCGTGCCCACGAGCCGTACTGGAAGGCATCCGGCAGTCGTCTCGATCTTCGCGCCGAAGGCGCGGAGTTGCGCCGCAACCGGCTCCATCGGGCGGCGCCGCAGCGACTCGTCGCCGTCGAATCGAGCCGCAATGCCGGATCCGGCGCACGCCCCCAGGAGCATCCGGGCCGTCGACCCAGAGTTCATGCAGTCGAGCGTGCGCCGTGGGTCCGCGAGCGACGCCGGGTGCACGACGCGTTCGTTGCCGGCGTTGTCGATCCGTACTCCCAGCGCGACGAGCGCGTCGCGCGTGGCCTCGACGTCGCGGCCTGGATTCAAATTAGAGACGACGAGCGGCGCGTCGCAGCGAGCGCCGGCGATAAGCGCCCGATGGGAGATCGATTTGTCCCCGGGAACGCCGACGCTTCCGCGCAGACGGCCCGGATGAAAAGTCACCAAAAGGAGTCCCTCAGCATTTCGTAGCAAGCAGCGCGTAACAATCTAGCTCGATTGCAGGCTGCTTTTTCACACGAAAGGAAGCGATGAATAAACAAGATCTCGTGCGCTCGGCGACGGAACGCCTCGGACTTTCGCGCAAAGATGCCGTTGAGCTCGTTGACGGCCTTTTCGATGACATTCAGGCGGCGGTCGTTTCGGGCGATGCGGTCAAGATTCCCGGTTTTGGGCAGTTTAAGGTAAGAGACCGCGCGGCCCGCATGGCACGAAATCCCGCAACGGGAGCACAAGTCAAGGTCCCCGCAAAACGGGTTTTCAAGTTCCTCCCCGCCAAAGCGCTCAAGGAAGCGGTCATGTCCAAACGTGGATCGCGCGCCGGTACGGCGCGAAAGAAGAGCAAAGCGAAAACCGGAAAGGCCGCTGCCGGCGCAAGAAAGACCACGACTAGAAAGAAGCGGTAAGCAAAGTTTTCCAGCGCCGTTGCTGGTTCTAGGAGTTATTTTATGGCACGTCTACATCTCGTGGTGTCGAGTCTTGTAACGGCGTCGTTACTTGCCGCTTGCAGCGGAGCCAACTCGACTGCGCCGGTCGCCGGCATTCCGCAGGCGCCCGCCGGCGCCTTGCACTCTAAACTTCCAAAGTTTCTGCGGTTGGAGCATACCCCGCCTCGCCCGCCGCCGCATCGCCATGTCATTACATCCGCGATGCGCGAGCGCGCGAAAGCGGGCGGCTGGGAAGAACTTGCAAGCTCTGCCCCATGGAGTAACGGCCCCGGCACCCAGCTTTTAATGACGGACGGCACGGTTCTGGTTCAAGACAGTTGCACGCCGAACTGGTTCCGGTTAACTCCCGACAGCACGGGAAGCTACCAAAACGGCAAATGGACGCAGATCGCCGGAATGCCGTCGAGTTACGGTCCGCTCTACTTTGCATCGGCGGTGCTTGCCGACGGCAAGTTGATCGTGAATGGTGGCGAGTACAACTTCTGCAGTGGGGCTGAGACGAATCTGGGGGCGATCTACGATCCGATCGCAAACTCCTGGACCGCGGTCTCTGCTCCCAGCGGATGGTCGCAGATCGGCGACGCTCAAAGCGTCGTTCTTAAGAACGGCACGTACATGATCGGCAGCTGCTGCACGAACGTTCAGGCCCAGCTCGATGAATCGACCATGACGTGGACTCAAGTCGGAACCGGCAAGCACGATAACAATAGCGAAGAAGGTTGGACGCTACTGCGTAACGGCGACATCGTGACGGCAGACGTTATCGGCGAGCCGAACTCAGAGCTGTTTAATCCAAAGAGCGCCGCATGGTCGGCCGCCGGAAACCTTCCCGTGAATCTCACGCAGGCCACTGAGATCGGTCCGCAGACTATGCGACCGAACGACACGGTCTACGTTGAGGGCGCGAACGGCTTGAGCGCGATCTACAATACCTCCAGCGGCGCGTGGACGCAAGGCCCGAACCTGCCCACCGTCAACAGCCAGCAACTCGACGCTGCCGATGCACCGTCGACGCTGCTAACCGACGGAACGGTCATGGGGGTAGGCAGCCCGGGAGTCTATCAAACGCCTGCGTCGTTTTACATCTTTAACGGCAAGAAGAACCTCATTATCGCAAATCCGCCGGATGCCCCGAACGATTCGAGCTACAACGTTCGGCTATTGATGCTGCCCACGGGCCAGGTCCTCGAGGACGACGGCTCGGGCGACGTCGAGATCTATACGGGCCACCAGAAGCCTATGACCGGCATCGCCCCCGTAATCGTGAAGGTCCCGAATACGCTTACCGCCGGGAGCACGTACAAGCTCTCGGGCCGGCGGCTCAACGGGTTCTCGCAAGCGAACTTCTACGGCGACGACGACACGCAAGCGTCGAACTATCCGCTCGTAAGAATAACCAACGCCGGATCGGGAGCCGTCGTTTACGCTCGTACGCATAACCACAGTTACATGGGCATCGGCTCGAATCGCGTCGTCTCGACGATGTTCGACGTTCCCTCCACCATCGGCACGGGCACCAGCACGTTGGTCGTCGTGACGAACGGGATCGCGTCGCAGGCAACCAGCGTCACGATCCAAGCGAGTAAGTAAGGTAACTAAGCGAACCATCGCAGCTATCGCGGCAACGGTGCTTACCTGCACCGTTCCGCGGCCTGCGTTTGCAGTCGATACCATCCCCTTTACGCAAGTTAACGGCGGACTGATCGAAGTTCAGGGTTCGGTCGACGGAGCGGCGCCCGTGCCGATGCTCGTGAACCTTGGGGCCGGCGTTAACGTGCTCTCGACGGAGTTGGGCCGGCGATTCGTCGTCGTTAAGGGCAAGTACGTGAGCCTTCGGCTTACGGGCGAGCGCGTCGATCTCCCAATCGGAAACGTTCTCACGCTGGCGCTCGGTCCCGTGCATTTGGAGGCGCCGAACGTGGGAATTTGGAGCGGCCTCGACGGCACTGGAATCGGCGGACTGATCTCGGCGACAGCCTTTCGAAATATCGCGACGACGTTCGATTTTCACGATCATCAGATCGTTATCGAAGACGCGCAGACGTTCCCGGACCGCGTTCGCAGCGCAATCCGGCTTCCCGTCATCTTGCAGGATGATCTGGGGATCGCGTTGGGCATCTTCGCGCGCTTCGATTTTGGCGCAGGTAGGACCGGACTCTGCGAAATCGACACGGGCTCGCAAGGCATCACGATCGACAGAACCTTTGCGGCCTCGCTCGGGCTCAATCCAAGCGGCGGTTCGACCGTTCGCGTCCCTTCGATTTCGCTCGCCGGCGCTCGTGAAACGGCCGTCGCCCAACCGGCAGTGAGCGTTGGGAACCTGATCTACGACTGCGATGTCGGGAACTCGTTTTGGGAGGGGCGCACCTTCACCCTCGATCTCCCGAATTTACGTATCTACGTTACGACACCCCCGTAGTCCGCCAGGCCGGGCAGGACTCTTGCGTATTCGTTGAGTATGTTGTCGCCGGGAGCGTTGCCTTTGTGGCAGCGCTGCCGTTGACACTCCGTTGGCTTTATGAGCCAACGCCGACGCTTCATGAGATTGCGCTTGGATGAATAGGGATACGCGCCTCGTTTGGTTTGCCGTCATCTTTAGCGGTACGGCGGCGGTCTGCAGTTTTCTCGCCGCCGGGGCGGTGATCTTGGCGACGTACGAAGCTCGTCAGCAGACGAAGAGCGCGGTGACGCCTCCGTCGGCGGAGCCGGTTGCGGATGCCGTTATCCGAACGTGCGGCGTCGAGCGCACTGCGCTGATGCGCACCGGAGACGATCTCTTTTTGATCGGCGGCGCTGCCGGCGACTCGCGCTATATCTCTCAGGAAGAACGCGGCGCGCTCGTGGCGGTATCGGCCTCTCGCTCGAGATATTTCTTGGAGTGTCGCTTAAAGAACCCGACTCGTGCGTCGATCTTTAACGTGACCTTCTACTGCGGCGTATCCTATCGCGGGGGTAGGGTGCGGACGAGAAAACACAACACCGACGCCATTGAGGTCATCGGGCCGGGAAGGACTCGAACGATCTGGATCGAGGACAAGGATAACGCCTCGGTCATCGTTCACGATCCCGGGCGCGTCCAGTACTACCGATTTCCGGATATGGATACGCTCCAAGATCAAGCGCTGCAGCCGCCCGACGACGCGTTCTGGACGTTAAGGCGCGACGCGGACCCCATTCCCAGCCAATAGGGTAACCCGGGAATAGTTTTACATCGCCTTGCCGCCGAACGTTTCGGCGTCAAGTGCGTCGAGAAACTGTTCCAGCTCGGCGGCTCGCTGAGCACCCATCTTCTGGGCCGTTTTCGTTATGAGGCGCGGCGGAATGTCGTGAACGAACGTCCGGAGCGTCTTGACTGCCCGTGCGAAGCTTTCGGCGTTTGCACCGACGAGCGAGAGCATCCGCGTAGCGCCGATCTCCCCCAAGAAATCGAGCGAGTCGGCATCGTGGAGAACGATTGCCTCGGGCTGTGTGCCCGGATCGCTGTAGTACATATGACCACGCTCGGCGGCTTGAACGGCCGGCAACTTCGCCATGGGAAATCCGGCCGCTCGTAAGATTGCGCCACTCTGCTGCGCGGCACAGACGCCGTGCTCGATTTTGGTAACCTGGCACGGCATGAAGGCCGCCATATCGTGCAAGAACGCCGCGGCGAAGAGGACGTCGGTATCGACGCGCAAGCCGTCACCTTGCGCCAGCTCCAGGGAAACGCGGTAGTTGCGCTCCGAGTGTTGCCATCCCCACGCCGGGTGATGGAACTTCGAGCGTGCGAGATCGTATATCGTAACCTTCCACGGCGCATCGAGCGGGATGCCGGTGACGGTTTGCTGGGGTTGCGCGGCCGCCAGCAATACCACCGCGACGAGGCTTTGAGCAAACATCATTAAGACCCGCTAGTTGTCATCGTCCGGGCTTTCGTAGTTGACGGGAAGAGACTCAAAGTAGCTAGCCGAGTACTTTGCCGCGATTGGCTTAAACGCTCTGGGTTTGGCTCCGAAGTTGAAGCAATCCGAGAGATCGTTGGCCCGAACGTCGGTCGTCCCCAGCGATCCCAGGCGATACGTCCGTTCGATAAACTTCAGGATACTTCCGAACTCATAGGTCGTGTGCGAAACGTAGCCGCGTTTTGCATAAGGTGAAATCACGATCATCGGTACGCGGAAACCTAATTCGTACGAGTTGTAGACGTGCGGTGGAACGTGATCGTACCATCCGCCCCAGTCATCCCAAGTCACGATGATGGCCGTGTTGTTCCAGTACTTGCTCTTGCCGATCGCGTTGACGATAGATGCGACCCACGACGGGCCCCTACCCTTGTTCGAACCGGCGTGATCGGACTCGTCCGCGCTGGGGGTTACAAACGTCACGTCTGCCAGGTCGTCCGACGCGATATCCCTCAAGACTTGCGTTAACGGCCAGCGAACGTTTTCGTAGCTTGGCCCTTCCCAAATACTCTTGATGGCATCGACCGCATGCCACTGTCCGGAACCGCTGAACTCCTGGTAGTAATGCCACCTAACGTCGCGCTGGTTCATCAGGTTCATGATCGACGTGCGATCGAAGCAGGGGTAGACGGGCTTGCCCTCTATGCCAGTTCGCTCAATCGTAACGACCCTTGTCTCGCGCAAGGAATTGCAGCCGCCTTGGCGGCCAATGCGTCTTGGATTCAGTGGGTTCTCTGCGGCTTTGAGGTGCGAAAGGTTACTGATCGTCGAAGTACCGCTGATGATGTACTGGTGGGCTGGAAAACTCGGCCCTTGATTCGTCTGGAACATATTGTCGGCAAATGTGTACGCTTGCGCCATGTCCCAGTACGGCTGGACTTCACCTCGAGGAACGTAGCCGTAAGAGGCGACGTCGCGCGGTGGACATTTTCTGTTCCTGGCGAGGCAGTTCTCATGTTCCGTGTTGAAGCCATCCATTGCACCGTGATCGTAATCGCCGAGCCATGCCGAGTGCTTGTGCGACATATCGTAAGGAGCCGTCAGCGCGACCGGTTGCAAAGTGATCGTTTGGCCGAGCGTGTTCTTACCGGATTGCACGGTATCCGCGCCGGGAAAACCGTTGAAGAGATTGTCCACGGTCCGGTTTTCCTGGACGATGACGACGATGTGGTCGATGGGGCCGCCCCGCGGCGGTCCAAGAAATGACTCGCCGGCAGCGCGCGGCACGCCGCCAGAAGCGGTCTGTGCGGGAGCAAATACACTCGAGCAACCGGTCAGAATAGCCAGAGCCGCAGCGAAGCCTAACAGGCAACGACAGCAGTCTGAGGCGATCATGCAGGGTCCCCTTTCTTAAGGCGACGGTTCGGCGCGTTCAGGCGTTCTCGGATCGCATCTTGATAACCGTCGGTAAAAGCTTTATTTATTCTTAGGCCAGTCTTCGTCGCGGGCCTGCGCGCTCTTGCGCAAGCTGACGACTCGGCGAAGTTGACGATGCAAAACTGTCGCTGCGTCCCGCTGACACCGCGCGCGAACGCAGATAAAGTCTGCAGTTCTTGCGCCTGCGTGGCGCAGCTTCCGATCACTGCAACTGGCGCAGGCGGTGCCCCGGCAACTGGCCCTTTCACGGCCCGACGGGACGGGCGACCCAGTGGAGGCCATGGGGGGCCGGCGTCAGTAACGGGCGGGCGCAAGGGCGGGCGACGGATTGCCCGTCGAGGATGTAGACCTGAGTCACTTTTCGCGGTACCCTTGAGTGGAGGCCTGGCACGCCGGCCATTCGGCTATGCAGGCGGAGGGGGAAAAAGATGAAGAGTATGCGTTTTCCGCGGTACGCCTTAAGTGCAGGTGCGGCCGCTGCACTGCTTGCGGGGTGCGGCGGGTCGCAGGGCGCCATGTATCCCGCACCTCTAGGGCAGCGCGACGTTGGATCGCGGGTCGTTGCTGAACCTGGTTGCCCGACAGCGAACTGCATCGTCGTTGGGGACGTTGCGCCCGGAAACGCTAGCGGTTCGATTCTGTTTTTTCCGCGGAACGCGAACGGTAATGTGCGTCCGAGTGGCAGAATTGAGGGCCCTCTGACGCAGCTTCGGTACACCGCCGGCATCGCGATGGACTCCGCCGGCAACGTTTACGCCGCGAATTTGGGTACGGACAGCGTCACGGTGTATGCCGCGGGCTCGGAAGGCAACGTTGAACCGATTCGGACGATCGCAGGCTCGCAAACGGACCTGCAGCGACCGACGGGCATGGCGCTCGATAACGACGGCGATCTCTTTGTCGTGAACAACGCCGGTAATCGCATCACAGTCTACGCTCCGAATGCGAACGGTAATGTCCGTCCGATCCGCGTCATAAGCGGAAAGAGGACATTGCTGGGCGACCCGTGGGGGATTGCGTTTGACTCGAAGTCGAACATTTACGTTAGCAACGTAAATCCATCTAGCATCACGATCTATACGCGGAACGCAAAGGGAAATGCGGTCCCCGAGCGAGTGATATCGGGCTCCCTCACGCAGCTCAATGGTCCCGAGGGGATTGCGGTCGATGCGTCGGGATACGCGTACGTCGCAAACTGGGAGGACGCCAGCCTCGTAGTCTTTGCACCGGGCGCCGACGGAAATGAGGCGCCGGCGAGAGAGGATTCATCCGGGCTTTATGGCCCCAACGGCGTCGCTATCGACAGGCGCGGAAGAACGTATCTTTCCAACGGCTGCCAAGATGACGCGGCATTTGTGGCGGTGTACCCCGAGGGAGCAAACGGCGCCGCCACCTTGCGAATAATCGAGGGCAGGAAGACGAAGCTGGGTGGCTGCGCCACCAGCGTCGTCGTTCGCTAGTCCTTTTCACCAGCGCAACCCGCGCTACGACAGCCCCGGTTTAGGCGGCATGAGCGTTGCTGCCGAGACTCATCTTGCACCCGTCGAAACGCGTGAAGAGCTGCTGTATCTGCTGACTCGCGCCTCGGAGCTGGAGCACGACCTGGCTTGCTCCTACTAGTACGCTGGATATTCCATTAAGATGCGGCCAGACGAAGGCGGCATCACGCACGA
This sequence comes from Vulcanimicrobiota bacterium, assembly GCA_963809255.1. Lineage (GTDB taxonomy): Bacteria > Vulcanimicrobiota > Vulcanimicrobiia > Vulcanimicrobiales > Vulcanimicrobiaceae > Cybelea. Next base: position 1,009,606 of record CAWEIR010000002.1, on the reverse strand, counting down.
CGAGCTGCTGGCAATTCGCGGGTGGAAGCAGAAGGTCGCGCACGTCGCGGTCGAGGAGATGCTTCACCTGGCCCAGGTTTCGAATATTCTGACCGCGGTCGGGGGCGCCCCGCACTTCTTTCGCTCGAACTTCCCGCTCCCGGCAACGGCGTTTCCGTTCGGAATTGAAATCACGCTCGAGCCGCTCTCACACGAGCTGATCGAGCGTTTCATGTGTTACGAGATGCCGGCCGACGAGGCGATTCCGGCGCATCTCCGCCCCCTCTGCGACGACATTCGCCGCCGCACCACCGCCCAGATCGACCACGACGATATCGTTCGGCAGCAAAACGCGATCGAACCCTTCGACGTCGATTTCCGTACGATCGGCGAGCTCTACAAGAAGATCGAAACCGCGTTCGATACGATCAATCCCGACCGGCTCTTCATCGGCGATCCCGACGACCAAGCTCGGCCAACCTATCTCGACCTCCCGCGAAGGCTGATCCGCGTTCACGACGCGGCCTCCGCGCACCGCGCGGTCGAGCGCATCATCGAACAGGGGGAAGCGCCGCCGCGGCACCATCCCGACGCGCATTTTTACGTCTTCCACAAGATCCACGAGGAGTACGAACAACTCTCGCAGCGCGCGAAAGCGGAAGGCCGCGTCTTCGAACCCTTCCGGAAGATGCTCACGGATCCGGTCACGCGCATCGTTGGCCCGAGCGACGGCTTGAGTCGGATCACCGATGCCGCGTCACGCGAGCTCGCCGAAGTCTTCAACAGCGTCTACGAGCTGATGCTGATGATGCTGGCGCGCTTTTTCGCACATGGCGGGGAAACCGAAGAACAACTCCGCCTCCTCGCCCGCGGAACGCTTCGAATGATGGCGTCGGCGCTGCGCCCGCTGGGCGAGGCGCTCGCGCGGATGCCGGCCGGCCCAAACTATCCCGGCCTGACGGCCGGGCCGCCGTTCGGGATTACCCAGAACGTGCGCTTGCTTTCGCACCGCAGGGTTGCCTGGATATTTTTCCTGGAACGCCTCTACGATCTGTTGAACGCGTTTGACGAACCTCGCCACCGAGGCGACGCTGCCGCAAGAAGTGCAAGAGGCCGCCGCCGCGCTCGAATCGGTCGCCGAACACCTCACGCCCTTTATTCCGCTCGAGTTCGCGCAAGCCGTTCGCGAAGAGTGTCGCGACCGCGGCACCCGTACGACGATCCGCCCCGAGCTCGACGGCCCGTACATCGTGCGCAACCTGCGCAAGCTCACCAACTCCAAAGGCGAGAGGCTCAATGTGCGCCCGATCCTCGCGCTCTGCCGTTGTGGCGGCTCGCACATCAAACCCTATTGCGACGGCACGCACGCACGGATCAATTTCTGTAGCATCAAGCAGCCGGGTCGCACGCCCGACCGCCTGGACACATACGAAACCAAAGAGATCACCGTGCTGGACAATCGCGGCACGTGCTCGCACTTCGGGAACTGTACCGACCATCTGCCGCAAGTCTTCCACGTTAAAGGCGAACCATTCGTGACGCCCGAGGGTGCGCCGGCCGACCAGATCGAGACGATGGTGCGGCAGTGTCCCTCAGGCGCACTCGGTTTCATCAAAGACGGCGTTCGCTACGAAGGCGAGCAGCGCGAGGCCGAAATCGTCGTTTCGCACAACCAGAGCTACTGGATACGCGGCGGCATCGAGCTGGAGGGCGAACCGCGCAATCAAGGCGCCTCTCTCGAGCATTACGCCCTCTGCCGCTGCGGCCACTCGAAGAACAAACCGTTCTGCGATGGCTCGCATTACGACGCGAGCTTCAACGATCCCGACAACTAAGGGAAGCCCCTCCCCGAGTTGCGCTCTCCACGAAGGGCGTCCCCCGAGAGCGGCAGAACGGGCGCTTTTTAGGAGAAAAGACTGATGCGTAATCGCTTTTCGGTGGTCTTGCTTTGCGTGCTCGTGCTCGCGACCGGCGCCTGTTCTGCGGGGTCGGTTTTCAACGCAGGGACCGACGCACGTCCCACGCCGCGGTTCGAAGCAGCACCGTGCCCGAAAACCCCGGAGCCTATCAAGGAGCTACAGCGTGCGCGCTGCGGTTTCTTGGTCGTGCCAGAGAACCGTTCGAGCCGCAAGGGCCGGGTCATCCGCCTCGTGGTCGCGATTGTGCCCGCGCGCTCACGAAGCCCTCAACGCGACCCAATCGTGTTCTTGGCCGGTGGCCCCGGCGAATCGGCGATTCTCGACATACCTTTCTTAGTGCATGCCGGCGTCAACAGCAATCGCGATCTCATCGTCATGAGTCAGCGTGGGACGCTGTACGACGAACCCGATCTCAACTGCCCGGAGCTCGACCGATATTATGCGCGCCAGGTCAGCCTTGTGTACGATGCGCCCTCGACTGGACGGGCCCAAGCTAAGGCAGCGGCCGCGTGTCATCGGCGGCTTATCAGTCAAGGCATCGACCTTAGCGCGTACAACACGACGGAAAACGAACAGGATTTTGTTGACCTTCGCAGTGTTCTCGGCATCCGTCAATGGAACGTCTACGGGTACTCCTACGGGACGGATCTCACACTATCGTTAATGCGCGATTATCCCGACGGTATTCGAACCGCCATTATAGACTCAGTGGTGCCACCAGATATCGTCAGTCTTCCCTGGACGTGGAGCAGCACCCGAGAGGGCATTACTGCGGTCTTTAGCGAGTGCCGCGCGCGACCGGCGTGTAATAGCAAATATCCCGACCTTCTCGGGCTCTTCACGAAAACGGTTCAACGCTTGGAGGCGACCCCAATCGTTCGTCGAGTCGTTCCGCCGCAGGGTGGCCCGGCGGTGAAGGTTGTGTTGGATGGCGGAACGATCGTAAACATGGCCGTGGGAAACCGGCCGAAGGCCGAAGATATGCCGGCGGCGCTTTTTAATCTGGCGAACGGCGATCCGCGAATGTTCTTGGAGGCACGCGCGGCCGGAGCGGGGGTGGCGGAGGTTCCGGAGCAAGCGTTAGGTATGACGCAAAGTTTCATTTGCCGCGAGTGGGAACCCTACGGATCGCCACCAGCGATTTTGCACGCTGGACGGCGCGAGTTCCCAACTTTGCCGGACTCGGTTCTGATCAATGCGCCGCAGCTACCGTTCCAGCACGAACTGTGCCAGGTGTGGAACGTTCCGGTAGGTCCGCCATCGCAGCGCGTCCGCGTTCGCAGCACTATCCCAACTTTGGTTGTGTCGGGCACGATCGACGCGAAGACGGGCGCGCGGTGGGGGCGTTACGCAGCAAGCACGCTGCCAAACTCAACCTACGTGCGCATCAAGGGCCTTGGGCACTGGGTAATCGCACAGTCGCCGTGCGCACAACGCATCTTCCAATCGTTTCTAGCACACCCGCGCTCGGTCAACACCGCGTGCGCGAACGCCGTCTCTGGAGTCAATTTTAAATGAATTCCAAAGCGTTGTTTCTTGCTTTCGGCTGCGCTCTCGCAGCCTGCAACTCTGGAACGACACCCACGACGGTGACCCCAGGTGCGTCGTCGTTCGCCCCGGGCCCCTGTCCGAGTACACCGGAGGATATTCCAGAGCTCAAGACCGCACGCTGCGGGCGACTCACCGTTCCCGAAAACCGGCATCACGCCAATGGCCGGAAGATCACGCTTGCGGTCGCCATTATCCCGGCAAAGACGCCGAGTGGGAAGAGCGACCCGATCGTCTGGCTCGCCGGCGGCCCCGGGGATGACGCGATCATTGAGATCCCGCTGGCCATGGCTGGAAAGCTCAATGCGAATCGCGACGTGATCTTTATGTCGCAGCGCGGCACCTATACGGCCGATCCGAAACTGACGTGCGATTCGGTGGATCGCTGGGCTGCCGAGACGCTGAACATGCCGTACGACGCTCCGGCGACCGGAAATGCGTACGTCGTAGCAACGCGCCAGTGCCGCCGAGAACTAGCGGCGCGGACCACCGACCGCGGCGCGTACAACACGTTGGAGAGTGCCGACGACCTGGAGGACCTACGCATTGCGCTCCACGTTGCGAAATGGAATATCTACGGGATATCTTACGGAACCGACTTAGCGCTCACGTACATGCGGCGGCATCCGGGCGGTATCCGTTCGGTCGGCATTGACGGAATATTTCCGCCGTCTCTCGCCGGCGGCGCCTCGACATGGGTAAGCGCTGCCCAAGGAATCAATGCGGTCTTCAGGGCGTGTCACGCGCAGTCTCCGTGTCGTCAGCGCTACGGCGACATCGCCGCAACGTGGCAGCAACTGGTAATCCGCTACGAGGCGTCGCCCAAAACCTTCCAGGTCGAAGTGCCCGGGCATTCTGGAAAAGTGAACGTGATGATCAGCGGCGGCATGCTCGTGCAGTGGGCGGTGTCGCCTGGAACGCATATTGCCGGCAAGATGCCTGCGTGGATAGATGCACTCGCTCATGGCGACGCCAGCCCGATCGCGTCAACCTGGGCGGCGCCAAAACTCAATCCCGCCGGCATCGGCGTGTTGGGCAACGGCCTCTTCTACGGCGTTTCCTGTGGTGAGTGGGTGCCCTACGAAACCGAGAAGGACGTGGTTGACGCCGGGCAGCGCGCCTTCCCGACGTTTTCGCTTTCCATATGGAGGAACGCTCCCAACCTGCCGTTCATGCGCCAGAACTGTCGCGCCTGGAACGTGCCGAGCGTCTCTTCTGAAGTGCGCGCCGTGACGCGAAGCAACATACCGACACTCGTCATGTCGGCGCAGTACGACGCCCAAACTGCAGCTTCGTATGGTCCCTATGTGGCGCGGACGCTACGGAATGCTACGGTTGTGACCTTTCCCAACGTTGCCCACGTTGCATTCGGCAGTCCGTCCAAGGCCGCCAACGCATGTGCGCAGGCTATCGTCAGGTCGTTCTTTGACGTACTGAACCGCGTCAACACGGGCTGCATCAGGAAGATACCTCCAACCAAATTCAAGATCACGCCTCCACACTAGGTCGACCCCGAGCCACTAGAGCACCGGCATACGTGAATAAAACCGGTGCTCTTCATTTGTGACTTTTCTACGCACCCAGGAAACGCGGGCTATTTTTTCGCTGCCACCGTGCCGAGCGGCAGGTCGAATTGGCCCGTAAAGACCGCAACAATCGAACCGCCGGCCGGGTACTTGAAAACCTCGCCGTCGTTGTTACCCGCGTCCGCGCAATAGACGAGGCCCGTAGCGATCCACGTCTGCGCGCAGTCACTGGAACCCGAGAGCGATACGGTGCCCTTCAACGTCGCCGTCGTTCCGCCGATCGTGTACCGATACATTTCAGCCGTTCCCTGATCGGTGACGGTGAGATACTTGCCGTCCCACTGTACGGAGCCAGGGAACTGCACCGTGTTGCTCGTTGTGATCGCCTGGAACTTATTGCTGCCTTTGGGAAGCTCGACGAGCTCGAAGTAACCGCTGCCGTTAAAGCCGTCGAAGAAGAGATCACCGTTGTTGTCGTAGCCGTCGAAGTACTCTTCGACCAACGGCGTGCTCATGACCGTGCCCGAGCCGCTCGCGTGCTTGAAGATTATGATGTCGCCTCCGCCGCTCCCGCTGTTCGGGTTGTACAAGATGCCGACCGCAAGGTCGCCGCTGGTATCCATCGCGCAGCTGGATGGATTACCGACGGAATCAGAGAGCGACTTGATCAGCTTCTTGGGGACCGTGTACTCCGAGATCTGGGTAGGGCCAGCGATGATCCAGAAGGTCTTCTTCCCATACCCGTAGAGGACGTTCGTGCACCCTTGGCCGCCGACGTTAGTGATCGAACCGATCTGCTTATCGCTTTTGGGATAGTCGAAAATGCTGGCGTAGGTACCGTAGTCGTTGATGATGTACTCAAACGTCTTTGACTTCGCATGGCGGTCAGGAACGATCGTCGCGTAACGGGGCAGCACGTTCAGACTCGCTTGCGCTGCCGTTAGCAGCCTTCCGTTCACTGAGAGCGTCCTACCAGCGTATCCGCTATCGAGCGAAGCGTTTGATGGCGCGACCGCCGCGCCACCGCACGCCGAGCATATCGCGAGTGCAAGCAGAGCACCGGCGGATTTCGCGAAACCAGTGGTATTCATTACCTTACTCCTTTTTGAGTAGACACGATTCGCAGGTTATTCTCGACGAGACCGCGTCGACCGGGTATTCGTAAACGTTCGGCGTCTTCGTTTCCTGCATCGGCGTCGCAACGATGCTCTAAACTGGGCCTTCGTCGTCTACTTCCTTAAGGAGTACCGCCTCGCATGCGATCGCGCAAGTGGATTACTCCGGTGCTGCAAAGTGGCGTAAATGTGGGGATGCTGGGGCGAAAGATGGCTTTCCGGCCAGGAATGGTCGTTGCACCGCGAACGACCCTAAGGTAGAATCGTTCGAGAGTTTAGGAGGCTAGGGATGTTTTCATCTATTCGGCGTTACGCATTAAGCTGCTGCGCGGCCACGGCGATGCTCGCCGGCTGCGGCGCCCTTCCCCTGAGCCTGTCGAAGGGTCAGTATGGCATGCAGCCGCCGATCGCAGCGCACACGGGTAGCGGCAAGTCCTGGATGCGGCCGGAAGCGAAGAGCGATGATCTGCTCTATGCGGACGCGAGCGGCCTGAACGTTGGAGATGTTTACGTGTTTTCATATCCGAAGGGTAAGCTGGTAGGAACCATCGCGCAGTCGGACGCCCAATATCAGCAAGGCCTCTGCTCCGATGCGAAAGGGCACGTTTTCGTTACCACGCTATCGAATAGCGACTACGGCGGGAACATCTACGAATACGCTCACGGCGGCACTAAGCCAGTCGAAACCCTCTACGAGGACGGTGTCTGGCCGTGGGGCTGCTCAGTCGATCCAGGCAGCGGAGACTTAGCCGTGGCAAGCATCAATCTGGAGAGCCTCAATAGCTTCGTTGAGGTTTATCGAGGCGCCAGGGGAACGCCGAAACTCTACTCGGATAGCGAAATCATAAACTACATGTTCTGCGGCTACGACAGAAAGGGCAACCTTTTCGTCGATGGCTCGGGCTCCGGCCCGCAGGTATATCTTGCGGAGCTTCCGCGAGGAAGTGCAACGCTGACGAACGTCACCATAGCAAAGGCCATAGATTGGTACGGGCAGATTCAATGGGACGGCGCGCACATTACGATCGAAGATCAACCAGATTCCGCACTCTATCGGCTCCGGGTTTCCGGCTCGACCGCAACCGTTGTCGGCACCACGCCTCTCAAACAATGGAACGACACCGCTCCGGCGCAATCGTGGATACAGAACGGTGCGATCATACAGCCGAACGGTAGCGGGGCGACGGAGATTGGATTTTGGCAGTATCCAAGCGGTGGTAACCCCACCACCAGCATTCCTAGTCCAGCCTCTCTGTTTGGGGTGACTGTCAGCTCAGCTCGGCACTGACGGCTACGGAGCCGGCAGGGGGCGTGCAACGCCGGCGTCCACTTGGCAGGGGCTTGCCGCTTGCCGTCGGTATCCTCCTAGATACCACTTTTTTTGGAGGAAGGACTATGTTTCGATACATTCTGTGCGGCTCGCTCGTCGGCGTCGCATTCATGGGTAGTCTCGGCGGCGTTCGAGCCCAACAAACGTCGGATTCGGATTACATTAGCAAGATAATGCCCGCCGCGCCCGCAGGTGTGGTGCAGAGCGCGACCATTGTTCAGATGCAAAAGGGAGGCGGCGTGCGCACCGTCCAGACAGGTACGAATGGCTTTACGTGCATGTTGTTGGACCCAAAAACGCCGATGTGTGCCGACAAGAACGCGACGGCGTGGGCACAGGCGTTAATGACTCACACGGCGCCGCCCAACAATGTGGGCTTCGTTTACATGCTGGGTGGAGATGACGGCGCCAGTAACGTCAATCCTTATGACACGGCTCAGACAGCGAGCAACCATTGGGTGACGACCGGCCCACACGTTATGATAGTAGGCGCAGCCGTCGAAACGATGGGATACCCAACGACGGCCGACGCCAACACGGCGAAGCCATACGTAATGTGGGCGAACACGCCTTACGCACATCTTATGATTCCGGTGACGACACAACCCTAACCCGGCGATATACGGCTCGTCGAACTGCGTTGGGAGCATGTCGAGGACGCCAAGAGGCAGTGCGCTAGGACCGATCGCCGGCACAGAAAGAAAAAGATCGGCAAGCTCAGCGCCCGCACTCAGGCGCATATCTTCCACACGTTGCGAGGCGCGCTTAATCATGCGAAGGAGAAGAAGAAGTCATCGCGAGTAACCCGTGCGATCTCGTTTCTCCCCCGAAGTTCGAGCGCAAGGATGATGAAGGCCCTCGACGCCGCGCAGTGCGCGACGCTTTTGAAGGCCCTAGAAAACAACGAGATCGGGGCCGCGATCACGGTGAGCCTGGGCGCAGGCTTGCGGCGCGGCGAACTGCTCGGGCTGAAGTGGGGTGATGTCGATCTCGATAAGGGGACGCTCACCCTTCGGCGTTCGCTCGACCGCGATGGGGGCATTACGCGGGAGAAGGCCCGAAGACGCCGGAGTCTCAGGCGACGATCAGTCTCGCGGACTTCGTGGTCGAGCGTTTACGTCGTCACCGTGTCGAGCAAGCTCAACGTTTCCCGACAAACGTCGCGATCTTGCAGACGCCGGAGACGCTCGTCTTCGACCGCAACGGTCAGCCGTGGGTTCCCAATACCTTCACCACGGCCTTCATGCGGGCGCTGGACGACGCTGGTTTCCGGCACGTCCGACTACACGATCTTCGGCACACGTTCGCCACCCTGTTGCTCGAAGGCGGCGTCGATGTGAAGACGATCTCGAAGATGCTCCGCCACACCGGTATTGCGACGACGCTGCGCACCTATGCAAAGGCCACCGACAAGTTGATGAGCGAAGCCGCGGGCAAGCTCGACAGCGCGATCACGACGGCGATGCAGAAGGCGATAGCATCGTAATGAGTGGATGGCACGGACGCTAGTCAAAGTGCAATCCGGTTTGAAAAGAGAATGAATGTTGGTACCCATTCTCTCCTTCACAACGACGAGACTACACGAACAGCGCTTTCTGCATACGTAACTCTGCGAGAGCGCTCTGCGCATCCTCGCTGAGGTTGGACTTTCCGACTGCGACGGTCACCTTGTGAATCTTGCCGGTGAACCTGTTATCGCCCGCTTTGTAGTCGTCGCTGACACAGGTATAGAGGTTCTCACCCACGTCCGTTGTTTCTGCACCAAACGCGAACGGCTGTGTGTGCTCTACCCGTCCCGCGGCGACCTCTTTATCGTTGACGAAGATTACGCCGTTACCGCCCGCACCCAAAGCGCCATCGTAAGCGAACTCGAAGCGAAGTGCCACCCGCCCTGCGGGTAAACGAGCGGGGCCAACGATCTTGTACGTCTCGCGACCGAGATAGTTCCAGGCAAATCGGGGCGCGCCGTCCTTGACGTACAGGCTCCAGCCGCCCATTTCTCCGCCTTGGGCGATGACCACACCCTCGGCGCCCGCCTGCGGAACCTCAATGTCAGCATTAACTACGAAAGAGCGATTCTTGACGTTGATGAACGCGTTTTCGGGAATACCTTTCATGCCCTCATAGACCGTGATCTCTTCGCGACCTTCCATCAAATCCGGACGGCCCGCAAGAGCGGCGTTGAAGCGCTCCCAAGCCCGGTCGTCAAGCGGAAGCACGTGGTACTTGACGGCCTCTTCCAGGAAGACTCCCTTGAGCTTTTCAAGCTTGTCGGGATACTTCGCGGCGAGGTCGTGAGCGCAACTAAAATCTTCCTCTACGTTGTAAAGCTCCCATTTGTCGTTCTCAAACGTAGCTCGCGGTTTGGGTTCCCACGGCGGGCGGTGTACTGTGGTGGCGAACCAGCCGTCCTGATAGATGCCCCGGTTGCCTGCCATCTCGAAGTATTGCAAGGTGTGACGCGACTTCGCATCGGGGTTATTCAGTGTGTCTAGCACACTCACGCCTTCGAGCGGTTTTTGCTGGACGCCAGAAACGACCGCGGGTTCGGGCACACCAGCTGCCTCCAATACCGTCGGGGCAATATCGATCATGTGCATCCACTGAGTACGAAGGCCGCCTCCCTCCGCAATGCCCTTCGGCCAGTGCAGCACCATGGACTGGCACACGCCGCCGTAGGAAGCCACCTGGTGGCCCCAGCCAAAGGGTGTTGCGCCAGCGAAAGCCCAGCCATTGTTGTACAAAGGATGGGATTTGGGCCCGCCGATCTCGTCGAAGTTCTGCAGCGCAACGTCTAGGGGCTCGGGCAGCCCGTTGAACACAGACAACTCATTGAAGGCGCCGTTGAGGCCGCCTTGGAAAACCGAGCCATTGTCGCCTGTGATGTAGAAAATCAGCGTGTTGTCCATTTCGCCGAGGTTCTCGATCTCGTCGAGAAACCGCCCGATTTCATAGTCGGTCACCTCGGCAAAAGCGGCATAGATCTCCATATACCGCGCAAAGACCTTCTTCTCGTCGAGGGTTAAGTCGTCCCATTCCTGGATTCCCGGCGGCTTGGGCGCGAGGTCGGTGCCCGGCGGCACGACGCCTAGCTCGATCTGCCTGGCCAATGTTTCCTTACGTACTTGGTCCCAGCCCTGATCGAACTTGCCCTTGTAGCGGTCGCGCCACGTCTCGGGCACGTGGAATGGACCGTGCGTACCGATAGCCGAGTAGTAGACGAAGAATGGCTTGTCGGGAGCCAGCGAACGCTGCGAACGCAGCCAGAGGATGGCCTTGTCGGTGATGTCGGTACTCGCGTAATAATCGGCCTCGGGGTTCATATCCACCCTGGTCAGGTTGTCATACATGACCGGATGGAAAAGGTCGGCTTCGCCGGACATGAAGCCGTAGAACCGCTCAAACCCGCTATGCACCGGCCAGCGGTCGAAGGGTCCGACATCGCTGCCTTCCCACGGTGGCAACTCGTGACACTTGCCGAACATGGCGGTGCTGTATCCGTTGAACCGCAAAATCTCGGGCAGATTCGTGACGCTGCTGGGGCGCACCGCGGTATACCCTGGGAAGCCGGTGGAAATCTCCGAAATCACGCCAAAGTTTGCGCTATGGCTATTGCGCCCGGTAAGCAGCGCTACGCGGCTGGGCGAACACAAAGGAGGAACTTTGAGATTGTTGTAGCGCAACCCGGTCTTGGCCAAACGGTCCAGCGTCGGCATCTGGATCGGCCCTCCGAACGTCGATATGTCGCCAAAGCCCATGTTGTCGAGTAAGATGACCACGACGTTGGGCGCACCCTTCGGTGCCTTCACCTCGAATCGCGGCGGCGCTTTCGCGTTGTGTGCGTCTAGCTCGGTGATCGGCGGATACTGAGGCGGTGGGATGGGAAGCACGGTGCGGTCCACCGAGGTCGTGCCGTTACTATTTTGGGGCGCTGACTCGTTTGTCATGATCTTCTTCCTATTTGATGTCTCTCGGGCCGCGATTGTACAAGATGAAGGTGACTGTCCCGCCCTAGGCTCGGAACAGTCCCTACAGCGGGAGCGCTTTCCAGCGTTTTTACGCTCAAACCTGGTGGGGGGATACCGTGCGCAACTCTGCGCCCCCCTGGCAGCCCGCGTTCGAGTCACAGAGTCGCTTAGCTGCCCGACTCAAAGCCGTCAAAAGCCGCCGCGATCCAAGTCGAAACGCGTTAATCACTGACGGGTACCCCAAAGTTATGCCACTTTTCGAGGCAAGATAGGGTGGTTTTGGAGCGACCGCGCGGACCCCTCGGGCGTTTGTTGTCCGAGGCCCCGATGCGGCCGCGTGCTGTTGTAGTCGTTGCGCCAGCGTTCGATCTCTTCGCGGGCCTCACCGAGCGAATCGAACGTGTTCTCGTTCAGGCATTCATCTCGAAACTTGCCGTTGAAGCTTTCAATGTAGGCATTTTGGGTCGGCTGGCCAGGTGCGATGTAGTGCAGGCGCACGACCTTCTTTCTGAACCGGTGCTGACTCGTGTCTTCGTCGCAGCGATCAAATTCTTGAAAGACTGTCGCAGTAGCCTCAACGGACGGCGGCTCTGGAGGGGTCTGCGCCTTCGAATAAAGGGCTTCCCCGACGTACCGAAGCCGTAAGTTTTTAGGTTCTGTATCAAATCCTGCGCGAGCCCGATGACTCGCGCTACGGTATGGAGTCGTTCGCAGGTGTGTGGTCCATTCTGTGCAACGGCCATTACGCGGCTCGGCAGGGGCCGGCCGAAAGAGCCACTTTCGGTGGCGGAGGTAAGGCCAGTGGCCCAACAAACTCGCCTCGAGTTTCGCTTCTCACATATCAAAATCGACGCGGCGTCGCTCCTCACGAAGCACCGGCAAATCTACGCCGCGCTGCGCCGCGCGATCTTGGAAGGGCGCCTGAGAGCCGACGATGCGCTTCCCTCAACGCGTCAGTTGGCGAGTGAGTTAGGCGTCGCGAGAAGCACGGTTCTGGTTGCCTACGAGCTCTTACTCGCCGAGGGCTACGTCGTAGGCCGAGCCGGCGCAGGAACGTTCGTCGCGCGCAACGCCGTACGCCCACAGCGCAAGCCGCCGGCCGAGCACATCGAACCGCGCCCACTTTCACAAGCGGCCGACATCCTGCGTATCTGGCGATTGCCCGAGTTGGCGTCGCTCGCGCGGCCCTTCCGCCCATCGTCGCCGGCGTTCGATGCCTTCCCCGTCGCGAAGTGGTCACGCATCGTTGCGCGCCTGGCACGCGATACGAACGCGCGCTGGATGAGCGAAGGCGACCCTCGGGGGTACTTGCCGTTGCGCGAGGCCATCGCTGCGCACCTCTTCACGGTACGCACGTGCGATTGCAGCCCCGACCAGATCGTAATTGTTTCGGGTTCGCAGCTCGCGCTCTTCATGTCCGCCTTGCTGCTGATTGATCACAATGACGCCGTGTGGATCGAAGAGCCGGGCTATCCGCACGCCCGCCTAACGTTCCGCGTGCGCTCGAATCGCGTCATTCCCGTTCCAACCGACGACGCGGGGCTCGACATTGAAGCCGGGAAGTCGCTATCTCCCAATCCGCGCGTGATCTACGTGACCCCGACACACCAATGGCCGCTCGGCTGGACGATGCCGGTTCAGAAAAGGCTCGCGCTGCTCGACTTTGCGGCGAAGCGTGGTGCCTGGATCGTCGAAGACGATTACGACGGCGACCTGCGCTACGACCGGAAAACCTATGCAACGTTATTTGGCTTAGGCGAATCCCGCCGCGTCCTGCACCTCGGCACGTTCACGAAGACGATGCACCCTGGACTGCGGATCGGCTTCATCGTTCTTCCCGCCGACTTGGTCGATTCGTTCGTCGCTGGGCGCCAAATCCTCGATCGCTATCCGAATACCATCAGCCAGGTTGCGCTTGCAGAGTTCATGGAAAGCGGGGCCTACGCTCGACACATCTACGACATGCAAACGCTCTATCTGGAACGGCATCAGATACTGCACGAGAGAATCTCGAAGCAGTTGTCGGGATTTCTTCACGTGAAAAAAGCCCAAACGGGAACGTTTACCGTGACGGAGCTGACCGGCGGCATCGACGACGTCGCCCTCGCTGTTGCCCTCAAAAAGGAGGGATTCGACTCGGTGCCGCTCTCCGTCGCCTATGCAGGGCCGCCCGGGAAACGCGGCCTGTTGCTCGGTCACGCGGTCGCCCGGCCCGAAGAGATTCGTAAAGGCGTGAACGCGCTCGAACGAATCGCTTCGACCATGGGGACACTGAAGGCATGACCAAGCGCAGCCCCTATTCGCATTCGGAAAGAATCGCAAGGCTCGCCAAGACGATGGCAGACGGGGGCGTACCGTTGCCGTCTCTTCTTACTCCGCCCGATTAGGCATCTACAGGGCGCAAGAGCCCGGCAAACTGCTCGCGGGCAACTTGATAGCATTCACAAGCGGCTAATTCTAGGCCGCTACGATCAACGATCACGACGTGTCCGTGAGTATAACGAATGAATCCCGCCTGTTGCAGGGTTGCCGCGGCAATAGTCACCCCTGAGCGCCGCGTTCCCAGCATCATCGACAAAAATTCGTGCGTGAGCAGAATCTCATCGGAATCAACGCGGTCGCGCGTCATCAGCAGCCATCGAGCCGTGCGTTCATAGATACCGTGCATACCGTTGCAGGCGGCAAGTTGACCAAGCATATTTACATAAGCTTGGAGAAACCGATCGAGCAATCGACGGAAGCGATGATTGCCAGAGCTTAGAGTGCGAAAGTGCTCGGTACTAATAACGACCGCACGGCCAGGCACCTGGCAATAGCTTTCGTTGGCCGAAGTCATTGCTCCGAGCAACACGGGAATGGCCGACATGCCTTCTCGGCCGATTGTTCCGACTTCTATCGAGGATCGATTTTTCATCTGCGTTACGACTGACAGCACGGCGTCTACTGGGAAGAATGCCTCTCGAATAACCTCTTCAGCTTGGTAGATTACTGCTCGCGTCTTGAGATCAACCAGCTTCCCATGTCTGAGAATATCTTCCGCTTCAGATGGCTCTAATCCGTTAAGGATCGCATTCTTCTGCAGGGCTGCCAATGTCAATTCCCCGCATCTCGACCGCCGAGCTCTGGCTCGGTTCATCAATGTCCCCGGCGTAAGAGTCGGTCGGGGATTCCCGGTAAGCCAGACAGTGGACGTCTCCCTTTGTTAATGCCGCTGAATCCTTCCATTATCCGGATCGCGGCAGTCAATGACGAGAGCCACTTTCACGTTCGGAGGTCAGGCCAGTGGCCCGAGGGGCTCCCATTTCAGCGCATCTCATCGCAGGTCGGCGTCCGATTCTCCATAGTCGCTCGCACGAAAGAACGGTGCAGTGTCTGCGCGTTGCTGCGTCGGACTTTTCCGTTGACCTGCATGTGGCCTGAAGAAAACATCTACCCCGGCCCTTGGTGTAGCTCGCTGGGCTGAGACAGTGCGGCGTCAGATTCGCTGCGGCCAACTCGTAGTCGACGGCTACCTTGTCCCGGGCTCGTATAACTCAGTGCCTAGCTTAGCGCACTAGTCATGGCACATCCCGACCCGTGCGTACGGCGCTGCCGTGATTAGCTAGCCGGGACGGTCTATATCAGGGGGACGTTTGTAGTCCGTCTCTCTAGTGCTACTGAAGTGCCTACAGATACCGCATTGGAGGACGAGGTGCGGGACGATCTCCAGTGGGATGCCACGGACGAGTACGGTCGAGCAAAGCCAACATGTAAGGTCCGGCGCGGATTCGTCTTTTTCTCGGTCGTGATGCTTTTACGGCGCACTTCTACAACCAGCGCCAGGCATACAAAAAGCCCGGCTGTTTGGCCGAGCTTTCGGTAGCTCCAGCACTTAATGGGCAAAGCCGCCTCAGGCTAGCGCCAGTGGCCCGGAATCCAATACCAGCCGGAACCGGCGACGTGACGCCAGTGGCCTGGTACCCATGCGCCCGTATGGGCTACATAACGACCGGGCACCCAAACGTAGCGGGCGCCGTTCCAGCGATAGTATCCGCCCACCCATACATAACCTGCGCCAGGACTCACTGGAACCGTTTGAACCACCGCTGCGGGCGGTCCAACCTGTACGTAGACATAGCCGGCGGATACGGGCACCGAAGTTACCGCAAATCCAAGGGCTAAAATGGCCGAAATCAAGGCGTTCTTGATCATGTCGTGATCCTTTCGGCGACGACCACAATTTGCCGCCGCGCAGGGATGATTGTACGCTCCTCGGAGCAACCTGTCACGCCCAAGAAAAAGGGCCCCCCAAGCTGCAACTATCCAAAAATTGCAAAGAGGACCTTTTTGTGTAGACCCCCGGGTTTATGTGCAAAGCCATATCAGGGAGGCGAGCGAGGCATCGCGTCGTCGTTGAAATAGAGCAAGAGCACGCGGAGAAGACGAGTACCTCTGAGCGACGCCCTTGACGGGCTCCCTAACCAGGGTGTGCGGGGCTTTGTTGCAACTTTGCCAGACTAACCATCAACCGAGCAGCGTTCATCGCGCCCGGCTGGCATGTCCTGAGCACGAAAACATGCTTGGCCAGCTTGCTGCGTGTAACGGCAGGCACAGTGTCTATGAACGATCAACACGATTCGATTCGCTCGGTGAGGCCCGCGAAGAGATCGAACGCTGGCGCAACGACTACAACAGCACGCGGCCGCATCGGGGCCTCGGACAACAAACGCCCGACGGGTTCGCGCGGTCGCTCCAAAACCACCCTATCTTGCCTCGAAAAGTGGCATAACTTTGGGGTGCCCGTCAGCCTTAGTAGCCTTTGGTTCCGTTTGGCGAGCCCCAACCGCCTGGGCCGGAATAATACTTTTCGTATCTCCCATGTCCACATAGGTAGTTGCCACAGCCCTCGGCCGCACCAGAGGGATGAAGGAAATATCGTTGATGCTGTTTGCTGTTAAACGTCCAAAAGGTTTTGCCGGCGTCGAGTTTATCGGCGTTGCCGGCGAGTGCGATAACACCGGCTGTAAACGACGTGCTCACGCTCATGCCGCAGTAATCCCACCAGCCGCCATAGACGCCGCTGTAGACGTTGACGCCCGGCCCGCAGCCCGCCTCGGCCGATACGTTGACGACCGTACGATACTTGCAGTCCGGGTCTTTCTGCCAGGACGGCTTCGGGATACCCGAACCGCCGACTTCGCTCGGATCGGCGCATCCGCCACCGGACTCGTACCACAGAGTTTCGCTGTATTTTGAACCATACAGCGAAAGCTGCGTGCCGCCAACCGCGATAACGCTGGTTAGGGCCGCCGGAGCGCCGATGTTACCGTACGCGTCGCCGGATGCAGCGAGATACGCGACGCCAGGCGTGTCAAAGTACTTCGAAAAGCTCTTATCGCCACAGTCGTAGCTTCCGGGGCAGGTCCAGCTATTGCTGACAATCGTCGCGCCGAGCGTGACGGCTTCGGCCTCCGCCGTCTCGAGGTCGCTGATGCCGTCTTTGGCTTCAATCAGGAAGATATTGCATTTCGGGCAAGCCGCCGAAACCATGTCGATGTCGAGATCGCTCGTGATACACCAGCCGTTGTTCTCGCAGCTCGGCGGGTACTTGGATTGCTCTCCATACTCGTTGTACTTCGTCAAGTTTCCGGTGCCCAGTCCAAACTCATTGCGGTACATTGAGAGATCGGACGCGGCCAGAGCGAGGTCGCCCACCTCGATGAGGGCGACGTTCGTTCCGGATCCGTTGCCTAACACGCTGGTGAGTCCATAAGCGGTTTCAAGCTGTGCCGGCGTCCAGCCGCAGATTGGTGGGCAAAGCCCCGTGCCGCGCTTTATGACCTGCAGGGCTGAGCACGTCGGCTTGCCGACGACTTCCGGGCATACGGCACGCGCGAGATGGCGCGCCTGCCATTGCGGCACCACGTTGCGAATAGGGCTTCGCGGCATCCCGCCCGGCACGGCGATCGGCGGCTGCGAACCGCCGCAACTAACTAATATTACGGCACCGGCAGTGACGCCCAGGGCATTGCGGCTAAGCGCGAACGTCCTCGTTCTCATTCCTGAGGTCCTCGTTTCATGAAGCAGACTCTGCACAGCTCAGATCTTCGAGAGAATCTCGCCAACGTTGTAACCGCGGAGATACCATAGGTGTCCATCCGGACCATCCACCAGCGCGGTGACGGCAGCTGTTGGGCCGACGAACGGAAGCGATATCTCGCTAAAATCTCCCGACGGTGTAAGGCGTCCTAGGTTTGGTCGAGCCTTGTCATCGCCTCCGAGTGTTACCCAAATGTCGCCGCGGTAATAAGTAACGGTACCGAATCCGTTTGCGAAAGCAATGTTTTTGAACCCTCGAATCTTCTTTCCGCCGAGCATATACCTTTCTATAGTATACGTGTTCTGATTCTCGATATAAACGCTTTGATCTTTGGGCGAATACGCCGTCGGCGTCCCGTAAAGGTTGCCGACGGATTTGTAAGGGTAACCGCTGAGCCTGTAGAAGCAATGGCCCGCAGTGGAGCAAACGTGAAGGCCGCCCTCAAAATCATAAAACCAAATCTTTGGGCCAGGGGTGAGCAGCGCCATGACGTAGCCATCTCCAGTGGACTCGATTTATGAATCCACGCTAGCTTCTGAAGAATGCCATCTGTCGTCGAAATCGTAGCGAGGAAGTTTCGAGACTCTTCGTTGCCGTGTACGCGCGAGAATTGGAAGCCCAAAGTACAAAGTTGAGCCGATATTCAAGAGTCCCGTTGGGAAATTATTAGTATTTAGCGGTAGCGGGAACGCCGTAAACCGCCCATCGGGGGTTACCCGATATATCATATACGCCGTAAGCAAAAGAGGTGCTGTCGGATACGAATAGTTCGGAGGCGGCCGCTCCGCGGTGTTCGCCCAAATGTTTCGATCCGGACCAATCGTCAGCAATCCTGGGTACGATTGTCCCGACTTGAGGTTTGTTACTCGAATCTGGCCGTTAACGGTTAGTCGCGCAATAGCGCGAAACTCAGTAAACCAGAGGTTGCGATCTGGGCCGACGATTATGGAGTCCGTGGCAACCTGCTTGCCCGACAGCTTGAACTCGCGTACCTTTACGACCTCGTCGAGATAACTCGGCTCGGGATCTCCGTCAATCTTGCGGGTTACTGCGAGGGGGCGTTCCCGATCCCTGGCGGCCAGAGCTGCGACTTCTTGCCGCACCGATTCGATTACCCGCGCCTGAACACCGGGCTCTGCCATCGGCGGCTGCGATCCGCCGCACGCGGCGAGCAATGCGGCGATACCGATGCTTAGTGCGCGACAAGAGAGCATTGCGATTTTCATTTCCGCTGCCAACTAAAGACGACGAGCCCGTTGCCGGTATCATACTTCCAACCCTGGTACATCTTTACGCCCGTGGCACTCGATTCGGCGTATGACGACCCGCCGCCACCACCGCCGCCGTCCACTGGCGGTCCGCATTGTAGGGAGCCGCCGCCCCCGCCACCGCCTCCGCCGTAGTAGCCCCCGCCGCCGCCTCCTCCGTTACCGTCGCTTTCGGAGGAATAGGAGCCGTTTTGACCGCCTGTGCCGCCCGAGCCCAATGCTCCTGGACTACCGGGATAGCCGCTGTAATAGCCCCCAGCGCCCCCCGAACCACCCTGGCTCTGGCTGCCTCCTCCCCCGCCACCTCCGTGCTTGCTTTTGCCCGTGCCGCCGGTGCCTTGTCCGCCCGTTGGGCCGCCGCCCGCACCCCCAGCTTTGGTCGGGGCGCCACGACCGCCTTGGCCAGCAGCGCCCGGGCCTCCACCAGCGCCGGCGACGAGGATGCGATCACTCAAGCCGTCGCTGCCCTCTCGTACATCCGAAGCGCCACCTCCGCCGTATCCTCCGGCGCCGGGCACTCCTCCACCCCCGTTGAAACCGCCGCTTGTGGTGGACCCTTGTCCTCCGACGAACACGTATAACGTCTCGTGAGGTGTAACCGAGATGGTCGCTTGAGTACGGCCACCGAGTCCGAATCTTTCTGACGCTCCGGCAGCGCCGTCAGCAACAACGTTAATCGACGTGACGCCGGATGGAACTTTAAACGATTGCTCAGCGCCTGTGTAATAAAAGGTCTTGCTCTTGGAGGCGTTCCGCACGTCGCTTGGATGAAGGAACCTTGAACGATTGCTCAGGCTCCGTGTAAAAAGAGGGACCGCGCCGTTCGTCGAGTTCGATGCGGTGCATGGCGCCAATACTGCGACGGCTCTGGTTTGCGCCGTCGTGCCCGCTGTCTCGATCGGCGGCTGTGATCCGCCGCACCCTGCGAGCATTGCTGCAGCCACGCAGCTGCTAAGCACGTAACGGCTAAAATACAAACTCCTCATCTGCTTTACTCCTCGATCCGTGAACGCCACGGTACCCAGCAACGTTTCGGCATGACGGCGCTCGGCCCCGCGTAGCGGCAACGCCATAGCAGGTCATGCTGGCTAACTCTTGGGTGCCTTGCCTAGAAAACACGGCCCGCTTTTGCGAACGTCGCGCAGACGGGCAGAGGCGCGGGGCCTATACGCGACTGTTGATCCTCTATCGTGGCAGCTTGCCAGAGCCGCGGTTAAAAAGAGGGGCTACGGCCGCCTCGCAGCGGCCGGGTCCAGGAGCGTTAGTATCTGTAGTTCTTCCAGGCGACGCTAAAAATTACGTGGCTTCGACTTCGTCGAAGCGAGAGTAGAGTAATTCGATTTGCCGCGTCGATGCCGACAACCCACGTCAGGATTTCTTTCGGATATCGCACGAGGAAGTACGTCAAGGTTTGCTCAGCCCTAATGCGCTTTTCGTACAGATACATCGACTGAGGGGGCGGGGGAAGCTAGTTTATTGGTTCCTTCGGCTCTCACAATCTGCGCCGATGGGAAGAGCGGTGGTTTCTATGGACAGGCTGTTGGTCTGACGGGGTTGTTCGAGATTTCGACGCTCACAATCTCCGAAGTGGGGTCCCCTATATGCAGATCGGTCGCGAAGTACGTGTTGTCGAAGGGTTCGGTCATGCAAAGCCGCGGCGAGACGTACTGTGGGTCGATCGGGCCACCCCCACCCAACGAGTCAGCGAAATACCACTGGCCCTGGCTGGGCTCGGTGACGAAGGCGTTGAATGTCCAGACGTTGCTCGGACTAGCGCTCGGCGACGGTGAAGCGTAGCCTCTGATGATGGATTTTTGAGCAATCATCGAGAGCTCGGTGCCCTGACCGTTGCTATTCGGGTTATACGAAAGCTGGTTAGGCGTCGTTCCGAGCTTCAGAAATCCCGGAGGAGCATGAGGGTTGTTGCTTGGAACATACTCGCCGGCCTCCGCGGACGATGTCCCGCCGTTGCCTAACGCGATCAAGGCAAACGAATAACCGGCCCAATTCGTTTGTTCGGTGTCAGTCGATGGCGTCACTCCGCTTCCGGTTGTGTTGAAGACAATCATGTATTGATAGTTCGAGAAGTTGAAGGGAGATTCGACGTCATAGTGGATCGCGACATAGCCCGGGGGAGCGCCGCCCGGTCCCAAGCCAGCCGGGTTCGGTGTCACTTGGCGTCCACAAGCGACGACGATGGCCGTCGCGAACAGAAAAACAAAACTAAAACTCAATCTACGAGCCATGTCGATTCCCTCCAGCTGCCCTAGCCGAGCGGAGCTATGGGCTGCACCCTTGCTCAAACCTGTATATAGTACGGGGATGGGAATCTCTTGTGAAGAGCGCCCACGCTTCCATGACAACGCAGGGCCTCTAAGGCATGAAGGCCGTTTCGGGCCATGGCCCCGCAGCCACGCAGCCGGTCCGCGGCGCTACCACGCATGCTCCACAACGGCCAGGGTGCCCCAGGCAAATCGCAAGTGAGTCATCGCTCCGAACGAGACCGATAGTGCGCAGCGACCTATCGAATCCGCTCCACCGTTGCCACCTTCGAGTTGGGCCGTCATTGTGCACGGTATCCCCTTGTATGATGTCCGTAGGGCACGTCACGCTGATTGAACCCCTTGGGATTTGAACCTGTGGGATAGATAGGCGGCCTGCCCGTGGCGCCCTCAGAGATCGGACGGTATCGTGAGCACCGCATCACCGGTTAGCTCGAATGCACAAGGTCGATCGAGAAGGGGTGCCGTTATGGGAGGGACGCTCGATGGCATCGTTCTTGGGAATCCATTTGTCAAAGGAAACGTTTCATGCATTTCTCTTAGGCGGTCTCGTTGGTGCAAAGAAAGTTTCCAAACACGCCGAAAGGATTCGAGCAGCTAACGTCGTGGCTTAAGAATCGGCGCGCCGACGAGGTGCAGTTCTGCATGGAGGCGACCGGCGCGTACTGGGAAGCCCTAGCGTTGTACCTCCATGGCCTTGAGCAGCACGTCAGCGTGGTCAATCCGGCTCGCATTAAAGCCTTTGCGCGGAGCGAGCTGCTGAGGACGAAGACCGACGCGGTTGACGCGGCGCTCATCGCGCGCTTCTGTAAGAGCCAGAGCCCAGAGCCCTGGGTCCCGCCACCGCCGGAAATCCGCGTGCTGCAAGCGCTAATGCGGCATTGCGACCACCTCAAGAAAACTCGAGCGCAGCAATCGGTCTACGCACAATCATCGGACGCGGCCGTTGTCACGGCCTCGATTCGGGAGATCATCGCCACGCTCGACGAACAGATCGCGCAGGTTGAGCGGAAGATTCGCCAACACTTCGATGACCATCCCGACCTCAGGCGTCGGCGTGATCTACTGACGTCGATTCCTGGCATCGGCGAAACCACGGCTGGGTCCATCCTTTCGGAGATCCCGCATCTCGATCGCTTCGAGTCGGCTAAGGCTGTCGCTGCGTTTGCCGGGCTATCTCCACGCGAGCGGCAGTCCAGGACTTCGATACACGGCCGTTCCCGCATGTGCAAGAGCGGCAACGCTCGCATCCGCAAAGCTCTCTACATGCCGGCGATGGTGGCTCTTCGCTTCAATCCGACTCTTCGGCTTTTTGGCGAGCGGCTATCGGCGGCCGGGAAGCACAAGCGGCTCATCAACGGCGCTGTCATGCGAAAGCTGCTCGTGCTGGCCTACGGCATTCTCCGCTCAGGCGTGCCGTTTGATGCGAATTACGCTTGACGCCGAATACGGTATCTATCCCGTAAATCTGGTGGGGAAGGTGGGAGTCGAACCCACATGAGTTGCCTCGGCCGCTTTTGAGGCGGCTGCGTCTGCCATTCCGCCACTTCCCCGGAAGCTACGGCTGATTCGCGTCGAGTACCCGTTGAGCCTCGGCGGCACTTTGAACGGGGCGGAGCCCAAGGCGCATCTCGACCGATCGGCGTGCGAAGATCAATGTTACGAGCTCGGCACCGCGTGTGGTCCGCAGGTCCATCCGTGCCACGTCTCCGCGTCGCCAGCGCAGCGTCGTTAAACGGCGGGCATGGAGTATTCCGATTGCATCCTCGCCGGATGCCTTGAGAAGCGCGTCGCCGGGAACAAAGGCGAAGCCGGAGATACTCTCGAGACGCGCGGTGGAACGCGCAACGTGCGGCGCAAACTCCTCAGCAACAATCAGCTCGTCGCCGCCTCCCAGCGTCAGCGTACGCGTAAAGAGCGCACCACCATCGGGCAGGTCGGGCGCGTCGTAGGAGCACGTGATGCGCACCGTCGTCAGCACGTCGTTTCGGCTACAGGCGTATGGGCGGTTGAACGTTCCCGCTGCCAACGGATGCGTGTACGCTGCAATGTAGTCGCGCGACGACGCCGCCGGCTCGGGATCGGTCGCATCTCTCAGGAGGCCGATACTCGTCGCCGAGTTTGTTCGTCCGTCGCTAAGCTCGGCAACTCTGGCGCCGGCAAAGGGAGCAAAAACAACGCGCAGGCGTCCGTTCGCAAACGACGTACCGTCGGGATCTCGAAACGCCGGCGGACTTCCCAAGCGCGGTACGGGCGCTCCCGGCGGCGTCGCCGCGGAGATGCCGACCGGAATGACTCGCGCACCGCGAGCCGAGAGAACGAAACCGGCTACCACAACGGCGCGATTCGCTAGACGAACGCGCACCGCGCCGATCTGGCGCCGCGCGCCGCTCGGATTGATCGCGACGATAAAAGCATAGGAGGAATCGTTGGCGAGCAAGAGCGTTACATCGGAAGCGTTGCCGGAGCGCGCGGATACGTGCACTGACGACGCGTCGAAGACCAGCCGGCCCGATCGGTGTAATGCGGCCAGTCGCGCCATGGCCGTAGGTTGCATGCGACCCATGAGCGGGTCCGAGGGAAGGAGCGGAAGGAGAAGCGGCCGCGACCCTAACGCGCGATTGCCATCGGCGATGAGGTTGACCAGCGTGCACGACAAACCGCGAGCATTGCACGCGCGTTGCATGGCGATTGTGGCGCCCGCGAGAGCGCTAAAATCGGCGCCGTTCAAACTGCCCGGCGCGAAGAGGCTTGGCGGCCAGATAATCGACGCATCCGCCGCAACGTGAGTTCTCGCAAGCGCGGCTCCGTACCGTGCGATGAGATCGCCGAAGATCCGTGTTGGCGCGTAGCGCGCCGACGCGTGAAGCTCGACGGTGAGCGCGGCATCCCACGCGTAGGACCAGTTCGCCCATGGTGCCTCCCAGCCGTGCGGATAGATTGTATCCTGTGGCGGAAAGTTGACGAATCCGTGCGCGCCGTCTCGCAGAAGCTCGCCAAGCGCGAGTCCCGTGTTCGACGAATCGCTCGGGCGCGGCGCCGCTTCGTCAGCGCCCTGCAGCCAGCCGGCTTGAAACTCAGACTGCATCACTGGAAAATGCGCCTGCGTCTGCAGCAAACCGGTCGCGAAATCGAGATCCGCGAGGTCGTGCGCGCCGATGCGATACGAATTGCCTTGATACCAGTTGCCCCAAGCCCATGCCGGTGAGGCGCTCGGAACTTTCATCTCGTAGGTGTTGATAAAGAGCGGTACGCGCCTGCCAACGACCGACGCCACGGTGCGGCGTAGCCAGTTGACGTACGCGTGCCAGTGTGGCGCCGGCCACGTGTCGTTATCGAGATAGGCGCCCTGGTCGTCATCGAGCGCGATCGCGATGACATCGTGCGAGTACGGCTCGACGCTGCGCAACACGTCGGTTAGCCATTGGCCGGCAGAGCCCAAGTGCTGCGTGTTGGCAAGCCATTCCGCGGCGGCCGTATCGGCGTGCGCGTTTTGAAGGGTCGCCGTGGCTGGATAGCGTCCCTCGAGGACGTCGTGCAGCGGCATGTTGTATTGCGGACGCTGCAGCATCCATCCAGGATATCCGCCGTTTCGCCATTCGTTGCGAATCACGGGTCCCGGCCGAAGAATTAGTTTGAAGCCGAGTTCGTGCGTTAGCTTCAACAAGCCTAAAAGATCCCGGCGCGGATCAGTCGCACCGGTGAAGTCGCGCTCGCCTTCGGACGGCTCATGCCAGTTCCAGATGAGATAGAGATCGATCGTGTTGATGCCAAGATTCTTATAGGCGGCGAGGGTAGCGCGCCAGCGTTCGCGGGGGATGCGCTCGTAGAAGAACGCCGCGCCGTAAACGAAAAACGGCCGTCCGTTGACGCTAAAGACTGGATAGCCGCGTTCCGCGGACACCCGCGAGGTGCTCCACGTCGACCACGTCGGTGCGGAAGTCCCGGCGAGGGCCGCCGGCGGAAGAACCAGCGATAGAAGAAGCAACGCAAGAAAGGGCCACCAGCGTTCCTTGTGCGCGGCGATGAGAAAGACGAGGGCTCCGACGGCAAGCCATCCGAGGCCCAACGCAATTGCGACGGTGCCGGAGCTCGCGAATGCGAGCGACCATCCTGCGAGCGCCACGAACGCGGGGACCGGGTAGAACGGCATTCGAAACGGCGCTCGGATCTTGCGCATTCGCAGGAACACGAGCGCAAAGACCTGTGCGACGCCCTGAATGAGTACGATGCCGGCGGTCAAGAACGCGATCACCTGATCGAGCGTGAACACGCTTGCGATCAACGATAGTATGCCAACGGAAAAGAGCGCAACGTGAGGAATCTCCTTTCGCGGGTGGAGCTTCGCAAAAGCCGGCAGGAACGCGCCGTCGCGCGCTGCGGCAAACGAGATGCGCGAAAAGCCGAGTAAATTGCCGTACAGCGATGCAAACGCGGTTACCAAAACGAGCACGGTGACCGCAACGGCGGCGACGCGGCCCCACGTATGTTCGACGACGAGGGCGCCGACATATTGGGCCTGCGTTGTGGGTTGGCCATGTGAATCGAGCAGCGACTGCCAAGGTATGGCGCCGAGCACGCCGATTTGCGAGAGCACGTAGAGAATCGCGACGACCAACACCGAGAGCAGAATGGAAAGCGGAATTGTGCGCCGCGGCCGGATGACTTCGTCGCCGAGCAGCGCCACGTCGGCATAACCTACGTAGTCATAGAGTGTGATGTAGAGGGCCGTCCCGAACCCGGCGAGCAGCCCGCCGCCAAAACGGATCGGCTGACTCAAGTGAAACGCGCGTGTAAAGTCGGCGTGCGAAAGCCCTGCGACTGCAACCAATGCGACGGTCGCGGTCGCGGCTACCGCAAGCAAGCCGCTCAAAGCCGAGACTTGCGACGTGCGCCGGTAGAGCAAGACGATCGTAACGCAGCCGATCGCGATGGCGGCGAGATCGTGGGCGCCGCCATTCGCCAGCGGCGGATAGAGATAGGCAGCGTAGTTCGCGAAACCGATATATCCGCTGGCTAAAAGGCATGGCGCATACAAGAGGAACTGCCAATTGAAGAGGAAGGCGAGCGCCCTTCCCAGGCTTTCGGCGCCGAAGATGTTGCGGAGATAAACGTACGTTCCGCCCGATCCGGGAAACTGCGACGAGAGCTCTGCCCACACCATGCCGTCGCAGAGGGCCACAATCGCGCCGGCGATCCAGCCGATAAGCGCGAGAGGACCGCCGAGCGCGGCGATGACGAGCGGAATCGTCACCAGCGGACCGATGCCGATCATCGTTATGACGTTGATCGAAACGGCGCCTCGCAGATCGATCGCGCGCTTCATACGGCACGTGGAGTTCGCGGTGCGAGGCGCGAGCTCTTGGTGCGACGAAAAGAGAATCGGATGCAGGACGCCTCTACGCTGTCGCGCTTATTACGGTTGGACGGAACGCTGAAGGTCGATTTCGTACACAGCGAGGCGCTTGCAGGGAACTCACTTGGCGATCCGGCAACGCGACCGTTGGCCGTCTATCTACCGCCGGGATATGATCCTGCGGGTTCGCGCCGGTATGCGGCGTTATACGTGCTGCACGGCTATACCGGCGACGTCGCCGCCGTGGTGTCATCGCGGCCGTGGGAGACCAATGTCGTTCAATGGGCGGACCGGCTGATCGCATCGAAACGCATGCCGCCGGTCGTGCTAGTTCTCGTTGATGGATTTACGCGATTGGGCGGCTCGCAGTACGTTCGACTCGATCCACAACGGAGCCTATGCCACCTACACCGTGCGCGACATCGTCGGGTACGTTGACCACAACTATCGGACGATCGTATCCGAAGGCGGACGGGCGGTCTTGGGCAAGTCCTCGGGCGGGTTCGGAGCGATGCATCTCGTGCTCGAGCACCCGGGCGTCTTTGGCGCGTTTGCCTCACATAGCGGCGACTCGTATTTTCGTTACGCTCACATCCCGGCGTTTGCAACCGTGCATCGGACGCTTGAGGCTCACGGTTTCGACATCGAAGCTTACGTCGATGCATTCGAACGCAAGCCCAAGCGCGGCCCTGCAGACTATACGACGATGGAGATGCTGGCTTACGCCTCTGCCTACTCGCCGCGCAGCGCCACGCCCTACGACCTCGAGTTGCCGTTCGACCAGAGCACCGGCGAGTTACGGGACGACGTTTTCTCGCGCTGGCTTGCTTTCGATCCGGCCGAGCGCGTAGTCCAGGGCCGCGACGCGCTGGCGCGGCTGCGACTTCGCTATCTCGACTGCGGGCGGCGCGACGAATATAATCTCGATATCGGTGCGCGGGTCGTTACCGAGCGCATCCGTGGGCTGGGCCTCGCGGTCCGCCACGAGGAATTTGACGACGATCACCGCAACACCGGTTACCGGTACGAAACTTCGCTTCCGGCGCTTGCCGCCGTGTTGGATCAGGAATGAAACGATTCGGACTTTTCTTCGTTCTACTGCTGACTGCGACGAGCTTCGCGCGAGTCTTCGCGCAGGTTCCGCCGCCTCCGACCCCCAGCCCAGACCCGCACACCTATAGCGATGCGGGGATGACCTTCACGGCGCCGGCCGCTGCCGTTCTGGTGAACCGGCAGGAGGTCCCGTTGGCGCAACTCAGCGAGGACCTTCAGCCGGTTGCCTTATGGGTTCTCAATCCCGGTAAAGAAGATGCTCGGACCATTACGCTTTCGATGGAAGCCTATACCGCCGCACCCAATCAGTGGGAGGGGCAGTTTGAAAGTCAGACCCACGGCGCGCAAGAGGGCACGCTCATTCGCAATAAGACGCCGATGACGCTGCTCAACGGCATGCCGGCGACCTTCGTCGAGGTCGCATACGGTAGCGGATTCGACGCGAAAAAAGAGTACGCCGTCGTTTGGGCGGACGGTCAGCGCGGAATCGTACTCGCCGAGACAACGCGCATGGGCGACGGGAACGACGAAGAGGCGCGCAGCTTCCTCAAGCAAGTAACGGCCGTTCAGTATCCACTCTATCAGCCGTAGCGTCGAGCGTCGCGCGAAGATCGCCGATTAGGTCCTCCACGTCTTCGATTCCGACCGAGAGCCGCAAGAGCGCATCGGTGATGCCGCGGCGTTCGCGTTCTTCCTTTGGAATCGACCCGTGCGTCATGCGCGCCGGATGGGAGATAAGCGATTCGACGCCGCCGAGGCTCTCGGCAAGACTGAAATAGGTAAGCCGGCTCGCAAAATCGAGGGCGCGCTCGACTGGGCCCTCCAAGACGAAGGAAAGCATGCCGCCAAAGCCGCTCATCTGCCGGCGTGCGAGTTCGTGCTGCGGATGCGACGGAAGGCCTGGATAGTAGACGCGCGCGACATCGTCGCGCGACTCGAGGAACTCGGCAACCGTTTGTGCGTTTCGCGCGTGCTCACGCATACGCACGGCCAGGGTCTTCGCACCGCGCATCGTCAGCCAAGCATCGTGCGGGCCGGGCACCCCGCCGGCCGCGTTCTGCGCGAACTTGATCCGTTCGTATAGGTCGCTGTCGTCGGTGATCGCTATGCCGCCGACGACGTCGCTGTGGCCGCCGATATACTTGGTCGTTGAATGAACGGCGATCTGCGCCCCCAAAGCGAGGGGCTGCTGAAAATATGGCGTCGCGAACGTATTATCGACCGCGACGACCTGATTGGGACGGCGTAACGACGCCACGGCCGCGATGTTGACGATGTTCAGCAGCGGGTTGCTCGGGGTTTCGATCCAGAAGAGTCTCGTATTCGGCCGAACGGCCGCGGAGACGGCAGCGAGATCGCGCATATCGACGTAGGTGAACGTGACGCCGTAACGCGAGAAAATGCGTTCGAAGAGCCGGTACGTGCCGCCGTAGAGATCGTCGCCCACGACGACGTGATCGCCCGCTGAGAGCAGATTGATCACCGCCGACGTCGCCGCCATGCCGCTTGCAAAGGCGCTGGCAAAGCGCGCTCCCTCGAGCGAAGCCAACTGACGCTCCAGGGCCACGCGCGTCGGGTTCACCGTGCGGCTATAGTCGAAGCCCTTGTGCTCCCCGACTTTGGCCTGCGTGAAAGTGGAGGTCTGATAGATCGGAACGATCGTCGCGCCCGTGGCCGAATCGGCCTCTTGTCCGACATGAATCGCTTTAGTTGCGAACTTCACTGCGTCGGAGGACGAACGACGTCGGAGCTGGTGGAGAGGAAGCTGATGATATCTTGGCGGGTGAGGACGCCGATCGGCTCTCCGTCGTCCGTTACGACGATGGCCGGATTGGCCAGCGTCAGGAGCTTGTACGCAAGCTCGATCTCTTCGGACTGCTCGAGTGCGGGAAAGGGCCGGCCCATGACCTCGCTGACCGGTTGATGGAGAATGTCCGCATGATCGAAGACGCTGCGCATAACGCCGACATCGTTGACGCTTCCGACCTGTTCGCGTCCTTGCATCACCGGAAGCTGCGAGATCTCGTACTGGCGCAGCAGATCGAGGGCCGTCCTGACCGTATCGTCCTGCTGCACGGTGAGCAGCGGCGGCAGCGGCGTCTTGCTGCGCAGAACGTTCCCGACCGTGGCGCGCCGCTTTGCATCGGCCAGAAAACCGTTGGCGATCATCCAGTCGTCGTTGAAAATCTTCGACATGTAACCGCGGCCCGAATCGGGCAGGATGACGACCACGATCGCCTCGGACGGCAGCGTCTTGGCAAGCCGCACCGCCGCGACACCCGCAGTTCCCGAAGAACCGCCGACGAGTAAGCCCTCCTCGCGTGCGATCCGGCGCGCCATCAAAAATGAATCGCGATCTGAAACCCGCACCATCTCGTCGATCACCCGTAAGTCCACGGTTTCCGGCAAGTAACTCATGCCGATGCCTTCGACGGCGTACGAGCGCGGAATATCTCCGGAATAGATCGATCCTTCGGGATCCGCGCCGACGACGTGGATCGCCGGATTCTTTTCCTTCAAAAATCGGGCGGTGCCGGAAATTGTTCCTCCGGTTCCGATGCCTGCGACGAAATGCGTGATCGCTCCGCCGGTCTGCTCCCAAATCTCGGGACCGGTCGAATGGTAGTGCGCTTCCGGATTGAAATGGTTGTGGAATTGATTTGGCTGAAACGCGCCGGGTATCTCCGATGCCAGGCGGTTGGCGACGCCGTAATACGACTCCGGTGAATCGGGGGGAACGT
Source organism: Vulcanimicrobiota bacterium (assembly GCA_963809255.1). Taxonomy (GTDB): domain Bacteria; phylum Vulcanimicrobiota; class Vulcanimicrobiia; order Vulcanimicrobiales; family Vulcanimicrobiaceae; genus Cybelea. Next base: position 979,442 of record CAWEIR010000002.1, on the reverse strand, counting down.
TGGTCGGGGTGATCACGACGTCCGCACCGTAGGCGCGCAGCAGGTCGATCTTTTCTCTCGACATTTTGTCGGGCATTACTAAGATGCAGCGATAGCCGCGAATTGCGGCGGCCATTGCCAAACCGGTACCAGTGTTCCCGCTCGTCGGCTCGACGATCGTGCCGCCCGGCTTGAGCAGACCCTGGCGCTCAGCGGCGTCCAGCATCGCGACCGCGGGGCGATCCTTGACGCTACCGCCGGGATTAACGTACTCGACCTTGCCCAGTACCAGGCACGCCGCGCCGTCGACCACTTTGTTGAGTCTTACCAGCGGCGTGTGGCCGATGGCGTCTAACGCCGTTTCGCAATACGTGAGTTTTGACGCCCGGGGGGATGGCGCGGTGCTTGCCATAGGAGCGCCGCCTTCAGCGCGGCGAACACCTTCACCTATGAATTCACTCGGAGGCAGGCTCTTCATTGGAATAGCGTTGCTGCTATTGGGCACGCCGGGATGCAACACCGATGAACTGCCGCCCGCGGCCGGTTTCGCGAGCGTGTCGGGAACGGTCGTCGATTCGGCGACGAACGTACCAATCCGCGGCGCGCTCGTTACGGTCGATACGGTCTTAACGGCTACCAGCGACGCAACCGGCCGGTTCTCGATCGACAAGGTTCCCAGCGGTATCGCCGATTATGCGGTCGAGGCGACGGGCTACCAGGCGCTGTCGTCGAGCACGACCATAGAACCGGGCAAACCGTTTACACTCAACGTGACGCTCAGCACGCAAGCGGCGCCGCCACATTAGCTTCCTAGTTTGAACTGATCGCCGTCGAGCGGCGATAGGCGCTCGCGGGCTTTACCAGCGTTGCCCGATCCGCAACCGTGCGGTCGACGATCCCCAGGACGACGGTAGCGAGGCGAACGGGATCGTGACGAACGTTCTCCGTCTCGCCGATCACCGCTGCCGTCACGGGGTGAAATCCCATCGTGGAAATGCGCTCCGTATCGGCCTCTACCGGCACCTGCCCCTCTTGTGCGTATGCCGACAACAAGCGCGAGGGCGGTTCGTCGTTCACGATAACATAGTCGCAGACGCGTTCGCCGGCGTTGGCAATCAACGCCTCGAGGTGATCGGCAGCCGTCATCCCATCGGTTTCGCCCGGCTGCGTCATCACGTTGCAAACGTAAATCTTGACCGCCGATGCGTCGGCAACTTCGCGCGCGATGCGGCTGACCAAGAAGTTCGGGACGACCGAAGTAAAGAGCGAACCGGGCCCCAGCACGATGGCATCCGCATCGCGAATTGCGGAAATCACCTCCTCCAGCGGCGCCGCCGCCGGGGGATCGAAGAAGACGCGCTTGATCGGCCGCTTCGCCAGCGAGATGTTCGACTCGCCCTCGAGAATTGTGCCGTCGTCGAGCTCTGCACAGAGCCGCACGACGCCTAACGTCGCCGGTAAAACGCGCCCCACGACATTGAGCACGCGGCTCGATTCCTTGATGGCGCGATCGAAGTTTCCGGTAATGCCGCTCATTGCCGCTAAAAAAAGATTCCCGAACGAATGTCCGCTCAATCCCTCACCTTCGGTGAATCGGTAGCGGAAAAGATCGGTGACCATCGCTTCGTCGTCGGCGAGCGCGACGAGGCAGTTGCGAACGTCGCCCGGCGGCAGCACGCCGAGTTCTTTTTGAAGGCGCCCCGACGAGCCGCCGTCGTCGCTGACCGTTACGATGGCGGTGAGATTGCTCGAGCGCCGCTTGAGGCCGCGCAGCAACGTCGAAAGCCCCGTGCCGCCGCCGATCGCCACGATCTTGTAGCCCTGCTGAAGCCGCCTGCCCGCCAACGCATCGCGAAACCCTGTGGGCTGCCGGCTGCCGGCGATCCGAGCGACGGTGCGCATCCACATGAAGACGCCGATGCTCACGAATACAATGCCGGCGGTACCGAGAATCCCGGTCAGATACGCGGGCGAAAAATAATCGACGACGATGCTGTCGAGAATCTCATTGACGTGGATCCCGCTGCCTTCTGCGATGAACCAGCGCGTGATCCCGTCGAGCAGCAGGACGATGCCGAAAACTGCGAGCAGAATCCAGCGCTTGACGCCGACGCCGGGCAACAGCCACTGAACCGAACGAACGAAGCGCTGGCGCATTAGGCTGCCCGCACGAGATCGCGAGCCTCGAGTACGACATCGATCCGGCGATCGGGGGCGAAACGTTGCGCCAGCCGTCGGGCCACATACACCGAGCGGTGGCGGCCACCAGTGCACCCCACTCCAATGGTGAGCTGCGACTTGCCTTCGGCGAGATAACACGGCAGCAAGAAATCGATCAAATCGGTAACTTTAGCAAGAAATGGAGCGAGAGAATCGTCCTCCTCGATGAAGGCTGCAACGGCTTCATCGTCACCGGATTTAGCGGCGAGTGACTCAACGTAGTTCGGGTTGCGCAAGAAGCGCACGTCAAAGAGGAGATCGAGATCGGTCGGCAACCCGAACTTGAAGCCAAAAGCAACGAAGGTAACGGCGAGGCGCATCGGGCGGTCCGTTACGAAGGCCGTGGCGATGCGCTCCTTGAGTGTGCCGTGCGTCAGGTTCGTTGTGTCGATGACGACGTCGGCGAGCTCACGCAACGGGGCCAGCAGTCGCCGGTCGGCGTCGATGGCTTCTCGGACGGAACCCGTTTGCGCAAAGGGATGGCGCCGCCGCGTCTGGCTGAATCGGCGGACGAGCAGCTCATCGGCAGCGTCGAGGAAGAGGACCTGCGCCAAGTGCGTGCCTCTGATGCGATCGATTGCGGTCCGAGCGTCACCGAGTCGCACGTCGCCGCGAACGTCGAGCGCCACGGCAACGTCCGTCACCCCCGATTGCTCGAGCGCGGCCACGGCGCTTTCGAGAACGGCGGGAGGAAGGTGCTCGATACAGTAAAAGCCCAAATCTTCAAACGATTTGATTGACTGGCTCAGGCCGGCACCGGAGAGCCCCGTGACGAAGACGATGCGCAGGGAACCCATATGAAGCTCTTTTCGCCCGAGCGCGCCAACGCCCTCATTTCCAAGCTGGAGCCGCTGATTGAAGAGCTGCTGACAAAGCGCAGAGAGCTCGCGATCAAGCTGCTCGAGTCGGATCCAGCGCTTCACCATGCCGAGCCGGCGAGCCGCCCCCGCTTGGCCGGCATGCGCTCCGCGCTGCCGGAGCCGCGCTTCGCCGAGCTCAAACAAGAGATCGGGCGCCTGATCTATCGGGTCGAAGCGTATGGCTGCGTCGTCAAAGACATCGACCTCGGCCTGATCGATTTCCCCTCGATGCGGGGTGACGAGCCGATCTATCTCTGTTGGAAGCTAGGCGAGGAGCAGGTTGGCTACTGGCACGGCATGGACGAAGGCTTCACCACCCGCCAACCGCTCTAGAAAAGCCCTGATTTAGCTCATTTCGTTGTCGTCCTTCGACTGCGCTCAGGATGACAAAGCCACGAAGAAAATTCACCCCTCGCCTCCTAGAACTGAGCTAAATCAGGGCTTTTCTATCCAGCTGGGACCTCGGCTGGGACGGCGATAAAATCCTCGGCTAGTCCTTGGAGGCGCACGTCGCCGAAGTCGGCCGTATAGGCACCGCCTTCGGCACCGGTGATCTCGCCGACGTCGACGACGTTGGCGAGTTGTGGGATCTTCGCGCGGACTTCGTCGGGTATACGCACGCGGTCGCCGACCGAAAGCGTACGCTGCTCGAAGAGCGCGTTGAGGTTGTCGAGGAGCATCGGCAACGGGATCCCATAATCGTCGCTGATCGCTCCGATCGTGTGCGTTTCGCTGATCGCGCAGTTCGAGCAACCGCCTAAATGGAAGCGCGCAAAAACGCGCCGCGCACCGGCATGGAGCTTGAATGCTTCGTCAACGGTCATTTCGGGAGTAAAATGCTGCTGCTGATTCATTATCTGCTTTCTTCTTTCGCTAAGACGCGTTGTGCGCCCCACCGGTTGCGTGCCGAAGAGCCTGTTCCTGAGCCGGTCGAAGGGCGGAGCACGCCTGTAAGCCGGATTCTGTTCCCACGAGTGGGCGATGACCATCTCTCTGGGGCGCGCGTTACCGAGCGCCTCGATGCGACGTGGCTCGTTCGGACGGGCCGTCCCTAAAATCGAGCGATCTTGCTTCAGGTGGGGTTTGCCCGAGCGCGCGTCACCGCGCGACTCCGTGAGCTCTTACCTCACGATTTCACCCTTGCGTGAGCTCCAGAGGAGTCCACGCGGTATGTTTCTGTGGCACTTTCCTTCGAGTTGCCCCGACAGGACGTTATCCTGCACCCTGCCCTATGAAGCCCGGACTTTCCTCACCCCCAATCGACTCTCGTCGATGAAAGCGCGGTCATCCAGCGTACTCCGCGCCGCTAGTATACCACCGCTCAATGATCTCGGCCGCGTCAACCAATCGCGGCCCGGGCCGGCTCAGGTAGGCATTGCCGTCGAGCCCTAGGACGCGACCGGCACGCTGCGCCGGAAGCGATTTCCAACCCTCGACTTCATCGAGCTCTTCGATAGCGCGGCGGGTTTTGACCAGGTCGAAGCCGCACGGCGCGATGATGACTGCCTCCGGGCCGGCTTGCGCGATCGCCGCCCAGTCCAGTCGCCTCGAGTTCGCGCCGGGGTTGGCCAAGACGGGGATACCACCGGCCAGCTCGACGAGCTCGGGAATCCAGTGGCCGGCGCTCATCGGCGGATCCGTCCACTCGAGAACGAGCGTTCGCGGCCTCTCTGCCCTGCCGGCAGTTCTGGCACGCAACGCCATAATGCGCGATTCTAGCTGCGCAACGAGGTCACGAGCCTCCGTCGAGTGACCCGTGATCTCGCCCAGCTGCGTGATGTTTGCAAGCACGTCTTGCACGCAAGCCGGCTCGAGCGAAATGATACGAGTCCTTCGTGCTTCGACTGCGCTCAGCATGACATCACTGCGCTCAGGATGACACGAGTTTAGGAGTCTCGCAGCGGAGGCGACGATCTCGTAGGAAACTGCGCAGACCGCGCAGAGCTCTTGCGTAACGATGAGGTCGGGATCGAGTCGCGCGAGCAGCGCCCTGTCGAGATGATAGAGGCTCGATCCGGCGTGAACCGCCGCGCGAACGTGACGGTCGATTTCCGCGGACGTCGTGCCGCCGGTGGTCGATGCGCAAGTGAGTTTCGGAAGTCCGAGCGCGGCGGGCGGATAATCGCATTCGTGCGTAACGCCGACGACCTCTTCGCCTGCGCCGATTCCAAAGAGAATCTCGGTCGCACTTGGCAGGAGGCTAACGATTCTCAAGCGCGGCCTTGGGTTACTCCCCTTGGGCGAGCGAGTAGCCGCGCTCGCCGTCGAAGGTGTAGAGCCCCTCGGTCTTGATGACGTCGAAGCCCGCGCGGTTGGCCGCATCGAGCAACGCGACGACGCGATCGGCGGTAAAAGGCATGCCGTCGGATTCAAAGCGGCAGGACCAATGATCGCTCCAATATGTGTCGGGATTGCCGTTGGGCCAAACTTTCGTTCCGCGATTGCTGATCATCGTCAGGCGCGTCCCTTCGACGCCGAACCGTTGCATCGCCGAAGCAATGACGTCGGGGTTGCCGTCGGGCCGGTCGACGAAGACGTCAACCCCGGCTCGCACCTTCGTCGCCGCGGCGCCCGCGGGCCGGATCGCGAGGTCCATGTGCGCGCCCTTTGCATATTGCGCGGCCTTGAGACTGCGTGGTTTCTTCCCTAAACGCGCGATCACCGCATCGGCGAACTCACTCGTACCGACCTTCTCGCTCGACGTGCCTTCTTTATAGATGTCGTACGTGTGCACTCCGTCCTCAATCGTTGCCAACCATGCGTTGTGAACGCGCTCGGCGACGTCGGACTGTGCGATATGGACGAGCATCAAGATGGCGCCGTGTAACAGGCCCGATGGGTTGGCGAGGTTCTGGCCGGCGCGACGCGGCGCGGAGCCGTGGATCGCTTCGAACATCGAACAGTGATCGCCGATGTTCGCCGAACCGGCGAGCCCGACGGAGCCGGTGATTTGAGCGGCGACGTCGGAGAGAACGTCGCCGTAAAGATTCGGCATAACGAGGACGTCGAATGCCTCGGGCGTATCGGCCATCTTCGCCGCCCCGATGTCAACGATCCAATGCTCGTGTTCGATCTCGGGATACTCGGGCGCGATCTCCTCAAACGTCCGATGGAATAAGCCGTCCGTGAACTTCATGATGTTGTCCTTGGTGAAGCACGTGACTTTCTTACGCTTATTTACGCGCGCGTACTCGAACGCATAGCGGACGATCCGCTCGCTCCCGGGCCGGGAGATCAGCTTTAGACACTGCGCCACTTGGTTGGTCTGACGGTGCTCGATCCCGCCATAGACGTCTTCCTCGTTCTCGCGGACGATGACGATGTCCATGCGGGGATGCTTGGTCGCGACGTACGGATAAAGCGAAGCGCAGGGTCGAACGTTGGCGTACATCGCCAGCGTCTTACGAACGGTGACGTTAAGGCTCTTGAAGCCTCCGCCTTGCGGAGTCGTGATCGGTGCCTTCAGGAATACCTTCGTGCGGCGCAGCGAGTCCCAGGAGGCGGGTTCGATGCCGTTGCTCAACCCTTTCTTGTAGACCGTCTCCCCGATCTCGATGCGCTCGAGCTCGAGCTGCGCCCCTGCAGCATCGAGGATGCGCAGCGTCGCCGTCATGATTTCGGGCCCGATACCGTCGCCGTAGGCAACGGTTATTGGGGTCTTCAAATCGACACGCAGCGGAACTTGGCGTACATGTACGGGTAATCGTCAAAGAACCAGTTGCGTAAGGAGCGACGAATCAGCTCGCGGGCCGTCACCGGACTGGCGCCCTTCATCACGTAGTGTTTGCCGTCGAAAAAGTCAACCGAGTACTGCGGATACGATGCCATTGGCTCGAAGCCGGGAAACGGCGCAAAAACCGTAGAGGTCCATTCCCAACCGTTGCCGATCAAGTCGGCCACGCCCCAGGCGCTGGTGCCATCGGGGTGCGCGTCAACCGGCTCCGGATCGAAGCGCGCAAAATCAAAGTTCCCATGCTGCGGCGCCGGCGGCTCGGATCCCCAGGGGAAGGGGCGCTCGTTGCCCTGCCGCGTTCCGAAAGCCGCGCGGTGGTACTCGGCCTCGGTCGGCAATCTCGAGCCAGCCCAGCGCGCGTACGCGTCAGCCTGCCGGTGCGTCACGTAGACCGGCCAGGATTGCGGCAACGCAATCTCCTCGAAGAGCAGTCGGAGCACCCACGCGCCGTCGCGTTCTTTCCAGAAGTGGGGTACCGGACCACCATCGGCGACGAACCGCAGCCAGTCGGCGTTCGTGACGGGATACGTCGAGATCTCGAAGGCGGGAACCTCGACTTCCTCGCGTCCGAACTCGTTATCCCAGCCGAAGGGAATTTCATCGGGTTGCGCGCCCAGCGTTGCGACGCCACGCTCGACCGTGCGTGGATCGCTCGGCGGCGGTGCGTGGTCGCGGTGTTCCTGCGCGACGAATCCCTTACGGCTCGCATCGAGCTGATGAACGATGTAGAGCAGCGTTTCGTCGTGCATGGCTTCGTGTTCGAGGATCGTGTAGGCCGACTGAGCTCGCACCAGCCGTGGAACCGTGGAATCTTCGATCGAACTAAACGCAAGTGCGCGTAGAACCTGTTCGTCGCACGCTGCGGCAAAAGCCGCGACGGCGCGCCGGTGCGGCCAGTCGGCGCGTTCGTGATGTCGCGCTTCGTCGACGGTCGCTGGATCGATTCCGCGCTCGAAGAGGTGCTCGAGAACGGGGTCGAGCGACTCCTCCTGCAGCCCCCGCTCGTTGAGAACCAGATAACTAAACACCGGAATGTGGCCTTCGTAAAAGGCGAACGGGTGGCGCAGTGGAATCGGCCGGTCGTAAAACGCTTCATCGTTAACGAGCGCGAAGAGTGCCGCCGAGCGCTTTCGATTTTTGCGGTACCAGTCGAGCAACCTCGACCGGTCCACCGAGCCTGTCAACGTGCCGGTGCTGGTGATCATAACGTTCCGCGCTTCTCTTGTTCGCGCTCAATCGAGACGAAGAGCGCCTTGAAGTTGCCTTTTCCAAACGATAAGCTGCCTTTGCGCTGAATGATCTCGAAAAAGAGCGTCGGCCGGTCCTGGAGCGGCTTGGTGAAGATCTGCAACATGTAGCCCATGTCGTCGCGGTCGACGAGGATGCGCAGTTCTCGCAAGGTCTCCATCGCTTCGTCGATCTTCCCAATGCGTTCTTCGAGCAGGTCGTAGTACGAGTCGGGAGTGTCGAGGAACTCCACGCCGTTATGCTTTAACGCCCGGACGGTAGCGGCGATGTCGTCCGTCCGGATCGCCATGTGCTGAACGCCGGCGCCGCGGTAGAAATCGAGATACTCTTCGATTTGCGATTTTTTCTTGCCCTGGGCGGGCTCGTTGATCGGAAACTTCACGAGGTGACGGGGATCCGTCATCACCTTCGAGCGAAGTGCCGTATATTCGGTCGAAATGTCCTTGTCGTCGAACGAAACGAGCTGCGAGAAGCCGAAGACCCGGCCGTAGAAATCGCCCCAGGCGTCCATCTCGCCCCAGCCGACGTTCCCGACGCAATGATCGATGAACGAGAGGCCCGGCTTCTTCGCGGTCGGGATGCTCTTGCGCGCTTCGACAAAACCAGGCGCGAAAATCCCCGCGTAACCGTCGCGCTGGATGAACGAGTGGACGGTGTCGCCATAGGTCGCGATCGTCGCTCGTATCAGCCGGCCGTTGTTATCTTCGAAGGCCGTCGGCCGCTGCAGGACCCGAGCACCGCCGCGCACGGCCATCTCGAAGGCGGCGCCGGCATCCTCGACGAGAATCGCGATATCCTTGACGCCGTCGCCGTGCAGGGCCACGTGGCGCGCGACCTCGTCGTCGGGAACCAAACTGGCGGTAAGCACGAAACGCAGTTTATTCTGCGCCAAGAGGTAGCTGACGCGATCTCGCACGCCCGTTTCGGGGCCAGCGTAGGCGATTTGATCGAATCCCAAAGCGGACATGTAATAATGGGCCGCCTGTTTGGCGTTGCCGACGTAGAACTCGACATAGTCCCAGTCGATTTGCGCGAGCGGATTGCTACGGGCCTCGGTCGCTGTGCTCATGTCGAGCGGATTTGGCGAAGCTTCGCCGGGTGCCCTGTCGAAAGCTGCGGTATGGAGACGTCGGTCGAGCTGCGCCCATCGGTGCGAAGCGCTTTCTCGAGATTGGTCGATTACGCCGGTCTCTTTCCACCTGCGCAGCTCCCACTCGCGCAAGCAACCGCGCAATACCTCGAAGCGCGGCGCGGCCCGCATGCGTGGATGCTCGGACGGTTCATCATCCCCGTAACGGCCTTGGCATCCTCGCCGCCGGCGGGCGACGGCCCATTTTCCGTCATTCTGGACGGTGGCTTGGATTCGCCCGAGTGGCTCGATTTTATTAAATCGCGCATCGACTCGGTGGCGGCGCTCCGAGGCAACGGCGTTGCGATCGAAGCAATCGAGGTTCCTCTGCCGGCGGTTTTCTCCGAGGATTGCGCGCCGGAGGAGCCGCTGCAACGACTGCGCGACCTGCTGGAGAGCGCAAGGATATCCGATCTCCCGGTCTACGTCGAGTTCGCGCGCCGCGGACCGTGGAAGGCCGTCGTCGAGCGCGCGATGAGCGCCGCCATTCGCGCCGGCTTCGGTGCAAAGTTGCGCTGTGGCGGACTGACCGCGGAGGCCTTTCCTAGCGTGGGTGAAGTCGTGGAGTTTCTCGTTGCGGCCGCTGCGTCGCGCGTGCCGTTCAAAGCGACCGCGGGACTGCATCATCCGGTACGTCATGTGGATGCTGCCAGCGGTTTCACGATGCACGGCTTCTTAAATATTTTGGCGGCGGCTGCCCTGGCGCCGCGCGGCGGCCGTCCGATGCTGGAACGGATGGTCGCAGAAGAGGATCCAACCGCGTTTCATTTCGAAGATGCGGCACTTTGCTGGAGGGACGAGCGCATCGAGCTTGGTGAGTTGGAAGCGAGCCGGCGCACCGCGTTTGTCGCCTATGGCAGTTGCAGCTTTTCTGAGCCGGTCGAGGACTTGGAAGCACTCGGAGTTTTCGCGACTCCATGATCGCGCCGGGAGATACGAACGACGCGCACCTCGAGTCGTGGGTTGCAGTCTCGCCTCGCAGCGACTTTCCGATCCAAAACTTGCCGTTTGGCGTCTTTGTGCGAAACGGACGCGCACGCATCGGGGTCGCGATCGGCGAGCAGATCCTCGATCTTTCTGAGACGGCGGAGGCCGGCTTCTTAGACGAGGCCGGCGAGCGCGAACTGCTGCAGGCTCCGGTGCTCAATCCGCTGCTCGCCGCCGGAACCGGCACGTGGAGAGCGCTGCGCGAACGGCTATCGGCGCTCCTTCGTAGCGGTGGCGACGCTCGTTTGCGCGAGAGCAACGTCGAGCGTTTCCTCTGCCGGCAAGATGAGGTCGAGATGCGCCTGCCGATGGAGATCGGCGATTACATCGACTTTTATTCCTCGATCGAGCATGCGACGAACTTGGGGCGGCTCTTCCGGCCCGATGCCGAGCCGCTGCTGCCGAACTGGCGATGGCTTCCCGTCGGATATCACGGGCGTTCGAGCACGGTGCTCATTGACGAAACCCCGATTCGCCGCCCGCGCGGACAACGGAAAGCGCCGAGCGATGCGGTCCCGGAGTTCGGACCGAGCCGCCGCCTGGACATCGAGCTCGAAGTCGGCTTCGTCGAGGGGCCGGGAAATCAACTGGGGACGCCGATTCCCGTAGGCGACGCGTCCGAGCATATCTTCGGACTGGTCTTGGTCAACGATTGGAGCGCGCGCGATATTCAAGCGTGGGAGTACCAGCCGCTAGGACCATTCTTGGGAAAATCGTTTGCGACGACGATCTCGCCGTGGATCGTGACGCTCGACGCGTTAGAGCCGTTTCGCGTGCAAGGTCCGGTCCAGGAGCCGCAACCGCTTTCGTACTTGCGCGTTGACGAGCGGTGGGCATACGCGATCTCCCTCGCCGTAGATATTCAAACGCAACAGATGGACGAGCGAGGGATCTCGGCCGAGACGATCTCGCAAACGACCTTTGCCGGCATGTACTGGAACGTCGCGCAACAACTCGCGCACGCGACGGTCAACGGCGCCATCACGCGACCGGGCGATCTCTTCGCATCGGGAACCATCAGCGGCTCCCAACCGGCGAGTCAGGGAAGCTTGATCGAGCTAACCTGGAACGGAGCGCGTCCGATCGCACTTGCCGACGGCGAGAGCCGTCGCTTCTTAGAGGATGGTGACGAAGTTACGCTGCGCGGATGGTGCGAGAGGGCCGGAGCGCGCCGGATTGGATTCGGTACCGCGCGCGGGCGCATCGAGCCGGCCTACGAGCTCGGGGCTTCGATCCAGGAGCGAAAGTAGCCCGGATCCTCGCACGCAGTGGCCGCCTCTGCGAGGAGCAGCGGTTTGAAGGTGTCGATCATAACGGCGATTTCGTCGGTTGACGTTTTGCCCAGACTCGACTCCACGGCACCGGGTTGCGGCCCATGCGGTGCACCCGACGAGTGCAGTGTGATCGAGCCCTCTTCGACGCCGCGCCGGCTCATGAAGTTTCCGCTTACGTAATAGAGCACTTCGTCACAGTCGACACTCGAGTGGTTGTAGGGAACCGGAATTGCCAGCGGGTGGTAATCGAACATGCGCGGCACGAAGGCGCAGAACGCCGCGCCGGGCGCTTCGAACGTCGCATGCGCGGGCGGCGGTTGGTGCAGCTTTCCGGTAATCGGTGCAAATTCTTCAAGGTTGAATGCGTAAGGATAGCAGTAGCCATCCCAGCCGACGACGTCGCAGGGATGATTTTGCACGACATAGATCGCATGGCGCCCGCCGCTGGTGACCCGAACTTCATATTCGCCTTGAGCCTCCACGGGCGGCTGGAGTACCGGCGATCGAAAGTCTCGCTCGTAGTATGGGGCATGCTCCTCGAGCTGTCCGAACTCGTTACGATACTTGCGCGGCAGCGTGACCGTTCCGGTCATCTCGTGGACCAGCATGCGCGTCGGCGATCCAGGTACTACACGATAGGTCGTTCCGGTCGGAATGACGAGATAGTCGTGCGCGCGATATGCGAGCTCGCCGAACTGGCTTTCGATGACGCCCGAGCCGGAGTGAATGAAGAGCAGCTCGTCGCCGCCGGTGTTGCGGTAAAAGTACTCCATCGGGTGCTGCGCGTTCGCGATGGAGATGACCACGTCGTCGTTGCCCAGCAACGGCGTGCGCGATTCGATAGCGTCTTCGCCGTCGCGCGCGACCTGCGGCGTTTTGAAGTGACGATTGCGCAGCGGCTCGTTGGGGAAAAAGCGGATCGGCGTGCGTTCCCAGCGCCGAACGTCCAGCGTCGCGGTCGGGGGCCGGAGATGATAGATCAGCGAGTAAACGCTTTCGAAGCCCTTGGTTGAGAAGAGTTCTTCGGCGTAAAGCCCGCCGTCGGGCCGGCGAAACTGAATGTGGCGCTTATGGGGCACGCGCCCTTCTCGCAGATACGACGGCACTACGGAACGCTCTGCTCTACCACCGCACGTTCGGTTGCCGCGAATCCGTTTTCGCGATGCGTCCCGTCGCAGAACGGCTTGTTTTGCGAGCCGCCGCAACGACAGAGCGCGATATTTGCGCCTTCGACGGTATAAGGATTTCCGTCGCCGTCGGTAAGCGTGACTTTTCCACGGATGAGATAGGGACCGCTCTCGCGGACTTTGATGATAACTTCGTCCATTAAAGCCAAGCCTTCGACGTCTTCGGGATACGGTCCGGCTTTGTTCGAATCAGGGGTTGGTTGCCGCGGTCGCTTCGAGAACTCCTCGAGCGAGCACGTGGCCGTCAATGCTGCGCTCGAGTTCTGGGCCGGTGAGCGGCGCCGGAGCCGGAACAACCGAAAGATCGAGCGCATACACCGTTATGGTGTAGTGGTGCGCGGGGCCGGGAGGCGGACACGGGCCATGATACTCCGTGCGACCCGCCGACGTCTGGCCGAGCTGATCGCTGGCAACCTTGACGTCCGGTTCGAGCCGGTGCGTTCGGCTGGGCAGATTATAGAGAACCCAATGGTAGAAGCCACCGGCGATCGGCGCGTCGGCATCGTGCATCACGATAGCAAACGAGGCGGTTCCGTGGGGCGCCCCACTCCAGGCAAGCGAGGGTGAACGGTTCTGACCACCGCACTGGCGTGCCATGAAAACCTTGGGAACGGCGTGACCGGCGATAATATCACTGCTTCCAACGTGCAGCCACACCGTAGATGCTACTAATGAGACAATTCCCGCCATCAGCGCTTGGGTCATGGAGGCATCGTTGGCGACGGCAAGGCCGCTTCCTCGCGCTCGCGCGGGCGTATGCTATCATTGCGTGGCCATGATGGGAGTTGGGCTTCACGCGGCGTAACCTCGTGAACCCCGCCAGAACCGGAAGGTAGCAACGGTAAGCGAAACCTTACGGGTGCCGTGATCCACCTGACTCTCGTCGTGGTCATCGCAATTTTAACTATGCAAGAGTTTCAATCTATCTATCCGGCCGTCGCGGCCCTCGCCGGCGCTCTCGTGGCGCTGGCCATCTATCACGTCGCCGTGGTTCGCCCCGCGCTTGCGCGCGCCGGCGCGCTGCTCGAAACCCATGACGACCTGATTGCCGGAGGCACGGGCGGCGCGGCCGGCCGGCTTGCCGCACTCGAGAGCAGCGACGCATCGCTGCGTGCAGCCCTGGAAAGCGATGAGGCAAGAATCGGCGGACTCGAGGCGCTCGCCGCGACCGATCTGTCGCGCTGCGGGTTCGTGCGCTACGATGCCTTTACGGATAGCGAGGCGGGCCTCTCCTATGCCCTGGCACTGCTCAATCGCCAGGGCGACGGCGCGGTCGTGACGAGCATCTATACGCGCGACGGCACGCGCACCTTCGGAAAGCCGGTCGCAGCTTTCAAGCCGACGGTCCAGGCGTCGCCGGAGGAGCTGGAAGCCATCGAGCGGGCTCGCTCGCCGGCTTCGTAGAACGGGCCGTACGTGAATCTGCTCGTTTGCGATTTAGCAACAGCGCTGCTCTGGGTCGTCAACATCTACACGATGCTCCTCTTCGTGTACGCAATCGTTTCGTGGTTTCCCGATCTGCGCCGGGGACGATGGGTCTATTACCTGGCGTCGATTATCGAGCCGGTGCTGATTCCGATACGCCGGATTATGCCGCCGGTCGGAGGACTCGATCTCGCGTTTCTGATCCTATTCTTTGCCTTGCAGCTTCTGGTTCGACCGGCGCTCGCGCACTTCGCCTTCAATAGCTGCATACCGGTTTTCTAACCGTTACAGCTTGGCTCTCAAAACCGATCGCCCACATCGTATCGACGTCGCGAGCAACGTTCGCAACTTTTGCATCATCGCGCATATCGACCATGGCAAGACGACGCTTTCCGACCGGTTGCTCGAAATCACGAGCACCGTCGCCACGCGCGACCTCGAAGAGCAGGCGCTCGACGCGATGGACCTCGAGCGCGAGCGCGGCATTACCATTCGCATGCATCCGGTTACGCTCAATTATCGAGCGCTCAACGGGGAGCAGTACCAGCTTAACCTTATCGACACGCCGGGGCACGTCGATTTCTCGTATGAAGTTTCGCGATCTCTCGCGGCCTGCGAAGGAGCCGTGTTAATCATCGACGCGGCCCAGGGCATCGAGGCCCAGACGCTGGCGAACTATCACCTTGCGCTCGAACACGATTTAACGATCATTCCGGTGATCAACAAGATCGATCTTCCCGCTGCCGATCCCGAGCGCGTGATGGGCGAGGTCGAGGAGCTGCTGGTGATGGAACGCAGCGAATGCATCCTCGCCAGCGCCAAGAACGGCGTGGGCATCGAGGAGATCCTCGAAGCGATCGTCCATCGAATCCCACCGCCGAAAGGCCATCACGATCGCTTGCGCGCGCTGGTCTTCAACGCGCAGTTCGATCCGTATCGGGGCGTGGTCAGCTACGTGCGCGTGGTGGACGGGAAGCTTCGCGCCGGGACTCGTTTTATGTCGATGGCGCATCAACGAATCTTCGAGTGCACCGAAGTCGGCGTCTTCGCGCCGCACATGCGGCCGGTGGAATCGCTCGATATCGGAAGCGTGGGCTACATCATCGGGAACATCAAGTCGCTGGGAGAGATCGACGTCGGCGACACGATTACGTCGCCGAGCGACCCGGCACACATCGCGTTGGCCGGCTATCGCAAAGCGGTGCCGATGGTCTACTGCGGGCTGTATCCCAACGAGGGGCAGTACGACCTGCTTCGCGATGCGCTCGAAAAGCTCAAACTCAACGATGCCGCGCTCCTGTACGAGCCCGAAAGCTCGGCCGCATTGGGCTTCGGCTTTCGCTGCGGATTCTTAGGGCTGCTGCACATGGAGATCGTCCAGGAGCGGCTCGAACGCGGCTACGGCCTCGACCTAATTGCGACGGCTCCCTCCGTACTTTTTCGCGTCGTGCGCAGCGACGGCAGCGAGCTGATGGTCGACAATCCTTCGAAGCTTCCGCCCCCGACCGCGATAAGCTCGATCGAAGAACCGTACGTCAAGGCGACGATCATCTCGCCGCCGGAGTACGTCGGGGCAATCATGGAGATCACGCAAGGCCGGCGCGGGGCCCTCGACAATATGGAATACCTGCACGACGGCCGCGTGATTATGACCTACGAAATGCCGCTAATCGAAGTGATCGTCGATTTCTTCGACGCGCTCAAATCGAGGACGAAGGGGTACGCGTCGCTCGATTACGAGGTGATCGGCTATCGGGAAGGGGACCTCGCGAAGCTCGAAATCTTCCTCAACGGCGAAGTGGTGGATGCGCTCTCGTTCATCGTCGCACGCGACAAGGCGGTGATGCGCGGACGTGCGATGGCCGAGAAACTCAAGGAGCTTATTCCTCGCCAAATGTTCGAGGTGCCGATTCAGGCGGCGATCTCCGGAAAGATCGTGGCGCGCGAAACCGTTACCGCGATGCGCAAGAACGTTCTTTCGAAGTGTTACGGCGGCGACATCTCGCGTAAGCGCAAGCTTTTGGAGAAACAAAAGGTCGGCAAAGAGCGGATGAAGCGCGTCGGCAAGGTCGAGTTGCCGCAGGAGGCGTTCATGGCCGTCTTACGGCTTGGCTCGTGAAGACGTTCGTCGCTACGCAGAACGCGGGAAAGCTTCGCGAACTGCGAGCGATTTTTGCGGGCAGCTCGCTTGCGCTGGCGAAGCCTCGAAAGTACACGGCCGCCGTCGAGGATGCCGATACGTACGCCGGCAATGCGCTTCTCAAGGCCCAAACGCTCGCCGAGACGCTGCAGAAACGTGGCATTGAAGGCATGGTGCTCGCCGACGATAGCGGACTGGAAGTCGATGCGCTCGAGGGAAGGCCCGGGGTTTATTCGGCGCGATACGGTGGGGTGGATATCGGATGGCCGGAGCGCCGCGCCGCATTGCTCGCCGAAGTGCGCGGCGTACCACCCTACCGCCGTTCGGTGCGATTTGTCTGCGCGCTGGCCTTAATTGAACCCGGACGAGAGCCGATCGTCGTGACCGGTCACGTGAACGGCTACCTCTTAGAGGTCGAGAGCGGCGCGGGCGGTTTTGGTTACGATCCATTGTTCTTCCATCCGCCGTCCGGCCTCAGCTTCGCCGCGCTGAGCGAGAAGGAGAAGAACGCCGTCAGCCATCGGCGGCGCGCCGCGGATGCCTTGCTCACGGCGTTGCGCAGCCGTGTCTGATCTTCCGATCGGACTCGCCGATGCCGGGCAAGTCCGACCGATCCAACGCCGGCGGAACTGCGACGACGCAGCGGTCCGGATTGCGTTGGCTTCTGCGGAACGCGGGACGGTTTGGGTCGCGCGCGACGCCGGCGAGGGTGTGGGAATCGCGGTTGCGCACGACTCAGAAACCGAGCGATACGTGGGCGATCTCTTCGTCGAGCCTTCGTATCGCGGTACCGGTGTGGGCGGCGAACTCTTGGCTGCGGCTTTTCTCGACGCCGGAGATCGCACGCGCGCAACGATAGTGGATCCGAGCGACGCCGGGAGCCTGGCGCTGGCTTTGAAGCAACGTATGCTACTGCGCGAGCCGATCGTGCGTTTTTCCGGCGCGATTCCGCGAGAAGAGGAGCTCGCGAAGATGGCCGCCGGCGACTATCGGTTTGAGGTGGACGCGATCGACTCGGTTTCCCATGGATTTGGGCTGCGCGGCCTTGACGCCCAGACGCGCGGCACGGCTCGCGACGCCGATCACGAGCGATTTGCCGGCAGCGCAACGGGCCACGCATTCTTCCTGCGCGGCGAGTTTGTTGCCTACGCGTACGTCTGGCCCGACGGCCGCATCGGGCCGCTAGGCTGTGCGTCGCAAGCCTATCTCGTGCAGATCTTCGCCTACGCGCTGCTCTCGCTGACGCGGACGTACGGGGCGTCCTGGTGTTCTGCGTTGGTCCCGGGCTCGAACCTGCGAATCGCACGCGCGGCGTTGCGCGCCGGCTTGCGGATCGAAGCGGTTTCGTTACTTGCCGGAGATGCTTTTCAAGGCGATCTCTCAACGTACGTCGGCTATCACGCGCTGCTGCTCTAGCGGCGTAGCAGAGGATAATTCGAGAAATCGCGAAGTGGCCAAAGGTGCCGGGACGTAGCTCAGTTTGGTAGAGCGCTCGCTTTGGGAGCGAGAGGATCCGCAGGTTCAAATCCTGTCGTCCCGACCACTCATTGCGCCCGTAGTCTAACAGGATAAGGCACGAGTCTTCTAAACTCGAAGATGGGGGTTCGAGTCCCTCCGGGCGCAGGATGGTTTGCGGCGCGGGCGCATGAATGCGCTAGCCGAAGGGAAAGAATCTCTCTGTGGTGACTGTAGCTCAGTTGGTTAGAGCGTCGGTCTGTGGATCCGAAGGTCGCGAGTTCGATTCTCGTCAGTCACCCCAAAATATCGCAGGCGCCTTTAGCTCAGCTGGTAGAGCACCGGACTTTTAATCCGTTGGTCCCGGGTTCGATCCCCGGAGGGCGCACGTTTTTCTTTCCCGAAGAATTGGCCGGACGCACCGCTAGCTCAATTGGTAGAGCAGGTGACTCTTAATCACTTGGTTGGGGGTTCAAGTCCCTCGCGGTGTAAGGTGAAAAAAGCCCGGCGGCATCAACGCTTCCGGGCTTTTTTTATTTCCCGAGACCGGCGCCCGCGGGCGGCCGTACCGCCATTCTGGCCGCCTTTGGCGGTGCGCTTCTTCGGCTTCGGTGACAGGATCGTGCCCATCGCGGCGGCCGCCTCGCGCTGCATTGTCGGCGACACGTGCTGGTACGTGTCCATCGTGATCGCGATCGTCGCGTGCCCCAGGCGCTCGCTGACGATCTTCGGATGAACGCCGGCGCCCAACATCAGCGTCGCCGCCGTATGCCGCAGATCGTGGAAGCGAATCGGCGGATTGATCTTCGCCACCAGCTGCGCCGGCAAGAACGAGCGGATCCGTACGTTCGAGGGCGATAGAGGCGCTCCGCCGGGCGATGGGAAGACGAGCGCCCCGAAGTACTCCTCGGCCTCCTGACGCCGCTTGTGCTCGGAAAGAACGGCAACAGCGGCGGTGCTAAGCTCTACGCGCCGGCGCGACGCTTTGGTTTTCGGCGGACCGATCGTTCCGGTCGCCGTGTTGATCGAACGCATGACGCGGATCGTGCGGGCGCGCAGGTCGACGTCGTTCCATTGCAACGCGAACAGTTCGCCCTGGCGCATGCCGGTATCGATCGCGAGGTAATAGAGCGCGTGCAGCCGATCGTGCTCCGTCGCTTTGAGGAACCGGCGCGCCTCCGCCGGAGAGAGCACGCGCAGCTCGCGGCGCACGACGCGCGGCGCAACGATGCCGTCGGCCGGATTGGTCGCAATCATCCCCCACTTCACGGCCTGCTCGAGCGCGCGCCGCAAAACGATTAGGCAAAGCTGCTGAATGCGCGGCGTCGCCTTCCCCTTGGCGACCAGGACGTGCTGGATCTGCACCTCGCGGAGATCCCGCAGCGCCATGTCACCGAGGCGGCTCGGGATCAGGTGATTCTTGACGATCTTGCTGTACGAGTCGTGGGTCCATTCGCGCAGCGTCGGCTTGACGACGTCGTCGAGCCACAGCTCGAGGAACTGCGAAAGGATGACGCGCCGGTCGCGCGGCCGCTCGTCGCGTCGAAGGCGAGCGCGCGCCTCGTCGAGCTTGGTGACGACGTCGTCGCGGGTGGGCGCAAAGACCGAGAGCCGCTCGCGGAGGCCGGTAATGGGATCGACGTACCGGAGCATCGCTTCCCAGGCGCCGTTCTTTCGTTGGCGGATGTACCCGTCACCGCGGCCGCGCCTGCTCATAGATTGACAGGCATACGCGCGTCATGTTTCCCGTGCAACGCGGTTTACGTGTCTGGCGACGATCTACGTGGTTTTCGCGGCGCTCGCGCCTTCAGGGTCGCAAGCGGATCGAGGGTGTCAGCGACATCGAGCTTTACGTGCCGCACGACGCTGGAAGCGCCCTCGGCGACCTTGATCGTGACGATGCCCTTGGCTGCGCGCCGTGCTGCGATCTCGTCCTTCACTGAGGATCAGATTCCTCGGACGTGATGCCAAACGACGTCGTGCGCGACCCTCCGGCCGTGGGCGGTTGCGGGGCGAGGGGAGGGCGACGGCTCAATTGGCGGCTGCGTTATTCCTGGCTGCGGGGCCAGACAGTTACAGGCGCTGCAGCCGGTCAAAAACGTCGCCAGCGCAAAGATTGCGAGGAGTTTCATGCGGCCCAGTATAGCACTAGACCGCCAGCTTGGTAGGCCATCAAAGGTAAGTCGCCCCGAAGTCCCATGAGAAGTGCGCACGCTCGCCCTTCACCGTCAGCGGGAATGCGATAGCGGCCTGGAGACCCAAAATCGTCTCGTCGGCCGGTGCTGGCGCTCCAGCCTGCACATCCCAGACGGGCCCGATTGCCGTATTCCAGAGAGCTTCCGTGGCAAATAGCGGCCTAATCGCCGCCGTCAGTAATGAATCGAGCGGCTGACTTGCGTCCCGCGTCGTCTGTTCCGAGATGATGACCACCAGATACTGCCCGGGGGCGACGTCATCGAACTCGACGCCGCCAAAACCGTCAACGGTCTGCCGTTGAGTCCCGGGTATCGCCTCAAGACTGAATATCTTTGCGTGTTCGGCGTCGGCTATCGGCTTCTTGACGGGCAGCCTGACTAGGTAGACGGTCGATCCTTCGTCGCCCTTGGTCCCAATGGGATCGTTGTATTTGTAAGTAACCACTCCGCCGATGGTCGCAGCGGTGGCCGGCGCTATACACAGTATCCACAGTGCCATGGCGCTGGGCGAGAGGCGCCTCAAAATCGAGCGTATGGACTCTTTATTCGATCCCCTCACGCAGTGCGACGTCCTTTCTCAGTCGGTTTGGGCCGACCTTCGGCTGGCTGGTTACGCACCGTTCGAAGCTCCGCCGTTAGCTTGTCCAGCTGAGCCTGAAGCTTCGAAATCGTCGGCCAGGGATTCTGAAAAGGTGATACCTTTTCGTCGCCGCTCTGCGGCTTAGTCCATTCGGAATCCCGGCCAACCAGATCGTCTAGAGACACCACCAGGATATCGGCGACCGACTCGATCGTCGCGAAGTCTGGGACGCTAACGCCCCGTTCGGTATTGGAGATCGTAGCGATGTCAACGCCTACGACCGCGGCTAGGTCGGATTGGGTCATCCTGGCGCGCTCCCGCGCGGCGCGCAGGGAGTTGCCTATCCGGGCTCGCCACGCGTCGCTAGCTCGCTTAGCCGCCCGTTTCACGGTTTGATCCACCGCCGTTAGCTTCTTGGCCCGCAGTTCAAGTTCGTTTGAACCAAACTACTTGACAACTTGAACCATAGTCCCTAATGTATCGGGTATGGAGTCCAAGTCCCGCACGATACCCTCCCTTCTCGCTCCGTATATTACGAAGGCGATAGCGGATGGCGCCGGCGTCACTGCCGAGACTGTCCGAGGCTGGCGGAGCGGCCAGCTCCCCGGCGGTGCGACGACGATCCAAAAACTCGCGCAGTTCCTCAATCTTACAGCAGCCGAGCTGCTCGAGATCATCGCGTCGGAAGAGGCGCGTCGGTCGCAGGCGGTCGCTTAGCATGGCCGGCTTGGAAACGTACGCCGGGCTCGGAAAGTCGCAGGCCGAGCATCATTTCGAACCCTGCACCTGCGGCATGCGGCCCGATCATTGCAAATGGTGTGGGAAAGCGCCCGCCGTTCACGGTGACCGCAAGTGAACTATACGAGCGAGCTCATCGAACGCGCGCTTCTCTACGGGTTTGCCGTCGGAATATTCTCCCTGATCCTAGCGGTCGCAATCCATGCCGGCATCGGCAATACGTTCGCGCCGGCGATTCAGATTCTCGGAAGCCCCAGGCCATGACGATACCCATTCTCGGAGGTCCGGAGACGCCAGAGCCTGCGATCGTCACGGATCCGGTGACGAAGAAGAAGCTCGCCTATCCGAAAGTCGCGCTCGAGCTTCTCAGCAAAAACGTGCTCGCGGTCCTCGTCGACGCGCTAACGCGTAACATCACGGAAAACGTCGTGCGCAACGTGCTCGCGCGCCTCAAAGACCGGTGCGCGCACAAGAACGGCGACGGCGACCTTTGCCGCATCTCGCGCGCCGCGCACCATTGCAACAGCCACGACTTTACGGAGTCAACGCCGAGCGCAAATGGCAAAGTTTAAGCGTACTCTCGTCAGCGACGTCAACGCCGTCAGCGACGCGCTAACGCGTAACATCACGGAAAACGTCGTGCGCAACGTGCTCGCGCGCCTCAAAGACCGGTGCGCGCACAAGAACGGCGACGGCGACCTTTGCCGCATCTCGCGCGCCGCGCACCATTGCAACAGCCACGACTTTACGGAGTCGACGCCGAGCGCAAATGGCAAAGTTTAAGCGTACTCTCGTCAGCGACGTCGACGCCGTCAGCGACGCGCTAACGCGTAACATCACGGAAAACGTCGTGCGCAACGTGCTCGCGCGCCTCAAAGACCGGTGCGCGCACAAGAACGGCGACGGCGACCTTTGCCGCATCTCGCGCGCCGCGCACCATTGCAACAGCCACGACTTTACGGAGTCAACGCCGAGCGCAAATGGCAAAGTTTAAGCGTACTCTCGTCAGCGACGTCGACGCCGTCAGCGATCAGTTCGTGCTGAACATGGCAGACGTCGCCGCGATACTCAACGTCGTGCAATCAAAGGCCGGCGAGTTGTGCGCGACCGGTACAATCCCCGGCGCGTTTCGCGTCGGCCGACTCCTGCGGATCCAAGCCGGCGATCTGCGCAAATACATCAACGGTCAAAAGCTGCCACTTAATCCTCACCTCAACGCGCTTCGCAATCGTCGCGGCGCGTCCTAAATATCCGGAGGCCAATCTACTATGTTGGACGAGATTTCATTTTCTGGCGAGCGTCGCGATCTCACGGAGTGTGAACGCACCTGTCCGGCGCTGGAATGCGAGGACTGCGAGCGGCCCATCCACACGGGTTGCGCGCGGCCGCACGGAACGCTCGAGGGCAAGGTTTGGTGCGCGCCCTGCGAGGCGATCGCGACGGCCAAGTTCGAAGAGGCGCACGCGATCGCGCGCAACATCGAGGAGGCGACGTCGCAGGTCCGCGGCGCGACGGAGCGCCTTGCCGTCGAGCAAGACGAATCCAAGCTCGACGAGATCGAGGGCTCGATGCAGCGTCTGCTCGCGGGAATCGATGCGTTGACGGTGGCGTGTTTGCTCGCGCGATCGCGGGCACGCCGTCGCGCCAACGGTTCAAAGCTGGTCGCCGTATGAACATCGTCGGTTGGCTCGCGCCGGTCGAAGGCGTGTACATTTGCCGGCGCCGTCCGTGCCTAGCTTCCGTGATGCAGATAAGCAATCCGGTGCGGGCGGCCTCGGCGCACGGCATGGCGTGCGCTCAGTGCGGACGTCGGCTCGTTGGATCCACCGCAATATGAACCATCTAAACGCCGAGCGCGCGCCGGTCGCAGTCGAAAACGAACCGGCGCGCGCTCTTGGAGGAGCTATGTCTACAGCACTTGATACGAGCGCACCTTCATCCGTTGTGCGCAAGCTAGACCTGCCAACGCTTCCCGACGGGATGCTTGGCGACTACCGCGCGGCCGTGCTCGAGCATGCCGCGGAGTTCAAGGCAATCGCGCACCGCATCGATGCGGAGTTCGAGCGGCGCCTGCGCGAGCGTGGCGCCCGCGAGATCGCGCACCCGAAGTTCGACAAGATCGCGCTCGAGGATCAGTGGTCGGCGTACACGGCCGACTATCCGGCATTGCTCGAGGCGCAGCGTCTGCTCAAAGCCGCCGGCAAAGACGAGGACGCAGCCAAGATCGTCAAGCACATCGCCGAGCAGGTCACAGTCGTGGAGGCCCATCTAGAATACGGCGCGGCCGTCTCGATCGCGGCACTGATCCGCAAGTACGGCGACGAGTCGGAGATCGGCCAGCTCCTGCTGCGCGGCCTCTCGCGCACAGCGCTCGGGTCAAAGATCGTCGTCAAGCCGAAGCCCGGTGCGCGATGACGGCGACAACGAACGATTCCCTCGCCAAAGCCGTTGCCTACCTTGGCGCGGTTGAGGTTGCAAAAATCGAACGCGCTGTGGATTACCTTGGTGCAACCGAGATCGAACCCGATCGCTACGCGTACTTCGAGCTTGACGACCTTTGGCACGTAGTGAACGGCTCTAAGCTGGAGCCGTTGGCGATAACGCTGCGAAGTGTATCTGGCAGTAAAGCTCAAATTAAAGCACACCGCATTTGGCGCGCTGGGCACTTCGACGTTACGATGCCCGCTTGGTGGACGCCGGAGCAGCGGTTCGCGTGGCGCATTGCTAGCAACGGTCCCAATGTTTGCAAGGCCGACCGCTCCGACCGTTACGGCTCAGAGGCAGCTGCGAAACGCGAAGCGCACTTCATTGGCGGCGCCGCAGTCGAGCGCATCACCGCCAACCTAGAGACAGGCGCAGAGGTTCCGGCATGATGACGGCGCTCGAAGCAATGCAGCGCGACCTGCAAAGAATAGCGCGCAACCTGCCGCGTTACGACGGAACGGGATACCGGGCCGCTGCCGAGGTGCTTAGCGCTAAAGCGGACGAATGCGACAAATGGGCGGACGGCTTCACAACCGGCGCGGAGGTTCCGGTATGAAGGTCGCGATTACGTTCGAGCTATCAACCGAGGACCGCCTTGCCATAGCTAACTTCTACGGCGAAAGCAAGCCCTCACCGCGTAAGGATTGTAGGACCCAAATCGAGATGGTCGTGTGCTCGATGCTGGAAGACTTGCACGCGAACCTTCAACGGCATCGCGAAGACGAAGCCGACCTCACGACAGGCGCGGAGGTTCCGGCATGACGCGTTACGAGGTCCGCAACTTCACCAAGGGCCAGAGCCGCAAGCAGTTCCACGTTTTCGATCTCTATGCTAAGCGCGACGTATTCCACACCGATAAGCGCGAGCGCGCCGAAGAGATCGTACAGCAAGCCGGCATCGGCATGATAACGTCGCACCTCAAAGATTACGGCCACGCCTTCGTTGTCGGCGACCTACTCGGCAGGTGCGCGCGATGCTCTCGCCTCGGGGGTCCGGCATGACGCGCCAACCGATTCGCTCGAGCAACCTCGCGGCCGTCGGATACGACGATGCGACGCAAACCCTTGAGATCGAGTTCAAGCCCAATCGTGCCGGCGTAGCTGCCGTTTGGCAATATAGGCCCGTTGCACGAGACGTCTACGATGCAATGCTTAACCCTGAGCAGTCGGCGGGCTCGCTATTCCATGAGTTCGTGAAATCGTTTCCCGACGAAATCCACGCGGAAAAAGTAGAGATCTTCGAGGCTCCGGCAGCGCTATGACTAGCCTGTTCCAATCGTCCGTCGAGACCGGGAAGCTCACGCGTGACAAGGTCCTGATCTACGGACCGACCCACACCTCCAAGACGCACGCGGCGCTGACGTTTCCGAAGCCCGCGATCGTGAACGTCGAGAACCGCGCCGGCCACTTCACCGATCGGTTCGAGTTCTTGCACGCCCGCCCGCGTACGCACGCCGACGTTCTGGCCGTGCTCGAGGAGGCTCGCCGCGGCGCCCTGCAGTGCGAGACGGTCATCTTCGATTCGTACTCTGCCGACTATGAGAAGCTCGTCGCGCGGCATACGACCGAGATCGAGACGAACGGCAAGCTCGTGGTCACGACGGACTACGTCACCGTCAACAAGCGGATCGCGCCCGTGCGCGAGTTCGCGTTCGCGGCCGTAACGTACAACGTCGTTTTCATTGCCCACCAGCAGCAGAAGTTCGATCGCAACGGCAACAACTTCACGCGTCGCAATCAGGCCGACTTCCGCGGCGATGAGAAGTTCCGGTTTGCGTTCGACTACATCTTTCGAACGGAATCGACCGGTCCGGATCCGCGCGTCGCGCCCGTAAAGTTCCACGTGGAGAAGAGCGCGTCGCCGCACCTCAAGCTCGGCGTCGCGCTGGCCGTGCGGCCGGACGAGTCGTTCTATAAAATCTTCCGGTCACGCATAGCCGGGAGCGCGGGAACGCCGGGGCAGAGCGCCTCCTCCGCACCTGCTCCGGCGGCTCCCGAGGGAATGATCAGCGACGAGCAGGCCGCCACGATCAAGGATCTCGCCCGATCGCTGCACCTCGGCCAGCTCGAGCTTGCGGACTATTGCAAAAACGTTTCGCGCCGTTCTCCGCACCTTATGCACCTGATGGCCGCCGAGGCCGCGCGTGTAATCGCCGTGCTCGAGCGCAAAGTCAAGGACGTCGCGTGATGGTTGTTCGGGCATTCGCGGCCCTACGCGCGTTCTTTGACGTCCCGCCCGAGGAATGTGGCGCCGAACCGCTGTTTGAGCCCACAGAGTCAATGCTAGGCGCCTCTGTCGGTGAGATTCTCGCGGGCGCCGGCATCGCAGCGTACGGGATCCTATGGTTCTTCATCGTGCTCGGGATCTCGGTTCAGTAGCGGAGTGTGGCGGATGCGAGGACGTTGCTGGTGGAGTTCTTCCTCGCGCTCGAACGCGCCGGCGAGCGCCCATCGATGAATCGTGCGATTCTCGCAGCGCGTGCCGTCGGTGCGAAATTCCGCAACGCCGAAGCCTATATGTGGCTTGGACCGTTTTCCGACGGGGAGCGCCCAAAACACTCCCCGGACCGCTCCCACGCAACGCTCCCCGAGGTGCTCCCCGCACCACTCCCCGCTTCCTTTATATGTCCGCTCCCCGAGGTGCTCCCCGAACCGCGCCCCGAGGGGGGTGAAAATCGCGCCCCGGACCGCGCCCCAAACTCTCCCCCTCGCGCGCGCGAAAAATTTGAATTAGTCCCTATAGGTACGGAAGAAGAAGACCCGCGCGAGCGCGCGACCCTCACCCTTCCAGAACGTGCACGGCTCTTTTGCGCAGCGGCGCTCGACGTCGCGATCGACGCGGGCTTGCTCCCCAACACACTTGACAGCCGGCACTTCGTCGCTGCCAACGAAGCCGCGGCGCAGCGCCTGATCCAACTCCACGGCGACGAGCTTGTTGACCAGCGGTGGCGCAAAATGATCGAGGACGTCATCCTGGGCAACCTGCATCGACGCGACGACATCTCCGTCGCGTTCCTGGCTCGCGTGTGGAGCGGCTGGAAAGCGCGCAGCGGCAATCTCGTACCGGTTGACCCGGAGCGAAAGGGCGTCAGCGTAAATCCTAAACTTGCCGATTTTGCCGCGCGACTTGATTCGCACACGGTGCGACGTTGAACGTCAACGATCGGCCGGAAACCTTCGAGCAGTTCATCGCGTGGAAGCGCGACGAGACTCCCGAAGAGCAAGACGCCCGACGCCGTCGCGTGCAGCTTGACTCGATCGCGCAGCTCGACCAGCGCAACCGCGAGCATCGCGTCATCATGGCGCGCAAACTCTCGGAGGTCGGTGCGCGCTTTTCCGAACGAACGCTGGACTCGTACGCATGTCCGCCCGGGGATCCCGTCGCCTTGGATCTCGCGCGCGATGCCGCAGCCCTCAAGCACGGCCTATGGCTGTTCGGCGACAAAGGCACCGGCAAGACGCACCTGGCCGCCGGCATCGTCAACGAGGTTACCAGCAACGCCGTGCCGGCGACGTTCGTCAGCGTGATCGCCCTGCTCGATCGGCTCAAGGCGAGTTACGATCGAAGCGGTCGCCTGCGCGAGAACTGCGCCGACGTTATCCAATGGCTTGCACAAGTCGAAGTGCTTGTGCTCGACGATCTCGATAAGGCCGAGTTCACGTCGTACGTTTCGATGCGCCTTTACGCGCTGATCAATCGGCGTTACGAAAACGGCGGCAGCCAACGCGCCAAGCCGCTTATCGTTACCAGCAATCGCACGCCCGCAGATCTCTGCGTCACGTGGGCTAAGAAAGGACTCGATGAAGTGATTGGTATCGCGATCCTCGACCGGATGCGCGAGTTGTGCGGTCAGTTTATTTGCGTTGAAGGCGAGTCGTATCGCGAGCGACTGATGGAGGGCGCGTAATGCGATGCCAACGCTGCCCTGCCAACATGATCGCGCGACGCGTTCACGATTGCATCGTTATGATTTGCCGACGCTGCGGCTTTAGCTGCCCGATTTCCAAAAGAGAGGAGTTCGTCGCGTGACCGTGACGCCCATCGATCGAGAGAAGTCTAAGCCGAGCTTCAACATCGGCGATCGCGTGCAGATAACCAAGGGCGCGTATATCGACCAGGAGGCCGTCATCTCGGAAATCCGCGAGCGGACCGCGCGTCTCTTACCATTTCGATTCGGATGGGTCTGCTTCGACGACATTGAACTGCTCGAGGCTGCTCCGGCGCGCGATTCAACCGCGCCGTCGGAACTTGCGTTGACCGTCGACGGCAAGGATGCGACGATCGTACTCGACGGCAAGACCGGCGGTCCGATCGAGGAGCGTCTCATCGAGGTGCCGATCGAGGATCTCAATCAGCAATGGGCGGACCAATACGACGCCTGGGCCGCGGCCGATACCGAATCGAAAGAGGCGCGCGGGGTCGCGAAGGACGAGCGTAAGAAGCTCGACAAGCTCGCCGCGGAACTGCGCCGGCGCCTCAAGGACCCCTCGATGCAGCTCGCGCTGAGCACGACGTTGTGACCGCGACATATAAGCCGATCATGGGGCGTCGGCCGCAACCCGGCGACGTCGTCAACTATGTAACCGACGACGACATCGTACCCGGGACCGTCATCTTCGTGCCGGCGTGGGACGCGCGCGTGATCTACGTCCGGTTCATCGATCGATTGGGCCTGCACGAGGGACCGGCAAAGTTTCGCTATGCGAACGCCGTCGGCGGACCGAAACCGGGAACCTGGCATTGGGAAGCACGGTGAGCGAGGTGCTTCAAACGCTCGCCTTCACAGTGCCGCGTAAGGCCGTCAGCGTTAATCAGGCGTACGTTCGCGCGCGGTTCGGCTTGAGCCGTGGCGCCGGCGGCGGCAAGGGGCTGGTGCTATCGAGCGCAGGTCGAGACTTTAAAGACTGCTGCCGAGCGCATGCGTTCGTCGCGGCGCGCACGCACGCGTGGCCGAAGCCGGACACTGTGCGTCGCGTAACGCTGCACATTACCGCGTTCAACAGCCGGCACGACGCCGACGCGCCCGCGAAGCTTACCGCTGACGCGCTCGAGGACGTGATCTATCGGCGCGACAACGTCGTGGAAACGATAACGTGCCGCAAGGCCAAAGACGGCGGCAAGCCGCGGATCGAGGTCGTGGTCGACCTGCTGGAAGTGGCATGAACGGTTCGCCCGTCAGGCATCCGAAGGTTGAAGATGCCGCGCTAGCCGCGTTTCCTCCGCTGATTTTAGCTGACGGCGAAGTCGATCTCACGTACAACGAGGCGAAGCGTTGGGCGTTTGTACGCGGCGCACTGTGGGCGACGTCCGTCGGTCACGACGAATCCGTGGCCGCGGCGCGAGCGTGGTTAGCCGAGGAACTCAATGGCGCCGATCCCAACGAGGAGGAGATTCGCGATGCGCGGCTTGCGCTCCAGGCGGCGCGTAAGGTGCGGCGCGGATGAGCGTTCACACGTGCCACGCGCGCGGCTGCGAGAAGTCGGTGCCTCCAAAGATGCTTATGTGTCTTCGGCATTGGCACATGGTCCCGCGCGATCTCCAACGCGAGATCTGGCACACCTATCGGCCCGGTCAGGAGATCGACAAGCGGCCGTCGCGTGAATACATGGACGTCCAGCAGCGCGCCATCGCGGCCGTCGCAGACAGGGAACGCCAGTGAGCGACAAGAGCGCGATCGAGTGGGCTCGCCTCAGAGCCGATAAAGCCGAATCGTTAACGCAGCACGTTATTGAGTTCGTGGACGCTCCGGCGCATCGGGCGAGCGAATCGGAGAAGCTCGCGGCACTTCTAGCGGCCGCGTACGCGCAGCGAGCCTTCATGCTGGAGACAGGCGGCGAGTCGGCCTCGTCGCTCGTCGCGCTAGTCGAACACTTCCACGACGAAACGATGGCCGCGCTAAGGAGCGACGCATCGAATGACGCAGGCTAAATCGCTGCTAATCGTTCTCGTGATCGCGCTGACGGCGTCCGCCTGGTACGCATGGCTCTATCGATCCGATTATTGCTACTACCATCCCGAGGGTAAGGGTTGCCCGCAGCGGCCGCCCCTCTCGACCTTTCCAAGTCCCCCTCCTACTCCTACACCGCAACCGTCACCGAAAGGAACGTAGTGTTAGAACCTTCGATCAATCCTAAGACCTCAGTCTTCGATTACGAGAAGTTCGCAGCGGCGATCGACGTAATCAAAGAGCACCAAGGCATCGATAACTATAACAAGCTGGCCGACCAGATCGGCATCGGTCACGGCTCGCTCTATCGTATGTCGCGAGGCGAAGGCTTCGATCTTAATGCGATGGTCAAGATCATCGCTTGGTCAAAGCTCGATCTCCGAAACTACATCGTTGACGCGGGCGTAGCAGCCGGCGATCCCGTCCGGCCGCAGCTGACGGACTGATGGATCGCCCGTTGCTTCAACGTTCCGACACAACACGAGAGTTTGCGGCGCAACGTCGCGGTGCGATCAAACGCGACGGGAGCCTATGCCACTTCGAGCGTTGGGTGAAGTCGGGGCAACGCTGGAAGATGTGCCTCAGTCGCGCAACCGACACAGCGCACATCTATCCCAGGCGAGAATGCGGGGGCGCAGCTGCGCACGTTGACGTCGTTCTACGGGCTTGCCGGAAGTGCCACAACGCTTTCGACGGGCACCCTGACGACGATCGAATGGTTCGCGCTCCGCTCGATCGGGAGGCGAAGGCGTTCAAGCTGATCTCGATGGCGTCGAAGGTTCCCGTTCCACGACGTAAGCCGCCGGCTAGACCCGAGCGCGCAGCATGATGCTAGCTAGTCTGGGTGCTCGCGTTCGAGAATCAGGACCCACGGCCGATCTTCGATCGGATGAGCCGAAATGCAGCGGTAGCCCATTGCTCCCCACTTTTGCAGGGCTTCTTCGATCCAAGCTTTGGACATCGGTATCTCAACGTGGTATTGAAATGTTGCCATGCTGGGCGGTTCGAGATCACACGAAAGAAAACCCTGTCGAGCAAGCCCGATCGCACGAGTTGTCGGCAGAGGGCGCGCGCCAGTGAGGACACCGAACCCTTGCGATCCATTCGAAGGGACCTGGAGATCGGGAGTAGCTGGGAGGGCGGCGCCGCAGCGCTCTGAGCCAAACTGCGGCACAATCGCACCGATCTGCAGCTGCGGACGTCCGAAAGAACTTCAAGGACGCAAGAGCCGGTATTGGGTTTGCGTCGAGTGTAATCGCGCGCGCCTGAAGGCTCGAGCGAACACCGGGCGCGGCGAACAGCCCGTCTCGGTAAGCGGTGCTCGCGAACGTTTGGCGCGGCTGCTCGAGACGCGCTGGAATGAAGTCGCACCGCGGCTTGCGGATCTGCTCGAGCGAACCGAAGCCTTCGGGATGCACGTCTCGTGAACTGCAAGGTATGCGCCAAACGAGCTGAGAGCTTCGATCCAATCGCGCCGGTCCGGCGTAGCCCGCACTTCGACGACCAGACGCCGCGGGCTCCGCAGATCAGGAAGGCTGAGCGTTCGTGTCCGATGTGCTCGGCGTCGCTTTGCAACGATCACTCCAAGCGCTGCTCGACGATGAAAAACTTTAAGGAGAACGTGGGACGTCGTGTCTGCGGCAGCTGCCACACTCACATGCCAGACGAGACGTTCAAGGAGATCGCATGAGCAGCACACCTCAAGCCAGCGGCGAGGCAAAGGTGTGCGGGCGACTCGCAAAAATGAAGCCGGGCGAGTATCTTTGGTGCCTTGACTGCCAAAATGAATGCGGCTCTTTTGGCGTTGAACACGACCTAAGCGGAACGCCTCACGTAAGGGCGTGTCGAGACTGCGAACTCGGAAAGTGCAGCCGCCACGTTTGCAAGCAATGCGGGCGCGGATACCACGGCTTCTACACTTACGGCCCGCTTCACGAATGCAAACTTCGCGACACCCCGCGCACCCCGCACAATGGAGGTAACTAACGTGAGTAGCGGCGAGGCGAAGGTGCGATACGTCTGCACGAAAGACGCGCCTTGGACGCCCGCTAAAGGAACGCACGCCGCGCATCCTGACTCAGTTGACGACGGCGACGGAATGTGCCGCGACGGGTGCTGCGATGCGTACAGATGCCCAAACTGCGGTTTACGCTATCTGGTAGAGCAGGCCCAATGATACCGCGCACCCCGCACAATGGAGGGAAACCCAATGGCTGACAATCCCAAGAGCCTCGCGAGCCTTGCTGACGACTTGGAGCTACACGTCGCGCTAAACTACCATGGCTGCTTTGTTCCCTCAGTTCTTGGCAAAGTTATCGCCGCGCTTCGAGCCCCGACGATAGCGGCTGATGAACCCAAGAATCCGTCGATCAGCGAAAGGCACTACGCTTTCCATGAAACCGTGCCCCTTCGCGTCATCGTTGACGTAGACAAGGGAATCGCCGACGCCGTGACTTGGCTGAACACGCTTGACGGAGTACGCACCTTCGGTTGCTGCCAGGGCGGAAAAACTTACGAACCTTACGTTACCGCATGGTGGCCCGACAAGTGGGAGTCCGAAATCCTAGCGCGCTTCGCTATCGAAAACCAGGGCGACGGATGGGCCGAAATAGTCCCGCACGAAAACGCATCGTGGGAACCTCTCGCAACACCTAGCCCGACGATACCCGAGAATAATGAGACGTATTTCAATGAGTGACTACGAACGCGATCTGACCGAAGCCACCGCCGAAGAAGCGCAAGGACCACCACCACGCAACTTCTTTATGCGCTGGCTCTACAACTTACTAAACCGAATACTGCCCACCATTGGTGGGGGAGGAAACTAAGATGACACTACAAGAGCGAGCAAAGAACCTGCTACACGCTTTGGGCCGTCCACACGGAAGAGACTCAGCCGAACGGCGCGTCGTGATGGACGACTTGCACAACCTAGCTAAGGGGCACAACCGAGCGTCGGCGCTGACCCGCTCGCTGCTGCAATAACATGAAACTCTCTGAGCCTAGCCCGACGATAGCGGCTCCTTCGCCCTCGAATGAAGTAACGGCGGAAATGGTTGAAGCGTCCTGCGAGGCGACCTACTTCGCGGACACGCCAGACGAAGCGGCTACTTGGGCCGAGTTTGCGCGGTGCTCGCCGAACATCGCAGACGTGAGGCGTAAGCGATACCGCGCCATAATTGAAGCCGCCCTGAAAGCGCGTAAGCCAGCAGATAACGGTCAGCCTTTTGTCTCGCTAACCGGGGACGCGCTACGACGGTTCGAGGAGAATCAGCTGAAGGAGGGCGCATGATCGTCAGCGTCGTGAACGCCAAAGCGGACATGATGGAGCTCCACCGGGGCGAGTACATCGGTCGTGGCAACCGGCGCGGTCGTCTAACACGGTCGCCGCTGGCCAACCCGTTCAAGATCGGACGCGACGGCGATCGGGAGCAGGTCATCGCGAAGTACCGGGACTGGCTACACTGCCGGATTCAGGCTGGCGATCGCGAGGTGCTCAATGAACTTGCCCGGCTAACGAGCATCGTCGAGCGCACCGGGAAGCTCGTGCTCGCCTGTTGGTGCGCGCCGCTACCCTGCCACGGCGACGTCATCAAGGCTACGATCGAGGAAGTGCTACGCGAAGAGGAGTGCGCGTGAAGAAGGCGGCGCGGATCCTTTGCCTAGTTTTCGGTCACGCGCTTCACGACGTCACGCCCTACCGCGCCGGCGACGGTCGGCTGTTCGT
This sequence comes from Vulcanimicrobiota bacterium, assembly GCA_963809255.1. Lineage (GTDB taxonomy): Bacteria > Vulcanimicrobiota > Vulcanimicrobiia > Vulcanimicrobiales > Vulcanimicrobiaceae > Cybelea. The sequence goes on along the minus strand of CAWEIR010000002.1, from coordinate 946,134 downwards.
GTTCGTGTGCACGCGCTGCCTTATCGAACTCTGCTGCACGCGCCGCGGCGTGGTCGGGAGGTCCGTATGATCGTGCGCGGTCATCGGCCCGATCGTGACTGCTGGCATTACGTCCGCTCAGGCGGGGGGGCGACGCGCTCGAGCGTCTGCGGCCGCGAAGTAGCTAGAGCCAGAGCGTGGCGCCTAGGGGCCGGCGGGCATCCGCCGTGCACGGAGTGCTTGCGAATCGCAAAGCGAAAGTACGGCGTGCAATGACCGAGAAACTAAATCCGCTTTACTGGTTTGGAGCCGCTGTCGCTTTCCTTTTCGCGGCGGCCATCGCGTTAAATAAAGGCGTCGATGCCGGGCTTGACGCGGCCGAGCACCTTTTTGGCAAGCCATGACCGTAGCTGAACTGATCGAGAAGCTGAAGGAGATGCCCGCGCACGCCGAGGTTCGAATGTCAGACGAGGATTTCCGGCGCGTCGATCATGTCGCGTATCCGCCGTGGGCCGACGGCCAGGTCGTGCTATCGTGATCTATCCGAAGATCATCAGGTGCTCGCACGATAGCTGCGACGCGACGATCGAGATTCTACCGGTCGATGAACAGAGCGGCCCGATTCGTGGATTACCGGTGCAAACAGCACGGCGATTCGCTAACGCAAGATTGCACCTAGCAGGAACGCGCGCGCGGGACTAAAATTACGATAGTCCATGCAGCATTCGCATGGCGTAACTATCGAGCGGCAAGCGCTCTACGACAACCCCGACGCAGCCCTTCAGATCCCACGCTCCCAACCGCGGCGCTTACGCGCTGGCGAAATGGCGGAATCCGTCGCCTCCGGTCCGCGCGACGGCAAAGGCCGCGTGATCGCAACGCTCCCGGACCCGCAGCTCGAGTGCGATGCCGAGCTTGCCGGCAAGTCCCCCGAGGAGATCGTGGAGATCCTCGAGCGACGTGAGGACGACGATCACACGAGCACCGATCGCATCATGCGGGAGTATCCGGGGAAGAGCGCCGACGCGCCACGCTCGAGCAGCAGCTCCGGTAAACGGCACCGCAAGCCAAGCGAACCGTTCGATCACACGAAGGGCAGCGTTCACGACATCCGCGACGTAGGCGATCTGCGCCCGCACCCTGTCGCCGGCCGCATTAGTACGCAGGCGCTGGCCGGAATCAAGCACTACGAGACCGACGGTATCAACGCTGGCACCATGCTCGATGCGATCGGCAGAGCGCTCAATGCCGGCGTCTCGTGGGCGCGCATCGACTACATGCTTGGCGAGCTTCGCGCGCGACCAAGGACTCGACAAGCTGGTTAAAACCTGCTACGCTTTGCCCCGTCAAGAGGAGTCCGCGGCAGCGTAAACATCTACTGCCTTCCGTGGCGCTCAAAAAGGGTTAAATCGTTAGAAACGACGCTGAACGCTTACGCGCTCGGCGTTCTTGTCATGTCGCACTTTAAAGGAGTCCTCCCCCATGATTGAACTCGGCCGTAAGGTAAAAGACAAAGTCACCGGCTTCGCTGGCGTCACCACGGGTTTCGTAACGTACATCACCGGCTGCAATCAAGCGCTGGTGGCCGCGCCCTCGAAAGACGGGAAGCCGGGCGACACGAACTGGTTCGACGAGCAGCGTCTCGAGTATGCCGACGACGGAAAGTCACGCATCGTGCTCGACAACAGCAAGACGCCTGGCTTCGATTACGCCGCTCCCGTACGTTAAGCCGCGCGTATGAACTGCCCCGAATGCGGCAAGAGCATGCAGAGCCAGCACGGCCTCAACGTCCACCGCGCTCGAATGCACCACGTTTCGGCTACGCGGCCGGAGGTTTCGCTCGAGTGCCCGTTCTGCGAGTTCACCGGCGTCAATCGCTTCAGCCTCGGTCAGCACCGGCGCTATACGCACGCCGACGCTGCGAAAGAGGGAGCGCCGGCAACAGCCGCAGAGATCATCGACGCTCCGCTGCACCTTCCCGAAGTAACGATCGCCGGCGCGGCCGTTGGGCTCGCAGGCGGAGTCTCGCAGCGCAAGTATCCGGCGAAAGACGATCGGCACAACGCCGAGATCCTCGCTGGACTGCCTTGGATGACCTGGCCGGCCGACGTCGCGCAGTGCGACGACGCCCTCAACGGGATCGCCGTTGGGCTCGAGCGTACGCAGATCGCGTCGCCGTTCTGGCTCAGCCTCCGCACCTACGTCACCGCCCTGCGTAAGCGCCTGGCAGCAAAAGCCGCGGCGTGACGCCGTCGTGGCGGAACGAATCAATTGGTCCGGCGAGCGTGACCTTTACGTAACCGGGGGCGAGTCTTTTTCACAGGTAGCTAAGCGTCTCGGAGTCACGAAAAGCGCCGTCGAAAAGCACGCGAGCAATCGTGAGGCGAACGGCGGCCGAACATGGGGCGAGTGGCGCGAAGAATTTCGCGCTGAGATATCTGGTCAGCAGACCGAAATTGTTAAGCGCATAAAGGTAGAGGCTGCCGCGACCGTCGCGATGCAGCACGCCGAGCTGCTCGCCACCCTCGCATCAGAGACTCGTGAGGCGATTAAAGACGCGATTGCAGCGTGCGAACCGAAGGATAAGGTCAAGCTCGCACTTGCTATCATAGCGATGGAAAGAAAAGTGCATGGTCTCGATCGCTCCCCGGTCCAGCTTGAAGTTACCGGCAAGAACGGGAAAGCGATCGAACACGAACTCGCGATCGAGCACGACGTCGATCCGGACTTCCGAGATCTGGCAACGCGCGCTCTCCAAGCTGTATTCGGGGGGACGGTTATCGAAGACGGAGAGGCGTCTTCTAGCTAGAGCGCATCCCGCGTACTTTGCATGGCTGTACATCCGCGACGACGATGGCGGCGTGATGAAACCGACCGCGTTCCATCTCGAGTGGTACGACGTCGTTCTCGGGATGCTCGCCGGTCATTTGCACCACGCCTGCATCATGGCGCCGAAGAACCACGCGAAGTCAACGATCTTTTCGAAGGTTGTTCCGATGTGGTTAACGTGCGTCGTCGATCCGAACTACCGAATCATCAACGCTTCCACGAACCAGGATCTGGCGCAGCGCTTCATGCGAGCGAACCGTCGCGAGCTTGAAAGTAACGGCCTCCTGATCGAAGACTTCGGTCCGTTTAAGCCCGACGATCCGGAAAAGTGGACGCAGACCGAGCTGATCATCCGACGGACGTCCGGGTCGCCGTCGCCGACCTGGCGCGCAGTGGGCTCTGGCGAGAAGGTTCAAGGCGGTCGCGGCGATTGGGCGCTTGGCGACGACATCGCAGATCTCGACAACTCGCGCACGCAGATGCAACGCGAGCGGCTCGTGGAGTGGGTCGATTCCGACTTGATGGGAACGCTCGAGCCTGATACCGGACACGGGCTGTTCGTCGGCACTGCCAAAAACAACGGCGACCTCTACTGTACGTTCGAAGAACGTTCGAAGGTCGAAGGCAGCGGATGGTTTTTCAAACGCTACGATTCGATCGTGGACGAGGAGAAGAAGCGTACGCTCTGGCCAGCGCGGTGGCCCTGGGCAGCGCTGATGCAGAAAAAAGCGTCGATCTACACGCGCGCGTTCAACCTTGATTATCGTAACATCGCGGTCGACGACGAAACCGCCCTCTTTCCGATGTCGCTTCTCAACATGGCGAAGAACCGAGACGTCACGTTCGTCGAATCGTACGGCGGCAAGCCTGACGAGCTGGATCCCTGCACCGCGGGCCTCGATCTGGCAGTCGTCGAGAACCAACGTCAAGCGCAGAAGAACGATACGGACTACACCGTCATCACCGTCTGGCGGAAGATGCCCAACGGTAGGCGTCGGCTCATTTGGGGCGAGCGTCGGCGCGGCTACGACTTCCCGCAGCAAACGCAGCTGGCTGAGTCGACGTTGCGCCGTTATGCGAATCTGCGGGTGGCGATCGTCGAGGCAAACCAAGCGCAGCGCTGGTTCGCGTCCAACCTTTTGCTGCAGAGTAAAGGCGAGCTGCCGATCAAGCAGCACGTGACCGGCCGCGGCGTACGCGTCGATATCTACGAAGGTATCCCATCGCTGCAGGCACTGTTCGAGGCGTACGCGATCGAGCTGCCCTACGGCGACGAGCGGTCGCGGGCGTTCGTAGATATCTTTTGTGCCGAGCTGCACGGACTAGGTGTCGAGACGCATGACGACACGGTGATGTCGTTTTGGCTCAACGAAATCGGCATTCGCAAGATGTCGAGCGGTTTTGGATTCGGCGCTGCGGGCGGGAAGCGCAGATAACTCACCTTTGGAGGGTACGCGGTTGGGATTGCTCGACAACATGCGGCAGTACTTTCCCGCCCTCGTGCGCAAGCCGAAAACGGCGGTCGTGCTGGACGGTCCGCAGCTGCTGCTCGGCAAGCTCGCCGGCGTCCGGACGATGTCGCCCTATCCGAAGGCCAACGCAGCGAACCTGCGTCGGTGGGCTAAAACGAACGAGTTCCTCCGCACCGCAATCAATCGGCGCAAGCAACAGATCGCGCAGGCCAAGTGGCGGCTCGTTCGTCGCGATAAGCCCAACGATCCGCCGGACGCGACGGTCGAGAAAACGGTGCGCGACCTGTTCGACAACGTCAACCCAAAGCGTGAATCGTTTCGGTCGCTGATGGACCAGGTCATCGAGGATCTCCTGATTCTCGACGCCGGCTGCATCGAAAAAGAGAAGAACCTCGGCGGGAAGATCGTCAACCTGTGGGCCGTCAACGGCGCCACGATCTTACCTGATCCGCAGTGGGACGGCTCCGATCCCAAAGCATCGCGCTACTACCAGCTCGTCGTCGGCCAGCCGCCGATCGGGCTGCGTAACGATCAGCTAATCTACATGATGTCGTCGCCGTCGACGCATTCGAACATCGGATGGTCGCCGGTGGAGACGCTCGTGCGCATCATCCGTGCCGAGCTCTGCGGCGAAGAGTACAACTTCGAGATGATTCAGCGCTACGGACCGCGCGGTATCATCGACCTGGGCGCCGGCACGAGCGAGCAAGATCGCGACGCGTTCCGCGACTATTGGGAAGCGGAGATCGAAGGCACGCAGGCGGTCGCAATCGTGAACCGTCCGGATGTCGGCGGCGATAAAGGCGGCGGCGTGACGTTCGTTCCGCTTACCGTCGACGACTTCGAGAAGCGCCTGGCGTACATGAAATGGCTCGCGACGAAGATCGCCGCGGTCTTTCAGATGGACCTGCTGGTTTTCAACCTTTCCGACGCGATCCACAAAGGAATCGGGAAAGCGCTCACCGCGCGCACCGACGAGGGTGCCAACGCACTCGCGCGTCTCATTGCGGAGTTCATTACGCGCGAGATCGTTTGGGATATCGACCCGTCGCACGACCATATCTTCGAGTTCGATGACCTCAACGATCGCGACGCGCTCGCGCAGGCGCAAATCGACCAGATCAACATGGACAGCGGCGTCACGTTCCCCAACGAAGTGCGGGCACGCGACGGCAAGGATCCCGTGGCGTGGGGCGACGAGCCGTATCCCGGGCAAACGACCGCGCAGGTTGAGATCGAAGGCGAGGAACCCGCCGGCGACGACGAGCTTGGCGATCCGGCCGACGCCGAGGAGCCCGGCAATCCCGAAAAGAGGTTCGCGGCGAGCACTGTCCCTTTCGTCGTGCGAACGCGGCGCGGCAGGCGCACCTTCGCAAGACGCTTCACGCAATCATGGCACGCGAAGCCTCACGGATCGACGAAGCCTTCGACGAGATCAAAGCCAAACTCCTAAGCTGGATCCGCGAGCGGTACAAGGACATCTTTGATGTCAGCAACATCGACGGCGTCGTTTCGCCGCTCGCGGATGACCTGCTGAATGCCGACGCGATCGACGAGGCGGTGCACGCTGGTATCGATGCGGTTCCCGACGTCGACGGCGTGACGAAGCCGGATGCCACCAACGTGGTCGAGATTTGGGTCGGCAAGGTGCGCAAGTACGCGCGGCAGTTCCCCGAGCGGATGGCCGATGAAATCTCGCAGACGGCCTACGATGCCGAGCGCGAAGCCAACGCTGAGGACATGTCGGCGACCGAACGTATCGAGCACGTCGTCGCGGCGATCGACGCGAAGGCCGAAGCGTTCCGGTCCGATGCGCAGCTCTACTCGGAGCCTGCGTGGGGCGCCGGCAATCAGGGTTACGGCACCGCGCTCGAGGCCGCGGATGTCATGATGGATTGGGTCACCGAGGGCGACCCGTGCGATATCTGCGCCGACCTCGAGGACGGCAATCCGTACACGCTGCAGTCGCTGCCGATGTGGCCGGGCGATACGCATCCCAACTGCCGCTGCCACGTGACGCCTGACGACGCGTCGTGGGATTCGATTTTCGGCGACGTCGCCGCTTAAAAACGTCGGCGCCAAATAGTGCGCCGTTTTCTTTACGAGAGGTGCCACATGACCGCAACCCTCACCAAGAAGCCGGCGACCCGTGCTGGCGTCGGCCAGACGTTCAAATTCTTCACCGGTGCGGTGAAGGCGTACAAGCTCGCGTCTGCCGACGGTAAAAGCGAGGACCTGATCATCGAAGGAATCGCGTCATCGAATACGCGGGACCGTATGGGTGACACGATGTCGGCGCAGTGCCAGACATCAATGCTGGCGCAAGCCAAGGGCCTCACGATGTTCGGCAATCACGAGTACGACGTGCCGGAAAACGTGTTTGGCAAGTGCACGTCGTCGAAGCTCGAGGTCGAGGGGGACGTCATCAAGCTCGCGATCGTGATGACGATCGCGCAGAGCAATCCGCGCGCCGTCAAATCGTGGGAACTCATCGCCAAGGACGGCGTGAGGCTGGCCTTCTCGGTCGGCGGCCGGATCCTCGAGGCGGAGGTCGACGAGGAAAACGACGACGGCTCGTCATGGTGGCCGCCGCTGCTCATCAACTTGCTCGAGCTTCTCGAAGTCTCGCTCGTCGGGATCCCGGCGAACCCCGAGGCCTACACACGGTCGTTCCTCGAAGACATCAAGAAGTCGGCCTTTAAGGCCGCGACGCGCGATCCGGGCGTGCAGAAAGCCTTCCTCCGTTCGATCGGCGTCAAGAGCGTCGAGGACGATTATCCCGACCTGGGAGAGGGAACGCTGGCAACGCTCGAGGGCGGCGGCGTGACTCTTTACTCGGACGAGCAGCCTGCAGACGGTTCGAAGGTTGCGGTGAACTGCAGCCACGACCCCGCATGTGAATCGTTCGACGCGCACGTTGCGAAGTGCGTTCACAAAGACGGCTGTGCCGAGCCGCACATCGATGGCTCGCTGTTCTGCGAATCGCACAAGCCAAACATCAAAGACTTAACGCTCGATATCTCTCTGGAAATTGCCGAGACGACGAAGGCCGAGTGCGAGCGCATCATCGCGGAAGCCAAGGCCGCCGTCGAAAACGCGCAAACCGAACTTTCTGCGATCAACACGCAGATCTCGGCAAAGCAAACCGAAAAGGTCGAAATCGAAAAAGCAGTCACCGACCTTACGGCGCAAGTCGAGGCACTCAAAGCGACCCCGGCCGGACGGACAACGAAAACCACTCCCGGCGGAAGCTCATTGACGACCAAACCGCTCAGCGAAATGACGGCTGACGAGCTTCGCGAATACGCGCGCAAACGTTTCGGTGGCGGCGAACCCGCGACCGCAGACGCGCGCACCTTCGGCGCAACCGAAGGCGTCGAGCCGCCAGCAGCCACTTAAAGAGCGGACGCTTCCCTAACACACCAGCCGCCTCTGCAAGGGGGCGGTTTTCGTTTGGAGGTTCCACTCAATGCTTCAAGTTGCGAGCCGACCTCCCGACTTTACCGCCGAGCGCGAGCGGGGCTGGAATAGCCCAGGCATCATTCGCAGGCTCGAGCGGTATCTCGGGAGTCAGATCGTCGGCGTCGTCAAGGAGGTCGCGGATTCATCCTCGGGCTCCGGCGGCACGCTGACGCAACAGGGCGTCGAGCCGGTTCTCTACGAGCAGTTCGTACGGCGCTTCCCGCTCTACGATCTGTTCGAGAAAGAAGAGAGCAACGGTCTTGTGCACGCCTACGACCAATGGACGGCGTATTCGGGGAATACCGCCGACCAGCCGGTCACGATGTCCGAAGATGCGACGGTCGCCGACGACAAGAACACGTACGCGCAGGCGACCACCAATATCTCGATCTTCGGAACCCGGCGCGGTGCATCGCTCAAATCGATGTTCGGCGTTCGTCAAGGCACCGGCCGCTTCGGCGACCTGTCCGAGCGCGAACTCGACGGCGGTTTGATAAAGATCGCGCACGATGTCCAATCCGAAGGCATCCGCTTTCAAAACGTTGTCAGCGGTGACAGCACCGACACGAATCCGAGCGGGCTGTACGACGCCAATGGCTTCTGCGGCTTCCGGTATCAGTTCGGATCGGGCACCGTCCCCGGTCCCAACACGATCAGCATCAACGTCTCGCCCGGCAGCGGCTACGCGCCCGACTCGCAAGCCGTTCTGACGGCACTCGGCGAAGCCGGCGATGCGATCGTGAACGCGCTCGGCATTCCCCCGGACTTCATCGTGACGTCCGTCGCCGGTAAGCGGTATATCATCAACGAGCAGCTCCCGCTGCGCCGCCACGTTGACGCGACGACCGAGATTCGTCCCGGTCTGCGCTTGTCGACCGTGGAGCTCGGTTGGGGCGAAGTGCCGATCTACGATCTGCCAGGCGATGCTGTCGGTACGATCGCAAGCGGCGGCAACACGTTCTTCGACATCTATCTCGGCATCTCGAACACGATCTCGTGGCCGTGGCTTGGTGGCCCGACCCCGGTCGTGCTGGAGATCCCGATCGGTGCCGACGGTACGTTGCGCAAGCTCTACATTCCGTTCCTGATGGTCGGTATGGCGTTCCATACCCCCGGCGCGCTCGCGCGCGTTCAGGTGCAGTACTAGAGCCGAAACGTGACCACTGAGGGCGGCGGCAATCAACCCCGTCGCCCTCTCCTTTACTCGTTTTCGTGGAGGTATCAATCGGTGGACGTCTCTCGCGTACGCATCACCAATCACAACAAGCCCGGCGGAACGTTCTGGACGCCCACCGGCATGGTCAAGACCGACAAGGACGGTCACGCCAAAGTTACCGCCGAGCAGCTCGCGCATCTCAAAAAGTCGGGCGGCTTGAACATCGTCGACGTCACCGGCCAAATGCCGGCAAGCGCCGTCGATACGCGCGGCGCGCAAACAAAGAAGTAGGTTTTAAATGGCCGCGACCATCTCAGTTGAGATCGTCTCGGGGGCACCTGGCACAACGGTCACGGTTAGCGGCTCCGATCTCAACGGCGGCGGATCGAGCGGCGTGACGTTGAGCAATCAAGGCGCCGCCGGCACGGGCGTCACGAACCTCACCGATCTGACGTGGGACCCCGACGGCAACTTCGTCGAGATCGTGCTGCCTGACGGTGCGTCCGACGGCCCACTGACCGTGACGTCGGAAGATGCGTCGGTCGCTACGGTCCCGCTGCGCGTCAACTCGCAGTACGTTCTCTCGAGCGAGTACATAGGCGAAGGTCCGGACACCAGCGGTTTCGCACCCGGCGAACTCGACGCGATCCTGCAACGCGCGAGCGCCTACGCCGACTCGTATCTTTGCTACGGCAGCGCGCCGAACCTCACACTGCGCCAGCTGCAGGTTGCGGAGCAATCGAAATACCGCAAGCGCACGCGGCGCGTCTACCCGCGCCGGCGTCCGATCATTTCGCTCGACTCGTTCCTGTACGTCGCGTCGCCGTCGCTGAAGGTTTCGTTCGACCCGTCGACCTTTGTGATCGTTCCAGACCTCAACTATATCGAGCTCGTGATTTGGTCGATGGGCTACACGTACATCAACGCGCTCGCGTCCTACACCATGTACGACGCCGGCATTTGCATCGTCACGTACACCGCCGGCTATCCGTGGGCGAACTACCCGCAGGCGCTGCGCGAAGCGACGAAGATGATTGCGACCGAGTTGATCTCGCAGCGGGCAATCCAAGCCGCCGGCCTGGGCGGCCTGGCGCGCACGAAGCAGCTCCAGCTGCAGTACGACCGCCGCAACGAGCCCTTCGCCATCCCGGACCCGGCAAAAACGCTGCTGAACTCCCTGCGGCTGAGCCGGGTGGCATGACGACCCTCCTGCGGCCGAACACTGCCGTCGTGGCGCGTCAGCAGTCCTCCGGGACGAGTAACACCGGCTCGCCGGTTCCCGCGGCGCCCCTGGAGGTCTACAGCGGCCTCGTTTGCCTAATCGACGCGATCTCGGCGCTCCGGTCCTTCGAACTCGTTTCGGGCGGCGGCTCGGAGCCCGTCACGATCGGCGGCCACATGCTCGTGGCCGATGGTGCGAATATCACCGGCACGCCCGGTTCACCGGTGACCGTCAACGGCGTCGCGATGGTTATTTCGGCCAACGGCCGCGGCGCGTTTCCGGACGTCCAAAAAGGCGACAAGATCACCAAGGAGGACGGCACGGAGTATCTCGTGATCGGCGTTCATCAGTACACCGACGTCGCGCCGAATCTGCAAGCAGAGCTTCAGCTAGGAAAGGCGTGGTCGTAATGTTTCGTGCACTTCGGCAGTCCCTGCGCGACCGGCGCCTCGTCGTGTGGCGCGACCCGCGCTATCATAGCTTGATCTTCGGACGTTCCGGATGGTTCGGACTTGCAATCGATTGGGGCGCCACGAAATACACGAAGCACGTTTTTGTATCTTTTGGCGGCTGGTCTGACTTCGCTCGAGTACTTCCCGGTGCGGTGCAATCGCCGCCGGCGGCAAGCCCGTGATCAGCGCAACGGTTACCGGCATCGACATGACGATCTCCGGGCTCGAGAACGCGTCGAACGCCGTCATGAAGTCCGCCTTCCTGGGCGTAATTGTCGCGCTCGTGAAAGCCGAGGGCGACTGCCGTGAGATAATCTCGGCCACCGACCATTCGCTCAAGGCGCTTGCGGAGATGGGACATCCCTATGGCTTCAAGCATCCGCAGCAGATCCACGATCCCGACGAGACGGTGCACATTCAAAGCGGCCGCTATGCCGCGGCGCTCAAGGTCACGAAGCCCGCGAGCTACGCCGACCGTCAGATCGTCGAAGGCCGCGTCGGCATTATGGGCGACAACGAAATGGAGGCGCTCGATCGGCTGATTCAACTCGGCACGTCGCGCATGCGCGCGCGCGCCTGGACCGAGTACATCGTCGAGCATCACGGCGACGAGTACGCAGACATCGTGGCGCAAGCGATCACCTCCGCTGCCGAAGCCGAGGGCTAATCATGACCGCAATCGGAAGTGCGCCGCGCACGCTGCAGGCGGTGCGCGAGATCATCTTTACCGCGCTGACGTCGCCGGCGCTGCAATACTACAAAGACCTCGGCGGCGGTTCTGGCTACTCACTCTTGACTTTGCCGACGGCCAACGTCGTGCCGCGCGCGATTTGGAACGTCGGACCAACGCCTCCGCCGTCGCCGTACATTTGCTTCGCGGTCAGAGGCCGCGGCCAAACCTCCCGCTACATTGGCGATCGCCGCATGACGGCTACCTTTTGGTGCGTCAGCGAACTCGAAGACGAGGTGACGGAACTCTACGAGGCCGTGCGCTCGAAGGTTAACCTAGCCGATCAGGACGTCGGTCCGTTCGCAACCGATATGTTGACCATCGGTACCCTGACCAATCTCGGCGCGATCTTCCGGGAGTTTATCGAGACCAACGCCTACGAGCCGACGTGGGATCGCGTAACGACGCGCTGGCAGCTCGTCGCAGAGTACTCTGTAATCGCCGCCTGACCGGAGGACGCCGTGCTTACGATCGCGTTTGTCGCAGCCGCACGGTTGGCGAAGTGTTTCGCGCTAGCGTTCCCCGCCGTCGTGGCAGTCACGGTCTTTTCGCTCACCAAGCCGTCCGATCTAATCTACGTCGTCGCGATCTCAGTCATCTGCACGCTGCTCGCCGTATCGGCGTTCGTCAACAGCTACGTAAACTTCGAGAGCCGGTTCGTGCAATGGTTCTCGCACATGACGTCGTCGCCGCGATGGTTCACGATTTGGCTGCTTGTCATGGTCTTGTGGGTTCCGCTGCGGCATCTGCTGCTTGAACACGGCCAGCTCAGCTCCGACGCGGACTTCGTGGTCGCGACGATCCTGTGGTCGTGCGTGCCGTACATGGTCGAGAATCTGCTCAAGGCGACGACCGCAAAGCAGATGGCGCTCCTCACAGATTTACTAGTTGAGATTCGCGCGTCGTGCAAACGTTCTGAGACACGCGACGAGACGTCCGATCTGCTGCTCGAGCGGGTGCTCGAGGCCATAACGGCACCTGAGGAGGTGACGAATGCGTGAGTGCTGATCAATGGGCGGCGATTGCCGTCCGGATTCGCGAGACCAAAGTTCGCAGGTTGGTTCCCGCTCGGTAAAGCTGTGCGGCAGCTCGTAAGAGCAGGAGGACTTCGGGGGCAGTGCCAGACGGTCGAAGGCCGCATGATCGCGTCGGGCACCGTATCACAACGCACGAGCGCCACAGGGCGCTCGTTTTCATTTGCCGGCGGCTGCGCCGGGAGGAGTAGAAATGCCTGCCATTCAGGAGAATCAAACCCTGGCGTTTGGCTCGGCGCGCATGTTTGCAGAGGACGCTGCCGGCAACACCCTGCAGTATCCCGAACTCGAAGACGTGCAAGTTGACATCAAGACCGAGCTAAAAGAAGCGATGGGCGAAGGAAACTACGCCTTCGCGATCGTCGATTCAAAACGGACCATCGACATTTCCGCCAAGCACTATCTGTTGGACTTCCAAGGTCTTGCCGATACGCTCGGCGGCACGCTGTCCGCCGACAACCTCGTAGGCTATGCGTACGACGAGTTACACACGGTCGGCGAGGCCACTGCGCTCGAGATCATTCTCGATCAGACGACGCCGCTGGTAATCTCAACGGTCCTGGTCTACGTCACGGTCAGTGGCGCCCAGGTGCCCGTCTATTACGTCGTGACGTCCGGCTCGCCCGTCGCCGGCGTTTCGTACTCGATCGCAGGTAACGTGCTAACCTTCGCGGCCGGCGACACGGGCTATCCGGCGAAGATCACATACTCGTACACTGCCGTCTCGGCGCTCGGTTCGAATATCAGCGTCGCCGCAACGTACCAAAACTCGCAATACCCGACGTCGCTGGTTTGCTTGCGGCGTGACCGTTCGCGCGTCGATTCGTCGACGCACTATACGGCGTGGGAGTTCGCGCAGGTGCGCGACGGCGGCGTTAAGGCGCCCTACAAACAGGGCGACTACACCGTCTACGAGCGCACGCTCAAGGCGTACGCGAACCCGTTCGGTCAGGTCCTGAACATTCGGTCCTTCAACGCCTACTGACACCATCAGGGGCGATCGCTTCCGAGTCGGTCGCCCCTCCTCTCTTTTCTCCAAGAGGTGTAATGGAAAGCACAAAGCTCCGCTTCACTGCGGATGATCGCGATCTCATACGAAAGCAAGTCATCGGGAAACCTACCGGCGTCATAGCGGACATCGGCGGATTCAAACTTGACCTCCTGCCGCTTACGACCGAACAAGCGCGCGAGTTCTTCAAGCTCGTAGACTTCTTCGTTGACCTGCAAAGCAAAGCCGACGGCGAAGGCAACGTGGTCAAGTCCTTAGGCGATATCGGCACGGAAGCGGACCGCATGGAGGGCCTTTTAAAGAGCGTCCTGCGCGGGTCGGCAATCGCGAGCGATCTGATCGACGAGTCGAACGGCGGCGAGGAACTCTTTAATGAGTGGTTCGACGCGTTGCCGTTCAAAGAGTTGCTGACGACCGTTGGACCGCTAATCCTTCAAGCTCAAGGGCTCGGTACGCTCCTGGGAAACCTTTCGACCCCGCTCACAAAGGGCGCAGCGGCGACGTAGACGGCGGGGACTACGAATCGCTTGTGCTGTTCGTCGATAGAGTCGTCGGACGGCTTCAGGCGCACCATCACAAGCTCGGTTTCGATCGGTTCTACCGACGGATGACGATCGGGCAGTTGATGCTGCACGACGATAATCTGCTCGAGTATCTCAAGCTGACGATCGGCGCCGGAGACGCGGACGGTAAAGCGCCCGCGCCGCGCAGCTCGCGCAGCAACCGCGGCGGCAAGAAGTCCAATGAGTCAACGATTGCCGACGCGCGCCGCGTTCAGCAAATGGAATCGATGCGTGATGCAATGACGATCGCGCAGACGACGCGCGAGCAGTTCACGCGCGGCAAACCGCACTTAGCAGCTTACATTGACGACCTAGAAAAGAGAGAGCGAGATGGCGGCGACCGACGGAAGGCAAATCTCGATCAACATTCGGGCCGTCACGGGCGAGTTGACGAGCGGCCTCAACAAAGCCAAGGCTGACGTCGCAAGTTTCGGCACTACGACCAAGGCCACGATGGATTCCGTCGAGCAAAGCACTGAGCGGATCTCGCGCCTGTGGCGTGCGGCGTTCGAAGCATTCCTCGGCGTTCAAGCCGTCAATATGCTCAAGAAGCTCGCCCTCGGCGCAGCGGAAGCGGCGGACCAGCTAGACGTTGCCGCGCGCGTCGCAAAGAACTTCGGGCACACGCTCGATCCGACCGCAATGGAAGCATGGCTCGAGGCGTTCGCGCGTTCCGCTAAGGGCGGCGGCTACTCGATCGACGAGATGCGTAAGTCGGTGCAGCTATTCGTATCGTTGGGGCTCGATGCTGCGCAAACGCAACGTGCGATCGCCGACACCGCGAGCCTCGCAGCCGCGCGCAACATGGATTGGGCGACCGCTGCGCACGTCGTGAACATGGCGCTGACCGGCCACATTTCGATGCTCACCCGGTACGGCGTGATCTCGGTTGCGGCCGCGAAGAACATCCACACCGTCGAACAGGCGATGCAGGCGCTCGAAAAGGCGACGAAGGGCGCCGCGGAGCAGCGTGCTGAGGGCCTACTCGGGACGTTCGGCCGGCTCGGCACGTCCTTCCAGCTGCTCGGGGAGGCGATCGGCACGGCCCTGATCCCGTTCTTCGCCGAGCTTGCCACCGTCCTCACGAACCTCGCGGATCTGATCGACTCGATCCCGGCGCCGATTCTGCGGTTCATCGGGACCGCGGTGGCGCTCGGTACAACGCTCGTGGCGGTCGTCCTGATCCTTCCGGCGCTCTCCAAGGCACTTGCAATCGTTCGGGTGACCTTCATCGCCGTGACGGGCGTCGTAGGCCCTCTTATTGACGGTGTCCTGATGGTCGGCAAGTCGTTCGCGACCGCTGCTACCGGCATAGACGTGTTCGCGCTCTCCGCGACCGCGAGCCTCGCAGTGATCGCCGCCGTCGTTGTCGCGATCGCCGGCATAGCCATTGCGGCCGTCGAGATGACGAACCATTTGGATCACGTCAAGTCGGCGTGGCACGATTGGACGCAATATCTCAGCGACAGCTTCCACGAGTTCGTAGCGAGCTTCGAGAGCAACAGCGCGGTCCTCGTAGAGACGATGAACGGCATAGCGAAACTCGCGCTCGATACGACGACCTGGCAGGTGGGCAAGTGGAAGGGCGACCTAGCGAACATCATAACGACCGCCGCGCCGCGCACCGCGATCAAGGAAGGCCCAAAGCTCGGTAAGGATGACGCGGCGATCGGCGCCGATATCGTTAACGATTGGAAGGCGATCGGGCAAAAGGTCCTCGGCGTGCTCGACGGCATCTTCAAGTCGACGATGGGGAAAGGAGCGAAGATCCCCACAGAGGCGTTCACAAACCTCATGGCGCCGCAAAAGGGCGGCAAGGACACGAGCCCCGCGGCCGCTGAGAACGCGCTGAAGAACTTCGACGAGACGACGAAAGATTGGCTCGCTGGATTCGCTGCGAAGGTTGACGGCGCGAAAGCCTACCTCGACAAGTCCGACGAAAACCTCGCCGACTTCGACGTCAAGCATCCGTCGAATGAACCGATGACCGCCGCCGATCAGGCCCAACGCCAGAAGCTGGTTAACGACCAACTCGCGGCGGAGGCTTCCGTGCGTGCGTCGCTGCTGCAGCAGCACGCGGCCGAACTCACGGCGACGAAGGAATATCTCTCTATCGCCGCGTCGATCTCGACGCACCTGAAGAATCACGATCAACTCGTACGGCAGGCCCGCGATGGCGTCCGCGAACACGCGAAGGCTGCGCGCGACATCAATCTGGAATATCTGCGTGCCGGCACCGCGCTCGACACGATCCTGCAAAAGCAACGCGCGTGGAATACCGAGCAGGTCGCCAACGCGGCGAACCGTGCGGTCGACGCCGACGAGCAGCAGCTCGCAGCCTCGAGGATTTCCGACGCCGCGAACACCGAGGCGATCGAGCACGCAATGGCGATGGCGCAAATGGGCGGCAACGCCGGCATCTCGTTCACCGGACCGGCCACCGAAGGCGTCAAGCACGCGCAGGAGCAGGTCGAAAAGGAATCTCGCTCTGGCGGCGGCCAGCAGACGAATCTCCGCGAGGATCGTCTCAAAATCGCGCTCGCCGAACTCGCGCTGGCAACCGCGCAGGCCGGTGAAGCCGAGAAGGCCGACATCGTCGCTATCCGTCAGCATGCCTACGAGCTCGTCAAATCGTCCGACAACGAAAAGCTGCTCACGGCGGCAAAGGAAGCCGAAGCGCAGGCCGCGCTCGATGTGACGAAGGCAAACGACTCGCTCGTTCAAGCACAGCAGCGGATGCAGCTCGATATCGCCGCGCAGTGGAACCAGCTGATGAACGGCCTGATCGAAAAGACCGGCATGCCCGGACTGACCGGCGCCGGCTCCGCAACGAGCCCGCTCTCATTCAATCCGATGTCCTTCCTGTTCGCTGCGCTCGAGCAAACGCAGACCTTCGGCAACGTCATGGCGACCGTCACGCAGATCGTTCAGGTATTTGCGCAAATGCTCGACACGCTAAAGCCGGTTATCGATGCGCTGCTGCAGGTCGTGAAGGCCGTCGTAAACGTCTTCATCTTCCTGTACAACATGGTCGCACGGATCCTCGATCTCTTTGGCCTGCAGGTCCAGCAGCTGAACTATCTGAACTCGGCGATCGGCGGCCTGATCCCGCTGATTCAAATCTGGCACGAAATCCCTACGCTCAACGAACTCGCCGCCGGCAAGCTC
The DNA here is from genome assembly GCA_963809255.1 of Vulcanimicrobiota bacterium. Taxonomy (GTDB): domain Bacteria; phylum Vulcanimicrobiota; class Vulcanimicrobiia; order Vulcanimicrobiales; family Vulcanimicrobiaceae; genus Cybelea. The sequence continues at coordinate 929,058 of CAWEIR010000002.1, read as the reverse complement.
AACTCGCCGCTTTCGACGACGCCGCAGGACTACGGGTCGTTGCCCGGCACGCAAGGCGCGGGCCAGAACATGCTGATGAAAGTCGTCGAAGTGCTGACCGCGATCTTTGCCGCCGTCGTCATCGAGAAGATGATTTCGGGAATGTCGCTTCAGACGGCCATGCAATCAACGATGCACCTGATCGGTATCAACATGGGCCAGAAGGTTCAGACCGCGGCGCAGCAGATGAACAATAGTCTCACGGCGACCGGGAACGGCTTGCTGACGCAGATCCTCACAACGCTGCAGCAGATGCTCGCCGCGCAACAGCAAAACGGGCTCGGGAGCGGCATCATCGGGATCTTCGGTAAGGCCCTAGGTTTTAGTGGTGGCGCGGGCGGAATGGGGGGTGCGGGCGGCGGCGGTTTGGCCTCCGGCGGTGGTTCTGGCCTTAACGGCATGGATGCATTGCCGGGTGGCGCTGGCGGCGCCGCAGCTAACGCTGCGCAGAAGATCACCAACGCGTTCGCCGAGCTCAGTCGTCGCGTGCAATCCTTGTCTAGCGGCTTCGCCGATCTGACACAAAGGGCGGCCAATCTCGGGAACGCGTTCGATAGCGCAGCGCGTAGCGCGATGGCGTTTGGCGGAGGCGGCAGCGGCAGCGGTGCGAGCACGGCGCTTGGGATGGACATGGATCGGCGAATCAGTTCTACCAGCTACAACATCAATCGGGTGCCGGGCGCGTCATGACGGAACTTTCGAAATCGCTAGTTTCGTTCGGCTCGTACCTGTTCCCGATCGGTACCGTCGTAAAGACGCGCGCCGCGGACACCGACATCGAAGAAAGCAAGATGCTCGGCCTGGACGGAACGATCGCGCCGCCGGGCGTGCTCGCTGCGCACATCGTTACGCTCGACATCGAAATCGGGCACGGCGGCGATTGGGATCCGTCGTTGACGCCAGACGACATCGATTACCTCAACACGCTCGACGATCTAAACGATTCCCTCAACAATCTATTCGCGCAGCTCGAGCAGGGCTATCAGGCGTTGACTTTGGGTTACACGCCGGCGCGCACGATTCAAGCGCAGAAGCGCAAGTTCACCCCGGCGTACCTCGAAGGCACGGCGCGCGCGCACGCGACTGTCTCGATGGACTTTTACGCTCCGGATCCGCGCTGGCTCTCCGTCGCCGCGACGACGATCGACACGAACGATTTCACCGCAACCAATAACGGCAACATGGTCAGCTATCCGGTGATCACGTTTACGCAAAGCGGTTCGGGCCCGGCGTCCGCGCCGATTAGCTTACAGATCAAGCCCGGCGGCGGCATGGCGTACATCGAGCAAACGCTGAACCTCACGCTTCTCGCCGGCGACGTGCTCGTCATCAACTGCGATCCGCGTCAACGCGCGCAAGGCATCATCTACACGCCGGCGATCGGCCCGCAGGTCAACGGCCTGTACCTTCTCGGCACAACCGGCATCGTCAATACGCTCGGCAACAACGCCACGTTCCCGTACTTCCTGCCCGGGTCAAACACGGGAAGTTGGGCGACGGGATGCGCGTCGTCGGTCAGCGTCGTCTATAACGACGCGTACGCGCTCTAAATGGCCGTCAATTACCAGGACATCATCCTCGCGGATGGCCCGATTCTCACTGCCGCCGGCACGGTCGACAGCGGCGGCGGCTCGCCGCATGGCGTCGCGTGGGTGCCAAGCGACCCGGGCACGACGTCGTCGCCGCCAACGGCCGACACGGGCGATTACGGCTATCAGCTCGACGGCTCGACCGAATATGGCTCGACGACCTACGTCGGCTCGCCTACGGGCGACGGTGGCCCGTTTACGGTGGAGCTTTGGGTCGTGCCAAACGGCGCCGCCGGCATGCTCGTGGGCGCCGGCTCCGTCGGCGGAACGGCAAACGATTTCAACCTCGCGATCGAAGCCGACGGGCTGGTTTCGCTCAGCCTCGGAGCCGGCGATGTAAACTACGCGATCAACTTCCTGCATTCAATCCCCGGCCTTCTGCGCACCGGTGTATGGAACCACCTCGCCGTCACATTCGACGGCTCGGGCACGGCCTATATTTACGTCAACGGCGTCGGCCGCGCCGGGCTGCTTTCGTATCCGTACGCGCCGGCGAATCAGGCGCCGCTGCTAATCGGTGCACTTGGCAATCCGTTGGATCCCACGGAAGTGCCGACGAACTTCTTCGGCGGCGGCTTGTCGAACATCGCGTTCTACAGCTATCCGCTCTCGCAGCAGCAAGTCTGCAATCACATCGCTGCGCGTAATGGCGTGCCGGCGTACCCGAACATCAGCACGTACACCGGCGAGTACTATCCGACGATTCTTGCCGACAGCCCAAGCATCTACTATCGATGCGACGAGACGGCAGGTGCAAAAGCGGTCGACCGCAGCGGCAACGGACATGACGGAGCCTATGGGCTCGGCCAATTCTCGCTCGACGTCGGCGGCGCGATCTACGATGGCAATCCTGCGGTGCTGCTCGAGGAGCCGCCGCTCGGGGGCTACGCGTGGGATGCGACGCCGGCCGGCATCATTACGCCGGCGCGCAGCATTTCGTTCGACACCGAGTTTTCGGTGGAGGCGTGGCCGTATCTCACGACGCTGCCGCCGTCCGGTTTCACTTCGCAGATCGCGTCGACGATGGGAGGCAACCCTGGCGCTGGGGACGGTTCCGGTTTCCAATTCTTCATCGATCCCGAGGGCTATCTCAACGTCAACATGCAGGGCGGCACGATCGCCGTCACCATTCGCTCAGCGGCCGCGCTTCCAACGGCTCAGTCTAACTACGCCGTCGTAACCTGGGACACCACAACGCTCTCGCTGTACGTCAACGGCGTATTGTCCGCGTCGTCAACGCCGAGCGGCACGTTCGCGGCTTGGTCGTACAACCTATGCTTTGGTTTCAATCCGGCGAGCTACGCGCAAGACACGGGGCAGCTCGCGGCTTCTCTCGACGAGCCCGCGCTCTATGCTTACGCCCTCACATCAACGCAGGTTTACACGCATTGGCTTGCGGGGCTCGGCGAACTCGTTCCGCCGCCGGCGCCGGTCGCGATCGGGAACGATGAACACTACTTCCAAGTTTTAATCTACGATAAAAAAGGCGAACTCGCGGACATCCCGCAGGCTGACATTGCGTCGCTGAATCTGATGGATCAGCTCAATGGAGGTTCGGGGACGTCAGACATGTCGTTCATCCGGCCGCTAGAAATGCCCGGCGAGATCGACTACCTGTACCGGGTCCATGTCTATATTTGGAACGGTCGAATTCCGCGTCCGGTCAATCCGACGTGGTCCGGCTATATGGTCGACATCGACGAAGAGAAAACGCAAACGTCCGGCAAGTGGACGGTGCACCTCGAAGGCGATCAGAAGCAGCTCGATCGCGGCGCCGTCGACGAGAATGTAAATCCCCTCGTTGGTGGCAATCCGGCGCTCGACGCGGCCGACTACATCCGTCATCTGTGCACCGTCTACTCGCCGTCGGGCTATTGCATTCTCGCATGCCCGCCGACCCTGTTCCCGCTGCTGCCCGGTCAGTATCAAGAGATGCAGCTTGGCGAGGTGATCGACACGGTCCTTAAGACCGGGCGCGACGATCTAGGCAATCTCATCACGTGGCGAGTTTGGAATAACTCGAGCCTCGTGCGTACGTTGCAAGTGCGGCCCGATCAAAATCCGAACACGGTCGAGGGCGTCGAGTTCAAGCACATCTTCATGGAGATGTGCGCCCGATACAAGATCAACACAAAGTACTCCGAGCTTTGCAACGTCATCACGGTGCTCGGCGGCCAGGATTATATCACCGGCTTGCCCGTGGTCGGCTCCTACATCGACGACGACTCGGTGGCCGAATGGGGAGGGTGGGAGCAGATCCTTTCCGTGTGGCAGCTGATCTCGCAATCCGCGGCTGATAGCTACGCCGAAGCCTTCCTCGACATTCACGGCAACCCGCAAGCGAACGGCGAGATCGAACTCCACAATCCTGACCCGACGCTGGTTTCAGGCGTGTGGATTCAGATATGGGAGAACGCCTCCACGATCAAGCAGATGCGGATAGGCTCGGTGCGTTGGGAAATCGGACGTTCGCGTATTAAGCAGACGCTTTCGCCAACGGCGCCGACGCCGTACCTCGACTATGCCGTTTATAAGATGGGCCTGAAGTCCGCAACGCGCGGGAACAATCAAATCAGTGGGCTTCCCGTGAACGCGCAGCAGAACTTTGTTCGGAGCGGCGGCGTGGCGATGCACAGCTAATGGCAAACTATATAGCGATCAGCGCGATCGACGCTGTCATTGGCGGGACCGAGATTCAACTCGGCGGCGTCTACCTCGAGCTAAAGGACTCGGCGAGCGGGTTCGATGGGCCGGGATCCTATCATGTCCAGCTGCAGCTGAGCACCGGGAAATATCTCGTAACGTACGGCCAGCACCCCGGTGACTCGTCCGATCTTATTCGCATCTGCGGTGCGTCGGTTACGCCCGATGGTAAAATATCGCTTTCCGATCGCCGGCCGCTCAACGTCAACGTCGCCGGCGTCAACGCGACGATCCTCCAGACGGCAGTCGGCGGTTCGTACCTTGCCAGCGGCATAATCGTGCCGCGCAACTTCGCGCCCGGAACCTTGACCGCGCTGCTCGACGGCATCGGCGCCGTCGAAGGCGACATTCTCTATCGCGGTGCGACGGTGTGGGAAGCCCTCGGCCCGAGCACGGCCGGCTATTTGCTTGCGACCGGCGGGTCCGGAGCGGCGCCGGCGTGGGTTGCACCCGGCTCCGGCGTTACGATCGGTTCAGGGACGGCGTTTCCGGGATCCCCGTCGGCCGGTCTGCCGTTCTATCGCACCGACCTCGGTGCGCTGTTTCTCTACATAGGCTCGTCGTGGGTCAACGCGGACTCGCTCTCGCAGCTTAACGACGTCGCCATAACGTCGCTTGCGAACGGTCAGGTGCTCGCGTGGAACGCGACTGCGAGCAAATGGGAAAACGTCGCGCTCTCGACCGGCGGCATCGTTTCAATCGGCACGACGTTCCCGGGCTCGCCGGCGGCCGGGCAGCTTTTCTTTAGGTCCGACCTAAAGGCGCTCTTTCTTTACACCGGTTCCGCATGGCAAAGCGCCGACGCGATCGCGCAGCTAAATGACGTAACGCTTACGTCGCTCGCGACCGACAACGTGCTGTATTGGAACGGATCCGCGTGGGTCAACGTAACGCTCAGCGCTCTCATCGATGCAGCAATCGGCAACACGCGCGGTGCAATCCTCGAGCGCGGCGCCTCAGGTTGGGCGCTGATAGCGCCGGGAACGTCGGGCTACGTTCTGACGAGCAACGGCAGCAGTGCGGATCCTTCTTGGCAAGCCGCCGGCGGTGGCGGCGGAGTTTCGTCGATCGAATCTTTGACCGGAGCCGTCGGCGTGACGTCGCCGGATGGTTCGGTGAATATCGGCACAAGCGGCAGCAATCTCACCCTCGAGGCCACAGGCGGCGTTCTACCGCTCGTTACCGGCGAAAGTCCGCCCGCGCTGATCGACGACACGCTCGGTCAGACGATCGGCGTTGCAATACCGTACACGTGCCGAATTCCGGAGTATCTCGGCGCCGGACTGTACGCCGATATTCCGGCGTCGCCAAACGTGCCGCCCAATGCGACCGCTTTCTACTTAGCGACCGACTCCGGCAACAGCTATATCTGGACCGGCAGCTCGTGGTCGCTGATTTAGTGGAGGACCAATGTCTGCATCTACGCTGGTAAACGCATATCTCGGAAGAGGCACGCATGCAGCGCGACCATCGTCGCCGACCGTTCCCTCCGGAGGCACCGCGCTTTATTATGAGACGGACACCTTCAACACGTTTGCGTGGAACGGCTCAGCATGGGTGCAGGTCAATGTCGGCGGCACATCGCCTGGCATCGTGCAGACCGCGGAAAACTCCGGACCCTATCCGGGCGGTACCAGCGCGACGTTCGGCGCGGCCCCAACGACCGGCAACCTACTCATCGCATTCGTCGACAATTCCGCGAGCATTACCGTAAATACGAGCCAAGGGTGGAACGCTCTCAGCGCGCTGCAATCGGGCGGTACGGATTACAGTCAAGTGATGTGGAAGGTCGCGGGAGCGAGCGAGAGCACTACTCAGGCCCCAAACTCCTACGGGAGCGGCAACGGCGGGGTGATGATCTACGAGATATCCAACGCGGCTCCATCCCTTGCGGTCGCGCTGGACTTCAACGGCTCGTCTGACACGTACGACGTGGAGTCAACTCGTGCGGGTGGCCTTCTGATCGGCGCGATCTGCAACAACAACAACACCAACCTTCCAACGGCAATCACGGGCATGACGCTCGATGCGAACTCCGCAATCACGAACCGCTCCATACAAGGGTTCCATATGACGCCTTCAACCGCCGGCGCAAACGCCGTCGCGTATACCTTCGCTTCCAGCGTGGACGCAAAGCTGATGGGTGTCTGCGTGTTCTGAATGCAATCGGCTAGCAGATCGTTGGCATAAGGCTTTTCCCGTTCCCCGCGCTTCCCCAATTCACTGACTCGCTTCGGAGGTACCTCATGAGAAAAACCCTGCTTACAATGCTGGGGTCGCTGGTATTGGCACTTGCGATTTCGCCGGCGTTCGTTCCCCACGCGGCGGTCGCACAAGAGCCGCCGCTTCCCGTCACATGGCCGCAGACCTACACGTTCACCGGCGCAACGCCGGCGCCGTGGGTGCTGTCGGTGCAAGGCTACAAGTACTGCACGGTTTCGGCGCCGTCCACCGCAACGTTCAACTCGACAACGCTGACCGCCGAAGATGCCAACGATGGTGCGACGTACGAGGTCATTCACGGTACGTCGGACCTCGGTGCAACTCCGGCGCCGGCCGATACGCTCGCGGCGTCGGGAAAGCTGACCTTCAATGTAACGAGCCATCTACAGTTCGAACTCGTTGCAAGCGGGGGCGGCAGCTCGACGAGCATCCCTGTCAGCGCCAGCTGCAGCACTTAGGGGGCTGAGATGGACTTTTCACCGCTCGGTGACTTCAACCCGAACGCGCCGCTGCTTGCGCAAGCCGTTGCAGCTGCGCAGGCGATTGCGCGCACGTTTCCTGGTTTCCCGGGATCCTTGCTTAAGCGTATTTACTACCACTGGGCGGTGGAACCGTTCGGGTGCCTCGACAGCGCCTACAACGGCGAGGTCAACCTCGAAAACGATCAATGGGTCATGAAGCTCACGCACGACTTTCGCGACAACATGCCCGGCCTCAACAGCAATGTGCCGGCGTCGCACACATGGCAGCGCAACACGGGCGCGATCGGCATCGCGATCGCCGGAATGGACGGCGCCACGACGACCGACTTCGGACCCGACGGCGTGCAGCTGCACGAGCTAGAATTCCTGTGCGCGTTCGGCGCGGCGGCTTGTATTAGCTACGGACTCGACGCGCTCGGCAAAGTTCCGGCGCCGGGCGAGACGCATCCGAGTAGCAATGATTCTGGCAACGTCCCCGGACCGATCAATACGACCGGCGAGTTTAACATCGAGACGCACGCGACGTGCGCGATGTACGACGACTACCGTGGCGAGCGGTGGGATCTCGGTTCGCTGCATGCGATGCCGCCAGGACTCGATCTTAGCGACGGCATGCGAATCGCGTCGGCCGAGGCGCTGCGCTTCCGCACGCACTTGTACGTGGCCGCGCTCAAGGCGCGATAGCTACTCCCGGAGGTTCTATGGCCCCGCAACCGCTCAGCCTCAAGCAGCTCGAGGCGACGTTCATCGTCGCGGTCGATAATGGGTGGGAGGACGTCCCGACGCTTTCGGCAGCGCAAGGCGTCTCGTTCCTGTGCCCCAAGTGCTTCGCTGCCAACGGCGGCCGCGTCGGCACGCACATGGTCGTTTGCTGGTTCAACGGCCGCGGCGTAAAAGCTGATCAGTTCCCCCTTCCCGGTCGCTGGAATCCGCGGGGCAGCGGGCTCGGGGATCTAACGTTCGTTGGCCCTGGCAGCACGAGCGTCAAGCTCAACGGCGGTTGCGGTTGGCACGGCTACATCACTAAGGGCGTCGCGAGCATACTGCCGCAATGAAACTGCTACTGCGACCGCGTTGGACGCTCGCCACGGCCGTTACGGGCCTTGCAGCTATGGCGGGAATGGCTTTGACGACGATCGGTGCGCTCGCGCCGATCGAAACGCGCGCCGAGCTCGTAATGCTCCGGCCGTGGATCATCGCGATCGACACGCTGCTCGGCGCGATCGCCGGCGCGTGCATCGTGCTCGCGGCCGTCGGTCGGTCGATCCTTTGGTGGGTCGATCACGAGACACCGGTAGCGGTCGTAGCGGTGGCGATTCACGACGAACCGCCGGCGCCTCCGACGGCCGAAAGCATGGCGCGCCTGACCCACTAAAGATTTCCCGCACCTCCGCGGGTAAACGGCGCGCGCCCGCAGCGCGCATCCTAGCTAGGAGACCATGCATGACGCTCGACCCAAGTAAAGTCCTCATGACCGGCGCCGGCCTCGTGGCCGACGTCAAAACGGCGGTTCAAGGCCTATCCGGCACGGACGGCAAGGAGATCATCGAGGATCTCGTCCAAGACGGCGAAGCGTTCTTGACCGGCGCGCCGATCGACACGAAGATCGACGCCGGCAACGGCATCACGTTTACGGCCAAGAACCCGTGGGGTCAGGAGTATCAGTTCACGGCGACCGGCTCGTTCACGTTGAAGGGGTCCGTCCAGGGAAGCTAGCGTACCGCCAATCGGTACCGCCTAAGCCCTCGGAAACAGGGGGTTAGATCGCGCCCCAACGAGTAGATCGTCGAAGAAAAACGCCGCACCCGCGGCGTTTCGTGCTTCTCTTAATCACTTGGTTGGGGGTTCAAGTCCCTCGCGGTGTAAGTAGCGAAGAGCCCGATGCTGGAAGATTTTTACGGCGTCGGGCTTTTTCTATTTGTCGGCCCGTGAACTCCTGAAGGCCCAAGAACGTTCACTTTACGGGGAGTCCGCCGGGCGACTTGCGCGAGGGTTTTGGGTGAACAAACGTCTCGTCCACGAAACCCGGCGGGCGATAACGTTCAGTACGATTGATGCAGAGCTTCGCCTCGAAGTATCGTGCCCGTCATCCGGAAGCGCTCTAGCGTGCGTTCGGGGAGCGACGACGGTAGCGCGGGTCGCTCTTCGTGATGGAGATCGGCGTTCAAGCATTCGCTCACGTAATCCGAGACGGCCTCGATCTCGGCAATCTCTGCCGCGTGAACGATCGAGTTGGCGTGCGCGATCGCGGCTTCGCGTGCAGCGGCTTCGACCGTCGAGCAGATTGAGACCGGCCGGGTGCCCGCGTAGACGAGCTGATCGATTTCTTCCCGGGCCCAACGTTTAATCGCTTGGATAGAAGCTTCGAGATCTTCGCGGGTCATACGTCGGACGCTAACACGTCAATCTGGGAGCAGCCTTCAGCTCTGCGATTACTCTCGTCAATGAACCAGGAGGAAAAGCACTCGGCGCGTTCTATCTATCGCAGTCGCCGGGCAAGTGGCGGAACTGGCAGACGCGCTGGACTTAGAATCCAGTGGGGCGACCCGTCAGAGTTCGAGTCTCTGCTTGCCCAAACTGTCGTGCCCCGGGCACCTACCAGGCATGCGGAAGTAGCTCAGTGGTAGAGCATCGCCTTGCCAAGGCGAGGGTCGCGAGTTCGAATCTCGTCTTCCGCTAATTCTTTATTTATGACCAACTCCACCTTAACTCGGCTCGCCCCCACCCAAGTGGCGCTCGAATTTTCGATCACCGGCCCGGAGCTTGCCGCGGCCGAGGATCGTGCCTTTCGAAAGCTCGTGAAGAACGTTCGGCTGCCCGGCTTCCGGATGGGTAAGGTACCGCGGAAAATTTTCGAGCAGGCCTACGGTAGTCAGGCCGTCACGACTCAGGCCGTCGAGGACGTCCTCCCCGAGGTCTACGCGAAGGCGATCCGCGAGCACGATCTCGACCCTGTCGATCGACCCAAGCTCGAGGTTCTCGAGGAGAACGACGGCCGCCCCACCCGCATGAAGGCGACCGTTGAGGTGCGTCCGTCCATCGAGTTGCGCCCCTATAAGGGCGTCACGGTGACGGGTCCGCCCGTCGAGGTAACTGAAGCGGACGTCGAGAGGAGCCTCGAGGCCCTGGCCAAAGAGCGGGCCACCCTCGTTCCCGTCTCGCGTCCGGCGCAGCTCGGCGACGTGGCGTCGCTGGACTACGAGGGCACGATCGACGGAGTCCGCTTTGAAGGGGGTCACGGCGCCGGGGAGACGATCGAACTTTCCGAGGGCCGGTTCGTACCAGGGTTTATTGCGGGCATCGTCGGCATGGCTCCCGGCGAGAGTAAGAACGTGGAGCTGCGCTTTCCCGACGACTACCCGTCGCCGCCTGTGGCTGGAAAAGCGGCGGTCTTTGCCGTGAAGCTGCACGATCTCAAAGAGTTTGAGCTTCCGCCACTTGACGACGAACTCGCTAAAGCCGTCTCGACCAATCAGACCCTCGACGACCTGAGGGCAGATTTACGCCGCCGGCTCACAGCCGTCGCGGCGGGCCGCGCCCGCCGTATAATTGGTAGCTCAATCCTCGAGCGACTTGTGGGGGAACACGATTTTGCCTTGCCGCCATCGATGGTGGAGGGCGAGCTCGACCGTTTAATGGAGGACGCCGCGACGGCGGCCGGGAGCGGGCCGAGCTTCGACGAGTACTTGAAACGAATCGAAAAGACCGAAGCGGAACTGCGCGAGAGCTATCGCGCCGCGGCGGAATCGCGCGTGAAGACGACCCTGCTCATCGAGCAGATCGCCAGGGCAGAAAACATTACTGCGACTCCGGCCGACATCGCTGCGGAACTGGAGGTACTCTCACGCCGCTACGGTCAACCCCCCGCCCGAATACGCAAGGCCTTGGGCAATAACTTACTCTCCCTGATGGACGGCATCGTGCGGAATAAGACGCTCGAACTGCTAATTGACAACGCCGAGGTCGTGCCCAACGAAGAAACTTCAGACGCCGCGTCGTAGTTAAGCGCCATATGGGACATTTGGTGCCGATGGTCGTCGAGCAAACGGCGCGCGGCGAACGAGCGTATGACATCTATTCGAGGCTCCTCAAGGATCGTATCGTCTTCGTGGGCGGCCCGATCGACGATCACCTTGCAAGCCTGGTGATCGCGCAACTCCTCTTTTTGGAGAAGGAAGACCCGGATAAAGATATCGACATGTATTTAAACAGCCCAGGCGGCAGCGTGACGGCCGGCCTGGCGGTGTACGATGCGATGCGCTTTATCAGGCCCGACGTAGCGACGATTTGCATGGGGTTTGCCGCGTCGATGGGTTCCATTTTGTTAACGGGGGGCGCCCCAGGCAAGCGCTACGCGCTCCCGAACTCCAAGATCGTCATCCATCAGCCATGGGTCTCGCAGATCGGCGGGCAGGCCACCGACGTCGAAATCGCCGCCCGCGACCTCATCGCGACCCGCACTACGGTGGCGCGAATCTATGAGGAGACGGCCAAGAAGCCGATCGAACAGGTTCTCAAGGACATCGAACGCGACTATTATATGACTGCCCAAGAGGCCAAGGATTACGGTATAATCGACCAGATCATCTCAAGCCACACGAGCCTACCGGTGCCGGCATAACCGGAGTGGAGGAGTCCCGGGCGCACGATGTTCCGATTCGGAGACGATAAGGGTCAGCTCAAGTGCAGCTTCTGCGGCAAATCGCAGGAGCAGGTCCGCAAACTCATTGCCGGGCCCGGCGTTTATATTTGCGACGAATGCATCGAGTTGTGCAACGAGATCATCGAAGAAGAGCTCTACAAGAACGTCGACGATAATCTCAAGCTTCGTAACATTCCGAAGCCTAAAGAGATTAATCACATCCTCAATCAATATGTGATCGGCCAGGAACGCGCGAAGAAATCGCTAGCGGTCGCCGTTTACAATCATTATAAGCGCGTCAACGCCGGCGCAAGCGCCGACGACGTCGAACTGCAGAAATCGAACATCTTGCTGGTTGGTCCGACGGGATCGGGCAAGACGTATCTGGCGCAGACGCTTGCGAAGATTCTCGACGTCCCCTTAGCGATGGCCGATGCCACGTCGCTGACCGAGGCCGGCTACGTCGGCGAAGACGTCGAAAACATTTTGCTCAAGCTCATCCAAGCCGCCGACTACGATGTGAAGCGCGCGGAGAAGGGCATCGTCTACATCGACGAGATCGACAAGATTGCGCGCAAGAGCGAGAACCCTTCAATCACGCGCGACGTTTCCGGCGAGGGCGTGCAACAGGCGCTGCTCAAGATCTTGGAAGGTACGACGGCCAACGTGCCGCCGCAGGGCGGACGCAAGCATCCGCACCAAGAGTTCATTCAAATCGACACGACCAACGTGCTGTTCATTTGCGGCGGAGCCTTTGACGGGCTCGAGCGCATCATCGAGGCGCGCGTTGCCGCCAACAACATGGGATTTCGCGCAAATCCTGAGGGCAAACGCGACCTGCACATCGGCAAACTCTTCCAGCAGCTAATGCCGGAGGATTTGCTCCGCTTCGGATTGATTCCCGAGTTCATCGGTCGTCTGCCGATCGTCGTCACGCTCGATGCGCTCGACGAGCTGGCTCTGCGCCGGATCCTTACCGAGCCACGCAACGCGCTCGTTCGTCAGTTCCAAAAGATCCTCGGCATGGACGGCGTCGATCTTCAGTTCACCAAAGAAGCACTGGTAGCGATTGCGCATAAAGCCCAGAGCCGTAAGACCGGCGCTCGCGGCTTGCGTTCGATTCTCGAAGAGACGATGCTCGAGGTCATGTACGATCTTCCTTCGCTTCAAGGCGTCAAGAAGTGCGTCGTCAACAAAGACGTCATCGAGAAGAAAGAAGCGCCGACGCTAATTTACCACGAACAAAAGAAAGACATGCCGGCTTAGGGGCCATATTTGCCCTATGTCTTTGTCGCGGCGTCCCTCGATTACTAATTTGTAAACTTCGGGCCGCCGCTCCGCGACCTAGGGCAAATCTGACCCCTAATCCCCGGTTCGCTAAGCTCCTAGCACCGAAGTGGAGCCATGAAGGCTGCGTGGATGGCAGTGCGGAACGCTGGCGCACCCATGGAACTCCCAAAGCATTACGACCCGCAGGCGGTCGAGCCGCGTCTGTACGAGCAATGGGAGCGTAACGGCTACTTTCACGAAGAACCCGATCCCGCGCGGCCGCCGTTCATTATATGCATGCCTCCGCCCAACGTCACCGGGCGCGCTCACTTGGGGCACGGTTCGACTTTCACGCCGATGGACGTGCTTACGCGCTACCATCGAATGCTGGGCAACAATTCGGACTGGCTGCCCGGCGTCGATCATGCGGCGATTGCCACCGAGGCCGTTCTCGTCAAGCAGTTGGCGCAGAAGGGCGTGCGGCGCGAGGATCTCGGCCGCGAAGGCTTCGTTGCGCATGCATGGGAGTGGTCGCGCAGTTACGGTGGCCAGATCGACGCGCAGTTTCGCCGTCTGGGTTTCGGACCCGATTGGGAACGCTCGCGCTTCACGATGGACGAAGCACTCTCCGCGGCGGTCCGCCGCGTCTTCGTCCAGCTCTATCGCGACGGCCTTATCTATCGCGGAACGCGTCTCGTCAACTGGGATCCCACCGCGCAAACGACCGTTTCGGATGCCGAGCTCGAGTACGTGGAGCGCGACGGCACGCTCTGGCGCATCCGCTATCCATTTTCAAAAGAGGATCGCGGCGATGGTATCGAGATCGCGACGACCAGGCCGGAGACGATGCTGGGAGACGTCGCAATCGCGGTTCACCCGCAGGATCCCCGTTACTCGAACGTCATTGGCCGCAGTGTGTGGTTGCCTCCCCTCTTCGAGCGCGCGATACCGGTCGTCGCCGACGAAGCGGTTGACGTGGAGTTCGGAACCGGAGCCGTCAAGGTAACGCCCGCGCACGACCAAGTCGATTACGAGATCGGCGTACGGCACGCTCTCGAAATGCCGTCGGTTATCGGGCTCGATGCGCGAATCGCGGGCACCGACGTGAACGTCGGCCCGTATGCGGGTCTCGACCGGTTCGAAGTGCGCGATCGAATCGTGACCGACTTGGAGCGGTGCGGCGTGCTTCTCGATGCGCAACCGCATCGCCATGCCGTTGCGACCAGCGATCGAAGCGGCGATGTCACGGAGCCTTTGCTCTCGCTGCAATGGTTCGTGAAGATGGCGCCGCTGGCAAAACCGGCGTTGGATGCCTATCGGGACGGGCGGCTGCGGTTCGTGCCGGAGCGCAACGGCCGCACCTACGAGCGATGGTTGGAAAACATCCGCGACTGGAACGTCTCGCGCCAGATTTGGTGGGGGCATCGGCTGCCGGTCTGGTACACGCCCGACGGCCGCGAAGTGGTCGCCGAGAGCGAAGAAGAGGCCCTCGAACTCGCGCACGCCACGTACGGCACGAGCGAGATCACACGCGATCCCGACACGCTCGACACGTGGTTCTCCAGCGGGATCTGGCCATTTTCTATCTTGGGCTGGCCGCAACAGACGGAGGAGCTGCGTTGCTGGTACCCGTCCCAGACGATGATTACCGGCGGCGAGATACTCTTTCTTTGGGTGGCGCGGATGGTAATGCTGGGGCTGCACTTCATGGGACGCGTTCCGTTCCGCGACGTCGTCATTACGCCGTTGGTTTTCGATTCAGCCGGGCGCAAGATGTCGAAGTCCCTCGGCAATACCATCGATCCGATGGAGCTTGCGGAGAAGTATGGCGCGGACGCATTTCGCCTCTCGATCCTTCGGCAGATGCGCCTCGAAAGCCAGGAGGTTCGCTATCAAGAGTCGCGTTGCGAAGAGGCGCGCAACTTCAACAACAAGATCTGGAATGCAACGCGGTATATGCTTGCGCTGCCGGAAGGTTTGCCCTCGGCGCTGGCCCTGCCGGAGGCGGGTGCGTTGACTCCGGCCGACCGGTGGGTCCTCACGCGGCTTCGTGAGACCGTCGTGCGAATGGGGGAGCTACTCGACGCGTACGACTTCGGGAGTGCCGCCGAGTGCATTTGGCGCTTCCTTTGGTACGAGATTTGCGATTGGTACGTCGAAGCGACAAAGGCGCCGGGAAATTACTCGAGCCGGGCAGCCGTGCTCTCCTTCGTTTGGAACAACGCAATGAGGCTGCTGCATCCCGTCGCGCCGTTTATCAGCGAAGAGATTTGGCTGGCTCTGCCGCACGATGGACCGACGATAGTAACGGCGACTTGGCCCGACCCGCGCGAGATTCCGGCGTTTGAGAGCGAGGCGCGGGGCTTTGAAACGCTCCAGCGCGCAGTCGAACGGGTGCGCAATCTGCGGGCCGACCTGGGACTGCCTCCGAAAGAACGAGTGACGCTCGAGGTTCCGGCGAACGTACCTGAGGGAATGGCGCAGCTCCTCGTTCTCTTCTGCGCGGCCACCATCGAGCGATCGGCTGCGACCGGGGAGAGGTTGGAGGAGGGCCTGGCAGCCGTCACCGTGCGAGCGCCGCACGGCGTGTTGGAAGAACGCTATGGCAAGGAGGTACGGCATTTGCTTTCGGAAATCGACCGCGGCGAGAAGAAGCTGGGCAATGAATCCTTCGTCTCGAGGGCGGCTCCGGAGATCGTCGCCAAAGAGCGCGAAAAGCTGGAAGCCTATCGAAGCGAGTTGGCGCGAGTCGAAGCGGCACTACGCGCGTTGAAGGAACCGGCATGACGGCGACGGCAGCGCGTCGCGTTTTGGCGCGCAGCGATGAAATCGCACGGATCATCGCGCGGCTCGCTCACGAGATCGTCGAACCGAACCAGGCTCAAGAGGGGCTGGTCGTGTTGGGTGTACGGCGCGGTGGCGAGGCGCTGGCCGTTCGGCTCGCGGCTGAGATCGAGCGCATCAGTGGTTGCAGACCCGCCCTCGGCTTTCTGAACATTAATCTCTACCGCGATGACCGCGTCACGCACGAGCTGCCGGATTCGCAGATTCCCGTTGACGTTTCCGGCCGAGTGGTCATCGTCGTCGACGACGTGTTGTACACGGGCCGAACCATTCGTTCGGCGCTCGATGCCGTGACCGATCTCGGGCGCCCGGCGGCGATTCGGCTCTGCGTTCTCGTGGATCGCGGCTTGCGGGAACTCCCGGTTCAGCCCGACTACGTTGGCCGCTTTACGCCGACGTCACCGAATCAACGAGTGAAGGTCGAACTCTCGCCCGAAGTCAGTCCTTCAGACGAAGTGACGATACTAGGACACGCCGATGCGGATCCGCCGTAGCCTGATCGATCTGGACGATCTGACGGCTGAAGAGATCGCCCAAGTTTTCGAGCAGACCGCGGCGTTCGAACAAACGGCGCCGGGGCGACGGCTGGCCGGCAAGACGTGCGTCAACTTGTTCTTTGAAGAGAGTACTCGGACGTTCACATCCTTCAACATGGCCGAACTGAGATTGGGGGCCGATGTCGTCAATCTCGCACCGCGTAACCTGAGCTTCACGAGCAAGGGCGAAACGCTGGGAGACACCGCAATTACGCTCGGCGCGATGGGGGTCTCGGTCTTAGTCGTTCGTCACCCCGAAGCGGGCTTTCCGCAGCGCCTCGCCCTGGGCTTCGACGGTCACGTCGTCAACGCGGGCGACGGCGCGCACGCGCACCCGACGCAAGCCCTGCTCGATATTTACACGCTCATCGAAGAGTTTGGCGACCTCAAAGGGCGAGCGATTGCCATTGTCGGTGACGTTCTTCATAGCCGCGTCGCGCATTCCGCAATCCGCGGGCTTTCGCGGCTCGGGACGACCGTCGTGCTGGTCGGCCCCGAAGGTTTCCTGCCGAGCACGTATGCAGGCGAAGGTGTTCTCGTCGAGCGCGATTTCGACGCCGTGCTGCCCAACGTCGACGCGGTCATCTTGCTGCGCATTCAACGAGAGCGTTTTGCTGCGATGCCTATCTCCGATGAAGAGTATGTCGCCGGCTATCGGCTCGATCACCGCAGGCTCCACCTATTACGTAACGATGCGATCGTCATGCACCCCGGTCCGTACAATCGCGGAATGGAGCTCGACGATTCCGTGCTGGATTTCGCCGGCTGGCGCTACGCGCGTCAAGTACACCACGGCGTGGCCGTTCGGATGGCGGTACTGGATCTGCTCGTTAACGCGAGAAGTCTGTAAGGTTTTCAATGACGGGTCTTCTCATTGCGGGCGGCAGAGTCGTCGATCCCGTTACGGCGCTCGATGCCGTTCGCGACGTGCGAATCCGCAACGGAATCGTCGCGGAGATCGGCGAGCATCTCGAACCCCTTGAAGGCGAGACCGTACTGAACGCCGCAGGCGCCGTGGTCGCACCCGGCTTCGTCGACATGCACGTTCATTTGCGCGAACCCGGCTTTCCACAGAAGGAGACGATCGCCACCGGAACGGAGGCTGGGGTGCGTGGAGGGTTCAGCAGCGTCGCCTGCATGCCGAACACGAATCCGGCGCTCGATGCCCCCGCGACGCTACAGTGGCTGGCGCAGAGCGTGCAACATTCCGGGCGCTGCCGCGTTTACCCAATCGGCGCGATTACCCTTGGCCGCAAAGGGCGCGAGGCATGCGATTTTGCCGCATTAGCGGGAGCCGGCGCCATGGGCTTTTCGGACGACGGCGATACCGTGGCGGACGCCGGCGTGCTCGCCGGCGCCGCATTGCGCGCACGTGGCGTTGCGGGCGTCTTTATCTCGCACTGCGAGCCCGAGGGCCGAATCGTCGCGCGGGATCTCGTCATAGCGGCAGAGAGTGGAAAGGCTTGGCACCTCGCACACCTCTCCACGCGCGGAGCGTTGGAGCTGGTCCGCGCGGCGCGCGCGGGGGGCGCCGACGTTACATGCGAGGCGACTCCTCACCATCTCACGTTCACGGCTGCCGATGCTCTCGAGATCGGCGCAGCCGCCCACGTTAATCCGCCGCTGCGTTCGGAGGCCGACGTCGCGGCGCTGCGCCAGGCTGTGCGCGACGGAACCATCGATGCGCTGGCGAGCGACCACGCGCCGCACACCGAAGCGGAGAAGTTGGATGCCGCCAACCCCGCTCCGGGCTTTACCGGATTGGAGATCGCCGTCGGCGCCTATGCCGGCGCGCTGCCGGATTTACCCACGATGCGCTTCGTGGAGCTGCTATCGACGAACCCCGCGCGAAATTCTCGGCATTGATGCCGGAACGCTGCGCCCGGGAGCGCCGGGCGACGTGACGATTTTTGCCCAGCGCTCGTGGATCGTCGATCCCTCAAAGTTTGCATCGAAGGGGAAGTCGACGCCATTCGCGGGTCGCCGCCTGCCATGCAAAGTGCTCGCGACCATCGTCGGCGGAGACCTGCGCTATTGCGACACGGAGCTTGCGGGGTGACTGCTTCGCAGACTCCGGCAGCGCTTTTCCTTGCCGACGGCAGCCGCTTTGACGGTCACGCACTCGGCGTGCAGGGCATTGCACTTGGCGAGGCAGTCTTCTACACCGGCATGACCGGCTACGAAGAAGCCTTGACCGACCCTTCGTATGCCGGGCAAATTCTCACGTTTACCTACCCAATGATCGGAAACTACGGGATTTCCGGCAGCGCCGCCCAGTTTCGGCGGCCGTGTGCCGCGGGAACGGTGATCAAGCAGATCGCGCACCATCCGTCGCACTATCTCGCGAAGCAAAGTCTTCCGTCGTGGCTCGACGAGTGCGGCGTGCCGGCATTAATCGGTGCCGATACTCGCGCGATCACGATTGCGCTACGCGAGCATGGAACCATTTGGGCGGCTCTTGCCGCCGGCGAAGCCGCGCTCGATGACGCCGAACGCAAACTTACCGACTTCGTTCGGACGGCGAACACCAAACTGCTCGTCCCGAGTGTGGCGACGCAAGAAGTCTACTCGCAGGGAACGGAAAGAGGCACTGCGATCGTGCTCATCGACTGCGGTGTCAAACGCGCCATTCTGCAGCAGTTGCAAGCGCTCGGCGCGCAGATTACCGTCGTTCCCTACGACGTAACCGTCGAAGAGGTATTGGCGTACGATCCCGATGCCGTCGTGATCTCGCCCGGGCCCGGCGATCCGGCGGATTTGGTCGAGACGATCGACGTGCTGCGCAATCTGGTCGGACGCAAGCCGCTCTTCGGCGTTTGCCTCGGCCACCAGCTCCTCGCCATCGCGTGCGGCGCCCGAACCTATAAATTGCCTTACGGGCACCGGGGAGGGAATCAACCGGTGATGCAGCTCCGTGAAGGCACCGTGATCGTAACCGCGCACAATCATGGCTATGCAGTGGACGCGCGCTCGCTGCCGGACGAACTGGAGGCGACGATGACGAATCTCAACGACGGCACGAACGAGGGGTTCGCGCACCGCACGTTGCCCATTGAGGCGGTACAGTTCCATCCGGAGGCCTCTCCCGGACCCTTCGACGCACGTCATCTCTTCGCGCAATGGCTCGAAAACTTACCGCGCCGCTAATCCTCATCGCCCTCGCGTACCTTGCCTCCGCCGGAACCGGCGGGGGGCAGACGCTGCAGCGCTTGACCGTTCAGACCTTCGTGCTGTCGACGGACACGATGCAGCCGCAGGTTGACGTACCCTTTCATGTGATCGTCACGCTGCACGTTCGCGAACGCGTCAGCCAGATCACGAACCTCCAGCTTCCGATGCTGGCACAGCTCGAACTGCTCGGCGACGAACGCCAGACGCTTAGCGACCCTCGCGGAACGCAGTACCGGGAGGTCGTCACGGTCGTCGTGCATGACGCGGGGCGCTTCGCGATTGCGCCCGCAACACTCCAAGCGATTGACGCGCGGGACGGCAAGCCGAAGCAGTGGTTTACCAACGACCTGCCGCTCTCGGTCCACTCGTCGGCGACGCGCATTGCCAACGGCGTGGCCGGCGGCCTGTTCCGCTACGTCGCCAGGATCTTTGCGGCGCTGATTTGGCTCGCGTTGTTGGTGGGAGCCGCCGTTCTTACGATAATCCTCCTCCGCCGGCGCGCGCCGGTCGCGCCGGCTCCCGCACCGGTGGTCGAACCCGTATCGTACCAGCGGGAGCCCAGCGAAGCCGAGCTGCGCCGGCGTCAAATAGACGATGCGCTCCTCGTGCTTCGAGCCGAACGCACCAGATCGGCTGCGGTCCGCGTTCGCGCCGCTGTGTGGCGTAGCATCGGTGCGCCCGAAGGCGAAACTTTGGGCGATGTGCTGCGCCGGCCCGGCTGCAGCGAAGGTCCGTTGCGCGACTTGCTCGTCGCACTCGAACGGAGCGCGTTCACCTACGATGAAGATCTGGCCGCCGCCATCGACGACGCCGGCGCCGCGCTCGAACGCTACGCGGACTCGCTAACGTGACGGTCGAGCGACAGCCCGGCGATCTGCGCGCGGCGCTCGCGAAGACGATTGTTGGGCAAGATGGCGTGCTCGAAGCGCTGCTGCTGGCGTTGCTCTGCAACGGGCACGTACTGCTCGAGGGCCCGCCCGGTTTGGCAAAAACACTCGCCTGCCGCTCGTTGGCCGCCGCGTTGGAGGGCGATTTCAAGCGAATTCAGTTTACGCCGGATCTCTTGCCGAGCGACATTGTGGGAACGCGTATTTTCGATCAGCGCGAAAGCAGGTTTGCCACGGTGCTCGGCCCCATTTTCGCCAACGTCGTGCTCGCCGACGAGATCAATCGTGCCCCCGCTAAAGTGCAGTCTGCATTGCTTGAAGCGATGCAGGAGCGCCAAGTAACCATCGGGCCCGAGTCGCATGCGCTTCCGGATCCGTTCGTGGTTATGGCGACGATGAATCCGCTGGACTCCGAAGGCACCTACGCCTTGCCGATCGCGCAGATGGATCGCTTCCTGATGAAGATCAACGTCGGCTATCCGACGCGTGAAGAAGAGTTGCAGATTCTCGACCGTTTCGCGATGGCCGATACGCAGCCGGTTCGCTGCGTAGCGACGCTGGACGACGTTCGCGCCTGGCGCGCCGCGGCTCACGCGGTGCACGTTGAACGAAAAACTCAAGAGATATATCGTGGATCTGGTCGCGATCACGCGCGCCGCGCAAAGCGTCGCCGTAAAATCCGCCGCCGGCGCTTCGCTGAAGGCAGTGGAACTGATCGACTACGGTGCGAGCCCTCGCGCGACCCTCGCACTGGCTTTCTTGGCGCGCGGCCGCGCGCTCTTAGATGGGCGGGACTTTGCCCTGCCTGACGATGTAAGGGCGGTCGCCGCACCGGCGTTGCGCCACCGTATCGGATTCAACTACCGGCTCGCGACGGAGAACGTGAGCGCCGACGTCGTTATCGACGCGATGATCGCCGCGATTCCTGCGCCATGACGATTCGCGACGCGTTGCTGCGAGCGCGGCGGCGGCCGCGTCATTTCGGAGCTGGGTCGCCGACTATCTTTCGCGGCGACGGCTACGAGTTCGTCGAGTTGCGCGGGTACGTTCCCGGCGACGACGTGCGCCGGATCGATTGGGCGTCGACCGCCCGCTCGGGCGAGCTTCAGACCCGCGTCGTGCTCGAAGATGTAACGTTGACGCTGGCGGCGATTCTCGACGCCTCGCCATCGATGCGGGTCGGCCGAAAGCGGCCCTTGCTGACGGCGGCACGCGAGGCGTTGGCCGACTGGTTTGCTGCCGCGACGGCGGAGGACCGCTGCATCCGCGTCGCCGGCGGCTCCATTACGCCGGCCGCACTGCAGCGGGGCTCGCGTCGCGCGGTCGCGTTGCGCGACGATGCCGGTGAATTCGATCTAACGAAGAGCATGCGCACGGCCTACGCCGCGCTGCCGCGAGGAACGGCGCTCCTGGCAATTTCGGATTGGTACGATCTCGACAGCACCTTGGATCTCGAACTCGCCGGGCTCGGCGCGCGATTCGACTGCACCGCACTGATCGCGCGCGATCCGTGGTACGAGGAGCTTCCGCTGGCGGGCATCGTCCGTTTGCGCGGAGCGGAAGGCGGATCGACACGAGGCTACGTCGGGGCGCGGGAGCGGGCGGCGTATCACGCGGCCGTTCGCGCACGTGAAGCTTCGCTGTTACGGCGTTTCGAGGCGGCGAACTGGCGCACCGCGCTCTTGCGAGAAGAAGACGGCGGCGCATCGCTGGCGGCGGCCTTTGGATTGCGATCGTGACGATCGACCATCCGCTTCGCCTCGGGCTGGGGGTCGTCGCCCTCATCGTTTTTGCGCTTCTTTATGCGATGCTGCAGCGGCGCGCGACGACGCAAGACCTGGCCTATTCAAATATCGCGTTTTTCGAGGCTGCGGCAAAGCCGAGAACGTGGATCCCACGGGCGTTGCAAGGCCTCTGGCTCGTTGCGTTCGCGGCGCTCGTGCTTGGCGTGGGCGGTCCGCATCTGCAGCTGATGCTTCCGGCGCACGACGGCAGCGTCTTCA
This sequence comes from Vulcanimicrobiota bacterium, assembly GCA_963809255.1. Taxonomy (GTDB): domain Bacteria; phylum Vulcanimicrobiota; class Vulcanimicrobiia; order Vulcanimicrobiales; family Vulcanimicrobiaceae; genus Cybelea. Next base: position 906,670 of record CAWEIR010000002.1, on the reverse strand, counting down.
TCTGCATCGACACCTCGGGATCCATGGCCGCGACCGACGTGTTTCCGACGCGCGCGCAAGCCTCAAAAGCTGCGGCGCGGGCCTTTATTGCCGAGAGCCCCTCGGGTACGCAGATCGGCATCATCTCGTTCGCCGGTGCGGCAGCAGTCGTCGTACCGCGCAGCGCGGATCATCAAGCCGTTCTCTCGGGGCTCGATGAGATTCCGCCGCCAAACGGTGCTACTGCGATCGGCGATGCCCTCGCGCTTGCCGCGCGAATGCTGCCTCCTAGCGGCCATCGCGCCATCGTCCTCATTACGGACGGCGTCAACAATAGCGGGAGCGATCCGATGGAAGTTGCACAACGGCTGGGAAATCAGCACATCCCGGTTTACACCGTCGGCATCGGTACGCAGAACGGCGGTCTGATTCCGGGAACGAACGAGGAGGCCACGATCGATGAAGACGCGTTGCGCGGCTACGCGCAGGTGAGCGGCGGCGCCTACGCGCGAGTCGAGAATGCGACCGAGTTGCGCGATGCGCTCTCGGCTCTCGGCCGAACGACTTCGCTCCAACCCAAACGCATCGATGCATCGCTGCAGTTCGCGGTTGCCGGAGCGTTGGGCATGATGTGCGCGTTTCTGGTTGGCTTCGGCCTCGGTCGCTATCCGTGAGCGACGATCCGATTGCACGACTGAGGGAGTGGATCGACGAGGCGGGTGGTGCAAACCGCATCGAGGCGATCGCGATGTGCCTGGCGACCGCCGGCGCGAACGACCATCCTTCTGCGCGAATGGTGCTATTGCGCGGCCTCGACGGTCGCGGACTGCGGTTCTTTACGTCCTACGAGAGTCGCAAGGGCCGCGAACTTGCCGAGAATCCGTTCGCCGCGGCACTGCTCTATTGGCCGTGGATGGAGCGCCAAGTGCGGATCGAGGGCGCAATCTCAATGCTTTCGGAGAGCGATTCCGACGAGTATTTTGACGCACGGCCGCGTGGGCATCAGCTGGCGGCGTGGGCCTCCGAACAGAGCGCCCCAATCGAGTCTCACGCCGTGCTTGAAGAACGCTTCGCGCACTTCGAACAACGTTTCGAGGGTGAAGCCGTTCCACGCCCGCACTCCTGGGGGGGCTATTTGCTCGCGCCGTCATATTTTGAGTTCTGGCAAGGGCGCCCCAACCGCATGCACGAGCGTATCGAATACAAACGCAGTGGAAACGACTGGGAGATGACGTGGCTCCAGCCCTAGCTTCGTTCTAGAGGGACTGAGCGGCCAATCCGATAAACCAACGGCCCGAGCATGTCGCGCCGGAATGTCATGGTTATCGGGTCGGGGCCGATCGTCATCGGCCAGGCTGCCGAGTTCGATTATGCGGGCGTTCAGGCATGTCGCGCGCTGCGCGAGGAAGGCCATCGCGTCGTCCTCGTCAACTCGAATCCCGCGACGATCATGACGGATCCCGAGATTGCCGACGCGGTCTATCTGGAGCCGCTGACCGCGCAATCGATCGAAGAGATCATCGTGCGCGAGCGTCCCGATGCGTTGCTTCCCACGCTTGGCGGTCAGACCGGCCTCAATCTCGCCGTCGAGCTCGACGAGGCGGGCGCGCTGCAACGCCACGGCATCGAGCTGCTCGGTACGCCGATCGAAACGATTCGGCTCGCTGAAGACCGGGAGCGCTTTAAGCTCAAGATGCAAGAGATCGGCGAACCGGTCGCGGAAAGCGCGATCGTCACCGAGATCGAGCAGGGCATCGCGTTTGCGCAAACGGCAGGATACCCGCTCGTCGTGCGTCCCGCGTACACACTGGCCGGCACGGGCGGCGGCATCGTTGCCAACGACACGGAGCTGCGTGCCATGCTGGATGCGGGCCTGAACGCGAGCCTCATCCATCAGGTCCTTCTCGAGACGTCGTTGCTCGGATGGAAGGAGATCGAATACGAAGTGTTGCGTGACGCCAGCGACAACTGTATCGTCGTCTGCAACATGGAGAACTTCGATCCGGTAGGCGTTCACACCGGCGACTCGATCGTGGTTGCGCCGTCGCAGACGCTCTCCGATCTCGAGTATCAAATGTTGCGCAGCGCGAGCATCAACGTGATTCGAGCGCTCGGCGTACAGGGCGGCTGCAACATCCAGTTCGCGCTCGATCCGTACAGCAGCCAATACGCGATCATCGAGGTCAATCCGCGCGTCTCACGCAGCTCCGCGCTGGCATCCAAAGCTACGGGCTATCCGATCGCGAAGATTTCGACGCGCATCGCATTGGGACAGCGGCTCGACGAGATCGAGAACCCGGTCACCGGCATTACGAAGGCCGCGTACGAACCGGCGCTCGATTACGTCGTCGTAAAGATTCCGCGCTGGCCCTTCGACAAGTTTCCCTTCGCCGACAAAGTGATCGGCACGCAGATGAAGTCAACCGGCGAAGCGATGGGTATCGGTCGAACCTTCCAGGCAGCTTTGCTCAAAGCGGTGCGTGGTCTCGACCTCGGCCGCGAAAGCTTGACCGGGCCGCTGATGGAGTGGAGTGACGGCGAGCTCGAGGCGATCGTCGCTCGACCGACGCACGAGCGCCTTTTCGCCGTCTGCGAGCTGCTGCGCCGCGGCGGCGACGATCCGGCCGCAACGATCGATCGAATTCACGAGCTTTCGGCCATCGACCGGTTCTGGCTCTACGAGCTCGCGGAACTCGTCGGAATCGAACGGCGCGGCGAACGGCGCAACGCTGCGGTGGCCTTCCGAATGGTGGACACGGCGGCGGCGGAGTTTCCAGCCAAATCGCCCTACTACTATCTCTCGCCGGGCGAGCAAGACGAGATCCGTCCAACTCCCGCGCAGGCCGTCGTCGTGGTGGGAAGCGGCCCCATTCGCATCGGTCAGGGCATCGAGTTCGATTACAGCTGCGTGCACGCAGCCTGGGCCCTCAAAGCGGCGGGCCGATCGCCGGTCGTCGTCAACAACAACCCGGAGACCGTCTCCACGGATTTTGACATATCGGACACGCTGATCTTCGAGCCGCCCGGAGCGGATGAAGTCGAGTCCGCCTATCGCGCGACGAACGCGAGTGGGGTCATGCTCGCCTTCGGCGGGCAGACGGCAATCAATCTTGCGGGCGAACTGAGCCGGCGCGGCGTCCAGATCCTGGGGAGCGACCGAAGGTCGCTCGATATGGCCGAGAATCGGGAGCAGTTCGATGCGGCGCTCTCGCGATTAGGCGTCGCGCGACCACAAGGAAAGGCCGCGCGCAGTTTCCGTGAAGCAAGAGCGATCGCTCGCGAGCTGGGCTTTCCCGTGCTCGTTCGGCCTTCGTTCGTCTTGGGTGGTCGCGCGATGGAAATCGTGTATAACGAGGCCCAGTTAGCCGCGTACGCGGAATCTGCGCCGCCGATACTCCCAGAAGCGCCGCTGCTCGTCGACCGGTACTTGCGCGGGCTCGAGCTCGAGGTCGATGCCGTTTTCGATGGCGACGACCTGTTGGTTCCGGGCATTTTCGAGCACATCGAGCGCGCCGGCGTTCACTCCGGCGACTCGATCAGCGTTTACCCGGTGCAAATCATTCCGCCCGCAATGGAAGAGCGCATCGCCGGCATCACGCACGCGATCGCACGAGAGCTCGGCATTCGAGGCCTGATCAATATCCAGTTCGTGCTGCACGACGAGAAGCTCTATATCATCGAAGCCAACCCGCGCGCAAGCCGTACCGTCCCGATTATCCAGAAGGCCACCGGCATCAATCTCGTCGCCGCCGCGACGCGCGTCGCGCTCGGCGAGCGGCTGCGCGACATGGAGTACGGCATCGGCCTCATTCCTCACGTTCCGTACGTCGTGGTAAAGGTGCCGGTCTTTTCGTTTTCAAAAATGCGCGGGGTCGAGACCATCTTAGGCCCGGAGATGAAGTCAACCGGCGAGGTGCTGGGAATCGACGACTCCTTTGGTGGAGCGTTGCGGAAAGGTTTTCTTGCAGCGGGCATCCGGCTGCCGGGTACCGGCGCGCGCATTCTGGCTTCGATCGCCGACGAAAGCAAGGAAGAATCCATTGCAGTGCTTCGCAGATATTCCGCGCTGGGGCATACGCTGGTGGCGACGCCCGGCACGCACGAGCTTTTACAGGCGGGCGGTATCGCGAGCGAGCGGATCAACAAGATTGCGGACGGATCGCCGCACGTACTGGACCTCATCGGTTCGCGCGCAGTCGACTTGGTTATCAACGACGCGAAAGGACTCAGAGAAATATCCGACGCTTACAAGATTCGCCGCGCTGCGGTCGAAGCGAGCATTGCGTGTTTGACGAGTTTAGATACCGCGCGGGCGCTGGCGGAGGCGCTCGCAAGCAAGGCGGGGCCGCCGCGAAGCTTGCAAGAGTATCGGAGCCGCGCGTCTTTGTCCTCGGTGGCAACGCTAACACGCTAGCCGGCACGAGTAGCTTTCGCACTGCGACCGAATCCGGTAAGGCGGCCGGCATCGTTACGGCGCGCCTCATTCCGGTGGCGTGGACCCCTCGCGGCGTCTGCGTCGGTGAGGGGCGGCAGGACGTCGGCATTCCGGCCGACGGCATCTTCGAATGGATCGATCGCACGTTTCCGTCCGAGGACGAACACGCTTTCGTCGCCTCGTTACGCGATATCGAGATCCTTACCAGAATTGGTTGGGAAACTCCCTTTCCCGAAGTTTTCGAGCAGCGGAGCGTGCTCAACATCGAGGATCTCCCGGATGAAGTCGCCGAGGGGCTCGCGCGTCCACATGGCGACCTCGTCGCGTGTGCGGTATGCCGCTCGTTGTGCGTGCGTGACGAGTTCGCCTGGAAGGATCGCCAACTGTGCGCTTGGGATTACCACGCGCAAGTCTTCGGCAAACGGGGTCCATGGCACGAAGGCCTTTATGAGGAACGTCATTTCGAGAGCGTGCCGGCGTGCGCGTACGTCGCAGCCCCATTGCTCGAAGAGCTCGGCGCACAAGAGGTGCTGGCGATCGGCGACGTCGCGCAAGGCCACGCACTGTCGATCGTCAACGCGACGATTTCGGGCGAAAGCTCGCGGACGTACATGGCCGTTAAAACCGAGTCGGGCTTCTCCGTGCTTCGCGAAGCATGACCAACCGCGGGATTCGCGAGCTGGCGACTTTCTTCGTTATTCTTTTCGTCATCCTAGCGATTCGCCAAGCGTACGTGCAGTTGGTCATAGCTTCCGCGATCGCGCAGCGTCCGAGCAATCCGCGTCATGCACTGCTCGACGCGAACCGAGGACGCATCCTCGCGAGCGATGGGACGGTGCTCGCGCAGACTGAAGCCGGAAAACGCGAGTATCCCTTGGGTGCGCAGACGGCTGCGCTGGTCGGCTACGCTTCGCAACGCTACGGGACCAGCGGAATCGAAGCGGCATTCGACCGCGCGCTCACGCCTCCGGACGCGAGTGGCGATCCAATTGCGCAACTCGAACAAATTGCAGGCGCGCTTCGCGGCTCTACCGATGTCGCTTCGGGCGCGGACATCGTCACGACGATCGTCCCGGCGGTTCAAGAAGAACTCTATTCATCGTTATCGCGCTACAGCCGGGCCGCGGGTGTCGTCCTGGACCCGCAGACCGGAGCCGTCCTCGCGATCGCAAGCCTGCCGAGCTACGATCCGAACGACCTCGATGCGGAGTTTCCAGGGTTGCGCGATGACGCGCGAGCTCCGTTGCTCGATCGCGCGCTCGACGGTCTCTATCCGCCAGGCTCGACGTTTAAGATCTTCACAGCATCGGCAGCACTCGATAGCGGCACGGTCACGATGGATTCGCATTTCGAGGATCCCGGTTATCTGCAGATCGGCGATTTTACGCTGCACGACAACGAGAGCGAGGCGACGGGATACGCTGGCCTGACGACGGCATTCGCCCTCTCGAGCAACGTAGACTTCGCGCAGATCGCACTCAAAATGGGCGTTGACACGTTCTATGCCTACCTCGACCGCTGGGGCATCGGAACTCCGCTGGATTTTCAACTGCCGGCCGAGCCGGCTCGGCTACCCCCGAAGGCCGCGATCGTCCCCGGAGAGTTAGCGCAAATGGGTTTTGGCCAGGGCGCCCTGCTAGTCTCGCCGCTGCAGATGGCGCTGATCGGCGCGACGATTGCGAATGCGGGGGAGGAGCCGCGTCCGTACGTCGTTCGTCAAGTCGTGCGCGACGGCATCCCTGCGAGCGTCTTCGCTACCGCGACCCTCACAAACCCGGTATCGAGCGATACGGCCGCGAAGGTAACGAGCATGATGATCGCAGTGGTCCAGCGTGGAACCGGCACGCCGGCGCAACTGCCGCATGTGACTGTTGCGGGAAAGACGGGGACGGCGACCAATCCGCTGGGCCGATCGCACGCATGGTTCGTCGCCTTCGCTCCCGCACTGCATCCACGGGTCGCCGTAGCGATCGTCGTTGAAAATGTCGGGTACGGCGCGACCTATGCCGCGCCGATCGCGCGGGACGTACTCAAGACGGCACTGGAGAACACGGGGAATTGATCGAGGAGCGGATATTCAATAACCGCTACCGGCTCGACCGAAAGCTCGGCGAAGGCGGCATGGCGATCGTCTATTGCGGAACGGATATTCTGCTTCGACGACGCGTTGCAGTAAAGGTCCTTCGCGAGCAATATGCAGCCGATGCCGAGTTCGTTCGCCGCTTCTACCAGGAAGCGGAGTCCGCGGCGAAACTCTCGCATCCCAACATCGTTAATACGTTCGATGTCGGTCACGAGGGGGAAACCTACTTCATCGTCATGGAACTCGTCGACGGCCCGTCGCTGGCCGAGATCATTGCCGCCGACGGATGCATTCCCGAACCCGTCGCGATCGACTATGCGGCGCAGATCGCCAGTGGCCTCGCCTACGCGCACCGCCAGGGCATTCTCCATCGCGATATCAAGCCGGCCAACATCCTCGTGACCAAAGACGACGTCGTGAAGCTTTCCGATTTCGGAATCGCGCGTGCGGTATCTCAACAAACGATGGCCCTGACGAAGCCCGGACTCGTGATGGGCAGCGTCTACTATATCTCGCCCGAACAGGCGCAGGAGCACGACCTTCACGAGACCTCCGACCTGTACAGCATGGGCATCGTGCTCTATCAAATGCTGACGGGCAAGCTGCCCTATACGGGAGAGTCGGCGGTAACCGTGGCGCTCAAACACATCGGCGATCCGGTTCCGGTAATCGACGTTCGCTCGAGCGGTATCAGCCCGGCCTTGGCCGCCATCGTCAATCGTTTGCTGCAGAAGAACCCGCAGCGCCGCTTCCAATCGGCAAGCGAGCTCGCCACAGCCCTGCGCGAAGCTCGCGAACGCCCCAGCATCGCGGGGTATCGCATCGCCGACGATGCACCGGGGCAGACGTTGACCGTCCGCGGCCGGCTACCGCCGCGACGCTCCCCAATGCCCGATCGGCCGTATCTTTCCGAAGGGGAAGAAGAACCGCCGCGTTCCGCCCGGAGGGCGTGGATTGCTGCCGCGCTGGTGCTCGCGTTGATCGGAGCGACGGCACTGGGGTACTTCCTATTCGCCCGGCCGCTGCAATCGCTCGGAACCGGCGTCGTCGTCGAAGACTATACGGGCATGACGCAAGCGGCGGCGCAGCAGGCCGTCGTTAATGCAGGCCTGCGAACGCGCTTCACTAAGAGCGCGAGCGAGACGGTTCCACCCGATCACGTGATCCGTCAATCGCCGCCGGCGCAAACCAAGGTCGAGAAGAACCAGGTCGTCGAGTTGGTAATCAGCAATGGGAAGCCGCTGCTGGGGCTCGACGACGTGCGCGGATATAACGCGAACGATGCCGCGAGAACTTTGCAGCAGGATGGCTTTGCGGTGACGCTCGTGCGCCGCTTCGACAATACGGTCAAGGACAACGTGATCGATCAGGCGCCAAAGCCGGGGGCGAAGGTTCCCGAAGGCAGCCGCGTCACGTTGGTCGTTTCCGACGGCCCGGCACCGGTCATCGTTCCAAACTTCGTCGGAATGAAAGTCGAAAGCGCGCAGTCAAAGGCGAGCGAACTCGGCGTAACGTTGGACGCGACGCAGACCGTGGCGGGAACGCCGCCGGATACCGTTGCGTCGCAAAGTATCGCGGCGGGCACGAAGCTCGATCGAAACGCGACCGTTCACGTCGTGGTCAATAGTGGGGCGCCGGTCAGCACCGCGCCGCCGGCCGGCACCGGACCGCTGGCGAGCCTTCCTAGCGTGGCCGGCCTGGAATACACTGCCGCACTCCAAGCGCTCATCGCCGCCGGTTTCCAGTATAGCGTGCGTTACGTGCAGCAGAGCACAAACAACGGCACGATCGTCGCACAAGATCCTCCGCCAGGTCAGAGTCCGCAAGGAACCACCGTCACGATCACCCTGTCGGTATCGGGACAAGTACCCGACACCGATGGAATGCTCAAGACCGAAGCGATCAAGACACTGTCGCAAGACGGCTACTCCGTTGCAAAATGGGAATACACGACGGCGGCCGGCGCGGACGGCAAGGTCGTGGGAACCGATCCTGCTGCCGGGACGACGCTCGCGCCGGGCTCGTCGGTCAACGTCACCGTCAACGGAAGGCCACCGCTATAGGCTCACATGCCCAGTAGCTCCTTGCGAATCCTCGGCATCGATCCGGCCTTGCGCATCACCGGCTACGGCGCGATCGAGCGGCGAAACGGCACCGTCCATCTGATCGAGGCAGGCGTCGTGATGCCGAGCGTTCGCGGTACGCTCGAGGAGCGTTTAAACGAGCTCCACGCCGGAATCACGGAAGTTATTTCGCAGGTCGAGCCGGGCTCCATCGTGATCGAAGAACTCTATAGCAGCTACAAGAATCCACGCGCCGCGCTCCTCATGGGGCACGCGCGAGGGGTGCTCTGTTTAGCCGGCGCGCAAGCGGGCGTTGCCGTGCACACGCTCGGACACGCGAGGGTGAAGCGCGCGCTCGTGGGTTCGGGAAGTGCTCGGAAAGAGCAGGTCAATGCGATGGTGACGCGTTTGCTTCGTTTACGGCATGCGCCCGAACCGCACGATGTTTCCGACGCTCTCGCCCTAGCGCTCGCGTTCTTGAACGTCATCGAGAGTCGCGTCGAGCCGGCTCGTGTTCGCTAGAATCTCGGGCGCGCTGATCGAGCGCAGCGGCGACGCCGCGATCGTGGAAGCCGGCGGACTCGGCTACGAGATCGTGCTGCCGCCCTGCATTGCCGAAAAGGTTCCGACCAAGCCGGGCGAGCGAGTGATCCTCGAAATCTACTCCGTCGTCAATCTCGACGGCAAGAGCGGCCGGTTCACGTATTACGGATTCACCAACGCCATCGAACGCCAATTTTTTGAAGCGTTGCTGACCGTCGCGTCGATCGGGCCGCGCTCGGCGGCACGAGCATTTTCGTTACCGATGTCGACGATCGCCGCGGCGATCGATCGCGGCGACCACGAGCTGCTCAAAAAACTTCCCGGCATCGGGCAGCAAAAGGCGCGCGACATCGTCGCAAAGCTGCAAGGGAAAGTCACGAAGTTCTTGCTCATTCAAGATGCGCCGCCCACCCCAGCCTGGATTCCGGACTTCGCGGATGAAGCGCTTGCCGTTCTCATTCAGCTCGGCTACAAGCGCAGCGAGGGCGAAGCTATGATCCGCCAGACGATGGAACGCGAGCCGCAGCTCGATCAAGCGGAGCAGCTCTTGGCGGAGATATACCGCTCCAAGTCGGCGAAGCACCCGCCATGAGCGAACCGAAGGCGCGCAAGCGGCTGTTGGGGCCCGCGGACGTTTCCCCGGAGCCGGCGCTCGAGCGGGTGGTCGATCCAACGGACACGCTCGAAGACGAAGTATTTGGTGCGAGCCTGCGGCCGCGTTCGTTCGAAGAGTACGTTGGGCAAGAACGCGTCGTCGAGAATCTACGCATCGCGATCGACGCCGCAAAGCGGCGCGACGAACCGCTCGAACACGTGTTGTTTTACGGGCCGCCGGGCTTGGGCAAAACGACGCTGGCCGGACTGATCGCTCGGGAACTCGACGCGAACTTTCGGCCAACCAGCGGCCCGACGCTCGACAAACCGAAGGATCTCGTCGGCATCCTGACCTCGCTGGACCACGGCGACGTGTTTTTCGTGGATGAAGTGCATCGTTTGGGGCGCGTCGTCGAAGAGTTTCTCTATCCTGCGATGGAGGATTTTCAGATCGACTTCATCGTCGATCGAGGCGCGTACGCTAAGACGTTGAAGCTTCCGCTCAAACGTTTCACGCTTGTCGGGGCGACGACGCGCGCGGGAATGCTGACCGCGCCGTTGCGAGAACGCTTCGGTATCGTGCACCATCTCGATTACTATGCCGTCGCGGAGCTGGAGCGCATCATCGTGCGCTCCGCCGGCGTATTGGGCGTACCGATCGACGCCGACGCGACTGCAATGATCGCGGCTCGGAGCCGCGGAACTCCACGGGTGGCGAACCGCTTGTTGCGACGCGTCCGCGACTTTGCCGAAGTGCGCGCAAATGGCCGCATCACGGCAGAAGTTGCCGACGACGCGCTGATGCGCGAGGGCGTCGACGAAGTGGGTCTAGACCGGCTCGATCGTGCGTTTCTTCAAACGCTCGTGAAGCAGTACCGCGGCGGCCCTGCCGGCATCGCGGCGATCGCCGCCTCACTCACGGAAGACGCGGAAACGCTCGAAGACGTCGTCGAGCCGTATCTACTCAAGGCTGGTTTCATTACGCGAACGGCAAGCGGGCGACGTGCAACCGCTCAGGCCTACCATCACCTCGGTCTCGCCGGCGCCCCGCTCGCACAAGAGCGCCTGCTCTAACTCGTGCGGCGCAGCGCCTTTCTGATTTTCGCCGCCGCGCCGCTGTTCGTCGCGCCGCGTGCGCGCGCACAGAGCGATGCGGACCCGGCCACGAGCTCGAGCCGGCCCGCATTGCGCGTCTTGCTCGGACCCGGCGACGCTTCGCCGGCCGGCAATGGCACGTTTGCATTCCAGGGGCGCTTCTACCGCGGAAGCTTCACGCGCCTCGACGACGGCCAGATCGTAAATCTCGTGGACCTGGAGGCGTACGTTGGCAGCGTCGTCCCCGCGGAGATGCCGCCGCACTGGCCGGCGGCGGCGCTGCAGAGCCAGTCCATCTGCGCGCGCACGTACGTCTTACAGCGCAGCGATCCACGCCGTGCCTACGATCTGGTGCCGTCGGAGTTGGACCAGGTCTATCGCGGCATCGAGGGCGAGTCGCTAAACGCGACCGCAGCCGTGAGCGCAACGGCGGGACGGGTGCTTCGTTACAACGCGGCATTTGCACAGATTGCCTACTCGTCGTGCTGTGGCGGACACACCGAGGCGGCCTCGGATGCCTGGAGCAGTCTCCCGATTCCGTACCTCGGCGGCGTCGTCTGTACGTCATGCGACGACTCTCCCTACTTTCGCTGGAGCACGTCGCTTACGCTCGGCCAGCTCGCGCAATCGTTTGCCGCGCCGCTAACCGGTTTGGGCGTGCTCGACGATTGCCGCATCACCGCGCGCGACCCCAGCGGGCGCGTTCGCGCGTTCGAGTTGCTGACCAGCGCGGGCAGCACGGTCGTGCAAGGCAGCGCGTTCCGCCGTGCCGTCGGCGTGCGCACGCTGCGAAGCCTGCTCATCGTGGGGTTGCAACGCTCGCAAGATGGAACGGCGATGACGATCGACGGCGGCGGATTGGGCCACGGCGTCGGCCTGTGTCAATGGGGTGCGCACGGGATGGCGGTCGCGGGAGCCGGCGCACCGGCCATCCTGGCGTACTACTTCCCAGGGACGGTCGTCGAAGATCTCGACCGATGAACGGTACGCAGCCGCGTACGATTACGAGCTGCCCAAAGAGCTGATCGCACAGCACCCAGCGCCCCGGCGCGACGAAAGCCGGCTGCTTGTGCTCGAGAAGAGCGGTACGCGCCATCTTTTTTTTCGCGATCTCCCAAAGCTTCTGCGCAACGATGACGTGCTCGTTGTCAACGAAACTCGCGTTATCGCCGCGCGCCTTTTTGGGCAGCGTACGCGTGGGGCTGCGAGTGTGGAACTGCTCCTGTTGCATCCGGCCGGCTCCCAGCGCTACGATAGCCGAGCGTTGATCTGGCTCGCGCTGGCGCGCCCCGCGCGGCGCCTGCGCGAAGGGGATCGCGTCACGTTCGGCGAGTTCGGCGAAGCGACGGTAACGAACGTGCTGCCCGACGGCATGCGCGAGGTCGCGCTCACACTGCCGGGGTCGCTGGAAGTGTTTCTCGAGCGCGCCGGCAAGATGCCGCTGCCTCCTTATATTCGCAACGACACCGCCGAGGCTGCACGACGATACCAGACGGTCTTTGCACACGTTCCCGGCAGCGTTGCGGCACCGACGGCGTCGCTGCACTTTACGCCCGAACTGCTGCGCGAGATCGAGGAGGCCGGCATCGAGATCGTGCGGCTCACGCTCGACGTGGGGCTTGGCACATTTCGGCCGGTAACCGCGCAGCGGCTCGACGAGCACGTCATGCACGCGGAAGCGTACGAAATCGATGCAAGTGCAGCCGGCGCCATCGAACGAGCCCGTAACCGCCGGCGCCGCATCGTTGCGGTAGGAACGACGGTCGTGCGCGCGCTCGAGGGCAACTTTCAGCGTCATGGTTGCATTAAAGCCGGGGAATACGTCACGGACATCTTTATTCGTCCGGGGTTTCGCTTCCGGGTCGTCGAGGCCATGGTTACGAACTTTCACCTTCCGCGATCGACGCTGCTGGCGCTGGTGAGCGCATTTGCCGGCCGCGAGCGAGTCCTCGAGGCCTATCGCGAAGCGATCGCGCGCGGCTACCGATTCTACTCCTTCGGCGATGCCATGTTCCTAGCGTACCGATACGGGGAGTAGCGCCCCAGAGAGGCAGTCCATGAAAATGATGCGATACGTTGGCTTCGATGCTCCCGGCGGGCCCGAGGTCCTAAAGATTGCGGAGATGCCGGCACCACAGCCGGGCCCCGCCGATGTGCTGATTGCCGTCGAGGCGGCCGGCGTTACGCACGCCGACGTGATGCAGCGGCAAGGAAACTATCCCCCGCCATCCGGCGCGTCAACGATCCTTGGACTCGAAGTTGCGGGAACGGTCGCGGCGGTTGGTGAGCGAGTCACGCTTTGGCGAAGCGGCGACCTCGTCTGCGCGCTGACCAACGGTGGCGGCTACGCGCAGTATGTAGCCGTGCCTCAAGGCCAGGTGCTGCCGGTGCCGGAGGGCTGGAGCACGATCGAGGCCGCGTCGCTTCCAGAAAACGCGTTCACCGTGTACGACAATCTCTTCACGCGCGCGAGGTTACGGGATGGCGAATCGGTTCTGGTGCACGGCGGTGCGAGCGGAATTGGCACGACCGCGATCATGTTCGCCACGGCGCTGGGCGCGAGAGCGTTTGCGACCGCCGGCAGCGCGAAGAAATGCGCGGCGTGCGAGCGGTTCGGGGCCTCAGCCGCGATCAACTATCGCACCAGCGATTTCGTGGTGGAAATCGAGCGCCTCACGATGGGTCGCGGAGTCAACGTCGTGCTCGACATCGTCGGCGGTGATTATATCGCGCGCGATCTCGAGTGCCTAGCGCTAGACGGCAGAGTTGCGTCGTGGCCATGCCGCTTGGCAGGCGCATCGAGCTCGATTTCGGCCCGCTTTTTGCGCGACGGGCGGCGATTTTTGCATCGAGTTTGCGTCCTCGCACCTCAGACGAGAAGGCGGCGATTGCGCGCGAACTGGAGAAACACATTTGGCCGCTGCTGCCCAAACGCGATCCAATCGTTCCGGTGATCGACTCGGTCTATCCCTTCGAACGGGTTGCCGACGCGCACGCTCGATTGGAAGCCAGCGCCCACATCGGCAAAATTATACTTATGTGGTAGTGCTTATAGTGCTAGTGCTTCAATGGAAGTTCTGATTTTGGTCAGGTCTAGGAGCCGAGGGCCGACGTTTACTATGGTAATCGAGGCCCTCGGCGACAACGACATGAGCAAAATCAGGGCTTCCCAGCTAGTGGTAGATTCCTTGGGACATCGATGATGGTCCCGTTGCCATAAAGAAGAGCATCGGGATTGAAAGCATCGTGTTCGCGCGCGAGGCGAGGAACGCAAGGCGTCGAGCTTTAGCCTTTTCCTCGTCGGTGGCCGGAACGATACCCAGGAGCTTCTTTTGATTCGGCCAGATCACGCCCCACACGTTGAGCAGCATGATCGTTCCGAGCCACGCTCCAAATCCGATTGGGGCCATCACACCCTGGAAGGTAAACGCGGCCACGAACCCGTTCATGCCGGCCGGGCCGGGAAAGTTCGCCAGCAACGCGGCGCCGAAGATCCACGTGACGACGGCTCCCCAGCGGAAGTAGAGAAGCGCCCGCGGCATGATGTATTTTGTGATCGGTCCCGCTTCGCCGGCCGCAGTCGCTTCTTTTAGCGCCGCGGCGTTAACGAAGTTGAAAAAGTAGAGCAGACCGATCCACATGATGCCGGCCATGATGTGAATCCAGCGAAATATCCAATCGTTCGAGCTGCTCATGCGCCGGCCCCAATTGCGTGAGAAACGATCGCTCTGGCAATGGCCCAGAGTATCGCGGTCAAGACGAAACCGCTAATGATGGTGCCCCAGAGCGAGTCCAATGGATTTTTCAACGTAGCCTCCTCGGATTCGTGGTGCGATAAAGCGAAGGTTGCGCGTCGTGCGGCCGTGTCCTTCTAGGCGCGAGCGACGCACTCAACGGATTGCGGTTGTGTAACGATAGTCTTTGCGTGAGTATACCAGACGAGCCCCGGCGGAGCCGCACGCTGCTTACGCACGTGCTTGCGCAGCGTATAGTCGACGGCGGCCGACGCGGCGGCCTGCGCCTTCGAATAAAAGGCGGCGAGGGATGCCGCAGCCTGCAAGTCTTCGTCGGGGACTCGCCCCCGATCGTCGCGCGACAGAATTACGTGCGCGCCCGGAACCCCTTGTGCGTGAAACCATAAGTCGTCGGGTCGCGCGAGGTGAAACGTCAGCTCCGCATTCTCCACCGGCGACCGCCCGACCACGATGCGTGAGCCGCCAGGCGTACGCAGTTCGAGCAGACGCCGTTTTCGCTTTCGTGTCGCCGGACGAGTCGCAGCGCGCCGGCGTTGCAGCTCGTCAACCGCCGTTTCCACGTCTTCGATATCTTCGCTGCCCGCTCGTTGCGCCTCCCATCGCAACGTGTCGACAATCTGCAGTGCGCGAAGGACCGTGCGTTCGCGATCGGCGATATGCGGGAGGCTGCTGCCGAGCTTCTTGTATTCGGCAAAGAGCGAGGCGGCGCGTTCTTTCGCGGTGTCGCGCTCGTCATCTGCAAGCGTATAAAGGGTTGCGAAGATACTCTCACCTTGCGCGCGCAGATCCTCGCGCCGTTGCGCTGCGGCGCGCTTATTGGAAAGCGCCTGTAGCTCGCCGCGCAGCTTGCGCTCGCGATCGCTCAATCGACGTAATAGCGCATCGCGCCGCCGAAGGTCGCGCGCCTTCTCCGCGTGTTGCGTCTGTTCGGCGCGCGCGCCGGCAAAGAGCTCCAGCACGGAGCCTTCAGGGGGCACTTCGATCGTACGGGGCTGCGCGGGCAACGGCGGCAAGGCGTACGGGAATCCCGGCGCAATCGGACGGCGCGGATTCTCCGCCGGAGAAAACTCCTTGCGAGCGGCAACGACGCTCTCGCCCTTGACTAAGATGATATTCCCGAAACGCGGAACGAGCTCCACGTAAAGGTCGAGCTCTTCGCCGACTCCAAAACGCGAGCGCACCGAAAACTGGAACCGCAGAAGCCGATCGGAACGCCGCGATGCAACGGCCGTGAGCGTCATTCCTTTCAACGAACGCGCGAGCGTTCGGGCAAACCCCGGCTCCTCGAGAATGCCCAACTCGCCATCTTCGAGCGTCACGATCGGCGGCGAGGAGAAGAGATCGATCGCCAGGACGCAGCGTTCGCTGCCGCGACGAAGGACCAGTGCCGCTCGCCCGTCGGGCAGCAGGCCGGCGTCTTCGACTCGTCGCCCGCGCAGCCGCTCCTCGAGCTCGCGTGCCAGTCGGGCGATAAGGACCCAATCGGTAAGCATCAAACGTTCCCCAGCGTGAACGCGAGAATCGCACTCATCGCACTCGTCCTGACGGCCTGCAGCGGTGCCTCGCCGGCGCCCAAGGGATGGGCCGCGATTCCAGGTTCGACCGATGCGTGGTCGCACGGACGAGGCGCCGCTCGCCAAGAGTACTCGTATAGTCGAAAGCGGTTTGCGGGGACGTTGCCAGACCTGGCATCGGCGGTCGCGATCGACGTGCTGCTGCATAACCACGGCGCCAAGCTGCACAGCAGCGAACCCTTTGCGCCTTGTCCGGGTGCGGCTGGAGTCGCGACGGTTCGGTTACCTGGGGACAAGACATTGCAGGAGGGGTTCGCCGTGCACGACGCTCGGGCCGTGCGAACCGTCTACACGCTCCCGGCGGCCGCACCGCCCGATCCCGACGTCCAAATCGCGATGCAAAACGTGCTCTGCTAGGCAAATTCGAGGTCAAGGGCTCGCCCGCCGTGAAGGAGTCTACCGTTGATGACGGGGCCGGGCCTTCTGTTTGTGGTCTCGGGACCGTCCGGGGCCGGCAAGGACACGCTCGTCGCGGCGCTGCGAGGGCGCCGGCCGAGCCTACGGTACTCGGTTTCGGCGACGACGCGCGAGCCTCGGCCGGAGGAGCAGCCCGGGGAACATTACTTCTTCGTTTCGCGCCGGGAGTTCGACAGGCTGCGCGGCGATGGGAATCTTTTGGAGTCGCGCGAGTACAATGGCAACCTTTATGGGACTCCTCGCGATTACATCGAGCGGAGTCTGACCGAGGGCTACGACGTCATCATGAAGCCCGAAGTCAACGGCGCGCTGGCCATTCGGGCGGCGTTTCCGGATGCGGTGTTGATCTTCGTGGTTCCGGATCGTTTCTCGAACCTCCGCGAGCGGCTGCTCGCACGCCGAACCGAGACGAACGAGGAGATCGCCCGGCGGCTCGAAATTGCGACTCGCGAGATGAAGTTCATCCGCCAGTTCGATTACATCGTCGTCAACGAGCAGGATTGCACCGAACAGGCGGTCCGCGATCTTGACGCAATCTTACAGGCGGAGCGCTTTCGCATCCACCGCTACCCCGACGATTCGATCCGGCGCGTCGAGTCATCGTAACGAAAGGAATCATGACCAAGTCTGTATTCGGAGATCTCGACGCACTCTTAGAGCACGCAGATTCGAAGTTTAGCCTCGTCAATATCGTCACGAAGCGCGCTCGGCAGTTAAACAACTGGATTCGGGTCCAGCAGTTGCCGGCGACGGATCGCCGCGAATACTTTGCCAGCGAGCCTCTCGTCGACCGCGAAACCATCAATCCGAACAAACCCGTCTCGATCGCACTCGACGAAATCGCCGAGGGAAAGATCGAGTACCGTCGCACCCGCGAGGGCATCAAGTAGTTCGATATGTGCGGGATCGTTGGATATATCGGCCAGCGCGACAGCGTTCCCATCATCCTCGACGCGCTGCGCCGTCTCGAGTATCGCGGCTACGATAGCGCCGGCATCGCCGTCATCGACGCGTCGGGAAGGCTGGCGGGTACCAAGGCCGAGGGAAAGCTTTCGCGCCTCGCGGAGCGCCTAAACAACGGCGAGGCGCTCAGCGGCGTCGTCGGCATCGGCCACACTCGCTGGGCGACGCACGGGCGCCCCTCGGATGCCAACGCCCATCCACACCTGGATTGCACGGAGAGGATCGCCGTCGTCCACAACGGCATCATCGAAAACTACGCGTCCCTTCGCGCGCGCCTCGGCGAGCTCGGTCACGTCTTCAGGAGCGAAACCGACACCGAAGTGCTGGCGCATCTGATCGAGCTCCACTACGACGGAAATCTGGAAGAGGCCGTGCGGCGCACGCTGCGCGAGGTTCGCGGGGCGTATGCCCTCGGCGTGATCTCCAGCGACGATCCGGAGCATTTGGTTTTTGCGCGCAACGGCGCCAGCCCGCTGGTGATCGGCATCGGCGACGGCGAGATGTATGTCGCCTCCGATACCCCGGCGATTCTGCCGTACACGCGGCGCGAGGTCATTCTGCAGGAGGGCGAAATTGCCGTCGTGGGACGTGACGGATTTCGTTTGACCGACTATGCCGGCTCGCGTATCGAGCGAGAGCCCATCGCGGTCACGTGGGACGCAGGTTCGGCCGAGAAGAGCGGCTTCAAGCATTTCATGCTCAAGGAAATCTTCGAGCAGCCGCAGGTCATTAAAGAGACGCTGAGCGGGCGGATCGACGATTTTGGCGACGTGCATCTCGGTGCCGAGCTCGGCGCGATCACCCCCGAGCGGCTCCAAGGCCTCAGTAAGATCGCCATCACCGGCTGTGGTACCGCTTTTCATGCGGGACTGGTCGGCATGTATTTGCTGCGTTCGCTCGTGCATCTGCCCGTCGAAATGGAGCTGGCGAGCGAGTTTCGCTACGGCGACCCGGTCATCGATCCCACGACCTTGGTGATTGCGATGTCGCAGTCCGGCGAGACCGCAGACACCGTCGAGGCCGTGCGGATCGCCAAGCAGTCCGGCTGCGGCGTCTTGGGTATTTGCAACGTGCTCGGATCCCATTTGACTCGGCTCGCGGACGGCATGCTCTATACGCGCGGCGGACCGGAAATCGGCGTGGCCGCAACCAAAACCTACGTCTCCCAAGTGGCTGCGTTGACGCTCTTCGCGCTTTATCTTGCGCGTTTGCGCGGAACCACCGGCGAGGCAAGCCTTCGCGCGATCGCCGACGGCACCAAGCTTCTTCCGGCGGCCGTCAACGTCGTTCTAAACATCTCCGACGAGATTCGTCGCGTGGCACGCGAGCTGCGCAAATCGCAAAGCGTGCTTTTCATCGGCCGCTACGTCAACTTTCCGACCGCGCTGGAAGGTGCTCTCAAACTCAAGGAGATCTCGTATATCCACGCTGAGGGCTATCCGGCCGGCGAGATGAAACACGGCCCGATCGCATTGCTCGATCCGAGCGTACCGGTCGTCGGCATCATGACCGAGGACCGCGTTCGAGAGAAGATGCTTTCAAATCTTATGGAATCGAAGGCGCGCGAAGCTCCCGTAATCGTCGTAGCAAATATCGGCGACGACGAGGCGAAGAGCGTCGCCGATCACGTCTTTTGGGTTCCGCGGGTGCACGAGCTCCTCTCGCCGATCGTAAACGTCATTCCGCTGCAACTGTTGGCCTATCACATCGCCGACATCGAAGGCAAAGACGTCGATCAGCCCCGCAACCTGGCCAAGACCGTCACGGTCGAGTGATGGCTCGCTCCGATGGAAGAAGGCCCGACGAGCTGCGGCCTATCTCTATCGAACCCGGCTTCCTCAAATACGCCGAAGGCAGCGCGCTAATCTGCTTAGGAAACACTCGCGTCCTCTGTGCCGCCTCGGTTGAAGATCGCGTTCCGATCTGGATGAAAGGCCGCGGTCTCGGCTGGGTAACCGCCGAATATGCCATGCTGCCCCGAGCGACCCAAGAACGCACGCAACGCGAAGTTTCCAAGGGACGGCTGGGTGGCCGTACGCACGAGATACAGCGAATTATTGGGCGCGCTCTGCGCGCCGTAACCGACACGGCGAAGCTGGGCGAGCGGACGATCTGGCTGGATTGCGATGTGATTCAAGCCGACGGCGGCACGCGGACCGCGGCCGTCACCGGAGCGTACGTCGCGCTCGAGCTGGCGTTGCGCACTCGCTTCGATGCGGCGGTTCCCGCTCGCTGGCCCTTGCAAGCGATGGTGGCGGCGACCAGCGTGGGGATCGTGGGCGGCCGCGCGCTGCTCGATCTGGCCTACGACGAGGATAGTTCGGCGCTGGTGGATATGAATGTCTTCATGACCGATGCTGGACGTTTCGTCGAGCTGCAGGGCACGGCCGAAGCTGCGCCCTTCGACCGGCGCGAGCTCGATACGCTGCTGGCGCTCGCCGAGGGCGGAATTCGCCGGCTCTTCGAAGTACAGCGCGCCGCGCTGGGCGCTTCGTCCGTTCATGCCGGCTGATCCCGGGCTGCGGGATCTGGTGGCGCGCGTGGGAGCGTTCCACATCACCGACGGCGCAATGAAACGTGCGCAGCGTGCGATCGAGACGGCTCTTGAAAAGGACGCTGTCGACGCCGACGCACGGGATGCGTACCGCAGCGCCGTCCGCCGGTACTTTGAGAGCTTCGATCGGGAAGCACGTGCACATCTGCGCGATGTGGATCGCCGCCTGGAACATACCAATCAGGTCGTTTTCAATCTCACCGCCGAACGCGGCGTCGCGGTCAAGCGCATCGAAGCGACGCAGGCCGTGTTGAACGTACTAGCCGGCGCGGAGGCTTCGCCGTGAGAATTCTCGCTCGGGTCGGGCGCGTGACGAACGACTTTTTCGAATATGCCGGCGGCGTGACGCTGCTCACTACGGAGTCGCTCGGCTTTTTGGTGCGGCTTCGCGTACGCATCGCGGAGACGGTGTCGCAGTGCGCCTTACTCGGGGTGCAGTCACTCGTCATCGTCCTGTTGACGTCACTCTTCACCGGCATGGTCATTTCACTCGAGTCGGCGCAACAGGCGGTCGCCTACGGCTTTTCCAGTTTCGTCGGCGGGGCCGTGGCGTACGCCGCAGTGCGCGAGCTCGGGCCGATGCTCACGGCCGTCGTTGTCGCTGGGCGCGTGGGGGCCGCGATCGCTGCCGAAATCGGCTCGATGGTCGTCACCGAGCAGGTTGAAGCATTGCGCTCGATGGGCGTGGAACCGGCGCGATTCCTAGTCGTGCCGCGTCTCGTAGCGTTGCTCTTGATGCTGCCGTTGCTCACGATCTTCGCCGACGTGGTATCGATAGTCGGCGGTATGTGGATCGCTCGCGAGTACGCGCACATCCCGTACCACGAGTTCATCCGCTCCGTTCGGCAGGCGATCGATTTTAGCGATGTGGTCAAAGGCTTGCTCAAGACCTTCGTTTTTGCGACGATCATTGCGATGGTCGGCGCATACCAAGGACTCTCCACCCGCGGAGGCGCCGCGGGAGTCGGGCAGTCCACCACGTTTTCCGTCGTGCTGGCGATCATTCTGATCTTCATCTCGAACTTCGTTCTCTCGTTGCTGCTCTTCGGCGGCCGATGAACTCAAAAAACGGCCGCAGTCTCATCGCGCGAGTCGATGGCGTGACCCTCGCGTTCGGCGACCGTATCGTATTGAAGAACTGCAGCCTCGACGTCGTCGAGGGTGCCATTACCTGCATCATCGGGCTGTCGGGAGCCGGCAAGTCGACGATCCTGCGGCTGCTCGACGGCCTGCTGCTTCCCAGCGAAGGCCACATCTACGTGCTTGGCAGCGACCTATGCCACCTGTCCGAAGAGCAGGTCAACGTCATGCGGCAAAAAATAGGCCTCTCGTTTCAGTTCGCCGCGCTTCTCGACAGCCTCAGCGTGGGCGATAACGTGGCGCTTCCGCTGCGCGAGCACACGAAACTCTCGCGCACGGAGATTCGGCAGACGGTCTTCGAGGCGCTCGATAGCGTGGGACTCGCTCACGCGTACGACGACCTGCCGGGGGAGCTTTCGGGCGGCATGCTCAAACGCGCGGGGTTCGCGCGCGCCATCGTTACCCGGCCGGCACTGGTCCTCTACGACGAGCCGACGACCGGCCTCGATCCCATCGTCAGCAAGTTGATCACCGAGACGATTCTGAAACTGCGCGCGAAGCTCAACGGAACGGCGGTCGTGATCTCGCACGACCTACCTTCGATCTTCACGATGGCAGATTATATCGCCATGCTCTTCGAGGGAGCGATCATCGCATACGACACCGCGGATCGCATCCGCAACTCCCCCAACCCGATCGTTCAGCAGTTCCTCCAAGGCTCCGAGGCGGGGCCGATTCAAATATAGGAGCCGAGGCTCTTTGCGCCGGGAGACTAAATAAGGAGAAGTATGACGAAGCAGGCCCAGGTCGGTGCGTTTACGATTGTCGCGCTGCTCCTGCTCTTCGGAGTCTTTTATCTGGTGACCGATTTCGGCACCCGGCATACCGGGTATCGCGTGGGAGTCCGCTTTGAGTCTGCGTCCGGCTTGACGCCGGGGGCGCAAGTCTACTTCAGCGGCGTTGACGCGGGTGCGGTAGAGTCGGTGCAGCTCCTGCCGGATAACACCGTCGATGTCATCTTGGCAGTGAACCACGACATCAACATACCGGTTGCCTCGCGCTTCCTGATCCAGGCTCCATTAACCGGCTCGCCCGCCGTGGTGATCGTACCGCCGAGGGAGAAACCGCCAATCGCGCTGCTCCCGCGAGAAGTCCTGCCCGTCGACGAGCAGCCGCGCGGCGTGAATGCCACAACCATCGGCGACCTGCTGGAAGAAGGGCAAGGAGAGATCAAGCATCTCGACTCGCTGATGGCACTGCTAGAGAAGCGCACACCGCGACTCCTGGACACACTTCAAGCGACACTCGACAACGCGAACGAGCTGACGATCACAACGAAGAGCTCGCTGCGGCAGCTTTCAAGCGAGCTACTCGCGGTCGGCGCAAACTTGCAGAGCAGTCTCATTGGCGCCAGCAACAACGTCGAACAGCTCTCTGCCACGCTCAATACCGCCGCTACGACCGATTCCAAGAAGGTCAGTTTCCTGCTCGACCAGTTTTCGTTGACGGCCGTCTCGCTCAACCACTCGATGGGGGCGCTTGAGAATCTGGCTACCGATCCTCGCCTAAAAGCAAATATCATTGCGACGACGCAGAGCATTGCGGATACGACGGCAACGATCGCCGCACTCACCAAAGACTTGCGTACGGTGACGGGTAATCCGCAAACCCAAGCGCAGGTCCGCAACACGGTCGCCAATCTCGATGCAGTGATGCAGCGAGCCAACTCGCTCCTGGGTCAGCTGGGAGGTACGAGCAGCGTCTATGGAGTTGACGCCGGGGCGACGCCAGGGCCGGCCGTCCTGCCGAGCGTCTCGCCATATCCGGACGCTTTGCCGACCGGCGGCACGACCCAAGGCACCGGGATTTCGCCCCAGGCGCGCGCGCGACTTCAAGGTCAACTCAACAAGTTGGCCAGCAATCTCATTGCCATTCAAGTGCGGCTGAGCGGCCTCTCGCCGCAGTACAATCCCGGATTGAATCCCGTGCTGACGAGCAGCCAAGGTCCATTGGGAGACCTCAACCTGGTGCTGCTCCCGCATAGCAGCACGAGCGTTGTCGTGGGCGCCAATGCGATCGGAAACAATACGACGTGGAATGCGGTGCTCGAGGCGAATAAGGGCAACTTTCACTTCGGCGGAGGCGTCCTTTACTCGCAGATGGGGATACTCGGGCAGTACCAGCCGTTGCACGGCTTTGGCCTCGAAACACGCATCTACGACCTTACGTATCCCATGATCGATGTGTACGGGAATTTCAAGATCGCCCCGGGCGCGCAGCTTTTCTTCGGGCAGCGTGACATCACGCATGCGTCTCGCCGAAACACCTTCGGGCTGCAGTATCAGTTCTAATGAACATCGGCATCATCGGCGCGGGCGCGATGGGGACCCTCTTTGGTTTCCATCTCGCCGCCCGTTGCAGCGTGACGATCCTGGACGACAACGCCGAGGTCGTTCGAGCGGTCGAGCGCCGCGGCCTTAGAGTCAACGACGAGCCCGCGCGTTTTGTAGCGATCGCCGAGCGGCCTCGCGATTTATACGGCTCGCACATGCTTTTTCTCTTCGTCAAGGCGGTGGATACGCTGCGGGCGCTGCGCGCCTTCGCCGGCGAACTCGATCCCACGGCACCGGTGATCTCGCTTCAGAACGGCGTCGGCAACGAAGATGCGATCAAGACGGCTTTGGGAGGTGCGGTTCCCGTGATCTTGGGCATCACGACGGAGTCTTCACAGACGATCGAGCCGGGGCACGTGCGCAGTTCGCAAGCGGGCAATACGATCATCGGATCGACGACAGCGTCGTCCACCATTGCCCGTACCGTTACCGAGCTTCTCACCGGAAGCGGTCTGCGTGCGGCCGTCGTCTACGATATTCGCCCGCACCTCTGGGGGAAGCTCGTCGTGAACGCCTCGATCAACGCGCTATCGGCGATTCTCGATTGCGACGCCGGCGATATTCCCAACGACCCGAACGCCGCGCGTCTCGCCGAAGCGCTTGCCGAGGAGACGGCCGGCGTCGCGGCTGCGCTGAAGATCAACCTGCCGTTCGTCAATCCGTGGCAGTACGTCACCGAGGTCGTGGCGCTCGGAGCGGACTCGAAGAGCTCAATGGCCTACGATCTGGAATCCGGTCATCCTAGCGAGATCGATCATATCAACGGAGCCGTCGCGGCGTTCGGGCGGCGGACGGCGATGCCGACTCCGTACAACGACGCGATGGTGCGCCTGATCAAAGCGCGAGAAGCACTGCTCGCGCGCTCACGGTTGCGGCTGCAAACGTAAGAGCTGGATTCCGCCCGAGGCCGTCTCGACGTCGATCCGGCGTGCGCCGCCGCCGTTAACGCTGCCGTCGATGGTTTCGGAGTGCCCGTCCGAGACGCCGCGCAGCCCAAAATCGGTAAAGAGCGCACCATCGTCGGTATGCAAGTGAACGGTGAACCCAACGTTTGCGCGAACCCGCAGTTGCACGTCGCCGTGTTGCGTCGAAAAATGCAACGTATCGGGCCAATCGGTCGCCCCCATCGTGACACTCAGGTTTCCCTGGCCCACCGCGGCCTGCGCGTAACCCGGCAACAGCAACATGACGTTACCGTTTCGCGCGACGATGCGCACGTTACCGGTAATATCCGTGACGTTCACGTCACCGCGCCGCGATTCGACGACCAAGTTCACGCGGTTGGGCACACGAACCAGCAGCGCTGCCAGCGGATTGGGAGCCGTTACCATCAGGCCGCCGCCTGCTGCGCGGAGGAGTGGAGCCGGAACGGCAGCCTTTGGAAGCGCTGTCGCCGCCACCGTAAAGAGATCGCGGTGTTGCGAAACTTCGGGCGCAAACGCATTGAACGGCGCGTCGGCCACGCGTACCGTGAGCGTCGTCCCGGCTCTGAGAACTCCGACGGTCGTAACGTAGGGGGCCGTGGCGTTGCAAGCGCCCAGTCCAAGACCGACGAGAAGAAGGAGAAGCGGCAGCAAACGCACGTCGGCCGTTCTTTCGATGCGCCGGCGGTGGTATACTTGCCGCAAATGATACGCCTCACATATTGCTCCGTCGCGTTGTTGCTCATCCTGGCCGGTTGTGGCGGGTCGGCCGCGTTCTCACCCGGCGCGCCATCGGCCGCCAGAAGGGTGCCGCTTACCTCGTCGCGTTGGATTCCAACGGCAGGCGAGAGCATTCAAATCCAGTACGACGGGAAGCTCGATCTAGGCGTCAACGCTACGATCTACGATCTCGATATGTTCGACACGAAGGCCTCGGTCGTCCGGAAAATCCACAACATGGGGCGCAAGGCCGTCTGCTATATCTCCGTCGGCACGTGGGAGAGGTGGCGCCCCGATGCCGGCCAGTTCCCCAAGAGCGTTATCGGAAACAAGGACGGGCATTGGGCCGGCGAACGCTGGCTCGACATTCGGCAGACGGCAGTCCTGGAGCCGATCATGACCGCGCGTTACCAACTCTGCAAGAAGAAGGGTTTCGACGGGATCGATCCAGACAACATCGCCGGGTACCAGAGTAAGACGGGATTCCCCCTGACGGCATCGGAGCAACTGACCTACGACGAATGGGTAGCGACGCAAGCGCACGATCTGGGTCTGACCGTCGATCAGAAGAACGACAACAATCAGATCAAGGATTTGGCGAACTACTTCGACTTCGGCGTCGACGAGCAATGCTTCGTGCAAGGCTGGTGCAAACAGCTTACCGCGTACACGAACAACAACCGTCTCGTCGTCGACATCGAGTATACGAACCAAATGACGCGCACGCGTTTCCTGAACAAGGTCTGCCCGAGCGATGCGAACTACAAGCTGACTCCGATTCTCAAAAAGCTCGAGCTAACTGCCTGGATCGTTACATGCCCGAGCTCTTTACTCCGGTAGATCAACGGCGCTCACAATTCTGTCAGGCGCTAACGTTTTTCACTGCAGGTTGGCTTTTCATCGACGACGCCGGAAAACGCTAGCGCTTCGATCTTGCGCGCGACTCGACGATTTGGTAACCTAGATCAAGAAAGCGCCCTTCACCGGGCCGGCTGGTCATCAGCGGGAGGCGTCGATCGATGAGGGCTTTTAGATCTGGCCGCTTGGCCGTCGGCGTTTGCGCCGAAATGGCACTGCTTGTTGCGTGCAACTCCTATCTCCCGATCTCGCCCTCGTCGACGAGCCCCGTATCGGGCGAAACGGCATCCGCTTTCAAAGTGCTGCACGTATTCCACGCGCCGGCTCGCGGCTGGAATCCCTTGGCCGCCGTCGTGGCCGATTCGGCGGGTAACATTTACGGCGAGACGTCTCAGGGTGGAACTCCCTCGTCCGGCGGCGGGTGCGGAACAGTTTTCAAGGTCGCGCTCGACGACGGACGCTACATCGAATCAACGCTGCACCGTTTTCGAAACAAGCCCGACGGCTGCAGTCCGGTTGGGGGCCTCTCCATCGACTCCAACGGCGCGATTTACGGCACGACAGAGTTCGGCGGACGTACCCACGGTCAAGGTTCAGGGACGGTCTTTAAATTGTCGCCGAGGGGATCGGGCTATAGCTACGGCGTTGTGTATCGCTTCAAGGACGGTCGCGACGGTGATTGGCCGATCGGCGGAGTGCTTGTTCAACAAGAGTGGCGTCCTTTACGGTGCCACGCAGTACGGAGCCAGCTACGCTTGCGCGAAAAACACCGAGGGTTGCGGGACCGTTTATCGTCTTACGCCGACCCGGTCGTCGTACGCGGAGAAGATTCTCTACGTCTTTAAAGGCGGTAACGACGGACTGTTGCCGATCTCGGGCTTAACCATGGATTCGAGCGGTGCGCTCTACGGCACGACGTGGCTGGGCGGCGGCGTCGGAAGTATCGGGATTGGAACGGTTTATAAGCTGACGCCGTCGGGCTCCGGTTATACCGAGGGTGTCATCCACGCGTTTCAAGGCGGCCCGGACGACGGGGCCACACCGTGGGCGCCCGTGCTCGTCGAGGCGAACGGCGACGTAGACGGCACAACGCTGTACGGCGGCAGCAACGATAAACATTGCACGGCCGAAGGCTATGGCGGAGACTGCGGTCTCGTGTTTCGACTTACGCCTTCGGGTTCAGAGTATCGCGAAAGCATTCTCTATCGCTTCCGCGGGGGCCGCGACGGATCGCAGCCCCAGGCACCGGTGATGGACGACGGCGGCATTTTGTATGGCACGACGTCGGATGATAGCGAATTCCCCTGCAGCAGAGGGTGCGGAACCGTTTTCGCGCTACAGCCGTCGGGCCGAGGCTACGCGCACACGGTGCTCTACCAGTTCAATTCGCGCTCCGGCTTTTTTCCACGTGCAGGCGTGATTCTCAACAACGGGGCCCTCTACGGCACGACGTACTATCAAGGGCGCGGGCGAAGCTATGCCGGAGGGTCGGTCTTCAAACTCACGCCGTAGCGCGATTGTGGTTCGGGGAGTCGAAAAAATGAGTACCTTGGGTTTTATTTGTAGAGCGTTTACCATCAGCGCGGGCGCAGCAATCCTCGCAACCTGCGGCGTCAACACGCAGCCGCCGACCGGTGCGACGGGCACGATGGCGCAAGCGACGTTGCGATGGACAAACGCGCCGGCATTCGCGCCGACGCAGACATGCGCTTGCGGAGGCAGCCGCGACGACCTCATCGCCGTAATGACCCAGCAAATGCATGAGGCGTCTGCGCGACCGCGCATCGCGTCGTCTTCGAGCACCATTTGGAGTTTTGGCGGCGGCGAGGACGGCCGCTATCCGCAGGCGCCACTCATCGCGGGCGCGGATAACGCGTTCTACGGAATAACGGTTACGGGCGGCCAGTTCGGCTACGGTACCGTTTTTAAGTTAAAGCGCTCGCGATCCACATACAAAGAACAGGTCATCTGGAACTTCGGCGCCGTGAGTTCCGACGGTGAGGGCCCCGACGCCGGACTCATTGAAGACTCTAGCGGAGCGCTCTACGGCACAACCTACGCCGGCGGCGTCGATGGAGCCGGAACGGTGTTCAAGTTGACGCCCGCAGGAGGGAAGTACACCGAGCAAATCCTCCACTTTTTCAGCGGCGCTCCTGATGGTGCAAACCCGTATGGCAGTCTGCTCACAGACTCAACGGGCGCGCTCTACAGCACTACCATCTTCGGTGGCATCCACAACCTTGGCGCCGTCTTTAAGCTGACGCCGTCCGGGTCAACGTATACCGAGCAGATCCTCTGGAATTTCAAAGGGAAACCGGACGGCCAGTGTCCGTTCACCGCCCTCATCGCAGGGAAGCGGGGCGTGCTCTACGGCACGACCGAGACCGGTGGAAAGTACGATGGCGGCTCGGCGTTCGAGATGAAACCGTTTGGGAGCCGCTATAAGGAGCGCGTCGTCTGGAGCTTTGGCGGCGCCGGCGACGGTGCGTGCGTCTACTCGCCGCTGGTCATGCGGCGCGGCGAGCTCTACGGAACGACCTATTCATTGGGTGCCTACGACGTCGGAACGGCGTTTGAGGTGACGCCGTCGGGCTCGCGGCCAACGGAACATGTAATTTGGAGTTTTGGTAATGGGCAGGATGGCAGCTATCCGGAAAATGGCGGACTGACTGCGGACTCGGCGGGCACGCTCTACGGCTCCACATCTTTCGGTGGCACGCAGAACTATGGCACCATATTCGCATTGACGCCCTTGGGTTCGGGATTCACCGAGCGCGTCATCCTGAGCTTCGACCATACCGACGGGAGCAACCCGGATGCTGCCCCGCTACTGACGCGATCGGGCGCGCTATACGGCACAACCTTAGCCGGCGGTGCGTTTAACTACGGGACGGTGTTCAAGCTGCGGCCCTGAACGCTCGCATCGCGGTGGGACTGAGCCCGAGTCTGCCGAAGAGGTTGAGACCCTTCGCAAGCTTGACCGATGTGAATGGCACGGTATACGGCACCACAGCTGCTGGGAGTAAAATCCATACGAAACGTGGTGCGGGGACCGTGTTTATGTTCACCCCGTAACCCAAGTAACGGAACGGCTTCGTGAGAACATGGGATCCCAATGGAAGCGGCGATGACGCTAAACGAGAATCTAGCCGCGCGCCACAACGCGTTGTATCGAGAGGCGGGCAACGTCCTACGCGACGTAAATGCCGGACCGCCGCGAAAGTCGCCGACGCGGGCGGAACTCCGAGCCGTCGATAAAGGCTGTGCGCTGCTCGATAAAGTACTCGTACTGAATCCTGCAAATTGGGCTGCCTGCTGGATTCAAGGCGTCGCGTTTCGAAATGTGTGCCGACGGCAGGAAGCTGCCGTTGCATTTTCCCGAGCCTACCAGATCAACCCCAACGACTCTAACGTCGCCCGAGAGTTGTCTTTGGCGCTGTTAGAGCTCTCACGCTTCGAGGAGGCTATACCTGTTGCGGAGCGGGCGATGCAGCTCGCTCCCAGTGACCCTGGGCTCATTGCGAACTATGCCGTTGCCTTGCATCGCGCCGGCCGAGCGGACCAAGCACGAGCTGAGATCGAGCGGGCCTGGGCGATGGATTCCAAGGATGCGATAACAGGGCATGCATTCGCTTTAATCACAGGTAGGCGGCCAGGGGGGCCTTGACTTTCTTCCGCTCGAATGCGATAAAAGATTTATTATGTCGCATTCAGAGGCAGAAGGCTGCGTTCGGGACCTAGCCGCGTATCTGCT
Source organism: Vulcanimicrobiota bacterium (assembly GCA_963809255.1). Classification (GTDB taxonomy): domain Bacteria; phylum Vulcanimicrobiota; class Vulcanimicrobiia; order Vulcanimicrobiales; family Vulcanimicrobiaceae; genus Cybelea. The sequence continues at coordinate 876,887 of CAWEIR010000002.1, read as the reverse complement.
GACCGAGCGTAAGCGTAGCCCTTTGACCGTCGCCGCCTATGAGGGCGATCTCAAGGAGTTCGCACAGTTTGTGAGGCGGGGCCACGAGGAACGGCCCGAGGAGTTCCCCGAGGCTTCGCTGCGCGCCGTAAAGTCAACGCACGTTCGGCGCTACATCGCATATATGTTTGATGCTCGGAAGTACGATAGCCGGACCGTCTGTCGCAAGCTGTCCTCCATCAAGGCGCTCTACCGCTTTTTGAAGGTTACCGGCGAGCTTTCCGACGACCCGGCGGCCGCCATTCCGGGGCCTTCGGTCGCGAAGCGCAAGCCGGCGCCGTTGAAGGTCGACGAGGTCATGCGGCTCCTGCGGACCTCTCTCGCCGGCCGAACGGACGTCGCGCGATTGAGGGATTCGGCGATTCTGGAGCTCTTTTATGCGAGCGGCATGCGCCGCGCAGAGCTCGCCGGCGCGCGCCTCTCCAACGTCGACCTCGCCGAACGGACCATTCACGTGACCGGCAAAGGGAACAAAGAACGAACGGTGCTGATCAACCACGCCGCTGCCGAGGCAATTGAGGCGTATCTTCGAGTGCGGCCGCGCAGCTCCGATCCGGCGCTTTTCTTGGGCCGCGGTGGGAAAGCGCTTACGCCGCAGCACGTCTGGCGGATTTTCACCAACATTTATCGGGTGAGCGGCATTCAAAAACATGCCAGCCCGCACACGTTGCGCCATTCCTTTGCCACCCATCTCGTCGAAAACGGCGTCGACCTGGAAACCGTTCGCGAGTTGCTCGGCCACGAAAGTCTCGCGACGACGGGTATCTACTTACAGTTGGCAATGGGGCACAAACGCCGCGCCTACGACGAAGGGCACCCGCGCGATCGCATGCCGGATCGGTAGGCGTTCCTCTTCTTCTCTTACTTCCGCTTTGGATATAATTTGCGCTTTAGGGGAAAACGCAACCTATGAGTCAACTCGTGATGCGTTTTCCGATCGCCATTACCGTCCTGCTACTAATTTGCTCGAACGTCTTCATGACGATAGCGTGGTACGGACACCTCAAGAACACGCAGAGTCCCTTGTATCTCGCGATTATCGCAAGCTGGGCGATCGCCCTGTTTGAATACTGTTTCCAAGTTCCTGGAAACCGAATCGGCTATGCCGTGCTCAGCCTGACCCAGCTGAAGATATTACAAGAAGTGATCACGCTCGTAATCTTCACGCTCTTCGCGTTCTTTGTTTTCGACCAGGTCCCGAAATGGAACTATCTCGTTAGCTACGCCCTCATCGTCGGTGCAGTCTACTTTGCTTTTAAAGGATAGCCCATCTACGAATCCATTCCAAAGACAACCGCCTAACCTCTATGGCTCTTCCACCCAGTCCCTTGTGAGAAAAAGCCAGAACGCGAGTCCTGCACATGCTCCGTAGCGTGCGAAGGCCCGGCGGATCGTCGAATCGGCCGCCCGCTTCTTTCCGGTGAGGCGGAGATAGGTTGGGCGCGTCCAGGAATCGAGGACGAGCAGGCGATGCCGCCCGAGCAACTGCATGACGTGAGCCGCGCCGTACGGGCCGATACCCGGCAACGCGAGAAGCCTATCCTCCGCCTCCTCGTCGGAATAGCGCTCGGGCTCCGTCAGCGCTTCGAGGTCGAGCTTTCCGCTAACGACGTCGTTGGCAATGCTCCGCACGTATGGGCCCCGATAGCCCATCCGCGCGACCTCTCGATACCACGATTCGGAAGTTTGAGCCAGCAGCGCCGGTTCGGGGAAAGTGCCGCCTCCAAGCTCTACGAGCGCGGTCGTCATGCGCACCGTCGCCGACCACGCACAGTTTGTCGTGCAGATCGTCTTGATGACGTCTTCGAACACCGTTGGGCTGGCAAGAATGCGTCCGGCGCCGGCACTCGCCCACGCGAGCATTTGATCGCCGGAGATCTTTGCGTAAAAGGGTGCGAGATCGTCGTGAAAGCGAAACATCTTAGCGACGAGTGCTCGCACGCGTTCGGTGTCGCCACGCGTCAGCCGCGATGCCGACCGCGCAACTAGCCTGCCGTCGCGTTCTTCGAGCGCCACCTCCACGACCCGGTTCCCGATGCGGAAACGACGCAGATACCGAAGCGGCGATAACTCCACCGTCGCCGGCGGTAAGCGTGCGAGGCCATGGGAATGGATCGTACGGGCAAATGAGATGGGCTCGCCCCCAGCGCCAACCAGGGGAAACTCACAGAGAACGCTCATGCGGCGAGAGAACCTACAGGCTCCTAGGCTACATAGGATACGTTGACGGCGACGCCCGCGGCTTCGGCGCGCATCAACACGCCGTACACGGCGTCGAGTTCCTCCTCGATCGAGGCGATTTCACCAGCGCTTACTTGGAAGCGGGCGGCATGGGTCCAGAGCAGACTGCGGGCTCTTTCGAAAGCGCTGTGGAGCCGCTCCGGCGTCGCTTCCAGTACGGGCCAATCCATCTCGCCTTGCGCCGGAATAACGCGCCAACCGCGCCCGGAGACAAAGGCGACCTCTTCTTCGGGCCCCAGTGCATGCGGAATCGCTGAGAGCACGTCGACCGCCTCTTGATCCGCAAGCGTAAGCGGCAGTCCAAACTCGCCTAGGCGCAGGATGTAGCGGAAAAACGAGATGCTGCCGACCGTATAGGCGCCCGCGGGCGAAGCAACATTCACGTGAATGAGGTCGAGGTCGGGTTGGTTCGCCGGAGAACCGCTCATGAGCCGTACTTCGTTCGCAAGCCACACGAGTCCGTTACCGCTAGGCCGGAATGAGGCCAAGCTCCCTCACGGCGTCGCGTTCCTTGCGAAGTTCCTCGAGTGTTTCCTGAAGCTTGCGCTTGCCGAACTCGTCGTGCGAAACGTCTTGAACGATTCGCGAGACGCCGTTTTCGGTGCGCGAAGGGAACGAAAAGATCAACCCTGGATCGACGCCGTACTCTCCATGTGAGTAGCGGCCGACCGAATACTGTTCGCCGGGCGGTGTGTCGTGGGTGAGGTTGTAAACGCCGGCGATGGCGGCATTGGCCGCCGAGGCGGCCGACGATGCACCCCGCACTTTGATTACCTCGGTCCCGCGATTCTGCACGGTCGTTATGAAGTCGCCCTCAAGCCACTGCCGCTCGAGTGCCTCGGCGGCGTTTTTCCCGGCAATCGTCGCGTGCGCAAAATCGGGAAACTGCGTTGCCGAGTGGTTGCCCCAGACCACCATCCGAGCGATCTGCGTGGTGTCGACGCCGGCCTTGCGCGCCAGCTGCGCGCGCGCCCGAAGCTCGTCAAGAGACGTCATCGCGAAGAAATTATCCGGGGAGATCCTCGGCGCATTGCTCATTGCGATCAGACAGTTTGTGTTGGCTGGATTGCCGACGACGAAAACACGGACATCCGGCGACGCATGGTCGTTAATGGCGCGCCCTTGCTCGGTGAAAATCTTGCCGTTGACGCGCAAGAGATCGGAACGCTGCATATCGGCTTTGCGCGGAATGGCGCCGACCAGCAACGCCCAGTCTACCTCGTTCATCGCCTCATTGACGTCGGAGCCGTAGCGCACGCTTTTGAGCAGCGGAAACGCGCAGTCCTCGAGCTCCATGGCGATTCCACGCAGCGTTCCGAGCGCCTGATCCAACTCCAGCAGCTGCAGCTCGAGCTCCGTCTCGGGGCCGAACATCTGACCCGACGAGACGCGAAAGAGCAGCGCATAGCCGATCTGCCCGGCCGCACCGGTCATCGCCACCTTGATCCGTTTTTTCACGCTACCTCCACTGATTTACTCGCCGATCCCGGCGGGAAAGCTCGTTGCCTGCAGGGCAAGCCTAAACGTGTCGATGATCGAGCAAGACCCGTCTATCTTCAATGCCTGCATTCGCTGCGGTCTCTGTCTGCCGTCCTGCCCGACCTATCTGGAAACTATGACAGAAACCTCCGGCCCACGCGGCCGGATTAGTCTCATCAAAGACGTCGCGCAGTCGCGTCTCGACCTCCGAAGCCCCGGATTTCTCGAGCAGATGTCCCAGTGCTTGGATTGCCGCGCGTGCGAGGCCGTCTGTCCGTCGGGCGTCCGCTACGGACAGCTCGTCGAAACTGCCCGCGCCCAGATCCGGCAGACGGAACCCGAAGAACCGGCAAACCGGCGTTTCGCGCGCGCTTTTCTCTTGCGTTCGCTCTTCCGCGATCTGCGTCTCATGCGCGCGGCCGCGCGCGTCCTTCGCTTCGCGCAGCAGACTCGCTTAACGTCGCTCGCGCAAGCCGTGGGTCTCGGCGAAGCCGCAAAGCTCGCGCCCCAGGTCCCTTCTTCGTTCTTTGCGGCTCGCGGTCAGCGATTTGAAGCGGCAAACGAAAAGGGCGTTGCGTTCTTGCACGCCGGTTGCATCATGCCGGTAGCCTTCGGCAACGTGCACGTAGCGACGGTACGAATGCTGCGGCGAGTCGGGCTCTCCACGATCGTGCCGGCAGCGCAAGGCTGTTGCGGCGCAATCGCCACGCACGCCGGCGATCCGGATTTCGCGCGCGAGCTTGCCCGGCGCAACATCGCCGCTTTCGAGCAAAGCGGTGCCGATGTCTACGTGGTTAATGCCGCCGGTTGCGGCAGCGCGCTCAAACACTATGTAGAGCTGCTCGCCGAAGATCAACTGTGGGCGCCGCGGGCTCGTGAATTCTCGAAGCGAGTACGCGATATCAGCGAGGTTCTCGACTCGATGGAGCTCGGACCGGCGCCGCGCGCGATCGATGCCGTCGTTACGTACCAGGAGCCATGCCATCTCGTGCACGCGCAGCGGATCTCGGCCGCTCCGCGCCGGCTGCTGGCACTGATCTCGGGACTGCGATTTGTCGAAATGGACGAGAGCGCCGTCTGCTGCGGAAGCGCCGGAATCTACAATCTAACCGAGCCGGAAATGGCGGCGCGGCTACGGCGGCGCAAGGTGGCGGCCATCGTGCGCACCGGAGCGACGATCGTGGTCACGGCGAATCCGGGCTGTGCGATGCAAGTGACGGCAGGTTTGCGGGAAGCCGGCTACCGGGCAACGGTCAAACATCTCGTCGAGCTGCTCGACGAAGCCTACCGGGGAAGCTAAACCTTAAAGCGCGGCGGTAAGGCGATCGCTGTCGCGGCGGGCGTCTTCCATGGAGCGATAAACCGAGAACACGACAATCAGGCCCGTGATGTTAAGCAGGCGCAGGATCGGCCCGTCGTTGACGATCAGGCGCAGGGTCTTGCTGCGTTCGGTCGTCCGGCGATGCGCGCCGATCAGAACGCCCAAGCCAGTCGAGTCGAGAAACTCGAGGTGTGTCAAATCTACGATCATATTGTGGCTGCCCCGATCGGTTGCGTCCGTCAGTGCGGCCCGAACCGCAGGCGCGGTCGCGAGATCGAGACTTCCGCGCAGCCGAAAAACCAGCGTCTCCCCGCCATCTTCGGTCTTGAGGTCGATGCTCAACTCGTCATGCGACATCTTGGCGGGCGCCTTTCGCGCCCCGAATAACCTTCGCCTTGCATCGCCGCGACCGTATTGCTGCGCCATTCATACAAAGCGTGTGGCGTCTTCGTCCCAGCGGGTGAGACTCTCCGGCCTAAGGTGGACCCCGCCGATCCAGCGATCGATACGGTGCTCGTCGAGCCAATCTGCGTCGCCGGCCAAAACCCGGCGCCCGAGGGGCGTCAAAATATAGCGGTCCTGCTCGCCTTCGATAAGCGCCCCATCGTTCGCGCGTAACTCGGCGAGCATGACGCCAAATGCACGGCTGCCTAGAAAGGAGGCTTCTTCTCTCGCTTGCGTGCGCGTGAAGAGTTCGTCCTCGGGCGCCGCGCCCTGGGCGACGGCCAGGAGCGCTTGTCGCTGCGAACGTGAAAGGCCGTCGCGCGTCGATGGATACTCCTCGCACAAGCGCTGCAGCGCGGCGCGCAAGAACGGCAAACCGATGGCATCTTCCCCTGCCGCAGCGTAGAGGTCGTTGGGAGTCGGAGACGTGAACCGTTCCCAGTTGCGGCGCGCGGATTTGAAAATCGCGGCCGTAGCCGTCCGCCGTTTTGGAAACAGCGGGAGAATCTCGTCGACGGTCATGCTCGCCAGGTATTCGTCGCTCTGAATGGTCGCCACGCGCCCCGGATCTAGATTCAACTCCTCCACTGAGGTCAGCGTCTGCAGTAGCTGTAACTGATCGAACAGGTCGTGCTCGAACCAGAGTACGACCTCGTCAAACTCCGCCGCTCGCCGAAGCTGCGCGTCTCGCCGCTCGAAGTCGTGAATCAATTTGATCGGACTGCCGAAACCGTGCGCCGCAAGATAATGCGCGCGCGTCTCGCTCGTTTTCTCGAGCGAAAAGCCGAACGGGACCGGGCCCTCATTGAGCGCATCGCGCCACGCAAGGTGCGTTCCTAAGATGCCTGCCTTGCCCAAAAGGTAGACCGCTCCGTCGCCGTTGGTAATGTGCAGCGCAGCACTGCTCCGCGCCATCAGCCCTCCACGGCAAGCAAAGCTGGGTGCTTGTCATCCTGAGCCCTTCGACTTCGGTCAGGACAGGCTCCGTCGAAGGACGAACCAACGCATGGCAAAGCTGGGGTGGCTGGATTCGAACCAACGCATGGCGGAGTCAAAGTCCGCTGCCTTTCCCCCAAACTGCTGCGCAGTTCGGGGACCCCAAATTTAAAGACTCCGCTCCGGCGGTGCGCCGCCTACGCTGCGGTAAGGCAGCGGCCTTTGACTCCGCGAGCAAAGCTGGGGTGGCTGGATTCGAACCAACGCATGGCGGAGTCAAAGTCCGCTACCTTTCCCCCAACCTGCTGCGCAGTTCGGGGACCCCAAATTTAAAGACTCCGCTCCGGCGGTGCGCCGCCTACGCTGCGGTAAGGCAGCAGCCTTTGACTCCGCGAGCAAAGCTGGGGTGGCTGGATTCGAACCAACGCATGGCGGAGTCAAAGTCCGCTACCTTTCCCCCAACCTGCTGCGCAGTTCGGGGACCCCAAATTTAAAGACTCCGCTCCGGCGGTGCGCCGCCTACGCTGCGGTAAGGCAGCAGCCTTTGACTCCGCGAGCAAAGCTGGGGTGGCTGGATTCGAACCAACGCATGGCGGAGTCAAAGTCCGCTGCCTTACCGCTTGGCGACACCCCATCGCTGCGCTTTAGCTTCCCAGATGGGACGGCAAACGGCAACCCCGATTATCGCCTTCGCGACCAGGCCACTTTCGACGGCGAAGGGCGCTTGATGCGTTAGCGACTGGCGATCAGCCGCTTGGCCCCTACGTAGCGCGCCGCCCAGTACGAGTCCGAAAGGTGGCTCACCATCACCCCGTGGCTCGAGCTCGCGTGGACGAACTGGCCCTTTCCGAGATAGATGCCGACGTGCGAGACGCCACCATACGTATCGAAGAAGACCAGGTCTCCCGGATGGGGACCGCCTACCGCAGGCCTACCGGCGTCATACTGTGCGTCGGCGGTACGGGGCAAGCCAATGCCCAGCATCGCGAAGACGTGCTGGACGAAGCCCGAGCAATCGAATCCAGAAGTACTGGTGCCGCCGAACACATAGGGCACCCCCAAGAAGCGCAGCGCGCTACTGGTGAGGGCACGCGCCATCCGGGAGGTTCTGGCAAGGATGCCACCGGCGAAGCGCCCGATACCGCCGCGGTGGCGGGTCGGCGTGGCCATGATCAAGCTCGAGGTCCACTCCGCGACGTCTGGGCTGACGGCCGGCGTGTTGACCGAACTGGAGACTCCGGAGTACTGAAGGCTGGGCGTTACGGTATGGGCTTGTGCGACAGAACTTAAGCCCGAAACGACTAGGGCAAAGGCCCCAATGGCTAACGCATGACGCAAGAAATCGCTCCTCTTCCACGACACTTGCGGGGTTAGTTGACGGGTTCGGGCGGGAAAGAATCGCCCTAGGGCCGACCGGCCCACTCACCCCTACCGGGAATATCCCCCGCTCGGGAACTTCGTCCCGACTCAGTGACCTTTTTTAGGCAAGAGAGCCCCGACTACACTCTTTACTCTGTCGGGAAACCCTCGATGCGGGTCGCTTCGGCGTTGTGCTGCCGCGCCCTCCCGCGCCTATCCGTTTTCGAGTTTTCGGAGGTCTACGGCGAGGCTAACCGCACGATCTCCTGCTCGATTCGCGAAGCAACCCGACCCGCGATGCGCTCGATCAGCGCTCGGTCCTCGCCCTCCGCCATAACGCGAATGAGCGGTTCGGTTCCGGACGCCCGAATCAGCAGCCGCCCCGATGCGCCAAGATCCGCCTGCGCTGCAGCGATTGCATCTCGGACCGGTTGCGACGCTAAGACGCCATCGCCGTTGCTGCGAACGTTTACGAGGATCTGAGGCGCAACCTGAACCTCTGCGACGAGTTCGCTTAACCGGCTCTGCGTGCTCGCCAGGATGCTCAACAGCGTAATGGCAGTTCTCGCACCATCGCCGGTCGTGTTGTAGCGAAAGTCGATCAGATGCCCCGATTGTTCGCCGCCTAACGTATATCCGTCTTCCCGCATTCGTTCCAGCACGAAGCGGTCGCCGACGGCAGTTCGGACCAGCGCGATGCCGTGGTTTCGCAGCGCGCGCTCGAAGCCAATGTTGCTCATAACCGTTGCGACGATCGTATCGCCCGCCAACTCGTGGCGCGCGTGCATCGCGCACCCAATCGCAAAGAGTACGTGGTCGCCGCTGACGATCTTTCCCGTCTCGTCAACGAAGAGTGCTCGATCGGCATCGCCGTCGAAAGCGACGCCTACGGCGCGTCCGCTTCCGCTTCCGCTCGAGTTGCTGCCGAGCACCGCGGCTTGCAATTGCCGCAGATCCGTCGCACCGCACTCGACGTTTATTCGAGATCCGTCATTTTCGCAGTTGAGCTCGACGACGTTAGCGCCGAGTTTGCGCAGCACGTAGGGAGCGATCGCGTAGGCCGCGCCAAAGCCGGCATCGACGATAACCGGGAGCCCGTGCAGATCCGGCTCCCCGGCGTAGAGCTCCTGGTAATAGTGGCGTGCCAGGTTCTGCGCTGGCCGGGCAACGCCCACTGCGATTCCCACCGGTCGTGGAAGGTCCGGCGAGTCCATTGCGGCCTCGATTTGCCGCTCGACCTCGTCCGACAGTTTGAAGCCGTCGCCTGCGAAAAACTTGATGCCGTTATCGGCGACGGGATTGTGCGATGCGCTGATGACGACGCCTGCCGCCGCTCCGGTGCAGCGCGTGACGCATGCCACCGCGGGCGTGGGAACGACGCCGATCAATAACGCGTCGCTACCAACCGAAGTAATGCCCGCCACGATTGCGGCCTCCAGCATGCTCCCCGACACTCGAGTATCGCGCCCTACGATGATGGGGCGTTCCCTATTTCCGCCGTCATGCAGTACCGTCGCCGCGGCGCGACCGATGCGAAATGCCAGCTCGGGTGTCAGCTCGCTGTTTGCCACCCCGCGCACGCCGTCGGTTCCAAAGAGAGGACTCACTTTGCGGCAGCGCTTACGAAGCGCATCTGGACGCGTACCAGATTGGGCGAAACCAAAGCGCCTGCAATTTCCCCGCCCGAAGCATCGACCGCAATCGGCTTGGCCATCTCATCGACCGTTTCCGGCTCGCTGGGCAACTCGACGTCGACGTGAACGCCCGAGATCAGCGCCGAGGTCGCCGCGCGCACCGTCGCAACGCTCGGACGAACCCGCACGGCATTTACGACGACGCCGCGAGAGGGGGAGCCTACGTAATGCACGACGATTGGAAATGCGTGCTCCTCGAGCCGCTCGATCGTCAGCGTGACGGAGGCGGGACTCAGGCTTTGCACGGCAACTTCGGGCGCCACCAACTGCACCGGCACGTTATAGATTCCCTCACCTTTATTCGAGAGGTCCAGCACCGCCTTGATCTCGTCTGGCTTAATGCCGGGCTCTCCACGTTTGGTCGCCACGGTGACGACGGCCTCGCGGTCGGTAAAATGGGCAACGTAGCCCGTCGGCAGGTTAGCGGAAACGATCGGCACGGAAAGCTGCTGGTCCACTTGACCGCTCGCGAGAAGCGGATTAGTTGCGAAGCGAAAATAGGCCCACCCCACGATCGCAAGCGCGACGGCCAAGAGCTTGAGCCCGAAGTTCCTTCGAAGTATGTCCATCAGGGCTAGAGATCGGTCCACGAAACGCGCGGCTTCGAGCGTTCCCGGGGCGCTCGCAACCGCGCTCGAAGGTGCGCGATCAAATCATTGGGCCGAATCCGTTCGCGGCGAGGCGGCCGCGTCACCGCGAGAAGCATCTTGACCAGGCGTTGCTCGTCGTCCACAGGCCGGGAGAGTTTTCCGGCGCGCGCGATTCGTATCGTTGCGCTCTCCTCCGAAACGACGAGCACCACGGCATCGGTCTGTTCGCTCAAACCGAGTGCTGCTCGATGGCGCGTTCCCAACCGCACGCCCGTCAGCGCACGTTCGGCCAGCGGGAGCAGGCACCCAGCCGCTTCAAGACGACTCTCGTGCACGATGACGGCGCCGTCGTGCAGCGGAGAGGCCGGGGTGAAAATCGTCAGCAGCAGTTCTTCGGAAATCTCTGCATGCAAGGACGTACCGGTTTCGCAAATCTCTCTGAGGCCGCTCTGCTGCTCGATCACGATCAAAGCGCCGCGTCGATTCTCGCTCAGAAAGAATGCGGCTCGCGCGAGTGCGACGATGGTTCGGTCTTCGGGACGGCCGGGCCACGGCTCCGTTTCGTCGCCCGTCATTCGAAAGAGCCCTCCCCGCCCGATCTGCTCCAACGCCCGTCGAAGCTCCGGTTGGAAAACGATCGGGATCGCGACGAGCACACCCACGACGAGAAGGCGCAAGATCGTCCCGAGGAGATTGAGATGAAAGAGCGTTGCGATGCCGAGCAATCCCACCAGCACCAGAATTCCGATGAGTATTTGCACCGCTCGAGTGCCGCGAATGAGCAAAAGCACGTAATAGATCAGGATGCTCGTGGCGATGACGTCCACGACGTCGGAGATGGTAACGTACTGCGATATGCTGCTAAGCATCGATCAACAACTCTAGAATGCGATCCACGGCGATTTCCGGTGCGCTCATGCCGGAAGCGGCAATCTTGGCCGACAGCCTCGGCGTCAGGGGCGACAGCAGCTCGCCCCGCCGTCCGCTGCAAAAGCGGCGCAGCTCGACATCGACCAATTTCATGATGATCTCAATACCACCCGAATCCGGATCCCATTCGACGATCGCACCTTGCGGGCACGGCCGGCAGGCGAGTACCCCTACCGGGCGCCCCGGGCCTCCCAGCGCGGCGTAGAGGTTCGGCAAGGCTTCGGGAACCGTAGGGAAAACTGCCCAGGCAATGACTGCCGTTTCGTACGCGACTTCGGTCGGCGCGATTGAAACCTCGGAAAGGTCGATGCCATCGGGCAACTCGAGCAGGGCGTACGAACGTCCTGCGGACGGATTGAAGCGCCACGTCGCGCGGCCGCCTTGGGCTTGCGCGAAGGCTTCGATTGCATCTCGTCGTGAATCGTCCGGATTCCCCGCAATGCTGATGGTAAGGTAGACCACGTTACATCGAGCGTTCGTCGTCTCCACCGGAAAGAACTCCGCATGGATATCGATCGACGGCGAAACGCTGCCGCGAATCGCGCAGCTGCGACGCATGACGGGACGACGCTCGATGCCGGTTCCGGGCGACGTCGTGCACGTGAGGATTCTCGAGGATGGACAAGCGCTCGTCGAACGCATCGACCCGCGCATTGGCACGCTCGAGCGACGCAGCTCGAGTGGGCGCGCGAAAACCATTGCCGCCAACGTCGATTTGATGGTTGCCGTAACCGCGCTCGCCAACCCGGCCCCCCGGCTGGCTACGCTCGACCAGCTTCTAGCATTCGCCGAGCTGGAAGAGATTGAGGCCGCCGTCGTCTTTACCAAGCCGGATCTTGCCGAGCCCGCGCAGTCGCGCGACATGATCGAGCTCTACGCGGGTTTGAAGTATCCAAGCATTTCGATCAACCCCAAGAGCGGCGAAATCGATCCTCTCCGGCAGATTTTGCGCGACCGGCGCGCGTTGCTTGTGGGGAACTCGGGCGTCGGTAAGAGCACGATCTTCCGGGCGCTTGGCGGCGACACCGTCGTGGGCGAGGTCTCCCGCCACGGACTCGGCCGGCAAACCACGACCGCCGCGCGGCTCTATCGAACCCCAAACGGCTTCTTGATCGACAGCCCGGGCATCAACGAGTTTGGCCTCGGTCGCGTCGACCCGGGCCTGTTGGCCCAGAGCTTCAGGGAGATGCGACCGCTCGTCGGAACCTGCCGTTTCACGGATTGCACCCATCTCCAGGAGCCCGATTGCGCCATCAAGGAGGCGGCCGCAGCCGGCCGGATCGCCAAAAGCCGCTACGAAAGTTATTCCCGAATCCTGCTCGCTTCGCTGGACACCCGTCGCGAGTCCCTGCTATGATACACGCCGTTCCGCCACCACGCTTATGCGAGGAGTCTTCTTGCCGAATATCAAGGCCGCCGAAAAATGGGCGCTGCAATCGGAAAAACGCGAAACGCGCAATAAGAGCGCAAAGAATCGTCTCAAGACGCTCTTTAAACGGGCCGTCGACTCGACCGAGAACGCCGCGGCGCTCTTGGCCGAAAGCGCCTACGACAAGGCGGCCGGCAAAGGCATCATTCATCCCAATAAGGCGGCGCGCAAGAAATCACGCTTAGCCAAAGCGATGAAGCGCGCCACCATCGCGCCGGTTAAGGCTGCGAAGAAGTCCAGCAAAACGAAAAGTAAAAAATAGGAGGCTCGAACCTCCTCTACGGGTCTACGTTGATCGCTAGGCGAGTCTTGCCGTCGAGGCGAGCTGCTGGAAGAACTCGTTCCCGAATAAACGCTCTCAACGGTTTGGGCGTCGCGGTCTTCAACGCTATTCGGTAGCGCCATTCGTCGTTCACTCGCGCGATCGGATACGGAGCGGGCCCAAGGACTTCGGCGAGACCGCCTTCTCGAAGAATCTCGGCGTAGCGTGCGGCGGCGCTAATTACGCGCGCTTGGTCGCGTCCGATGACGCCGACGTAGACCAGCCGGCGGCCCGGCGGAAAGTTCAACTCGGTACGTTCCCGCAGTTCGAGCGCGGCGAATCCATCGTAATCGTGTTGTGCCGCGAATGCAATCGCCGGATGCTCCGGAGAGTATGTTTGAACGATCGCCTCTCCACGGCGGCCGCGGCCGCTGCGGCCGCACACTTGCGCGATCAATGCAAAGCTACGCTCGGCGGCGCGGAAGTCCGGAAGATTCAAACCCAGATCGGCGGCAACGACCGCGGCCAGCGTTACGGTCGGGAAATCCAGGCCCTTCGCGACCATTTGCGTACCGACCAATACGTCGCCGGCGATTTCGAAGGCCGACAGGATCCGCGCATGATCGCCGATCCGCGTGGTCGTATCCGAGTCCATCCGCAAGACTCGTGCATGAGGGAATAGCCGCGCGACCTCATCTGCCACTCGCTGCGTGCCAACTCCGAGCGCCGCGATGCTGTTAGAGCCGCACGTCGGACACTTCCTCACGATCGGCATTTGAAAATCGCAATAGTGACAGCGTAGGAGCCCTTCGGCGCGGTGCACGGAGAGCGCTATGCTGCAGCGCCGGCACTGCGGAGCCGTTCCGCAGGTACGGCAGATCAGCGAACCCGCGCTGCCGCGACGATTGACGAAGAGAATGCTCTTCTCGTCGCGCGCTAACCGCTCGCCCAGCGCTTGCACGAGCGCATCGCTAAAGATTGCGCGATTGCCGCTTTCAAACTCCGCTCGCAAGTCAACGATCGCAACGTCGGGCATGGGTTGCGCGCCGGCGCGCTTACGCAGCTCCAGCAGTGCTATTCGTCCTTGCTTGGCGGCCGCGTAACTCTCGAGCGAAGGCGTGGCACTTCCGAGCAGTAGCATTCCGCCCTCTCGGCGCATTCTCGCCGACGCGACCGCTACTGCGTGGTAGCGAGGCACGACTTCCTGCTTGTATGACGGGTCGTGCGACTCATCGACGATGGTCAGACGCACGTCTTGCAGCGGCGCGAAGACGGCGCTGCGCGCTCCAACCACTACGTCCACGGCTCCGCGCGCGCACGCGACCCACGCATCGAATCGTTCTCGCTCGGAGAGTCCCGAATGCAGCACCGCCACCCGGTCGCCGAAGGCCGCTTCGAAGCGTGCCGCCGTTTGAGGGGTGAGCGATATTTCAGGAACCAAAACGATCGCGCGCCCACCATCGCGCAACACGCGCGCAATGGCCTCGACGTACACGTACGTCTTGCCGCTGCCCGTAACGCCATAGAGGAGCGCCGTTTCGAAACGGCGCCGTTGCAGCGCCTCCTCGATGTATTGCAGCGCGACGCTTTGCTCGGAGGTCGGAAGCAGCACGGGTTCCGGCGGCTCGCTGGCCGCGCGCGTGGGGTCGGCTCGCAGCGTGACTTCACGCACGGCGCCTGCCTTGATGGCCCTCGCGATCACGCCGTTGTTAAATCCGGCCAGGAGCGCATCGGCGCGTCCGATGCCGGGCCGGTCTCGGACGAAGGCCGCCAATGCCTGAGCCTTTTTCCCTTCCACGTGACCCTCTGCCGGCTCGAGTGCTCGCCTGCGGCGCTCGCTGGTCCGCGGTTCCACGACCTCGCGAACTCGGCGCAGGCTGCCGGCACGCACCAGGGTTCTCACGTGCGCGAGCAGGGCCGTTCGGTCGGCGGCGCGGCGGGCTTCGGGATGACGTAGTAGGTATTCGAGCGGAAAACTTTCGTCGAACTCTTCCCAAATTAAATCGAGCAATTTTTGGGGCACGGACGGATATCGCGCCGGCGTCGCCTCGATATCAATGCGAACGAGCGAGTCGCGCATGCGCGGGATGGCCCCGCCGAGCACGACGGCTCCAATTGCTTCACCCAGCGTGCAAAGATACTGCTCGGCTATGAAGCGCGCGAGATGTAGGCCCGTTTCGTCGAAAGCCCGCGGGACTGCCAAGCGCTCGCGCACCGCTTTGAGCGCGTCCTGCGAGTCATTGGCCTCGCGCACCGGGGAAATGATGAAGCCCAGAACGTCACGTCCGCCCAGCGGAATGCGCACGACGTCCCCCACGACCAGCTCCAAACTTCCCGCATCGTAGGTAAGCGGCAAATCGAATCGGGACGAGCGAATGGCCGGCAGCGCATCAACGGCGCGCACGGAAGTTCTCAGGCGGCTGTTGCATCCGTTCGAGCACGGCCCGCACCGTGCGGTCCGCGCATTCGACGCCATACTCGACGTCGCCGATCGCTCTGGGCAGAACGAAACGCAAGCGCCCTCCGCGCTTCTTCTTATCGCTGCGCATCGCCGCCAGGATCGCGTTGGGCGCGAGCGACGTCTGCATCGGCAGCCCAAAGAGCGCCAGCAACGTCAGCACGCGGAGATGCTCGTCGCGGCTGAAACGATCGGTTCGCAGCGCCAACAGTCCTGCGGCCCTCAAGCCCAGAGCGACGGCCTTTCCGTGCGCGACCGAATAGTTCGACGCGCGCTCGATCGCATGGGCAAACGTGTGTCCGAGATTCAACGTCGCGCGCGCTCCCGTTTCCAGGCGATCGTCGGCGACCGCCATGGTCTTGACCTTAATCGCGGCGGGAATCACCTCGAGCCATGGCCATTGCGCAACGGGATGAGGCGCGAGCTCCTCCAAAAGATCGAAAAGGTCGCCGCCTTCGATGATTGCGGCTTTAACGATCTCGGCGAGGCCCTCTCGAATCGCGGCGGCGGGGAGTGTCTCGAGCGTGTCCGTGCTGCAAAAAACGCCGATGGGATCGCGAAAGCAGCCCGCGAGGTTCTTGCCTCGGCGGAGGTCAACGCCGGTTTTACCACCGATCGCGGCGTCAACCATTGCGACCAGCGACGTCGCCACGTGCGCGTAACGAATGCCGCGCATGTAGATCGCGCATGTAAAACCGAAGAGATCGCTCGCAACGCCCCCGCCGATACCCATCACCAGCGCGCCGCGCTCGACGCCGGCAGCCGCGAGGGCGTCGAGTACGCGTTCGACGGTCGATAGGCGCTTGCGCGACTCCCCCAATGCAAAATGCAAGACCGGAATGCGGCCGGTCGCTCGGGCGATTCCCTCCGCTATGGCGCGAACGTGCCGGTTGGCATCGCACAAGAGCGCGCTAGGTAGACCGTTCGTTCGAAGGAATGCCAGAAGCTCGTCGCGAGCATTTTCCGCGACGAATATGGGATAGCCGAGATCGTCGTTACGCTCTAGAATGCGATGTTCTCTTCGCTTAGCCATTGCAAAATGTCGTCGAGTACCGCCCGATCGCTCAATCGCTCCGCTTCAACGACGTGATCCGCGTCGGCGTAGTGCGCCAAACGCTCGTCATAGAGTTTCTGAATGTTCGCGAGGGTCGGACGGTGGCCCAGGAGCGGGCGACGCTGCCTGCTTCGCCGGACGCGTCGAAAAATCTGCCGGGGAGAGGACCGCAGGAAGACGCGATACGCGCGTTCCTTCAGGAGCGCTCGGTTTTCGGCGACCGTCAATGCCCCGCCGCCCAGCGCCACGACGCCCGCTTGACCGGTTCTCAACACGTGCTCGATCGTCTCTCGCTCGTATTGGCGAAATACCGCCTCACCTTCCCTGGCAAAGATCTCTGCTATCGCTCCATGGGCACGAACGATGAGATTGTCGGTGTCGACGAACTCGCAGCCGAGTTCGCGCGCGAGCTTACGGCCGATCGTAGATTTCCCCGTACCCATGAAACCAACGAGCGCCAGATGGCGCTTCACTGCGCGTGCGTGCCGAGATTTCGGGCAAAAAGGTCGGCTGCAGCTTGCGTGCTCCGCGCGAGATTATCGAGGGTTTCTTCGACCGAATCGCCGCCGTACTTTTCCAGCACCGGTCCCATCAGCGCGAGACGGACCATCGCCTCGGCCACAATTGCCGCCGCCGGCACGACGCAGACGTCGCTGCGCACGATCGTCGCGGGCGCGTCGGTCTTCTCGTGCAGGTTGACCGATGGAAGCGCCTTCATCAAGGTCGGAATTGGTTTGACGGAAACGCGCACGACGATCGGCTCGCCATTGCTCATCCCGCCCTCGATGCCGCCCGCTCGATTGGTGCGCCGCACGACGCTGTCGCCGTCGAGTGCAAACGCGTCGTGAGCGCGCGAACCTGGGATCGCGGCGACGTCGGCGCCAAGACCGACCTCCACCGCTCGCACCGTCTGCATGCCCATAAGCGCACCCGCAAGGATACCGTCGAGCCTCTGAGCCGGTTGCCGATTGCTGCCTACGCCAACCGGCATGCCGTCGATACGAACGAGAAACTGACCTCCCAGGGTATCGCCCGCGCGTTTGGCTTCGTCGATCGCTTCGATCATTCGACTCGCCGCGTCGCCGTCCGGACAGCGCACGTCGCTCTCTTCTACCTCGTCCGCATTCCAGTCGTTGAGTTCGGCAGCTTCGACGGCGCCGATGCGCACGACGCAACTGCGCGTCACGATTCCGAGAACGCCGAGCAGCTGCGCGCAAATCGCTCCTAGGCAAACGCGCATCGCGGTCTCCCTCGCGCTCGCGCGCTCGAGGACGTTTCGCAGGTCGCGCTGGCGATATTTCAACGCGCCGGCGTAGTCCGCGTGGCCCGGCCGTGGATTCGTCAGCGGATCGC
This sequence comes from Vulcanimicrobiota bacterium, assembly GCA_963809255.1. Classification (GTDB taxonomy): domain Bacteria; phylum Vulcanimicrobiota; class Vulcanimicrobiia; order Vulcanimicrobiales; family Vulcanimicrobiaceae; genus Cybelea. The sequence continues at coordinate 859,298 of CAWEIR010000002.1, read as the reverse complement.
CGCCGCCGAGCAGCGGATCCATCAACGCGCGGACCTTTGGCGTCAGATAGTCGCGATTGCGAACGACCACGGCAATTGGCGATCCGAGCGTCTCGCTGCCGCGAACCCCAGCCAGAAACTCGACCTGATCTCGTTCGATCTTCATTCGCGCGCTGCGGCCGTATCCGCCCTGCCGGCGCGCGAGCGTTTCGTCGATCGCCGCGACGTCGAGACGCAAATGCGCGGGAATTCCGTCGAGAATCCCCACGAGCGCGGGACCGTGGGATTCGCCCGCCGTCAGGTACGCAAACATCAGGCAGCCTGCCTTCGGCGAAGGTCGGGGCCGCTACTTCAGTTCGTCGGCCACTAGCCGCAGCACGAGCTTTTCAAGCGGTCGATGGCTGCGCGATGTAACCGCGTGACGTGTCAACGTGAATAGCCGAGCCGCCGCGCCAGGTCCACGACCGTCACACCGTCGAGATGAATCGATCGCACGATCTGCCGTTCCAAGGGCGAGAGCGTGGCCAGGATACGCTCGACCGTCAAACGATCCAACACGTCGTCGATACCGCACGGCGGCGTTCGCTGCTCGGAGTTGCGCAGGACTTCGAAGGAGATCATATGATTGGTCGCTCGATACGATCGTATTTCGCGCACTTCAGCCGGGGTCGCATTCAAGAGCCGCACCACGTCACTTTCCTTGGGCTCGCGACCGAGCAACGGCCAAAGCTCGCGTTCCGCCGCCGCCCATCGCCGCTCCAGTTCGCGAACTGCGCGAGGTGCTCGCAAGAACCGCTCGCTGTCTCGAACGTAGTGCATGAGTTCCCCCACCACGAGAAGCCAAGCGTAGGCCTCAAACGGCGCGCTCTGCGTGCAGTCGTAGCGATCGATCGCCTTGATCAGGCCGATTGCCGCGACTTGCTCGAGATCTGCCCGATCGAGTCCGCGGCGCATGAAGCGTCGCGCCGCTCGCCGGCAGAGGTACCAATATGCAACGACCGTACCCTCACGGTCGACGAACGTTTGCGGCGTCGGCGATGACGGCGAACAGACGCGTGCAATAGGAACGATCCGCCGAAAAGGCGTTGTACGAAAGAGAGCCACACCCAACCTCAGCTTCGTTTGGAAGATACCGATCGGCAATCGGAGGAATGCGACAACCGATGTGAACGGTTATATACCAGCGCTGCGTAAAGCGCAATACATTCGGAACGCGATGCGCGCAGATGTCCTAGCCTCCGGCAATCTGGGCACTACCCGGACGCTGGTTGCGAGTAAACGCGCCGTCGCGCGTCGAACCGGCCGCCAGAATGACGGCGCGGAAGATCGTTCTGATCTTTGCATTCGGTTTGCTCGGAATCGCAGCGCTGCGCGACGTAGCCAGGCTGGACGACGCCCTTCCTTGGCACCGCCTCTACGACTTCCAGGACTTTTACTGCGCAGGCGAGGCCGTTGACCAGCACGCCGATCCATACCGCTACGAGCCGCTTCATCGTTGCGAACACCGCGTCAATACGAGCGAGGCCTATCGTCTCGACCGCAACCGCATCGTTCCGGCCCCGATTCCCCCCTACGACCTGCCCCCATTTGAGCTGGCTGCGCGGACCAGCTTTCCGGCCGCGCGAACGATCGACGCAATCGCCATAACGGTCGCGGTCGTCGCCGCGATCGGCGGCTTGGCTCTCATCGGCATTCCGCTCGACGTCGCCGCGTTGGCACTCGTGCTGCCGGCGGGCTACCTCTTGCTCGATGCCGGCCAGATCGTTCCTTTTGCACTCGTCGCCATGGTCTTTTGCGGCGTCGCGCTCGCGCAACGGCGCGATGCCATTGCCGGCGTGCTTGCCGCCCTAACAATGATCGAGCCGCATCTGGGGCTTCCGGTTTGCATCTCGCTTCTGTTGCTCGTTCCGCGAAGCCGCCTGCCCCTGCTCCTTCTCGGAGTTCTCATGGCGCTTGCCGGTGTGCTGATCGTGGGGCCTGCGGGCGCGATCGAATACGTGGCGCGCGTGCTGCCGGCGCAAGGCGCCGCCGAGGCCGGATATCCATATCAGTACAGCCTCACCTATCTCCTCGTTACGGCCGGTTTGCCGTCGGGCGCCGCGCTAATCGCCGGACAGGTCTCGTATGCGGCGCTGCTCGCCCTTGGGATCTGGCTCGGATCGAAGGTTGCAAACACGCTGCAGCGGCGTGAGCTCGTGGCTTATTTGCCTGCGGCGTGCGGCGTCATCGGCGGAGCGTACGTCCACATGGTGGATCTTGCGATGGCCGTGCCCGCAGCGCTGGTCCTGGCGACCTACTCTCGCGCCGCGTCGCGAACGTTCGCAACGCTCGCACTTTGCCTGCTCGCCGTTCCGTGGATCGACGTGTGGATCACCAAGAAGCTTTTTCTTTCAAGCCTCTTCGTGGTAGCGGCGATTCTTTTTCGCCAGGGGCTTACGCCGGCACTCTCCATCGGAGCCTTCACCGCGATTGCCGCGGCGATCTATTGCTTCGAACTTCGTCCTCCGGCACCGTTTACAGTTCTGACCGTGATGGCGCCTGCGCGGCCAAGCGATCTCGCGCAGCAGGCCTGGCGCGCGTACGTCCTCGGACTGCGCACCGCGCCGATCCCGTGGCTGACGATCAAGATACCGACGTGGGCGGCGTTGTGCGGTCTGCTCGTTGCCGGGTTTCGCGCTCTTCGGCGCCCCAGCGTGAAGCCGCCCTCATGATCCCGCAACGGCATCGCCGGCTCGTCCTCGTGCTGATTCTGCTCGCGCTCGGAATCGCTGCTTTGCGCGATTTCAGCCGTCTCGGCCCAGCACTGCCGTGGCGGACGATGGACGAGTTTGCAGACTTCTATTGTGCCGGGCTAGCGTTCGATCGCGGCGCAAGCCCGTACACCTACGAACCGTTGCATGCCTGCGAGCACCGGTACAACAACGGTCAAAGCTTCCGCGGCCAACTCTTTGCCGCCAATCCGGGCGTCGCCGTTCCAGCACCGCAGCCGCCCTACGACTTCGTACCGTTTATGGCACTCGCCCGCGCGAACTTTTCCGTCGCGCGCGCGATCGACGCGACGGCGATCGTTCTCGCCGTGGCGTTATCCGCGATCGCCTTGGCCGCAATCGGCGTTCCGCTCGCGCTTTCCGTTGCCGTTTTCGCCCTTTCGACCGGCTATGTCGAGCTCAATACCGCTCAAATCGTCCCATTTGCTTTGCTCGCTCTCGTCCTCTGTGGGCTGGCGCTCGAGCGGGGCCGAGACCGGCTGGCCGGCATCCTTGCGGCGCTCACCCTAATCGAACCGACGCTCGGGCTCCCCGTCGTTGTGGCGACGTTTCTTTTCGCCCCGCGAGCCCGCTGGAGTCTTGCCGCCGGGCTTGCGGGCTTGCTCGCACTCGCGTGCGCGATCGCCGGCCCCAATGGCTTCCTCGCGTATCTTATCTCGGTGCTGCCGGCGCACTCGCGATCGGAGCTGTTCTTTCCGTTTCAATATAGCCTAACGTCGGCGTTGGCCGCCTTGGGTGTATGGCTGCCCGTCGCCCGAGTCGCTGGGCTTTCTTCCTACGTTCTTCTCTTGGCGGCGGCGCTAGCGATTGCGCCACGCACGAGCGCGCAGCTGCAACGGCGCGCTTTCATCGTTTTTATTCCGGCGCTTTGCTGCGTGATCGGCGGCACGTTTCTTCACCAAGAGGAGCTCTGCTTTGCCATCCCTGCGGTTACGCTCTTGGCATGGGAAACGACGGGAAGGCAACGCGCGATTGCGACGGTCGCCCTTTGCCTCTTGGCCGTTCCGTGGATTCCCGTGTGGGCATCGAAGCAGCTCTTTCTCGCAAGCCTGCTGGTCGTCGCGACGATCCTCGCGCAGCTACGCTTGGAGCTGCGGACGAGCCTCATAACGCTCGGCGCGATTGCGGCAGCAATCTATTGTCTCGAACTTGCGCCGCCTAGACTACCTGCGCCATCGGGAATGCCGGCCGTCTATGCCGCAAGCCAGCTCGCATCGCTAGAGTGGCGAGATTACACGGCGCTGCGCAGCACTCACAACCCCTTATGGTTTGCGATCAAGCTGCCCACGTGGGGAGCGCTGCTGGCCTCGTTAGCGATCGCCGTTTCAATATCACGGCGCATCTGAATCCAGCCGCGGAAGTTTGCCTGAAACGCACCATCTGGCGCGGGCGTCGCCACGTGCTCGAACGGACTCAAGTGACGATCGGCGCGCAGGCGCTCGTACAGCTCCAGGTCGCGTTCGATCTCGCGCACACCCTGATGCGTGAGGTACGAGACGCGCGCGCAGCGCGCGGCAGAGACGCGCCGTCGAATCTCCAGGTCCAACGCGCTTTCGTCGGCCTGCAAGAGTGGCGTGTGCCACTCCCCATAGTCGAGCGTTTGCGGAACGCTCGCCTTCATGGCCTCGAGCATCAACAGCGCTGCGGCCCGAATCTCCGGCTGCGCGTTGGGCGCGCAGCGCAGCTCGAAAAAGTTCTCCCATTCGGTTGCGCTCACGATCACCGTGTGCCAGAGGAACGGCTCCAAGAGGCGGTTCAGCTCCTGTTTATGCACGTCGAGATCCAACAAGCGTTGCGCGTGCGCCACGGCAGCGTCGCGCGCGCCCAGCCAGACGCGCTCCGCCTCTCGTGCGAGATCAGCGGATAGCACGTCGCTGGCCGACATTCCGGCTTTGTTCTTTCCCCACTCCAACGGAACCGCGGGATCTTTGAGAACGCGCTCGATCAGTTTCGACGTCGGGATTGCGCGAGAACTCGCGCTGTTTCTGGAGTTATGGACGATAAAGCCGTTCGCCACAAAATTATGGTACGGACCCTCCACTTCGATGTCGTAAGTCTCCCGTATCCCCAGGTACTCGATCGACTTGACACCAACGAAATGACGCACCATGGCCCGCTTCCTCTTGGGCGCGTACGCCTTGCACAAACGAATGTCCCCGACTGAGGGCCAAAACGAACCGTACGGTTTGCCCTCCTCGAAATGCCTTAAAAGCACTAACTCCAGGTTTCGTTGATGCAAACCGCCGTGGCACTCCTTGCACAGGCTCGTTAGATTGGAGGGATCGTACGCGCGGGCTAGATTGTGAGCAACAGGGTCGATGTGGTGCGCGTGCAACTGCCGCCCCGAACCACACAAGACACATTTGAAGCTATTTGCTCGGTGCGTACGGAATGCGTGCTGCATTGTCCACGCGCCGATGCGCTTACGTTCCGGTGTAATCCCACCGCGCCAGAGATGCGATTCTCGCCCTCGTCGTACCCGCGCCTTGCCAGGCCGCCCGGTGGTCCTAATATTCCCGTAACGCCGGCCTTTGTTCCACGGTTCTTCGATATGTGAGACGAGCCAAACGGCCTTGGGATTCGTCGCCCGAAGGCCATGCTTCCGGAACTGGTACTTGACCTGGTCAATCGTGACACCGGCATACTTTGCGATCAGCGCGGCGGAAAGGCCAGCGTCACGTAAACCGGCGAGCCACTGCGGATCCCTATAGGCTTCAATTCCATTGACCGCAAGCTCTGCGCTCCGGCTCCACGTCGCAATGTTTCCCGGACTCAGAGAGAGGCCTACGGCGTCCTCAATCCTCTGCCAGCCGTTCTTGGTCAGAAAGCGGTGGTCTTTTGAGGATAGGATTTGCTGTCCGTTCGTCAGTGTGATGCGAAACACGGGTTTTTGGCCAGAGTACGTAACGTCGCGCACATGGGTATGGTAGATTTCGCCCGTGTCCTCGTTGCACGAGCGCAACTCCATTGCTGCGAGCCGGCCTTGTATCGGCTGGCGGTTCGCGCCGGTGGTTTCCCTCCAAGCGATGAAATCCGCGCCCAGGATACGATACGGCGCACCCGGCGTAATGATCCGCGGCATGGCAACACGTCGCGTCAGTAAGTCGATCCCAGTATAGGCCGCATAACCGGCAATGGCCGCTAACTCTTTGGCGGTATATTCGCGTTTGGGATCAATGTTTGCTGCGGTCTTCGTTCTGCGACGGTTAACTCGCGGTGCAGCACCACGATGCCACTTCTCGAAGAACTCGCGAATCGTCATCGAGAAGCGCCGCGTGCTGGCTTTGTGCCTGGAGGGAAGGTCGAAGTAGAGCTTTGTGTCGCCGTCGAGGCAGAACTGGCGATGCGTATTAAACTCGGCGAGAACGAAGCGCGGAAACGTAACCTCCAGCGTGGTCAGACGTATTCCGGCCGGACTCGTCGAGTCCAGCAACACGCGCGCGTTATAAGCCACCGCCGAGAGCCGACCGGCTGCTTTTAGGTCTTAGCCGCGATACCGCAGAAAGGCGGGAACGTCGATATCGTCCATGCTGACGGGGGCGACGGTATCCAGCTTACCCGTTTCAAAGGCGAAACTCTGTGTGCTCTTGCCGCGCCGCGGCCCAAAGCCCGCCGCAAGCACGGTGACGCGGACTTTTCCGGTCATCGTCGGATCGATCGAGGCGCCGAAAATGATTTGTGCGTCGGAATCGACGGCGCGGCTGATCATCTCGGCCGCCTCGTTGACCTCGTACATGGCCATGTCGGGGCCGCCGGTGATGTTGAAGATCACGCCATGTGCGCCTTCGACGGTCGTTTCGAGCAACGGCGAAGCGATCGCCTTTTGCGCGGCGTCGGCGGCACGATGTTCGCCCGTGCCCTCCCCGATGCCCATCATCGCCGAGCCCGCGTCAGTCATAATCGTCTTGACGTCGGCGAAATCCAAGTTGATCAGACCTGGCTGCGTGATCAGATCGGTGATGCCCGCGATTCCTTGACGCAGAATGTCGTCGGCATACGAGAACGCCTCGTTGAGCGGTGTCTTCTTTTCGATGACTTGCAGAATGCGCTCGTTGGGAATTGTGATCAGCGTGTTGACCTTGCTTTCGAGCTCGGCGATGCCGTTCTCGGCGGCCTGCATGCGTTTTCTGCCCTCAAAGGCAAACGGCTTGGTAACTACCGCAATCGTCAGCGCACCCGACTCCCGCGCGAGCTCGGCAATAACGGGCGATGCGCCGGTTCCCGTGCCCCCGCCCATGCCTGCGGTCAGAAACACTAAGTCGGCGCCCTCCAGGATCAGGGAGAGATCTTCTCGGGACGCTTCGGCCGCTTCGCGCCCGAGCGACGGGTTCGCTCCCGCACCCAAGCCGCGCGTCTGCCCGCCTCCGATATGAACGCGATTTTCGGTCAAAGAGCCGCGCAGCGCCTGCACGTCGGAGTTAACCGCAAAGAAGTCTACGCCGGCCAAGCCGGCGGTCAGCATGCGATTGACGGCATTACAACCACCCCCGCCAATGCCGATCACTTTGATCGTTGCCGCGTGCGTAGGCTCCGAGATAGAACGTCGTACGTCAGCCATTTCTTTGGGTTCCTCCGTCGAAAAGAAGTTTAAGTCCATAAATCCGCCAACCACCGTTGAATTCGAGGAAGCGTTCCGCTGCGCCGCCTCACGTGCGATGCATCGTCACCTGCTCCATTAGTGCCAAAGACGACGAGTCCTATTGCCGTTGCGTATTGCGGCGACGTCATGGCATCCGTCAAACCGCCGATCGAATTTGCCATCCCGATGCGAACGGGCAAATTAAAGACTTCTTCGGCGAGCGGTTCGATACCGGGCAAGAGCGCGCCGCCGCCCGTAAGAACGACTTCGCCGAGAACTAAATCGCGCGGCACGTTCTCGACGATTTTTTGGCGAGCCATCCGTAGGGTCTCCAAGACGCGCGGCACGACGATCTTCCGAAGCTCGGCCGTCGCGTGCTCGCGCGTCGAGCGGCCGTCCAGCGTACGGACGGCGAAGACGCCCGCGTCCTCCCCAGCGCCCAAGCGCTTCTTGACGTCTTCAGCCTCGGCGAGCGTTGTTTTCAGCCCCAGCGAGATATCGCTCGTGAGCACGTTGCCGCCAACCGGTATCGTAGCCGTGTAGATTGCACTGCCTAGCGAGTAGACGGCGATGTCCGTCGTGCCCCCTCCGATATCCAGAAGCACGACGCCGACCTGCTTCTCTTCCTGGAGCAGGGTCGCGGCGGAGCTTGCGAGGGGCTCAAAGACGACGCCTTGCGTCTCCAAACCCGCACGCTCGACGCACTTGAGGACGTTGGTGATGAAGCTCGTGCTGCCCGTGACGATGTGCGTGTTGACTTCCAGACGGCCCCCCGACATGCCGACCGGATCGCTGACGCCCTCTTGGCCGTCAACGGTGAAGTAGCGCGGAAGGGCGTGGATAATCTGCCGGTCGCGGGGCAGGTTGATGATCTTACTGGCATCGATGACCCGCCGCACGTCCGCCGGCGTGACTTCCCGATCTTCGCCGGAGACGGCAACGACCGCACGATTATTCGTGCTGCGAATGTGGTCGCCCGTAATGCCGACGACGGCCTCGCTGAAGTGGATCCCGGCCATTCGCTCGGCCCGCTCGGTCGCCGCTTCGATGGACTTGATCGTCTCGTCGAGGTCAACGACGACGCCTTTGCGCATCCCGAGGGTCGGAGCTTCGCCGAATCCGACGATCTCGAGACCGTTGGGGCCATTCGTCGCGACGACCATACACGTCTTGGTCGTCCCGATGTCGAGCCCGCAAAGGGTCTCGTGCTTCATGCGCTCCGTCACCTATCCTAGAAAATCTCGGTTGCCCACGATATATTGTGGTCCTAACGGCCTTCTCCTACTAGGGATAGCAGGAGAAGGGCCGATTGCCAAGCCTTAGCGCACCCGGCGTCTTCTCCTTGAGGACAAACGGAGCAAAGATGTGGAGAGGCTGTGTACAAAACAATTCCGAAGCCGCGGCATCCCCCTAGAACCCGGGCTTAAGTTCGGGTATTATCCTTTCTTAATCGCACTACTCATCTCTTAACTGCACTACTCATCTTTGGGAGTTCGCTTTTGAAACGCTCGCTTTCTTTAATCGTCGTCACCCTTGGGTTGCTCGGTCCGGCCGCCGCCGGTGCAGCGACCGTTAGCCCAACGGCAATTCCCGACGGCACCTACACCGTAAAAGTAGAAAAGATCGTTGATTCCAAACACGTCCAAGTCGTTATGGATAACGGCTCCGAGACGACGTTGGCTGCGGGACGGTCGACGGTCGATTTTTCAAAGATACAGCCGGCCGACCAGATCAAGGTTTCGCTCATCCAGGGGACCGTGATGGTCTACCTCGATCTCACGAGCCATTAGTATCGCCGCGACGTTCTAACGATAAACGACGACCGGTGTCGCCGGTGCGCGCACGTCGATGGCCGAAACGCTTTGTCGACGGCGCACGACCTGCACGAGAATGGCGTTTATCAAACGCACTTTCCGCACGATGTCCTCCGGTTGGCCCAGAAGCAGACGTGGACCACCGGAGATGCCGGCGGCGATGTCGCCATACCGATCGAAGGTGAGCATTGCGGGCGTCAGGCCACCCGACGCCATCGTCGTGTAGGCATCGCGCAAGACGAAGGCGTCATGGTTTGTGACGAACGTGCCCGGCGCCAGGCTGCCATGCACCGTCAGGACGAACGCCGGCAGTAGTTCGTCGCCGGTAGCGGGCGAAAGGACACGCAACTCGCGATCGACGACGGCGCTCTGTCCGTCGCTCGTTAAAACGGCGAAGGGCACCCGCTCGCTGACCGCAATCGTCAGCGATGCCGGCGGCAGCCGGTGAATCGAGGCAACTCCGACGTAGGGAATCGTGCGAATGCGCGCAGCGATCGCCTTCGTGTTTTCCAGCCATATGCTTCGGTTCGCCGGGATATCGGCAACTCGTAGAATCTCGCTGCTCGAGATGCGCCGGTTGCCGGTAACCGCGACGTGGCTTGGATCGAAGCCGGACCACATCGCAAGAAAAGCGCCGGCCGCCACCGACAGTATCCCCGCCAGCGCAAACATAATCCAAAAGGGTCGGATGCGCGCGGCCGCGGAGCGCTTAACCCTTTTCGATTTACGTTGGCGGCCGCTCACGGCATCACGTAGCGGTCGATCGCCTCCGCGACGCCGTCGCGTTCCAGATCCGAAACGACGGCATCGGCAACTGCTCGAAGCTCGCTGGGCGCCGAACCCATTGCGATCCCAAAACCTGCAGCCTCAAGCAGCGGAGCGTCGTTCCATGAATCGCCAATCGCTGCCGTCTGCTCGATCGGTACGCCGAGGCGCGCGGCGACGAATCGGAACGCGACGCCCTTATCTACGGCCGGATCGAGAACTTCGACGAACTCGGGTAAGCTGCGCGTGACATAGGCACGCGTGCCCAGCGCGGCATGCAGCTTTTCCGCGTATGCCGCGGCCACGGACGCATCGGCAACGATGACGGCCTTCGTGGCGGGACTAAAAGCGAACGTTTCGCGCAACGACGAGACGATGACCGGCTCGCTCATTGCCAGAGATGCGTATAAGTCGGAGAAGCGGTTACGCGCCTCGCAATAGTATTCGTCGTTACGGTACAGCTGCAGGTGCATGCCGTCCGCCTGCGCCATTACGGCGAGCTCCTGCACGATCTCGTTGTTGAGCGCGCAATGCTGCAGCACTTCGTCGGAGGCCGGATCGACGATCGCCGCGCCCTGGTAGCAGATCAAGGGTGCGTCGAAACCAAGCTCGCGCGCGAAAGGAAGCGTGGCGCGGTACATGCGTCCCGTCACGAGGCATCCTGCAACTCCGGCCTGGGTCATGCGCTCGATCGACTCGCGGACCGGCTTCGCGATCGAAAGATCGCGACCGACCAGCGTTCCGTCGACATCGAAGGCTACGAGACGAATCAACTGCCGTAGCGCATTCGAGCCGCCTGAGCGTGATTGGGAAGCCCGTCACCGTCGGCCAGCGCCGCTAATGCTCGCGCATCGGTCGTCATCCGATCGGCACTGTTTTCGACCACGCTGAGCGTACGGGTGAAGTCGGCCAGGGAAAGGCTCGATGAAAAACGCGCCGTACCCGAGGTCGGCGCGACCCGGTTCGTTCCCGCCAGATGTTCGCCGCTCACCAATGGCGTAGCGTCGCCGATAAAGACCGTCCCGGCCGTGAATATCCGCTCCAAGTACCTCCAAGCATCGCGCACTTGCAGACACAGATATGCCGGCGCAAAGCGGTTCAGAACATCGAGAAGCTCGTCCCGCGATGAGGCCGCGACGAGACGGCAGTTCTGCGAGATCGTCTTGCTGACGAACTCGCTGCGCTCCAACGTTTGCAGGTCGAGCGTATCGATTAACTGAGCGACTGCGTCCAGTAGCGGCCGCGATTCGGAGAGCACGGCCAATCGCGTAACGTCGGGACGCTCGGCCGCGGAGAGAAGCTCGCCGACGACGTACTCGCTGTTGGCGCCCTCGTCGGCCACCACTAAGACCTCCGGAGGACCGGCGAGAGCGTCCACTCCGCAACGCCCGAAGACTTGCCGCTTTGCTTCGGTGGTCCGCCGGCCGCCACGCCCTACGATCTTATCAACGGACGGAAGCGAGCGCGTTCCCACCGCCGCGGCAGCAATCGCCACCGGGCCGCCGATGGCATACAGCTCGTCGACGCCGCAAAGCGCGCATGCGAAAAGCACCGCAGCCGAAAATCCCGTCGGGCCCGGCGCCGAGAGGACCGCTATTCGCGATACCCCGGCAACCTTTGCCGGCACCGCGCCCATCAAAATCGAGGTTGGTGCTCCCGCGCGCGACGCGTACACCGCCACCGAACGCAAGGGTCTGCGTACGAGCGCGTAACGCGTTCCGTCCTCTTCCACGTACTCGATATCGGGTTGCCGTTGGCGGCGATGAAAGCGCGACAAGCGTTCCTTTTCGAGCTCGAGCGCGACGGCAATTTCGGGAGGCACCAGCAAACGGGCGCTCTCGAGCATCGGAATGGGTACGCGCAGGTCGGATAGCTCGAACGCGTCGCCGTCGAACCGACGTGCATACTCGAGCAGCGCATCGTCACCGCGCGCGGCAACGTCCCCGATGATCGCGGCAACTTCATCGACGACCGCCGCAGGCATGCTCCATCCGACATCGAGAACGCCCGCGAGCGCGGCTTGGTCGCCAGCCGGAATGACGTTCATCCGTAGGCGTCCAAACTGCCTTCGCGAACGCCGTTGGGAGCGAAGATCCGCTCGAGCTCGCCGCGAACCCGCGCGTCGCCGGCGATCGCTCGCGCAACCCGCTGAGAACGTCCCTGCACGTGCATGACGACGGGCACCTCACCCGGCCACTCGTCAATCAAACGCGCGAGCCGATCGATCTGGTCGCGATCCGTTACGTCCACGTGCCAGCCGCTCATTCCGACGACAACCGCGACGGCCGGGGCGGGCACGAAGTTTGAAACCTCGTTGGCCGCAACGGAAAGTTCCACGTTGGGGTCGTCACCCGGAGCTGCGCCGGGACGCTCGCGCAACCGTAGGCGTCCTTTGACGATCAGTATCGCGTCGGGTTCAAAGAGGTTCGCGAACTGGGCGTATGCCTTCGAAAAGAGCACGACGTCGGAGAAGCCGGTCGTATCCGCGAGTTGCGCGATCAAGATTTGCTGATTCGATTTCGTGAGGCTGCGTCGCACCGCCGTTACCGCACCGGCAATCGTTACCGCAGCGTCCTCCTGTAGTTTCGCCAAGTCTTTGAGCGGGAGCGCGCCGGTCCGCCGCAGCGCCGGTTCGTGTTCGGCCAGCGGATGGCCCGAAACGAAGATGCCGAGCGTCTCGCGCTCCCACGCCAGCATTTCGCGCGTCGTCGGCGCCGCTACGTGGGGAAGCTTCGGCACAAGTGTTGGCGACGCTATGTCGGCGCCGCCGAAGAGCGAAACCTGGCCCAGCTCGGCGTCGCGCGTCGTTCGGGCCGCCAGTTCGAGCGCCGTGTCCAAGGCGGCAAGCTTTTGCGAACGGTTTCCGGTGAGGCCGTCGAGCGCCCCGCATTTAATCAGCGCCTCGAGTACCCGCCGGTTGACGTGCCTGGCATCGACGCGTGACGCCAGGTCGAAGATATCGCTGAAGCGTCCATCCGTATCCCGAGCCTGGATGATCGCTCGAACGGCGGCCTCGCCCACGCCCTTAATCGCCGCCAAACCGAATCGAATCGCCTCCCCCACCACCGCAAAATCGACGAGCGATTCGTTGACGTCCGGAGGCAGCACGTCGATCCGCATCTTCTTCGCTTCGTCGATGTACTCGACCAGCTTGTCGGTTCTGTCTTTCACCGACGTCATCAAGGCCGCCAAATACTGAAGCGGATGGTTGGCCTTCAAAAATGCGGTCTGAAACGCGATCCAACCGTACGCAGCCGAGTGCGCCTTGTTGAAAGCGTAGCCGGCAAACGGCTCGACGAAATGAAATATCCGCTCGGCCAGCGCTCGATCGACCCCCGAGGTCGCGATCGCTCCGGAGACAAACTTCTCCTGATAGACAGGGATCTTCTCCTTCTGCTTCTTTCCGATCACCTTGCGGAGCTCGTCGACTTCGCTCAGCGTGAAGCCCGCAATCTCTCGCGCCATCTGCATTACCTGCTCTTGGTACACGGCGGTCCCATACGTTTCCGCCAAAATCGGTTCGAGTTTCGGATGCAAGTACTGCGGTTTCGAACGACCGTGCTTGTTGGCGATGTATTGTGGAATCCAGTCCATCGGACCGGGGCGATAGAGTGCGACGAGCGCAATGATATCCTCGAATCGCGAGGGCTGCAGCTCCGCGCAGACTCGCTTCATACCCTCAGACTCGAGCTGAAAGACGCCCATCGTCTCGCCGCGACTTAGCATCTCGAACGTTTTATTGTCGTCGATCGGAATCTTGGAGAGCTCGAAGCCCTCGTCGACCGTGCGCCGTATCTCCCGCACGGCATTTTCCATCACCGTCAGATTGCGCAGTCCGAGAAAATCCATCTTGAGCAGACCGATCCGCTCGATCCAATCCATGTCGTATTGAGTGTTGATGCCTCCGTCCCCAAAGCGGACGAGCGGCGTGTACTCAATCAATGGTCCCGCCGAAATGACGACTCCCGCCGCGTGAGTCCCTGCATTGCGTGCCAATCCCTCGATCTCTTTTGCCGTATCCAACAGCTTGCGGATCTCCGGGCGGGTGGCATAAATCGAGTTGAGCTCGGGAATTTGCTCGATGGCGCGCGAGATACTCAAACCTCCCGGACCCGAGGGGACGAGCTTGGCGATCCGGTCGACATCGGGTAGCGGCACCCCCAGCGCCCGGCCGGTATCGCGGATCGCGGCGCGAGCCGCCATCGTACCGAACGTCACGATTTGGGCGACGCGATCTTTGCCGTACTTTTCCGTCACGTACGCGATCACTTCATCCCGCCGCTCGACGCAGAAATCCGTGTCGATGTCCGGCATCGAGATGCGCTCGGGATTCAAAAAGCGTTCGAACAGAAGGTTGAAGCGTAGGGGATCCAGGTCGGTGATTTTCAAGCAGTAGGCGACGAGCGAGCCGACCGCCGACCCGCGACCGGGCCCCACCGGAATACCCCGATCGCGCGCGTACTTGATGAAGTCCCACACGATCAAGAAATACGACGAGAATCCCATCTTGGTGATGACGCCGAGCTCGTACTCCAGGCGCTCGCGCAGCGATGGGTCCGACGCTACGCGCTCGTTATCGTAGCGTTGGAGCAAGCCTTCTTCGCACAGCTCGCGCAAGTAGTCCGTATCGCTCTTTTCCGGTTCGCCGGCATTTTGCGTAACGGGAAACTGCGGCAGGTGGAAGATCTTTTCGGGGATGCGGATATCCACTCGCCGCGCGATCTCGACCGTGTTTTCGCAGGCCTCCGGAAGATCGCTCCAGAGCTCGCGCATTTCGTCGGGCGACTTCAAATAGAACTGATCGGAGTAGAACTTCATGCGGTTCGTATCGGAGACCGTCTTTCCAGTTCCGATGCACAGCAGGACGTCGTGGGCCGCGGCGTCCTTTTGCTCGAGGTAATGCGAATCGTTGGTCGCGACGATCGGCACCCCGAGCTCGCGCGCTATTCGAACGAGACCGCCGTTGATCGCATCCTGCTCCGGCATGCCGTGACGCATCACTTCGATATAAAAACGGTCGCCGACGATCTCTCGATAGATCTTGGCGTTTTGCAGCGCGGTCGCTTCGTCTCCGCGCAGCAGTGGTGCGGCAACCAGTCCGGACATGCAGCCGGAGAGCACGATCAAACCGTCGTTATGCTTTTCGAGAAGCTCGAGGTCGATGCGCGGCTTATAATAATAGCCTTCCAGGAAGCCTTTGGATACCAAGGCGACGAGGTTTCGGTAACCGACGAGATCGGCAGCTAGGAGCGTTACGTGAGCCTCTTCCCTGGCACTGCGATCCAGACGGCCGCGCGGCGCCAAGTAGGCCTCGCAGCCGAGAATGGGGGTCAGGCCGTACTCCCGCGCGGCGTAGTAGAACTCCATCGCCCCGTACATCACGCCGTGGTCGGTCAGGGCGACCGCCGTTGCCCCTTCCTCGGCGGCTCGACGGCAAAGGCGATCGATCCGGCAGGCCCCGTCCAAAAGCGAGTACTCGGAGTGGACGTGTAAATGGACGAACTCGCTCACGCGCACGTCCCCGAAGAAGGCACCCTAACGTTTACCGTAAGCGACACGAACGAACCTGCGAAACCTCGCGACGCTTGACGGAGCTCCACGTTGCGGCGGCGAAGCTGCGCGACCGAAAGGAGCCGAGAACAAATGCAACTGGAACCATATCTTTTCTTTCACGGACGCTGTGAAGAAGCGTTGAACTTTTACAAGGATTGTCTGCACGGTGAAATTGTCGGCATCAATCGCTTCGCGGGCTCGCCGATGGAATCCCAAGTGGAAGCAAACTTCAAGGATAAGGTTATGCACGCTAGCTTTGTCGCGGGCGACGTGAAGTTTATGGCATCCGACGGACAACCCGGGGCGGAACCGGACGGCGAGGACGATATCGCGCTCTCCCTCGCGACGAAAGATGCCGGGGAAGCCGAACGCGTCTTTGCGGCGTTGGCTCAGGGCGGCAAGGTCAGCATGCCTTTAGAGGAAGCTTTCTGGGGCGGCAAGTTCGGATCGCTTACGGACCGGTTTGGCATACAGTGGATGGTGAGCGTTCATCCCTAACTGAAGATATCGATGCCGGCCTGCAGGGCCTTGCGCGCGGGCGCAAGCGACTGGGCATTGTTGCCGGTGGGCCGGCCGATTACGCTCGCGAAGGTTGGATGGCTTACGCTGACCGGCTAGGATCGTGCCGGGCCTTTCTAGGGAATGGCATGCGCCGTTTGGAGCATCTCCAGGACGGCAGGTTCGGGCAGTGCGTAGACGGTCGCGCCATTGCGCCCCGTCATAGTCGTTGCCTCAAAGAGCGCATCGTAAATCGACGCTTCGGTTGCCTCGGCAGTCGCAGTATAGAGTGCATCTAACGCATCGTCGTCTTCGAGGATCGGTTCCTTTGGCGGTGCGACGGTGAAGTCTGCGATGCGCGGAAAGACGTGCGTCGTCGAAAATGCGAGGATGAGATCGCCGCTGCCGACCGACGACGTGAGCCCGGTGCGGGCCATTCCCATTGCCGCACGCAAGGCGACGGCGCGCAGCTGACGGCCATCCAGCGGCGCGTCGGTAGCAATAACGATCACGATGCTTCCTTGGCCGAGACGCCCGCGCAGCGCGGTCCTCTTCGGAACGAGGGGCCGATCCTCGTGGAGGAGACGCTCTCCCACCGGAACGCCCAAAATGCGCAGTTGCCTTCGGCTGCTCCCGGTATTGTCGTTGACCAGGACGCCGACGCGATATCCTCCGAGCTCCGCAGGTAGTACCCGCGACGCCGAACCGATGCCGCCGCGAAAACCAAAAGCATTCATTCCCGTGCCTGCGCCGACGCTTCCGCGACCGAACTCTCCAGGCGCCGCGGAATCGAGGAGTGTTACGACGTCCGCGGCGGTGACCGCTCGAGCCTGGATATCGTTGAGGAAACCGTCGTCGCACTCGGCCACGACGGGAAGTGGAACGTCGTCGCCTCTTCCGACGGCAGGATGATGTTCGATCACCCAACTGACGACGCCGTCAACCGCTCGCCCCACGTCGAGCGTATCGGTTAGCACGACCGGTTCTTCGAGATAGCCGGATTCGTCGATCCAATGCGTTCCCGTCATTTCCCCGTTACCGTTGAACGCAAAGAACGCGGCGGAGACTTTGCGATCCCAGGGGTCGGCATTGGGTAGAACGGCAGTCGCGCCGGTGCGTATGTCGGCACCTGCGATTTTTGTCAGATGCGCAACCCGTACCCCGCCGACGTCGGTGATGGCGTCCAGCGGACCGGACGCAAAGAATCCGAAATGAAAGGGTAAAAGCGCAAGGGCCGGGACCAATAGCATCCACCGCATGCTGCCTGCATTGGACTCCGTCGAACGGCGGCCTGCAGGCTCGCCTGCGCGGCGTGGGAAAGCAATATGGGAAGCCTGGCACTGGCAGGTAAAGAGGAGGGATCGTCATTCTTGCGCTTCCGGAAAAGCTCAAAGTCGTCAAGCTGTGGGAAAACCTATCGGCTCCCGCGCTGATCGAACACGCAATCGCTCGAGGCGAAGGAGTCCTGGGCCCCTGCGGCCAGCTCATCGTGGACACGCGTCCGCATACCGGGCGGTCGCCAAAGGATAAGTACTTCGTTCGAGAACCCTCCAGCGAAGCGCATATCGATTGGAGCGAAACGAACCAAGCGATTGACGCCGATCGCTTCGACGCGCTTTTCGAACGCGTGGCAGCCTATCTCTCGGAGCGAGAAGTCTATTCTCTGGATTGCTACGCCGGTGCCGACGAGCGCTATCGCGTCCCGCTGCGCGTCTATACCGAAATGGCCTGGCACAATCTCTTCGCGCGGCACCTCTTCATTACGCCGCAGCGCCCCGAGCCCGATTTCGTTCCCGAGTTTACCATTGTCGACGCGGCCCTTTTCCAGGCGGACCCGCAACGCGACGGAACGCGATCGGGCACGTTTATCTTGGTAAACTTCGCGCGACGAATGATTCTCATCGGCGGCACGCGTTATGCGGGCGAGATCAAGAAATCCGTCTTTACCGTCATGAACTATCTCTTACCGCTGCGCGAGACGCTGCCGATGCACTGCTCGGCCAACGTCGGCCAAAAAGGGGACGTCGCGGTGCTCTTTGGCCTCTCAGGAACGGGCAAGACGACGTTGTCTTCGGATTCGAAACGACCGCTGATCGGTGACGACGAGCACGGCTGGTCGGCTGACGGCATTTTCAACTTCGAAGGCGGATGCTATGCGAAAGTCATCCGTCTTTCACCCAGCGCGGAACCCGAGATTTGGGCGGCAACCAACCACTTTTCGACGGTGATCGAAAACGTCGTCTACGACGAAGAGACGCGCCAGCTCGACGTGGATTCCGACGCGAAGACCGAAAATACTCGGTCCGCTTATCCTCTGGAGTTTATTCCCAACGTCGTGGCCGGCAGCAAGGCCGGACACCCAAAGACGATCGTGATGCTGACGGCCGACGCGTTCGGCGTGTTGCCGCCGATCTCGCGGCTCTCGCGAGAACAAGCGATGTATCATTTTCTCTCCGGTTACACGGCTAAAGTCGCGGGCACCGAACGAGGCGTTAGCGAACCGCAAGCGACGTTTTCCACGTGCTTCGGCGCGCCGTTTATGGTGCATCATCCAACGACCTATGCACGCCTTCTCGGACGAAAGATCGACGAGCATGACGTTGACTGCTGGCTAGTGAATACGGGCTGGTCCGGAGGCCCCTACGGCGTTGGGCACCGCATGGCGATCGCGCACACGCGAGCGATGGTCAATGCCGCAATCGAAGGACGAATACTCGACGAGTATGAAACCGAGCGCTTTTTCGGCTTGAGAATTCCCAAGAGTGTGCCCGACGTGCCGACGGAAGTTCTCAATCCACGCAATTCCTGGGCCGACAAGGCAGCCTATGACGAGCAAGCACGCAAGCTTGCGCAGCTCTTCTACGATAACTTTAAGCGCTTTAAAGGCCACGTCTCCGAAGCGGTCGCGGCGGTTGCGATCGAGCCGCTTGGCCGGTCCTAATCGGGCCTTCAGGCGCATCTAAAGCCTAGAGCGTAAGATCGTGCCCATGAAGACCACCTTTTTGGCGGCGTGCGTGTTCGTGGTCGCGCTCGCAGTATCGCCGCTCGGCGCCTACGCCCAGCAAAGTCAGCCACAGGGCGCTACGGCGCAGCAAAGCACGACTCGAAGCCCCGCGCAAATTCAGCATCGCTGGATGAAACGGCTCGGCAATCTCAACCTTTCCGGCGATCAGCAACAGCGCATACAGTCGATGATCAATCAGTATTCGCAGGCTCATCCGCAAGGAAGTCCGCGCGACCGCGAAGCGAGCCGCGAGCTGCGACGCCAGATCATGAGCGTGCTCAGCAGCGACCAGCAGAATCAATATCACGCACAGATGCGCGCGCTTCAGCAGCGGCGCGGGCAGACGCAGCAGCAAGGTCCCTCCGGACAACCGCAGCAGCCCCAGTATCAGGGACTGCAGGATCAAGGCCCGCAGGATCAAGGACCGCAAGGCCAGGGACCCCAGGGTCAAGGACCGCCCGACCAGGGACCCCAAGGCCAGGGACCGCCTGACCAAGGGCCGCAGGACCAGGGTCCGCCTCCAGACCAAGGCCAGCCTCCGGCCTAGCCTCTGCGCGCCGGCGCCAATCCGAAGTCAGGGTAAAAGACTCCCGTGGAAGGAAACGCAATCCGCTCGGGAGTCTTTAATTTTTTTCTGCTCGTTGTCGCCGTTATCGCGACAAGCAGCTGTAGTCCGCGCGCTCGTGCCGCTGCATCGCAGCCAGTTAGCTCCGCGGGCCTTCGCGTTCCGAATGGATTCGTTATCGAAACGATCGCGAGCATCCCTGCCGCGCGAGAACTCGTCGCTCTTCCGGACGGCAGCCTGATCGTCGGGACGCTAAGGCGCGACGTGTACGTCGTTCCCGATGCGGAAGGACGCGCGCTTAGCCCGCGAGTTTTCGCCACGCTTGACGACGATCGCGCGGCCGGCGTTGCTTTTTCAAAGTCTCGTTCCGAAATCTATGTCGCCACAACGAATCACGTTTGGGTCCTCGCGTACCCTGACAAAGCCAACGCGCCCGACGCGCGGCGCATCGCGGACGTTCGCGTTGGCACGATTGCACCGGGGAGCGACGGCGACGTTCACACGACGACATCCGTCGCATACACCGGGGGTCACCTTTACGCTTCCGTCGGCTCGTCGTGCAACGCAACCGTCGACGGTGGGAAAAGCCCTTGCACCGAAGTGGACCCTACGCGAGCTGCGGTTTCCGCTATGAATCCGGATGGTTCCGGTTTCACGCAACGCGCCAAGCGCATCCGTAACGCGGTCGCGCTTGCCGTTAATCCCGAGACGGGTTCGCTATGGGTGGGGGACGCCGGGCAAGACGATCTTCCGTTCGGCCACCCCTACGAGTTTCTCGACGATCTTTCAGCCCATCGCGGAGATGCCGATTATGGCTGGCCCGAATGTGAAGAGGATCGCCACGCCTACTGGTCCGGTTACGATTGCTCCACGACGGTCGAACCGCTCGTCGAGCTTCCCGCATACTCCACGATCATCGGTGCGGCGTTCTATCCGAAACTCGAGCGCGGTGCTTACGCCTTCCCGTCGCGATACCGCGGTGGACTCTTCGCCGCCGTGCACGGCTCCTGGCACAGGGAAGGCGACGGCTGTTTCGTGGCCCCGCCTCGCGTCGTTTTCGTGCCGATGGACGGCGATTTACCGGTAAACCCCGTGAATTGGCAGAATCCAAATGCGCAATGGACCGATTTCGTTTCAAGCTATCAAACCGGCTGCCAAACCAGAATTGGCCGTCCGACCGGCATAGCGGTTGGGGCCAAGGGCAGTCTTTTCGTCGCGGACGACGCGACTGGCAAGATTTATCGCATTCGCCCACTCAATTCGGAGCACAGCTAAATGGCGCGTGAGACACTGGCGATCTTGGTTGGCGGCGGCCCCGCACCCGGAATCAACGGCGTCATCGCCGCTGCGGCAATCGAAGCTTCGAATTGCGACTTGCGGGCAATCGGCATTTACGACGGTTATCGCGACCTCGCAGCGGGAGGCAAGCCAAAAACCGTCGAGCTAACGTTCGATCACGTTTCGCGCATCCACACGACGGGCGGTTCGATCCTGCGGACGTCACGCACAAACCCGGCTAAGGATGAAGCCACCCTCGAGCGTTGCGTCACCACGCTCGATGCGCTCGGGATTCGTTACCTGGTCTGCATCGGCGGCGACGACACGACGTATGGCGCGGCCAAGATCGCCGAACGCGCGAGAGGCCGCATTGGCGTTGCAACGGTTCCCAAGACGATCGACAACGATCTGCCCCTTCCCGACGACGCACCGACCTTCGGCTTCGAGACCGCGCGCGCGGTCGGCGCCGGCATCCTGGAGACCCTCATGGAGGATGCGCGCACGACGACGCGCTGGTACATCGTCATCTGCATGGGACGCAAGTCCGGCTCACTTTCGTTGGGTATGTGTAGCGCCTCGGGCTCCACGGTCGCGGTGTTACCCGAGGAGTTTGCGGAGAAAACGACGCTCGCTTCCGTTGCCGACACGATCGTCGGCTCGATCGTGAAAGCGACGGTCGCTCGGACGCGAGTACGGCGTCGCCGTCGTCGCCGAAGGGATAGCGGAGCGCATTGGTGACGACATCGTTAGCTCGGGAGGGGATCTCGGTCGCGATTCCTTCGGGAACGTTCCGTTGGCCGAGGTTCCGCTTGGGCGTCATCCTGCGCGATGCCGTGCGCAAGCGTCTGAGCGAGATCGGTGTCGACTCCGTCGTTCATACGAAGGACATCGGCTACGAGCTCCGCTGCGCCAAGCCGGTCCCTTTCGACGTGGACTACACCCGCAGACTGGGCTTCGGTGCGGTTCGCTATCTCGTGGACGGCGGCAGTGGGGCGCTGATTGCACTGTCGCGGCGGTCGCGTTACGCCGCTCACCTTAGAAGATCTCCTCGATCCTTCGACTGGCCGAATCCGCACGAGGCAAGTCGATCTTACGACGGAAGCCTACCGCGTCGCGCGAGATTACATGGTGCGACTAGAGCCGGCGGATTTCAGCGATCCAGCGCGCGTCGCCCGACTTGCGGCGCAAACGAATCTGGGGCCCGGCGAGTTTCGCGGTCAGTTCGAATACGTCGCTACATCGCCCCCACAATAAGGCGTTGCGTATCTCGCACAACGAGAGAGGCCCGTCGCTAAACGACGCGCCTCTCTCGTTGGAATAAATCTGGCACCGTCCTACTTTCGAGGGGCCCTGCGGCCCGACTATCATCGGCGCTGGCGGGCTTAACTGCCGTGTTCGGGATGGGAACGGGTGGGACCCCGCCGCCATGGGCGCCAGAAACCTTGGATCCCGCCGCGATGGCGAGCCGGAGCTCGAGCCGATCGCGTCGGGAAAGCCTTGCAAAGCTGTACAGAGAAGAACTTCCAGGTGTCACGAGAGCGTTGCGTAGTTAGTTAAAACTTCCGAGCTATTAGTACCGGTCAGCTCCACGCCTTGCAGCGCTTCCACCTCCGGCCTATCAACGTGGTAGTCTACCACGACTCTTCACCCTTTCGGGATTGAGATCTCATCTTGGAGTCAGTTTCACGCTTATATGCTTTCAGCGTTTATCTGATCCGAACATAGCTACCCGGCTATGCTCCTGGCGGAACAACCGGTTCACCAGAGGTTCGTTCGACCCGGTCCTCTCGTACTAGGGTCCAATCTCCTCAAATCTCCTACGCCCACAGCGGATAGGGACCGAACTGTCTCACGACGTTCTGAACCCAGATCGCGTACCGCTTTAATGGGCGAACAGCCCAACCCTTGGGACCAACTACAGCCCCAGGATGCGACGATCCGACATCGCGCGTGTCTCCATCCTTGTCCGATGGCGCAGACTATATCTTCACCCTGCCCGATATACTCGTTCGAGGGGCTGGCGTATGATAGCGGCTATAGATTTGCGCCGATCCTCAGGCAGCAGCGCGCTATCTCACCATTCGCTAACGGAATGGATCAGTCGTTACAGGGTCATGACGGTATGCTCGTTATCCGTCAGACTTCCCACGGTATTGTCCTCGACTCATCCACGAGCCGGTCGGAGTTCACCGTTATAAGCCGGAACTCTTAAATGATGTTTCCATCATCTCACCCCATATGTTGAGGTGCCAAACCTCCCCGTCGATGTGGACTCTTGGGGGAGATAAGCCTGTTATCCCCGGAGTAGCTTTTATCCGATAAGCGACGGCCCTTCCATTCGGAACCGCCGGATCACTTAGCCCTGCTTTCGCATCTGCTCGACCTGTCCGTCTCGCAGTTAAGCTCCCTTATGCCTATGCACTCTGTACGAACGGTTTCTGACCGTCCTGAGGGAACCTTTGGGCGCCTCCGTTACTCTTTAGGAGGCGACCGCCCCAGTCAAACTGCCCACCTGACCATGTCCTACCACCAGATTATGGCGGCTAGTTAGAATCCCAAGATCATCAGGGTGGTATCCCAACGTTGCCTCCCCGACGACTAGCGCCGCCGGATCATCGGCTCCCACCTATCCTGTACAGACAATCTCAAAACCCAAGATCAGGATACAGTAAAGCTTCACGGGGTCTTTCCGTCCTGCTGCGGGTAACCAGCATCTTCACTGGTACTGCAATTTCGCCGAGTTCCCCATTGAGACAGTGTCCAAGTCGTTACTCCATTCGTGCAGGTCGGAACTTACCCGACAAGGAATTTCGCTACCTTAGGACGGTTATAGTTACCGCCGCCGTTTACTGGGGCTTCAGTTCGCCGCTTCGCTTGCGCTGACGACTCCCTTTAACCTTCCAGCACCGGGCAGGAGTCAGCCCCTATACGTCTGCTTTCGCATTCGCAGAGACCTGTGTTTTTGTTAAACAGTCGCTTGGACCTATTTTGTGCCGCCTCCCTCAGCTTTCGTGGTAAACACTAGACCAAAGGAGGCACCCCTTCTCCCTAAGTTACGGGGTCAATTTGCCGAGTTCCTTAACAGGGATTCTCTCGTCGCCTTAGCATGCTCTGCCAGTCTACCTGTGTCGGTGTACGGTACGGGCACCTACGATCTACCTAGGGGCTTTTCTTGGCAGCGTGGAGTCGATCACTTCGGCTCCGAAGAGCCTCGCATTCGCTTCTCGGCGTTACGTGTTGCGGATTTTCCTACAACACCGCCTACTAGCTTGGACGCGCACATCCATCGGCGCGCTGATCTATCCTCCTGCGTCACCCCCTTGGCTCATAGACCTATGTGGACGATGGCCACGGCCGCGGCGATCGTTTTCGGTCGATCGTCATTGACGCAGTCGACTCGCTAAAATACCTTCGCGGCTTCGCACTAAAACGAAGCCGACATTGTTCGCACGGGTCTAAACGGTCGTCGGTGGTAGCAGAATATGAACTGCTTGTGCATCGCCTACGCTTCTCAGCCTCGGCTTAGCTCCCGACTCACCCTGAGACGATTGACGTTGCTCAGGAAACCTTAGACTTCCGGCGTGCGGGGTTCCCACCCGCATTTATCGCTACTTATACCTGCATTCGCACTTGTGGTTCGTCCACACGTCCTTACGGTCGTGCTTCGGCCTACGCCACAACGCTCCCCTACCGATTATTTTAGTAATCCCAAAGCTTCGGTTCGATGCTTGAGCCCCGTTGGATTTTCGGCGCCCCATCACTCGACTAGTGAGCTATTACGCACTCTTTCAAGGGTGGCTGCTTCTAAGCCAACCTCCTAGTTGTCTGAGCGACGAGACCTCCTTTACCACTGAGCATCGATTAGGGACCTTAGCTGTTGATCTGGGCTGTTTCCCTTTTGACCATGGAGCTTATCCCCCACAGTCTGACTGCTGTGCAGTTCGCCGCGGTATTCGGAGTTTGATTGGGTTCGGTAATCCGGTAAGACCCCTAGCCCTGTCAGTGCTCTACCCCCGCGGGTTAACGCACAACGCTAGTCCTAAAACTATTTCGGGGAGAACCAGCTATCTCCGAGTTCGATTGGCTTTTCACCCCTATCCACAACTCATCCAATGTTTTTTCAACAACAACAGGTTCGGGCCTCCACGTGAGGTTAATCACGCTTCACCCTGGCCATGGATAGATCACTCGGTTTCGGGTCTACTGCAACGGACGAACGCCCTATTCAGACTCGCTTTCGCTACGGCTCCGGCTCAACACCTTAACCAAGCCCGTTACAAGTAACTCGCAGGTTCATTCTTCAATAGGCACGCGATTAGCCTTGCTTGCGCATGGGCCTTTCACGGTTTGTAGGCACGCGGTTTCATGTTCTATTTCACTCCCCTTCAGGGGTTCTTTTCACCTTTCCCTCACGGTACTGGTACGCTATCGGTTTCCACAGAATATTTAGCCTTGGAAGATGGTCCTCCCGGTTTCAAACGGGGTTTCCCGTGCCCCGCCCTACTCACGAACAGCTCCGCGAGATCGGTCGCTTTTGTCTACGGGACTTTCACCCTCTATGGTGCGGCTTTCCAGCCGGCTTCTACTAACGATCGATTTTTTGACTCGCGCTCGGAGATTCGGCTCCGAGACGGCTGTCGTACAACCCCGCTCATGCAACGCCCGAACGCTTGCACATGAACGGTTTAGGCTCTTCCCTGTTCGCTCGCCACTACTAGGGGAATCTCGTTTGATGTCTTTTCCTCCGGCTACTTAGATGTTTCAGTTCACCGGGTGTGCTCACTCACGACTATTGAATTCATCGTGGTGTCCATGCCCATGACGGCATGGGGGTTGCCCCATTCGGATATCGCCGGATCATCGCTTCTTAGCAGCTCCCCGACGCTTTTCGCAGCTTTGCACGTCCTTCATCGCCTGTGGAACCAAGGTATCCACCTGCATGCCCTTATTAGTTTTAATTAACGCAAAATTGCACCATCAAACACGGAAAGTTTGATGGCCGCTCTCATGTGTGTTTTGTGACACATGAAAGTTCTTCTCTATACAGTTTTCAAGGAACTCGCCATCGCCGACTTCGTCACTCGCGGACTCATTTACCGTAGTAAACTTCGTCCGCTCGTTCCTCGCCGGCCGCTGCGCTCGATGGCGATTTCCTTGAAAACGCCGAACGAGAACAAACGGGTGATGGCCTTTCGAAAACGAGCTCGCCGGTAGTCGAACGCCGAAGCGTCGAACTAAAGCGAGGTTCGTTCCCTCAAAGCTGAACAGTGCAGTAGTGCGTGACGCCCCCAAACTTCCGGCCTTACGATCGAGGTGATCGGTAGACTCCTGGGTTTGGCGGCAATTGTCTGTGGTCGACTTAGAATGTACGTCATCGCCATCGTGCAAGCACGATCCGATGACATGTACTCCTTAGAAAGGAGGTGATCCAGCCGCACCTTCCGATACGGCTACCTTGTTACGACTTCGTCCCCCTTACCTAGCATACCTTAGACGCCTTGCTCCTTGCGGTTGCACGGGCGGCTTCGGGTACACTAAACTCAGGTGACGTGACGGGCGGTGTGTACAAGGCCCGGGAACGTATTCACCGCAGCGTAGCTGATCTACGGTTACTAGCGATTCCGACTTCATGAAGGCGAGTTGCAGCCTTCAATCCGAACTGAGAAAGGGTTTGTGAGATTAGCTTGCCCTCGCGGGTTCGCGACTCGTTGTCCCTCCCATTGTAGCACGTGTGTAGCCCGGGACGTAAGGGCCATGCTGACTTGACGTCATCCCCACCTTCCTCCGGCTTGTCACCGGCGGTCCCGCGTGAGAGATCTTTCGACCAACACACGGCAAGGGTTGCGCTCGTTGCGGGACTTAACCCAACACCTCACGGCACGAGCTGACGACAGCCATGCAGCACCTGTCTCTGCGTCCGGTTGCCCGGAAACCTAGTCTCCTAGGATAGCGCAGGATGTCAAGCCCCGGTAAGGTTCTTCGCGTTGCGTCGAATTAAACCACATGCTCCACCGCTTGTGCGGGCCCCCGTCAATTCCTTTGAGTTTTAACCTTGCGGCCGTACTCCCCAGGCGGGACACTTATTGTGTTAACTGCGGCACAGATGGAGTCGATACCACCTACACCTAGTGTCCATCGTTTACGGCTAGGACTACCGGGGTATCTAATCCCGTTTGCTCCCCTAGCTTTCGCTCCTCAGTGTCAGGTTAACCCCAGATGATCGCCTTCGCCACTGGTGTTCCTCCCGATATCTACGCATTTCACCGCTACACCGGGAATTCCATCATCCTCTGATTACCTCAAGGTCGGCAGTTTCCACACGGATTCCCGAGTTGAGCTCGGGGATTTGCTTGCGGACTTGCCGATCCACCTACGAGCGCTTTACGCCCAATAATTCCGGACAACGCTTGCCCCCTACGTCTTACCGCGGCTGCTGGCACGTAGTTAGCCGGGGCTTCCTCCAAGGGTACCGTCAATATCGTCCCCTTCGACAGTGGTTTACGACCCGAAGGCCTTCATCCCACACGCGGCGTCGCTCCGTCAGGCTTTCGCCCATTGCGGAAAATTCCTCACTGCTGCCTCCCGTAGGAGTCTGGACCGTGTCTCAGTTCCAGTGTGGCTGGTCGCTCTCTCAAGCCAGCTACCCATCGGAGTCTTGGTAGGCCGTTACCCCACCAACTAACTAATGGGACGCAGTCCCCTCTCCGTGCGGATTGCTCCTTTCATCGTCTCGAGATGCCTCAAAACGATCGTATGCGGTATTAGCTAACCTTTCGGCTAGTTATCCCCCACACAGAGGTAGGTTGACCACGTGTTACTCACCCGTCTGCCACTGGGGTATTGCTACCCCCGTTCGACTTGCATGTGTTAGGCACGCCGCCAGCGTTAGTCCTGAGCCAGGATCAAACTCTCCATAAAAATCTATGGAGCCTTGATACAGGCTCTAATCTCTTGTAATTGTACGAAATCTCGCGACTCGAAGACATTGCCGATTAAGGCGCCGTCTTGCGAGGTCGGAGACCCACAGACTTACACGCTTGCTGCACTGTTCAGTTTTCAAGGAACGAACGTAAACCCCAAAACGATCCAGAAGCGGATCGACCGACCGCGCTGGGCGCCGACCGCCTGAGAACGCTAACGGGGTTCCCCAAACGACTCACGTCAGTCGGGGCACGACGGCTATCATAGCGCCGCCCTAGTGGCGTGTCAAGGAAGACTTCGGTTAATCGAGCGGCAAATCGGGAAAGTGCTCGTGCTCTACGACCACATCGACCTCCGCGTCTCCAATCTGGGCGAAGTCCGCCGTCTCTACGATGCCCTTCTGCCGGCCATGGGCTTCTCGGACATCGCTGCCGATTCCGATTCCGTCTGCTACTACCGCCCCGGGGGCGACCGTTCGAACCCCTTCCTCGGCCTCGTGCTCGACCCGCTCCGTCGGTCTACCGGATCGCGCGTCGCGCTGCGGGCTTCCAACCGGCTCGCGGTCGACCGTCTGGCGGAGATTGCTCGCTGCGCCGGAGCCTCGGCCTTCGAGCCTCCACAGGTCTGCGAAGAGTACACGCCATTCTATTACGCGACGTTTTTCGAAGATGCCGACGGCAACAAGCTAGAGATCTGCTACCGTCAGAAGCCCGCAGAGACCGAGAGGCGCTGATTTCGTTCAGGGCTCGGAGCGGCGGCCCGAAGTTTACTTAAGGCGTAATCGAGGCACCATGGACGAAATCAGAGCTTTCTCGAGATCGTTTTGGCTTGCATGTAGAGCAACAGGTAGTCGCGGCCTCCCGCCTTGCTATCGGTGCCCGACATATTGAAGCCGCCGAACGGATGCGCGCCGACGTATGCGCCGGTGCTCTTTCGGTTGAAGTACAGGTTGCCGACGAAGAAGTCGTCGCGCGCGCGCTCGATCTTTGCCTCGTCGGTCGTGTACAGCGAGCCGGTCAGACCGAACTCCGTGTTGTTGGCAATCGCCATGGCATCGTCGAAATCTTTGGCTTTGATCACCGCCAGGACCGGCCCGAAGATCTCCTGCTGAGCGATCGTCGCGTCGGGCGCGACGTCGGCGATTACCGTCGGCTCAACGTAGTAGCCGTCGGCGTCCACCCGCGCTCCGCCCGAGATGAGCCGGCCTTCGCTTCGCCCCTTCTCGATGTAGCCCATGATCGACCGCAGCGCACTCTCGTTGACGACGGGGCCCATATAGTTGGCGCGATCGCGCGGGTCGCCGACGGCAATCCGATCTACTCGGTGCTTGAGTCGCTCCAAGAATTCGTCATAAATGGACTCCTCGACGATGGCACGAGAACATGCCGAACACTTCTGGCCCTGGAATCCAAACGCAGAAACCGCGACGCCTTCGACTGCGGCGTCGAGGTCGGCGTCGGAGGCGACGATAATCGAATCCTTACCGCCCATCTCCGCAACGACTCGTTTGATCCACTTCTGGCCGGCCTGCGGTTTGGCGGCGAGCTCATTGATGCGCAGCCCGACCTCCTTCGATCCGGTAAAGGAGATGAAACGGATCTGCGGATGGGTCACGATGAGATCGCCGATTTCGCTTCCCGAACCCGGAATGAAGTTGACGACGCCTGCCGGTACGCCGGCTTCCTCAAGCAGATCGACGAACCAGGCCGCGATGATTGCCGCGTCGCTCGACGGCTTAAGCACCACGGTATTACCGCTGACGATCGCGGCTGCGGTCATGCCCATCATGATCGCGCCGGCGAAGTTCCAAGGCGGGATCACGGCACCGACACCGAGCGGAATATAGATCAGCTCATTGCGCTCACCGGCCATGGGAACGACGGGCTGCTCCTCACCGTAGCGAAGCGCCTCGCGAGCGTAGAACTCCAGAAAGTCAATCGACTCGGCAATATCGCCGTCGGCCTCGACCCAGCTCTTTCCGACTTCGTAGACCAAGAGCGCGTCGTAGTCGAAGCGCCGTTGGCGCAAGAGCTCGGCCGCGCGAAACAGATACTGCGCCCGCTCGGGTAACGTTAAATGCTTCCAGGATTCGAAGGCCTTGGCGGCCGCATCGATGGCTTGCAGCGCTTCGGCTTTCGATGCGGAGCTGACGCTCCCGACAACCTCTTCGGGGTGCGCCGGATTGAGCGAGCGGATATGCTTGCTCGTCTCGATTCGCCGGCCATCGATGACCAGCGGGTACTCCGCCCCAAGGCGCTGCGCAAGCCTGGCGAGCGCCGCCTCCATCGCCGCGACGTCGGCAGGGTCGTTGAAATCCTTGACTACCTCGTTCTTGAAGGCCGAGATCTCGGTGCGCGGCTTTTCTGCTGTCGTCATCCTTCTATACTACCAGGCCGGCAACATGAGGCCTTGCCTGGGCGCCGGCGCGCAGCGTGCCGATCAGCGCCCTTGGATTCTCCGAACGCATGAGCGCTTCACCGATGAGGAATCCCCGGGCGCCGGCATCGCCGAGGCGCGCAACGTCGGAAGCGTCGCGCATGCCGCTCTCGCTGATGGCGAACACGTCCGGCGGAACTTTCGGGAGCAGGTGCTCGCTGACGGCGAGGTCGGTTTCGAGCGTCCGCAGATTCCGATTGTTAATACCGAGCAGCCGCGCGTCTACATTAAGTGCGCGCTGCAGGTCCCCGGAATCGTGCACCTCCAAAAGAACGTCCAGCGCATACTCGCGAGCCTCGCCGATGCACTCGCGGAGCGCCGCATCGTCCATGCCGGCGACGATCAAGAGCACGCAGTCGGCACCGTAAGCCGCCGACTGTGCCACGTGATAGCGCGTCCAAATGAAGTCCTTGCGCAGAAGCGGGCGCGACGTCGCCGCCCTGACGTCGTCGAGGTAGGAGAGCTCGCCGAGAAAATGATCGCGCTCGGTGAGAACGCTGATCGCGTCGCTGCCGGCTTCGTCGTAGGCGCGCGCAATGGCGCCGGGATCGAAGCTTCGCGCGATCAAACCGGCCGAGGGCGATGCGCGCTTGATCTCGGCGACGATCGCACCGCCTTGTGCGCGTCGCAACGCTGCCAAGAACCCGCGCCGTTCGCCCATCCGAGCCGACGCACGAGCGCGCAAGACGTCGTAGGGTTCGCGTGCCTGCTCGAGCTCGAGCAACGCGGCCTTCGCGTTATAGATTTTTTGAAGCATATCGAGCATCGAACCGTGGGCTCTTGCGGACCGTAGGGATTATGGGGTCGAGCTTGGCGTGGTCGACGGGTACGCTGAGGGCGTCGGCGTCGGCACGACTGCTGGTCCGACGGTCACCGTCGACCCGCGGGCCGTATGCAGGATGGTGACGTTCTTTCCGGCCGCGCCCGGCCGGAAGATAAACATTTTGTTATATGTGCCGCCTGGATTGGCTCCCTGCCGCGAGGGATTCCACGTATCGTCGAGCGCACTAACCGCTTCGTCGAGGAGAGTGAGCAAAATCTCCGATTTGCGCCCGCCGATGAAATTGTTGCCGCCCGGCGATTCCGTAATGCCGCCGCCAAAGTCTAGAGTTCCGCGGAATGGTATGGAGACGATCGGCTGCAAGGAATCTTCAAACGCATACTGAGCGCGGCTGCCGAATCTTTCTCCGGAGACCGAAACGTCCACGCTTCCATCGGTGATAAGGTCCACGACTTTCGCCGCGATCGTGCTGTCCCCGGTCGAATGAGTTAAGGTGACCGACGGCAGCGCCGGTTCGCCCGTGGGCGTTGCACTGGGTGATGTAGAGGGCGTTGCTGAGGGGTACGCCGTCGAAGGCGGCACCGTCACCGAGAAAGCGCCGATGCCGAAGTCGTTGCCCTGGATCTGACACGAAGCGCAGCTAAAAGTGCCGCCCGGTACCAGCACGCCGCTCGCCCTGGGGATTTTCGAAACGATACCAGATCCGAAGTTTGCGGGCTCGGAACTCAACATCCCGAGAACGTCAAGCGACCAATACGCCGCGCGCGAACCTGGAAGCTTTAGCGTCGAAGCACCGACATAGACGTCGTTCAAAATAACGCTAACGCCGGGCGCAATTTCAACGGTTGTGTAAGCGCTTCGTGCGGGAGCGTGTACCAACTGTTCGAAGATCGTGTCCTGGCCAAAACCGTCGATGAACGTACCGCTCCGAACGCCGTGACCGAAGCTCGTTCCGGTAATGGTCACCTTCTTGGGAACGACGATGGGAAATTTTTCACCGTTGGCCGCCGTGTAGTCGCCGCTGGACAGGTTGATCGTCACGGAAGATGAGAGCGACTTCGACATTGCCAACACGTTCACGGCTTTCGTAAATGTCTTGTATGGCTTGGCCAGAGTTCCATTGCCGCTGGTATCGCTGCCGGTCACGGGATTGACGAAGATCGAAGAGATCGGCGTGATCGACGGGGGAATGGCGCCGGGTTGACCCCAGCGCGTGCAGGCGGTACCACTGATGACGGCCGCCAGGCCCATTGCGGCGACGACTGAGAAAAAGAGCCGCGAGGCCCAAGCGCGAGACATTGCAACATCCCTTTGCCGCGGCGCGCGCCGGGACCTCGGGGAGTCGCCTCCCGTGCCCATGAAGAGATGAGACGATGGTTAAGACATTGCCCGTTCGTTCCATCATCGATGCCGTCGCGGGCGCCGCGGCCGCTTGGAGCGACGATCGCTTCGAGCCGCGCCGGCGCGCTCGCGATGCCGTCGCTGCCCGTACCTGCTACTCGCCGTCCGTCGTCGAGATTGCGTTCGATCGGCTCTTTCGTCCGATGACCGGCGACGCTATCGCCGCGGTTATCGCCGGCGAGTTAGGTTCCTTGGACGTTCTCGACGCCTTCGTGCATCGAGGCGGTCGCCGGGCAACCCGCGCCCTGCCGATCGGCCGAGTCTGCGTCATATCGAGTCGCACGACGATCGGCGTTGCGATCGTTCCGGCGATCTTTGCCCTCTGCGCGAAATGCGACGTTCTCGTCAAAGACCGCGAAGACCATCTCGTATCGGCGTTCTTTGCGACGCTAACGGAGACGCGTGCGGAGTTCGGCGACGCCGTTGCCGCACGGCCGTGGCGGGGGGAGAGCGACGGGGTAAACCTGGATGCCTTCGATTCGATCGTTGCATTCGGCAACGATCGAACGCTGGCAGCAATCTCCGCATCATTGCCGTTTCCAGCGCGCTTCATCGGCTATCCGTCAAAGGTCAGCGCCGGATATCTTACGCTGCACTCACTCGCGACGCAACGCGCCGCCGATGCGGTCGCGTACGGGGCCGCCCGCGATATGCTGCTCTATGATGGAGAGGGTTGTCTTTCACTTCGCGTGCTGTTCATCGAACGCGGCGCGAAGGTTTCGCCGGCTCGTTTCTGCGAGAGTCTGCGCGACGCGATCGAAGGCGCAACGCGGGAGTTTCCCGCGGTAGAATCGACAGAGTCGTCGGCTCGGCGTGCGACGGCACGCGATATGGCAAATCTGCGAAGCGATCGCGACCAGCGGATCTATACCGATGAACGTTCGAGCTATCTGGTGGTGTTGGACCCGCCGCTCGACCAACTACCGCTCTTACTTCCCCGCGCGTTGAGCGTCTATTCCGTCGCCGATCCTCGCGAAGCCGTTGCCTATCTGAAACGGCATGGCATTGCGCTCGAAGCGGTTGCCGTTGCGGAATTCAACGCAGACCTGCGCGACGTTTCGGCCGGCTTGGGTGCGTCCCGAATCGCTCTCTTTGGCTCGCTTCAGGACCCACCTTTGGGCGAGTTTCATGGCGGCCGGCCCCGCATTGCCGAGTTCGTTCGCTGGATTTCGGACGAAGCGTGAGCTTGCGCGACTTGGAACGGCTCGTCGAGAGCGTGCCCGGCCCGCGCAGCAAGCGCCTCGCTTCGCAGCTTCGCGCGTACGAATCGCGGAACGTCACCTATTTGAGCGACGATTTTCCCGTCTTCTGGGAGGCGGCCAGCGGCGCGACGGTGACCGACGTTGACGGCAACCGCTATATCGATTGCACGGCGGCATTCGGCGTCGCGAATGCCGGACATTGCAATCCGCAAGTTACCGCCGCAGTTCTCGAGCAAGTCGAACGGCTCGTGCACGGTATGGGTGACGTGCACCCGTCGGCGGTCCGCGTGCGGCTCTTCAAGCGTCTCTCGCAAGTTTTGCCGGCGGGTCTCGATAGAATTTTCCTGGCAACGACCGGCTCCGAGGCGATCGAAGCCGCACTGAAGACGGCAATACTCTATACCGGCAAGGCGCGCTTCGCAGCCTTTCGCGGCGGCTATCACGGGCTCTCCTTCGGCGCGCTCGCCGTCGGCGGAATCGAGCGCTTCCGCGCGCCGTTTGCTGCCGCCATCGCCGCCGAGCCGCTCTTGCTCGATTTCCCCAAAGCAGGCGGTGAGATCGACGCCCGCGATGCCGCTTTGGAGACGAACCGCAAGCTTTCCGAGCGAGACGACATCGCCGCGCTCGTCGTGGAGCCAATCCAAGGGCGCGCCGGCATCATTCTGCCTCCTCCCGGATACCTTCGCGAGTTGCGGGCCATCTGCACCGAACGGCAGATCGTGATGATCGTCGATGAGATTTACACGGGCTTCGGGCGCACCGGGACGTGGTTTGCCGTCGAGCGCGAAAGCGTCGTTCCCGACATTCTCTGTATCGGCAAGGCAATGGGTTCGGGTTTTCCGATCAGTGCCGCAGCCGGAACTTCGCAGGTCATGGATGCCTGGCCGATCTCGGACGGCGAGGCGCTGCATACCTCAACGTACCTCGGGCATCCGCTTGCCTGCGCCGCGGCGGTCGCCACGATCGACGAGATCGAGCGATTGCAGCTTCCGCAACGTGTGCGCCGGATCGGCGACGACCTCGGCTCTTATTTGAGCGCGCTTAGCTCGCTCGAGGGAATCGTCGAGGTCCGTGGCCGCGGACTCTTGTGGGGCGTTGCGTTTGCGGATGCGGCATTCGCGTCGGCCGTGGTCAAACGAGCGCTCCGTTCGGGAGCGATCTTCCTGCAATCCGGCATCGCAGGCGACGTGGTCGCAATTTCGCCGCCGCTGGTCATAGGCGAAGAGCAGCTCGCGCGGGCACTCGAGATCCTCAAGGTCGCCGTCGAAGAAACGGCATAAGAGGCAATCGTGAAACGTCTACGTACGGGAATCGTCGGCGCGGGATTCGGCGCCATCGGCCATCTGCCGGCTCTGCGCAATCATCCTCGGTTCGAGGTCGTCGCAATTGCGTCACCTTCTACTGCCGCCGCAATCGCGCGTCAAGCCGATCTTCAGTACGCCTTTAGCTCGTGCGAGGAGATGCTCGCCGGCTGTTCGCTGGATGTTGTGACGATTGCCTCGCCCCCGTTCGCTCACGCCGGCAACGTTCTCGCTGCGCTCGCGGCCGGTAAACACGTGCTCTGCGAGAAGCCGTTCGCGCTGGGCACTGCCGACGCGCAAGCGATGCTCGAGGCCGCAAAATCCGCCGGCACGGCGTGCGGCGTCGCGCACGAGTTTCGCTTCCTTCCTCAAATACAAGCCCTCAAAGAACTGGCGGCGGACGGACACCTGGGCGACCTTCGTAATCTCGAGATTACCCTACTGCGCTCGACGCTGCGTCGCAACGAGCATCGCCCTCGCAGCTGGTGGTTCGACGCACAACGCGGCGGCGGTTTGGGCGGCGCGGTGCTCTCCCACATGATCGATCAGGCAAACTGGTTAACCGATTACGCCCCTGCCGCAACCGTGGGGCTTCGCCGGACCGCCAACGCGCAGCGCGAGGACGATCGAGGCGGCTTTGAATCGACGGTCGACGACGGGGCGTTCGCTCTTCTGGACTACGGTAACGGTTTCGTCGCTCGTCTCACCGCCGACGGTACGACGGCCGTCGAAAGCTACACGTGTGCCTTGCACGGCGAGAAGCGCACGGCCGTTGCCAGCGGGCCGGGGATGACGGAGCTAACGCTTTACACGGTCGATTCCGACGAAACCGACGAGTTGACGTGCAAGCCGTCGCCCTATAGCAAGTACGAGAGCCTCGGCCCCAACGTTCCGCCTCTGATGGAGCTCTACGACGAGTTGGACAAGAAGATCGAAGGTAGGCCGAACGCGCTTCCTTCGTTCGAGGATGCGCTGATAACGCAGAAGGCTTTAGCTGCAATCGGCTACGGTTCCTGACCCTTTGCATATCGCCACAGTAAATTCAGCGCATTCATCGTCGCCCGCTGGGTAATCGCCTCCCGGTCGCCCTCGAACCTAAAGTTCCAGACGCGCGAGTTTTCCGTGCCGTCGTCCAACGCAACAAGCACGAGCCCGACGGGCTTTTCGGCCGCGCCGCCGTCGGGTCCGGCGATGCCGGTCGTCGCCAGCGCCACGTCGGCGCCTAAGCGCGCGCGCGCGCCGCGCGCCATCTCGCGTGCGACCTCATCGCTAACTGCGCCGCTGCGCTCGAGCGTTCCGGCGTCCACGCCGAGTTGCGAAATCTTCACCGCATTATCGTAGGCGACGACCGCGCCGACGAAGGTCTGCGACGAACCCGGCACGCTCGTGAGCGCGGCCGCAATGCGCCCCCCGGTGCACGATTCCGCAAGCGCCAGACGTCGCTGCTGCGAACGCAGCAGCGTCAAAATCGCGCTCGCCGGTGTATCCGCGTCGTAGCCGAAGACGTCGTCGCCGAGCCGGTGCACGATCTCGGTCTGGAGCGGAGCGATCATTGCATCGGCCTCGTCCGCGGTCGAGGCCTTGGCCATAATTTTCACGTCGGCGCGGAAATCGTGCGCCAGTAGCGCGATCTTCGGATTTTCGCACGAGCCGAAAAGATCTGCGATGCGGTGATCGATCTCGGATTCGCCAAGACCGATCGTATGGATAATACGCGTAACGATCGTTTCGCGCGCGCCGAACCGCTCCCGCAGAAACGGCACGACCTGCTCTCGAAGCATCGGCCTCATCTCGCGGGGCACGCCGGGCATGCAGGCGACGAACTTCTCGTCGCTGGCGAAGGCGATGAAGCCGGGTGCCGTGCCACGCGGATTGTCGAGCGGCCGGCTACCCGTAGGCAGCTCCGCCTGCTTCCGATTGTTCGCGCGCATCGGCCGTCCGAACCTCGCGAAGATCGCTTCCATCTGCCGCAGCGCGGGCTCGTACAACTCCGTTCCGAGGTCGAGCGCATCGCAGACCGCATCTCGGGTAAGATCGTCGATTGTCGGCCCGAGGCCGCCCGTCATTACGACGCCCTGCGCGCGGGCGAGCGACGTTCGAAGCGCCGCGGCGATTCGTTCGCGGTTATCGCCAACGCTTTGGGTCGCGCGAACGTCGATCCCCGCGCGGGCGAGTTCGCTTGCAATAAAGGGCGTATTTGTATCCACGAGTTGACCCAGCAGCAACTCCGTGCCTACGGAAACGATCTCAACGCTCGGCATCGTCCCCTTCGAACCACGCCGGATACTCAAACCGTACCTCGGCGCGAAAACCGCGGGCTGCGTCGATCATTGCGGCGCGCCGAAGCGGCGAGCTTTCCGGGCGTGGATGCTCCGCGCGAACGCGCTCTCGTTGCTGGGCCAAATTCTCGATGAAAGCGGCGAACCGCGAGTCCATCGCTGCTTGCAAGGCGTTCTTGAGCGCCTTGCCGACGCGCGGCGCGAGTCCCGCGGTCGAAATCGCTACTCGCACCGGGCCCGCTTTCGCGATGGCTGCCATTGCCACGAAACCGTAGCGCGGCTGATCGATGCAACACAGCAGAAAGCGGTGGCGATCGGCGAGCGCGCGCAAACGAGCGGAGAGCTCTTCGTCTTGCGGAGTCGATATCACAAAAAACGCGTCGCTGACGTCCTCGTCGCGCAGGTCCGCTACGTCGTAAATCCGGCGCACGCACGCGCCCGACTCCTCCAGGGCCGCCGCTTTCTCAATCGCCTCCCGGTCGTCCGCAGCACCAATTACGACACACGCGCGGCCTTGCAGGTTCAGGCTGACCGGATAGAATGCACGCCGTCCTTCGACGGGCTCAGGATGACACATTAGTAGTCGACCGGTCGGAGATAAAACTCATTGATTGCCGTGTTGCTCAGCATGGCCGTCGTCGGAAGGTGGCGTTTCCAATGCGTCGACTCTACGCGACGCCGGACGAGTTCGACTTCTTCCCTGTTGAAGCCACGTTCGATCGTGGCAACATCGGAGTATCCCTGCAAGAAGCACGCGAGAATTGCATCCGCGCGGGCGTAGCTGATTCCGAGGTCGGCTTCGTCGGTCTGGCCGGCCTCGAGATCGGCACTTGGGGCCTTTGCGATCAACGGCTCGGGAACGCCCAGATACCGCGCCAGCGTCCAGACTTGGCTCTTGAAGAGATCGCCAATTGGATTGAGCGGCGGCGCGTCGTCTGCGTGCCAGGTGAAATATCCTAGCAGGCGCTCCGTTTTGTTCCCCGTGCCGATCGGCAAGCCGTCGAATTTCGCGGATTGATCGAAAAGTACCAGCATTCGCGTGCGAGCCATGACGTTGCCGCGACGGCGCGCGTTCGCCTCAGGCTCGCACTGCAAATAACCGTTGACGGCCGCGCTGATATCGATCGTTACGCAACGGATTCCCGTAGCATTCACGACCAAGGCCGCGTCGGTGAGGCTTGACGGATTCGAGGCTCGATATGGCATGCGGATTGCAAAAACGTTTTCGGGCCCGAGAGCGCGGGCGCAGAGAAAGGCCGTGACGGCGGAATCGACGCCGCCCGAAAGCCCGATCACGGCCCGCAGAATTTTTCTACGAAGGATCAGTTCGTCGCGTAAAAAGGCGACGAGCCAGTTCGCCGTGACCTGCGGGTCGAGACCCGGCGGGTCGAGGAGCGTGGCGTTCGGCTCAACGATCGGCAGCATCACGTCCGCCTCGAGGCAAAGGAAGCTCGGGGTCGAGCAAGAGATCCGGCAAAGCGGCGGCAAGGTCTCCCAGAAGCGGTAGCGTCGCTCGCGCGCGGTCGATCTCACGTAAATCGAGGTCAGCTCGTATGATGCAGGCATCGGTTGCCGGCGCTCTTACGAGGACGCTCCCGCGCGGATCGACGATAAACGACGAGCCCGTCATTCCCTTGCCGCCCTCGAACCCGGTAAGGCCGGCGTAAATGACGTAGATGCCGTGCTCGATTGCCGCCAAGCGCAGCGTGTCGCGCCATTGCGTGATGCTGGCGAGTTCGCCTTCCGCTTCGATTCCGCGTCCGGGTGAGGCGCTCGGCACGATGAGGACACGCGCGCCCTTGACTGCCGCCAATGTCGCGGCAATCGCATGGCAGGCATCCTCGCAAAGGAGGAGGGCCATTCTGCCAAAATCGGTTTCGAATACGCCGAGGTGGCGCCCACGCGACAGAAAGCGCTCTTCGTCGAAGACGCCGTACGTCGGCAAAAACATCTTGCGGTGAACGTGCACGATTCTTTCGTCGCGCGACCCGACGTGCACGTAAACGGCGCTGTTGTAATAGGTCCCGGCGTCGTTCTCATAAAAGCCCGCGACGAGATCGGCCGTTCGGCCGCCGGTCGCGGCGCGCCACGTCGCCGCGAGGTCGCGCGCGAAGCGTTGCGCCGTGACGGCCAGTTCGTATACCGCGCCTTCCAGAAAGTATCCGGTCATCGCCGCCTCCGGCAGAACGAGCAAGTTTGGCGGGTCCGCTGCGAGCTGGGCGAACGCGTCGCCGGCGGAGCGGAGATTGGCCGAGTACGCTCCTTTGTCGGGTTTCATCTGCACGATCGCGGCCCGCAGCACAACGGCTTCAGCCACCGGAGACGCTCGTCGCCGTTTCGACCTGTTCGTCGCCTGGAATCTTCATGCCGAGTTGGGCCGCGCAGATCTCAGCCGGATAGGTCCAGATCTCCGCCCGCGTCGGGTGAAGGTGTGGAATGCGCATAAACTGGTCGACTGTCGCATCGAAGCTCATCGCCACGATCACCTCATGAATCAACTCGGATGCCTGCGCCCCGATGATCGCGGCGCCGAGGATTCTGCCGCTTCCGCGGTCGGCCATCATCTTTACGAATCCTTTTGTCTTGGCGAGGCATTGCGCTTTGCCGTGTTCGGCAAAATCGTACCGGCCGCTGACGTAAGGGATTCCTTTGCGTTGCAACTCCTTCTCGCTCATCCCGACTGCCGCGATCTGAGGGTCGGTGAAGACCGTGTGAGCGCCGACGAGCCGATAGTCGGCAATCTCCCCGTTATTCAAACAGGCATTGCGGGCCGCGACCTCACCTTGGTAAATTGCAACGTGAACGAGCATATACTCACCCGTAACGTCGCCAACCGCGTACATATTCGGGTTGCTCGTGCGCATCGTGCCGTCAACTGCGATTCCACGAACGGAATCATGCACGACTCCGGCTTCATCCAAGCCCAAGCCGGCGACGTTGGGTATACGCCCAAGCGCGTAAAAGATTTCCTCGCCCTCGGCCTCGGATTCCCGGCCGTCGCGATTATATCGCACGACCTTCTCCTCCCCGCGCCGCAGCACTTCCGTCAGTGTCGCACGCACGACGACCTCGATTCCCTCTTCGTCGAAATACCGAGTTAGTGCATTCCCAACGTCGTCATCGCTCGAGGTCAGCAGATGGTCGCTGCGAATCAGGATCGTCGCGCGCGCGCCCATTCGCGCGAGAAACTGCCCCAGCTCGCAGGCGGTATAGCCGCCGCCCAGCACGACCACGGATCTTGGAATACGTTCGAAATCGAGCACCGCATCGCTGTCAACGTACCCCACGCTGCGTAAACCCTGCAGCGCGTTCTCGCTAACGCTGCTTCCGGTCGCGATGACGAACCGGTCGGATTCGAGCACCGTGCTCTCCCCCACGAGAAGCTGCGTTGGAGAAAGAAATCGCGCCGCACCGAGATAGGTTGGGAACGAGTTTATTCCCTCGATCCGATAGTCGGCGAACTCTTTGACGAGAACGCGCTTCCGCGCCGCGATGAACGGCATATCGATCTTGAGGAGGCCGGCCTGGATGCCGAGCGCGTCCGCATCGCGGGCGTCGGCGAGGGCATCGCTCGAGGCCAGAAGCGCTTTGCTGGGCATGCAGCCGCGTAAAATGCAAAGACCGCCGAGCGGTCCGCGGTCGACTAGCGCGACGTCGCAGCCGACGTCCCGCGCCGTGTGGGCTGCGGCATAACCGCCGGACCCGGCCCCAACCACGATCAGATCGTGACGATTACTCCGTCCCGTCATACGAGCCATGATTGGTGGCCTACAAAGGGAAGCGGCTCATTTCCTGTTAAACACGTTTGGGCGTGTCGGCGGGAACCAATCTCTCTGCTTCGGTGAATCCGCGTCCTTTACGGCTTGGCGATCTCTTGATTGCGGGCTGGGCGGCGCCGGTGACCGTTACGCTTGCCGGGTTGACGCTAGGCTTTTTCGGATGGTATGCGTTGCTGGTTCCCAGCCTGCATGGCGCTGCAAGCGAAGCTGGCCTGATTGGCGCCCTCTTCTGCGGCACGGCGTTTGCAATCTTCGCCTGGTTGGGTTATTCGCGCTATCTCTCCCACCGCGCGGCGATAACGCTCGCGCGTTCTCTGCGGTACGATGCGCTGACCTGGCCTCCATTTCTGTTGCTTTGGCTCACGTTCGTTTCGTCAACGCAGCTAACACATGGCGCGCGGCTTTTTCTCTTCGCGGTTGCGCTGTTCTGCATCGGCAAGGTACTGATCGCCGCGCGCTTCAACCAAACCGTGCGAGAGGTGTTGATCGACTTCGGCGCCACCCGTATCGCGATCATCGTCATTGCCGAGTTGGCGGCGGTAATCATCGGACAGCGTGCCGGCACTCACGTTCAAGAATCCTCGCACGTGTTGCTCGCAGTTTGGGGACGCTGGGATGCCGTGCATTATCTGGACATCGCGACGCAGGGCTACCAAGGCACCGACATGGCCTTTTTCCCCTTCTACCCCCTCCTGATCCGCCTTGTGGGAGCGCTTGCCGGAAACCACCTGATTGCCGGGCTGCTTATCTCCAATGCATCCTTTTTTCTCGGACTGCTCTATCTCTACAAGCTGCTCGAGCACGAATACGATCGCGCCGTCGCGCGCCGGGCGATCTTTTACGTTTCCATCTTTCCGACCTCGGTCTACTTTACCGCCGTCTACACGGAATCGCTCTTCTTCATGCTGACGGCTGCGTCGTTCTACTACATGCGCGAGCACAAGTGGTGGATCGCCGGAGTGGTCGGCTTTTTCGCCGCGCTTACCCGGGTCGAGGGGGTCTTGTTGCTCGTCCCGTTCCTCATGGAGTGGTCGGCGGTGCGGCGATCCTCCAAAAACTCCGATCGTTTCGGCCTTTGCGCCGGCGTGCTTATTCCGCTCGGCTTGGCCATCTACATGGCTTACCTCTGGATCCTGCGCGCCGATCCGCTCTACTTTTCGCACGTTCAGATCCATTGGAATCGGCAACTGGCGCCGCCCTGGGTCAGCCTGATCAATGCCTTCGA
Organism: Vulcanimicrobiota bacterium; assembly: GCA_963809255.1. GTDB lineage: Bacteria > Vulcanimicrobiota > Vulcanimicrobiia > Vulcanimicrobiales > Vulcanimicrobiaceae > Cybelea. Next base: position 817,170 of record CAWEIR010000002.1, on the reverse strand, counting down.
TAAGCTCGTGCACGGCAGCGGCGTGCAGGTAGCTCACGAGTCGCTCGAGGTCGCCTTCACCTTCCTGATGATCGCGGTTTTGCTGGCCGGGTGGCACAGCCTGCGCCCGTCCTACATCGCGTATATGGCGCTCTCAATTCTCGTCCCGATGTTGACGTCAAACCTCTTGTCCATGCCTCGCTTCGCGCTCGTGCTCTTTCCGATGTTCGCCATTCTCGCGCGCTGGGGCGAGCGCCCGTGGGTCAACAACGTGATCCTCGCCTTTTCTTTGCCGTTACTGGGTCTCTTCACCGTGCTCTTCGCCGATTGGTACTGGGTTGCGTAGACGCGGGGTACGGCAATTTGTAAAGTTCGGAATCGTCGGGGCCTCCGGCATGGTCGTAAACTTCCTCGTGGCGCACGCGCTCGAAAAAACGACCACGCTCTCCTGGTTCGCCGACTTCGCGATCGGTTTTATGGTCGGCGGCGTCTCGAACTATATCTTCAATAGAATTTGGACCTTCGGCTCCCGCCGCAACCCGTTCGTCGAAGGCTTGCAGTTTCTCGCCGTTTCGGCAGTCGCATTGGTCGCCGGCCGAGTGATCTTCTCACTCGCCCAACATTTCGATATCCATCACTTCACCGCAACGTGGTTCGTTGCGACGCTCTCCGGCACGTTTGTCAATTTTTTCATGAACAAGTATTGGACGTTTCGGCATCTCAATTGAACGGGGCTTGTGAATAGAGCTTGGATCGCCGGCCTGCTGGGAGTTCTTACGATCGCGCTAGCGCTGCGGCTGTACGGCATCACCAACCCGATTATGGATCACCCGGGTTGGCGCCAGGGCGATACCGCCGCAATCGCTCGCAACTTCGCGCAGCGGAAGTTCGATATCATGTATCCGCAGACTACGTACAACGGCCCGGCGCCCCACTACGTCGAGCTCGAGCTCCAAATCGTGCCCTTCCTCGCCGCGTCGCTCTACAAGCTCTTCGGCGTTCACGAGATCTTCGGACGCTTGATTGCGTTGGCGTTCAGTCTCGGGACCGTTGCAGTGGTTGCCTTTTTCGCGCGATGGCTTTTTGGCAGCAGCTTGGCGGGTTTAATCGCGGGTTTCTTCTACGCAGTTTTTCCCGGGAGCGTTTATTACGGGCGAACGTTCATGCCCGATTGCGCGATGGTCTTTTTCTTGACGGCCGCTCTCTACGCGGCCGCGCACTTGCTTCTGGATCGAGAGCGACTGGCGACGCGTGGCGTGGCTTGGACGACCGCTCTCCTCGCGCTCGCGTACCTCGCAAAGCCCGTCGCGCTCTTGGGACTGGCGCCCCTCTTGGGTCTCCTCTGGGATCGCTTTCGCTCGCGCAAAGCGATATCGCCGGCAGGTGCCGTAACTCTCGTCCTGCTTCCAATTCTCGTCGTGTGGCTCTACGACCGGCGCGTCGCCTCCTATGCCGAGTGGCATTGGGCCAGCGGCATCACCCGGCTTCACGTCCTTCCGTCGTTGGAAGGCGCGTTCACCAACGCAGCGGCGTTCGCGGCCAAATGCGCGCAGTTCCGTTTGGCGCTGGGAATGCTGCGAGAGACGATGCTCGGCCGAATCTCGTTTCTGCTCGCCATCGCGGCCTTCGTCGCGCTGCCTTGGATAGCCGCGCGCAGTAAGACGTTTCTCTGGGCATGGCTCGCCGGCGGTCTCGCCTACGTCTTTGTCGTCGTGACCGTCGAGCGCGTGGACTATTATCTCTATCCGCTCTTGCCGCTCTGCGCCTTGGTCATCGGCGGCTTCCTCGCACGCTTTGTGGCGCTGGTGCGCGGCGTCGACGCGGCACCGGCGGCGCGGTATGCCCTCATCGCGCTCGTTCTGCTAGCGGCCCTCGCCGCGTTCCTAACCAGCCGCGCTCCGGTTGCGGCGTACTATGAGTACAACCGGGAAGCCTACGGCAACGCGCTCGAACTCGATCGCACGCTTCCGCCCGACGCGCTCGTGGTGATCGCGCACTACGGCGCCGACGTGCAGTACTACATCGATCGCTTCGGCTGGGAAGAAGACCCGTTGCTCTGGACTCCCTTCGACGAAGAAAGCGCGATTGCCAAAGGCGCGCGCTACTTCGTCTCAGTCGAGGATCGTCGCTTGCGGCACGACCTCGAACTGTGCGCGTGGCTGCAACGCTTCCCCGTTAAATCTCCTGACGGCGAGTGGCCGGTCTACGAGACATCGCCGGGAAGCCCGTCGGCGAGCGCAATGCAGTTCTGGCGCGCTTTCCGTACGGCCGAACGCGCCGGCGAAGGTAGAGCTTTTCTAGATTCGCGAGGCGCCTGCCGGTTTATTAAGGGCTAGGAGCCAACATTCCAGTAGGCGAGCAAGTCGCGAAATGCATCCGGCCCGACGGCGATGCTGCCCCGGAACGGATAATCGAGCCCAACGACAAGAAATAATACGAGTCCGATCGTCAAGCTCAAGCCTCCGATCATCAACTGCTGCATCACCGTGCGTTCGAAGCCGAAGAGATAGGTGAAGGCCACGGTAATGTATGCGCCGGCAACCAGCACGGCCCACATGATGCTGTTAATGCCGATGAAGTCGATCGTCAAGCGGGTCTCCCGGTCCGCAAGCGCCGTGTCCATTGCCGCAAGCATCTGCGCGTGAACGTCCTGGGCCGCGACCGAACCTACGGGTAAGTGACGGACGTCCTTATCGGCTGCCTCCAGCAAGGCATTTGAGGCCGTCGCGCGTTGGCCCCGGCGCATTTGAGGCCATTCATCATCGATCACGGAGCGGACGTAGGCTCGAAGCATCGCCCGCAACGGCGCCGCATCCGGAAACGATTCCGCGTCGCGGTAGACGGTCGCAAGGGCTTCCGATTCTTCGTAACTTCGAGCCTCAGCCTGGTTGAACCGCTCCCAGGTGCCGATTGCTACAAATGCCAGCAAGACGGCATAGACGACGCCGATAACGGCGAGGATGAACCCGGCTCGATCGTTGTGCGCCAAGCGGATGTCGCCCGGCGTATACCTCGCGACGAGATAGCCGGCCACGAGCGTCGAAACGACGAAGCCTCCGACGATCAGCACGCCTGCGGCCAGCGTCGGCAGCGATTCGAGCCAAGCAATCACCGATTCGCCTCCTATGGCAACGGGAGCAGCGATGCGGCGCCGAACGTGGTGGACTGCGACGGAACCTCCGGTACGCCCGACGACACGAGCTGGCGGTAGACGATCAACCGGTTTGTGTCCTTCGCCACTTCCAACTCGAGTTCGTAACTTCGTTTAATCGCCGAGGTAAGGTCGTCGGCGTCAAATGTGTAGGAGAATCGCCGCAGATCGCGCCGCAGCAACGCATTGGTCGCCTCGAGTTGTTGATACGCACGCGTGATCTCGAGACCCGTGGCCCGATAGGTGGGATAGTTCGATATCACAATTTCACGCTTAAGCTTCGCCTGGTCGATCGTCGCCTTGGCCGCCGCAAGCGGGGCGCTTTGCGGATCCACGGCAAGTCCGCCGTCTACGGTCGCCAGCGCATCGTCGAAGTCGCCCTTGCTCAGTTCGAGCCGCGCCAGTTCCGCCGCCGCTTCGACGAACCCCGCGCGCGCGCGCGCATCGTTCGGGTTCACGCGCAGCGCCAATCGATAGGACAAAGCGGCATCGCGGACGCTTCCCTGGTGCAACGCTGCGTCGCCCTGGTGCACTCGCGTGTTCACGATCCAGCGTTCGATCGAACCGGCGCACCCGCCCAGCACTAAAGCCCCGCAGAGCGCCGTTACCGCTCTAAAAATGAATCTGACCCGCAAATCGCGCAACCACCTCGATGACGACTGCGGCCGGATAGAGGATCGCTTGCGAGAGCAGCGACCCAATGATGGCCGTCAACGAAAGATAGAACACCATGGAGCGAACCTCCTGGACGGTGCGCTTGCCGTGGATTGCCTGGTCCGTAATCATCGATGACGTCGGGTTAACGAAGAGCGTGAAGGCAATCGTGCCCACCCCGTTGATGATTCCGGAGAGACCGACCGCCGTACGCACGACGAGGGGATCTAGGACCGACGCAAGATATGAAGCCTGTACGCCGATTGCGTAGACGCACATCACGACCGTATTGAAAATCAGCAACCGCTTTGGCACGTGTCGCCATTGGAAGGAACGCAGCGTAGCCAGCTTCGGCAACCGCTCCGAGCGGAGCACGTCCAGGACGACCGCGGGCGACGCGAGGCGTACGAGCGAGTGCGGCACCGACCCTCTGGCTTCAAAGGACTGCACGCCTCGACGAAAGAGATAGGTGAACATCGGCAGGAAGAGTGCGAAGACGACCATTCCGCACGTCCCGGCAAGGACGATCAGGCGCAGCTGAAGCTCGAACACGCGGTGCCAGGCGGCGACATCGACGACCGCATTGCCGGCCTGATCGGAGAGCGGCCCGACGAAGAGCAACATGAAGAGGTTGGCCAGGCGCCCCGTCGTGACAAAGAGATTGAAGAGCGAAATCGACGTTGCGATGCGTTTGGTTTGAACGCCTGCTAGGCGGGCGGCGTATGCGGCAATCGTGACGCCTTGCACAATGAACGTGATCGCCATCGCCCCGATGAGCTTGCCCGACCACAGATGCGGCGTCGCCGAGGCCAGCATTATGCGGCGGTACGGCTCCAGTCAATGGCAGACTCGTCTACCGGTCCGATAATGGTCAACCCAAGGTTCTCTTCGATCAGCAGCTCGCGGGCGAGTTCCTGCACCTCGTCCGGCGTGACCGCATCGATGCGCGCTTCGACTTCTTCTGAATCGACGTGCCGCCCGAGCGCAAACTCGTTGCGGCCCAGGCGGATCATTCGGCTCGAGGTTGACTCCAGCGACAACGTGAGGTTGCCTTTGATATGTTCCTGAGCGAGCCGAAACTCGTCGTTGCCGATCGGCATCGACCGCGCCGCAGCGAGCTGCTCGACAATCAGATCGATGCACGATTGGACGTTTTTTTGGGACGTGCCGGCATAGACCCCGAAAAGGCCCGCCCTTCGATACGCCGCTTGGAACGAGTAGACGCTGTAGACCAATCCTCGCTTCTCGCGAATCTCTTGGAAAAGGCGGCTCGACATGCCGCCGCCGACGACCGTGTCCAAAACGGAGAGCGCGTATCTGCGTTCGTCCGCGACGTCGAGACCGCGGCTGCCGATGACGACGTGAGCTTGTTCGCTATCCTTGAAGCGAACGTGCCGCGCCGGCGTCGTTGCCGGGGACTCCGGTACGGGCAAGACGGACGAGCCTTCGAACTCGGTAAAGCGTTGGCCGACCAGCTCGACGAACCGATCGTGCTCGACGTTTCCCGCCGCCGCCACGACGACGGAGTTCGGCGCGTAATGCGCGCGCATATGCGAACGCAAGTCCTGGGGGTTCACGGCGAGGACGGTCTCCTCGAATCCAATCGTGGGCTCGCCCAAACTCGAACCACTCCACATCGTCTGCAAGAAGAGATCGTGGATCAAGTCGTCCGGCGAGTCTTCGTACATCTTGATCTCTTCCAGTATGACCTGCTGCTCTTTTGCGAACTCCTGTGGGTCGAATAGCGGATGAAGAAACATATCGGACAGCACGTCGAGAGCCAGCGGCACGTGGCGGTCGATGACCTTCGCGTAGTAGCAGGTCGTCTCTTTATCGGTAAAGGCGTTCATGTTGCCGCCGACTCCATCCATCGTTTCGGCGATCTCGCGAGCGCTGCGTCGAGGGGTGCCCTTAAAGAGCATGTGTTCCACCAAGTGAGAGATTCCGCGCCGCTCGTGAGGTTCTACCGCCGAGCCCACCTCCGCCCAGATTCCCACGGTTGCCGACCGCACTCCGGGCATCGCTTCGGTCAGTACGCGCAGGCCGCTGGGGAGCGTCGTCTTCTTATACATCTGCAAGGCTCAGCTTACCGGCCGCAATTCGTCACGTGCCCATTGCGAGTCCCAGAAGACACCGTCACCCTCTTCCATGGCGCGCTGGTGCAGCGCCTGTGCGCCTTCGCTGCGCAGAACGGTCAAACTGAAGACCGTCCGCGAGGTCGGCCTCGCCAAGTCGCCACTCACGACCTCATCTTTGCTCACATCGATTGGAACCGCGGCCCAAAAATCTATCTCTTCGGCGTCCGGCGCGGCCGAGAAGATATCTCCCGTCAGGGAGACGATTTCGTCGACGAAGTCCACACGGGTCATTGGATGGTGAAACTTCACGCCCCAAATGCGAATTCCCAGGATCAAATGTCCGTCGATCTCGTTGGCCGACACCTGATTGACTTCCGCAGGCCATTGCGTCCGAAAGATCGCCCGGCCGATGCTCTGCGCGATATCGCGCCGGTTGCCGACGGCGCGCGCTGCAGCGTCAAGATCAGCCACGCTCGGCGCGTACGCAAATGCGACGGAACTCGGCGCCGTCAATGCGAGGATTGCCAAGAGGACGGCCTTAGTACGATTGCGCAAAATAAGCCCGAGCCTTTGCCGGTTCCCCGCACGCAGTGCAGCGAACGTCGCCTGGTTGGAGTTCTCGCAGCACGCGCGTCGTCGCCATAGTCTGACGCTTTACTTCCGCCTCACACTCGGGACGCTCGCACCACGCGATATCGATCATCCCTGCCCGCGTGCCGCATAGCTCCAAGAACTCGTTTCGGTCGGCCGTGGCGATCGTGTGCCTTTGCAAAAACGACCCCGCCTGTGCGTAAAGCGAAGCCTGAATTTCGTCGAGCAGCCCCCGCAACGCGGGTTCGATTTCGGTAACCGCGACGCTCTGCCGCTGTCCGCTCTCCTCCCTATTGCGATCTCTGCGCGCGAGCACCGCGGTTCCTGCGTCGACGTCGCGCGGGCCGATCTCGATCCGGACGGGAACCCCTCGCATATCCCACTCGCTGTACTTCCAGCCCGGTTTCTCATCGCGAGCGTCAACGCGCACCCGCAAGCCCGCATCGGCCAATTTATGGGCGAGCTGGTTACAGACTTCGACCGCCCGTTCGTCGCCGGAGCGCACGATCGGCACGAAGACCGCTTGGGTGGGCGCCATTTTTGGAGGAATGCGAAGACCTCGGTCGTCGCCGTGCGCCATTATGATCGCGCCGAGCATCCGCCACGAGACTCCCCACGACGTCGTGTGCACGTATTTGACCGCCTGATCCGCGTCGGTGAACTTGATATCGTAAGCCCGAGCGAAGTTCTGACCAAGGTCATGCGACGTCCCCGATTGGAGCGCCTTGCCATCGGGCATCAACGCTTCGATCGAAAAGGTTTCAACTGCGCCGGGAAAGCGCTCGCTCTCGCTCTTTCGCCCCGAATAGACCGGCAGCGCCGCGACGTTTTCCGCGAAGTCCCGATAGAGATCGAGGATACGTAACGTTTCCTCTCGCGCTTCTTGGGCGCTCGCGTGAGCGGTGTGACCCTCCTGCCAGAGAAACTCCATCGTGCGCAGGAACGGGCGCGTGGCCTTCTCCCAGCGCACGACATTCGCCCATTGGTTGATCAGAATCGGCAGATCCCGGTAGGATTCGATCCATTGCGCGTACATCGTGCCGACGATCGCTTCCGAGGTCGGTCGAATCGCCAGACGCTCCGTCAACTCTTCGCTGCCGCCTTGCGTCACCCAGGCGACCTCCGGCGCAAATCCCTCGACGTGCTCGGCCTCCCGTATCAACAAACTCTCGGGAATGAGAAGCGGAAAGTACGCATTCTCGTGGCCCGTCGCTTTGAATCGCGCGTCGAGCTCTCGCTGCAGATTCTCCCAAAGACCGAATCCATACGGACGAAGAACGACGCATCCACGAACGGGTGAATACGAAACGAGCTGGGCCCGCAGACACACGGCAGTATACCAAGCCGAAAGGTCGGCCGATTTTGGAGGAATCTCCTTGACGGCGCCTGCGGCGAGCGCTTCGGACATGACCGGGCCCGTTTCGCTGCGCCGCTCGAACGGCCTTCGCGCCGGGGATATCGGAGGCGGAACTCGCAATACCAAAACGATGCCGAAACTTACCCGAATCTATACCCGCGCCGGCGATAGAGGGATGACGGGTCTTGTCGGGGGCCGGCGCGTGAAAAAAAGCGCACCGCGCATCGCGACGTACGGCACCCTCGACGAGCTTTCCAGCGCAATCGGGGTCTCTCGCGCGGCGTTGCGCCCGCTTCTCCAAAGCCACACTCGCGCGGCCCGCCTCGACGGTTGGCTTGCGTGGACGCAGGACGTGCTCTTCAATCTCGGGACCGATTTGGCGACGCTGGCGCCGGACCGCCGGGAGGGTCTGCCACGCGTCGAAGCGGCCGATGCGCTCGCGCTCGAACGCGCAATCGACCAGGCACAGTGCGATCTTCCGCCGCTGGCAACGTTCATTCATCCGGGCGGGTCGCTACCCGGCGCTTACCTTCACGTCGCGCGCACGATTTGCCGGCGCGCGGAGCGTCTCGTCGTGGCGTTGATCGACGAAGAGAACGACGTCTCGCCCGAAGCGCTACCCTACCTGAATAGACTCTCCGACGCGCTTTTCGTGTGGGCTCGCTGGATCAACGACGCGCTGCACGACACCGAGCATCTCTGGAATCCAGCGACCCGGTCTCCGGAGTAATGGCCCGTAACAGGCACTAGGTGTGATGGGTTCCTAGTGCGAACCAGAGCGCGCAATGTCGTTCTTCGCTGCGCTCTTCGCGACGACCAACGTCGAAAAGCTGCGCGAGCTCGGGAAGCGCAGGATTCTCCGTCGCGCCTTGACCGCCAAGGATCTCGTCGCAATTGGCTTGGGCACGATGATCGGCGGCGGCATCTTCACGACGATTGGGACGGGGGTTAAAGGCGCCGGCCCAGCCGTTATTATCTCGTATCTGCTCGCCGGCCTTACCTCGTTCTTTGCGGCGCTCTGCTACGCGGAGCTCGGCGCGATGGTTCCGGTCGCGGGCAGCGCCTACACGTACGCCTACGCGACGATGGGCAAACTCTTTGCCTGGATCATCGGCTTCGCCTTGATCTTCGAGTACGGAATCAGCGCCGCCCCGGTCGCCCAGCAGTTCTCTGCGGCAATCCAAGACGTTTTCAAGAGCATCGGCTTTGCTTTGCCCACCTGGGCGCAAGAGTCGAACCTGATCGTTCACGGCGCGTGGTGGCTGCCGTCGAGCTGGGATATCCTTCACTCCCAATACGACTTCGTCGCCGCGTTCTTCGTTATCGGATTGAGCGTTCTACTCTCCGTCGGCATTCGCGAGACGGCGATGGTGAACAATACCTTTGTCGTGTTGAAGATCTCCGCACTCATCGTCTTTATCGTCGCCGGACTCTTTCTTTTTCACGGTGCGAACCTCCACAACTTCAACCCCGTCGGCTGGGGTGCACTGCGGCCCTTCGGAGGCATGGCCGATTACTCGTCGTCCGCTCAGCCTTATGGCATTATCGCCGTCGGCGCCTTCGTCTTCTTCAGCTACATCGGTTTCGACACCGCGACGACGACGGCCGAAGAGTGCAAGAATCCGCAGTTCGACGTGCCCGTGGGCGTGATCGGCGCGCTTGCGATCGGCACGGTCATCTACTGCGCGACGGCGATCGTTTTAGTCGGCGTCGTTCCGTGGCAAAACGTTCCGATCAAAAACCCGCTGGTCTATGCGCTCGCGCCGCTGCACATTCCCGCACTTACCTGGGTCATCACCATCGGGGTTCTGGCCGGAACGACGAGCGTGGCCCTTGCGTCACTGCTCGGTCAGTCGCGCATCTTCTACGTGATGGCGCGCGACGGCATGTTGCCGCCGATCGTGGCGGCGGTCAACCAGCGCTTCAAGACGCCGCTGGTCACCACGATGATCACCGGGTTTGCGGTCGCGATTCTCGCGCTGATCGTGCCGCTCAACAATCTGCTCAACTTAGTCAATATCGGCACCCTCATGGCATTCACCGTCGTTTGCGCCGGCGTGCTCTATCTGCGTCACCGCAAACCGGATCTGCCGCGCAGCTTCCGGGTGCCGTTCGTGCCGCTCTTTCCAATCTTGGGGATTGTCTGTTCGCTGTTCTTAGCGGTGTTTGGTCTTTCGCGCGCGACCTGGACGTGGTTCGTCATCGCGCTCGTCTGCGGGTTGGTCTTCTTCTTCGCCTATGGCTTCCGTAAGTCGAACCCGGATGCGATCGTTCCGGTCGAAGAGCCCGAAGGCATCAGCGAGTTCGTCTAAGCTCCCCACTTTGTCATCCTGAGCGCAGTCGAAGGACGCTAGTGCGCTTCGGTATTACCGGGATTGGGCGCCTGGCCGATGCCGGGCGTGACTACCTCGATGCGAGCTTCACGAGAGTTGTATTTCGCGCGAACGTTGAGCGCGTGGGCGACGGCGTCCAAGGAAATTAGCACGCGGCCGCGCACGCGGAAGGGCGCGTGCCGCAGCGTAAGCGGCATGCCGTTGACGGTTGCGTGCGGGTCGCCGACGCGCAGCGTGAGCGTTTGACTTCCTAGAATTACGCTGATCGCACCGGTCTTGGCGTCAACCTCGGTCTCGGCGCCGAGAGCGTCGGCGATCGAGCGCAGCGGAACGAACGCTCTCGCGTTTGCGGTCGTCACGGGCGCCACGTCCGTATCGACGCGCTGGCCGTCGACCAGCATGACGATCGGCCGGGAAAACGCGAGCAGCGACGAGGTCAGCAGCGCGCAGACTGCGACCAGCGCTAGGATTTGCCAGCGCATGCCGACGTAAGCATCGGCGATCCGGCGCATCAGACGGCGGATGGCACGGTCGCCGGAGGCCGTCCGATTTCGTCGAGGTATGCCGGGTACTTCTCGGCGATGACCTTTTCGATTTCCAGTCGCAGCATTCCGAGCAACTCGCTCTCGGGATAGGTCCCGACCAACTCGCCCGCGCGATAGATCGCACCCTTCCCCTTGCCGCCGGCGACGCCGACGTCGGCCATCTTCGATTCACCTGGCCCGTTGACGACGCAGCCCATCACGGCAACCTTCACCGGTGCACTATACGACTTGGCGATCGCTTCGACGGCTCGACCCAGCTCGAGCACCGAAATTTCGGCGCGCCCGCATGAGGGACAGGCGGTAATTTCAAAGCCTTTTTCGCGCAGACCAAGCGATTTGAGAATTCCCCAGCAGACGGGAACTTCTTCGATCGGATCGTCCGCCAGCGAGACTCGAATCGTGTCTCCGATGCCTTCCCAGAGCAGAATCCCCAGGCCAATCGACGACTTGATCGTGCCGTCGCGCAGCAGTCCGGCTTCGGTAATGCCGAGGTGCAACGCATAGGGCGTCGCGCGCTCGCGCAAACGGAGGTCAGCCAAACGATAGGCCTCGACGGTCGTGGCGACGTCGTGGGCTTTGAGCGAAATCGCGATATCCGTGTGACCGTGCTCTTCAAGCATCTCGACGTGACGCAAGGCCGAGAGCACCATCGCTTCGGCGGTATGGCCGAGCGATTTCTCCAAGTCGGGTGCGAGCGAACCCATATTGACGCCGACGCGGATCGGGATGCCCCGCGCTTTCGCCGCGGTGACGACCTCGGCGACCTTCTTAGGATCACGAATATTTCCGGGATTCAATCGCAGTTTTGCAACGCCCGCTTCGATTGCCGCCAGCGCCATCTTGTGGTCGAAGTGAATGTCCGCCACGATCGGGACGGGCGAGCGGTGAACGATCGCCGGCAGACCCGCGGCGTCGGGCGGATCTTTGACCGTGACGCGCACGACCTCACAGCCTTCCATCGCAAGGCCGTAAATTTGTTCGAGCGTCTTGTCGGCGTCGGCGGTGTCGGTCGTCGTCATCGACTGCACGACGACGGGATGATCGCCGCCAATCCAGACGCTCTTTGCATCGGCCTTCCCCGTCTTATTCTGGAGAAAAATCGGGTTGCTCTTGCGACGGAGTCGAAGCATTACAGCACTCCCTGGCCTCTGACGATGCGCGTGATGTCGTGGAAAGCGACGAGCATCACCAAGGCAATGAGCGCCGCGAAACCCGCCAGGTGGACCATCGCCTCTTTCTCGGGATCCACGGGGCGCCCGCGAATGAGCTCGGCGATGATGAACGCGGCGCGTCCGCCGTCGAGCGCGGGAATGGGCAGCAAGTTAAAGAGCCCAAGCGCAAACGAGATCGTGGCAGCGAACGATAAATACGGGCCCCAGCCCCAGTCCTGCACCGTCGCCGCCGCCTGGCCCATGCCGATCGGCCCGGAGACTTGCGGCGAATACTTTGAGAACTGCGTCACGAGGAGCACGATGCCTTCGACCGTTTGGTCGGCGATGAGGACGAACTGTTCGCCGCTTTGGCGTACCGCGGTAAGGAATCCAACGCGCTCGAAGGCTGGAACGGGGGAGAATCCGATGCAGCCGAAGTTCCGTCCGACTTGCGGCGGACAGGCGCGTGGCAAAACGTAGATCTCCGTCTGAATGCCATTGCGTTGATAGACCAGATCGAGCCTCGTGCGCAGCGCGCCGTGAATGGTGTCGACCAGCTTCTTTCCGGTCGTCATCGGTACCCCGTTGATGGCCACGATGCGATCGCCCGGACGGATGCCGCCGATCTCCGCGGGAGAGCCTGGGATCACTTCGCGGACCACCGGCTGGCTCGTTTTATCGCTCGCTACGCCGAACGCTAAGGCGCCGATAAGCAAGATCGCGTAGCAGAGCAAGAAGTTGGCGGCAGGTCCGGCCAGGATGATCGCAAGGCGACGCCATGGTGACTTCGCTTGAAAGTTGCTCTGCACGTCGTGCGGCTGCGCGCGAAAACTTCGTTGCTGCTCTGCCTCAGAGGCCTTGCCGTCCTCGCCTTCCATCGCACAAAAGCCACCGACCGGAAAGGCGCGCAACGAATATTGCGTTCCGCTGCGCGGGCTCTTCCAAGACGCCAGACGCGGACCGAATCCGACGGCAAATTCGTTCACTCTTACGCCGTTTCGGCGGGCCAAGATGAAGTGACCGAGCTCGTGCAGGACGATCAACACCGAAAGCATCACCAAAAACGTGGCGACCTTTTCGAATCCGATCAGGGTGACGACGGCGAGAAGATTCAATGGTTCGACGACCTTTGCGTTCCTTCCACGATTGCCTGCGCGTTTACTCGTGCCTCTCGATCGGCCAAGCGTACCCCGTCCAGACTAGCCTCCGCCGGGCGAGTGCGTTCCATGGTTTGTTCGATAACCGCTGAGATTTTCCCGAAAGCAATCCTACCTTCGACGAACGCGTCTACGGCGACTTCGTTTGCGGCCGAGAGCACCGCGGGCACCGTGCCGCCCGCAGCTAGGGCTTCGTATGCTAGGGCGACGCAGGGGAATCGCAGCGGATCGGGCGCCTCGAACTCATATCGCAAGGCGACCTCTCCTTGCTTTGCCCCGAGCATTTGCAGCACGTCGATGGGCGAACCGTCGCCAATCGGGCCCCCAAGCGACGGGAGCCGGTTGGGATAGGCGAGGGCGTAGCCAATCGGCAGCCGCATATCGGGAGCGGCCAGCTGCGACTTTACGCTTCCGTCGGTAAAGAGAACGAAGCCGTGCGCGATCGATTGCGGATGCACGACGATCCGTATTTGCTCGCCGGGAAAGCCGAAGAGCCGGCTCGCCTCGATGACCTCCAGGCCCTTGTTCATCATCGTTGCCGAGTCGATCGTGTTTTTCGTTCCCATTCGCCACGTTGGATGCGCAAGTGCGGCCTCCAGGTCGGCATGCTCCATCACTTCGCGAGACGTGCGCCAAAACGGCCCACCCGAAGCCGTCAGTACGATGGCGGCGATGCTCTCGCGCTCTTCGCCGGTCAAACATTGGAAGATTGCGCTATGTTCGCTGTCAACCGGTAGCAGCTTCGCGCCGCTGCGTTGCGCCGACTCGACGAGTAGCGCGCCCGCCGCAACGATGAGCTCTTTGTTTGCGACGGCAACGTCGGTGCCTCGCTCCACGGCTGCGAAGACGGCTTCGAACGCGACCGAACCATCCGTCGCCGCAAGAAGGATGTCGGGTTCGGTCAACACGGCGACTCGCAGAAGACCCTCTGCGCCGTCGGCGATCGTCGTCGCTACGCGCACGCCGAACCGCCGCGCTTGCTCGCGCAGCAGGTCTTCTTTCCTCCCCGCGGCCAACCCGACGACCTCGAATCGTTCGGGATGCGCTGCAATCACGTCCAGCGCCTGAGTGCCGATCGATCCCGTTCAACCCCAAAATCGCTACTCGCTTACGCACGCGCTGTTCCCTGTGTCATCCTGAGCGCGGTCATCCTGAGCTTGTCGAAGGATGCTCATGGAAGGCTCAATATCCCCAAGAGATGGAGCGTCGCAAAGAACGCTACGCCGCCCAGCAGATAGGAATCGAACCGGTCGAGGACGCCGCCGTGACCCACGATCATGGCACCGGCGTCTTTGACGCCTGCGTCGCGCTTAAAGGCCGATTCCACCAGGTCTCCGACTTGGGCCGCAACACACGTCACAACGGCAAGCACGCCGCCTTGCCACCATTGCAGGTGCAGCGGCGCAAACCACGTGGCGCCGATGGCGAAGGCGGTGGTGATCGCCAGCGACCCTACGGAGCCTTCGACGGTTTTCTTCGGCGAGATTCGTGTGAGCGGATGACGGCCCAGCGTCGAGCCGACGAGCATTCCGAAGGTATCCGTCATCACGATAATCAGGATGACGTACACCGTCAGCCACATGCCGTTGCCCGCGACCTGACGAATGAAAACGAAGTAGGTCAGCAGCTTGCCGATGTAAAGAACGGCGAGAAGCGTGTAAGCGGTGCGCGCGAAGTAGCCCTTCTCCTCGCCGTACATTCCGAGTGAGAAGGCCGCGATGACGATCCCCGCAAGCAGCACGCCCTCCCAGTTGTGAAGCACCCCGAAGACGGCCATCGCGATGTACGCAACGACGCCGAGCACCGCGACTGGATACTCCAGCGGTTGCTCTTTGATCGCACAGAGGTAATTGAACTCGTAGATGCTGGCAAGTCCGATCGCCAGCAAGAGCGCGTAGAACGCCCACGGGAAGAGCACGCAGAACAGCCCGATCGCGGCGACGATCAGGCCAACCACGACCCGTCGCCGGTTCAAGTCCCGCCGAAACGTCGTTCCCGCTGCGCAAACTCCACAAGCGCTCGCGCGAGATCGTCCTTCGAGAACTCGGGCCAGTATACGTCAGACATTACGAGCTCGGCGTATGCGGCCTGATACAGAAGAAAGTTCGAAAGCCGCCGCTCGCCGCCGGCCCTGATGAGCAAGTCGAGTTCGGGCAGATCCGCCGTGTAAAGGTAACGGCGTATGACGCTCTCGTCGATCGCATCGGGCGCGAGGCTTCCGCACGCAGCGTCTTGCGCGATGGCTCGGACGGCCCGTTGAAGTTCGGCGTGCGAACTATAATTCACGGCAAGATTGAGCAGCAGCCCCGTGTTACCGGCGGTTTGCGCCTGCAGATCTGCCAGCGCAACGCGCGGGGCTTGGGGAAGCGACTCCCACGCGCCGATAACGCGCACGCGAACGTTGTTGCGCCGCAGCTCGATCAACTCGTTGCGCGCGAACGCAACGCAGAGCTCGAAGAGCAGCGAAATCTCGCCGGCCGAGCGATTCCAGTTTTCCGTCGAGAAGCCGTAAACCGTGAGCACCCCGATGCCGAGGTCGCTGGCGGCCCGCGTCACGTGACGCAGCGCGACCATACCCCGACGGTGCCCTTCGATTGCGGGCAGTCCGCGCTCTTTGGCCCACCGGCGATTGCCGTCCATAATGATGGCGACGTGGCGCGGTACGGAACCCGACCCTAGCGCTACCGCGCTCTCGGCCAACGACATCGTCATACCGGCCGATACGATTCGTAGCCGGCCACAACGTCCGCCGAACGGTCCTCGTTTATTTTCAAGCGAAGGACGCGCAAAGCTCCGCACCCGAGCCACGTGCCGTGGGGCGCGAGCACGTGAAGCCGCAGAGCGTGATCGTGCAGCGCGCGCCGCGCTAGCACCTCCGGAACGAGTATCAGCTCCTCGTTCACACTTCCATTATCTCTTTTTCTTTGGCCGCGACGAGGCCGTCGATCTCTTTGACGTACTTATCCGTGAGCTTCTGAAGGGTATCTTGCATCCGCTTACTCTCGTCTTCGGTGATCGCGTGCGACTTCAGCTCGCCTTTTAGTTCGTCGTGGGCGTGATGCCGCACGTTACGAACGGCGATTCGACCGTCCTCGCCCTTCTTCTTAACCAGCTTCGCGAGGTCGCGACGGCGCTCTTCGTTCAACGGAGGTATGACCAGCCGGATGGCGGTGCCGTCAACGTTCGGCGTTAGGCCCAGATCGCTCTTCTCAATTGCCTTTCGAATCTCCGAAACGACGCCTTTGTCCCATGCCGTGATCATGAGCGTGCGCGAATCTGGGATCGATACTCCGGCGACTTGCTTGAGCGGCGTGGCCTGACCGTAGGCCTCGACGACGAGACGGTCGAGCAACGCCGGCGACGCGCGCCCGGTGCGAATCGACGCGAAATCGCCACGCGCTGCCTCCACGCATTTGTGCATCTTCGATTCGATCTCTTTAAAATCGGCGTCCGCCATTGCTCACACGCTCCTTGCGCCTACCGGCGCGGTCTGCCGTCCGACGTACGTTCCGATCGCGTCGCCCCAAATGACGCGTCGAATGTTCCCCGGAACCGCCATGTCGAACACGATGACCGGCAGTGAGTTGTCCATGCAGAGCGCCATAGAGGTCGAATCCATCACTTCCAGTCCGAGCTGAAGCACGTCCATGTAGTCGAGGCGGTCGAAGCGCGTCGCGAGCGGATCCTTTTTCGGATCGGCCGAGTAGATGCCGTCTACCTTTGTCGCCTTTAAGATAGCCTCGGCGCCGACTTCCACGGCTCGCAGCGCGGCGGTCGTGTCGGTCGTAAAATACGGGTTGCCCGTCCCGGCGGCAAAAATGACGATTCGCCCCTTCTCCAAATGCCGGATGGCACGCCGTCGAATATAGGGCTCCGCGATCTGATGCATCGCAATGGCGGTTTGGACGCGCGAAGCCACTTCCATCCGCTCGAGCGCATCTTGCAATGCCAACGCGTTGATCACCGTCGCCAGCATTCCCATGTAGTCGGCGGTCGCCCGATCCATGCCGGCCTCTTCGTGCACTTTTCCGCGCCAAATGTTGCCGCCGCCGACGACGATCGCCACGGAGACGCCGTCGCTGCTTACGTCGGCGATCTGCGCGGCCATCGCATGCGTCGTGTTGACGTCAACGCTGTTCGAGCCGCCGGCGAAGGCTTCACCTGAGATCTTCAACAGCACGCGAGAGAATCGCGGCCGGTCGCGTTCACTCACCGAGGGCGTATCTTGCGAAGCGCCGGACCCGAATGCGCTCGCCGAGCGCTCCAACCGAACGATTGAGCAGATCCCCGACGGTCACGCTATCGTCCTTAACGAAGGTTTGGTCGAGGAGGCAATGCTCTTCGAACCATTTGTTCAGCCTCCCGGCAACGATCTTCTCGCCGACCTCGGCAGACTTTCCCGACGGTACGCCGGCCGCAAACTCCTCGCGCAGGGTATCTACGATCTCGCTGGACACGCTCTCGCGATCGAGATAGCGCGGCGACATCGCCGCGATGTGCATCGCGATGTCGCGAGAAAGTTCCGCAAACCGCGGATTGCGAGCCACAAAATCGGTCTCGCTGTTGACCTCGACCAAGACCCCGATCTTCCCGCCGGCGTGCACGTAGCTCGTGACGAGCCCTTCGTCCGCCACGCGTTCGGCTTTTTTGGCAGCCTGCGCTGCACCGCGTTCGAGCAGCAGCGCCTTGGCGCGATCGGGATCGCCGCCGGCATCGAGCAGCGCCTTACGACAGTCCATCATCGGCGCGCTCGTGGCTTCCCGCAGCGCCTTGATCTCTTCGGCCTTAGGTTGATAGGAGATCAAAGCCCCGCCTCCGCCATCGTTACGGGAGCCTCGTCTTCGTACGGTTCGGGCGGCGCCTCATATTCAACGTGATCGTAGGCGCTCTCGCTTTCGGTCTTCCCCTCGATGATTGCATCGGCGATCTTACCGACCATCAGCTTCACGGCCCGGATGGCATCGTCGTTTCCGGGGATCGGGTAGTCGATTTCGTCGGGATCGCAGTTCGTATCGATCACCGCAATAATTGGAATCTTGAGTTTGCGCGCCTCCAAAACGGCGATCCGTTCCTTCTTCGGATCTACGATGAACAGCGCGTCGGGGAGCCGGTGCATATCCTTGATGCCGCCGAGAAAGCGCTCCAGGCGATTCATCTCGTCTTGGAGATTCGCTACTTCTTTTTTCGGCAGTCGCTCGAAGTCGCCCTGAAGCTTCATGTTTTCGAGTTCGCGCAGCCGCGCGATGCGTTTTTGGATCGTCGCGAAATTGGTGAGCGTGCCACCGAGCCAGCGCTGGTTGACGAAGAACGTGCCGGCGCGTTCGGCCTCTTCCCGCACGACCTCGGCGGCCTGCTTCTTCGTCCCAACGAAGAGAATCACGCGCCCGGCCCGAGACATTTGCTTGACGGCCTCGTAGGTCTCTCGCAACTTTTGTACGGTGAGCGCGAGGTCGATGATGTAGATGCCGTTTCGCTCTTGAAAGATGAACGGTTTCATCTTTGGGTTCCAGCGGCGCGTTTGGTGTCCGAAGTGGACGCCCGCCTCCAAGAGTTCGCGCATGGTGACGACGGTCATAGGTTAACCTTTCTGGCTCCTGCCCGCCGCCCATCCTGCGCTGGCGGACCTCGATGGAGTCATGAACACCCCGCCTCCCTGCGAGGTGAAGTAAGGGACAGCCGCGCGATTATAGCATGGCCGCCCTTCGACTCGCTACGCTCGCTCACGCCCCTTCGACTCGCTACGCTCGCTCAGGACAGAGTCCTCGGTGGCCAGGCTCCCTTCGCCCGCGGACCGAAAGCCGCGCGGCATGCGCTGGGTGGTTACGGGGGGTCTGGGCTTTATCGGCTCGCACTTCATTCGCCTCGCCCTCCAAGAGCGCCCCGCCCTGGAGATTGTCAACCTCGACGCCATGACGTACGCCGGCAATCCGGCGAATCTCTCCGATCTGGAGCACACGCCTCGTTACCGCTTCCTCCGAGGCGACATCTGCGATTCGGCTGCCGTACGCGAGGCGATCGGCACGGGAGCCGATGCCCTCGTAAACTTCGCGGCGGAGACCCACGTCGACCGGTCGATCGACAATCCCGAAGCTTTTCTGCGAACCGACACCTTGGGCATGCAGGTCCTCCTGGAAGCGCTTCGCGGCGGCCGGGTCTCGCGACTGGTGCAAGTCTCGACCGACGAGGTCTACGGCGAGGTTACCGAGGGCGAGTCCACGGAGAGCGACCCGCTGCGGCCACGAAGCCCCTACGCCGCCAGCAAAGCCGCAGCCGACTTGCTGGCGCTCGCCTACCACGCAACCTACGGCGTGCCCGTAATCATCACTCGCGGAAGCAACACCTACGGCCCCAATCAGTATCCCGAAAAGATCGTTCCGCTCTTTATAACGAATTTGCTCGACGACCGGCGCGTACCGGTGTACGGTGACGGTCTGCAGATTCGCAATTGGCTTTATGTCGAAGATCACGCGCGCGCGGTTCTCCACATTCTCGAGCACGGAGCGGCCGGCAGCGTCTACAACGCCGGCGGCAAGTCTTCACTGACCAACCTCGAGCTCACGCGCGTGCTAATCGACGCGTGCGGGCGTTCGATGGAGCGCCACGTCGAACACGTCGCCGACCGGCTCGGGCACGATCGCCGGTACGCGCTCGACAGTTCGCGGCTGCACTCCCTCGGCTGGCGACCGCAGATGCGCTTTGAGGAAGGTATTGCCTCCACGATTGCGTGGTATCGCGCCAACGAAGCCTGGTGGCGCCCCTTGAAGGGCGCGCGTGCACCGGCCTGAAGTGCGCAAGACTCTCAAGGGGGTTATCTTGGCGGGCGGGCTCGGCACGCGACTGCGACCGCTGACGAAGGTAACAAACAAACATTTGCTGCCGGTTTACGACAAGCCGATGATCTACTATCCGCTGGAGACGCTCTGCTCGGCCGGAATCGTGGAGATCATGATCGTCACCGGCGGAAACTCGGCGGGTGAGTTTCTTCGCCTCCTCGGCAACGGCGCGGAGTTTGGACTGCGCGATATTTACTACACGTATCAAGAAGGCGAGGGGGGAATCGCCGATGCGTTGCGCCTTTGCGAGCATTTTGCCGAGGGTGGTTCCATCGTGGTCGTGCTCGGCGACAATATCCTCCAAGAGAACATCGCGCCCTATGTCGCAAAGTTTGCGGAGCAAGGCGCCGGCGCCCGCATTCTCCTCAAAGAGGTGGCCGATGCGCGGCGCTTCGGCGTGCCGGCCTTCGACGGCGACCGCATCGTCGCAATCGAGGAAAAACCAGAGCATCCGAAGAGTTCCTATGCGGTTACGGGCGTCTATATGTACGACGCTCGCGTCTTCGACTACATTCGCACGCTATCGCCCTCGGCGCGCGGCGAACTCGAAATCACCGACGTCAACAATCGGTATCTTGCAGACGGCGAGCTCCGCTACGACATCATGGAAGGCTGGTGGAGCGATGCCGGCACGTTCGAGAGTCTACTTCGCGCGAACGATCTCGTCGCGCGCGAACGAGCTAGGCGTGATGAATCGGAATAGACAGAGCCAACGCGACGACGACGAGCACGCCCGCTAGAGCGCTGCGAAACCACCGCTCCGGCAATCGTGTGACGAAATGCGACCCGACGAAAACGCCCGGAATCGACCCGAGCAACAGCGACCCGGCAATCGAGGGGTTGACGTCGCCGAGCTGCCAATGGCCTACGAGCGACGGCACGAGCACCACAACTGCAAAGGCGAGGTCGGTCCCCACCAAACGCCGCAATGCCACGACGGGCGCAGCCATGAGCAGCAGCGGCAGCGTCAGCGAGCCGGCGCCAATCGAGGTAATGCTCACGGTGAGTCCTACGAAGAACCCAATGGCGGCGAGGCGCAACGTCGGCAACTCGGTGGCCGTTGGTTCGGACTGATCGCGCGCAAGCTTGCGATTGAAGATGATTCCTCCGGCGGAAACCAACAAGGCAGCAGCGACCGCCAATCGCAGAATGCTTTCCAACTGATGGATGTCGAGCATCTTGTGCAACTGCGCGCTGAGGATAACGCCGATGATCGCCGCGGGGAACCCGCCAAGGGAGAGACGCCAGAGCACGGCGACCTGCACCGTCCGCTTCTGAACGTGCGCGATCATCGCAACCAGCCTCGTGCCTAATGCGAAGAGCAGGTCGGAACCGATTGCCTTCGACGTCGTTACGCCAAGGAAGATCAGTAGTGGCGTCGTGATGGCGCCCGCGCCGACACCGCTGTACGCCGTGCAAGCGCCGACGACGAACCCAACGATGATGTAGCTGAAGTTCAAGTGCGAGTTCGCTCCTCCACGTCGCCGGCGTCAGCCTTCGAGCGGACGTTCGCGGGCAAAACCAAACCCAAGATCACAAAAAGCCCCTCATAAGCAAGGCCTCCGCAGAGACCTGGGTCAACATTCTACGAGCTCCGGAGCGTGTCCCCGTCTCCCGAGCCCCTCGGCGCGCCCCCGGAAGAACGGCCGTGGTGAATCTCTTCAAAGATCTCGAAACGGTGCACCGGCACGTCGCGCGGGGCCGCGATGCCGAGCTTCACTTGATCGCCGTCGAATCCAACGACGATTACGCGAATCGCATCGCCGATCATTATCGATTGATTGGTTTTGCGGCTTAGGACCAGCATCGATTCCCTCCTTGGCTTGGCGCCGTGCTTCGCGCGGCCCGATTCCCGCGCCTGCGCCCCACAACGCCGCCTAACGCCGTATCGATCGCTATGCCGGGGCCGCAGTCTCGCGAGTCGCTTCGATCAGGATCTGCGCTACCTCCGGCCGCGAGAACTCCTGAGGGGGAAGCTTGCCGGCACGTAACATCTCGCGGACTTGCGTTCCGCTGAGTGAGACGTGGTGGCTGGGGTCGTGGCTGCACGTTTTCTGCGAGCCCATCCCTTCACAGCGTAGGCAGTAGAAGCTGTTTTCGAACTTGAGCGGTATGATGCCCAACTCTTCCGGGGTGAAGTTGTCGAACATCTTCTGCGCGTCGTACGTTCCGTAGTAGCTTCCAACGCCGGCGTGATCGCGGCCCACGATGAAGTGCGTGCAGCCGTGGTTCTTACGCATGATCGCATGAAAGATCGCCTCGCGCGGCCCTGCATAACGCATCGCGGCCTGCAGTGTGCTCAGCAGCACCCGGTTTGACGGATAGTAGTTATCGATCAGCGCCCGGTAGCAGCGCATGCGCACGTCCGCGGGGATGTCGTCGCTCTTCGTCTCCCCCACCAGCGGGTGAAGCAAAAGTCCGTCGACGATCTCCATCGCGCATTTTTGAATGTACTCGTGAGCGCGGTGAACGGGATTGCGCGTCTGGAAGCCGACGATCGTCTTCCATCCGCGACGCTCGAACTCGGCTCGACATTCGCGGGGAGAGAGGTTCTCGGGATCGTGCTCGCGAGCCAACACCGTGACCGCCCCAGCGACCAGCACCTCTTTGCGCTCGTAGAGCGCGGCGACGCCGGGGTGCTTCTCGTCTTCGGTTAAGTAAACGTTGCGCGCTTCGCGCGCCTTGTCATAGTCGAAGACCTCTTCGACGTCCATGACGCCGCGCAAGACGCCGTCGCCGTCATACAGTGCCGCCCGCGTGCCGGGGGTGGGCGCCTCTTCGCGAGTGACGCCTAAAACGACCGGGATGCTCCACGGTAATCCGTTCGCCAATCGCATTGACTCGACGACGCTCTCGTAATCCTTGCGAGACATGAAGCCTTCCAGCGGACTGAGCGCGCCGTTGGCGATCAGGGCTAGATCGTTGAGTTCGCGACCCGTGAGAGTAAGGCCGCGCAGGCCTTTGCTTTCCTCGCGCAACGCGCGCTCGGGCTCCCCAGAATCGACGATTCGATTGACCAGCGTGCCGCCATGAGCGGCGATCATGACGCCACCGTCGCGCCGGCCTGGATGTAACCGCGTTTCTCGAGTTCCAAAAGAATTTTCGACACGCTCTCTTCGACCGCTTCGACCTCGCTATCCACCACCACGTCGGGACTCTCGGGGGCTTCGTAGGGATCGGAGACGCCGGTGAAGTGCTGCAGTTCGCCGGCGATCGCCTTGGCATAAAGCCCTTTGACGTCGCGGCGAGTGAGCTCGTTCAAGGAACAGCGCACGTATACTTCAACGAACCGTTCGCTACCAATTCGCTGACGCGCCTCGGCCCTTGCCAGCGCATACGGGGAAATGGCCGCGGTGATTACGGCGGCGCCATGCTTGACGAGCAGCGACGCCACGAACGAGATTCGCCCGATGTTGATATCGCGGTCTTCTCGGCTAAATCCGAGCCCTTTAGAAAGATGGGTGCGGACCTCGTCGCCGTCGAGCACTTCGACGTTGCAGCCGCGAGCGATCAGCTCTGGCCCAAGCCGTTCGGCAATAGTGCTCTTGCCGGCACCGGAAAGACCGGTGAGCCACACGGTGAATCCCTGGTTCAACTGGAGTTCCTTTCTGGGAGGTTAACTATGTTAACCCCGGTTGTTTTTTTTCGCATCCATAGTTTTGGATCCGCCGCGTCGGGACCTCCGTCAGGGCGCTCCGGGCGAAAACTGCGCCGCGTAAAGACGCGCGTAGGCACCACCCTTCGCGAGCAACTCGTCGTGCGTCCCGACCTCGATCACGCGGCCGGCTTCGATATAGAGTACTTTGTTCGCTCGCCGGACCGTTGAGAGACGGTGGGCGATCATCAAGGTTGTGCGTCCGGGTAGCAACCGGTCGAGCGCCTCCTCGATCAAAGCCTCAGAGTGACTATCGAGCGAGCTCGTTGCCTCGTCGAGGATCAGGATCCGCGGGTTTCGCAAGACCGCACGCGCAATCGCGATCCGCTGGCGTTCGCCGCCCGACAGGCGCGTTCCACGCTCGCCAACCTCAGTGGCGTAACCGTCGGGAAAACCGCGCACGTACTCTTCGACGTTCGCATCGCGCGCCGCGGCGCGAACCTCGTCGTCGCTTGCCTCGAGGCGCCCGTAACGAATATTTTCGAGAATCGAACCGCGGAAGAGCTGCACGTCTTGGGGCACGATTGCGATGGCGCGCCGCAAGTCGGATAAACGCACGTCCGCAATGTCGATGCCGTCGAGCCGAACGCTCCCTTCTTGCGGCTGATAAAAGCGCGGAACCAAGTTTACGATCGTGGTCTTGCCGGCGCCGGATGGGCCGACCAGCGCGACGATTTCACCCGCCGCGATCGACGCATCGACGTGGTTGAGCGCGGGCGGTTCGCCCACTCCGTAGCGGAACGTCACGTCAATGTAATCGAGTTGCCCGCGAACGCTGGGCATTGCGATCGCATTTGGAGGATCGCGTACCTCGACCGGAAGGTCCAGCAGCTCGAACACGCGCCCGGCGCCCACCATCGCTTTGCTGATGTCGCCGAAAAATGCCGCGACACGATTCATGGGATTCATCAAGTTGACGAGCAGCCCCCAGTACATGAAGACTCGGCCGGTATCGAGACGCCCGACCAAGACTTCGCGTACCGAGAGCCACATGATCGCTACGACCGCCGCAACCATAATGGTCGAAACGACCAAGGGCTGCGTTTGAATGAACTGCGTCAGCTTCATGTAGGCGCCGAAAAAGTCCTCATTTCGCGTGCGAAAGCGATCGACTTCGAACTCTTCTCTCCCGAACGACTTGACGACTCGCTGCCCTTGCAGAATTTCGGAAAGGTTTGAGGTGAGATCGGCGATCCGCCGTTGCGCCACGTGAGTGCTCGCCGAAATGAGCCGCTGAAAGTTGGAGACGGCGAAGGAGACGATCGGTGCAACGATGACCAGCGAGAGCGTCAAGAGCCAATCGAGATAGATCATCGTCACGAACGACGAGATAAAGGTCGCCAGCGCGACGACGAGTTGCGGAACGGAGACGCTCACGGCATCGATCATCATTTGCAGATCGGTGGAGAATCGCGCGATCAGCTCTCCGGGACGCCATTTAGCGAATTCGCCGAGCGGTAAGTTCAGCAGTCGCTCGAAGAGGCGGACGCGCAGGCGCGCGACCAAATTCTGGCCGCTCCACGCCGTCATATACGTCTGGCCGTAAATGGCGGCGTTCCCCAACACGAGCGCAACCGACGTCAGACCCAAGGCAAGATAGAGCGCCCGCAAGTCGGGAGCGTGACCCCGCGCGGGAATGAGAACCTGGTTGATGATGATCTTAAACGAGAGCGGGGGAACGATCGAGAGAACGCCGGCAAACACTCCCAGCGCCATTGCAACGCCAAGGCGCGGGTAGTACGGGCGGGCCTCGCGAGCCAGACGGTAGAGGATCGAGCGGCGGTTCATCCGCCGAAGGGGCTTGCCGCCGCCGCGGAGTGAAACCTCCCGCCGCGCGCTATGGTACGTGGGGATGAATGACTCAGGAGGATCGCACGACTTACATGGACTGTTATTTCCACTCCAACGTCCCGTCGATTGCGCCGTGCATCGAGTGCGGGAAGTCGATCTGTTCGACCTGTCGCGACGAACGCGGCGGTTGCCCCAGTTGTCGTCTTGCTGCGAAAGTCGAGGCGGCTACGGCCACTCGCCAGCAAATTCCAGGGCAGGTTCCTCCGCGCCCGGCACCGGCCAGCGTGCGCGGCACGGCTACTATTGTCGCTGCGTCGGATCCCGCGGAATCGCGCGCCTTGGTCGCGCTCGGTTACCCGCTCTGGCCGCTCGCGCTCGTTTCGCTCCTGGACCGCAAACAATCTCGAAGTCTGCGACGCCAAGCATTTCAAGCACTCGGATTCAACGTCGGCTTCTTTGGTTTTTGGGCGCTCCTCTCGCTCGTTGCGCAACTGCCTTTTCTCGGCATCTCCGCAATGGTGCTCGTGCCCCTGCTCGCCCCACTCTTCTTAGTCGCAAGCGTGTACTACGGCATCAAAACGTGGAACGGCGACGAGGTTCGCATCCCGGTCGTTACGAGCTGGCTCGACGAGCGCATGCCTCAGGGCGATACGAACGCGCGATAGCGCGTTAGAAAGGCCCGCGCCGCGACCGCATGATCGACGACCGGGTGCGGGTACGCATCTCGGTCGAAGAGCGCCAGCGAAAGTTGCGGTGAATCGTCGGTACGCCCGTGCCACGCCTCGCGTGGGATATGTCGCAGCTCGGGGATCCAACGTCGCGCGTACGCGCCGTCGGGATCGTATCGGCGCCGTTGCCGCTGCGGATTATAAATTCGAGGAAACTGCGCCATGTCGGCGCCAACGCCGGCGATCCACTGCCAGTTGCCCGTCGCCACCGCCGGATCGTCCTCGACGAGCCAACGATTCCATTCGTCTCGCCCCACGCGCCAATCCACCGATAGGTCGAAGCAAAGGAGCGAGGCCGCGACCGCTCTAACGTGCGGGTGCATCCACCCGGTTTGATGCAGCTGACGGATGCCCGCATCGACGAACGGATAGCCGGTCTTGCCGGCGCGCCAGGCGTCGAGCGCCGGGTGATCCTGCGCCAGCGCAAATCCCTGCATCTTCTCTTGCAGCGGCTGCTCGCTCGCGCCGGGGAAAAACCACGAAAGCTGCAAGAAGAAATCCCGGCGTGCGAGCGCGCGTAGAAACAGCCTCAACGAAGCGCGCTCTTCGCCCAGCGCGAATGGATCGCCAAGCCGTTCGCGCACTCTACGCGCGATCGTTCGCGCCGAAATCGTTCCGAACGATATGTGCGCCGAGAGTTGCGACGTTCCGTTCTCAGACGGAATCGCGGCGCCGGCGCCGTACTGCGCTGCGCGATCGTCCAGGAAACGCTCGAAGAGCAGACGGCCCGCCGCGGAGCTTGCCGTCATGCCATCTTCCTGTGACCCGAACTCCTCAGTTTGCGGTAACGCTTCGCCGCCGGCTTCGCTGTCGGTAAACCGCAGCAAGAGTGGATTCTCATACGAGGCGACCGCGAGCTTCCACCAACGCTCGAAGTACGGCGCGAATGCCCGATAGCCGGCGCCGTCCGCGCCACGTGCCGCGGCGCTCTCCTCGGGCGCAATCGCCGCAGCGTCGTGCACGACTAGTGCGACAAGACCGGCCTCTTCCAGCTCGGATTGCAAGCGTCGATCCTCATCTATTCCTTGTGCGTGATACGAGGCGCTCCACGCCGCGCCGCCGGCGCCGGATGCCCGAGCGATTTCAATGATGATCTTTCCGGGCGATCCGCGGCGAACCACAAGCCGGCTTCCCATCTCTTGCAGCTCGGCGGCCAGCGCCGCGACGGCGGAGCAAAAGAACGCGGCCCGGCGCGGTGAGGCTTTCAATCGCGACGCGAGCGCGTCGTCAATCACGATTATGGGAAGAACCCCTCCGCGCGAAGCCGCTGCGGCTAAGCCGGCGTGATCCTCGAGACGCAAGTCGGTTGAAAAGCGATAGATGAACGGCCTCTCCGCCATACGGGCCGAGTTCGGTCGCGCCGTACGCTTCCCCCGGGACCGTCCCAGAGGTTAGTGCGCTCGCATCACCGCATCGCAGAGGGCCGCATCGAGCGATGCGCGGCCGGAGTGCTTGATGATCGTGCATCGCGTCGGCTTGCCCCGTTCGTTAAGCCTCACCTCGAATGTTATCGTTGCACGAGCGGTTTGCGCGCTGGTGAACGCCAGCGATTCCGCACGGTGTTCGCGCTGCGGCATCGTCTGGGTACCGAGGGCCGCAACGGCTGCCACGTCGGGCATTGCCACGCTGCGGACGGCGACGGGAGCGTGTCGCTGCGTCGCAAGGATCGCGACGGTGAGCGCCCCCGCGGCTGCCAGTCCCACGCCCCATTTCCAGCGAAAACGCCGAGCCGGGATGCGTGCCAAAGCCCTGCGCACGTCGGGCTGCCATTGCTCTTGATCGCGAGCCTGCGCTACCACGTTGATGACCCGCTCGATCTCGCGTTCGCCGCCGATTGTTGCAAGGCAGCGCCGGCAGATGGAAAGGTGCTCTCTATAGGCATGGCGCTGTTCGTCGCCGGCCTCTCCCAGAGCGATGGCGCCGGCCAGTATCTCGGCCGAAGTGCAGTTTGAAGCAAATTTCACGAGTGCGAATCCTCATTCATCACGTGTCGTAACGTTTTCATCGCGCGGCAGACTCGCTGCCGAACGGCATCGGCGGTCGTGCCAAGAATCTGCGCGGCCTCCGACGAGGAGTACCCCGCGTAGCTCGTCATCAGAAGGGCCGCCGTCTGTTCCACCGGCAAGCGCGCGAGCGCCGCCTGCAAATCGACGGACTGGGCCCCGTGCTCGTCGACGCGCCAGGCGCTGCGATCCAGATCACGATCGAGCGGCAGCACCTGCAGGATCTTTCGGCGGCGCATGAACGAGATCGCGGCGTTCGTTGCGGCGCGATAGAGCCAGCCCGCCCGCAGCTCGCGCGCCGGATCCGCCTGTAACGTGCGGTATGCGGAAAGAAAGACGTCTTGCGTCAGATCGAGTGCGACCTCCGCGTCACCGACCATACGGCGAAGGTAGCGCGCGAGCTTCGTTTGGTGCTCGATCACTAACTCTTCCGTTCGCCCTTGCGCGATCGCGGTACGATCCATCGCAACCCACGTTTCTAAACCGCTTCTCATTCCGGAGCTCGCGAGACCTCCTGTACCTTGAACAACGGCGGGAGCACGCCGCCTGTGACGGGATTCGGAACCTCAGCCTCCAATTTCGGAGAAGGCCCGCATCCGCGAGGCGGTCTCGCCGAGGCGAAGGTGATGGCGCGCGGGCTTAATCAGCATTGACGAACGCAAAAGACCGGCAAGCTCCTCGGTGCTCGCACCGCCCCGCAAAGGGGTCCGCAGATCGAGCGCGTGGTCGCCGAAAAGACAGAGTCGCAGGCGGCCGTCGGCCGTCAGGCGCACGCGGTTGCAGCGATCGCAATAGTCGTGGGAGAGCGGGCTGATCACGCCGACCGCGCCCATGGCGCCGGGAAAGGCAAAGTATCGCGCGGGTCCGTTACCTTGCGGACCGGGCACGGCTTGCAGCTCGCCGTTGACCGAGATGCGCTCCAAGATTTCCTCAGACGAAACGTAGGTATCGCGTTGCAGCTCGACATTCTCGTGCACCGGCATCACTTCAATGAAGCGCACGTAGATTGGGCGATGCTTCGTTAGCATCGCGAACTCGATCAGCTCGTCGTCGTTCTGCCCGCGCATGATCACGCAGTTTAGTTTAATCGGAGCCAGCCCGGCATCGATTGCCGCGTCGAGACCGCGCAGCACGAGATCCAAGCCGGGCCGCCGCGCGATGGTTTCGAAGCGATCGGCGCGCAGCGTATCGAGGGAAAGGTTGACGCGGCGCAACCCCGCCGACGCCAGTGCGCCGATCTGCTCTTTCAAGAGCAGTCCGTTGGTAGAAAGGGCAATGTCTTCGATGCCGGGGATCTCCGCGAGCGCGGCAACCAGCCGGCTCAGATCCCGTCGGAGCAGCGGCTCACCGCCGGTCAAGCGAAGGCTTCGCACCCCGACGCTCGCCGCAGCGCGCACGATCTCGGCGATCTCGTCATAGCTCAGAATCTCGTCGCGGCGCAGCCACGGCAGCCCCGATTCCGGCATGCAATAAATACAACGCAGGTTGCACTTATCCGTGACGGATATTCGCAGATACGTGATCGGCCGGCTGAATCCGTCAACCAGCGAGATCGTCCTAGTCGCCTGCAAAGATATCGTCCGATAGGGCCGGATTAAGCTTATAGTCGTCGATCGTCGAGCTGATGTCGGCGACGTAGCCCGGCTCGGCGACGTGCCCGGTTTGGGATGCAACCACGACGTTGCCGCCCTGCTGGCTGTAGTGATTGCTCATCTCGGCATAACCGCCGTTGTAGTAGTTCCAACGAAGGGTTGTGACAGTTGCCGTCCGATCGTCTGCCGTTGCGTCGATATGCTCGACGTTGCCGCGCTTTCGCGGCACGAGCCGGAATTTAGTCGTTGTGCCATCGTCGGAGGCAACGGTAACCGTGTAGAGATCGTGCCATCTCGAAGGAGGCTCGATATGAGCGTAGAGCTTGTCGAACTGCGCTGCGACCACGGGAACGCCGCTAGTGAAGTTGACCTTGTACTTATCGGGCTGCTTGTAGTAATACGTCCCAACCAGATCCGCCGATAGAAACGGAAACGACTTCATGGATACGTGAGCGTGCAGCGTTGCCGTAAACGCGCGAAGGTTTGGGTTAAGCGAAGCCATGCGGTCGGGCAAGCCGCCCGGGGAGGCGGACGGACCCGGCGCCCCGGCGCACAAGAGGGCGGCCAAGAGGCACGAGGTTGGAGTGGTGAAACGGTTCATCTAGTGGAGCATACCCGAGGGCGAGGGTCCAAAGGGTTGAAGGGCCATTGAAATCTCGGCGCGGACCTCCTGGCTTCGTTCGACGTTGGACTGCCCCCGCAATGCCGCCACCGCATCGGGCGAGCCGATTCGGCCCAGCGCCCAAGCCGCATGTCCGCGCACCATCGGGTGCGGGTCGCCGCACAAGCTCTCGACCAAGGGCCCAACCGTTGACCGATCGAGGGCGTTCCCAAGCGCCACGGCGGCGTTGCGCCGGAGCACTGCGGCGCCCCGCCAGCCCATTGCCGTTAGCCGGAAGCGCTTCTTGAACGCGCTGCTGCGAAGCCGCAGCAAATCGACCAGCCCCGGGCGGGCGGCTTCCGGATTGGCGGGCGCCCACTGGGCACCGCCGCGGTGACCGGCATCGCGCGTCGGGGGGCAGACGAGCTGGCAGATGTCGCAACCCCAAACCCAGTCGCCGATCAGCGGCCGCATCGCCGGCGGAATCGCGTCTGTGCGCTGGGTGAGATCCGAGATGCAGCGATTCGCGTCGATCGTATAATCGCCACGCAACGCGCCGGTGGGACAGGCGTCAACGCAGCGCGCGCAACTGCCGCAACTCTTGGCAATCGATTCGTCGGGCGGCAGTTCCAGCGTCGTGACGACTTCGCCGAGAAAGACGAACGAGCCCAATCCGGGTGAAATCAGGTTCGTGTGCTTGCCGATCCATCCCAGACCGGCACGCGCCGCCAGCGCCCGTTCGGCCAACGGTCGCGTGTCGCACGCCACCGTCGTCACCCGTTTACCAACGGCCTCATCGATCGTGTGCGCGACCGAATCGAGCAGCGCGCGCAGTCGCCGATGGTAATCGGCCGACCACGCGTAGTTCGAGACGCGGCCGCGCAGCGGTCCGGCACGCGGGGCCGCAGTGGCATACGGAAACGCGATGCAGATGACGCTGCGCGCCCCGCCACATAACTCGCTGGGATCGGTCGCGCGCCGGGCGTACTGGTCGTCATAGCTCCAACAAAGAAAATCCCCGCGCGCGAAGGCCGCTTGCATTCGGCGCCGAGATTCTTCATCCGCGCGCGCACTCGTAATGCGAACCGCGCCGGCCCCTAGTGCGAGCGCCGTGCGGACTGCCAGTTGTTTTATCGCTTCGCTCACAACGTCGCCAGCGGCCCCGATCTTCCTCGCGGGAATGCTTCGTCGATCGCTGCGATGTCGCCGGCGTCGAGCGTGAGCGATCCCGCTGCCGCATTCTCTTCGACGTGAGCCACCTGCGCGGCTTTCGGGATTGCAAACACGTTCTGCTCTCGGGTGAGAAATGCCAGGGCGACCTGCCGGGGCGTCGCGCCGTGCTTGCGCGCGACGCTTTCGAGCACGGCGCGCCCCTTTGCCGCACGTAGGAAGCCTCCGCGGCCGAAGGGTGTGTAAGCGACGATCCCGATTCCGCGTTGACGCGCAGCCGGAATCAGCTCGTGCTCGACGCCCCGTTCGCCCAGATGATAGAGCACCTGATTGCACGCCAGCGGAACGCGCAGGTACGATGCCGCCTCGAGCATTAAATCGGTCTCGAAGTTGCTCACGCCGACGAAGCGTGTCGTTCCCCGCTCCACTAACGCTTCGAGAGCATGCATCGTCTCTTCGAGCGGATGCGAACCGGGCCAGTGGAGCAAGTAAAGATCCAAGTAGTCGCAGCGCAGACGCTCCAGGCTGCGCTGCGCCGCCTCCAACGTGCCCTGGTACGTCGCGTTGCTGGGCAGTACTTTCGTGGCGATAAACAGCTTCTCGCGCGGAATGCCCCAGATAGCTTCTCCTAAAAACTCCTCGACGGCGCCGGCCCCGTACATCTCCGCCGTATCGAGGTGGGTCATGCCCAACTCGATCCCGCGCTCGATCGCGCGTCGCGCTTCTCTTCGCGCGGAACCGCTGTCCGGCATATTCCACGTGCCTTGACCCATCACCGGAAGATCCACTCCGGTCGTTCCAAAAGGTTTATGCTTCATCAAGAATCAGAGCCCCCGGGAACCTAAAAAAACTCGAAATCTTCTTGGCGCGCCGCGTATGCGAGCAAGCCTCCACGCAAATGCAGCAAACGCTCGAATCCAGCTTCGCGCAAACGGCGTACGGCCCAGAGCGACTTTACCCCGACTCGGCAGGCGACGACGTACCGAACGGCACTGTCGAGCTCGAACATCCGCCCGTCGAGCTGGGATGCGGGAATTCGCAGCGCGCCTGCAATCGAACCGAGCACCGCTTCGTGCGCCTCGCGGACGTCGAGGAGCGTTGCATCGCGCAGCGCTTCCTCGAGCCGATCCGCGTCGATCTCCACGACGCCGCTTTCGACTGCACCCGGCTCGTAGGCGCGCTTTTCGATGCCGGTAATCGTCGGGTCTGCACCGCAGAGCTCGCACCCAGGATCGCGGTCGAAGCGCAGCTCGCGAACGCGCGCTTGCAGGCTGTCGACGAGCAGCAGCCGCCCCACCAACGGCTCGCCAATCCCAAGAACGACTTTGAGCGCCTCGCCGGCTTGCCACGCCCCGATGAGTCCGGCGAGCGCACCGAGGACGCCGCCGTCCGCACAGGTCGGCGTTAGCTCCGCCGGCGGCGCTTGAGGGTAGAGACAACGATAACACGGGCCGTTGCGCGCACAGAGCACGCTGAGCTGTCCATCGAAGCGGAAAATCGAAGCGTAGACATCGACCTTTTTTTCGAAGAAGCATGCATCGTTGATCAAATAGCGCGTCGGGAAACGATCGGTGCAATCGAGCACCACGTCATACGCGCGCACGAGTTCCCGAGCGTTCTCCTCGTCGAGCCGGAAGGGAAGCGCGTCGACGCCAGCGTGCGGATTGAGCGCGTGCAACCGCGTTGCCGCCGCGACGGCCTTGTTGCAGCCGACGTCGGCCGTCGTAAAGATGGTCTGGCGCTGCAGGTTCGTCTCGTCAACGGCGTCATCGTCGACGATACCGATGCGTCCAACGCCGGCGGCGGCCAAATATTGCAACGCCGGCGAACCCAGCCCGCCGGCGCCCACGACGAGCACCCGCGCCGCGGCGAGCCGTTCTTGACCGTGCAGTCCTACTTCGGGAATCAGCAAATGACGGCTGTAGCGTCGCAGCTGCGCGCCGTTCACTGCGAACGCTCCTCCGAGCGCCCGAGCGCGGGATGCCGCTCGTCGAACCATTCCAAGACCGCAGCGCGCGCGTGCTCCGCCGCGTAGGTGTGATCGCTCTCGATCGTTGCCACCGTCTTCGGCTCCGGAGCGCGGCCATAGAGCTCGCGCACACTCCGCGGGCTCACCATCGCGTCGCGACTCGCCGCGATATAGAGCGCCGGCCTGCCGGCAAGACGCGGCAAAAGCTCATCATACCGGGCTTCCACCCCGGCCACGAGCTCCGGCAGCGTAACCCCGACGACATATGAGGAGCGAAAGTCCGTGACGCCCAGCTTACGCAACGCTTCCAGCGATGTGGGACGGCCATAGCCGGTCGCGATGGCGACCGTGCCCCGGATGTTCGTATCGAGCGCCGCGGTGAAGATCGCCGTCATACCTCCCATGCTGTGCCCCAGCGTGTAGATTACGTCGTCGGAGCGTTCCCGGGCGAACGCGACGACGCGGAACATCGCCTCGATGCAATCGTCGACGCCGCGCAGCTCGCCGCCGCTGGCGCCAAGTTTATGTCCGGGAAAGTCGAGGCTGTACACACTCACGCCGTGGCTTGCGAGAAAGGAGCAGAGAAAGTCGAGATTCTGTTTGCTCGACGAGTAGCCATGACCGGCGACCACACAGACCCGGCGGGGCCGGCGCGGTTCGTACCTGAGGACCGCAAGCGGATTGCGTTGCGCGTCAATGCGTATGAGCTCTACCTTACTCAACTGTTTCGTTCGCTCGCCACTGCGCCTCGCCGCCGGCATACCGTTCCTTTTTCCAAATCGGGGCGCGGGCTTTTAGTTCGTCGATCGCAAAGCGGCAGGCCTCGAATGCCGCGGCGCGATGTTGCGCTGCAGCCGCTACGGCCACGGCGACTTCTCCGACGGCGAGATCGCCGACCGCATGAGCGATCCAAAGCCGCACGTCGCCGAAGCGTTCGCGCGCTCGAGAGTCAATCGCCTCAAACTCGCTGCACGCCATCGACTCGTGGGCTTCGTACGAGAGGCCGACGACGGCGCGTCCGTCTTGCGCGATGTTGCGCACGACGCCTAAAAAGGTCACGAGCGCACCCTCGTTCGCCCCCGCGACGTTTGCGAAGCGACGCGCATCGATGGGTCCTCGCACGATGCTAAAACGCTCGCTATCCACCGCCCACCGGCGGAAACAGAGCGATCTCGTCGCCGTCGGTCAGCGCGCCATCAGAATCGACGAGCCGGCCGTTACGAGCGATTCGCATAGAGGAACGATGCGGCGCAAGCGCCGGAAATTGCCGTTCGAGGAGTCTCTGGGCATCGCTGACTCGCGCGCCCTCAGGCAGGCAGAGGCTCCGCTCGGGCGCCTGAAGGATCTCGCGCAGGCTTGCGAAGGCAAGCAACCGAATTTGCATATGTTATCTCTTCGACGGGAATACGTTCGACCCGTACTGGAATTTAGAATGATGAGAACCTCTACCATGACCGGAGCCTTGGCGCTCTGGATCGCCTTGGCGGCCCCGGCCGCCGGCTGGGCCAATGCTCCCCAGTGCACGGTCGAGGTGCTCACGGTGCAAGGGACGCCCGTGACGGTGTCCTACTGCATTACGGGTGCGCCGCGCTCCACGGGCACTCAAGAGATCATCGTCCCCGTCGTCGCTACCTATTCGGCATCGGGCCGCTCGCTGCGCTTCACGAACGAACTGCACTTTCTCGCCGGGGAACGCGTCTCTCGCGTCTTGGAGAGCCTGGATCTTTCAAAGCTCGCCCTGCGCGGCACGCTGCATCTCACGCTGGCCTACATCCAAGGGCTGGTGCACGTGGAAGGGGCGCTGCTCACGCCGGGAGCGATCACGATTAAGTGATCCTCGGGCGGCCCTGTGCTCCCAACTGCAACCGCCAGGACGCTCCGGCCGCTCTAGAGCTAGGTATGCGCCGGCGCTACATTGCCTACCATAGCTCTAAGATCCCCGACGGCTGTCGCTAGAGGAGAGTTCATTTCCCTATGCCTTGTACGGCAACCATTCCGAACCTCACGGCTCGCGAGCAAGCGCACCACCTTTACGAGACGATACCGCCCGGTCTCTTCCGAGTTCAAGACGAAACCGAACGTATCGCATGGCGCGTCAGCCCCGAGCCGTTTGCATTGTCCAAGGAACAGCTCGACGCAATCGAAAGCCTTGGTACCGATCTCCTTCGTTTCTATCGCTCGCTCAACAATCTCTATAATCGCAGCGTGCGCGGAACGGCGCCCGCGTTTATTGCGGAGTATCTCGACCAAGGGAAGCCCGAGCAAGTCGTCAAGTTAGGGCGTCAGAATCGTTTCAAGCAAGACGTCCCCGGCGTCATCCGCCCCGATCTCATTATCACCGCGGACGGTTTTGCTGCGACCGAACTCGACAGCATCCCCGGCGGAATGGGCTTCCTTGGCGCCATGACGGAAGCGTATTGTCAACTCGGCCACGAGAGCGCCGGCGGCGATAACGGGATTCCGGCCGGCTTTGCCGCGATGTTGCGCCACGTAACCGGAGTCGAGCATCCGACCGTCGCGATCGTTATATCCGAGGAATCCGCCGATTACCGCAACGAGATGTCCTGGCTTGCCGAGGCGTTGCGCCGCTTAGGTCTCGCCGATGCGTGGCTGCGCTCTCCGCAAGACGTAACGTTTAGCGAAGAGGGCCTCTTCATTCGCCACGATGACGGCCGAGAGGCTCGGCTCGACGCGCTCTATCGCAACTTCGAGCTCTTCGATTTGTTCAACGTGCCCAAGCAAGAGCTGATGCTTTACGCTGCGCGTCACAATCGCGTCCGGATCGTGCCGGCGCCGAAGGCCTCGCTCGAGGAAAAGTTGGCATTCGCGCTCCTTCACCACCACGCACTCGCAACGTTGTGGCGCAACGAGCTTGGCAAGGACGTCTTCGAGCGGCTCCTGCGCCTCTTTCCAAAGACCTGGGTGATCGATCCGCGCCAGATGCCGCCGCAAGGCGTCGTCGCGGGGCTGGAGGCCGGCGGCGCGCCAGTCTCCGACTTTCGCCAGTTGAGCGTGCTGCCGAAGAGCGAGCGCGCGTACGTCATTAAACCCTCCGGCTTCTCGCAGCTCGCCTGGGGCTCGCGTGGCGTAAAGATCGGTGACGATCTGACGCGGGAGGAATGGAACTCGGCGCTTGAGATTGCGTTGACCTCCTACGAGCGGACGCCATACATTTTGCAGCGGTTTCACAAAGGCAAGTTGATTCGACAGAGCTATTTCGATCGGGAGCGCGACGAGATACGTGAGTACGAAGGCCGGGTGCGTCTCTGCCCGTACTACTTCGTAACCGGTGAAGAGAGTGTGGTGCTCGGCGGTGTTCTAGCGACGATTGCGCCGGCGGACAAGAAGCTCATCCACGGCATGACCGACGCCGTCATGACCTCCTCGATTTTGCGCGAACGCACCGTTACCTAAGACGCGCTTGCGCGCAATCGTACTTTGCCGGCACGGCGTCACGGAGACCAACATCGCCGGACGCTTTCTCTCGAGAACCGACGTGCCCTTGAGCCCGCTAGGCATCGCGCAGTGCCGGCAACTTCAGATCGAGCTGGAAGCCTTTGATTTTGAGCGGTGTTTGGTCAGTCCGATGCGACGCTGCCTAGAGACGCGCGAGATCGTTGCGCCGCAACCTCCGTTCGAAGTTGAGGCCGCGCTGCGCGAAATCGATTTCGGCATCTGGGAGGGCGAGATGCTCGAATGGTTGCAGGCCAACGATCCCTCCGGGCTCGCGGAGCGACGGCGCGATCCGGTGCATTTTCGGCCGCCGCAGGGCGAGAGCTTCGCGGACGTCGCGCAACGTCTGCAACCCGTCGTCGAAAAGCTGCGTCGCCCACTGCGTTGGCTCGTCGTCGCGCATCGCGGCACGCTGGGCGTCCTCGAACGGCTGCTACGCGATCTGCCGCTCGAATCCCAAGTGGTAAAAGGCCTGGAGCCGGCGCAGTTCCGGGTCGTTAGTTAACGACTAGCGCACGCGGGTGAGAATCGTGTGCTGCGATGGAACCTCGATGCGATCTGGTATGAAGGTGACGGGGTCGTACCACACCGTGACCGGAATCTGACCGGTCAATGAGAGCTCGACGTCTTGGGCGGGGACGCCGGCCGGTCGCGCAGGCAGCGCTGCCGAGTCTTTCATCAGCGGCTGGGCCGCGCCCGTAACGGGCGAAAGCCACGTCACCGTCAACTCATTCCACGACGCAAGTTGCGCCGGCAGCGCGAAGAGGCCGGCGAGCAATCCGGGTTCGACGACCACGAAATGATGCGTACTGGGCACGAGTGCCAGCGCGTGGGCAGACTCGATTTGCGAACCGGTAACGGTGGCGGAGGCCGGAGTTAGCGCAACGGTAACCGCGACGTTCTGACCGCCCGCGCGATAGTTGCCCGTATAGCTCGCAGGCGAAAGATCCGGCCCTAGCGCGAGTGTTGCCTTCGCCGAAAGCATCATCCCCATGACCGACGCCCACGAGTCTTCGTCGATCTCGATCGCGGAATCGTTCCGCTTGACGGTCACGTTCCACTGCCCAATCGGCTGTCCGCTCATCGAAGCGGAATAGTTGTACGCACCGGATGGCGGAAACGCGGCGGTCGCTGCAACCACCGCGAGCACGAGTGCGGCTATCAACGTTTAGACCGGGACCTTCGCGTTAACCGCGGAGGCGACCGCATCCACCATGACGTCGATCTCTTCTGCCGTATTATATCCATGCGGCGAGACCCGGATGCCGCCCGTTCGATACGTCGTCACGATGCCTTGGCTTTCCAGCGCTCGTCCAAGCGCAATGCTGTCGAGGCCGGGGATACTGAAGGTAACGATTCCTGAAGAGCAACTTCGTCCACGCAGCGTGGAGAACTCTGCGTCGAGAGCCGCAAGTCCTTCACAAAGCCGGTCGGTCAAGGCCAAAACGTGATCCTCAACGGCCTGTGGACCGCTGCGCTCAAAGAGCTCGATCGCGCGAACGAGCGAGAGCGTTCCCAGCAAGTTTGGAGTCCCACTTTCGAAGCGAAGGACGTCCGGCGAGAAAGGCTGCTCGTAGTTGTGAAAGTCCCACATATCCGCGAGCGACCGCCAACCCGGCATCGCAACTTCCAAGCGTTCGGCGAGGCTGCCGCTCACGTACAGAAATGCGGCGCCGTGCAAACCGAGCATCCACTTGCCCGCGCCCGAATACAAGGCGTCGACACCGATGGCATGCACGTCGAGCGGAAAAACCCCTAGCCCTTGGATGGCATCCACGCAGAGCAGCGCGCCCGCTTCGTGCGCCACGGCTGCCAAACCCGCGAGGTCGTGACGGTAGCCGTCGGCGTACGAAACCCACGATACGGCGACCACGCGCGTTCGCGGCGAGAGCTCGCGCCTCAAACGCTCGGGCGTCAATCGTTCTTCCCTGGTGGGGATGAATCTCACGTCGAACTCCACGACGGCGCAATCCAAGCCACGGAATCACGTTGGCGGGAAACTCGTTGTCGCAGAGCACCACTTCGTCCGCAGGCTTCCAGTCGATTCCGAGCGCGACGGTATTGGCGCCGGCGCCGGTATTGAGGACGGTTGCGATCTCCGATCCGCTCGCGCCGATGAAGCCGCCGATCTTCGATCGATACTCGGTCATCTGGAGATCGTACGGAAAGGTTCCTAGAACTCCGCCGGCGGCGTGCGCGCGAACGAACTGCTCGATCGCCGCAACCGTGGAGGCAGGGAGCACCCCGGCGGCGGCGTGATTCAGATAGACGTACTGCTGCGTGACTCCAAACTCGCTGCGAGTAAGCGGCGTGCTCACTCCGCGCCGATCATGTCCTTCGTGTGCCAAGCTATATTGCCGGCACGGTCGCCCACGCGCTCGAGCGAAGCGAGGACGAAGAGATAGCGCGTTCCGGGACGCACGATCTCCGGATCGGCGCGCATCTCCGATTGCAGCAGTTTGATGCTGCGCTTGTAGAGCTTATCCACCTCGTCGTCGCGGTCGATGACGATGCTTGCCAGGTTGGGATCCCGTTCGGTGTAGGCGCGCATGGCATCGAGCAGTAGTCCGTGCGCGACGCTGGCGATGCGATCGATTTCGACCTTTTGGGGTCGCATCGGCTGATCCGAGAGTTTGATGGCGTTCTTCGAAATGTCGACGGCATAATCGCCGACGCGCTCGAGGTCGGTGGCGATTTCCAGCATGGCGGCAATCTCGCGCAGCTCGCCCGCGACCGGCTGCTGCCTCCAAATAAGCTCGATGCAATGCGCCTCGATGCGCCGGCGAAGATCGTCGATGGCGTCGTCTCCGGCGACGACACGCGCCCCGGACGCGGCATCACGACGATCGAGCGCGTCCACCGCGACGCGGATCGCATCGCTCACCAACGCGCCAAGGCGAACGACATCGAGCCGGGTTCCTTCCAAAGCCTCATGATACGCTGTGCGCACCGGCACCCTCACCTCCCATGAAAATAGACCACTACTTTAGCAAGGGGGCACTTCCGCGCAATCCAACGAAGGAACCTGCGTCCTTTATCAAATCATAAGGTTAAACATGCCATTTGAAGATATCCTCGTCGCGGTCGAAGAGCCGCTTGGCTTTATTACGCTTAACCGTCCGAACGTTCTCAATGCGTTGCGCACACGGCTCCTGGACGAGCTCTCAGCGGCGTTGCGCGACATGGAACGCGACGAGAAAGTCCGCGTCGTCGTCATTACCGGCGCGGGCGAGAAGGCCTTCGCTGCGGGAGCGGACATCTCCGAGCTCAACGCCTTGGCTTCGGCCGGCTCGGGAGCCGAGAAGGCCCGCAGCGGCCAGGCCATCACGCGTCAGATCGAGCGCCTCGGTAAACCGGTCGTGATGGCGATCAATGGATTCGCGCTCGGTGGTGGCTGCGAGCTCGCCATGGCCGGCGACATCCGCGTCGCGAGCGAGAACGCGAAGTTCGGGCAGCCCGAGGTCAACCTCGGATTGATACCGGGTTATGGCGGTTCGCAACGTTTGACGCGGCTGGCCGGCAAAGGTGTGGCGACGCATCTCTGCTTAACGGGCGAAATCATCGATGCACCGGAAGCGTTGCGCATCGGCCTGGTGACTCGCGTTGTGGCCGCCGGCGAGCTGATGAACGAGGCGAAACGGATTGCAATGCTCGTCGCGTCCAAAGCTCCTTTAGCCATCGCGGCCTGCAAGCGGGTCATCAACAATGGCGCACATCTTTCAATCGACGACGCGCTGGAGCTGGAGGCACTCGAGTTCGGCACGCTCGTCGATACCGAGGACATCAGAGAAGGCACGAGCGCGTTTTTGGAAAAGCGAAAGCCCGCCTGGAAGGGCCGTTAACGCACGAAGGATGAGAGAGCGTTGCTCATGGCTAATTCGATGGCGGGGTTGAGCCCCTCCCATTTTGCCCGGATGAAACCGTTGCGGTCGATCACGACGATCGTCGGAAATCCTTCCACGGCAAAGAGCGGCCGCGCGCTACCGTTCAGATCGATCGCGACGTTGTGTAAACGGTATCGCCGCGCGAACGCAGCCGCAATCGATCGCTCTTCGCCAACGTCAACCGGCACGACGAGCGCATCGGGATGCGCTCGCGACCACGCTTCCACGAGCGGCAGCTCCAGCTTGCACGGCTCGCACCAGCTCGCGTAAAAGTCGAGAAAGAGCACGCGGCCGCGCGCATCGGCAACGCGGAAGGCGTCGCCCTCCAAGCGCTCGTAAATCGCCGCGGGTGCCGGGTGCGTGCCGGCGGGCTCAAACGAGCGCGGCGCGACGAAGATCTTCCAGACGGCAAAGCCGATTGCTAGGGCCGCGAGGACGTCCCACAATCGTCCGGCGGTAAAGAGCTTGCGCGTGGAGGCTACTCCGAGCGGAAAAGAGCTGCGATTCCCTGGCCGCCTCCGATGCATGCCGATGCGATGGCGTAGCCGCCGCCGCGCCGGCGCAGCTCGTGAAGCGCGGTGATCGCGAGCCGCGCGCCCGACGCGCCCAGGGGATGGCCGAGCGCGATCGCGCCACCGTTCGGATTCAGTGTCGTAGCCTGTGCCGAGCCTGTCGAAGCACCCATCTCGCGCAGACACGCGATGACCTGCGGCGCAAAGGCCTCGTTGATTTCCATGATGGCTACGTCGTCTGCAGCGACACCGGCGCGCGCCAGCGCTTTCGGAATCGCAAACGCAGGACCGATTCCCATAATCGAAGGATCGACGCCGACGACGCCGGCCGAGACGAGTCGCCCCATCCATTGCAGACCATCTTCGCGCGCGCGCTTTACGGTCGTGAGCACTACGGCCGCGGCACCGTCGGTAATTCCGCTAGCGTTTCCGGGCGTCACGACGCCGTCCTTAACGAAGCGCGCCGGCAGTTTGCCGAGTTTTTCCATCGTTAAGCCAGGGCGCGGCCCTTCGTCCTTTTCAACCCGTACGGTGGAGCCTTTCGGCCCGGGAACATCGACCCCCACGATCTCCTGCGCGAAGTAGCCGCTGCTCTGCGCGGCCAGAGCGCGTTCCTGGCTCGCGAGCGCAAACTCATCGCATTCCGCGCGAGACACGCCATATTTCTTGGCAAGATTCTCAGCGGTGATTGCCATCGGCGTATTGCCGTACGAATCGATGAGCGCCGTCCACAGCGAGTCT
The DNA here is from genome assembly GCA_963809255.1 of Vulcanimicrobiota bacterium. GTDB lineage: Bacteria > Vulcanimicrobiota > Vulcanimicrobiia > Vulcanimicrobiales > Vulcanimicrobiaceae > Cybelea. The sequence goes on along the minus strand of CAWEIR010000002.1, from coordinate 775,242 downwards.
TCAAATGCAACGTCCTGCCCGAGACGAAAACCTTGGCGAGCGCCGCGTACTACGTGGGGCGCCTGACTCATATTTTCGGTTCCCCCCGCCAGCGCGTAACTCGCGTTGCCGAGCGTCAGAGATTGCGCGGCCGACAGGATCGCCTGCAACCCCGAACCGCACAGCCGGTTGAGCGTGAGCGCGGGCACGCCGACCGGGAGCCCCGTCCGCAGTCCCACGTGGCGCGCCAGATAGATCGCGTCGGCGCTGCTCTGAATGACGTTCCCGAAAACCACTTCGTCGATCTGTTCCTTGGGGACGCCGCTACGCTCAATCGCCTCTTGCGCCGCCGCGACGGCAAGGTCGGTGGCCGTAAGGCTCGCCAATTCCCCGCCGAGATTACCGAACGGGGTGCGGGCCCCCGCGAGAATGACGATATCGTTGTCCTGCATAGAATTGCTCATATCGACCGCGACTATTCCGCAACGGTTGCGCGCGTCCCGGCAGGCGCCTTCGCCGATTCTCCCTAAGACCGGCGGCGTATGCCCATCAACCGACCCGCCTCAATCACGCTCGATGCCCGATCGCTCCTTCCTGCCACCCGGACGGCGCTGATACTCGAAACTTTCGACAAGCTTCCGATTGGAAGCGCTTTGGAGATTACCGAAGAGACCGACCCGCGCGCACTTCGTAACGAGATGGCGCAGGTACGTCCCGGACGCTTTTCCTGGGACGCGCGAAACCTCGGCGCCAACCGATGGACCGTCCGCCTTGAACGGATCGACGAAAATGCCGACGGCGAGGCCTTCCTGACGTACGTCTCGGCCTTTACCTCCGCCAAGGCGAGCACGACCAAGGAGCTCGCCGCTCAGATGAGCGAGCGAACCTACAAAGCCGGCGAAACCATTTTCGACGAAGGCGAGCTCTGGCCGTATCTCGGGATCGTCAAGACGGGCAAGGCAATCTACACGTTACTCTCGCCCGACGGCAAGACCCACACTATCGGAGAACGCTTGACGCACGACACGCTCAACGAGAGCGGCACGTTCGACGGCGGCGGGGCGACGACGCGTGCCGAAGCTTTGACGGACGCCACGATCGTGACGCTTCCAAGCGAAGCTATCATTCATGCCGCCCGCAGCGACGCAGAACTCGCGCTTGGTTTTCTGATTGCGTCGTCGCAAGCGCGGCGCCGCTCGATCGACACGATTGCCGACCTAGCTTTCGCGCACGTGCTGCAGCGCGTTGCCAAGTTTTTACTCGGATACGCGCGCGCATCCGTGGGGATGGCACCGGGCCTGCCGGGAGTCGAGAACCTCTCGCAAGCGCAGATCGCCGCCGCCGCGGGCACGGTACGCGACATGGCGGCGAGGGCGCTGCTACGACTCAAGAACGCGGGCGCCCTCGAACTCGATCGCGGGCGCGTACGCGCCATCGACCGCGCGCAGTTGGAGGCTTTTGCCGCCAACGTCGCCGCACCACCCGTCTAGATTCGGTAGACGTCTGCCGTCGCGTTCGGATCCACGAGCGCGGAGTGGACGCGCGGTCCCGTGCACATGATCGCGTCGCGACCGATCTCGATGCGCATGCGGGTAACCTCGCCGCCCATCACGTCATCGACGGCGCACCCTTCGACCTTGCCGGGAAATCTTGCCATCACGATGTAGCGTCCCGGGTCGAGCGTAACGTCGCTGAAGAAACCGCGGCCGTTCGTCTGCAGCGTCGCGATATGGTTTGGTCCCTTCTCGAGGTAGGGGCTTCGATAGTAATAGAGCGTCGCGTGCGCCATCGACTGGCCGGTCTTCGCATCGACGACCGTGCCGGAGATGCCGCCGAGTTGCGCGCTTAAGGCCGGCGCGCTTAGCATCCCGGCGAGCGCGAGCATGGTTGCAAGTTGTTTCATGCCCTCGCTTATTCCCAAACCGGGGGCCGCTTAGACCGACTCCAGGGCAGCGGTCTCCTCGGCGGCTGTCTGCAAGTCGAAGGCCGCCCGCTTGCTCTTCGCAGCGGCTTCCTCAAGCGGGCGCTCTGCGCTTTGGTGCTGGCCATCGAGCACTTGCCGCCCTTTACGGACCGCCCCGAGCGCACCGAACAGACGGCCTTCCATCTCGGCCAGCACGTCGTTTGCGTAGCGATCGGCGCCCTCGCGAACCTTGCGCGCTTTTTCCTCGGCCTCGCGGAGCACGACGTCGGCGGTCGTCCGGGCACGCCTCACGATCTCGCTATCATCGACCAACTCTTCGTGCTTACTGGCAGCTTCGTCAACGATTGCCTGCGCCTTCTCCTGCGCGACACGCATCATGCGATCGTGATCCTTGGCGATCACTTTGGCGCGTCCGACTTCTTCGGGCAACGACGCCCTAATTTTCTCGAGAAGTTCGATCAACCGCTCCTCCGACAGGATGCGGTAACCCGCCGGCAACCACGTTCCTTCGTGAACGTAGGCCTCAAGCTTGTCCAGCACGCGATAAACCGACATTACTACCTCCGTTGCAAGTTGTTGCGTTTCTCCGCCATCACGCGAAGAACGGGTTCGGGGACCAGTGCGGCGACGTCGCCGCCGAGAAAGAAGACTTCTTTGACGAGGCTCGAGCTCACGAAGGAATATTTCTGATCCGCCATCAGAAAGAGCGTGTCGACGTCCGAAAGCGACCGGTTCATCATCGCGGCCGACATCTCACTTTCGAAGTCGGAGACCACGCGCAGGCCCTTCACGATAACGTCCGCCTCGGCCGCTTTCACGTAGTCCGCGAGAAGACCTCGAAAATGCTCGACGCGCACGCCGCCAATCGACGTCACGCTAGCCTTGAGCATATCTTCCCGTTCTTGCAATGAGAACATTGGAGTCCGTTTCTGCGGGTTGACGACGATGGCCACGATGAGTTCGCCGAAGCATCCGGCGGCGCGCTCGATCACGTCCAAGTGGCCGTTCGTAGGCGGATCGAACGATCCCGGGTAGACGGCGCGCGTCACGCGCTCGAGTTTGCCGTTCGTCAAGATTCCGGCGTCAGGAAAGCGAGCCCGACATCGCCATAGACTTCTTCGCGCACCGAGCGATACCCGGGTATCTGCGGCAAGATTCGCTTGGCGGCGTGCTCGTAAACGACAATCGCCTCGGGAGCGAGCAATTTCCGTTCCAGCATGAGACGGAAAAGTTGCAACGGCACCGGATCGGCGTATGGCGGGTCGAGATAGACGATATCGAACGGCCCTTCGAGGCGGTAGAGCGCCCGTTCGGCCGGTGCCGGAAACACCGTCACCACGTCTCCAATACCCAACTGTTTGACCGCTTCTTCAATCGCATTGGCGACGTCACGCTGACCTTCCACTGCAACGACGCGGGCGGCGCCGCGTGACGCGGCTTCAAAACCGATCGCTCCGGTCCCGGCGAAAAGATCTAAGACCGCCGCGCCATCGAGACGATTCATCAAGATCGAAAAAAGCGATTCCTTGACGCGTCCCGGCGTCGGGCGCACTTGCGTGCCCTTCGGCGAGCGAAGCTTTCGACTTCCGAGCGATCCACCGGTGATCCGCGGCACGCTTTCTTAGAACTCCTGGGGCGCCAGGGGCTGCAGCGACGGCCGAAGCCACGAATCGTCGCCAAGCCACTCGTAACGGATCGTGGAATACGGAACCGTACCGTACGAGAGCAGCTGGTCGTGGAAATGCCTCAAGGAAAATCCGGCGCCCTCGCGGTCGGCTAAGAGTCCGAGCAGTATTTCGATCTGCGTCTTTCCGACGAGATAATCGATGGCTTGTCCCGGCCCCATCGCGAACCGGGTTGCCTCGCCGCGCGCCGTTTCCTCATCGATTCCGGCGTTCTTTTCAAAGTACGCAATCGCTTGCGGAAGCGTCATCGCGCCGGTAGCCAAACCCACGTCGACGCCGATTCGAGTCGCGCGGTGGCGCATCAAATGGATCACCTGTTTGCGCGCGCCCGGATCGTCTTCGTACAAGCCTTCGCGCATCAGCATCTCTTCACCATAAAAGGCCCAGCCTTCGGCGAAGACGCCGTCGCCTTGCACGTGGCGCACGAAGTCCGGATTATGATACGCGTAGGTGAACTGCATGAAGTGGCCCGGGATTCCCTCGTGGCCGAGCAGCGGCAGGACCGACTGGCGGGCTTGTGCGACGAAGAAACTTTGATTGGCCGAGCTAAAATCCGGCACGAAATAGAAGCCCTGCGAATCGGTGGAAAACATCTGCGGGGGGTTCATGAATCCGCCCGGATAGGTCGCCGCCAGGGCCTTCGGCACCTCCACGATGTGGAACGGCCCGATGTACGGCGGGATGTCCACGATCTCGTGGGAGTTGATGAACGAGATCAGCCGCTGGAGGCTACGTTCGTAGTACGTTAAGAAGGCCTCCTTCGAAGCAAATGCGGGCGCCGGCGACGCCGGCGGCTCGTGTGCGTCGCGACCGGCTTCCCACGTCTCTAAAGCACGATCTCTTGCGAGCTCCAGTCGGCCGATTTGCGCAACCTGCGCGGAATCGAACGGCAGAAGCAGCACGCGCCGCAGGTACCAATCATACTGCTTGCGTCCGACGGCGAAGCCACCCGCGGCAAAGCCGTTCATGTGCGCATCGAGCCAGCTTCGATAGGCATGGAGAGCCTTGAGTGCGACTCCCTGTGCCGCGGCGAGATCGCTGCGTGTGGCAGGCGATGTGTCCCGCGCAATCTCGTCGAGGGTTGTCGTGTAAAGCGAGTCGCCGTCGCGAATATCTTCCGAAGCGATCTGCGCGAACTCGCGGACGGGCTGAGTGAGATTCGCTCGCCCTTGATCGAGCACGCGCGGGCACGCTCGCAGCCGAGCGATTGCGGCGCGCACGCGAACTTCGTCGGTGGCGTATTTCCGTTTGACGATCGAGAAGATCCCGTTGCTGCACTCGCCCTCATACAAGCTCGGATTGCGTTGCAACCCTCGCAAAACGGTCCGCCCCCACCAGTCGCCCTCGAGATCCGCGCGTATCAGCAGATAGTCGACTCGCTCGTGTGCGGTCGCATCCGGCGGAGGCTCGAGCGCAGCCAGTTCGTTGCGATAGCGGCGTAACCGGGCCATCTCCGCGGCTTGCGTTGCCGACGAATAATCGGCGAGCCGCGAGTCGTACGTGTGAATCCCCGCGTCGGTCGCGGACGATGGATTTTCTGCAAAGGACCACATTGTGTAGCTGCGCTCGAGATCGACGAGCCTCCCTTGATAGGTTGCGGGCGGTGTCGCCGCCGTGCAAACGATGAGGCACGCAACACCCGCGAGAAATCCGCGGCCGATCATGACGCGCGTATGCATTGCGGCACGAACTCCAACAGCTCTGGGAATGCGTGAATCGTGTGGGCAGGTGGCGGCACATCGTCGGGGTACTCCCGGCCTTCCCAGTCGATCCATACCGTTTGCAGGCCGGCATCCTGCGCCCCGGCGACGTCGTCGTGCGGGTCATCTCCTACGTAGCAGGTGTGTCGCGCCTCGGTGCCCAGGACGTGCAAGAGCCGCTCGAAGGCGCCCGCCGAGGGCTTTCGCTCCCCGATCTCGCTGCTTACGAGAACCGGCCCGCGGAAGCCGGCCTGCTCCGCTTTACGCTTCTGCAGCGGGTTCCAACCGTTGGTTAACACGGCTACCAGGATTCCGCGCTTTTGCAGCTCTTCCATTGTCTGATCGACTCCTGGGAGCGATACCAGGAACTCCTCAACGCTCTCCACGGCCATATCCCGGAACGACTCGACGAACCAATCGCCATTGGCCAAACCGCGCTCTGCCGCGAAGAGACGAACCGCCTCATCGATCGTAAACTCGCCGCTTCGCTGACGCTGCAATAGACGATCGATGGCATCGATTTGGTCGGAAAGGGTACCCAGCACCCGGCCCCCTCGCGACGACACGCTCTTTAGCAGGCGCAGAAACACAACGCGCTCGAGATGATTGTCGATTGCAAGCGTGTGATCGAGATCGAAACCGATTCCTTGGATCGCATCCATCGCCCTAGCGACCTGTAACAAGCACTAGCGCGGCCCCGGGCCGGTTACGACACGCACGAAATCCTGCGGCCGAACGTACTTAGCCAGCGCCGCTCGAACGCTCTCTTGCGTCGCATCGAGCTGTGCGCGCGCGTCGATGACGTTCTGGTCGAGCGGGAGATCGAGCGACGCATAATTTAGCAGCTGTTCGGTCACGCCGTCGTAGCTCGCTTCGCGGATCGGGACATCGCCCATCAGCAAGGCCTTGGCGCGCAAGAGCCGATCGGGTTCGATCGACTCGCGTTGCAGCTTGGACAACACGGCCGTTATTTGAGACTCCGCCGGCACGATGTTCTGTGGGTCGCAGCCATATTCCAAGGAAAAGGTCGCTCGAGTCTTGTTCGCGGCGAAGCGGCTTTCGATCGAGTACGCGTAACCATGCACTTCGCGCAGATCGTGGAAGAGCAACGACGAGTAGAATCCGCCGGTTAGTACGCTGTTGGCGAGCTGGAGTAGCGGCCACGCGGGATTATTGCGGACCAGATCGAGCGTTTCTATCAAGCGCACGGAGGATTGCACGCGTCCGGTCGCCGGGACGTCGATTCGACTTGCCACGTTTTGCGGGACGGGCGGCAGCTCGACGTTCGGCTTCGGCCCCGTCGCTCGCCAGGCTCCGAAGTACTTTTCAACGATCGCCTTCGCTGCCTCGGGCGTCGTATCGCCGATCACGACGATGGTCGTGAGGTCGGGACGATAGGCCGTCGCGAACCAGCTCTTCACGTCGCCCAGCGTCAGCCCAGCGACGCTCTTGGGCGTCGCAAAGCGCTGCTTGGGGTCGCCCGGCGGATAGAGCGCTTTATTTAAAGCGACCTCCGCCAGGTGCTCCGGCGTGGTCATGTCGCCCGCAAGCCCGCCCGCGGTCTGTTGTTGCACGATGGTGAAATCCGCAGGGCGAAACGCGGGGTGGAGTTCCTCGTCGGCGAGCAACTGCATTCCACGGTCGAACTGCGACGACAGAACGTCGAGCCCAAAATCCGTGCCCGCCTCGGTTGACGCAGCGATCTTATCGAGCTCCGTCTGAAATGCGATTCGGTCGTACGTCGTCGTTCCGAAGGGTAGAAGGCCGCCCGTTATGTCCGCAACGCCTTCCTGTCCCGGCGGCACTTGAAGGTCCTCGTCGTTTTCAATCTGGCCCGCAACCACGACCGTATGCGAAATGCTTTCGGGCTGCACGATCAGGCGAATACCGTTGGCCAGGGTCATATCGGTTGGCGAAATCGTCTGCTCCGGCACGCGCAAGTTATCGAGAATATGCTGCGCCCAGCTCGGCAGCGGCTCGTGCGACGTCGGAGGAATCGCGTTGTTCTCTTTGGCCATCTGCCCGCTCGGCTTCGCCGCTCCGGCGTTTTGCGGCACGGCATAGGCCACCACGACCCGCTGGTTATCGAGGTAGCTTCGCAACACTCGGTTGACACTGTCGGCGCTGACTCGCTGATACTGCGCGACCATATCGTCGGGCGACGTGAGGCCTTGCACGGCGACGGCTTGACTCCACTCTAGAGCCAAGCCTTCGATCGAGTTCGCGTTGAACTCGAGCTGGGAAATCTCACGGAGCTTGGCAGCCTCGACGAGGTCCGCCGGGATTCCGGTCTTTTTGTAGCCGTCGATGATACCGCGCAGCTCGCGATCGACCGTCGCGGGCGGTACGCTGACCGGAACGGCGGCAAACGCAATTCCAAGACCTATCTTGGGAAAGGCTTGCGCCTCAAAGCCGGCCGCCAGGGCTTGTCCCGTATACGGCATGCCTCCCAGATTGCTGCGTGCGCTCGAGAGCACGTCGCCCAAGATCTGACCGGTCGCATAATCGGGACTGTCGTAACCCGGAAAACGATATCCCAACGCGACCGCGGTATACGCCTGATCCGACTTCTCGTGAAAAACCGCGGATTTGAGCGGCCGCAGATGCACGGGCTCGCGCGCGGGAAGTTTGGCGGAGGGTATATCACCGAAGAGCCGGCGCACCTGCGCGATGGTCTGCGCGGGATCGACGTCTCCGGCTATGATATAGACGGCGTTGTTTGGGTGATACCAGGTATGGTAGAAGTGCAGCAGCTGCGTGCTGTTGACGTTGTTGGCGAAATCGGCAACGGTTCCCAGCGTGTTCTTGGCGTACGGCGTGCCGCCGATCAGGCGATCCTGCATCTTTACGAAGAGCCGATAGAAGGCGTCGCTTTGATCCTGCTGTACCTCTTGCGTGATCGCACCGCGCTCTTGGCCCCACAGCTTTTGCGACATCAGCAGGCCCGTCGCGCGCGACCGTTCGGCCCGAAGCGCGATGTCGAGATAGGCCGAGGGCACGGTAAAGTAATATTGCGTGACCGTCGTCGTCGTATCGGCGTCGAAGTCGCCGCCCGTGATTCCGACCGCTTCCATAAGTGCAGAGGACGAAAGCGTAGCGCTTCCCCGAAACATCATGTGTTCGGTCGCGTGAGCGAGGCCGGGAATCCACTGCTCGTCGGAGCCGGCCTCGTAGTTGAGAACCGTCGTAACGACCGGCGCCAGAGTATTGCGTACGACGATAACGCGCAAGCCATTGGAGAGCGTCGTGCGCGCCACATCGGGTGAGGCGGCGCGCGCGCCGGTTCCAAGCACTACAAAGAGCACGGCCGTGACGGCCGCCATGAAGATGCCCCGCCTATACATTGGCGGCGCTATTCGCGCCGCGGCCAGCGAACCCTCACGACGAAAGCAGCAGCGCTCGCGTACTGGGCTGGGCCGCGAGCACCGCGCGCAGCCCGGCGTGTTCGGGGCGCTCCAGCGCCGGATCGCCCGCGACGATCAGCTCGGCAGCCGCTTTCGCGGCGCGATACACGTCGATATCGCGCACCAAATCGCCCAGGCGCAGGTCGGCGGCTCCGGACTGGATCGTTCCCGAAAGCTGCCCCGGCCCGCGAAGCCGCAGATCCTCATCGGCGATCTCGAAGCCATCCGTGGAGCGCGTCAGGATATCGAACCGCTGGCTGTCGGTAGCGTCGGGGTGGACGTAGATGCAATAGGAACTCGCGGCACCTCGACCAACTCGCCCGCGCAGCTGATGGAGCTGCGCCAGCCCGTAGCGATGCGCGTCCAAAACCACCATCACCGTTGCGTTCGCGACGTCGACACCGACTTCGATCACCGTCGTCGAGACCAGCACGTCGAGTTCGCCGCGAACAAAACTCGACATGATCTCCTCCTTCTCGCGCGACGCAAGACGGCCGTGTAGCAATCCCAGCCGCAGATCGGCAAATACATCGCGGCGCAGGCGCTCGGCCTCCGCGATCGCGCTCGTCAGCGCGTTCTCGCCTTCCTCGATGGCCGGCGCGACGATATAGGCCTGCCGCCCCGCAGCGACGTTCTTTCGCACCAAATCGTAGACGAGGCTCAAGCGGCTCGTTCGAAGAGCATACGTGAGGATCGGGGTTCGGCCGGGTGGCAGCTCGTCGATGATCGAGACGTCGAGATCCGCGTAGACCGACTGTGCGAGCGTCCGGGGAATCGGCGTCGCCGTCATATGAAGCGTATGCGGTGACGAACCTTTGCCGCGCAAACGCGCGCGTTGTTCCACGCCGAAGCGATGCTGTTCGTCGATGATCACGAGCCCGAGGCGTTCAAAATCGACGCCTTCGGTGAGCAGCGCGTGCGTGCCGACGGCTAACGACGCTTCGCCGCTGGCGAGTTTTTCGAGCGCCGCCCGCCGTGACCGCGCGCCCTGGCTGCCGAAGACCGCTTCCACGCCGAGGGCGAACGGCTGCAGCAGCGGTGCGAGTTTACTTGCGTGCTGCCACGCGAGCAGTTCGGTGGGCGCCATTAAGGCCGATTGCAAACCATTGGCGGCCGCCGCCAGAACGGCGGCCGCCGCAACCAGGGTCTTTCCGCTGCCGACGTCGCCCTGCAAGAGCCGATTCATGGGAACGTCGCGCCGCAAATCGTTCCAAATTTCCTCGATGGTTCGGCGCTGCGCGCCGGTCAATGCAAAGGGCAGCGATGCCTCGATTCGTTCCAGAAGACTCGCGGGAACCTCGAACACCGGCGCATCGTGATCGCTCTCGCGCTCGGCTCGCCGCAGGTGTGCGCCGGTTGCCAATGCGAGAAACTCCGAAAACACGAACCGCTCGTGCGCGCGTTCGGATTCTTCCGGCGTCTGCGGTGCATGCATCGCACGATACGCTTCCCGGATCGAGCCGTATCCTCGTTGGGTTGCGAGCACCGGTGGCAACGTATCCGGTGGAGCGAGGGCGAGCAGATCGGACAGATTTTTCTTGACGACCATCGCGATCTTACGGGTGGCAAGCTCCTTGCTCGCGCGATAGACCGGCACGAGCTCACCCCGATAAGATTCGTTCTCGCCGAGTGCCTCGTAATGCGCGACGTTAACGACCGGTCCGGAGAAGCTTCGCTCGACGCGACCGCGTACCATAAGGCGCATTCCTTCGCGAAAGCGTCCGACGACATAACGATTGCGTCCGATCCATTTCGCGGTAAATGGAGCGCCGGCGTCGTCGTGGAGCTGCAGTTCGACGATCTCGAGACCCCGTACCCGGCGTTCCTTCACGGCGACGACGGCCCCGACCGCGTTCTCCTCGCCTCCAGTCTCGCCCAATCGCGAAGCCGGCGTGGGGAAGCGCAGGTCGTCGTAACGGAAGGGCAGGTAATCCAGCAGCACCTCTGCCGTCTCGATGCCTAGCTCGCGGAAAAGCGCGGCGCTCTTCGGGCCGACGCCGCGTAGCTCGGCAATATCCACGTGTGGCGATTCCTGCACCATCATATCCGCGTCGTGCTCAGCCGTTGCAACGCCGCGTATGCCTTTCGAACCTCGGGCGTTGCGACGCCATAGCGATCGCCTAACTCGCAAACCGCTCCCAAGATCGGATCGATCTCGAGGGGCCGGCGATGCTCGAAGTCTTGCAACATCGAAGTCTTGACGTTATCGAGCCGGGCCGCGTACGCGATGCGCGCCTCAACGTCCACGTTCCCGACGACGCCCATCGCCTGCCCCACGCGCAGCGCCTCCCTCATGAGGCGCCCAACCTCCTCGCGCGCCTCCGCGTCTTCCAGCATCGGCTTGATCGTCATGTTACGCAAGACGCTAACGGCATTGAGTCCGACGTTGTTCACGAGTTTCAGCCAGACGGTCTGGCGGATTTCTTGATCCGCCTCGGCGGCAAGCTCCGCGCGTTGGAAAAGCCGTACGACGTCGGCGGCGCGATTCGTGCAACCACCTCCAGGGTCGCCGAGCACGTAGCGCAACCCGCCGCTCTGCCGAATGCACCCCGGCGCGACGATCTCGCCCGAAACGTGCACGACCGAGCCGATCACCGCAGTGTCTGGGAAAAGGTCCCCGATCGTTCCCCCGGGATCGACGCTGCGCAGTGGAGGCTCGCGCACGTACCAGAACGGCACGCCGTTCTGCATCGTTACCACGGCCGTATCGGTGCCCGCAAACGGCGCGACCTGATCCAGCAGCGAGGGCCATTGGTGCGCCTTAAACGCAAGCAACAGAAAATCGAAGGCGCCGAGCGTGCGCAAGTCGTCGCTGACCGCGACCGGGACGGAGAAGGCCCCAAGATCACTCTCGACGCTCAACCCGTCACGGCGAATTGCCGCGGCATGCTCGCCGCGGGCCACGATTGCGACCGGATTGCCCGCCCTAGCGAGGGCGGCGGCGAGGAATCCGCCGATCGCGCCGGCCCCCACAACCGCGATCCGTTTCACCTGAAATCGCTAAAGGCGACGGGCAGATTCGAACTGCCGAATGGGGCTTTTGCAGAGCCCTGCCTTACCACTTGGCTACGTCGCCTCGAGGTGTGATGGAGCGGGTAGTGGGAATCGAACCCACGCATCAACCTTGGGAAGGTCGCAGGCTGCCATTACATCATACCCGCGCGCCAGGCGACCGTTCCGCTTCGAGCATCCTCTCACCGCGTCCTACGAGCCGGCACCGGCACGGCTACGAGATCACGTTGATCGAGCGCGCCAGCACGATGGCGACCGTGATCAGCGAGATCAGCGCCTCCACGGTCATCAGAGCTTTGGCCCAGCGGGTTAACGGCATGACGTCGGCTGGGCTAAAGGCCGTCGAATCGGTGAACGAGAGGTAGAGATAATCGTAGAACTGCGGCTTCCAATGTTGATCGATGCAGGGCGGCGCCTTGCCCGAAATGGCCATCTGCATTTGCGGAAAGAGAAAGTCGGCGTTCGTAACGTCCGTCGCCGCCCTGACATGCGCGCGCATATCGGGACCATCCCCGTCGAGCTCCCAGTACCAAAGCCCAAAGACGAAAATGTTGGTGAGCCAGATCTGCAGGCCCGTGCGCAGTAACGATGCAGCCGAGTGCGCTGGCCCTTTCTCGGCGTGAAACAGCGACGCGACCAGCAGCAGCACCGAGGTGATATTGAAGAAAGTCACGATGGCAATCAGCAGGATGCTGGCGAAACGCATGCGGCGAGTGTCGCTGTGCCGGCGAGGCGCGAGAATCGAGAGCGGCACGAGGACTAGCAAGACCAACAAGGGCGCCACCCAGATCGGGCCGATCGTCAAGCGCGGGGGAAGCGTGATATAAAGCGCGACCGCTCCCAGGACGGCCAGGGAGGCGTGCCATCGTGGCTCCGACTGCACCTCCGCCTTTTGCTCTTGCATGAGTACGCACCGTTCGCTCGGCTCTCATGCGCAACCCGCCGTTTCCCGCGAGCATTATGAGGCGCATGCCTACCGATTTTCGCGATGGAAAGACCTTTCCGCGCCGCGGCCGAGAGCCGAGCGGCGATGCACTCTGGCTACTGCGGGTCTCCGACAAAGGCCGCGCGTACCTTGCCGGAACGATTCACGATTACATCTATCCGTGTCCGATGGACCAAGGCGTCCTGGAGCGATGGAAGGTTACTCGCAAAGAGTTCGAAGACGCGTTGGTCCGTTATCCTACCGACGACCTGCTTCGTGCCTGGCTCCGCGATCGCGTAGACCCGCAGGACATACAAAGAGCCAACGAGTGGCTGCTTAATGAGCGTGCCGAGAATCTCGATCGTCAGGATGCCGAAGAGGTAGCCGTGGTGGAACAGCATTGACGGGCTCGATGATCGAGTTCGTTCGCCCCGACGGAAAAACCGCGCCCGCGTACTTTGTATCGGCCTCAAAGGGGCCGCAATCGCCGGGAATCGTTCTCTTTGAAGAGTGGTGGGGGCTGGATGATCGTATCAAAGCTACGGCCGATCGCCTTGCGTTGGATGGCTTTAATGTCGTCGTGCCCGATCTCTATCGCGGCCGTCATGCCGCAACTCCCGACGAAGCAACTCATCTCATGCAGGGGCTCGACTTTAACGACGCCGCCACGCAAGACGCCGCCGGCGCCGCACGCTTTCTGCGAAAACATGGCGCCCAACGCGTGGGCGTCATGGGATTCTGCATGGGCGGAGCGCTCGCGATGCTCAGCGTGATGCACGGCAGCGAGTTCGATGCGGTAAGCACTTGGTACGGCTACCCGCCGCCCGAAGCCGGCGATCCGGCAAGCATCGCCGTGCCGATTCAGGGGCACTGGGCACTCGACGACGATCACTTCACGATTGAGGGCGTGGACGCCATCGAAAAGAAGCTCGAAGCGGGCAATGTTGCATACGAGTTTTGTCGGTACGATGCCAAGCACGGCTTTTACAATACGGGCGACCCCGGAAAGGGAGGCCTCGGACATTACAACCGGGAGCACGCGGAAACTGCCTGGAGCCGCACGCTAGACTTTTTCAAGCGAACGCTCCAATAAATGGTCAACGTCCTTCTTGTTCATCCAGGTAGGATAGCGCAGAAAGCAGTCGAGCGCGATCTTCTTCGAATAGGCCAATGGCCGTGTTGCATGCATTGCAAAGCAGGCCGCGAACTTTACCCGTTTGGTGGGCGTGGTCAACATAGAGGTATTGCAGAAATATCGCGTCGTCGTGAGTGCGTTTTGCTTTCGTGCAATCTTGCCAGCGCTTTAGGCAGATCGCACACCGACCCGCCTGCTGATGAAGCAACTTTTGCAGTAACTCGATCGAAAGACCGTACGTTCGCATCACATACGACTCCCGCTGTTTCCTTCGGCGCGTTGCGCTGCTGCGGTAGTACTCGCGCCCTCGCCGATTATGGCAAACAAGACAGCGCGAGGCTCCGCTCTTTAGAATCGCCTTCGATGCGCCGCATTTTCCGCAATCCCGCAAACGCTGCCTGGCCACAGGATGCAGCGTAAGATTAGCAGGTGCCATCTGGGTGGCACTCCGGGGCCGCTTCGGCAAACGTGGCGAGAGGCCCGGATAAGCCGGGCCTCTCTTCATTTGGTGCCAAGGGCGCGAATCGAACGCGCGACACCGCACTTTTCAGGCGCGTGCTCTACCGACTGAGCTACCTTGGCGCACCGATTTCCGAGGGCGCACCGATTTGCGAGCGCACCGCATGTTCGTCGATTTCATTCGTGAACCGCGATGCGCTCGTGACGCTGGCGACGCTGATGGGGCTCGAACCCACGACCTTCGCCGTGACAGGGCGACGCTCTAACCAACTGAGCTACAGCGCCAAGACGCGAACGCCAACTCCGGAGATGGTGGGCACGGTTGGGATTGAACCAACGACCCCCCGCGTGTGAAGCGGATGCTCTCCCACTGAGCTACGCGCCCGTGCCGGTCACCGCTCTTTGGAGAAAGACGTGACGTGACCCTTCCCGCGGTCGTTATCGCTGCCGTGTTAGCGGCGGCCACCTCAGTTCATTTTCCGGTATCGACGAACGATCCGCAAGCACAGACCGCAATCGATCGTGGCCTCTTCCTTTATTACGCATACAACGGCGACGCCGCCGCGCGGTCGTTCGGCGAGGCGGCATCACGCGAGCCGGGGCTGGCGGCTGCCTTCTGGGGAATGGCCCTCGCCGAGGGGCCTGACCTGAACACGCCGATGACGGCCGCGCATTTCGAAGCCGCGCAGCGCGCCATCCATCGTGCCGTGCCGCTTTCGGGCGCCGCCTCCGAGCGGGAGAGAAACTTCATCGCAATCATGGCGAGGCGCTACGCCGGCAGCTTCGCGGATTGGAATGCCGACGATGCCGCCTACCGGGATGCGATGACGGCATTTGCGGGCTCCTCGCATGACGTGAACGCGCAGCTCTTGGCCGCCGAGGCGCTGCTGGAACATGGCGGACTCTCCTGGGAGAGCGGCCGCCCCGCCAGCGACGAATCACGCACCGCGCTAGAGCTCGATGCGGCCGTGCTGCGCGACGATCCGTCGAACGTGATGGCCAACCACTTGTGCGTGCACCTCTACGATCTGGCGCCGGATCGCACGCCGGCGTTGCCGTGTGCCCAGCGCCTCGATGCCGCCGCGTTCCCCCCGCAAGCAGAACATCTCGCACACATGCCTGCCCACTACTGGATCGAAACTGGAGAGTACCGCGCCGCGCTGGCCTCGAGCGAACGCGCCTACGCACTTCTCCTCCAACTCGAAGGCACAAATGAAGGCCTAGCGCACGTACGTCGCTACCTCAAACACGACGTTGCCGTCGGGTACTCCACCGCGATGATGCTGGGAAACTACACGACGGCGCAGCTCTGGTCCACGCGTATGGACACTGCCTACGACACGAGCTTCGATGCCATTACGGCGCTTCGTTTTGGGCGCTACTCCGAGGCTCACGCGGCGCCCGACTCCGTCTTCGGCAATCCCGGTGTGCGCGGGATTGCGGCGTTGCATCTCGGGTACACCGACGAAGCCCCCGCGATTGCGGCGCGCTTGGCCGGAAACCCGCCGGCGCGCGGATATCTTCCGCAACTCTTCCTAGCGCGCGTCGCCGAAGCGGACGGAAGACCCGCAGAAGCGCAGCGCTGGATTGCGCAAGCTGCCGCCAACCAATCTACCGATTTTAGCGGTGAACTGATTCCGCTCGTGCCGGCGGAGGAAGTGCGGGGATTCTTTGAACTTCGCCGCGGCGCAAATCCGCAAGCCGTCGCGGCATTCACGCAGACGCTCGCGCTCTATCCGAACGATCCCCGCGCGCTCTACGGTTTAGCGTCGGCACTCGCGGCAGACGGCCAGAACACCGCAGCGGCAACGACACGCGCGCGTTTTACACAAGAGTGGGAGGGCGCCGACACGCATCTTGACGGCGCCGATCTCCCTTGAACGTTATACGGTTTCGCCGTTTCTCAAGCCGCGCGCTACCGCGGCCAGCACATCGCTCATCGCCTGCGCTACGTCGGCGATGCGGATGCGAACCCTCGTACTTCGTCCGCTTGCAGCCAGGCGCGAAAGCCGGCGGCAGCGGGCGTTCTCGAAGGCATCGTCACGGCGGATCCGGATTTCTCTGAGAATCCAAAGGTCCATGATTCGCCTCGTAATTTTGAAGTATTTGTGTGAAAAGATCGAATTGAAAAGGCCCCCGGTTACTGCGGAGGCCTTCGAAGATTTCAAGTGACCGACGACGTGTTTAAGTCAGTCTGTTCTCCGAAGGTCCAGCGCACGGCGACCCTACGCCGGTCTCCGGCGTGGTCGAGGAAAGCTGACGGTTATTAATCATCGGGCCCCCTTCATGGCGTGCGAGTAGTATGCGAAACTCTACCATGCTCGACGACGCTCTGTCAAACAAACATTTCGATTCGAAGCAGCGCCGCGGAAGGGACGAAACCTTCCGATGCGAAGCAGGCAGTGCGAACGCTATAGCGGCGTTGGGGCGGTTAGCTCAGTGGGAGAGCGCTTCCTTGACACGGAAGAGGTCATAAGTTCAATCCTTATACCGCCCACCATTGAAAAGTCGGATTCTACAAGGATTTTCGGACCCCTTCTCAGGGGTCTCAGTTTTTGGTTGGGCGAATGGTTGGGCAGGAGTGCTGGAACCTTCCTTACTAATTAGCGCGTGTGGCCAAAAAGCGACACCGCGCCCGATCCGGAAGCGGCAGCATCTATTGGTCCGAACCGCAGCAACGCTACGTCGGTGAGCTCACGCTCGGCTACGATGAGCAGGGGATCCGTATTCGCAAAGTCATCGTCGGCCCCAGGGGTATCAAGAGCGACGACGCGCGCCTGGGCGTTAAGGATCGACTGGAGCGCTTTCAGCGCCAGCACCGGCCAACGCCGAAGCACAGGATCACCTCGCGCATGACCCTGGGGGAGTATCTCGAGGATTGGCTTGCCACAAAAGACTTGTCCGACGCCGCGGCCGCGAGCTATAAGTGGGCGGTCGACCAATACCTTGTGCCCGAGCTCGGCCGGACGCGGCTGCACGATATCGAGCGCGAACACCTTCGCCTCTTCTTTTCTCGGTTGGATCTCGGTGACGCCAGCAAGGAAAAAATACGCACCGTGCTCCGGGCGGCTCTTCAAAATGCGGTGGTCGAGCAGCAACTACTGACCGTCAACCCTGCGGCGAACCTCGTGCTCCGCAAATCCGGAGTGCTGTCCGAGGTTGCCGTCTGGACCCCCGAGGAGGCAAAGCGCTTTCTGCGCGCCGTTAAGGGTACTGAGCACTTTCCGCTGTTCTTACTTGCGATCGTTGGTGCGCTGGGGCCCGCCGAACTTTTTGGAATCCGCTGGAAGGACGTCGATCTCAAGAACGGCCGAGTAGCGATCGTCGCGAACCTGACCGAGGTTGGAGGCCGGCTCGTCCTCAAAGAGACAAAGACACCATCGCGTCGACGTAGTATCGCCCTTCCAAGCATTGTTTTCGCCGCGCTAAAGGCGCGCCACAAAGCGCTACGGCCATTGCCCTCCCACTATGTATTTACGGCGCCCGAAGGAGGCGGCATTCGCCGGACCACTTTTCGATCGCGCATATGGCTGCCGCTTGTGAAAAAAGCGAAGGTTCCCATTATAACGCTATACGGATTGCGGCACAGCGCCGCCAGTCTCATGGCCGCGATGGGCGTGCCGCTGCTTGTAGCGAGTCGCGCCCTCGGTCATTCGAACATCCGCACGACGGCCAACACCTACACACATCTCTTTGACGAGAGTCAGCGCGAAGTCGCGGGAAAGTTCGACAAGTTTCTAAAGGGGCTTTGGGTTTCGACCTTGCGCTGATATGGCTGCCGCGGATGCCATTGCCAAAGAATAAAGCTCGCATTTCAGTACAGTCTTCAAGCTCTCAATGTCACAGTTCGCGACCGATTCGTCTCTTCCAACGAACTCACCGATGCATCCGATTGCGTCATGAAAATGACCCGCCGCGATTAGAGCATCGATTCCACACGTTGCCGGCGGCCGATTCCAGGACTCTTCGAACGCGTCCCCGGTTGCCACAACTTCCAATTGCAAACATGTTAGATTTACCCGCGCGCGAAAACACTCTTCCAAAGCGCGTCCGATCCTATAAGACACGATAGCCCCCGGCTTAACGACACCTCGTCTGTACCTCCCCATCTCCTTCTTCGGAGGCCCGGCTTGGCCGAGGACGCGCGCGCGTTCGGACCGCCGATCCCATTTGCCATTGCGGTTTCGGAGATGCAGCACTCTTAATTCGGCGTAGGCGTCAGCTAACTCGGAAAGTGTTATGCCACCGAGAGACATGCGCTCGTCCATCCACTCAGCAAATCTTGGTGCTGCGAGTTGAGCCACTCGCTTTTCAAACTCGCGATGGCCCGCATTGCTTACCTCAACGAGTTCGTCAAGCTCGCCCCTAGTCTGTAGCCAGAGCCCAAACAGAGTCTCGAAATCGAGACTAGTCAGCTCTTTTGCGGTGGGTATTCGTACCCGTTGCATATCTCCCACGCTCAAATGGTAGCATCGCTTCATGCCGATTTCAAGGCGCTTTTGGAGCCAATATCGCCATGTACCTACGGTGGGTATTCACCGGGCAAGCATACCCACATGGGAATAGATCGCTCTTCTCTCGTCGCTGAGCGACTAGAAAACATTGCCTGGCTACGCGAATACACCGGCCTCAGTGAGAGCGGCATCCGGCGACTAGTTCGAAGCGGCACGGTTCCGGCAGTTAGGGTGGGGCGTCGCATTTTGTTCCGCCCAAGCTCGATCGAGCGCTTCATCGAGCGGCGGGAGAGCGGCGGTGACATACCCGCGAGACGCGGGCGTCGGCTCTCGCGCCGGACAGCCGTATAACGCCAGCAAAGGCAACGGCTAAGCATGTGCCCACTCAAGCTCGCGAACGCCGCGGGAGGCTAAAGCTTCTCCGAATCGGACGCAAGATCTTTCAGCGCCCGGGTTTATCGGAGGCTGCATTCGCTGCAAGCCGCTCAACTACCGAAGGCCAGCATTATCGTCAATCTGGCGCAGCACGTTCCTCCGGCATTCGCGATCGGCTTGGCCAAAGAGATCGAAGCTGAGGGCGTAGCAGGTGAGCGGTCAATCACGCCGCGAGTACACAGAAGCGGTACGGAAGCGCTACTCTAAGGCACAATCCAAGCGCGAACGAGGACGTGTGCTCGATGAGTTCATACTCGCCACAAAATGCCACCGTAAGCACGCGATTAGGACTCTAGGGCGCGCACCGGCGGTCCGCGAGCGCCGGCAACGCCGCTCGAAGTTCGACGATGCCGCGATTGGTGCACTCGTGATGATTTGGCGGGCTGCGGGTAAGCCGTGCTCGACTCGGCTCCTCGCAATGCTTCGGTTATGGTTACCGGCGGCGCAACGCTCACACGGTGTCCCGGAGAGCGTAGGACACCTGCTCCTCAGTGCCAGTCCGCGCTCATTTGATCGGCTGCTTAGGTCTACCGATCAAGTGAGAATGAGCGCTCCTGCAGAGGCGTGGCGCTATCGTCGCGAATCAAGCGTCACATTCCTATCCGCTCGGAACTCTGGGATTTAAGAGTTCAAACCGGACTGTGCGAAGTGGACACCGTGTGGCATTCCGGCGAATCATGTCAAGGCAACTTCGCCTACTCCGTAAATGTTACCGACATTAGTTCGGGCTGGACGGAGGCTCGGGCCACACTGGGTAAACAACCGCTGCAAATCACGGAGAAGCTTAAGGAGATTCGCTCGTCATTTCCTTTTCCGCTCAGAGGGCTTGATTCCGACAACGGAGGCGAATTCCTCAATGACCATTACCTGCAATGGTGCTCGACGAATGAGATAGCGCCTACTCGCAGCCGTCCAGGAGTGAAAAACGACAATGCCTACATCGAGCAGAAGAACTACGCGAACGTCCGGAAGATTTTCGGCGATCAACGTATCGACACGCAGGTGGCCGTCGATCTCATGAACGATCTCTATCGCAATGAGCTGCGTGTTTACTGGAATTACTTTCAGGCATCGTCCAAGCTGAGAGAGCGCGGGGGCCGAAAGACGAGGAGGCACGACGATCCTCAGACACCGCTCGACCGAATCATCAAGCTCGGAGCTGTCGACGACGGAAAGGCCGTCGAACTGATCGCCCATCGCGACAGTATTGATCCCTTTAAGCTTTCCGCTTCAATAAAAGCTAAAGTTCTCGCAATTGTCGCTTCGCTGCTATCCGCAGAAAGAAATGGCCAGGTTAGCCAGCTCTCGTTGTGGGACCTTTAGCAAGAAAGCGATTTCCCACGCTCAGCCAATGCTGGACGACGCCAGAGAGAATGTTCTCGCCTTTTTGCCGTTTTCCAAAGCGCACCGAAAGCAGCTCGCCTCGACCAATCCGCTCGTGCGCATCAACGCCGAAATCAAACGCCGGAAGGACGTCGGGCGCATCATCGTTCTCGAGCTAGCTCCTCGAACCGCCTGGACACGCGAACGCATGTTCGCTATACTACGCGGGGCTCCTCGACCTCTAGCACCGATGGCGCCCCGGAGAGCGGCTATGAAGCAGAAGATTGAAAAGTGGCAACGTGATGCGGTAAGGATCAGGGGGGCCGTGGTGAAGCTCGCGGACTACCGGCGCTGGAATCACGTCTATGAGGAGATCATCAGTGCGAACCCAAGACTCAGGGCCGGCCTGCCCGTTCTCGACTACTTCCGCAACATCTACGCCGACTACGCGATCATGGCGGTCCGGCGGCAATCGAAGCCGCACCGTGACGCCGTCTCGCTAAGCGATCTCCTGAAGGACATCGAGCAACACCACACGTTCATCTCGCTATCATGGACTCGCGAGCTATACCGCCAACCTCACGCCTCTGGGTTTGCGTACGATGAAGAGATGGCGCACCGGCTAGCAGATTCAACCTTCAAGAATTTCGCGGATGCAAGCGGCCAGCATCTAAGCAAGGTAGTCGTCGCAAAGGATCGTGCCGACCTGGCTACGGCGACCGACGCCATCGTGCACCACAGTGACAAGCATGTCGCACACGATCAGCGCTCGCACCCTCCGGCCAGCGCGACCTTCGATGATCTTGACCGCGCAATCAATACGTTGGAAGAACTCACCCGGCGCTACGTCCTGATCCTGACGGGCGAGTCGTTGCTGAGCATCGTCCCGTACGATACCACCAACTCGATCTCGCTGTTCAGATTCCCGTGGATAGACCCCGAGCATCCTCCTGCGTTCGGAGAAACAGTCTAGAGGTGGCTCCGATGGTGATCGATTGGCTTCCAAGGACGAGCCCTGATTTCTGAGCGACGGTCCTCACGTTCGGCCTGCTGGCCGTCCCGAGCAAAACGGCGATAGTCGGCCTTCTCGGACTCCGCACAGCCAGCTCGAACCCAATACCCGGGCAAACGAAAAAGCCGCATCGTTATGCGGCTTCTGATGTAGCGCCCAACGGGAATCGAACTCTTGAATCGGGATCCCGGCCGCTCCCGTCGAATACCAGATAGTCCTTTCCTGTAAGGGTTTTCGCGTATTTGAATCCCGGCTAGTTCCGACGAATCCCGGCGAGTCTTGCGTAATCCGTTACACGGTCGTTAGATGGGGAGCTGCAAGCCCGGCTAAGCGGCGCCTGCTGCACCCTCATTCAGCTCACGCAGTTGATGCGCCGGTAAGCGGACGTCCACCTGTCCGTGGCAACACTAGCTCGAGCTCGTTAGGAAGCCCGTCTTTAGTTTCAGACTTTTTTCATGAACCTGATCTAGGCTCTCCACCACCGTCCCTCTCGAACCGACAAGGAGAGCCACTCATGCGTTTTTCGCAACGGATCCTGATCGCCGCCATTGTAGCCACGGCGATGGTTGTCTCAGCCGCTCCCGCCAAGTCGCACGTCAACGGCAGCACCATGAATATTGTTATCCCTGAATCAAAAAGTTACGGCGGTGCCTGGCCCGTAACCGTGACTCACTCCCAGTTCAGCAACGGCGTCGGCTGCCTGACGCTGACCGGGGGTGCCCGCGGCGGCTCGGCTTCGCTAGTCTTTGGCGGTCAGGCATACCATTACGGCTCATTCGTGGTTGTCAACCAGCTCCTCATGGCCACTATTATAAAACCATCAGGTAGTCAAAACGGCGCCTTGACCTTCACCGCTCCCGCCAGCCACGGCCGCATCGGCCAAGGCCTCTACGAGGACATCCAAGACGGCTCAAACTTCGACTTCGGTGCGTTGGCCTTCGGTATGAATGGCGGCTGCTGAACTGACCGTCCCAAAGCCGTTCCATTTTTTCGCAGACAATAACCTCCGCGACCTCGTGTTCGTTTCTACTGAGCCAAAAGGGGGATTTCATGTGAAGCATCCATGTTTGAGCTACGCTCTCCGGACGGCAATCATTGCTGCCTTTGCAACGACGTTTTCGGCGTGTGCTGGTCCCGGCAACCCATCCACTGCTGGCTCCCAAGTGTTTGTAACGCAACCGTCGGCTGCTGCCGAAAGGTTGTCTCGTCCGGGAATTAGCTCGGCGCAGGCCGCTACGACTCACGCCACCGTGCGACGGCACACAGTTGGTCTCGGCCCCGTCGTAAAATCGGCGCTAGGAGGACAGATATTTGGTTGGGACATGAACGAGAACGGCAACGATGGAGTCCTAACCGAGAGCGAAAATACCCGTCGCGACTTGGCCCTGTCCGCGGTCGAGACATTCGATCAAACGACCGGCAAGATCACCAAGATCGTTGCCAAGCAACACAGCGTTACGGGAAATCACGAGTTGGTCGTCGGCGGTATCGTGGCCAACGACGTTGGTCTCATCGACGATGAGCGCGACTCAAATCACGGTCGCAACGACATCTTTCATCTGATGGCGCCCGTAAGCGGCGGCAAGTTTACCGGCAGATGGAATCCACCAATCGATCACAATCTCTTGTACGAGTCGCTCGCCGACCAGCAGTCGGACCCAATGGTGGGGGTTCTTGTCTACCTCAACTACGCGGGTGGTGGACCGGAAGTGTTGGTGTCGGATGTAGCACAAGATACGTTTAAGTTCACACTCCAATTCCCACGGGACCAGATCTTCTCCGGTCTGTGGCTCATCGCACAAGACACGAAGACGCATAGGGCGTTCGTTCCGACTCTAACGTCCAACGGGTCCGCGAAATTCGATGTTTTTGATCTTCTGAGCGGTAAAGTGAGCACATTCAGCGGCGTAAACGAAGAAACCGGCGCCGTTCTCGGAATCGCGATTGACTCCACAACGGACACCATGTGTACCACGTCGAACGACAACTACAGTGTCCAGTTCTATAATCTTAAGACCCACAAGGGACTTTCCGTACCGCTGCCCGGAGCAGGCGGCCAGCTGCAGGATGGCGCGTCCGTTGCTGCAGACCCCCTGAACCATCTGTTCTTGGTCACGCAACCGCTTTCGAGCGTCTCGCCCAGTGGCGGCAGCACCATCTTCGTGTACGACGAGAATGGTACTCTCGTCGAGACCATCAACGGCTTTGAATTCTCTAACGTAGGCGCGGCCGTCTTCGAAAGTGTCCATGTCAACGCGAGACAGCGGACCGGTTACGTGAACGGCCCAGGCGCGAACGAACTCCAGGAGTTCACATACTAAGGCCCCGCCAACGCAACGAGCCATTCCTCTCGGCATTCGGCTGGAAAGGGGCGCTTTGAGCTCACTTGCCGATTTCTGCCAGTCGCCTAAGGTCGCGAGTTGCTTGAATCACGACTCGGGACATGCTTGCTATCTAGCGTACGTGGATTGCTTATCCTGCTTTTCTACCTCGGTAATCATGGTTGTTAGTTGAGCATCGTTGATCAGTCGAGACGGTGCCGGACTCGCCATGACCGTTTGGGCTCTTGCGGTCGCGGTAACAAGCAGGGATACTCCCAAAGTCAGGTGACATGCGGCTCGCGCGGTTCGCTTCGTGTGCTAAAGGAGCCTCGCGGTAGACCGGCCTCCCGACCCGCTCGAGGACCGGGACCCGGACGTTGCGCCCCGTCTGTATTATTCCGTTGACTTTGTCGCGGGATATTTCCATGAGAGAAGGCCATTTTGTCAAGACTGGCGTGGCGGCCCATGTTATTTTCGGGTCCTTGCCCTTGCCGCGACCTGCGCCCTTACTTCCATTCGCACTCGTGTGAGCCGGTTCTTGGCTCGGTGCACATTGAGGTGTTAACGCCGGCTGAAAATTGACCCACTTTGGGGTCGGATCGCCGGTTTAATTTTGACCCACCTTGGGTGCGGGTTTTGCCGCGGGCAGTTTGATTCCCGCCTTTTTGCGCTCGCGCAGTCGGTAGCTCTCGCCGGTGATTGTCGCGATATGCGCGTGACACTTGTTCGGGCTCTACCCTGATCCTTTGAGACCATGCAGCCAAAGCGTATATAAAGCGTATATAAGGTACGCGCGCGTGCGCGCGCGCTGTGGGGCGGCAAACAACAAGACGTCCTATTGCGCGCCTATCGCGCGCGGATTATTGGTATGACCGGCGCGTCGAAGCCCTGGCCTGGATCAGCGCTGCGACGGGATTGGCGCTGCTGGTGAAGGCGAGCAGTGTGGTCAGCGTACCGCTTGGGGTGACTTTGAAGACCGTCCCACAACCACCGTCGCAGACGTCGTTGCCCCCGTACTCCGCTTGTACTTCGTTTCTCGGCCCCGGACTAGTAGAAAAACTGCCGCAACTCGGTCAGGCCGTTGCCCCCGAGAGCCCAACCCATGCGCTTGCTGGGGTTAATCGCCGGTGCGGGCTCACCTAGAACGAAGGGAAAGCCGGTAATTGTTTCGACGAGATTCCCGCTCTCGTCGTAGACCACGATCGCGCTGCCTTTGCTGCCATTGCAATATGCATACTCTGTTACGAGGAATAAATGGTTAATGGGATCGCTCGCAATGCCGGAACCGCTGTTTTCCTGGTCCTCGCTGCCGGTGCAGGGGAGTTGGACTGCATTGATTCCAGTCTGGGTAGCCAAGCTGTAGAACTCGACTTGAGCATTGAAGTTCGTAGTTGTCGCCTCTACGCCTGTGCTCGAATCAACGGCAATACCATTGACCAGGCCCGACCCGTATGTCCCCTCGTCAAACCCAGTGAACTGGGTTTCCTTACCGGTTCTCATATCAATGAGGACATTGATCGGTGCAACCGGTGGTTCCTTACGGGCGCCGCCATCAGGTGAAAGGGCGATCACAGCTTCGTTAGCGGCCGTGTACTCTGCGAGTTCGGGCCCGTCACCCAGCAGAAAAAGGTTAGGATCGAGGTGAAACGCCTTACTCGTATTCGCAGCGATGTTGGACACAATGAGATTCGGGTTTTGTGGCTTCTTGAGTTCGAGTCCAAACAGGGCGGCCGTTGGCGTGCTTTGGTTCTCCGCAGTCTCCAAGACGCCGGTGTCGCCGGGGCCCGACCATATTCCGGTGAACTTCTCCGCGGTCACCGGATTCATGACGCGATAGCGGACATACCCCAGGAGATGGCCCTTAGGAACGATGCCGTGACCGACGAGCGCGACGTCGCCGTAGAAGATGCCGTCAACGACGTATTGATTGCGGCTTCCCACTGATCGAGCGAAAGACTTGGTGATCTTGCCGGTATTCTGGTCGAACGTTTCGACGGAGACGTTATTGACAAACTGCTTGTTGGTCACGCGCGATGATGCAAGCACACCATCGTCCCCATTCTGATCAATGTCGAAGCCGAAGATCTGGCCACGGTTTTGGGTTTTTAGAATCTTGCCGAGGCCAACGCTTGCTCCCGCCTGGCGATAAAGTCGAGTTGACGGTACGGACGATCCCGCCGTAGACGTATTACCGGTGCCGCACCCGCCTAAACTAGCGGCCCCCAGCAGCAACCCTGCAGTGATAACCCCGGGCCATATGCGAATATTCACGCTGCTTTCGCGCTCCTTTGAGAGACTTTTGAAAAAGCTAGGCTCCAAACGTGAAGAAAGCCTGAAGAATAGGATTTACGGTGCCCCAGGATAGTGAATCGCGGGCAGAATCATGCGGATAGCTAGGTCGTGCAAATTAAGCTCGTAGCGCCGGTGCAAGGACATGACGAAGGACTGCTTTGTAGTGCGTCGCGAATCGAGCGCGCGTCGAGGCCCTCGAAACAACCGAAGCTCACGACCGATCCTGGCGAATCCGGCGAGCAGAAGGCGCGCGAGGATTGATGAGGAGCCCGTCGCCAGCGCTACGATAGATACCAACTCGATCTCGCTGTTCAGATTCCCGTGGATAGATCCCGAGCATCCTCCTGCGTTCGGAGAAACAGTCTAGAGGTGGCTCCGATGGTGACCGATTGGCTTCCAAGGACGAGCCCTGATTTCTGAGCGACGGTCCTCACGTTCGGCCTGCTGGCCGTCCCGAGCAAAACGGCGATAGTCGGCCTTCTCGGACTCCGCACAGCCAGCTCGAACCCAATACCCGGGCAAACGAAAAAGCCGCATCGTTATGCGGCTTCTGATGTAGCGCCCAACGGGAATCGAACTCTTGAATCGGGATCCCGGCCGCTCCCGCCGACTACAGACACGTAGCTTTAGTCCGACGCCAGCTCTCGGTCGCTAGAGAGGCCCGCCTGCAGCCGCCTCCTGCAAGCCGATTCGAGCTCCGCATAGTCTGGCCCAGCGGCTTGGGTAACGAATTTCCTGTCGCGCGCCGCGCGTTGCGCCAAAGCACGGGTTACTTGGCAAGACACGTTGCGCCACGAACAATGTTACTCAGCCCCGATCTGGCGCGGCCTCGATCAGCGGCGTTGCGCCGGCCGGACTTCCGCTGAAAAGCGCGCCCCTTGATAGTGACCGGGGACGGTCGAGCGTCGCGCAGCGGAGCTGGAGAGCCTCCAGCGCGAAACGCATTTCCGATAACAACTTTTTCTAGCCACGCGACGCCCCGTGGTGTTTCCCGTAACGCTTCAACGATCTCCGCCTTGTCCAGGAAACGTGCGACTTGATATGTTTCCTTCGCCAACCGTTGAGCATTAAATTCGGAATATAAACCGGTGAGCTCTGACTGATCCTTAGTGAACGCCTCATGAGTTGCTTCTTCATGCGATGGGACCCCGTACGGCACAAGGATACGCCTTATGGCCCCCTCGTCTTCCGACAATAGGCCGAGCGTTTGACCTAACATCGAAAACCAGGACGTTCCCATCCGCGTGCGATCCAAGAGTCCCTGTTCATCCTGCACGAACGAACGGAGCGAGAAGCCGCACGGGGACAAAATACGATCTAGAGCACCGAGGCGAGCACCGAGAATACCCGGTGGGTTTTGCGAAATATTGTATCGCGACAAAATGCTTTCGACGCATGCGGCCTTTAGCGCGTCGCGATTGCATTTTTGTTCGGCCCACTCGCGGAATCGAGTAGACCGTTAGTCCGCCACCAAAGAGCATCTCTCCGCGCATGTCGATGTCTCCCGAAATAATCATCCGCTCTAGATAAACGTCTTCCGGCGTAAGCCGGTCGATAAGGGCGCGCGCGACCCTTGCCGGATACCCAAGAGCCTTGGCGACCCTTTCTATCGTTTTAGACGCCGGGTCTTGAGAGTTGAAATAGCGCTGAAAGACGCGCAGATCTACGCCGACCATTTTCGCAAAGTGCCGCATCGACAATTCGCGGCGCTCGGCTTCGCGGCCGAAGAAGCGTATTGCCGGATTCTGGGCCGCCTCAATGTACGCACCCCAGGCCGACTCCCCGGATTTAGGGCGCCCGGATCTCCGATAATCGGTCATTGCGGACATAATAGCCATATAATTGGGGGCTGTCGACAAGAGCTTCTCCTGACATCATATGGCTTGTAATGCAACCAAGATTTGAAGATGGCCACGTAACCACACCTGACGGATTGAAGAATATCCCTGGCTCTCTGAGCGCTTGGGGCTAAGCCAAAGCCAAATCAGACGGCTGGTGCGTCAGGGCGTGATCCCCGCGGTTCGGATCGGCCAAAAGCGCATCTTGTTTAGGCCGAGCTCAATTGAGCGCTTTATCGAGTCGCGCGAAGTTGGTGGCGATATTCCCGCGAAACGTTGCCGCCGTCCAGCTTGAGCCGAGCGCGGGGAGCAGCTCACTCGAGCAGCTCATGAAGGTTCACGGGCTACTGCGGCCTGACGGTGCGATAAACGTAAACGTTGACGCGCGAAAGCAGGTCGTTCAGGTGCTCGCGAACCTCGGTGAAGACGAGCTGAGAGCGCTCGTTGCCGGCGGTGCGATGAAAGAAAACGAGACGCCGTTTCGGGACGCGAAAGCCTCGAATCCATAGGGTGCGGCGCGGTGTGTCAAAACCGGACGGTTTCGGGACGGTCTACCAGCCCAGAGTAGCGCATATTCCGAGGAGAGCAGTAGGTCAAACTCCTTACGGGGACGGGGATGGCATACAAAAAGCCCGGCTGTTTGGGCCGAGCTTTCGGTGGTGGCTGAAGCACCTAATGGGCAAAGCCGCCTAAGGCTAGCGCCAGTGGCCCGGAATCCAATACCAGCCGGAACCGGCGACGTGACGCCAGTGGCCCGGTACCCACAGGCCCGCATGGGCTACATAATGACCTGGCATCCAGACGTACTTTACGCCGTTCCAGCGCCAGTAGCCGCCAACCCAGACGTAGCCCGAACCAGGCGGTGCCGGCGCGGTTTCAACAACGGCTGTAGGCGGTGCAACCTGCACCCAGACCACGGCAGCCGATGAAGTCACGGCAAAACTGAATGCCAGGATAGTTGCTATTACTATATTCCTGATCATTTCACGATCTTTCTGGCGACGGCTGCATATTGCCGTCACCTGGCGACGCTTGTACCCCTTTTAGGGCAATCTATCACATGCGCCAGAACGCGCTGAAAGGTCATAAATGGGTCGCAGAGACGACAACTTAGAGCACTACGGTCCTGAGCCGCACTTCGGTAGCGGGGCAGAGATGGTGCACCCATGATTCATGAACCGGCGATTGGCAAGACGATCGCGGCAGTTTATCTCGGGGATAACGAACCCTTCGTCTCGATGGATCCGGAGAATGCCCCGCCCGATGGCATCTTCCGTAGCGAGTACCTGGCCTTCGAGTTCACCGATGGTACGGCGCTCGTTCTTGACGTCGCCTCTGGCAACTACTTCAGCGATACCGACCTGTTCATTGCTGCAATAGAGCGGGCAAAGGCTTAACGCGGCCTCTTATTAAGATATTGGACCGCGCATTGCATTGCGCAGGTTGTCAATGCTCAGTTCGGAGGGTTTGCGACGGCGTCGAGTTGGCACATCGCTCCTGGCCATTATGGCGCCGCCCCGATTGGCTACCCGCACCGCATTGCAAACATTGTGATTCGAGATAAGGGGGGACCCGCGGGCCCGCTTACTCAGGCGCGGGGTCCGAGCTAGGTTGCTCACGATGGAACGGCGGTCGCGCCCCGAACGTCGGGAGACAACCTGCGATTCATGTCTACTCGTAAGGAGCAACGTAATGAATACCCCTGGTTTCGTGAAATATGCCGGTGCGCTAGTTGCACTCGCGATATTATCCGCTTGCGGCGGCGGCTCGGCGGTCACGCCGTCAACCGCTACGCTCGATGCCACCTACGTAGGTAGGACGCTCTTAGTGAACGGAAGGCCGGTAACGGCGGCGCGCCTAAGTCCGCTGCCCAGTTACGCCACCATTCTTCCCGACCTGCATAAGAAGTCGAAGACCTTTGAGTACATTATCAACTTCTATGGTAGCTACGCCAGCATTTTCGACTATCCGAAGAGCGATCAGCAGATCGGTGAGATTAATGGTGCCGGCGGCCAAGGGTGTACCAACGTTTTGTACGGCTACGGAAAGAATATTATTTGGAACCCCGGGAGGCGTTCGAACGGCGGGATTGACGAATACAAGGTTCCAGACAAGCTGCTCAGGACGCTGCCCCTTAACTACACGGACACATCCAGCTGCGCCATGGATACCAGCGGCGACCTTGCTGTCGGGATCTTGAGCAACGGCGACGTCGTAATCTTCAAGAACGCAAGCGGCTCGGGCACCGTCATGACCACGCCATTGGGCGAAGAGTACTTCGACGGCTACGACAACAACGGGAATCTCTTCGCCGACGGCTTTGGCAACAGCGGGTTCGAGCTCGTTGAGCTCCCGAAGGGAAGCAGCAAATTCGTTAAGATCGCAACGAGCAACTCTCCGAGCTTTCCTGGCTCGGTGCAGTGGGATGGCACCTACCTCACCGTGTTCGATCAGGACACGAGTGAGACGTATCGGTACACGGTTAGTGGAACGACGGCGACGTTGAAGAACACCGTACAGTTGACCGGGGCTAGCGACTGCGCACAGACGTGGATCGTTAAGGGCCTTGTGTATTGCGGAGATGCGGGCAACAACGACGGCGAGGTTTTCAAATACCCGGCCGGCGGTTCAGCGATTGCGGTCCTTACCGGCAGTTTCGACGAGCCGCTCGGCGTGACGGCAGCGAAGAAATAATCCGCATTTCTTGTCTGGGCCGAGAGCCACGAATGAAGAGCACTGGCTTACCAAGTATGCTGGTGCTCTAGCGGCGGCTCTTTGGCTGGATGAACGCCTCCGTTTCGCTTCGACACACGCACGAGCCAATACTCGACGTCATCAAGTGCGATGCGCTGCCGGCGCCGGCGGCGGGTTAAAAAGCAACGAGCCCGCAGAGCGAGCTCGTATGTCGATTTCCGGTAGCGTTTTGAACGTCGCGCCCTAGACCAATGTTCATTGGGGCCGGCGCGCGGCTCGCGAGGATTTATGGCTTAATCTTGAAGACAGTGCCGTAGTTGGGTGCGCCCCCAACCTCAGTGGTGCCATAAAGCACCTTGTTCACAGCGATTAGGGTCGCGTACGGGATCGCGCCGTCCGGGACGCCTTGGAAAGTGTAGCGCAGCGTTTTCGTACCGGACATGGTGATTTTAAAGATGGTGCCGCAACCGGAAGGGTCTTGTTGGCATGCCCCGCCATATACGCCGCCAAAGGCGGTGGGGCCGTAGAGCGCGCCATTCACAGCGATCAAGCCCCCCAACGGAGTCGAGCCGTCAGCGCCGCCTGCGAAGCTGTGGAGCACATGTTCCTTACCGGACGTGCTCACTTCGAAGACGGTCCCCTTGCCACTCGTACCGCCTTCCTGCGTGGTGCCGTAAAACTTGCCCTTTACGGAAATCACGCTCGCAGCCGGATTCTCGCCATCTGTGCCGTTAGCTTGGAAGGCGTAGATCACATGTTCCTTGCCGGACGTGCTCACTTTGAAGACTGTGCCAAAGCCCGCTCCTGCGCCGCCCTCGAACGTCGTGCCGTACAGCGCACCACGCACGGCGACCAGAGCCGTCGTTGGATTGCTGCCGTCCGGCGCGCCTTTGAAGCTATAAATCACGCTTTCACTACCCGACGTGCTTATCTTGTAAACCGCCCCAAGGCCGTTAGCTCCGCCGACTTCCGTAGTTCCGTAGAGGTCACCGTTCAGAGCGGTCAGGCCTGCCACAGGAGTCGAGCCATCCGGGCCCGTGAACGTGTAGACCGTACTCAGGTTTCCAGAAGTGTCCACTTTAAAAACGGTGCCGAAACTAGGCGTGGCACCACCAGATGTGGTGCCGTATAGCTCGCCGTTCGCGGCGATCAAGCTCGATTCCGGATTTGCGCCATCCAAAGCGCCCTGGAAGCTGTAGAGCACGCTTTCGCTACCAGAGGTGCTCACCTTGAAGACGGTCCCCAGGCCTGCAGTGCCGCCCACCGGCGTAGTTCCGTAGAGGTCACCGTTCTGAGCGAGGAGGGCTGTTTGCGGTTCCGCGGCGTCCGTGCCCCCCATGAAGCCGTAGATCACGTGATCCCCGTGAACGTGGGGTGCGAGCGAGCGCGCACCGCCATTCGGTAGGCCAGCCAGGACGGGAGACGAGCCGCCCGTGCTCGAGCAACTTGCCAGAATGATGCCAAAGAACATTGAGTAGAATATCCGCACTGTCAACTCCAAGTTTTAGAAAAAGTAGGCGCTCGCTAATGAGCGAATGGCTCTAATCTTGCGCACCACTGCGGCGCATCTTGTGAAGAAAGCTGTGCCGTCGAAGCCCGAGCAACGATTTCGCAGGCTGGCGCAACAGATTAGCGCTACGAGTGCGAGCAGCCAAGCCGCCGCGCACTGTGCGAGTTCCCTCAAGAGTCACGATGCGCCATCCATGAAGGCTGGTCAATAGTGTAAATCACGATAAACCCTAGCTCGCGCGGGAGCCGTGCATGACGACGAAAGCTAGGCATGGACTCAAAAACACAAAGGCACCCGCCTGAGCGAGCGCCTCCGAGTGATCCGACCGAGAATCGGCTAGCTGCTTTTCGACGTCACGGCGGACTATCTTGTCAGTATCCCGACCTCAGTTATCTGGCAATTACGGACGTTACACTGGGGCAGGGAAAGAGCCCATACGACAGATAGAAATGGGCAATGCGCGGCTTGCTTCTACTGATCTTAATCGCGTTCGTGGCTCTGACATTGTTTCATAGTGTCACGCAGATCGGCTGCCACCTTGTTGCGGGATTATTTGGATGCCCGTCTACGTCGTTGAGCGGTAGTGTATCCCCGAGTACGTTGACCTCGACGTTGACCTCGGTTCGGCACTAGCCGGAGAGACTACTACCCTCCCCACGCCACGCATGATGACGCGGTTTCGAGCGCGCTTACCGACCGCACCGGGCCCGCGAGAGAACGCGGAACCCCATGCGAAGAGACGTGCGAGAGCGTAGAGCGTCGACGCGATCGATCGCACTAGCCCTGAACCTCCCGGAGCGGTAACGAAGTGACCTAAGGGCGTAGTTTCGGACAGACGGAGACTGTGAGTTTCCGGGCGTAAAGCCCAGCAAGGAGACTCACGTGAAGAAGACTCGATTCACCGAGACGCAGATCGTCGCGATACTCAGGGAGCTCGACGCCGACGTGCCCGTAGCGGGGCTGGCTCGAAAGCACGGAGTTCACGCGAACACGATCCGGCTCTGGCGCGACAAGTACGGCGGCATGGAGGCCAGCGATCTAGCGAAGCTGAGGCAAGTGCAAGACGAGAATCGCCGCAAAGACCGGATCATCGCCCGAATGGCACTGGAGATCGACGCAATGAAAGAGCTGGTCGAAAAAAACGCCTGGGGCCCTTGTATCATCGATCGGGTCACGCCGAAAGTCCGCTGATTTAGCTAAGGTGACGGCGGCGACTCACACGACGATGGGGCCTTTAAGCTTCGAGCTTTTCCGCGAGATGGTCGGTGAGCCGCAGGACTTTCAAGATCGGACGGTATCGTAGGCCCGTCTCATGGCGGAGCTTGAATGCACAAGGTCGATCGGGGATTCGAGCCGGTATTACTCATCGATGAAAGTGAGCGTGGTTTGCGACTGTTCCTCGGCATTGACATTTCGAAGCGGGATTTCCACGCGGCACTGCTCGCCGGCGACTTGTTCCACGGTGAAAAGCTTCCCCAACAACTCGAGGGGCTTCAAGCAGCTTGCGTAAGTTGCTCGTACTCTGCTACGGCGTCTTGAAGAGCGGGGTCCCCTTCAACGCTGCCCTTGACAGCTTGATTTTCAAGACGGTATCTCGCGGAAACAAGAAGCCGTGAGGGCGCTCTGCCAACGTGGAATCTCGGCCATACGCGCCTGCGACTTGATCGGTTACAATCGCAGCAATCTCTACTATCACCGCGGGCCGATCGACGACGAGCCCATCGCATCGCGACTCAAGACGCTGGCCGCCGAGCGGCCACGCTGGGGATGGGCCGGCTGCTTTGATAACGGTTCCGAGTTTACCAGCCACGCGATGTTGCGCTGGACAGCCGAGCAAGACGTCGAGCTGCACTTCATCGCGCCCGCCAAGCCGACCCAGAACGCAAGCATCGAATCGCTCAACGGCAAGATCCGCGACGAGCTCTTCAACATGCACCGATTCACGACGATCTTCGAGGCTCGCCGCCGAGCCGACGAATGGAAGACGGATTACAACGAGTTTCGACCGCACTCGGCGCTCGGATACCAAACGCCCAAGGAGTTCGCAGAGGCCTTCAAAATCAACCCATTCTCACAGTTATCAGCTGCCTGAAAGGCAACCTCAGGTCACTGGCTTGCGGCAAGACGGGGAAGGTCCGTCGTTGTCGAACCGCGCCTCAGGAACACAGAGAGGGGCTTATGAACGCTTTACCGTCTGCCTTATGCATAGGTGCAGCCCTAGTAATCGCCGCAGGTTGCGGCGGATCGCAGCCGCCAATTAGCGCGCCGAGAGCGATACAGGCGGCAAGTACCGGAGTGAAGCGCCAGAACGCCGATGCGAAAAAGCCAGTCAAGGTTCTTTATAGCTTCACCGGCAGCCCTGACGGGGCTAAACCATACACCAGTGTGATCGCGCTCACCAAAAGGCAGGCTCCGTCAGGCCCGAGGGTCATCGGGACGACGCTTACTGGCGGCGACTCCAATAATGATGGTATCGTATACGGCCTGACCCCTGGAACGAAGGGTGCGTGGACAGAGAGTGTGCTCTACGCCTTCAAGGGAGCCACTACCGGCGACGGATCGGAACCGACTGGCATTATTGAGAGAATGTTAGACCCTCTGGACGCCATCGTGACGACGGTTTACGGCGGCACATACGGCGCAGGCGCAGTGGTTGGGCTGACCCCGAGTAGCAGTGGACCTTGGACTGAAAGCGTTCTTTACAGCTTCGGCCCCTCGCCTGATGGCCAAAGCCCATATGGACCCGTCGTCGCCGACACCAAAGGCAACCTGTATGGCACGACGAGCATCGGCGGCAGCAAAGGCTTCGGTGTCGTCTATCGGATGCAGCCGAAGGGGTCGAGTTATACCGAAAACGTTCTGTATAGTTTTGAAGGCGGGAACGACGGCGCGAACCCCCATGCCGGTCTGATAATCGACAAGAAGGGTGCGCTTTACGGAACCACTGTAGGCGGCGGCGGTTCTGGTGATTTTGGAACCGTCTTCAAGCTCACGCCATCAGGGAGCGGCTATACCGAAACGGTGCTTCACGCATTCCAAGGACCGCCGAATGACGGCGTAAATCCCTTCGGCGGGCTGACAGCCGTCGGCCCCCTGCCTCTTGCCGCCGGCGGAAAGGTCGTGGGTATGACCAGCAGCGGCGGCAACAAGGGATACGGTGCAGTGTATGAGCTCACGCCCACCGGCAGTACTTTTAAGGAGAGCGTCCTCTGGAACTTCGGAAGCGTCTCCGGAGACGGCAAATATCCGCAAGGAGGCGTCTGCGTTGACAAAAAGGGCGTCATCGCCGGGACCACAACCGCAGGCGGCTCCGGAAGCTCAAGTGGTCTCGGTACGTTTTTCTACTTGACGCCTTCGGGCAGCACGTATAAAGAAAGTGTCTACAGCTTCACCGGCGCCAACGGCGCAACTCCACACGCGGGACCGTCCTCTGACGACCAAGGGAACCTTTACCTTACTACCGCCGCAGGAGGCACGAAAAACAGCGGAGCAGTCAACAGCGTCGATGGCTCGTGGCACGTTGTGCGGGGCGGGGGACGTTCTCTTAGTTGCGGTAGCTCTTAATAATTCCATGCCGCTGGATGACGGCACAGGTTAACCGTGCATCGATTTCGTGCACGCCGGCTACCGAGGTGTCTATGGCGGCCGTAGGGTGATTTCCTCAATGTTCGACGACATCCGAGAGCCCGGTCTCGTCGCCGGGCAACTCGTTGACATCCGAAAGCATTTTGAAGGGGAGACGAGCATCGCAGCGTCGCCGATAAGAGCAACCAACCCGTTGACAAATGCATTCGTATCACGCTTGCGCCGTCGCCGGCCATGGTTCCGCGCGACGTCAACATCTCGACGTCCGCCATCGCGTACAATCTGAAGCGCAGAATGCCTGAAGAGGTGACGACAGCCGGCCCTACTAAATAATTGCAGCATGAGCGATCTTCCGAACTTCAAATTCAACCTCGAGGGCGCGAAAGGCTGGAGCGGTGCGGCGGGCTCGGCCATGCAGCACACCGTGACCGAGTTTCCAGTATCCACGAGCTTCGCCGCCGTATCGATGCGCCTCCAACCGGGCGCCTTGCGCGAGTTGCATTGGCACGCGATCGCTGCCGAATGGGCTTACATTATTTCGGGACGCTGCCGCGTGACCGTGATCGCGCCGTCGGGCGACTCCGAAATATCCGATTTCGGCCCCGGCGACATTTGGTATTTTCCAAAAGGGCACGGTCATTCAATACAGGGCATCGGTAAGGAAGAGTGCCACTTTTTGCTGATCTTCGATGATGGCCGCTTCTCCGAGTTCGGGACCTTCAGCATTACCGACTGGCTCTCGCGCACGCCGGCGGACGTGCTCGCGCAGAATCTCAGTCTGTCGCCGGAGGCCATTGCGAAGCTTCCAAAAGAAGAGGTTTACATCGTCCAAGGCGACGTACCGCCCGACGCTCCGCCCTCTGCACTGAACCCAAATCTCGAGCCCAGCCAACTGAATCACAAGTTCCGGCTTGGGGCGGGCCGCCTCTTAACGTTCGCGGGCGGAACGGAACAGATCGTTTCACAGCAGCAGTTTCCAATCTCGTTCGACGATCACGGGCGTTCTGCTGACGTTGAAGCCCGGCGGGTTACGAGAACTGCATTGGCATCCCAATGCCGACGAGTGGCAGTATTATATTAGCGGGCGTTCGGAGATCGGCATTTTTGGCGCGAACGGAAAGCATCGACAAGACGAATTTGGACCCGGCGACGTCGCCTTCATTAATCGCGGCTTCGGTCATTATATTCGCCAGGTCGGCAAAGAGGAGACGCAGATTCTTGTGGCGTTCAACAGCCCCGATTATCAGGAGATTTCTATATCGACCTGGCTGGCCTCAAACCCGCCGCAGTTGCTCGCCGACAACTTCGGTCTCGATCTCGGCGATATCCAGAAGTTGCCGCATGCGGGCCGCTTTATCATCGGAGCCGCGTAGGGTTCTTTCGCTGCCCGAACTACGGCTTTAGCGCTTCTCGGAGGCGTACGAGGTGATCGAGCACGGCGCATAGCTCGTCGCGGTCGAAGGTGCTTAAGAGCATTTGGGTGACGCGCGAAATATCGAGGATCCCAGGCTCCGTTCCCGCGCGCCCGAGCCCCTCAGGATCGCGAAAGCCCTTTTCGTCTACGCTAAGCGTCGCGGCTTGGGCCCAACTCCAGGGTTCTTTCTGCAAACCGCTCTTTATCTCGACTGTAGCGTTCAAGTCGCTCGTGCCCATATTTTGCCCCCTTGAAATGGTGTGGGCTGTGCATATGTTATGCGCGTTCGGAATACCTCTGCACGCGATGCGACGGGCCGGCCACCTAGGCCAAAATCGCAGGCAACCTAGGTCGAGTTCGCTAATGCGCGCGAAGGCCGTACAACCTCGGCGAAATTGGAGAAATGAAATGCCCGAACAAAGTAAATACGATCGCCTCGGCTTCTTGCGCAATGCCGGAATCGCGCTTACCGGTGCCCAGCTGGCGGCGATGGGCCCCGTGCCCGCGACCACGGTAGGAACGCACACGTCATTCGCCTCTCTCAAGCAGATCGATGCAGGGCTGCTCAACGTCGGCTATGCGGAAGCCGGGCCGGCCGACGGTCAGGCGGTAATTCTGCTGCATGGCTGGCCCTACGACATCCACAGTTACGTCGATGTCGCACCGCTGCTGGCCGCCCAAGGCTACAGGGTCATCGTTCCATACCTGCGCGGTTACGGGACGACGCGCTTTCTTTCAAGTTCAACATCGCGCAATGGGGAACAAGCGCCGGTTGCTCTGGATGTCATCGCGCTCATGGATGCCCTCAAGATCAAGCAGGCCATCATCGGCGGCTTTGATTGGGGAGCGCGGACGGCCGATATTATCGCAGCGCTCTGGCCCGAGCGATGCAAGGCGCTCGTCTCAGTGAGCGGTTATCTAATTACGAATCGTAAACTGACCGTCCTACCGTTGCCCCCAAAGGCTGAATTGGGATGGTGGTACCAGTATTACTTTGCGACTGAAAACGGCGTGCTCGGCTATACGAAGTACCGGCACGATTTCGCAAAGCTTATTTGGACGATCGTTTCCCCGAACTGGCACTTCAGCGACGCAACCTTCGATCGAACCGCCGCGGCCTTTAATAACCCCGATCACGTCGCAATCGTGATCTCCGATTACCGCTGGCGAATCAACCTCGTTAAGAGCGAACCGCAATACGAACGCTTGGAAGCAAGGCTTGCGCAAGGCCCGGTCATCTCCGTTCCTACGATCACGATCGCTAGCGATTTCGACGGGCCGGCCAAGAACGGAACGGGCTACCGAGACAAGTTCTCCGGAAAATACTCGCACCGAATCCTCAACGGCGTCGGTCACAACGTGCCTCAGGAAGACCCGCAAGCATTTGCTCAAGCCGTGATCGACGTCAACGGCTACGCCTCTTGAACTCGAGGTTATCGCTCACCGTGCTCGGCAGCGGCGGCCCGATCGCAAATCCGAGGCGTGCCTCTGCCGGCTACGTGCTCTCAATCGACGGGGAGCCGCGGCTTCTCGTCGATGCCGGCGGTGGAAGCTTCGAACGCGTCGGACGAAGCTGCCTCGACCTTTTTTCTCTCGAGCAATTCTGCTGACTCACCTGCACATCGATCACACGTCGGCATGGAGAGCCAGATCGCACAATCTCTAACGATCGTGCGAAGTGAGTGCGACGGTCCAATTGAAGTCGCGAGCGACCTCAAAGCGTACCAAATCGGCGCTTAGAGGACGGCCGCTCGACCCGCGTTCATTTTGACGGAGCGTCCCGCAACTTCGTGCGTCTTGCGCCTGTTGCGCGAAACATGACGTCAACGATGCAGTCTGCTAGCGTTCCAGGTCCCAGCGATGCTCGGCTCCAGCTGACGGAACTCGCCCTTCCCAATCCCGCGCCCGGATGGGTCCGCGTTCGCGTCGAGGCGTGCGGGATTTGCCATAGCGACTCGATTACGGTGCAGAACGTTTGGCCGATCGAGTACCCGCGCGTCCCCGGCCACGAAATCGCCGGAACGATCGATGCGCTCGGCGACGGCGTTATCGGATGGAACGCCGGCGATCGCGTCGGCGTCGGATGGCACGGCGGCCATTGCGGATATTGCGACCGCTGCCGGCGCGGCGACTTCATCACCTGCCGGAACCTTCAGGTTCCCGGCATAGCCTACGACGGCGGATACTCCGAATATACCGTCGTGAAAGCCAACGCGCTCGCGCGCATTCCGTCCGCGCTCAAATCGGAAGAGGCCGCGCCTTTGATGTGCGCAGGCGTCACGACGTTCAACTCCCTTCGCAACAGCGCGGCTCGCCCGGGCGACCTCGTCGCGATTCTCGGCATCGGCGGGCTCGGACACCTGGGCGTGCAATACGCCGCGAAGATGGGCTTCGACACCGTTGCAATTGCACGCGGCCGCGACAAGGAAGAGCTCGCCGTCAAACTCGGCGCGCGGCACTATCTCGACAGCGAAAGCGTCGATGTTGGTGAGGCGCTAAAGAAACTTGGAGGAGCAAAGGTCGTGCTTTCCACCGTGACGGAAGCCAAGGCGATGGAACCGGTCCTCGCAGGGCTGGCCGTCAACGGTGAACTGCTCATCGTCGGCGCATCCCCAACGCCGCTGAGCCTCAACACGATGTTGATGATCGGCGGGCGGCAGTCAGTGAA
Organism: Vulcanimicrobiota bacterium; assembly: GCA_963809255.1. GTDB lineage: Bacteria > Vulcanimicrobiota > Vulcanimicrobiia > Vulcanimicrobiales > Vulcanimicrobiaceae > Cybelea. Next base: position 735,473 of record CAWEIR010000002.1, on the reverse strand, counting down.
GGCGTGGCCGTCGGGAACCTGCGCCGATTCAGAAGACGCCATGAATTTCAGCGTGCTCAGGGGAGTTCGCGCCATGATCGAAACTCTGCCGCTAGCCCGCGCGCAGGAAGGTTACGATCGGATGATCAGCGGTAAAGCGCGATTCCGCGTGGTTCTAGCGGTTTAATCGCCAGCGGCATCACGAAAACTGCAGTAACGTGTACTGACGCTCCTGGATCGCGTGAATGGCCCAAACGCCGGCCGGCACGAGCATCGCGTTCGGAATGAGGTGGCTCGCGAGATCCGCATAGACGTCTTTCGCGGAGAGGTGGAGCTGCTTAGCAAACCGGGAGGCATACCCGTGCGTTGCGAGGTTACAAACGAAGAAGCGCGTGTTGGCAGTGGCCACAAGCGCAGGAATCGATGAATCCCACTCGCCGCCCTTCTTCTTCATCAGCGGATTGCCGGTGATCTTCTCCTTCGAGTCGCTTGCCGGCGCGCTGTTGGTTGGCCTGACGTAACGCGTCCACATCGCATCGTCAAAGGCCGACAACACCGCTACCCCGTGGTAAAACACGACGACCGGCTGCACGTAGGTCGCAGGTACGCCGAGCACAAGATAGGCGTTGAGCGTACTGCGCGTCGCGGTCAGCGCTACGCTCGCCTCCGTGATACACGCGAAAAGGTGCTTTTGCTTCGCCGACGTTGCAAGCGCGGCGTCAAACACATCGAGCTGGAATCCGCGCGGAAGAACTTCTTCCATCGAGGGCCGCCCTACCGGCGACGCGCCGGACTGCGGCGGTCCGCCGGACATTGGAACCAATGCGGCAAGCGAACCGGCCGTCGTCAAAAAGTCTCCGCGTGTTTGCATTCGTGTATAACCCTTCGCTAGAATCAATGCCTGATGGCGGCTATGGCACTCGCTGCGTGATATTACACAAGGTCGATTCTAGTTCCGGTCGGGCCGAGAGCTGGTGCTCGCTGGGTTACCGAGGCTAGCTACGTTCCGCTTAGCCGGAACCGGAACTAGAATCGCCTCTCCAGTTCCAGTTCCGGTTCCGCTTACTATGATGAGGTAGACTATTTCTTCGCTGCGGTCACGCCGAGCGGGAAATCGAAGTTCCCCGTGAACGTCGCAGCCGCTGAACCCCCGGCCGGGTATTTGAAAACCTCGCCGTCGTTATTACCCGCGTCGCCGCAATACAGCAGGCCTTTAACGATCCACGTCTGCGCGCAGTCGCTAGTCCCAGTGAACTGTACGGTGTTCTTCAACGTCGCCGTCGTTCCACTAACCGTGTACTGATACGTCGCACCCGCCTCCTGATCGAACACGGTGAGGTAAGTGCCATCCCACTGCACCGAGCCAGGAAACTCCGGAGAGTTGCTCGTTTTGATCGTAACGAATTTGCTGCTGCCCTTCGGAAGCTCGACGACCTCGAAGTTATAACTCGAGCCGAAACCGTCGGCAAAGAGATTGCCGCTGGGATCGTAGCCGTCGAAGTACTCTTTGGTCAGCGGCGTATTGTACACCGTACCCTTACCGGTTGCGTTCTTGAAGATCACCACTTGACCGCCGGGACCGGAAGAATTACCCAATAGGATTCCTACTGCAAGATCGCCGCTAGTATTCATAGCGCAGCTCGATGTGTACGTGTAGTCAAGAGGCAGTGTCTTGAGCACCTTATTATTCGGAACGCTGTATTCGGTAATCACGTCGTTCGTACGCCCGGCGTTCCAAATAATCTTCTTCCCATAGCCGTACAAAACGTTGGTGCACCCTTGGCCGCCGGCGCCATTGAGCTGACCAATCATCGTGGTGCCCTTTGGATAGTTGAAAATGCTGGCGTACGAGCCGTAGTCGTTGATGACGTACTCGTAGGTCTTTGACTTCGATTTATCCGGTACAAGCTCTGCGTAACGCGGCAGTGGGTTCAGCCTCGCCGCCGTTACCGGCCTCCCATTCACGAACAGCGTCCTACCTGCGTAGGTCGCATTGAACGCAGCGGCTGACGGCGCGACCGTCGAGTTGCCCCCGCACGCCGAAACAATTACGAGTGCAACAACCGCGCCGCCGTACTTAAGTAAACCAGGGGTGTTCATTAACCTTGCTCCTTTAAAGTAGATATCAGGGGTCGCGCTCGGCTTCTTGCAATGGGGGGCTTAGTCACGAATCAGTACGCCGAATAGCAACACTGGTGTCCGTTGGGTTTTCGACCGGCGTTGGCGCCGTGCCTCCGTGGGCGTCCCGCCTATTGGCGGAACAACGTGACCCTTGTTCGTATTCCGGGGTAGGAAGGATTATCTTTGCATCACATCACCGCGCTACTCGGTCTCGTGCTCCTCGCCGCGTCTGCCCCGTCGCCCGATCTCAGCGGCACCTACCAAGGAACGATAACCGTGCCCGGTATCGGCAGCTTACCTCGGGTTATGCGCATCACCAAGGCCGGGAGCGGCTACAATGTGAGGATTTATAGCACCCAGGAGAGCGAAGTTCCCATAGCAACGAGCGACGTCAAAGTCGACGGATCGACAATCACCATGGCATTCGATATGAATAGCGATCCCTGGCTCAACTACCACCGCACCTATCAGGCTACGCTTTCCCGCGATGGGCAATCACTTCGCGGTACGTGGCGAGCGCCCGGCGTGCTCAACGTGCCGATGGTGTATCACCGAACGCCGCCCGTGACGCTGCACATGCTGCAGCCAACGCGCGACCTCTACATCGAGGTCGCGGATGGCGTCAAAGACGAAGTCCTTGATTGGGGCGGCAGCGGGCGGCCGATGGTGTTGCTCGCCGGTCAAGGGGTCACGGCCCGCGGTTGGCGGTCGATCATTCCCGACCTCGTGACGAAATATCACGTGTACTCGATCACACGTCGCGGCTATGGCAATTCAAGTAAGCCACCTGCAATCGCGCAGAACTATAGCGCCGAGCGGCTCGGCCAAGACGTCCTCATGATCCTCGACAAGCTGCAGATTGTTCAGCCGATTCTCGTCGGTCACTCACTTGCCGGCGAAGAACTCAGCTACACCGGAACGCAGGCATCGCAAAAAGCCGCCGCGCTCATCTACCTAGAGGCGGCATACGATGAGGCATATGACGCGCGCATTCCCACGCCGCCGCCACCCAGTCCACCGCCTGGCTTTCCGAAAGAGTCGCCGATTGACGTTACGATTGATAACAACCCAGGGCACTTCACGACGCCAATCGGTCTGCCGATCCTGGCGATCTTCGCCAATCCCCATAGTGATCAGCCCCGTCCCGGATTGTCGGCGGCATTCATAGCGGCAGATAATGCGTTCACGACAAAGCAGATCGCGGCTTTCAAGAAAGACCAACCCAGGGCTCGGGTCATCGTCATACCCCATGCCAACCACTTCGTCTACATATCTAATCAAGACGAAATTCTTCGCGATATCGAAATTTTCGCGAGCCTGCGCGCTTCAGCATCGCGGGGCTGGAACATAAAAGGCACTCAAGTGCACGTTGATGAATCTACTTTACCCCCGCACTTTTTGGAGCGCCCGACGAAGCAGTAAAGTCCGAACGATCACAACGAGCAACACTGTGGGGTTCCCCGGCTCCGTGCAATGGGACGGCACGTACCTGACCGTCACCGATCAGACAGCGAACGCGATGTATCGGTACACGATCAGCGGAACGACGGCGAAGTTGAAGGGCACCATATCGACGTTCAGCAGCCCGTCATTTTGCCTGTCAGTATGTAGTTGAGCGATCTAATGGTTTCTTCGTAGCAACGGTCGTCAACGTTGAGCGATTTATACTGCTGCCGGCTCTTACCGTTCGATGGCGTGAAACCGCCCGGTGTGAAGTTCAGCGTATCGCTCGAACTTACGGTGTTAAGCAACGTCCACGAAGCTGCTCTCCCGGGGAGCTGGTTTAATCCGTTGCCGCTCTTCGTTTGCAAAACGTTCGTCGTCTGGGTAGCCGTGCCGCTCGCCCCCGCAACATAGTTATAGCGCACGTTGAACGGGTAGCTCCACTGACTTTGCGTCTTGAAGTGCTTGCCCGCCCTTGTGGTTGACGTGTTCGACGAAATCGTCGTCGCCTGAGTGATGTTTTGGAAGAACCGACTCGCTGTCACGTCGATCTTTTGTACGTTGGAGAACGAAACGCTCTGCGTTACTTTGGTCGTGATGCGTCCCCGCGAGGTGATCACGTAGCCCTGGAGGCTGACCGGATGCGTCGCCGATACATTGATCGTTCCACTGGCATCGCCGGATTTATTGAATCGCACGTGATCGATGACGGTCTCCGCGGGCGAGAGAGCCGTGCCGTCGCGGACCAGCGCCCCGGTAACTTGCGTCGAGCCGTGGTCTTCATAGACGAGCAGCGTGGCGTTGGCCGCAAAGTAGTCGTCGTCGTTGAAAACCGAGACGGCGATGGTGTGCTTGTTGCCATCGTCGAGTTGCGCCGCAAACGGCGTAAGGTCGATGCGGTACGGTTGAAAGTTCAGCGTTTCCACGCCCGGAATCGGAATCCACAAGTACGGGTCGATGCCCCCCGTATAGATCCACGGATAAATCGGTGCCACGCCGGCGGGCTGCCCATCGAGGGTCACCTCACCTTCGCGAAAAGCGGTGTTCCCGCAGTTGTTGAGCTTTTGCGCCAAGTCGTTGGGGAAGCACGTGTACCAAAACTCGTCGCTCGACTGAGATTCGAGAAAGACGTCCAGATATGCCGCCTCGACGTTGGTCGGAAACGTGAACGTTCCGGTCATCTGATCGGTGGGCGCGTCGAGGTTCACGTATCCGCCGTCCGGGCCGCCCGAGAGAGGGTTGACGACGTCGGCACTTCGGGCTGCCGGGTGCTTTTTGGTCGCCGGATAGAAATCCAGCTCGGCAGTGCCGTAAATGACCCCGGTGTATTCCGAATTGACGACGTTATAGACGGAGGCTTGTCCGGTCGATGGCTGCGCGAAGATCGGTGCGTAGTCCGTCACGTCGCGCTCAACGTTCCACTGCGGACTAGCGTTCTGACCCGGCTCCGACGTCGTTCCGAAGTAGACGTTCGTGGCCCCGATCCAAACGGCTCCCGTCCGATCATATTGCACGCCGGCCGAAACGCGGAAGTGCATCTTAAAAATAATTTTAGCGTAAGGTCCCGAACAGTTCTTCGGCGGCTTATAGTTGAACGGATGGTCCGTGTAGTCGGCGAATTCGCCAACCGGCAACTGGCCGGACTCGAGCGGTGGAGTATGCGGATTGAAGAGTCTGTCGATGCACGGAGCCTCGTCCGGGTGCGAGACGGATGGGTCGGCGGTTACTGGATACCCCGCGCCGCCGCGCGATGCGTCGTTTCCAAGGCCGTTCTTCGTAATCATCGCGCGAAGCTTCTGCGCGCTGCGCTCTGGAGCGAGCGCTCCTCGAAGCGCTGGCGCTCCGGCTCCTGTTGGAAGCGTTCCATCCAACGCCGTGTGGCCCGCACACGCTGCAAGAACGAGCACGAACAGAACGGTCGCACTCTGCTGCAAACGACAAATCGTTGCTAGACGCATCTCCAAAACCTCCGACGGCAACGGGCATCACGGCTTGTTAAGCGAGGCCGCCATTTCCTGCAGCCGACCGCGGGATTAGCGCGTCGACGAGACTACCAGGAGATGACGATCAGTCCATCACCCTTACGCACGCCCTGGAGCATGTGCACGTTCGTCGCGCTTTTTTCCGCAAACGAAGAACCGCCGCCCCCCCCGCCGCCCGCACCATCGTAGCCGCTGCCGCTGGAGCTGCCCTCGCGGCCTCCTCCTCCGCCACCGCGCCACCGAAATAACCGCCGCCGCCCCCGCCGCCGAAACCGCCGCAGGCGCTTTGTCCCGCTCCGCCGGCGCCGCTCGTTCCGGCCGCGCCGTCGCACCCGCTGCCCGAGCCCGTACCGCCCTTTCCACCGGCACCCTGCGTACCGCCGCCGCCGCCGGCGCCGTGTAGGTAACCGCGTCCTTTAGCGCCTCCTCCGCCCTCGCGTCCACCGCCCATGCCGCCGTCACCGCCCATCCCGTAACCGCAACTCGTGGACTCGCAATAGCCGACCGCACCGCCACCACCGCCACCCCCGGCCACGATAACGCGGTGGCCTAAAGTGTCGCCGCCTTGCCGCACGTCGGAAGCTCCGCCACCGTGACCGAAGCGTAGCTGTCCCGTACCGCCGCCGTTAAAGCCGCGATGCCGGCCGCTTCCGCCAACGAAGATCGTCAGGTTCTCTCCAGGCCGCACCGTTATCGTCGCCGTGACTCGGCCGCCGAGGCCGCCCGGCGAATCGTACTCGCCGCCACTAGCGCCGTCGCCGACCCCCTCGTTGCCCCTCGCACCATTTGCCGTGACGGTGATCTTCGTTACACCGGCCGGCACGATAAACTGTTGCTCCCTGCCGGTAAATCTGAACGTTTGGCTGGACGTTTGCCCAAAGTGAAGGCCCGAGTTGACTGAGCTCGGCATCCGCATATTTGATGAAGTCGCGCAAGCGCCAAGAAGAGCCGCCAATACAACGCTTGACGTTTTTACCAGCGCGCGTCGGTCAAAAGGTACTAGTGTCATAAGATATTCTACCCGGTGCGGGGCGAGCTTGCCAAGGTTCGGCGCCATGGGACTGAGCGGTGCGGGTCGAAATTAGTTTGCTCGTCGATCCGTTACGGCTCATAGGGGGGTTTACGCGATGAGGATTTCAGTTCTTATTCGTTTCGTGCTTAGCACTTGCGCCGCTGCGGCCATACTCGGCGGCTGCTCGCTTGGTTCGCGGGGCACGCAAGATGCGCTGCCCTACATGCAAAGCAGTAACGCAATGCGTATGCTCGACGGAACCGGCGCCGGCAAAATCAAGCATATCGTCTACATCGTGCAAGAAAACCGCAGTTTTAACAACATGTTCTACGGCTATCCCGGCGCGTATACCGTCACGGAAGGCAAAGACTCGATGGGCCGAACGATCAAGCTCAAGCCGTCGAAGCTGGGCGCGTGGTACGATATCGATCACTCCGTGCAGGCGATGATTGACGCCTGCAACGGCACGGGCAAGATGCCCGGTACCAACTGCCGGATGAACGGATTCGACCGAGAGTACAGCGGCGGCAACTTCAAAAACTCGCAGTACGTGTACGTCCCGCACGACCAGTCGAAACCGTACTTCGACATGGCGCACGAAGGCGCGCTGGCCGACAGAATGTTCCAGTCGCAACTGGACGAGAGCTTCGTCGCCCATCAGTATGTGATCGCCGCGCAGGCGGCTTGGAGTGCCGATTTGCCCGACGGCTACTGGGGTTGCCAGGACCACGCGGCGTCCGAAGTTGCAATGATCACCAAAGAGCGCGTCGTCACCGGGCATCAGAAGGCGTGTTTCGATTATCAAACCCTCGGCGACGAGCTCGACAAAGCCAATCTCTCCTGGCGTTTCTATGCCAGCCAGTATGGTAGCGGCTCGAGCGGCGACGGTGGAACGTGGTCCGCCTATCAAGCCATCAAGCACATCTACAACGGGCCCGACTGGAAGAAAGACGTCATCTCCCCAAATTGGAAGTTTATCGCCGACGTACGCAAGGGCGAACTCGCAAACTTTACGTGGATCACACCGGTCTGCGACGACTCCGACCATACCAACTGCCCGGATGATTACGGACCGTCGTGGGTCTCCGCGCTCGTGAACACGGTCGGCGAGAGCAAGTTCTGGAACTCAACGGCAATCTTCATCCAGTGGGACGATTGGGGCGGCCTCTACGACCCGGTGGCGCCGGAGTACAAGGATCGCGACAGCTTAGGCTTCCGCGTACCACTGATCATGTTATCTCCCTATGTGAGACGCAATCGTGTCTCGCACGTCCACTACGAAACGGCCAGCGTGCTGCGCTTCGCAGAAGATCTCTACGGTCTCGGTCAGATGGCGCCGGCCGACAGGCGCGCGACGTCGCCCGCAGGTGACTGCTTTGACTTCTCGCAAACACCCGCCAAATTCGTCCCGATCAAGGCGCCCAAGCCACCGAAGTTTTTCATGCGTCAGTTCGGCGGCGACGATTATTTCGCGCCCGACTACGAATAATAAGCGTCTACGCGAAGCGCAGCAAACGGTCCCGCTGATGGCGAGGCCGTTTGCCTATCACTGAACGGCGCACGCCCGAGAGTCAGAATACGCCGATCTCATGCGGTGTGCCCTAAAGGCCTGGGCCGGCAAACCTTTCTGTTTCGATTCTAACCCTAGTGGAGGCGCGGAAGGCGCTCGACCCGGACTCTTATGGAGCAATATGCGAATACAACTCGAACTCGTGGTCCCGACTATTTTCGACCAAATCCGTCAGAACGTCGGCAATCACAGTGTCCCATTCCGCTTGGCTCCAGGCGTGTTCCGATCGCCATTCCGATGTGAGCAGAAGTTTCGTACGCGGCGCGTTTCCAAAAACATTGACGCTCACGAAGCCGGGGAGTGTCGCCGCTTTTCGCAGCGCCTCCGTAGCGCGCTGCGCGAGCCTTGCGAAATTTTCCGGCTCGACCGTAAAGATATGTAGTGAGATAATCGGCCCGGGGTCTCCCATAGCACCACGGTTTTAGACGGCGCTCGAACGCGGGCCTTTACTGACGGTCACGCCAAACGCGGTTTCGCTCACCCGACCAGGGGAATACTATTCGAAAGTTGTGATACGGAACGTGCATCTTCTATTTGTCGTGAAGCAATCTTGAGATACGCTATCGCAACCGTCCTCGCGCTCTTAAGCCTACCCTTCTGTGCTTCTGCAAGCGCTGACGGGCAGCAGTCCCCGACGCCCCGGTCATCCCCGAGCCCCGAACCTTCGGATCCATGCGGCGCCCCGGGGCGGTTATTGTCAACAGCAAATCGGCCGACGATCGGATACAGTGCTTGCGCGGTCAAAGAGCACACCGCCGTTTTCGAGCTTGGCTATCAAAACCAGGTGACCGGTACTGCCGCCTCGGGATCGATCCTAAGCCAGGTTCCCCAAAACTTCCTTAGGCTTGGCATCATACCGCGCTTCGAAATTGATGTGATCGGCCCAAATTATGAAGCTACCCGTGAATACGCGAACGGCCACCCCGACACCGTAATCAATGGCGTAGCCGACTCCGGCCTCGGCTTCAAGTGGGAACTTCCTCCAACTGGGAAATGGACGGTCGCGTTTGACGGGCTCTATACGGGTCCTAACGGCTCGACGTTTCTTACGGCTGGCAATGCTACGTTGACCGGTAACTTCGATGCGTCGTATTCCTTAAGCCCAGCCACGAGCATCGCTACGACCGTAGCCGTATCGTTGACTGGTGGATATGCAGGTAATGTCCACGGCCAATACGGCACAACCACGCCTTCCGTTGTGATGACGACGCAGATTCCACACTACTACCAGTTTTATACCGAATACGTTTTTGTGTCTAAGATTGCATTGAACCGGGGAGGCCGAGCATTCACGGATGTTGGCATACAAAAGCTCTTAGGAACGCGTACTGAGGTTGATATTGAATACGGACACGCGTTTACGGGAAATCCGGCATTGAGATTTGACTACGTCGGCGCGGGCATAGTCGTGCAGCTGCGATAAGCCTTACTCGCTGTCGACGGGTCGATACGAGGGTTTCTGATGCAAGAAATAGGCACGTGAGTACTTCGATCCGATCGGCGTGAACTTACGCGGTTTCTGCGTGAAGTCGAACGAATCCACGATACTCGTGGCGCGCGTATCCGTCGTTCCCAACTGCCCGAGACCCCAGACGTTCTCTATGAACCTCAAGATGCTGCCGAACTCGTATTGCGTGTGCGAGATATAGCCGTGACGCTTCTTCCCCTCTTTCGCGTACGGCGAGATAATGAGCATCGGAACACGAAAGCCCACGCCGCCCCAATGGTCGAAGAACGGAGGCGTCTCGTTGTCGTAGAAGCCGCCCCAATCGTCCCACACGACGATGATTGCGGTATTGTCCCAGTACGAGCTCTCGCCGATTGCATTGACGATGCTGGCAACCCACGACGGGCCTAAATCGTGCGTTACCGCTGGGTGATCGGAGTTGTTGTCGTCGGGAACGACCCACGCGACGCTCGCCAGCGAATTGCCGGAGATGTCGCTCAAGAGCTTTGTCGAATTCTGGATGTTGGTCGTCCATTCGGGCCCATTGCGAACGGCGTCGATCGCGTCGAATGCGTTCCAGAGCGCTCCCGTCCCATACGGTTCGGGCGGCGAGTAGTACGTCCACGAAACGGATTTGGCGTCGAGCAGATCGCGAAGCGTGGCGTACGAGAAACATGGAAACGGACCACCGTCGAACTCGCCCTTGATCATGCCGTGTTCCCAGATCAAACGCGAGGTCACGGTCTTGGGATCCTTATTGTCGCATCCCCAAGGCATGCTCGTGGGAAAATCGACGACGCTTTGAGTTTTATTTGGATTGAGGATCGTGCCGCCGGCAATAAGATCCTGATGGGCGGTAAAGCTGCCGCTGCCTTGCGTCTGGAACATATGGTCCGCTAGCACGTATTGCTTCGCCATCGTCCAGTATGGCACGATCTCCGACGGATTCGTGTAGACGTACGCCTTTGTGCCGGCCTTTCCGGGACAGTTGTTGCCGCCGCCCTCCGAGCCGAATCCATCCATGGCGCCGCCATCATAATCGGTGAGGAAATTGTGCCGGCCGTGAGCCCAATCGCACGGCTCGGCCAGGGCCTCTTCCTTGAGCGGAACCCACTGGTCGCCGCTCTTACACCCGTGGGAGCTCGCGCGGGAGCGCGCGAGCAGGTCCGATGGAGGCGCCATGCATCCCCCGGTTGCTCCGTCTGCGCCCGGAAACGTCGCAAAGAGGTTATCGAAGCTGCGGTTCTCCTGGATCACCACGATGACGTGCTGGATGTATTTGGAGCTGCCCCCGCTGCCAGACCCCGTATCGCGCTGGACCGTGGTCCCAACCCGAGTGTCATGCTGCGCGCAGGCGAAGCACGATAGAGCACCTCCACCGCAGCCCGCAAGCAACACAAAGGCCACGTAAGCACCCACTGCGTAGCGACCGAAATTCCAAAGCCCCACTTGTATTGCTCCTTGTTGCGTTAGTGAACCGTAGCCCAAGTAGTTCAACCCTTCGTTCGCAGTTCCATCGCGCCGGCCGCTGCAAACCCACGATCGACAGCGTGGGCGTTCGAGGATGGTCCGTCCGGGCCGCTAGGGGGTAAACGAGAAAAACGGATCCACACCCAGCGTTATGTGAGCATCCGCTACCGCCCCCTCGCGAGGTCGTGCCGTACAGCGTGCCGTTTACGTCGATCAAGCCCGCGTACGGTATGCTCCGCCGGAGCCGCTATCAAAGCTGTACCGTACTCTTTCCGCGCCCGTCGTCGTTACGCTAAAGATGGTTCCATAACGGTTCACGCCGCCGCCGACTGTCGTGCCATACAGCTGCCGTTTACGTTGAGCAAGCTCGCGAACGGCTCCGTCACCGGACAGTGCGCCAAGATCGCTCATCGTGCCACGCTGCCAGAGAAAAGCGTGAGTCGTCATGTCTCCGTAAAGGTCTGAGTTCCCAATGATGGGGTGGCGCACGAGCCTGAATTTCCAACGACATCCTGCCCGGACTGGTTCATTGTGTACGCATATGAGACAGTATCGCGGGAGTATGGCGGCAGGGTTGTGATCTTACCGTCAGGCCAAATGACGCCGAGGAAATCAAAGACTCGCGGCGATTTGCAGCTCGCGTCTTTGGTACTGGTTTCGGAACACCGGCGATCTGCCCGCGCGCGCTCACGTCGTTGGTCGGGTCATTATTTCCGCCGAGGGTCGGGAGCGACCTCAGCGGCCAAGGTTATACTGGAAGATTGCGCTGTTCGGGCCGCCCAGCGTGCCGAGGTCGATCGTCTGCGGTGGTCTTATCCAGATCTGAGCGTGCAAGATTTGGTTTCCACTTAACAACGACGTGCCGCTGGCATCGCCGCTGCCGTCGATGTTGATGGCGAAATCAACGCTTCCGCGTTACCAAGCGAGCATGCCGGGCGCCTCGCGCAACCCCTGAAACTAACGACGGGTCGAACGAACCATCATGAAAATCCTTATTGTTGGCGCAAACGGCACGATCGGCAAGGCCGTCGCCGCGGAGCTATCAGCGCGGCACGAAATCGTGACTGCCGGCCGTTCGAGTGGTACCTTTCAGGTCAACACCGCCGACCCCAAGAGCGTGCGCGAGCTCTTCTCGGCGGTCGGGAAGCTCGATGCAGTCGTGTGCGCCGCAGGCAACGTCCAGTTCGGCCCCCTCGAAGCAATGACCGCCGAGCAGTTCGACGTTGGATTACGCGACAAGTTGATGGGCCAGGTGAATCTCGTTCTCGCCGGGCGCGAGTTCGTAAACCCCGGCGGTTCGTTTACGCTCATCGCCGGCACGCTCGCAGAAAACCCAATTCGCTTCGGCTCTTCGGCCTCGATGGTCAACGGCGCGTTGGAGAGCTTCGTGCGCGCTGCCGCCATCGAACTCCCCGATCACCGCATCAACGCCGTCAGCCCGACGGTAATCGCGGAATCGATGGATGCCTATGGCGCCTACTTCCGGGGCTACGAAGCGGTGCCGGCAAAACGCGTGGCGCTGGCTTACTCAAGAAGCGTCGAAGGCGCGCAGACCGGCCAAATCTATCGCGTCGAGTAGCACCTATTCTGTATCTACGGGCAACCCCGAAGGCTTCTGATGCAGAAAATACGATTTCGAATACTTTGAAGAAATCTTGCTAAACGTGCGCGGCGGTTGGTTAAAATTGAACATGTCGCTTATGCTTTTGCAGCGTTGGTCGGTCGTCCCAAGGCTTCCCAGACTGAAGGTCTCCTCGATAAAGCGCACGATGCTGCCGAACTCGTAGACGGTATTCGAGATGTAGCCAGGTTGACTCGACGAAGTCTCGCGGGCGTAGGGCGAAACGACGATCATCGGCACGCGAAAGCCGGGTCCTCCTTGGTCGTCCGCCGACGGGGGCTCAACCGAGTCGTAGAAACCACCCCAATCGTCCCACACGACGATGATTGCGGTGCTGTTCCAATACGAGCTTTGGCCGATCGCATTGACGACGCTTGCAACCCACGATGGTCCCGTATCGGAAGAGTAACCGGGATGGTCGGAGTTCGCCCCGTCGGGAATCACCCACGAGACGGCGGCAAGTTTGCCGCTCGTGATGTCGTTGAAAATGTTCGTTTCGGGCCAGTTAACGTTGGTGCCCCACTCGGGGCCATTGCGCACCGGCGCGATGGTGTCGAATGCGTTCCAAATCGCTCCGGGCTGACTCGGCGCGAGTTGGGGTGTGTAGTATTTCCAGGAAATCGACGGCGCGTGGTCGTCCATGAGATCGCGCAGCGTCGAATAACTGGCGCTTCCATCGGGAAAATCGCTCGAGCACGGAAACGGCCCGGCGCCTCCCTCGTAGCGCCCCTGGGTCGTGATCAGCGATGTCGCCGTATTTCCCTTCGCATCGCATCCCCATATCTGCGCCAACCCCTTACCTGTGGTCGGATCGTTGATCAGGCTCGGGCTGCTGCCATAAGTTCCATCGAGCGCGGTGCCCCCGCGAATCAGGTCCTGATGGGCCGTGTAGCTCCCGCTGCCCTGCGTTTGAAACATCGCATTCGCAAGCGCGTAGGTTTCGGCCATCGCCCAATACGGCGCGATCTGACTTGGGTTAACGTACTTATAGGGTTGCGAGCCTTCGGCCTTTCCAGTCGCCTGAAATATGATCTGGTTGAATCCGTCCATCTTGCCGTCGTCGTATCCCGTTTGATACGAAACGTAAAGATGGTTAAGGTTGGTCTTGTCCTCGAGGCTGACCTCGGTCAAGGGAATGGATATCGTCTTCGCGTGTTTCCCCTTCCCGTTTTTTCCCTTGCCTACGATCGTTCCGGTAGCGCCGGGAAATTGAGCAAACAGATTGTTGAAGGTACGATTCTCTTGAACGATGAGAACGATATGCGAGATCGGCGTGCTTCCCGACCCCGAGTTCGGGAGCATTCTCGAGAGCGCCGGCGTCGACGCGGTAGGGCCGCCATTGCATGCGGCAAGTACGCTTGCGGCAATCGCGCATAAGCTAAAACGGAATACCGGTTTCTTCAATCGAGGCTCCTCGTACATGGTGTGGAGGGCAGCTTCGGCGTCAGCCGTTCGTAACCATCGTGGCGACGACTGTCGGCGATGGGTTTCGCTTGCCCCGCCATTGGGCAAGGATAGCGGAGTTTTTGTGCGGAGGACAACATGATACGAGATGAAGATCTGTACTCGCGACCCGAGACGTGGGTCGCATGGAGCATCAATTGGGGCGCGATTTGGGTGGGTGCGCTCGCGGCGCTCTCCGCGACTTTGATCTTTGGCCTGCTCGGTACGGCGCTCGGCGCCACATCGCTGGAGAAGATTTCGTCCTGGCATACGATCTCGATGATCGACGTCATCTTTATCGTCTGCGCGGCATTCTTCAGCTTCGTGATCGCCGGCTGGGTCGCCGGAAAGATTACCGGCGCGCGACACTCCGAACCGGCGATTCTTCACGCCGCGATAGCGTGGCTCGTGGCAACGCCGATCCTGGTAACGATGCTCGCAGCCGGAGCCGGCACGGCGTTCGGGGGATGGTACGGCGGATTGATCGCCTCGCCGATCGGCGCGGCCGCCGCGGCGCCGGCGTCGCCGGATATCGTGCGCAACACGGCAATGGCGGCGGTCACGTCGCTCCTGCTTGGTCTTATCGGCAGCGTCATCGGAGGCTGGATGGCCTCAGGCGAGCCGATGACGTTTACATTCTATCGCAAGCGCAACGCGTATCTCGAAGCGCAGAAAGGCAAGGTTTCGGTCTAATGTTTTTGATTCTTCTCTGGCTGCTCGGCGCGCCGCTTACCGTCCTGATCATTCTCTATCTCGTGGGCGTCGGGCACTAGCAGCAAACGTCGCGCGGCGTTCGGTACCGAGGTCCACCGAGCGCCGCGTTTTTAATCTTCCAGCCGGCAGAGCTCGCGATATTCGTCGTCCTTGAGCACGAGTTCGGTGGCCGCGACGTTCTCCTCTAAATGCGTCACCGAGGACGTTCCGGGGATCGGCAGCATTGCCGGCGAGTGTCGCAGCAGCCACGCCAATCCCACCTGCCAGATCGTCGTATTTCGTGCGGCGGCAAGTGAGGAAAGCGCTTGATTCGCCGCCAAATCACCGCCGTCGAGCGGAAAGTACGGAACGAACGCGAGGCCGTTGGCTTCGCAATACTTCAGGACCGGCTCGCTCGTGCGATTGCCAACGTTGTAGTTATTCTGCACTGAGACGATCTCGACGATCTCTCGCGCTCGCTTCAGCTGGTCGAGATCGACATTTGAAAGGCCCACGTGCCGGACCTTTCCCGCATCGCGCAGCTCGCGCATCGTGCCGATCTGATCTTCGAACGGAACGTCGGGGTCGATCGCGTGCAACTGATAGACGTCGATCCGGTCGACGCGCAAGCGGCGCAGACTCCCCTCGCACGCCTCTCGCAGATGTTCGGGCCGGCCGTCACGCTTCCACTCGCCAGGGCCGCTGCGCGTCAGTCCACCCTTCGTAGCGATAACGAGCGCTTCGGGATATGGATAGAGCGCCTGCGCGATCTGCTCTTCGTTGACGTGCGGACCGTACGAGTCGGCGGTGTCGATAAAGTTCACGCCGAGCTCGAGCGCACGGCGTAAGACGAGCAATGCATTTTCGCGATCGGCCGGCCATCCCCAAATGCCCGGGCCGCAAAGTCGCATTCCGCCGAAGCCCAGCCGGCGGACCGTGAGATCGGTGCCAATCGTGATCGTAGATGCGCGATTCATCGTTGCTGCGTTCAACGGTACAAAAAGAAAGACCGCCCGGCGTTAGCCGAGCGGTCTGCCCGAGACCCCCAGAAGAAAGTTACTTAACGACTGGCTTGTTGACGGCCGGATTCTGGTTCGGGTTTTGGTTCAGGTTTCCGTTGCTCGGCGCCGTGACGGTCTGGCTCGCAGCTTTGAACTGCGCCTCGGCGTGCTTCTGCGTGTCGCTCATCATCTCAGCGATCTTCATCGTGTAAGACTTGCGCATCTCGAGAAGCTGGCTGGCGAAGCCGAAGGACATTTCGACGAGCTGGGTCGGGCTCGGGACGTTCTTGAACTCGGGCAGGTGGCCCGGCTTTTCGCTGAACTCCTTGGTGAACTCGTGGAACGAGCTCATGGCCTTGAGGCTGGCGTCTTGCGTCTGCTTGATCGCCGCGAGGCCCTCTTCCTGAAACTTGGTCATGTACTCGGTAACGTTGACGGTCATGTGCTTGGTATCTCCTCTGCTTTAGTGGTGTGCTAAGTATACCAAGCACGTGCTGTGTCTGTCAACTGTCGCCGGTGAAACTCCGGTAGATCCGAATCAGGCTTTCCTTTTGGTCCACGCTCAGCTTGGGGTCGACTTTTATCGCATGCTCGACCCCGTGATGGCTCTCGTCTCGGCTGCCCGAATTGTCCAGCAGGCCGGCTTGCGAGTACATGGTCTCTGCGGAGAGGTGCAGCGCGTTGGCAATGCTTTTGAGCACGTCGGCCGAGGGCTTGTAGAGCCCGCGCTCGACCTGGCTAAGGTAGGGATTCGAGATCTTTGCGATCTCGGCAAGCTGGCGCATCGAGAGATTCGCCAGCTCCCGCTGGCCGCGGATGAACTCGCCTAAGCCGCGCCAGGCGTCGCCCGGGGCACTCTTCTCCTCCTCGTCACTCATGATCGTATCTCTGTCGAAGGACGGACGTACCGCCCGGGGGCCGGCTCGCCCTCCGGCAAATCGTACGGCGCCCGCCGCGGGCCTCCGCGCCCCTCGGCCCAGATCGCCCAATCTTCCCACCACGACCCCTGATGGCGATCCGCGCTCTCGAGCCACTCGTCGGCGCTCTCTCCCTGGATCGCGCGCGGTTTAGTGTAGTGCCAGGTCTTCTTCCCGCCGGGCGGATTCACGATTCCCGCGATGTGCCCGGAGTTCGTCAGCACGTACTTCGACTCTCCGCCCACATGTTGGGTCGTCAGATACGTGGCGCGCCACGGCGCAATGTGATCGGTTTCGGCGCCGAGCACGTAGAGCGGCGTCTGGATCTTGCCCAGATCGATCGGCGTGTCGTCGATTACGAAAGCGTTGGCCTTAACGATCGAGTTGTGCAGATAGCAGGTGCGCAGGTACTGCGAATGCATCGCGACCGGCATCCGCGTTGAGTCGGCGTTCCACGCGAGGATGTCGAACGCCGGCGGCTGCTTGCCCTTGAACCAGTTGTTGACGACGTAACTCCAAATCAAATCGCTCGAGCGCATCCAGTCGAAGGTTCGCGCCATCTCGGCCGACTCGAGATAGCCGCGCTCGTGCATGCGCTTTTCGAGCCTTGCGATGGTGTCTTCATCGGTGAAGATACCCAGATCGCCCGGCATGCCGAAATCGATCAGGGTGTTGGTGACCGAGGCCGACGCGACGCGATCCGCTTGACCGTGCGCCGCGAGATAGGCAAGGGCGATCAGCGCCATCGTTCCGCCAAGACAGAGTCCCGAGAGATTGACTTGGGGCGCGCCGGTAATCTCTTGCACGGCATCGAGCGCCGCGAGGATCCCGTCGCGCAGATAGTCGTCCATCGTGAGCTGCGATTGCGTCACGTCCGGATTCCGATAAGAAATCATGAACGTCTGGTGCCCGTGCTGCACGGCCCATTCGACGAACGAACGTCCCGGCGCTAAGTCCATGATGTAGTATTTGTTGATCCACGGCGGGCTGCAGAGCAACGGCACCGCGTGTACTTGAGGCGTCTGCGGCTCGTAGGCGATCAGTTCCATCAAGTCGTTGCGCATGACGACGCGCCCCGGCGTCGCGGCAATATTGACGCCCAGTTCGAAGCCCGAGCGATCGACCTGTCTGGGATAACCGCCGTTGTTGGCGACGTCGTCCAGGAAGTTTTGCAGACCTTTTACAAGGCTGAGCCCCACCGTTTCCGTCGCCTCTTTGACGACGCCCGGATTGAGCCACGGGATATTACTGGGAGCGAAGGCGTCGCACATCAGCTGCATGGCGAAGCGCGCCTTGTTACGCGTCGCTTCCGGCAAGCGCGACGAGGCAACGAGCTGCAGTGCCGCGTCGGTGCGCGCGCGATAATCTTCCACGACGCCGGCAAGAATCGGGTTGGCGCTCCACTCCTGATCGGCAAACCGCTTGTCGCCGGGGAATGGCGACGCGGACGGCCCTTCGCCGCTGAGACGGCGCAACATATTGAGGCCGACGTTTTGCTCGGCCAGCGCAAAGCCGGTAAGCCACGTGCTCATCCGCATCGGATCCATCATCACGTCGGCGATGACGGCGCGCAGCGCGTCGGTCAACGAGGCGGGATCGAGTCCCGTGATGTCGATGCCGTACTTAAGCTCTTCGGGAGCGATCTTATCGTCCGTCATCATCACATGTACCATCCGCCGTTGATGTTGTAGACGGCGCCCGTGATGTAGCCCGCCTTCTCGTCGAGCAGGAAACGCACGAGGCGAGCGACTTCTTCGGGTTGCCCGAGCGCCCGTACGGGTGTCTGCGCGATCGCGTTCTCGATTGCTGCCTCCGGCATCGCTTTGGTCATATCGGTGTTGATGAAGCCGGGCGCCACGGCGTTGACCGTAATGCCCCGCTTAGCGACCTCGAGCGCAACGGTCTTGGTGAGGCCGAGCAAACCCGCCTTGGCGGCGGAATAGTTGGCCTGCCCGAAGTTTCCGGCCTCGGCGACGACCGAGCTCACGTTCACGATCCGCCCAAAGCCTTTCTCGACCATCGTATCGAGTACGGCCTTTATCATAAAAAAAGGCCCTGACAGATTGACCTGTAGGACCTTTTCCCATTCCTCTACCGTCATTTTTCGGACGGTGTGGTCGCGGGTGATCCCCGCGTTGTTGACCAAAAAATCGATCTGACCGTGCTGCTCCAGGATGGCAGCGACCGTCTCCCGACATTCGTCGTAGATACTTACGTCGCTTTGATAAAAATGAATCCTCGAGGCCGCCCCGTTGAGCCGCGCCGCCAAATTATGCGTGCGCTCCCGGTCTTCCGGCAAGCCAAGTACGGCCACGGTCGCGCCGTCCTCCGCAAGAAGCGTGCTGATTGCGCCGCCGATGCCACGAGCTCCGCCGGTCACAATGCCGACGCGTCCACTGAGAGATAAACTACTCACGCGCTAGATTTACCCAACTCTCGCCCGCTTTACCTTCTAGCTCGCGTTGTCATCCCGAGCGCAGTAACGTCATCCTGAGCGCAGCATTGTCACGCTGAGCGCAGTAATGTCATCCTGAGCGCAGTAATGTCATCCTGAGCGCAGTAATGCCATCCTGAGCGCAGTAATGTCATCCTGAGCGCAGTAATGTCATCCTGAGCGCAGTAATGTCATCCTGAGCGCAGTCGAAGGACGAAGGGCGACAATGCGCGCTCTTGAGCGATTAGGGTCTTGGGTAGGCCAACACGTAGATGTAGGCTTTGCTCTCGACGTCGCCGACGATCGCCATGCGCGCTGTCGGCCCCGCATCGGCCCAGCGCTGCGACGGCGCGTAGCACATTTGAATGTGATCGCTCTTGCGAAGCTTGACGAGAAACTCGGTCTGGTCGTTGGCCGGGTGTGACGTCGTGATCTCGAAGGTGGCGCCGCCGGCAAGCGTGACCCGGCCGCTCCCCGCGTGGGTCTGATCGGCGGCCGGACGAATCTGGGTGATGGTCGCCGGCGGATCGCAATACATGAAGGGCATTACATGTCCAAGCCGCCGTTGATGGCGTAGACCGCTCCGGTAATATACGACGACTCGTCCTCAAGAAGAAACCGGACGACGCGCGCGACTTCCTCCGGACGACCGAGCCGGCGCTGCGGAATCTTCTCGACCACTTTCGCCAGCGCGGCCTCGGGGATCGCGGAGACCATTTCGGTGGCGATGAAGCCGGGCGCCACGCAGTTGACGGTAATGCCCTTTTGCGCCATCTCGAGCGCCAAGCTTTTCGAAAATCCGAAGAGTCCCGCCTTGGACGCCGCATAGTTCGCTTGACCGACGTTGCCCGTCTCGCCGATCACCGAGCTGATGTTCACGATGCGTCCCGAGCCGCGCTCGATCATGTGCTCGAGTACCGCCTTGGTCATCTGGAACGCCCCCGATAGATTGACGTCGAGCACCTGGCGCCAGTCGTTGACGCTCATCTTCCGAACAGTCTTGTTGACGGTGATTCCCGCATTATTCACCAGGTAGTCGATGCGGCCAAAATGATCCATCACTTCTTTGGCGACGCGGTTGCAATCTTCGGCCTGATCGACGCGTCCTTGATGAATCGAAACCTTCGCGCCCTTCTCTTGCATCGCGCGCGCAAATGCTTCCGCGCTCTCTTTGCCGCGGCTATATCCCGCGGCGACCGATGCCCCGCTCAGTGCCAACATCTCCGTGATGGCCGCACCGATACCGCGAGCACCACCCGTCACCAACGCTACACGACCATCGAACACCAGGGCCTCCTTTGCCGTCACGATTGAGGGAGTGGAGGTTCGGCTTATGCTCGCGGTGTCATCCTGCCGCGGCACCGCCTTACGCGAAGAGCCCCCCCCGACCTATGGCGAGTCCAGGACCTCGCGCTCGAGAAGAATAAGCCCCACAAGTCACTTTTCCCGTTGAGAAAGGAATCGAGAGCATGCGCGTATTTTTCGTTTCAGTTTGCGCCGTCGCACTTGCGGCATTCATTTCATTTCCGGCTCCAGCGAAGGCGGCGGACACGATGCCGACCGGCCAAATGGCCGGCTTCGGGTATTTGCTCGGCGCACCGTGGAGCTGCACGACCCAAGTACCGGCGATACACGGAATGCCTGCGCGGACCGACCAGCTGACGGTTACCTTCGATCTCGCGCCGCGTAACGTGATTCACGACCACGTTGCGGGAGCAAACTACATGGGCGACGACTATTTCGGGTACAGCTCGAGAATGAGCAACTACTGGACCACCAGTGCCGATAACGACGGTTCCTACGGCATTGCGACCTCCGCCGACGGAAAGGCCTTCACGGGCACGATGCACATGGGAATGATGGCAATGGACGTCACGACCACCTACGCGAAATCCGGCGCCAATGCCATCAGCATGACGCAAGTGATATCGGGAGGCGGGCAGCAGGCGACGCTCAGCAGCAGTTGCACCCGGTAGCTGCGTAGCAGCCACGCGAGCGAAATGCGCGTCACGGTAATCGGCGCCTCCGGATTCATCGGTCGTCACCTGACTGCCGCGCTGCGCGGCCGGGGCGACGAAGTCGTGGAAGCGAGCCTTCGCAGCGTGGACGCCGCAACCCAGGCGTGCGAAGGCTCCGACGCAATCGCGCAGCTCGCCGGCGCTGCGGTAATAACGCGCTGGACCGCTCGTGCCAAGGACGAGATTCGCCGTTCGCGCGTTGACACAACGCGCGCGCTCGTGGAGCGTCTCGCCCAACTCCGCACGGGGCCGGCGGTCTACGTGAGCGCTTCGGCGGTCGGCTATTACGGCGCGAGCGAGACGGCGACGTTCACCGAGTCCAGTCCACCGGGAAATGATTTCCTCGCCGAAGTCTGCGTGGATTGGGAACGCGAGGCGTCGCGCGCCGGCGAGCTCGGGATGCGCGTTGCGTGCATTCGCACCGGGATCGTGCTCGGCCCCGACGGTGGCGCGCTCGCGAGACTCCTTCCCCTTTTTAAGGCCGGTCTCGGCGGCATCGTCGGAAACGGCAGGCAGTGGAGCTCATGGATCCATATCGACGACGTCGTCGGGATCTATCTTCTGGCAATCGATCGAGCCGAAGGTGCGCTCAACGCGACTGCGCCCGACCCGGTCCGCAACGTTGACTTCACGTGGGCGCTCGCGTCGGCGCTGCACCGGCCGGCTTTCCTGCCGGTCCCAGCGTTCGCACTTCATGCGATCTTCGGCGAAGGCGCGAGCGTCCTCACGACCGGACAGCGCGTCCTTCCCGAACGCACGCAGGCGCTAGGCTACGAGTTTCACTATCCGCAAATCGCCGACGCATTGTCGCCCTGACCGCGCATCGGTTTACGGGAACAAAGCGTACACAGTTCCGAAACCATATGACCCCGATCCCGTACCTCCCTTGAACGTCGTGCCGTACAGCGTGCCATTTTCGTCAATGACGCCGGCGACGGGATAGTTCCCGTCGGAGCCGCCGCTAAAACTGTGCAGTACGTTCTCCGCGCCTCCCGTGCTGATACTGTAGACGGTTCCTCCTTCATTACTATTCGCACCGCCGTTTTCCGTCGTGCCGTACAGTACGCCGTTAACGTAAATCAGAGGCGCTTGCGGATTGGCCCCATCGGGAGTACCGCTGAAGTCGTGCAATACCCCATATTTCGCGCCGGTCGTGCGGATGCTGAAGACGGTTCCCTCATATTGCGACACGTCGCCGCCGTGCAAGGTAGTGCCGTACAGTGTATCCTTCGCGTAGATGAGCGCTGCTTGTGGATTCCGTCCGTCGCTGCCCGCGCCGAAGTTGTGCAGTACTTTCTTCACGCCGGCGGTAATGCGAAAAACGGTTCCTTCAGCGTCCCGTCCACCAGCGTAGGTAGTGCCGTAGAGCGTGTCCTTCATTGCGACCAATCCGGCCTGCGGGTACTCCCCGTCGCGCTCGCTGGTGAAAGCGTACGCAACCTTTTCCGTGCCGCTCGTGGTGATGCTGAAGATCGTTCCGCAGCCCAGCGGACGTCCTGAAGTGAGGCACGTCCCGCCGCCGCCGAAGGCGGTCGTGCCGTAGAGCGTGCCATCCACGTCTACCAGGCCGGCAGCCGGGTGCGCCCCATCGGAGTCGCCGGCGAAAGCGTGCACCACCCTTTCCGCGCCGGTCTTGCTGATGCTGTAAACGGTTCCACGAGAAGAACGGCCGCCAGCATACGTAGTGCCATAGAGCGTTCCGTCAACGTCGATCAAGCGGGCCTGCGGTTTCGCTCCGTCGGAGCCGCCTTTGAAATCGTGCAGAACCTTCGTCGCTCCGCCCGCAGTCACGCTGTAAACGATTCCTTTGCCGTCCGAGCCGCCGCCGGCCGTACCATAAAACGTGCCGTTCACGCTGATGAGACCGGCACCGGGATGGTCGCCGTCCGAGCCGCCGTCGAAGCGGTGCAGCACCTTGTAAGATGACGACGCCGGGGCTTCCGGCATCGCTCCCGGCGGTACCGATGTGTTGTCGCGAACGCCGCAACCCGCGAGCATCCCCGCAATTGCGCAAATGCTGGCGGCGTGCCGGCAAAGATTTGAGTCTATCATCGTCTGCTTGCTCCTAGCTACTCGATCGCTTCTCAAACTTAGCCCAGGATGAGCCTCCTATTCGACTCGCCGCCTGGGATTCCGGCGCTTTTTCCGAGCCCTGACTACCCGAAGCGGCCGGTGATGTAATCCTCAGTTCGCCGGTCGTTGGGTTTGGTGAAGAGCTTCGACGTAGCGTCGGCTTCGATCAATCGCCCGACTCCCGTTTCGTCGGCGAGCATGAACGCGGTGACGCTCGAGACGCGTGCCGCCTGCTGCATGTTGTGCGTCACGGCGACAATCGTGAACTCTTTGCAGAGCGACGCCATCAGCTCTTCGATGACCGCCGTGGCGATCGGATCGAGCGACGCCGTCGGCTCATCCATCAGTAAAACTTCCGGTTGCGCAGCGATGGCGCGTGCGATGCAGAGACGTTGCTGCTGGCCACCCGAGAGGCGAAGCGGACTGCTTCGCAGTTTGTCCTTCACTTCGTCCCAGAGCGCCGCGGATCGCAGCGCGCGCTCCGCCGCCTCCATCTTCCCTTGGTTATTCAAACCCTTGGGCGCGCATGCGACGGTGTTATCGAAAATCGAGAGCGTCGGAAATGGGTTCGGCCGCTGAAAGACCATCCCGATGCGGCGCCGGATCGCCATCGGATCGACGTCGTTGGCGTAGATGTCGTGCCCCTCCAGCAACACGCTGCCTTCCACGCGCGCGTCGAAACCGATCTCGTGAATGCGGTTAAAACAGCGCAAGAGCGTGGTCTTCCCGCACCCTGAGGGCCCGATCAGCGCCGTGACCGCCTTGCGGCGAAAAGCGATCGTAACGTCGGCGATTGCTTGACGAGTGCCGTAGTAGGCGCCGAGGTCTTGCGTCGCCAGGAGCTCGCCTGCGGGAACGGCGGTCATGCTTCCAGCCCCCGCATCGCACGGCGCAGCATCAGCCGCGCGCCGAGGCTAAGCACGAAGACGGCTCCAATCAGCAACAACGCGCCGCCCCATGCTTGTGCCTGCCAGCTCGGATACGGTGAAATGGCGTATGTGAAGACTTGCAGCGCGAGCACCGCCATCGGCCTATTCGGATTGCTCTCCCAAAACTGACTCCCGAAAGCGGTGAAGAGCAGCGGTGCAGTTTCGCCGATCACGCGCGCGATTGCTAAGAGCAATGCGGTGATGATCGCGGGCATCGCAGTCGGAATCACGATGCTTACCGTTGCGCGAAAGTTCGACATTCCCAGCGCAAGCGCGCCTTCGCGCACGGTCTGTGGCACCGAGCGAATCGCCTGCTCCGACGTTCTCACGAGGAGAGGCAGCATCAGCATCATGAATGCAAACGACGCCGAGAAGGCCGAAAAATGTTTGAGCGGCGCTACGAGCACGGCGTACGCGAACAAGCCGATGGCGATGCTCGGTACGCCGGAGAGCACGTCGGACAGAAAACGCAGCGCCTCGGGAATCGGTCCGCGCCCAAAGAGCGAGAGATAGATGGCGGTCAGCAGCCCGATGGGGACCGCCATGACAATTGCGATGCCGAGAATGATGAACGTTCCGAGGATTCCATTTCCAACGCCGCCGCCCGGCACGCCGACCGGATGCGGAAGCTGCGTGAGAAAATCGCGATTCAGCGCGCCGGCGCCCTGCACGATGACGTAACACAAGATCACCAGCAGCGCCGCCGCTCCAATCATGGCACAGAGCAACGCCAGCCCGACTCCTATGCCGCCGACGATGCGGCGCCGGGCGAGGTTGCGGCGTTTAAACGCGCTCTGAGCCACGAACGCTCCAAATCATGAATCGTGCTAATGCGTTGACCGCCATGCTTACCAAGAAGAGAATCAAGCCCAGTTCGATGAGCGCGCTCGTGTAGATGCTCGTCGTGGCTTCGGTGAACTCATTAGCAATCACACTGGCCAGCGTGTACGACGGCGCGAAGAGCGAGGCCGAGATCTCCGGCCGGTTACCGATCACCATCGTTACCGCGATCGTTTCGCCCAGCGCTCGTCCGAGTGCTAGCACGCAAGCGCCGAAGACGCCGACGCGCGCGGCGGGCAAGACCACGCGTATCGCGGTTTCCCACTTTGTCGAGCCCAACGCCATCGACGCTTCGCGCAGATCGCGCGGAATCGCCACGAGGACGTCGCGCGAGATGGCCGTCACGGTCGGTACGATCATCAACGCCAAGATGATTCCGCCCGTCAGCAGGCCGACGCCGTAGATCGGCCCCGAAAAGAGCGGCATCCAGCCGAGCACGTGCTGTAGCGCTGGCCCGATCGCGGTGCGCATGAACGGCGCGAGCACGAAAAGACCCCATAGACCGTACACAACGCTGGGTACCGCCGCCAGCAGCTCGATCAAGAACGACAGCGGCTGCCCGAGCCACCGCGGGGCAAAATCGGCGAGAAAGACGGCCGCCATGATCCCAATGAACGCCGCCAAGATGATCGCGATCAGCGACGTCATGACCGTGCCGAAGATCATCGGCAGCGCGCCGAAGTTACTGGTTATCGGATCCCAGGAGCTCTTCCAGATGAACGACGGCCCAAAGGCGACGATCGACGGCCACGAGCCCAGCACGAGCTCGACGAAAAGGCCGATGATCAACAGCGCAAACAGAATGCTCCCGCCGTAAACGACCGCAGCAAAGCCGCGGTCGGCCGGGCTGACGAACCGCGCGACGCGCCGAAACTGCGGCCCGACCGTCAACGACTACCGCTGCATCTGCCGGAGTGTCGCCGCCGCCGCATCTTGCACGTTACGAGGCAGCGGAACGTAGTCAACCGACTTTGCATTCTCCTGTCCTTGCGGACCGACTAGCCACGAAAGCACGCTGTAGAGTTCCTTGGCTCTGGCTTCGGGTTTCTTGTAAACGACGACCCAGGAGTAGCCCGAGATCGGATACGCGTTTGCCGCGGACGAATCGACGATCGAGAAGTTCGTGGCGCTGACCTCGGGCTTCGACGCCGCCGCCGCCGCGACGGTCTCCGGCGTGCAGTCTACCCACTTGCCGGCCTTGTTCTGCAGCGTCGCGGCCTGCATGTGATTTTCCATCACGTAGGCCATTTCGACGTAACCGATCGCGCCAGGCGTGCTCTTCACTTGACCCGCAACGCCTTCGTTGCCCTTGGCCCCGACCGAACTCGGCGCCGGCCACGAGACGCTCTTACCGGTGCCGACTTTGCTCTTCCACTCGCCCGAAACGTGGCTGAGGAAATCCGTGAAGATATAGCTCGTGCCCGAGCCGTCGGAACGGTGCACGACGATGATCGCCATGTCGGGCAGATTCACGCCCTTATTGAGCTTGACGATCTGCGGATCGTTCCATTTCAGGATCTTGCCCAGGTAGATGTCCGCGAGCACGGGGCGCGTCAAACGTACCGTCGCGCTAACGCCCGGCAGATTGTAGGCAATCGCGGCCCCGCCCAAGGTCACCGGTATTTGCAGGACCGGCCCTGGGGCCCGCGCGAGCTCCCCCGCGTTCATTGGAACGTCGGTGGCACCGAGATCGACTGTTCTTGCCGTAAACTGCGCGATGCCGCCGCCGCTGCCGATCGATTGGTAGTTCACAGTCACGTCCGGGTTCTTCTGATTATAAACGTAGAAAGCTTTTGAGAAGAACGGGTAGTCGAATGTTGACCCTGCCCCCGTCAGCTGCGTGGCAGCGGCGGCCGGAAGGGTCATTGCCGCCACGACGGCCAGCGAGAAGCAGCAGCGACGCAACGAACGTATCACAGAGAAACTCCTTATTTGGTAGCAAACTGTGGCCTTCAACCTGGAGCGAAGGCTCGTTCTAGTTGTAATGCAATCCGATTAACGTCACGTTAAGGCACTCGCGAAGGATGACGGGCTTGCCACGCCGACGAAGGACGGGCCCCCATGGTTGACGATTCCAGGCCGTCGCTTGCCGAACTGCGGCATACCGCAGCCCACGTCCTCGCTTATGCCGTCCAAGACCTTTTTCCCGAAGCGAAGCCCACGATCGGACCGGCAATTGAGAACGGCTTCTACTACGATTTCGACCGGGCCGAGCCGTTTACGCCCGATGATCTCGAATGCCTCGAACGCCGGATGGCCGAGATCGCCGCGGCCGATTACCCGATGACGGGGCGCGAGGTGACGCGCCACGACGCAATCGCCGAGTTTGCCGCCAATCCGTACAAGGTCGAGATGGCGCGCGAGATTCCCGAGGATCAGCCGATCACGCTCTATACCATCGGTGAGTTTACGGATCTCTGCCGTGGCGGCCATGCGCAATCCACTGGTGGAATCGGCGCGTTTAAGCTCACGAATGTGGCGGGATCCTATTGGCGCGGGGACGAGCACAAGCCGATGCTGCAGCGCATCTACGGCACGGCGTGGTACGACCGCGAGGAGCTCGAGGCATATTTGGCGCGTCTCGAGGAGGCGCGGCGACGCGATCATCGCAAGCTCGGCGCCGAGCTCGATCTCTTCTCCATCGAGGAACAGGCCGGCGGCGGGCTCGTCTTCTGGCACCCTAAGGGCGCGATCGTCCGCGGGATCATCGAGAATTTCATTCGCGAGGGCCTTCACGAGCGCGGCTATCAGCCGGTCGTGACGCCGCACATCGCGCACGAGCGTCTCTACGAAATCTCAGGTCACCTTGATAATTTCGGTGAGAACATGTTCGGCCCGCTCGAGGTGGAGGGGCAGCGCTTTCGGCTCAAGCCGATGAACTGCCCCGGCCACATCCTGATTTACAAGGACCGGTTGCGTAGCTATCGGGAGCTTCCCCTGCGCTACTCGGAGTTCGGGACGGTCTATCGCTTCGAGCGCTCGGGGGTGCTGCACGGCCTCACGCGAGTCCGCGGCTTCACCCAAGACGATGCCCACCTCTTCTGCATGCCCGACCAGCTCCAGCACGAGTTCGAGCAAACGCTCGATGAGGCGCTTCGGCTCATGAAAGCCTTTGCCTTCGTCGATTTTCAATACGTGCTCTCCACTCGAGCGCCCGAGGATCGCGGCGAGACCGATGCCATCGCCGAAGCAGCGATTAGAAATGCGTTAGAACGCAGCGGCCTTTCCTTTGATGTCGATGAAGGCGGAGGCGCTTTCTACGGCCCCAAGCTCGACATCAACGTGCGCGACGCGCTCGGACGTCCATGGCAGCTCGG
The DNA here is from genome assembly GCA_963809255.1 of Vulcanimicrobiota bacterium. Taxonomy (GTDB): domain Bacteria; phylum Vulcanimicrobiota; class Vulcanimicrobiia; order Vulcanimicrobiales; family Vulcanimicrobiaceae; genus Cybelea. The sequence continues at coordinate 707,163 of CAWEIR010000002.1, read as the reverse complement.
AACCGTGCAGGTCGACTTCATATTGCCAGCTCGCTTTGACTTGAAATACCGAGCAGCCGACGGCCAGGATCACCGGCCGGTCATGATTCATCGTGCCCTGGCGGGATCGCTCGAGCGCTTCTTTGGTATTCTCATCGAGCATTACGGCGGCGCCTTTCCGGCATGGTTGGCGCCGGTTCAAGCAGTCGTCGCGCCCATCTCCGAACATGAAATGGGGTATGCTCGTGATGTGGTCAACCGGCTCGAGAAAGCGGGCTTTCGGGCCCAGCTCGACGAATCGAATGAAAAACTCGGCTACAAGATTCGGCACTGGAAGACTCAGAAAGTGCCGTACATCTTAGTCGCCGGTAAACGAGAAGTCGAGGACGGTACCGTCAATATCAATCAACGCGGTATCGAAGAGAAACGAACCATTTCAGTCGACTCCTTCGTTGACGAGTTAAAGACCGTGGCCGAGGCAAGGCGATGAAAAGAATGAAATGCGACGCTCGCGCCGTTTTTGCGGCGCTCGCTCTAGTGCTGGCTTCCTGCCAAGGCAGCGGCCTCGATAGTGGTATGGGCGACATGACGCCGCCCGTCTCGCAGCCCGGCGCGATGAATGCGGGCGGCATCAACAGCGGAGGCCCGGGCGGATTAAACGGTGGCGCCAATGGCGGAATGTCGGGTCCGTCGATCGGCATGAACGGTCAAGAACAGCTTGCCAATCCCGGTGCGACTCTAGGGCCCAACGAAGCCCAATATCCGATCTCGCAGGGACCCGCCGGCATGAAGTGTCCCAACGTGCAGCTCTTCAATCAGCAGTACACGTGCAACCTCGCCTTCAACATGCCGACCCCGTCGCCGGGCAAATCTCCGGGCAGCAGCCCAAAGCCGACCGCGAGCCCCACGCCCTCTCCATCACCGACGTCTTCGTCCGACGACAGCGACGACGAAGACGACACGCCGAGCCCGTCGCCAAGTCCAGGCGGAATGATCACGCTGCAAACCGAGCCGCTGCCCAAAGACGTGCCGTCGATGGTCAATCCCAACGCCCTCTTCTTGCGCGTCACGCCGCTGATGGCGATCCGTTTGCAGAGCAATCTGGATTTCGCGCTCGGAGGCGGCACGACGTTACAGTACACGCTGCCGGCGATGCAGTTAAACGGCCGCGTCTTCGCGCTCCAGCTGTTTAACGAAACCACGGTTCGCGGCAAGCGCACCGATCAAATAATCGGCAACTACGCGAAATGGACGTCGCCGAATAGCAACGTCGTGCAGTTTACGTTTAACGTCCCACAGATAACCGTGCGCCACACGCAGGTTTGGCTCGTCGCGCTCTACGGCGCGCAGCTCCCGCCCGGCAGCACGCCGACTCCCTCGCCTTCACCCTCCGCGACAACGTCGCCCAGCTCCTCACCCTAAACTCCCTTTGTCATCCTGAGCGCTTCGACTCCGCTCAGCACAGGCTCCGTCGAAGGACGAAGGATGAGGTAGCGGCGACCTCGACATAACCCAGATGACGGCGGCGGCGCGCAAGACCTTCATCGCGAGTTTCCTCGGATGGTCGCTCGACGCGTTCGACTTCTTTCTTCTCACCTTCGTTATCGGGCGTATCGCGACGAGCTTCGGGCAAGCCATTCCGCAAGTCGCCCTCGCGATCACGCTGACGCTGGCGTGCCGCCCGATCGGCGCGCTGCTCTTCGGGTGGCTTGCCGATCGCTACGGACGGCGCACGCCGCTGATGATCGACATCGCGCTCTACTCGCTGTTCGAGCTGCTCACGGCATTCTCGCCGAACTTCACCGTCTTTCTGGTGTTGCGCGCGTTGTTCGGCATTGCAATGGGCGGCGAGTGGGGACTTGGCGCGGCAATGGTGATGGAAGTGCTTCCGCCGCAGCGCCGCGGCTTCTTCAGCGGGCTGCTGCAACAAGGTTACATGTGGGGATATCTCCTCGCCGCGCTCGCGTATTTTCTGGTCTTTCACTTTACGAAGTGGGACTGGCGCGGACTCTTTGTCATCGGCGCGCTGCCGGCCGGCCTCATTCTCTTCATCCGCTCGAGCGTGCCTGAATCTCCCGTCTGGCTGGCGGAGCGTGCGCGGCGCGTGACCGTGCGAAAAACCCTTATTCTGCAATCGCTACGATCGTACTGGCCGCTTTTTATTTACTGCATCGCGTTCATGGCGGCGCTCAACGCGATGTCGCACGGCACGCAAGATCTCTACGCCACGTTCTTGCAGAAACAACATGGGTTCTCGCCCGGCCAAACGTCAACGCTCTCGATCATCGCCGCGGTCGGCGCGATTCTTGGAGGCTTCACGTTCGGCACGCTCTCGCAGCGCTTCGGGCGCCGCCCTGTGGTGATGTTTTGCGCGGTGCTCGCTGCGTGTATGATTCCGCTCTGGGCATTCAGTCCAACGATCGCCCTCCTCGCGGCCGGCGGTTTTGCAATGCAGTTTGGGATACAGGGAGCGTGGGGTGTCATTCCCGCGCATCTCAACGAGCTCTCTCCTCCAGAAGTGCGAGCGACCTTCACCGGCTTTACCTATCAACTTGGCAACCTCGTTGCCGCCGGCACCGCCCAACTGGAAGCGTCGTTCGCTCAACACACGAGCTACGGGGAAGCGATGGCGCTCGTACTAATCTTCGTTCTCGGCGCAGTCTTTGCGCTCAGCGCGGTGGGTTATCTCATCCGTCCGGAAAACCGCTTCGCGCCCCTCCCCACGTCATCCTGAGCGACGACCCTGCCGGGACCTATGGTTTTGGTTTGACGAATGAGTCCTTCACGAGCGTAAAGACGTAGCTGGCGCTGCTCGTTTCGGCACCGCCGGCCGTCGCCACATCGGCGTGGATGACCGCGGGGACTTCCATGGCGCGATCGTAGTTAATGGTGATATCGGAGGTCTGGTTGTCGAAACCGCCGTTGTGGAGCTGCGTCGTCTTTATCTCGCGCACGATGACTTTCTTGCCGTCGCCGGCGTCGACCAGCGTGAAATCATCCTCGACATCGAAGCCCGCCGACTGCTCCTTGCGTTGCCAGTGGCCTTGCGCATCCCACGGCGCGGCGTCGATGAACTGCCGCCCTAGATAGCTGAGCAAAACCCATTCCGCGGCGCTTGGTGTCGCCGTCGAGGGACAGAAGACCGAGGTGTTGCCGTAGACGTTACAGGTATACGCTTGCCGCGGTCGCGGCTCGTTTTGGAGCAACTCGGCGATACGCACTACCAGCGCGCCGTCGGGCGCGACGGAGAGCACGTCGACGAGCATGGTGCCGTTGCCCCCTTCCGGGGCGACAACGTTCCCCGCGTTGTTGACGGTTTGCACGCCGCTGGGCCCCTTGATTTCGTTGCTCTGTAAGCCTTGCACTGCGACGGTGAAAGAGTATTCTAAATGGCGCAGCGGCTTGCCCGGCGGGGAGGCGGGCGCGGGCGTTTGAGCGGTCAACGCCACAACACCACAAATCGAAAGCGAAAGAACGATTGCTAAAGTTCGCACGGTCTTAGCCGGCACTTTAAGTACTCGGCTTGTTACTTCCCGCCGAGCACCTCGCGCACTTTAGCCTTGGGGCGCGATTCTTCGTCGCGCCCCAAGACCCCAACCGACTACTTCTTGACTAGTGGCGAAGACGCAATCTGTGCGGCCGACGAGGCTGCCAGCGTGGAAAAGAGCGTGGTTTGCCCTTTCTTGAAACCTACCACGTTGTCGTCTTGATTGCTTTGGAAGAACGCGCCGGCGGCGGTAACTCCGTTTTGTGTCGGACCCGTCAGGCCGTCGGTGATCGTTTCGAACGGGCTCGTTTGACCAGATTTGTACACGGTTACATCGGTCGCCGAGAAATTCGAAACGAACAGCTCGTCCTTCGGACCAAACGAAACGCCGATCGGCCCTTCGGTCCCAGTGAGACCTGGGTTCGTAACGCCTGCCGAGCCCGCTTTGATCTCGAAGACGGTGTTGGTGGTGTCGCAGGCAACCCAGAGGTTGTCGCTGCCGTCGGTGCCGATGCCGACTGCTTGCCCGTAGTTGTTAAAAGCAATCGTCTCGTATGCCGATGTCTGTCCCGTCGCGTAGGCCGTGATCGTGTTGTTGCCGAGGTTGCTCACGAAGACGTTACCCTTTGAGTCGACGGCGACGGAGTACGGCGACGAGACCCCTTCGGTGATCGTTAAGCTTGGTGACGTCTGGCCTTTGGGATACACGGTGACAGAGTTGCCCGAAATATTGCCGACGTAGAGATTTCCGGCTTTATCGACCGCGGCGCCGAAGGCACAATCGGTTCCCGTGGTGATCGATCCTATGGGCGAGCTGTTCGCCTTGGTCGGATCGTACATGAGAACGCCACTGTCACAATCGGCCACGAAGAGGATTGATTTTTTCTTCTTCTTCTTGTCGGGCCAGCCTTTGGGAGCGTTCGTTACCGGGTGAGTCAGCGGAATGAAAATCGGGCCCGACACAACGGGACCCGGCAGTATGCGCCCGGCCTCACCGGCTACACGCGTCGATGGTGTAAGCGCAGAAGATCCGCCGGAAGTCAAGCTATTGCCCGAACAACCGGCCGCGAATGACAAAGCCGCGGCTGCACACAACACGCGGCGAGAGACTATCTGCAACATGGGTGTTCCTCCGAAAGAGACGGAATTGAAGAACCAGACCTTTGTAGCAATCGCCAAACTCCCCTGCCGGCCACTGGCCGGCTATTCGTAGTGCCGGATCGAAGCGGCGCTCTCGGAAACTTCAAGCAGCTCTTGTGCTGTCGCGGTGTGGAACGACATCACGATCATGTCGTCTTTTTCCGGATAAAACTCGTGCGGTACGCCGGGGGCGATCACGACCCATGCATCGCCGAGCGAGCCGTCGCCAAGTGCGACCACCTCGCCGATCGTGCTGCAAATTCGCGAACGGCCGTGACCCTCGATAACGACCATGTGCTGAACGCTATTGGGGTGGTAGTGTTCCCCCGACCAACGCTCGGCTCGCAGCGCAAATATCCAGGCCGATCCGATCTCGGCCGGAACGTCCGCTATGTTCTGTAGAGCGATCGTCGCCCACACAAAAGGCTCGGTCGATGCCCGCAGCTCCGATTTGAGCCGGCCAATCGTTTCGATGACGTCCGCCCGCGTGACGAGGTTTGCCACGGCGTCGTCCAACAAGCTATGGCCCACGGAATATCTTCTTTAGATGCGCGACCGCCGCGGTATGGATCTGCGAAACGCGCGATTCCGAAACGCCGAGCGCGGCCTTGATCTCTCGCAGGCGCTTCCCTTCGAAGTAATAGAGTTGGATGACGATCCGTTCTTGCGGCGGCAGCGACTCGACCGAATGCACGAGCTCGGCGCGTACTTCGTCGTGTTCGAGGTCACGCGCGACGTCGCTCTCCTCGTCTTTGAGCGTATCGGCCAATGCCAGACCTTCGCCGCTCTGGTTGGGCAGCAACTCCTCGAGCGAAACCAGAGTCGTGCCGCGCGCGAGCTTGATTGTCCGAACGAGCTCCTCGGGCGAAAGGCCAAGGTGCGCTGCCAGCTCCTCATCGGTCGGCGCTCGGCCGTGGCGCATCTCGAGCTCCTCATACGCGCGCTCCAGTTCGCGGGCGCGTTGGCGGATCGTTCGCGGAACCCAGTCGAGCGATCGCAAGGCATCGAGAATCGCTCCGTTGATCCGGGTGACTGCATACGTTTCGAACTTGACCGAACGGCTCCGGTCGTATTTTTCGATCGCATCGAGCAAGCCGAAGACGCCGTCGTTGATCAAATCGTTGATGTCCACGCTGGACGGCAGGTGCATCGAGATCCGTCCCGCGACATACTTGACAAGGTGCAAGTACTTATGGACGACCTCCGCTCGCGTAAGCAGACTGCCGTCGATGGAGTAGCGGCGGTTGGTGGGTGCGCGCGCCATTGGTTGACTCACATCTTTCCCACCGCAATACCCCGGCCATCATTGGAGTCCTCGGAAAACCGAGCGCCCGGCGCCGCCTCGTAGGACTTGCGCGTCTCGCCGGAGTAGGCAAGCCGCTCGGCCCTCCGGGGCCAGTATTTTTGCTTAACTGAAAGATAAGGATGACCGCACAGACAGCGATTTCAGCCGGCTTAATTGGGGGTGTCCTGGCGGTGCTCTACGGAGTCGCCCTGACCTTCTGGGTTCTGGCTCAGCCCGCCGGCAACGAGCGCATGCGCGAAATCGCCGCCGCCATCCAGGAAGGCGCGATGGCCTTCCTCCAACGCCAGTACCGAACGATCGGCATCGTCGCGATCGTCCTGGCCATCGTAATTCTCTTCGCTCCTACGCTGGGCAGGGAAGCGGCCATCGGCTTCTTGATCGGCGCGATCCTTTCGGGAGCGGCCGGCTTCATCGGCATGATCGTCTCCGTGCGGGCAAACGTTCGGACCGCCGAAGCCGCGCGCGGCGGCCTCGGGCCGGCGCTCAACGTCGCCTTCCGCGGCGGCACCGTTACCGGCATGCTCGTGGTCGGCCTGGGTTTGCTCGCGGTCTCCGGCTACTACGCCATCCTCATGTACGTCAACGGCGGCGACAACGCGACCTCGCTCAACGCAATGGTCGGCCTAGCCTTCGGCTGCTCGCTCATCTCGGTCTTCGCGCGTCTCGGCGGCGGTATCTATACGAAGGCGGCCGACGTCGGCGCCGATCTCGTCGGTAAAGTCGAAGCGGGAATCCCCGAAGACGACCCGCGCAATCCGGCCGTCATCGCCGACAACGTCGGCGACAACGTCGGCGATTGTGCCGGCATGGCCGCGGACCTTTTCGAGACCTACTGCGTCACGACCGTCGCCGCGATGTTGCTCGGAAATCTGCTCTTCGGCTCGAAGCTGCCCGGCGCCACGACCTTCCCTTTGCTGCTGGGCGCCGTCTCGATCGTCGCCTCGATCATCGGCGCGCTCTTCGTGGGAGTCGGCGGTGTCCGCCGCAACAAGATCATGTCGGCGCTCTATCGCGGTATGGCCGTCACCGGCGTTCTGGCCCTCATAGGCTTCTACTTCGTAACGCAATGGGTTTTCGGCGGTCAAAGCCTCGTGAGCGCAACGGGCATCTTTATCTGCGCCATCATCGGCATCGTGATTACCGGCCTGATTACATTTATCACCGAGTATTACACCGGCTCGCAGTTCCCGCCGGTGCAGCGCATCGCGCGGGCATCGGTTACCGGTCACGCGACCAACATCATCGCCGGCCTGGCGGTCTCGATGCAGGCCACGGCGCTTCCGGCCCTCGTCATCGTGGTCGGCTTGCTGATCAGCTTTGGGCTCGACGGCGTTTACGGCGTCGGCATCGCCGTTACGGCGATGCTCTCGCTCGCCGGAATCGTCGTAGCGATCGACGCGTTCGGACCGATCACCGATAACGCGGGCGGCATCGCCGAAATGGCCGATATGCCCGAAGACGTTCGCAACGTCACCGATCCGCTCGACGCCGTCGGCAACACGACGAAGGCCGTCACCAAAGGCTACGCAATCGGCTCCGCCGCGCTTGCGGCCCTCGTGCTCTTTGCCTCGTTCCTCCAACAGCTCACCAACCACAAATGCGGCGCCGACGAAACGACGGCGTGCATCGAGGGAGTCCGCAACCTCTTCGCGGTTGGAAATCCGTACGTACTCGCCGGCCTCTTTATCGGCGGCCTATTGCCCTATCTCTTTGCGTCGCTTTCGATGGAGGCCGTTGGCCGCGCCGCGGGTGCCGTGGTGGAGGACGTGCGCCGTCAGTTCCGCGAGAATCCCGGCATCATGGCCGGCACCACGCGGCCGAACTACGGCACGACCGTCGACATCGTCACGCGTGCCGCACTGCACGAAATGATCGTCCCGGCCCTGATTCCCGTCGGCGTTCCGGTCGTCGTGGTGCTGCTCTCGTATTTTAATATCTTGCCCGGCGATACCGGCGCACAGATGATGGGCGGCATTCTGGTCGGCTCGATCGTCACCGGGTTCTTCGTCGCGATCTCGTTCACGTCGGGCGGTGGCGCCTGGGATAACGCCAAGAAGTTCATCGAAGACGGCAACTACGGCGGAAAGGGCTCCATCGCACACCAAGCCGCCGTCACCGGCGACACCGTCGGTGATCCCTACAAAGACACCGCCGGGCCCGCGATCAATCCGATGATTAAGGTGCTCAACATCGTGGCGCTTCTACTGGTGGCCTTCCTGCGCTAGGCGGCCGTCCTACGACGAGCGCTTGGCGGGAACTTCATTGTGGGTAGAAGTAATTCGAAGCCCAGCTTACCTTGGCTTCGTTCCTGTGAAAGGATCTCAAGTTGATAAAGCACTTTTTCATTGCGACCATGATGGGTCTGGGATTCGCCCTTACCGCGCTGCCGGCGCCGGCGCCGGCCGACTATGTCTACGTCCAGGTCGGGCCCCCGGCCGCTATCTACGAAACCCGTCCAGCACGGCCTCATGCCGGCTATGTTTGGGTTGGCGGCTACTACCGCTGGTCCGGCGGCCGCTACGTTTGGAGTCACGGCTATTGGGCTAAACACGCCGGCGCGTGGTGCCAAGGGCACTGGCGTTATACGAAGCATCACGGCTATTACTGGGTTCCCGGATACTGGTGCTAACTCTCAACCTCTAGACGCGAGCGTCTATGAAGGGATCGGTTTCAAGCCGGTCCCTTCGAAATTCGCGCGAGCCCTTCGTACTTTCGGAAGATAACGAAATAACTCGATGCGATAAAAACGATCGCGAAGGCGAGGAGCCCGTCGCCGATCGTGCCCGTCAGCTCCCCGCGTAGCGGCATCGCCATCCGGATCGCGTATCGCAATCCAAAGGCGACCGCAAAGATCGCGATCGTCACCCACGACGAGCCCAGGTGCATGACGCCGGGTTTATCCGTTGGGCGCACGTCGGTGTGCATCCCGCGCAGAATTCCGAAGGGCAGGCCCGCTACGGCGCCGATGAAGAGCGCGACGGCAATCTCGATCGGCGGCGCCGGGTAGAGCTGGTCGTTGGCGTAGATCACCCACGCCGTTAGCACGCAGAGAATGATCGGCGAGACCCACATCCGCGTGACGCTGATGCGCTGCGGCCGTATCATGCGAACGGCGAGCACGACGACCACGATCAGGAGTGGGAGCAGCTGCACCCACCCCGGAAGCTCGGGCGTCGCTTGCGATCCTATTTGATTTCGACCTTTGCGCCCGCGTCTTCGAGCTTCTTCTTCACCTGCTCGGCTTCGTCTTTCGTAACGCCTTCCTTAACGGCCTTGGGAGCGCTCTCGACGAACGCCTTGGCTTCGGTAAGGCCGAGGCTGGTAAGTTCGCGGACGGCCTTGATGACCTTGATCTTCTCCGGCCCAATTTCGGCCAAAACAACGTCGAACTCGGTCTTCTCGGCTTCCGGCGCTGCGGCGGCCGGCCCGGCGGCCATCATTGCGACCGGTGCGGCCGCAGAGACGCCGTACTTCTCCTCGAGCTGCTTGACGAGATCGGCGAGTTCGAGAACGGTGAGTTTATCAATTTGTTCGATGACTTCGGCAATTGCCATGATACGTGTTTCTCTTCCTTATCTAAGCGTTTGAGGCTGCGGCTTTTTGCTCGCGAATGGCGTTGAGCGCGCGGACGAGTCCGCTCTGGTTGCCCGATAGCACGGTAACGAGGCCGCGAAGCGGATTCGCAAGCGTGCCGACGAGCGAAGCGAGGAGTTCGATTTTCGGTGGAAGTTTGGCGAGGATTTCTACGTGCTTTGCGCCGACGATTTGGCCGTCGATGTACGCCGCCTTGATTCCGAGTTTTTTTACGGTATCGCTAAAGGTCTTGAGCGCTTTGGCCGGCGCCACCGGATCGGCCCCCGCAAAAACGACGCCCGTCGGACCCGCGAGAATCGATTCGAACAGCGTGGCGAGGTCGCCGGCGGCGATGCGGAAGAGCGTGTTCTTGACGACCGAATAACTGCTGCCGTCTTTGCGCAGCTCCCCGCGAAGTTTGGTGATCTCTCCGACGGTCAGCCCGGCATAATCGGTAAAGAACAGGCTCTTCGCCGCGGCGAGTTTCTCGGTGAGTTTTCCGACTGAGGCTTCCTTACGTGCGGTTGGCATTCGATGTTTCCCGGCGCAAACGCGCCAAAGCGAAAAAGAAAAGCGCCCCGTTCGAGGCGCATCGTTGAAAGTTCGCATCGCCGAAGCGGTGCGCAGCTTCTCATTCTTGCGTCCTCGGTAGTCTTTGCGTTTTATGCAAAAATTAAGGCCTTGCGGCCGGCCACGGTCTATGGAGCCAGCCCGTAGACTACCATAGCCGTGGCGGAGACGCAACATCGCCAGCGAGCAACCAGCTGCCCCCTCGCTCCGCGAAAGAATAAATTCCGCTGGCCGAGAAGGCGGTCGCATGTCACGCGAGCCGGTCAAGTCGGCAGTCCGGTTTATCTGCGAACGCCTCTCGCTAGCCGTCGTCGCGATCGGCACGGTCTTTATGGCGCTCGTCTTCGTGGTGGTGGAGTATCATTCGTCTCACCTAGGCGCGTACTCCGTCGTGCTGGTTGACAATACCAGCCGCGTCCAAGTCATCTCGGCGGCCGCGCCGCACGGGGCCTTGCGTACCGGTGACAGCATCGATCTGCAGGATCTCTCGCCGACGCAGCGCTTCTCGTTGTTGCGGGGAGCGCACGCCGGAACGCGCCTGACGCTAACAGCGACGCGCGACGGCCGGACCTTCGTCACGACGTTGCCCGCCGGTTCTACCGACTACTCCCGGCGGGCGACGCTGGCGCGCGACGTCGGCGTGCCGCTGAGCTTCTTTTTAACGCTGGCCCTGGCGAGCGCGCTCTTCCTGCTGCGGCCGCGTCCGATTACGCTCGCGTTCTATGCCTATACGATCCTGATGCTCATCAAGATCAACCAAGGCGCCCTCGATTTGGCGGTATGGCCGATCAACGTCGCCAGCGACCTTGCCATCCAGGCCGTCTATCCGCTGACGCAGCTGATGATCCTCGTCTTCGCGCATCGGCTCTACGGCCGCTCGGGGCGCGCGTGGCCCTGGTTCTTCGGCGGCGCAGTCGTACTCTCAATCGCCGTCTTCATCGCGTGGGTGGATCCGATCGTTTGGACGGTCTTTCAAAAGTACGGTTTCCCCGGACCGACCAATCTCTTCATGAGCGGGAGCGACGTCGTGCTGCTCGTGGTGGTGCTCGCCGCGCTGGCCTACATCGCTTCTGGTGCGACCGCGATCGATCGCACCCGGGTCACGTGGGTGATCTCGGGCATTGCTCTGGGACCGATTCTCGATTTGACGTGGGCAGTCGCCAACGTTTGCAGCACGCTCATCGGCAACACCTCGCTCCCGGTCCTGTACGTGCAATCGTGGACCGGGGCTTTACTCCCGTGGTTCAATCTCGTCGGATCGGTCTTTGTCCTCTACGGTCTGCTCTCGGAGCGCGTGGTCGATTTTCGCTTTGCGATCGGACGCGCGGCCGTCTATGGGATCATCACTGCGGGCTTGCTCCTGCTCTTCGGCACCTTCGAGTGGCTGGCCGAACAAATCTTCGAAAGCACGAAGCCCGCGATTTATATTAGCCTCTTCGCCGCACTCGCAATCGGCTTCACGCTCAACGCGCTGCACGGCCGAATCGAAGATTTCTTGAACACGTTCTTCTTTCGCGATCAACGCCGCTCCGAAGAAGCTCTGCGCCGCGCATCCCGCGCGCTCGCCAACACGTCTTCGGAAAAGACGCTGATCGAATTTCTCGTCGACGAACCCATCCGCGTGCTCGGCCTTAACTCGGCGGCACTCTTTCTCGCGCCGGCCTCCGGCAAGCCCTTCGAACGAACGGCCGCCCGTGGCTGGACGAAAACGGAGTCGGAGAGCATCGATGCCGAGGATCCGCTCATCGTCGAACTGCGCGCCGAGCTCGCGCCGATCGTCCTCGACGGGAGTCCGCGCGCGCAAACGATTCTTCCGGGGGCTGCCAAAACGCCGTCGCTGGTCGTTCCGTTGCTGATGCGCGGATCGGTTTTCGGCTTCGTCCTCTACGGCTCGCGCTCAAACGGCATGGCATTGACGTCCGACGAACAGGCGCTGCTCGGAGCCGTCGCGCGCAGCGCCGGCGCGGCCTACGATCACATCGATGCCGATCGCTCCCACGCACGCATCGCCGAATTGGAAGCGCAAGTTCGCGCACTCACCGCCTCGAATTAGCAAGATACCTGACCCCCAGCCAGAAGCCGCCGGGATGGAACACGCTCAACGCGATTTTAGCCGTGAAGCCTTCCTTGGACGCGCCGGCATCGGGTTGGCTGCGGCCTGTGCGGGCGAGGCGCTCTCGATCTCGCAGGCTCGGGCGGCCGAACAGTCAACTCCTCGCCTCGAAATGGGCGCACGCAGTCCGGCCGATGCACTCGAGAAACTCAAATACGGCAACGTCCGCTATGTCGCCGGGCAGCCCCGCAGCGGACCGCAAACCGCGCTCCTAGTCGAGCTCGCTAGCGGGCAGAATCCCTTCGCAATCATACTTGGCTGCTCCGATTCTCGCGTCCCGATCGAAACGGTCTTCGATCAAATTCCCGGCAACGTCTTTGCCGTTCGCGTCGCCGGCAACTTTCTGAACGACGCGAACTTTGGCTCGATCGAGTATGGCGTCGCCGTTCTGAAGGCGCGGCTGATCGTCGTGCTCGGGCATACGAAATGCGGAGCGGTAAGTGCGGCTGTCTCGTACGTAAAAGACGGAGCGACGCAACCCGGGCACATCGCAACCATCGTTGAAGCAATCGCTCCCGCCGCCAAAGCCGCCCGCGGAGTGCCGGGCGATTGGGTCGCAAACGCGATCGTCGAAAATGTGCGGCGCAACATGCGCGAGATGACGGCGGGCTCAAAAATCATCGCCGAAGCGGTCTCGCGAGGCGATGCCGAAGTAGCCGGCGGCATCTACGATCTGCACACCGGCCACGTCAACTTCTTCTAGCCGACGGGTCCCGCCGCTGATACTTTCAGCGACGCCGATAAGAGCTAGGCTGTCGCTTTGATCCGGTTCGGGTCGACCTTGACGCCGGGACCCATCGTGCTGGCCAGCGTTACGCTACGAACGTAGGTGCCTTTCGCGGCCGCCGGCTTTGCGCGGACGATCGCGTCGAGCAGCGTCGTGACGTTCTCGAGCAGATGCGCCTCTTCGAAGCTCGCCTTCCCGACGATCGTATGCACGATGCCGGTCTTATCGGGACGGTACTCCACCTTACCGGCCTTGATGTCGCGAATCGCGCCGGCGATATTTGCCGTCACGGTTCCGGCCTTGGGGTTGGGCATCTTCTGGGCGAGGATGCGTCCGAGCTCTTTGCCGACCGACGCCATCATATCGGGCGTCGCGACGGCGACGTCGAACTCCGTAAAGCCGCCCTTGACCCGATCGATCAGATCCTGGTCGCCGACAATATCGGCGCCGGCTTCTTGCGCGGCCTTCGCATTATCGCCTTTGGCAAACGCGATAACGCGAACCGTGCGCCCCGTTCCATGCGGCAACAGCACCGTGCCGCGAACGTTTTGATCGCTCTTCTTCGGGTCGACGCCCAGGCGAATGTGTACCTCGACGGTTTCGTTAAACTTTGCGTTGGCGTTCTTCTTGACGAGCGCAATCGCTTCGGGCGTCGAGAAGAGCTTGGCGGCATCGAAGCCTGTGGCGAGTGCCTTGAAACGTTTTCCGTGATGCTGCGCCATCTTACGCCTCCACTTCCACGCCCATCGATCGCGCCGTTCCGGCGACGATCTTCTTGGCCGCGTTCATGTCGTTGGCGTTGATGTCGGGCATCTTCACCTTCGCGATATCTTCGAGCTGCTTCTGGGTGAGCTTACCGACTTTGTTGCGGTTCGGCTCTTTGCTGCCCGACTCGATCCCCAACGCCTGTTTGATCAGGAAAGACGCCGGGGGCGTCTTCGTGATGAACGTAAACGTGCGGTCGTCGAAGACCGTGATCTCGACGGGGATGATCATCCCGGCCTGTGAAGCAGTGCGTTCGTTGTACTGCTTGCAGAAGTCCATAATGTTGAGCGAGTAGGGGCCCAGCGCGGGTCCGATCGGCGGAGCCGGCGTCGCCTTGCCTGCCGGAATCTGCAGGCCGATCTTGCCAACTACCTTCTTAGCCATGAAATATCTCCTTTCGAAACGACTCTCGTCGCTTCTCCCCCGCTAGTATCAGTTGCAAACGCCGGGGTGAATGCGTTCGCTAAACCTTTTCGACTTGGAAGAACTCCAGTTCGACGGGCGTTTCGCGACCGAAGATCGAGATGAGGGCGCGTAAGCGCTCCTTCTCCGGCGCGATCTCGTCGACGACGCCGGTGAAGTCGAAGAACGGCCCCGATGTGACCTTGACGCGATCGCCCTTCTTGAAGTCGATCTTGAGTTTGGGGGCCTCGATACCCATCTGCTTGAGAATCGTTTTGACTTCTTTGTCCTGCAGCGGCACGGGTTTCTCGCCCGGGCCGGGACTTCCGACGAAGCCGGTCACCCCTTGCGTGTTGCGCACGACGTACCAGGACTGATCGTCCATGGTCATTTCGACCAGCACGTAGCCCGGAAAAACTTTCTTCGGCGTGATCTTGCGCTTGCCGTCCTTGAACTCGACTTCGTCCTCCATCGGAACCAGCACGCGGAAGATCTTGTCTTGCATGCCCATCGAATGGATGCGCCGCTCCAGATTTGCCTTGACCTTGTTTTCGTAACCCGAATAGGTGTGGACGACGAACCAGTTGCGGTTATCCTTAGGCTTGGCCGCGACGGCATCGTCGTCGACGACGTCGGCAGAAGGTGCCTCGTCTTCGAGCTCCGCGGCCGGATCTTCGACGATCTCCTCGACCGCGACCGGATCGCCCATCTGGAGATCTTCAGTTTTCGTTTCGTCGACGGCCGTTTCGCTTATGGTCGTTTCGTCAACAATCGGTTCGGCGTCGTACATCGTCTGCATCTACCCAGCTGTGACCGGATGAATTAAGCTGAAGAGCCACCCGAAGAGCTGGTCGACGAGGAACACGAACAGCCCAATACCGATCACCAGCGAGATCGTGAGAATTGTCGCAGAGATCCACTCATCGCGCGTCGGCCAGGTGACGCGCCGAAGCTCGGCGATGACGCCGCGCACGAAATCGCCGCCCGCCATGGACTGGGCCGTTCTTTTTTGCTGTTCGTTCACCAAAGGTTTACCTTAATTTGTCATCCTGAGCGCAGTCGAAGGGTGGCAGGGCGGACAGGACTCGAACCTGCAACAACTGGTTTTGGAGACCAGGACTCTACCAATTGAGCTACCGCCCTATCTCGTTTCCCTGTGCGGTTTGCGGCATCGGCAGAAGCGGCAGTATTTGTTGAGCTCCAGCCGGTCCGTGGTCTTCTGTTTGTTTTTCTGCGTGTTGTAGTTCCGGCGCTTGCACTCCGTGCACGCCAGGACGACCATCACTCGCGATTCTTTTTTTGCCATCTTTAGTCTATCACAACATTAAGAAAACGGACCTGCGGTCCGTTCGAGAGTCAATGCTAGCACATCCGCCAGCCCCTTTCAACCGCCCCCGCTGTCACTTGAGCCCTTCGAGTTCGCTCAGGACAGGCTCCGTCGAAGGACGAAACAGGCAGCCGAGCCCCCTGCCACCCTAAGCGCAGTCTAGGGACGTCACAGGGAGTGATGGTGCGCCCGGCCAGAATCGAACTGACAACCTTGGGCTTAGGAGTCCCCTGCTCTATCCAGTTTGAGCTACGGGCGCGCACGTGATTTCCCTTATTTTATCGCGGCTTACGTTCAATTCTCACCCGCTAACCGCCTCGCCTTTGCCTGAGCAGAGCCTGCTCCGGTCAATTCCCCGAGCTTGCCGGGGTGTCGTGACGGGAAAGACGGGGCCTGCCCTGGGGCCGGAGAATCCTTCGGGCTTCAGGAGGGGCAAGAGATGAAGCCTTCGCTTCTCGGGCGTCCGGTCGTAGGCGCGTTGGTTGTTGTGGCGTTGCTCACCGGGTGCGGCGGGCCTCAAAGTAGCGCGGTGCCGCAGGGGGCTACCCAGATCGAAACATCTGGGGGTTACGAGACGCCGCCGAACGTGACGGGCACATATCGTGGCTCGTATATAGAAACCCGAAATGGGCAAACCGTGAAGGGCCGTTTTCGGATTATAATTCGGCAGAAGCAATTTAAAATTATGGGGCCTTTTTATATCCGAGGCCACCACAATCCGGATAACACGTCTTTTTTCGGGAAGGTTAAGCAATCGCCGCACGGTGCGGTGCTCCACTTTTATGTCGTTTTTCTCGGTGGCTACGACAATAGCGTTATCGTGCGTGCACATGTAACTGGAACGAGCCTGGACGGGGAAGGTCACTCACAGGCCAAGAGCGGTAGCGCAGCCAGCCACTGGAAATTTGAGGCAACGAAAGCGTCATGAGTGAACAGGTGAGTTCGTCGTCCCATCGGGTTCAACGCAAACGCAGCTAACGCTAGCGCCGCGATATTCGAACGGCAAGGGGCTCCGGAGCAAATGGGAGACGCAATGCGAGCGGGAAAGGGTAGCGTGGATTTCCACATTAGGAAGGCAGCACCAAAAGACGCGGATTTTATCCTCGCACTCTTTGCGAGGCCGCATGTCATCGGTGAGCTTCATCCGCCCAATTCCGTTGACGAATATCTGCGCGCTCTTGAAGACGTCCACCTCGAGCATCTCATCATCGAGCGCGGCGGTGAGCCTTTCGGTAACATGGTACTGGAAACTGCTCCCGACTGGCTACTTACGATCCGAGCGCTAGCGGTAACGGAACAGCGATGCGGGGCCGGTAGATTTGCCATGGAGTACGCCATACGCCACGGCTTCGACGATGTCGGCGCGCATCGCATCTTTCTCGAAGTGCTCGAAAGTAATTATGCCGCCCGACGCTTGTACGAATTGGTTGGCTTTCGAGACGAAGGACTCTATCGTGACGGCTACCTCGACGAGTCGGGTGCTTTCCGGAATCTCGTTCCCTACGGCATGCTGGTCAGCGACTTCCGCTCAATGAAAAGCCCCGCGATCTAAGCTGCGCGGCGCCAACAGAGGAGCGGCTGAAGCTACCCCATGGCCTTGGTGAGGAGCTCGCAGTCATTTGCACCGACTTCCTTTGCCATGAGGTCATTGAGCAACGCGTTCATACGTAAGATCAATGCTTGGTTCTTTTCGGGATCCAATGCAAGATTTCGAACTTCCTGTGGGTCGTTTTGCAGGTCGAAGAGCTGCACGTCGTTCTTTTTGAAGATCTCCGCGATGGTTAGCGGTGTGTTACACGCGGTCGGCGCGTAGTACCGGCCGAACTTGTAGCGTCCGTCAAACACCAAAGCGAGTAAACCGCGCTTCGTTAGATTCGCTTCGGTGAGCGGCGGCGACGTCTCGTTCATGAACTGCGTGTCCATCGTCTTGCTGAGAAAGGCTCCGTCAACGGTCGATGGACCGACGTAGTTGAAAAGAATCGCCGGCCGTATCGCCGTCACACTTGCTCTTTCGGGCTCAGTGAGGAGCGACGAGAAGTCGTGCCCCGGCAGCGACTTCACCGCGGCTGGGCGTTTCGAGTCGGGGAGCCCCGTGAGGCCAACGAATGTGGGAAGCAGGTCGAGGTGACTGGTGAGTGCGGGGCAACTCGTACCGGCCTTCGCGTCCGGGTGCGCGATAATCAACGGCACGTGGATGTTTTCCTCGTAGACGAACGGCCCCTTACCCTTGATTCCTCCGTGCGCGCCGCCCATCTCGCCATGATCGGCCGTGAAAACGACAACCGTATCCTTCCACAAGTCCATTTGATCCATGACGTCAACGATCTGTTGGATGCCGCGGTCGACGTCCTGAATTGCGTTGAGATAGTAGTTGTAAAAAATCGTCCACATGTCTTTGCGATCCGTTGGGATCGTGCCGGACCAGCCGTCCCAACCTTTCTTGTATTCTGAAAGCGCGCCCGGCATATCGGGGGCAGCGAGCGACTCGTCAAGACTTGCCGGAAGCGTGAAAGGCCACGTCTTCTCGTAAATCGTGTTTGCCGGTGGTGGTGGAATTGCCAGCGGCACTACCGGCTTCTGCACCTCGGGTTGGCCGGGAACGTTGCCGTCACCGTACATGATGTCGTGCGGATTGACGAAACTTGCGACCATAAAGAAGGGCTGGCCCGTCTTTCGGGCCCTCGGAGCGATTTCGAGCAGACACCGAACGCTTTCACCCGCGATGAAGGGGTCGTTGTCGTAGCCGCTGTCCGGAGTGCTGCCAATGTCCCCGCCTGCGCTGAACGTATCGAAGCCGTAGGCTTGAGCCGCGTCGCTGTAGTTGACGCTCGGCTTCGGGTTGAGGATACTCTTGTCCATTTCGAACTTTCCGAAATAGGCAGTCTTATAGCCCATCGCTTTCAAGACGGATCCCATATTGGGCATTTCCGGACTCAGGCTGCGCACGAACGAGAACTGCATCTGATCGATAACGCCCGTAACTTGAGGCGGTTGCCCGGTGAGGAACGACGCCCTCGACGGCGAGCACTGGGCCGATGAGATAAAGTGTTGTGAAAATGTGACACCGTGGCTCGCCAACGCATTCATTGCGGGCAGCGCATAATCAGAACCCGCGAGCAGCTTTTCGACTCGCTGGTTGACGATGATGAACACGATGTTATACGGCGGTTTGCCGCTCGCGCCCGAGTTGCCCGCAAGGCTTTGCGGAGTCTGCGCCATCGCGTATTCGGGACGGACGCGCAACAGACCTAAGCCTGCTAAAAACTGCGCGCATCGTGTAAGGAACTTGCCTCTCGTCTTCCCTTCCATTTGCACTTCTCCCTATAGAAAGCCGCGGAACGCTGCCAGCGGTTCGCGTCCGGATATTGCGACCCCTCGTGAAGAGTTTGCACCATCGTAGCCGGCTGAAGGCACGGCGGCGCGGTGCCCGAAACCGGAACCTTCACTGCTTATTAGGAGGCGTTGAAAAAAATGCGATTACATTTGGGGCTCCAAACCCTGGGGGCAGCCGCATTGGTCGCGCTGCTCGCGGGATGCGGAGGCGGCATATCGCCGGCGCAACTCGGCGCTACGGGTCAGAGCACCGCCGCGCAGTTACGATCCGTAGGCGGCGCCGCGGCGCATCCATTCCAATCGGCGGCCGCGAACGCAGCGCGTTCGTGGATGGCACCCGATGCGAAGAAGTCCAAAAGCCTGCTCTACGTCGCGGACCAGGGCGCGAACGACGTAGAAGTCTATTCGTATCCTGGCGGTAAGCTTAAAGGCACCTTAACGGGCTTTCAAACGCCATCGGGCGTCTGCTCGAACAAAGCCGGCGACGTTTTCATTCTCAACGGCAACGGTACGAGCGTCGTAGTCTACGCGCACGGCGGCTCTACACCGATCCGGACGCTCGATCTTCCGGGCTATCCGGAACTCAACTGCTCCGTCGATCCAACGACGGGGAACCTCGCACTTGGCGTCCTCGGCAACACTTGCGGAGACTGCTTTGTCGTCTTCCCGAGCGGCTCCGGAACGGCCACGATCTACACGCCGTCGGGCCAAACTGGGCTTCCCGGCTGCGGCTACGACAACAAGGGCAACCTCTTCTGCGACGCCTACGGGTCCGGTGACGCCTTCACGCTCTTCGAACTTCCCAAAGGGAGTTCGACGGTAACGACGGTCCCGGTCAGCGGCGCGGGCGGCCTAACGGCGGGATCGATCCAATGGGACGGCACCGACTTGGCGTTTGGAGCCGGCGCCGGGCCGACACTCTATCAGATACAACTCTCCGGATCGACGGGAAGCGTCGTCGGCTCGACGTCGCTGAGCGGCGCGAGTGCGGTTTGGCAGTTCTGGATCACGAACAATCTCGGTAGTAAGAAGCACAAAGGGCTGCGCGTGATCGCGCCAACCTTCCTCAATAGCGTCCCCACTGTCGGCTATTGGAACTATCCGGCCGGCGGCACGGCGACTCAAACGATCACCACGGGGCTTACGCAACCCGACGGCGCGGCACTGAGCACGAAGAAGTAACTATTTCGCGGGGCTTACGGCGACACCGAGAACGCCGCCGGTGATTCCATCGCTGATTCGAACGCTCGGCTGCGTCGCGCCGGGCGGAAAGACGACGACATCGCCGTTCGCTCCCGCATATTCGTTGCCGACGAACAGCGAACCGTCGGCGCCGTAGACGAGCGCGGTCGGAGCGGAGAGACCGCTCGTCAACGCCATGCTTTCGTTCTTGTACGGCGGCGGGTAGAAACGCACGCTGTTGAGATTGGCGTCGGCGACGACGATGTCGTTGTTGGCGTCGAGTTTGAGATCCTCGAGAAATGCTCCGGTGTTCAGATCGCTGAGCGGGAGCACCTTACTTTTATTCGTGGCCTTCGGAAACTCGAGAACCGAGGACTGCAAGCCATAGATCTGCGCGAGGAAGAGGTGCCCTGCGGAATCCTGGGCGAGGCCGTGCGGAACGTAAACGTTATCGGTCAGGATCGCCCACGGGCTCGTCTTTCCTGGCGGAAAGACAGCGATTCCGCCTTCGGTCTGTCCTTTGACACCCGCGACCGAGACGTACATGGCGTCCTTCGAGTTGACCATCCCGCCGAACGGCAGGTCGATGCTATTCGTGTAGGTACGAATCAGCTTGTACGTGCGCGGCGCGTACTCCGTGACCGAGCTGGTGTAGGTCGTATCGTTACCGACGAAGACGTCGCCCTTCGAATCCGTCCAGATCGCTCCTGGATTCGCCAAACCTTTGGTGATCTTGCCGATCATCTTCGGGCTCTTCGCATACGCATCGTAGAGCGCGACGTAGCTCGTATACGTTCCATCGTTAACGAGAACGTAGAGAATCTGCCCCGGCTTCTTTGGGGCCAGCCCGCGATGCGCGGACGACTCCGTTTGCGGCACGACGCTCTGCGGTACGGCTCCAAACCCCGAACAGCCCGCGAGCACAATCACGGTTCCTAAGGTTAGACAAATCGGTTGCATCATAGGGCACGGCTTGGAATGCAGGCGACAGGTTCCTTCCCGCCGTTTATGCGCGTGGTTGGTTTCCGCGCTGCGGGGACTCGCTCGCGAACGCCGTGTCGGCGCCGGTCAGCGGCTGTGAGAGCACGCTTCTTTGCACCAAGCCGATATCTGGGCGCGAATCTCGTCTCGAACAATACGTGTTTGCGAGAGGCGCTCGTCCCACGATCCCTGGAAGCTCGCGGGATCAGCAAAGCTCCAATGCAGGCGTCTCGCTGTGCCTGGAAAAACCGGGCAACGCTCCGCGCTGGTCTCGTCGCAGACCGTAATAACGTATGAGTAGAGTCTGCCAGTTTTGAAAAGATCAAATGCGCTCTTTGTTCGATTCGCGGATATATCGATGCCGACTTCGTGCATGGCGGCGATCGCGAGAGGATTGAGAGTGCCAGGATCGAGGCCGGCGCTTCCAGCTGCAAAATCGTCTGGGCAGATGCTATTAAGGAATGCTTCGGCCATCTGACTGCGCGCCGTGTTTCCAACGCAAACGAACAGCACTTCGCTCTTCATTTGTCCTCCCGCTTCACCTTACGCAGCGGCATCTGGGCCACCGCCATGAGGGAGTAAAACCGGGTCAACGCCGTGCGTGTCGATCGGCGCGAGCCACCCAAATGCTAGCGTCGCGCAAGCCGCACCAAGAAACTGCGCGACGACGAACCCGGGAGCGTCCTGCGGACGTATGCCGGCGAAAGTATCAGAAAACGAACGAGCTACGGTCACGGCAGGGTTCGCGAACGATGTAGACGCGGTAAACCAGTACGCGGCGACGATATACGCGGCGACGGCGAAGGGAACGAACAAAGAGCGTGAGTGCACGCACCCCCAAATGATAAGCAACAGGCCGAAAGTCGCAATGAATTCGCCCATCCACTGCGTAGGTCCAGTGCGTACGTGGTGCGAGACAAAGAACAGTGGGAGCCCAAACATTGCGTTGGCCGCCGCTACACCGATCATTGCGCCGGAAAGCTGCGCTACGAAGTACGCTGGAACTTCCCGCCACGGTAAGCCGCCGCGCAATGCATCGGCAAAAGAGACCGCTGGATTGAAATGCGCCCCGGAGATCGGCCCAAGGGCTGCAATCAGGCACATCAGAACGCCGCCGGTCGCGAGAGTGTTAGCGAGCAGCGCGATCGCGTGATTCCCTCCGCTTAAACGCTCCGCCATTATGCCGGAGCCAACCACCCCCGCCAAAAGGAAGGCGGTTCCGAAAGCTTCCGCGGTGCTGCGCCTAAGCAACGTCATCGCAGTAGGTGCTCCATGACTATTACGTTAACGTATTGCCCATCCAACAATCCGTGCTCCTTGAAGACTCCAACCTCTACGAAGGCGGCCTTGCGGTACAGCCGCTTGCCCCGTTCGTTTCTGTCCAACGCGTGAAGTACGATTTTGCGAAAAGCACCTTTTCTGGCCTCGTGCGCCAGCCCGGTCAGTAGGGAGTATCCGATGCCCTTATTGCGGTGGGTACGGGCCACATAGACCGAGAGGTCGGCGATCTCTGAATGCGCACAGCGGTAGGAGAATCGGTTAAGTGAGGCCCAGGCAACTACCTCGCCTGGTTCGGTTGCCACGAGGATGACGTAACGTTCATCGTGCTGCGACCACCATTGCATAATCGCTTCATCTGACTTCGGCTCGGTATCAAGGGTCGCGCCGCGATCCTCTATGCCCTCATTGTAGATACGGCGAATCGCTTCCACGTCGTCCCTCGATGCTCGCCGGATCGTCAAGGATGCGTTCATCACGAGGCTAATCGCCGCAGCAGGAGCGGCTTTCGTTCGCTGCGGTCGTGCAGCACGCGCTACCGGTAGCATCCCGCTCTTCGGTATCCTGATGCACCGCATAGATTTCCCAACGTCTGCCCGCTGGATCGACGGCCCATACTTTAGTTTGGTTCGCATAACAGCACGTCTCTTCACGTTCGATAGACGAGGCGAGCCCCACGTGTTGAAGTCGGCTCACGGCGAGCTCTACATCCTCGATCGAATCCACACAGATGCCATAGTGCGCGTCGCTCGCGGGGGAGACGAAGCTCCTTAAATCAAGCGCGAGCTCAAGCCCTGGCTGTTCGGTGATGAACAAGGCGTAATCATTTAACATTTTCGCAGGCTTTGCATCCAGCAGCGTTGAGTAGAACTGCACGCTCTTAACCAGATCGGTCGTGGAAAGATTCAGGTGGGTCTTCACACATGGACTTTCTTCGGGAATGTGAGGGCTAAGGCATGGTTCAGTCGCGCTCGTGCACCTGCCGCAAGCTGGTAATACACCCACGTACCGCGCCTATCCCATGTTACCAAACCGGCCTCGCGCAAGATTCGCAAGTGATGGGAGATAGTCGGCTGATTCAAAGGAAGAGCGTCCGTAAAATCACAAACGCAAACTTCGTCCTCTGAAGAGGCCAGGGTCGCTAGCATCGTCAGGCGGTAAGGGTCTGCGATTGCCTTGAGAAGAGCGGCAGCGGGCTCAAAATCCGTTTCTACAACCTTTGCCGGGGGGCAGCACCGTTGCATCGACATCCGTCGATACTAGCAGCTGTATCCAACTTCGTCAATACAGCTATAGCAACAGTTTGTCTGGGGTGATCGGCAGATCGCGAACGCGGATACCCGTGGCGTGGAAGACGGCGTTGGCGACCGCGGCTGCCGCGCCCGTGATGCCGACCTCGCCGATCCCTTTGACGTGCGCGGGATTGATATGCGGATCGTCGGCTTCGATCGCGATGACTTCGGGATTGGGAATGTCGGCGTTGGTCGGTATCAGATAATCGCTCAGATTTGCGTTCATGATGCGGGCCGTACGTGCGTCGTAGCGCGTCTTTTCGAAAAGTGCCATGCTGATGCCCCAGACGATCCCGCCGACGAACTGGCTGTTCGCCGTCTTCGCGTTGAGAATGCGTCCACCGTCGAATGCGCCCACGAAGCGCGTGACGCGCACTTCACCGGTATCGGGGTCCACGGCGACTTGCGCGAACTGCGCGCCGAAGGCTTGCGTCGCATAGGATTCGTCCTCCTCGCCCGGTTCGTCGGCGACGTCGAGCACGATGCCACCGGCCGGGAGGGTGCCGCCGAGGCCGGCGATCTTATCGCGCAACGACGTTGCCGCCTTGACGACGACGGAGCCAACGCTTCCCGATGTCTGCGAACCCGCGGCCAGCGGGGCTTCGGGCAAGTTCGTGTCCCCGAACTCAAAGCGGACGCGCTCAAACGGCATTTCTAGAATCTCGGCGGCCAACTGCGCGTAGACGGTTGGCGAACCACAACCCTGTTCGATCGTTCCACAGCCAACGACGACGGTGCCGTCGGAGTTGACGCGAACGCGCACTTTGGCGGCGGTGCGGTGCGTGTTGCGCGAAGCGGTCGCCATGCCGAGCCCAAGGAGTAGCCGGCCATCGTTCATCGAGCGTGGCCGCGAAATGCGGCGGCCCCAATCGAAACGCTCGGCGGCACGTGCGTAGCATTGCCGCAACTGTTTACTGCTGTATGGTTTGCCGGAATCGGGCTGGCGCTCCGAGTAGTTGCGCAACCGCAGCGCCAGCGGATCGACGTCGAGTTCGTACGCGAGTTCGTCCATTGCCGATTCCATCGCAAAAGAGCCGGTCGATTCGCCCGGCCCGCGCTGATACGTGGGCTTGCTGATATTGAGACGCGGCAGAGCGTGCGACATGCCGTAGTTTTCGACCGCATAGAGATCGCGGCTGAAGACGGCGCAAGGCTCGACGAACTCATCGGAGACGCTCGTCTCGCTCAAGACGTCGTGCGTGACGCTCACGAGGCGCCCGTCGCGCTGCGCCCCGAGCGCGACGCGTTGCTCGGTCTGCGGCCGATGGCCGACCCATCCGAACATCTGCGGACGCGTGACGATCAGCTTGACCGGACGACCTACGAGTTTGGCTGCCATCGCAGCGAGCGCCACGTGCGACCACATCTGCCCCTTCGAACCGAACGCGCCGCCGACGTACGGCACGATGACCCGAATCTGCTCGGCGTCGATACCAAAGACTTTAGCTATCCGGCGCCGCACGCCGAAGGCCCATTGGCTCGAATCGTGCAGCGTCAAACGCTCGCCGTCCCACTGCGCGATGGTCCCGTGCGTCTCCATGGGATTGTGATGCTCGGTCGGCGTGCGATACGTCTGCTCGATCCGCACCGGCGCCGTGGCGAACACTTTTTGCGGATCGCCGCGCTGGTGCGTCGCCGGCTCCCCGAAAATCTCTTTGGGAACGTAGCGCGGCGCCGCGTCAAAGTTCGTTTCGGGATGCTCGGCCTCGTAGTGCACGCGGAGCAGTTGCGCGGCATGGGTCGCCTCTTCGAGGCTTTGGGCGATCACGACGGCGACGGGCTGACGATCGAACTCGATGCGATCGTTCTGAAGCAGAAAGAGCAGCGAATCGTTATCGGCGGGTTTGGCCGCATTTACTCTCGGCGCGTTGTACTGCGTCATTACTTCAATTACGCCGGGCGCTGCGCGCGCTTGTGCGTCCTCGATGCCGACAATGTGCCCGTTGGCGATCGCACTCGGAACGACCGTGGCGTGCAGCAGACCTTCGATCACCACGTCGGCCGTATACCGCGCCTCGCCGGTGACCTTTTCCGGGCCATCAACGCGGTCGCGTGGGGCGCCGATCAGCGGCTGACTCATGCTGTCGCAATCTCCAGCGCGCGCACGAGCGTGCGCTTCGCAAGCGCAATCTTGTAATCGTTGCCGCCCCGCCCGCGGGCCTCGGCGAGCGCCGCATCGGCCGCTCGCTCGAACGCGTCGCGCGTTGCCGGCGCATCGCGCAGCAGGGCCTCGGCCTGCGGCGATCGCCAGGGGATCGTCGCGACTCCGCCGAGCGCGATCCTCGCTTGACGAATCGTGTTGCCGCTCAGATCGAGCGCTACGGCCGCCGATGCAATCGCGAAGTCGTACTGGGCGCGGTCGCGCACTTTGAGGTACGTGGAACGCGCGCCGTAGCCCAGTAGCGGTAACGAGACCGCGACGATCAGCTCGCCGGGGCCCAGTGAGGTTTCGATGTGCGGCGTGTCGCCCGGAAGGCGATAGAAATCGTGCAGCGCGATCTCTCGGTTACCCGAGAGGCCCGTAACGTGCACCGTTGCATCGAGCGCCGCAAGCGCCACGGCGAGATCGGAGGCGTGCGTCGCGATACAGTGTTCGCTGGTGCCCAGCACGGCTTCGCGACGAAGCTCTCCACCCAACGCGCCGCAACCGCTTTTCGGCGCGCGTTTGTTGCAGGGCGTGGCCGTATCGCGAAAGTACGGACAGCGCGTGCGCTGCAGGAGGTTACCGCCGATCGTCGCCATGTTTCGCAGCTGAGGCGACGCGCTCTGTGCGAGCGCGATCGCAACCAGCGGTAAATGGGCACGGACGCTCTCGTTCTCTGCAACGTCCGTCAGGCGAGCGAGCGCGCCGACATGAATCGCATCGCCGCTCACCTCAATCGAGCTGAGCGCAAGCGCGTTGATGTCGATGAGCAGCGGAGGCGACTCGACCGCAATCTTCATTAGATCGAGGATGTTCGTGCCGCCCGCAACGTAGCGCGCGCGCCGCTCGCCGGCGAAGTCGGTCAAGGCGGCAGACGGGCTCGATGGTCTCGCGTAACGGAACGGGTTCACGACGCCCCGGCCGCCTCGAGTACGGCGTCCACGATGTGCGGATAACAGCCGCAGCGGCAAAGGTTGCCGCTCATCTCGGTGCGGATGGTGTCGCGGTCGAGCCGCTTGCCTTCGTTGAGGAGGGCAACGGCCGAGACGATCTGTCCCGGCGTACAGAAGCCACACTGAAAACCGTCGTGGGTGATGAAGGCGCGCTGTACCGGATGCAGCGTGCCATTTTGCGCGATTCCCTCGACGGTAACCACGCGATCGCCCGCGTGCATCACGGCGAGGGTCAAGCACGAATCGATGCGCCGGTCGTTGACCATCACGGTGCACGCGCCGCAGGTTCCCTGATCGCAGCCTTTCTTGGTACCCGTAAGGCCAAGGCAGTCGCGCAACGCGTCGAGGAGCGTGACGCGCGGCTCGACCGTCAGCGTTCGCTCGACGCCGTTGACGTCGATCGTGATGGTGTGCGCAGGAAGGGCCGGTGCAGGCGGATCGTTCGGATGTAAGATCGGCCTTTTGGCCGCGGCTCGAAACCGTAACCCAATCTCCGCCGCCAGCGCGGAGATTGCGGCGCGGAAGAAAAAGCGGCGGCGGCTCAACATGCGATCTATCTTCCCCGAAATGCGCGCTCGGCAACCAGCAGGCGCCGGCCAACTTTGCGAAGCGTTTTAGCTTCAGGCTTTTTTCATCAACCTAACCTAGACTCTGCGGCATTATCCCTTCTCGTAGCTAACAAGGAGAACCGCCTGTGCTTTTTTCGAAACGAACTCTCATCGCCGCGGGTGCAACCATGGCGATGGTTTTGTCGGCCGGCGCCGCCATGGCGCACGGTTACGGCGGCAGTTGGCCCGTAACTGTGACTCGTTCGCAACATAGCAACGGTACGTACTGCCTGACGCTGACCGCAAATGGCAGCGATGCCGGCTCGGCGTCGCTTGTCATTGGCAGCCAACGGTTCCCTTACGGCTCGTTTCTCGTCGTTAACCACACCCTCGTGGCGACTATCACAGCACAGGCATACAGCCAGAACGCCGGCTTGGTGTTCGCCGGGTCGGCCAACCGCGGCAAAATCGGTCCGGGCGTCTTCGAAGATGTCTACGGCGGATCAGATTTCGACTCGGGCGCGTTAGCGTTCGGCATGAAAGGCGGCTGCTGAAGATTTACGCAGGCCTCTTCTTCTTGAACTTCTTGCGGCCACTAGCAATGGTTTTCATCGCTTCCCGTGCCCCGACGACAGCGCTGATCTTTATTGCGTGCCCCTGGCCCGAGGAATAGCCCACCAAAAAACTCTTGATCCCCTCGAGCGTCCCCTGAGGTAGGTCTGAGATCTCCCTATACGCGTCGGTGTCAAGTGGCGTCCCCGGGCTGGGTAATGGAACGGCAATCAAACGATCGTTCTCAATCCCATCCTTCGTCTCACGAATCGCACCGATGACGCGCGCCTGGATGAGGCAACCTGAAAACAAGCCGTCGCGATTCACAATCAGGACGTCCACCGGGTCCTTGTCGGGGGCGAGCGTTTGCGGAATGAAGCCATAATCGTAGGGCCACTCCAAGTCCTCTGGAAGCACGTCGTGAAACGCGATAATGCCGTATTCGGGCATTAACGCATACTTATGCCGGCTTGCCTTTGGCGTCTCAATAATTGCATTTACGACGCGATCGCGCTTCTTCTTGGCCTTCGGAAGCGCAGGAATATAATCGTAATGCGTCGCGTTTATGGCCATGACGCCTCTTACCCACTCATCGGAAAGCCAAGCGTCCGGCCACTAGCGTCCAGCTCGAGCCGGCGAGCGACTATTTTACGGCTGCCGCGGCGTTGACGGCCTTCTTCGCGATCTTCGTCAGCAGTTCGTCAGTTTTGACTTCCTGCTCGAGCGTTTCTTGCAAGAGAGCCGGAGCTTCCGACAGCCGCATTACTTTGGCCCAAGCGATCAGCGTACCGTAGCGAGATATTTCGTAGTGCTCAACCGCTTGCGCTCCTGCAAGAAGACCGGCATCCAAGGCCGGGTTGCCCTTGAAATCCGCCATGACCTCATTACCCTCTTCGAGGATGCCGTCGATGGCGTCGCAAGTCTTTCCGCGCGCCGGTTTGCCGATAATCTCGAAGACGCGCTCGATCCGCTCAACCTGTCCTTCGGTTTCGTCCCGATGGTGCAGGAACGCCTCGCGCAAATCGTCCGAGTTAACGGCCTTTGCCAGTTTCGGAAGCGTTCGGAGAATCTTCTTCTCCGCGTAGAACATGTCCCGAAGGGTCTCGTAAAAGAGGTCGCTGAGCGTTTTAATCAAGACTAGCCTTTCTCTTTGGAAGCTGATTCGTTTACCGCTCCCGCCTTATAGCCAAGAGCTAGCCGCACTAAACCTCGGCCTCTAACCAGCAACGTTGAATTCGCTCACGGCGGCACCACGCCGCTCGCGACGCTGGACGATAACAGCTACACGCCGGTAAGCTGCTCGGTCAATCCGACGAACGGCGGTCGGCGACTAGTCGAACGCCGTGATCTAGCAATCGGAAGACCCTCATCGGACCCGCCGTAGCCGTCGAGTTCTTCCGTTATCCGACAGGAGGCAGGGCGTACAAGACTTGGACCGGCCTTACGGAGCCGATCGGCGCCGCGAATAGTAAATAACTCGCGCGTTAATCTTCCATTCGGTGGCTTCGACCTCGGGCTTCGCCGCCGTCGCCTTCGCCGACGATAGAGCTCCCGGACTCCCCCAACGTTTCCTCATCATCTTCGGTATCCGGAAGAACGAGAGACTCAGCTTCGTCTGCGACTTCCTGGCCATCGAGCAACAGACGAACGCTGCCGGTATAGTTTGCCGGGTACGCCGCCAGGGCAACTGCGGTGGCCCCGTTGCTCATAATAACGCTGCCGCCTTTTGTGAGGGCCCGCGAAAGGCCGGAGATGTTTTCATTCATGACGTCTCCTTACCCACGCAGCGGGAGCGCCCGCTCACTATGCCGCGTATGCTTCGCTGAGGCGCAGCATCCGTGCACGCTTGCCGTTGATCGCCTTTCGATGCGGAAGGGAAGGTCCGACCCACCAGCGGCCAGCGCTTCAGACTTTTCTCATATTCTCCCGCGAGGATACCTGCATTATGGAGCGCTCCCGTCTGCGCTGCTCCGTGCAGCTGGCATACGCCGCCGCACTCGCCATTTCGCTTCCGGCATGTACCGGTTCAGGTTTGCCGGCTCGACCCGCGGCGCAAGAGGCTCACGTACGCCGCAGCGTCGGCGCGCTGGGCCCAGTTGTGGCGTCGCAGTTTGGCGGCCAAATCTTCGGCTGGGACATGGACCAGAATGGGAACGACGGCGTGCTGACGGAGACGGTGCTCGGGAGCAAAGTGCTCAACGCCATCGAGACGTTTGATGAGAGCACCGGCAAGATTACGAAGGTCGTTCAAAAGACGCAGCGCGTTAACGCGAACGTGGAGCCGGTTGTTCGACGCAGTCGCCGGAAACGACGTCGGGATCGTCGACGTCGAGCGAGATGAGGACTTGACGCGCAACGATTACTTTGACCTGATCACTCCCGTCTCGGGCAACAAGATTACCGGACGCACGAAGCCGCGCCAAATTCTCGGCATCGTTCCCAACTTCGTCACTAACAATCAGACCTCATCGAATCAAATCATGATGGCCCTGTACCCGAACAAACGGGACGATGATGCAGTCGGCCTATACACGTACGACACGGTTCGCAACGCTTGGGGAGAACGGGTGGCTTTTCCCAGGGCATTTCTTTTTGAGAACGGCTTCCCGAACTATGCGGCGGTCGATCCAACGACGAAGGAGGCGGTGGTCGGTTACCTCGGGCGGTCGCGCTACAATCCTCACGAATCGGCCACCTTCTATATAATGGATTCGGCGACCGGAAAGCACTTGCGCAGTTTTTATGGTGTCGGCTTCGGCTTCCCCAATGGCATGGCGATCGACCCAACGACGGATACGATGTGCACCACGACGACGGGCGACATGGACGTCGAGTTTTATAATCTGTTCGACCGGTAAAGGCAAAGCCGTGCAAATTCCCATTTTTTACAGCAAAGGGCCCCTCACCAATGGCGCCGCTGTAGCGGCCGACCCGATTCACCATCTGTTCCTCATCGCACAGTTGGACTCGACCTTCTCGCCGACCGGAAGCACCGTTATCGTGTACGACGAGCACGGCAAGCTGGTCGAATACATCAACGGATTCAATTTTTTCAGTCGATACAGCGTCGTCGTACCGCATCTTGCCGTCAATCCTTCGAATCGGACGGGATACGTTAATGGGCCGAATCTCAACCAGCTTCAAGAGTTTACGTACTAAGTGGAGATTTCGAATATGCGCTGGCAGTCCATACTCGGTCTTGTAGTAATTGCTGCGTTCGCTGCCTGCGGCGGACTGCAAACGCCGACGACGCCTGCACCGCAACAAGATGTTCCGGCCGCGCGAGACTCCAGTCACGGGCGATCGTGGATGCTGCCCGAAGCCAAGAACGAGGACCTGCTCTATGTCTCTAACGTCTACACGATTACCGTGTACTCGTACCCGAAGGGGAAGTTGGTGGGGACGCTCGACAATTTCTACAAGCCGTATGGCGAGTGCGTTGACCGGAACGGGAACGTGTGGGTCACCGATAGCTCTTTTGGGAAGATCTACGAGTACGCACATGGCGGCACGAAGCCGATTCATACCCTGAAGGATCCGGCGTATACGCCGTACGGCTGTGCCGTCGACCCGACGACCGGCGACCTCGCGGTCGCGAACTATTCGGACGACTCGGATCGCGAGGGTAACGTCGTCGTTTACCACAAAGCCAAGGGAACGCCGAAGTCGTACATCGGCTATGATTTCTATTACTATTATTACCTCGGCTACGATTTGAAAGGGAACCTCTACGTTGACGGCCTCTTCGGCTCTTACGGCGACGGCTTTTTGTTTGGCGAGCTCGCCAAAGGCGGTCGGGAGATTAAAGATATCCTGCTGCCCAACAGCATCAGCTTCCCCGGTGGCATCGAATGGGACGGCCAGTATGTCGCGGTCGGGGATAATGCCGGCGAGGCGATCTATCAGTACACCTTGAGCAACGGCAAGGCAACGCTCGAAGGCACGACTCCTTTGACCGCGGCCGGCAACGTCGGTCAGTTCGCCATCGTTAGGTTGACCGTCGTTACGCCGGATCAGTTCTTCAGCAAATCGGGCTCGGGCGTGCTTTATTACTCGTACCCGGGGGGTGGAGCGTTGACTCACACGATCACCAACGGCGTTTTCTATCCATATTCGGCGGTCATCAGTCCCGTGGCGAACCGCCGCTAGCGCCATTTTGCGCTAGAATCCCAGGCGCTGCCGCTCCTACGGCGCCGAACGTTTCCGTACGGCTTCCCTGGTACGATGCCTCGTAACTCGGCACTACTCAAAAGGAGCTTACTCTTGAACTACCGCTCGGCCATTCTTCTCATGGCCCCGTTTGCGGCGGCGCTTGCGCTGCCGAGCTGCGGAGGCAGCAATCTTGCAGGCACGCCGGCTGCAAGCAACGCGCTCGCGGCGACGCCTACCGAAGCGCATCGGGCCGCCCATTCCTGGATGAACCCGGCAGGCCGCGCCCAGGAACTGCTCTATATCGCAGACTCGGGCTCCGCCACGGTAAAGGTATACACCTATCCGGGCTTGTCGTACACCGGCGAGCTAACCGGCTTCGTGCAACCGTTGTTCGACTGCGTCGACAAGAGCGGAAACGTCTGGATCTCCGATTACGGTTCCAGCGGCACGCTTTACGAATACGCGCACGCCGGCACGACGCCGATCAACGAGTTAACCGATCTTTCATATCCATACGCGTGCGCCGTCAATCGTCAAAACGGCGATCTCGCCGTCGCCATCAACATCGAGACATCCTCGACCAACTTGGGCGAAGTTGCCGTGTACCACAACGGATCCGGTTGACCGACTCTCTATACCGACCACAACTTCACGCTCAACTCTGGCTTGGCCTACGATAATTCCGGCAACCTCTTCGTCGACGGCTTCGCCGCGGGCGACGTATTCCATTACGCCGAATTGTCCGCCGGTAGTTCCGTCTTTACCGACATCACCCTGAGCACAACGCCGGGTTCGCCCGGAACCGTCGCGTGGGACGGGCAGCACATCGACATCGGCGACGATTCGAGCACCATCTATCAAACCCAAGGCTCGACGGTCGTGAATACTATCTCGCTCAACCTGTCAAAAGATACCTTGCGCGGTTTCTTCGTGCCATCAGCCAAAAGGCTGATTGCCCCGGATGCCTACGCGAACACCGTCGGCGTCTTTCGCTATCCGCACGGAGCCTCCGCAAAGAAGAGCATCACGAGCGGACTCAATACCCCCTGGGGCGTCGTCGTTAGCAAGTAGGATGCGCAATCCGATGCTCCGCCGCAAGCGAGGTATCCATCATCGCGGCGGAGCATCGTGCTAGCTGTCAGGGGGCAGCATGAACTTCATTAGACTAGCAGCAGCCGTTGCTGCGATCGTATCGTTCTTCTTCCTTCACGCAGAGTTGGAGGCGCAGACGAGTTCAACTGATGCAAGGCCGGCCGACCGTACCGCGATCGGACAGACCCTGGCCGCGTTCACGAGCGCCTGGAATGCCCACGACGCCCATGCTTTCGCGCTAACCTTCACGCCCGATGCCGACTTTACGAACGTTCTTGGAGCCACCGCGCACGGTCGTACGAACATCGAATCCTTCCACGCGCCGGTGTTCGCAACGATTTTCAAAGCTTCCCATCTAACTGGCGCGATCCGCAGCGTTCGGTTTCTCACGGCGCAGCTAGCGGCGGTCGACGTTGATTGGCAAATGACCGGAGCCCAGAGCCCTAGCGGAAGTCCGGCCGGGTTGCGGAAAGGCTTGATTGATTGGGTTATGCAACGCCAAAGCGACGCTAGTTGGCTAATCGCGGTTATGCATAACACAAACCTTCCGTCCGGAAACGCAGCACCACCGAAGTAGAGGTTCGTGTGCCGTCAAAGCCGCGGAATCATTCCGAGACGGGCCGCCAGTTCTTGTACGTTAGCGCAACCAGGGTGGCGGCGGCGGCAACTGACAGTATCATCGTCGGGCGGTAGTAAGGCTGCAAGCCGAGTGTGGTCGCCATCATAGGAACGATCGGATTGAACAGCCATGCGATCACGAGGGCCAATATACTGACTGGGAACCAGCGAAAGTAGCCGAAGCGAACCGCAGCGAGAATCCAGGAACCGCAAACGATAAAGCGTACGCGCTCGGAGTAGACGTACGAAAAATACCCTGCGTCGCCGAAAGCAGCGTGCCAGTTGTGGGAGCCGTATTCGCCCCCGCTTCCAGTCAGCAAGTAGGCAGAGATTAAGAGCAGAGCCGCGGTCGCAACGTTTCGAACGCGGTGTGAGGACGTCAAAGAAACCCCAACGAAACCAGGCGCTCGCCTGTAAGTGGCCAAAAGACACGGGTATGACAGACGCTCAGCTTTCGCATTACCTCGATCGCCGGGTAGAGGTTCGGCTTACCGACGGGATGCTACTAACCGGCACGCTCGTGGAGGGTGAACCCGTGTTCGCTCGTGGCGATGCGTATTCAGTCATCGTCCAGGAGGCTAGTTCAACCAAAGGGCCGACCTTCATTGGCATACCCTACGCCTCGGTCGTCCGAAGCGTAGTTCTTCGAGTTTAAGCCTCGACGCGTCTCCACTGCGCGACTGCCGCGACGCCATACCCTGCTGCGAGAACCGCGAGCATCGTCAGCCGCAGTAGCCATGTCGGATCGGCGCCCATTCTCATGTCCACGGCCTCAAAGTGCATGTAGACCAGCGGATCGACGCGGCTAACCGTCCAGAATACGGTGTGGATCAGGGCGGCCAACGCGTTGTCATTCGGATCAATGAGGCTCAGGCCGGCTACGATCGCCGCGACCGGCCACGCGATGCCAAGTATCGCTCCATATCCGCGCCGCAGTGAACTCGTGGCGGCGGCGAGCATGGCATACCATGACAGCGGAGCGATGATGCCGGAAACGATCATGATCAGGTCACCGAAATGAAAGGTAATCCACGGTGGAAAAAAGATCGTGTGGAGCCCGATTCCAAAGAGCGTTCCAACCGCTAGGGCCGCAATGATGCCGACGGCGTTGACGCCGATGGTCATCAGCGCTAAACTTATCCGGTCGACGGGCTTGGTCAAAGCCACCTCGAGATGGCCGTCGTTCTCGCGCGCGAACGGGGCTCCGAGCATCGTTGCCACGATCAAGGCAACCACGGCCCCGAAGACCACGAAATAGGCGAAGCTCATTTCGTGGTTTCCCTCCATATGGCCATGGGTAGGTAGAGTAACCCGTGCCACCGCGGCAAGGACGAAGAGAATGCCGAGCACGATCGTCGTCCACTTCAGCGTGCCGCGCACGCGCAACCATTCTACGTACGCCATCAGAGCGCGTACTCGTCCTCGGGTACCACGCGCATGCGATGCGGTGGCCGCGCCTTTGCGGCTTGAACCGCGTCGGTGTCCTCGATTGCCAGGACGAATCGTAGGCGCCAGGCGCCGAGCGTTAAGCTAAAGTTCGTTCCAAGAATTTCCATGATATTAAGCCTCCACGCGACGCCACTGAACGATGGCGAGCGCAACGTAGACGAGCGCAAGAATGAGCAAGGCCGGAAGTTCGCGCTGCAGCGAGACGGCCAGAGACCCGGCGGGCGCGCCGTTAACCGTAAAGGCGGGCCCGAAGTGCAGATAGTTGAAGGGATCGATCCAGGAAAGCGGCGTGACGCCCCAGCGCACGAGCTGCGCCATCGGCGAGTCGCCGAAATCGGCCTTTGCAAGCACCGCGACCAGCGACGCGACCGGCCATGAGATTCCCAGCACGACGCCGTACGCGCGCCGCATCGACGCCGTTGCCGCGCAGAGCATCGCGTACCATGCCAGTAAGCCGGCAAAACCGAGCGCGATGACCTCGGTGTCCCGCGGACCGTACGTGTAGTTTGGCGCGTATTGAACGACGTGCGCGATGAAGAGTGCCGCGACGGTCATCAGCCACGCAACTGCGATGCCCGTCACGTCGGCAATCATCGCTCCCAACCCCAGCGTCGTACGCGGGGCGGGATTCGTCAACGCAATCTCCAGATGCCCGTCGTTTTGGCGCGCGAACGGCGCACCGAGAACCGTCGCTACGATCAGCGCCAGAAACGTGGCAATCGCGGCGTAGTAGGCGAAATCTTCGGGTTTATTGGTATCGACGGCGACCTTGCTGCCGCCGGGCACCGCGACGCGCTGGAAGGTCAGGGGGCCGAATCCAATCAACTTCGACGGCCGCGACACGGAGCGCTCGAAGATTTCGATATGTTTGCCCCAGTATCCGTGGTTATCGATGGTTACCCGAACGCCTTCGCTCGCGTTTACGATCGTGGTCCGAGCGGTTCCGTCGGGAAGCGTGGAATGGACGGGTGTCCCGCCTTTAAAGACTTGCGCAGCGCTGATGTCACCGCTTGACGTGTGAAGCTCGACCTCCGACAGGCTCGAATGCGATCCGAGGTTCAGAACCGTGTACTCCGCCACAACGGTGAGCAGCAGCAGGACGCCGAGCACCCACGCCGTGCACTTGAGACAGCGGCCGACGCGCAGCCACTCCACGTACGTCACTACGAGCTGCCTTTGGCGATCACGTCGGCAGTGGCGTCAGCCGGCGACACCGCGAACAAGAAGATGTCTTCGAGGTTGAGGTTGACGACTCGCACCCCCGTCGCACCGGCGCTGCTCAGCATCGTGGCGATGTTGTCCGCGTCGTTGCGAACGAGGAGTCGCACGATGCGCTCGCTGCGATCGGCGCGCAGGACGCGCGGATCGTTCGCGATCCCGTTGAGCGTGTAGGTAACGTTAGGAAAGATGCCCTCGACGATCTTGCGATCGCTCTTGAGATCGTCAACGAGCCCTTCGAGGACGAGGCGCCCGCGATCCATTACGGCGATGCGTTCCGCAGCTCGCTCGACCTGACCGATTTGATGCGACGAGAAGAGCACCGAGTTTCCGCGCGCGGCTTCGTTGATGATCAGGCTCAGCACGTGTCGCTGATTGATGGGATCGAGCCCGCTGGTCGGCTCGTCGAGCACTAGGATCGGCGCGTTGCGAGCAAAGGCCAAGGCGACCATCACTGCCGTACGCATCCCCTTCGAGAGCGCTCGACTGCGCTTTGCGGGCTGGATGTTGAACTGCGCCAACAGTTCGAGTGCACGCGCCGGGTCGAAAGCCTTGAACGCTCGCCGGTTCATCTCGACGTGCTCGGCGACGGTCATCCATTCATAGAGGACGCTGCGCTCTGGCACGTATGCGATGCTCTCGAACGTTTCCGGGACGAGCGGCTTTCCATCGTAGAGAACGCTGCCGCCGGTCGCACGCGCCAAGCCGAGCATGCATTTAAACACGGTCGTCTTGCCGGCGCCGTTGGGGCCGAGCAGTCCGAAGACGCTTCCCGCCGGAATCTCGAGCGAGAAGCCGTTGACCGCTGCAAACTGGCCGTACGTCTTGCGCAGGTTTGAAATCTGTATGCTACTCATAGCTCCTCCGGAAACCACCGGTCGATAACAGTGTCGATTAGTTCGCGTACGTCGTTACGGGAAAGCCCGACCGATTTCGCCTCTCGTAAGGCGATGTCGAGCGCATCGCGTGCGACGTCGCTTGCGGCGGTCTTCGCCGACTGAGCGCCTCCGTTATCGCGGATGAAGGATCCCCGTCCCGGGGAAGTCTCGATAACGTCGTCGTGTTCCAGCTCGCGGTACGCCCGTGCCACGGTATTGGGATTGACGGTGAGGTCGAGCGCGAGCTGCTTAACGGTTGGGAGTTGTTCGCCCCCCTGCAAGATTCCAAGAGCGACGGATCGCTTGACTTGCTCGACAATCTGCAGGTAGATCGGCACGCCGCTTCGCGGGTTGACCGTCATTACGGCCGGCATCGTTTTTCTCGGCTTACCTTAGAGCCTCGGGCCCCAGCCCTGGAAAAGTCCCCCCGCCTTCTCGGGCAGGCGAATCGGGGTGCGGGCTTCCCGGGCCACTTCGGCCTCGGGGCGGTTGTTCCAAAAATGCGTCATGTTCGAATCCTTCCTGTTGCCTAGTATCGATCTACTGTCGTACTAGTACACTAGTACAATAACGCACTGGTGTGCCCTCGTCAAGCCCCGCCGCGAAAAAAAAGCCGAGCCCCGATGGGAGCCCGGCTCTCTTGTCACCCTGAGCGCAATAATGTATTACCGCGCGTGGACGCTGGGGCTCAAGCTCGTGCTCGTACTGGGGGGGAGCAGGCTCGTGCTCGTGCTGATGCTCTTGCTGGGGCTGACGCTCTTGCTTAGGCTAGGGGGCCTCACACTTGTGGCCGCGCTGACGCTCTTGCTGGGGCTGTAGCTCTTGCTGGGGCTGGTGCTGAGTGGCGGGCACGCTACATCGCCCGCTGGAGTAACGGGGCAAACCTCGACGTGGCCTTGGTTGATCACCGACACGTATTTGTCGGTCGAGAACGGGCGATCGCGTGCGGCCAATAACGCCAGAACCGCAAGAACGATCGCCACCGTAACGACTAGCCATAAGTAGCGCCGCCGGGCGGCGCCACGAAAATAAGCGTTTGATCCAACTTCTTCTGCCATACGCGCCTCTCGTAGCGTGAAGTACTCAAAAGTAGGGGGAGCGTAGGACTTACGCAAACACGGGCTCGCCGTCCTTCGTCAGGTTCGCTATCGCGCGAACGCTTTTCTTAAGCCAGTATGCGGCCTACGGGTTGCTTGCGAAACGCCGGAACGAGGAGTTTGGCAAACGTAGGCGCGAGCGTCAGGGGCTCGACATGCCTAGAATCTTGCCGGTCTTCACCACTTCAAATGCACTGCCCGGAATGTTCTTGAGCTGATCGAGATCGTTGTTGTTCCAACACGACGCCTGCTTGCCACCCTGGCCTTGGAAATACCAATTCGATCCGTTGTCCGCAACGAACATGCCATATTTCTTCATCGCGACCGCAACCACGAGCGACTGACCGGTGAGGTCCGAGATGTCGTACGAGGCCTTCATGCGTAAGCGAAGCCCCATCGGCGGCAAACTCGGATCCTTGCTGTCGCTGGCATAATGCGTTGCGGGATGGATGTAGCCCATCTGTGTTTCGTTAAACGTCACGCGCAGCGCGTGGTTAATGACCTTGTCTTTATTCACTTCATCGCACTTGATGAGCGCCGGCATGATCGGCAGCCCGGCCGCGTCGGCTGAGGTCCAGCCGTTGGGACGCAGTTTGTTCGAGTCCAGATGGAAGAGGGCGCCCGATCCCGCCTTCCAGCGTTTTCCGCCGTGGATGGGAAATGCGCGCCACATTTCGTAGAGCTTGCAGGCTCCTTGCTCGAGCACGAGCACGTGGCGGTCGCCGGTGGCGTGTTTGCCGCCTTCGATCTCCGCGTTTGGCGGGATCGGATACGGCCCCTTGTTGCTCTGCGACGCGTAGTTGAACGTCACCGGCACCTTCTTCTGCGTGCTCGGCACGATGTTGAATGGAATTCCATAGTCGGGATTGTGCCCGAAATCGGGATGCAGATTCCCGGGAAGCGCCGCGATGTATTTGCTGGATAGCTTATCGAGCGGATACCCTGAGATGTCGGTGTTCCACCAGTTGTTCGCGGGGAAGATCTGGCAGCCGCCCACGATCGGTACGGTCGCAGGTCGTACTCCGCCGGCTTCGTTTTCCGCCTGCGTATTCAACAACGACGGCACGCCGCCGCCGGCACATGAACAAAGCATCGAAACCGCAAGCACCGATATCAACAAACGCCGCATACCAGAACCTCCAGCCGCTATCTTACACCCTGCAGCTCCACACTGTCATGCTCCCCCACATTGTCATCCTGAGGTCCCCCACATTGTCATCCTGAGCGCAGTCGAAGGACGACAATGTGGCGAAGAACAGGCTGCCAATGTTGCTCGCACTCGCCATGTGCTCGGTGACCGTCTTTCCGCGCTACGGAACGTACGCGCCGGCACCGCATCTGCACGGCCCGGGTCTCTTGCTCGACGGCGCCGGCGCCTCGAGTTCCCCCGATAATACGTTAACGTGGTTGCACTCGCGGCTGCTCGGTGACACGGCGCAGCGGGGCGGCAACGTCGTGATCTTGCGGGCGTCGTATACGAACATCGACGATCGCCACTTTTACGACGCCGGGAAGTTCGCGTCGGTGCAGACGGTCCTCGTTCCGCCGTGTGCCTCGACGGCCGAAGTAAACCACGTAGCGACGATCGTCGACGGCGCCGACGCCGTCTATTTCGCGGGCGGCGATCAAGCCAACTACGTTCGCTGGAAAGGCACGGAGCTGATCGCGGCCGTCAAGCGCGTCTACGCGCGCGGCGGCGTCGTCGGCGGCGGCAGCGCCGGCTTGGCGATTCAAGGCGCCGTCGTGTACGACTCCGTCGCGGCCGATGCGATGAACCTCGAAACCGCGACCGCCGACGCCACAAAGGATCCGCTCGAGCCGCGCATCAGCTTCACGACGGGACTCTTCGCGTGGCCCGCACTGCAAGACACGATCACCGATACGCATTTGGTCGCGCGCGATCGCTTGGGACGGACGATCGTATTTCTTGCGCGCATCTTCCACGATCGGCTGCTGCCAAATGCCGATCAGATCTATGCGCTGGGAATCGACGAAGGTAGCGCGATCGTCGTCGACCCCGATGGAATGGCGACGCTGCTCAATGGAAAAGGCGGCCGCGGCGCCTATCTCGTTCGCACGGACACGCCGCCGCGGCTCGTTCCCGGTCAGCCGTTGCATTATACGCTTGAGGTCGCACATATCGCCCGCAACGGCGAGCGTTTCAATCTGCTCGACAAGCAGTCGCCGGAACCGTGGTATACGGTCACCGTCGACGGCTCGCACCACCCGGTCTACAACCAGAATCCGTACGACCCGTGAACGCGACCGAGCTTTACGACCGAGCTTTACGACCGCCTCGAGCAGCAAGTGCGCGCGCTGCTCGACGGCGAGAGCGATTTCGTCGCGAACGCCGGCAACTTCGCCGCACTTACTTACGGCGAGCTGCCCGACGTCAGTCTGCGGAGCCGCGGCTGCAAAACGCGAAACGCTCGTCGTTGATGATGTTGACGCCTTCGCCGATCATATCGCCTTCAACGTCGATAGTCCGCTCAAGGCGCGCTTCACCGCAACCGATCGCGCCGGCCTCGAACGCCTCGTCCGCGCCTTTAGCGAGTCGCTCGGCTAGTGCTCGTGCGGCGGGAGGGCACGCAGCAGAATCCATCCCGGATCGCGCATCTCCATCTGCATCGCTGCGGTCATCATGTGATCGTGCGTCGAGGGATGCGAGTCGGGCATCTCGCTCTGTAGCTGCGCCTTCATCTGCTCGTGGAGCTGGCGAGCCTGCGATGCATACGCCGCGTGCGCTTCGAGGATGCGCTGCCGCTCGCCGGGCGAAAGGATCGCGTCAATCTGTTTGGCCGCGGCGTCGATGTCGGGATTCGGCGAGATAACGAGATTGCCGATCTCTGCCGCGATGGCGCGCCGATGGGCGGGCGCCAGCCCCGAGAGCACCTGCGAGCGCAGTTGGTCGTGCAGTTGCCGTTCGGATTGTTCGAATTGTTCGTGCATTTGATGCATCGCCTGCCGCTGGGCGTCCGTGGGCTGCTGCGGCGCGTTGGTGTCCTGGGCAAGCGCCACGGCCGGGATTAGGCTAAGCGCGAGCGCGAGTGCGAAAAAGCTTTTACTCATAGCGCCATTCTACGGCGGACTTGCGTAAGAATCACTGAGAACTAACCTTCTTGTCATCTACGCGACGACACCTCAAAACGGTGCGGGCGGACTAGGAGCCATTCGGTAAGGGCGCTTTACGATGCCGCAGGCATTAAATTCAGAGGCCGTTCGTCGTGACCGAAGCGCCGAGTTGGGGAAGTCGCACGTCGCTTGTTCCCATGGGATGCGCGAGGATCCGATAATCGAAATAAATGGACGAACGGCCGTGCTCGGTCTCGCGAACGACGAAACCGCGTTCGTATTTGGCTGCAACGTAGAGTCCGCGCGTCTCGCCGTCGGCGCTAAGAAAGACTTGATAACCGGAACGGAAATCGATCGTACCCGCGAAGGCCTGATCAAACCGGATGATCCCTTTGCCGCTCTCGAGGCGTCCCGTGCCGGAATCTTCGATCGTCGCTACGGGCGCCAGCGAAACGCTCGCCGCGACGTCGCTGCCGTCACGCGTGCGAAGACCCTGAACGAACGCCTGCGCCGTGACTGAACCCGAGAAGACGCCGTTGCCGCCGTCAACGTAAACCTGGCTCCCTTGACCGGATGCGTCGGTCTCAGCGACCTGGCCCGAGCCGGCCGCGGCGTATCTGTAGATGCCGTCGGTGTATATCGAACGCCGATAGAGGCCGGAGTTTGTGGCAGAGTCCCGATGCACGCCGTTCCCAATCGCCTTGGCGCCGGTGAGGGCAATCATCGCGACAGACGCGAGCAGCAGGCACTCGACCAGCGAAGTGCCGTGGTCGCGAAGCATCGTTTTGAGGATGGCGATCATGGTATCCCTTTGGCAGCGATAAGGTACGAATGTTTATGCTTCGCCGTCGAAGTTCAGGTCGCCGGCGAACGCAATAACCCGGCAGTCCCTTAAGGGCTACCGTCCGCCCGGCCGTTTGGGTGCCGGACGGCCTCTTCCCTGCCATGTTGTTAAAAAATGTTAATGCATTAACATTAGCTCGGTTGTAAACCTCTAGTGCCAAGCGGGCCATCGCTCCTAGACCCGCTAGCGAGGGTTGCCGACGACGACCGCTGCCCAGGTGGCCGAGTTGGCCCGCGCCGCGAAGATCGTGACGGTTCTTCCCGAGACTGAGCACGCCGCAGCAATTGGTGTCGTTCCTTGCACCGTCGCGATGCATGCTGGAGCCCCGTACCCGTGAGCCAACGCGAACGCGCAACTCGAGGCGCCGTTCATCGAGCAGGTGTTGGCGAAATCTCCGGTGCTTTCTTGATCGAGATGATTGCCGACACTCACGCTGCCGTGGTTGAGTTCGTTACCTTCTCCGTCGATCGAATGTTCCTGTACGGCGCTTCCTGTGCTGTTGTTGTAATACGCCTCGAACTTGCAGTTCTCGCACCGGCCGCGTTCGGCGCCGGGATGCGTGCTGGATTGTCCGACGGCGCCGACGACCAGCTTGATCATCGTGCCGGCAAAGGCGCTCCAGTTTTGATCGAGCTCGACCGTATTACCCGTCGTTTTCTGTTGCTCGACGTGGATGTCGTCGGCGCTCGAGCCTGCATCCGCAACGAGAATCGACTGCATCGCGCCGGCAAGGCCTGACGATGCGAAGCCGAAATAGCCGTTGTTGAGTCGGAGCTGTGGCCCCACCGGCACGGAGCTCGTTCCGCCGGTGTAGACAATATCGATCCCGTAACCAGAGTCTCGCGCCATGCTTTCATAAATGCCGTCACCCATGGCGTTTGCGCGCACGCAGATGCCACAACCGATCGTCGAGCGGTCGTAGACATCAAGCGCCTCCGTCGACCCCGGGGCCTTCGCCGGATTAGGGCTTGGCGCGATGCAGACCGAAACCACGGTTTTCTCGACTGCGCTGCACGCGTTTTCATTATAGCCCAGAACGTTGACGAGGTCGGCATTGGTCGGGGGTGAGTTTTCTCGCACGAGCAGGCCGGTCACGTCGCGATTCGTCTGAGCGACGCCAAAGGCGGCCGAGGTCATCGACCCAACCGGCGCGGTCAACCCAATGGCGACCGCTATTACCAGCAGAAAGTTCTTCATGCTATCCCCCATAT
This sequence comes from Vulcanimicrobiota bacterium, assembly GCA_963809255.1. Taxonomy (GTDB): domain Bacteria; phylum Vulcanimicrobiota; class Vulcanimicrobiia; order Vulcanimicrobiales; family Vulcanimicrobiaceae; genus Cybelea. The sequence goes on along the minus strand of CAWEIR010000002.1, from coordinate 663,881 downwards.
CTGGTCCGTGGCCGGTCATCCCTTGCGCCGGGGCGTGTTGCTATTCTTTGGTAACACGTTCGACGCTCTGCACCTTAGCCCCAGCGTCCGAGGTAACGCCTCGAGCTCCCGGTTCCGGAACACTTTAGCAGGCGTCAACGTCAACTTAGACCAAGATGTAAAGATAAGTAAATTGAGGTTTTTGCTAAAGGAATGCTCTACGCCGCTGAGCACGGATTCGTGTGAACACCGAGTAACGCGACTCTCGCGACGCGCGGCGTGGACGATGGCCTACTTAAGCAGTGCAATCCTCGCCGTTCTTGCTCTCATGCCGATCGTCGCCCATCCCGGAATCCCGGCCTACCAACACGACTGGTCTTGGCCTCCGGATTCGCGCTCGGTGCTGGCCGGTATAATCGGGCACGTGTCGGCGTGGGATCCGCAGGGACTTGGATTTCCGAACGCGCTGGCAAGTGCGAACCCCATCAACCTCATCCTTCCTTTGCCGGCCATCTTCTTCGACTCCGGCATCGCCTTGCGGATTGCCCTCATCGCGGCGTTTGCTGCAGGCGCTGTGGGAACAACGCTGGCTTCCGCCCGCATCATGGACGCTCCACCATGGGCTGCCTGCGCGGCAGCGCTCGTATACAGCACGTCGCCAGTCCTGCTCGATAATCTCGGCGCGGGGCATATCGGCTTTTGGTACGCGTACGCAATGTTGCCGTTCGCGGTTTGGCTCGGCTTTGAATCCGTGAGGACAGGGCCTCGCCTGTCCTACCTATTCGGGATCTGCCTCCTAGGATCGCTTATCACGATCCAGCCGCAGTTTGCGGCATTCGGGCTAGGTGCAACTATCGCAGGTGCAATCATGGCAAACCCGAGGTGGCTCTCGATACCCGCTAGCGCATTCCTCATCGGCGCTCTGATTTCGCTGATGCCGGTCTTTGTCGCACTCAACAGCGCGCAACACTATCTGGACTGGCTCTATCCTCGCCCGCAGATGGGCTGGGAGCGCTTGCTCTCAACGCCCTGGCCCGATGTCATCTGGATAACGAACTACGTCGTGCCATACTACGCCCGCTCCAACGCTGCCGGCGTTCCGTATCTAGAAGTCTTCAGCGTTATCGCGCTCCTTGCCATCGCCGCCGTTCGGCCGCTTCGCCACCTGGTTGCGCTCGCATTCTTAGCCTTGCTCGGTATTTTCTTGGCCACCGGCGTGCTTGGGCCGGCCCATGCGCTTTGGTGGTCGCTCTATGCCCACATCTACCCCGCCACTGCTTTTCGCGATGCCTCAAGTGGAGAGTCGTTGATCGCACTCGCCTATGCTCTAATCCTCGCCGCCTCGTGGCGACGCACGTACGTCGCAGCGCCACTCGTCGTGCTGGTTACCGCTGCGTTTGCGCCGCTACTGCTCGGAGGGGCAGCGAGCATTGCCCGAAACGTGCTGTTGCCGCGGGAGATCGCGATCCGGGCGAACGTCGCGACTCTTCCTCGCGGCCGGATTGCATCGACGCCGCTAGCTGCGCCGGTGATCTATGACGCAACGCCGGGCGGCGTTGACGTGGACGCGATCGCCGACTCCAACCACCCGTCGCTCGCCGAGTATCCGACGCTGCCTCCTTTGACGACGATCGCAGCGGCCGGCAGGTTCGACCGACCCTGGGTCGCCGACGCGCTTTCACGGATGGGCGTCGTGGCGCTCGTCGAACGCCCAGGTTTTTGGAGCGGCGACTTAGTGCGCCAGGGCGTGCAACAGCATATCCCACAAGTCGCGGGAGTACGCATGGTCCGATCGGATGGGATGGTCGCGTTCGCGCGCGCGTCTACCGACGAACCGTTAACGTACAAAAACGAACTTCCGATCGGCATAACCGGTCTCGACTCCCCAGACGGGCCGCTTCCGCCGCAAGGCGCGAACGAAGCCGCCTTTGTGCAGGAATTTCAGCGCCTGACTCTTGGAGACGACCCCATCTCGGGTTGGGCATTGCTCACGCGCTGGTATGCACTCGATCATGCCGAGTCGACAATCGGACAGGGGGCCGTTACGGAATCGTCCGACCCATTGTCGGTGCCGTTATCGGATGGCAAATGGTGGCTGCTTCACTCAGGGGGCCGATTGAACGTCGTCAGCGGTGCCGCTCATAGCGTGCTCTTGGCTTCTGCAACGCCGCGGTGGGACGCCGTCCGTAGCGATCGGCAAATTGTCTTTCGCTCGATTGATCGTGAGGCGGTTGTTTATCGACTCGCTCGGGGTCGGGAAGGAAACGTTCCAGTCCGACGATTTTCTCCCGCGACATGGAGCTATGCGTTGCAGTCTCCCTGGCGTACCGACGTGCAGGCTCGATCGAAAGCGAAAGGTCCATGGCTGCTAGTCTTTAGAACGCGATATTCACCCGGATGGCACGTCGAAGGAACGACCGCAGTATGGCACGGCGTCGCCGACGGCTACGCGAACGCCTTCGTCTTGACGGCGCTTCCGCGCCAGTTCACCATCTATTACGAGCCGCAGAAGGCGTTCATCGCCGCCTGCGCGTTCGTCTGGCTTACTCAGCTCGCGCTTGCGGCGCTTTGCATAACCTTTCGATCGAGGCGGGTTTCGCCTTCGTCACTTCACGGTCGCATGTAGCCTGACCGCCGCAGCGCGCTCTCGCCGCGAAGCTGGTAGGCCATCTACGGTCCTGCGCATTTCACCCGAAAACTGCACGGCGATCGATCTCCAGGTAAGCCGCGCCGTCGCCAGCTCGTAGGCGCGGTTGGCTAAGTCTCTGCGTCGATCGGTATTCTCGAACAACTCCAAGATGGCACCGGCAAGGGTCTGCGGCTGGAGATCGCCGACGAAGTGAACGTGGTCCTCCGAAACCGACTCGCGAATTCCTCGTAGCTCGGTCGTAATTATAGCCTTCTTCATAAGCATGTATTCGTAGAGCTTAATGGGGGCGCATACGTTCGTCGTCGGAGTGCGTGGGAAAGGGATAATGGCCAGATCGGCGAGCGCGATAAGCGAGGGCATCTCTGCAAAGGGTCGATAGCCGAGAAATACGACATGGGACTCAAGCTCCTCGGCGCGGATCGCCTGCCGAAGCGCTTGAGCGGCGTTCCCATCGCCGATGATGAGGAACGTCGTTTTCTGGCTCCGAGTAACCACGAGCTTGACCGTTTCGACGAGGGCTGCGGCCCCGGACCAGCACTCGAGCCGCCCGCTATAGACGACCACCGTGTGATCGCTCGGAATATTGAACGACGCGCGGCTCGCGGGAGGCGTGTCCCATACAAAAATGTTTTCGTCGCCACCGTTGCCAACGATCGTTATCGGTGCCTCGGCTTTCATCGTGTTGCGAACGTAGTCCGCCAGCTCGGCGGTGATCGACGTAATCCGGTCCGCTTGCCCAGCGATGAATGCTTCTAGCGCGTAGAGTATGCGCGCGGTCAAACCCCATGGCCGAAGTCCCGCCGTTTCGATCGCGAGCGGAGTCCAGGCGTCGGGATAGTCGAGCAACACCGGAACGCCGGCGATACGGGCGGAGAGGACGGCGACGAGCCCACAGAGATAGGAGGGATGTCCGGCAACGACGACGTCCGGCTTACTCCGGCGAATCAGCTTTACGGCCTGCATAACCAAGTTTGGGACAGTGCAGGCGTAAGCCAGAGGCGCAAAGCCGAAACTCCACATGCGGCGAAGAGACGCCGTCAGTTTGAGATAGTAAACCTCACGATCGTGTACGCAGCGTTCGGCGACGGTTGCCGCTGAGCCAGAGTGGTATTCAAGGCGCAGTCGCAGAGCCTCCTCGGTGCCCTCACCACAGATGAGCACGCGCAGCGGAGGGACCACGGCGACATCGACCTGCCACTCCTCGATGTTCGACATCAGATCGAAGAGACGGCGGTCCGATCCCATGTAGGGTGGGAAATATTCGGCGAAGATTAGTGCACGTGACCCGCCACGCGCACGCGAAGGGAAGTAGCGCCCTCTGCGGGACGGCGATGCAGCGACATTTTCGATAGCACCAAGCAACATGTCGCGTTTCCTCCGGCTTGTAGCAACCAGCGGAGGAAAGCATAGCATGCGGCCACTATGTTAATATGCAAACAATTCGTTCAATAATCCATTAACAAATTTCCGGAATCGTTTAAAACAATTCCCGAATCGGTGAACGACTTTCCGGCGACGAAACGTTAACGCTAAACTTTCACCTAACACATTTCCGGAAGCGAAACGTTAACACCTAAACTTATCAAACGCCATCGCCGTAGCGATCTCCATTTCAGGCGACATCCGACAGCGCGCGCAGGCCCTTGCAAACGCAGCGAACAAGCTCTCGCCATGGTCTCCGCTCGATCGGCTCGGTTCTCGATCTTGCGCGCCGACGGGATGTTGCGTCAGAGCGCGCTCGTCTTCTCCGGATCGATGGCTCTCAACCTAGGCGGCGTCGCTTTCCATGCTTTGGCGAGCCGAATGCTGGGCGTTGCGCACTACGGTACGCTGTATACGCTCGTCTCGCTCGTCACTCTAATGCTCCTGCCGGCTGCGTTGTTAGCGCCGGTGGTCGCCCGTTTCGCTGCCGAATTTGCCGTTCGCCACGACGCGCGCCACCTGAGAGGTCTCACGCTGGATTTGGGACGCTTCTGTGCGGCCGCGATAGCAGTGTACATCGCGACCGGCTTGCTGCTGGCCATGCCCGCCGCGGCATACCTCGGCGTCCCGGCGTGGGGTCTTCCGGCGGTGGGCGTGATCGCTGCATGCAGCCTCACCAGCGGGATCTTTCGCTCGGTATGCCAGGGTCTGCAAGATTTCCGCAGTTATGCCATGTCAACGACTGCGGAAGGCATAGCAAGGATTGTCGCGTTACTCGTCCTTGGGGGAGCCTTTGGGCTCGGTCTCTTCGGCGGCATGCTCGGTTTCTTCGCGGGGACGCTGTGCGGGCTCGCGGTGATCGCGTGGAAACTGATGCGGCGCTTCGAGGGCGTCGTCGCACAAGGCGTACGTTACGACTGGCGCCGCGTCGCATGGTCAAGTGCCGGCGTCGCAGCGATAACCCTTGCGACGACGTGTCTGGGATCGGTCGACGTTATCTTCGTAAAACGCTTCTTTAGCTCGGGCGATGCAGGGCTTTATGCCGCGGCAGCACTGGGCGGCAAGGCCGTGCTCTACCTCGTCGCGTTCGTCCCAGCGGTCATGCTACCGCGCGTGACGGAGCGCTACGCGCGCGGAGAGCGCACCCACGCCTCACTTTCGGAAAGTCTGGGCGTCCTGTTGGTTTTCGTGGCCTGCGCCCTCATTGCGGTGCGACTCTTTGGACAAACCCTGCTCCATGTTTTGGTGGGCCACGCCTTCGACGCAGCCTCGCCGCTATTAATGCCGTACGCTAGCGCAATGATGCTCCTCGCGGTCACGAACCTGCTAGCCTGCTACGGTGTCGCGACACATCGTCTCAGCTTCGCAATCCCCTTGGTGGCTGGGACGCTAGCCACCCTCGCGATGATTGGCGTCGTGCACCCGTCGTTGTACGCCGTCGTCTGCGAGTTGCTGCTCGGCAATATGCTGATCTGCGTGCTGGTCGCAGTGGCCCTCGCATTACAGAGCGTCAACGAATCGTCGCCCTAAACGGATTCTCCCATGATTCGTAGCCTCGCCCTGTACAGCCCTCTGGACCCGTCGGTGGTGGGCGGCATTCGTTCGTGGGTTCGGGGATTCCTAAAACCCTATAGCGACTCGCGGCACATTAGCTTGCGCTTAGTCCATACCGAGACACGCCCGGACCGCAGCGCATGCGCCTCACCGGTCGCAGAGCGCGACACCGATGTTCGCTGTCTCCCAGGGCTGGCGATGCCCTTATACGGCGGGCGCGTTCCTCGGCCGATGCATCTTAAGCGTGAGCTGCAAGATGTCGATCTCGTCTACTTCGATAACGGCTACGCTTTGCAAGATATCGCCGTACTAGCCGCCACGCGCGATATCGGCGTCCCCGTGGTGTCCGGCTTTCATTCCGTAATTCGGAGCGGTAACGTTTTGCACGACGCAATGTGGAAGCTCATTGGGCGAAACACGCTGCGTTACTTCGACGCGGGACATGCTTTAAACACTGAGGACGCGACTTACCTCAGGGGTTTAGGGATGCGAAACGTTATGACCATCCCATTACCTGTTGACGGTACGACGTTTTTCCCCGGTCAGCTTCGAAAACATTTCACCGTTACATTCCTTGGCCGGCTTCATCCGCAGAAAGGGATCGATACGCTCGTCAAGCTTATCGCGCTTCTGCACCAACGGCTTCCAGATAATGTCGAATTCGCGATTGCGGGCGACGGTCCGCTTCGTGACAAGCTAGTGCCGCTGGAAAGCCTCCCGCGCGTTACGCTTCTGGGCAACCTGAGCCGCGGGCAAACCGCGACGCTGCTCGGCGAGTCCGCCGTCGTACTTATTCCATCGCGATATGAAACGTTTGGCTACGTGGCGGCCGAGGCGATATCTGCCGGCGCGTTGGTCGTTGCCAGCGATATCAGCGGCCTTCGAGACGTCGTCGATGGTCACGGGATCCTGATCGCGCGCCGGCAGCCGCTGCAGCTATGGATCGACGCTGTGAACGCCGCGTACCGTGAATGGGCGCTGGAGCCTCTGGCCTTCGACCTCAAGCGTACCAAGCGACGTACGTATGCTTCGGCTGGCTTCAGCTTTGATGCCGTCGCCTCATTATTCGATGAGCTCATCGAACGGGCGTCACGAAGCTAAACCCATGCGAGTGACACTCGTCGGGGCATTCCCCCCGCAAGCGAAGGGCGAGGCGCATTATCTCGGCGAATTCGCCACCGCTCTGCGGCGAAGCAATCGCATAGAACTGTCAATCGTATCGCAATATCGCGATAGGCAGTCCGTCGATAGGTGGAATGGGTTCGAAGTCCGGCGCGACTTCTTCGACCGTTCCCTGCGACCGTCATTTGGGCGTCACGACGAGTTATTGAATGCCGTCGTTCGAACGCGGCCGGATACGGTTCACGTTCATTACGGCCCCAACCAAGATTACGGCGGGAGGCTCGGGGAGCCCCTGGTCTACGTGCTCCGGTCGCTCCGGAATCGGGGCATCAAAGTCGTGCTGACGCTTCACAGCTTGTGGCTCCCGCGCGACGTGCTCGATTCACCCCCGGCTCAGCGACTACCCTCGTTCGCGCGTCCCTTGGTTCCAAAGTATTTTGGTTGGCTGATGCGAAGCATGCGCAGAAATTGTGATGAATTTGCATGCCTCGTCTCGGCGAGCAATTCGCCAATGACCACCGAGTTTGCGCGAGCGTACGGCGTTGAGGGCGTTCTTGAGGAAGTTCATGGATGCAGACCGCGCTTTTCTGAAATCCCCGGGTTCCCGCCCGTCGTGTTGTCATTCGGCTTCCTTCGTCCTGACAAGGGATTCGAATATCTCATCGACGCCTTCGGCCGATATGCGTCGGCCGGCGGCAGCGGCCGCCTGCTCATCGTCGGACGCCCGCAAACCTCCGGTGACGCCCCATACGCACAGTATCTTCAGCGTAAGGCCTCGGAATTTTTAGACGGCCGATGCACTATTGAAGCACGCTTCTGCTCCGACGACGAGCTTGAGGCGTTCCTTCACGAGTCTTCGCTGATCGTATTACCATATCTGCGAAATGTGGGCGCGAGCGGACCGCTTCATCACGCCTTGGGCGTTGGGCGTCCCATCATTACCACGAACGTCGGCCACAATCGCGCACTCGCGAGGATTACACCGTTGGTCGAGCCCGCAAATGCTGAGGCGCTCGCGGAATCACTTAGCGCGATGTTACGGGATCGCGCGAGCTTGGTCGCCGCCACAAACGGAATCCGGGCCGAAGCGGCCCAGCGCAGCTGGGACATGCTCGCCGCTCGCTACGTAACTCGTTACTTCAATATGCACGCGAAGGGATAGACAGTGAAAGCATTGGTGACCGGGGCGGCCGGCTTCATCGCATCGCACCTTACCGACGAGCTCGTGCGACGCGGCTGGGAAGTAATCGCCGTCGATTCGATGGCCGCCGGTCAGCGCGCCAACGTCAATCCGATGGTCCAGTTCGTTGAGGCGGATGTTCGCCAACGCGGACGTCTCGCCGAGCTTGTCAAAGACGTCGATCTAGTGCTGCACCATGGTGGCCTCGCAACGGTTCCCGGCTGTTCCGACGATCCGCTCCTCGCTTTTGACGTTAACGTCCAAGGCACGATCTGCCTCGCGGAATCGGTGCGCACTGCGTCGCCGGGAGCAACCTTCGTCTTCGCATCGTCGGCTGCAGTCTATGGACCACATAAAAAGCCCACGCTATGCACGGAGGAGGACGTGCCGGCGCCCTGCTCCGTTTACGGCGCCTCGAAGTTAGCCGCCGAGGTCGGCCTTCTTGCGCTGCGCGCCTCCTTCGGCCTCGACGTGCGAATTGTGCGTTACGCGAACGTCTACGGGCCACGTCAACCGCGCTACATCATGTATGACATGTATCACAAGATCCGCAAGTCAAATGGTAGCGTAGCCGTCCTCGGCTCCGGGAAGCAGCTGCGCGACTTTATCTTTGTCGACGACGCCGTCGCCGTAACGCTCGCCGTTGCCGGTCAAGCGACCAATGACGAGCGCAAACCGATTTATAACGTAGGGACGGGAGTATCGACGACCGTGCTCGATATCGCGACGCACGTTGCGCGAGCGATGGGCCGCAACGACGTTCGATTCGAAACGACGCAGTCTTCCTGGATCGGAGACATCGACTACCTTCTTCTCGATCCAAACCGAACGCGCGAATGCATTTCGGCGGCAGTACCCGTGGAGGAAGGAGTTCGCAGATTTATTGCGTGGATCGGTGCTCGACCGGATTCGTCGCCTTAGTCAGCACCAGGGCAAAGTTCAGATACAAATTCGGTGACACCTTTTGTAAATCGCGTATGCGATGGATGGCTGGAACGAGCCGATTTGCGAGCGCCGGTTCGATCACGCGCGATCTCACAGCCGGAACGCTATAATGCCGCCCGAAGCGATTGGCGTATCCAAATACGGCGATCTTCGTCGCCCCTTCGTCGAACGGCACCGACCGTGCGAAGAGCGGATCCGTCATATTCACGAACTGCTGGTGTAAATACAGCGGCAGAATAACCACGCGCCCGTTGGGTCGCAACACGCGGCCGGCTTCCTGTATAAATCCGGTGTCGGCACCCAGCTCGAAATGCTCGAACGAACAGTGCAGCGTCATGCCGTCAACGGATTCGTCGGGCAAGGCCATCGAGGCGGCGCTTCCGCCGAGCTTGTCGCCATGCAGCCCCGGCTTAAACTCGAGGTCCTGCACTATGACGCGATGCCCTCTGCGCCGAAGGACGTCGGGAAAGGGCGACCTGCACGAAGCGACGTTCACTGAAGATCGCCCCCGGCTTAGGCGCGAGCAGATCCAGCGAAACCTGATGCTCGAGGAACTTTTCCGTTCGGTTAACGACGTAGGCGAAGCTCGAATACCTCGCCTCGCGAAGCCAAGCTTCGTATTTGCCGGCATCGGCTGTGTACTCGCGCAATTCTACGTTTGGCTCGCTTCGTAGCGCCGTCCATATCGCGTTACAGTCGGGCGTCGGAAAATCGCTACGCGTTTCGGGATAGCGCCGCACGTATCCGCGGGCGCCGGCCCGGCTTCTCAGCGACGCCGCGGCCTTCGTCGCATAATAACTCATCATCGATAGCGTGCTGGGCATTTGAGTTCTAGTTACTGATCGCGGAACCGATCGGTTCGTGCACGCCGGTAACCTTTTTGGTGGGAGAGTCGCCGGCCGGGTAGGCCCAGAGGTTGAACGCTGCTTGAGGCATAGTCGCAGTACTGGTAATCCCCGCCCACCACCGTCTTACCGCTGACGATCGAAGCTTGCACGACGTCGCAGGCCCCGGTGAAGCGTGTCGTTCCGGTGATCGTTCCGCTGCTTCCCGAGATCGAGGCCTCGTAAAGGCAAGAGGCATCCGCGCCGCCGCAGCGCTGATCTCCAAGCACGAGCGATTTGCCGACCCACGTGACGGTGCCAGGGAAGCTGAGAGTAACGCCGTTAAGGGCGACCGTCAACATCGAGCTCTTGCCGCTGGGAAGAACGGAGAGGATATAAAAGCCGCTGGGATCTCTGCCGCTGGCGTAGAGGTTCCCGCTACTGTCGTACCCATCGAAGTAGTAGTAATACTGACTCGAATTCTTGTAAGATTTCGGCTTGCCCGAGGCACCCTTATACACTAAAACGGCGCCGGCGAGCGCGTGAAGGTTGAAGATATTCGTGACCGCGAGGTCTCCGGTTTTTCCGTCGACCGCGCAGCCAAGCGGATATCCACTGGGATCGCTCAAGGCTTTGATCTGTTTCGTTCCCCCGTGCGCGAACTGGACGATCTCTCTTTTATTCGTGTTCGCGATCCAGACGTTGCCTTTGCTGTCGGTGCACTCGCCTTGCGGCTCCGCAAAGCCCTTCAGAGTGCCCGTTAACTTCAGAGCCGGGTATTGGTACACGTACACGTCATTGGTTGCCGCGTCGGAGACGTAGAGGAGATCGTTCGTCTTACCTGCGGGAGACATCCAGGACTCGCCGCGGTCCGGCTGCACGGCCAATCCGGCGCCCGTCACAACTCCCAGGGTGCTCCGCGCGTTAAGCAGTGTCTGTGCCGATTTGATTCCAGTCGAGCTCGCCGGCTCGAGCCCGGGGCTAGCTCCACCGCTGCAGCCCGCAAGGAACGCAACCACTGCCGCGGTGCATACAACCAGCTTGTCCCCGTTCCAAATCGTCATTTTGAAGATCGCTCCGCTTTGGCGTTTCCAAGCAACAGGTCGCGTCAGCAATTCAAAGCTCCGCTTTTTGCGTCTTGGCGAGCGCCGATAACCTCACCTGCCGGTAACGCAACGTGCAATCGCCGTTAACGTGCGAATCGCTGTTAACGATCGCTGTTAACATGTCGAACGGTGTTAACGTAGCGCGTGCGAATCCCGGAGTTGCGATGACTTGCGGCAGATGGGCAGCCCGCCTATACTGCGAGAAGTGCTCGACGCTTCATCGTTTCCAGGAGGAACTTGTCTATGAAGATGTTCTCGCGTCCGGCGTCGTCTGCGTTCGGCGCTTGCGCGGTTGCTGCCATCCTCGTCGGTTGCGCCGGGTCACAGACGGATTTGTGGGTATCGGCGCCGCAGCAGAACGCCGCCCAGGCTAACTCCAACATGCGTTCGGGCGCCACGCAGAGCCTTTTGTACGTCTCCAATGTTGACGGCAATAACGTTACCGTGTACGGGTATCCAAAGGGCAAGTTCGTAAGAACGTTGTCATCGTTTCAGGGGCCGGAGGGCGAGTGCATCGACAGTAAGGGTAACGTATGGATTGCGAACGATGCTGCGAACGACATCGTAGAGTACGCCCACGGCGGCTCAAAACGGATCGCGTCCCTTAAGGATCCGGGAAACTACCCATACGGCTGCTCCGTCAACCCGAAAACGGGAAGCCTCGCCGTCACGAACATCGAGACTACCAACGGGGTACCGATCGGCAGCCTTTCGGTCTATCCGGGCGCGAAAGGGTCGCCGGTCGTCTATCAAGGTGCCGATGTCTACCAATATTCCTTTTGTGCCTACGACAACGACGGTAACCTGTTCGTTGACGGCACCACTATATCGAATACCTTCGCCTTCGCCGAGCTTCCCCACGGCGCCTCAACGTTGACGAAGATTACCCTGAATCAAGCCGTTGGCGCTCCCGGAAACGTCCAGTGGGACGGAAAGCACCTGGCCGTTGGAGATGCTTCCGCTAGCGCGATCTACCAGATCTCGGTCTCGGGTTCGGCCGGGACGGTCGTCGGCACAACTATGCTCAACGGTGGTGGCAACGCCGCAATCTCTTTCATCGATGGCACTCAGGTCGTCGCTAACATAAGCGGCACCAAGTTCGGATTTTGGAAGTACCCGACCGGCGGTTCGCCGACCAGCACCCTCAGCCTCAAAGGCATAGGGGGACCATTCGGAATCGTCGTCAGCCAGTAGAACCGCTCGCTATTGCGCGTCGATACGGTGTGCGTGCAGCGCGTCGATCGTAATGACCGTCACCCCCCCGAACCGATCGATTTCTGCTTTCCAGCCTCTCGCAGGCGCGTCGTTGACACGCACGGCACGCGCGGCGATCCCGTGCAAGCGGATCGTGTAGGCACGCAGCGCCGGTTCGAAGGAGCCGCTGGCGACGCCGATCGTGAAACGTACGGCGTCGCCTTCACGGCTCGCCGTAAGCTCCTGGCGGTAGTACGCGCCTTTCTCGTAGCCGTACGTGATGCCGTCGTCGTCGTAATAGATAAACGAGGTTGCAGCCGATGACGGAAAGACGTCGAGATAGACGTTCGTGACAGGGCGTTGCGAGGTATACTGTTGTAGGTCTTGGGTCGGGATTATGCCGCCGCCGCGGACGAAGAGCGGGATGTCCGACCAAGTGTTCGGATCGACGGGGTAGACGATCGTCGTGTGGCCGTCGTATCGGGTGCCGCGGAAATAATCGAACCAGGTACCGGGCGGAAGATAGACGCTACGATGTGCCTGGCCCTCGCCGAGCACCGGCGCAACGAGCAACGCCTTGCCGAACATCCACTCGTCGGTTGAAAGCGAAGCAGCACTATCGTCGGGAAACTCCCAGACCAGCGGCCGTACGATGCCGACGCCGCTTTCGTGAGCCTCGCGCTCGTAGGAATACATGTACGGCAGGAGTCGGTAGCGCAGGTCGATCGCTGCTTTTGCGTCGGCTTCGGCCTGAGCACCGTAAAGCCACGGCTCTCGTTTCTCGCCCAGGGTTCCGTGCACGCGCATAATCGGCACGAAAGCGGCAAACTCCATCCAGCGAGCATAGTTCTCGGGGCTCGGATGGCTTGCGTACCCGCCCGCATCCATCGACCAATGGGGTTCGTCGAGATCGACCGCACCGAGCATGCGGGTTACCTGTTCCCTCATCGCTTCGAAACCGGCCTTTATGTCGCCCGACCATTCCCCGTAGGCATAGCGTTGCGCACCCAGGTAGAAGTTGCGGTTTAGCGAGAAGACGCGCTCTCCGCCGATCGAACGCACACCGTCGTAGAAACTTCGCTGCATGTTTGCAAACTCAAAATTCGGAAAGAGCGTTAACGCTGGGGCATAGCGTGGGTCGGCCGCATCGTTCCACCCGATTGCGTCGGCCTCGTCGTTCGAGAAGCCGGTCATGCCGGCGCAATAGGAGGCCAGAAAGTGCTGCCAAAACCATTCACGCGCGAGCGGCTTCGAAAAGTCGATGTCGAGCGCCGGGCGGCCCGAGAGGTAATCCTTGTACGGCTGCTCCCAAGAAAAGAAGAGATGATGGGCGAAGGCATAGCTCGCTGCCTCGTTGACCTGGCCGGTCGTGTTTTTCAACAGGATACGCGGCTTCGAGATGCCGACGAGATGCACGCCTTCGTCGAGGAGTTCGCGCGCAAACGCGCCCGACTCGCCGTCGGGGAATTTGTCGGGCGCTACGTTTCCGGCACCGAGCGTGCTATTCCAGCGCCATTCGCCATAGTGATCTTCGCCCCACGCTTTCCAATCGTAGTCTAAAATAAACGCGTCGAGCGGGATCTCTCTTGCGCGATACTCGCGTACGATGCTCGCAACCTCGGCTTGCGTCGATCCCCACTGACTGTTGATGAAGCCGAGCGACCACTTCGGCACCATTGGGGGATGGCCGCTGATATCCGTAACCGCGCGTACGATCGCATCGGGGTCGCCGGCGATGACGAAGAACTCCACGTCGTCGCGCGAGCCGTGGTCGAATGTCAGCGTGCCGCGACGCACCGAGATCGTCCCACCGTCGGAATCGATGAGCAGGCCGTACTTGGTAGTAAAGGCTAACGGCGCTGCCCCGTCACCTCCGTGGCCTGCCAGCAGCGATCCGCCGTCGCGATAGATGCCATCGCGTACATCTTGCCGCGGGTCTACGTTGTTGCCGGGGACGCTGGTGTTTTCGATGCCGTAGAACGGGCCCGCGTCCGCATATTGCAGCCGCAACGCTCCGGGCACAATACCGCCGGCTGCCGGCTCGCGCAGCAGCATGTTTCCCTGCGAGTCGTCGATCTCTACGCGCAGCGGTCGACGCGCGATCTTAATCTGGATCGCGCCCGTGGAAAGGACGATCTGATCTCCGCGTTGGTCGAGACGCACGGGCGCACCCGGCCACTTCGCGCGCGGATCGATGACGAGCGTTCGGGGACTCGACGCGCCGCCGGGCAGAAGATGTATGCGCACGACGTTGGGCTCGATGAACTCCAACTCAAGCGTGTTGCTTCCGCTGCGAAGCACGACACCGTTTGAGGTCGAACGAACTGCGGCTACGCTCGTGAGCGCGGCCGCCGGCGCGGCTACAATTTGAAGTGACCCTTTACCAACCGGCTCGCATATCCACGGAATACGCCGCCGGCACTCCGTCGATCGCAATAGCGGAATGTGGGAAGAGACTAAGACCGAGCTGGCCGTGGGCTATGCCCGCACATGCGCCTACGCGCAAGCTCGCGAGGTTCAGATACAGAAAGCCGTTCCTCGCGAACTCCCTTAAGTCCATATAGCATGACTTGTTGCCATACGATAGGAAGGCGCCCGCGAGAACACTTTTCATGTCCGGTCGAACGTCGCTCAAATCGACGCGCAGTAGGGACGCGTCTGTCAACGATTCCAAGGCCCACGTCCAGGTGATACGCCCTTTTAACCCCACAAGGTACTGGCGGCTAGCAAGGTTGTACGAGCATCCGATCTCACAGTATACGCGTGCAGTGGGATTAATAAGCTTCCCTTTCGGTTCGCTCAAAAACGCGAGGAATGCGGCGTGAGAGCCGATTTCTATCCGCTTACTCGCCACGGCATCGAATTCGTGTGAAGCGGCGGGAACGATCATGCCCGCCGGCGCCAGATCGTCACGTGCTGCGATGCTCGTGGCCTGTGGGTCCGAGAGTTGCGAGAGTAACCTTGTGTCGGCGCCCGTGCCTAGCAGCGCGGCGGGAACGCTGCGGTCGATTTCCGGGGTTGCGACCACGCTAAGCCTCGTTGCGTTTGGAACGAAAACGTCTGCGGCTATTGCAATACGCTGGTGCACCGGGTCGCATTGCCCAACGTAGCCGTTATCCATAGGCACCCAAGCGACCGAATCGTGATCGCTAATGACGGTGAGGTACTCGCTGGTAACCTTGCCAAAGGAGCATGATAAACCCACGTTGCCATTTATCTGCCCAAAGGTGTGCGCTGGGGTGTCGGCATGCACGCTGACGTACAGGTACTTCAGCGCGTACGCGTCCTTACTCGGAGTCAAGAATGCCGCCAAGCGGTGATCACCGCGATACGGAGAGTTGATATTCCGCAACGATACCGCTCGCGCGGGTTCGAGCGAGGCTATCGAAGGCAGCGCTATCACACCGTCGCCATTGCTGTCGGTTGCTAAAGGACTCGGCAAGTCGAGAGCCGCCGCCAACGGCGCGGCGGCCGTTGTGGCAAGTACGCCGCCGTTGATCCGCATGATCGTCAATGGCGAGGGCGTAGCTGTGCCCTGCGGCTGAGGCGGCGTGACCAAACGGCCGGCTGAAACGCGCCCGAGATAACTTGCGTGGCGGGGGAATGCCACGATTTGTGAAGCGTTATGTGGCACAAGGGGCGCTATGCTCTGCCATGCTGGTGCGTCCGGCCATAGCCAAGAATGCCCTGGTCTCTGCACGGTATAGATTACCGGAGAACCGTCTCGCGCAGAACCGGTCCATGCTACCGCGACGTCGGTAAGGGGAACGTCGTGCGCGGCCTGCGACCATGCGTTCCCCACGATGTATTGCACGCCCGAATCTCCAATTAGCTTTCCCTGAGCGACAGCATCGGGGGGCATCCAGAGGGATCGCACAAAACGACCCCCGACTTGGTCCTGCAAAATATGCGGTGCGGTCAGGGTGCCGATGGCTGCGGTATCGGGCGTATGCCCACGTATCCACGCAGCCGCCTCCCGGAGGCCATACGTCGGCTCGCCCACGCCCCAATGCCTTGAACTGCACTCTAGCGACAAACAGCCGAGAGTCGCAGAACTCGGATACGGCCAGAAAACGAGGGCCCATATCAGCTCCGCTCCGATGAGTCCACCCAGGGCCACGCGCACAAGCCGCGCTGCGGAGATTCTCTGTGTGAGTGGAACGACCACCGCGCAAGCGAGCAGCGGAAGCGCCGGTATCACGTAAAACCAATAATGCTCGATGTACATCGAGGTGGGCACTACGAGGCCGACTCCAACCGTGACGGCGCCTAACAGGCCGAACAAAACAGACCAAAGCTTCTCTCGGGCAAGGTATGCGATGGAGAGTATCACAAGAACGGCGCATACGGGGCCGGTGTGAACGACCGTTTGGCTCACCGCGTTGAACGCCCGCGCGGCGAAAGGCGCCGATAGATGAAGCGTCTTATCCACGACAACGCGAGCGAAGAATGCATATCCGACGCGTTGCAATGTATCGACCCAAAGAAACGGCCACGTTGCTACGGCCGTTAGGAGCGCGAGCGCACCGTACTGGACGGCAACCACCGCTGCCGTTCGTGCACTCACGCCGAGCGCGAGAAATAGGGCGAACGTGAGAAAGATGATTTCAACCGCGAGCACGGGGCTTTTGCAGCAGACGGCCAACGAGACGAGAACGGCCCCGGCGATGAATCGAGCGCGACTGCCTGCGGCAACCCCCGTTACAGCAAAAAAGATACCCCACGTAAACGCGGCTACGAATCCAAGCTCCTGATAGAATGACAGAGCGTATCCCAGGGTCATTGGTTCTACGGCGAAAAGTGCTCCCGCAGCGACACCGGCATAATCGTTCCGCCATAACAATGTCGCGAGCGTGGCAATGCCGGCGGCAGTAAGGGCCGTCAGCAGCAGCGACCAGAAATAGGCCGCCCCAGCGGCCGAGATCCAGCCCCCCAACAATGCGACGATCGCCGGCATAACGATGGTTTTGCCGTCACTCGGGATGCTCGCGGGATCGCCGGTATCGGAGGTGACCATATTCATGGACGAGGAGACCGTGTTGACGTACCCCCAGCCAAGATACCCCCAGTCCCCGCTCACTCCACGCCCGAGCTGATCGTTGTGCAAGTACGGAGGGAAGAGCAAGGCCGCAGCGACCGCGACGCCTGCTGCTATCGCTCCGGGGCGCCAGAGCGCCACCGTGCTCTGCGCCGATCTCGCAGTTGGAGCCGGGACGCTCAGGAATGCTAAGAGAGACGCCAACAGCAAAAGGGCTCCCGAGACGAGTTCGGGTGCGAGAGGCACGGGTTTCGATACCGTTACCGTAATCAAGCCAACTTGGCCGCGTACCGAGTATGTGGCATCACCCAAAACCCGAAGGCTGCACAGAGCGATATCGCACCGCGCAAACGTTCCGACTTCCAAGTTGCCGGATAATACGGTTACCGATCCCGCTCTGGCCGCGCCGATGTCGACTACGCTTCCGAACGCGGCTGAAAAATATCCGCCGTCGAACGTCGTCAAGGTTCGCTCGCGATGCAGGGAGGTGCGCGACACGAATAGCTCGACGATAATAAGCGCGACGCAGGCCACAATACGAGCGGCTATTGGGACGCGCCCCGTGACAGCGCGGATTCCGGTAAGGCGCGTTTGAACCCACGCAAGCGACCCTTCCATCGAACTCAAGTTACTCGACGCAGTGTCGCCTTGCATTTAATGTATCCGATTTCTTCGAATTTCGGAGTGCGACCTTGAGGCGCAGCAAGCAATGTGTCGCGGCGCTTTGCGTTTGTGTTCTATCGCGGGAACCAGTCGTACGCACGCTTGGAGATGTCTTTAACGCCTAACTAGAAAAAAGCCTGTAGTTAGCCAAGATCAGCAAGACGGTCGCAGCGACGTGCGATCGTCGTATCCCGCGCGAGAGACCGTTGGTTTATGCCGGTTTAGGCGCCGTTGACGCCTAAACGCTTTCGGTCCCACAGTACGATTAGCCTCAACTGAACGAGACAAACTTTTCCTAAGCGTCGTTGTCATTGCATTAGCACTCGATCGATGGTGGCGCATGGACGGGAGTTCTAGCGGCTACCGTCGTAGTTGAGCACGTAATAAGAGGTGCCCCTAATGCGGAAAGTTTTTGCCTCCCGCCCAACGCTAACGGCAGCGGTCCTGATGGTATTTCTGTCAGCGTGCAGCGGTAATGGGAACCTTTCGCCCTCCGCGAATCCTCCGTTCGCAAAGCCGCAAGACGCCAGTACATTGGTCGAGCAGTTGTCCGGAAGCGACACCAAGATTGCGCACGTCATAATCATCATCCAAGAGAATCGCAGTTTCGATAATCTGTTTCAGGGCTTTCCGGGCGCGGATACACGCTCGTACGGCTACAATAGCTCCGGAAAGAAAATCAAGCTCCAACCGGTCGGTCTCCAAGCCAGCTGGGACGTCGAGCATGACTCCTACGGTTTCTTCGCGGCGTGTAACGGCCAGGGAAGTTACCCCGGCACCGACTGCCTGATGAATGGCTTCGACAACGAGTACTACAGCTGCGGGCACAGTAGCCAGACGCCCTGTCCGAATGCGAATCCCCCATATAGCTACGTGCCCCACAGGGAGACGGAGCCGTATTTCGCAATGGGAGAACAATATGTTTTAGCGGATCGGATGTTCGCGTCGAACTTCGATGCGAGCAGTTTCGTCTCGCACCAGTACATCATCGCCGCTCAGGCTAATTCGAGGCTCAATTATCCGAGCGGCGCGTGGGGTTGCGAAGGTTCCCCGAGCGACAATATCGCAACGGTGACGCAGCAGCGTACGATCGGAAACAACGTCGACGTGTGCCTCAACGATAAAACGCTGGGCGACGAGCTCGATAAGGCGGGTATTTCTTGGCGCTTTTATACGTCGGAAGTCTACACCGATGGCGGTGAATGGAGCCCGTACTCGGCAGTCAAGCACATCTACTACGGCAAAGATTGGAGCAAAGATGTAATCACCCCGCAGACGCAGTTCTTTACCGACGTCTCGCATGGAAAGCTACCGGTCGTGAGCTGGATTACACCCACCTGCGAAAACTCCGACCATGCCGGCTGCGGTTCGGATGCCGGGCCGTCCTGGGTCGCATCGCTGGTCAATGCGGTCGGAGAGTCGCAGTATTGGAAATCGACGGCAATCTTCGTGTTCTGGGACGACTATGGCGGCTGGTACGATCACGTTTCCCCGAAGCTCGTCGATTACGACGGACTCGGTTTTCGCCTTCCGCTCCTGATCATCTCGCCGTATGCCAAGCAAGGCTACGTTTCGCACGTGCATTACGAACACGGCAGCATCCTAAAGTTCATCGAAGATCGGTTCGCGCTCCCAAGGCTGTCGGCGAGCGATAAGCGCGCCACCTCGCCAGAAAAGGACTGCTTCGACTTTGCGCAGTCGCCGCGGTCCTTTAAGCGAATCCCATCGCGCTACGGCATGAGCTACTTCATCCACCAACCTCTCGATCGTCGCCCAGTTGACGGCGAATAGCGGTGAGAGCCTGAGGCCCCTTTTAACGCACCTGCATCTGGAAGTCGTTCTCCGCGGCGACGCCGGCCGTATTGCGAGCGATGATCTGCATCGTAAACTTGTGGCTGACGAAGAACGGAATCTTCGGAATGACGTAGTTTCCTTCGAAATGTCCGACGTTGACTTTGGTGAGATTGATCCCGAGAAAGCTGCCGACGCGCAGTTCGACACTAGCGACGTTCGAAGAACACAATACGATTCCAAAGACGACGTCGCCGGCGTGCGGCGTGGTCGTGCTGATCGAATACCAGAGAATCTGCGGAGCCGCGTCGGGCGGAAGCATGAGAATCGTCGGCGTCGCCACGGGTGAGGGGGTCGGGGACGGCGTTGCCGGCGGCGATATCGACGGCGAGGGCGTTGCCGGCAATAACGGCGTGGGGCTCGGCGACTCGGCAGGCGTTACGGTCGCACTCGGTGCGGATTGCGAGCGCGCCGATGGCGGCGCGCCGGCCGCCAAGGCCGCGAAAACGCACGCGGCGGCGAAGACGCCAAGTGTGAAGGGTTTTGAGAGCCCCTCATAACGCATTGAACGACTACGTTCGCGAGGCCCGCATCGTTCCCGCTCGCGTTCGCGCGCTTCGGCGTCGCCGAAGCTCTCGCGATCTTCTCTAGCCTACGAGGTCGTGCCAGCTCGACGCTTTGAGCGCGATTCCGTAGTATTCGGCTGCCGCCTTGATGTTTTCGAAGGCCTGGGCGCGCTCGGACTTGCTTACGCCGTTGACAGAGTCGAAGCGGGCGATTGCGCTGCGAACGTGGCCGGCGTCGGTCAACGGCTCTTTGCGCTCCTGCGGAAAGGCAAACGCGCTATCGGGAAGCTTGGCGCGCGACACATCGCCCCCCTCGGCAACGGGTTTCCACGTTATCTGCATGACCGCAGCATAACGGTGCGTTGTGAACGCACCGTTACGCCCGGCCGAACTAAACGTTAGCGATAGGATGGGCGCGAGGCGAAGCAGTCCCGGCAATAGACCGGCTTATCGCCACGCGGACTGAACGGAACCTCGGCCACGCCGCCGCACTGGCTGCACGTTGCCGTGAACATCTCGCGCGGACGGCCCGAGCGCTCGCCGCCGTTTCCGCCTCCGCCGCCGCTGCCGCGCATCTGCTTGCGCGCCTGACGGCAATCGGGGCAACGGTTGGGCTTGTTCTGAAAGCCCTTTTGTTGGTAAAAGGCTTGTTCGCCGGAGCTGAAGACGAAAGGACGTCCGCAGTCCACACAAGTGAGTTCTTCATCTACGTACACGGGAGGGAAAACTCCTTAAACTCTGCCGGCGTCCGGCTGAGAGAGGTAGTACCGTGCCCGCTCTTGCGACTTCTGCGCGGCCGGTCCCTGCTGCCACGGGAGGTCCATTTCGCCGCCACGCCGTACCCGCCGCGCAGCAGTGGCCGCAACGATTCCCGATGTGATCGAACCCGCCTCGCTGGCCGACTACCTCGAGCTAATCACGCGCGCGGTTTTTCAAGCGGGCGTGCGCTGGAAACAGATCGCGGAGCCCTGGGAGGTGTATTACGAAGCCTTCGCGAGCTTCGAGCCAACCCGCGTCGCGGCATTCGACGCGTTTGACGTCGAGCGAATCCTTGCGACACCCGGCATCCTGCGTACGTTGCGCAAGGTCCACGCGACGATCGCCAACGCCGGCGCGCTGCTGCAAACCGATCGCGATTACGCCGGCTTTGCGAACTACCTCGCCTCGTTTGACTCCTACGAAGCGCTGGCCAAAGATTTCAAGAAGCGCTTCAAGTTCATGGGCGATATGAACGTCTGGTACTTTCTCTTTCGCGCGAATCGTCCGGTGCCGCGCTTTGAATCGTGGGTCACGACCATCCCTGGCGAACACCCGCGCATGCGCGAAATGGTCGAGCAGGCCCGCACGCAAGGAAAGTCGCCCGAAGTTTAGGGCGATGGTGAGGGCGACGGTGAGGGCGACGGCGACGGGCGGTTGTTGGGGCGCATGAGGTACAGCCCTAGCGGCGCCGCATAATTCAGCTCCGGTACGGCCTTCCCGGCGAAGCCGTGCGAGGCTAACTCGGCGTCGGTCGTTGCAGCGATTCGCCCGCAGAGCATCAACGCGGGAATCACGGTTGGATCGCCCGGCTCGAGCTCGTACCACGTGCCGCCTTTGGACGCATGCGCAGTGATGGCCCAGCTCGGCGTTGACGCGTTCGCGGTAAAATGCTTGGCCAGCTCGGCCATCGACGGTGTTGCCAGATTGCGCACCGCACCCGTGCACGACGTCGAGGCGCGCAGTTCGAACGGATCCTTCGGCGGCGACGTCGGCAGTTTATAGACGCGGAACATCTCTTGCCCCGCTTGCGGTTGACGCGCCACGATGTACATGCCGACCGCCGGCATGAAGCTCAGCTGGGGCACGAAGAAGATCGGGTTCGAAGCAACGTAGAGTTTGCGTTGCGTGACGTCGCCGGCGCGCGCGATGTGCAGCGACATGCAGCCCGCGACGACGCGCAGCATGCCGCTTCCTTTGGGCGTTACGGCCAGCGCGTACGTCGTGCCGAGGCCGTGATACGTCACCGTTGCATCCGCGAGCGCCGGTGCCGGCATCGTTGCCGGATAACCCGCTGCCGTGCGCGCCGCTTCAGTCTGCGCCTGATAGGCTTTGAGTTCCGCCGATAGCTGACGCGCTTTCCCGACGTTCTCCGCGCTGCACGTCTGCGGATTCGCGCCAACCGCGAAGGGATCGGCCGGCCGGGTCTGCGGCAGCGGTGAAAAGAGCGAACGGAAACCGCCGCCCTGGCCGCCACCCGGACCGCCGGCGCCCCCTGGGCCTCCAGGCCCGCCAGGTCCGCCGCCGCCGAAGAGGCCACCACCGCCGCCCGTACCGCGCGCGTGAAACGCCGTCGCGGTCTGCGAGACGGTGCCTTGGCCGAACTTCACCGAGTACGTTATCGAATAGGTACGCGGCGTCAAGGGCCGCGCGATATTCGGAATAACGTACCCGCCTTCGGTCGTGTACGGCACCGCGTTGGCCGGGCTCGAAAAGACGCCCGCGTAGGTATTACTGATGTTCGTGGCGGCGAACGTGAGCGTGCCGCGCGTGAGCTGCGCGGTTACGCCGGCATCGTAGGTCGTGTACGCCGGCAAATCGTTCGGGTTGTTCGCACTCACGTGCTGCGCGTCGGCCAGCCACTCGAACATTGAATGCGGCGCCTTATAATCCAGCACGAGGCCCGCCTTTTGCAGGGGAACGTTGGGAAGCTGCTGCCCGGGAATCGTGATCGAATAGGCATTGGTGAAAATATAACTGGTCGAGTTTGCGACTGCGCCGGTCAGGTTGTAGTACGGCTCGACGACCAGGTTTCCGAGCGTGAGGAATCCAGTCAGCTCGGCGCCTTGGTAGACGCGCTGTACGCCGGAGATCGGCGTCGTCATGTAGAGCTGCTGGGCGTTAAATGGCGTTCCCAGCGGCGCGTTGCAGCCGGCCGGCGAGTTGTAGATTTGCTGCACTTGCTGAAGATAGCCCAGCGGCAACTCCCCGAGTCCGTCGAGCACGACGCCGTTGACGTTGACCGGCAGCAGCACGCCCTGCTGATCTTGGCGATACAGCGTCACCGACACATTGCCACCGCGCAAATCGTGCGTATAGCTCACGCGCACCGAGTTCGACGAACCTCGCGTTGGCTGTTCGCCCGGCGCACTGCCGAACGCGACCTTGCCGGTGCAATCGAAGCGCAACGACGCTGGATCGCTGAGGATCTGCAGACGCCCTTGCGTCGCGGCCGCGCCACCCAGCGCAAGCGACGCGCTATATGTGTCCCGTGTTGTCGGCTTCCACGTTGCGGCCGCGCTGGCAAGCTCGGAGATCCCGGCGTTGCCCGTTGCGGTGCTCAAACCCGCCGAGCCGGCGAGCGTGAGTTTATCGTTGGAATGAATCGTGTCGGTCGCTTGCAGCACGGAGTATTGCGTCGTTTGCGAGCCGTTGTAAAACTCAAACGCCTGCGGAACTAGCGGCGTGGTCACAAACTGCGACGACGTTCCGTAGGCCTGAAAGGAGATCGTGTGACGCTGCTGCGCAGGCAACGTCGCATTGACGACGTATCCGGTCGATTTGGTGCCGCTCGAGTAACCGTTCGGCGACGGCTCTCCGTTGACGTAGCGCGCCAACTGGTTGTACAGGCTCGAGTTGTCGAGGGAAAAGACGGAGGTCTGCAACTGCGTCGCGCCGAGCAGCGCGTTGTCGGTGAGCGAGTAGAGCTGCACGTTGCTCGCGTCCGTATTGTTGGGCCCGTAGCCGCAGGGCAGCGTCGTCTGCGGGTCGCCGTTGTAGCGCAAGCAGACGACGTTGGTATTGCGCGTCGAGTTCATGAAGAGGCCGGTCAGCGAATTGGAGTCGCCGAACTCATAGCGCGCGGTCATCACGTTGCCGGAGATCGTGCTGTCGCCATCGTGCACGTAGTCGAGGCCGCTGGCGTCCTCGAACAAGTCGCCGTCGGCGAGGCTCGGATAGAGGCGCTGCACGCTCTGCACGGCGATGCCGAGCTTCCCGTCCGAACCGGTCTCCGCGACGGAGTAGTTCCAGCGGCCGTAGCTGCCCGTCGAAAGCTGCAGCTGCGTGATCCAGCTCAATGTCGGCTGCAACGTGCTGAAGTTGACGGAACCGCCCAAGCCGCCCAGCGTCGGGCCCATGTGCACCGACGCGCCTTGGAAAAGATCGGTCGCGAAACCGCCGAGATTTCCGGCCGAGCCGGGCGCGTTGAGGGGAATGCCGTCAAGCGTGAGCTGGGTCTGCGTCGGGTCGTGCCCTTCCAATGAAATCGTTTGCGTGGCATCGCTATCGTCGCTCGAGGTCGAGACGCTCACGCCCGAGAGTTTGTTGAGCGCATCGGCGAGATCGTTGGAGAGGCGGCGCTGCGCGGAGTTCTGATCGATGCTGGTCGCCGAGATCGTCGCCGACGCCTTGGCCGTGACCTGCCCGATTACTTTGAGGCCGCCGGTCTCCGACGCAAGCGCAAAGCTCACCGTCACAACGCGGCCGTCGAGCACTTCGAACGAGGCCGACGTCAAGCTGTCGTAACCGCGTTTGACGATCCGCGCGCGATAGATGCCGTCGGGCACGTCGGTGAAGGTCACCTTGCCGTTGCTTTCGGTGATCTCGGAGGTGATGACCGGACCGTCCAAGAGCACGCGGGCGAGTTCGAGCGGATGCTTCGTGGTCGCATCGACGACCACGATGTCGATCTCACCGCTATCCGATTGCGCGCGCACGGCCGCCACCGCGGCCGTCAGGATGCACAGCAACGAGAGCGCCAACACCGCGCCGCGTCTCAGCATGTCTGAGGGATTATACGAAGCGCTCGCGCGGTGCGTCCTGAAAAGAGTCTGGGAAAGGCCCGCGAAATGCCACAATTCAGAAAGAGGTGTTATATGCCTTGGATGCTTCGCGCCTTGGGGACGATCGGTGTCCTGTGCTCGGTCGTCGCCTGCAACTCGTCGAGCTCGTCAGTGATCCCGCCCGTGCCCAATCCCAGTTCGACGACGATTACGGTGAACTCGTCGACCGGCGCCCCGATCGCGTACCTTTCCGTGACGCTCTCGACCGGCATCGCCAATCACGCACCCACCGGTGTTATCAGTACCGCAAAGACGAACGGACTCGGCATGGTGACGTTCACGAATCTGCCGTTCTCCGGTCAGGCGTGCGTCTCCGCGATCAACGGTTCGATCTTCGCAAGTTACTGCGCAACGCCGTTTCCGGCAACGTATACCCTCGCGTTTGCCGTATCGCCGCCGCAGGTGCGTACCCGCTAGAGCGTGATGGTGACGGCCGTGCCGTGGCCCGGCGCACTGTCGATCGCGATTCCGCCACCGACCCGTTCGACCGCGCGTTTAGCGATCGCCAAGCCGAGCCCGCTGCCCGTGATTTCCCCGCGTTGGTCGCCGCGATAGAAGCGCTCGAAGGCGTGCAATCGCTCCGACTCCGACATGCCCGGCCCCTCATCTTTGATCGTGATGATGGCATGACCGTTGTTACGGGTGGCGCGCAGATGAATCGGCGCATCCGGCGCGTACTTCAACGCGTTTTCGATGACGTTCCAAACGGCCTCGCCAAGCTCACCTCGGTCGGCGTTGACGGTCCGCAGACCATCGACACTATAGTCGATGGCGCGCCGGTCGTCCAGACGCCGCGCGGCCTCGCACTGGTCTCGGAGTAACTCGGCGACGTCGACCGCTTCGACGTTGGGGGGCGCCTCGGAATCCAGGCGTGCCAAGCGCATCAGCCGATCGATCAGGCCGCGCATGTGCTCTTTCTCGATCGCCATTGTCGCTAAAATCTGGCGCGCGATGCGGGGCTCCTCGATCGCACCACGACGCAACACGTCGATGTAGCCCGCGATCACCGTAAGCGGCGTGCGCAGCTCGTGACCGGCGTCGGCGGCAAACTGTCGCATGCGCTCCTCGGCATGCTTGCGGTGTTCGATCGCCGTCGCGACGCTGGCGACCGCGTCGTTGAACGCTGCCGTCAGATCGGCGACCTCGTCAACGCCCGCCATGAGAAAACGGCGCTGCGTGAAGTCGCCATCGGCCAGCGCTCGCAGCGACTCGCTCACCTCGTTGACCGGCCGAAGCGCCTGCCGCGCAAAGAAGCGGCCGACGAGCCAGGAAAGCAGAATCGCCGCGCCCGCGATCGTCAGCACGATTCGCCAATACGGAATCAGCGAAACGAGCAGCAGCGGAAAGGACGGCTCGAAGCCGACGTAGCCGCCTTCGACGTAGGTGAGGGTAAGCGGTTCGAGGCGTGTCGGATCGGGCGGCAGCGGCGGTCCGCGCAGCGTGCGATCCGGTACTTCTTGAGACCCGCGCAACGCCGACGACGGGATGAAATGCTGCATTCCGCCGGCCGCCAGCACTTCGGCAAGGGCCCGAGGATGCAGCGTCTTGTCGCCGGCGAGATAGTGGCCTTTCAAATCAAACACGGTCACGCGCATGCCGATGCCGCTGAGCGCATTGACGATGTCGGGGGCCGCTTGTTTCAGCGTCATGCCTTCGCGCTTGTATTGATCGACAAGAATTCGGGCCTCTTCGTGCTTGGCCACCGTCACGTCGCGCGAAAAGCCCCACAGCTCGAAAACGAGCGAGATGGACGAAGCGAGGATGACGATAACAACCGTAACGCCAAGAAGCGCCGCATACAGCGCCGAAAGCCGCGCAGCCAGCTTCATCTATGTGTCATCCTGAGGGCGGTCTGGTCACCCTGAGCGATGTCATCCTGAGCTTGTCGAAGGACGAAGGATGACTACAACGATAGGCCATAGCCCACGCCGCGGACGGTTCGAATAAAAGAACCCGGCTCGCCCGAGCGATCGATCTTTGCGCGAAGGTACGAGATGTACGTTTCGACGATGTTCGGGCCACCCTCGAAGTCGTGGCCCCAGACGATCTCGAGCAGATGATCCTTGCTGAAGACGCGACGCGGCTCGCGCAGAAAAACTTCGAGCAAATCGAACTCGCGCTGTGTAAACTCGAGAACCTCTTTGGATCTCCAGGCTTCGCGGGTTCCGGGGTTGATCGAGATATCGTGCCAGCGTAGGACATTCTCTTCAATGAGCTGCGGCCGTCGGAGCTTGGCCTGAAGCCGCGCGATCAGCTCCTCAAAAACAAACGGCTTTACCAGGTAGTCATCGGCTCCTGAGCTTAAGGATCGCACCTTGTCTTCGGTCCCGCCCTTGGCCGTGAGCATGACGATCGGGGCCTGTGTGATCTCGCGGAGCCTCGGCAAAAGCGTGACGCCGTCGATCTTCGGCATCATAATATCCAGCACGATCAGTTCCGGATCGAAGACTTTGACCAGCTCGAGCGCGGCCATACCGTCCATGGCGGTGCGGACCTCGTAGCCTTCACGGGAGAGTCCAAGTTCCAACATCTCCCGTACCATACGGTCGTCATCGATGACCGCAACGCGGGCATTCGGCATGTTATGCATCTACGCTGCATCGTGCTTGCTCACCCTTGGAGCCTCCTGAAGAGCAGGCTAGGCTGCCCTCACCGGCACCCGCCAGCGCTCGACCCGCTGCCCTGAAACGAGCGCGGCCTGCCCCAGCGCCTCGAGGGGGTGGGAAACTATTCTAATCCCGCTCTTTTCTAGCGAATCCAAAGTCGCTTGGTCGGGCGACCAGCGCGCAAAGAGATGGATTTCGGTGGTTTGGACGGCATCGGCGAGGGCGGCAATGACATCGTTCAGTCCACATTCGCCCAGGGCAAGTAGTCGGCCGACGACCTCAGCGTGGAACCGCGAGCCGCTCCAGCCGGCCGCCACGATCAGCAGGCGCGAAAGCTCGTCGGGCCCGGCAGACTCGAAGTCGATGAGGGCCGCGCCGATCTGCCGCGCCAGCGCCGCTCCCGGCTGAGCGTGCAGGGTGGCTCCCCGAATCGTCGCCGCCGGTCCCGCCGTGAGGAGCGCGCCGGCCCCGATAAAATACTCGTCCATGCCGCCATATTGGCATCGACGAGTGCCATCTGGGTGGCATGGTTCGCTTTGACCTATATCAAGTGGAGGCGGCGCGCAGCACGAATCGCCTCGGAATGCCCGTGGCAGTTCAATTTCGCGATTGCGTTTGCAATGTGCACTCGCACGGTATACACGCTACGGGATGTGCGTTCTGCTATTTCCTTCGGGATCAGGCCTTCTGCAAGGAGTTGAAGTACTTCAAGCTCCGACGGAGTAAGGCCACCCACGCGCGGACGGTCCCACGTCTTATTGGCGACGACCGAGTCGACCGCCCCTACGAGGCGCGCTATATCCGCGTAGTGTAAATCCTTCAGGAGCGCAATGCCCTCTTTCACTCGGTCCGCGCCGCTTTCACTGCCGTGTCGCATTCTCAACATGATGCTTTCGACTACTCGTACTACGAGCGTTATAACGCCGTCCTTGTGTGAACGAAACCGGCCTAGGATTCGATCGGCGCGCGTAGCGCGACCGTTAATAGCTTCCGTCAGCGCGCAAAGTATCGTCGTAATAGCAGTGGCGCGAATTCGATAAAGCCCGGTTGCCTCGTGAGACTCTAGTATCTCGAGGATTTCCTTTACGAGCCTTACGGACTCTTCGCGCTTTCCATCGAGCGCTAAGAAAAGCGCGTACTCACCTCCACACGAGACACGGTCAAAATTAAACGTCATCTGGCTCCAACACGACGACAGCAGCTGATGCGCTTCGCCGAACCGTCCTTCCCAAGCCAAGCGAGCCGAGCGAAAGATCGTAAGATATCGGCTCGCTAGATCACTGCTTCTTACTGCTGCCAATCGTTGCTCGATTGCAATGCTCGCCTCAACACCGCCTCGGCGCATCTCGGCGCTCAGCATTTGAAGCAATGCGGTCTGCAATGCGAACGCGTCGCCCGCTCTCTCCGCAGACGCAGCCGCAAATTCCGCGTACCGCAACTGTTGTTCGACATCATCGTGCTCGTGCAGCGCTAAATTTGAAAGCACCGCGTTGGCTCGACTTTCCAAGCCAAACAAGTGCAACTCGGCGGCCAGCTCGCAAGACTGCGTCAGTACCTCAAATGCCTGCGCCGCCATGCCTAAGTGATGATAGGCGATACCTATGCGATGGAGAACTTTCGCGCGCACTGAGTCGGACTCGACGTCGCAAAGCATTTTTTCCACGCGCATGGCGGCGCTAGCAGCGATTGCAGGGTCGCCATTAACTGCCTGTTGGCCGGCGAGCAAAGAAATGGCCTCTGCCCGATGAGCGGAGGTTTGATCCAGATCATCGCCGAGTTTTTCCAGTAGCTCGCTGACGTCTTGGCCCTGATTTGCCATCATTGAGGCGAGACGCAGGCTTGCTATTGCCATCAGATCGCGGTTGTTGCCCGCACGAGCCAGGGAGCGGCGCAAAAGCGATTCGGCTCTGATGAACTTGCCCGCCATGGCTTGGAGGGCGCCATGCAGGGCGAGAATGGTAGCGTTTTCGCAGCGCGTGGTTTCGTCGAGCGACTCTATGGTGCGCAACACGACGTCGCCGCGAGCCCGCTCCAAGAGATCAAAGCCGTGCTGCTCCAAGAGACGCAGCACCTCTTCGCGTAACGTCGCCGCTGCATACGCGGCGATCGCGTGCTCGATGTCGCCACTCTGTTCGAGCGCGCAAGCCGCTCGCTCTTGCACGACCTGTTGGGAGCGCTTCCCGACGAGCGCGTTTTGATGCCGGAGAAAATCCCTGAAGAGATCGTGACAGTAGTACGCGCCAGGAGATTCTTCATAAATGAAAGCCGTGCGCTCGCGCAGACGCTCTACAATCTGCAACGCACGGTCGAATCCGGCTCGTTCGAGGACCTTCACCTCGATCGTCGGGAGCGCCATCGCAACTTCGAGCAGACTGCGCTCCTCGTCATCCAGCGTGCCGTAAACCTGCTCGGCGAGGAAGCGATAGATCATCTCACGTGTGACGGCCGAAATATTACGAAGGGCTGACGACCGCGTGGACGTACGCAGTGCAAAGCTCATGGCGGCAGGCCATCCTTCGGTCAGGTCGAGCAGATCGCGAAGCTCATCCTCGCGGATCGAAAGGCCCAAATCGCGCGCCGCTGCCGCGGCTTCTTCAAATGTGAATCGCAGATCGTGCTCGTCGATCGCCAAGTCGGCATCGCGATAGGCGAGCCAACTTCCAACCGGAAGTCCAGTCGTCGATCGGGAGGCGAGAATCCACCGGATGCGCTCCTTGCTTCCTTCGATCAACGCCGTCAGGAATCTAGCAATTTCGGCATCGTCGTCTGCGATTTGAAGGTCGTCGATAGCAACGATGCCTGAAAACGACTCCAAATGCACGTTCATCCAGCGGGCCAAGTCGGCGCCGCGCTTGGGCGACGCCTGATTGCGCTGGTAGGCCCCAGCCAGCGCCGTAATCGCGTGCGGCGCACTCTCTGCCAGCGCCTCGGCGAATCCTCGAAGAAAGCTCAGCAGCGTCGAGTGTTCGGCGCGTAGCGCGAACCGCGCGCACGGCTGTTGCAAACTGCGAAGGTACTGGCGCAGCACGACGCTCTTGCCATAACCGGCTGGTGCGACCAACAAGGTGACGGGAAAGCTCGCCGAAAGCGAAAGGCGCTCGACCAGCCTCGGCCGCTCGATCGCCACAAAAGCGGCACCGTCCATGCGGTCGTCGCCTTGCAGAGTGCGAATCATCGCCTGTCGTTCTAACGCGGCTTCGGCGTCGCCTGTTCTGGAAACGCCTCGGAGTTGGGCACGTGCCCTTTACCAATTCGCTCGCTCAAAAAATATGCAAGTAGCGCACCTTCCCACTGTAGGCGCTGTGTGAGCCATTCGCGTTGCGCCGGGCAGGTAATCTCGCCAAGCTCGAGCACCAAACTGCCGTATCGCGCCTGCACTTGCGAATACGCATAATACGCGTGCAAGCCGTGAGTGAAGTTGTCCGGCTGAAAACCGAACGGCCAGTATCGTCCGTAAAGCCGATGCCACGCCGCCGCCGCCGCAGCGTCGTTCGGGTGGGCGTAGCCCACTGAGGCGCTGCTTCGGCATGGCGGGTTCGATCCGTCGAAGTGGATGAAGACTGCCGCTCCAACACGATACTTGCCGGCGAAGTCGGCCGGAAGGCGCACGACGCTCACGCCATGCTCCCGCAAAATTCGTGTCGCGGCATCCGCGACGATCGGCGTCCAGGCCCGTTCGCCCGCAGCTCCCAGATTGCAATGATGCTGCGGAAAGTGCGCGCAGCTCGCCGGGCGCCCTTCGTGCCCCGCGGAGATCAGCGCGTCGTAGCTCAACATCACCAGCCGCCCGAAGCGCCGCCGCCTCCGAACCCGCCGCCGCCCGCCGAGAATCCGCCTCCAAAACCACCACCACCGAACCCGCCGCCCCCGAATCCGCCTCCGGTCACGAGATATCCGCCGCGGCCGCCTTTCCTGACGACGGCAACGATCGCGAAGAGAAAGATCAACCCGAGTATGACGAGCACCCACGCGTCTTTGCCCGTCATCGGCTCCGTCTGCGTATCTTCGGGTTGGGCCGAAACACCGCTGTACGACGGCGTAATCGTCTTCAGCATCGCCGCGACGCCGCTACCGACCGCGCCGTTCGACGTCGTTTGCCCGCATCTGCGGCCGGATCACGTTCGTGATGATCCGATAGGAGTCGGCGTCGGTCAACGCGCTCTCTAACCCGTAACCAACCTCGATGCGGGCCTTATGGTCTTGCATAAAGACAAAGAGTACCGCGCCGTCGTCTTTGCCGCGTCGCCCGATCTTCCAATGATCGGCGGTCTCGCCCGTCCACGTTTCCAGCGGAACATCGCCGGTCGTCTGCCCGATCCACACGACGATCTGGTGACCCGTCGCGTTCTCGTAGGCATGCAACTCGTTTTCGAGCGATGCGCGCGCGTTCTCTGAAAGCGCGTTCGCATTATCGGTAACGTAATGCGCGGGCGTCGGGGGAATCGTGAAACCCGCGCCGGCCGCAACCGCCGGGGCCGCGTAGAGCAGGGCCACGAGCGCAAACGCCAATCGCCCCACACTCACGTGCCGCACTCTACCAGCTCCCCGAAGCGCCGCCGCCACCGAAATCGCCGCCGCCCGACGAAAAGTCGTCGTCGCTGCTGCTGAAATCGTCACTGCCGCTCGACGATGACGAGCTGCTCGCGCCGCTGCTCCAGAACGTAGAGCCCTTCTCCTCCTTCTTCGCCGCTGGCGCGCCCTTGCGCGCAACTATCGTGAAGATCACGAACGCGAAGAACAGCACGAGGAGGCCGAAGAAAGCAATCATCGCGATGACGAATCCCGAAACAGCCGGCGGCGCGGTGTTCTCCTGCGCCGGCGGCGGCGTTACGCCCGCGTAGGAAGGCGTGATCGTCGTCAGCATCGCCGCGACGCCGCTCGACACGGCGCCGTTGGGGTCGTTGGCCTTCATCCGTGGAACGATATCGTCGCGGATGATCCGCGATGCGTCGGCATCGGTCAGCGAGCCTTCGAGCCCATAGCCCACCTCGATGCGCACCTTGTGATCGCTCATGAACATGAACAGAATCGCGCCGTCGTCCTTGCCGCGCCGCCCGACATGCCAGTGATGTGCGGTCTCGCCGGTCCACGTCTCGAGTGGAACGTCGCCGGTCGTGTCGCCGATCCACACGACCACTTGATGTCCGGTCGTTTTCTCGTAGGCTTTGAGTTCGGAGTCGACCGAAGCTTGCGTCGCGCTCGAGAGCGCCCCTGCGCTATCGGTGACGTAATGCGTCGGGACAGGTGGTATGGTAAAATCTGCCGCGAGCGCCGGCACCAAGAGCACGCAGGCGATAAAGAAGCCAGCCCAGACGCCTAGACGCATCCTCACCATTCGTTAGGCGATCGCCTCGTTCCACTCACGGATATACCACTTTGAGACGACGCCGTTTAGCACGAACGGATCGCCTTCGGCAAATTCCTGAGCTGCTTGCGCTGTCGTAAAAATCGCCATGGCACCTTCTTCGGCATTGGCGAAGGGCCCAACCATCAAAAGCGTGCCACGAGAGCGGAACTCTTCCCACCGCGCGCGGTGGGCGGGAAAGTGTTGGGGAGCCTTCGCGTGTATGTCACTCGACGATTCGTAAAATAACACGTGCTTCAAGATTGCGGCTCCGCAAAATGCGCGTGCAGCACTTCGCCCAGACGCGCGACGGCATACAGAATGCCGGCTTCGGTCTCGCCGCGCGCGAAAAACGGCGTGCTCTTCTCTACCACGTCGTTCCAAAACGCGTCGCCGACCCGCTCGTGCAACGCGCGATCGCCGATGATCGCGAACCGGCGCGCCTGAGGAGCGACCAAGATCAGCGCGGCGTTGGCGTGTTCGTGGCGCTGCAAGCCGATGCGCCCGAACTCCCGTTTGGCACGCTCGAACGCGTTGACGCTGCGATCGGGAATCTCGCGAACCGCGATGCGCCCGGTCGTGCCGTCTTCCGCCGCCGCAATCGCCGCCGCGATCGTCGCCTGCTGCGCGTTGCTCACGGGCTGAAGTTCACGACCGGCGCCTGCTCAGCGCCGGGCTGCGACTTGAAGTAGGGCTTTTCATTGAACTTGCTGCCGAAAAGTCCGGCGAAGAACACCGTCGGAATCGTGTCGCGCCGGGTGTTGAATGTCTGGGCGACCTCATTGTATTTCCGTCGCTCGAACGCGATGCGATTTTCGGTGCCTTCGAGCTGCGCTTGGAGCGTCGCAAAGTTCTCGGTCGCTTTGAGCTGCGGATAGTTCTCGACGACTGCCAATAACCGCGAGAGCGCCGACCCGAGCTGATCTTGCGCGGCGGCGTATTTGGCGAAGTCTTGCGGATTGTTGATAGCATTTTGCGCGACCTCGGGTGAAATCTGCCCGACGCTCGCGCGCGCCTTCGCGACGGCCTCGTACGTGCTCGATTCAAAGTTCGCCGCACCCTTGACGGTCGCGACGAGATTGGGAATCAGGTCGGCGCGCCGCTGATACACGTTCTGCACCTGCCCCCACTGCGCGTTGACGGCTTGGCTGAGCGTCACGAGCGAGTTGTAGGCGGTGCCGACCATCACCGCGACGACGATTACGATTACGCCGATCACGACCGGCACAGCATACGAAGGGCGTTGTTGCATGCCGTGGTCTACGGCTTTACGAAGCCGAGTCCCCCTACTTGCGGCAGCGCAAGGAATGAATCGATGGCCGCAAAGAGCTTTTCCGGCTGATCGAGCATGATGAAGTGACGCGAATCGTCGATCATCACTACCTTTGCGGAAGGGTCGCCGGCGAAGAGGCCTTGATAGTATGCTTGTTTACCCGCAAGTGTGAGCGTCGGGTTATATGGGTTTTCCGGATCGATGGTCGAATCGAAGGGGCCGATCTCCAACAGCGGAACGTCGATTTTCGATAGCCCGGGCCGAATGTCGGCGGCCATCAACTCTTGCATGTAGGTTCCGGTCGCCGCAACGTTCGCTCCCGCTGAAAAGCTCAGCGCCGTCTGCACGTTCGCGGGTTTGGTCATAAAGCTCATCTGGTACGCTTGGGCGGCGGCAAAATCCGCCGGTGAGGCTTGCGCAACCCGACCGCCGACGGCGGCGGCCGCCGCGGCGCGAGTCTGCGGCGTCATCTTCTCCATCCCCGCAAACACGGGCAGGCCGTCGATGGCGACGGCGCCCCGAATCAGATCGCTATGCTCTTCGGCGAGTCGAATCGCCAAAAAGCCACCCAAGCTGTGGCCGATGATCACCGGCTTATTCTTTAGCGTCAGCAAGAACGCCGCGACATCACGATCCACCGTGTCGAGCATCGGCGCGGTAATCGCGGGCCGTCCACCGAATCCGGGCAGCGTCAAAACGTAAATCGTATGCGCGCCGCTATAGCGCGCAACGGTCGTATTCCAGACGGCGCTCGAATCGGTCAATCCGGGGATCAAGACCAGGGTCGGATTTCCGCTTCCATAGCGATCGACGTGCACCGAACCGGCCTCGAAGCCTGCGGTTGGAACGGCCGCTAAGGCACTCGCGGGAAGCGCAAAAAGAATAAGGGCGGCGATAGTGCTCTTAACCTTTGGCGCGATACAATAAGGATGGTCTTGCATGGCAAGGCGGTTTCAACGGCAGCCTACTGGGAACATCCGCACCATGCGTATTGCTGTGGGACAGGTCGGCCACTTCGGGCTTGCCGTTCGCGATCCGGTTGCAAGTGCCGCATGGTGGCAGAAGCATTTCGACCTCGATGAGATCTTCCGTTATGAGGGCGGCGTCGGGCTCTCGAACAAGGCGGCAACGATCGCTGCGCGACCCACTCGAACGCCTTCGGGAAGCAGGCGTCGCACTCGAAGACCCTGACGACGAGATCGGACCCGAGGCCGAAGGCTCGTCGAACATGGGGCTCTGGTTT
Source organism: Vulcanimicrobiota bacterium (assembly GCA_963809255.1). Classification (GTDB taxonomy): domain Bacteria; phylum Vulcanimicrobiota; class Vulcanimicrobiia; order Vulcanimicrobiales; family Vulcanimicrobiaceae; genus Cybelea. The sequence continues at coordinate 628,561 of CAWEIR010000002.1, read as the reverse complement.
CACGATCCGGACGCCTACCGCTGGGAGCTTTCCGTGCAGCACGCCGAGATGAACTCGTAAGCGGCCTCTTTATTCCGATTCAATGCCAATCTCTTCGAGGCGCTTGAGGAGCTCGGCCACGTCGCGATAGACACGGAGAGCGCCCGAGGCGGCGAGTTCCTCGCGCGAATAGCCTCCGCTCAACACACCGATTCCCAACGAGCCGGCAGTCCGCGAGGCCAGCATGTCCCAGGTGCTGTCTCCGACCAGCGCCGCGTCGTGGCGATCGACGCGCAATCGTTTAAATGCGCGGTCGAGCTGATTGCTCGCCGGTTTCGAGCGCGCTTCATCCTCGCGCGTGATGCAGAGCGTCGATGGCGCGAGATCGAGGCGATCGAAGTAAGGTTGGGCCTCGTCGCGCGAAGCGCTCGTCACGATCGCCATACGTATGCCGAGACATTCGAGTCCTCGGGAGACGCGATTCGCGCCGTCGATGAGGATTACGTCTTTGGCAAACAACTCGAAGGCGTCCGCATGCGCTCGTTCGACTGCGTCCCGCTCTGCCTGCGATAATCCAAGCTCGAGGGCCCGGTCGAGTGCTTTGAGCAGCAGCCGTCCGTTCATTCCGATTCGCCGATGGATATCGACGGCCGCAATAGGAAGTCCGGCGTCGTGAAGGGCTTTCGTCCATGCGGCGACGTGCTGATAGGTGGAGTTGACGAGCGTCCCGTCGAGATCGAAGAGCAGTGCTTTCATCGAATCGTAAGGTACCCAGCTTTGGAGGGTAAGCTACAACCTAATGTCAGTCACGCCCAAACTCGGCTCTAAGCTCCCGTTTCGCGCGCTCCAGGATGCGCAGCTGCTTCTTGGGGAGCGTCTTTCCGGCGCGGTTGATGTAGAACGTCAGCATCGACATCGCCGACTGAAACGGCGTTCCTTTCCGCCGGGTGCTGCGTTCGGCCGAGCGTTTAAGCGATCGCGCGATCGCCGCAGGGTCGTCCTTCGTAAAGACTGATTCTTCGAGATCGAGCGAATCGCTATCCTCGGTAACAGTTTGAGACCATTTTTTTGCTGCCATTGCCCGACTATACCCGGAGAGTTCACATGAATTTCAAAGTCCTCGCGATACAAGACGGCGTACAGGCGGCCGTGATGCGACTGGCTCAACGAGAAGCGAGCGGACAGCACGGGAACGAGCACGCAGCAAGCGTGCAGGTGCTCGAGGTCGTTCGCGGCCAGGTTAACGCCGAGGCCGGTAAGACGCCCTTTCGCATGCTCCCAGGCGACAGCACGATCGTCGCACGCGGCATCGAGCATCGTTTTGTCGCTGCGTCGAGTGAAGAGGCCGTGACGATCAATGTGCATGCTCCGCCCGCCTACGACGATGGATGAAGCGCGACTTTAGGTGGAATTGGCGTGCGAGTCCTGGATAGATGGATTCGCGGGCGTCTTTTGCGCCGGCAGTATCCATCGTTCTGCTACAACGAACACGTCGTGCGGTCGGAGCATCAGTATTCGGAGCATCAGTATATAGATGGCGCCACCAGCCGTGCGTCATAACGGGCAGGCCAAGGCGGACCTGTCCGCTATCCGGTTTGGTAAGCGTTCCGCGCAAGTGCCTGTTGAGAAAGTGCTCTTCGTACCGAATACGCGAAGCGATGCCGATCCCAGCCATCTCCACCGCGACGTTCACCGTGAGGTGGCGAGGTACGTCCAACCTGCCCAGGAATCCGAACGCCCAAGCCCCCACGTTCATCGGCGTGCCTGCGCATTCCATCGCTGCACGTTCACGCCCTTGACAAGCAGCCACAGCATCAGCGACCCTTCAGCCGCGATGCCGAGAATCTCGACGTACGCGCTTATGTGCTGGCGCAGCTCGGGCGACAAAAACGTTAGCCAGCCCAGACCGGAAAGGGCCATCAAGACGCCCAGACCGCGCGGCAGGAAGGTCGACTTTAGAATGAGGATGCCGATGGTTAAGTTGAACAGCCCGAAAATCGGCAGGGCGCTTTGCGCGGGAACGAGATGAAATAAGCTCAGCGATTGAATCACGCAGCCGCCACGCTGATCGCCACGGCAAGTAAAGCCAGATTTCGGCTCACCGGATTGAACAGCTGGAAAAGAAGCAGCGTCACGACAATGTAGCCTGTATTCGCGACGAGGTTGGCGGCGTCGCTTAGCGCGGGCGGCGTGCGGCCAATCGATGCTGCGGCAGCGATAACCACTACAAAATAGAGCAAGTACACGGCGCCCGTCGTTCGGGCCCTGGAAATCGTCATCTCGTTCACCCTCTGCACGCTCTACCGAATCGCGCCCTCGCCTGTTTCAATCATAGAAAAAGGACGTTGTTGCGTGGCGAGGCAAATGCGCCCAATGCTGCGCCTGCTCCTGGCCGCAATACCGATCGCCGCGCTCAGTATTGCCGTGCCGCTCGTGAATCGCATCGAGCCGCGCCTTTTTGGACTTCCGTTCTTGCTCTGTTGGATCGTGGGGTGGGCGCTCCTGACGCCGGCCTTTCTCTGGACGATCGGCCGTTTGGAGCGGCGCTGGTGAGCGGCTCACCGATCGCGCTTGCCATCGTCGCTGCGATCGTCTTTGGCACGATCGTCTTTGCACTTTTGGCCGTACGCCGCATCAAGATGGATCCGGCGCAGTATATCGTGGGCGGCCGTTCGTTCGGCACGATCTTTCTCTGGGTGCTGCTCGCCGGCGAGATCTACACGACGTTCACGTTTCTCGGCATCGCCGGCCTCTCGTATTCGGCAGGTGCCCCGGCCTTTTACGTAATTGCCTACGGCGCGGCCGCCTACACGATCGGCTATTTCCTCACTCCCGCCTTGTGGCGCGTCGCCAAAGAGTTCAATCTTCTCACCGGGCCCGATTTTTTCGAGACCCGTTACCACAGCCGCGCGCTGGGCGTTGCGACGGCGATCCTCTATTTCCTGATGGTCGTTCCGTACGTTGCGCTTCAACTCAGCGGGCTGCAGATTCTGCTGCGCATCGCGGGCTATGGCGCATACGATGCCACCGTCTCGGTTTGCATCGCCTTTCTCGTGCTGGCCTTCTTCGTCTTTACCGCAGGCCTGCGCGGCACCGCATGGGCCAGCATCGTCAAAGACATCCTCGTTCTCGGTGCCGTGCTTTTCGCCGGCGTCGCGATTCCGATGCGCTTCTTCGGGTCGCCCAGTGCGATGTTCGATCGGGTTCTCGCGCAGCACCCGCAAATGCTCGTACTTCCCGCGGGCGGCGCCGTTCACGGGACGATCTGGTTTGCCTCGACGGTACTCTTGTCGGCGATCGGCTTCTTCATGGGTCCGCAAACCATTAGCGCAGTCTACAGCGCTCGCAGCGAAGAGAGTCTGCGCCGCAACGCCGTGCTCTTGCCCTTCTATCAAGCCTTCGTGTCGCTAATGATCTTCGCCGGCCTTTCCGCGGCCATGATCGTGCCGGGACTCAAAGGGACCGCCGTCGACCAATCGTTTCTCCTGGTCGTTCAACACTACTATCCGCCGTGGATCCTGGGGCTGGTCGCGGCGGCCGGCGCCCTCGCCGCACTCATCCCCGCCTCGGCCCTGCTGCTCGCCGGCTCGGCCGTCATCGCCAAGAACGTCGCGGGCGATGCGTTCGGCATCGCAAGCGGCGACGCGGCGCGCACTCGGCTGACGCGCATTCTCGTGATCGTCGTCGCATTGCTCGCGCTCGGTTTTTGGCTAACCGCGCAGCGCACCGTCGTGGAGCTCCTCTTACTCTATTACAACGGCATCACGCAGTTCGCACCCGGCGTCGTCGCGTCGTTCCTGTGGCGGCGTGCCACCGCGCTGGGCGTCGGCGCCGGAATCGCCGCGGGCCTGGCAGTGGCGATTCCGCTAGCCGCTCTCAACGTCGCGCCCGGGGGCGTCAACCCGGGATTCGCGGGCCTGGCTGCCAACGTCACCGTGCTGATCGTCGTCTCGCTTCTGCGTCCCTCGGTATTGCATCCTGTGATTTGACCTGGTATACTGACAGTATTCCAACGGGGGATACGACTTGTCATTACCGCAGGAACTGGGACTTCGGACGCTCACGGCGGGGGAGGCGCACAACGAGGCCATGTCCTTGCCGATCGCGACCGCCGTCGAAAGCCTAGTGGGCCTTCTGGGCGCCACGACCGTCGCGGAAATCGCCGGCGTCAAGGAGACTCGCGCCGTGCAGCAGTGGGCATCGGGTGAGCGTGAGCCCCAACGTGCCCATGTTCTGCGCTTCGCTTTGCAGCTCGCGATGATGATTTCAACGGTGACGACTCGCCACATGGCCGGCGCGTGGTTTCATGGCGCGAATCCGCACCTCGACGACCAGATTCCGATCGTCCTCTTGCGCGAGCAACCGCTCGAATCGATTCAAGTTCCGTTGATGGCCGCGGTTCGATCGTTCGCATCGCGCGACGAGTAACCCGTAGCACCGTAGATCACTCCACGGAGGCAAGGGGGTAACCTGCCCCCAGACCCGCCCTCAAACACTTCTTGTATACCCGGCGCGCGCAGCTTACGATTACGCAAAGCTCCGTGAAAGGATACCGATGATTCAATCGATCTCCAAGGCGCCGAGATTCGGATCAACGATCCCGTTTCGCCGTAAGCCGGAACCGAGCGCTCCACAAATGGCCGTCATGGTTTTCACCGGCGAATACGACATCGCCGCTGCGCCGCGGCTGCGAGCCGATCTGGATCGCGTGCGCGATATTCAACGAGTCGTTTTAGACTTTACCGACGTGACCTTTGTCGATTCGAAGGCGATCCACGAGCTCATCAACTTGCGGAATCACCGCGCGGCGAAGGGTTTCGAACGCGAGGCCATCGTCTTTGCGAACCCCAATCTGCGAAGACTCTTCGGCATCCTCATGCTGGAACAGGTTTTCCACTGCGTCTCTAACTTGAGCGACGTGGTTCGCAACGACGACACGAACTCGCACCTATATTATGCCGCGCCTGGTCTGAGCTCCGAGACCTAGGCTCGCTCCGGTTCGGGACGTTAGGCCAACATCGCACGTACGAGGGGAATCACTCTACTGCCGTAAAGTTCGATGCTGCGCAAGAGTAAGTCGTGCGACAAGGGACCCGCGCTGTACTTGAGGTCGAAACGCGCGATGCCAAGCGCCTTCGCGGTTGCGGCGATTCGCCGAGCCACCGTTTCGGGTGAGCCACAATAGAGCGAGCCTCGATCCGCTTCGTGATCGAACTCGGCGCGGCTGATGGGGCCCCAACCGCGCTCGGCTCCGATCCGGTCGCGCATGATCTTGAAGGCTGGCCAGAGCTCGTCCTTGGCCTGCGCGTCAGTCTCGGCGATGTGACCGGGCGAGTGTACGCCAATCGGCAACGCCGGTTTGCCGAGTTCCTCGAGCGTCCGGTGGTAGAGCTCGACGTACGGCGTGAATCGCTTCGGATCGCCGCCGATAATGGCTAGCATCATGGGCATCCCATAGCGAGCGGCACGGACGACCGATTCAGGACTGCCCCCGACGCCGATCCAAGTCTTGAGCGACCCGGACTCGATCGTCGGAAAGACACGCTGCGTCGTCAAGGCCGCTCGCGTTCTGCCGTGCCACGTCACCGGTTCTTGCGTGATCAAGGCTGCGAAGAGATCGAGCTTCTCGGCAAAGAGCTCCTCGTACTGGCTGAGATCGTATCCGAACAATGGGAACGACTCCGTAAACGAACCCCGCCCGAGAATAACCTCGGCTCGTCCATGCGAAATCGCGTCGAGCGTCGCGAAACGTTGGAACACCCGAACGGGATCGTCCGAGCTCAGCACCGTAACTGCAGAGCCGAGCCGAATGCGAGCCGTCCGACCGGCAATCCCCGCGAGCACGACTTCCGGCGACGATATCGCAAAGTCGCCGCGGTGATGTTCGCCAACCCCGATAAAGTCGACGCCCAGCTGGTCGGCAAGCACCGCCTCATCAACGACGTTGCGTATCACCTGGGCCTGTGGCAACAACCGGCCGCTCGCATCGGCCGTGACGTCGCCGAATGTGTCCAAGCCGAGTTCGAGATCCTGCGCCATATCGTTCTCCCTTCACGTGGGAAGTATGCCGTGGGGCTGGCCTCTTCTCGCTAATTCTGCGAATTGCTGCTGTTACAGCTACGCTTTGGGAGCGATGAAATGAGTTATCTGCGGCTCCCCTTCGAGCAGCTGGATTACGTGCTCTTGCAGGACGTAGTCGGCGTTCGTCACACGCTGATGCTGGCGCAAATGCTCCGTCCACGAGGCCACGAGGAACGTCTCCAAAAACCGGCCCGCTTGCGACGTATCTTCGAAGATACCCCACGAACTGGCGCCGTCCCGCAACCGTTCGTGTTGAAGCTCGTCTAGAGCCGATAGAAACGCGTGCCGGTCGTCAGCGCGCGCGAGGAGATATTCGATGGTCACGAGCACCGGTCCATCCGCTCCTTCGATCGAGCGCGATACAACCGGCGCGGGCCACTCTGTCGACGGCGTAAGATCGAGCCGTTCGCCGGTTTGCAGTTTCCAGCGCCATGTGAGCGGAATTGCCACAAGCATCGCAGCCGCGGCGATAAAGAGCGCGGCCCGAAGACTCGTGATGGTTGCGAGTTGTCCCCAGAGCGCGCTGCCGAGCGTCAGAGATCCGAACATGACCGTCATATACATCGCGAGCCCACGACCCCGTACCCAGTCCGGCAGCGCAAGTTGAGCCGATACGTTTAGCGTCGCCACACCGGAGATCCACGCCGCTCCCGCCACGATGCTCGCAATCAACGCGACGATTGGCTCGCGTGCAATCGCGAAAAGCACGAGCGCAATTGCCGTACCGATGCTCGCTGTGGCAACCAACCCATCCGCACCCAGTCGCTTCTTCCAATGAGGCATCACGAATGCAGCTCCCACCGCCCCCAGGCCGATCGCGCCGAGCAAGAGGCCGTATATCGCGGGTCCTCCGCTGACGCGCAGCCGAGCAACGAGCGGGAGCAATGCCCAGTAGGAGCTCGCAAACAGAAAGAACGCGACCGTCCTAACGAACGTCTTTCGCAAGGCCGCATTATTGATCGCGTATCGCAGGCCGACTCCGACCGCGCTGCCGAAGCGCTCCGCAGGAAGGGTATCCGCCGTTACTTTAGGTTGGCGCCACCCGGCCAATACTCCAATGACGCCAAAGTTGCTGACGGCGTTGATGACAAACGGCGCGGCGATTCCGAGCGGACCGATGATTGCTCCCGCTAGCGCCGGTCCAACCGCTCGACTTAAATTAAAACCCACGCTGTTCGCAGATATGGCACCGGGAAGTTCTTCTTTGGGCACGAGACTGGGAACGACCGCCTGCCATGCCGGCGAGGTCAGCGCTCCGCAAACGCTGACAAGGAACATAAACCACAGGAGCGAGACCGGTGTAACCCAGTCGAACCACACGTAGGCGGCAAAGATACCGGAAAGCACGGCGGTCGCACTCTCACCCCAGATCAGCAAGCGACGCTTGTCTACAATGTCAGAAAGCGCGCCGGCGGCCATCGCCAAAAGAAACAGCGGTGCGCTGTTCGCTACTTGAACGAGCGAAACGAGGAACGCATCCTTCGTGAGGCTCGTCATGAGCCAGCCCGCGGCCGCACCGTACATCCAGCCGCCGATGTTTGAAACGATCGTAGCGACCCAGAGCATGGCGAACATTCGATATCGGAACGGCTCTAGCGGCGATGCCCCGGTCGAGCGTTTTTCTACGGCCACTACGCAGGCTCTACTTGGGACTGCGTACGGCGACCTCTACCGTCCGCGGTCCGCGCAAACAGCCAGGTGCCGTCAACCTTTGCAAAACGTAAGACACTCAAAGGGGCGCGTTTCGCGAGGCGGAGAGGGCAAAGGGCCCGAATGCGCGCACCAATGCCCGTCGTTTCCCGCTCGCTCGTCGCACTGGTCATCGCCGCTGCCGCCACCGCGGCCGTGGTGGCGCACGGCACGATCGACGTCATTGCCGACTATCTGGTCGCGCATGCGAGCTACGACGACGTTTCGAGTCACGACTCGCGGGGGGTGGTCGTTGCGATCGCCGCCATGATCGCCGGCGCGGTCGCGCTGCACGGTCTGCGGCTCTGCTGCGACGCGGCGGCCCATCGAACGCTTGCGTCGTCGCCGGCACCGAGCTGGCGGAGCGCGCCGCTCTTTGCCGGAGCCACGATGCTGCTCGCGTCGATGGCCGTTCCGGCGATGGAACTGCTTGACTCGCGACTGGCCGGAACTTCGCTCGCGAGCCTCGACGACGCGTTTGGCGGGTCGGTGCTACTCGGATTGAGCACGACGCTCGCCTGCGCCGCCGCCGTCGCGATCGCGGTGTTTGCCTTCGCGCGCTGGATTCTTTCGCATCGCGACCGTATCATCGCCGCGATCGTCGGGATCATCCGTTTCCGCTCGCAAGCATATACTGGTCCGCGGCAATCGCGAAGCTTTACCGGCGCTCCGATTTGCCCGCGCAGGCTCTCCGCGCTGCGCCGCGGCAAGCGCGCCCCTCCCTCAGATGCCCTTCGCCATCCCTCAACATTACTCTCACATTGCGAGGGCATCTATGCTACCTATACTCGTCGCGGCGTGCTGCCTCGTCGGCGGCAACGTCCATACGCCCGCCGGCGCTCCGATCGCGCAGGCGCAACTGACCTTTCGCGGTCCGAAATCAACAACGGTGTCGACCGACGCGAAGGGTACCTTCTCGGTCGTTGTTCCGGCCGGGAGATACGATCTCACGGTCGTTGCTAAAGGCTACGCCAACGTCACCGTCAATACCGGCGAACTGAACGACGGATCCCGAATCTCGGTGATTCTAGAACCGAGCGACACACCCAAGTTACGTACAATCGGCCAGGTGACGGTCAACGGGGGCTTTACACTCGATCGCAGCGTCATCCCGGAGATGGACGTCTCGCGCGCGCAAATGGATGCGCTCGGGTACTCGCAAGCCTACGAGGCGCTCGAAGAGATTCCGTCGGTGGTCCTTCAGCATCCCGACTCGGGCACACCGACTGCACCCATGGTCGTTTCGCTGCGCGGGCCGGATCCGTCGGAAGCAATGGTCACACTCGACGGTCAACAGCTCAATGACGGCAACACCGGCGACGTTGATATCTCCGAGTTTGCCGTCCCGGCCTTCAACAGTATTAACGTGACCGAGGGTCTAGGTCCGACCGATTTGGAGGGCAGCAACACGTTCGGCGGCGCAGTCAACTTCGTTTCGCTACGGCCGACGCTGGAAGAACACTTCGCCCTTTCGGGCTCTATCGGCTCGTTCGGCACGACGCAGACGTGGGTCAACGCGACCGGCACGATCGGTAAGCTCGGGTACGCCCTAGCCGGCGACGATTTCCAGCAATCCGGTCAAGTCAACCAGACCGCTTTGGTCGTGCCGATTAACAATACGCCGATCTTCTGCGGGCCGTATTCCAGTAGTAGCCCCACTCCGAACTGTCCGACCCTCGTGCATCTCGGATCGTCGATCGCGGCAATGCTGGGGCTGGTAAACCTCGACTATAATTTCTCGCAGCGCTCGGACGTCGGTTTTCGCATTTTCACGCTCGGCAATAACCGGGACGAGTCGAGCGCTCTCAACGGGATCGCGGGAAACCCGACCTGCGTGTTCAGCGGCCCCGGCGCGGCGTGCGACTTTTCGCCAACGAAAGGCGCGCCGAACGAAGTTCCCAATCCGGTGTACGACTACAACGTCGGCGCCGGCAGTTCTACGTTTGCACAGAGCATCAGGGCGTACGACGGATATTCGCGTACGCCGCTGGGAGCGGGCACGCTCTCCGCAAGCTTCTTTGCCGACGACGATAACATCGATTTCCAAGGTGGCTCCGTCTCGCCGTACGACGTTGAGCACGTCGACAAGCGGTACAGCGAGGGCTTGCAGTGGGGCCGAACGTTCGACGAAAGCGACTTCTCCTTCGGCGGCTACGCGCGTCAGGAGTCACTTGCGGGGCCCAGCATCATCGGCTTTGCAGGCCAGCCGATCACGCTTTCTCAGAGCATCAACTCGTATTTCTTCCGCGGATCCGAGCAGTTCGGCGGCCTAAGACTCTCGGGTGGCCTCTACGACGCACAGTATTCGTCCTTCGGCAACGACTTGAACTGGCGCCTAGGTCTGAGCCAAGACATCGGCTCGTCGAGCGACGTTCGGTTTTCCGTGGGAACCGGCTTTCGAGCACCGTTGCTTGCCGAGCGCTACTTTGAAGTGGGCGGTCAGTCGCCGCCGGATCAAAACTGCGTCATCGTTAACGGCAATCCGAACGAGAGGCCGGAGCATGCAACAGAGTACGAGCTCGGCTTCTCGCATCTCTTTTCGAGCACGTCAAACGTCAACGTTGCGCTTTACCGCTCCAATCTCCGCGATACGATCGAGAACTTCTATCCGGGCGGCGGCGCGAAGAGTTTCTGTGACACGCCCTTGGGATACGCATACGAGATCCCGATCAACATCGGCAACGCCGTCTATGAAGGCGCCGAGGCGCGCTACAAGCAGCTCTTCCGGCAACTGAACGTCACGGCTACTCTCTCATACGGCCTCAACGTGGCGTACCCGTACGCACTCGGGCCGAACGTTTCCAACCCAACGTCGGGCGGTACGTTAGTCGACGACGAGCAGTTTCTCGGCGTTCCCCAGCAGCAAGGCGCGGCCGTCTTCATCTGGGCGCAGCGCGGCTGGCACGCCTCGACGGCGCTGACCTTTGCGGGTAGAAACAACACGCTCAACCAGCAGCCGTATACCATGGTGGACGCCGCGCTCGGCAAAAACTTCGGTCACCTCGATCTTACGCTGGCGGCGACGAACATCTTCAATGCCGCTTCGGGGCCCTTCACCCGCTACGACGCAGGCGTCCCCTACCGCGGACTCTATCCCGGCCCGAATAACGGCGCGTATCTCGCGAACCTCCCAACCGATGCACTGTTTGTCCAGCCGGCGTCGATCAAGTTCATCCTAACAATACACGAATGAGAAAAGCCCCGCTTCTTAAGCGGGGCTTTTAGTTCGGACATTCTGGGAGCACGACGCCCTAGAGGTCTTCGGGGTTGATGCCCTTCAGACGATCGTACTGGGTCTTCGTCGGCGAGGCGTGCGGGTTTGCGGCCGGCTCGTACTCGCCTTCGTACTGCACGGTGAGCGGTTCCCGGTTGCGCTCGTACGCAGTGACCAGGCGACTCATTCCGTCGCCGTTGGCGCCCATGACTTCCGCCAGCGCCGCATCGTCGGCCGTCATCGCAGCAGCTTGCGCGAACGGGACTTCGAAGTCGTGGCGCGGACGACCGTCGTCGTCGACGTCCTGACCCTCCGGAATGATCTGCACGTTGCGATAGCGTGACATACCCGTACCGGCCGGAATCAGTTTGCCGATGATCACGTTCTCCTTGAGCCCGAGCAGAGGATCGTACTTGCCTTTGATCGCCGCATCGGTGAGCACGCGCGTCGTCTCTTGGAAACTCGCCGCGGAGAGGAACGACTCGGTCGCGAGCGATGCCTTCGTGACGCCGAGCAGTACCGGATTGGCCGTCGCAAGCTCCTTGCCGGCAGCCTTCATCCGTTCGTTGGCTTCGTGGAACTGCGCCGCTTCGATCAGTTGTCCCGGCAGCATCACCGTATCGCCGCCCTCGACGATCTTCACCTTGCGCAGCATCGACCGCACGATGACTTCGATATGCTTGTCATTGATGTCGACGCCTTGCGAGCGATAGACCTTCTGCACTTCTTGGACCAGATAGTTCTGGAGAGCCGTCTCGCCTTTGACGCGCAGAATGTCGTGCGGGTTGAGCGAGCCTTCGTTAAGCTGCTCGCCCATCTCGATTTGCTGGCCGTCCTGCACCAAGAGATGGGTGCCCGGCGGAATCTCGTACTCGCGCTCTTCGCCGTGAGCGTCGGTGATATAGACGATGCGCTTGTTGCGCTCGTCGCCGAGCCGAATCGTTCCCGTCGCCTCCACGATCGTCGCTTGACCTTTGGGCTTGCGCGCTTCGAAGATTTCCTCGACACGCGGCAGACCCGTGATGATGTCTTCCGTCGCGACGCCGCCGGTGTGGAAGGTCCGCAGCGTGAGCTGCGTACCCGGCTCGCCGATGGACTGCGCCGCAATGATTCCGACGGCCGTGCCGATGTCGGCGCGGTTTCCCGCCGCCAAGTCACGCCCGTAACACATCGAGCAGACGCCGTACTTCGATTGGCACGTGAGCACCGAGCGAATCTTCACCTCGGTGACGCCCGCATCCATGAGCGCCTTGGCCTTCTCTTCGTCGATCTCTTTATCGCGGGTGATGATCGCCGTCGTCGGGCGCTTGGGATCGAGACGAATCTCCTCGGCCGCCCGCCGTCCGATGATGCGGTCGATGAGCGGTTCGATGATCTCTTTGCCGACGCGGATATCGCTGACCGTGATGCCGTTGGCCGTGCCGCAATCTTCCTCGCGGATGATCACGTCCTGCGCGACGTTGACTAAGCGACGCGTCAGATAGCCGGAGTCCGCCGTGCGCAGCGCCGTATCGGCCAGACCCTTGCGCGCGCCATGCGTCGAGATGAAGTACTCGAGAACGGTGAGGCCTTCTTTGAGCGACGCCTTGACCGGGATTTCGAGAATTCGGCCCGACGGGTCCGACATCAAGCCGCGCATGCCGCCGAGCTGTTTGACTTGCGCGATCGAGCCGCGGGCGCCGGAGGTCGCCATCATGAAGACCGGGTTGAGCGGATTCTGCGCCGCCTGCATGGCGGTCGTAACCTCATCCGAGGATTTCGACCAAATCTCGATCGTCTTGTTGTAGCGCTCGTCTTCCGAAATGAAGCCCTGCTCGTAGAGCCGGTGCAGCTCGTCCACTTCGCTCTGCGCCTTGGCGATGATCTCGTGCTTGCTCTGCGGGACGATGACGTCGCTGATCGAGACGGTCGTGCCCGAGAGGGTCGCGTAATGGAAGCCGATGTCTTTGATCGCGTCCAAGAAGCGGGCCGTTTCGGCGTTACCGTATTTGCGGTAGCAATCGGTAATCGTCTTCTTCAAGCTGCCCTTGTCGACGATGCGGTTGACGAATTCGTGATCCCAGTGCTCGGGAAATGCGAGGTTGAAGACCACGCGCCCGACGGTGGTCTTGATCAGCTTGCCCTTCCAGCGAACGTAGATCCACTCTTGCAGCTCGATCTGCTTGGTGTCGTATGCCATGACGGCCTCTTTGCCGTCGTAAAACGTCGGAATCGCACCGGCCGCGTCGGCCGATGGTGCATGCTTCTTCCGATCGTGTTCGATACGTTCGTACTCTTCGGTTACTGGAGCTTTGGCAGGGCCGCTGTACTCGTCGCCCTGGAAGGTCAGGTAATAGAGACCCAACACCATGTCTTGGGTCGGAATCGAAACCGGATTGCCGTACGCCGGCAGCAAGATGTTGTTCGAGGAGAGCATCAAAATGCGCGCCTCGGCCTGGGCTCCGGCAGAGAGCGGGAGATGCACGGCCATCTGGTCGCCGTCGAAGTCGGCGTTGTACGGCGTGCAAACCAGCGGATGCAGATGGATCGCCTTGCCCTCTACGAGCACCGGCTCGAACGCCTGGATGCCCAGGCGATGCAGCGTCGGCGCGCGGTTCAACAGGACCGGATGCTCTTTGATGACCTCTTCGAGCACGTCCCACACTTCCGGCCGCACGCGTTCGACCATGCGTTTCGCGCTCTTGATATTGTGCGCGAGTCCGCGATCGACCAGCTTCTTCATTACGAAGGGCTTGAAGAGTTCCAGCGCCATCTCTTTGGGAAGGCCGCACTGATGCAGCTTGAGCGTCGGACCGACGACGATGACGGAACGTCCCGAGTAGTCGACGCGCTTGCCGAGCAGATTCTGACGGAAACGCCCCTGCTTACCTTTGAGAATATCTGAAAGCGATTTGAGCGGCCGATTGTTGGGCCCCGTGACGGGACGCCCGCGGCGGCCGTTGTCGATCAGCGCATCGACCGCTTCCTGCAGCATGCGCTTTTCGTTTTTGATGATGATCTCGGGCGCGTTGAGCTCGAGCAGCCGCTTCAAACGGTTGTTCCGGTTGATCACGCGACGGTAGAGATCGTTGAGATCGGAAGTGGCGAAACGGCCGCCGTCGAGCTGCACCATTGGGCGCAACTCGGGCGCGATCACCGGAACCGCCGCGAGCACCATCCATTCGGGACGGTTGCCGCTGTTCAAAAATGCCTCGACGACTTCCAGCCGTTTGATGGCTTTGAGCCGCTTCTGACCGGTGGTTTCCTTGAACTCTTTGCGGAGATCTTCTTGAATCTTGCGCAGGTTGAGGTCGCGAAGCAGCTCGCGGATCGCTTCGGCACCCATGCCGGCTTTGAACCGGTTGCCGAACTTCTCGCGCGCTTCGCGATATTTTTGCTCGGAGAGCACCTCACGCTTGGTCAGCGTGGTGTCGCCTGGATCGATGACGACGTAGGCCGCGAAGTAGATCACCTTCTCGAGTTGACGTGGCGACATGTCGAGCAAGATGCCGATGCGGCTGGGAACGCCTTTGAGATACCAGATATGGCTGACCGGAGTCGCGAGCTCGATGTGTCCCATCCGCTCGCGGCGCACCTTGGCGCGCGTGATCTCGACGCCGCAGCGGTCGCAGATCATTCCTTTGAAGCGAATGCGCTTGTACTTACCGCAGTGGCACTCCCAGTCTTTGGTCGGGCCGAAGATCTTCTCGCAGAAAAGTCCGTCGCGCTCGGGCTTGAGCGTGCGGTAGTTAATGGTCTCGGGTTTTTTGACTTCGCCGAACGACCACGCCCGAATTTGCTCCGGGGACGCGAGGCCGATGCGCATTGCGTCGAAGTTGTTGACGTCGATGAGGTTCAAAGAGAGGGACTCCGCCCGGCCCACCTCGCCGCCGCCTACGCAGGGAAGACACGGCCCACGTCATCACGTAGGGGCTCCCACCGTCGCTGCTGGCTCGGGGCACAGAAGGTTATTTTATCACGCCGCCCCCCTCTTGTCACGTGCCCTGTGCCGTGCGGTAGTGGGCTAGTTTGGCCGAGCGAGCCCGAAACCAGAAAGACCGCCCAGCCGTAAGGTAGGTAAGCCGGAAACGGAGGACCCTTAATGAGCTTGCCGACCGCGATCGTCGTAGCAACTGGAATCATCTGTGGCACATTTCTTCTGGCAGTCCTGGTTTCTGTTCTCTGGATGGCCCGCCGCCAATAGGCCGTAACGCGAATTTCACGATCGTGCTCGGAGGCCCCGGCGTGACCGACGGGGCCTCCCTTTCACCGACTCGCGGCCACCGCCTACTTCTTCGTACTTGCCGTTCGCTTGGGTGAAGGGACCTTTCCACCGGCAGCGCGAGCCTCGCTGAGCCCGATCGCGATGGCTTGCTTGCGGCTGGTAACCTTCTTCCCCGAGCGTCCGGATTTAAGCTCGCCACGCTTCATCTCGTGCATCGCGCGCTTAACCTTCTTGCCGGCCTTTGCCCCGTATTTGCGGGTCGACTTCTTACGCGCTCCGGTCGTCTTCCGGGTGGCCGTCTTCTTCCGAGCGGTCGTCTTTTTGCGAGTGGACGCCTTTTTGCGAGTGCCGGTCGTCTTCTTCTTGCGGACCGCCACGGGTCTAGACCTTTGCTCCCCGGCCTGTGATCAGGTTGTACACGATCAGAATCAGGACGACGAGCAAGAGGATGTGGATCAAACCGCCGCCGACGTGCAGCACGAATCCAATGAGCCAGAGGACGAACAAAACAACGATGATCGTCCAGAGCAAACCTATCATGTATTCTCCTTCATAGGTGTGAGCGTTGGGACTCTCTTTCCCCAATCCGGGCCAACCAATGCCTTACCCGGTAAGGCGCGCTTACCCGCTCGAAGCCTGGGAAAACGCTGCGGGGGCTTTCTCAGACGGGCCGCCTAAAGGTGACATGACGCTGTCAAACCGGCGATCTTGACGCTATTGAAACGACTAAGCAAACCTGAACTCGGACCCACCGCGGCTATTGCGGAACGCGACCTGCAGTCCGTTCGCGTCGTCATTTCGCGCACGGCCGACGTCCTCTGGCAGGCAGATCCGTCGGGAGCGGTCACCGGAATCACCGTTTGCCGTCCGGCCCTGCCCGAGCGCGCAGGCGAGCTCGACGAAGCCGAAGTCGTTCAAATCGAGATTCTTTGGCGCAAGGCCGTTCTCTGCGCGAAACGGTTCAGCGCAGTCTATCACGTCCGTACTCCGGGAAACCCCACGCTACGTAACTTCCTCATCCAGGCGATCCCGGTGTTCTCCAGCGACGACGAAGTGCTTCATTGGTCGGGGCACGCCACCGAGGTCGATCGGTTTGCCGATGCCGGGACGCGGTTCATCTCCGAAGCGACGGCCGTGCTCTCTTCATCGCTGAGCCGCTCCACGATCGTCAACCGGCTCATTGCGGCGTCGATCGAGGAATTTTGCGATCTCTGTGCCGTCCACACGGTCGAGAGCGACGGTACGGTGAGCTTGGAAGGCTTCGCCGATCGGCGACAAGGCGCCAAGCTCGCGCACGAAGCGCTCGACCAGCCCGTCGGCGATGCACTGCGCGCGCGTCAGCCGGTCCTGCTACGCTCCGGAACGTTGCGCGAGCCCACCGACGAGAATCTTCGAGAGTTCGTGCGCATTTCTAAGATGCGCTCGGGGATCATCGTGCCGCTGTTCGTCGGCACGACCTGCATCGGCACGTTGAGCTTCTTGGAATCGGAGCGTCGTTCGAGCTTTGCGGCGCGCGAGCTGGACGTAGCTTTGGTGGTCGCTCGTCAACTCGCGATGGCCCTGGAGAACATCAGGACGTTCGAGCGAGAGCAAAAGATCACCGACCGGTTTCGGTTCTTGGCGCGAATTACCGAACGGCTCTTTGCGACGCTTGATTCAAAGAAGACGCTCGCGCTACTGCTCGACGGGCTCACCGAGCGGTTCGCCGACTATGCGCTGGCCGCGAAGCTGACCGACGGCCGCCTCCGCACAATTGCGGAAACCGGGTCGAAGGCGGACTTGCGCACCGAGAGCGAGCAGGAAATAGTTGCGTCGCTTCTCGATCGGCGCTCGATCCTGAGCGGCGCGACGTTTGAGGCCATGCGCGGCCCGCGCCTCAAATCCGGCCCGCTCGACGAAACGGCTCGACCTCGTTCGTGGATAATGGTTCCGCTCTTCTCGGGCGATTCAATCTACGGCGCGATCGTCTGTTGTTCGAATACGCGTCAGTACGATTCCAGCGACCTCGAAATGCTCGAAGAGATCGGGCGGCGCGCGTCGCTTGCCGTCGCGCACGCCGACGGTTTAGCCCGCGAACGGCGTCTGATTCAAACGATCCAGGAAGCCACCCTCCCCGCGCATCTGGCCCGCGTCGATGGTGCGAGCCTCAGCGCAATCTACCGCCCTGCCGCCTCGGAAGTGCAGGTCGGAGGCGACTGGTACGACGCGTTCGATATCGACGATCATCGCGTCTTGCTTACCGTCGGCGACGTTACCGGGCATGGCCTGGAATCGTCGATCGTGATGGGTAAACTGCGTCACGCCATCAACGTCGTGGCGTTGTACGAAGACGATCCGGCGCGCATTCTCGATGCAGCCGAAGGAATTTCTCGCGGCGTTATCCAGGTTCGGTCGCAACGGCCTTCGCCGCCATTTTCGATACTCGCGCCCGCACGATCTCGTACGCCAACGCCGGTCATCCCTATCCGCTACTGCGCCGTCGCGATGGAACGATCTCCGAGCTGGAAGCTGAAGGCCTGCCACTGGGATTGCGCACCGCTGGCCCCGCGGCCACGTCGGTGGCGCAACGCCTCGACGATGCTGCGCTGTTGACCCTCTACACCGACGGCTTGACCGAAGCGACGCGCGACGCGCTGGCCGGCGAGATATTGCTGCGCGAAGCGATTGCGAGCGACGCCGTTTTCTTCGTTGAAAGCCCCGCGGAGTTTCTCGAAACGTACTGCCTGCGCCAGCGGGCTCCCGATGACGTTGCAATTCTGGTTCTGAACTTCATTCAAGCGCAGCGGTGGACGTTTGAGCCCGGAGATTGGCACGCAGCCCGACGCGCCCGCCGTGAGTTCGTCGCCGGTCTCGAGGCCGCAGGCGCCGCGCAGAGCGACATAAAAGCTGCCGAGCTCATCTTCGGCGAACTGACCGCAAACGTCGCACAACATGCGGCCGGCCCGATCGATATCGCACTCGATTTGGCCGCGAAGAACCCCGTGTTGCACGTCATCGATCGGGGCGAAGGCTACGCGCCCAGCGAGCGAAAAGAACCGGTCGATCTGCTGACCGAGCGCGGCCGCGGACTCTGGTTGGTTGGACGCCTCGGCGCTCAGTTGAGCGTCGAGATCCTGCCGGGTTTCGGCACGCACGTCCGCGCCGTTCTCCCTATGTCATCCTGAGCTTGTCGAAGGACTAGGCCTGAGCGTACTCCTGCGCCTTGGCAAGGATCTCGTCGGCATAGCGCGGCAGCGTGCTGCGCAAACGGAGAATCATCTGCTCGGCTGTCGGCACGAACGTATCGAGCGAAGCCGATCTTGCAAGCGTTAACGAGCGCAATCCGTCGTTGTGGTTCCCCAGCACGTCGTCGATCGCGCGCCGCATCGCGCTGTCGAAGTTGTGCGCGACCGCGGGGACGACGCGCGTGTGAGAATCGAGCAATGGGTGTACGCACGCAAGCTGAAAATCTTCGCTGAGGACGTCGATCGGGTAGCCGCAGAAAATATCGAAGCCGATCGAATGGATCAAAGTGTTCCACAAAGCTTCTAGAGCGATTGCCGCAGCAAACGATTTCTGCGACCACAGAACGCCGACCATTTCGCCATAGCCGCGCAAACGACCGTACTTTTCGTGCAACTCCCTGACGACTGTGCCGCAGCTGGCGTCGAAGCGCTCGGGGTCGGGCTGACCGTCGCTATCGAGAAACGTAGCGAGCGTTTCCTTGGCGTCAAGGCAAACAACGGGACCGGAAAGCAGCCCACCTCTAATGGCCTCGCGCCGCTCCGCGTCCGAAATGACGATCGCAGCGCCGCCGTTACGCAGCGATTCGTTCAAAAAACGGGCAACGTTGCGCCCGAGCCGAGCGTCGTCGCCGCCGAAGAACTGAACGAGGTGTTCACGCCCCCGTTCCGCCGAGCTGAGGTTCACGCCACCATCCTACGTTTCTTTACCCCGTGCGTCAAATCTGACCCGCGCCCTTGAAGCTAGAGCGCGCTGGTATGAATCGGGCACGCCCTTTCAAATAAGAGCAACCCCCGTTCGCCCCCGGCCAAACTACGCGCAAATTGAACCGACCCCACGACGACGAACGCCAGCACGATTACAAACAAAACCGGCGTAAAGTCAAATCCGCGCGACGGCCATTTCCGCGAAATCCAAAGGCCCATATTGCTTGAACGCAGCACGGCGGAGTTTGGATCTGCGCCCGGAGGGGCCGCTCAGGGTAAGGACGCCGCCGCCGTCGTACTACAAGCGCGATGCTCTTGCTCGGGATCGAAACGTCGTGCGACGATACGGCCACGGCCGTCGTGCGCGACGGGCGCGACGTCTTGTCGAGTGTCGTGACGAATCAGGACGAGTTCCACGCCAAATACGGCGGCATCGTCCCCGAGATCGCGAGCCGGCGTCACGTCGCGCTGCTCTCCGCGGCCGTCGAAGACGCGCTCGAGCGCGCAGGCACGACGCTCGAAGAAATCGACGGTATCGCCGTCACTGCCGGACCGGGGCTGATTGGAAGCCTCGTCGTGGGCGTTGCAAGCGCCAAAGCGCTGGCCTTTGCATCGAACAAACCACTATACGCAGTGAATCATTTGCACGGACACGTCTTTGCGCCGTTCCTCGATCGCCCGGAGAGGCCGCCCTATCCGTTTCTCGCGTTGCTCGTCTCCGGCGGCCACTCGCAACTCGTCGCCGTCGAGTCGCCACTGCGCATGCGAATTCTCGGACGAACGCACGACGACGCCGCGGGCGAAGCCTTCGACAAAACCGCGCGTCTGCTCGGCCTACCCTACCCGGGCGGCCCAGAGCTCGACCGCCTCGCTCGCACGGGAAATCCGAAGGCCTATGGATTTCCTCGCTATCGCCCCGCAGGCGACGCGCTCGACTTCTCGTTCTCCGGTTTGAAAACGTCGGTACGCTATTTTCTCGAATCGCAAGCCGGTCGCGCGGCCGCGCCTGCCGACATCGCCGCGTCGTTTCAGGCCGCGGTCGTTGATGCCTTGATGACGCAACTGCAATTGGCTTTTGAGCGGGCTCGCTACAATGCCGTCGTCGTCTCCGGAGGTGTCGCCGCAAACTCGGCGCTCGCGTCCGCGGTGACGGCTTGGAGCAGGCGCGACGGCATGCCGGCTTTCATTCCTCCGCCGAAGTACTGCACCGACAACGCGGCGATGATCGCCTCGGCGGCCTTCCATCAGCGCGACGCGACGCGTGCCGATCCGCTCTCAATGACTGCCGACCCGAATCTTCCCTTCGAGCTTACGGCACCTTCGGGCCATACTTGAGCGCATAATTCGCTGGGAATGGCTGCGCGCAGTGGCTGGTCTTATACAAGGTGCCACCGACAAGCATCGCTGAGTAGACGCACAGTTGTCCCGAAGACGGCAGGCTCTCAAAGAACACCTGGCCCGCGTGGTTCGTTCTCAACGTACTGATGTCACCGGTGGGTCCGCCGTTGACGATTGACCGCGAAAGCGTCACGGGTTGATCGTACAGGCCGCCTCCCTTTAACGTCAGCGTCACCGTCGTCGAGCTCGGGTTCGGCGCATTGCTTGTTGACGGAGTTGACGATCCCGAGCTGCATGCCGCAAGTGCACCCAGCAAACCGATGACCCCGAGGCGACGAACTATGCAAGCCATAATACTTCCTTTCGCACCCTGTGATGCTCGCGGTTTTGTGAGACTATGGTTCACTTGATTGAGCAGGAACCATGCCGCCGCTGGGCGTTTCTAAGGCCCGCTTAAGGGGGACGTGGCCGCCTTGCGCCCCAGTCGCAGCTCGTAGGCGAGATAGGCATGGAAGGTTCGCGCGCCTGCAACCGACGTGCCCAACGAAAAGAGCACGGAGTGGATCGCCGAGTAGTCGTCGTTCATGCCGATTCCGATGGTGGTCGAGCCGCGTTCGCCGGTTCGATCCGAACCGGTCGAGTAGATTTCCAAGCCAGCGTCGACTTGATCGGAGAACTCGTAGGTACTCGCGAGGCCGCCGGACCAGAAGTTTCGGCCGCCGGCGCCTTCATTTCGCTCCCATCCGCCTCCGCCAAACAACGTTACGCGTCCGATCGTCTTCTGAGCCCACAGCGGCAAAAAGAGCGTCTGCGTGCTGCCATCGGCTTCGGGTGACTCAATCCCGGTCGGCACTCCGATCGACGGATAGAATGAGACTTGCGGCCGCGATGCGCTTTCGGGAATGAAGCGGTACTTGATACCGAAGTCGCCGTTGCCCGCCCCGAATCGTGCTGGATCGTTTGGATTCTTCGTAAACGTAAGTGGAAATGAACCGGCAATCTGCACGTTTGGAAGTGGTCCGTAATTAATTTCGGCAAATGGTAACGACGTTTCGCTCTCGCCGTTGCCGTACTCGCCCTCGTAACCGATGTAGATCTCGTAGTTGCGATATGCGACCGGCACCGGATCGTCGGTCTGGTAGGGCGGTCCCGCCAACGCCGCGCGCGCCGCTCCGAAAAAGATCGCACATGCGAAGAGCGGAGCGAAAACGCGGCGCATTATCGAACGCAGAACTACGGTGAGAGCCTGAAAACCGTCCCCGCGTTGCTTGCTCCGCCCTGCTCGGTCGTACCGTACACCGCACCGTCGAACGCGATCAAGCCGGCGTACGGATACTGACCGTCAGTGCCGGCTTTGAAACTGTAGAGCACGCGATCGTGGCCGCCGGCCGGACTCTCCGAGAAGACCGTGCCCGCGCCCTTCGCGCCGCCTTGATAGGTCGTGCCGTAGAGCATGCCGTTTTGCGCGATAAGTCCCGAATAATATGGATGCGCGCCGTCGGCGTTCGCTCTGAAACGGTAGATCACGCCCTCCTTGCCCGAGGTGGTCACTTTAAAGATAACGCCCCAACCGTATGAAACTCCGCCCGAATACGTCGTTCCGTAGAGCGTGCCTTTGACGTCGAGCAGTCGCGCGTACGGATACTGACCGTCCGAGCCGCCCTTGAAGCTGTAGATGACCTTCTCGTCGCCCGACGGGCTCACCCGAAAGACGGTTCCCGCGCCGCCCGTGCCGCCTTGATACGTCGTTCCATAGAGCATACCGTTCACGGCGATCAAACCGGCGTACGGATGCGCACCATCCTTGCCGGCTTTGAAACTATATACCACGTGCTCGTCGCCGGTCGTGCTGACTTTAAAGACGACTCCCCAGCCCGAACTCACTCCGCCTTGATACGTTGTTCCGTAGAGCGTGCCGTTGACGTCGAGGAGCCGCGCGTATGGATATTGACCGTCCTTGCCGCCTTTAAAACTGTACAGCACGTGCTCGTCACCGGCTGCGCCCACCGAAAAGACGGTACCCGCACCGCTCGTGCCGCCTTGATAGGTCGTTCCGTAAAGCGTGCCGTTCGCGGCGATCAAACCAGCATAGGGATGCGCGCCGTCCTTGCCGGCTTTGAAGCGGTACAGCACGTGCTCCTCGCCGGTGCTGCTTACCTTGAAGACCGTTCCCCATTGGTAGCCGCCGCCGCCGCCGTAGGTCGTGCCGTACAGCGTGCCGTTCAACGGCGTCAGGCTGGCGTAAGGGTAGCCTGCGTCCTCGCCCGCCTTAAAACTATAGAGCAGCGCGTAACCGTTGGCGTCTGGCAACGCCGATGGAGGCAGCAACGCCGACGAGTTCATACCGCGCGCACAACTCGCGAGAAACACGCTGCAAACGATTGCGGCGAACAAACGCATAAATATCGGCCTTTCTACGTCTCGAAAGCTACGATTTCGTTGGCTTCCCGATGGTTCGTCCAGAACCGCGCGCCATCGTACGCGAGCGCGCGAGCCGCGAATGGAATGCGGGCGAGGTCCGTAAACTCGCCGGTGCCGTCGCCATCGATTTTGCCCAGGAAATAGTCGTCGCTCTCTTCATCGTCGGTCGTCACGACGTAGAAGATGCCGTCTACGTAACACTGACCGCAGATTCCGCGCGGCAGATCGATCTCGCGCACGACGTTTCCCTGTTCGTCAAGGCCGAGAATCCGGCGATTGTACCACTGACTGACGTAGAGCCAGGTTCCGTCGTAACTAAGCTGCGAACCGGTTTTGTCGGGACATTCGATCGCGTGCTGCGTTTTGAAGCCGTGTCCGGGAACGAAGCGCCGAATGATGCGATCGTCTTCCTTGCCTTCGCCGCAGATAACGCGTATCTCGTCGCCGACGACGGTCATGCCCCACGGTTTCCCTGGGGCCTTCTCTTCCTCGATAACGGTCCATTGGCGCGGATCGAGCGCGTAGAGGCGACTCGTATCGATCGATCCCATCCAGAGCTTATCACCGTCAAACGCAAGCGACTGCGGGCGCGGCGCCGGCGACGGCAGCCGCAGCGCTTCGGTTACATCGTGCACGCGCGAACCTTGTCCTTTTGGTCGCCGGCAACCTCTCGGCCGTCCAACGATCCCGACCCGCCGCCAATAAAAGCAATCGAGGCCCGCGTTAACGGGCCTCGATTCTTCTTGCGTTTACGTAAGCTAGTGCAATGGACTGAGCCTTTCACTTACGACAGAATAGTTACCGCGAATCGATTCGACTTAAACCATTTTCGTCCCCCGGCCTGAATTTACCCTGAGCCCGCTGTCATCCTGAACTTGTCGAAGAACGCCGTCCTGAGCGCAGTCGAAGGATGCGCGCAGCAGCGATACCGCGCGCGACACCTCCTCCTGCGAAATGATCAACGGCGGCGCGAACCGCACGCTATTCCCCCCGGCGCTTCCAATCAAGAGACCGCACTCTCGCGCCGCTGCGACAATCGCCCCGGCTTCATAAGGCGCCTGCACGGTCAGGCCGATAAGCAGTCCCATTCCGCGCGGCTGTCCGAGAATTTCCGGCCGAGAACGCGCCAGATCCGAGAGGTCTTCGAAGAGCTGCGCCGAGCGCTCCCGCACGCGGGCGTCCAAATCGAGCTCGTCACGAATTTGTAAGTGCGCCAGCGCCGCGGCACACGGAACGGGCGACCCGCCAAAGGTCGAGCCGTGGTCACCCGGGGCGAATCCGCCGGCGGCGCGCTCGTTTGCCAGCATCGCCCCGATCGGCAGGCCGTTCGCCAGCGCCTTGGCCAGCGTCACGACATCCGGCCGCACGCCGAACTGCTCGAAGGCAAACAGGCTTCCCGTTCGTCCCATCCCGCATTGGACTTCGTCGAAGATCAAGAGCGCGCCGCGCTCATCACAGAGCCGGCGTGCGGTCTGCAGGAACTCCGTCGTCGCGGAGTTTACGCCGCTCTCGCCTTGGATGGGCTCGACGATAAAGCCCGCCACGTGCGCGGTGATCGCGCTTTCCAACGCACGCGCATCGTTAAATGGCGTAAATGCAAAGCCGGCCGGAAGCGGCGCGAAGCCTTCCTGGTACGCGGGATTGTCCGTCGCCGCAAGCGAGCCGAACGTGCGCCCGTGAAAGGAGCCGGTGCAGGCCAGAACCGTGCTGCGCTCGCGTTCCTCGCGCCGATACGCCCATTTTCGCGCGAGCTTGATCGCCGCTTCGTTGGCTTCGGTACCGGAGTTACAAAAAAACACCGCACTCATCGCGGAGCGTGTGACCAGCTCGCGCGCAAGCTGCTCCGAAGGTTCGTGATGATAGAGGTTGCTGGCGTGCACCAGCATTTGCGCCTGCGCCGCAATCGCTTGCGCGATCGCCGGATGCGCGTGGCCCAGCGCGCAGACCGCGATGCCGCCAATGCAGTCGAGGTAGCGTCGTCCGCGGTCGTCGATGAGCTCGCAGCCTTCGCCGGCGACGATCGTTAGCGGCGCACGTTTGTACGTATCGAGCAGCGTCACGTGCGATAGTTCGCGTTGATGCGCACGTAATCGCGCGACAGGTCGCAGCCCCAGCCGGTCGCCTGCGCCTGCCCCAAGCCGAGGCGTAGCTCCACTAAAACCGTCTCGGGCTCGAGCTCGCGGTGCGCTTCGGCTTCCGAAAGCAACTCGATGCCGCCCACGCCGACCCATGCTTTACCGTTTGCGAAGAGCGACCAGCGCTCCGGATCGAGCGCCGCACGCGCCGCGCCCGCCGCCGCGATGATGCGCCCCCAGTTGGGATCCTCTCCATAGAGCGCGGTCTTCACCAGGTTGCTGTTGATGATCGCACGCGCGATCCTGCGCGCCTGTTCGATGTCGCGCGCCTGCGTTACGCGCACTTCCAGCCTCTTGGTCGCGCCCTCGCCGTCGGCGACCATCGCCTTGGCCAAGTCGAGGGCGACCGCGTTGAACGCGCCCACGAAGGCCGCCGGCACAGCCTGCCCTGAGCTTGTCGAAGGGGGCGCGAAGGCGTAGACCGCGTCGTTGGTTGACATGTCGCCGTCCACGGAGATCATGTTGAAGCTATCGTCGTTTGCGCCGGAAAGCGCGTGCGCGAGGGCATCGGTCGAGAGCGGAAAGTCCGTGGCGATAAAGGCCAGCATCGTCGCCATGTTGGGAGCGATCATGCCCGAGCCTTTGGCAATTCCCCCGACGACGTACTTGCGATCTTGATGGTAAAAGGCGTACGCAGCGAGTTTCGGTACGCGATCCGTCGTCATAATCGCTTCGGCCGCATCGAAGGCCGACTTCGCGCCCGAGTCGAGCTGCGCCACGGCGCGTTCCAATCCGCGCTGCACGCGATCGACGGCCAGCGCCACGCCGATCACGCCCGTTGACGCGACGATTACCTGCGTGGGGATGAGGTCGAGCAGCGTCGCCGCTTGCCGCGCGGTGGCGCGAGCGTCGCGCTCCCCTCGTTCGCCGGTGCAGGCGTTCGCGCAGCCCGAGTTACAGACCACCGCACGCATCGTCGGAGATTCGCGCAAGTGCTCCGCGCTTACCAGCAACGGCGCCGCCTTGATCTCGTTCGTCGTCACGACCGATGCGCAGCTCTGCGGCGTATCAAAAACAATCAGGGCCAAGTCGCGTTTGCGTGGTTTGATCCCTGCGTGCACGCCCGCCAGGCGCACGCCAGGAACGGCCCCCAAACCGCCGCGCAGCGCGATTAACTCAAGCGACGACGACGCGATCACTCAGTCCGCTCTCTTCGGGAAATCCGAGCATGAGGTTGAGGTTTTGGACGGCTTGTCCCGCCGCGCCCTTGCCAAGATTGTCGATCGCGCAAATCACGCGTACGACCGCTCCCGCCACGTCAACGCGAATCTCGGCGCCGTTCGTTCCGGCGACCGCTGCGACGCTGGGAACTCGCGCGCCGGAGAGCATGGTCACGAACGGGCTGCTCGCATAGGCTCGGTGAAAGGCCGTCTCGACGGCGTCCCCGTCCACCGGCTCGTCGAAGATCGCGTAGGCATCCGCCAGCATGCCGCGTGCAATCGGCACGACGTGCGGTGTAAATGTCATGCTAGCGCCGATGCCGCCGGCTCGCAGATAGCGTTCCATCTCCGGTTGATGGCGATGCCCCGTCAACCCATAGGCGCGAATCTCGCCGCTGATTTCGGCGAAGAGTGCGCCCGCTTGCGGCGTCCGGCCGGCGCCGGTGATCCCGCTCTTCGCGTTGACGACGACGTGCCGCGGTGCGCCTGCGCAACGCAGCGGTAGGAGCGCGAGTAGCGTGGCGGTGGGATAGCATCCCGGATTGGCGACGAGCTGCGCGCCGGCAATCGCATCGCGGTGCCACTCGGACAATCCGTACGCCACGCCGTCGGCGCTGCGATAGGCGGCCGAGAGATCGATCACCCGCGCGCCCCGCGCGAGCAGCGCGGGAACGGTTGCGCGCGATTCTTCGTCACCTCCGGCGGTGATCACGACGTCCTCAGGGCGTATCGCTGCGACGACGCTGCCCGACGGCGCAAATCGGTACGGCGTGCTGCGCAAGAGCGCAAAATGATCGGCAACCTCTTCTCCCGCATGACTGCGGCTCTCGAGCACGCCGAGCTCGGCGTACGGATGCCCGTGCAGCAAGCGGATTGCCTCCGCCGCGGCATAACCCGCGGCGCCGGTGATGTGAACGCGCGTCACGCGAACCACCGAGCGAGGCTCGCGAGCTCGGCGCTCGCGGCGTCGATCTGCGACCGCACGTCGTCTGGCGAAGTCGAGCCGCCGGTCTGCTTGGCTTCAATCGAGACGCGCGCGTCGAGCGGCGCCTGCAGCGATTCAATTCCCGCGCTCGCGGCGAGGCTCGCGAGATCGCGTTTGTCGAGTGCGCGGCCCTCCGATTCCGCCGCTGCGACCGCCGTGCCAACCAATGCGTGTGCGGCACGCGCCGTCACCCCCGCGGAAATCAGGGCGTCGGCAATATCCGTTGCCACGGTATAGCCGGCCACGGCGGCGAGCGCCATGCGCTCGCGGTCAAAGGAAACGGCGGCCAAGGCTCGCTCGAACGCGCGCAGGACCGCAAGCCCATCCTCCGCGATCGCGATCGTCCGGCTCTTCGTCTCTTGCAAATCCCGCTGATACGATGGTGCGAGACCGCAGAGCGTTCCCAGCGCGCCCGCATAGGCGCCGATCGACGTCGCCGCACGCGCGCGCACGAGCTCGAAGGGATCGGGATTGCGCTTCTGCGGCATCAAGCTGGAGCCGGTCGAGGCCGCATCGCCGAGCCGGACGTAGCCATAGGCCGGCGCAGACCATGCAATCAGTTCCTCTGCGATTCGCGAAGTATCGACGAGCACCCGGACGAACGCATGTGCGAGATCGAGCGCGACGTCGCGATTGCCGATGGCATCGAGCGCGTTGCGCGACGGCAGCGTAAAACCGAGAGCGCGCGCCGCCTGTTTTCGATCGAGCGGCAAGCTCGAGCCGGCCAACGCGGCGCTTCCGAGCGGACAGGACGAACGCGCCGCGCGCGCGACGCCCGCGAAACGGCTGACCGAACGCAGAAACGGCTCGCTCCACGCCACGAGCAAAAATGCGAGCAGCACCGGCTGCGCCGGCTGACGATGCGTGCAGCCCGCCACAATGCTCCCCAGCTCCAGCTCTTCACGCGCTCGCGCGATCAAAGCCGCGGCGATGTCATGTGCGCGCTCGGCCCCTGCTTGTGCGCGGCCGAGCGCGTAGAGCAAGAGCGTCGTGGCGACTTGATCGTTGCGGCTGCGCCCCGCGTGCAGCAATTCGCCCGCGACGCCGACGATCTCGCGAACGCGTGCATCGATCGCGCCGTGCACGTCCTCGAAGGGCTGCGCGCGCGCATAGTTTGCGAACGCGCCGTCGCGGATCTCCACGCCAACTGCAGCGAGCGCGCTCGTCAGCTCCGCCGCCTGCGCGTCGGTCACGATCTTTCCGCCGCGCAGCGCCTCGACGTGTCCGCGCGAACACTCCACGTCAAAGGACGCCAAGACGAGATCCTCTTCGAGGGACGAACCAAAGGCCAGCAGTTGCGCGTCGGGCGCAACGCCGAAGCGGCCGCCCCACTGCAACGCACTCACTCAAACACCGACGGGGGCGCGTTGTGAGGCAGCGTACGCTTCGAGCGGCAACGCTTGCAGCGCGATGAATCCGTCGGCCGCCTGGTGATCGAACGTATCGTGCATTCCATAGGTCGCGAGCTGCTCGCGATAGAGTCCGAAGGGAGAACGCAATCCGACGACGGCCGCGTTGCCGCTAGAGAGCCGCAGCCGCACCTCGCCGGTCATGCGCGGCGCAAAGGAGCCGTTGAAAGCGTCGAGCGCCGTGCGCAGCGGCTGCATCCACAGGCCATCGTAGATCAACTCGCCATAGCGGCGATCGGCGAGCGCCTTAAAGCGCAGTTCGTCGCGCGTGAGCACCAGGCGTTCGAGTGCGCGATGCGCGCCGATCAAGATCGTCGCCGCCGGACATTCGTAGACTTCGCGCGATTTTAAGCCGACGACGCGGTCTTCGATCAAGTCGATGCGCCCGATGCCGTGCGAACCGCCCAGAACGTTAAGCTGCGCGACCATCGCGGCGCCGCTGCTTGTCTCGAGGCTGGGCGCGCCGGCCGCAAAGGCAATGACGACCTCCTGCGCTGCCGGCGCAGCCGAAGCCGGCGAAGCCGTCCACGCATACGCGTCCTCGGGCGGCGCGTTCCAGGGATCTTCAAGAACGCCGGCCTCGATCGAGCGGCCCCACAAGTTCGCATCGATCGAGTACGGCCTTTCCGCGGTGTGCGCGATCGGAATGCCGCGCTCGCGCGCGAAGGCGATCGCATCGGGACGAGAGAGCGGCGATTCTCGGAGGGGAGCACGGCAGACCAGCGAGGGATCGAGTGCGCGAACGCCGAGCTCGATGCGCACTTGATCGTTTCCCTTGCCGGTGCAGCCGTGCGCCACCACCGTAGCGCCGAGCTCGTGGGCAGTCTTCACGAGCAACTCGGCGATGAGCGGACGAGAGAGAGCCGCGGATAGTGGATAGACGTCTTGATAGAGCGCGTTTGCGCGCAGCGCCGCAAACGCATACTCGCCGATAAAGCGCTCGCGTGCGTCGATCAGCACCGCATCGTAGGCGCCGAGATCTAACGCCTTGGCGCGCACGGCCTCCAACGCGGCGCGAGCTCCGGTTCCGGCAATCGCGTCGCTTTCACCGAGATCGACCGTCATCGCGACGACCTCGTTGCCTTCGAGAATCAGCTTCTTGAGCAGAACCGACGTGTCGAGTCCGCCGGAGTACGCAAGCACGATGCGCCTCATGCGGCCGTCTGACCCT
This sequence comes from Vulcanimicrobiota bacterium, assembly GCA_963809255.1. Taxonomy (GTDB): domain Bacteria; phylum Vulcanimicrobiota; class Vulcanimicrobiia; order Vulcanimicrobiales; family Vulcanimicrobiaceae; genus Cybelea. Next base: position 598,846 of record CAWEIR010000002.1, on the reverse strand, counting down.
TCAAATCCAGAAAGCGCTGTATCACGTAGGGCGTCTCTTCGGCGGAACGCACGACGATCAAAATCGTGTCGTCGCCGCCCACCGTGCCGAGGACTTCGGGCCACGCGGCCTCATCGACCGCCGAAGCCAGCATCATCGCGCTTCCGGGCGCCGTGTGAATCACGATCAAGTTGGCGCTCGAAGCAACGGTCGTCGAGAGCTCGGCCATCGCGCGGTGCAGGCGACTGATGTAGTTCGTGTTCGCGCTCGGAAGCACGTACTTGAAGACGTCGCCGTTCTCGGATTTGATCGGCACTTTGGTAAGCCGAAGTTCCTTGACGTCGCGCGAGACCGTCGCTTGCGTCACTTCAAAACCCTGACGTTGGAGGAGATTCACCAGCTCTTCCTGCGAATGGATCGGGCGCGTTGCCACCAGGGTCAGGATGGCACGCTGACGGCGTTCCTTCATGAGCGCTCCTTCATATCGGAAATCCTTTGCATTCGGTTAGAAGTGCGACGAGCAGCGCTTTTTGCGCGTGCATGCGATTTTCGGCTTGGTCGAAGACCACGCTCTGCGGGCCGTCGATCACCTCCGCGCTCACCTCTTCTCCCCGATGCGCGGGCAGGCAGTGCAAGAACGCCGCGTGCGGGGCGGCGTACGACATCAGTTCTTCGGTAACGCCGTAGGGACGCAGCATCGCATCGTTGCGCTCGCGATACCGTTCCTCACCCATCGACGTCCAGACGTCGGTATAGACGGCGTCGGCGCCGCGGACGGCGCGTACGGGATTGGAGAAGGCGCGAACGCTGCCGCCGGCCGGCTTTCCAAGGCGACCGAGATGCGCGAGAAAGGTTTCCGATGGCCGGTGCGTCGGGGGCGAACCGAAACGGATCGATGCACCCAGCATGACCGCCGCTTGCGCGAGGGACGCGGCGACGTTGTTGCGCCCGTCGCCAACGTAGGCAACGCGCAAACCCGCGACTTCGCCGAACCGTTCCCCGAGCGTGAGTACGTCGGCGATCGCCTGGCATGGATGCGACTCGACGGAGAGCGCGTTGATGACGGGCACGCCGGCGGCGCTCGCAAAACGTTGCAGTCCCGCGTGATCGTGCGTGCGGATCACGACGGCGTCAACGTAACGGGAGAGCACGCGCGCGGCGTCTTCGGGCGTCTCCCGCGAACCGATCGCAAACTCCGACCCCTGCGCGAAGAGCGCCTTCGCGCCGAGCTGCGTCAGCGCCACTTCGAACGAAACGCGCGTTCTCAGGCTGGGCTTTTCAAAGAGAAGGGCGACGGTGCGCCCGTTGAGCAACGTGCTCTGTTCGCGCCCGGGACGCTCCTTCAAGAAGCGAGCCAGCCGGAGCAACCCGCGCAGTTCGGACGTGCTCAGGTCGTCAACCTCTAGGAAATGGCGCCCGGTGAGCGCGAGGGCGGGGGAGGGGGCTGGCGCTACTGCGTACACGTTATGTATATTTATACATATGACGCATGAATATGCAATCCCTTCGATTGCGCTCAGGGTGACAGTGGTCAAATATGGTGGCAACGCTATGGCCGAGGTGGCGAGCGCCCAGGGCGACCCCATCCTGGCGGACCTGGCCTCGCGCTGGCAGGCCGGCGAAGCGATCGTGCTGGTTCACGGTGGGGGGCCGGAGATCGACACGGCATTGGCGCGGCGTGGAATCGCCACGGCCCGGATCGCCGGCCAACGCGTGACCAGCGAGGCGATCCTGGAGGTCACCGAGGCGGTGCTCTGCGGCAACATCAACAAGCGCATCGTGCGTGAGCTCCTGGCGGTCGGGGTGCGAGCGGCCGGCATCAGCGGCCAAGATGCCGGCACGCTGATCGCGCAGCGCGCCCTCGGCGAGAACGGCGAGGACCTTGGCTTTGTCGGCGAGATCGCGGCGGTCAACACGCGACTGATTCGAACGCTTTTGACCGCGGGATATCTCCCCGTCGTCGCGCCGCTGGCGTTGGCGCGCGGCGCGGATCACGCGTACAACGTCAACGCCGATCTCGCAGCCGGCGCAATCGCGGCGGCATTACACGCTGGGGCCTTCGTGCTCGTGACCAACGTCCCGCGCGTGCTGCGCGATCCCGACGATCCGGCGTCGGGAATCGAGCGGCTCACACCCGACGAGGCGGCGAGCTTCGCGCGCAGCGACGCGTGCCGTTCGAGCATGAAGCCGAAGCTTCTGGCAGCGGCGAATGCCGCACGCGACGGCGCGGCGGCCGCTTATATCTGTGACGCCAAACGCAATGCGATTGCCTTGGCGCTACGCGGCGACGCTACGATCGTCTCGCCGCCGTAATCGTTCTCGTCGTCATCGTCGTCATCGTCATCCTCGTCGTCGTCAACCAACTCGTTGACTGGGGGAATCTCAGTAAGTTTCACGGGTTCATCTCCCTTCTAGATTCCGATTTTGACCGTCAGGTAGTAGGAGCGAAACGGAAGTCCGTACTGCTCGCTGCTTTGCTCGATCCCGCTCGTTGGGCCGCCCTGCGCTGCCGAACCGTAGTAGTTTTGCGGCTGATAGACGCCGTAGCCGATATATCCATAACGCTGTGCGACGCTGTTGAACAGGTTGTACACACCCATGTTTACGCTCATTTGCCCGCTAGTCTTGGAAAGGCTGGCATTGGCAAACCAGAACGGATTGCGATTCCACGAGTTGTCGCCCCCGATGTACGTCGCATCGAGCCGCGCTCCGACGCCGCCGTTGTCTTGGTACGACAAGCCGGCGGTGCCCTGTCGTAGCGGAACGCCGTAGATCTGGCCGCCGTCGATCAGTGCGGTGTTCGCAATCAGAATATCTTGCGGCACGCCGAGATAGGCGGCCGATTGAATGTCGAACGAAGCGTTGAACGAAACGTTGCGCGTGATGCCCGTGTTTGCCGAAAGCACGATGCCCCGATACCGCGCCGACGCCGCATTGTACGTCGTCGTAAACGCGAGGTTATGGACCGTGGGATGAAGGCCGGGGCATGAGTTGAGGCGCGCGAGCGCTTTGTCGATATAATCTTGTGGAACGGTAATCCCCGGGAAACCGACGATCGATACGTTGCCGTTGAGCAGCGCTTGGCTCTCAAGCGATTGATAGACGTCGGCCTGAACGTTCGTGGTCGGGTTGAAGCGATGGCCATAGGCCAGCTCCAGGTCGCCCGCGGTCTCCGGCTGCAGCGTCGGATTCGCCACCGAGGCGATCGAGACGAGCGCTCCCGATCCGCTCGTTGCCGGAGGGCAGTTGATGCTCGACGGCGCGCCGTAGACCGGCGGGGCGAATGCGAGCAGCGACGGATCGGGCTCGCTGTACGAACGCCCGCCCGTCAGGCGAATCACGTCCGCGTTATCCGGCCGGTACACCAGCGAGACGCGCGGATCGAAGTGCGTCGACGAGGTATCCAGCGACCGTTGGAGCCAGATGCTGCCGAAGGCCGAAAACTTATCGTTGGGCGTCCACGTATCGCGGACGAAGTAGCTCGCCGTCGCGAGATAGAGCGGCGGGTTGTTTCCAAACGTATTGTAGGTCGTTCCGTTCGCCAGCGTGTAGGGGAACGATCCGTTGGTATTGGCCTGGTGCAGCCAGCTATAACCGAAACCGAAGTCGTTCTTCGACATCGCAAAGTCGTCGCTGAGCAGATAGCCGCGATTGCCGTAGAGGTCGAGATAGTTGGGCCCCGGACCGTACGGTCCGATCGCCACTCCGGGGCCCTTCTGCTCGTTGTAGTTGTAGTTGTCGTCGAAGCCTTCGAGCGTAATCAGCCCGCTGCCGAGCTGTTGCGTCGCGCGGGCGTCGTAATCGACGTCGCCTAGCGTGCGCCAGCGATCGATACTGCCGCCGAACGGACCGTAAAAGTTGACCGCATACTGCGCCGGCGTCATGCACGTGTAGCCTTGCGGATTACCGATCAGCACCGCGATGCTGTCGTGGCACGATTCGGGTTTGCCGTTGACCAGAATCGTGTTGAGACCTTTCTTGGTCGCCTCGATCGACGCCAACGTCTGTTGCGCTCCGTAGAGCACGTACGGAAAGGTTTCGTAGTCGTTGTCGCCTTCGCCGGTCGAGTTGGACCAGTCCTGAGCCGAATAGGCCGTGAACTGCAGCGTCGTCTTGGGAGAGAAATCGTAGACGAGCTTACCCACGAAGTTGCGCTGGACGTACCCGCCGCTGACCGGATAGTAGTTGACTTCGTTGAATGCGTTGGCATTGGTCAAGTCCGGCGGCGGCGGACTGGCCTTCGACGACGGCCGGAAGGGCGGACCGATTCCGGGATTGACAACACTGGTTTGCAGCAGCGCCGTCTGTTGAATGAAGCCGCCAGGGAAGTTTCCCGTCGTTCCCTGGCTGCCCCAAGCGATTGCATAGCCGAGTTTGCCGAGCGTTCCGGTTCCGAGCAGGCCGGTCATCGCCTTGTTGTCGCTGCCGACGCCTTGCGTAACCGAAATGTGGTTCTGCTGCGTGGGGTTAATGCTCTGAAAATTCACCGCGCCGGCGATCGTCGTGGCTCCGAAGAGACCGGTGGCGCCCGAGCCGAAGATCACGTCGGCGCCGCTGAGTCCCCAAAACGGCGAAACGTTGTAGTTGTACCCGTTGCCGAACGCGCCGATGGGCCCGATGGGATGGCCGTCGAGCAGGGTCGCCGTCTCGGTGGAATCGTAACCGCGGATCGAGAGCGTCATATCGTCGCCGACCGAAGAGCTGGTCGACGTGATGACTCCGGGCACCGTCGTGAGCACGTCGGCGAGCCGCTGATAGTTCTCGCTCTGAATGACGGAGGTGTCGATGTGCGTGTTGATCGTCGTCGTTGTTTGAAGTGCCGTTCGCCCGGCCGTAACGACGTAGCCGATTTGTTTGAGCCCTTGCGGCTGGCGCGCAATGGCGGTCTGGAACGAAACCTCAGCGAGTTCAGCGCTCACGAGCAGGTCGGGGGCGATGCGGGTCGTCTGATAACCCGCGGCCCGCACGTAAACGGCATACGTTCCCGGCGGCTGATCGAGAATCCGAAAGTTGCCCCCGGCATCGGTGCGGCCCGTCGCAACTTGGGCTCCGTTCCGCTGGAGTTCGACCGTGGCATTAGCAACCGGCAAACCGCCTTGGGTATCGAGAATTCGGCCTGAAATGGTCGTCCCGCCGGAGGCCGCCGCGGGAACCGCTACCACCAGAAGTGCCAATAGGGCAATGAGGAGCGATCGCATCCTCCGACAATGGGGCACGAATCTTATGAATAACTTATGCGGGCGTTAAGCCCGGGCATAAGAGTCACTTCATGTAGAGTTCACGTGCGCGGCGTAAGATTGCACGGATGCTTTCGCGCACTCTCGCAGCCGTCGCAGCGCTTTGCCTTGTGGCGCCTTCCGCCTCCGCAGGTGGACCCGATCCGGCCGCCGCGTTGCGGTCACGAATTAAGCACGTTTTTGTCATCTATCAGGAGAACCACTCGTTCGATAATTACTTCGGAACGTTTCCGGGTGCCGACAATCTGGCGACGGCCGAGGCGCGAGCCCATGGCTTCCGCCAATACGATCCGATCGGCCAAACCTGGGTTACGCCGTTTCGCATTGCGGACCCCGATACCGAGTCGCCCGCGCAAGGGCGAGTCGTCATCTACGACAAGATGAACGGTGGCGCGATGGATCGCTTCGTCGCGACTCAGGAAACGCAATCGGAAAAGAAGTTCGATCGTGCCGGAGCCCGCGACGTGGGTCTCGTGACGATGGCGCACTACGATTGCGACACGATTCCGTTTCTGTGGAAGTACGCGCGAACGTTCGCCCTGTACGATCATATCTTCAGCGCCTTCGCGGGCCCCTCGACGCCCAGCGCCGTCTCGCTCATCGCCGGACAGGCGGGGCAGACGCAATTGGCGCGCGATCCCGCCGAGGCGACCGATGCAAAAGGCACCGAGAGCGGGCCCGGCGTTCCGATCATGAACGACCTCGACCCGGCCTACGGACCGTACTCCGAAGCCGATAAAGGGCACCAGATTCCGCAACGCTACGCGACCCTGATGCTCGCGCTCGCGGGAAGCGATGCCGCGCATGCGGTCAACGAAACCTCGGGCGTAGCGCACGATCTCGCCGCCGTCGCGACGAGCGGCCGCGCGCCGGTTCCTTGGGGCTGGTATCAGGAGGGGTACGTCTCGCCCACGGTCGCGTTGCCAGGGTACGAAACGCACCACAACGCGCCCCAATATTTCGGTTATTTGCGGCAGAACGATGTTTTTTGGAAGAACGTGCACGACGTCCATGCAATGTTGGATCGGCTCCAGAACGGCACGTTGCCCGACTCGGGGATCTTCTATATTAAGGGCGGATCGCAGAACAGCTTCGGGTGGAAACCGGCCAATCCCGATCCGTACGTCCAGGCGAACTATAAAGGCGACGACGATCATCCGGGTGTCGGCGACACCGACGCCCAAATCGGGGAAGCCTTCGTCGCCACGTTCGTCAATGCAATCGCGCGAAGCAAATACTGGAACGATTCCGCGATCGTCATCACGTGGGACGATCCAGGCGGGTACTACGATCACGCTCCTCCGCCGCACTTCGAGACGTGCCCGGATAAGCGCCCCTGCGGTGACGGCCCGCGACTGCCCTTTATCGTGATCTCCCCGTACGCGCGCGGCGGCGCAATCGTCCCCGACCCGGGCGATCAGACGTCGGTCCTAAAGTTCGCCGAAACGCTCTTTGGTCTGCCGTCGCTGGCCTCGTTGCCGGACGAGCGGCCCTACATGCCTGCAGGTCCTCGCGATTCCAATCCGGCCGTTACCGATCTGCTCGCCGGTTTCGATCCTGCGCGCCTCTCGGGGGAGAGGCCGCCCATCGGGGCGGCCGACGCCGAGATCCCGGATGCGGTCGTCAACACGATACCCGCGGCGATGAACTGCGCGACGCTTGGAATTAAGCCGGTCGTGCTCCCGAATGCGCCGTCGGAACCTCCGCCGAACTTCACGCCGCGCCCACGCCGTTCGAAAGCCGCAGATTAGGAGTCCCGCATGCCGATTTCAGTAGCCGCGCCGCCGCAGCCCGTTGCGATCTTCAGCGGATTCGATTACGTCGCGATCGACGAGCTGCACCACCGAGCGTACGCCGCGCATCCAAGCAGCAAACGATTGCTCGTCGTCGATACTTCGAGCGGCAACGTGCTCGACCAGGTTGACGTCGGGCCGATGCACGGCGTCGCCGTGGATCCCAACTCCGGCGCCGTCTTCACCGGAAACGGCACGGACCAGACACTCTCAAAAGTCGATCCGTCGAGCATGAAAGTCATCACGAGCGTCACCGTTCCGGGGAACATCGACGATATCGCGTACGATCCCGCTCGCGGGCGCATCTACGCCGATCAAGACGGCGGCGGCTCGGTCTATGTGATCGACTCTCAAACGATGAAGCTGCTCGGCACGATAACGATGCCGGCCGACGATCTCGAATCGCCGGCGGTCGATCCGGCAACCGGCACGCTCTACCAGAATCTTGCCAACGGCGGCGGCTTTGCGGTCGTCGATCCCGTAGCGATGCGAGTCGTCAAAGTCGTCAAGACGCCGCAGCTAACCGACAATCACCCCCTAGTCTTCTCGCCAGCCGCCGATCAGGTGATCGTCGGAGGCATAAACGGTGTCCTCTCCGCTTATACGCCCGACGGCACGCACGTCGGCGACGTGCAGGTTCAGCCGCACATCGATCAGTGTAATACCGGCTCGCGCGGGAACTTCGTCGTCTGCGCCGGGCGAGGAATCGTTACCGTCATCGCCGTCAGCAAGGGATCTGCGCCACGCATCGTGGGCCGGCTCGATTCCGGCCACAGCGGAGTTCACACGGTCGGAATCGACGAAACCACCAACGATATCTGGATCGTCTACGCCGACCCGCAGGGCGACTGGGTCCAGCGACTGCGCTGGAGCCCTTAAGGGCCTGGCCCGCCCCGCGTCGTAGAGGTCGAGCGGTGCGCATTCTCGTGATCGAAGACGACGCCCCGTTGCGAACGCTTCTCCGCCGCGGCCTCTGCGAGGATGGACACGTGGTCGACGCGCTTGCCGACGGCCGCGAGTGCAGCGAGTATCTGGAAGGCTCGCAGTACGACGCGATGGTGCTCGACCTCAATCTCCCGCTCGAGGACGGCCTCTCGATCTTGCGCCGCCTACGTGCATCGGGTCAGCGCGTTCCTATCTTGATTCTGACCGCGCGAGACGCGGGGAGCGACGTGGTCGCCGGACTCGATGCGGGCGCCGATGACTACTTGCGCAAACCGTTTGCGTTCGACGAGCTCGAAGCGCGCCTACGCTCGCTCGCGCGCCGCCCCGCGGGTTGGATCGACAGCGTGCTGCAGTTGGGCGACTTGATTTTTAACGCGCAGACTCGCCAAGCGCACCGCGGCAGCCGCGATCTGCTGCTTACGGCCAAGGAAGGCATCTTCTTAGAAGTGCTCATGCGCAACGCCGGACGAACGGTCACGCGCCGGATGCTCGAGGAGCGTCTCTGGGACCGCTTGAGCGAACGCGGTTCCAACGTCCTCGACGTTTATGCGCGCCGCCTGCGCAAGAAGCTCACGGAACGGGGTGAACCGCAGCTGCTGCAAACGCTGCGGGGCCTCGGCTATCGCTTGGAGATACCGTGAGCATCCGTACGCGGTTCACCGTGACCGTCGTCGCCATCGTCGCCGTCACTGCGGCGCTCTTTGCGAGCCTTTCGATCGTCGTGCTCGACCGCACGCTGCGCTCGAACTTCATCGACCGCTTGCACTCCGGCGCGCAAGCAATCGCGACGACGGTCAACGTGCATCACGGCCGTATCTCGCTGGATCCCAGCGATTTGCGAACCCTCAACTCACTCCAAGCCGACACGCCGTTTGGCGTGTACGACGCCGCCGGACGCCAAATCGCCGGCGATACCGCGCCCACTGCGGCGCAGTCCGCTCTTACGCAACGCGTGAGGGTCCCCGTCACGCGCGACAATCACAGCTTTGGAACCGTCGCCGTGTGGCAGTCGAGTGAGTGGATCGACGACTTCGACCGGACCGCGGCGATGGTCTCGGTGCTCATCGGTCTCTTCTTGGTCGTCCTCGGGGCGATCGCATCGCGTCGGGTCGCACGGCGCGTACTCGCGCCGGTGGAACACATCGCTTCCCTCGCCGAACGCATCGAAGGCCACGAGCTTTCCGGTCGCTTGAATGCCGACGGCAACGACGAGCTCGGGCGCCTCTGCGCTTCCTTCGACCGCATGTTGGAGCGACTGGAAGCCGCGTTCTCGCGCGAGCGCCGCTTCGTTGCCGATGCATCGCACGAGTTGCGCGCCCCGCTGGCCGTGCTACGGGCGGAAACCGAGCTCGCGCTGCGTCGCGAGCGTACCGGCGACGAATATCGAGCCGCCTTGGCGTCGATCGCGCGTGAAGGGGCGAGACTGGAAGAGCTCGTGAACGAGCTTCTGGCAACGGCGCGGGCCGAAGTTGATGCGCGCGAGCAACAAACGCTCGACGCCAACGAACTCTTGAGCAACCTTGGCGATCGCGTGCGCGCCGCCGCTGCGACGCGCGGCATCGAGATTCGCATCGAGAGTAACGGCGTGATGCTCGCGCAGGCCAATCGAGCCACGCTCGAGCGCGCGCTGCTGGCAATCGCACACAACGCCATTCGTTACGGCCGCGATGACGGCACCGTGCGCATGCGTTCGCTGCGGGACGACGGCCTCGTGCGCATAGAAATTGCCGACGACGGACCGGGCTTTACTTCAGATGCACTCGCCCATGCGACCGAACGGTTTTGGCGCGGGGACACGGCGCGTCAGCGGGACGGCACCGGGCTCGGGCTAGCGATCGCGCGCGCCTTCGTCGAAGCCAACCGCGGCACGTTGCAGATCGCCAACTCCACAGTCGGCGGCGCGGTCGTGACAGTCGAGTTGGTTTCTTCTTAAGGCGACGGAGAGGCCAGGGGAACCGCGGCGCAGAGCGCAGCGCTCGACATCACGGCCGTTGCCGCGTCGTTTTCGCGCCCTGCCGTTTGACCGATCGTCCAGCCGAGCGCTTCGATTAGGCGCGTCACGGGATTATAACCCAGCGTAAGTCCTGGAACCGTCGCGAGGTCGATCGAATACGGATTTGGCGGGAGGCCGGCATAGTTCGGACTATACGCGAGCGGATTCGGCGCGGGGGTCGAAGAGGTTGCCCCTTGAGTCTCCGGTTGACTCATCTCGCCGATGTACGCTTCGCCGGCGTGCTGCAGATTCGCCATCTGTTGCGTATCGACAAAGCCGCTGATGATATCGAGCGACGCGTTCTGCGCAGCCAGCGCCTTGAGCAGCTTTTGGCGAATGTCTTGTAGACGCTTGTCGTCGTCTACGAGTCCCGTGGTCGTGCGCAGCTCGGGGCTATCGAGCACCGTTTGGATCGCGATGATGTTGTTGGCGATCGGACGGATCAGATTCTCGAGTCCGAGCAAGGCGATCTCCTGCGTCCCATTTGACGACCCGCCGGGATCCATCCCGCCCGGACCGCTCTGACCCGCTCCCGGATCGCTTCCGTAGAGCGACGCGGTGTTGTACTGCTTGAAAAGCTCCGGGCTTTTTCTGATGGTCGCGTCATTTTCCATGATCATGCCGATCGCCGGCTTGATCCGCTGGCGAAGCTCGCTGCACAGCGGCCGGCTCACGACGCGATAAATCTGCGGCGGCGCGGTCGCGCTTGGAGTTGGCGTCGCCGCGATCGTCGCGGTCGCGACGAGCAGCAGACGAAACCCGAGAGAACCCATGAAAAGGCACTACGCCGCCGTCACCGCGTGCCCTCCCGCGCGGGCGTCTGCATCGCGACGTCGAAGCCGTCATTGGAACCAGACCAGTCGCCGCGGCCGGACGGCATGAGATCGAAGAGATGCCAAACCGGACAGAGCAAGTCGATCCCGCGCTCGCGGTCCTCGAGCATGGGATGGGCCGTGTAGACGTGACGCACTTCATCGCCATCTTTTGCGAACACGACGATCGTCGAATCCGGGTTGCCGTCGGCATCTTCGGCGTCGATGGCGCGCGCAAACGCCGGGCCATCGTCTGCAAGCAGGCGTAAGCGGTGCCACTCGCGGTGGGCACCCCAAGCTTTTAACGTATCGATCGGCGCGCGTGACGCGATGACAAAGTTCGCTCGCTGCGTTACGTGCGGCGCGATACCGTTAAACCCGTCGATCCAGAGCGAGCACATCGGACAGAAGCTATCGTCGTCTGCCCAGTACATAAGGTGATAGAGAATCAGGTATGGCTTGTTCTCTGCGAACAGCTCGGACAAAGGAACGCGGTTGCCGTCTTCGATGAACTCGTAGTCGGGAATGACCGGACCCGGCGGCAGGCTCCGCCGCATCGCCGCGACCTCTTCGATGCGGTCGCGCAATGCGATTTCCGCGCTACGCAAGCGATCGCGCGACCGACGATACGCCTCGTCGACGCCGGGCATGAAAAGGCTAGAATCCGTCATGTCATTTCCTTTCAAGCGTACGTCCGATATAGGTACCCTAAAGGCCCCCGGCTCCCACCACGGTCATCCGCTCAGGTTTCTTCAAGGATCCTCCGCAGGGCGGAGTGCTCCGCTACGATTTGAGGAGGCGAGGTCAACATGCGCTTTAACGCTCTCCGGGCGATAGCCACCGCCGCTTTGCTTTGTGCGGTGGGGGCGGTTCACGCTCCGCCGCAAACACCGGGTTCAAACGTATTGACAGCTCAGTGCGATCCGCATCCCGATGACAATGCGACCTCTGGCTTCCGCGCAACTCCGTATAAGAGCGGACTGCGGGCAGTCTTGGCTATGGAGTATCAGAACGAAGCGGGCACGGCGGCAACCGCTGTTGTATTCGGCCTGGTCTCGGGTGGGAAACTCGTCGGACTTGGCGAGGATGATGGAATATTGGCGCGTAGCGCGGTTACATCACGGTTACTTTGACGGCGACCCTGTTGCCGACACCATCGGATATCGTGATTTTGCAGTGCCCTTTTCCCACCGACGTCACGCTGAACGAAGATTTGGAGCTCCCTTGAGCGACCGTCGCGACCCCGGTGTTGCTCGATTTGGCCGTCCAACTGCTCGTGCCCGCCTCGCTCACCGAAACGGTCTTCTCTTGTCCTGATCCAGAGAACGATAACTTAGTCGGTGTGACCTTCATTGGATTGGTGACCAGCACGTCGAGATCACCGCCCACGGAATCAACCCAGAGGTTGCCGTCGGAGCCGGGGGCCACGGCGTCGGGCCGGACGCCCACTCCAAGGGGAGGGGTAAAGTTCGTTATCGTGTGCGAGTTGGTATCGACTCGGAATACCGTGCCGTCGTCTCCACTCGCGCACCACGGTTCGCCGTCGGGGCCGCGTGCGCAGAACTGCTCGGTTTCATTTGAGCCGAACGCTCCGCCGATCGCAAACGTTGCGACCTTGCCTTTTGGTGTGATGTTTCCGAGCAGCGGTGCACCCGAGAGACAAAAAAACCAAACGTTCTTATCGTTTCCGAGTACGACCGCCGCCGGTGTGCACGTCGGAACAGGAAACATCGTGATCTTTCCCGTCGACGGTACGACTCGGCCAATCGCATTGTTCGACGACTCGGCGAACCACACGTTGCCGTCGGAACCGGTGGTTACGCCGCCGTATTGGTTGGTCGAGTAGCCCGGAGGATACGCGAACTCGGTGATTTTGCCGGAAGGCGTGACCTTGGCGATGTGGTTAAACTCCGCGAACCACACGTTGCCGTCGGAGCCAAGGGCCATACCGTCGATCGAAGTAGAGTCACCACTAGGAATTGGAAACGCTTGCACCGCTCCTTTGACGGTCATGCGGATGATACTTGAGGACTCGTCGCCGATGTAAAACGCCTTGTCGGCGCCCACCGTCATCGAGACGCCGCTTCCACCGGCGACGCTCTCAAAAGAGAATTCCTTGACCGCGCCGTTTCCCGATATTCGTGCGAGTCTGTCAGCGTCTTCGTCGATGAACCAGATATTGCCGTCCGGTCCGAGCGCCATCGCGCTATCCAGCGCTCCGATCGTGTGTGGGGTAAACTGGATCCACTGCGCGCCCTTGCCTTTTTGCTGGACGAGCGGCGCAGTGCGGTGCGTCGGATATGCCGGAACGGCGGGCCGCGTTTGTTCGCCGGACACCGAGCAACCCGTAAGCGCGCAGGCCATGGCCAAGAAAACAAGGCGCCGTGCAGTCATCGTCAACCTCCTCAGGCTCGACGACGGTTCTAGCGACCAAGGGTGTGGTCCTCGATTCTGTGTCAGTCTCGACTCTGCGTCAGTATCGGGCGTCGTGGTAGGGAGCATCGCCTCTATCAGCTTATCCGCCAAACCGGCAGGCGTGCACCACATCTACGAAGGAGATACTCTTCATGGCAAAGGTTCTGTGCGTGCTTTATCCGGACCCGATCACGGGATACCCGCCCCAATATGCCCGTGACGACATTCCCACGATCGAGGTCTATCCGAACGGCCAGAAGACGCCAACGCCTGGCGTGATCGACTTCCGCCCCGGAGAACTCTTAGGCTGCGTGTCGGGCCAGCTGGGCTTACGAAAGTTCCTGGAGGAACGCGGGCACACGCTCATCGTTACTGCCGATAAGGAGGGGCCCGATTCGGTGTTCGAACGCGAGCTGCCCGATACGGATATCGTAATCTCGCAGCCGTTCTGGCCGGCGTACCTCACCGCCGAGCGAATCGCGAAGGCTCCAAAACTGAAGCTCGCGATTACGGCGGGGATCGGATCCGATCACGTCGATCTGGACGCCGCGATCGCGAGGGACGTTACGGTTGCGGAGGTGACCTTCTCGAACAGCATCTCCGTTTCGGAGCACGTCGTGATGATGATTCTCGCATTGGTGAGAAACTATATCCCTTCGTATCAGTGGGTGATTAACGGTGGCTGGAACATAGCCGACTGCGTCGAGCGTTCCTACGACGTGGAAGGAATGACCGTCGGAAGCGCCGGCGCAGGCCGGATCGGCACCGCCGTGCTAAGGCGACTGAAACCATTCGACGTTAAACTTCACTACACCGACCGCTATAGGCTTCCGCTGGCCGTCGAGCAAGAACTCGGCTTGACCTTCCACGAAGACCTCGGATCGATGCTCTCGGTTTGCGACGTCGTTACTATCAATATGCCCCTCCATGCAGAGACCAAGCATCTCTTCAACGATGCGTTGATTGCAAAAATGAAACGCGGTGCTTACCTGGTCAATACCGCACGCGGCAATATTTGCGATCGCGACGCGGTCGTCCGCGCACTCGAAACCGGCCGTCTTGCCGGCTACGCAGGCGACGTCTGGTATCCCCAGCCCGCGCCGCCGGATCATCCGTGGCGCTCGATGCCTCATCACGGCATGACGCCGCACACGTCGGGAACTTCGCTTTCCGCGCAAGCTCGTTACGCGGCTGGAACCCGTGAAATTCTGGAATGCTGGCTCGATCGTAAGCCGATTCGGGACGAGTATTTGATCGTCGCGGGTGGCAAGCTCGCAGGTACCGGCGCTCATTCATATAGCGCAAAGACGTAAGTTCGTCACGCTTTTCGTTCCGCTGATCGCGCTGGGCTTCGCCATTCTGCCCGTCGTCTCGATTGCGTCGTGTGAACCTGGAGCGAAGCCGTCGTATCAGGACGTCTCTTCGGTCTATTTTCACTCAGAGGGGGTCACAGCGCCCATCGCGATTCACCGCGACGAGCCGATCGGGCCGGGGGCCTGTCCCGTTACGACCGTCCTTTACATTTTGGCCAGCCATGTGGATATGGGCGGCGGCCCGGCGTGCATCACAAGCCGCTCCGGCGAAGTGCGCGCCTGCTGTGGAGCAACCGACTCAACTACGGACGATTCGCCGCAGCTCATCTTCAATAGACTCGTAGCGGTGTTGGAAAAGGATCATTTCTATGACATCGCTGATTCTTCGCAACGAACTGAGTCGGATGGCGCAGCTTTTTATAGCATCACGGTGATGCGATGTGGGGCACACACGCTTAACAAAGATATTGGCATTACGTTTGTCGGAGCACCGCAACCCGGACCAGACACGTCGATGTTATCCCTAAGCATCCCCTTTATGTCGTTGCCACGAGCCGTTTACGACCCGAAGACTCTGACGCTCTTCGACGATTTCACTCATGCGATCTACCAGTCCGTGTGGACTCAAGGCGATATATATTAGCCCTGGCACTTGACGTCGCCCGGCACGCAATCACAAATAAGGCGTGATTTCCACTATAGACAAGTGGCAACGAGAAGGCGCAGAATGGCGAGAGTCAAGCTTCGCTCTCAGAAGAGTAGGTTAAACGATGCGCATTTCAGCTTCCGCTCGTTGCGTAGTAGTTGCGAGCACGGCCTTTGGCATGCTGGCCGGCTGCTCTGGAGGCTCGCACGACGGCGGCTTCCCGGCGTTGCCCAATTCGCCGCAACAGGAAAACGCCTCGGGTTCACGTGCGGGCAACGGCAAGGGCATGACCTATGTCGCCCCGATCGGCACCACCGCCGTGTACGGTTACCAGCGTAACAACCGCACGAATCAACCACCGGTATGTACGGTAGGTCCGTTCGTGTCGGTCAATGGCGGCATCGGCGTCGATCGGTCCGGGAATCTGTGGGTTCCCGACATGGGCGCGATTCCGAAGACCGTCACCGAGTACGGGCCGGATTGCGGAGCGGCAAAGACGGTGTTGTCTGAAGCCGGGGACGTGGGGCCCGATAACGTTGCGTTCGATACAAATGGCCACGTGTACGTCTCAAACTCTTTCGCGAACAGCGGCGGTCCGGGAAACATCGTGCAATACACAGGGACGTCAATAAGCAAAACGCTGTCGGACCCCGACATCGCCACGCCGCAAGGCCTTGCCGTCGAACAAGCGCAACGACGTTTGGGTTTCCTACAGGGATCCTGGTAGTACCGGCACCTACGTCGCAGAGTTCCGGCGCGGCAACATGCCGGCGAAGCTCTTCAAGAATATCTCTCTCGGGTTTCCCGGCAGCCTCCAGTTCGATCGGCACCAAAACCTGATGGGCCCGAATGGCAATTTTTCATCGCTGGACATCTACGCTCCGCCGTACACGGAAAAGAGCCCGACAACTCGACTTATCTTGGAAAACGGTAACGTCACAGATCCGAGCATGTGCACCCTGGATCCCAACCAGGATAAGCTGTACTGCACCTTTGGGTTTTTTGGCGTCGTGAACGTGTTTTCGTATCCGGGCGGAAAGTTTCTTTACACGTACGACAACGGTCTGACCGGTCTGGAACCATATGGTATCGCCAACGATCGGGCCGCGCGCAACTAGCTGCGCAGCGACCCGCTTGTGCCGGGAGCTGCGCCCCACGCGGCGAAGGAGACGCCTTTAGTCCTCATCGGAGGGGCGACAGGTGAAACCAACGTTCGCTCATATCGTACGCGCCTGTGCGGTGAGAATCGGCGCTGGTGCGAGCATCGGCGCCGTTTGCGCATCGCTTGCCGGATGCGGTGGCATTCCGGTTGCCTTCGGTCCTATTTCGGAACGTAGCACGTCGAACATCGTCCTTACCTCTCCACCTCGCTGGAGAGAAACCTCGCTGCACAGCTTCAACTACACGGACGGAGCTTACAACCTTTACGCAGGGTTGGTTTTCGACGCCGCCGGCAATTTATACGGCACGACACAGAGCGGCGGCAACTATGGATGCAACATTCTCGAAAGCTGCGGTGTTGTTTTCGAGCTGACCCGTGGCACCAACGGCAAGTTGACGGAGAAGGTGTTGCACAGCTTCTTCCCGAGCGATTCTCTGGGTTTCTTCCCTCGCGCCGGCTTGATCGTCGATGCCAGGGGAAACTTGTACGGCTCGACCTCTTCTGGTGGCCCGTACTGCAGCGGCAGCGTCAGTTGTGGTGTCGTCTTTGAGCTGTCACCGAACAGCGGTGAGTGGACGGACAAAGTGATCTACGCGTTCAGGAACCTGACCGACGGGGATGGTCCGGAAGGCGCCCTTACCTTCGACGCGGCTGGAAATCTCTATGGCACAACAATAGGGGGTGGAGAGAAGGACGACGGCACGATCTTTGAGTTAATCCCCCAATCCAATGGTTTGTGGTCAAAACGGACGTTGCACTCGTTCACCCGCGACGAGGGCGACGGTCCGGAGGATAAGCTGGTGTTCGATAATGCCGGAAACCTTTATGGGACGACCGATCGTGAAGGCGCGTATCGGTCTGGTTGTGACGGCTATGGCTGCGGCACAGCATTTCAATTGAGGCCCGGCACGAACGGCTTTTGGACCGTGAAAGTGCTGCACAGCTTCGGAAAAGGAAATGACGGTGCTTATCCCGTCTCCGGCCTCACCTTCGATTCAGCCGGAAACCTATTCGGTGTCACCAGTCAGGGAGGTATGCACGGCGCAGCGTGCTTCGCTTACGGTTGTGGAACCGTCTACGAGTTAATGCGAGAGAATACCGATAAGTGGACGGAACGAATCATTCACGATTTCGGTAGCGGGACAGATGGAAATCTACCGCGAGGTGATCTGATCCTCGACGATAGTGGGGCTATGTACGGCACGGCGGTCCTCGGTGGTGTTTACGGAGCTGGCAACGCCTTCCGGTTGATCCGAGGTTCTCACAATAAATGGGAGGAAACGGTGCTGCACAACTTCGGAAATGGAAACGACGGCATGAATCCTTACTCCGGCATGATCATTGACCGAGCTCACAACCTGTACGGTACGACGGCTTATGGCGGTAACTATGGCACGGGTGCGTGCAGCAAATCGAAGGGCTGCGGTACTATCTTCAAAATCACGCCGCCCGCGCGACGCAACTAGAATCACGTGCCCTTTTGGGCGCCTGCGTAGAAGATTAGTTTGAAAATCACTTGCGGCACGGTCGTGAGCGTGTTGGGGTTGCCGTAGGCAAGGTAAATCTCGCTGGTACGGAGCCGTAAGTGGTACGCCACCGAAACGTTCGAACAGCGGCCGGTGCAATCGCCGCCGCCATTGGGAATCGGAGGTTCGCCGATCACGTTCCGTATTCCAACGGCAAAAGACGAGTTGCTTCCAATCTGATACGAGTAGCTCAGGCTCTCGAACCATTGAATGTTGTCGGGCCCCGGGCTCGGCAGCCATTGGGCCGTATCGTCGAGCGCCAGCGTTAGCGCTCCGCGGTTACCCACGCGGATCGTCGTCGTGCGAAACCACGTGTCGAGCCGCCCGGTGCCGTATCGCGCCGTGTTGTAGCTGACCAGCGTCGGGGTCGACGACGTTCCATGGTAAGGAAAATTCCCCGGATTGTTCGTCTGCAAGCCGCTGTCGTACGTGAACGAGAAGCCGGCGTTCTGCGAAATCGGCGTCAAGATGTTTCCGAAGCGCCAATAGTTCGAACCACTGAACACTTGGAAATCGAGTGCATTCTTGGTTAAGATATCCAGCAGCACTTGGTTATCGCTCTGCGCGCTCCCCATTGACGGCCCCTGGTAGCGGTCAACGAATCCGGAAACGCCCACCGCCTTGAGGTCGCTGTTCCCGTCGAAATCCCAAATCTTTGCACCGTAGAGCGCGTAGCCGGCAATGCCGGGATGGGAAACGAACCCATCGACGGGGTCGTAGTACTCGCCGATCTTACGCGTCGCGCCAAAGAAGCCGAAGGTTTGATTTGCCCAGCCGCCCCCCAGATCGTAATACTGCGCCTGGTCCGGCAGCAGGACGTTCGTTCCCGAGTCGTCGCCGTAGTTGAAATAGGCGCTGACGTGTTTGAGGTCGGAGTACGCCACTCCGGTTTCCGTGACGTCGTCAACCAGGCCGGGCAGGTTCACGCCGACGCGTTCGATACTCCCCTGCCACCTCGTATCGGGCGACGTGTAGTCCAATGCGCCGGCGAAATCGTTCCGATTCTCACCGATCGCGTCGAACGAGGCAAAGCCAAGCGGCCCCTGTTTACCCTCGACGGCATACCCTTGGCTCGGCGTCGGAATCGCGGGCGTGTAGAGTGCCTGGACGTTTGGACACGCGTCGCAGTTAAACGCGTTATAGAAGTTCGCGGCTTGCGTGAAGAACGGCCGAACCTCGCTGTAATACCGTTGATAGACCGTCGGCGCGATGGACTGCTGATCGAGCTCGACGTTCGAGTAGTCGGGATGGAAGGTGGAATAAAACGAAGCGGTCGGCGTAATCGGGACCGACAGATCGGCACCGACCCGCGACGTGGATCCGCCGATGCTGCGGCTCGCCGCTTCGCCCAAGGCGTACAGCGCGGCCCTCGGCTTTGGCCGCGAGGCCGAGATGCCCGTGATGTGCGGGACGTCGATGGAGCCCGCGTGCGCGTAATCTGCGCTGCCGTACGAATCGGGCTGCATCTGCACGTTGTCGTACGACCAAACCTGCTGCTCGCCCGTCGCGTGAATGTAGCGCACGAACTGTGCCGTCCAAAGGCCGCCGTGGGCGTTGCGCAGCACGTCGAACGGAATCTTCATCGTTACGGTATACCCGTCGTTATGCGCGGCTCCGGCCGACTCCCAGTTTGGCGAGTATGCCGTGTTCTCCGACGAGAATTCGTAATGCGTTCCGTTCGGAGTGGCGTAGAACTGATAGAAGTAACCGCTGACCCCGTTGGGCCAGAGATCTACCCATACCTCGTCGTCGTTGCCCTGCCCGACGTCGTTGGTGTGTTGCTTCGCGGCGATCGGTTCGTGTTCGGTCGCATCGAATCGCACGTAGAGCGCGTGCCCATCGGTCGTGATCCACGCCTTCGTCGCCTCGCTGGCGGGCCGCGAGCGAACGTCGTCCCAGGGAAGCGTGATGCTCGCGGCTTGCGACCATTGTGCGGGCGGCGCACTCGGATCCAACGGAGGATTCGCCGACTGCGGGACGGTCAGTCGCGGATACGCCAATGCCGGCGCGCAAGTCACGGCCATCGCTAGCGCGACGAGCGCTGCGCCCAGCGTTGGTTTCATGGCAGAATGGCGCCTGCGAGGCTCGAGCGGCTGCCCTCACGCAGCGTTGCCGCATCGACCGGCCTACAGTTGCGCGGCTCGAGATCGTCTTGACAGAGCAGCGCGCCGCGGAAATCGGCGCCGCGAACGTCGGCTCCCCGCAAATCGATACACTGTACTCTGGGATCGTCGGCATTGCGCGAGCAGAGCTTGGCACCGTGAAGAACGGCGTCGCGAAGATCGGCTTGCGCAAAATCCACACCCTCGAGTTCCGCGCCGATAAGACGTACCCGTCGCGCGCGAGCTTCGCGGAAGTCGCCTCCCACGATCGAGACGCCCGAGAGATCGAATCCGGCGATGACGGCGCCTCGAGCGTCGCAACCCTCGCACTTATGAAGCAGGCCACGCGCATCGATGTCGCGCACGCCGTCGAACACGTCTCGCAAGTTGACTCCCGCCAATGTTGCGCCGGTAAAGATCGCGCCCGACAACTGTGCCTGGTGAAGGTCGACTCCCGCGAGCTTTGCTTTGGTAAAATCCGCACCGCGCAGGTCGGCCGCGTAAAAGTCAACTCCGGCCAGTCTCGCGCCGCGCAGGTCGGCGTCACGAAGGTTTGCATGCGAGAGATTAACGCCGGCGTACTCGACGTTCGCGAGGCCGGCTCCGTGCAGATCGCGTCCGGCAAACGAGCACCCCGAGCAGTGTGCGGGAAGGCCGCCGGTCGTCGCGAGGCTGCTTGCCAGTAAGACCATCGCCGCTAGAATAGAGTTCATGTAGTGTTGCTCCCGTTTGAGATACGGCCGAAAGGCGCAGGAAACCAGGCCTCGGCCGCGAGGCTTTTTCAAAACGATGAGATCGTCGAGGTTAGGTTACGGCGGAGCGTTTCTCCCTGGGATATCCATGTCGATAATCTTGGCCTTCGAGAAATCCACGTGTCGGAGATCGACGCCGTCGACATCGCATCCGTCGAGCGTCGCGCCGGCAAAGTTTGCACCGTCCAATCGCGCGTTGCTAAAGTCGCAAGCGACGAGCTGCGCGCCGGCGAAGTTGACGCCGCGCAGATCGGCGTGCGTGAAGTCGTCCCCATTGATACGCACGCCGGCCAAGTTGAGCCGCGCGAGGTCGGCGTGACTGAAATCGCAGCCCTTGCAGCCGTTGAGCAGGTCGCGAAGTTGTGAGCCTTCCAACCGCGCGCCGGTAAACTGACACTCCGATATCCAGGCATTCGTGAAATCGGTGCCCTCGAGGTTGGCTTGCGCGAAGTCGCAGCCCGTCAAGTGCGCGTGACGGAACGAGGCGCCGCTGAGATTTGCCTTCGTAAAATCTACCCCGTTGAGAACGCTTTCCGAAAGATTGACGCCCGCGAGATTTGCGCGGCTGAAGTCGACGCCGGTATAGTTTGCGCCGCGAAGGTCGCGACCCGCCCAGTTCACTCCTTGGAGATCGCAGCCGGCGCACGACTTCCCGTCGCTCTGCGCAACGGCCACTTGGCTCGCGGCAACGCTGAGCTTTTTGGCGACACTTACACGCACGGGCTCCGTCGTAACGCGCGCCAGTGGCGCGATCGACGCCATCGGCGCGATCGACACGGCAACTCGCACGATCTTCACTTCGGGCGTCGGCGTCCCGATCGTTCTTTTTGGTATCGGCGGTGCAACCGTTACAGCGGGAGCGCTCGTGACGACGGTCGCTACAGCGGGAGCGGCAACAGACGGTGCGACGAACGATATCGCGATCGCCAGCGCGGCGACTGCAGCCGCGGCGGCTGCCGCGGGACCGATGGCGAGCGTCGTCGCAATGTCGCGCCCGGTAGCTAAGAGCCGCTCGATCCGCAGCGAGATCTGCTTGCGAGTCGTAAACACTCCCGGTGCCGGCATTGAGTGGTGCGGCCATGCCGCAGTTTCGGCCATTTTCGTCAAGCACATCGCATAGGGGCGCACGGCGCCCGCCGACGCGAGCACCCAGTCGTCGCAGGCAACTTCACGCTCCAACTCGAGCTGCTGCCCGATGAAGATAGCGGCGGGATTCCAACCGAGAGCCCCGACGATTAGCCGCTGCAGACAGTTGCTCCAATCGTCGGCGCGACGAAGGTGAGCGAGTTCGTGCAGGCTGATCTGCTCGACTTCCGCCGGCGAGAGACGTTGCAGCAGCGATTGCGGTATCAAAATCATTGCGTCGAACAAGCCCACGGCCACCGGCACGTCGATCGCTTCGCTTACGCAAAGCCGGACTGCGCGCCGTCCTTTATTCGCTGCGCTCCACTGCGGCATCGAATCGCGATACTCGAGGGGAAGCGGCAAGGCGTCCCGTTTGAGCCGCTCCAGCCGAGCGAGTCCGATAACAAGGCCGATTGCGGCATAGGCCGTCAGCAACGCCCACGCGACGAACACAACGAGCGCGACCCGCAAGGGCAGCGTGACGTGCAGACGAGTGGGTAGGGACATCGCGCCCGGAGTGCCGATCGTCCGAATCTCCCGATGATGCCGCCGCTGCGGCACGACGGTGCGAAAAGAGCTCGCCGGGGAAATGCGTTCGGTGGCGGTCGTCGCTGCCGGCGGCGTTGACGGCGTAAAGAAGGCCAGCGTCGTCACGATCGGCACGACGAGCGCGGCGAGAAGCGTCACGATCCAGACCGCGTACCGCGTTGCCGCGTTCATTCGAGGCCACGCATGTAAGACGAGCCAGACGACGATGACCAGCAGCGCGTCTTGCCACAGCGCGTTGAGCACGGTCGCCGCAATCGCGATCATGCGGGGCCCTCCTCGTACGTCTCGATCAGCGCCTTGAGCCGCGTCAACTCCTCGTTCGACGGACGTTCGCTTTGAATCAAGCGCAATGCCAGCGTTCCGGCACTGTTGTCAAAAAACCGCGAGAGCAGGTGCCCCACCGCGCTCTTCGCCGCGTCCTCGCGCGCAAGTAGGGGCCTATAGATGAAGGCGCGCCCGGCCTCGGCATGCGCGACGTATCCTTTTCGTTCCAAGATGCGCAACGTCGTGAGGACGCTGTTGTAGGCGCTGGGCGGGGGCGGCAACGCGGCCGTCACTTCGGCGACCGTTGCTTGGCCCTTCTCCCAAAGCACCTCCATCAGCCGCAATTCGGCTTCGGTCAGACTGCTGGAACGTCGTCGTGCCATGCTCGCTCTCTCCATGCGGAAGGTTGCTTCTACTAATTCCTTAGTTGGATGGTAACGCGCCGTAATCGAGTTGTCAACTAAGAAATTAGTATTAGAAGGCACGCACGGGAAGCCGCGCCGGCTGCCGCGTCGGGGGAATGCGGATACGGTCTGCCAATAAGGGGAGAGCTATTCACCCTGCCGGTTCCTAAGGAGAAGCAATTGCCAAAGGCGCGCGCTTTGCTCGCAGTCTTGACGCTCGTCGTTCTGTCCGCGTGCGGCAAGGGGACGCCGATTACCAGCGGCACTGCGTCGCCGCCGCCCACGCCGCCGCCGGCGGTGGTCGCTCAGTACACGATCCCGACGGCCTCGAGCAAGCCTATGGGAATTGCGCTGGGAAGCGACGGCAATCTAT
The DNA here is from genome assembly GCA_963809255.1 of Vulcanimicrobiota bacterium. Taxonomy (GTDB): domain Bacteria; phylum Vulcanimicrobiota; class Vulcanimicrobiia; order Vulcanimicrobiales; family Vulcanimicrobiaceae; genus Cybelea. The sequence goes on along the minus strand of CAWEIR010000002.1, from coordinate 575,456 downwards.
GGTTCACGGAGTTTGCGGCGAGCAAACTGGGGACACTGCTTCACGGCGGTCACATCGGCGAGCAGGTAACTCCCTCGCGCCATGCCGAGCCAAACGGCATCGCGTCGGGTTCGGGGCCGAACTTGAACCTGTGGTTTACCGAAAGCAGTCGCGCGACGGTCGGGCAAATCACGGTGGTGGGCCAGCCGTTCGTCGAGTACACGCTTCCCGACCCCGCGGCTCGGCCCGTCGGCATCACGTTGGGCTCAGACGGCAACATGTGGTTAACCGATCCGGGAACCAACTCCATCTGGCGAATCAAAGCGATTAAGCGAAGGCCTTTCGTGTTGTTCAAACAGTACCGGCTCACCGGTAACGCGCAACCGCTGACGATTACCAATGGACCCGACGACGCGCTCTGGTTCACCGAGCCCGGTACGAACCGCATCGGGCGTTTGCCGATCAGCGGATACCCGCTAAACGAATACGTCGTCCCGACCGCGAACTCTAAGCCGACCGGTATTGCGCCCGGCCTCGATAACGCACTATGGTTTACCGAAGAAAAGTCCCTCAAGATCGGGCGCATTTCCACGACCGGCGTCGTCACCGCGGAGTATCCGGTGAATGGAGCAGTGACTCCCAATCAGATCCTTCAAGGCATCGATGGGAACTTTTACTTTACCGATACTGCCGGCAACAAAATCGGACAGTTCTTCTTCAGAGGTCACAACGTCAACTACTACAAAATCCCGACCCCGAACTCGGAACCGACCGCGATGGTGCTGGGGCTCGACAGCCAGATCTATCTTATCGAAACCGCCGGTAATAAGATCGCTCAGTTCAGATATTTCGCGGTGTAGCTTCGATCTCGCCGGCGCTAAGTTCGGCGAGCTTGAAGAGCCCGGCGTTACCGCCGCCGATCAAAAGGTAGCGCCGGCCAACGCGAAGCAGATGCACGGCGGCGTGCTGCGATAGCATGGTGGATTCGATGACCGTGACGTGTCGGTCTACGCCGCGAGCAAAGAGCCTCACGCCTTTGAGCCAACGCGCCACGGCGTAAAGCGCCGCCAGCATGAGTCCGATAATCAGCAGCTTTAGGGCGTAGGCCTCCCAGAAGCTCCAGGGCATGACGCTTCCCTAAACGCTCGGCTCGCGCGGGCCGTAAATCCTTCGCTTAAACGCGACGATCTTCGCCTCGATCTCAGGCATGCGCTCGCAGACCACAACCGCATTTCCGGTCGTAAGCGCAATGACGGTGAGTCCGCTCTCCTCGATCGACTCGATCAAATCGCAGTTCAACATCACCAGCTGCCCGTTCTCTCTCGTCAGCGTAATCATAGCCTGCCCACTGTCATCCCGGCGTTGGCTTCGTCGAGTTCGCGCTCGTCGCGGCGCGCCTCTTCGCACTCGAACTCTTGCAGCTGGCGCTCCTTGAGCTTCTCGAGCAGGCGGCGCTCGCGATTCGCGGCGTACAACTCCGACGCAGCCCGATCGAAAGCCGGCACAGACTCCGCCCTGCTCTTTTCGCGCGATCGGAGGGTTCGCTCGAGGTAGCCAAGGTGCGCGTCGTACAGGCGCAGGTTAGCCGCGGAGCCGATCATGGCGCACTGATGCAAGGCACGGCCGCCGATGCGCAACGCGCCGTCGAGGCGACCGAGGTCGCGCACGTTCTCATCGCGCGCCGCTTTGGCGCCGGCAAACGCGCGTTGCTTCTCTTCTTCCTTTCGCCGGCGCGCATCGAGCACGGGCTGCAGCGGGAAGGCGAATCGGGCCATATGCGTAGAGAACTCCCGCCGCGCCGTCTCAGCGAGCCAACTGCGAACGTTCGCGTCCCACGGAAACCATCTCGATGGGCACGTTGAGGACCTCTTGCAAGCGCTGCAGGTACGCTCGCGCGGTCGCCGGCAGGTCGCCGATTCGGCGGCAATCTATGATCGGTTCGCTCCATCCGGGCAACTCTTCGACGCCGATCTGCAGATCGGGCTCGCCCGCGGCATTAAAACCAACGCTGCGGCCGCCCACGCCATAGCTCGTGACGAGCCCGACTCGCTCGAAGCCGGTCAGCACGTCGAGCTTTGTGACGATCGCGCTCGTCAATCCGTTGAGCGCGACGGCGTAGCGTGCGGCGACGGCATCGAACCATCCGCAACGCCGCGGACGCCCCGTCACCGTTCCGAACTCACCGCCTTGGCGGCGCAGCTTCTCGCCGCGTTCGTCGAGCAGTTCCGACGGCAACGGGCCCGCGCCCACGCGCGTGCAGTAGGCCTTGAAGACGCCGATCACGCGGCCGATGGTGCCGGGGCCGATCCCGAGTCCCGTGCACGCGCCGCCCGCGATCGTGTGCGAGCTCGTCACGTACGGATAGGTGCCGTAGCCGACGTCGAGCAGCGCGCCTTGAGCGCCTTCGAGCAAGATCCGCTTCCCGCCGTGGAGGCGTTCGTGAATGTACTCGACGCCGTCGACAACGTGGGGCGCCAACCGTCGCGCGGCTTCGAGCACTTGCGGGGTGCCTACATCGGTATCGCCGCTAACGTTGCGTAGCACATCGGCAAAACGAATGCCGCTTCTGGCCACGCGATCGACGTACGCCGGCCCAATTCCACGCCCGGTCGTGCCGATGGCGCCGCTTCCGCGTTCGCGCTCGGCCGCGGCATCGCGCGTCACGTGGTGCGGCAGCACGACGTGCGCGCGATCGGAAATCTTGACGCGCGAGGTGTCGATGCCGATTGCGGCGAGACGTCCGAACTCTTCAAGTAACGTTTGCGGATTGATGACGGTCCCGCCCCCGACAAAAAGCTCGACGCCGGGATGCATCACCGCCGACGGAACGATCCGCAGCGCTAGCTCTTGCGAGCCGACGACGATCGAGTGTCCGGCATTATCGCCCCCGCCGAATCGCGCGACGACGTCGTAATCGGCGGCGTACAGATCGACGATGCGGCCCTTGCCCTCGTCTCCCCATTGACAGCCGAGAATGATGTCGGCCTTCAAGAGCTACTCCGAGCGAAACTCTAGGTCGCTCGTGTCACCCATCGGGATCCCGGGATCGCCTTCGAACTGCGTGATCACAAACTCGGAAAACAACGCGTTGGGCCAGCCGAAGTTGCGCCGCGTGAACTGCTGCGGATTATCGGGATTGAACGACTCGTGCAGCAGATGATCGCCGGGATCGCTGGCCAAGAGTTGTCCGAGAACGTCCTGTTTCTCGGCGTCCGACGTCGCGGTCATGCCCTCGATGATCAGGGCCAGCGGCCAGATATAGTGCTCCGGCGTGTGATAGCTGCCGATCCCCCGCGCCACGTGGCCTTGGTAGAATGACGGATTGTCCTGCGAGAGTAAGAAACGTCGCGTGTTTTCGTAGTAGCGGTCGTTGGGCATCGTGTAGCCGAAATAAGGAGCGGCCAGCAGGCTGGGGATGTTTGCGTCGTCGGTGAGAATCGCATGGCCGAAACCGTCCACTTCGTAGGCGTAGATGTAGCCGTACTTCGGAACGAGCACCAGGCCGTAGGTCTGAATGCCGCGCTGCACTTCGTCGCGTAACGCGCGAGCCTCGCGCGCCTTGACCACGTTGTGGTAGACCTTGAGCTCGATCTCGGACATGTCGCCGAGCGCGACGACCGCGAACATTTCCGATGGAATCAGGAAGTTGAAGTAACACGCGTCGTCCGAAGGCCGGAAACCGGTCCAAATCATTCCCGTGTAGCCCACGGGCCGGCCGGCGCCGTCATTGGACAGCTCCTTATGCGTGTAGCGCGAATAGCGCGGGTGATTCTGTTCGCGCTGCATCGTGGCCAGCACGTCGTCGAGCATGGTTGAAAAATCGCCGGTGAAAATGCTAGTGTCGCCGGTAGTCTTCCAATAACTCCACGCCAGCGCCGTTGGATAGGCGAGCGAATCGAGCTCGAACTTCTGTTCCCAGACGCGGTAGTCCAACGTGTAGGCGTTGGCATAGGGATCGATCTGCAGATACTTGGCCATGCGCGCGATGATGGCGCGCAGCAACCCTCGGACGTCGGGGTCCTCTTTGGCGAAGAACAGATAGGGACGCGCCTGGGCGCTTGCGTCGCGCAGCCACTCGGCCGGAATGTCCCCAGTCGGAATGTAGGCAGTTCCGTCGGGGGCGTATTCCGCGAGGCGGCTCGTATCGAGCAAGGCGGCGCGGAACATTTCTTCCAGGTGCCCGTTGGGACTGCGATAATCGGCTGCCGCTTGTTCGATCGAGCGCAGCTCGAGCGCGAAGCTGCGAGCCGGAACTAGCGCGATCGCCGCCAGACAGACGAGCGCGGCGATCGTGATTCTCGCCAGCCTCGCGCCCGTCAAGCGGGCCACGTTCCGTGTGCGTACAAAGCCGGCAATTCCCGATAGCGCCCTAGATAACCAAGTCCATAGCCCACGACGAATACGTCGGGGGCCTCGAAGCCCCTGTACTTAATTTCAATATCTGCGATTCTTCGGTGCGGCCGGTCGAGCAACGTGCAGACGGCAAGTGAGGCCGGCTTGCGCGCTAGCAACGTCTTGACGACGAATTGGAGCGTCAGGCCGGTATCGACCGTATCGTCGACGAGGATGACGTGCCGCTGCTCGATCGGGATGGCCAGGTCTTTTTCCAACACGATGCCGTCGCCGTCGCCGTAGCGGTTGACCGAGATGACGTCGAGTTGGCAAGGGATCGTCACGGCCTTCGCGAGATCGGCGAGAAAGGTGTCCTTGGCCGCCAGCATTCCGACCATGACCGGCACCTTGCCCGCATAGTCCTGGGATATAGCCGATCCAATTTGTGCGACGCGCTTAGCGATCGACGTGGAGTCGAAGAGCGGATCCCCGATCATGAGGCTCGCTTCATCGAACGTGAGAAGACACGCTCGACATCGCGGCGATTGAAAAGCTTGACGTTGATGCGGGGATGATGCGAGCGCAGCAAGCGGACCTTTCGGTTTTTGCGCGAGTTGCGGATCGGCTTGGCGACGGTCAGCTCGAGGTAAAGATCGTACGCCGGAAGATAAAAATCCGGTGTGAAAAACTCGACGGGGCGGCCATGTTCGTTCCAAGCGATTGGGAAGCTGCGGGGTTCGTACTGCCAGACGATTTGATAGAAGTCAAAGATCCGCGCGAGCTCGGCTTCACTCGCATGTGCGAACGGAACCCGGGACATAGCCACGGACTGTCATCTACGACGGGGCCACCCCGCTATCCCGCCGGAACGCGCAAAACAAATCGGGCGCCGCCGAGCGAGGACGACTCGACCCGGACGTCGCCGCCGGCGCGTTCGGCGATGGCCCTGACGACGGCCAATCCAATGCCGCTGCCCGTTCGGTCCGTGCCTACGCCGCGGACGCCCAGTGCGAAGATCGCTTTTCGCCGCGCCGGATCGACGCCGCCGCCGTCGTCGTCCACGGCAACCTCGACAAACGGGTCTGCTCGGCGGCACGCGACCTTGACGGTGCCGTGCTCGCTGCCGTGCTTCACCGCGTTCTCGACGAGGTTTGAGAGCGCATGAACGCATTCATCGGCATCCAGACGCGCGACGGCGCGCTTGGGCGAGCGGGTGCGAATCGTGACGTCGCGCTTGTGCGCGATCGGCGCAATGATATCGACGGTGGCGCGAATCTGTTCGACAACGTCGCACTGGGCGAGGCTCGGCGTCAGCTCGAGCATCGAGATCTCCAGCATGCCGTCAATCAACCTGCCGAGACGAAGGGCTTCGCGTCGTGCCGTTTCCAGAAAGCGGCGGGACGTCTGCGGGTCGATCTGACCATCGAGCACGGTCTCGATATAGCCACGGATCGAGGTCAGCGGCGTGCGCAGCTCGTGGCCCACCGTCGGCAACACCGCGCATTCGCCGATAGAGTTTGCAAGCCTTTCGAGATCCAGCACCATGCACCAGCGCGCTACGGCCGAAGAAACTTATAGCCGAATCCATGAACGGTGCACAGCATCGCCGGCAGCTCCCACGGTTCTTCGATTTTCGCGCGCAAGCGATGGACGTGGACGTCGATCGTTCGTTCGTCGCCGTTGAAATCAAAGCCCCAGACGCGCTGGAGCAGCCAATCTCGCGAGAGCGCAACGCCGGGGTTGCCTGCAAACTCCATCAAGAGCGCGAACTCGCGCGGCTTGAGCTTAACGTCGGTTCCGTCGACGCGAGCCTCGCGCGCCGCGGGATCGATCTCAAGCCTGCCAAAGCGCAGGAGCGGTCCGGCTTGCGCGACGGGGCGACCGGCGCGCCGCAGGATCGCCTTGACGCGGACGACCAACTCACGCGGAGAGAACGGTTTGCAGAGATAGTCATCCGCGCCGAGCTCGAAACCTACGACGCGATCGAGCTCATCGCAGCGCCCCGTCACCATGACGATCGGCACGGCGCGGTCTTCGCGGCGCAGCGTTCGCGCGACGTCGTAGCCGTCGACCCCGGGCAGCCCGACGTCGAGCACCAGAAGATCCGCGGCACCACGCGCCAGGCGAAGCGCCGAGTTGCCGTCGGCAACGCCGACGACCGCGAAGCCCTCACGCTCGAGATGGTGCGTCAGCAGCTCACGAATCGCCCGATCGTCGTCGGCTAGAACAATCGTTTGCGTCGCCATGACGGGACCAGTGCCCGAGCACCGAAACGATGGGGACAGCTACGATAGGCCTTCTTTTTCGGTCGCTAATGGACCGTACTTGGCGGCGTGTTCGCGCAAGATTCGATAGATCGTCGCCGCGGGAAAACCGAGCCGCTCCAAAAGGCGCGCGGCGGACGGATACGCGACATCGGGCTTCGTGCTCACCATCCGATCGAACGCATGCGCGCATCGCGACGCCTCATCGTTCTCCAGCGATGCGACCGCATGGGTCGCGGCATCGCCGTCGATCCCTTTGCGGATGAGTTCGCCGACGAGCCGGCTGTCGCCGACCGCCTTCCGCTTACCCTCGACATAGAGCGTCGCATAGAGACGATCGTCGACGAACCCTTCGCGCTTGCAACGCTCCACCGCCTCACGCGTCAGTTCGTCGCTAAAGCCTTTGCGTTCGAGCCGTTGCCAAAGCTGCGCCTCGGTAAGCCGCCGCCTCGCCAGCATCGCCAACGCGGCGGGGTACGCCCTCGTCACGCTACTTTCTAATAAAGACTTGCGCGAGAGGCTGGTTCGAACCGATCTCGAGAGGGCTCGGCACGACGAGCGAAGACAGGATGTCGAGAGCGAGGAGGCCGGCAGCAGGAGCGCCGCATGGATGCGGCGCGACGAGCGTCCTCTCGAGATCGGTTCGAACCAGCCTCTTGCGCAAGTCTTCAGCCCTCAACCGCCGCCGGTGCCTTGCCGTTACTCGAAGCCCTCTTGTCATCCTGAGCCTGTCGAAGGGGGTCGAGTGCTTGCCGGATCTTGCTTTCGATCTCAACGGCGATATCGGAATGCTCCTCGAGGAAGCTCTTGGCGTTTTCGCGCCCTTGGCCGATGCGCTGCTCTCCGTAGGTGTACCAGGAGCCGCTCTTGCCGACGATGTTTTGATCGAGCGCCACGTCGAGGATCGATCCCATCTTCGAGATGCCGTGACCGTAGGTGATGTCGAACTCGGCCTGCCGGAACGGTGGAGCGCATTTATTCTTGACGACTTTGACGCGCGTGCGCGTTCCGACGCTGTCTTGGCCGACTTTGATCGTTTCGAGCTTGCGAACGTCGAGCCGAATGGATGCATAGAATTTCAGCGCGCGACCGCCCGACGTCGTTTCGGGATTTCCGAACATGATGCCGACCTTTTCGCGCAGCTGGTTGATGAAGATCATCACGGTCTTGCTGCGAGAGATCGCGGCGGTCAGCTTGCGCAGCGCCTGCGACATCAATCTGGCCTGCAAGCCGACGTGCGCGTCGCCCATATCGCCTTCCAGCTCGGCACGAGTCACCAGCGCGGCGACCGAGTCGACGACGACCACGTCGACGGCATTGCTTCGCGTCAGCATCTCGGCGATCTCGAGCGCCTGCTCTCCGGTGTCCGGCTGCGAGACCAGCAGGTTGTCGAGGTCGACTCCGAGCGCTGCGGCGTAGTTTGGATCGAGTGCGTGCTCTACGTCGATGAAGGCGGCCGTTCCACCGGTTTTCTGCGCCTCGGCGATGGCATGGAGCGCCAGCGTCGTTTTGCCGCTGGACTCGGGGCCATAGATCTCAACGATTCGCCCGCGGGGAAGCCCTCCGACGCCGAGCGCTAAATCGAGCGCGATCGAGCCGGTCGGCACGACCTCGAATCCCATGCGCTCCTGGAAATCTCCCATGCGCATGATCGAGCCTTTGCCGAACTGGCGCTCGATTTGCGTGAGCGCATTGGCGAGGGCGAGTTGTCGTTCGTCTTCTGCAGCCATTCTGTTTCCTTTCTCTAAGCCGTTAGGCGCCTTACGTATCACGCTCTCATGACAAAGTGCCAAGGGGATGGCATTCTGCTCGAACCGTCACGATGTTGCGGCGGTTTCCGCCTCGTCGAAGAGCGCGTCAATGAACTCGGGAGGTGAGAAGGCTCGTAAGTCGTCCGTGCCCTCACCCAGCCCGACGAGCTTGATGGGAATCTCCAGCTCGTCCACGATGGCGACGAGCACTCCCCCTTTTGCGGTGGAGTCGAGCTTGGTGACCACGATGCCCGTGAGCTGTGTTGCCATATTGAAGAGTTTTGCCTGCGATATGGCGTTCTGACCACTCGTTCCATCAAGGACCAGGAGCGTCTCCGCCGGCGGCTCGCCGAGTTCGCGCTCGATCACGCGCCGCATCTTCTTCAGCTCTTCCATCAAATTGGTTTTGGTTTGCAGCCGGCCCGCCGTATCGACGATAGCCACGTCGAATCCGCGCGCCTTCGCCGCGCGCATGCCGTCGAAAACGACCGAGGCCGGATCCGCACCTTCCGCGCCGCGAACCACGGTACTGCCGCTGCGCTCGGCCCAGACTGCGAGCTGTTCGGCCGCGGCGGCTCGGAACGTGTCGGCCGCAACCAACAGCACGCGCTTTCCTTCCTTGTGCAGCCGCGCTGCGAGCTTACCGATCGTCGTCGTCTTGCCGCTGCCGTTGACCCCAACGATCAGCATCACGGCCGGCACCTGCTTTAGATTCAGCTCCGCACCGGGCAGCGTGAGAAACCGCTCGACATCTTTGCGGAAGCGCTCGACGACCTGATCGCTCGTCTTCCAATCTTCCTGTTTTGCGACGGTCTGGAGCCCGGTGACGATCTTCGTAGTCGTGGGTACGCCAAAATCGGCGACGATGAGCATATCTTCGAGTTCGTCCCAAAACTCGGGCGTCAAGGGCCGCTGCGCGGCGCCCAGTCGCGCGACCGCCGAAAAGACTTCGCGTGCGCGGCTGAGTGAGGAGCGCATCCGTGAAAGCCAGCTCACTTGCCGCACCTCATCACGCTACCGACTCTATCATGCGAACGTATGTTCGTCAATCGCCGGGACTCCGTAACGCCTCGAACGTACTATACTGGGCGCAGGAGGTCCGTATGCGATACCGATTGGGGCTGGGCGGCGTTCTCATTCTCATCATTGCCACCTCGTGTACGGCAGCGCGAACGATTCCCCCGGCATCGTCTGGGGCGGCCGTATCCATGCAGGTTCCGGTGATCGAACTCAACGCGCGCTCCGGCGGCCCCGCCGTCGCACCCGATATCTACGGTGCATCGATCGTTACCTGGTACGATTTCAGGCAGTCGTTCGTCAATCCGTCGCTGCGCAAAAGCGCGATCAAACTCGTGCGTTTTCCGGGCGGCTCGGAATCCGACGCCTACCATTGGGAAGACGGCGGTTCCCTCTGCAACAACATGGGTTACATTACACCGGGAGCGACGTTCGATCACTTGATGGCCGATCTTTCGGCTCCGTTGGATATCGACGTCGCGATCACGCTGAACTACGGAAGCAATCGCGCCTGCGACGGCGGTGGCGAGCCGAGCGAAGCCGCCGCTTGGGTGGCGGCGGCCAAGAGCCACGCGCATCGCGCCGAGTATTGGACGGTCGGAAACGAAGTGTACGGCTCGTGGGAGTACGATCTGCACGTGAAGCCGCACGATCCGGCGGCCTACTCGAATGCCGTTCGCACGGGTTACTATCCGGCGGTGAAGAAGGCAAATTCACAAGCCAAACTCGGTGTCGTCGTGGATACGCCGAACGATCGAGCGTGGAACGACGTCGTGTTGCGCAAGGCGCAGCCCTTTGATTTCGTCGAGCTGCACTATTATCCGCAGTACAACGTCGATAGCGATTCGTTCCTTCTCGGCCCCGCGATCGACAATTTTGCCGGCGACCTCGTGGGCCTTCGCAAGCAGATGAACGCCGCCGGCGTTGCCAAGAGCGTCCCGATCTATCTCGGCGAGTTCAACAACGACGCCGGCAGCGAAGGCAAGCAATCAGTCTCGATCGTCAATGGGCTGTTCTTGGGGCAAATGCTCGGCACGCTGCTCGACGCCGGCGTTCCCATGGCGACGTGGTGGCTCGCCTATGGAAGCTGCGACGAGACCGGCGACTATTCGAAGAAGCTCTACGGCTGGCAGCACTTCGGCAGCGAGGGGCTGTTCTCCGACGGCCTGCCGAATTCGTACGAAGGCTGCGCCAACACACCAAAAATTCCGGGCGGAACGCCTTTCCCGACGGCACGCGTGATGGCGCTCTTCGCCGCCGAAGTTCCCGCGGGATCGAAAGTGCGCTCGGTCAACGTGCCGGGGTCGCTGTCGTCCGACGTGCGCGCATACGGCTTCGCACAGACGAACGGCTACGCGTTCGTGCTCTTCAACAACACGCTAAAGGCCATCGCGATCGACGCGCGTTTGAGCGGTTCGGGAAAGACGAGTTTTACGGCAACGCTGACGGTCTACGGCAAAACGCAGTACGACAAATCCAAAGAGAACCACTGGATCGGCCCGGTTCGCAAGAGCCTCGGCACCGCCGGAACGACCGTACCGCTAACCCTTCCGGCATATAGCATTTCGGTCCTGACGCTCGACTAGCTCCCCGGTGCCGCGGCAGTTTCGCGCCGGCGCTCGCGCAGGAAGTGGAAGAACTCCACGCCTTCGCGTACGCGCCGCTTCATCACCTGACGGTCGCCGATCATGCCGCCCAGCAGCGAGAACATCTTGCGTGGCCGGAAGTAGAAGCGCCGGTAGAACTCGTCGACCGATTCGAACATCATCGTCGAATTTAAGCCGGGATAGTTGAGCGCCGCGTGCTGCACGCCGTGCGTATCCACCAGCTCCTCGCTCTGCGCCTCGAGCCAGCCGTTCTCTTGTGCCTGCTTGTAGAGATACGTTCCGGGATACGGCGCGGCCAGCGAGACTTGGATCGTCTCCGGATCCATCTCGCAAGCGAAGTTGATCGTCTCGCGGATCGTCTCCGGCGTCTCGCCCGGCATGCCGAGAATAAACGTGCCGTGCACTTTGATGCCTAGCTCGTGGCAATCTTTTGCGAAGCGGCGGATGATGTCGAGCCGCGTGCCCTTCTTCATGTTGTTGAGCACCTGCTGATTGCCCGACTCGTAGCCGACCAGCAAGAGCCGCAAGCCATTGGCTTTCATCACCTCGAGCGTCGCGCGCGGCACGTTCGGCTTAGCATTGCACGACCAGGTGAGGCCGAGCGGGCCCAAGCGCCGCGCCACCTCTTCGACGCGCGGAACGTTATCCGTGAGCGTGTCGTCGTCAAAGAAGAACTCCTTGACCTCGGGGAACATCGCTTTTGCCCGGAGCATCTCGGCCGCGACGCTGTCGACGCTGCGGAACCGGTAGAGATGTCCGCCGATCGTTTGCGGCCAGAGGCAGAACGTGCATTTCGACTTGCAGCCGCGTCCCGTATAGAACGAGAGATACGGATGCTTCAAGTAGCCGTTAAAATAGTTTGGGATCGTTAGATCGCGGCGGTAGACGTCGAGCACCGATGGAAACGCTTCCATGTCCATGATGATCGGCCGCTCGGGCGTTCGCACGATCTGGCCGTTTTCACGATAGGCAACGCCGTCGATCTCGCTGATCGGTTTGCCCGATGCAACGTCGACGCACGTATAGTCGAACTCACCGACGCTGACCCAATCCACCGCCGGCGCAAGCCGCAGCGACTGCTCGGGCAGCACGCCGACGTGCGCGCCGACGAGGCCGATCAGCGCCTTGGGATTCTCTTGCTTGACGCGCGCCGCGAAGCGAGCATCGTTGTTAAACGACGGAGTGCTGGTGTGGAGGATGATGCATTCGTAATCCTTCGCAGTCGCGGCGACCTGATCGAACGTCAAGCCGTCGGGCGGCGCATCGATCAGACGGCTTCCGGGCACCATCGCGGCCGGCTGCGCCAGCCACGTCGGGTACCAGAACGACCGCACCTCGCGGCGACATTGATACCGCGATCCCGCACCGCCGTCGAAGCCTTCGAAGGTGGGCGGGTTCACGAACAACGTCTTCAGAAAATCGGGCATGCTTTTCTCCTCTGCTGCTCACGCTTTTCTGCGGGCGGCGCAAAGCCTTCCCGCCTCGGCGCAGAGCCTTCCCGCCTCTTAGAGGGAGCGGAGCGCGCTCTCCAGGTTCGGGAAGCGACTAAAGCCGGAGTAGTACTGCTCCTGGAGGCCGGCGGCGGCGAAGGGGCCGTAGTGACCTTTATACTGCTGCGTCTCTCGCGTCACCGCCCAATAGTTCGGTAAGACCTCAGAACGCCGATCGAGGATCGTCCCGGAGGTCGCGTGCGGCGGCAGCGCATTCGGCTGATACGCGTACCAGACGACCTCATGGCTCGCGTCGTACGCAAAGCTTCCATTACCGTGCGCCGCATCGCGAACGCTGGATGCAAAGGCGATCGTCGACGGACCGGCCGCACGGTAGGAATATCCGCCGATGTACCGCGGATCGAAGGGCGGCTGGAATGCGGTGCCGGGCTTGGGATGCTCGAAGGCCTGCGTCATCTCCGCGTCGGCCGACGAACTGGCCGGATTTCCATTGATCGTGTAACTGACGATATGCACCTTAACGATTGTCCCGTCTTGAGAGATTCCCGTCATGACGAGATCTTCGTGGCGGTGTGAGAAACCCGCGTGCACGTCGAGGACTCGGTGCAGCCGGAACCCGACGATGCCCCGAGTCGTCTCGACGAACTGTTGCGCCACCTGCGCGAACGCAGGCGGCGGGGTCGCAAGGCCTGCGCTAGGGATGTAGGATTACGCGGTTGGCGATAAACGTGCCGTTGCTGTAGTAGCCGACGAGCGCGACGCGCTCTCCCGTCGCCGGCGTAGCACCGGTCGGATAGATAACCGTGCCGTGCTTGAGGTCCACGGTCTGCACGACGCCGTTGCGGCGCGCCACAGTCAGGCGATACGGCGTGAAAGCGGCGACGGTCCCCAACATCACGTGGTGCTTATCGAACTGGTGCGTGTCCCAGCCCGGCTGCCACGTCGTGTACGCCGGAACGCCGTAATCTTGGGCTGCAACCGGCGTGATCGAGGCGCCGCCGACGAGCAGCATCGTCGCAACCAGCGCCGTCATTCCTGAAAAAAACCTCATCGCTAGAACTCTCCTCTCAGGTGCAAGAAAGACCTTGCTTTCATACCCGAGTGCGTTCGCGCCCTAACCTTAGATTGCGGTGAGGAGCGAACCACTAGGTTCCTGAGAAGCTCTGATTCGAGTCGAGTTCTAGGAGCGGGGGCCCGAAGTCTACCTACCGCTATTTGTCATCCTGAGCGCAGTCGAAGGACCCCGCGACAACGAAATCGGCCGAATCGGAGCTTCTATCAGAAGGCGGCGATGCCGTTGGGAGTGCCAAGTCCCGTCGGACCATCCCACCCCGGACCTGCCGTGCAGAGCGGCTTGCCACAGGTGCCGTTTTGCCCGCTCGTAACGTCGTTGAGGCTCGACTTGTGGGCGTAAAGGTGAGTGTTGTTGTTGTACGCCCGATTACCGGCAAGCGCGAAGACGGAAGCGATGATCGGCGACGCGACCGAAGTGCCGCCGAAGACGAGCCAGCCGCTTTCACCATCGGTATCGTAGACGGCAACGCCGGTATCCGGATTGGCATCGGCCGACACGTCGGCTTGCGCACGGTCGGAACAGCCGGTGTTCAGGTCGTGCTGAAAGCTCGGCTTTGCATAGATCGTACTGCAACCGCTCCCGGCGAAAGACCACGCGGTCTCCGTGCGGGGGCTGTAGGACGACAGCGTCGTTCCGCCGACGGCAGTCACGGTTGGAAGAATCGCGGGCCACTGCGCGGTTTTGTCATAGCCGTCGTCTCCGGTCGCCGCGGTGATCGCGACGCCGGGCACGTTGAAGTCGCCGTCGTACGCCTTCGAACCTTCGTTGCCGCTCCAGCTGTTGCTGACGTAGTCCGCGTTGGCGGTTGCGTACTTTTCGGCGCTCGCGAGATTGGCGGTGTCGTTGTTGGCCGCTTCAACGAGTAAAATCTTGCACTTCGGACAGATGGCCGAAACCATGTCGAGGTCAACGGACTCCTCTTCTCCCCAACCGGAGTTGCCCTGTAAGCCGAACGCCTTTTTTGTGAAGCAGCCGTTGGATGACGTGCACTTCGGCAGTCCATAGGCGGAACGGTAGACCGCCAAATTCGCCGCGGCGTCGGGATCGTCGTACGCGTCGACGACTGCGACGGTTCTGCCGCCGCCGTTACGCGAGCTGTACTTTGTGAGGTCGTACGCGGCCTGTAAATCGGAGGGCGAGTATCCAGCAGGTGTATCCGGGCTGATCAACCCGTGAATGTCGGTACGCACCAACGCCAAACAACGCGCGTACCCCGAGGGGGCGTCGGCACAGGCCCGTTCGGCTTGTCCGGCACGCGGCCAAAGTCCGAGCTCCGCAGCGCTGGGATGACGCGATTGCTGCGCCAAGGTCAGGCCCGGCTGTTGCGCCGAGTTTGGGAGCGGCACGGCGTTCATCGCTCCGCTGCACGCCGCTAAGGCGATAACTAAAGTTACTGAAATAATCGCTGAAACTCTCACGATAGAATTCCTCTCGCTGTTGCATGTTGCTGCGACGCTCTTTTGACCTTCCCTGCGCCGCGAGCCGGGCCTGTTCTAGTAACGCAGGCAAGGCCGGCGACGTTCGCACCGGCACGAAGAAGGCGCTCGTCGCATTCAGAAGAAAGGACTCGCTGCGCATCGCTATGGAGGATCCCGTGCACCGCTTTCACGCCATTCTCATTTTCGCAGCAGCCGCCGCTCTAGCCGCCTGCAACAGCAACAGCTCGAGCGTCGTGCCGCCGCCGACGCAGGCCAAACCGATTCAGCACGTCATCATTATGATGCAAGAGAATCGCAGCTTCAACAACATCTTCGCAGGCTTCCCCGGAGCCGACACCGCGTTGAGCGGCCCGTGCGAGCCGGCGAAGTGGTGCAAGACGGGCACGGCCAAGCTCAAAAGCGTCACGCTCGAAACGACGAATCGGCTCGGCCTGGGCATCGACATCGATCACAGCCACAACGGCTTCAAAATCGAATGCGATCTCAACGCTTCGGGCGTCTGCCAAAACGATGGGTTCGACAAGATTCGCTTCGGCGCGGCCGGCACCGGACAGCTTGCAAAACTCTACCCGTACGCCTACGTCGAGCGCTCCGAGACCAAGGCGTACTGGGACTTCGCCAAACGGTACGCGCTCGCCGATAAGATGTTCTTCTCGCAGACGGCGGCCAGCTTTATCGCTCACCAGATAATTCTTTCCGGCACGGTAGCGCTCAACTCGCACGAATCGCTCACCGATCAGCCAAACGGCATGCCATGGGGTTGCGATGCCTCGCCCGGCACTCACTCGGCGATTCTCAGGACCGACGGCAAAGAGGATTTCTACGGGCCGTTTCCATGTTTCACCGAGTACGGAACCATGGCCGACTTGCTCGATGCCGCAAACGTCTCGTGGAAGTTCTACGTTGACCCCGAGACGGGCAAGGGCGGAGATTTTTCGGGCGAGGTTTGGAACGGGTACGACGCGATCGCCAAGGTCCGTTGTAAAACGTTCTCACCGCCCATGGACTGCCATGGCTTCGGCTCGGACTGGACGCACATGAGCTTCCCGAACACCAGCGTCTTTGGCGACATCAAGGGCGGCACGCTCCCGTCGGTCTCCTGGCTGATTCCGTCATTGGAAGATTCGGATCATCCTGCCAGCGGCTGCAGCGGTGGACCGCGCTGGGTCAGCTCCGTCGTCAACGCGATCGGTCAGAGCAAGTATTGGGATTCGACCGCCGTCATACTGCTGTGGGACGATTGGGGCGGCTGGTACGATCCGGCCCCGCCGCCGCAGACCAACTACACCAGCCTCGGCTTCCGCGTTGGAACGGTCGTGATCTCACCGTGGGCTCACCCAAATACCGTGGTGCACACGCAGTACGAGTTCGGAAGCATTTTAAAGTTCATCGAGCAGAACTTCGGCTTGGGCTCGCTTCATACAACCGACGAAACCTCGACCTCGATCGCCGACATGTTTAACTTCTCGCAGAAGCCGACGAAGTTCGTGCCGGAGGAGCCACTGCCGCCCAAGACAACGTGCGGCGGTCACGCAAGCGCACAAAAGATCATCGAAAACGACGGAGGCGTACCGGAATAGTCTAAGTCACCCGGAGGGATTCCCGTGGACCGTTTTCGCTCCATTCTCACCTTTGCTGCAGCCGCGGCCATCGCAGGATGCAACAGCTCGAACGCCGTGCCGCTGCAGCCGGTGCAGCCAGCCAAACCGATCGCGCACGTCATCATCATGATGCAGGAGAACCGCAGCTTCAACACCATCTTCGCAGGTTTCCCTGGAGCCGACACCGCGTTGGTAGGGAAATGCCAACCGGTACGCGTCAGTGGTCAGAAGTTGTGTCAGACGGGAATGACCAAGCTCACGCCCGTTCACCTTAAGACGGGCGGCGGTAGTATCGGCAAGGACATCGACCACAGCCACCATGGGTTTGAAATCGAATGCGATCCCGATTCTTCCGGCGTTTGCCGAAATGACGGTTTCGACAAGATTGGATTCGGAGCCGGCGGTAGCGGACAGTCTGCAGGGCTTTATCCGTACTCCTACGTCTACCGTTCGGACACCAAGGCGTACTGGGACTTCGCGAAGCAGTACGCCCTCGCCGATCATATGTTTTTCACCCAAACGGCGGCCAGCTTTATCTCGCACCAGATCATTCTCTCCGGAACCGTAGCGCTCAACTCCCACGAATCGCTCACCGATCAGCCCGACGCCATGCCATGGGGTTGCGATGCACCCCAGGGTGCTCACACGCCGATTCTCAAGAAAGATGGCAAAGAATCTCCATATGGGCCGTTTCCGTGCTTCACCGAGTACGGAACGATGGCCGACTTGCTCGATCCCGCACACGTCTCGTGGAAGTACTACGTTGACCCCGAGACCGGCAAGGGTCATGACTTTTCGGGCAACGTTTGGAACGGCTACGATGCGATCGCCAAGGTACGTTGTGAAAGGTTCACGCCGCCGATGGACTGCGACGGACAGGGTGCGGATTGGGCGAACATCAGCTTCCCGAACACCAGCGTCTTTAGCGACATCAAGCGCGGCACGCTCCCGTCGGTCTCCTGGCTGATCCCCTCGTTGCCGGATTCGGATCATCCCGCCATCAACTGCAACGGCGGCCCGCGGTGGGTCAGCTCGGTCGTCAACGCGATCGGCGAGAGTAAGTACTGGGACTCGACCGCCGTCATACTGCTTTGGGACGACTGGGGCGGATGGTACGATCCCGTCCCGCCACCGCAGACCAACTACACCAGCCTCGGCTTCCGTGTCGGAACGATCGTAATCTCGCCGTGGGCGCGCCCAAATACGGTCGCGCACACGCAGTACGACTTCGGAAGCATTCTGAAGTTCATCGAGCAAAACTTCGGTTTGGGCTCGCTCCACACGACCGACGAAACCGCGACTTCAATCGGCAATATGTTCAACTTCGCCCAGAAGCCCACGAAGTTCGTGCCCGAGCCTTTGCCGCACGCATCGAAATGCGCTCAGCAGCCCAGCGCCAGTATTCAAGAGATCATCGAACACGATGGGGGTGTTCCCGAGTAACCTTTAAAGACCGCGCCGATGCGGGCACGCAGCTCGCCGAGGCGCTCGCGGTCTACGCCGATAGACCCGATGCCCTCGTGTTGGCGCTCCCGCGCGGCGGAGTTCCGGTCGGGTACCAGGTTGCACGACGCCTGCGCCTTCCATTCGACGTCTACGTGGTCCGCAAGCTGGGTGTCCCGGGCCATGCGGAGCTTGCGATGGGCGCGCTTGCCAACGACGGAACGTGCGTCGTGGACGACAATCTGATCGCTTCCCTGCGCCTCGATGACGAGACGATTCAAGACGTCATCCGTCGCGAGGCAGAAGAGATTCGTCGCCGAGAGGAGGCCTATCGGAACCGGCGTCCGCAGGCCGACGTCGCCGGCAGGATCGCGATCCTCGTCGACGACGGGCTGGCCACCGGTGCAACGATGCGCGCGGCGGCGACCGCGCTGCGCCGGCATAATCCGGCGGAGATCGTCGTCGCGGTGCCCGTCGCCGCGTACCAGACGTGCGAGGCGCTCCGCGAAGTCGCCGATCGCATCGTCTGCCCCTTTACGCCCGAGCCGTTTATCGCCGTCGGACTCTATTATGAAGACTTCGACCAGACCAGCGACGATGAAGTTCGGCGCCTTCTTGCTAAAGCCGCGGAGCGAACAGGGCGTCGCATGAGCGCGTAGTATCTTCAGGAAGATGAACCGCAACGCAATTGCCGGAACCGCCTTCGCCGCGATCGTCCTGATCGCAAGCGCCGCCGCACCGGCGCAGCCCATCCTCTTTTCGTTCACGGGGCTTCCGGGTGCGGTCGACACCTGCAAGTGGTTCGATGACAATCTCAACAGCGACCGAAGCATCGGCTCGCTGTCGCGCCAAACGGACTTGCTCTATAACCGGATTGCGTTGCCGGCCGGCCCAGACGTCGCGGTCGGCTCGACGGCTACGAGCGCGGCCGGCGACGGGCTCGTTGACTATAAGCTCGGTTCGAAGACCGTCTGCTCGACCGCGCGAGCCATCTACGGCCCAACCCCGGAGCCGTCCACGACACCGTAGCGGTGCCGGCCTAACGGCTATCCCAGAGCTCGGCTCCGACCGGATACATTAGCATGTTTCTGCGGAACCCGGTAACCCGATCGCTCACGACGTCGGCATTCGATTCAAACGCGACCGGAACGACCGGCGCGTCGGCGCGGACGATGCGCTGCATCTCGATGAAGTCACGACGACGCCGGCGCGGATCGGCGGTTATGGCCTGATTTTCGAACAGCGCGTCGAACCGCCGGTTGCAGTAGTTCATCGAGTTATTGCCGTCGGGTCCTCGCTGACTGCAGGCGAAAATCACCGACTCCTCCGGATCTGCCGCGCCGATCCACCAGGTCGCGGCAAGGGTGAAAGCACCCGTACGCAACGGGCCGTTGGGCGCGTTGAAAAGCGCCGTCGAATACGGCTTGAGTTGCGCATCGATACCGGCACGTCGCAGCTGCTCCTGTTCCATCAGCTGCATCCAGGTGCCGCGCTCCGGCGCGAGCGCGAGCGTGACGCTCAATGGCTCTCCGGCCTTCGTCCAGCGGCCGTCGCGCTTCTGCCAGCCGGCGGCGCTTAGCTCACGCGTCACCGATCCCGCATCGCTCGTCGTGCTTCCCGGGTCGTGCCAGGCGAAGACCCGCGGAAGAAAAGAATCGGCCGCATCCAGGACGCCGTAGCCGGCGCGAGCGATTTGCCGCGCGTCGATTGCGGCCGCTATCGCGCGGCGCACGCGCACGTCGTTGGTCGGCCGCGCAGAGGCTTGCATCATCAGGAGATAGACGCCGTTGATGGGCGTGATGACGACGTGGGCGCCCCCAATGGCGCGCGCCTCGGGCACTTGCACCGGACTAATCTCGGTCACGTTGACGCCCTTCGCCCGCAGCGCGAGCAGCGAACCTTGCGTCGTAGGAATTAGCTCCAGTACGATGCGGCGTAACTTCGGAAGCGGCCGGTAGTACGGGTTCCGCTCGAGAACGATGCGGCTCGCGCGTTGCCACTCCGCGACTCGAAATGGGCCCGTCCCAAAGGGCCGGTCGTTCCATGCCGCGCGCGTGACATCTCCCGAGGTAAACGCGTGCGCTGGAAGGATGCCGAAGGCAAAGTCGGCCTCGGCAAAGAGCTCGGCGACCGCTGCACTCCAGCGCTGCTTTAAACGCACGACGACGGTATAGCGGCCCGCAGTTCGCAACGACGCGATACGGCGGTAGGCATCCACGGACTCCACGGGATTGCGAGCATCGACGATCGCGCGGTACGTAAAGGCGACGTCGGCGGCGGTCAGCTCTTTTCCGTCGGCAAACCGAACGTTATGACGTAGACGATAGAGAAGCGTTCTTCCGTCGGGGGAAATGTCGCCGTTCGAGCGCGACGGGATCCGCGTCACCAGCACGGGAACGAGCCGATTGGCGGCCGACAGGCCGACGAGCGTCTGGGTAATGAGAAGATCGTATCCGATCGTGTCTTGATCGTGTGCGAGCAGCGGATTGAGCGATGACGGATCGACGTTGTCGGCAATAACGAGGACGTGCGGCTCCGTCGCGGTCCCGCAACCGGCCAGCGTCATAGCGACGGCGAACGTTACGCAGAGCCAGAGCGCCCGCGGGACACGCATTGGTTCCACTTCGAAGGAGCGCCGTTGCCGGACCTTGTACGAACCCGCCATGGACAAGAATCGCAACCTTCGCGAAGGAATCGAAGATGCGGACGCGACCGGTCTCGTCGCAGGCGAAGAGCTCATAACGCAAGCGGAGACCGAGCTTCCACTCTTACGTCTGCGCGAGTCGCTGCCTCATAAGGATCTGCATGCAGCGCTTCCCGAGGCGCACGCCGGCCACGCGACGGTCGATGCGCTCCATGCCGAGCTTCATAAATCCGCGCCCAATCACGGATCGGTCGAGCAGCACGTTGCGCGCTTGCGCTTGCTCCCCGAACTCGAGGCGATCGTCGTCAACTGGTGGGACGATCCCAAAGTCCAGCGCTTCTTCGGCGATCTCGGCCAAATCGGCGTCTAGGGGCGTACGCGCAGTGCGATGCTGATGCGCGCGTCTGCCGGATTCTTCGTCTTCGGTACGCCGTGATCGTAGTGGAGCTGCGTTTCGTAGCTCATCACTAACAGGCTGCCGTTCTCGAGATCGAGATCGAGAATCCGCCGGCGTCCTTCGACTGCGCTCAGGATGACATCTGGTTTGCTGCGAATCGTCATGAGCCGCGTCGCACCCAGCGAGATCAACGCGATCGGGTGCTCGGCAACGATCTCATACAAATGGTCGTTGTGCGGCGCGACGCTGTCGCGGCCGTCGCGGTAGAAGTTTAGACCAACGCTATTGAATCGCGTGCCAGTGGCCTGGGAAGTCCGCGCTGCTGCGTCGGCGAGCGGCGCCGGCACGTCGGGATCGTCGAGCCGGTAGCGCGCGACGAGCCGCGGCACGTCGACGTCGCGGTCGTACATCCGGCGGCGTTCGCTCTGCCATGGTACGCCCTCGCGAAGCGCGTCAAACCAGGCCGCAGCGATCGGCGGATCCACGAATGCCGGGATGTAGACGATCCGGCCGGTTTCGTCGTCGACGAGCGTCTGCCGCCCGTCGCCGAAGAATCCGAGCTGGGTCAGGGATAGAGGCCGCGGAGTTTCGTTGCCTCGGCGACGCGCGCGACGGCGACGCAGTACGCGCCCTTTCGCATCGACACCTCGCGACTCTTCGCTTGCTCGTGCGTTTCACGAAACGCGCGAACCATCTTCCGCTTGAGGCGTTCGTTGATCTCGGCTTCTTCCCAGAAGTTCGCCTGTAAGTCTTGCACCCACTCGAAGTAAGAGACCGTCACGCCGCCCGCGTTGGCGAGAATGTCCGGCAAGACCATGATATTGCGGTCGAACAGAATGTCGTCGGCATCGGGCATCGTCGGGCCGTTGGCGGCCTCCGCGACGATTTGCGCGCGAATGCGCGGCGCGTTCTCTTTCGTGATCACCTTTTCGAGAGCGGCCGGCACGAGCACGTCGCACGCGTATTCGAGTACCTCGCGATTGTCGACGCGTTCGCCGCCGGCAAATCCGGCGACCGAGCCCGTCTCGGCCTTATGGGCCGTCAATCCCTTGACGTCGAGGCCGCGATCGTTCGCCACGCCGCCGCGCGAATCCGAAACGGCGACGATACGATAGCCGCGATCGGCCATCAGCTGCGCCGCATACATTCCGGCATTGCCGAAGCCTTGAATCGCAACCGTCGCTCCTTCGATCTCCCGGCCCAGCTCTTGCATCGCTTCGTCGACGACGTAGCTGCAACCGCGCGCCGTGGCTTTGTCACGCCCCAACGATCCGCCGATCGACACCGGCTTGCCGGTCACCACGCCGGGAATCGAAAATCCGTGGATCATGGAAAACGTATCCATGATCCACGCCATGATCTGCGGCGTCGTGTAGACGTCGGGCGCCGGAATGTCTTTCTCGGGCCCGATGATGATAGAAATTTCGGTCGTGAAACGCCGCGTTAGGTTCTCGAGCTCCTGCATCGACATGGCCTTGGGGTCGCAGATCACGCCGCCTTTTGCACCGCCGAAGGGAATGTTGACGAGCGCGCACTTCCACGTCATCCACATCGCGAGCGCCTTAACTTCGTCGAGCGTTACGTCGGGGTGAAAGCGGATTCCACCCTTACCCGGACCGCGCGACAAGTTGTGCTGCACGCGATAACCGGTGAACATCCGGAACGCGCCGTCGTCCATTCGAACGGGGACTGAGACTTCGAGAACGCGTTTGGGCTGGCGCAGATAACCGTGCAGCGATTCGTTCAGGCCGATGAGCTTGCTGACTTCATCGAGCTGACGCTGCGCCATATCCCAAACGTTGATTTGCGACTGGACCACCGAGAGATCTTGAGCCGTCACGACGTTACGACCCTAGTGATGCGGGCCGCCGTACATGCTGGCTCTGTAGGCGGGAAGGTGCGGATTCTTCCATTTCGTACCGTCGACGAAGAGGATATGCAACGGAACGCATTTCGCATAGCTGGTCTGGATCGGAAAGATGTTTGGGCTTACGCCGAACTTGTGCTTGATCTCGGCACCGGGCGAGAACGTTCCGACGTCTTTCACTTCCGCAACCAGCGACCCGCGCACGATCAGCCCAAACTCAATCTGCTTCATCACGACGCTGGTCGCATTGACATAATCGATCCCAAGCGTCGGATTGTTCGCAACCGGAGCCTGGTAGTAGGTCGGGCCGTACACCGAAGGCCAGCCCCACGGACGGTTGTATCCGTACCCGTAAGGATAGTAGCCAGGCGTGTAACCGGCGTAGTTGTAGCTGACGTTGCGCTCCGGGTTACAGGCGTTTACCTGGATTGGATGCGCGACGCGGACCGCGACCATGGCTTGCGCCGACGCGGCTGCGGGCAAGAGGGCGCCCAAACAAAACGCTAGGGGGACGAGCAAAAACCGTAGGGTGTTCATCGATACTGCGCTCCTATATGAAGAAGATGCCAAGAAATGCTGGGTCAGCAACCTTCTGCAAACGAAAGGGCGGTGCCTTGCACCGCCCTTTATAGGCGCCTTTGAGCGACTTTTCCGTTAGTGAGGTGGGCGGCCTCCCCCGTGACCGGAGCCTCCGCCTCCGCCTCCCGTTGGGCGAGAAGATCCAGAGGACGCGTGCGAGTACGAGGGAGCCGAACTGTGCGAGTACGACGGATACGAGCCATGCGAGTACGACGGATATGAGCTATGCGAGTACGACGGATACGAGCTATGCGAGTACGACGGATACGAGCTATGCGAGTACGACGGATACGAGCTATGCGAGTACGACGGATACGAGCTATGCGAGTACGACGGATACGAACTGCGGGAGTAGGAACTGCCCGAGGAAACGCCGCGCGAGTACGATCCACGATCGCGATCGCCGTAGGTGACGGGTACCGAGACGTTACCGCGCTCGCTCGAGTAGCGGCCCCACGAACTCGATGCCGGCCGTTCTTCGCGCGATCCTACGCTTGCGCTCGACGCGCGTTCGCTGGTGCTCGGTGCGCGTTCGGAAGCCGCGCTCCCGTGCGACGACCCGCGAGCATCATCAAACCGCTGCCACGACTGGTTGGGCTCGCTTTCGGTTGTGCGAGTTTCGGTCGTACGAGCCTCGCCGGTGCGAGCCTCGGCCGCAGTGCCCTCATGGCTCACCGGCGCGCTTTCGCGTGCGGTGTTCGCGTGAATCGCCCCGTCGACGGGCCTCTGCTGCTGCGCGAAGGAGTTATGGGAACCCAGCGCTCGATTCGATGCGAATCGCGGCGAATCGAAGGTTTTCGAGAATGCAACCGATCTGCTCGGCGTCCGCCCAAAACCGAGATTGTCTTTACTCGGAGTCACGGGGACGGCGCCCCGAATGCTCCCGACCCGGCCGGCGTTCTGCGACGTCACGGCGACGTTGTGCGAGAAGTTTCCATGCACGAAGTTTCCGCGCAGCGTTCCGCTGCCGCCGCCGTGGCCAAAGTTCCGGTAGACGTTATGGACGTTCGTGATGTTCACGACCCGCGTTCCCCCGCGGTACCCGCCGTAACCACCGTAGCCCCAGCCCCCGCCTCCCCAGACCCAGCCGGAATACCACGGATAGAACGCTTCGAACGGAGCGAGTGGGCACCAACCGATGCCGCCATAACCGAAGCCGCCGAAGCCAAAACCAACACCGATTCCAACGCCACCGCCCCAGCCATAGAAACCGACGAGTGCGGGCGACCACACCGGCGCGTACGAGTAGGCCGGCGGATACCAGGCCCAGCCATAGCCGTTAGCCCAGAACCAACGACCATAGTGATACGGAGCCCATCCCCACGGCTCGGCGCCGACCCAAGTCCAGCCGTAGCCACCTTCCCAGGCCCAAGAACCATCACGATAGGGAGCCCAGTCCGCCGGTTCGTCGGGAACCCAGACTTGGCCGTATCCCGCGACGTCCTGCCAGTTGCCGTACTGATCGAGGTTATCGTAGCCGGCGATCGTCGGGCTCAAGTTGGGGCTCGCGTTGAGCGCGGCCATCATGGTGTCATCGCGCTTGGCGTTGAAGTCGTCGAATGAGTCGAAGCCGACCTCCGACCGATAGCTAATCGAGGGGTCCTGCGCCGAGCCGCGCGCGACCAGCGTTCTGCCGGGACTGAGATCGTAGGTACGCTGCGGCGTGATGGCCTGGGCGCTTCCGCGTCGGGCAGTTACCCAACTCGAGCCGTCCCGGTTGATGGTAATGCGATAATCGCCCTCGTCCTGCGCGCGAACGCTAACCGAGGGCGTGTCGACTTGGAAGGGCTGGTCGCCGTGAACGATGCCGATCTCGACGGTGCCGTCGGCCAACTGGATCGCCCGGTTGTTGGGATCGTTGTCGGTGATTCGCGCCTGCACGTTGCCGCCGAGCCGAACGGCGGTCTCACCGTCGAACTGCAGCTCGATCCGAGAGGTCCCTCCAGTCGACACATAGTCGCCGGGCAGAAGCGGCGCGTTGATAACGGCCGTCGTTTGGGCATGGCTGTCGCCGCGCTGGATCACCGCCGAGCCCTGCATGACGCTGACTCTGGCGACCCCTGGACCATTTCCGTCCGGCGCCTGCTCGGCCGAGGCCGAAAGCGTGCCGGCAAGAGTCATCCCGACCAGGGCGACCCCGGAGATGAAGCTGGTAAACCACTTAAACGTCATAATCTTTGTTTCTAGTCCCTCACCACCATTGAAACCGAATTGGAGAAACAAAGCATCGAATCACGATTAGCTTCGCATTAAGCCCACATGAGAGGGTCCAGGTTTTTCCCCGCCAACTGATAGAGCGGAGGTAAAAAAGATGCGCGATTCTTCTAACGATCTGAGCCGCCGTAACTTCCTTTCCGGCGTTGTCGTTCTTCCGGCGCTTGCCGGGCTGGTCCTCACACAAACGGCCACGGCCGAAGCGAAAGGGACCCAAGCCGCATTCAAATATCAGGGCACGCCAAAAAACGGTCAGAAGTGCTCGACGTGCAAGTTCTTCATCAAGGGCAGCTCCGCCACGGCAAACGGCAGCTGCTCGCTCGTCGCCGGCACGATTAGCCCTAACGGCTGGTGCATCGCCTACGCCAAGAAATCATCCTGACCGCATTGTCACCTTAAACCGCTCCTCTCGCGCACGCGCCTCGTCCATCCGATGACTTCGCCGTCTTCGAGATCGATGCGCGTGCTGGCTCGCGCGAATCCGTTCCGTTCGAGAACGCGTTGCGACGCCAGATTTTGCACGGCCGTTTCGGCGGTTAGCGTGTTGAACGGATGGATCGAGCGCCGCGGCTCGCACCATTGCGGCAACGGCGCTGGTTGCATAGCCGTTGCCCCGTTTGCTTAGCGCGATGCCGTAGCCAATCTCCACGCGACGGTCGGCGGGCGGCCGTCGATAGCTGCACAGCCCGACTACCTCTCCGTTGCAAACCACCAGCCACGACGCGCGGCTTCCGGCATCGTGAAGTCGCATCGTTATTGCGCGTACGATTCCAAGCACGACGGGATCGTCAACGCCGCCTTCGGGCAGTCTGAGTCCGTTTTGGCGGCAATGCTCGCCAAGCATCCACCGGAAGTCGGCATCGGTGGCCTCGATGAGCACGACATCGGGCGGCGCCGCTGGCATTGAAAGCTACGTCTTCGGCAGGCGCGCCGTCACGAAGTCTGCAACTCGGGTGGCCGCCGGAGGATCCATGTTCGCAAGCACGGCCACGACGTAACCGTTTGCGGGACAAATTTCCATCTCGCCGTTCATCCCTGGCGCCCCACCCCCGTGGCCGAAGCAGCGAACGCCGCCAAACCGCTGATCCTCGAAACCGTAGGCATAGCGGCTGCCGTTGGGCGTATCGACCTTACCCGTCGTCAAGATCTGTGTGTACCGCGCGTCGAGCAGCTTGTTTTGCTGCAGCGCGTTCGCGAAATTGAGAAGGTCGCCGACCGTCGAGTATCCGCCGCCGGCTGATGTCCCACGATACGGCAAGGTGTCCGTGTTCGGCACCACTTTGCCACTGGGAGCGAGCGTATAGCCGATGCTACGATTGATAACGGCCTCGTTTTCCGGTTCGGAGCCCGTAGACGTCATGCCGGCCGGAGCATAGATGTGCTCGCGAACGTAATCGTAATAGCTTTGCCCGCTGACCTTTTCAATCACCAGCCCGAGTAGAACGAAACCGTAGTTGCTGTAATCCCATTTGCTCCCCGGCATAAAGACCGGTCCGCGCGAGCCGTACAGGCTCTCGTAATCTTGCAGCGTCCGCAGCTGCAAACGGTGCGCATCGAACTGGTCGTCGAAGATATCGCCGGTTCCTCCGGTGTGGTCGAGCAATTCGGCGATCGTTACTTGCTTCGCCACATCTTTGTTTGGGTAGTCCGTCAAATAGGCGCCCAGCGGCGCATCGAGTTTAATTTTCCCGGCCGCCACGAGCTGCAGCGTCGCTACTGCCGTGAACATCTTGTTCATCGAACCGATGCGAAAGCGGGTCTCCAAGGTATTGGGGATATTACGTTTGCGATCGGCCTGCCCGTATGCTCGAGCGAAGACCGGCTGACCATCCTTCGCGACGAGAACCGCGCCGGAGAATCGACCCGCGGAAGCGTCGGTTTCGAGCCTCGCACCAAGCGCCGCGACGAGCTCGCTTTGACCCTCTGATGGCGGAGCCAGCTCGGCCGGCGTTGCGATCGCTCGGAGGGAGGCGCTTTCTATGGTGTATGGCGCGGCGCTTTCCGTCACCACAATCATCGTCGCGAACTGCTCGTTGTTCTTGTCCTCCACCGTCACAACGATCCGCGTTGGTGTCGACGTGACGATCTCGCGGACGACGAAGCCGCCGGTCATTTGACGAAACTGCATGTCGTCGTCAATCTTCTTGGCCCTCGAGGGATACGTCAACTTTAAGAAGGCGAGGAACGTCGCGCGGTCGCCGCCGTCAAAGGCCCGTAACCACCCTATAAGTGCCTGACCCGCGGGCGTATCGGGAATGCTCGGCGCAACGGCCGCCGGCGGCGTCGCCCCGGTCGCCAGCCCGAAGACAAGGACGAGGCTAAGAAATGCTCGCATCGTCGCCCTTGGAGGCTAACACGCGCGCGAGATTGGTGAAGTCCGACGGTATCATGAGAATAGTGGTCGAGTTATTCTCCGCCCCGACTTCGGAGATCATCTGCAGCCGCCGCAGCTCCAATGAGATCGGGCGGGACTCCATCACCTTTGCAGCCTCGGCGAGTTTCTGAGAGGCCTCGAACTCGGCGTCGGCCTTGATGATCCGCGCGCGGCGCTCGCGGACGGCTTCGGCTTCGCGCGCCATGGCGCGCTGCATCGATTCGGGAATCTCGACGTCCTTCATCTCGACCATCGTGACCTTGAGACCCCAGGCTTCGGTCACTTCGTCGAACGATCTCGCAAAGTTTTGAGTTTATCGTCGTTCGCTCGCGAAGCACCTCATCGAGCATGTGCTGGCCGATGATGTTACGCAAACTCGTAAGCGCAACCTGATAGGCGGCGTAGCTATAATCCGCAACGGCTATAATCGCCTTTGCCGGATCGACGATGCGATACCACAGAACGGCATTGACCTTGATCGTTACGCTATCTTTTGTGATCGTCTCTTGTTGCTCGACGGTCACCGTCACGGTGCGCAAGTCTACGGTACGGCCGCGCTCGATCAAGGGTATCAAGTAATAGAGTCCGGGGCCCCGCGTTCCTACGTAGCGCCCGAGCCGGAAGACTACGCCGCGCTGGTATTCCCAGGCCACGCGCACGCCGCTGATAAGAGCGAGGAACATGACGATTAGAAGCGTGAGAATTACGGTTCCAATCAATGGACTTCTCCTCCTCGAGCGTTCAGAGCACTTCGAATAACGCGGCGGCGCCCATGCCGCCGCCGATGCACATCGTTACGACGACATACTTCTCGCCGCGGCGTTTGCCTTCGATCAATGCGTGCATCGTCATCCGCGCCCCGCTCATGCCGTACGGATGGCCGATCGAGATCGCTCCACCGTCGACGTTGAAGCGCTCGTTGGGAAGGCCGAGCGTGTCGCGGCAATAGACGGTTTGCACGGCGAAGGCTTCGTTGAGCTCCCACAAACCGACGTCGCCGATCGTGAGCCCTTGGCGATCGAGCAGCTTGGGAATCGCGTACACCGGCCCGATTCCCATCTCGCCGGGATCGCACCCCGCGACCACGTAACCCCGATAAATCCCGAGCGGTTGAAGTCCGCGCGCCTTCGCTGTCTCCGCAGACATTACCACGACGGCCGCCGCGCCATCGGAAAGCTGCGACGAGTTGCCGGCCGTGATCGTCGTATCGGCAACGCCCGGAACGGCGCCTTTGAGCGACGCCAAACCTTCGAGCGTCGTGTCGGGGCGGTTCCCTTCATCCTTGGCCAGTTCGACGCGCTCCTCGCGGACGGCGCCCGTCTCGCGCTCTTGCACGTACTTCCACGACGGCATCGGCACGATCTCGGCATCGAAGCGCCCTGCGCTCTGTGCGGCAGCCGTGCGCTGCTGGCTCTGCAGCGCGTATTCGTCTTGACGCTGGCGCGAAACGCCGTACTTTTTCGCGACGAAATCGGCGGTGTAGAGCATCGGCGTGTAGAGATCCGGCTCGTGGCGCAGCAGCCACTCTTCGGCAAAGAAGTGAAGGTTCAAATCGTTCTGCACCATGCTGATCGACTCGACGCCGCCGGCCACGACGACCGCGGCGTCGTCGACGATGACGCGCTTTGCCGCCGTTGCGATCGCATCGAGCCCCGACGCGCAGTAGCGGCTCACCGTCTGCCCGGAAACGCTGACCGGGCACCCCGCGCGCAGTGCGGACGTGCGGCCGATATTGTTACCGGTGGCGCCCTCCGGTAATCCGCAGCCCATAATGACGTCTTCGACCTCCTCCGGTTTGACGGAGGCTCGCTCGATCGCGCGCTTGACGACGTATCCCGCCATCGTCGCGCCCGGCGTTTGATTGAATGCGCCGCGAAACGCGCGGCCGATCGGCGTGCGCGCGACCGAGACGATCACCGCTTCACGCATGCGCTAAACTCCCGTCATCCTTCCACCTAGCTTGTCCTGAGCTTGTCGAAGGGCCGCTTTCGGCAACGCGCGTGAGCAAGGCCGACGGTTTCCATTGCGGCCCGAATGCCGCCTCGAAGTCGCGGATGCGCTCGTACACGTGGGCGACACCGACCTCATCGGCATACCACATCGGGCCGCCGTGATGCGGCGGGAAGCCATAGCCATAGACGAAGACGATGTCGATATCGCCGGGTCGCAGCGCGACGCCGTCCTCGAGCAGATACGCGCCGCGATTGATCAGCGCGTAGAGCAAGCGCTCGCGAATCTCGCGATCGGTGACGACGCGCGGCGCGATTCCGGCTTTGCGCGCCTCTTGGGCGAAGAGTTGCTCGACGACCGGATCGGCGATCGGTTCGCGTCCCTTGCCGACCGTTTTGTCGTACTTGAAAAAGCCGGCCATCGCTTTCTGACCGAGCCGCTTCTGCTCGACGAGCTGTTCGAGCACGTTCGTGCGGCCCTGACCAGCTTTGCCTTGGAGTTTTTGTACGTGCAGCCCAATGTCGAGGCCGGAGAGATCGCTCATCGCAAACGGTCCCATCGGAAAACCGAAGGCTCTCATCACCGCATCGACCCGGGCCGGCGCGGTGCCCTCCTCGGCGAACGCAAGTGCCTCGCGCACATAATCGAAGATCATCCGGTTGCCGATGAACCCGAACGCGTTGCCGGAGAGCACGGCCTTCTTCTTCAACGTCTTGCCGATTGCAAAAGCGGTCGCCAGCGTTTGCGCGGACGTCGCGCGCCCACGCACGATCTCGAGCAGCGGCATGATGTTTGCCGGCACGAAGAAGTGCAGCCCGAGAACCTTGTCCGGGCGTTTGGTGGCCGCGGCCATCGCATCGATGTCGAGCGTCGAGGTGTTGCTTGCGAGCAATCCTTCGGGTTTAACGATCGCGTCGAGCTTTGCAAAGACCTCACGCTTGACGTTGGGATCCTCAAAGACCGCCTCCACGACGAGATCGGCGTCGGCCAGCTCGCTCCAATCGTCGGTGAAGGTGATGGACTGACCCCGCTGCCACGCCTCTTCTTGCGTCAATCGGCCTTTTTGCACTTGATACATGAACATGCCCATCACGGTCTGACGCGCCTTGTCGACCGCCTCTTCATTCGTGTCCACCACCACGACGGGAACACCGGCTTGCGCAAAGGTGATCGCGATGCCGCTGCCCATCGTGCCCGCTCCAACGACACCCGCCTTGGCAACTGGCAATGGCGGCGCTGGTTCGAGCCCGGGGACTTTATCCAGTTCGCGCTCCGCAAAGAAAATGTGACGCAACGCCAGCGACGCTTCCGAGCGAACGAGCTCGTCGAAAAGCCTTGCCTCGCGCGCGATGCCGAACGCAAACGGCAGCTCGGCTGCGGCCTGCACCGCGTCGATCAGTTTGTGCGCGGCGAAACCGCCGTTCTCTTCCGGCGGCACCATCTTGTGTGCCTGCGCGACGACGAACGGTGCGGCTTGCATCGGAACGTCCGGCGCAATCGTTGCTTCGAGCGCCGAGATGCGCCGCTTGGGCGGAATCTCTTTTGCTAACGAGATCGCGCGCTCGACGACGTTACCTTCGACGATCTCGTCGAGAATACCAAGCTCGAGCACGCGCGCCGCAGTCACGGCCGAGCCCTTCAGCATGAACTCCAGCGCCGCGCGCGCGCCGATCAATCGCGGAAGGCGCTGCGTTCCGCCCGCGCCGGGTAATAGCCCGAGTTTAATCTCCGGCAGACCGAGCTTCGAACGCGCTGTGGCGATGCGGTAATCGCACGCCAGCGCGAGCTCTAAGCCGCCGCCCAAAGCGACGCCGTCAATCACCGCGATATGCGGCTTGATGCTCAATTCGACGGCACGGATCACGTCGCGGATCGTTATGGCGCCTGCGGGAAACTCGTTGTTGAAATCGTTGACGTCGGCGCCGCCGCTGAAGAGCCCGTTTGCGCCCGTGAAAACGATGGCTTCGACCTCGTCGTCGGCGTGCGCGGCCTCGATCGCTTCGTACAGCTTGGCGCAATAAGCGAACGAAAGCGCGTTGACCGGAGGATTATCCAGCGCAATTAATCTTACTCTGTCATCCTGAGCCCCTCGACTGCGCTCGGGATAAACTTCGTCGAAGGACGGATCAGAGGGTATCAAACGCCTGCGGCTACCTTGCGGTCCAAATGAAACTGCTCGTCGCTCAGCGCCATCACGTCGCCCGCGCCGTCAACGATCTGCCGCTGATACCAGGCGCACTGCGAGAGCACGTGCGTCGTATAGAATGCCGCCGTGCCGAGCTTCGCGCGATAGAAATCGGCATCAGAGTCGCCGGCGGCGATCTTCCCCGCCGAAATTGCGGCCGCTCGCGCCATCTGCCAGCCGCCCGCGACCGCGCCCCAGAGCCGCAGGTAGGGCACCGAGCACGCGAAGGCTTTGTGCAGGTCGCCCATCGCGGTCATCCCGATCCACTGTGAGGTCTCGTTCAAGACTACAAGTGCCTTTCCGAGCGCCTCGCCGATCCGTTTGACCGTCTTATCGGAGTGCGCGGCGCACTCTTTGGCGACCGACTCCATCTCCTTGCCGACGGTCCGCGCGGTTGCGCCCATGTCGCGCAGCAGTTTGCGCCCGATCAAATCGAGCGATTGAATGCCGGTCGTGCCTTCGTAGATCGTGAGGATGCGAACGTCACGGTACTGCTGCGCGATGCCGGTCTCTTCGATGTACCCCATCCCGCCGAAGACCTGCAGCGCGTTGGAACACAACTCCACCGCATTCTCCGTGCACCAGCCCTTGACGACCGGAATCATCAGTTCGACGAAGGCCTTGTGCGCCTTGCGCACTTTTTCGTCGGGATGGCGCGCGGCATAATCGAGTGAGGCCGCGGTAACGTAGGCGAGGCCGCGCATCGCCTCGATCGTCGCCTTCTGCCACATCAGCATGCGCCGCACGTCGGGGTGCTTGAAGATGGGCTCGGGCGTCCGCGAGCCGGGCTTGAGGTCGCGACCCTGCACGCGCTCCATCGCGTATTCGAGCGCGCTCTGGTACGCGCGGTCCGCCAGCGCGATGCCCTGCACGCCGACCGAGAAACGTGCCGCGTTCATCATGATGAACATGTACTCGAGGCCGCGATTGGCTTCGCCGACGAGGTAGCCGATCGCGCCTTTACCGTTCTCTCCGTAGTTGAGCGTACACGTCGGGTTGCCGTTGATGCCGAGCTTATGCTCGATGCTCGCGC
Source organism: Vulcanimicrobiota bacterium (assembly GCA_963809255.1). Lineage (GTDB taxonomy): Bacteria > Vulcanimicrobiota > Vulcanimicrobiia > Vulcanimicrobiales > Vulcanimicrobiaceae > Cybelea. The sequence goes on along the minus strand of CAWEIR010000002.1, from coordinate 542,254 downwards.
ACACGACGTCGTTGCGCTCGCCCAAGCTGCCGTCGGGATTGACGAGGAACTTCGGCACGATGAAGAGCGAGATGCCTTTCGTGCCTTCCGGCGCATCGGGCAGACGCGCCAGCACGAGATGGATGATGTTCTCGGCCATGTCGTGCTCGCCGAACGTGATGAAGATCTTCGTGCCGGTTATGAGATGGTGGTCGCCGTCGGGCACCGCGCGCGCCCGCACCTGCGCCAGATCGGAGCCGGCTTGCGGTTCGGTGAGACACATCGTACCGGTCCATTTGCCGGAGACGAGATTTGGGATGTAGCGCTTCTTCTGCTCCTCGGAGCCGACCAGCTCGATCGCTTCGATCGCGCCCTGATTGAGCAGCGGACCGTTGGCGAAACCGATGTTGGCGGCGTTCCACATTTCGAGCGTCGGCCCGAGCAGGATCTGCGGCAGCCCTTGGCCTCCGTATTCCGCCGGAACGGGCAATCCGATCCAACCCGCCTCGGCAAACTGCTTGTACGCGGCCTTGAAACCCGGAGGCGTCGTCACCTCACCGGCGTTCCACGTGCAGCCCTCCTTATCGCCGATCCGGTTGAGCGGATCCAGCACGCCCGACGCAAACGCCGCCGCCTCTTCCAACACCGAATCGAGCACATCGAGCGTCTCTTCGCAGCCGGGCAGCGCGGCGATCCCGTCAATGCCGGCCAGTTCTCGCAGCGCGAAGTTCATGTCGCGCAAGGGTGCCCGGTAGGTGCTCATTTGGGATTCCTTCTTTCCATATATTAGAAACAGCAGATACGGGAGGCGAAGAGCGACGCCCTTTGCTCGACTCTACGGGGCATTAGAAATTGTATAAAAGAGTCCGCCTGCTTGCGGGCGGATGCGCGAACTGCGGTTACTCTATGGGTACACAAACAAAAACACTTCTCGCAAGGAGATCTACATACCGATGTTACTTATGTCACTGCTCTTGTCCGTCATCACGCTCAACCCCGCGATGGCGCGGCCTTCGGCGATGGGTTTTACGGAAGGATTCGTTCAAGCCAGCCCAATCTCTCCGGACAGCACTTGCAAGCCCGGCGACATCTGCGCGTCAAGCAAGACATTCAGCCGGAACGGCTGTTTCTTCAACAACTTCTGGAACAACAGCAACGGTGGAACGCCGCTGGCAATCGACATCACGCAGACCGGAGGGAACGGAAGCCCAGTCTACATCTATTGGGTCAATAACACGAACAAGAACATCATGATCACCGGCAAAGCAACCGTGAAGTTCTACTGCCCGCGGATCTGATACCACGTCGCGTTTTCACGGCCGCACCTCGAGCGTACTGCTTGCGCTGCGGCCGAACTGCTCGGGCGCATCCTGGAGATAGGCTTGAGCGCCCGGCCATCTGAACGTTCCGGGCGTAACGGAGCGCACGAGGTAGTGCACGTCGTACACGCCCGGATCGAGATGCTGCGCGTAGGCCACGACCCGATCGCGATAGATTTGCGTAGCGTCGATCTGCCAACTGTCGCTCTGCGGAACGATCGCTTGCAGCGTCGTGCGGAACGACGTGTCAACCGCTTCGAAGCCGGCCGGTAAAGGGTCCTCGATTACGATCCGGTCCACCGGATGATCCACGATCGTTCGAATGCCGATGTCGAAGACGCGCCCGGCGGTAACCTCAACGGGCGCTGCCGCCGATAGATCCATCGTCGCCAGAGCGAGCGCGCCCGTCGCCGTGCTCCCGGCGCCCGGCTCGTTGACCGTCCTAATAACGCGAAACGCGGCGAGCTGGCCCGGCGCGTTGGGCGCGACCGGATACGTGTAGAGCAGCGTGTAATGCGCGTTCCCCTCGATCGCGACGGCTTTCCCGTTCACCGACGAGGCATCGACGGTAATCGTCTGTGATGACGCCGTTCTTCCGAACTTCACGCTGACGATGGTGCGATCGCCCACCATCGCGGTGGCCGTCGACGGAGTAAGCCGCTCGGTGGCGGCGTAGGCCGAGAGCGCGGTCAACGCCGCGGCGATATCGGCGGTCGTCGGCCAGCCGCACTTGCACTGCTGAGCCACGAGTGCTCGAACGGCGCCATCGATCTGCTCGGCCGGTGCGCGGCGCTCGATGAGAAGCTGGAGCATCTGCGACTGCGCATCCACGAGCGAACCCAGCCAGCTCCACGCATCCGCCGAATTCGCGACGGAGTAGCGCCCCGTGACGTAGAGCGTTTGCGCCAGGTGATCGGCCATCGTCGCGCCTTGCCCCTGCCAGCCCGGCGTCTTCAAAAGATAACGCGCCAAGCGAATCTGGGTCGCACTGTCCGACGAGCCCGATTTCGCGACGATATCGGAGAGAAAGTCGCTTCGCCGCTGGCCGGCCTGCGAAAGCGTCCAGAGCGCCTCAAAGCGGAGCCGAGCCTTGCAGAGCGCGTCGTTGCACCACTTGAAGCGTCCGGGATTGGCGAGTGCCTGCGACATGAAGCCGATGCCTTGCGAGACGGCGTTCGCATCGACACGCACGCCGTGCGCGCGCGCGAAGAGTAGTGCGTCGAGCGCGGCGGCCGTCGTGAACGGATCGCTGCCCGAGGCGCCGGCAAATGCTCCAAAGCCGCCGTCACCGCGCCGGTACGAAAGCAACGCCTGCAGATTCGTCGAAACGGCCGATGCCGGATCAAACGTCAGTTCGAGCCGGTACGGCCCGTGCAACCGTGCGAGCGCACTGGCCACGATCAAGCGCGACGCCGATTCGCCGGCCAGCGGCAGCGCCTCGCCTTCCATCGCGCGCTCCGACGGCACGACGAACTGCGGCACGATCGAGTTCGCCAGCGTCAGCTGCAGCGAGCCGCCGGCGCTCACGTTCATGGGAATCGCAGCGTGGCCCGTGCTGACGCCGCTTTCGATCACCGATTCGGTGACGGTTCGATCGCTCGTTGTGAAAGGAACGCGGAACGCGTCGCGTTGCGAGCCGAGCGAACTCGACGCTTCGACCACCGTCGGCGCGGGCGTGCCGGCGACGACCGGGAACCGAAACGCCTGCATGCCGGTTTGCGCGGTTTCCGTAGCGCGCTGCGTGTGCGGATCGCCCTGTGCAAAGGCAAGCGCGCCGGTCAACTTCAAAACGAGATCGAGCGCGCCGCTCGCGCCGGTTTGGTTTGCTATGGAGAGGCCGAGTTGGAAACGATCGCCGGGACGGGCGAACTGCGGCAAGAGCGGATTGGCGATCAGCGGCTGCGTCGAGATGAACGTTTGATCGCCGGTTACAAAGTGCGCCGCATCACCATCGAGCGCGACGGCCATTACTCGCCAGGTTGTGAGGTCGTCGGGCATCGTAAACTGCGCGTGTGCCCGCCCTTGCGCGTCGGTTTGCAGGACGCCGTAATAGGGCATCGGCTGGAAGTTGGCGCGTACGCGCGTGCTTCCGGCGCCGGCCAGAAAGCCGCCGCCGTAGCCGAACCCTTTCTCACTCGGCGGCGTCTGGGTTTTCAGCGTAACGTTCTCGCGGTTATCGGCGAAGATCGTCGCGATCGGCTGCGTCGCAAAGACCGTCTGTACGAGATCCGGCAAACGATAGCCGGAGAGCTGTAAAATCGCATCGTTGACCACCATCGCAACGATTTCCCCACGCACGGGGCTGCCGGTGCGGCCGGTTAACGCGAAGTCTACGCTCTGCGCGCCGCCGGGCTGGACCGTGGCGCTTTTCGGAGCGATCGCGAGCTTCAAATACCGATCGGCAAGATCGACGTTAAACCCGGCCATCCCCGTCAGCGAGAGTGTGGCCGCAGTCGAACTAGCTTGCCCTGAGCTCAGCTTGCCCTGAGCTTGTCGAAGGGTCGAAGGGCGCCGCACGACGACCGCTTCCAGCGCCGCATTCGGCATCATTTCGGACGTGATCTTGAACGGAAAGCGCACCGTGCCGCCGACGTTATGCAGCGTCGTGCGATAGATCGCGTCGTTGCGCACGACGGCCAGGTAGACGTCGGCGCGGTCATACGGCGAGGCAATCAGCGCCGTCGCCGTCTCGCCGGTCGCGTATTGCTTTTTATCGAGTTTGATCGCGACCGCATTGAGATCCGAGAGCCCCCAATCGGCCTCACCGGCGCCGAACGCAAAGACTTGAATCTCCGTGGCGCTCGCGTCGTTACGCGCCGCGGCCGGCCGTGCGACGACGCGATACGGGCCGGCACCGCTGGGCGTCAGTTGCGCCGTGACCGGATGCTCCTCCGAAACGACGTCGGCGCTCGCGACGGTATCGTACTTAATCGACTGTTGCGCGTTTTCGCCGCCCTCTTCTTCCTGCGTGGCCGACGTGTAGGTCATCTTCTGGAGCTCGAGATGCACCGACCGTCCCGCGATCGCTTTACCGCCGGCATCGGTGACGATCACGCGAACCGGCATCGGCGTGCCCGCCTTGCCCACCGTCTCGGAGGCCAAGCCGATCACGGCATCGCTGGGCAGCGCGAGAAACGTCTGCGAGTCGCTCACGGAAAGGTTTGATACGTCGCTCGTCTCCATGTCCACGGTGTAGGTCATCGGGAATGGCAGATCGGCGGGCACCGCGACGTCGAGCGACGTCGTGCCCTTGGCATCGAGCGTGAGATCGCGCTGCAGAACGTCTGTCGTGAACGAAGGCGTCTGCTCGGGATAGAACCACTGCGGCCCAAACCAGAAATCATCCCATCCCTTCGGCTGCACGGTGGCCACGTCGCGCGTGACGTAGGCGTGCGCGCTGCCGCCTTGCAGCGGCGCTCCAAAGAGATAGTTCGCGGAAACGTTCGCGCCGATGCTCGAACCGGCGACGGCCGACTTCGCGGCCAGCGTTAGCGTCAGGTTGAAGTTCGGCGGCTTGAACTCGGCGACGCGCAGCGAACCGTCGATCTCGTTCCCATTGGTTCCTTTGGCGGCAATCGAGTAATAGCCCAATGCCTGCTGTTTCGAGAAGTCGATCGGCATCGAGAAGATGCCGAGCGAATCGGTGCGCCGGCGCCCCAGCGCCGTCGCGACGTTGCTGGGATCGCTCAGCGTTACGTTGTAGAACGCATTGGCGTCGGGCACGACGCGATTGCCTTTAACATAATACGCAACGCCCGTGATCTCGCCGCGCTCCCCGGGTTGGTACATTTGACGATCGCTGAAGATCGTGCCACGCGAGAGCGGCGCACCGCTGGTCCATCCACCGACAATGTCGAAGCGCGGATAGCCGCTATAGCTCCAAGTCGTGACCGTCGCGACGTCGGCCCCCTGCGTCACGACGACGCCGAGATTCGGCGCCTGATTGGAACTGGCCAGAATCGAGCAGCGCTCGACGTTGACGCCGTAGAAATTCAGCTCGCCGTTTGCATCGGTCGAGCCCGTCGCGCAAGCCTGCGGCGCCAACTTGTTCTGATCGTCCACACGGTAAGCGGTTACGGTTGCTCCGCGCACCGGTGCGCCGTCGCTCAAACGCTGCACGAGTACCAGGCCGTGCGACGGGAACCATTGCGAGAAAACGCCGAGATTCGTAAGTTGCGCGACGCCCACGAGGCTCGAATCGGAGCCCGGCGCGTCGAGGGCCGTGCGGAAGCCGTAGGCGAGTGCACCGTACGAGCCGCCAAGGCGCGACTGTAACGCAAGCCGCACGACACTCTGTACGTTGCGGCGCGCGCCCGTCAGCGCAATGCTCGGCCAGCTCTGCCACGGCGGAAGCAAGGTGAGCGGATCGCGCGTGCCCAGCACCTGCTGCGGCGTCAACGCGGCGGAGCCTTCGCGATACGAGCTTCCCGGTAAATTCGTTGCGTAGAAGTTCAGGTTGACCGGAGCGCCGGCCGGGATCACGCTGGGCTGCCATCCACTGGGAGCCCACGCGCCCGGCGCGAAATCCGAGGTATGAATCGTCACGCGCCGTTCGTGTCCGAGCGTTTGACCGAATACGTCTTTCAGGCTCGCGGCGACCGTTGCGACGTATGTTTTGTCGGGATCGAGGGCGTAGGGGTCGATGGCGATCGTATTCGATTGATCCGAAACGCTCGTCAGCGTCTTCACCGCCGCCGGCGCCGGCGAGATGTTCACCGCGTTTGCGATTGAGTTCGGATCGATGGGATTGCTGAACGCTATTGCCGGATCCCCGCCGGCAAACCGGCCTCCGCCGTTGGGGCTTGGGACCGGCGTTCGAACGATTGCCAGCACGTCGTACGTGCGCACGCTGCCGAGGAAGCGTCGCGCCGTCGCTAAATTGCCGTAGAGCGGTTCGACGCCGGGCGCAATTGCGAGCTGGTAGGTCGTGCCCCGCCGCAGCTCGCGCGTCGGGCGTAGATCGTAGACCCAAATGTTGAGCGACGGGTCGTAGAGTGCTTGCGCGTTGTCGCCTGGATCGGGCGACGGCGTCGCTTCCAAGGCGGCCGTCACGCCGGAACTGGTGCCGTCTGTGCCATCGATCGTCGCATGGGCGGCCAACGACGCGACGTCCACGGCGGCATTGGCGGTCACTTGAAGCTTCGGCCGCAGGTCCACCGGCGCCGGGGTCGTCTCGTCGTCACCGGCCGCGAGCTGCGGCAAGCTGGTAAAGCTAAGCGCTTGCGTTTCAAAGGTCCAGGCGAGATCTTGCTGCAGCGTGTCGCCGGCGAGGTCGCGTAATCCGGCGGCGAGCGTAACTCGCACGCGCGTGCCGACCGGCAGGGCGCGCTCGGCCACGAAGCCGATCATTCGCGGCGTGAGAACGACGAAGTGGCCGGCGAGCTTCGGCTCGATGCCGACGCGATCGAGGACCGACCGCGGCCCTTCGCCGGAAAGCGCTTCAACCGGCGTGACCGGCTTAGCGAAGATGACTCGAATCTGCGCCAGCGATTGGGCGGTGCGCGTCGGCGAGATCGAGGCAATCCACGGCGGCAGCGACGGCTTCGGCAGCGCCGACACCGCCGACAGGCTCGGCTCGTTCGTCACGATACCGGTGCACGAGACAGTCCCCGCGATGGCAAAGGCTACGAGCAGCGAATAGAGCGCACGCACGTATGCCATCTTCCAGCAACCAGCCGTGAAACACTTCGTACTCGCGTTCGCGATCTGCGCGCTGGCCGCCGCGATCGCTCTCCAACGCTCCGCAATTGACGTCGCCAAGCTCACCCCGCCGCAGGGATCCATCACGTATACCGACCGCAATGGAATCGCGCTCGGAACGATCCTCGGCGCCGGATCGGCGCACTCCGCGACCGTTGCGCTCGACTCGGTCGCTCCGATCTTCCTCGAGGCGATCCTCGCCGCGGAGGACGCGCGCTTCTGGCGTCACGGCGCCGTGGACGTCGCAGCGCTGCTCCGCGCCGCACGTGACTACGCGATCTTCGGCGGAGCTCGCAGCGGCGGCTCGACGATCGAAATGCAGCTGGCGCGGCTGTTGTCTCCTTCGACTGCGCTCAGGATGACAAACCGGAGCGAGATCGTTCGAAAGCTCCAGCAGATCGCGCTTGCGGAGCGGATTGAGATCGCTTCGAGCAAAACGGCCGTGCTCGTCGCGTACGTCAACCGCGTTCCGATGGGCGGAAACGTGTACGGGGTCGAAGCGGCGGCTCGCACCTACTTCGGCGAGCCGGCGGCCGATCTCGATTTGGCGCAAGCCTCGCTGTTGGCCGCGATTCCCAACGATCCGGCTCGACTGGCGCCCGATGCCGATTGGCAAGCGCTGCGAGCTCGCCAACGTTACGTTCTGCATCGGATGGTCGATCTCGGCGAAATTACCCCGGCGATCGCGAACCGCGCCTTCGCCGAAACGTTGAACGTGCGCTCTGTGGATTCGGGAATCGACGACGCGCCGCACGCACTCTTCTCGCTCTTCGCCGGCGGCAGCCTTCACAGCGGGCGCGTCCGCACGACGCTCGATCGCCCGCTCCAGCGTTTCGTCCAAGCGCAGACGCAGAACGTGATCGGTGCCCTGGAGCGCTATCACGTTACCGGAGGCGCCGCGCTCGTCGTCGATAATCGAACCGGCGACGTCTTGGCGTACGTCGGCTCGCCGGACTATTTCTCAGATGAAGCGTTAGGGCGTAACGACGGAGTCCGGGCATTGCGGCAGCCCGGCTCATCGCTCAAGCCATTCACGTACGAGCTCGCGCTCGAACGCGGAACGATTCGCTCGACGACGATCCTGCCCGACGTCCCGGCCGCATATGCGATTCCTGGCGGCAAGCTCTACGAGCCCGGCGACTATAGCGGGCGTTTTAGCGGGCCGGTCCGCGTCCGGTACGCGTTGGCAAACTCGCTCAACGTCCCGGCGGTACACGTTCTCTCCGACCTTGGCGTCGAGCCGCTTCTCGCGCGTTTGCACGCTCTCGGCTTTGCGCACCTCGATCGTCCGCCGGCTTATTACGGACTCGGTTTAACGCTAGGTAGCGGCGAGGTAAGCCTCTGGGAGCTCGTGCAAGCGTACGTTGCGATGGCGCGCGGCGGCAGCTTCTTATCCCTCCATCTTACGGGAGACCCCGCGACCCCGCGCGCCATCGGCGATTCCGCGGATTGGGCGCTGATCACCGACATGCTGGCCGATCCGCACGCGCGGGCGCACTCGTTTGGATTGCACTCGGTGCTCGAGATGCCGTTCCCGGCCGCAGTAAAAACCGGAACCTCGTCGGATTTTCACGACACCTGGACGGTTGGATTTACGCGCGACTACACGGTCGGCGTTTGGGTCGGCAACTTCGACGGCAGCCCGATGTACGGCGTCTCCGGCGTCACCGGAGCGGGGCCGCTCTGGAACCGCATCATGCTGCACTTGTACGAACGCAACGCCGAACCGTCGCCCTTCGCGGCGCCGCGCGGCTTCGTTCGCCGGTCGATCTGTGTGACGACCGGACGGCTCGCGTTGCGTGCTTCGGCGGATTGTCCAGCCGTCGTGCGGGAGTGGGTTGCACCGCGCGACCTTGCCTTGCTACGCGCGCGCGATGAAGCTCCTGCGCTGCATATTGTATTTCCGGCCAATGGCGACACGTTCGTGCTCGACGCCACGGCAAACGCGCTGCAGAGGCGCGAACAGCAGCTTTCGCTGCGCGCGATCGATCCGCGCGCTTTCGTCCACTGGAGCGTCAACGGCACCGCGCTTACCCTCGATGCAAGCGGGAATGCATTCTGGCCGTTACGTTTAGGGACGTGGCGGATTGAGGCGGCAGACGGCAAGCAGCGCGATCGCGTCACAATTCGCGTCGTGCCGCCGGCGGTCGCCCGCCCCGGCTTTACCTTTTCAAGGCGCCACGATTAGCGGCGCTCCCCTACTCGGTGTCGACGGGCAAGTCTGATGGCGGCTCGCGCAAGAAGTGCGACCTTGGATACTTCGATGGGATCGCGGTGAAGGGCCGCGGCTGCTGGGTGAAGTCGAAGGCGGGATCCAAGCTCGTTGCGCGCTCGTCGGTGTAGCCTTGCGAGGATGGCCCGATATTTCCGGTGCCGTAGACCTCTTCGATAAACTTCAGGATGCTGCCGAACTCGTACTGCGTGTGATCGACGTAACCGGCCCTGGCGTAGGGCGAGATGATGAGACACGGAACGCGGAAACCGAGCCCGCGATAATCGAGCTGCGGCGGCGGCGCGTTGTCGTACCACCCGCCCCAATCGTCCCAGAGAATGATGATCGCCGTGGAGTTCCAGTACGGGCTCTCGCCGATCGCATTGACCACGGACGCTACCCACGACGGACCGGTGTCGCTTTGGTACGCCGGATGATCGGAATCGGCGTGGCTCGGGGTCACCCAGCTGACCGCTGCAAGATTACCATCGGCGGCGTCGTTCAATACCTGGGTCTGCGGTGCGATGATGTTCGTGTTCCAGTCGGGGCCGTATCGCACGTACTTCATCGTTTCGAAGGGTTCCCACAAGCCAGCGTCCAGAAGTTTGCTCGCGTAGTACTTCCACGAGATGCCGGCACCGTCGAGCACGTTGGCCATCGAGTTCCATTGGTCGAAGCAAGGGAATGGGCCCTTGAAACGCTTCTCGACATCCTTGGCGGTGATGTACGACGTCTTCGTGCCCGGTGGCGCGTCGCAATCGTCGGGAGTGAGAGTCGGGAAATCGACCTCGGCTTCCGATGGCTGTTGCTTGATGTTGTCGGTGCCCGCGACGAGCGTCAGATGCGCCGTGAAGCTGCCTCCCCACTCCGTCGGAAACATTTCATCGGCGAGCACGTACTGCTGCGCCATGTCCCAGTAGGGTGCGATTAACAGCTGCTGGACGTACGAATACGCCTGGTACTGGCCCGACTTCTTCCCCCTTGAGAAACCGTCCATCTTTCCTTTGTGATAATCGGCCATCGACGAGTCCCAGGTGTGTTCCAGGTCGGGGCCTTGGAACGTGATCTGTTCGAGCGGGACCGAAATATCTCCGGGCGGACAGACCGAACTCGAGCCGCGGTATGCGGACTGCCGGATTACTCTGGGTCGCGCGCTTACACGTCCGTTTGGAATCGCGCAGCCGAACGTCGGCGCGTTGGCGCCGGGATATCCGGTGAAAAAGTTTTCAAGGCTGCGGTTCTCTTGGACGATAACGACGACATTCTTGATATATTGGCTCGGCGAGCCGCTCAGCGGCAGCGCGCGAGTTAGACCCGGCATCGTAGTGCTTGAGGAAGAACACGCTGAAAGGATGAGCCCCAACAATGCAACGACGCAAAACCGCTTAACGGACATGCGCGCCGCCGTTCCCCGCGGACTAACCTATATCCTACGAAATCTACTTCGGGAAGCTAACCGCGGCAGCGACGGGATATTGAAACCCGCTAAACGTGATGCCGGGGCTGCCACCTGCGGGATAATCATAAAATGCCGCACTATTCGAGCAGGCGTCGGGAACGACGACGGTGGGTCTCTGTTGTCCGTCTTTTGGAATCGCAAACTGGAGTGCGTCGCAGGTGCCGGAGAGCACCGTTGTGCCCTCGAGGGTTCCGGCCGACCCCGAGACGGAGTATTGAAAGATCGCCGCGGTATGCTTGCTTTGATAGTACTGATCGCCGATTGCAATGTATTTGCCGTCCCACGCGACGCCGCCGGGGAAACCGACGCTCCCGCTTAGGCCAATCGTTTGCAGCGTTTCGCCGCCGCTCGGGAGTTCGGCGAGTACGAACTGATACGTACTGTCGAGGCCGTCCACAAAAAGGTTTCCGCGATCGTCGTATCCGCAAAAATGGACGTACTTCAAGTCCGGATCCGTGTATGTCGTCGGGCTCCCTTGGGCGCTCGTGTAGATCGCAAGATTTCCTCCACCACTCGCGGTTCCCAAATTCGTCACGGCGAGATTTCCCGTCCTCGGGTCGACCGAGCAACCCAGAGGGTTCGCCGATCCCGCATCGTCGAGGGTCGCCTTGGATTTGGTCGCGCCGTGCGCGTACTGCAGAATTGTAAGCGAGGCTGAGTTGACGACCCAAACGTTACCCGTTGGATCGGAGCACACGCCGGCGGGATCCTGCAGATGCGTTAGCTTTCCGACCATCTTGCCGGCATGGTACGAGTAAATGAGCACCGCGTCGGCACCCCCATCGGACACGTAGAGCAAGGTCTGCGATTTCGCTGCGGGCGCCATCCACGATGCGCGGCGATCTCGCCGGCTCGGAGCCCGGTTCATGCGGTGCAAAAAAGAGAAAAGCTGCGCCTCTGCGTGCGAACGGTTGCTCTGCGCACCAATCGGCGCAAGGCTCTGCCCCGCTGGAACGCTGCAGCCCGTGAACGCAATAGTTATTGCGAGAAGTACGAATCGCACGACGTTATTCCTCATGGGCCGCGGCGTAAAGAGTGGCGATTCGCCGTAGACCTCGCCCCTCCCGGCCGCGATTGCGCCGCCGGGCTCATGAGGGTCGAAACGGTGCCGTCGCAGCCCCGAGAGAGCCGCGACGGCAAATGGGCTTACTTTTCCAAGACCTGCAGATTGTTGTCGTTATCGTCGTTGAAGTAGAGCTTCGTATTCGAGTCGTCGGTGCCCGTTGCCACCATACCAAAGAGCGAGCCCGACGCGCCTTTATCGACGTTGCGCGTATCGAGGAGCTTACCACTCGGCGTCAACTCGACCATGATATTCTGACCGCTGGGATTGCCCGTGTTTCCTATCACGAGGTTGCCGTTGGGTAGGAGCGCCGAGCTGATCGGACCATCGAGTGGCGAGCCGGAGTACACCAGCTTGGCGTCGCCTGCGGACGGACCTTTGAACGTCTTTCCGCCTTTTTCTACGATGATGCCGCCGTTGGGGATCGTCGTCACGTTATCGAACGCGACGAAGGTATTGTTCGTGCCGTCAACGATGTAGAGCGTGTCGATGCTCGCATCGTAGGCTAACCCCGAGGGCGCCAAGATGCTGCCCGGCTTGCCGTGATTGACGGCGAAGCCCTTCGCAATCACGTCGTAGGTAAACTTCGACCCGAGATTGATGCGAACGATCGTTCCTGCGCCCGCGTCACTTACATAGAAGACCGGGCTTCCCGAAGTCGGCTGCGCGAAGACCTGTCCAAAAGGATGGTTGAACGGCTTGCCTTTGATGTTCCCTTCCACTTTGCCCGACGGCGAAATGATTGGGACGTCGTTAGCGGCGAACGCCGATGCCCAAATGTCATCCGACGGGCTCAACGCCAGAGCCGCGCATCCGAGTAGCGTTTTGCTCGAGGAGACGAGCAGCGGCTTGGAACCCGGCGTCGGATGCAGCGCAACGATCGTAAAACCGGTACCCTGCACGTTCTTCTTATCGTTGAAGTTACAGACGGCGAGATCGCCCGCGGTGAAGTCTCCGGTGGTCGAGGCCGCAACCGTCAGTCCGTACGGGTTGAGCTGCCCGAATTTCGGATCGATCGTCGAGCCGATGACGACCTGTTTCTTGAGCAGCTTCAAAATCGAGGTAGTGTCCTCGCCGACGCCGTGGCCGGCGGGCGCCGCTCCGGAGGTCATCGGGCCGCCCGGAAGCACACTGGAGTGGCCGGTACAGCTGGCAAAGGCCAGTACGGCAATTGTAGCAATCGCAATTCGTTTCATGCTTCCAGGCTAGGCCCGGGATGTAAAAAAACTCTGAAAACCCTGCCGTAACCGCTCGGCAACGTTTCGGCGCGACGATGGGCTGATGCAGAAGGATGCACTGGCTACCGCCCGCCGTCTCTTCGAACGAGACCAGCGCCGCGCCGCGGAACCGCCCGTGCTGGAGACCCTGCTCCGCTTCGGTCACGGCGCGCTGTCCTACGCGCTGCGAAGCCGCATCCGCATTCTGCTTTTGCGCGCCGGCGAGTTCTACCGGGAAGCCTCGCCGGCGCTAGCACGCTTGGGAATCGACGTGGATGCGTGGCCGGCGCCGCCGGCCGGACTTTTCGTCGTCGAAGAACGCGCGCTTTTCCTGCGCTCGCGGAGTCCGATGACCGTCGCACACGAGTTCGGCCATGCGCTCGACTGTGCGCTCGGCGGCGGCGTCTATCGAAGCAGCATCGATCCGCAAGTTCGCGCGCTTTTTGCCAACGCCCGAACGTTCGTAACGCCCTACGCCGCGACCGGCGTCAACGAATACTTCGCCGAGTCGCTGCGCGCGTACGTCGAGGCCAACGATTGCGCCTCGCCGTGGCCGCGGGCGACGCGCGCGCGGCTGCGCCACGGCGACCCCGGTATGCACGAGTACGTCGAAACGCTCTTCGCGCGTGAGTTCGGCGAGCGCCTCGATTTAGGAAAGGTCGCGTCTATTTGATGGTTTGTACTTGGGAAAGGCTCACGCCGCCGGCGTGATTGCCCCATGCGCTGCGAATGTAGCTGATGACCGCAGCGATCTGATCGTCGGAGATTTCGCCCTTCCAGCTCGGCATAATGCCGCTGTAGGCGAGATTATTCACCATCACGCGGCCTTCGAGACCGTTTTTGACGATCGCGATCACCGCCATCGGATTGCCGGTCACGACGGCGTTACCGGCGAGCGGAGGAAAGGCTCCGGAGACGCCTCGACCGTCGGGTTGGTGGCAGCTGGAGCAATCGGTAAGATAGACCGTCGCACCATCGCTGGCCGACGCCGGATTCCTCATGGCCGCGGCGGATGCGGAAGCCGCTGCGCTTGCGCTGCTGGAACTCTTGGCGCAGCCCGCTACGGCTACCATGAGTACGAGCGAAACAACGATTCTCACGATGCGATCCTCCGAGGACGAGCGCTCATCGCCCAGACGAGTGCCACGAGCAAGAAATTGGCAACCAAAGAACTTCCGCCGTAGGAGATAAAGGGCAGCGTAATGCCGGTCAGCGGCAGCAGCCCGATCACTCCGGCCACGATGATCACGACTTGGAATCCGAGCGTCGCACCGAGCCCTGCGGCGAGCAGCTTCGTGTAGAGGTCGGGCTGCTCGAGGCCGGTGGCGAGAATGCGGCGCACGAGATCGAGAAAGATCGCTAAGATGACGATCGCACCGATCAGGCCGAACTCCTCGGCAAGCGCGGCATAGACGTAGTCGGTCGGCACGTCCGGAATAAACTGCGGATGGCCGAGCCGATAACCCGTTCCCGCCAAACCGCCAGCCGCCAGCGAATAGTAGGCTTGCGAGGATTGATATCCGGCGCCGAGCGGATCGGCGAAGGGGTGGAACCAAACGGCGATGCGCGTCTGCACGTACGGATAGTGATGCACGGACCAAAATGCGCCGGCCGCAAACAATAGCGCACCGAAGACCACGATGTCGACGCGGCGCGTCGCCACGAAGAGCAGCGTAGCAAAGGTCGCGAGCAGGAGCGTCGCCATGCCGAGATCGCGCTGCACGACCAGGATCGCCATCGAGGCGCCCCAACCGATAAAGAGCGGGCCCAGATATTTGAGGTTGGCGCGCAACGACCACGCCCGCGCCGCGGCAATGACGTCGGCCATCTCCGCGAGATAGGCCGCCAAGAAGAGCACGATGCAGAGTTTGATTAGTTCGATGGGTTCGTATTGAATCGGCCCGACCTTGATCCACAGGCGAGCGCCGTTAATCTCGACGCCGAAAAGAATCAGCAGGCCGAAGAGCACGAGCGAAGCGACGACCCAGAGATATTTGAACGCCGCGAAGCGCCGAAACTGCGTGAATGCGGGGCCGGCGACGAGCGCCAATCCGAGCGAGAGGAGCAGCCAAAGCTGCTGGCGATGGGCTAAATCCGGCGAAAGTCTCGCGACCATCGCAAGCCCGAACGCCGCCAGCACGACCGCGAGCGCGGGGATGACATCGTCACGAACGCTCGACGCCGGCTGCCACAGGACCCACGCCAGCGCAAGCACGCCGAGCGCAACGAGCATCCATGGCGGTCCAATCGCCCCAGCCGGCGCAAAGGAGAGCGTCAGCGCGGCGACGGCCAGCGCGACGCTCATCGGCGTCAGGCGCCGAATGAGTAAGGCAGTCAGTGCGCGAGCACCGCAGCCGTGAGAAACCCGATGGCCGCCGCGATGCGAGCGAACGCGCGGGCGATTGTCGAGGTGTACAAGCTCGCGCTGGGCACCGGAAAGATCGCTCCCGCATCCTCTTCAAAGCGTGCGACGAGAATCTGTTCACCGAGTTCGCTGGCTTCCAGTCGGTCTAAGAGCATGCGCCGTTCGCTCGCTCCCGCGATGCGCCGTCCCAGCAACACGATCGCATCGCCGGGAATCAGTCTCACGTTTGAAATGCCGACGTCGAGCGTCGGTGCGGCCGCAAACGCGCGTATCAGCACGGGCACCGGCCGCTCCTCCATCACGTCGTCGTCGCAGAGCGACGCGATCGCGCCTGCTCGCGCCAGATACGCGGCGGTCGCTCCGGCATGGATCACATAGGCTAAGCCCTGCACGATGATCACCGCCGTCAAGGATGCCGCCGCCGCTACGTAATCCTCGTGGTTGGCCGTGTTCGCGTGGAGCACGCCGTTCACGCGCCCCAGAACGGCTAACATCGCCGTCGCAGCGGCCTGCGGCCGATCGATGGCGCGCCGGAAGTGCGGGCTGCGCATCCGGCCTTGACACTCGGCGCGAAGCCGCGCGAGCAGCGCGGACTCGATTGGAAGGCCGCCCATCTGGCCAAAGCCTCGAGCGACCGCCAGCAGCCACGTGCCGGGGCCGAGTTGCAAACTCAAACACGACGTCCGGTCGCCCCGGATTGCCAGCGTCATCCGGCGCGCACCGACGTCACGACGATACGCGTCGTTCCGACATCGATCTCGTCGCCTTCGCGAACTTCGATCGCTTCGGTCACACGACGCCCGTTAAGGAAGGTGCCGTTGCGGCTGCGCAGGTCTTCGACGTAGACGACGCCGTCGTAGCTCGACAAGCGCGCGTGCTCCCGGCTCACCTCTTGATCCGGCAGCGACACGCCGGCATCTTTCGCGCGGCCGATTTCTACGGGTGGCCGCACGTGATGCTCGCGCCGCCCGCTTCGCTCGACGATCTCGAGACCGACCTGCATCGGCGTTAAACTGCCGATCTCCACAGCCGCACGAACGCGCGGACGCGCCGCCAGCACCGCCACGACGGCCAGGGCCGCGGTGATCTCCAGCGATCCGATACGCATCTGTGTCGTGAAGGCGGCGATGACGCCCAGCACGATCATGCCGATTCAAATCTCATTCGCGTGCTTCCAAATTGCAGCTCATCTCCGTCGCGCAAGGCTTCGACGCTCACCCGCTTGCCGTTGACGAAGGTGCCGTTCGTCGAGCCGAGGTCCCGGACGACGGGCCGCACACCGTCAATTTCAACGATCGCGTGGGCGCGCGAGACGCTGGGATCGACCAGGACGATCTCGCTCTCCTCGCCTCGCCCCACGCGCGTCGTTCCCTGGACCGAATATACCCTATCGGGCGGCACGCCCTTGAGCATGCGCAAAGAAAAGTGCGCGTTGCGCGTCGCCCCTTCGCCCACCTCAACCGCAACGGCGCCCAGCGGCACGCTTTCGCGGGGCGCCATTGCGACCCGCGCCTCGCCGTCGGTAAACGTGACGCCGACTTTCGCGGCCAGATCGTCTAAGAGCTCGGCCCAGGCTCGCTGTAAATACTCCACGTGCTCCGTGAGCCGCTCGAAATCTTCGGGACTCACGTACACCGCATACGCGGCCGGCGCGCTCAAACGGCCGTCGTCGGCGTGGATTTGCGCTTGCATCGTCGAGACGAGTTTCCTGGCGATCTGCGCCGGCTCGACGTCGCTGGGGAACGTCTTTGCGAAAGCTCGCTCGATAAAGAGCGCGCATGCCTGTTCGATCTTCGCCAGGAAGCTCACTCCCGGCGTTCCAGTCGCGCGATATAGAACCCGTCGCGCCCGTCGATCCCGGGCGGCACGAGCACGTCGCCTGCATCGGTCAACAGTGACTCGTAGGCCGCCGGTATCGGGCCGCGTGCGAAGTTCTCTCGCGCCAAGAACCACTCCATCACTTCGGTCGTTTCGCGCGGGTCCGTCGAACAAACTGCGTAGACGAGGCCGCCGGAGGGACGGACGTGACGAGCCGCCTGCTCGAGAAGGGCTCGCTGCGTCATGGCCAGGCGTTCACCATCGGTACTCTGTTTCTTCCACCGGGCCTCGGGCTGGCGCCCGACGATGCCGGTGCCCGAGCATGGAGCGTCGAGCAGCACCCGGTCGAAATGCTCTTCTACCGGAAGCAGCGCCGCCGTCGCGTCGCCGGTCAGGATGCCTCCGATAACGTCCGCTCGTTCCAAACGCTGCGCGAGTGTGGCGGCCTTGCGTGCGTCGCGTTCGATGCAGAGCAGTCGGCCTTCACGAGCCAGGCGCGCGCCGATTTGCAGCGCCTTGTTGCCGCGCCCGCTGCAGACGTCCAAAACGCTTTCACCGGGCTGCGGATCGAGGACGCCGGCGGCCATCGCCGAGCTCTCCGATTGCGGCCACCAGCGGCCGCCGCCCGCCGCCTCCGAGACTTGGCCGCGCCGCACCAGCAATGCCTCCGCGACGAAAGACGACGGGCTCGTCTCTACTCCCGCCGACGCAAGCTGGGCTTCCGCCTCGTCGATCGTCGATCGCAGCGCATTGACCACGATCGCCGTTTGCGCGGGAGCGTTGACCGCGGCGCACACCTCCTCGAGCCGCCCGTTAAAGCTTTCACGCCACTGGCGCACGAGCCACGTCGGCAACGAATAGCGCGTTGCCAAATACTCATCCTCGTCGACGAAAAGCTCTCGGACCGGCGCCGCCGGCCGCTCGCGAAGAAACCGCCGCAGCACCGCATTGACTAGGTTCGCCAGCCCGCGATGACCGAAGCGCTTTGCGAGGTTAACGAACTCGAAGAGCGTCGCATATTCGTCCGCATGCGTAAAAACGAGCTCGTAGATAGCCAGCCGTAGCAGCTCGCGGATCGCCGGCGGCAACGCTTTATTCTTTTCATCCTGCGCCGGGTCGAGGGAAAGATACCAGTCGAGCGTACGACGCATCTTGATTGCGCCGTACGCGAGCTCGGCAGCAAATGCCACGTCGCGCTCGCTCAAGTCCGCGCGGCGTACGCGATAATCGAATGCGGCATGCGCACTCCGCGCAGTCGCCTGAGCTTCGGGCGGAAAGACGTCGCCCACAACGCGCAGCGCCAACTCCCGCGCCGTCACGGTTTGTCACCCTTTGTCATCCTGAGCGCAGTCGAAGGACGAAGGGTGCGGTAGTACTCAGCGCCGCTCATCTTTCCGCGGTTTGGCGCGATCAGCTCGTCGATAACCAGGTCTCCGGCATCGTCGACGTGCGCGCGCAGAAGCTTGACGACCTCGCCGTTGATTTCGGCGCGCGCCGCCAGCTGCGGAGCGTAAGCTCGAACGGCGCGCACGATGCGTTCGGGCATCCAGGTCAAGTCGACGCGCAGGTCCTCTCGGTTAATGGGACGCGAAAGGCTCGGCTCGCCAATCTGCGGATGTGCGGTCAGCTCTCCGCGCTCCGTCAGTGCGAGGCACTGCGCGAGCAGCTGAGCGCCCATTACCGCTAAGCGGTCGTGAAGCTCCCCGTAACTTTCGCCGGGCCCGATTGACGTGCGTTGCTGCAGCGCGACCTCGCCGGTATCCAAGCCGGCGTCCATCAGCATGATGGAGACGCCGGTTTCGAGCTCGCCTTGCAGAATCGCGGTTTGAATCGGCGTTGCCCCGCGGTACTTCGGAAGCAGCGAGGGATGCACGTTGAGTGCCCCGAGCGCAGGAAGCGCGAGCAACTCTCGCGGCAGAATGCGCCCGTACGAAGCGAGCGCGAAAAGATCGAAGCCCTCGCCGTCCATGTCGCGTGCAAAACTGCGGAGCTGCAACGGTTCGAAGACGCATAAGCCCAGCTCGAGCGCGGCGCGCTTTACGGGACTGCTCTGCAACCGATGGCCACGCCCGGCCGGACGGTCGGGCTGCGTCACCGCGCCGGCGCATTGGGTTTGCTCCGCAACGACGCGCAGGCTGGGCACGGCAAAAGCGCTGGTGCCAAAAAAGAGCGTTTTCACGCCTCCGCCGTCTCTTTTTCCTCTTCGGTGACGGCAGGACGCAGATTCTTCGCGCGATCGATGTAGAGCGCACCGTTGAGATGGTCGATCTCGTGCTGCAGGCACTGCGCGAGCAGGCCCTCACCTTCGATCCGGATTTTCTCACCGTGGCGATCCAAGCCGCTTACTGCGGCGCGCTTAAAGCGCGCGATCTCGCCAACGAGGCCGGGCACCGAAAGACAGCCTTCGCGAAGCTCGATTTCTTCACCGAGCTCTTCGATCTTCGGATTGATGACGACCGCCGGTTCGTGTTCGTCGTCGTGCACGTCCATCACGAAGATCCGCTTCGAGACGTTGATCTGCGGCGCTGCCAGGCCCACGCCGGGCGCCGCGTACATCGTTTCGAACATGTCGTCGATGAGCTGCTGAAAAAGCGGCTCCCGAATCTCTTTGGGGTTGACCCGCTTGGCCACCCGCCGAAGCGTCGGGTGGCCGTCGGTCAATATTTCGCGGATATACGGCATCGCGAGCGGCTATTCGCGCTTCGCGCCGCCCGCTACTGTTACTTGCTGGTTCGGAAGGAACTCACGAGGAAGTGCGGGTTACAGTTCCGTCCGCCATCGTTCCAGAAGAGGCTGACAAACTGGTTCGGCCCGATGATGTAGCCCGATCCGGACGGACCCGCGATCGCCGATTGATAGTACACGGCATTGGGATAGCTCGGCGACGCATGCGGTTGCGGAATCTGCGATTTGCTAATACCCACAAATGGCCCCGTAAACGTCGAGGTGCCGTTCGACTGCGATAGTAAGAAGTCGAACAGGTTGCTCGGCGGCAACTGACCCTTCGTAGAAACGTAGATATTCCCGAGTGCCTTCGGAGCGTTTCTCGAGTTGGGTATCGGGAAGAGCACCTCGAGTTTGTTCGAGCTCGGCGGGCCGCCGCAGTTTCCCGTCGGCCCCGAGGTCGGGCCCGGACCCGGGAGGCCACCGTTGTTCGCGCCGTTGCACGCCGCTAAGACGGCCGCGACGGAAAGCAGAGCGGTGAGGAGTACGCCTTTGGGTTTTCTCATGGTGTAAGAATCCTCGTTAGGCGGTGGTCGTACCTGTAGGTCCTAATGGGAATTCCCTTAGAGAATGTACCCGGAAAGGTCGGCGTTTGCTACGACGTCGGCCAGCCGCTTTTTCACGTAGTCGCGATCGACCACGACGGTGCCCCCGTTCTCGGGGGCCTCGAAGCTAACGTCTTCGAGCATGCGTTCGAGCACGGTATGCAGGCGGCGAGCGCCGATGTTCTCGGTCTGCTCGTTCACCGTCATGGCGAAGTTAGCGAGCTGCTCGATCGCATCGTCGCGAAAATCGAGCGTGACGCCGTCCGTGGCGAGCAGAGCCTTGTACTGCTCGACCAATGCGTTCTTGGGCTGGGTCAGAATCGTCTTGAAATCCTCGGCCGTCAGCGAATCGAGCTCGACCCGAATCGGCAAGCGCCCCTGCAGCTCGGGAATGAGGTCCGACGGCTTGCTCATATGAAACGCGCCGGCCGCAATAAACAAAACGTGGTCGGTCTTGATCGGACCGTGTTTCGTGTTGACCGTCGAGCCTTCGACGATCGGCAGGATGTCGCGCTGCACGCCCTCGCGTGAAACGTCGGGACCGCCGCGCTGCTGCGAACCCGCGACCTTATCGATCTCATCGATGAAAATAATGCCGTCTTCGGCGGCGCGCCGCAGCGCCTCTCGCTTGACCGCGTCCATGTCGATGAGCTTCGCGGCCTCTTCTTGCTCGAAGATGCGCAGCGCGTCGACGACCGTGACGCGCTTTTTCGTCTTGCGCTTGGGCAGAATTCCGCCGAGCATCTCACCGAGATCGCCGCTCTGATCCATGCCGCCGCCGATGACCCCGATCGGCAACGACGCGCTTTCCTCGACTTCGATCTCGATCAGCCGAACGTTGTAAAAGCCGCGCTCGATCTCGCCGCGCGTTTGGTCGCGGACGCGCTGCGCATCCGGCGAGACGTTTATCGGCGGCGGCGTGTGCTGCGGTGGGGAAACGTTGCCGCCGAAAATCGACCCGAGAGCGGCGCCGAGCGGATTTCCCGAAGAGTTCGAGCCGGGCGGGCGGGTCTCGGGGTTAAGCACGTCGATGACGCGCTCGACCGCGTGACTGGCCGCAAGCTCGCGCACTTCCTCGCGCCGCTCGTCCATAACGGTACGAATCGCGGCTTCCACCAGATCGCGCACCATCGATTCCACGTCGCGGCCAACGTATCCGACCTCGGTATACTTTGTCGCCTCGACCTTGATGAACGGCGCGCCGACCAATGCCGCCAAGCGCCGAGCGATCTCGGTCTTGCCGACGCCGGTGGGGCCGATCATCAAAATGTTCTTCGGCGTGATCTCTTCGCGCAAGTCTTCGCGGGCGCGGACGCGGCGATAGCGGTTACGCAGCGCGATCGCGACGGCGCGCTTCGCTTTGCCTTGTCCGACGATGTGTTTGTCGAGCTCCTCGACGATTTGTCGGGGCGTCAGCGTTGCCGGATCGAGCGTCGTTGTCAGCATGCCGGTCACGGAAGCGTCTCCACGGTGATATCGGTATTCGTGTAGATGCAGATCTCGGCAGCGATCTCGAGCCCCTTGCGCGCGATCTCGTCGGCCGAAAGCGCGGTGTTGCGCAGCATCGCCGTCGCGGCCGCCTGAGCGTAGGGGCCGCCGCTGCCGATCGCCGCAACGCCTTGATCGGGTTCGATAACGTCGCCGCTACCCGAGAGCACGAACAAATGCTCGGGATTTCCGACGATCATGAGGGCCTCCAAACGTCGCAGCGCGCGATCCTGCCGCCAATCTTTGGCCAACTCGACCGCAGCGCGCGTGAGGTCCTTGAACTCCGCGAACTTGCTCTCGAACTTTTCGAGCAGTGCGATGCCGTCGGCGGCCGAGCCGGCGAAACCGGCCAAGACCTTGCCGCTGCTGATCTTGCGAACCTTGCGCGCGCCGTGCTTGACGATGGTCTTATCGAGGGTCACTTGGCCGTCGCCGGCGATCGCGAGCTTTCCGTCGCGGCGCACGGCCAGAATTGTAGTAGAACGAACCTTCATATGGCCTCTGTCTCTACCCGACCGGCACCATAACGGTTTCAGATGCGAACCTCTCGATGGCGGCGAGCGCGCGCTCGGCCATCGCCCGCCGCCTCTCCCGCTTGCCGGTTTTGTCATGCTGTCGAAGGATGAGCGGGAACGACCCCCAGGTGACGTTCGATGGCTGAAAGTCGGCGGTGTGACGGTTCTGCAGGTGCGCGACGACGGCGCCGAACGCCGTTTCGCGGGGGAACTCGATCGCCGGAAGTCCCAGGATCTCGCGCGCGGCATGGATGCCCGTCATCGCGCCGCTCGCGGCCGCCTCCACGTAGCCTTCCGCGCCGGTAATCTGTCCGGCGAAGTAGAGGCAGCGCGTGCCGTGCAAACGCAGCCGCTCGTCGAGCAGTCGCGGGGAATCGATGAACGTGTTGCGGTGCATCACGCCGAGCCGCAACCACTCCGCGTCCGCCAAGCCGGGAAGCTTCCCAAACGCCTCTTTCTGAGCCGGCCACGCGAGTCGCGTTTGAAAGCCGACGAGGTTATAGGCACTGGCTTCTGCATTTTCTTTGCGTAGTTGCACGACGGCGAAGGGAGTCTCGCCGGTTCGCGGATCTCGCAAGCCGACCGGTTTGAGCGGACCGAAGCGCAACACGTCGTCACCCCGGTCGGCCATCTCCTCGATAGGCAGACAGCCTTCGAAATAACGCGTCTCTTCAAAGTCTTTCGCCTGATGGCGCTCGAGCGTGCGCAGATCGGCGAGCAGTTGCGCGTACTGCGCGCGATCGAGCGGAATATTGAGATAATCGGCGCCATCGCCTTTATCGTAGCGCGACTTTCGATACATGAAAGATTCGTCGATCGAGTCGGCCGCTACGATCGGAGAAGCCGCATCGTAATAATGAAGCCTCGCCCCCCTTCCAGTGTCATCCTGAGCCTGTCGAAGGGTGACCGTGAGTAAGCCGTCGAGTAGCGCCAAAAACTCGTCGCTGGGCAGCGGCCCGCAGGCGACGATTACCGGTCGATCCACCGGAATCTCGCGAACCTCTTCCCGGTGCAGCGCGATCCGCGGTTCGCCGGCGATGCGCGATTCGACCAGTGCGGCGAAGCGCGCCCGATCGACAGCCAGCGCTCCGCCCGCCGGGACGGCGCACTCGCGCGCCGACGTGATGATGAGCGATCCTAGTCGTGCAAGCTCCTCTTTGAGCAAGCCGACCGCGTTTTCGAGCGCCGCACCGCGAAACGAGTTGCTGCAAACGAGCTCGGCGAGCGCGCCAGAGGTATGGGCCGGACCGCTGCGGTTCGGACGCATTTCGTATAAGTCCACGTTGACGCCGCAGCGCGCAGCCTGCCACGCCGCTTCGCATCCGGCAAGCCCGCCCCCGATAACGGTTAATCGTTCTATACTTCGACGGGTTCTTTCTCGTCGGGGGATTCCGCCTCGACGTGGTGCGTGCGGTCGGCGGCGCACTCCAAGCGAGCCGTTCCGCCGCGGCGCGTCTTGCTGACGACGTACGAACCGCAGACCGGACAGCGCTGCACGACCACGGGATCCCATGAGATGAAATCGCAGTTGGGATAGTTGGCACAGCCGTAGAAGTTGCGGCCCTTCTTCGAGCGGCGCTCGACGATCGCGCCGCCGCACTTGGGGCACGGAACGCCCGTTTCCTTGACGATCGGTTTTGCAGTCTTACACTCGGGATAGCCCGTACAGGAGATGAAACGGCCGAACCGGCCGGTCTTGATCACCATCGGGCGTCCGCATTTCGGGCAGATTTCGTCCGTTGGCTCGTCGCGCAGCTCCAGGCGCGGCAGCCTCTTTTCGGCCTCCTCCAGCTCGCTCGCGAACGGACCATAAAAGCTTCGCAACAGGGTGATCCAATTCTCGTTCCCCAGCGCGACCTTGTCGAGATCGCCTTCCATCTGCGCCGTGAACGCGAGATTGAGAATCTTCGGAAAATGCTCGACCAGCAGATCGTTCACCGCGGTGCCGATTTCGGTCGGCATGAAGCGCCGCTCTTGCTGCGTGACGTAGCCACGCGCCTGAATCGTCTCCACGATCGTCGAGTACGTCGAAGGCCGGCCGATGCCGTTCTCTTCGAGCGCCTTGACCAGCGCGGCTTCGCTGTACCGCGGCGGCGGTTCGGTAAAATGCTGCTTGGGCTCCAGCTTGCGGCAATCGAGGTCTTCGTTCTCCTCAAGTTCCGGTAGCCGAATGCGGCCCTTCCCGGCGCTCTCCTCTTCTTTACCCTCGTCGTAGACGCGGGTGAATCCGGGAAAACGCATGATGGTGCCCGTGGCGCGGAACCCGTACTCGCCGGCGGTCACGTTGACGACGGTCTGATCGAAGAGGGCCTGCGACATCTGCGAGGCGACGAAACGTTCCCAGATCAGCGTATAAAGACGAAGCTCCTCACGTTTGAGGTGGCTCGCGAGACGCTGCGGCGTGTGATGGACCGAGGTCGGACGAATCGCTTCGTGTGCGTCCTGCGCGCCCTCGCGAACCGCATGCCGGCGCCCGCCGTGGAAGGCTTCGCCGTACTCAGCGACGATGAACTCGCGGGCTGCGTCGCGTGCCTGATCGCTGATTCGGGTCGAGTCGGTGCGCATGTAGGTGATCAACCCGACGGTTCCCTCACTCGCGCCCAAGTCGACGCCCTCGTAGAGCGCTTGGGCGACTTGCATCGCGCGGCGAACGCGCATTTTAAGCTTCCGCGAGGCCTCTTGCTGCAGCGTCGAGGTCGTAAACGGTGCGGGCGCGTTGCGCCGAACTTCGCGTTTCTTGATCGAGCCGACGCGATAGGCGGCGCCTTCCAGCGCCTGTAGTGCCGCGTCGGTTTCAGCCTGCGTTCGCAGCTCGAGCTTCTTGCCGCCGTGCGAAACGAGCTCGGCGGTAAACGGCACGTCGAAATCGGCCTGCGCCAATGCTGCGGCCCGCGCCAAAAGCGCCGTGACGCTCCAATATTCCTTAGGAATGAAGGCGGCGATCTCGCGCTCCCGGTCGACGATCAGCTTGACCGCCACCGACTGCACCCGCCCCGCGGAGAGCCCGCCGCGCACTTTTGCCCAGAGTAGCGGTGAAATTTTATATCCGACGAGCCGGTCGAGAATTCGGCGGGCTTGCTGTGCGTTCACGCGGCCCATGTCGATATGATGGGCGTCTTTGAGAGCCGCAAGCGCCGCCACTTTCGTGATCTCGTGAAGCTCGATCCGCTTGGGGTCGGGGAGTTTGAGCAGTTCGGCCAGGTGCCATGCGATTGCTTCACCCTCGCGATCTGGATCGGTTGCGAGGTAGACTTCCGTCGCGCTTTTTACGGCACTCCGCAACTCCTTAATCACGTCGCCTTTGCCTTTGATCGTCAAGTAGCGCGGCGTAAAATCGTTCTCGACATCGACCCCCAGCGAGCTCTTTGGGAGGTCGCGGACATGCCCCACCGATGCCTTCACCACATATCGCGCGGGAAGAAACTTCTTGATTGTCCTCGCTTTCGTCGGCGATTCGACGATGATGAGGGGCTTTTTCACGGGCCTTAGTATACCGCCGGGGTCAAGGCCCGGCAAATTTCGCACTCCGTCGCGACTGCATTCGCAGTTTATCCTGAGCGCAGTCGAAGGGCGCGAATTTGCATGATTCGGTAAAATCCTCTATGATTGCGAACAAAAGCGCCACAGAGCGCTGTCCAATAACGCTTATCGTCCCCGGGGACGAGGAGGAATGAATGGACTCGGATTCCACGATGAACGGCGGTCCGGCAATGCCGGAAGCGAAACCGCGCCGCAAGGCACGTCGCCGCAAAGCCGTTGCAGCCGTTGTTGCCGTAAAGAAGGCCGCGAATGGTCGGAAGAAGGCAACGAACGGACGTAAGAAAGGGGCTCGCAAAGCCGCCCGTAAGGTTCGTAAGACGACGCGTAAGGTAGCGCGCAAGGTCCGCAAGGCTGTACGCAAGGGCGGCCGCAAGGCTCGCAAAGCCGTACGCAAGGGCGCGCGCAAAGTCCGCAAGGGCGCGCGCAAAGCCCGCAAGGGCGCGCGTAAAGTACGCAAGGCCGTACGCAAGGGCGCGCGCAAAGCCCGCAAGACCACTCGCCGCAAAACCGGGGTCGCAAAAGCCGGCGCCCGTAAAATCGTCCGGCGTAAACGCAAGGCCACTCGCAAGAAGAAAGCCTAACGCGTAGCGGAGAAAAGAACGACGGGCGATCGCAAATGCGACCGCCCGTTTTTCATTTCTCGCCCGCCGGTTAGCGTCAAATCAAGTCGGGCGCCTTGCCGTCGTGCTCCTCGACCCAATGACACGCGGCGAAGTGCCCCGGCGCATATTCGTGCAGCGGCGGCACCTCGGTTTTGCAGCGATCGAATGCCAGCGGGCAACGAGTGTGAAAGCGGCAGCCCGGCGGAGGATTGACCGGCGAGGGAATGTCGCCCGTCAAGACGATGCGCTTTCGCCGTTTCTCCACGACCGGATCGGGAATCGGAATCGCCGAGAGCAGCGCCTGCGTGTACGGGTGGAGCGGGTTCTCGTAGAGGTCGTCGCGGGACGCGAGCTCGACGATCTTGCCAACGTACATCACCGCGACCCGCGTCGAGATGTGGCGCACCACCGAGAGGTCGTGAGCGATAAAGAGATAGGTGAGCTTGAACTTCTCTTGCAGGTCTTCGAGCAAGTTGATGACCTGCGCCTGAATCGAGACGTCCAAGGCTGAGACGGGCTCGTCGCAGACGATAAAGCGGGGCTGAACCGCGAGCGCCCGCGCGATCCCCACGCGCTGACGCTGCCCCCCGGAGAACTCGTGCGGATACCGGTTCGCGTGATAGGGCTGCAAGCCGACGAGGCCCAGCAGCTCGCGGACGCGGTCGTCGACGTCCTTCCCCTTCGCCAGCCCGTGAATGCGGATCGGTTCCGCGATGATCTCTCCGATCGACATGCGCGGATTCAACGAAGCAAACGGATCCTGGAAGATGATCTGGACCGAGCGGCGCAGACGGCGGATATCGCCACGGTTCATCGTTAAGATGTTCCGCTTTTCGAAATCGATCTCGCCTTTGGTTACCGGCAACAGGCGCAGCAAGAGACGGCCGATCGTCGTCTTACCCGAGCCCGACTCGCCGACGAGCCCGAGCGTTTCGCCCTCTTGAATCGTAAAGCTGACGCCGTCGACGGCACGGACGTCGGCGACGTGGCGCGACGTCAATCCGGCGTAGATCGGAAAGTATTTATAGAGTTCCTTCGCTTCGATCAAAGCGGCGTTGGTCACGAGGTGCCGGCCGGTATCGTC
This sequence comes from Vulcanimicrobiota bacterium, assembly GCA_963809255.1. GTDB lineage: Bacteria > Vulcanimicrobiota > Vulcanimicrobiia > Vulcanimicrobiales > Vulcanimicrobiaceae > Cybelea. The sequence goes on along the minus strand of CAWEIR010000002.1, from coordinate 514,624 downwards.
GGAAGCTCGCGCATCGCCTCGGGACGCTGATCGCGCGCGCGCTCGTCGTAGAGATAGCAGCGGGCGACGTGGCCCCCTCCGAAATCGTAGAGCGGAACCGGCTGATCGCAGATCGGCATGCGATAGGCACAGCGCGGCGCAAACGCACATCCCGGCGGCAGACGCAACAAATTCGGCGGCTGGCCGGCAATCGGTTCGAGGCGCTTGCGGTCGCTGCGATCGAGGCGCGGGAGCGATGCGAGAAGCCCTTGGGTGTACGGCATGCGCGGCTCGGCAAAGATCTGCTCGGCGGTTCCATATTCCACCATGTTGCCGCCGTACATAACGAGCACGTTCTTGCAGAACTCCGCCACCACGCCTAGATCGTGCGTGATCAGAATGATCGCCGCTCCGGTCTCGCTCTGGAGCAACGCCATCAGCTCCAAGACTTGCGCTTGAATCGTTACGTCGAGCGCCGTGGTCGGCTCGTCGGCGATCAAGAGTTCCGGATTACAGGAGAGGGCCATCGCAATCATCACGCGCTGGCGCATCCCGCCGGAGAATTGGTGCGGATAGTCTCCCAACCGCTTTTCCGGTTGCGGAATGCGAACCTTGCCGAGCATCTCGATGACGCGGTCGCGAGCTTCGCGCGGGCCCAGCCCCAGATGCAGGCGCACCGCTTCGGCGATCTGCTCGCCGATCGTCAGCACCGGATTGAGCGACGTCATGGGATCTTGGAAGATCATCGCGATCCGGTGGCCACGGATCTTGCGCATCTCGGCTTCGCTTTTCGCCGGCAGGCTTTCGCCGCGCAGTGCGATGCGATCCGCGGTAACGGTGGCGTTGCGCGCCAACAGCCGCATGATGGAGAGCGCCGTTACCGATTTTCCGGAGCCGGATTCGCCGACGATGCCCAGCGTTTCGCCGGCATCCAGTGAGAACGAGAGGCCGTTGACCGCAGTTACCGGTCCGTCTTCGGTGCGAAAGGTTGTCCGAAGGTTTTTGACCTCGAGCAGATCCACGCGCCCGCTAGGAGCCTGTGGGGTTGTGGTCATTTTCGGATTCGTCGCCGAGTTTTGTTCGAAGACGAGGCGCGATGAGGGAGCGAAGCCGTAGCTTCGTGACCGAAGAGCAACGAAGTATTCGGACAAAAGACGGCACGAAGACGGAAGTGCACCATAACCCTACGGGCTCCTAAATACCCGTGAGCGAGAGTACGAAGGCCGAAACGACGAAGAGGACGGCGACAAAACCGGTTAGCCGCTTGAGCTGCTCCTCGGCGCCGAGCCGCCCATGATAGGAGCTCTCGACTCGGCCCCCGATGGTGCCGGTGAGGCCCTCCTGTTTGGTCGTTTGGATCGCGAGCAAGAAAATCAGCGAGATGGCGGACAGTACGAAGATGCCGGCAAGCCCATGCGTGAGCCAACCTGCGTGCATCGCGATCGCCGTCCTTGGCTGCGGCTGCGGCGGCACGATCGGTGCGTTGGGGGGCACGAGTCCAGGCGGGAGGCTCGCGGCGGCCGAAGGCAGGATCTTAGCGGTTGCCGCGGCCAGGACGAACAAGGGATTCAATTGGGTCTTCTCTTCCTTAAATAGGTAATAGCGGCATCTTCTCTACGACCGCAGGCCCCAAGCTGCCTGCCGAGGCCGCCCGCGCGAAGTAATCGCCCGCGCCCGGCCGAAGAGGCTCGGGTGCCTGAAATCGAGGGGCTGACCGAAGCCGTTTCCACGATCGTCCCGATCAAGAACCGGCGGGTTTGGCGCGACCTCGCACGCATCCTCTCCACCGTTTTCAACCCGTTCCTCACCGCATTCGCGCTGTTCGTGATCCTGGCGCACATCGGCGCCAAGGACACGGTCGACTTTTGGCGCCTGCTCTTTATCTCAACCTTTTTCACGTCGCTGGGCCCGATGCTCTACGTTTTCTGGCTCTACGCCAACGACTACATCTCCGATCTCGACATGTCCGTACGCGCCGAACGCGAGATGATCCTGACGGCGTTTGTGGTGTTCGATCTCTTCGGGGCCGCCACGCTGTGGCTCGTCCACGCTCCACGCCTCATGATCGCGGCGATGCTCGGCTACCTAGTATCGACGCTGATCGTGCAGTACATCACGCGTTACTGGAAGATCAGCACGCACGCGCTGGGCATCACCGCGCCGCTCACGGCGTTGACGTTGCTCTACGGCCGCCAGCCGCTCCCGTTCATGGTGCTAATCCCGATGGTCTGCTGGGCCCGCGTCTATCTGAAATCGCACACCATCATGCAGGTCCTCGCCGGCGCAGGCCTGGCCGTTGCAACGACGGCCTTCTTCTTCTCCCTCTTCCACGTTGGCCTATTGTCGGCGCACTAACGCACGCATTGTCATCCTGAGCGCAGTCGAAGGATGAAGGGCGACAACGCCTCTCAGCATGTCAGCCTTAACAGCCACGTCTTTGAAAAACAGTAATGGGTTCACGAGTACCGTTCGGCGCGATCCTAGCACTTTACGTCACCGGATGTAGCGGTGGTACGGGGACGCCCACTATCGTAACCGGTCCTTCGGCATGCTCGAACTTGGGCCAATACGTTTCGATCGGCGGCACGGCCGGCTTCAATACGCTCGTTCGGCGCGACTTCACGATCGCGCTTCTTGCAACTGGCCATGTAAGGCTATACGAGCACGCGAGCGCGATCGCGGCCGCGATTGCCGACAGCCCGACCGCAAACCCTTACGCGATCCTCAATGCGATCGAGAATGTGTTTGCCGGAGCCGGCCTCGGCGAGGCAGAGTTCGGTTGGCTCGGTTCGAACTATTTTACGCTGCCCGCCGGACGGTACCCGCAGTACTATCAATATCAATACGTCAACAGTGGGCTCAATCCTAATGCCGCCAACGTGAACGTTCCATATAAGCCCGCTTCGAAGATCAAATTCGATCGGCGCAACGTGCGCTTATGGAAGCAGTGGGTGCAGGCCGGTAGATCCGCGGGCATCGCCTCGATGGCGCCGATCGTCGCGCCGAATCTTGCGTGGAAGCCGCACAACCCGATCTTCCCGCCTACGCGGGCCGAGTACTTCGATATCAACAGTGCGTTCTATGAACTCTCTCGGTTTGAAGCCTCGTACGGCGACGCGATCGCGTTCGATTCTCCGTCGAACTTCTTTCTGGCCGGTGGGAGCGGTCCTGGCTACCAGGAGTTTATCGAGCAAGCCATCCGCTGGGGCAATGCCCACGGCCTGCGAACCACGATGCTGATCTCGAACCTCAATCGGTCGAGCTTCACTGAGGACACAAAGAAGTTCGTTAGCGTGCTGCTGGCGCACGATGCGGTTCCCACCGAATGGGCCGTTGACAACTATGAGAATACGAATCCGAACGATGCAGAGGCGATGGGGCCCGATATGCGCGCAAACACAACCACGCAAGTCGGCCTATGGCTCGCAACGCAAGCGCCCGTCACGGTCCAGGTGCGCGAAAACGGCAACGCCGTGCGCAGCATCGTATGCCGTCCCAAGTAACCCGAGCCTTTCAACGGAATGAGAAGCAAATGAAGTGGTTTATCGTTCTAACGGCCCTTCTTGTGGCGACACCGGTTGCTGCAGCGGCGCCGGTCGTCAGCTATCAGCTTGCGCAAACGTACCTGCTCGGTGGCACCGGGGGTTGGGATTACATTACCTATGACTCCGCTTTTCACCGGTTGTTCGTTTCGCGAGCCACGCACGTTATGGTCGTCGATCCGCGCACCGGCACGATCGCCGGCGACATCCCGAAAACGCCCGGCGTGCACGGGATCGCGCTCGCTGCCAGTCTCGGCAAGGGCTTTACGTCAAACGGCACCGATGGTAACGTGACCGTCTTCAGCCTTTCAACGCTCGCGACGATCGCGACCATTCAAACCGGCGCGAAAAACCCCGATGGAATTGCGTACGATCCGGCGACGTCGCGCGTGTTCACCTTTAACGGCGGCAGCAACGATGCGACGGTTATCGATGCGCGCACGAACGCCGTCGTCGCCACCATACCCCTCGGCGGCCGGCCCGAGTTTCCCGCAGTTGACGGGCGCGGGATGGTTTACGACAACGTCGCGAGCACCAGCGAGATCGTCGCCATCGACGCGCGCAGCGCCAAGATTACGGCGCGCTTCCCACTCGGAAGCTGCCAGCATCCATCCGGACTCTCGATCGACGCACAGCACCGCCGTCTCTTCGCCGCCTGCACGGGCGCGATGGGTATCGTCGATGCCGATTCCGGAAAAGTGGTCGCCACGATTCCGACCGGCGCCGGCACCGACGCCACGCGCTACGATCCGGGCTCCGGCTTCGCGTTTGCCTCTAACGGGCGCGACGCCACGCTGACGGTCGTCCACGAGGACGCGCCGAATCAGTTTACGTTAGTCCAGAATGCGACAACGGTACTCGGTGCGCGGACGATGGAGCTCGATCCGCAGACGGGCGACGTCTATCTCGTCACCGCCAAGCTGATCGCAAACCCGCATCCAACGTCGTATCGCGATCGCTATACCGTCGTGCCCGGCACCTTCGAACTTCTCGTGATGCATCGCTCCGGCAAGTAGCCGCTCACCTCACTTGGCTTGCGCCATCGCGCTTGCGAGCTTCGCTTGCGCGGCCGTCGCTAAACCTTGGAGCTCGTCGAAGACCGCGTATTGGGCGGCCGTTGGCCGGTCGTACGCCAGATCGACGTCGGCCGCGAGGTACGCCAACCGATCGCGCAACTTCGTTTCGTGCAGTAAGCTGCCTTCGCTCGACGTGATGTGCAGTTGCACGGCGTTGGCGATCGCACTATTGAGGGCCGCGTTCGGACCAACGCGGCTGCGCAGCGCAAGGGCCTCGTTGACGTTGCGATCGAGCGCGTCGAGCGCGGCGTGAATGCGCTGCAAGAGCGCGAGTCGCGCGGCGAGCGCGCCGGGCTCGACGTGCATGCGCGGATCGAGTGCGACGTTGAATGACGCCCGCGACCTGCTGCCGCCGTAATCGAGCGTCACCGTGTACGTGCCCGGAAGCACGACGGGGCCGCTCACGTCGTCCTCTTCGCCGCCGGCCGCAATTGGCGGATTGAAACCGGTGATCTCGGTAGCGTCTGGGTAGCGCAAATCCCACTGGAAGCGATTGGCGCCCGCGGTAATTCCCGTCGCCTCGTACGCCGCTTGACGCGTTCGTGCGCCTGATGCAAACAGCGGGGCCGCGGGCGTCGGTTGCGGTTTCGTTTTGAGATGCAGCGCGAACGTGCGCACGGATGCGCCCGCTGCGTCGCTAAAGGTCAGCGACACCGGCGTCTTGCCGTCGTACGACGCGGGCACGTTGAAGAAGACTTTCGCGCCGAACGGCGGATTCTCGCCGGATCCGGAGTTAGGGAAGGCGCTCGCTCCGTACGCATGCGTCAGCCACGCCGTTTGCGGCGCGAAGACTTGCGGCGCACCCTCCGTGGCGGCGTTGCCCTCTTGCGAGACTTGTTCGAGCAGGGCGAGGTTGTCGAGCACCCAAAACGCACGGCCGTGGGTCGCCGCAACGACGCTACCTTGACCCGCATCGATCGCCAGGTCGCGCACTTGAACTTTCGGCAGGTTGAGTGCGAGCGGCTGCCAACGCGCGCCGGCGTCGTAACTCAAGTAGACGGTGTTCTTCGTTCCGAGAAAGAGCAGATTGGCGTCGTTGGGATCCTGCCGCACGACGAACGCATATTGATCGCCGGGAAGACCCGCGGTAACCGTGCTCCAGTGCGCGCCGTAGTCGGTCGTTTCGAAGACGTACGGATGGGAGTCGTCCCACATATAGCGCGACGCCGTTACATAGGCCGTGCCCTTTGCGACGTGCGACGGTTCGATCGAGCTGATCTGCGCGGTTTGCGGCAGCGCCGGCGGCGTCACCGCATTCCAATGGGCACCGGCATCGGTCGTCACATGAACGAGGCCGTCGGCCGAGCCTGCCCAGATCACGCCGTTGTCGAGCGGCGAGACGGCCAGCGACGAGATGTCAGGATAGACTTCGGCGCTGGTTTGGTCGAGATCGACGGGGCCGCCGGTCGGGCCCTCGGTGCCCGGATCGTTGCGGGTGAGGTCGGGGCTGATCGTTTGCCAACTGCGCCCGTAGTCGTCGCTGCGCAGCACGTACTGCGACGCGACGAGCAGCTCTTTGGGATTCGCGGGCGAGAAGAGCACGGGATGCGTCCAACCGAAGCGATACCGCAGCTCGGCCGACGATGCGCCTTCCTGATAATCCGGCCACGGACTAACGCTGCAGTATTGACCGATCGCCGCATCGTACTGCAGGAAGATTGAGAAGTAACCGCTGCCGTAGGTGATGCCGGGATCGCCGGGCTGCGGCGCGACGAACGTGCTCTCGCCGTAGGCCGCGCGCTGCCACTCGTCGCCGGAGATCGCGCCGCTCACCGACGCGCTCGGTCCCTCGATCGAGCCTTCGTCCTGCTGCGCGCCGTAGATGTGAAACGGGAACCGGTCGTCGATGGAGACGTGATAGAACTGGCCGGTGGGTTGATTGTGCTCGCCGCTCCACGTCTCGCCACCGTCGGTCGAAACGGTCGCGCCGCCGTCGTTGCCCTCGAGCAAAATCTTCGGGTTATGCGGGTCGATCCAGACGATGTGGTTGTCACCGTGTGGGGGACGGAGCGCGCGAAACGTCCTCCCGGCATCGCGCGAGAGCCACAGCCCTTGCACGTTCGGTACGTAAATCACGTTGGGGTTTTTCGGATCGACGAAGACGCTCATGTAGTAGAACGCGCGCTGGCGCAGTTCCATGTCGTCGTTGGTGCGTCGCCACGTCGCGCCGCCGTCGTCGGAACGGAAGATTCCGCCCGCTTTGGCTTGCACGATCGAGTAGACGATGCGCGGGTTCGACGGCGAAACCGCAACCCCGAGCCGCCCCAGAACGCCGCCTGGATAACCGGGATTCCGTGAAAGATTCGTCCAGTGCGCGCCGCCGTCCGTCGTCTTGTATAGGCCGCTGCCCGCACCGCCGCTCACGAGTTTCCACGGCTGGCGCCGCGCTTGCCACATCGCGGCGTAAAGCGTTGCGGGGTGCGTGGGATCCATCGACAACGCGATCGCTCCCGTTGCGTCGTTGACGAAGAGCGCCTTCGTCCAGGTCTTGCCGCCGTCGACGGTCTTGAACACACCGCGGTTGGAGTCGGGGGCGAATGCGTGCCCCATCGACGCGACGTAAACGATTCCGGGATTGTGCGGATCGATCGCGATCGCACTCGTCGTATGCGTGTCGCGCAACCCGGCGTAGTTCCACGACTTGCCGGCATCGGTCGATTTGAAGACGCCGTCGCCGGTGACCATGTCGCCGCGAATGTCGCTCTCGCCGGTCCCGGCCCAAATTACGCTGGGATTTGAGGGGGCGACCGCGATCGCACCGATGCTGCTGCTGTCGCCCGGCAACGTGCCGTCGGAAATGTTCACCCATTTGATTCCGTAGTCGGTGCTCTTCCAAATGCCGCCGTTGACCGCGCCCATATAAAAGAGGTTCGCTTCGCTCGGCACGCCCGCGACCGCAACGACGCGGCCGCCGATAAACGGGCCGACGCTGCGCCACTGAAGCTTCGCAGTGATCGGCCGTCCGGCCGCCTGGTCACCAGCGGCGACGCTCGCCGCGCCGAGCATAAGGATTGCAACTATCGCCATCGTTCGCATGACAATTATTTGGCCGATTGTCACGGCGAGCCTGTCGAACCAGAGCGGTACTCGCCCTTCCGCCGGTGAAGCAAGCAACACTCGCAACGGAAGCTTCGTGGAGGCGTTTTTGTTACAGCTTCGCTCGTTCTCTCGCTTGATTATGTTCGCTCTGGTTGGCGCGGTGCTGTTGCTCCTGGGCCTGGGTTCCGCCGGCCTCGCGCAAAGCTCACCGCCGCAAGGGCCGGCGTCGCTTAGAGCCGCGCTGCAGAGCGACCTCAACGCCTATCTAAAGAAGCGCGGAGCGGTGGAGCACCTCTCGTCGCTCTCGCTTTCGGTGAGTCTGTCTAAGGACGCGGCGCCCATCAACCTCACCGCGGGGACGACGCGCTACGGGTCGGGACCGCCGGTAACGCCGACGAGCCTTTATCAGATTGGAAGCAACACCAAGGCCTTCACTGCCGTGGCCATCCTGCAGCTCGAGGCGCAGGGACGGCTGTCGATCGATGCTCCCATCGGCAAGTATCTCCCGAAATATCCGAAGTACGGCAAGATAACGCTGCGACAGCTGCTCAGCATGACCGGCGGCATTCCGACCTACGACGATACGCCGGCCTGGTATAAGATGTATACGGATAACCCGATGGCGAACGTCGCGTCGAGCACGCTTATCAAACTGGTGTATCCGAAGTTCCAGTTGACGCCCGGCACGGAGTACTCGTATTCCAATACGGGCTATTTGCTGGCGCAAGAAATCGTCGCGGCACGCAGCCCAAGCAAAAGCTTCGCCGCCGAGATCGACCGCATCATCGCAAGCGTTGGCCTGAAGAATACCTATTACACGTCGCACCTGTTCCCCGCGCCGATCGCCGCGCGGGTCGTAGCGGGATACTACGAAAACGACGATCCCGGCTTCCGCACGTTCATCGGCAAGAACATGACCCCCGATAGCCTATCGTGGGCGCAAGGTGCCGGCTCGATCGTCTCGACGCCGGAAGATCTAAGTACTTGGTCCCGCGCGCTTTACGAGGGGACGTCGCTCCTACCCGCACAGCAGAAGGCCGAACTGCTGAGCCTGATCTCGATCAAGACCGCAAAGCCGCTCGCGAAGCCGACAGTTGACGACCCCGCCGGTTTCGGCCTCGGCGTCGCCGCGCGCTATACGCCGGCGTTTGGCGTGTTCTGGTTCTATCAGGGCGAAACGCTCGGCTTTCGAGCGGCGCATCTCTATTTTCCAAACTCGGGGCTGGTCGTTTCGCTCTTCGCCAACAGCCGGCCGGTCGAGAAGAACAGCGACCTCCAGCAACTCTTCGGAACGCTCTACGCGACGATCCAAAAGAACCGTTCGTAAAGCGCGTTAGTTGGCGGTGCGCCTTAGAGGTTGATGGTATTCGCCGACCCGCATGACGTTGGTTGCAACGTCACGACCGCGCCGCCACTCAATGGCAGACTTGGCTCGGATGAAGGCGTCGAAGAGATCACATGCTTCGAACGATCGTCGACGAGGGAGCCAAGCGTGACGCCTGGCCCCACCGAAGCGTCGCTCGACAACGTTGACGGAGCTCCGAAGAGGTTGTTGGCGAAGCAGCCGTTTTGGTACCAGAGCGGCTGATTTCCAATGTATTGGGGCGCCCATTGCCAGCCGTGCGAACGGTACGGCGAAAGCGTCGATTGCATGTTAGGCTCGCCGAACCTCGGGCGCAGGTTGACATGAAACGGGACTTTGAAAGAATCTTGACCGGCGGAGCGGCCCACCGCAGAACGCGGTGGCGGCGGCGCAATGGGGCCGCCGCGAACAGGGGCCGTCGGTGCCCCGAGCGCTACGGCCGGCGGCAGAAGCGCCAGGGCGATCGCACCCGCCACGACCAAACTCCGCATCATAGCCGCTCAATTTCTCGGGCGCCCAACGCGTCCCCTAGCAGCATGCCGGTACCGATGGTCAGAAGCTGTCCCGTGGCGGCTGCATCGAATATCCCCTCATCTAGAACGTTACCGTAAGCGCGAAGAGGCAACACATGGCCAAAGCCAAGTCCGAACCAAAACGCAACGAGGCACGCGGGATCACGCTTGCCGATCTTCTGAAGCGTGCGAAGAGCCTTGAGGGCGCCGCCGGCGAGTTTGCCGATGCTCCGGTGGAAGACGAAAAGGCCGTCAAACGTTATCGTCTCCGTCACGAGCAGGAAGCGAAGGCGCTATTGGACGATCTCACTCCCCTGCTCGATATCTTGTCTCGCGCGGGGATATTTGCGTCTTCCTACATCCCCGACGTTTATGAGAAGCTGGAAGGCGATGCGAGCGAGGCAGAGAGCGACGACGATTCGCGGACGTATTTAGCGTTCGAAGCCGACTTCGGGCAAAGGCTCGACGCAACGGCCTACGAGTTCATCGGATCGCGTATCGGGGACATCTCCGAGCCGCCGCCGCCGCTCATTCGCGCAGGTCAAGACGAAGATTTCGGCCCGTTTCATCCGGCCATCTTTCTTCGGGTTCCCGTCGTGGGGCACGTCGTACTGGAGGAGGCATGGCAGCATGAGGGTGATGACATTCGCGTCATCCATACGCGGCCGATCCTCGCCGATCGCTCGAATGTGGAGTTCGTACGACAGGACTTCAACATTATCGGCTTCCAGCCGACGAGCGTTCCGATGGTGGCCGTTTACGGAACGTTGGAAGCCGGCATCGACCTTCGCGAGTACCCATGGGATATCGAGACGCTGCTGGCGGAGGACGTCATCGAACTCCTCGGCTACAACTACCCGGATTCGGAAATTGACTGGCTCGCGCGCTTATTCCAAGCGCGCGAAGCGCACGAGTCGGAAGCCGAACAGGAACAGGACCTGGGAGTGTACCTTCGCGGAGAATATCGCAAGCTGCCAAAGTTGGAGCTTCCGCAACCGGACGACGGCGATCAGGGCTCGAAACCTCCGTAAATGAGCGCCGACGCGCGATGAAACCGCTGGGCCTTCGCCAACGCACGCTCCTGCTCAGCGCGGTGCCGCTGGGCTTTCTTCTCTTGCTGCTGGGCTCTGCGCTCTTTTTGCAGTGGCGTAATGCGGTTGAGGCCGACGAGTCGCGGAACCTCACCGCGCTGCTTTCCCAGGCCGATCAAGCGGCCGCGATGGTCGATAAGGCCAGCCGCAGCGTTCTGACTTTCGACGGCAGCCATCGCGAAAGCGATCTGCGAAACTACGAACTCGTTCGCCGGCAGCTGCCGGAGATGCTGGCCACGCTCGCGCAGCTGCAGCAGGCGCTGCCGCGCGGACGTGCGGCGGAACTTCGCCTCGCCCGCGCGTTGACCCAAGGGCTCGACGTCATCAGCGAATATCTCGGTTACGCCCGCGCGAGCAACGTTGCCGCGAAAACGCGGTTGGCGAGTTCGCCACGGGTCCGCCGCTTGGCGGTGGAGATCGTCGCCGCGCGCAGCGACTTCAACGAACGGCAGCGGAGCCTCACGCTGGATCGCTTGCGGGTCGTACGGCGTCAGATCGCGATTCTCACGGGTGCCTTGATCGGCATCTGTGCGCTCGGCATCGTGGTCACGATGCTGCTGGCGCTGCGCTTTGGCGTGAACATCGCCGGACGCGTCACGCAACTGGCCGAAAACGCGCGGCGGCTGGCCGCCGGGGAAGAGGCGCAACACATCCGCGGCAACGACGAGATCGCCGAGCTCGATCTCGTGTATCGCGAGATGATGCGGCGCACCAAACGCGAGCACGACATGATCACCATTCTTCAGCGGGCGCTACTGCCCCAACGGCTGCCAACCGTGGCCGGCGTGCGGCTCGACGCCTGTTACGTGCCCGCGTACAGCGGCGCCGACGTTGGCGGCGACTGGTACGACGTCTTCACGATCTCGGACCGACTGCTGGGCGTGAGTGTCGGCGACGTCGCCGGGCACGGCCTGCGAGCAGCCACGATCATGGGCCAAGCGCGGCAAGCGCTGCGCACCGCCTCGTACATCGACGACGATCCGGCCATCGTGCTCGAGCATGCCAACCGGCTATTCTGCCGTTCGGAGAGTACCGTGCTGCTGACTGCGTTCTTCGCGACGCTCGATCTCTCCGACGGGACGATGCGGTACGCCCTGGCCGGGCATCCGTCGCCGATGATGGTGCGAACCGGCGGGGAGGTGGAATCGCTGCCCGGACGCGGCTTGATGCTCGGCATCGAGCATCGAGCCGTCTTCGAAACGCACGAGGTGATGCTCGACGAAGGCTCGGCGATCGTGCTCTTCACCGACGGCCTCGTTGAGATAAGCCGCGACTACCTCGCGGGGCGGGAAGAGTTGCGCCAAGCGATCGAGGCAGAGTACCGCGACGCATCGCAGAACATCGCGCAGGCGATCGTCAAGCGCGTCGTTGCCGGACGCTCGGCGCGCGACGACATTGCATTGCTGTTTTTGTGCGTTACCGCGCTGGCGGCCGCAGCCTTCCCGCGGCAGCGGATGCGTTGGACGATCGACGCACGCAGCGAACGCTCCACGCGCCGTATCAAACGCGCGCTGCTCTGGCAGCTCGGGGAAATGACCGACGACGACGCCCAGCTTCCGACCGTGGAGCTGATCGTCAACGAACTGCTCGGAAACGTGGCGCGGCATACTCCCGGGCCCGCCGAGGTCGAACTCGAGTGGAGCGGCGAGACCGCGATCGTCCGCATCTGCGATCGCGGACAGCCCTTTGCGCTGCGCAACGGCGAGGGACGCATCGAACTTCTCGCGGAGGACGGACGCGGGTTATTCTTGGCCCAATCGGTGGCCCTCGACCTAACCGTGGAACGGGCAGGCGACGGCAACTGCGTGTCGGCGACGCTGCCGCTCAAACTCCGCACCGTGTCACGCTGAACGCAATGCAAAGGGCGCGCTCTCCAGCACCACGTATAAAGAAGCCAACGTAACGCCCTAGTCCACTTTTTGCTCGGAGGTACCTTATGAGTTCACGGTTGAGTTTGATGACGGCGGTGGCAGCGGTCGCGATGGCGTCGGCCGGCTGCGGTCAGACGACGGGCTTGAGCGGACCCAGTAGCGTGGCAAACGCGAGTGGCTACGTGAGTTCCCCTGGCGCTCCCAATGTCACCCTGAGCGCAGTCGAAGGGCGCAGTTGGATGAATCCGGCCGCGAAGAAGTCGGATCTGCTCTATCTCGATGATGCAACGGGCGACGCTTATGTCTATTCCTATCCGAAGGGCCAACTGATGGGCACGTTGACCGGGCTGGGTGAACCGCAGGGCGAGTGCGTTGACAAGAAGGGCGACGTGTTCTTCACGACCTTCGCATCAGAGGAGATTATCGAGTACGCGCACGGCGGAACGTCGCCGATCAACACGTTGAGCAACCCCGGCGAGTACATGGAGGGATGCTCCGTCGATAAGACGACCGGAAACCTCGCGGCGGTTGACTTCGAGCCGTCGGCCGGAGGGGGCGGCGGCGGTGTGGCGATCTTCGCCAACGCCTCAGGAAGCCCGACCGTACTGAACGACGCGAATCTCCACCTCGGCTATCAAATCGGCTACGACAACAAGGGCAACATTTTCGTGGACGGCGTCGACAGCAGCAACAACTTCGAGTTCGCGGAGTTGCCGAAAGGCAGCAGCAGCTTCACCGAGATCCCGCTTAGCGTGTCGATCACCACGCCGGGCGGCGTGCAGTGGGACGGCAAGTACGTCACGGTCGGCGACGCGAAGAACGGCAACATCTACCAGACCAACGGTGCGGGCGGTAAGATCGAAGGCACGACATCGTTGAACGATTCCGATGGCATCTTCCAGTACTTTATCGACGGCAAGAAGGTGGTCGGGCCGAACGACTCTTCCGCGAACGTCGGGATTTGGAAGTATCCCAAAGGCGGCGCTCCGACGAAGACCCTCACCGGCTTCGCATATCCGTTTGGCGCCGCGATTAGCAAAGCGCCGAAGTAGATACGCCCGTTCTTATAGCGTAGCGCAAGCCTTCAAATAGGCGACGTCGTCGCGATCCAGCGCCTCGGAGAACGTTGCGTACGTCGACTCCGCAATTTCCGGTTCGAGGTCCGCAACAAAGTTCTCGATGTTCTCGGGCGACGCCGTCGCTGGTCCGATCGTCAGGAAACGCTCGTTGATCCCGGCACATTGCGATAGGTCGGCGCGCTCCTGCAGCCACGCCGCAATGTCGGCGTCGGAGGCCGCGCTTGCAACGAGCTCTTGGAACTGCACGGGATCGACGCCGATCTGCTCGAGCAGGGCGAGGCTGGCGCCGTCGACATGATACTTGCCCGTATTTCCGCCGGGAAGCAGCGCGCGCATCTTGTCGATCGTTCTCGGAATAAACACGAGTCCCACGAGTTGTTCGCGCGGGCTGCGCGGGGCTGTTTTGGTGAGGTTAAGCGGTTTCATATAAGGAGCGCTTTCGGTTAAGATCCGGCCAATACCATCCGAACGCGAATTACGCGTGGAGCAGCCGGAGCTTGCGCGCGCCGACGGCCATCGCGAAGAGCACGACCGAGGCCGCCGTGAACTCCGGCGCGTATGCGCCTTGCGTGAAATCGAAGCTCGTGCGGTTCATCGGGCCGATGTACCAGAGCACGAGGTAGGCGATTTCGAAGAGCCGCGTGGTGCCCGAGAGGGCGCCGCACGCGATCGCGAGCGTCGGGACGAAGATTGCGCCCGCGAGAATGCCTTCGATTCCGCCGAGATTCCCCGCGGCTGCCCAATGGACGAGCGAAGCGCCCGCCGTCGCAAGGGCGAGCAGCACGCCCGCGAGCCATTGCGCGACGAACTGCCGCCGAATCGGATGGAGCGTCGGGTAGATAAACTGCTCGGTCGCGCAGACGCCCTCGCGCGTGCCCAACTGCGACCACACCAGCATCGGCCAGATCCAAGCGAGCCCGACCGCGATGCTCTGCACTTTCGCATCCGCAAAGAGCTGGAATATCCATAAGCCCGCCGCAACGGCGTACCACCAAAAGCTCAGGCCCCGCAGGAGCAGCCGCAACTCGGCGAGCACGATCGCGCCGAACTCGCCGGCAAAGAGCGCATCGACGAGCGGGCTGCTCAAACGCGCCACCGCCGACTGCCACCGCACGACGACGGCGTTGCGCTTCGTATTTTCGGCGGTGCGAGCCGGCTTGGCAAAGCGATCGAAGAGGAGCGCCGCCACGGCGACGACGCCGAGCGCAACCGCAAACCAGACCAAACGCTCCGCCACGTCGCTTCCGGAAAACGCGAACCCGTGAAAGGTAAAGAGGTGGCGCGCGCTTTCGCCGCCCGCGCCGATCTCGACTGAGTTCAGTTTCGCGCGGGGATCGACGTGCAAGATCGCCGCCCAGACCTGCCGCATTACGAGATTTCCGCCGAGCATGTCTCGCCACCACGGCACGTGCTTCGCCTCGGACTGAAAGCTCCAGACCAAGTACCACGACCAGAGAAAAAAGTAGACGACGTTGCCCAGACCGCCGCGCAGCCACGGAATCATTTCGAAGAGCAGCGCGATGGCGGCGACCATCGCAACGGTCGGCACGACGACGAGCGCGAACGGAGCGACGATCTGCCCGAGATTGAACGCGGCGCTCTCGCCGCGCACGAACTGCATCACGATCGCGACGACGAGGAGAATCGCCGCCATCGAACCGAGCACGAGGAGGTTGCTCAGCGCCTTGCCCAGGGCGTAATCGAAGCGCGTCATCGGCGTTGCAGCCAAGATCTCGCCGACGCGCGTCGTCCGATCGCGCTCGACGGCGCTCTTGACGTTGTAAAACGCGAAGAGCGAGAGCATCATCGTTGCCAGGATGGCGAAGGTCGCGCCGATCCACGCGGAGTTGTAGATGCCGCGGTAGCCGTCGATGAGGAACGTCTCGTAGCCAGCGTTTTTCGCCGGGACCATCAACGTGCCGATCAGCAGCGTCACGGCGATCGTCGCGACGTACTGGTAGCGGCGCGTGCGTTCCAGCAGATCCGCTCGCGTCAACGAGTAGATCGCCCAGAGCCGGCTCACGCGGCGGGTCGCGCGCCGGTGACGATCTGCAAGTACGCCTCTTCCAGCGACGCGCGTCCGCGCACGAGCTTTAAGGGATGCGCGTCTGCGAGCAGCATTCCGTGGTCGACGATCGCGACGCGCGTCGCCAGGCTCTCGATGTCGGAACAGATGTGCGTGGAGAAAATGATGATGCGCTCGCCGGCCATGTCGCGTAGGAGCGCTCGAAATCGCACGCGTTCTTCGGGGTCCAATCCCGCCGTCGGTTCGTCGACGATCAGGAGCCGCGGGTCGTTGAGCAGCGCCTGCGCGATGCCCACGCGCTGACGCATACCGCCGGAGAATCCGCCCAAAAGACGCGATCCCGAGTGAGCGAGGTTGAGACTTTCCAGCAGGGTCGCGATGCGAGCGCGCCGCGCGCGCCGCCCGATGCCTTTGAGCGCGCCAATGTATTCGAGGAACTCGATCGCCGAGAGATGTGGATAGATTCCGAAATCTTGCGGGAGATAGCCGAGCGTGCGGCGCAGCTCGTCGGGCGATTTGCCGACGTCGCTTCCGTTGAAGCGGATCGTTCCGCTGGTAGGCCGTGTTACCGTCGCAAGCATCCGCATGAGCGTGGATTTCCCCGCGCCGTTGGGGCCGAGAAGCCCGAGAATCCCGGACTCGAGGCGCAGTGTGAAATCACGAACGGCGTGAACGACGCCGTAGCGCTTGTTCAGCCCATCGATCTGGAGTTCCATCGCCGCATCTACACCTTCCAGCAACTGATTGTTTCCCCGGGTGGCCGGTTCCGCGGACCGCGTATGCGAATACGACGATTCTATGAGCTTAAGAAGCGTCGTTTCATCTATCGCATTGGCCGCGGTGCTTTGCGCTTGCGCGCGCGTACCAGCCTCCAACGTCGTTCCGGCAACTGCGCTCGGCACGAGCACGCCTGCACGGCACCACCAACACAAGATCAAGTTCAAGACTGTCTTTAACTTCCACGGCAAAGACGGTTGGGGGCCCAGCGCCGGTTTGATCGTGGTGAACGGGCTGTTGTACGGCACAACCACTGATGGGGGCGCCTTCGGTAACGGGACCGTTTTCAGCCTCATGCCCAGCGGTGAGGAGACGGTCGTTCACAGCTTTTCTACCGACGGCAGATTCCCCGAGAGTCCGATTCTCTTCCACAACGGCGTGCTGTACGGGACGACAGGCAACGGACCCGGCTCGTCGGGCCCTGGAACGGTCTTCGCGCTGAAGACCGACGGCACCGAACTGTGGACGTACGACTTCAGCGGCGGACAGGATGGCGCAGACCCGAATGGCGGGCTCTTCGCTTTCAAGGGCAAATTCTACGGAACGACCTATGGCGGCGGCAGCAAAGATGCAGGCACGGTTTACGCGATCACGACTCTTGGCAAGGAGCGCGTGATCCACGGCTTCGCCAACTCCCCGGACGGCGCGTCGCCGTTCGGCAATCTCATCGCTATCAAAGACACGCTCTATGGTACGACCGCCTGGGGCGGTAAGGCGAACCGCGGAACGGTATTCAGCATCACGACTTCGGGTGACGAGAACGTAATCTACGCGTTCAAGGAGTCTGGCGACGGGGAATCACCGATTGCCGGGCTCGCGACGCTAGGCGGCGTGATGTACGGCACGACCGAGGGAGGCGGCACGACCCTCGCCGGCACCGTGTTCAGCGTGACCGCCGGCGGCAAAGAGCACATTCTTCATACGTTTGGCAGCGGAACAGCAGACGGCAGATACCCTGAGGCACCGCTTCTTGCCTACAAGGGGAATCTCTACGGAACGACCTGCTTTGGCGGGGGAACCAACAACGACGGCACGGTCTTTGAAATCACTCCGCAAGGGGATGAACGGGTGCTGCACACCTTCGCTGGATCCGACGGTGTCTCTCCGACCGCGGGACTGGTCGAGTTCGACGGCGCGCTGTATGGCACGACTACTGGCGGCTCCAGCGGCAAAGGTACCGCCTTTTCCATAACGCCCTAAGCGCAGCTAGGGCCGGCGAAGGACAGCGAACAGGTCGCGCACCGGATAGCGGAATCCGGGCAGCGCGGCGTGCTCGATCGCCGCACCCTCGTCGAGGCGCACGGTCGCAAGCGGATCGTGAAGCTCGACGACGCGCTTTTGCGCGTTGACGACACTTACGAGCGACGAGCCAGCGCGCAGATAGGTGTCGATCTTGTCGTCGACGTCAATGCTGCGGTCGTCGGGGGAACGAATCTCGACGGCGACGTCGGGTGCGAACGGAGGCACTTCCAAATCCTCGTCGCTCAACTCGCGCAGGCGATCGTTTGAAACGTACGCGACGTCGGGAACCAGCGGCCGGCGCATCTCGCCCGGCGGTGCAACGCGGAAGCGCCACCCCCCGCGAACTCCTCCTCGCCCTGCCGCCCAACGGGTGAGTTCGGTCGTCAATGCTCCTTGCAGGAAGGAATGCGTGCGCTTGGGGCTCACTTTTTGCAGCGCGCGTCCGCGCACCCATTCGGTTTCGGGCTCCGTACTCGGCAAGACGATTTCGTGATGGACCATGGCTTCACGCCGTCCTATCACGCCAACCAAACCCCCACAAAGGAGCGGCCGAATTCGTGGGCGCCGCAGTGGGTGTTTGTCGGTGGCTATCTGGAGTTCGATCGCCGCATCTGCGCCTTGTGAAGACGGGTTGTTTCGGGAGATGGCCGGAGAACTCTGCCGCCTGCGCCCGTACCGCCGCGGTGATGCAAGCGCGCTCTGCGCCGTCGCCAACGATTTCGAGGTCGTCCGCTGGACGACGCGACGCTTCCCGCATCCCTACGCGCTGCGCGATGCCGAAGAATGGATCGCGATAGCCATGGCCGCCCCGCGCGGGCAGATCCTCGCAATTGAGGTCGCCGGTGCCATCGCCGGCGGCATAGCCGTCGAACCGCACGAGGGCGAGCGCGCCGGTACGGCGCTCTTCGGCTATTGGCTCGGCCGACTGTATTGGGGACGCGGCATCGCCACCGAAGCGGCGCGCCTGCTCTCGGATTTCGCCCTGCAAAGCGGTGACTTGCGCCGCCTCGAAGCTACGGTTTTCGCGCCAAACCTCGCTTCGGCAAAAGTGCTAACGAAATGCGGCTTCGCGCTCGAAGGGAGATCGCCCGGCTTCTACGTCGATCGCAGCGACGCCGTCTGCGACGAGCTGCTCTTTGGCCGGACGCGCTAGAAGATCGGGAGCTCACGGGCCGCATCGTTCATCGGCAGGAGTGATTCGCGTTGGCGGGCGATGAACGCCACGCCGTTCTCCTGAAGGATCGTCGAAATCCACCCGACCTCGCTCGACGGAATCGCCCCGAAGGCGAGCACCGGCTGCGCCCGGCCTATCTCGGCCCGATATCGAACTCCGTAATCGAAGAGCTGCCCCATGCCGTAGCGCATCCGATTGACCGCTGCGCTCTGCACCGCCAGACTCTTCGCTTCCACCAGCAATCGCTGCGAGGCAAACGACGCGAGCAGATCGACATTGTTGTTGAACAAGCAATGCCCGTCGCGAGCCTCCACCATCGCCTTAACCAGTTTGAGCGTGTCTTGATGATCGCCGCGCGCACGCTCTTGCAGAGCTGCCGACTCGAACACATCGATCGTTTTTCCTGTGGGCCGATAGCCGGTGCCGTCTGGAACAACAGTCAGTGGTCGGAACGCGTCCCGGGGAGGTTCCATAGGCAGGCCCGGAACAAGCAGACCGCTGAGCACTTCGTCAACTGCGGGAGCTTCGCGCCAAACCGCGCCCGTCAGGCCGGCAGCGTCGAGGATTCTATGGAAGTCCAAATCGTCGATGTAACGAACGGACCGACCCTGAAAAGCGTTTCGACTCGTGAATGCCGATTCGTACATTCGATCCTGCCGATCGACATGCGGTACGGGATTTGGGAACCGGATTGGCTTGCGGATCCCGACGAACCGGTGCGTCGCATCGCCCGGATCCGTCCACCAGTCTCCGAGCTCTCCGCAACCGAAGTACGCGCTCGCTTCGCCGGCCTTCGCATTTCTTGCCGGCCGATAATAGGCGAACTTCTCGCCGCCGCGTATTTGATCGAAGTACTGCCGCGGATAATGGTAAACGACAAACTCCGTATCCTTATACTTCGGATCGTCGCGCCAGGCGCGCTGCATCAAAACGAGCGGCACGCTAGGCGTTAAACTTCGTAGCTAGATGCCATTCCAGGTGCTCTCGGTTCGGCCTCAGCTCCCGATCGCCGGGTAGAAATATGGTAGGGCGTCCTCGCGCATACTCGTAGTAGACCCCACCGTTATCGAAGTCTTCCCTCAGACGATCGCTAACTTTGAAGTGGTAGTCGGGGGTCACGGTGACGTACCCGAGGTCGAAGAGCGTATGGATGTCCGATCGCAAGGCAAGTCCGTTGGTTATCTCATGTTGCTCGACGTCCGCGAACGGCTGGATGTGGCTGGCCTGCAGCACAGGGACGGTGTGCTCACCGCTCACCGCGCAGCGGCGCTCGTATGCGTCGAGCACGAGTTTTCGAAACGCCCCCTGCCCGAGGCGCGTCGGCTGCCAGACCGGCGCCCCGTAACCGCCGAACGGACTTGCAGCAACGCAAGGCTGGCTGGATGCCAACGCAACCGAAACGTCGCGCCAGACCCGCTGAGCTACGATGTCAGTCAGGTAGTAATACTTCCCGCCCTGAATCGAGCCCGACCAATCTTCTGGTGGCGCAATCGCGCTACTGAGGAAGAATGGCTGCGATAAGATGAAGCAGCCAATCTCGTCCTCAACGCTGGCCGGCGCCTTGCGATTCGCCTCGATGCGGAGCCTAAGCTCCTCCAGACTGGCTGCGCCGTTCTCCCGTCGAAAGAACTCCCAAGCGTCACCGATCGGCATCCGCTCCACAAACGAAACGAATCCTCCCCCGCCGATGACATTCTCAGGCGACTTGAGCTTGAAGAGAAACGGCATTCCCCGTTCCGCTTTTATTGTGCGACCGCCGGGGCTCCAGAAGTTCACTTCGTCGAGCAGCGGTTCGCCCCGCAGGAACGTGAACCACTGTGTGTCGGTCACGCCTACGTAGAACCGGTCTGGCAAAGGCATCGTCATAAACTTCGAGGTCACTCTTCCGCGGACGCATCGCGCCGTACCTACTCGCTCGATGCTTTCGCTCCACACCGGCCGCCGCGACCGTACAATAGGGCCTCGTGTTCGGCAGCGCGGCAACGATCTGCCCGGAGCGCAGCTACCGTGGACCCTCTCTCGCCGCGGGTCAGCACCTATTGGCCGTGCCTAAAGTGCGGCGGTGCGTGCAAGGCCCTCTGGCCCCGCGATCTGGACCGAGGAAACACGCACCGCAATCGACACCCGGCGCGATAACTGCCTCCGTTATATGTCTGTGTCGGCGCCCGGAGGTCATTCCAGGGTTGAGCTCAGTTCTTCCGTAACGACGGTAATTGCACCGATCACTTGGCTCGGAGGACAAATGGCACAATCGCAGACCTGGAAGGAGACCGTTCGCGATATCGTGCAGACGCTGCCGCGAGCGTTTTCCCTCGCTGACGTGCTCGCATATCACGATGAACTCCAGCGAGAGTTTCCCAACAACCGCTTCATCGATGCGAAGATTCGACAGAGCCTCCAGGTCCTGCGGGACCAAGGCTTACTGTGTTTCGTCCGGCCGGGGCAGTATGAACGAACCGATGTCCCGGCGGTGTTTAGCCCATTGCTCGACTTCTCGATCGCGGCTCCCTTTGTCAGTGCGGCACAGGTGGCGCGCGTCGCATTGGAGACCTGGGCATCATTCAACCTATACTGCTTAGACACCGAGAGCGACGCCCTCGATCGGCTGCCGAACAATACTCCCGTCGCGGACTTCAAATGTTACGTCTGTGACCGATTTTACCAACTGAAGGCGAAGGACGGGCGCTTTGGCCTTCGGATCACTGGTGCCGCCTATCAGCCTACTATTGACTACATCCGCCGCGGCGAGATGCCGGAGCACATCTTCGTTGAGTTTGACAAACGGTTCAACACCGTCGTCTTCGTCGACGCGATTCCCGGCCGTCTCATTACCGAGGATCGCGTTGTTCCCCGAAAGCCGCTCTCACAAACGGCTCGCCGTGCCGGCTGGCAAGGATGCAACATCATGATTTCCGGCCTCCCATCGGTACAGATGGTCGCGCCAGCCGTCTAGAAAGAACCCAAGTGCGCGAGCGATGGAGAGCTCTCTGATCAGCGACGGCGATCTACGAATCAGCGACATCGCCGCGCTAATGAAGCGCGCGCTCAAGTCCGCAAGCTACAAGCCGGCACTACTCAAAGCCTTGGTCCGATGCTGTGGCCGGTCGGACGATCTTCAGATACCGCTCGATTCGATCGGCCGGGAGTTCACGAGGTTATACTGGAATCAGACAGCAGTCTACCATCTGCGCCAGGCGCTCGTGCTGAGCAAGGAATCGACGGCGGTAAAACTGATTCGACAAACGGCCGCGAAGTATAAGGCGCGCGAGCTGTCAAGCTTGCCGGCAACGGGTCGAGAAAAAATAGACCATCAAATGTCTCGGCTCCTTACAGTTAATGTCTTGACTGCGTTTCATGAGAGCAAACCGGCCAACATGCCGTTTCTCTATCGCTGGGAGCCGGGATCGAACTATATCGCGATCACCTCCAAGGCTCGCTCATTTTTGAGAAGCCAGGCCCCAACCCTCGAGCTGATTGCAAACTTCTACTGGGCCGAATTTCTGGAGAACTGTAATCGCCTTGCACCCCGGATCGTGCAAAAGGTCTCGAGGGATGGAGCGTCTCGGCGGTCGATGCACCGGTATCTAAAAATCCTCCGCGCCGAGACTGAGTCGCGATGCTTTTATTGCCATTCAGCGTTTGGCGTCGAGCGTGTTCCTACCGTGGACCACGTCATCCCCTGGAGCTTCTTGCTTGAGGACGACCTTTGGGATCTCGTGCTGGCCTGTGCTAAGTGCAACGCGGAGAAGTCTGACTGGCTTCCAGCCGACACTTTCATCCATAAACTGATCTTGCGGAACCGGGCTTTATCTCGCGAGGGCGTATCGCTGGCAATCAGCGAGCCGGAGATTGAGCGGCTCTACCAAGCCGCAATCTCGGTCGAGTGGCCCGGCTTTTGGCCGATATGAAGAAATACGATAAGCTGGTTCGGGATCGCATTCCAGAGATAATCGAGCGGGCCGGCAAGGCGGCGACGTGGAGAACGCTGCGCGACGGTGAGTTTCGCCTCGCGCTCAAGGCTAAAGCCCTCGAGGAAGCTCGGGAGCTCTTCGACGCGACCGACGAGGCGTTGCTCGCCGAGCTCGCTGATCTCGAGGAAGTCGTGGAGGCCATTCTAACGACGTACGGCCATTCTCGCGAAGAGCTCGAGGCGCTTCGTGAGAAGAAAAACAAAGACCGAGGCGCCTTCACCCAACGCCTATTCCTTGAATCGGTGGGCGACTAGAAGCAGGCTACCTTGACGCTTTCCACCTCTGGTTGAGCGGGGCCAGCAAGGACGAAGGCGCAGTAACACGACGGGCCGTAAGTCACGTGCTGAAGTGTAAATGATCCGCACTCTGCGCCATAAGAGGCTGCCCAACCTGAACCTGTAATCTGTTTTTCGATGAAGCCCGGTGCGTGGCGCGTGGCAATCCTGGTGCTCTGCGGGATAACGGGACTCGCTGCTTTGGCCGAGCTTTTCGGCGCGACCGGGATGGGCGGCGCTTCGCCTTGGCTCGGGATCTGGGGTGCAACGGTCTCGGATTCCTCGCAGCCGTTTAATCTCACGATTCAATCGATCGAACCCGGCGGCGCAGCCGAGCTCGGCGGCCTGCGCGCGGGTGATCGAGTCGATCTACGCGCGAACGATCTGCTCGATCGGTTCTCACTTCTGGGCCAACCGTTGAGCGGGCGGCGCGTGACCATCCTGGTCCGTCGCGGTTCGGCGCAGCAAACGGCCGTCGTGACGCCGGGTCCGCCCAACTTGAGGCGACGCTGGGATGCCTTCTTCAATTGGCCTGGTCAAATATGGATCGCGCTGCTTGCAGCGCTGATCGCGTGGCGCCGATCGCACGTTCGCGAGATGCGGTTCCTGTGTTTGGCGCTGGTCTCTTACGCGCTGTGGCAGGTTACCGCTCCGTTTGCGTTTGCCGCGCCGTGGACGTGGGTCTATGTCGTTTTCCGCATGGGCACCGTGTTTTTCGGGCCCTTGGCGGTAGCGTTTTGGGCCGCGTGCGCCGGCTGTTTCGGGACGCCGCTCTCGCAGGGTCGGCGCGTAACGGAGACGTTGTGCTATGTTTTCGTCGCAACCTCGATCGTGCTTGGGTGTGTGGGCGTCCTCGGCGTCATCACGTTGTGGTTCGATCCCATGCGGCTCTTGTGGGCTGCCGCGGGGCCGTTGTTCGGCCTTGCGTTGCTCGCCGCGCTGGGATGCGGCGTGCTTGCGACTGCAGCAGCGCAAGGGATCGAACAAAAGCGCGCGGCATGGCTGCTCGTCCCGCCGGCGCTCCTCGTTCTTACGCGCTACGCGCTCGATACGGCGGGGATCCACCTGCACTCTTATGCCGGCTATCTTGCGATGACCTATACCTATAGTCTCGTGCTCTTTTCCACGCCGCTGGTCGTGACGTACGTCGCTCTCAACCGGCGGTTGATCGACATCGGCTTCGTCTTGAACCGGGCGGCGGTGTTCGGCATCGTCTCGGCGATCGTCATCGGCGCCTTCATCTTGGTCGAATGGTCCGTCGGCCAGTGGCTCGTCAGCGCCAGCCATACGACCAGCGTGATGGCCGGGATGGTCGTCGCGCTCGCACTCGGTCTATCCATGCGTTACATTCACCAGTACGTCGATGTCTTCGTCGATCGCGTGTTCTTCCGGAAGCGGCACGACGACGAAGCCGCGCTGCGGCGCTTCGCAGGCGAGTCAGCCTACATCAGGGATCGCGACATACTGCTCAACCGGGCGATTCGGGAAGTGCTGGCGCACACCGATGCCGACGATGCGACGATTCTCGTGCGCGATGAGGCGCAGGGGTACGTGAACCGCGGCAATGGATCTCGCGCCCGCATCGACCCAAATGATCCGGGGATCATTGCCCTTAAAGCCTGGAGCAAACCGGTCAACCTGCATTCGCTCGAGGACTCTGAGCTGCACGGAGAACTGGCATTCCCCATGATCTCGCGCGGCGATCTCGTCGGTGCGCTCGTTTGCGGTCCAAAACGCGACGGCGAGGCTTACGCGCCCGATGAGTGCGACGCGCTCCTGGCGCTCGCTCGCGGAGTGGGCACGGCGCTCGATACGCTCTCGACACAAAACGGTGACGCTATTGCGTCGCTGCAAGCGTCGCAAGTGCTCATTCTCGAAGAACTGCGAGCACTCGCCCGAAGGATACCTTGATGGTCGTTCTCTCCGATCGATTTGCTGAGGCCTTTGCTCACGCGAACGACGTTCACCGTAACCAGCGCCGAAAGCGAACGGAGATCCCCTATGTCAGCCACCTCCTCGCCGTGGCAAGCATCGTGCTCGAGGCCGGGGGCCACGAAGACGAGGCGATCGCGGCGCTCTTGCACGACGCTCCCGAGGATCAGGGCGGCCATCCGCAGCTCGCGTTGATTCGCGCCCGCTTTGGAGACCGCGTTGCCGCGATCGTCGAGGGCTGTTCCGATTCTTTGGAAGTTGAACCTTGGGCGAAAGAAGAGTGGCGCGCTCGCAAAGAGCGCTATCATGACAACGCTCGGCGAACGGCCGATTCATCGGTGTTGCTGGTGAGCGCTGCCGACAAGCTTCACAACGCGCGGGCGACGCTCGCCGACCTTCAGCGCGTTGGGCCCGGCGTCTGGGATCGCTTCACGGGCCGCCGCGAGGGCACTCTTTGGAACTACGAAACGCTTCTCAAGCTGTACGCCGATTCAGGTGATCCGCGTGTTCGGCAATTGGCTGCCGAACTGGGCCCCATCGTCAAGGCACTTGAGGAGTACTAGGAATCCCTACGGCGGCGGCCAGTAGGCGACGCCGGTCGGGTAGTTCGCCGTACTCCATCCCTCGTTGATCGATCCAATCACCTTACCGGCGGGATAGCTCAGGACTTCCACTTGCTCGAAGTTCGAGACGAACAACTCGGACCGTTTCTGATTGAACGCCTCCCACGCCGCGCCATTGGGAACCGGGATTTGCTGCACGAGCTTGCCCGTCGCCTCGGAATAGACTTCGACCGTGCCGCTTCCGTCCAACGCAAGGAGATTGTCGCTGCCGTCCTCGAGGATCGCCCACGGTTCGGCGTAGCTCACGCCGAGGTCGATCGCTTTCCCTCGCGCGTGCTTGAACTCGGCGATGTTGCCGCTGCTCCCGTTTCCTTGATACGAAATATAGATCGTGTTCGTTTGGGCCTGGAGCGTTATGCCGTCGACTTGAAAGTTATGCAAGCGCAACACGCGTGAGGGCTCGCTCGCCCCCGGCGGATAGATCGAGACCGAGCCCGGCGAGAACTTCGCAAACGGCGCGATGTTTGCGACGTACATCGTCCCGTCGCTCCCGACCGCGATATCGTTGGGAACCCAATGGGTCGGGACGATATAGCGCGAGTACTTTGTGGAGCCCTTCGGATACACCTTAATGTCGCC
The DNA here is from genome assembly GCA_963809255.1 of Vulcanimicrobiota bacterium. GTDB lineage: Bacteria > Vulcanimicrobiota > Vulcanimicrobiia > Vulcanimicrobiales > Vulcanimicrobiaceae > Cybelea. The sequence goes on along the minus strand of CAWEIR010000002.1, from coordinate 488,473 downwards.
GTGTGCCTGGCCTTCCGTCGAGACGCCCAAGTCGGCTACGTAGAGATTGCCGGCGGCGTCGGTCGTCATACCTTCCGGCATGGCGTCGTCTTGAATCTGGCCGACGAGCTTATACTGCAGACCGTGTAAGGACAGGATGTCGATGACCCCGCTATACGACGGGCTGCCTGTCGGATCGCCGACATAAAGCAGCGCCTTTGCGCTCTTCACCTCGGGCGACATCCAGCTGCCCGCATGATGCAAGCGGGCAGACGCCGGCGGCATGACCGAGGCCGATCCGGCCGGCGCGGCCGCTCCGCCGCAGCCGGATGCGAAAAGAATGAGTGTGGCGGCGGCCAGTGCCTCCCCGCGTCGCGTCGATTCAATTTTCATAAGGCTAACTCAATTCCGTCGGTAAGTGGAGGCTCCTGTTAAGTCTTGCCCAACCTCTCCATAGACGCCATGCTCTTCTCCGATGTAACGGCAACGGCGCTCTCGGCCGCATTGGATATTGCTTCTCGCCCAAACGCAGAAGGCAAGGTAATCGTCGTGCTGCTCGCCGACAACGCCGAACGTTATATCACGACGCCGCTGTTTGCGTGAATCCCTCCGCAAGAGCACCGCGGTTGTTTCAGAATTTCTTCATTTCTTTGCCAGTACACTAGCGCTTAACCTTACTCGTAAATAAACTCGGAGGAATTCTAGTGAAGAACGTCCTTTGGATCGGCGCAGCCACGGCCATGCTCGCCGGGTGCGGCGCGTCGCAGGTCCCGATCGGGAATCTGGGCGCGACACCGAACACCGCTGCGGTCGCACAAGCGAACAGCGACCTGCTTTACGTTGCAAACCCGGGCGGCGGTGACGTTTTGGCTTTTTCGTATCCCGGTGGTCAGTTGGTTAATACGCTGCCCGGGATCTCCGCCCCGTCGGGCGAGTGCACGTCCAAGAAGAGCAAAGGCAACTTTTGGGTCGTGGCCTCTGGGTCAAACCAGGCGCTGGAGTACGCGCATGGCGGCACCACGCCGATCTCGAGCCTGAGCATTTCCCCCGCGGGGCCTTCCGCCTGCGCCATCGACCCGAAAACCGGGAATCTCGCGGTGACGATTTTGACAAGCCAAGACGTCGAAGTCTTCGACCACGCAAAGGGCAACGGCAAACTCTACACTGATGGCCTGCAAGACACGTACAACGACGGGTACGATGGCAGCGGCAATCTGTTTGTAGACGGCTACAACTCCGGAAGTCAAATCGAGTTCCTAGAGCTTCCCAAGGGAGGCAAATCGTTCGAAACGATAACACTGAACCAGAGCTTCTCCTTCCCCGGCACCATTCGCTGGGACGGAACGTACCTGGCAATACTCGACCCAGGAGCTGGGACGATCTACCAGTTCACGATCAGCGGAAAGAAGGGAACAAGGGCAGGCAGCACGCCGCTCGACGGCGTCGGGAACCCGGCCGGCTTCTGGATTCAGAAAAACATCGTCGCCGTGGCCGACCTCGGAAGGCAAGACGTAGCTATTTGGAACTACCCGGCGGGCGGTTCACCGATCGAGACCATTACCACCGACATCAACCTTCCGGCCGACGTTACGATTAGCGTAGGCAAGTAACCTCGCATTCCTGTTTCGTATCCAGCACAGCCTTCTGAACTGCTAGCCGGCTGCGGCGACGGTGTCCTTGGGCGGTTTGCCGGCCCGTATTTTGAACGCCAACTCGGGCCGGCTCTGCATGGGCGGATAGACGTGGGCGCGCACCTCGAAGCCCTCTCGTTGGAGCCCGAGGCGCAACGCAGCTTGCTGTATCCCGTGGAGGATCGCGGCGCTCAACTCTTCGTCGGCCACGCTCAAGTCCATCAGCGAATCGAGGCCGTCTCTCTTCGAAAGCAGCGTGAGGCGGAGCTCGCCGGCGGCGCGCGCCGACTCGTGCTCTTCGTTGACGGGATCGTGAAAGACGACGATGTGATGATCTTCGTAGACCACCTCGTTATTGCCGACGATCCCCGCCCAAGCGCGGCGCTCCTTGGCCCACTGAGGCGGCGCGCCGAGCACCTCGCCGGCGGCAACTCTGTTCTTCGCCCGATCGCCACTCATCGCGCGCAGCTTCCGCGCCTCGCGAAGGACGCCTGCACGCTACGCCGGAAGCCAACGCCGCAATGACGTTTTGGGTTTCGCAACGGATCTCCGGGCCCGAACAGCGCGTCTGGGAGAAACCGGATCCGGAGCACACTTTTCGGGGACGTCTCGATGGCACGCGCGCCACGCCCGACGAAGTCGTCTATGAAGACGACGATGTTTTCGCATTTCGCCATCGCATAGATCCGAGCAAAGAGGAGTGGTGGGACATTCACGTCGTTATCATTCCGAAAAAATGGATCCCGACGCTCTTGGACTTCTCGATCGGCGACGCTCAAGTTTGGCATCGCCTGCTGGGTGGCATTCAACGGGTCGCGCTCGCGCTCGGCCTGTACGAAAAAGGATTCATGATTCGGATGGGCGTGCTGCCGCCTTATCAGCACACCGAGCACGTGCATATCCACATTCTTTCGGGCAAGCACCGCAGCGCGGTCGTGGACGGGCCGATGCCGGATGCCGGCTGAGGCGCGTCCCTCTCTCGGGAGCATTGCGCTCACCTTTGCGACGATTGCTGCGACGTCGTTCGGCGGTGGGCAGAAGGCCTCGATTCGCCGGCAGGTACTGGCGCGCGGATGGATCGATTCCGACAGATTTCTCGAGGGATTGGAGATCGCGCAGGTTCTTCCCGGGCCAAACTTGCTCAACTTGGCGATCTATTGCGGGCAAAAGACGCGCGGCGTTCCCGGCGCGCTGGCGGCGTTTGCCGGCGTCAGCATTCCGCCGTTTGCAATCGTGCTTGTTGCCGGCGCACTCTACTTTAAATTCGCTTCGAATCCGTTCGTCCACGGCGGCCTTCGCGGCTGCGCGGCGGGGGCGTTGGGCCTAACGCTCGGCAACGCGCTGGAACTCACGTGGGACGAGCGCAAGAGTTGGCTTAGCGTCGTGCTCGTTGCCGCGACCGCTTTAGCTGTCTCACTGCTGCACATGCCGTTGCTGCCGGTCTTAGCAATCTTCGGGGGCGCCGGGATCCTTGGCGAATGGCTGCGAGCGCGTAAGCGATCGGGAGCGTAGCATCGATGGGAACGCTGCTTCATCTGCTCTCGGTCTTCTCGCAGCTCTCGATTCTTGGTTTCGGTGGCGGGAAAGGCATCATCCCCCAGATGCATACCGACGCGGTCACGACGTACCGCTGGGTCAGCTCCGAGCAGTTTACGCAGTTCTATACCATCGGCAAGCTCGTGCCGGGCCCGACGACGATCTTCGCGGCGCTCATCGGGTACGCGGCGCTCCCACAGCGTCCATTGTTGGGTGCAGCGGTCGCGACGGCAGCGATGTTCGTACCGTCGAGCCTGATCATGATCGGCTTCGATTCATTGGAGGAGCGTTTTGCAGCCTCACCCTGGCGTGCGATCATCTCCCGTGGGCTTGCGCCGGCAATAGTCGGCCTCGTCTGGTCGAGCGTCTCGACGATTGCTCGCGGGGCGCCGTCGTCGGTTGCGGCCTACGTGACCAGCGCCGTGGTCGTGGCCTTGATGCTGCGCACCAAAATCAACGCACCGTTGCTGATCCTGCTCTCCGGTGCGGTAGGGGTCGCGCTCCTTCGCTAATCGCTGCGTGCCGGCGGGCACTCTTTTTGCAGCTCGGCTTTCGTCGCCGCAAAATCTCGCTCGAACGCGGAATTGCGCATCATTACAAACACCGCTAGCGTTCCGGCGGTCCACCCGGCGGCGATATCGCTGGGATAGTGCAGGCCCAAAACGATCCGGTTCTCGGCGAACGTACGTGCTTGGGCAAAGATCTGCTCCCGTTTGCAGGGTACGAGTTGCGCTAAAAGGATTGCCGTGGACGCCGCGAAGGCGGCGTGCCCACTCGGATACGAGCCGCGATTCTTCACAGCCCCGTCGGGCCGCGGCCGCTTCCAGTACACCTTCGCAAGATCGACCAGTTTCTTGACGTCCGATCCGACGCGTGCGAAGAGGGCGTCCGTCAATGGGCATCGCGACGGATTGAACTGCGGTCCGATCGAGCCCGCAAAGAAAAAGACGCTTCGTTGCGACCCCGCTTTTGTTTGAGCCAGATCCGAGGAGTTACGTGCCGTTATTGCTGCGGCAACCTTTTCCTCGTCGTCACGTTGCTGCGCCGAATCAAAGTCGGGCGGCGGCGGCAGCAAAACCGTCAGGTCGACCTGCGCAGGATCTAAATAATGGAAGCCGGCGTCGCTCTTTGCGGCGCCGCGAGCGCAGAGCGCTGCGAGAAAGAGGACGAGAAGGACGAGCCTCGTGCAGCCTCGTCGCACTGCGGAGTTATCTCTGCCCGGATTTCTGGCTAAAAAGCGCCGCGATCTGTTTACCGATCGGACTGCCCAATCCGGTGCATGCGTCCCAACCCGGTGACGCGTAATACGCGCCGTTATTTCCCGTCGTGATATCTCGACAGGCCGCGGAATTGCGGTACAGCGTCGCATTGAGAAATCCAACGGAGCTTCCGCGCGCGGCGTTGATAAGAGCGATGAGGCCGGCCCATAGCGGCGCGACGGCGCTCGTGCCGCCGACGACCGTATCGCTTCCGTCGACCCTCACGTTATAACCAGTTTCCGGATCGGCATCGCCCGACACATCGGGCACGCCTCTCTTGCTAAGCGCCGCTATCTGCCCTTGCGCGAGCGTCGCGCTCAGGTTCTGCTGCCACGAAGGCAGCGGGAAAACCGTGCTCACCCCTCCGCCCGTGGCTCCCTCGTCCTGCGCAGCATCGTTCCAGACCGTCTCGCTGGTAATCGCATCGCCCGACGCACGAAGTGTCGTCCCGCCGCAGGCAAGGGCGAACGAACTGGACGCAGGGAAGTCGACGTGGTTCGCTCCGTCTGAGACGGCATCCGCGGAACCGTTATCGCCGGTCGCAACCGTAACCGAAATTCCTAAGATTGTGGCGGCCTTGAAGGCCGAATCGAAGGCGGTCAAGGCTTGTTGCGTCCAATTCGATTCCGAGGAACCCCAACTGATCGAGATCACCGAAGGTTTGTTCGTCGCATCGTGCGTGGCTGCGGTGATCGCATCCAGAAATCCCGCGTCGGTGTTGGGCGCGAAATAGGCCGCGATGCGAGCGCCGCCTGCAACCACAGCGGCGACTTCAATGTCGAGCATCACTTCGACGTCGGGGCCGTTTGGATCGCCCGTCGGCGAGTTCGAGCCCGCATCTACGGGGACGGCCACGACGGTCGGAACTGCAAGTTTTAGTCCCGAAAAGTATGCCTGAATATCTTCCTGCTTGAAACCGCCGCCGAGTTCGATCAGGGCGATGCATTGGCCCGTCGCTTGCCCATTCGGAAAGTCGTACAGCGATGCGATCTGCGTCGGATCGAAAGCCGCAGAAGCGGCTTGATCGCGTGCAACGACCACGCGTCCCGGCCGTCGTAGCCGGAAGTGAGCGGCGGCCTGCGGCCGGTTATCCAACCCCAGCACCGCTTCCACCACGCCCTTCAGCTCATCGGGCAAGTAAACGGCGCCGGTTCTGCCACGGTACGATCCCTGATCGTTCGCAAATGTTTTGAGTTCTACGCCGAACGCGCTCTGTAGCTGCGCGACTGCGCCCGACAGACGAACCATCGCTCGCGCCGCGTTCTCTTCGACGACGCGAAGCCCGTATTGACGTGCGAAGGCCTCGACCTTCGCGATATCCTGCGGATCGGCGCCGAATCGTTTCGAAAACTCATCGCGGCTAAGGTGTGCACCGGGTGTGGCCGCCGCGTCAGTGGCCATGCGCTCGAAATCGACCGCGACCTGGCGACGGACGAGAACCGTAACGTCAACAATTTCGTTTGGATCGGCGGGGCCGGTTGGCTGCGCCCCTGCAAGCGCCCGGCGCTCGCTGCCCGCAAGTGGAAACACTGGCATGACAACTCCTAGTGTTTCGTGTCCACCGCGACCGTAACCGGTTCCGTAAAGCCGGTGAGCGTTTTGCTCGATTGGCCGCCGGCGGGATACGGCCAGTACATGACGTTGGGCGATTGGCCGATGTTCGGGCCGATCACGCGCTTGCCGTCGAGGGCGAAGTCGATGACGTCGGCCGAACCGTCCAGCGGCGTCGTGCCGGTTTCAGTGGCCGACGAGCCGCTGATCGAGAACTCGTAGAGCGTCGAGCCTTTGTAGCCGGCGCCTTGATCGTCGACGACGACGTTCTTGCCGTCCCATTGCACGCCGCCCGCAACTTCGATCTGCTGCGGCAGCGAGATGCGCTGCATCGTCTGACTCTCCTTGGGCAGCTCGGCGAAAAAGAACATGCCGCTCACGCCGTTGCCGTCGAAGAAGAGATTGCTCTTGCTGTCGTACGCGCAGAAGCTGGGGAAGTAGAACTCCTGGCCGGTTAGGTTGAGCGGCGTGCCCTTTGCGTGACGGAAGATGGCGACGCCGCCGGGATTACTGCTCATCGGCTGGATCGCCGCGGCGAGGTCGCCCGAGTGCGGGTTGACCGCACAGCCCTGCGTGTAGAAACCCGGATCGGTCAGCGTCTTCTTCACCTTCTTCGAGCCGTAACCGTACTCGATGAGCTTGCCGTCGTGCCCGTCGGAGATCCAGACGTCGCCGCTGCTATCGGTGCACAGGCCGTTGACCGAACCGAATCCGGTGAGCGTGAACTGCGATTTCCCTTGCGGGTAGGTCAGCGCATCGACCTGCGCCTTGCCGAGATCCCCGACGTAGAGCAGCGCGGTTGCGCCCTTGTCAGGCCGTAGCGCTGACGACGCCGGCGTTACGACCGCCGGAACGTTGCCGCCGCATGCAGCGAGCAGCGAAGCCATAATCCAGAGGGTAGCAATGCGATAAATCATCCAGAGGCGTTCGCACGGACGCAGCAATATCATGCCGCGTGGAGCGCCGTGGCAGGGGGAATGGCGCGCCGAGCAAGAAGCAGGCAAGCACTAGCCGATCCACACGCTGTTTGAGGAGCGTCCAATGAGCTATTTTCTTGATGCCCTTGGAAAGTACGCGGTCTTCACCGGACGAGCGCGACGAAGCGAATACTGGTTTTTTGTTCTCTTCAGTTGCCTGATCGGCATTGCATTAATCGCCGCCGGCTTGTACGTCGCCAAGCTAACCGGTGGTCCGCCCACACTCGCCGAGTACCTGGTCGATTTTTTCTCGCTGCTTATCTTTCTTCCGAGCCTAGCGGTGAGCGTCCGCCGTCTGCATGACATCGGAATGAACGGCTGGTGGGTGTTGCTCAACCTTGTACCGATTGGAGGCCTAGTGCTGCTGGTGCTCTTCTGCCAAGATAGCCAGCCTGGCGATAACGGTTACGGCCCGAATCCAAAGGGCGTCAGGGCACCTTCGTTCTGATCGACTCTGCTAGGCTGGTGTGGGTGGATCGAAAGGCCACTGCCAATGTGGTGTCGCCGATGGTTGCGGCGGGGGCGTGATCATCGTACCGGTTCCGACCGGCCCGTCGCCCTCATTCCAGACGCTGCCGTCGTCGAAGCGGACCATCTGCACCATGCAAACGACCTTGGACGAAGCGGGTATATTGTCGATCGTCTGCTGCGGCTGGCTCGAACCCGTGGGCGCCGCGGTGGAATGACTGATCGCAACGCCGGGCGCCAACTCTCCCACCTTATCGTCGGTTAAGTTGCCGGTCGTTCGTCCAATCGCGTCGACGATCTCGAAACGGAAGCGCACCTCGGTCGCTGCGCGCTGGCTGACATTCGTGAAGTTGACGTCATCTGAAAATGCTTCCCCGGCCGGCGTCTTCTGCAGCATGACGTCGCATCGATCGATCGTTATGGGAGCGACGCTTTCGGGGATCGTCGTTTCGATGGCAGTTGATGCACCTGCCAGTAATGGGAACGACGCTATCGCAGCGATGCAGAGCCACAGTTTGTCGGGCGACAAGGCCATAAACTTATGAGAAGCGCGCGACGTTCGCCAGGAACGCCGCCTCGTCGCCGCTCGTCGTGTATTCCGTCGATCCGCTCCCTTGTGCGCGGCTGCCGAGAAGCTCCGCAGTTCGTTCGGCCTGCATGAAAGCCGGATCGATCAACGCAATGCCGTCGCCCAGGACGGCGCGGAAGTGCGACTCGAGCACGGGATAGTGTGTGCAGCCGAAGATCAGCGCATCGAGATCGAGCGGCAGGTGTCCGCAAACTTCCGCAACCGCCGCGCGAGGCCGTTCGCCTTCGGTCGCTCCGGCTTCGACGAGCGGAACGAGCGCCGGCGCCGGAACTTCGACGACGTCGATGCCGACGACGCGCGCGCGAATCGTTCTTCCATAGGAGCCCGCGCCGACGGTCGCCGCCGTTGCAACGACGCCGACGCGCGCAAATCCGCCGCGCGCGACCGCGATTGCCGCCGATTCGATCAAGTCAACCACCGGTGCGCGCGTCCTGGGCCAGCCGTAACGCTCGGCCACGGCGCACGACGTGTTGCAGGCCATTACGATCGCATCGACGCCCCGTGCTTCGAGCCGCGCCAAGTTCGCCTGTAGCAACTCCAGCAGCTCCGCATGCGTTCGGTCGCCGTACGGCACGTTCGCTTGATCGGCGAAAAACACGATGTCCGCCGAGGGCATCCGTTCCCGAACCCGTGCCAAGACCGTCAGGCCGCCAAGCCCCGAGTCGAAGAGGCCGATCACCTACTGTGCCGGTTGATTTGGGACGGGATACTCGCGGGCGTATTGGCCGATGCCGTCGGCGATCTCTTGGGCGACCTTCTGCCGCCAAGCGGCCGACGTGAGCAGCGCGTAATCGCCGGGATTGGTGAGGAATGCCGTCTCGATCAGCACGGCCGGCATTCGCGCGTGCAGCGTTACATACAGATGGCTCTTGATGATGCCGTCGTCCTTCGTACCATCCGCGGCGAGGTGCGTTTCGACGAAGTGCGCGAACGCGACGTCGTCCGGTTTGGAAATGTAGGTAGTCGTTCCGTACGGTCCGGAGTTGATGAACGCGTTGGCATGAATGCTAACGAAGAGCCTCGCGCCGGCCTTGTTGGCGATGTCGTCTCTGGCTTGAAGTTCGTCGTGCGCGCTATCGTTGGCCGCATAGACGTCCACGTCGCTCTCGCGCGTCAGCTTCACTTCCCAGCCGCGATCGATTAAAATCGCGCGCAGCCGTTTGGCCATGTCGAGCGTCAACTGCGCCTCGGAGACGCCTCCGTGCTCCGTGCCGACATCGCTCCCGCCGTGCCCCGGATCGATCACGATTAGACGCGGATTGGTCGCAACGTAACCGCTGCGCGGGCCGAACTTCCAACTCGTGTCGTCAGAGCTGCCGGTCCCGGGCTCCGATTGTTCGAGCGGCGCCGCGGCCACGGCAGCACCGGCGCCGCCGACGCCCCCGCTTCCCGAACGCAACGCGTCGGCAATGTCTTGCGCGCCGATTGTTAATCCAAGGCCGTCGGCCGAGGAAGTGAACGCAATTGACTTCGGACCATTGAGCGAGAGGGCGACGCGCACCGTGGTCGGGTCCACTTGCCGGACGCGCACCGACAGAACCGGCGCGGGAGCGCTTTGGTCGATCGGCAGCCCCTGGAGTTGCGCGTTCTCAATATCCACCCAGAAGCGATTGTCGGGCTCGCGCAGGCGGTGCCACTCGTAGGTCGCGCTGCCGGTGATCGCGATCGCAACCGAAACGCCATCGGCCGCCGGTCCGACGGTGACGCCCGTCACGGTCGCGGGACCGCTTGGCGGCGCGTTCGCCGCAGCGCTTGCCGACGTCGTGTCCGGCGGCGGCTCGGGAGTCGGCGGCGCTTCCTCTGCTGTCGTTTGCTGCGGGCTCGCCGACGCCGGAGTATCGAAGGCAATCAGAACGTCGCGGCCGTCGGTATTCTGCGGCGCTTCGGCAATCGTACCCGATTCGAACTGTACGGTAACAAGCGTGATCGGCTCGCGAATCGCTCCCGCGTTGGAAATGGTAATGCTCGCGATGCCGCCGGTCCCGACCTGACGCGTACCGGCCAGCGTCGTGCCGACACCGTCGAATGCGTACGTAATCGACGTCGGGCTCTCTTGTGCGACCCGCGCGTGCAGCGTCGCGCCACCATGCGCGAAGAGCGTTACTCGCGAGGCTTCTTGACGCACGTCGAGCGTAGCGAGCTGCGGCTGCAGCACCGCAACGCCGTTCTCTTCGCGCAGAGCAAGATCGAGCGCACGCAGCACCTCGCGCAGCGGCAGATAGGCCTCATCGCCCACGAGATAGGGCGCGAAGCTCGCCTGCAACGAGATGGGGCCAGCGTCGTACCGGCGATCGCCGACGGCAAAACTGACCACCAATGGAACGGAGGTCGTAATCAGAACGAAACGCTCGCCGGGCTTCCACGTCAGGAGCGCTCCGGCCTCGTTCAGCAGCGTCGCAAATCCCGGATCGTTCACGCCGATCGCCGGCGCCCCGGCGCGCGACGAGAGGTGCGTAAAGCGAATCGCGCGCCCTTGATATGTCGCCGTGAGCGAAGAATCGGCAAACGCCGGAAGCGCGATCGCCAATGCAGCCAGCATCGGCGAGAGCAGCGATGCGAGTCTACCAGTCCGAGCGATGAAGCGGTTGGTCCAATTCAAAATTGCCTCCCGGCAGCGTCTCCAGCCGGTTTCCTTCAACGAGTACCTGCACCGCGTCGATGCCTTGGATGCCCGTTATCGTGTACACGAGCGCTTTAAACTCACCATTCTCCCCGAAGGTCCCTCCCGCTTGCTGCTCGAGATTCTTTGAGAGATCGAGCGTCGCCGTCGAGCCGTTAACGTTCGCTTCCAGAACTCGCGTTCCGGGCGGAAAACGAATCGCTTGCACGTCGTTCGGAGGCCCGGCAATCGCCTGGACAGCAGCATACAACACGACGTTGTGGAGGCGTTCGGCCGCACTTTCGTCGGCTTGTCGCGGGCGCATCGAAACCCGCATCTCCGCTAACGTCTTCCCGTCGAGCTTCGTGTAGTAGATTGGAATAGTCTCGCCGGCGCCGGGCGCACGATGCGAGAGATAGTACCACGTGCTGGCGGCAACGATTGCAAGGAGCACGACGAGGATGGGCAGGCGCGGCGATCTCACGTCGGATCGTATACTTCGCGAAGGTCGCTATAAATACTTCCGTCGAACGCTGGCGCGCAATGAGCGGCCGGCTGTGAAGTGGCTAAGCAGGACCGTCGCGAAGGAACGGCGCGCGCTGGAAGGTGCCCGCCGGCGTTTCATCTCGAAACCAACTGAAAAGCGTCTGCACGCGGTTCGCACCGCCGGCCGCCGCTTTCGATCGCTGCTCGAAGACGTCGCCGAGCTCGCGCCCTCGGCCAAGCTCTTACGACGCGTCAAACGCGCGGCCGAGCAGACCGATGCCGCGCGCGATGCAACCATTATCTTGCGCCTTCTCGAGAGCAGCGTAGACCCCGGCGAACGGCACGTCGCGCAACCGCTCCTGGCCGAACTGAGCGCGCGCGAAAAAGAGGCGACGCGGCTGGCTCACCGGCGTCTGCGCCGTACGCGATTCACCGGATAACTTCGCTAACGTGAAACCCGAGCCGGTCCTTCTGCGTGGCGTTACCGACAGCACCGAACTGGTGCGGCGCGTGTTGCACACTCGCTTGCGCGAGGTTCGGCATCTCGCCGGCGGCTTGGAGCAGCGCGAGCCACGCGGGCTTCACGCTTTTCGCATCGCGTGCAAGCGCTTTCGCTATGCGATGGAGCGCTTTGACGGACTCGAGACGTCGCTGGAAGCCCCGGCGAAGTCGTTCGCATTGTTGCAGGATGCGCTGGGCGAAGCGCACGATCGCGACGTGCTTCTCTCCATTCTTCCAGCCGCGATGGCGCAGACCGAGCGCCGTATTCGCACCGAGCGTGAAGCGTACGTCGATCGAGCCGCCGTGCTGTGGGCGCAAGCGCGAGAATTGCTGCTCGATTGCCCTCTCATCTTTTTCGAAGAAGCTTCTAATCATTCTAGCGAGAGCTTCGGCCCGGACGGTGCTAAAAATAAAGCATGAAACTCCATAACGTCTTACTGGCCTGCGCTCTGGGCGCAGGATCGTTACTCGGCGCGGCGGCGCCGGCATCGGCGGCTCACGTCGTCGCTGGAAGCCCGCGAGCGGCCGCGACGGGCCGCGTGCTCCCGGGCAACCGCTATTACGGAACCGGATACCGGGGCTACGGCTATCGCTACGGTAACGGCTATCGCTACGCCAACCCCTATCGCTATGGCTACGGCAACCGTTACGGTTATGGCTACCCCTATCGCTACGGCGGCTACGGTTACGGCTATCCCTACGGCGTAGGCCTGAGCGTCGGCGTTGGCTACGGCGGCTACGGCTATGTTGGCGGAGGCTACGGCTACGTTGGCGGCGGTTACGGGTACGCGCCCTATCCGGCCGTATATGCGCGTCGCGCATACTGGGCACATCGTGCCTATTGGCGCCCTTATCGTCGCGCGTATTGGCGCGGCCGCGTCCGATAATATGATGAAACTTCTCAACGTCCTACTCGCATTCGCGCTCGGCGCCGGGATGTTCGGGGCCGCGTTGCCGGCCGGCGCACAAGTTTACGGCGGCGTTTACATTCAAACTGCGCCTCCGGCACCAATCTACGAAACCATGCCGGTTGCGCCGGGGCCGGGCTATTTCTGGGTTGGGGGATTCTGGCAATGGAACGGCTACCGCTATGCCTGGGTTCGCGGTCACTACGCATACCGGCCGTACGCCGGTGCGGCGTGGCACGCCGGACACTGGGTGAGCGGCCCTCGCGGCTGGTACTGGCGCGCCGGTCATTGGGGACGCCCGTACTAACTAACTCCGTCAAACTTCACTGAGCTCCATACAAACATCGCCCACCGGCATCGCACGCGCCGGTGGGCGACCTTCATTGCGGCGTTGAACGTCGCGGGCGCATGCAGCTTCGGCGCTCGATGGGTCCGGCCGATGCGGTTCTTTTCTTCGTCGTCGCGGGCTCGAACTTACAGTGGATCGCCGCCGCGGCAGCGGCAGGACCGAGCTCCCTCGCGGTTTGGCTCATCGGCTGCCTGGCGATGTTCGTGCCGCTCTCGATCGCCGTCGTCTTCCTCTCGTCGCACTACCCCGATGAGGGCGGTCTCTACGTGTGGAGTAAGCGTGCGTTTGGGCCTTTCGCCGGCTTCATCACCGGCTGGACGTACTGGGCGAGCAATCTTCCGTATCTTCCCGCGCTGCTCTACTTCGCTGCCGGAAACGCGCTCTTCATTGCGGGCTCACACGGCCGCGCACTCTCCGCCTCTCCGCTCTATTTCATCGCCGTTGCAATAGGCGGACTAACGCTCGCCACGATCCTGAATGTCTACGGCTTGCGAATCGGAAAGTGGCTCACGAATATCGGCGGCATCGCTCGCTGGAGCGCGACGCTGCTGCTGATGACGCTGGGCGCGATCGCCTGGTGGAGATTTGGTTCGGCCACGCATCTCAGCGTCGCGGCATTGCGCCCCGGCATGCAAATCAAAGATCTGATCTTTTGGTCGGTGATCGCCTTTGCGTGGACCGGCCCGGAAGCGATCGCGTTCATGGGCGGTGAAATCCAACGTCCGCGGCGGACGATCCCGATCGCGCTCGCCATCGCGGCGCCGTTGATTGCCGCCATTTATATTGCCGGAACGCTGAGCCTGTTGGTCGCGGCCGTGCCGCACGACATCAATCCGTCATCGGGTGTGATGGACGGGGTCTCGCGTATCGCGGCGCGATTTGGCTGGAGTGCGTTAACGCCGTTCGTCGCGCTGCTCGTCGCATTGAGCTGTATCGGAAGCGTCGGAGCGTGGCTGGGTGCCATCGCGCGAATTCCATTTGTCGCCGGCATCGATCGTTATCTGCCCGACGCCTTCGGCCGAATGCATCCGCGTTGGGGTTCGCCGGTCGCGGCGCTGGTCACGCAGGCCGCAATCGCCGCGCTCTTCATTTTCTTAGGCCAGGGCGGGACGAGCGTCAGCGGCGCCTACGATGTTCTCGTCAGCTCGACCGTCATCATCACCCTGCTCCCGTTCCTCTTCCTCTTCGCCTCAGCGCTGAAGCTTCGCGGCGCGGTCGGATCGCCGGCAGAGATTCGGATCCCCGGCGGTGCCGCAACGATCTTCGTCGCGTCGTGTATCGGGCTCGCAACGACCTTGGTTGCGATCGTCTTTGCCGGATTTCCGGCCGCGAACGATCCGAATAAGACGCTTGCGGTCGTGAAGGTCGTCGGGTTGACCGTACTGGTACTCGCGGCCGGCCTCGCTATTTACGTGCGAGGGCGCCGCAACGCTCTCGCATAGTTGCGGCGCCTTCGCAGAACTCTGGTTATAGGGTGCGCGTCTCTCCCGCGTACTCGACGTCGGGATCAATCTCGCCGCGACTCGTCAACCCCTCGTAATCGAGCGCGCGGCGCACGTCGGCGCGATGTTCCTTGGACTTGGGCCGAACCGCGACGAGAATGCCTCCTTCACGCAGCCCCTTCTCGTATTTTCTGGCGCGGCTCTCGCCGATGCCAACGCCGATCAGACCGCCGACGATGCCGCCGCCCGCGGCGCCCGCGCCCAATCCGGCAAGCGCAGCAGCGAGTGGGCCAACGACGAGCGGCGCCGCAAGACCACCGGTCCCGGCGATCGCCACCACGCTTCCCGTCGCCGTCAGACCCGCGACGATCGCGCCCAGAACGCCGCCGATCGTTGCGCCGGCCGCAATACCCTCGCTCCCTTTGACGTTGACGATCGAAGAGAAGGCGCGTTCGCGCGTCTTGTCGTCCATCATCACGCTGATGTCGTCACGTCCGTAACCGAGCTCGTGTAGCCGGTCAACGGCAGCCGTCGCCGGCTCTCGGTCGTAGTAAATTTCGGATTCAAACGCGTCTTCTGTGTACATGAGCCCTCACTTTCAGCGCGTTATGTACCCCAGCAGTCCGCGAGCGAAACGCGCACGGGGGAACGGCCTCGCTACAGCTCGACCTCGTTGAAGCTTCCAACGCTATAGACTTCGCAACGCTTTCCGCCCTCCAAAGCGATGAGTGGAAACTCACCTTCCTGGAGCAGCCCACGCGTCGCCGCATTCACCGGCGACCATTTGCGCGTGTCGCAATCGAGCGTAAATTCCAGAGGGCGCTCTTGCAGCTCGACGATGACGCTCTGCAACGCCTTCTCCTCCTCCGCAAGCCATTACCGAGCCGCATCTGCATGCCCTTGACGTGCACTCGAAATGCTGCCGCACCCGCGATAGTTAAACGTACTTTAATCAAGCATCCATAGAATAAACCGCTAAGGTTTGCAACATTTTCTTGCGGACCTCACCCCGGCCACGGCGGCACTCCTCATTGGAGCGCTCTTGCTAGCCTTCGGGTTTGAGGCGATCAACGGATTTCACGACACGGCCAACGCCGTCGCAACGGTGATCTATACCAACACGCTCAAACCGTGGTACGCCGTCGTCTGGTCGGGGCTCTGGAACTTTACCGGCGTCGTCGTCTCGAGCGGCGCCGTCGCCCTCGGCATCGTCGCGTTGTTGCCGGTCGAACTCGTGATCCATGCGGGCTCCGCGGCGGGATTTGCCATGGTCTTCGCGCTGCTCTTTTCCGCGCTCATCTGGAACTTCGCCACCTGGTACGTCGGAATTCCGGCTTCGAGCTCGCACACCCTCATCGGATCGTTCGTCGGCGTCGGCCTGATGAGCGCAATATCGTCATCGCGTGGGTGCTGACGGTCCCGGTCACGGTCTTCCTGGGGGCGCTGATCTTCGGCGCCGGATTCCTGATCGTTTTGCGCTTCTTCGGAGCGTAGCAACTTTTCGGGCGACGCCTGCCTCTTGAGCGGTACGTTCTCGTACGAGCCTTCCGGTACGATGAACGCGAATCACTCCAGGACCGCCAAGGAGCCGCCAGATGTCCGCGTTCACCCTCTTCCCACGCTACGTGCGATTCCCGTGCTCCGTGCGCCCGCCGGAACGGCGCGTCGACGACGACTCGATCGAGTATCTTCCCCAGAACTATCCCGCGGTCGAAGCCGCGGTCGACGCAGCATTGCGCCAAGGCAAGAAGCAGGTCGTGCTAAACCTCGACACGCTCGCCGTCCTCGATACGGAGGCCCTTCGAGGTTTGATCGGGCTGCTGCGCCGTGCGCGCCTCAAAGGCGCCCAGATTGCACTTGCGGTCAGCCACGCCGAGATTCTTCGGACGCTTTCGCTTACCGGACTCGACCAGGTCTTCGCGGTCGTCTAGCGGAGGCGACCTATCTGGGCGGGTCCGGCCACACGCCCGCTTTAACCGCGTTGGCCAAATCGACGTGCCACGGGAGGGCCAAGAAGCTCTCACGATCTTCAGGCTCGAGGCCCTCGGCCGCCGCCAGCATCATGCGCTTCGCTTGGTCGAGCGCGCTCGTCGCCTCGACGGACTCCCCGGAGGCGTGAAAGATCTGCGCCGCCGCCCAATAACAGTGCGTGGGCCAGTCCGTGGCGCGCATGATCGTTTCGTCGGCGGCGAGCAGCCGTCGCACCGCATCCCGTGCGGCGGGCAGATTACCGAGCGCCGCGTGCCAAATCGCGAAGTTGGCAAGTGTGGTGCTCGACCAGACCTGTGACTCCGATTGCGAACGCAACTCGAACGACGCCTCGGTGAGTTCGATCGCTCGCGAGAAATCGCCGGCCTTGGCCTCCGCGAACGCGAGATTCTCGAGAACCGAAGCTTCGATCAACCCAAAGCCGAGTTCGTGGGCAAGGTTGAGCGCCGACTCGGCCGCTTGACGCGCACCGGCGATCTGTCCGGTGTAGGCCTTCATAAAGATGAGGTTGGAGAGTCCTCCGACTCGCCCACGCGCATCGTTGGCGCGCTCGAAGAGCGCTACCGCCTTCTCGGTCGCGGCGCAGGCCCGTTCGAAAAACCCCAGCCGCATTTCGAGGATCGCCTGATTGAGCAACTGGCCCGCGCTCCCGGCAAGGTAGCCGCTTTCGCGGTAAATGCGGCTCGCGGCCGCATAGTGCTCTCGCGCCTCCGCGTATTTGGCGCCCGTGTCGGCAAGCGTCGCGCCCAAACGACCATGTGCCTGAGCCTCGGCCAGACGGTCGCCCAACTTCACCGCCAGCTCGAGGCAACGCAGGCTCAGCGCGTGGCACCGGCGGATGTCGCGCCGCTGATACGCAACGGTGTACGCGCTGCTCAGCGCGAGTTGTTCGAGCATCGGATCCGCGGCACGCGCGGCGTCCTTCGCGGCTTCGTCGAGTAATGCTTCGGCAGCAGAAAGATGGCCCCGATGCGCTTCGACTTGCGCTAAAAAGCAGAGCGCACGCGTCGCCCCCGCATCGTCGTTCGCCGCTCGACTACACGCGAGCGCCGCTTTTCCCGAATCGAACGATTCCGCCAAGCGGCCCAGCGTGAAGGCCATCTGTGACTCGGCGAGATGCAGCTCGGCGTTCCAGAGCGCGTCACCCTCCGATGTGCACGCACGCAGCGCAGCAGCGGCTTGCTCGTGCATAGCGCGATCGCCCGTGGTTGAGGCGAACTCCATGCGATGCAACAGCGTGGCGCGGTGGATCGCGGGGTCGTCCAGCTCGGAATCGCCGCGCTCCAACGCTAGCAGCGCGGCGTTGCGGGATTCGAGATCGCCGTAGCGGGTCTCGATCGTGACGCTTTCCAGCAGCATCTCGGCTCGCGTACGCGGTTCGGTCGCAATCGCGAGCCCGCGCGCGCACTGCATCCGCGCTTCGTGGAGCGCTCCAATCGAGATCGAGCGCCGCACCGCCTCGAGATAGCAGCGCGTGGCGTTTGTAACGTCATCGGCGCACTCGTAATGCGCGGCGAGCGACGCCGAGAGCTCCGGTACCCGCTCGGGATAGAGCCGCTCGAGCACGCGCGCAACGCGCCGGCGCCGAATGGCGGCCGCTTTGGGAGGCACGGCTCCGGCGATCGTATCTTGCACGAGATGATGCGTGAAGGCGTATTCCAGGAATCCTCGTCCGGGAGCTTCGCGGATGATGCGCCGGTCGAGCAGCTCATCGAGCGAATCGGTGAGGGCCGTCTCATCCCATGCGCTGACTTCGCGGACGGCGTCGCGCGAAAAGCGATCGCCGATGCACGCGGCAATCTCGGCGGCCGTTCGTGCGTTCTCCGAAAGCCGTTCGATGCGGCGCGCCACCACCGCTTGCAGCGAAATCGGCTCGCGGTCCCGCTCGCTTTCCCGCACATCGGCGACGAGCTGCGTGAGGAAGAGCGGATTTCCCTGAGACGCGGCGATCAACGTTTCCGCCGCGCGGTCGCGCATGTCGGGCAACGTCGCGCGCAGTTCTTCAACGTCGGCGACCGAGAGCGGACTCAGCCACATGCTCTGCGCGCCGGCGACCGCGCGCGCCTCCCGCCGTAAACGATGAAAGGCGTGAAGATGCTGCGATTCCTCGTCGCGATAGGTAACGACGATCATGACGCGCACGCCGGCAATGCGTCGAAGCAAGAACTGCAGCAACTCGATCGACGCCGGCTGCGCCCAATGCAGGTCTTCGAGAATCAGCAGCAGCGGGCGAGGTTTCGCGAGATCGGCGATGCATCGGAAGAGCGACTCAAACAGACGGATGCGCTCGCTCTCGGCATCCAGCCGCGGTACGGCGGGGAGTGCGACACGCGCGTGAATTTCGGGCAAAAGCGCGGCCACACACGCAAGTGCGATGCTGGGTTTTAGCGATGCCACCAGCGCCAGAGCCGATCGCAGCGAATCGACGACGCTTTCATAGGGAACGCTCTCGGGCGAACTCGTCGCGCCCAGGAGCACGCGGCCACCCCGATCCTCCACGGCATGAGCAAACTCGGAAACCATCCTCGACTTGCCGATGCCGGGCTCGCCGCCGACGAACGCGCAAGCGCCGCGTCCGCGAGCCGCTCGGCTCCAGGCTTCGAGCAGGCGTTCCATCTCGTCGCGCCGGCCGACGAACGGCAGAATTGCCGAGCTGCCCTCGATCGTGGGCCGGTCCTCAACGCCATCTTCGGTTACATCGTCGCCGCGCGCGATGCGCTCCGCAACCGCCACGGTTTCGGGCATCGGCTCCGCGTCCATATCCGCACGTAAGCGTTTGGCGAATGCCGCGTACTCGCTGAGGGCGCCCGCCCCATCGCCGCTCTCGTAGCGCATCGCAATGACGCGTCGCACGATGTCTTCACGCCAGGGATCGATCGCCAGCACTTTACGCGCCGTTTCGATCGCCAGCGCGAGGTTCGCGTTTCGTCGTGCCTCTGAAGCGTGTTCGGTAAGACAGCGCAGATATGTATCGCGATGGCGTTCGCGAATGACGTCGAGCCATTCGTCGTAGATCTCGGGCAACAGATCGCCGCGATACAGCTCGATCGCTTCGCCGAGACGGCTGCGATCGCCCGACGCCGCTACGAAAGCGTCGATGTCGAGCCACACGTTGGCATCGGGATTCCACCCGACCTTGTCGGTCTCGATCGAGACGTATTGCTCCGACGGCTGGGGCAAGATTTTCGGAAGCTCGCTGAGCGTCCCGCGCAGTTTTGCTCGCGCCGAGCCTTCTTCGTCGTCGGGATAAAGGAGAAAAGCCAGATATTCACGCGATACCGGGGTCGCGCGATGCAGTAAGAGATAGGTAAGGACCTGCAGCGATTTCCGCGGCGTCGCAAGCATAAAGCGGTCGCCGTCAAGCGCGACCTCCAGATGGCCGAACAGCCGGAACTCAAGACGCCCGCGCGTTTTAGCTGCCGCTGCACGGAGCTCACTCACCTTGGCGACGGGTTTACCCTCCTGATTTGGCCTTCTCGAACCCAGCGGCCGCCTCCCGGCCGCCCGGACGTTTCCGTACGCCCGCGCCGCTATCATGAGCCCTAGTCACCCAAACCTTCTTTCTTTGAGGAGCAAGCATGTCGAAGTCCACCCTCTGCCGGTGCATTCCGGCCCTCGCGATCGTCGTCGGTCTCGGCGGCTGTGCCGGCCAGACCGCCACGGGCGCGTTCGTCCCGGGCGCCGCCGCCCAGTCGCGCGCCCAGGAACTTCCGCAACGCGGCGGATTCCGAATGTTTGCCGCAAATCGCGACGGCGGGAGCGTTGTCGCGTTCGAGTCGACGGCAAACGGCGACGTCGCGCCGATCGTAAACATCGCCGGGTCGAAGACAACGCTGAGCCAGCCTGACGCGCTGACGATGGATGCCTCCGGGAAGATCTACGTCGCAAACGACGGCGGGACTCAAGTCGCCGTCTTCAGCCCTCATGCGAACGGCAACGTCGCGCCGGCGAAAATCATCGGCGGCTCCAACTCGAACCTCGGTCCCACCGAGGGCATCATGGTCGATCGCTCCGGTGATCTCTGGGCGAGCAGCTACAGCGTTGACGACGTCACCGAATACGCAGCCGGCGCGTCCGGGAACGTCTCGCCCATCAATACCATCGGCGGCAGCAACACACAGCTCACCGAGCCCCTAGGGATGGCGATGAACGCCCAGGGCGAGCTCTTTGTGGCAAACGGGAATGCCGGCACGATCGTCGTTTTCGCCAAGGGCGCTAGCGGTAACGCCACACCAAAGGGCGTAATCGGCGGAGGCTCTTCGGGCCTCTCCAAACCATTCGCTCTCGCGTTCGACGATCGCGGCCGCCTGTTGGTCGCCGATGAGTCCTCGGGCATCCTGGTCTTCGCCAAGGGCGCCATCGGCAACGTCGCGCCGGTTGCGTGGATCACATCGGTTGGTTATCCCGCGGGCGTCATGGCGGATTCCAAAGGCCACATCTATGCAGCTGAGTTTAGCAACGACACCATCAAGGAGTTCGCCCGCAGCGCCAACGGCAACGCAACGCCGCTGCGCACGATCGAAGGGCCGAACACGACACTCAATGGACCCAACTCCCTAGCCCACTAGGAATAACATGCGTCTGAATATCGGGGTCAGAATCGTCGTTTCGCTCTGCATGGCCGGCGTCATCTTCGCCGGCTGCAGCGCGATCCACAACGTGGAGCAGAGCGCAACGAGCAGCTTCCATAGCGGCTTCCGTTCGTCGTTCAAGTCGGGCTTCATAAAGTCGTGCTCGGCTCAAGGCGGCGCTTCGGAGTCGCTCTGCAGCTGTGCGGCAGATACGCTCGAACGCACGAATACCGACGACCAGATCATGAAGATGTCGCCGGGTGACCCCGAGACCAGCAGAAAGCTCGCCGAAGCCCGCCGCAGTTGCGCGGCCACGAGCGCGCAGCGCACCACACCCCGCTTGGGCGCGCAGCAGGGCATCGATCCCGCACGGATCGACGCCTACGTTACGCCGTATTATGATTCAAGAGGTCCCGCGATCCACGTCGGCCGGTTCAGTTCGGGACTGGCATCGAGTAATCCAAAGCGAGTTCTCGCCACGACCGGAGCGATGAAACGGCAGTGGCAGCAGCTGAGCTTTCCCGAACTCTACGTCGGGGCGATTCGTCTTTATAATCTCGGCTATCGCAACGAAGCCGTGTATTGGTTCTACACGGCTCAGTATCGCGCGCGCCAAATCAGCATGCTTCTCGACCCAAGTAAGGTCGGCCGCATGGGTGACCCGGGCTTCGAGTTGCAGGCAGCGGGCGGTGCCTTTATGCAGACCGTCGGCACCTGGATCAACGGCTACGCTTTCGGCCATCCCGAGAACCTCATCGCCATCGTCCGGAGAGTGCAGAAAGAGGGGCGGCGGATTGGGGATTTGCACGCGATCTATTCCAACGTCGCGCTTGTCGATCGCCGGCGCTGGCCGGCCGCGAATACCCAACTGAACGACGGGATGGATTCGTTGATCACCTATTTGCAGCAGCAAAAGGATGCCATCGCGCGGCAGCGCGCCGCGAACGGTACGGATGCGAAGTTCTCGCATCTGACGAGCAAGTAAGGGAGCACCGATGCGCTTCGCAGCCGCGATCGCCCTCCTCCTGGCAGCGGCCGTAGGTTGCTCGCACGGTGCTTCCAACGCGTCGGATTCGAAGGCCCCATTCACGCGGAGCGCACCGTCGGCCGCGCCGGTCTACCCAGGCGCGGGAGCGCTCTCAGGGAGCGCCTACTCGACGAGCGATTCATTCGACACGGTTTACGCCTTTTACGATAAGAACTTACCGCCGGGATCGGAGCGCTCGCACATCACGGCTCCCCAGGAGAGGGCCGTCTTTCTCGTCGGCAGCGGTAACGACCAGCTCAGCGTGACGGTTACGAAGTCACCTACCTGTTGCCGGACGCTGATCGTGTTCGCCCTCGTCAAAGCGTGACAGACTCGGGCGCGCGATCTTAAACGGCGTCAGGTCGCAGCTTTTGACCGCGCCGTCGCTGAGGATGCGGCCGATGAGGCTCGCGAACTTGAACGCGTGCCCATCGCCCACGGCGACGCTGACGTTGGCGTGTCCCGGCAATGCATCGAGCACGAAATCTCGATCCGGAGTGCGCGCGTAGAGGCACGTCTTCACCAGGTCCACGGGACCGAGAGCGGCAGGCAAGTATCGCACGAGAAAACCTTTGACGCGCGCGGTAATTTCCGGATCCTCTTCGAAGTCGCGCGTTTGCGCGTCGACCGGCTTGCCGCCGGAGTCTTGCGTGATTTTGACGGTCTTGGATTCGCCGAATATCGGAAACCCGTAGAACGAAGGCTCGTCCAACCAGATCCAGATCGGAAAATCGCCGAGGGTGAACGCGGCCGGATCGCGCGGAGCAAAATAGATCACTTGCTCCTTCGTCACCTCAATCGGTAAGCTGTCGCCGAGGTGCGCGAGCGCATCGTTGGTCCAGGCGCCGGCGGCGACGATCAGTCTGCCGGTGCGGTAACGTTTGCCGCCGGCTTCGACGTCAATCTCTCCAGCGTCGGCGCGCAATGACGTGACCGGCGTCCGGTCGTACAGCGTCGCGCCGAAACCGATGGCGACGCGCCGAAGCGCATCGGTTGTGCGCTCGGCAGCGACGATCCCCGCGTCCGCTTGAAAAATGCCGTGAACCTCGTCGTCGACGCGCCAACACGGCCAGCGCCTACCAATCTCGGCCGCATCGAGCTCCTCGAACGGGACGCCGCAGGCGCGCATCGAGGTGACGTGCTCGGACATTCGCTCGGGATTCGCGCGCGGGCCGATATCGAGGCCGCCGGTTTTCACGACGAGGCGTTCGCCGGCATCTTCTTCCAGCGATGCCCACGCGCGATAGGCTTCCTTCGCCATCTGCACGTACGCCGGTGTGAAATACGATAAGCGAATAATTCGCGAGCGGTCGTGGGAGCTGCCGCGCGTGTGGCCAAACTCGAACTGCTCGAGCCCCAATACCCGCGCACCGCGCTTCGCCGACCAATACGCAGCGGCGCTGCCGAGGGCGCCGAGGCCCAAGACGATGACGTCGTACTCGCGTGGGAGTGACCGCTCCACCCCGTCGCCTTTCAATGCTCTACAGCGGATTCCGTCACCGCTCTGAGAAAGTGCCTACGGCGCAATGAAAACGTTTGCAAGGCCGACTGTCGGCGGCGGCGCCAAGACGCTCCCCGCCGTATGGTACAACTCGCCCGACGTCTTTGTCGAGGAGCAGGAGCGAATCTTCCGCTCCGAGTGGCTCTGCGTCGGACGCGAAGAATCGCTGCCGCGCGCCGGTGATTTTTTCACGGTGGAGCGGGCCGGAGAAAGCCTGATCGTCACGCGCGACGCCGGCGGCGCGGTGCATGCCTTCTACAACGTCTGCCGCCACCGGGGCACGCGTCTCTGCAGCGAAGCTGCGGGCCACTTTGCGGGATCGATCCAGTGTCCGTATCACGCCTGGACGTACGCGCTCGACGGAGAGCTGAAGGTCGCGCGCAACATGGTGGAAGTTCCCGGATTCGACCGTGCAGAGTATCCCCTCAAAGAGCCCGCAGTCGCGCTGTGGGAAGGCTTCATTTTCGTCAATTTGTCGCCAGCGCAGGATGCGTTCGAGCGAGACTTTGCGCCGTTGATTGGCCGGTTCTCGCGCTGGAACGTCGCGAATCTGCAAACGGCGCGGAGCATCACCTACGAGCTTGCGTGCAACTGGAAACTCGTCTTTCTCAACTATTCGGAGTGTTATCACTGTCCGATCGTTCACCCGCAGCTCGATAAGCTCTCACCCTCGGATAGCGGGCGTAACGATCTTTCGGACGGAGCGTTCCTGGGTGGCTATTCCGAGTTGCGCGAGCACGGCACGAGCCTTGCGACGAGTGGCCGAAGTTCGCGCGAACCGTTGGGGAGCGTCGGCGGCGATGATCTCGATCGGGTCTACTACTACACGATCTTTCCATCGCTGCTGCTAAGCCTTCATCCCGACTACGCGATGGTGCACTACTGCAAGCCGCTGGCAGCCGATCGCACGGAGGTCGCCTGCGCTTGGCTTTTCGATCCGAGCGCGATCGCGAAGCCGGATTTCGATCCGACCGACGTCGTGGAGTTTTGGGATCTCACCAATCGCCAAGATTGGCACGTCAACGAGCTGACACAGCGCGGGTTGAGCTCGCGCGCCTATTCGCCCGGCCCGTACTCGAACGCCGAGGGTTTGCTGAGCGCGTTCGATCGCCACTACCTTTCGATCATGGAAGCCTAGCAATCCGGTGAACGCTTGAAGCGGGAGTACGACGCCATCGTCATCGGCGGCGGCCACAACGGGCTCGTGACCGCCTGTTATCTCGCTCGCGCGAAGTGGCGCGTTCTCGTGCTCGAGCGGCGTTACATCCTCGGCGGAGCGTGCGTCACGGAAGAGATCTTCCCTGGCTTCAAAGTCTCGACGGCAGCCTACGTGAACAGTCTCTTCCGCCCCGAAATCATCGCGGATCTCCGTCTGGGCGAGTACGGTTTCGAAGCGATCGAGCGCAATCCGGCGTCGTTTTCGCCGTTCTTAGACGGGCGCTATCTGATGCTCGGAACCGGCACGGGGCGCGACGTCGAGGAAATCGCGAAGTTCAGCCCGCGCGACGCTCAGAGCTATCCGCGCTACGAGGCGATGCTCGAACGCGTCGCGTCGGTCGTCGAGCCGACGCTCACGCAGATTCCACCCAACGTCCTGCGCCCGAATATCGGCCAACTGCTCGAAGCCGGCAAGATGGGCCGCGCGCTGCAGCGACTTGGGCCCGGAATGAGCGAGGCGATCGAAGTTCTCACCGGAGCGGCGCGTCCGATACTCGACCGCTGGTTCGAATCAGAAGAGCTCAAAGGAACGATCGCAACCGACGCAATCATTGGCGCGTTCATGGCGCCCTCGATGCCGGGCACCGCCTACGTCCTCTTTCATCACGTCATGGGCGAGACCAACGGCAAGCGCGGAGTTTGGAGTTATGTGCGTGGCGGCATGGGCGGCCTGACGCAGGCGCTCGCAAGCGCCGCGCGGGCGCTCGGCGTGGAGATCAAGACCGAGGCCGAAGTCGCGCGCATTCTAACCCGGGACGGACGCGTCACCGGAGTCGCGCTCGCCAACGGCGACGAGTTTCGCGCCAAGCGCGTCGCAAGCGGTGTCGATTGCCACGTCACCTTCGAGCAGCTGCTCGAGCCGGCCGAGTTGCCGCACGACTTTCGCGATGCCGTCGCTCGCATTTCGTACAGCAGCGCGTCGTGTAAAATTAACGTCGCGCTCGAGCGGCTTCCGAGCTTTACCGCGTTGCCCGGCCACGAGCCCGGTCCCCAACACTTCGGCACCGTGCATCTCTGCCCGGACCAAGACTTCATCGAGCGCGCCTATGACGACGCGAAGTACGGCGGATTTTCACGCGAGCCGGTCGTTGAGTGCACGATGCCGTCCTCGCTCGACTCGACCGTCGCGCCGCCGGGCAAGCACTTAATGTCGATGTTTACGCAGTACGCGCCGTATCGTCTTGCGCAAGGCCCGTGGACGGACGCGCTGCGCAACGAGTATGCCGATCGCTGTTTTGACGTCGTCGAGCGGTACGCGCCGGGGTTCAAGGACTCCGTGATCGACCGTCAGATCCTCACGCCCGTGGATCTCGAAACGACGTTCAATCTCACCGGCGGCAGCATCTTTCAAGGCGCGATGCCGCTGCATCAGCTCTTCGCCTTTCGCCCCGTTCCCGGCTTTGCCGATTACGCGACGCCGATTCGCGGGCTCTATCTCTGCGGCGCGGCCGCGCATCCCGGCGGCGGCGTGATGGGCGCGGCCGGCTGGAATGCCGCGCGCGTCATGCTACGCGGGAAAGCCTAGTCGCTACTGCTCCCTCGTGAAGTCGCTGGGAATACTGAAGACCGGATCGTTTGCGTCGACCGGGTGAACGTGCCCGCGCTCGGTGACCAGGGCCGCACCCTGACCATTCTTCGCGCTAAACGTGATGGCTTGGTACATCGAGAAGTTGGCGAACGGCAGCGCCGGCCCGCTCTGCGTCAGGCTGAACCGTTTGTCGAGTCCGGCAGTCGCCAGCTCCCGCATCATCTTTGAGGCGGCGGCCATCATCGCGAAGCCCTGACCGGGCGACATCGCGTCGCCGGAAAACGCACCGCTCCCGGAGCAGTGCGGGAACGGCTGTGTAAAGGACGTGTAGTACCCGATTAAGTTCGCGTTCTGCGAGTGCGATTCGCCCGTCGGCTTCGTTTCAGTAAACGTCATGTCGGAGCGGTAGCCGTTGGTCGGCTCGCCTCCCACCGCGCGTGCACCGAGTGCGCTATTGGCAACGACGATCGCGATCTTCGAGCCGTCGTCCTTCGGTGCCGATCCGCCGCTGCTGCTTCCGCCCGAAGCCGGGGCACTCGGCTGGTCCATCGAGACGACGCGATAGGTTTTGTTGCGAAGGTTCAGCGTGGTAATCGTGCGCGCGACGCAGTCGGTAATTGTTGCCGTCTGAATCGCGACCATGTCGGTCCGTTCTTTCGAGCCGGCGACGTAGTGCTTCGCGGCCATCCCGCTCTGCATCAGTTGCTGCGCATTCTGGGCCGCAGCGATGCCCTGCGTTAAATGGCCGAAGAGTCCACCGCCGCCCTGCGCCGGCGGCTGTGCCGACGCCGCAGCGGAATAGTCGTCTTCGAACGAGCCCGGCTGCAACGAGGACGGATCGGTGGTCATCGCCAGCTTCGAGACCGAGTCCCAAGCTAAGCCGCTGGGCGCGGCTGCCGCGAAGGGCGAGGACGCAAGAAAGAACGCGACAGCAACGAGAGTGCTTATAAGAACGGGACCACGCTTCATCCGTTTCTCCTATCCGGCGAAAAAGGTTCTCACCCGTCCTTCTCAATAGCGGCTCTCAATACCCCGCGGCGCACCCCCCCGGAGTGCGCCGGTCGCTGCGAAACGCGTCGAGCAGCCCTACCCGGCGCGAATGTGCGTGATATAGTGCCAGAGGCCGAAAACCTTGAGGACCCAGACGACCATAACGATAACCACGACGGCGTTCAAGAGCGATTTTATCGGGCCCGCCATCGGAATGTACGTGTTGACCAGCCACAAGAGAACCCCCACGACGATCAGCACTATTACGATTTCTATCAAAGGCATGCTGCAGATTACCCAAAAAATGAAATCCGCAACCGGCGGCCCGCTTGGGCTTCCCTAGGTTAACAAGAGATAACAAGTCGGAAGCGCCCTCGCGTCGAAAGCATCGGGCGTCGTGGTTCAGGAAGGAGCCCTATGAGAGTCGTGGATTTTGGTCGCTTTGTATTTCTCGCCGGCGTGGCGACGGTTCTGGCTGCATGCGGCGGCAGCAGCACTCCGCTGACGCTTCCGAATAGCCTCTACGTTCAACAGCACTCGGGAAGCTCGCCGATCAAACACATCGTCATCATCGTTCAGGAGAACCGCAGCTTCAACAACTTCTTCGCGGGTTTTCCGGGGGCCAACGGCACCATGCGCGGCAAAGAGAAAATACGCAAGGGCGGCAAATGGGTCGACAAGTGGGTTGCACTCAAAGAGCAGTCCTTGGTGCCATCGCCGAACCACGACATCGGCCACTGCTACTATTCGTTCATCAAAGCGTATGACGGCGGAAAGATGGATGGGTTCAACTACGAACCCGAAGGCGCTTGCCAGCGTAATTGGACCGGCGGTCCCGGTTTGCCGAGCGTCTATCCATACCAGTACGTTAACCCAGCCGACATCGCGCCGTACTGGGATATGGCAGAGCAGTACGTGCTCGCCGACGAGATGTTCCAGACCCAAGGCAGCGGCAGCTTCACGGCGCATCAAGATCTGATCCGCGGCGGTTCGGCGCTGGACGGCCCCTACGGCAGCAGTGCGAGCATGATCGATACGCCTACGCAAGAGCCCTGGGGCTGCGACGGAAATTCGAATAGCCAAACGGATCTCGTCACGCCCGCGCTCAAGTGGGAAGAGGATGCCGGTCCGGCCCCATGTACGAAAGATTTTCCGGATGGAAGCTCCAGCTATCAGACGATGCGCGATCTGCTCGATGCGGCAAGCGTTTCGTGGAAATACTACACGCCATGCTTCAGCAAGTCGGATGGCTGCACGGTGGACCCGAAGTGCCCTGGCTGCGCCGGCGACCTTCTCAATGCCTTCGACGTAATCTCCGCGGTGCGCAACGGTCCCGAGTGGGGCACGAACGTCTCGATGCCGGAGACCAACATTTTCAACGATATCTCCGGCAGTTCGCTACCCGCCGTTTCGTGGGTGATTCCAGAGGATCAAAACTCCGATCATATCGGCGACGGAGACGTCGATGACGGCCCCGCTTGGGTCGCCAGCGTCGTCAACGCCCTCGGACAGAGCTCGTACTGGAACTCGACGGCGATCGTCGTCCTATGGGACGACTGGGGCGGCCTGTACGATAACGCCGCGCCCCCGTGCTTGTCCAAATCGCAATGCCGCGACGACCAGGGCGGCCTCGGATTTCGCGTCCCGATGATCGTTGTCTCGCCGTACGCAAAGTTGGGCAAATCCAGCCAGCCCGGCTATATTTCGTCTACTCACTACGAGTTCGCCAGCATCCTAACATACATCGAGAACAACTTCGGTCTGGGGTCGCTGGGAACGACTGACAAGCGGGCGGCTAGCATTATCGACTGCTTCAACTACAATCAGAAGCCTCGCTCCTTTACCACAATTCCATCGGAGCATGACGCGCACTACTTTATCACGCACCGCGAGGCGGTCTCGCACGGCGACCCCGAGTAACGAACTACGGGGCATCGGCGGCGACCGCTCGATAGGCGGCCACGTCGTCGGACATGATCTTTTCTGTCATGACGAACTCGCCGCCGGAGCGCCCGGTGATGACCCACTTTTCGTATGCATTCGACGCGTACTTGTTGAAGGCGCCGTCCGGAATCGACTCGAGCGTGTTGTAACGATAGAGGTCGTATTTCGCTCCCTGCGTCAGCCCCGAAACCGTAATCGTTAGCTCCAGAGGCTCCGGCGCAGGGCGCTTGGCGGAGCCCGCGGCGATCTGCGGGTGCTCGTAGTTGATATTCGTCGTCACCCGCACCGGAAGCGTCTCTTTGTCCTCGTCTTGCACGCCGAGGATCGCGATGCCGAAGTCCCGGTGGTCGTCGGTCAGCGAATAGATCGGCCCGTCGTGCGCGTTGGCTTCGCGCCGCGTCTTTTGGAACGCCTCGAACGCATAGCTGAAATAATATTGCGCGTCGCGCCGGCTCGAGCTCCACTCGCCGTTGTCGCTGAACGTGACCGAGTCATTAGGAAAATAGCGGTGCTCGTCGCGTGCGTGGTCCGACCCGATGCCGATGACCGGCACGATATGGTCGTATTGCGGCGAACCCGCATTCGGATTTCGGTTGCCGTAGAATCGAAACTGGTTCATGTAAATGCCGATCGCGACCGGGCGCCCGAGCAAAACGTTCTCCTTGACCCACTCCAGAAAGCCATCGGAGCTTCGATTGAACCTTCCGGTGCGCGCGGTCGCGCGCAGGTGCATCTTCTCGGCGGCCCGCAACGCATTGACCCCCAGGAGCAGCTGGCTCCGGTAACGATTCTGCGGTGCGTCATCGGCCGCGGCGCGCGCATCGTATTGCGAGAGATATTGACCATAATACAGGCCGGCGCTGATTTCCGACACTTCGCCGCAGTAGCCGTAGTTATGGTTCCATTGATATCGGGGGCCGATGTCGTTGCGCCACCGGTGCAACGAGCGCGCAGCGTCGCTGTTCGTTGCGGGCGTAAGGGCCGGCACGGACCTCATTTGCCCGCCGCAGCCCGTTACGACGACGAGCAGCGTCGACATCGTAAGACGCCAAACGTGATTCACGAAGCCTCTCCTCGCGCTTTGCTCCCGAGCGTCGCAAGGGCCAGCGCGGCGACCGCCGCTAGCGCCACGATGTTTGAAACCAACGTGAAGCGGTCATTGAGCGTCATTGAAGCAGCCGTCATAGCTGCGGTTCCGCTGCCGATGACCCGCTCCATGATTGCGCCCGCGAGCATCGCGCCGGCGACAAAAAGGCCGACGAACGCCCACGTGATTCGGTCGGGAAACGATTTGCGGTAAATTGCGATCAGCGGCAGAATCAGAAGGTCGCCGTAGATAAAGGTGGTGTTGGCACCCAGGGGGATGCCGGCATTGGCGAGATAGCGCGCGACCGGGACGTTGCCCATCGAACAGACGAACGTCGCGACGGCGATCAACAGCCCAACGATCAGCAGCAGCACGTAGCCGATAAATGGCACCGAGCCGACCGCACGTAGCGCGGCGGCCAGCGCGCCGGCCGGAACGAGCGCCGCGGCAAAGCCGGCGATCAAATAGCCGACGACGAGCTCGGTGCGCAGCATTCGCACGTCTGCGATCGCCGTTGTTGCGACCGCGCTCCAGCTACGTTCCTTTGGAGGGCCAGCCTGGTGATGCTCGCAGCCTTCGTGCTCGTCGGCGACGCCCGCAAGGTAGTCGCGCTGCAGCCGCGCGAGCTGCCCATTGCCGAAGAGCAGCGAAAGCCCCAGCGTCACGACGGCGATGATGATGACGCCGCCGAAGAACTCCGCGAAGGCGAACCTCCACCCCAGCAGCGACCAAAAGAGAATCAGAATCGCAAGATTCATATTTGTTGAACGAGATGAGGAACGCAAAGACCGATCGGATGTCGGCGCCGCCGCGATAGAATCCGCGCGCCGCCGCGGCCGCCCCGTACGAACACGATGACGAAATCACCCCGAATCCCGCACCGTAAAGCAACCCTCGCAGGCCTGGGCCCAGATAGCGCTCCAGCGTCGCCGGCGTCAACATCACTTGGACGATTGCGGAGATCAGAAATCCAAAGATCAAGCCAAAGAGGCTATCCCAAACGAAGGTCGCCGCTTGAACGATGCCCGCGGCTAACGCCTGGGCCAGACTAGCCGCCAACGGGAACCGGTGCGTGGCCGAAGAGCGGTGGAATAAAATGGCCAACGAGATACGAGAGTGCGAAGACGGCGCAGCCATACAGCGCGACTTCGGCGCCTTTGCTCAGCGGATTGCGTTCGCTCAGGGTTGCAGCAAAGTATCCGACGGCAAAGAGCGCGCCGAGCGCAAAGAGCAGCGAAACGAGCGTCGATCCAAGAATCGGCAGGGGCAGCATGAACGCGAGGATCGGGACGAGCGATCCGATCGCGAAGGAGCCGCTCATCGCGAGCGGCGCCCGCAGCAGATTCGAATCGTCGGCTTCACGTGGATCGATGCCGAACTCGTCGCGTACCATCTCGTACAGATAGATCTCCGGGTGCTGGGTCAAGCGCCTGACGATCATCTCCGCTTCTTCCGCACTGAAGCCTTTGAGTTTATAGTACGCGACCTGCTCCGTGAACTCGCCCTGCGGATCGCTCTCCATCTCGCGCTTTTCCATGTCGATCGTGGCTTGCACGACCTCGCGCTCGGACTTGCGCCCGAGATACTCCCCGACGCCCATCGAAAGCGCGCCCGCCAGCAGTGCGAGAAACCCGCTGATAAAAACGGCCCCGCGATCGCCCTCGGCGACTCCCACGCCGGTAATGATCCCGAGCGTCGTGAGGATGCCGTCCTGCATTCCGAAAACGATTTCGCGAATGCTGCGGCGCTTCTCCAGGGTCCGCCGTTGCAGCGTGTCGGGAATGCGCGGTTGGACTTGCTGCCAGCCCGGCACGTCCTCGACGACGTTTTGGACGGGCGGCGTCAAATCCGATGCGTTGCTCGACTCCGTCATGAGCAGACCTTGACGGCCCGCTCGCCGAAGTCCTCGCCATGGCCAGATCACTCTTGACGTTGGCCGCCGTCGCCGGCCTCCTTCCCGCGACGCTTCTGCCCGCCGGTGCGACGAGTTGGCCGGTCTTCGGGTTCGACCCGGCTCGCAGCGGATTCAACACCGCCGAACACACGTTGACCGTCGGAAACGTCCACCGCTTGCACGAGCGCTGGCAAGTTTCACTCGGCTCCGACGCGGATTCGACACCGATTCTGCTCGACAAAGTCCGGGCCGGCCGCAGAGAGATGCCGATGCTTTTTCAAACCACGAAGAGCGGTGTAACGCTGGGCATCGAAGCGAGAACCGGTAAGATTCTTTGGCAGTTTATGACGCACGGCTCGACCGTCACCAATTCGACGCCGGCCGCAGACCCGTCGGGCAAAAGCATCTACGTCCCCGGCATCGACGGTAAGGTGCACAAGCTTTCCGCGGCAACCGGCCGTGAGGAGCACGCGCCAGGATTTCCGGCGCGGATCACGCGCCTGCCTTTAACCGAGAAGGATGCGTCCCCGCTCAACGTCGCCAACGGCTATCTCTATGCGGTCACGTCGGGTTATTACGGCGACGCACCGCCGTACGACGGCCATGTCGTCGCCGTCGAACTGAGCACCGGAAAGGCTAGCGTTTTCAACTCGCTTTGCAGCACTTATAAGAAGCTGGTCAAAGCGAACACGTGCTCGCAGCAGCGCTCGGGAATTTGGGGACGCGGCGGCGCCGTGGTGGATCCCGACTCGTCGATGAACGGCCGAATCTACGCCTCTACCGGAAACGGCCAGTTCGATGCCGGCTCGGGCGGCGATAACTACGGCGACTCGCTCTTGTCGCTGGGCGAAGATCTCTCGAGTCTGCTCGGTAGTTACACGCCGACCGATTATCAGCAGCTCGAAGACGGCGACACCGATCTCGGAAGCTCGTCGCCGGGAATTCTGCCCGACCAAGGATCGAGCCAGACTCCGTACATGATCGTGCAAGGGGGCAAGGACGCGATTCTGCGGCTGCTCAACCGCGCGGCCCTGCCAGGCCTCGGAGGCGAGTTGCAAGAGGTCGATCTGCCCGGCGGACTCTTCTCCGCTCCCGCGATCTGGAGCAACGGCTCGAACAACGCCTGGATATTCCTCGGCTTCAGCAACGAGGTCGTGTCGTACCAGTTGCAGACGAACTCGTCGGGCGTCAGTCAGCTCGTCAGTGGTTGGCAGGTGAGTCCCGGCAATAGCTCGGGCGAAGGCTCGTCGCCGGTCGTCGCCAACGGCATCGTCTTCGTCGCGTTCGACGCCGCGCTCGTCGCGCTCGACGCGGTCACTGGAAAAGAACTGTGGAGCAGCGCGCTAACGAGTGCCCACGGCAATATTGGTTCGATTCACTGGCAAAGTCCGATCGTGGTCAACGGCTCGGTCTACTGCTCCGACGAGAGCGGTAACCTCACGGCATATTCCCTGAGATAACGCCGGTGCATCGCTCGAATTATTCGCCAGCGATCAGAGCTTTTTCAACGGCGGGCCTCGTCGCTGGGCTTCTCGTTGCGGCGCTTCATCCCGCCCTCGCGACGGATTGGCCGCTCTTCGGCTTCGATACGGCGCGCAGTGGGTTCAACTCCGACGAGCGCACGTTGACCGTCGGCAACGTCCATCGCTTGCACAAACGGTGGCAAGTTTCGCTCGGCGCCGTTGCGGATTCGACGCCCATCCTGCTCGAACACGTTCGCATCGGGCGCGCAGAGATGCCGATGCTCTTCCAGACGAGGCTCGACGGCGTAACACTCGGCATCGAAGCGAGCACCGGCAGGATCGTCTGGCGTTTTCGGACGCACGGCTCGACCGTTACCGATTCCGCACCGGCCGCAGACCCGTCGGGAACCAGCATCTACGTCCCCGGCATCGACGGCATGGTGCATAAGCTCTCGGCAGCAACGGGCCGCGAGGAACGTGCGCCGGGATTCCCGGTGCGCATCACGCTCTTGCCCTTAACCGAGAAGGACGCCTCGCCGCTCAACGTCGCCAACGGATACCTCTACGCGGTCACGTCGGGTTATAACGGCGACGCACCGCCCTACGACGGCCACGTCGTCGCCGTCGAGTTGAAGAGCGGGAAGACGACGATCTTCAACTCCCTTTGCAGCAAGTATCGCAAACTCGTCAAAGCGCATACGTGCGCCGAGCAGCGATCCGGCATTTGGGGACGCGGGGGCGCGGTCGTGGATCCGGATTCGTCGATGGACGGGCGCATCTATGCCGCCACCGGAAACGGCCAGTTCGATGCAGCGCACGGCGGCGATAACTACGGCGACTCGCTCTTGTCGCTCAGTGCCGACCTTTCAAGCCTGCTCGGCAGTTACACGCCTACCAATTATAAGCAGCTCCAGGAAGGCGACACCGATTTGGGAAGCTCGTCGCCGGGGATTTTGCCGGATCAAGCGATGAGCCAGACGCCGTACATGATCGTCGAAGGCGGTAAGGACGCGATACTCAAGCTGCTCAATCGCGCCGCGCTGCCGGGCGTCGGAGGTGAACTCCAGGTGGTCGATCTGCCCGGCGGCCTCTTCTCGGCTCCCGCGGTCTGGACCGATGGATCGAACAACGCCTGGGTCTTCTTGGGATTTAGCAACGAGGTAATGGCGTATCGGCTCAAGACGAACAAGGCGGGCGTTAGCGAACTGAAAGGCATCTGGCAGACGAGTCCGGGGAGCAGTTACGGTGAGGGTTCGTCGCCGGTTGTCGCCAACGGCATCGTCTTCGCTGCGTTTGACGGCGCGATCGTCGCGCTCAACGCACTGAGCGGAAGCGAGCTTTGGAGCAGCGCGAACCGCAGCGCCGGCGGCACAATCGGAGGAATTCACTGGCAGAGCCCGATCGTGGTCAACGGTTCGGTGTACTGCTCCGACGAGAACGGAAAGCTTACGGCATATTCATTGAGAAACGGTCGTCTTCGCGTCCTAGATCGCGGCTAACGCGCGATCGAGCCGCTCCCGCTCCTCGACCGAGAGCGGCTCCTGCGGCGGCAGCGCGCGCTCCCATTCGGGCTCGCCGCGCCGCGATGCGATAAGATAGCGCATCGCGCCGACGAGCGGAACGCCGTCAAGCGCTGCCCGACGCCGGTCTAGCTGCGAGGCTTGCGACTCGTCTCCGCTTTCGAAGACATCCTTCGCCAACTGCGGCCACAGGGCGACGCTGCCGGAGATGCATCCGGCGGCGCCACGCTTTTTCGCTTCTGCCAGACCGCTCTCCGAGCCGGGAAAGACCGACAATTCGGGGAGGCGTGCAATGATTTCGGCCTGCAGGTGCGCGTCGTTGGAGCTGTCTTTCATTCCAAAGATGCGGTCGTCCGACGCCGAAACGAGCCGATCGACGAGGCCGGCATGCAGCGCGACTCCGCTCATCCGAGGGAAGTTGTAAAGCAGCACGCTCTTGCGCGGCGCCTTCGCCGCAGCGAGCAGAGCATCGAAGAAGGCGGCGATTCCGTCGTCTGACGCTTCGCGATAAAAGAAAGGCGGCATGATCAACGCCGCCGCGAAGCCGCAATCGAGCGCAGCGCGCGCCAGTTCGACGGCGTCGTCGAGCGCTGCGGCGCCGGTCCCGGCCATCATTCGTGCCATCGGCAGGCCGCTCGACGCCAGCGCCTGCATGTAGACCACGCGCTGCTCGACGCTCAACGACATCGCCTCGCCCGTCGTTCCAAGAACGTTGATTCCGTCGCAGCCGTTTTCGAGCAGTTCGCGATAATAGCTCACGGCTTGAACCGGATCGGGCTGAAGATCTGCGGTGACGGGCGTGACCGCCGCAGCCCAGATTCCGCCCACGACGCTCATCGCGGCGCGAAGGCGTTCTTGAGAAAGAACGCGACGTTTGCGGGGCGCTCGGCCAAGCGGCGCATCAAGTACGGAAACCAAAACGCGCCGTACGGCACCGAAAGTCGCACGCGATATCCTCGCTCGACCAGGCCGCGAGCGAGCGGCTCGGCGATGCCGTACAGCGTTTGAAACTCGAAGCGGCCGCGTTTGGGCAATCCGCGGGCCGCGGCGAACTCTTCGATGCGAGCCACGAGCTCTGCGTCGTGCGTCGCGATCGCCGTGTAACCGTCGTGCGAAAGCGCGAGCTCCGCGAGCCTGACGTAGTTTTCGTCAACGTCACGCTTGTGAGGAAAGGCGACGGACGCCGGTTCGAGATAGGCACCTTTGACGATGCGCACGTTCGGCGCAAAGGGCAGCATCGCGCGCAGATCCGACTCGCTACGATAGAGATACGATTGCAGGACGAAGCCGGCGCAGCCGTAGCGCTCCTGGAGGGCGCGATAAATCCGCAAGGTTGCGTCAACATAACCCGATTGCTCCATGTCGAGCCGCACGGTATTACTCGTCGCTTGCGCCTGTGCGGCGATGCGCGATGCGTTTTCGAGCGCGAGCTGAGGGCTAATGTCGAGGCCGATGTGTGTCAGTTTAAAGGCGACGTTCGCATCGAGCTTCTCCTGCGAAAATGCTTGCAAGAGCCGGCAGTACTCGTCGGTCACGCCGCGTGCTTGCGCGGCATCGCGGATGCTTTCGCCGAGCAGCGTCGCCGCGACTGAGAACCCCCGCCGGTTCGCCTCGCGCGCCACCGGTAAGAAATCCGCGATGCTCTCGCCCGCGACGAAACGGCGCGCGCCAAAGCGCATGCCGTAGCGGGTCACGCCGCGACGCACGAACGGATTATCGGCGGCCGCCAAGATTGCCGTTCGCAGGGGACGATCCAGCAGTTCGCTCATGCGATGTTGGCCCTTCGACTCGGCTCAGGGTGACACCGTTGGAATGGAGAATGGCGCCTGATGAAGCTGCCCTGGGTTCTGATCGCGGCGATTCTCGGCTCGACGATGCCCTTCATCGACAGCACGGCGGTCAACGTGTCGCTCCCCGTGCTTCAGCGCGAGCTTCACGCCACAACCGGCCAGACCCAGTGGGTCATCGAAGGTTACGCGCTCTTCCTTTCTGCGCTGATTCTGCTGGGCGGGGCGCTGGGCGACCTCTACGGCCGCCGCAAGATCTTCACGTACGGCGTCGTGCTCTTCGCGGCGGCTTCCATCGCGTGCGCGCTCGCCGGCAATATCGAGATACTCATCGCTGCGCGCTGCGTCCAAGGTATCGGCGGAGCACTGCTGACGCCCGGCAGCCTGGCGTTGATCAGCGCCGCCTACTCGGGCGAACAGCGAGGACGCGCGATCGGTCTCTGGTCGGGTTTTTCGGCCTTAACGTCGGCCTCCGGGCCGATCATCGGCGGCTGGCTCACACAGGAGTTTTCATGGCGCTACGTCTTCATAATTAACATCCCGGTTGCGATCCTAGTCCTCGTCGTACTCCAGTTGGGAGTTCCGGAGAGCCGCGACGAGTCGGCCGACCGGCGGATCGACGTCGCCGGTGCGGCACTGGCCACGCTCGGACTCGGTTTGCTGGTTTACGGACTCATCGCGATGAACTCCGGACGCATCACGGCCGAAGCGGTCGGCACCACGATCGTTGGAATCGCGGTGCTCTGCGCCTTCGTGCTTTTCGAGCGGCGCACGCCCGACCCGATGGTGCGTTGCGACCTCTTCGCTTCGCGAGATTTCAGTGCCGCCAATATCTACACGTTCTTTCTCTACACGGCAATCGGCGGCAGCCTCTACTTCGTGCCGTTCGTGCTCATTAACGTCCATCATTACTCACCAACACAGGCCGGCGCCGCGCTCCTGCCCTTCATCTTTATCATGGTCGTGGCATCGCGCTGGTCGGGCGGCCTCGTCGCACGGATCGGCACACGCAAGCCGCTGGTTCTCGGAGCGATCGTCGCCGGTTTTGGATTCTTGGCCTATGCGTTGCCGGGAAGCGACGGGTCCTATTGGACGACCTTCTTTCCGGCGGCGATTATCCTTGGATGCGGAGGCGCGCTCTTCGTTGCCCCGCTGACGACGACGGTGATGAATTCGGTTCCAACCGAACACTCGGGCGTCGCGTCGGGCGTCA
The DNA here is from genome assembly GCA_963809255.1 of Vulcanimicrobiota bacterium. Classification (GTDB taxonomy): domain Bacteria; phylum Vulcanimicrobiota; class Vulcanimicrobiia; order Vulcanimicrobiales; family Vulcanimicrobiaceae; genus Cybelea. Next base: position 450,466 of record CAWEIR010000002.1, on the reverse strand, counting down.
ACAATGCGGTCGCACGAACTGCGGGACTGATCGGCGTTGCGGTTCTGGGCCTCGTCGTTACAACGTCGGCTTCGTACGTCGCTGGATTTCGCGGCGCCATGATTGCGTCGGCGCTGCTCGCATTCGCCGCGAGCGGCATCGCCGCGAAAGGCTTCGGCCGTTTCCAGCCCGCCACGCCGGCCAGCGCCTGAGCGACACTTCGCTGACAAAAATCACACGTCGAGCTGCGAGAACGCTTTTTCGAGATCGCCGATCAGATCGCTCGTGGATTCGAGGCCCACGCTGAAGCGCACGAGGCGGTGATCGTAAGCCGGACGACCGGAAGCCCGTCCGATTGTGTACGCGACCGCAAGACTGGTCGTCCCACCCCAGCTGTAGCCGATTTCGAAGAGCTGCAACCCATCGACGAAGGCCCCCACCGCTTCGCGCGTCGGGCCGGGCCGCAAGACGATCGAAAAGACGCCCGACGAGCCGAGGAAATCGCGCGCGTAGAACTCATGGCCCGGGCACGATGGGAGCGCCGGATGGAGGACTCGCTCGACTTCGGGGCGCTCGTCGAGCCAGTTGGCAATCGCCAGCGCGGAGCGTTCGATCGTGTCGAGACGTACGGCGAGCGTTTGCAATCCGCGTAGCGCGAGGCTGCAGTCGTCGGGTGACACGGCGGCGCCGATCACCTGGCGGGCATCCCCGAGGCGGCGGTAAAGCGTCTCGTCGCGTACCGTCACCGACCCGAGCAACACGTCACTGTGGCCGCCGATATATTTGGTGATCGCCTGCATCGTGACGTCCACGCCGTGCGCGAACGCGTCGAGCAACACTCCCGCCGACCACGTATTGTCGAGTGCGACCAATGCGTTCCGCCGATGCGCCGCCTCAACGATGGCCGGCAGGTCTTGCACTTCCATCGTGACCGAGCCGGGGCTTTCGGTCCAAACCAGCCGCGTATTTTCGTTAAATAGGTCGCCGATCTCGGCGCCGATTGTCGGATCGTAAAAGGTTGCGGTTACGCCGAATCGCGCGAGCAACGAGGTGGTGAGCTGTCGGTTCGGACGATACACGCTCTGAGGAATGAGAATATGATCGCCGGCTTTCAACAATGCAAAGTCGACGAGCGAGATCGCGGATTGTCCGCCGGGGGTGAGGATCGTGTGCCGCCCCGATTCGAGCTCGCAGATGCGCGCGGCAAGCTCGAGGGACGTCGGCGTTCCGTAGAGGCCGTACGTATACCCGGCGCGCTCCTGGTCCCAGTCGTCGGTAACGCTGGCCGCGTTGGCGAAGAGCGTCGTCGAGCCGCGGTAGACCGGCGTCGCAAGCGAACGATATCCCTGCGGAATTCGTGCTTGGGAGTGCAGAAGCCGCGTTTGCCAAGTGGTCATAGGGCGGCGCTTTCATTGACGCTGCCTGCAGGCCTCTTGGATGCTTGAGGCGATTGGGCGCAGAACTACCGGCGGATGGAAACTGAAGCCCTCGGCTACGCCGACGGCAATCCGCAGGATCGCATCCAGTTTTTCGACGCAAAACTGATTCTCAAGCCGGATTTCTTCGCGACGGTCCGCGGTTTTAAGATGTTTAGCGATATCGTCGCGGAGGCTGCCGGCAAGGTCAAGGGCGTCACCTACCAGCCGGCCGACCTCGCCAAAGCGAGGCCCCGCATTCGGGAGGTGATGTTCCTCGATACGGCAGACTTCCGACTTTACAATAACTCGTTCATCTTGCGCCGCCGTAACGACTACCAAGACGGCTTCCCCACGAGCGACCCCGAGGTCGTCTTCAAATTCCGCAACACCGATATGCAAAAGACGTCGGCGATCGACGTGCGACCGCAAATCGCCGGCCCGTATCGGACGAAGTTTAAGGCCGAAGCGCTGCCTCTCAAAGATGGTCCCGGCGGATTCCGCCTTTTGTATTCGCACAACTGTATTTTTCCGATGAGCTCCGTGCACGGGGCGGACCGCACGAACCTGCGAGTCATCGCGAAGGCGCTTCCTGCGATCGCCGGTCTCGTCGGCGACCTGGAGGAGAAAGTCGAGTTGGTAAACTCCACGCTCGTCGAAGAGGTGCTGATGGATCTCGGACCGATCGATTTCGGAAAAGGCATGACCACCAAGTCGAACATCTCGCTTTGGCGTTCGCTCGGCAACCACCAGGTGATGTGCGGCGAGTTCGCCTATCAAGCGAGGTTCGACCGGCGCGAGGACGTGCACCAGCTCATCAAGCAACGCGTCGAAGAGCTGTTCATCAAGCTCCAGCAGGTTGCCACCGGTTGGCTCTTGCTCGGAACGACGAAGACCGGACTCGTCTACCATTTGAAAGGCAACCCACCCCAAAGCCATGAGTGAAATTTCAATACCGGCGATCTTCGGCGTGTTTCTGCAGATCGGAGCAACGAGCTTCGGCGGCGGCGTCGTGGCCTATCTGCGGAGCGCGCTGGTTACCAAAAAGAAGTGGTTGACCGATACCGAGTTTCTCGAACTGATGTCGCTGAGCAACACGTTGCCGGGCCTCAATGCAACGAACATGGCGATCCTTGCGGGCCAGCGCTTGCGCGGAACACCAGGCGCCGTCGTGGCAATGATCGGGATGTGTTTGCCGGCCCTGATTCTTATGACTGCTGCCGGATTCGCGTACGGCGCGGAAGGGAGCCGCCCGTTGGTCACGGCGATGCTCCGCGGCGTTGCAGCGGCTGCGACGGGGCTGATTGCTGCGACCTGGTATCAAATCGGAAAGAAGACGGTGAAAGGCTTCTACGAAGCATTCTTTATCCTGGCGGCGATCCTCGGCATCAACTACTTCAAGCTCTCGGTGCCGATCGTGCTGCTCTCTGTCGGCGCAGTCTCGATCTTTGCCTTCCGGCCGCGTAAGCCCGGCGACCACAGAAAGGAGGAGCACGCATGGATCAGATCCCTGCAATAGCGGGGGTATTTGCGTACCTGTCCCTGCTGACGATCGGCGGCGGCATGGCGGCCTTTCCAGAAATGAAAGTTCTGGTCATCGAGACCCACCGCTGGCTCACGTATCCGCAGCTGATTCATATCTATAGCGTGGGCCAAATGTCACCCGGCCCGAACATGATGATGGTTGCGACCATCGGCGAGCGCGTCGCCGGGATCCCCGGCGCGCTGGTTGCCGCATTTGCATTCTTTGTACCGACGGGCATCCTGACGTTAGCAGTCGGCGGCCTCTGGAAGCGGCTCGAGCAGTGGCCGTGGCGGGCGTCCATCCAAAAGGGGCTTGCACCCGTGGCGATCGGTCTTGCCGTCGCCGGCCTGATTACCTTCGGCAGAACCGCGGTCACCGGCTGGGTGACCGTGGCTGTCGCGCTCATCGTGTTCGCGGGCGCAATGCGCACGCGCCTCAACCCCGCGCTGTTGATTCTCGGGGGAGCGCTCGTCGGTGCGGTCGCTCTGCGGTAACGCGCTACCTTTTCAACAGCATCTTTAGAAATTGGAGCACGCATGAAACATCCCTTACTTGGCCCGGCCCGGAGCGTGGTCGCGGCGCTGCTCACTCTCGTTACCTGGTTTGCACTCGGTTCGGCGCCGGCCAGCGCCACGGGCACCGTCATGGTTCGACAGAGCGACGGACACCTCAACGTCTACCAAAAAGTACAACTCAAGGTCATCCACGATGCCCTGTTCGTGACGACCGCGGATGGAGAAGGCACGCTCGTCATTCACCGCGCCGCGTGCTCGTACCAGGGCGATCTCTTGGTCTGCTTTGTTACCAGTGCGACGCTCGTGCAAGCCGGCAAAACCAGTCTGCTCGATTTTCAGAGGGGTACGGCATATGTGAACGAGACCGATGCCCCGGTGCCGCTCAGTCTCTCGACAACGAAAGTGCCGGCTCATAGCATCATGCTTACATTCACGACGGAGCGCGGGACGTACGTCGGCATAACGGGTCGCTTCGATGAGGTGGTGAAATGATGAAATACCTTTGTGTTCTGGCAGCCCTCCTTATCGCGCTCGCACCGGCGGTCTCGTCGGCCGGGCGGGGCGGCGGCGGTCGCGGTGGAGGCGGCGGCGCTCGCATGGGAGGCGGCGCACGGCCATCCGGAGGGGGCGCACGGCCATCCGGAGGCGGCGGCTTCAATTTTCGAGGGATACGGGTCGTGCACCGTCGACTCGCCCGTCGCAGCCTGGGAACGGCAATCGCGGCGGTAACGTCAACAATGGTAACCGCAACAATAACGGCACCATCAGTAACGGCAACCGCAACAACAGCGGCAACATCAACAACGGCAACCGCAACAACAACGGCAACATCAATAACGGCAACCGCAACAACAGCGGCAACATCAACAACGGCAACCGCAACAACAACAATATCAACAACGGCAATCGCACCAACATTAACGTCAGTGGCAATACGGTCATTAGGAATCCGGTCTACGTCAATAACGCAGCCTGGGGCTGGAACCACGGTGTCGCGTGGCGACCCGCCTACGGCTATTGGGGCGGCGGGTTTTGGGGCGCAATGGCGATCGGCGTCACGTCCGCCGCCGTCTTCGGGACGATCGCCTATAACAATCGCACCTATACCTCGTACCAGGTTCAGGCGAGCAGTCCCGGTGCCACATTTCTCTCGAACTATCAGCTTACGCAGGTTCAGTGCGGTCCGGCGGGACTCGTCGTCGTCTACGGTCCGGAGAACAGCGTAATCTGTGCCAACCCGAACAATCTCGTCGCGGCTGGAAACTACCAGCTAAGTACCGACACGTTGACGATAACCTCGATGTAGGGGCACGCCGGCCCGGTGCTCGGAGGCTCTCCACCTCCGGCACCCATCGCGGCACGGGACGTCCCAAAGGATTGAACCGGAGCGAAATGGGTACCCGTTCGGTATGAAGATATATACGCCGAAGAAATGGGACCTCTCCGGGCTAAACGGCATTTCCGATGGGACTCTCGAGATGCATTTTGGACTCTACGAGGGTTACGTTAAGAACACGAATCTGTTGAACGAGCGTCTGGGTGCGATCCGGCAGGCCGGCAAAGCCGCCGGGGCAGATCCGGCATTTGCCGAACTGGTGCGCCGTCTGGGCTTCGAGTACAACGGCATGCGCCTGCACGAATACTACTTCGACAATATGGCCAAGGCCCCAAGCGAGGTCGGCACCGGCCGGCTCTATAACGCCCTCGGCCAGGCTTTCGGCGGCTTCGAAGAGTGGAAGAAAGACTTCATGGCGGTCGGCGGCATGCGCGGCATCGGTTGGGCGATCGCATATTGCGATACGACTAACGGGCAGATCACCAATCACTGGATCAGCGATCACGAGAACGGGAATCTCGCCGGCTTTGTTCCGGTCGTTGTGATGGATGTATGGGAACACGCCTACATCAAAGATTACAAGCCCTCCGACAAAGGGAAGTACGTCGAGGCGTTTTTCGCCAACGTCGACTGGAAGGCGTGCGAATCTCGGCTCCCGTGAACTGCTATTTCTTGCGGCACGGAGTTGCCGTGGAACCTAACGAGTGGACCGGGCCCGATTTCGACCGGCCGCTGACGCACGAGGGGATCGAGCGAATGAAATGCGAGGCGCGTGCAATCGCCGATCTCTCACTGCAGCTCGAGGTCATCGTGACGAGCCCGCTGCTGCGCGCGCGTCAGACGGCCGAGATCGTGGCCGATCGCCTGAAGCTACGCGAAGACATCGTCGAAGACGAACGGCTCGCGGACGGTTTTGATACCAGACGGCTGGCCGAGATTCTCGGCGAGCACGACAAGGCCGAGGCGATCATGCTCGTCGGTCACGAGCCGACCATGAGCGCCACGATCGGCCGCCTCATCGGCGACGCGAGCGTCGAGTTGAAAAAGGCCGCGCTCGCGGGTGTCACACTCTCAGACGCGTCCGCAGCACGCGGCACGCTCATCTGTTTGCTTCCGCCGAAAGTTCTCTTAAGGCTGGGCTGGGTTTAAGTCCACGGTCGAGGCGACAGGCCGGCTAAAACTCGGTTGGAGCAGTTGCGACTCCCGACGGGTTTTCGAAGCCGTTGGCGATGCTGTATTGGAACTTTGTGGACGGATAGGCAAACCGGTCGACCTGGTTCGCATTGAAGTACTCGCCCACGAAGAGTGCCTTGCTCCTATGATTTAGGGCCAGATTAAAGGGCTCTCCGCCTCCGGGCATGGGGATGCTCTGAGACGGCTGCGTTTGCCCGGGTGGAAAGATGAGGATTTCGGATGGGCTCAGTTGCTGCGCCACCAGAATGTTGCCGGCTGGATCCACCTGGATGCCGCCTCCGCTGCTAAAGGCAAGGTTGAGGTTGGTGCCGGTTTTCGCGCCGGGCGTGTATTCGTTGACCGCGCTGCCGTTGTTGACGTCGTACATCACGTAGAGGTTTTCCTTAGAGTCGAGCGCGACCGAAAGGGGAGCGCCTCCGCCAAAATCGGAGAGGCGGTACTCCTTAGAAACATTCCCTTTGGGATAGACGGAGACCCAACCATTGCTGAGGCCGTTGAAGTTCGCAATGTAGATGGTTCCGTCTTTGGCGACGACCGAGTCGGTTGGCGAAGAAAGATCGGTTGTGTAGCTTTTGGTCGGCGACGTCGCGCCGGGTGCGTAGATCTGCACGGTCCACTTCCCGCTGATTGGACCCTCGTCGGCTACGTAGAGATTGCCTTTTCTATCGGTCGTGAGGCCCCCAGGGCCCAGGATCCCGTTCGTAATCGTTGCGATCGGCTGTTGGTTCTTGCCACGCTGATGAAAAACGTCGATCGCACCCACGCCGAGGTTCGACACGTAAGCCAGCGAGGCTCCCTTCGCATCGTATGAGGCACTGCCGTGCGCGAGCTTGGTAACGCGCAGAAGGCTGGTGCCGGGCTTCGTGCCATAGGCGCCCAGCGGGTACGTATTGACGTTGATAGATTCCGCGCTGGGCTGCTGCGGAGAAGAGCCCGCGGTGGCGCAGCCCGCAAGAAGAGCAGCCGCGGTTCCGGCAGCTAGAGTACGTAATACTTTGATCGTCACGAGACACGTGCCTTTCCAACGAGCGGGGAGTCAAACGCGCTTTTCTTGCGCGACGGCCTCCCGCTCTCCTCGTGAGGCGGTTACAGAAAAATGTCGTAATCGATCGTTAGCGGCGCGTGGTCGCTGAAGCGTGCCTCTTTGTAAATGGAAGCGCGCTGGACGCGCTGCGCAAGGTCGGGCGTAATCATCTGATAGTCGATCCTCCATCCCAGGTTTCGTTCCCAAGCAGCCAACCAGTTCGACCACCACGTGTACTGCTTTTCTTCCTGGTTGATCACGCGGAACGCATCGATCCAGCCAAGGCGTTCGATCAGCGCGTCCATCCAGGCGCGCTCTTCCGGAAGCGAGCCCGTAACGTGGCTGTTCCGCGCGAAGTTGTAGGTGTCAACCGGCTTGTGCGCGATGTTGAAGTCGCCGCAGACGATGTGAGCGCCACCGGAATGCCGCAGCTGCGCAAGTACTGCGAGCAAACGCTCGAGGAAGGCCATTTTAAAGGTCTGCCTCGCGGGACCGCTGATGCCCGACGGCACGTACAGCGATGCAACGGTCACGCCGCCGAAGTCGGCCTGCACGAAGCGCCCCTCCGAATCCATATCGTCCCAGCCCAGCGAGCGCCGCACGGAGACCGGCACCCGGCGCGAGTAGAGCGCCACGCCGCTGTAGCCGCGGCGGCTTGCGTCGACGAAGTACGGCGTAAACCCGGCCAGCGATGTCGCCTCGGGCGGCAGCTGATGCTCCTGAGCGCGCGTCTCTTGCAAACAAATTACATCGGCCGCTTCCGACTCGGCCCAGGCAAAGAATCCCCGGCGGGCCGCCGACCGTATCCCGTTGGCATTGAGCGAAATTATTCGCATCGCGACCCCGATTCGGAACCCATGAGCACGCCGACGATTTCCGACTATCGAAAAGGGAGCCTTCTTCATGCTACGATAACCGCGTGCGGATGCAAGGGAGCGGCAAGTGAAGAGCCATCAATATACTACGCACGTGCGCTGGTTGGCCAACGACGAGGGCACCAGCTCCTATCGCAGCTACTCGCGCAACTTTGTGATTGCCGCCGAGGGGAAGGCCGATATCGAAGGCTCCAGCGATCCGGCATTTCATGGAGACGCGGCTCGTTATAATCCCGAGGAACTGCTCGTCGCAAGCTTATCCTCGTGCCACATGCTCTGGTACTTGCATCTCTGCTCGGTCAACAGCATCGTGGTGCTCGATTACCTGGACCACGCATCGGGCACGATGGAGGAAGGCGGCGGCTTCGGGCAATTCGCGAGGGCAGAGCTTCGACCGAAGACAACTATTGCTCGCGGCGGAGATTGCGCGCGCGCGCTCGCGCTGCATGAGGAAGCGCACCGCCTCTGCTTCATCGCACGCTCGGTAAACTTTCCCGTTGAGGTCGAGGCGGAGATTGCCGAGAAGTAAACCGGCGGCCGAGGCGTCGGAGAAACAACAACTCGCACACTTCGTCTCGCAGTTCTCTCCCGAGATCGCGAGCCTAGCACGAGCCGCCTTGTCAACCATGCGCGAGCGGCTCCCGGGGGCGTTCGAGCTCGTCTACGACAACGCGTACGCACTCGTCGTTGGCTTCGGGCCGACGCCGCGGCCGTCCGAGGCGATATTTTCGCTGGCCATCTACCCGAAAAAGGTGAGCCTCTGCTTTCTGTATGGCGCGCGCTTGACCGATCCGGAGCATCTGCTCCAGGGTAGCGGTAACCAAGTGCGGCACATCCGTCTCGAAAGCGCAGCGACCCTCAAGCAGCGCGGTGTTCGGGCGTTGATGAACGTCGCCATCGAAGATGCGGTCGCACCCTTTGACGGTACGCGGCGCGGACGAACGATCGTTCGAGCGGTTTCGAAGAACCGCAGGCCGCGACGCGTAATTAAGATATGAAGTTCATAACGAAACCAAGCCGTTACCCCTACTCGGAGACGATCGAGCGCCTATCCAAGGCGATCACCGATGCCGGAAACACGATCTTTGCGACGATCGATCAAGCAGCGGCCGCCAACAGGGCCGGCCTGTCGTTGCGGCCGACCGCGCTCATTATCTTCGGGAACCCCAAGGGCGGCACGCCCTTAATGGACGCCTTTCCGCTCGTCGCCCTCGAGCTTCCGTTGAAGCTACTGGTGTGGAAGGAGGGTGACGAAGTCTACGTTGCCTCCCTGGCAATGTCCGAGATCGCGGCTCGTTACGGTGTCGCCGGAATGGACGAGCGCATCTCGGCGATGGATCGAGCGGTCGACGCGCTTATAAATACGGTGGTTTAGCGGGTCGAGGTTGCCACGATCAGTGCTTGAGAAGAATTGCAAGCATCGTCGTGACCCACGTGACCAGGATCAGCGAGGTCATCCGCCGCTGAAAACCGCCCAGCCGTCGTCCAAGGCCGTCCAGGCGAACCTCGACCTGCGCGAATCGCGAGTCGACCTGCGCGAACCGCGCGTCTATGCTCGACGCAAGGTCGCCCAAGCGCTTGTCGATCTGCTCGTCGCCACCTTCGAGGTGCGCCATCTGAACTTCCAATGGCTGGCCGCTCATCGCTCTATTCTATTACGGCGCGGGGGAGCGGCGGAAAGGCCGCCGCGGGGACGAAGCATTTTGGGTGCCCGAGCTGCCCGACATCGCCGCCTATATGACCGCTCTCGAAGAGCGCGTGATGGGTGAGCCCCTCGAGCGAATCTCGATCGTCAACCCGTTTGTCCTACGAACGCAGGAGCCGCCGGCTGGCGTCCTGCAGGGGCGAACCGTTCGCGAACTGCGGCGCATAGGAAAACGCATCGCGATCGGATTCGATGGCGATTACTGGCTCGTGCTTCATCTCATGATCGCCGGGCGGCTCCATTGGAAACAAGGAGGCGCCGGCACCGCGAACCGCGCGACGTTAGCCGTTCTCGACTTTCCGAAGGGCTCGATCGTGCTGACAGAGGCCGGCTCCAAACGGCGCGCCTCGATACGCGTCGTCGAGGGCGAGGAGGCGCTCTACGATCTCGACCCCGGCGGCATCGACGTCCTTGACTGCGATTTCGAAGCGTTTCGTAACGCACTCATCGCCGAAAACCGCACGCTCAAACGAGCTCTAACGGATCCGCGCATTCTTAGTGGAATCGGCAACGCGTACTCCGATGAGATTCTTCACGCGGCACGCCTCTCTCCCGTTGCGCTCACGCACAGACTCACGCTCGAGCAGTGGCAACGGCTCTTCGCCGCGACCCAAGCGACACTGCGGCTCTGGATCGCTCGTCTGCAAGACGAGGCGAAGCGTGGCTTTCCAAAGCATGTCACCGCCTTTCGCGAGGAGATGGCCGTGCACGGCCGCTACGGGAAGCCGTGCCCCGTTTGTGGTGAAAAGGTGCAGCGGATACGATATGCCGACAACGAGACCAACTACTGTGCGCGCTGCCAGACGGGCGGAAAGCTCTTAGCGGACCGAAGCCTTTCACGGCTCCTGAAATCCGATTGGCCGCGCACGCTCGACGAGCTCGAATCGCTTCGTCGCCGGACGAGTTAGATGGATCTGCATGCCGCGAGCGCGCTCGCAGTCGTCTTCGCCGCCATCGTCGTGCTGGTGACGATCGCAAACTGCATCAACGTTGCGTACCCGATCGTCTTGGTTCTCGGCGGCATCGCGATCGGTTTCATCCCCCACGTTCCCACCATCGAACTGCCCCCCGCTTTGGTGCTCGTCGTCTTTCTGCCGCCGCTGCTCTATTGGGAAAGCGTCACGGCACCCACGAGCGAGTTCCGCGCGAACGCTTTCTGGATCTTCCAAATGGCGTTCGGTCTCGTAATCCTAACGACGGTCATGGTCGCGCTGGTCGCGCACGCGATCGTTCCCGGCATGGGCTGGGGCATCGCCTTCGTGCTCGGCGCCATCGTCTCGTCGACCGATGAAGTGGCGTTCGTCGCCGTCGCCGATCGACTCAATGTGCCACGCCATATTATTGGAACGATCGAAGGCGAGAGTCTCGTCAACGACGCGACCTCGCTCATTCTCTACGGAGCGGGCATAGCCGCAGTTGTGGGCGCGTCGTTTTCACTCTCGCACGCATTCGGGGCGCTGGCACTCTCCGTCGTCGAAGCCGTCGCGATCGGGCTTGCTGCAGGCGGCCTTGCGGTTCTGGCGTGGCGAGTGCTTCAAGATGAAACGCTGCAAGGCGTCATCTCCGTCGTCGTTCCGTTCGTCGCCTACCTTCCGGCATACTACATCGGCGCCTCGGGCGTCCTAGCCACGGTAGTCGCCGGAATCTTCATCAGCCGATTCACGCCCACCGTGCTGCTTCCAATGGCTCGCGAGATGCTGACCGGCTTTTGGGTGACGATCGTCTTCCTGCTCAACGCATTTATCTTTGTCGAAGTTGGAATCCGTTTCCGCGATATCGTATCGCAGCTGAACGCCTATTCGCCCGGCCAGCTCATCTGGTGGGGGAGCGCCGTCGCGGCAACGTGCATCCTCGCGCGACTCGTGTGGACTTTCGCGCAAGGGCTACTGCCGGCAACCAATGAGCCCGAACACGTCGGCGGGAAGGCCGACTGGTCTCACGTTTCGATCCTTGCCTGGACCGGCATGCGCGGCGGCGTCTCGTTAGCGGCCGCGCTGGCCATTCCACTCGAAAGCGCCGGGGGACCCTTTCCGTATCGCGATCTCTTGATCTTTATCACGTTCGTTGTGCTACTGGCGACGCTGGTCGGACAAGGCGGAACGCTACCGTATATCATCAGGTGGCTGGGCGTCAAAGACGATCTCGCCGCGCAGGGGGAGGAACGCATTGCGCTTGCGGCGACCGCTCGCGCCGGGCTCGAATGTCTCGACGAGCTCGAACGCGAGGGCAGCGTTCCCCGTCTGGTCTTAGAGCTGCAACGCAAGCGGCTGCTGACACGATATGCCGAGTTCGGCGAAAGCGCTGAAGGTGCCGCGGAGACGACGGCGGCGTTCCGTCGCGTGGAAGGGCGCCTGCTCGACACGCAGCGAAAACGGCTGATCGAGCTGCGGACCGAGGGGAAGATCGACAATACCGTACTGCGCCGCGTCCTGCGCGTGCTCGACCTGCAAGCGGTCGAGATCGGTTTGCTCGACAGCACCGGACGTGAAAAAATCGAGGACTAAGGTCAGTCCTGAGTGCAAGACCGCTATTTGTTATCGCTGCACCGCTCAACGCCGGGTGTGACGGCCGCACGGACGCGGTCTTCGGCGTCGCCGGTCATCCGCTGCGTTATCACGACCGCCGTCTGAATCGTCCCGACGGGCGTGCTCGCGAAGAGCGATCCGTGAGTGCGACGCGGTTAGCAGCGAACCATGGGCGTCCGACGCGGACGGCGGCGGTATGTAGCTCGGTGAGCGCAGGACCGGGTCTCCCAGGTCCAGCGATTTCTCGGGCGTGCTGCCCGTCTTTAGCGCTTCTGCCGCGCCGTTACCCAGCGAGAGCAGCGCGTCGAGTGCCGCGGTTTCGTAGGTTCCCGAAAGCATGTTGAGCGAGCGCTCCTGAGAATCTGCGACGGCCTGAAGGGTTGTTTTCGCCGCGAGCAGGTCGCGGTCGGCATCGTTTTGAGGCGTGGTTGGAAACCGATCGGGATCGTTCAGCAGGGCGTGCACGCGTTCGAGGTTACGCGCGGCTTGATTCACGACTTGGCCCAACTGGAATTGATCCATCTTGCGGCCGAACCTGCCGCTGTCGGCGACGCTATCGTACGCCCACTTTGCCAGCACCGACCGGCCTTGATCGATAACGACGTCGTTGATGCGCAACCCCTGCACCGCGAGGAAGACGTTCTCGCGAAAGACGGTGCAGAATGGCGTCGACCTGATGCGGATGATTGTCTTCAGATGGCCCGGCGACGGGTTCGGCGGCGTCGCCGGCACTTGCGCCAGCAGCAGCGAGAGCGTTGCAATGTATTCCAGCATTCGTCCCTCCGGCGAAATGCGCCGCTAATACTGTACCACCGTGCGCGCGAGCGAACCTTGAAAAATGCTGAGTCCGGGGGGAGCCCCAGAACGGTCATCGAATTGCGCGTCCAGTTCGCAAAGATTGAGAGACTGCTCTTTAGGAGGCCTCATTTATGTACGGATACCCGTGGCTGCTTGGATCGCTGCTCCTCTTGCCGTATGACTTCATTCCCGAAGACTTCGACGACTGCGCCGGACAGCTCTTAGGGATCGAAAAGAACAAACTATTCAAGCTGCTTGGGACGCAATTCGGAGGTAATGGGACGACGAACTTTGCGTTACCCGACCTGCGCGCGCAAGAACCGATAAAAGATGTGAAGTACTGCATCGCTACGATAGGCGCATCCCCCTCGTGAAGCGTCAAGCGTTCGTGCTAACCGGCGCCGGCGCAGTGCTCGCGGGCTGCGCCGGGTCCGCTATGGTTCCCAACTCGCTCGTTGACTCGTCAATGCATCGGGTGATTTCAGGTACTGGATCGAGCAATACGCAGTTGCTCGGTTCGCTCTTGTTGACTCCCTACGATTTCGTTCCGCGATACTTCGAAAAGTGTGCCGGTCAGATTCTTCCGATCGCATCGAACCCCGCACTCTTCACGTTGCTGGGTAGCCGGTTTGGAGGCGATGGAAACAAGACCTTCGGGCTTCCCGACATGCGCGGGCACGAACCGATCAAAGGGTTGTCTTATCTGATTGCAACCGCCGGCATCTACCCGAGCCGCAAAGCCGCCGAGGCGCCAAACCAATATGGAATAGCCCCGCTCCTCGGGCAACTCTTGCTAGTCGCATACCTTTCCAAGTACACGCCCCCGGCCGGCTGGGCCACATGCGACGGCCAGCTTCAAAAGATTGACAGAGAAGTGGCGCTCTACACGCTGGTGGGGACCAAGTTTGGAGGCGATGGCAAAACCACGTTCGCTCTGCCCGACTTGCGCGAACACGAGCCCATGAAGGGGATCACTTACGTGATTTCGCTGCAGGGCAGGTTTCCCACCGCGACCTGAGTGAGAAAAATGGTGGAGCTGTCGGGGTACTGCCCCCCGAGTCCAAGAAACTTAACCGGCGCGTTCTCCAGGCTCAGCCTCGAATTTTTCTTATTCGACCGTACGCCTCGAAGCGTGGCTTACCGGTCGCTGCAGATTCTTTATCTCGCACGAGCGTCGAATCACGCGATCGTGCCAGCCCGAGTTTGTGACCGGAAGGCAGAGTGGTTCGGGCCGACTCTCTGCGTCCGGTGACTAGCCTAGATTAGGCAGCCAGTGCGTATTCGTGATTGGCAGTTATTGCCGTTGCGATCGTTTTAGGAGAGCTCGCAACTCCGCCTGCTAACGCCGACTGAAGCGTCCTTGTCGAACCTATTTCAGCCCCATGCTTGCCCCGACTAGCCTGCACTGAGCGCTTCGACTACGCTCAGCACAGGCTACATCGAAGCGACACACAGTATAACACGCCGGGGCAAGCCGGGGTTCCCCTCAGGGGCGGAGCGCTAGCGGGCGTTCTCGGTGGCCTTGCTCCCCTGATGCATCAGCGTTGAGACGATCATCATGATGATGGCGCCGTAGAGGTTGGCAAGCCACGGATTGATCTCGCCGCTGTTCAAGTGCAGCATCGCAGCCGTGATCACAAAGAGCAGGTAGTTGATCACAAACGAGAATAGGCCGAGCGTGACCAATGTCAGCGGCAGCGAGATCAGCCGCAGGATGGGCCCGATGATCGCGTTGACCAGTCCGAAGACGATGGCGGCGATTACGGCTCCCCAGACTGAGACGATATGAAAGCCAGGGACGTACTTACAGATGAGATATAGGACGAGCGCGTTGACGAGGAAGCGTAGAAGTAAGTTCAAGCTCTTTACCCTCCTTCGAGTGCTTGCTTAACCTTTGCGGCTAAGGAAGGGCTCATCCCTTTCACGGCCGCTATTTCGTCCAGTGCCGCACGCCGAATTCCGGCCGGAGAACCGAAGGCCGTCAAGAGCCGCTTCTTGCGTACCGGCCCAACGCCGTCGAGGGCGTCGAGCGCCGACCTCGTCATGGACTTGGTACGCCGCTGCCGGTGATAGGTCACGGCAAAGCGGTGCGCTTCGTCGCGGATTCGAGCGACGAGGTGCAGCGCCGCCGAGTTGGCGGGCAAGATAATCGGATCGGACTGATTGGGAAGATAGAGCCATTCGTGCTCCTTCGCCAACCCGGCAAGAGGAAGACCGGTCATGTCGAGTTCCTCGAGCACCTCGACGACCGCACTGAGCTGGCCCTTTCCGCCGTCGATCAACAGCAGGTCGGGTTTCTTGTTGAACTTCTCTTTCTTCGCGAGCTCTCGCTCCACGGGCGTGTCGGTGCGGTCCGTTTCGCGTCGGAGATAGCGCAGCCGCCGGCGCAGCGTCTCCTGCATCATCGCGAAATCGTTCGGCCCGCGATCGTACTGAATCTTGAACTTGCGGTACTCGCTCTTCTTCGGCCGCCCTTCGACGAAAACGACCATTGACGCGACGGGATTTGTCCCCTGGATATTCGAGATGTCGTAGCACTCGATCCGATGCGGCGGCTCCGGAAGCTCGAGCGCATCGGCAAGATCGGTAAGCGCCGTCGCATTCGCCGTCTCTTGCACTTCCTGATGTGCCAAGAACGCTTTGAGGTTCTGCTCGGCATTCTTCTGAACCAGGCGCATATATTCGCAGCGCGCGCCGCGCTGCGGACGCAAGATTCGCACGCGCTGGCCCTTGATCGTCGAGAGCCAGGCTTCGATGGTCTCGCGCTCCTCGGGAAGTGCGGCAACGAGCAGCTCCTTCGGCACGGCCGCCGCCTGCGCCGAGCGCGAACGCCGCCTCTCGGGCACGGGGGCTTGATTGTCGCGCGCGACGCGAACCAGCGAGACCGCACTCTCCTCCACAGTGCTCGCCGTGCGCGCGGTGTAAAACTGTTTGAGGAACTCCCCCGTCAGCAGTTCATCCGTCTGTTCGTAGACGCCCTCGAGAATGAAATGCTCCTGCCCGATCAGCTTGCCGCCGCGCACGAGAAAGACTTGCATGCAGGCCTGTCCCTGAGCGCGTGCGACCGCGATCAGATCCATATCGAGGCGCGACTTCCACACGACCTTCTGCCCTTCGGTGACGCGCCGCACCTGGACGATGCGGTCCCGAAGCCGCGCTGCCGCCTCGAAGTTGTAGCGTTCGGCAGACTCGGTCATCTCGTGCTGCAGGCGCCGCAGCAGCGAGTCCTGTTTGCCTTCGAGGAAGAGCACGACCTCGTCGATCGTTGCATCGTACTCATCTTCGGTCTGATAGCCGACGCAGGGCGCGAGGCATCGGCGGATATGATATTGCAGGCACGGGCGCTTGCGCCGTCCGTCGATCGGTTCTCGGCACGTGCGCAGCGGAAAGACGAGCCGTACCAGGTCGATCAGCTCCCGCAAGCCATGAGCGTTGGTATAGGGGCCGAAGTATCGCGCGCCATCGTTTCGCACCATTCGCGTGAAGACGACCCGCGGAAACGGCTCGTTGGTCACCTTCAAGTACGGGTAGCGTTTGTCGTCGCGAAGACGGACGTTGAAGGGGGGCTGATGGCGCTTGATGAGATTTGCTTCGAGAATTAGCGCTTCGACTTCGTTGGTGACGACGATCGTCCGAACGTCGACGACTCGCTCCGCCATGGCCGCGATCCGAATGTGATGCACGGCGCCCTCTTGAAAATACGAACGCACGCGATTTCGCAACGAAATCGCTTTCCCGATATACAGGATCTCGTTACCGGCGCCGATCATCATGTAGACGCCCGGCGCGTCCGGAACCTGCGAAAGATCGGTGAGCAGCGTCACCTAGTGCGAAGGGGTCGCGACCGCGCCCGCACGACGACGATGCCGGCGATGACGGCGACGACGACGAAGCCGAGGATGAGATACGCCCATTGATGCAACAAGGGAAGCACCGCGCTCACGTGCGGACCCAGCTCGTCGCCGAGCAGAATCAAGAGACCGCAAAAGATCAGCGAGCCGAGGAAGGTCCAGAGGTAGAAGTGCGCGAGGTTCATCTCCGCAATGCCGGCCGCAATTGCCACGACGCCCCGCAAAACCGGCAGAAAACGGCAAACGAAGATGGCGAAAGTTCCCCAGCGCTCGAAGAAGCGATGCACGACCAACAATCGGTCGTGCGTGAAATGAACGTACTTTCCATACCGCTCGATCAGCGGCACGCCGCCGAAGCGGCCGATCGCGTAACCAACGGACCCGCCGGCTAGCTCGCCTGCCAGTGCTACGGCAATTGTCAACCCGAGGTTGCTCAAGTGTCCGGTGGCGGTCAGCGCTCCCGCCACGGGAAGTACGATCTCCGTCCCGATCGGAACCGCCATATTCCCCAAGGCAAGCGCCACGAACAGGCCGACGTAACCGTAGGAATCGACGAGCCACAGAACCGCTTGCTGCAGGTGTTCCACCCCGCTCCTTTACTCGAGCGCCGGGGTTCTGTTTCGGGTCAACGCGCGCCGCAGAATTTCGGCGGCCGAGCTGCCCCCTTCCAGCCGCAAGGCTTCGAACAAGTCGAGCGGCGCGATCTCGCGCTCGCCCGCACGCTCCTGAGCCAGTGCGACGATCCGCCGAACCCTGGGGGTTATAAGGATGCCCTCCCAGAGCCGGTCGTCGCCGGTGCCCAGCGCTCGCCGGACCTCGGAATGGACCTCAGGGACGTCGATGCCCTCTGCGTCGAGGGCTCGCAGTGTGGCGGGGTCGTGCTCCTCGAGCAAGGCCACGAGCAAATGATCGGCGCCCACGAAGTAATGGCTGTGGTTTCGGCACTCTTGCTCGGCCGCCCGAAGCACCCGCCTCGCCGCAGGATCAAAGTTCGAGAACAAGCGTCCCTCGGCGTCGTTCATCCTGACAAAGGGGGGGAAGAAAGAATTTCGGGGCGACACGATTTGAACGTGCGACCTCTTCGTCCCGAACGAAGCGCTCTACCAAGCTGAGCCACGCCCCGAAGAGCCTCGAAAGATTTTGCAGAACCGTGCTCCCTTCCTTTACTGTGCGCTGCGGCCTGCCGCGACCAGGGTAAAGCTGAGAGGCGCCTGAAACTGCTTCGTTGTTCATGAGATACCTCATCGTCGGGTGCGGGCGCGTAGGTTCTGCACTTGCAAAACTTCTCGATTCCGACGGCCACGAAGTCATCGTCGTCGACGAAAACGCCGCAGCCTTCAAACGTCTCGGCCAAAAATTCAAAGGCCATGTCGTCGTCGGGACCGGCATCGACTACGACGTGCTCAAGCGCGCCGGCGCCGCGACGGCCGACGGGTTTATCGCCGTCACCAACGGCGACAACCGCAACATCATGGCAGCGCTTATCGCGCAACGGATGTTTAAGATCAAACGGATCGTGGCTCGGATCTACGACCCGCCGCGTGGTCAGATGTATCGCGAGCTCGGCGTTCAAACGGTCTGTCCGACCACCGTTGGCGCCAAGCTGATCCGCGACACGCTCATCGACGCACCCTGGGAGAATCAAGCGTTTGATTTCGGTAAACTGACGTCGGTGGCCGCGCTCATAGGTCCCGCGGATGCCGGCAAGCGCGTTGTGGAAATCGAGGAGGACGGCCGAATTCGAATCTCCGCCGTGCGCCGAGGAGCGCAGACCGTCATCGTGGCCTCGAGCGAATTCGTGCTTCAAGAGGGCGACGAAGTCAATGCCGTCGTCGCGCCCGATGCGATCGGCGACTTCGCCCAACGCTTTCGCAGCACACCGCTGCAACCGAAAGTGACGGCCTAACCAATGTTTATCTTAATCGTCGGCGGCGGCAAAGTCGGCTCCTATCTCACCCGCGCGCTGATCAACCAAGGCCATGAGGTGGTGGTCATCGAGAAGGTCGAGCGGAAGGCCAAGATGCTCGAGCGTCTGATCGATCGACAAGTGACGGTCGTCGGCGATGGTTGCGACCCGATGGTCCTCGACGCGGCGGGAGTCAGCCGCGCCGACGTCGTCGTCGCCGATACCGGCGACGACGAAGACAATCTCGTCGTCGTGCTCCTCTCGAAGAAGAAATCGAAGGCGCGCTGCATCGCCCGCGTCAATAATCCGGCCAATAAGCTGATCTTCAACTCGCTCGACACGGACGATCCGGTGATCGTCATCTCGTCGAACGGAGCTCATCCTCGACGTCCTCAACGAGCACGTCAACGCGTCGAAGTACCGCTCGATGCTGGAGACGATGCATCTATTCGGCAAGGGCGACATGCAGCTCGTCAAAGTTGCGATCCCCGAACGCTCTCCGGTCGACGGCAAGCGGCTCTCCGAAATCGACTTTCCACACAACTCCGTCGTCGTCGCAGTCAACCGTCCGGAGAGCGATTTGGAGATCCCGACCGGCGACACGACCCTGCACGCCGGCGACGCGATGATCGTGATCGTCAAGAACGGCGCAGGCGAACGCATCCGCTCCATCCTCGGCGCCTAGCGCACCGTCATCACGAGCGCCTCGCGGCTGTCTTCCCTTGACAGAGGTTGCGCCGTGTCTCTGTCCAAACAAGCGGGCGTGCCGAGGTCAGGCGCCGAGTACAAGCTGGAGCAGCGCCGGCACGCTGCGGCAGACGGGCTGTGCCACACATGCTGCGCCGTGAAGGTTGCCCCAGGCCGATCCACGTGTCCGAAGTGTTCGGCAGACGCTTCTGCGCGCACCATTCGGCGACGACGGGCAGTTCGGACGAAGAGCGAGATCGAACGCGGCGTCTGCGCGCTGGAAACCCTTGGTGATGCTTATTCTTCAGACGGCGACTACCGCGCGGCTCTGAAGAGCTATCAACGCGCCTTCGATCTCTCCGCGGGCGACCTCTGCGCTCACGCGCGGCTGGCAGTGAAGGTCGGCGATACCGCGTTCCATCGAGGAATCGGAACCGGGGCCGACGGCTGGTTCAATGTTCCGCTAGAAAAGACGGTGCCCGGCACCGGGGCTAGCGTCGCCCAGCTGCACATACAGCAAATTCGGACCCTTTGGGCAAGCTCGCGAACTGCCGACATCGTTCCACTTTCCGAACGCCTCCTCGATTTCGCAACGGCTTCCAACGACGCCGACCTGGTCGTTGCTACCCGGCTGTCGTTGGCAATGGTTCTTCACTTGTTGTCGCGTTACGATGAAGCGGAGCGCTACCTGCACGCCATCGACATACAGGCCTTGCCCAAAGATCCCAAAGTGATTTCCCAGTACCACCGCGTGTGCGCGTTAGTGTATGCATCTTCCGGCAACGCGGAGATGGCGTCCGACAGCTTTGCGACGGCGCTCCACTACGCCGAGCAAGATCCGGATCCGTACGCGTATACGAGCATACTCCACTCGCACGCGATGTCCGCCAGTATGCTCGGCCGCACCGAACTCGCCGGCAACTTGTTTTTACAAGCGTTGAGCGCGGCGCGCGATCGGAATCTCGCGTGGTACGTTGCCTGTATTTCGCTCGAGTACGCGCGAGTACTCAGCCGCCGGGGCAACCGGCATCTGGCCCATGCCTATGTTAACCAAGCGGCAACGGTTGAGAATCCTCCGCCGGTCTTACTCGAAGCTTTAGCAGAAATCGGGATACCAATCGCCATCGAGTGCAACGACCCATATCTTCTTAGCCAATGCGCGAAAGAGGATGCTCTGACTTTCGCATTTAGGTCGGGTCAACCGCCGCGCCTCGGACCCGTTGCATCCTCATTCGCCCGCTACTTCCATCGAATCAGTCAGCCGCAAAAAGCCCGAGAGCTGCTCGAGAAGGCGCTCGAGTACGTGAAGAACGCAGACGAAGCCTGCGATCTGCCGCTCGCGATCGCCCAATTCGGCGACGAGCGCTACTTTGCGCAGGCGCGCGAGGTCCTTCGAAGCCGAACGCTTCTACCGAACGCCGACGTGGCGAGCGCGCATTTGCACTATTTCGACGCCCTCGTTTTAGACCGCGAGGCCGACGAGGAAGGGTGTGTGCGCGAAGCAACGGCCGCTGCCTCGCTATTTCGAAAACTCCGGTGGACGAGTTACGAGTTGGCCGCGACCCTGCTTGGAGCCTCCGCTCATCGCACCCGTAGCGCGGCCGACGGATCTGCGGAATCGCCGGCGTCGATTCCCTCTGAGTTGACCCTGCGAGAGCAAAGCGTTGCCCAGCTGGCGATCGTCGGACTGTCGAATCGCGAGATCGGCGAAAGGCTCTCGATCTCGGCGCGAACGGTCGAGTGTCACATGACCTCGATCTTACGCCGAATGGGCCTGCGGTCTCGTCACCAACTGCTCGAAGCGGTACGCCAGTAAAGATACTAGGGGTTTCCACGATTGTGGCACGTCTCTGCGACTGCTAGAATTGCAGAGCTAGATTCTCGTTGGAGGCGACCCTCAAGACCTTTGTTTCTTCTGCTGATGCCTCGTTTTCGATGCGAATGCTTCACCAGTTGGATGACCGATACTTTCCTGGGAGCAGACCAAAGGGAGCAGAAATGGTGGGCCAACTTTATGGCTATTTTTCGCATAATCCAAGCCGTGCTCGGCGCATCGGCTATGCTGGCGATGCTAGCGGGCTGTTCCGGCGGTAGTTCGCCGGGAGCGTTCTCTCCGGGTGGACCATCCATCGGTCGCGCCGACAACAGCCTGCTCGCCCCGAGCGTCGCGCGAATTTCGCACAAGCCGGTCGCGACGGCGAGCTTCATGGATTCACGCACCGCAGGCAAGTCGCTGATCTTCGTATCCGACGCGGCCAATGGGGTCATCGACATCTATCCCCAGTCTGGTAAGAACCAGAAGATGGTCGGACAAATCACGGGGCTGACGCAACCACAGGGCATCACGACCGACAGCAAGGGCAACCTGTACGTCGCAAACACCAACAGCTCAAACGTGCTCGTGTACGCGCCGCCCTACACCGGGGCGCCGAAAATGACGATTAGCGACACTCACGAGTTTCCGGCTGACGTCGCCGTCTCGAGTGCCGGAGTCGTCGCGGTCACGAACATCTGCAACGCCCCGAAGTGCCGCCTCGACACTGGCAACGTTGTGTTGTACGCGAAGGGTAGTACGAAGGGCTGCGCCACCGTTTCCGATTCGGCGTTCAACTTCACACGCGTGATGTTCGCCGAATTCGACAGCAACGGCGCGCTTTACATCGACGGCTTAAACGGCGGCTACCAGACGTCGTTCGGGCTCGTTACCGGCGGTTGCAGCGCCACGAGCATTACGAACCTCGACTCCGTTTACACGGTTAGTTTCCCGGGCGGCATTCAGATCGACAAGGCGGGCAACATCGCCTTCTGCGACCAGGTCAACCAAGTCGTCGATACGTTCGCCCCACCGGTGAGCAATGCTTTCGGATCCCCGGTGTCGACGACACCGCTAACGGGATCGCTCCTGCCACTGGGCATCGCAATACTTGCTGCGGGCACAAATCTCTATGCTGCCGACCCCGGCGGCTCCGGGCTTGCGGAGGAGTACAAGTACACAGCCGGCGGCACGGCCGAAAACACTTTAGCTGTCGGCGGCCAGCCGATCGGCATTGCGGTGACCCCACCGCTCTCGAAGGAGAACAACTAAGTGCGCCATTCAATGTTAACTCCCCACGCCTTGGGCGTTGCGGCGCTCGTAACATTTCTCGCGGGCTGCTCGGCCGGTAGCTCGCAGACGCCTGCCGTATCCGGCTCTGCCGCGAGTCTTCGACCGTTGGCGCCGAGCACAAGTCACGGGTTCATGAAGGCGATCGGCGCTCGGACGCAGCTCGTGTACATGTCCAGTTGGGGCACTGCCTCCGTCGTCGATGTCTTAACGATGAAGGGGAAGCAGGTCGGCCAGATTACGAATGGCTTAGCGGAGCCTCAGGGACTATTCGTTGACACGAAAGGGAACCTTTGGGTCGCAAACGGGAGCAATGTCGTGGTGTATCCACGCGGCGGTTTATCTCCGAGCACGACGCTCACGGATTCGGTTGGCGATCCGACCGACGTAACGGTCTGTCCGGACGGCACGGCCTACGTAGCTGACCTTTATGACAACAGTAGCAGCAACCACTCGAGCATCCAAGTCTACGCGCATGGCAGCACGACGCCGACGGGCAATCTCGATTATGCGACAGACTTCCGAAACCCGTTCCTAACGTGCGACGCCGCCGGCAACATCTTTGTCGCGATTTTGACCGGCGAATCCGCCGGTGATGGCGGCGTCGTCGAGTTTCCACATGGCAAGCAGAAGGGCGCGAAAGATCTCGGTATCGTCCTGCAATCGCCCGGCGGCATCAAGCCGGACAACGCCGGCAACTTACTGGTCACCGACCTAATTGACCACACAATCACCGAATATACGGAAAATGGCTCGTTGACTGGTCAATCAATCGCGACCGGCACAGCGACAGAAGGCATCGCCGTTACGAGGGAGGGCGGGATCGTCCTTGGTGCGACGGACACCACGCAAGAAGGGCCCGTAGGCATTTCCTGGTCCTGGCCTAGCGGTAAACAACTGCAAGTGTACACGTGCTGCTCGCGCATCGGTCCACCCCTCCAAGTCAACGACGACGTTGCGTTCTACCCCGGCCAAAAGGGCATCTGACGAGCGGAATCCGCTCAGGAAAAGCCTCGCCGGCGAGCGTATATTGAGACGCTCGCCGGCGGCGAAGCCGGTCGATGCCCTCTGCTAGATATACCCCTTCTTTAGCGCGACGACCGCGGCTTGAGTTCGGTCCGAAGCCGAGAGCTTCTCGAGAATATCGCGAATGTGTCCCTTGATCGTGCCGAGGCCTAAATGTAAGCTCTCGGCAATCTCCGAGTTTGCGCGACCCTCCGCGACGGCACGTAAGACTTCGGTTTCACGCTGCGTCAGCGGCGAAGAACGGGGACTTGCCGTCGTACCAGGCGAGAAACGCGAGAGCACGATATGCGCGATCTGCGGATCGAAATACGCGCCGCCTTCACTGGCAATTCGCACCGCCTCGACGATGCGCTCCGGCTCGGAGCTCTTCAGGCAATAGGCGTCGGCGCCCGCGGCCAGTGCGGCCAACACTTCGTCCTCGAGATCGAGCATGGTAACGATCACGACGTGTGTCTCGGGCAACTCCGTGCGCACGCGCTTGGTCAGCGTCACGCCGTCGATCGCCGGAATGCCGATATCGATAACGGCCACATCCGGGCGCTCCTGCAGGATCGCTTCCCAGCCCATCAAACCGTCGGCCGCCTCGGCAACGACGTCGAACGAGCCTTCGAGCGCCGTACGCAATCCTGCGCGCGTTAGCGCATGATCTTCGACGATCGCGACCCGCGTGCGCGCATGAGATTCCATTCACTCCTCCAGCATCGGCAGCTTCATCGTGAACGTGCTGCCGCGCGGCGATCGGGGAGCGTACTCCACGCTTCCGCCGTATTTTTCCGCGATCCGCCGCACGATGTAAAGGCCCAGGCTCGTTCCCGCACCGGCGTGGCCTCCGCCGAAACGCTGGAAGAGGCCTTCGCGCCGCTCCTCGGAGACCCCGTAGCCGTCATCTTCCACGGCGATTTCAATCCACTTACCGCTGCGACTGCCCTGCACGGTCACATGACCGTCGCGCGGGGTTGCATCGATGGCATTGGCCAGCAAGTTCGTAATCGCACGCCGAATCTCGTGGGGATCGCCCATCGTCGGCAACGGTTCCGTGCCGCGAGCTTGCATGTCGACTCCTTTGATTTCGGCCACGGGCGCGAGCTCGGCTACGATCCGTTCGACCAACTGGTCGCAGAAGATTCGCTCTCGGACGGTCAACGTCTCGCCCGCTTCGTATCTGGCGACGAGCAACAGCGTTTCGACGATCCTCCGCTGATCGTCGTTCGCTCCGATCGCGGTTCGCAAAATTGTGCGATACCGTTCTGGGAGTTCGCCGTACGCACCCGATAGCGCCTGATTCATCGTCACGTGCGCAGCCGAAAGCGGCGTGCGCAGATCGTGCGCCAGCGCGTACACGATGTCGCGGATCACGTCGCCGCGGTCGGTGAGCTCGTCCTTTTGCCGAGCAATCTCATCGTTGCGCTCGCCGAGCTGGGTAAACAGCCCGGCCTGCTCGAGCGCCATTCCGGCCTGCAGAGCAAAGGCGTGAAGCGTCGCGGGCGCGTCAGAAACGAATGGTTTGGCGGCGTTGGCGCACTCAACGAGCACGTATTCCGACGATCTGCTTGCGGAAATCGACGCAACGAGCGCCTCCGATGCTCCCAGCGCGTCAAGCGTGAGCCGGCCCAAAACGTCGTTTGCGGTCACGGATATCACGTCGTCGGCCTCGGCGACGCGCGCGGTGAGCGAGGCAATCTCGGTCGAGAGCGGCCGGCGCTCGACTGAGATATCCCGGTCCCCTTCAGCGTATGAAAAAGTTAGCGGCGTTCCAAACGGCGTCTCCCGCAGGATCAAAATCGCTTTCGATGCGCCCAGCAAGGCGACCGATTCGCGCGTAACGGCACGCTGCACCAACTCGACGTTGAGCGTTTCCCGCACGCGGCCGATCGCGACGCGCAATGCCTTCTCGACGTCGATCTGGCGCATCCGGCCCATGGAGACGCCGGCCTCCCGAGCGTACTCTTGGGTCTTTACGCTCATGTAACCGACGAGAACGTACGAGGCGGCCAAGAGCAGTCGATCGCCGACCGCGACTCCGTCCCAATGGTGGCCCGCAACGACGCCGTTATAGTATCCGGCGGCCAGGTTTGCTAACTCTGCTAGAATGACCAAGTTCGTTGTGAGCCTGCTCCGAAGGGCCAGGCTGCTGAGCGCGATTGGGCCGTTGAATAAGATCGCCGCGATAAAAAGCTGTGGAGTATAGAGATCGATAATCCACGCGACGACGAGTAAGCCGTAACAGAGTAAGGCCACTGCGCGCGTTTTCGGGCAGAGCGGCGGGGGCGCCTTGCCACAGCGCGAACGCCTGCGGCGATGGATCGCACGGCAAAGGCCGAGGAGCTGCTACGCGAGCTCGGCGGCCGCGCGCGGCTCGTCGTCTACGTCGCGAGTGCGCCCGGATCGGGCAAAACGCGCCGCCTCTTGGAGGACGCTCGACGCCTCGCGGCCGACGGCAAGCGCGTGCTCATTGGCTGGATCGAGACGAAGGGCCGTCCCGACTTGGAACGCCTCGCCGACGGTTTGCCTCGCGTCCCGCCACGCCGCATCACGATCGGCGACGCAACTTTCGAGGATTTCGACTACGAAGCTGCGTTGCGCGAGAAACCGGACGTCGTAGTGCTCGACGAGCTCGCGCACGATAATCTCGGGGATGCCCCTCATGCGAAGCGTTGGCAAGATGCGCTCGCGCTTAAAGAACGTGGGATCGGCGTCATCGCCGCCTTCAACATCGCGCACCTCGAAACGGTAGCCCCGACGGCCGAAGCGCTGCTCGGCTATCCGGTTCGCGAAATCGTTCCGCTATCGTTTCTGCAGAGGGCCGACGAGGTGGTCGCGCTCGACGTTTCGCCGCGCCTTCTCCAAAGCCGCGTGCGCGCGGGCAAGATCGTCAACGAGCAGGATATCGAACGCGCGCTCAACGGGGCCTTCAAGGAAACGACGCTCCATATGCTGCGCGAGCTGCTCCTGCGCACCGTCGACAACCTTACGCTTCCGGTCGTGCAAGCCGACCGCACGTCGATGGCCGCCGCATTCGTCTATCCGAACTTCGATGCAACGGCGTTTCTGCGGCGCACGGCGGCGATCGCAGAGGGCCTCGATCTCCGGCTGGAAGTGATTCCGACGCCCGGCGTGGACCGTGCTGGGCTCGAACCCGTCGCGCGCGAACTTGGGGGCGAGATACTGCACGAGACGATCGATCCGTCCGCTCCCTCGGGTCAGACTTTGCGCGCCGCACTAGTCGCGTTGCCTCACGGACGAATCGCGACGAAGCTCGCGAATGCGCCGCTTCCATACGACCTCTTCATCGTAGGCGTCGGCCAGACGTACCTCGGTGAAAATCCGGCGCGCTCACCCTACTCGCAGACCGCCGGCGACCGGCTGCGCGTGGGATACGGTAAGCTTACCGTTTATCTCGGGGCGGCGGCCGGTGCCGGAAAGACGTATGCGATGCTCGACCGCGCTCATCAGCTTGCGGCCGAAGGCATCGACGTCGTCGTCGGATTCGTCGAAACGCACGGCCGCAAGGAGACCGCGGCGCTGCTCGAGGGACTCGACATCATTCCGGAAAAGATCGTGAACGAGAACGGTATCGTGTACCGCGAGCTCGATCGCAACGCCGTGATCGCCCGCAAGCCGCAGGTTGCGCTCATCGACGAGCTCGCGCACACCAACGCTCCCGGTTCGATCGCCCCGAAACGCTTTCACGACGTTCTTGCCGTGTTGCGTGCGGGCATCGACGTAATCACGACGCTCAACATTCAACACCTCGAAGGTCTGGGGGATACGGTCCTGCGCCTGACCGGAACCGTCGTGCGCGAGACCTTGCCGGACGGAATCCTCTCGCTCGCCGACGAGGTCATTCTGGTGGACGTCACACCGGAGACGCTGCGTCAGCGGCTGCGCGAAGGCAAGATCTATCCGCTCGAGCGGTGCGAAGCGGCACTCGCCAATTTCTTCCGCACGGGAAACCTTTTTGCGCTCCGAGAGCTTGCGCTGCGCGAGGCCTTGCGCGCGCGCCACCGCGAGCGCGTTGCTTCGCCGTTCGATCGGATTCTGCTCTCGATCGGCTCGCGTGCGACCGATTTACCGATGATCGCTCGAGCGGGACGCATCGCGGCGCGCCTCGCCATCGAGTTTACCATCGCCCACGTCGTCGCGACGAACCAACGCGTCGACCAGTCCATTGTGGATTCTCTGCGCGCGGAGGCCCGCAAAACCAACGTCGAATGGATCGACGAAGTCGCAGAAGACGTCCCGAAACGGCTCATCGAAATCGCTCGCGCACGGCCGCAAACGACGGTAGCACTCGCGGGAACGCAACACTCGCGGCGCTGGCCGCAGCGCCCGTCGTTCGCTCGGCGCTTGCTCGACGCCGGCGCGCGCGAGCTGTTAGTCCTTCTCCCGCCCCGCTCTACCTAATGCTTTGTCATCCTGAGCCCTTCGACTGCGCTCAGGACAGGCTCCGTCGAAGGACTACCGATGGTCGAGGGCGAGATTCAGTTCGAGAACGTTGACGCGCGGCTCGCCTAGGAAACCGAAGGTTCTTCCGGTCACATGCTGCGCGACGAGCGCATCGACCGCAGCGACGCTCATGTTGCGCGCTTTTGCGATGCGCGGTGCCTCCCAATACGCTGCTTCGGGGGTGATATCGGGATCGATGCCGCTGGCGCTCGACGTCACGAGATCCATCGGTGGAGGCCCGCTCGCATCGGGATTCTCTTTCTCGAGCTGTGCGATCGTGGCTTTCGTCGAGGCGATCAGCTTCTTCGACGTCGGACCGTAGTTCGTTCCACCGGTCTGCGTTGGATCGTAGCCTTTGCCGGCAGCCGAGGGCCGCCCATGAAAATACTGCGGCTTGGTCCAGAGCTGCCCGATGATTGCCGATCCAACGACTCTCCCATTGATCGTAACGAGCGAACCATTGGCCTGGCGTGGGAAGAGCGCTTGCGCGATGCCGGTCATCGCCAACGGATAGACGATCCCAAGCAGGACGACCGAAACGATCGTGACGCGAATCGAAGTGCCAAGGTGCTTGATCATTTCCTTCGTCTTCCTATGTGAGATGGAGCGCCGCGAGCGCCATATCGATCAGCTTGATGCCGATGAAGGGAATGATGATGCCGCCGACGCCGTAGAGCATGACGTTCTCGAAGAGAACCCGATTCGCGCCTTTTGGCTCGTAGCGAACGCCGCGCAGGGCAAGCGGAATCAGCGCAACGATGATCAGCGCGTTAAAGATCACAGCGGAAAGAATCGCGCTCTGGGGCGTCGACAAGCGCATGACGTTGAGAATTCCCATCGCCGGATAGGCGGTCCAGAACATCGCCGGCAGAATCGCAAAATACTTCGCGACGTCGTTGGCAATCGAAAACGTCGTTAAGGCGCCGCGCGTCATCAACAGCTGCTTGCCGATCTCGACGATTTCGATGAGTTTGGTGGGATCGGAATCGAGATCGACCATGTTCGCGGCCTCTTTGGCCGCCTGCGTGCCCGAGTTCATTGCAACCCCGACGTCGGACTGCGCGAGCGCGGGCGCATCGTTCGTGCCGTCGCCGGTCATTGCGACGAGCCGCCCGGAGACCTGCTCGCGTTTGATCAAGTCCATCTTCGTCTCGGGCGTTGCCTCGGCGAGAAAATCATCGACGCCGGCCTCTTTGGCAATGGTCGCCGCCGTCAACGGGTTGTCACCGGTAATCATTACCGTGCGAATCCCCATCGCGCGCAAACGGTCGAACCGCTCGGCCATATTGGGCTTGAGGATGTCCTTGAGATAGATAACGCCGATCACGAGCGTGTTGTGGGCGAGCAGAAGCGGCGTGCCGCCGCTGCGCGCAATGCGCTCGACCTGCGGTGAAAGATCGGCGGACGGAGTTCCACCTTGTTCCCGAATCCAGGTCAGTACCGAGTCCGGCGCACCCTTTCGAATCTTTGATCCGTCGGCGAGGTCGAGCCCGCTCATGCGCGTGTAGGCGCTGAAGGGAACGAAGGTCGAGTTCGCCGGCGCGTCGCCATCGCGCGCGCCGGCCTGCTGCGCGAGGGCGACGATCGAGCGGCCCTCGGGCGTCTCGTCGGCCAACGACGAGAGGTAGGCGATGCGCGCCGCATCCTTTGCGTCGATGCCGGCCGCGGTAATGATTTCGACGGCCTGGCGATTGCCCAGCGTAATCGTGCCGGTCTTATCGAGCAGCAACGTGTTGACGTCGCCCGCCGCTTCGACCGCGCGCCCGCTCATCGCCAGGACGTTACGCTGCATGACGCGGTCCATGCCGGCGATGCCGATCGCCGACAGCAATCCGCCGATCGTCGTCGGAATGAGGCAGACGAGCAAGGCGATGAGAACCGTGACGCTTTGAAGCTTGCCGGCGTAGGCCGAAAACGGCGCGAGCGTCGCCACCGCGATCAGGAAGATGATCGTAAGTCCGGCCAGCAAAATCGAAAGCGCGATCTCGTTGGGCGTCTTCTGGCGCTGAGCCCCTTCCACTAAACCAATCATGCGGTCGAGGAAGCTTTCGCCGGGGTTGGCCGTCACCCGAACGACGATGCGATCGGAGAGTACGCGCGTTCCACCGGTTACCGCGCTGCGATCGCCGCCCGACTCCCGAATGACCGGCGCCGATTCTCCGGTGATCGCCGACTCATCGACCGTTGCGGCGCCTTCGAGCACTTCGCCGTCCGCCGGGACGATCTCATTGGCTTCGACGACGAAACGGTCGCCTTTTCGCAACGAAGTGCTCGTGACTCGCTCCTCGGTCCCGTCATCGCGCAACGAGCGCGCGTAGGTATCGGACTTCGTCTTGCGCAGTGCCTCCGCTTGGGCTTTACCGCGCCCTTCCGCGACGGCCTCAGCGAAGTTCGCGAAGAGAACCGTGAACCACAGCCACGCCGCGATCGCGAAGTCGAAATCGGACATCCCGGTGTGTCTCACGAGATCCCGCACGAAGAAAATTGAGGTCGCCGCCGCACCGACTTCGACGACGAACATCACCGGATTGCGGGCCTGCCAGCGCGGTTCCAGCTTCTTGAACGAGTCACCCACGGCGCGCGTGAGGATCGCGCGATCGAAGAGCGATCGAGCCTTCGGACGGCGCTCTAAGCGTCTCTGGCTAAGCATCAGAACGTCTTTCCTTGGAGCAGGAGCAGATGTTCCACAATCGGACCGAGCGAGTCGGCAGGCAGAAACGTGAGTGCTCCGACGATTACGATGACGCCGATGAGCAGCGCGACGAAGATCGGCGAATGGGTGGTGAACGTTCCCGAACCCTCCGGAATCGATTTCTTTCCGGCCAGCGCCCCGGCCAGCGCGAGCGCGGGCACCGCGACGGCAAAGCGCCCGAACAGCATGTTCACGCCCGTCATGAGATTATAGAAAAGGTTTGGGCCCAGGCCTGCGAAGGCCGACCCGTTGTTGGCATTGGTCGAGGTGAACGCGTAAAGGATCTCGGAAAAGCCGTGCGGTCCGCCGTTGTTCAGCGTGGCGAGCCCGGCTGGAGTCACCGCGGCGATCGCCGTCGGCACCAAACAGAGAACCGGGGTGACGAGGGCCGCTAGAATCGCGAACTGTACCTCGCGGCGCTCGATCTTCTTTCCGAGATACTCCGGCGTGCGGCCGACCATGAGCCCCGCGATGAAGACCGTCAAGACGACGAAGACGATCATACCGTACAACCCGCTGCCGACGCCGCCGAAAACGATCTCGCCCAACTGCATGTCAACCAGTGGAACGAGGCCTCCGAGCGGCATGAACGAGTCGTGCATCGAGTTGACGGCACCGCAGGACGTGTCGGTCGTTACCGTCGCGAAAAGCGCCGAAGCCGAAACGCCGAATCGGCACTCTTTCCCTTCCATATTGCCGCCGGCCACGCCGAGGTGGTGCACGATCGGGTTTCCGCCGGCTTCGGCCCAATACGCCAGAGTAAAGCCGGCGAAAAACAAGATCGCCATCGCGGTGAAGATCGCCCAGCCCTGGCGCGCATCTTTTACCATCTTGCCGTACATGTACGTCAGGCCGGCGCCCAGCGCGAAGATCAAGAGGAGCTCGATGAGGTTGGTGAACGGCGTCGGATTCTCGTTGGGCGACGACGAGTTCGCGTTGACGAATCCGCCACCGTTGGTCCCGAGTTCTTTGATGACTTCTTGCGAGGCCATCGGGCCGCCGGTGATGGACTGCGAGAAACCCTCGACCGACTTCGCCGTTTGATACGCATGCATGTTCTGAGGGATTCCGGCCGAGACGAACAAGAGTCCGACGACGATCGAGATCGGCAGCAGCACGTAAAGCGAACAGCGCGTCAGATCGACCCAGAAGTTTCCAAGCGTTTTCACGTTTGTCCGCACGACGCCGCGCACGACCGCGACGGCGATTGCGATGCCGGCCGCCGCCGAAACGAAGTTGTGCCAAGCCAGCCCGGCCATCTGCGAGAGGTAGCTCATCGCGGTTTCGCCGGAGTAGAACTGCCAGTTGGTATTGGTCGTGAAGCTAACCGCCGTGTTCCAGGCCAAGTCCGGCGACATGTTTTCGATGTGCTGCGGATTGAAGGGGAGCCACTTCTGAGTGCGGAGCAGCACGTAGAGATATACAAGGCCGACGAGCGAGAAGGCGAGCATCGAGAGCGCGTAAGCGTACCACGTCATCTCCTCGTCTTCTCGAACGCCGCAAAGGCGATAGATGACTCTCTCGAGCGGCGCGAAGACGGGCGTTAGCCAGGTGCGTTCGCCTTCGAAGACGCGGGCCATATACGTCCCAAGCGGCTTCGTGACCGCCAGAACGAGCAGGAAGAAGAAAATGGCCTGCAGCCATCCGATCGCAGTCATCGAGCCTTCCTAGAACTTCTCAGGGCGAAGCATTGCGAACACGAGATACGCCAAGCCCGCGACGGTCAGGATAAGGCCCAAGACCTCATCAAACTGCATTGTCTATACTTTCTCGCAGCCCATGACGTAGAGGTCCAAGAGCGCGAAGCAGACGATCGATAAGAGAGCGATACCGATTTCGAGGCCCATGGCTTTAAGAATAGCCAACTAGCTCTCTCGACGCCATCCGCCATTCGGATGATCCACTTGGATTTGCGGCCGGCATCGCAAGCTCTTATAATCGGCGGGCTATGATCTATCTTCGTTTCCTGGCTCCCGCACTCGTCGGCTTCTTCTTGGCCACGGGCGCAGCTGCCGGCGCTGCAACGCCGGCGCCCTCCCCCTCCCCTTCCCCGTCGCCGACGCCGAGCGATCCGTGCGGTTCGATCCTATCGATCGTAAACCGTCCGACGGTGACGACCGGCGTTTGCACGGTGCGCACCGGTCAATTCGACGTCGAAACCGGTTATACGAATACGACGACGACCGGACCGGGTGGTGGCAGCAGCGTCGCCTACCCCCAGACGCTCATCCGCGTCGGCACCGCCGATCCACATTTCGACTTGGAGTTCGCGCCGCCCAGCTACGAAACGACCACCGCCGGCGCACCGCTCATCACCGGATCGAGCGACGTCAATCTCGGCGCGAAGTACGAGTTGGGATATAGCTCGAACGCCGATTGGGGGGTCAACACCGTCGTCACGTTTCCGACAGGCAGCCACGCCTTTAGCGCCGGCAACGCGGAGTTTACCGGCAACCTCAACGGCGGCTACACGCTTAGTCCCGAGTTCAGCCTCGCCGGCACGCTCAGCTTTAACGCGCTGAGCGGCCTCAATTCTGGCGGCGCAGCGCAATCGTACTTCGCCTTTATTCCCAGCCTCGAGCTGAGCGCTGCCTTGCCCGGTGGCCCCTCGCAGATCTCTGCCGAGTACGCGTACTTCTCTGCAGCCGGCCCGAATCTCGGCGGCAAGAGCCTCGTGGATTTCGTCTATCAGCGTGACTTCGGAACGCATCTGCAGCTCGACGTTGAATACGGATTATCACCAACGCTGATCGGCGGGCAGAAGCAGCAGTACGTCGGGGCGGGGGCTTCGCTGATGCTATGATGCTGACAGCATTCGGAGCCGGATCCGTAACGCTAATGATGCTTTTTTATGCCTTCGAGGCGCGCGGAGCAGCGTTCACGCTTCTCTTTGCGGCCGCATGTTTCGCTGCGTCGGTCTATGGATGGCTCGCCGGAACCTGGCCCTTCGGCGTAGTGGAGCTCGCATGGGGATTCGTCGCGCTATGGAGATGGAACGCTCGCCGCGCCGACGCTTAGCGGAGAAGCCCACGTAATCGTCGAGCACTTCGCGGGGGCGGGAAAAATCGGAGGCTTGCCTAACCGCCTGCCAAACGCCTTTTTCCTCGGATCCGAACGGAGGGAATGCCGATGGGAACCGCAGCAACGACCATAAATATCGGAAACACCGGCTTTATGCTGCTCTGCGCGAGCCTCGTCATGCTGATGACGCCCGGGCTCGCCTTTTTTTATGGCGGACTGGTGCAGCGCAAGAACGTGCTGACCATCATGATGCAAAGCTTCATGTCGCTTGGGTGGACGACGGTCTTGTGGTTCGCCTTCGGGTATTCCGAGAGTTTCGGCGCCGACTGGCACGGCATCATCGGTAATCCGGCAACGTACGCGTTCCTCCACGGCGTAACGCTTCAGACGATGTTTGCCAGCACCGCGAACATCCCGCTCGTCGTCCATATTGCCTATCAGATGATGTTCGCGATCATCACGCCCGCGCTGATCACTGGGGCGTTTGCCAATCGCGTGACCTTCAAGGCCTACTTCTTATTTCTCACCGCGTGGCTGATCTTCGTCTACTTCCCATTCGTGCATATGCTCTGGAGTCCGGACGGCATCTTGGCAAAGTGGGGATGTCTCGATTTCGCCGGCGGCATCGTGGTCCACGCCTCCGCCGGCTTTGCGGCTTTGGCATCGGTGCTCTACGTCGGACGACGCCACGTCGTCGACAACAAGCCGCATAACGTTCCGCTCATCGCGCTGGGCACCGGCCTGCTGTGGTTCGGCTGGTACGGCTTCAACGCCGGGTCCGAGCTGCGCGTCGACGCGGTAACCGCCTCGGCATTTCTCAACACCGACATCGCCGCATCGTTTGCCGCCGTCGCGTGGCTCTTCGTCGAGTGGGCTCGCGGTCGACAACCGAAGTTCGTCGGCCTACTTACCGGTGCGGTCGCGGGGCTCGCAACGATAACCCCGGCTGCCGGCTACGTTTCGCCGATGACGGCAGTGATCATCGGCCTCGCGGCCGGCGTCGTCTGTTATTTCGCCGTCACGCTGAAGAATCAACTCGGTTGGGACGACGCGCTCGACGTCTGGGGAGTCCACGGAGTCGGCGGATTCTTGGGAATCTGTTTGCTCGGCGTCTTTGCGTCGACGCTCTGGAACCCCAACGGAGCCGACGGCCTACTGCGCGGCAACCCCGCCTTTTTAGGCAAGCAGTTCGTCGCAGCGACCGTCTGCAGCGCTTGGGCCTTCGCATTCACCTACGCGATGCTCGCGCTGATCAACCTCGTAACGCCCGTAAAAGTCGACGAAGCCGCCGAAGAGCGCGGGCTCGATGTGGCACTGCACGGCGAGGAGGCCTATCCGCTGGGCGTCTGACGCGCTGCAGCTCGCCGCACGACCGGTACGAGGGTCAAGCTGCTCGCGGCGAGGGTTGCTAGCGCGACGGCAAACGTGCCGTCGATGATCGCTTCGCGATAGGGAGTTGAAGCCGGAAGCGCGAGCGCGAGCGCGAGCGAAAGTGCTCCGCGCATTCCGGCGACGCGCACGACGTCGAGCCAATCGCGCGGGTACGGAAACGGCAAGAGCATCCCAGCGACGACAAACCGGGCGACGGCGACCCCGGCGATGCAGGCGACGGCAAATACGGGCTCGTAGGCGACCCGCGCAATCTGTAATCCCGCGCCGACCATGAAAAAGACGAGCCCGTTGGCGAGCAATGCGGCGATGTCCCAGAAGCGGTTCACGTCTTCGGCGATGCTCAGCGTGATCCACGAACGCTCGTAGTATCGCAACGCGATGCCATACGCGATCGTCGCAAAGATGCCGGAGAGCTTGAGGTAGTCGCCCAAAAAATAGGCGCCGTAGGCACACAGAATCGTTGCGGCGATTTGGAACCTGACGCGCCGGCGACCGCGCAGTACGCGGGCCGTTACGAAAGCGATAGCAACCCCGAGACCCACGCCGCCCGCGGCCCCGGCCACCGTATTGAGCGCCACGATCGCGATCGAGCCGGCGCTGGCGGCGCCAAAGCCCATCGCTACGAGGACACCACGATAGAGTGCCACGGCAACGGCATCGTTGAAGAGCGACTCACATTCGACGATCGTAGCCAGCGTGCGTGGAACCTTCAACCGGCGAAAGACCGCTACCACCGCGATTGGGTCGGTGGCGCTGAGAATAGCCCCGGCCAAGAGCGCGGGTCCGAACGGCACGCGGACGATCGAGAGCGCTCCCGCAACGATTCCCGCGGTGAGCAACACGCCGGGTCCGGCGAGTGTGGCGATTGCGATCCATTGCCGCCGCATTGCCCGAAAGTTCAGGTTCCATGCCGCCTCAAACAGTAGCGGAGGAAGAAAAACGTAGAGCGTAGTGTGCCCGAGCGCGAACGCGAGTCGCCCCGGCTCGATCAGTCCGTAGAGAACGCCGAGCCCGACGACGGCGAGGATCTGCCACAGCTTCACGAGCGTGAGTCATTAAAAAAGCAGACCGAGGCTGCCTGCAACGGATGGCTGACTCTAGTGCGTGTGCGTGAAATTTCCGACGCGCGTGACCGCTCGAATCGCCTCGATTGCACGGCGCATGCCCAACGGTGCACGCGGCCGGCCGACGGTTTCGAAGTAGAGCGCTGGATCGATGTTGAGCGTGCGGGTCTGGACCATCGCGACCGGCGTCGCGCGCAAGAACGCGTCCGCGGCAGCAACCTCTTCTTCGTCGTCGGTGACGCCGGGGTGCGTCAACAGGTTGAGGCTAACGGCGAGCCCGCGTTCCACGGCCAATCGTATCGAGTCGAAAACGTCGTCGAGCCCGTAGCCCTGCGGCCGGTAATAAGCGGCGTAGACGTTGTGACGAAACGAGTTGAGGCTAACCCGAACGGCCTGCAACCCAACGTCGATGCAGCGCGCCAGCGACGCCGGCTGACTGCCGTTCGTGTTCAAGTTGATCGTTCCGTTCTCGCACCGCGCGCGAACGCGCTCGATGGCGCGGGCGATGGCGATCGAGCGAAGCAGCGGCTCGCCTTCGCATCCTTGGCCGAAGGAGACGATTCCGTCTTCGACCCGTTCCAAGTGATGAATTGCCACGTCCGCGAGCTCCTCGGCCGCGACTTCCTCGGCGATGCGCGTTTGCGGAGACGGTACGCCGGTCTCCACCTCTTGCTCGGAGATGCATCCGATGCAGCGGGCATTGCATTTCGGCGAAACCGGCAACGCGGCTTCGCCCCGTTCGAGGAAGACGTTCTGCGCCGTAAAGCAGCCGTACTCACGCGAGCAGAGCGCCACTTGCTCGAGTACGCCGTTGCGAGGCCCGATCGCGAGACGCCCCTCGATCAGCCGTACCATTTCACCCTTTTTAAAGCGGCGCGGCTTCCAGTCGTCGCTCTCGTCGGTCTTCATCGCAGCCACGTGCAAACGGTCGTCCACGGCACAGGCGAACGTGTAACCGAAGAGCGGCAGCACCGGCGCGTTGCGCTGCGCTGCAAAGGCGGGCACGAGCAGCCGCGTGTAGCCGGCCGGCAGAGCTACCGCGAGCGCGTTTCGGCCGGAGATTGGCCCGATCGTCGTGAGCGGACTGCGGCCGGGAAGCAGCATTTCCAGCGTGCTCTGCGGCGCTGGAATTAGCTCCTCGGGCAGGGCCTCACGAACGATGCCGGCGTCGGCCAGCGGCACGACGCTCGGATCGTAAGAGATCCGGCCCGCGGCATCGCACGATGCGAGCGCGACCTCGGAGAGTTCACGGCGCAAGTTCATCGTCGAAATCGACTTCCGTATCGAAAACGCGCACGGCTGGCCCGGTGAGATAGGCATTGCCGGTGCCGTCCCATTCGACCACGAGCCGTCCGCCTGGCACGAAAACCTCAATCGGCGAAGAAGCCGTCTCGCTCGCGATCGCAACCGCGGCGCACGCAACGGCGCCGGTGCCGCACGCCATCGTGAGGCCCACCCCGCGTTCCCAATGCGCGACGTGAATCGTTCGCCGATCCTGCAACGCAACGACGTGCACGTTCGTGCCGGCTGGAAATCGCGAGTCCTTTTGCAACTCCTCGGCGATGGTTTCTAGATCCACGCCTTCAACGCTCGACCGCACGAGCACCACGTGCGGATTCCCAAGATCGACAAACCATTCCCCATTGTCATCCTGAGCCTGTCGAAGGATGTCATTACTGATAATGGGCTGGCCCATCGCCACGCGAACCGCATATTCGGCTCCGCGCGACACGATCTCGGTCGAAATTAAGCCGGCCTCCGTCTCGAATGTGACGCGCGCTCCTTCTCCAGCTTCGTCGAGCCAGCGGGCCGCGCAACGGACGCCGTTGCCGCACATCTCGGCTTCGCTACCATCGGCATTGATCGTTCGCATGCGTGCATCGGCGACGCTCGACGACTCGATCGCTATGACGCCATCGGCACCGATCCCTGCTCGGCGGTCGCAGGCCCATTTCGTGAAGCGTACGAGGTCGGCGCACCCGTCGTTGCGCCGATCGACGATTACGAAATCGTTTCGCGCGCCGTGCATCTTGGTCACCTTCACTTCAAACGCGCTTCGCAGACCAGCCGAGTTTTTCCCTTACCTTCTCATGCAGCGCTTCCGGCGCGCACCAGATCGTATCGGCCTCGCTGCGAAACCATGCGCGCTGGCGCCGAGCGTAGCGCCGGGTCGCTCGCTCGAGCGATGCGCGCAACTCGGCGATCGTGCTCCAGCCGCGCCGGTAAGCAAGTGCCTGAGGGTAACCAACTGCGTTGGCGGCGACGGCCGCTTCGCCGATCCGCTCGGCTTCGTCGAGCAATCCTACGGTCAACATTCGCTTCGTCCGCGCCGCGATGCGCCGGTCGATCTCGGCCTGTGGCAGATCGAGAAAGACGAGGAGCCATGCCAATCCCTCGCCGCGCAACGTACGCGCCGGCTCCGAAAAAGAGGGTGCCGAGGTTTGCGCAAGCGCGATCTCGAGCGCGCGGAGCACTCGATAGCCGTCGCCGGGATGAAGGGCTCTCGCGCGCGACGCATCGCGCTTTTCGAGCCATTCGTACAGAAACTCCGCCGGGTGAAGCTGCGCTTCCCGCGCGAGCCGTTCTCGCAGCGCTTCGTCGTATTGCGGCGCGAGGTTGACCCCTCCAAGCAACGCGCGAATATAAAAACCCGTTCCACCGACGACGATCGCGCGCTTTCCACGCTTTACGATATCGCGAATCGCCGCAATTGCGTCGCTTGCGTAACGGGCCGCCGAATAGCGTTGCGCCGGATCGAGAAACGCGACGAGATGGTGCGGCACGCGCGCCAACTGCTCCGTCGTGGGCGCGGCCGTGCCGATGGGCATCCCGCGATAGATCTGTCGAGAATCCGCCCCGACGATCTCCGCACCGTACGTCGTCGCGAGCTCGAGTGCGATATCCGTCTTTCCACTCGCCGTCGCGCCCGCTAGAATCAAGACGCCGTCAGACACGCTTGAACATGCGCGCAAGCTCGTCGCGACTCAAACGCACCATCGTCGGGCGGCCGTGCGGACAATGCATCGGATTCGCGCAGCGCTGCAAACGCTCGACGAGCGTGGACATCTCCTGCGGTGCTAGGGGTTCGCCGGCGACCGTGACGCTGTGGCACGCAAGCGTCGCCCACACGCGCTCGCGAACGTCACGTTGCTTTGGATCCTCGCTCAGATCATCCAGCATCCCGCCGAGATCGAAGTTGCGGGACGAATAGCCTGCGGGGGTTGCGACGATGCGATAGGTTCGCTCGCCGAAGGCTTCGATGTCGAGCCCACCCTCGCGTAGTGCTTCGAGCGCTCGGTCGAGTGCCGCGCTTCGCGCCGCGTCGAGCTCGACGATCTGCGGCACCAGCAGCGGTTCGCTTGGAGTACGCTGTGCGGCGGCCGCGACGATGGCTTCGTATGCGATGCGCTCGTGCGCCGCGTGTTGATCGACCAGCAACAACGTTTCGCCGTCGCTAGCGAGGATGAACGTGCGATGGAGCTGTGCGAGAATCCGCAAGCGATCGACATCCTGCGGACTGCCATCATCCGGCGCCGGAGCAAAGAGCGAGACGACCGAGCGCCCCGAACCCCCGGATGTACTCACGTTCGGCTCACTGCCGGTCTGTTCGGCAAACCGGCCGCGCGCGTGCTGTTTCAACGTTGCGGCGATGCTTCGCCGCACGGCATCGAAGACTTGCGACGCATATCGCAAGCGAACGTCGTACTTTGTCGGATGGACGTTGGAATCGACGTGGTTGGTCGGCAAATCCAGAAAGAGCACGCCGTACGGATGGCGCCCCATCATGGTGAACGTCGAATAGCCGCTCGTCCAGGCGCCGGCAAGAAGCATCCCGCGCACGAGGCGTCCGTTGACGAAAAGAAGCTGCATTCTCCGATCGGGGCGATCGTGTCCCGGTTCGCTGACGAAGCCGCGCAGCGTGCCATCGAGCATCCGGGCCGGCGTTCCGTCGAGCAATAGCAGCGCCTTCGCGGCTTGCGCTCCGAAAACCATGGCAAGACGCTCGCGCTCGTGTTCGGTCGCCGGCATGACCCAAACATCTTTCCCGTCGTGCCGCAGCGTGAAGGCGATCTGCGGATACGCAAGTGCAAAGCTCGAGAGCCACGACGAGCTGCGATTGAACTCCGCGCTCGGCGCGCGAAGATACTCGCGCCTGACCGGCAGCCTTTCAAAGAGCGAGCGAACTCGAACCTGCGTGCCGGCCGGCGCAGCCGCCGGTTCGACGGCGCGCACTTCGTCGCCACGCGCGCTAACGCGCGCCCCGATCGGAAGGCCGGGTTCGCGCGAGACGATTTCGAGATCCGAAACGGCGGCAATCGAGGCTAAACCTTCGCCGCGAAAGCCCAGCGTCGCGATGGATTCAAGCTCGGACGCGACGTTGAGTTTGCTGGTCGCATGGCGTTGAATCGCCAATGCGAGGTCGCCGCCGGCGATGCCGGTTCCGTCGTCGATAACCTCGATGAGATCGAGGCCACCTCGTTCGATGTTCACGGCGATACGAGTTGCCCCCGCGTCGACGGCGTTCTCCACCAACTCTTTGACGATCGACGCCGGGCGTTCGATGATCTCTCCGGCGGCGATTTGACCGATCGTCACCGCATCGAGCTCGCGAATTGCAGCCACGCCTGCTAGTTCCCTAACGGCCTATGGCCGTCCCGGCCCTAAGCGGACGACCAGACCAGAAAGAGGAGGCCCACGATTGCAATGATGGCGCCGCTGAGCACCTCGCCGTAGCGCTCCAGGGGCCCGAAGGATACGCCTTCCAAGGCCGCATGCGAGCCGACGCACATCGCGACATACGTGGCAATCGTGCTAATCGCAAAGCACACCGACATCGCGACGAGCAAGCCGGCACCGAAACGAGCGGCAGCAAAAAACGCCGGAATTCCCTCGACCATCGGCGAGGAGCCGAGGATCAAGAGCAACGTCGTGCGTAGGCTGCGCTGTCCGCTCCCGTCGATTTTGTTCGTATCGTCTTGCTCGCGGTTTGCATGCATCTCCAACAGTGACGCGCCGGCGATCCACAAGCCAAAAGCGACGAGGGCCATCCCGGCCAGGATCGAGACGAGATTACCGAACCGCATGGCCAATGCGAGGCCGGTGAGCCAGACGACGATGCCGATGGCAAGCGTCGAGAGTGTATGGCCGAGTCCTGCGATGACGGCGGCCCAAGCGGTTTGAGCTCGCGTCCAATGATAGTTCCGTGCCACGACGGCGACCGGCACCCAATGATCCGGAACGAGCGTGTGCAGAACGCCAACGGAGACGACGGCCCCAAGCAGCATGAGCTCGGGCCCGAGGCTCACTTCAAATACGTCCTCACGACCTCGATCAGCTCGTCGGCGGCAACGACGTTGGTGCGCGCCTTCGACGTCAGTACGTGCGTCTTTACATGTTCCTCGAGGACGTCGGACATGAGCGAGTTCATCGCTCCCCGCGCGGCGGCGATGCGCTGAAGCACGATGCTGCAGCCCTCTTCCGAGTCGAGCGCCCGCTCGACGGATTCGATCTGACCGCGGATTCGACGCACCCGGTTGAGCAGTTTTTCCTTTTTTACGATCGTGTGACTCATGGACCGAGAGGCTTCGTTGACGCCACATAATACCCTATGGGGGTACCGGTATAGAGGCCCCGGCTCCTCGGCGTCTCGGGGTTGACAAAGCCTCTCACCCGAGTATCCTGGTTGAGGATTCCTCGTTAGGGAAGGCCCAGAACGCGTGTCCTCCATCCTTCGACAAGCTCAGGATGACACTGAAACTCCAAATTCCTTAACGCCTGCGCGAAGCGCAGTCCTGAGCGAGCGCAGCGAGTCGAAGGGTTGACAGTGAGGGAGAATGCGCGGCCAATGCCGCACGAATTTCTCAAACTGTCGTCTTGCGAGGAGCAGCGACGGTT
Source organism: Vulcanimicrobiota bacterium (assembly GCA_963809255.1). Classification (GTDB taxonomy): domain Bacteria; phylum Vulcanimicrobiota; class Vulcanimicrobiia; order Vulcanimicrobiales; family Vulcanimicrobiaceae; genus Cybelea. The sequence continues at coordinate 408,492 of CAWEIR010000002.1, read as the reverse complement.
TTTTTTGTTTGGCAACGGAAGGGGGTGATGTCAGGCCATGGACGACGGACCTAGTAGTCGATCGCACCGGCTCGCGATGAGCCGCGTATTCCTGCCGTGTCCGTCCGACCGGCGCGGCAGAGCATAACAAATAGGAGGTATGTGTCATGAAAAGAGTTCTGGCATTTCTGCTCGATTTAACGAGCAACCGGGCACGCGGAAAGACTGCGTTCCACGACGATACGTTGCGGGCGAACCAGGGTAGCAATCCCACCCACACCTTTAGCTACTGGCGCTCTCTCGTTGACTAGACGGACAAAGGTGGTTTGCCGTGCTTCATCGTCGCTGCGAAGTTAGCTTATGAGCACGCAAACCGTGGCCGGTCGCTCAGTGAGACCGAACGTCTTTCGTTCCGTCATCATGTTCCTTTCGATCGTTGGGCCGGGCATCATCACGGCCAATGCCGACAACGACGTCGGCGGCATCCTGACGTACTCGCAAGCCGGCGCGCAGTTTGGCTACTCGATGCTCTGGCTGCTGGTACCCATCACGGTTGCGCTCATCGTGGTGCAGGAGATGTGCGCGCGGATGGGCGCGGTCACGGGCAAAGGCTTGGCCGATCTCATCCGCGAGAACTTCGGAGTGAAGGTAACTTTCTGGTGCCTTCTCGTCTTCGTCTTGGGCGACATCGGCAATACCGCCACCGAGTTCGCGGGGGTCGCGTCGTCGGCGCCGATCTTCGGCGGCTATCTGCACGTGCCCAACCTCGAGGCCTTCAAGATCGCGCTGGTGGCTGGCGCGGCAATCTTCGTCTTTATGACGGTAACCCGCGGAAGCGCAAAGCTGCTCGAACGGGTCTTCTTCTTTTTCTGTTTCGTCTACGTTGCATACATCGTCAGCGCCTTCGTCGTCCATCCCGCGTGGCACGACGTCTTGCACCAGAGTATCGTACCGCATATTCAAGCATCGAAGGCCTACGTCTTGATGGTTATCGCCGTCATCGGAACGACCATCTCGCCCTGGATGCAGTTCTACATCCAGGCCGCGGTCGTCGAAAAAGGCATTCGCGAAGGCGATTACGGCTATTCGCGCCTCGACGTCGTGACGGGCGGCATATGGACCGATATAATTGCGTACTTTATCATCGTCTCGTGTGCGGCAACGATCTACATTCATAATATCCACGCCGCTAGTCCCATCGTGGTCAAAGACGTCGGCGACGTGGCGGTAGCCCTCACCCCGCTGGCCGGCAAGTTTGCCGCCTTGCTCTTTGCGTTGGGGCTCCTCAACGCCGCCGTATTTACGGCATCGATCTTGCCGCTTTCGACTGCCTATTACGTCTGTGAAGCGTTCGGCTTCGAGCGCGGCGTCAATCACCGGTTCCGCGAGGCGCCGGTCTTTTACACGTTCTATCTCGCGCTCATCGTCATCGGCGCCGGGACCGTAATCATTCCCGGTGCGCCGCTGTTGGGAATCATCTTCTACTCCCAGGTGCTCAACGGCGTGCTGCTGCCGATCGTGCTCGTTCTGATGCTCCTGCTGATCAATAACAAGCGTCTGATGGGGCGCTGGACCAATTCGCCGCTCTTTAACCTCATCGCTTGGGCCACCGTCATTATCGTCGGCGCGCTCACCCTGGTCTCGACGGCGCAAATCGTCTTCCCGGCGCTCGGCAGCTAACGCACTCTACTCGCTGTCGGGGGCGAGATCGGCGCCGATAACGAGTGCCGTCTTACTTCCGGGGCGAATCGTCGTCGCAAACACGTGCGCCAGGCTCGCAGCCGCCGGCGTTGCACCGATAACAACGCTCGCCGCTTTCGTCTTCTCGTCGACGAAGGTCGGCACGTTCCAACCGGCGCCGCGCAGTGCGCCGATCAGCGTCCGGTCGAACGCCGCATTTCCCGTCGCGTTGGCGACCAAGACTTCATCTTGCGGTGGATCGCCCTTACCGAAGAGCACCGCGCCGATCAGTTTAGCCCAGCGCTGGTCGGCAAAGACCACCGACGCATCCCCAACCCACCCAGCCTTGCTTGGGAGCGTGAACGATCGAATGTTTTCGTCGGGGACGTTGCGGTAAATCGTTAACAGGGAGACGAGCTGCTGATTGTTGAGCGTCGTGTTGATGTCTTTTCGTGCGAGCTGCATGATGTTCGGCAGCTTCGTCCAGTTCTGCGGTTCGCTCAACCGATCGATCAGGAGCTTGAGCACCGCTTGTTGCCGCTTGACGCGTCCGAAGTCGGAGGCGGGATCGTGCCGGAATCGCACGTAGCCTGCGACCTGAGCCCCGTTGAGGTGCTGCTTTCGTTTTTGCAGGTGGATGTGGAGGTCGCCGTTATCGTCGTCGTAGTCCATGTCCTCGTCGACGTTGACGTCGAGCCCGCCCATGGCATCCACGATCGCGGCGGCGCCTTCGGGCTGCAATGCGACGATGGCATCGACCGGCGCCCCTCCCAACAACCGGCTTACGACGCGAGCGGTCATATGCGCGCCGCCGAACGCATACGCGGCATTGATTTTCATGGGACCCTGCTTGGGGACCGGCACCCAGGTGTCGCGCGGAATCGACACGAGCGTAACGGTTCGCCGGCCCACGTCGAGATGCGCCAGGATGATCGTATCGGTCGTCGCTTCGTCCGCCTGGTAGCCGAGAATCAAGAGGTTCAATTTGAGTTGCCCGAACGAGTGCTTTGCCGTTTGCGTTACGATCTGCTGACGAATCGGGCCGCGAACGGCGATGACGGCGACGGCGATCGAAACGATCGCAGCCGCCGCAACGGCGGCGATGCGGAACCAAGCCTTTCTGAACATACGATATACCCTCTCTCCTAAAATGCGTTAGAGCAGGCGCGGCGTCGTCTACACCGGGCCCGAAAATGCTAGAGCTATGTTCGTAGGAGAGGGGGCGCGCGTTCTCCGATTCGGCAGAGCATGGGGAGTAGTTGCCGGAAGGAGCGATCGTCGGAACGGCGCGGCAGCAGAATCCCGATCGGGCGCGTGGCGAAGCCCGCAATCGTTTTGATCAGTGCAATGACGCGCAGCGTCGTTACGGTGAGGCCGCGCGCGGATCGCGCGATCCAGAGGGTGACCGCGAGGCAGAACGCCGCATGGATCGGTAGACTGGCAAAGATCGGAGCTCCCAGCCAAACCATCGGACCGAGCACGTGGCCGCCGACGACGAACTGTTCGGTGGTTTCCATCACGTACAACGCGATGATTTGGAGGGTGAAGATCGCGGGCACGAGCGAAACGACGCGGCGCGGTAATGCCGTCCCCGACAGGACCGCACCCGCCCTGCCGATCAGATAGAGCACGAGGACGCCGACGCCAACGACGAGCGCCGGGAGAACGTCGAGATTACTTCGATCGGTGAAGTTTCCGGCGCCAAACCAGCCGGCGTTGGAAGCGAACTCCACGATGGGATCCGCAACGGCCGCGGCGATTACCGCGACTGCCAAGCAGAACGGGACGCGTTTCGACGAGGATCTCAAGCTCGACGCCTTCCGGTGCGCCGCCGCTCGCCCCTCTCGGCGAGCCCTCAGCCTCCTTCGACTGCGCTCAGGATGACAAGGGGACTAAGGAAAGCTGGCGTTCGGGCTCGGGCCGCTTCGGCATCTTCTTTCGCAGCGGCACGCGTGTTTCGATGTCGGCTTCGCCCGAGAGTGCATCGGCAATCTCTTGCGCGCGCTCGATGACTGCATCCGGCAATCCCGCCATGCGCGCTACCTCGATGCCAAACGAGCGAGAAGAGCTTCCCGGCTGTACGCGATGAGAGAAGACCGGGGCTCCGCCGCGCGCGGTGTTCTCGACGGCGGTAATATGATAGTTGGCGACGACGTCCCAGTGTTCGGCGAGCGCGCAAAGCTCGTGGAAGTGCGTCGCAAAAAGCACGAGCGGCGACTGTTCTTCAAGACCGACTAAGAATTCGCAGATCGCTTGGGCGATCGCCAGCCCGTCGAGCGTCCCCGTGCCGCGGCCCACTTCGTCGATTAGGAGTAAGGAACGCAGCGTGCTGCGTCGCAAGATGTTCGCCGCCTCGGCCATCTCCATGTAGAACGTCGATTGGCCCGATGCCAGATCGTCGCCCGCACCGATTCGCGTGAAGATCCGGTCGACGACGCCGAGCTTCATCGATTTTGCGGGGACGAACGAGCCGATTTGCGCCATGATCGTCAACAAGCCGGCCTGTCGCAGGTAGGTGGATTTGCCGCCCATATTCGGCCCCGTCAGTAAAATGAAGCGATGCTCGGCCGCGCGGAGGTGAAGGTCGTTGGGCACGAAGTTCGCGTGCAGGACCGCTTCCATCACCGGGTGGCGGCCGTCCTCGACGGCGACGATGCTCTCCTCCACGAATGCCGGACGCGCGTATCCGCGTTCGGCGGCACACTGCGCAAGGCTGGCGAGCACGTCAACCTGCGCGACCGCACCGGCCGCGGTCGACAGCTCGTCGGCGCGCGCGGCAATGCGTTCGACCACTGCACTAAAGAGCCGCTGTTCCAGCCGCAGCTGCCGCGCCTGCGCCGTGGAGATTGCAAGCTCGAGATCTTTGAGCTCCGGAGTAACGTAGCGTTCCCCGGTCGTCAGCGTTTGCTTGCGGACATAGTCCTCGGGAACGGAGCCTGTATAACTCTTGCCGATCTCGATCGCATAGCCGAAGGTGCTCGCGTACTTGACTTTGAGCGTCTTGATTCCCGTACGCTCGCGTTCGCGCTGCTCGAGCGCCGAGAGTCTCGAACGGGCGTCCGTGCGCAACGCGACGCACTCGGCGAGCTCCGGATCGGACTCGGGGCGAATGACTCCGCCGTCGCCAATCTGCGCGGGCGGGTCGTCCACGAGCGTTGCATTGAGATCGTCGCGCATCGAGTCAAAATCCCCGACTTGCGCAAGCAACGGCGCGATGGCCGGCACCGCCGCTTCTCTCAGCGGTCCGAACATCGCCAGCGTGCGCCGCAACGAGCCCAAATCGCGCGGCGACGCACGTCGAAACCGGACCTTCTGCGCGATCCGCTCGAGATCGAAGATACCCTTGAGAACCTCTCGCAGCGATTGACGGCGCTCGTGCTCGGCCACCAAGGCGGCAACCGCGTCTTGGCGTCGCACGATTTCGCCGGGTTCGATCAGGGGCGCGAGAATCCAACGGTTGAGCATGCGCGATCCCATCGCGGTGGCGCATAGGTCGAGCGTCGCGAGCAGCGTCGCTTTGGGATTGAGACCCTGCGCGCGGGTTAGCTCCAGGTGTTTGCGCGTCGCTGGATCGAGCACGAGAAACTCTTGACTCCGATAGAGTTCAGGTTCGGCGATACCGCGTTCGCCATTGGTCACTCCGGTTCGCTTGACGAACGCGCCGAGCGCATCGACCGCTCGATGAATCGCCAGCGACTCCTCCATCGAAAAGCCATCGAGGTTCGCTCGATCGCGCGTTTCGACCAATCCCAACGCAGGTGTAGCCAAACGCGCGCCGGCCGACTCGACGGCAATTGCGATTGCAGAGCGCATCTCGGAGGGAACGTCGGCTACGATCTCGGACGGTGCTATGCGCGCCAGCTCCGCGAGCAGCTCGTCGTACGCATTATCGCCGGCGATTGCGGTGGCGGCGCAGTAACACGTCGAGACGTCGGCATAGGCGATTGCGAAGGTTTCACCGGCCATCGCCATCGCGGCCAGATAGTTGTTCTCTTTGCCGTCGAGTAACTGGTCCTCGACCAGCGTTCCGGGGGTTACCAGACGAACGACGTCCCGCCGCACCAGCCTGTTCGGCTGCGGAACCTCCAGCTGTTCGGCGAGCGCGACGATGAAGCGTTGCTTGACGAGCCGCGCGAGGTAGCCCGGGAGTGCGTGATGGGGGACGCCGGCCATTGCCACCCGCTGACCGGCACCGGCCTCTTTGCTCGTCAGTGCGATCTGCAGCGCTCGCGCGATGGTTTCGGCATCGTCGCCGTACGCTTCGTAGAAATCGCCGACGCGCGAGAGCAGAATCGCTTCGGGATGCTTGGTCTTCATCCCAAAGTACTGCTCGAGCATCGGCGAGTATTTGGCCAGCGTTAGTCCCCTGCCGCTTCCATTACGTTCCCAGCGCCTTCGAAATGGCCCGGACGTAGCTACCCTTGGGATGTCCCGTGCCGCTCGGCGGCGATTGGGGATTGTCGAGATCGAGATCCCAAATCATGATTCCTCGATAGCCCAAGCGCTCGACGTCGCTACCATAACCGGAAGCTGCCTTCGGCGTGACGACGACGCCGTCGTCGGCTTTGCCGATCATGAGTCCGAGAACGATCTTGCTCTTGGGAGACTTTCGATCGCCCGACATGCGGATCTGCGCGAATTGCTGTAAGACGTCGAGCCGGCAATCGTCGCGCGAACCCTGCGTGTAGGTGCAGTTCGGGTGGTTCGAGGGCTTCCAGCCATACTGATCGTACGCCATGACGTTAACGTAGTCAACTGCCGATCCCGCTTGCGCGATGACGGCGATGTCTTCGCCTTGGTGACCGCTGCCCTCTTTCGGATCGGCGCCGTCGATAAATGCATCGAATGAAATCACTGCCGCCGGAAAGGCTTGTCGCACCGCTTGAAGCACGTCGATGAGCTGTTGCTGGCCGTTGGCCGGAATGACCTCGTCATCGAAATCGAAACCGTCGTAGAGGCTGCGATTCGCCTTGACGTACGCAGTTAAGTGGCGAGCGAAAAGACCGGCGTCGGTAATATCGAACGACGACGTCGCCCCACCGAACGAGAGCAGCACCTTGCCGCCGTGGGCGTGAATGCGCTTCGCGCCGGGGCGCAGCGAATAGGTGTTTTGCGGAGGCGATATCGCATTGCCGTCGGCCAGACTGAACGCAACGTCCACCGTCGTGACCGCGCCGGGCACACTGCTCAAGCGAAAAAATGCGTCCTGGCGATTCGTATCCGACCACGATTCCCAAAAGCCCACGAACTCGGTCGCGCTCGAACCGGCCTCTACCGCGCGCGGCGCGCCGTTGCCGGGCAGGCTCGCAAGAGTGCTATTGCAGGCGCCGAGCAGGAGCGCCAAGATTGAAGCGAGCGCGAAGCCGGAGTGACGCACGCGTTACGCCGAAGCAATCAGATCGAGCACGGGCCGCATAACCGGCATTCCCGCATCGGCAAAACGCTCGGCCCGCCGGACCACCGTACCGGTGCAACCCCAAACGTGCGCTGTTTCGATGGCAACGTTGACCCAGGGCGTCTGCGGGTACGGATAATCCGCCGGTTTTCGAGCGACGACGGTCACGTTGTCGAGCGCCTTCGCGGTCAGCCGGCTCGCGTCTTTCTTCGAGTCGCCACCGATCAAAACGCGCACGGTTCGTCCGACGTGGGAGTCGTGGTAAGCACGCGTTACCGAGTTCTGCGCTTCGATAAGCTCCGCAAAGCGTTCGAGCGCAAGCGCTCTGGGAACTTGCGCCCAGCGCGCGGCCGGCGTCCCACGCCGGATCGAATAGATAAAGCTAAAGGCGTTGGCGAAGACGCCCGAACGCACGTAATCGAGGGTCGCTTGGAAGTCGCTCGCCGTTTCGCCCGGAAAGCCGACGATTAAGTCGGTCGTGATCGCGCACTCCGGCAGACGGCGCCGGATCGATTTTACGATCCCGTCAAACTGCGCCAACGTGTACTTTCGATTCATGCGCCGCAGAAGCGCGTCGCTGCCCGATTGCAGCGGAAGGTGAATGCGCGGATTGAGCTGCTCGAGACTGCAGAGATCGTCGAGAATCTTCTCCGTGAAATCCTTGGGATGCGGAGAGATGCAGCTGAGCCGCTCGAGGCCGGGCAACGCCGCGATCGATCGGCAGAGATCGCCAAAATCGTCGCCGCTCGCCGGATCGTTCCACGCGTTGACCGTTTGGCCGACCAAAACGATTTCCCGCGCGCCCTGCGCAATCCGCTCTCGCGTCTCGTTGAGGATCGCGTTTGGCGGCCGGTGATCGAAGCGGCCCCGAACGTACGGCACGATACAGAAGGTGCAGTAGTAGGAACAACCCCGCTGTACCGTGACGAAGGCGCGCAGGTGCGAAAATGCGTCGTTTACCGCGTCACCGGTGCCCCCGAGCGACGCAAGGAGGGCGCGATCGTCGCTGAAGTCTACGTCGTCGAAGTTTGGCTGCCACGCGGCCAGCTGATCGCCGAGTTCTGCGAGCTCTCGCGTGCCGAAGATTGCATCGACGTGCGGTGCGAGCTTTTTCATGCGATCGCGATCCTGTTCGGCCAAGCAGCCCGTGACGACCAGACGCAAACTGGGGTCGACGCGTTTGAGCGCGTTGAGATGGTTCATACGGCCGTACGCGCGGCGCTCCGCGTTATCGCGAACCGTGCAGGTGTTGAGCACGATCACGTTAGCTTCTTCGGCGGCCGAAGCGACGCTATAGCCGGCCGAGGTCGCGCGTTCCGCGATATACCGGGAGTCGGCTTCATTCATCTGACAGCCGAAAGTCTCGATGTAAATACTGGGCATCCGTCTTTTCGCAGTTCGCGTGGCGCCTGGGCCATTCCGGCCCCTGTGGGTGTCGCTCGGTCGCATTGAGAAATGAGGTGCCGTGCTAAACCCAGCCACCGTTGCGATCGTCGGACGTCCGAACGTCGGCAAGAGCGCCCTCTTTAACCGCCTGATCGGCCGCCGGCTGGCGATCGTCGAGGACAGCCCCGGCGTCACGCGGGATCGCCTCTACGCACTCGCCGACTGGCGCGGAAGAACTTTCAGCCTGGTCGATACGGCCGGCATCGACCCCGGCGCCGACGTCGCGCACGGCCTCGAGCTCGCCGATGCGACTCGTCGCCAGGCCGAGGCTGCCGCCGATGCGGCCGACGTCGTCGTCATGGTCGTCAACGCCCAGACCGGCCTTCATCCGCTCGACGACAACGTGGCGGCGATCCTTCGGCGCAAGCGGCGCCCCATGGTTCTGGTTGCAAATAAGGCCGAATCGCCAAGCGCCGCGGCGGCGGTTTATGCGGAGTTTGCGAGGCTTGGATTCGGCGAGCCGGTTGCCGTTTCGGCGATCCACGGCGAGGGGACGGGCGACCTGCTCGACCGGATCGTCGACCTCCTCCCGGCCCGAACGGACGAAGCCCCGGCCGACGGAGAACTCGCCCTGGCCGTAATTGGGCGCCCGAATGTCGGAAAGAGTTCGCTGGTCAACGCCCTCCTCGGAGAAGAACGCACTCTGGTCTCTCAGACGCCCGGCACGACGCGGGATGCCATCGACACGCCGTTTCGCTGGGGCGACCGAGCCTATCGCCTGGTGGACACGGCAGGCGTGCACAAGAAACAGCACGCCCACGGTGCGATTGAATATTACGCCGCACTCCGGTCGCTGGGCGCGATCGCTCGGTGCGACATCGCGATACTCGTCTTCGACGCCATGGTCGGAATCATGACGCAGGAGCGCCGCTTGGCCGGCATCGCCATCGAGGAACGCAAAGGCCTGATCGTCGTGGGAAATAAGTGGGACCTCGTTCGCGAACAAGGTGGCGACTATACTCGCAGCGATCTCGCCGGCGCCGTTCGGGAGCAGATTCCATTTGCGCCCTTCGCCCCGATCACGTTTCTCTCCGCGAAAACCGAGCGGCGCCTAGGAAGCCTCATGCCAATCGTGATCGAGCTTGCCGAGAATCTCGACCGGCGCATTCCTACGCCGCAGCTCAACGTCGTCGTCCGCAATGCCATCCTGACGCATCCGCCGGCCGTCTCCTCGGGCAGAGTGCTGCGAATTTATTATGCATCGCAGCCCGGAACCCATCCGCCGGTCTTCGTCTTTCACTGCAACGACCCCGATCTCGTGCAAGGGCACTACAAGCGTTTTTTGGAGAACGTTATTCGGCAGCATTTCAAATTTGAAGGGATTCCGCTCACGCTCGAGTTTCGTCCGCGCCGGGAGCGAGAGGAGGCAGAGTAGGTGGACGTAGGCATTCCGGAGTCGACGGCGATCGGCATGCTGATACTCGTTATCCTGATCGTGATCGGCATCTTCATCGGTGCGTATCTCATCGGCTCGATTCCGTTCGGATATCTCGTGGGCCGGTTCTTCTTCCACACGGATATTCGCAAGCAAGGCTCGGGCAACATCGGCGCGATGAATGCGCTGCGCGCGCTGGGAATGCGCGGGGCCGCAGTCGTGCTGCTGCTCGACGCGCTCAAAGGATTCGTTCCGACGCTCTGGGCGCTCAACGCTTTCAACGGGTTCTTGGACACTCCGGGTTTCCCGCCGGGAGGCCAGATCATCGCCGCACTCGTCGCGACCGGCACCGTGCTTGGCCACTGCTTCTCGCCATGGTTACGATTTCGCGGAGGAAAAGGTGTCGCGACCTCCTTCGGAGCCATTTTTGCGCTCTGTTGGCCCGCGGGTTTGGTTGCGGCCGGCGCTTGGGTGGCCGGCGCCGCAATAACGCGCTATTCGTCGGTCGGTTCCATGCTGGGAAGCGTCCTGGCGCCCGTAGCGCTTTGGATTTTCACGTGGTCGCTCCCCGAGACCGCCTACGGCATTTTCGCGGCTGTGCTGATCTTGTTCAAGCACCGCGAAAATATCGCGCGCTTGCGAGCCGGGGCGGAGAGTCCGATTCGACTTTCGAAGCCTAGCTCATGATTTCGTCAAACGAACTTCGCAACGGCGTGACCATCGTCGTGGACGGCCAACTCTGGACCGTCATCGAGTTTCTGCACGTCAAACCGGGAAAAGGATCGGCCTTCGTCCGCACTCGCATGAAAAACGTAAGAACCGGCACGACCTTGGAACGTACCTTTCGCGCGGGTGAAAAGCTGGAGCGCGCCACCGTGGACAACCGGCAAATGCAGATGCTTTACAACGATGCCGACGGCTACCATTTCATGGATCAGGAAAGCTTCGAAAACTTCACGCTGCAGCGCGATCTCATCGGCGATCCAGCCGATTTTTTGAAAGACGGCATGGTCGTCAACATGCAGTTTCACGACGGCGTACCGATCGGCGTCGACCTGCCCGCCCACGTCGAGCTGCGAATCGTCGAGACGGATCCGGGCTTTAAAGGCGACAGCGCGACGAACGTGCAGAAGCCGGCCAAACTCGAGACGGGCGCCACGGTCAACGTGCCGCTCTTTGTCGGAGAAGGCGACGTCATTAAAATCGATACGCGCGATCGTCGCTACATCGGCCGCTCGAGTTAGTGGCCTGACAATCTGCGTTTTGCGCTAGAGCTCTTCACCGCCGCCTTCGTCGCGAGCATCTTCGGCTCGATGGTGGGGCTCGGCGGCGGTTTCATCTTGGTCCCCATACTGCGCCTCTTCTTAGGATTTTCGCCGGCCTTGGCGGCGGGCACGTCGCTCGTTCTCATCGTCGCCAACAGCGCCAGCGGCGCGTTCACCTATCTGCTGCAAAAACGCGTCCATCTAAAGATCGGCCTGCTGATCGCCGCCGGCGGCTTGCCCGGCAGCATTCTCGGGGCGATCGCGTCGCTTCACATCTCGGCGCGGCTCTTCGACACGATCCTCGCGGTGCTGCTCGTTGCCGTGGCGATCGATATGGCGTGGAATGCGGAGCGTCGTATGGCGGGGCGAATCGAGCACGATCGCGTCACGAAGATCAAGGGCATGTCGTATCGCGCCGCGCTTGGCTTAGGATTCGTCGTGGGAATTTTCTCGAGCCTCTTCGGTTTGGGCGGCGGAATCGTCTTGGTGCCGGCGTTCCTCTACTTCTCCGAGCTGCCGGCGCACGCCATCAGCGCGACCTCGCACTTCGCGATCCTTCTTACCTCACCGGTCGGCTTGGCAGTTCACGCATTGCAGCACGACATCGTCGCGCGCGACGTCGTGCCGCTGGTAGCAGGCGGGTTGCTGGGCGGCCCCATCGGCGCGCGGCTCTCGCTGCGGCTCAAATCGCCGCAGCTCCTGATTGTCGTGGCGGTCGCGTTGGTAATCGCCGCCGGCACGCTGGTCTGGCGCCAACTCTAAGGAGCCTCTAGCCAAGACCCCATTCGCCGGAACGGTCGAGCTGGCAAAACCGAAACTGACCGGAAGTTGGAAGGGCAAATGGGACACGCTTAGCGCGTCAGGCACCTTCACGATGCACCTCACGCAAAAAGGCAAGAAATTCTCCGGCCCCGTTGCGATTACCATTGAATCGATCACCACCAAAGGGACCATCAAAGGCACCATCCGCAAGAATAAGCTCACCCTGGTGGTCACCGCGAAAGGCTTAGGAACCGGTAAGGGGACGGCTCAGGTCAACAAAGCGCGGACGACGATCCAAGGCAGCGTCACCATCAAAGGGACGAAGAGCAGCTTCAGCGGCTCGAAAACGTAACGCTCCCGCGTTAACGCGGCGACGTCATGTCTTTGGGCACGACGATGCGGTCGTACTCCTCTTCGGAGACGTGACCGAGCGCGAGGGCGGCTTTCTTGAGGGTCGTTTTGTCATGATGGGCCTTCTTGGCGATTTCGGCTGATTTGTCGTAGCCGATATGCGGGTTGAGCGCCGTTACCACCATCAACGAGTCATCTAAATACTTCTTGATCTGCTCTTCGTTGGCTTGCAGCCCCTCGACGGCGTGCTCGCGGAACATCGTGCACGCGTCGCGCAGGAGCGTCGTCGAGTGTAAGAAGTTATAGATCATCACCGGATTGAAGACGTTGAGTTCGAAGTTGCCCTGCGACGCCCCAAAACTGATCGCCAAGTCGTTGCCGAAGACTTGCACGCAGACCATCGTCATCGCCTCGGACTGCGTCGGGTTGACTTTCCCCGGCATGATCGAGCTGCCGGGCTCGTTTTCAGGGAGAACGAGCTCGCCGATTCCCGCGCGCGGTCCCGAGGCTAGCCAGCGGATGTCGTTCGCAATCTTCATGAGGGCGGCGGCCAGCATTTTGAGCGCGCCCGAAGCGAAGACGAAATCGTCGTGCGACGCCAGCGCCGTGAACTTGTTCGGATGCGAGCGGAAAGGTAGCCCAGTCAGCTCCGCGATCTTGCGGGCGGTGCGCTCGCCGAACTCGGGATGCGCGTTGAGCCCGGTGCCGACCGCCGTTCCGCCGATTGCAAGGTCGTAGAGCGGGTCGAGCGCCTCTTCGCATGCGCGCATCGCGCGATCGAGTTGGGTGACGTAGCCGGAAAACTCTTGGCCGAGGGTGATCGGCGTCGCATCTTGCAAGTGCGTGCGACCCACTTTGACGACGTGCGACCACTCCTGCGCCTTGGCATGCAGCGCGTCGCGCAGCGCTCGCACGGCCGGCAGCATCTGCGACATCGCTTGGGCGGCGGCGACGTGCATCGCCGTCGGAAACGTATCGTTCGACGATTGCGACATATTGACGTGATCGTTGGGATGGATCGGCTTTTTCGACCCCATCTCGCCGCCGGCAAGCTCGATCGCCCGGTTCGAGATAACCTCGTTCACGTTCATGTTCGTCTGCGTTCCGGAGCCGGTCTGCCATACTCGCAGCGGAAAATGCGCATCGAGCTTGCCGGCGATCACTTCGTCGGCTGCGGCAACGATCAGCCGCGTGTTTTCTTCATCGAGCTTACCCAGGTCGTGATTGACCGACGCCGCGGCCTTCTTGAGCAGCGCCATCGCCCTGATGACCTGCTTTGGCATAACGTCTCGAGGCCACTCGCCGTCCCCAATGTCGAAATGCACGAGCGAGCGCGCCGATTGGGCGCCATAATACTTGTCGGCCGGAACCTCGATCGTCCCCATCGAGTCGCTTTCGATGCGGGCCGGCGCACCGTTATGCATCTTCGTCGTCATGGTCTGGGAACTTCGGCGTCAGTCGCGACCTTTCCGGGCGGCGGTGCGCTCGAGCGTGGTTCCGATGGCATGCATCTCGACTATTTCATACACCGTCAGCGGAAAGCGCGGATCAAAGCGACGTTTGTTGCAGCGCGCGCAGCTCGACGGCTTGCTCGGCCGGCTTCGACGGAGCGCTTCGAGCCCGCAATGCTCGCACCGAAGAATGTAGCGTTTGGCCGATTCCCGCAGCGCCGGGGCGTTCCCGAGATCGTGATAGATGGAAGTCAGACCGCACTCGCGCAGCTTGCGCTTGAAGCGCGCGCCGTGGCCCATCTCCTTGAAGTGCGCGAAGCACCACGCGTGAATCATCTCGTGAAGAAGGGTTTCTTGCAGCGCGTCCGGCCGCCGTCCGAGTTGCTTCGACGAGAGCTCGATGAGCATCGGCTGACCCGTGTAACTGATGCGCCCGGCCGAGTTTGAGAAGCGTGCGTTGTAACGAATTCGGCAACCGGGGACCGTGCCGTTAAAAAACTCGTAGTTCAACCGCGCAAAAAGGAGCTGAAGATCGGCTTCGGCGGGCAGCATTGCATGGTTTCCTTCGCGGTGCGTCCAACCGATTCTTCGTGCCGCCAAACGAGTCGGGTGGGCTTCCGCCTCGAATTTACCTACCGATCTTCGTAGTCATCGCTGCGATCTTTCTCTGCCTCATGGCGTATTTGGTGGCAGACGGATTTGGCGTGACCGGTTCGGTCTTCGGGAAGGCCGTCACGGCGCGAAGCGCCGAGCAGACGCCGCAGCAGGGCTCTCAGAACGACGTTGAGGGTGGTCCGCCCGCGCCCGTGGTCGCGGAGTTGCGAAAGCTGCGCGCACGCATCGCCGCGCACCCCAACGACGATGTCGCGTTGGCGCAGCTCGGCGATATGTATCTGGCCTCGAATCATTTCGAACAGGCGATTCCGCTCTACGAGCGCGCTTTGCGCGCCAACCCGCGAAACGTCGCGGCGCAGGAAGGTTTGGCACAAGCTCGGCAGGCGTTGCGCCCATGAACGTCTACATTTCGTGCGACATGGAGGGCACGGCCGGCCTGTGCTCCTGGAAGCAATGCGATCCCAGCGACGTTCACGAGTATCCGATTTTTCGCTCGAACATGACGCGAGAGGTGCGCGCGGCGATCGACGGCGCGCGCGAGGGTGGGGCGCGCCGGGTTGTCATCAACGACTCGCACTGGTCCATGCGCAACCTGCTGCTCGACGAGCTTCCGGCAGATGACGGCGTGCGCGTTATCTCGGGTGCGCCCAAGCCTTGGAGCATGATGCAGGGCTTGGATGCTGCAATCGACGCCGTCTTTTTCACGGGCTATCACGCCAAGGCAGGCGACGCCGCGACGCTCGCCCACACCTACTCCGACGATGTCTACCGCGTGACCGTCAACGGCACGCAGTGCAGCGAAGCGTTGCTCAATGCAGCATTGGCCGGGAGCTACGGCGTGCCGGTCGTCCTCATTACCGGAGATCGCACGATCGTCGAAGAGAGCGTTGCCGCCATGCCGTGGGTGGTCGGAGTCGCGGTGAAGGACGCGATCGGTTTCTCTGCTGTAAACTCGCTGACGCCGCAGGCAGCACGGGAGGCAATTCGCGCCGGGGCTCGCGAGGCGATGGGGCGCATCGCCCATGCCAAGCCGTTCGTCTTCGACGCGCCGTTCGAGCTGACGGTCGAGACGGCCAACGTCGAGCAGGCCGATTTCATCGAGCTCATGCCCGGCTTCACCCGCATGGGCGGACGCGCGGTGCGCTTTACCAGCGGCGATTATCCGACGCTTCTAGCGGCCTTTCTCGCCGCGACGCGCATCGCCGCCGCCGCGAACCCTGTCGGGTGACGAAGGGATGAACCTTTATATTTCCAGCGATATGGAGGGTGTGGCCGGCGTCTGCGCGTGGCAGCAGGTCGATGCCCGCACGCCCCACCCGGAGTACGAAACCTATCGCCGGTACTACACGCAAGAAGTCGCCGGCGCGATCGAAGGCGCGCGCGCCGGTGGTGCCGGCGGGGTGCTCGTCAACGACTCGCACGGACCGATGCGCAACCTCTTGCTCGACGATCTCCCTTCCGACGTTCGCGTGATCTTCGGAAACCGCAAGCCGTTTTCGATGGTGCAAGGCGCCGACGGCGGTTTCGGCGGAGCGTTCTTCATCGGTTATCACGGAGCGGCAGGCGATGCCGACGCGGTCTTGTGCCATACGTACACGCCCTCGATCATCTACGACGTTCGCGTCAACGGCATTCGGTGCAGCGAAGCGACGCTCAACGCCGCCCTGCTCGGCTTTTACGGCGTCCCGCTTCTACTGGCGACGGGCGATCGCACGACGGTCGAAGGCATTGCGAAGCAGATGCCCTGGGTGCGAGGCGTCATCGTGAAAGAATCCATCGGCAGCTTCGCGGCCGATTCGATGGTGCCGCCCGCGGCGCAGCGCGCGATTCGCCAGGAAGCCGAAATGGCGATCGCCGGGGCCGCGAGCGCGAAGCTTTTTTGCTTCGAGCCGCCGGTCACGCTCGACGTGCAGCTCGTCACGGCGGCACAAGCGCATCTCGTCGCAACGATCCCAAGCTTCGAACGCACCGGCTCCCGCAGCGTTCGGTTCGTGCACGATTCCTATCCGGTCGTTTTCAAAGCGTTCGTCGCAACCTGGCGCCTCGGCGCCACGTCATCCTGACCACCAAATGCCGATGGATGCGGCGCCGGCGACTCTAGATGCCTACTCGATCTGGCTTCATGCCCGGTCTGCCGTTACGAGCGCGCAATATCCGGACCGTCTTAGCTACACGATCGCCGTCAGTGGACTCGACGGGGAAACGCCGGTCGCCGATCACTATCGGGCCAGCGCCGATCCGGGCGACGGAGCGATTCGGATATTTCCCATCAGCGACGAACAGCTGGCAAAACCACCGCCGGTCCCTCACGGTATCAACGTGAACATCAGCATTGGGCTCTGTATTGCGAGAGGGGGATGCGGCGGCATCCACATCCCTGTCGGTCATCCGGCGCCCTATCAAGATCTCCTGGGCGAGCCGCTGTTGGAACCAACGTATATGTTTGGCCTGCGCTACAGGGCGCTGCGCGCGGCGTCGTCATCTCCGCCGGCGGACACCTCGTTGCGGCTCATTGCAATAGTATCGTCGGGGTCACCCGACTATAGCGTTTCGCTGATCGATACGCCGCTGCTCGACGGCGCGCCGACGTATCACCTCGGCCTTACGCCGCTTCGTAGGCCGAAGGATAACCGATTGCGCGAGCTCTGGATCGGCAGCAGCGACTACTTGCCGAGAAAGGCTATCGTCGCAGGAAACTTTACGCTCGCTCCACTCGTGGACGTGCCGTGGACGGTGGATTTCTCGGTCGTCGCCGGTGCGCCGTATATAACGCGCGAAAGCGCCGCGGCTACGCTTTATCTCGCGCATCACCGCGTAGTTCGAGAAGCGACCATTGCGTTCGAAGATATCCAAGAGCCTCGCGCATCGATCTACGACGTGCCGCTTATCGCGCCGGACGTGCAAGACACGATGCTCGTCGAGCCCTCCCCTTAAATCCGCATCATGGCTGGAAACCAGCAATCTGGCGACGAAAGGCTCGCCATATGGGGAATTGGGGTCCAAGAGTCGGCATCGTCGTTGTGCTCGCGTCCCTCGTGCTTGCTGCGGCGTTGCCGGCAACGGCGGCGCCGCTCGCCGGGCTGCACTATCTCGTCGGTACGTGGAGCTGCACGTACCGCGCGGGAGCGATGCACATGGCCTACGATGCCAAGTATGCTTACGATCGCGATGGCCGCGCGTTGCGGCAGATCGCTTCCTGGACTGGAGGCAGCGACGAAGAGTTACTCGCTTTTAACGCTGCGCGCAGCGGTTGGACGGCAGTCGTTCTCGACGACCAAGGAACCGCCACGATCATGCGCGCGACCGGCAGCAATCCAAACCACATCGCCTACCGAAGCGTCTACCCCGACGCAAGCATCGCCGTAACGTTCGATCGCATCTCGGCGACCCAGTACACTCTGCACGGAACGGTGCACTCGCGCGGTAAAACGATCACCTCCGTCGACACGTGCTTGCGCAGCGCGCGTTAGACACTGCATTGAAAATCCGGAGACCAGCCTTCGTCACCCTGGCGGCGGCGATTGCGCTCTTATTCGTGCCTGAAGTTTGTTGCGCATCGGATACTGCCGGCGTGATGGCGACGATCGATGGCGCCGTCGCGGCGTTCAACAAAGGCGATAGGCATGCGTGGTCGGCAGCATGCGCCTCGCCCTCATCGGTCATCGACGATTTCCCGCCCTACACGTGGGGCGGGCCGACGGCTTGTGCCGACTGGTGGAACGCATTCGCGGCTGCGAACAAGCAGAACGATATGAGTTGGGGGACTCTGGTGCTGGGCAGGGGATGGCACGTCGCAGTGACGGGCAATCGCGCGTATACCGTGTTTCCGGCAACCTACTCCTATAGAATGAAGCGAAAGCCCGCGAAAGATTCCGGTATCTTCACGCTCGTGCTAACGAGGACGCGGGCCGGTTGGCGGATAGCGGCCTGGTCTTGGGCCCAGCACTAAGCTGACCGCACTGGTCAGGGACGGGACAAGGGGATAATGCCGGAACGGCTATCCCCTTGTCGTTTGCATCGCCTTAAATACGGCGCACGCGGTTTATAGGCTCTTGTTCGTTGGTGAGAAGCCAGCCGCTTCGGTGTAAGTCGAACCGTTGAGACCGTTACTGAAACTATAGAGATACTTGAGGCCCGTGGGTGCATACTTGTAGACATCAACGTCGCTGTTCGCGACGTCACCCATGGCTATCTCATCGCCCTTCTGGTTGAGGTTGCCAAAAATTGAGTCACCTTTGAGGGCCGAGGAGCTGACGAGCTTGCACTTCGGATCGCAGCCACTGTATACGTACAGTGCGCCGGTCACATCGATCGAGACCAAGTTGCCCTTCGCGTCGAAGAAAAGACCGCCAAAACCCGCGTTCTTCGTGCCGGTTGCAACCGCGCCTTTACCCTTGCAGCCCTTCCAATAGACCAAGACGAAACCACTCGTCGTCGACGTGGCTGCCGACATCCAACAGTCGCCTTTTGTGTCCGCGGCGATGCCGCCGCCGTATCCCGTGATCGCCGAGTTCGTCACCGGCGGCCCGCAGCTGCTCGTCTTGAGCGAACAAACCAGAACGTCGCCAACACTGGTGCTGGTGGCGAGGATCTCTCCGACGTAGATCGAGTCCTTCGTTGCGTCGAAGCTTTTGGCGTCGGACGCTTGACCGTTCGTATCAGCGATCGATCCGAGAAGCTTTCCGCATGGCTTTGGACCTGCATAAACATTGATTGATGGTTCCGAGGTTCCGTCGCTTGCTGCCGGAAGGATCAGGTTCTGCTGGAGATCGACGCCCCAACCGTTTATTGCATAACCGCTGATCGTGCAGGTTGGCGGGCTGTTTTTGCTGTTCGGATTTGGATATGCGTTGATGAGGCCTTCTGCCTCCGAAAGGTTGCTGTAGAATTCGCTAGCATAAAGCACGCCCGCCGGCTTCTTCTTTTTATCCGGGAACGCCATTCCAAGATGCAAGCGCTGTATGCCGGTAGCGTGCATCCAACCCGCTACCAAGCTAATCGGCGTACGGTTGTTGGCTCGCTCAACGCGCGATGGCGACATAAGGCTCGGAACAGAACCGCTCTGCCCGGACATATTGCCGGCGCAGGCGGCGAGAAGCCCCACGCCAACCGCGGTACAGAGCGCCGAAGTAAAGTAACGCATCAGGGAGTCTCCTTGGACGTGACGAGAAGTGTGGCTGCTAGAACCGACGGAACGACGCTACCGCTTGAAGCAGATCGGAGGGCGTTGCGAGGGTGCCGGTGCCAAGGTTTGACTGCTCGATTTGGCTCAGAACATCCTGCATGCGTGTCATCGGAGCCACGCGAGGTAGAGCTATACAAGCGCAATCGTTGAGCGCGTCTACGCAAATCGTCGAAGACGATTCCCTGTTTGACGGAAAACCCTATTGCTGCGTTGCCGACCCGTTCGGGAACCGAATCGAACTAATTAAGCAATAAGCGTCGCATCCCAAGGCAAGTAGCTTATCATCCTTCGAAGCTCAGGATGACATCGGGAGGTTCAGGATGACACCGAAACTCCAAATTCCCTAGCGCCTGCGCGAAGCGCAGTCCTGAGCGAGCGCAGCGAGTCGAAGGGTCAGGATGACATTGGGCGGGGTCAGGATGCTTTTGCGGGGGCTCCTAAGGCGATCGCAATGTTGACGACGTCTTCTTCGGTCAGCGAAAGGCGGCGCATCGCGACCTCGTAGAGCTCGATCGTCTCTTCGCTCTTGCTCGAGGCGGCGCGCTCTTCGCGTAAACGCTTGACTTCGTCGGTCACGCGATGCGCCAGGTCGGACGAAGGCTCGACGCCCGCGCGTGCGAGATGCTGGGCGTGACGACGCAGCGTATCCTCGACAAGCGCGGCGCCGGTGTGTTTTCCGAACACCCAGCTCGTGTCCGCGCCGACCAGCTCGGCGGGAACGGCTTCATACATCCGGTGATCGATCAGCATCGCCTGGGTGTGGATGCCCGACTCGTGTGCGAAGACTTTGGAGCCGACGATTGGCTCGTGCTGCTGCAACGGGATGCCGCTCATGCGCTCCATGAAGCGCGCCAGCTCGCGCAGCTTCGCGTACTTGAAGCCGGGCAGCTCGATGCCGTAGAGAACGCGAAGCGCGACGACGAACTCGTGCAGCTTCACATTGCCGGCCCGCTCGCCGTAGCCGTTAGCCGTCACCGATACGACCTTGAAGCCGCTCGAAACGGCCGTGATCGCATTGACGGTCCCCAGGCCGTAATCGTTGTGAAGGTGCGCCACGATCGGTAGCCCTTGCGGTAACGCTGCGGCGATGCGCGAACAGTACCAGCGCGTCGCTTCGGGCGTCAGCGTTCCCACTGTATCGGGCCACGCCGGGCGCGTCCCGCCGGCCTTCAGCCCTGCCTGGAAATACTCGATGAAGTACGCGACGTCGCCGCGGCTGCCATCCTCGGCGCCGAACTCGATGTGCTCCACGCCGCACTCGCGCGCGTGCCGGATCGCATCGCATTGCAGACGGATATTCGCCTCGCGGTAGAACGCCAGCGGCAGATCGAGCCATGCCTGCTCGTCGCGTCCTTCGTAACGCAACAGGGTCTTGCCAATCTTATATTTCAGATGCAGATCGCTGCCGCTGGTAAAGACGAAGAACGTTACTTCCCGCGGTTCGATTCCAACGTCGCGCAAGGTTTTGACCGTAACGTCGATGTCGCTCCGGTTGCTTCGGCACATTACGACGATCTCAACGTCGCCCAACTCGCCGCGTCGTTTGGCCCCCATGACGAGCTGCAGCGTGCGGCGATCGCCCGCCGACGCTGCCGGAAAGCCCACGCTCATGATGTGGACGCCGATGGCCGCCAGCTCTTTGGCGATCTCCAGTTTCTGGCCCGGGGTGTAGCAAACGCCCGGCATCTGTTCGCCGTCACGCAGCGTCTCGTCATAAATGCGGATCTCACTGGGATCGGGGAATTTGACCTCGCGCGTAAACTCTTTGGGATCCCGAATGAGGCGTTCGATCGGTTCGCGGAGCATATTTGGGCGTTCTACGAGCGCGAGACCATCTCTTCGTGCTTCACTTCAGCTTGCCGCTCGCCGAGGCGCAGCTCGGCGGTATCCCGTGGGAAAAGCAACTCGAGCGTCCAGTCGAAGGCGACGCGAAGTTTGCGGTCCAGGCCCGGCAACCGCAACAAATAATAGGTGCGCCACAGAAACCACGCGATGAAGCCGGTGATGACGCGATTGCCCGGAAGTTGCGCGACGGCTTTGCGCCCTCCCAATGCGGCCATCATACCGAGCGAGCTGTATCGAAACGGCTTCGTCGGCTTGCCGCGCAGCGTAGCCACGATGTTGTCGGCCACGCATGGCCCTTCGCGTATTGCGTGTTGCGCCGTCGCGGGATAAACGCCGCCCTCTCCGTCTGGAATCGATGCGCAGTCCCCCAGCGCCCAGACTCCCGCGATCCCTGCGACATGCATGTCGCTCTGCGTCTCGACCGCACCGCGTCTCGTCCGCGGCAGAGCGGCTTTCGCAACCGTTGTAGAGGGTTGAACGCCCGCGCTCCAGATGATGGTTTCGGTCTCAATGCGGTGTCCGCTCTGAAGATTGAGTCCGCTCGAGTCCGCGCCCGTAACGCCATCGCCGGTTCGCACTTCGACGCCGCGGCGCTCGAGGACGCGGCGCGAGTACTCGCCCATCTTCGCAGGAAGGCCGGCGAGCAAGGTGGGTCCCGCTTCGACCAAAATCATCTTGACCTGCTTGCGCTGCAAGCGCTTGTAGAAGCGCAACACACTCCGAAAAAGCTCCACGATCTCGCCCGCCGTTTCAACTCCTGTAAAACCGCCGCCGACGACGACGAGCGTAAGGAGGCGCTTGCGTCGTGCTTCATCGTCGATCGTGTCGGCAAGTTCCAGGAGCCAAACCAAATGATTGCGCAGCGCATCGGCGTCGTCCAGCGTCTTGAGCGCCCAGGTGTGCTCCGCGACTCCGGGGAGACCGAAGGTCGAGGTCGAGGCCCCGAGCGCCAGCACGAGGTGATCGAAGGGTTGGACCACGTGCGTGCCGGTGAGAACGTGATGGTACTTCACCGTGCCGGCTCGGACGTCGATTTCGTCGACGTCGGCCAGAACGTAGCGGCTGCGCCGTAACTGCTCGCGGATCGGCGTGACGACGTGACGGACTTCGAGCTCGCCGGACGTCACCTCGGGCAGCATCGGCGTGAAGAGCGTGTAGTTCTCGCGGCTGAGCACGACGATCTCGGCTTCGTCGGGGCGCAGACGCCGCTCGAGCCGGCGGGCTACGGCCATTCCGGCGAAGCCTCCGCCAAGGATTACGATGACCGGCACGAGTCGCGGTTGAAGACCACTGCGTGGATTACCTCCCGCCCCCCGCGCCGCCGCCGTCCGAAGAGCAGCGCGAAGCTCCCAAGCCGGTCCAGCGGCGTAACCGAGGCATCGGTGCGATCGTCGCCGCCGTCGTCGCGTTCCTCCTGAAGTTCAAGTTTCTCTTGTTGATCGGCGCCAAGCTCTTTGGGATCAGCTGGAGCTTTCTGCTCTCGCTCTGGATCTACGTCGTCATCTTCGGTTGGAAGCTCGCGGTCGTCGTAATGCTGCTCTTGCTCGCGCACGAGCTCGGGCACTACTTCGCGTTCCGCGCCTACGGTTTGCCGGTGCGCCTGCCGGCTTTCGTTCCGTTGTTGGGTGCGTTTACGGCGGGCGCCGCTCCCGACGATCTGGAACAGGACGCCTACATCGCGCTGGCGGGGCCGTTGACCGGCCTCGGGCTCGCTGCGGCCTGTTATGCTATCGGCGACGTAACGCACGATCGCTTCTGGTTCGCATGCGCCGATCTTTCGGCGTTTTTGAACCTCTTCAACATGCTTCCCGTACCGCCGTTCGACGGCGGCCGGATCATCGGCGCCGTGTGGCCGCCGCTCTGGATCGCCGGATTCGTTCTCTTCATTGGCTTTGCAATTTTTTGGCACATCCCGCTACTCTTCATTGTCATCATCGGTTTGCTGGGGCTGCCCTCGATTATCGCCGCGTGGCGGGGCCACGCAGATCCGCGAGCCGCAAACATGACGTTCGGCACGCGCGGTCGCGTGAGCGTCTGGTATCTCGCGACGGTTCTGGGGCTGCTCCTCGTCATGTCGCAATCGCACGCAATCGCGACCCCCGGCTCGACGAGCGCCTTCGGCTGGTGAATCGCGCGTGGCCGCTCGCCTTCGCGTACGTTGCCATAGCGATCGCCCTCCTCGCGGCGCGCCCGTTGCCGACGCCGGGACCGTCCTTGCGCGACTTCGAGGCGTATTGGTCGGCCGGATCGGCGTGGAACGCCCATGTCGATCCTTACTCAAGAGCAATCTGGCAGGCAGAGCGCAGCGTTCCCGGCGTTGACGCACGACGCGACGAGCTCTTACCGTTCATCAATCCGCCGCCGGCGCTGCTGCTCTGGAGTCTCTTCGCGCGACTGCCGTATCAGCCGGCGGCCACGCTCTGGCTCGCGCTCCTCGCGGGCGCGCTTCTCGCGCTGATTATTACCGTTCTTCGCGCAAGCGGCACACCGCGCAACGCGTTCGTTCTCTGTGCCGCGCTGGCGCTGGCCATTGCATTTGGGCCGATCACGAGCGATCTCGCCCTGGGACAGCTCGCGTTGCCGGCATTCTTCGGAGCGACGCTGCTGGTCGTGCTTGCCGATCGTTCCATACCGATGGCCACGGTCGCCGCGACCCTCGCGTTTGCCGCACCCAACGTCGCGCTTGGGTTAGCGTCGCAGCTCGAACGCACGCGCGCGATGTTTGCGATCGCTGCAGCAGCGGCGATTACCTACGCCTTGGGCGTCGTAACGGCCGGTTGGAGTTGGCCCGTTGCCTATACCGCGGCGGCGGCCGCTCACGGCGCGGCCGAGCGATTCGTGACGATCCAGTTGGCCCCGGCCGCGATCGCGTACGGGTTTGGCGCGACGCCGGCGAATGCGCAGCTGATTGCAATCGTGGCGGCAACCCTCGCCGCGGCCGCTGCGCTGCTTCTCGCGTTGCGCGTACGCGATGTATTTGCTCGATTTGCAGCGTGGTTGACGCTCGTGCCGTTCGTCGCGATATTCTTCCACGAGCACGATCTTCTGATCGCCTATCCCGCCGCGCTCTGGTGCGCCCTGCAGACGCGCGCGGCAGCACGGACGTTCGCGCTGGCCGGCGCGCTGCTCGTCTCGATCGATTGGCTCGGTTTGGCCCAACGGCCGACCGGCACTGCTCAAAGCGCGCTGCTTGCCATCGCGGCGTTGGTCGCGTTCACCGCGCTTGGTGACGCCGGCGAGGCGCGCGGCGCTTGGCGTGCCGCGTTGCCGCTCGCCGCGCTCTTTGCGGGAGCGGCGCTGCTTGCCGCGCATCATCCCGCGCCGGTGTGGCCCGACTCTTTGCGCAATTTCCACGCGACCTCAAACGCTAGCATTGCCGAGGTTTGGTTGGCCGAACAACGCGCCGGCGGTCTGCTGGCGGTGGCGCCGGCGTGGGCCTTCCTGCGCGCGCTCCCGTTGCTAGGCTGCGCGCTCCTCGCCTATGCTATATATCGACATTTCCCATATCGTCGAAGGGCGTAAAAGCGCCCGGATGATAACCCTTTAGGCCTGGATTGTAAGCGTAGCCGGTATCGAGCACCTCGAGAACGATCGTCGGCACGTCGGCCACGATCATTCGCATCTCCTGCGCGAGCAACACTTTTTGCTTTTCCGGATCGTACGTGAACTTGAGTTGCTCCATGAGATCGTCGAGTTTCTTGCTGCAATAGTGCGTCACGTTCTGACCGTTGGGCGGGATCTGGTTGCATTCCATCGTGTTGGAGATATCGGCGACCGGCAACCCTTGCCACGAGAACATCGTCATGTCCCATTTGCCGCCATACACGATGCCGGCGTTCTGATAGGGCGCAAAAAACATTGCCGGCGCGAACTTGCGTGTCTCGATGTCGATTCCCACGGCGCGCAGCTCTTCGCGAATCAGTTCGACCGTATCGTCGGCAGTCGAAACGCCCGTATAGTACGGGAACTGGAGCGACAACCGCACTCCGTTCTTGACGCGAATGCCGCCCATCCCGACCTTCCAGCCGGCTTGGTCCAGCAGCTGCCGCGCCATGGCGGGGTTGTGATCGACAAATGGAATGTTCTTCACCGCGAAGGGCAACGTCGGCGGCACGATGCTCTCTTGCAGAATGGCATAGCCGTGCGCGATCTTCGAAACGATCTCCCGCCGATCGATCGCGTAGCGAATCGCCTGGCGCACGCGCACGTCGCTGACGAGCGGCCGCGTGACGTTAAAGTCGAGGTGCGAGTAGTAGATGCCGGGCTGCACGTAGGTATGAACGCGGTCGATCGCCTTCGTCTGAACGATGTACGAGGGCGGGACCTCGGGCCAAAGCTCGACGTCGCCGGTCTGCAAGAGCGTGAGCAACGTATCTCGAGACGGGATCAGCCTGTAGGTAATCCGCTGCAGCTTTGGAGCGCCGCGGAAATAGTACGGATTGGCCTCGAGCTCGATGCTGTCGCCGCGCTTCCAATCCACGACGCGGAACGGCCCGATGCCAACCGGCTTGGAGTTATACGGAACGTTGTTAATGTTCTTATACCCTGCCAGCAAATGCTTGGGAAGCACGGTCGGGTTTGCGCCGGCGCTGCCGAAAAACGTCGGAATATAGGGCGAGTACGGATGCTTGAGATGGTAGACGACGGTGTACTTGTCGGGCTCGTCCATCTTCGCGATCAGGTTCCAGCCGTCGCGCCCGACCTCGTTGTTCGCCGGATTGAGGACGACCTGAGTCGAGAAAACCACGTCGTCGGCATTGAATGGCGCGCCATCGGACCAGCGCACGCCTTTGCGAAGACGCCAGGTGATTGTGTTGCCGTCCTTGCTGATGCCGCCGTTTGCCTGGGTGGGGATGGAGGTCAGCAGCTCGGGATACGGGTTATTGTGCGCGTCGTACTTCACCAGATAGGCTTGCGTCATCTCCGAAATATAGCCGAGCGTCGTCTCCGTAAAGAGATGTGGATTGAGGGTCGGAACGTCTCCGCTGCCGTCGGCGATGGTCAAATAATGGGTGGCCACCGTCTGTCCGCCCTTGGTGCACGAACAGAGTATGGCGGCCGCGGCGGCGACGGCAATGAGAGGCGAAACTCTTAGCATGCGCTGCGCTCCTTAAATAGAGTAGTTCCAGGGATCCCAAAATGCCGAGATAACGGGGGATGGGTCGAAGCCCTTCAGGTCGCTGTTGTAGACGAACGGGGCTCGAGTGAAGCTGATGATGATGGTCGGAACGTCCTTCGTGAGCTGCTGCTGGACGACGATGTAATCCCGCTTCCGCCGAGCTTGATCGACGGTCGAAAGCGCATCGTTCATCGCAGCCGTCGCGACCGGATTATCCCAGAACATTGCATTCTGTCCGTGCGGCGCCATGTTCTCCGACGAGTAAATCGCGCTATCGTCGGGATCGGCCGCGGCATACCATGAAAAGCCGGCCGCGTCGTAATGGCCTCCTTGGAGAATCCCGCTGGAGGAGTTGTCGAAGAACTGACTCGACGGATAGTTCTTGATGTCGGCTTGCACGCCGACGTCGCGCCACTCGCGTTGCAAGTACGTTTGCAGCGCTTTGCCGTAGTTGGACTCGGTTTGCGTGCTAAGGGTAAACTCCAGTCGTTGACCGTTCTTGACGCGCACCCCATCGGGCCCGACCTTCCAACCATCCGCATCGAGAGTCGCGCGGGCCTTCTGCGGGTCGTACGGGTAGTGGGTGACGTCGTTCGTAAAAGCCCACGAGAGCACCGGGCTTTGATCCGTCTCGGCGGCTCTCGCCGATCCATGTAGGAGCTTGCTGATGATATCCGCACGGTTGGTGGCATAGGCCAGCGCGATGCGAACGTTGCGGTCGCTCACGATCGGATGTCTAAGGTTGAAATCCACGTGTGTGAAGAGAAAGGAGTCTACCCGGATCGCAACCAGTCCGTTTGCGGGGTCGGCGGCTAGCGCCGCGTATTGCGGCCACTTCATCCCGGTCCCGACCGCCAGCATGTCGATTTCGTGGGTCTGAAGCTGCGTCTCTTCCGTGTTTTCGTCGGGCAGAATCCTGTAGATCACTTCGTTGAGCTTGGGTTTACCGAGGTAGAAATCCGGATTAGCCACCATTCGAACGTCCTGGCTGCGATTCCACGCGACGACCTTGAAGGGGCCGCTGCCAATCGGCAGCGAGTTATAGGGAGCTGTGTTGAACGAGCCCTTATCGTCGTTGTACTTCGCCAAGATATGTGCCGGCAGGATGGGCGCGTTCCCGTTCACGCTCCAAAGCTGCTGCAAGAACGGCGCATAGAGCTTCTTCATGTGAATCACGGCGACGAGCGGATTCGAGCAGTCGATGCTGCCGATGCTCTTGTAGCCATCGGTCGTGACCACGTTGTTATGCGGATTCATCACGACTTGCCACGTAAACTTGAGGTCGTCGCAGGTCAGCGGGACGCCGTCTTGCCACTTGATGTTCGGACGCAGCTTGTAAGTCAACCGCAAGCCATCCTTACTGACGTCGCCGTTGGCAATCGTGGGGATTTCGCGCAGTGCATCTGGAACGGGGCGCGCCTTCGAGTCGTAGCGGATCGCCCACGAGAAGATGAACATCGAGAGATCCAGCGTCGGCGAGGCCGAATCCAGAACCGGATTGAGACTCTTGGGATCGGTCCCTTCGGACCAGCGAAAGACGCCGGGCTGGGTCCACGGATGGCCGGCCACGGCGGAGCCCGAACCGGAAACCCTCGAACAGCCGGCTAACGCAGCCGCCGCCAACAGCGCGACGAGCAATGACGTAATCCTGACGCTCATGCGGATCCCACTTCTTCATCCGGCTGCGCAAGCATTGCCGCGGGATCGATGCCGCGTTGGGCGCAAAAGTCGCGATAGGCACTCGGAGCAATCTCCGACGGCTTGATCTCGCTGCGACCGCCCCAGAAGACGTTGGTATAGGCGAACTCCACTCCGGCCTCCCGCAAGTGCCGGTCGATCGCCGCTTTATGGGCGAGTACGACCGGCTTCTCCATTCCGTGTGCGACGGCCATGACGTTGACGTCGTGAAACTCGGGGCCGCCCTCACGCCAATAGGCGTGCGTGATAACGTAATGGCGCCCGACCTCGCAACCGGCGCGAACCTCGAAGCCTTGCGGTACGGCCCAGTGAAAGAGCGCGTTATACCGAGTGACGCGTTCGTTGCCGGCCGTCGCTTTGACGTGCTCCAAAAAAGTCGAGAACCGGCCGATCACGCCCAGTTCCTGCAGTTCCTCAGCAACGCCAACAAACGTGTGGAGATCGACGCCGGCCTCTCGAGCGCGCGCCGCCCAAAGGTCGCGCACGAGTTCCTCGGGCGCAAACTCTCGCTTCAGTGCAACCAGCACCTTCCATTGCCCTTCGGAGAGCTCCACAATCGAGGTATCGAGTGGCCGGGCCGGCTCGTCGGCGCGCGCTCCCGGTTCGAGCCCCCGCCGGCGCACGTGGCCGACTCCCAGCGCGAAGAGCATCTTGGCCGGCATGATCGCAAAACGCTCTGCGCCGACTTGGTCGCTCAGCCATTGTGCGTGCTTGCGCAGCGAGAAGCCTTGGGGGACTTTGAGCGTCGTCCAAAGCCGGTAACTGCTCCCGGCCGAAACGGAATCCGTGGATCTGATAACGACGTGGCCGGAGAACGGATCTTCGGCAAACATATATTCGAAAGCGGCGTCGAGCCTCTCGGGCGGGACTTCCCACGCACAGAGCGCTCCGCGCGCCAGGCTCGTGGAGAGCAACGTTTGGCGGACGCGCCGAATCGTGCCGGCCTGCAGCATCGCAACGATGCGTTCGATGACGGTCTGCACGCCGATGCCGCTGCGCGCGCCGATTTCACCGAAGGGATCCGTTTGAAAGCCTACTAGGCGATCTTCGGAGATCGCCAGGATCGCGGAGTTGGTTGGGTCGGATATCGTCGCCGGCGCTTGCGAAGCTGCCGGCGTCATTTAGGAGTCTGTCGGCCTTGGGCCGTTTTCGGATTCGGTGCCGAACTTTGTTCGAAGACGAGGCGCGAAGAGGGAGCGAAGCCGTAGCTTCGTGACCGATGAGCAACGACGTATTCGGGCAAAGGGCCGTTCGAAGACGGGAATGCGCCTAAGTCCGACAGACTCCTAAAGCTGAACGTCGCTGACACCGGTGGCGTACAAGTAGTTTTGCTGGGCCGTGTAAACGCCGTAGAGGGCCGTAATGTATGTCGATTGCGCGGTACTCAGATTTGCCTCGGCGGTGACGACGTTGAGAATCGTTGACGCCCCGACCCGGTATTGCGCCTGCGTCGCATCGAGCGAGACTTGCGCCGATAAAAGCTCCGACTTCGCCTGCACGAGCGACCCCCGCGACGAAATCAGCGTGGCTAGGCCCGAGCGCACGTCCGACTCGACGGTGAGCCTCGTCGTGTTGAGCGTCGCTAGCGCTTGATCGAGCTGCGATGCCGCGACGGCGACGTTGTAGTTGGTCAGGCCCTGATCGTACAGCGGCACGGTTAGGTTTAGGGCGATGGATTTATCGTTGGCCCAACCCGGCGGTCCGGGACACTCCGAAACCGGAACTACGTTTCCGTTCTTGAGGGTGTCGGTGGTCGAAAAACAATTGACGAAGGTCCGGCTGACGCCGTCGTTACCGGAGGCCGTCAGAACTGGAAACCGGGCCAGTTTTGCATAACGAACTCCCTCCTGATCCGATTGAACGGTGTACGCCGCAGCGATGTAATCAGGACGCATAATCAGCGCACGCTTCAACGAAGCCGCATATGTCGGATTTGGAACGGACGCTTGTGCCCGCAGCGACTTCGGCACGACCATGGAATCGGCATCGAGCCCGAGCGTCGTTGCGAACGTTCCCTGAGCGCCGATCGCAACGCCTTGCGCGGTCACCAGGTTTCCCTTTGCTTGCGCGGTCTGGAACTGGGCCGCGGCGATGTCTGAACGCGGGGCGGCGCCGTTGCGAATCTGCGCCGCAACCGAAGCTTCGTTGACCTCGAACTCGTGCACGAGCTGCGCGTCGGCAGTTACCGTCGCATTATCCTCGAGCACGGTATAGTAGGCGTTAGCGATATTGAGCGCCAGCGTCTGGAGATCGCGCAGGAGCGTCGCACGCCCGGCGATGTCGGCCTCTTTGGCCGAACGAATAGCCGCGATCGTGCGGCCACCATCGAAAATCAGCTGCGTAATCGAGATCGTGGCCGACTCGCTCGAAACCGTGCTCTGACTATAGACCCCGAACGGCGGCTTCGTTGCCGTAGCGAGCGGCACCAGAGAGCCGGGAGGCGGGCTCGGGCTGCTTGCCGTCGACGACGAACCGTTAGAATACGACTTAGCCGCCTGTGCATTGCCGCTCACTGCAGGGTAGAGCGCTTGCAGCTCCGACGTGTATTTCGCGTGGATCGCAGCCCATTGCGCGTTGTCGTTTGCGAAGACTGGCGAGAGCGCAACGCCGATCCGGATCGCGTCGGTGAGCGATATCGATTGCGGGACGCCCTTCTTCGGCGTCATCTGCTCGACATCGGGGGCCGGCGTTCCGTATGCCGGATAGGGAATCGGGCTTCCGCTGACCGTCGGTTGAGGCATGGGCGAGGGCATCGAAATGCCTGGAACGACCTGATTGTCGCTCTGATTGGGCGCGCTCTGCGCCAAGCCGACTCCGGTGACGAGGCCGCCGAACACGAGAGCTGCACCGAGCGCGCGCGCGGAAAGTGTGCTTCGCTTCATCGTCAGTGCACAGCCCCGGCGCCCGGAGGCGCCGACGAGGCGGCGTTGGCGATGGCGACGGGACTGCCATCCTTAAGAGCGTCGGGGCGCGTCGTTATCACCATCATCCCCGGCTGTACCCGAGAACCGATCACTTGCGCGAGCGTGTCGGTTTGGACTCCCACGCGAACGGGGACCGCATCCGCCTTGCTGCCGTTGACGACGTAGACGACCTCGCCGCCGGGAGTCTCAGCGACAGCACTGCGCGGGACGACGGTGGCCCCGACGGCGCGTTGCTTCGTCACCGTTACGGTCACCAGCATGCCGCCGCGCAGCACGTAACCGGGATTCTGCAGTTCGAGCCGGGCTAGGTACGAAAGCGTCCCCGAGGTCGGCACCGCGTTGACGGTGCCGATCGGAGCGCTGAAGCGGCGTCCGGGCAACGAAGACGACTCGAACGAAACGACGCTTCCCGAACGGACGTAGGGTAGATCGTCGTCGGGCACGTTGACGTTGATCCAAACGCGATCGATGCGAGCGACCTGAAGGACCGGTTGAGAGGGTGAGGCGTACGCGCCCGGATCGAGCAAGCGGTTCGCCACAACCGCATCGTACGGCGCGTAGAGGTATGTTTGTGACAGTTGCGCTCCTAAGACGCGCGCCTGGGCTGCGGCGGCGGCTGCCTGAGCTTGTTGCGACCGTACGCCCTGAAGGCTAACGATGTTGTTGCGCAGTCCGACGACCGCGTTGTTATACGCTTGCTGCGCCTGAATGTAGTTCGCCTGCGACTGCTGCAGCTGCGTTTCAGAGACGTAGCCTTGTTTATACAGCTGCTGATTTTGGTTGAAGACCAGCTTGGCGTTCGCCAACGAGGCCCTCGCGGTTTGCAGGGTTGCCGAGTTGGTCTGCGTCTGAACGGGATAGCCGACAACCGCACCCTGCGCCGAAGCCGAGGCCTGCGCGGCCTGTGCCTGCGCTTGCTGGAGCTGAGCCTGCAAGGTCGAGGGATCGATCGTCGCCAGCAGTGCGCCTCTTCTTACCATGTCGCCGATATTCACGGTGATCTTCGTGATCGTGCCGCTCTGCTGAAAGGCGAGGGTCGATTGGTCGAGGGGAGAGATCTGTCCGTCGAGCGTGATATAAGTAGCAATGGTCTGGCGCGTGGCCGCGGCAGCATCGACGCTCAACGGCATCGGTCCTGGAGGCGGCTTCTTGCCACACGCGACGAGCGCAGGCGCGGCCATAGCCACGGCGAGCGTCAACAGCGTCATTCTACGCATCTGCTTCTCAACCCGATCCTTCATGGTCTCATATACGGCGAGCGGTGCCATTTGATTCAAGCCTTATTCCGACCTGTGCTAGAACCGCGGCATGAGGTAATCGGCTGCAGGGCGTATCTCCCGGTGGCATGAGCGCGAAACTCGACATCGGCCGCTCGTACAGTCTCCAAAGCCGCGTCGAGGAATGGATGACGGCCGAAAAAACCGGCAACAAGGGCGTCGACGTGCTCTCCACGTCGGTGCTGGTACAGATGGTCGAGACCGCGGCGATCCATTGCATCGAACCCATTTTGAGCGCCGGACAAGTTACCCTCGGCACGCATATCGATCTGGAGCACAGTAAATTGGTTCCGGTCGGTTTTATCGTCAGGACGGAGGTCGAAGTCGTGATGCTCGACGGACCGCGTGTCGGCTTTGCCGTCCAGGTTTTCGACGAGCAGGAAGTCGTCGCAGAGGGCACTCACGAGCGCTACATCATCGACAAGGGCAAGTTCCTCGCGAAGCTTCGCGAGAAGCTTGCCTGACGGCCGAACCTATACGGGGCCTGGGCTCTGACTGCAGGGGAGGCAATCGGCCGTTTCCCGAAAAGGGTGCAACGGGCAGTGCCGGAGCCCGTCCCCTAGGGCCGGTCAAAGGCATCCCATAGGTCTCATAACAGCTAGGAGGACACATTGAAGCGACTGAGCACTGGAGTCCTGGCCGCGCTAATGATAGCCGGACTCGGACTCAACGCGGTCGCAGCCCAGCCTGGCGCATCGCATGGCAACATTGGAACCAACGCGATCGCGCAAGACCAGGGCGCGAACCCTGCTCCGCCGGCGAACTTCGGTTCCCCCCCGTCGGGGCAGTATCCTATTCTCTATAACGACCATCACGTCTATTCCAAGCCCGATATTCTGAAGCAAGGCCGCGTCCTTGCCGCACTGGTGCGGGGCGGAACGCTCTTAATTCCACTTCGCTCGATGTTCGAGCAAATGGGCGCAACCGTGTCATTCGACGCGAGCACAAAGACGGTGACGGTCAGCAAAGCCGGGGCCGAGGTCAAAGTGACCGTCGGCAAGCCGGAGGTCATCATCAACGGTGAGTCTCGTCCGTTGGACGTGCCGCCGATGATGTATCAGGGCGTCGTTCTCGTACCGGTCCGAGTCATCTCGGAAGGCATGGGCGCGTACGTTCTTTGGGTTGCCGATAAGCGTCTGGTCGTCGTGCGGTATATACCGCCGACTCCGCCGCCGACCCCGGCACCGCCCCCGCCGGCGCCACCGCCGCCGCCGCCGCCCACACCGATGCCAACGCAGAAACCGTACTACGACTTCTACGTAGCCGGCGATTACATCATTTCGCCGAAAGTCTACAATGAATTCGTTCCGGGCGTATCCAGCGACAACAACAACAACGGCTTCTCG
Source organism: Vulcanimicrobiota bacterium (assembly GCA_963809255.1). Classification (GTDB taxonomy): domain Bacteria; phylum Vulcanimicrobiota; class Vulcanimicrobiia; order Vulcanimicrobiales; family Vulcanimicrobiaceae; genus Cybelea. The sequence continues at coordinate 374,779 of CAWEIR010000002.1, read as the reverse complement.
TACCGGCTCCAAGGCGCCATCGAGATTCCGGTCATGAACCTACCCTGGATGGTGGCAATCGATTACCGCCAGTGGAACTGGAACCACAACTGCGGTGGGGCCGACTGCTACGTTACAACGATCGGCGGACTCGGCCAATCATCCGTTCCGGCGTTTAATGGACACGACTACGACTTCACAGCTGCGTTAGGTCTTCGAATCCTGAAGCCGCGCATCTATCTCGCAGGCGCGTACATGTCACGCATGAACAACTACGGCTATCCCACGGAGAACGGCGCTGGCGTCGGTCTCCAGAAGCTACCCGATCTCGATCGGCCCTTCTCGTTCCAGGGAAGTGCCTACTACTTCTTCGACGTCCAGGGCAACTACAATAGTGTAGCTATGGCCTGCTCCCCAACGACCGCTCCTTGCACGTACAAGGTCGGCTACAACGTCCTGAAGTACGACATCGGCTTCACCTACACGTTCCCAGGGTTCCCGCTCTTCTTTGAAGGCGGCTTCCAGGGCGATCGTGGTTACAACCTCAATGCCGCACCGATCGGTTTTTCGGAGAGCGGCCCGTACGCAGGTATTGGCCTGAAGATCTAAGCTTCACGCCTTACGGCAAAGAAAAAGCCTCCGCGGTAAAACGCGGAGGCTTTTTTCTTACCGCTGCTTGTCATGCTGAGCTTGTCGAAGGACCCACTAAATCAGACGTTCCATGTGCCTTCGTTAGGCGCTTTCGTGACGTGTGGGTTTGGCGAAGGACCGAGCGATGGCGAGGGGCCGAGCGGTATTAAAGTATCTGGTTGATCGGGGACTGGCGACGGTTGGACGCACGGCGGCGTAATCAATTCGACGGCCGGATGACCGGGCGCCGGCGAAGCCTCCGGTGTCGCGTTCGGCGTGGCCTCCGACAGTACGCCGAGCGGCAGCGGCGTCGGGCAGAGTTGTGCAAGCGCGAACCAGTGTTCCGTATAACCCTGCGCGATGGCGGTCTTCTCAGTCTTGCCAAAATAGGTGTTGCCGTACTTCACGACGAGCAAATGCATGAACTCCCAGGTCACCTGCTGCTCGGGTTGAGTGTATACCTTGCGCAATACCTGGACGGCGAGGAAATACGAGCGCGCCAGCTCGGGATCGTTTGGATACTTGGCGGCCCATCTACGCAATGCTTCGGTCGCAAAATCGAGCTTCGCGATCAAATGCGGATCGGTCGTGTAGGCGCCTGCGCTAATCACACCATCCTTATAGGTATTGTCTATGCCGAGATAACTCATCTTCATCCGGCCGAAGTACTCGTCGCCCGGCGCCGAGCTATTGAACTCTTCGCACTTTAAGTGCGCCCACTTGCTCTTGGTCTCATCGCAGACGTTCTTTGTGGATGCTTTGCCCGGCGCCGGTGACGGGTTCGGCGTCGCAACGACGGCGGGCGTCGCAGGCTGAGGTATAGCGAACGCGAGGATCGAGGTTGCCAGGGCAAGCGCAAATGAACACGTTGATAATGAGAACGTTGATAGCATAGGTCTCACAGGTATCATTTTCCCCGGGCCGCGCGGCCGCCCTTCCGAACCGATCGCGTGAGGGGCGTTCCTTCGCCGCCGCGAACGACGCGAAATGGCTCGGTCCATTACGGTCGCGGCTTTGCAGCTTGCCGCGCACGATCGCGGCGACTTTCGCATGGGGCTCGAACGCGCCCTCGACGCTGCCCGCCTCGCGTCGCGCAAAGCCGACTTGATCGTCCTCCCAGAAGCGACGTTCCCAGCTTACGTACTGGGCAAGGCGCCGCTCGCTGTGCACGAAACGCAAGATGCCATCGAAGGGTTACGCGCTATCGCCCGCGAGAACGGGACGGTAATCGTTGCGGGCGCCGCGGTGTTGCGCGACGGGCGAGTGCATAATGCCGCCCTCGTGATTGATGCGGATGGCTCGCTTGCCGGCCATGCCGACAAACTTTTTCTCTGGCACTTCGATCGGCAGTGGTTCGAAGGCGGCCAACGATTGGCGCCCATCCAGACCAAGATCGGCGTACTCGGTGTGCTGATTTGCGCCGATGGCCGCCTTCCGACGATTTCTCGTGCGTTGGTGGATCGCGGCGCACAAGCGCTCGTTATGCCGACGGCCTGGGTAACGAGCGGCCGTAACCCGGGGTCTCTAGAGAACGTGCAGGCAGACCTGTTGGCTCGCGTACGCGCCCACGAAAACCTCGTGCCGTTCATCGCGGCAAACAAGTGCGGCAGCGAACTCGGCATGGTCGCGTACTGCGGCAAGAGTCAGATCGTCGACAGCGCAGGCGAGGTTGTTGCGCTTGCGAGCGAGCGCGCGCCCGAAACGCTGCAGGCTACGATAACGTTTGCCGGGGGACGACCCGCCAGGGTCGCGCCGATACGTCTGCCCGTTCGCCAAAACCGCGCGAGCGCTCCGCTCCGGCTCGCGATTGCGTACGAATCGCTTCCCCATGACATCGACGAGCGGCTGGATCTTCTCGACGACGTTTTTGCGCTTTCGAGTGCCGATCCCGCGCGCCATAAGCTGCTTGACCAAACGATTCCGCTGGCTTCCGTCGTCGACGAAACCGTCCTCGATCCAGGAGGCTTGGTGCCGTACCGTCGCGCCGGTTACGTTTTATTCTGCTGGACGACCAACGTCGGGCCGCCGTGGCTGGAACGAATCGCGCGAGCTCGAGCGGTCGAGTTGCGCGTATATCTCGTCGTCTTCGACCGCTCGGCGCAGCGCGCGTTCGCGGTCGATCCGGATGGGACCATCGTTGCCGGCACATTCGACGAATACCGATTGGCCAGCTTCACGTTCGACCCGCGAAAGACCGCCGATACGATCGTGGCGCCCGGCACCGATGTTGCTGAAGGCCTCGATCGCATCGAAGCCATCGTCGCAGACGTTTGATTACGCTGCGGACCTGCTTCTCACTGCGCACGATCGCCGTACTCGTGCTGGCCGTGTTGGCGCTCGCCGGAGCGGCCGCGAAGACCCAGCGATTGCATCTCGCTACGGCTGTGATCGTCGTATCGCGCTGGCCGTATTTGCCTGGCAGCCTTCTCCCGCTCCATGTCGACGGGATCACGCCGCCGTATTCGCTATCGATTCTGGGGCCGGGGCGATTACTCAACGAGAACACGTACGAAGTTCCGGTTACGAGCCGCGGCGGAACGGCGCTGCTGGCCGTCGGAAACGAGGCCGGACTCGGCGTGACGCATCTGCGCATCGCAGCGCCGCCGGCCCCGAACCGTCCCTTGCTCCTCGTGGCGTCGTACGACGAGGGACTCGTCCTTCACGACGAACGAAGCTTTTCGGTCGTCGGCGTGCTCGCCACCGGTGGAGTTCCAAGCGACGTCGCGATCGACCGGCGCGGCCGAATCGCCGTTACCGATACGCAAGGCACGGACTTGACACTCGCGAGCCTCTCTCCCTGGGGCGTCACGCGAATCGGCGGCGTCGTTACGGGCGATGAAGTGGCCATGGACGAGACGACGCACGCCGTCTTTGTCACCGATCGAGATTGGAACGGCGCCGGCGCGCTGACCCGGGTCGGCCTCGATTCGAGCGTTACGCGCGTCACTACGGGCGAAACGGCGGAGGGTCTAGCGGTGGACGAGCGTCGCCAGGTCGTCTACGTTGCCAACACCAACGACGGAACGATCGCCTTCGTGGATGCGCGTTCGATGCGCGTCATTCGGCGCTTTCCAGCCGTGGCCCGCGTCTTTTCGCTCGCCCTCTCTCCCGACGGCAGGCGACTCTATGCGATCTCGAACGAGGCCACCGATTCACCGTTTGGAAAGGCCGGGGAAGCGATCGAAATCTCGCTGGACGGCCCGTTCCCGCGCACCGTCGCGCATAGCGGAAAGCTTTCGTTTCCCCTTGGGGTCGCGCTGGACGAGCGCACGAATACGCTCTTCGTGAGCGACGAGGAGCGCGGTACCATCAATGTGCTCGACGCTCGAACCTTGCGGCCAAAACGCTCCGCGCTCACGACGTGCTCCATCCCCTGGAAGGTGACGCTGGATTCGGTGAGCGAGCGGCTCTACGTTCCTTGTGCGGGCGACAACGAGATCGACGTCTTCGATGCGCGCTCGCTGCGACGGGTCGCGCACGCGCCGTTTGCGACAGGCGCCTATCCTCTCGCCATCGCAGTATGGCGACCATGATTCTGGCCCTCCTCGTCGCCGTTACACTCCTGCCGGCGCATATCGAGCCGCGATCGCCCTTTCCTCGCATTCTCGAACAAGCTCCAACGATTGAAAGCGTTGCGCCGGGCGTTGAATACGGCGACTACCAACTCTTGACGTCCATCGGCCTTCTCTCGATTCACGTCGTCGCGGTCGAGCCGCATCGCGGCGACGTCCGCGTCGAAAACGTGCTCGCCGGCGACGCGCTCGAATCGCGGGGCGAGACGGTCGGCTCGATGGCGAAACGAACGAGAGCCGTCGCCGGAATCAATGGCGATTATTTCGATATTGGCAATACGAATCGGCCCGAGAACATCGTCGTTCGAAACGGTGCGCTTTTGCAGATTCCGTATAAGCGGTACGCGCTCGCAATCGACCGCGACGGGTCTGCGCATATCGCCGAGTTCTCGTTTTCAGGAGAGCTGCAAGCCAACGAGCGTACCCTGTCGCTGAACGGCATCGACCAGCTCCCACCGCCAAACGGCGGCATCTCGCTGCTGACGCCGGAGTACGGGCACGTTCGTCCGCAGGAGGACGTAACGCTCGTGAACCTCGAGCCGCTCTCCGGAACCCCGCCGCTCGCACGCTATCGCGTGACGGGGATGGCCGACAATCTCACGACGCAGCCGCCCGGCTATTACGTCGCGATCGGACCGAGCGAATATAGTGCAGTGGACAGCTTTGACGTCGGCACCATCGTCGACGCCGGCGGTACGCTCGAGCCGATCGACCTCGGCTCGATCGCAACGGCGATCGGGGGCGGCCCGCTGATCTTGCACGACGGCGACTGGTACGACGACGGCGATGGACCCAACGGGAGAGAGTTTTCCAAACGCATCCCGTGCTCCGGCGCGGCGATCGCCCCAGACGGCCGCCTCTTTCTGATCGAGGTGGACGGACGGCAGCCCGAGTTCAGCGTCGGTTTGAAACGGCGCGAGTTCGCCGCGTTGATGCGCTCGCTGGGTGCAACTGAGGGGCTCGCATTCGACGGCGGCGGCTCTTCGACGATTGCGATCAGGCGCTTAGGCGAAAGCGAATCCGTCGTCGCGAACTCGCCGTCCGACGGCATCGAGCGTCCCGTCGGCGACGGCCTCTTTGTCTACAGCACCGCGCCGGTCGGACCCGCGGTCCGTTTAGTCGCGCGACCAACTGTCGTGCGGGCGGTTCCGGGTGCCGAGGTTTCGTTGCGCATCGCAGCCGTTGACGCCGCAAATCATGTTGCCGCGGGAGAAGCCCCGATTCGAGTCAGCGTCTCGCCCCCGTCACTCGGGGAGTTTCGAAACGGGGAATTCGTCGCGCTCCATCCGGGCTCGGGTCACCTTTTCTTGCGCGGCAATAGTTTGCAAGGCGACGTCGCCGTTGAGGTCGATGCAGCGCCGGCCCGTACGCGAATCACGCCCGCACGCCCGAACGTCGATTCCAATTCGATCGTTGCGTTGCTGCCGCACGCCTATGACGCGCAGGGTTATCCGCTCGAATTGCCCGCCTCGCTGCCGTGGAAGGCCACCGCGGGTTCTATCGATGCGCGCGGGGTGTTCCACGCGGGATCGCACGATGCCGACGTGACCGTTCGGATCGGAGATGCATTGGCGGTCGCGAGGGTCACGGTGGGATCGCACGAGGAGGCGCTGCCCTTTGCACAGCTCGCCCACTTCGTAACGATTCCACGTGGCGGCCAGGGCGAGCTCGACAAGAATGCCGGCTGCGGCAGTTGCGTCGAGTTGCGCTTCTCGTTTTCCGGAAACGAACGCGCCGCCTACGCCATGGCCGACGTACCGCTCCCCAATGGCACGATCGGCCTCACGTTCGATCTGCAAGATGACGGCAGCGCCGCACGGCTGCGCGTCGCATTACGGAACGAAATCAATGAAGACGTCTTGCTCGATGCAACCCGGCTCGGCGAGGTTGGTTGGAGAAAAGTTGTCGTACGTTTTCCGGTCGATTCGCTGGCGGAGCGCCTGATCGCCATCTACGTGCTTCCATCTAAAGGCATCGAGCTTTCCGAGGGCAGTGTCGTCTTACGCAACATTCGCGCGATCGTCGCGGGCCACTAGGAGCTTCTCCGGCGTACTCCCAGTCCCAACACTCCCCCGAGTAGGAGCAGCGTACCGATCGTAACGACCGCGATATTGGGGATCGAGATCACTTCGATCGTGGGATAACTTGTAACTTCGCCCCGCAACCAGAGGTCGCCGGCGTGCACCGCTGCGCCACCCGCACTCAACGCGATGGCATGCGGCAAGGGCCGCTCGCTTTCGTCGTCTACGGCGAAAAGAACGGCGGGTTGGCCGACGGCACCGGGATCGTGCAGCACAACGGCCGCCTCCGCGGCATTGAACAGGATCGCCTTAACGACGCGCCGCGCGGCGGGGACGTTGAAAGAATCGAACGGCAAATCCATTCCGTCGATCGTTTGCCGCGCTTGCATCAACAGCACCGGCGACAGAAAGACGCCTCCATTCGGCTGGGTAACGGTCAGCCTGTTGCCAAGAAGATCGCGAACCTCGACGTTGACGACGTCGCGCGGCACCGCGCGGAGGATGAAGCTCCCAGTAGTTCGCGCGCGCGCGCCAATTTCGAACGGTGCGTGCAAAGCCCGCTCGAGCGTCACAACGACGGGCGCGGTTCGATCTTCGCCGGCGAGCGGAAAGGAGAGTATGCCGAGCTCTTCAACGCGAACTCGTTCGCCGGGCGCACCCACGATGTCGCGATTGTCCGGCGCAAAGAGCCCGTTCGTCACGCCGGCCAGTCCGGCCGCGGCCGCACCAAATGCGACGGCAAGAATCGCCAAGCGCGAGGTCCGGGTCCGTGCCTTCCATTGTTTTCGCCCGTTCACGACGACGACGATCGCGAGCGCAGTCAGCGCGACGTTGTACCATCCGGCGTGATAAGCCGGCCGGCCCGGCAGCCAAATCTCCACGACGACGCCGACGGTAACAATCAGCGCCGTTGACAGAAACCAAATCAACGCACGCGCACCGCAGCCACCGCCGCGCGCATTTCGTCCAGCGTCAATGGCCCATCGAATGCGCGGATCACGACGCCTTCACGATCGAGAATCACGGTCGTCGGTAAGCCGAGCGCGTTGTACGTACGTCCGTACTGCTGACCGCCGTCGACCCAAATCGGGAAACGAATTCCTAACGAGTCGGCGAAGGCTCGCGCTCGTTGCGGCGATTCACCTTCGTTTACGCCGACGACTGCGATACGGCGCCCCGCCTCGGCTTCCGACAAGCGTTGAAGGTCGGGCATCTCCGCTCGGCAGGGAGGGCACCACGACGCCCACAGGTTCATCACGACCAGGGATCCGCGATACGCCCGCAGCGAAACGCTTCGCCCGCGATCGTCGCGTAAATCGAAGATCGGCGCCGGTTGGCCGGCCAGGCCGCCTGGCCCCCCGGCCGCCGCTCGCTGAGTAACGAAGTACGGCTCCGCTACGTAAATGGCGAGGGCCAGCGCCAGCGCGACGGCCGGCCAAACGATATAGCGATGCATGGGTCAGCGCGATTCTTCCGGCATGCGGCGCGGGGAGCCTGTGCTAGGAGCCTGTCTCCTCCAGACGAACGGCGACGGCGTGCCTGCCACGATTCTTGACGGACGCGCGCTCGCCGCCGATTTACGCACGGAGCTCGTCGCGCGGACGAATCTGCTGCGCGATCGCGGGCTTGCGCCCAAGCTCGCGATCGTCTTCGTCGGCGAGAATGAATCCAGCCTCGCGTACGTGCGGAATCTCGCGCGAACCGGAGAGCGTGCCGGCATCGAGGTGGTGGTCTCGCACCTCGCGGTCAACGCGTCGGTCGAGGAAGTGCGAACCGAACTCGAAGAGCTTCGTGACGATCCCTCGGCGCACGGCGTCATGCTGCAACAGCCGCTGCCGCCGCATCTTTCCATCCGTGAAATCGCCGACGCAATTCCGCCGCATAAGGACGTTGACGGCGCGCATCCCACCAACCAAGGCCACTTGGCTTTCGGAAGCGGAACGGAGTACGTCCCCGCAACCCCGGCGGCCGTGATGCTGCTGCTCGAACGGAGCCCGCATTGGCCGCTCCGAGGACGACGCGCGGCGATCATCGGGCGCTCGATCGTCGTCGGGGCGCCCGTCGCGATGCTGATGTTGGCGCAAAATGCGACGGTCACCGTCTTGCACAAGGAATCGTCCGCGCTGCAGCCCTATGTCAAGCTCGCCGAGATCGTGGTAGTCGCCGCCGGCGTGCCGGGATTGATACGCGGCGAAGACCTGATGCCCGGCGCTACGGTTATCGACGTTGGCACGACGCTCGTGGACGGCGCTCTACGCGGCGACGTTGACTTTGAAAGCGCCGCCGCCGTTGCCGGTGCAATTACGCCGGTTCCCGGCGGCGTCGGCCCAGTTACGAACGTTGCGCTGCTCCGCAACGTCGTCAAGGCAACGGAATACGCGGCGGCAGGCCACTCGTTGCGGGGTGCCCAAAACGCGTCACGGTGAAGCCGTCCTCGCACGATCTCGACGCCATGCATTCTGCGCCCCATCCGCTTCTGGTCGAACTCGAGCAACACGGCCGCAAGGACGGCGTACCCGTCGTTTCGCGCGAGTCGGGACGCCTTCTTTCGACGCTCGTCACGGCGATGCAAGCGAGTCGGATACTCGAGGTCGGCACGGCGTACGGCTCTGCGGCGCTGTGGATGGCCCTCGCACAGCCGCAGATGGGAAGAATCTGGACGATCGAATCGGACGCAGACCGAACCGACGTGGCTCGCTCTTATTTTCAGCGCGCCGGCGAAGACGACTTCATCGAAGTCTTCAATACTCCGGCGCTGGAGTTGCTGGAAAACTTTCCACATCGCAACCTCGACATCGCGTTCGTCGCTGCCAACGAAGGGGAGTATCGCGCGTATCTCGAGCTGCTGATTCCCATGCTCAAGCTCTCCGGGCTCCTCATTTTCGACCATGTCCTGCGAGCGCCGCGCGACTTTAACGAAGCGTTCCTGCGGCACCCCGATCTGGATGCAACGATACTTGCCCTCGACGGCGGGATCGCTATCGGCGCGCGCCGGCAATGACGAACCCAGAGGCTTTCAAAAACGCGATGCGCCACCTGCCCACGGGCGTCACCGTCGTTACCAGCCTCAAGGATGGCGAACCGCGGGGGATTACCGTCAATTCATTTGCGAGCGTTTCCCTCGATCCGCCCTCGCTCTTGATCTGTGTCAATCGCGAAGCGCGAAGCTACTTATTCATTTCGACGTCTCGCATCTTCTGCGTCAACGTGCTGGCAGGCAACCAGCGCGGCCTCGCCGAGCATTTTTCCGGAAAAGTCCGAGAGCTTCAATTTGCCGACATCGGGTACGCAATCGATGCCACAGGCGCGCCGGTGCTCGATGGCTCGATCGCGCACTTCGATTGCGAAGTCGCGCAGGAGTACACCTTCGGATCGCACTCGATTCTGATCGGAAACGTCCTCTCGTGCAAATCGCGGGCCGGTTCGCCGCTGGGCTACTTCAACGGCGGCTTCCACGACTTCGGCATTCACGCCGACTAAAGGAACCTTGACATTTTAGCCCTCATTCGCCAGCCTTTCAGAGTCTTTTTCGCATTCCCCGGCTAATATTACGGAATGAAACGCATCGCAATCGCGGCCGTTGGCGCGCTGCTCGTGGCCGGTTGCGGCGGTCGCGCCAACCCGTTGCCCGAGGGTTCGACATACGCGTCCTCGGCGGTAGCGCCGAGGCTTGCGGCGTTTGGTTTCGCCGACGAAACGTCAATCTTGAAGTTGGACAAGAAGCAGGTCGTTATCGGCTCGACGATCGACCCGAAGTACCACCAGCTCAATCCATACGGTCTAGCGGTCGCGTCGAAGACCTCGGGGCATTTGACCAAGGGCGATCTCGTCGTCTGCAACTTCAACGATAAACAGAACGAGCAGGGCACGGGATTTACGATTGTCGCCCTGCATCCGGCACCAGGCTCGAAAGCTCGGTTGATTGTCGCGGACAAAACGTTAACGGGCTGCGCCGCGCTCGCGCTGGATAACCTGGACACCATTTGGGCGACTGCATTTTCCGCCAACGACGACGTGGCTTTTTCTACCCAAGGCGTGCTCCAATGGTATAACGGCGGCAAACCGTTCGATCATCCGTGGGGGCAAGCGGCCGCGCCATATCCGCACTTGCCTGATGAGACATTTTACGAAAGCAATGCCGCCAACGGAGCGATCCTGGCGGTTGTCTTCGATGACGGCTGCCACGCGGTCGCGATCGCGAAGGGCTTTGCCGTCAATCACGGCAAGCCGGGCAGCATTTTCGCACCGGCCGGCCTCACCTACGATCGGAAGGGCGACGTACTCTACATCGCCGACGCCACCAACAACACCATCGTCGCATTCTCGAAGGTCAGCACGATCAAATCCCACGGCATCGTCGTGGAAGCGGGCGGCAAAACGTTCAAAGGCCCCGACGCATCGCACGCGCGCCTGGTCTTCTCGGGATCGCCGCTGAACGGTCCGATCAGCATGGCGCTGCTTCCGAACCATAACCTCGTCATCGGCAACACCGGCAATGCCAGCGGCACGAACCTGATGGTGGAGATCACGCCCGCAGGCAAGCTGCTGGCCACGCGCAACGTCAACAAGGGCGCGGCGGGCGCGCTCTTCGGCATCGTCGCCAGCGGAACGACCGACTCCGATACGAAGATCTATTTCAACGACGACAACGACAACGATCTGCAAGTGCTCGAAAGGTAGCCCCGGGCGGCCGAGAACTGCGGCCCGCCCCTGATAAGGTTTTCGGCATCTAGGACAACGCAGCACAGGTCCGCATCGCCCGTCAGGACAAGGCTGAGCTGAGTGGGGCGCGGCAAGGCAGGGATGGCAGTATGGGAGACCTTTGAGGCCGGTCCGCTGGCTTGCAATTGCACGATCGTCGCCGACGAGCGCACCGGCGAGGCAATCGTCGTGGACGGGGGTGACGGCGTCGACGAAGTCGTCTCGCGCCTACGCAAAAATAACTGGCATGCGAAGCTGCTCGTGCACACGCACGCTCACATCGATCACATCGGCAACGTTGGGCGGCTCCGCGAGCTGACCTCGGGGAGCGCCTTATTACATCCGGCCGATCTGCCGCTCTATCAAATGCTCTCGCTGCAGGCGCGCTGGCTTGGCCTCGTCGACGCGCCGGCAGTCGTGACGCTCGACGGCGACTTGCACGAGGGTGACGTGCTCCAGGCCGGTTCGGTGCGCCTCGAAGTGCTTCACACGCCGGGGCATACCCCCGGGAGCGTCTCTTTTGCGCTGCGCGGCGACGCAGAGACGACGTTGCTGACCGGCGATACGCTGTTCGCAGGCTCCATCGGGCGCTGGGATATCGGCGGCACGTCGATGGAAGATATCGTTTCCTCGATTCAAACCAAGCTGATGGATTTCGCTGACGCCACGACGGTCGTTCCGGGGCACGGTCCGTTCACGACGATCGGCATCGAGCGCCGTTCGAACCCGTACCTGCGTGGATGATCGCGAAAAAAGGCGCCGGCTTTTCGTAGGCATCGAGCTAACCGACGCTGCGCGGGCGTCGTGCGCTGTGGTCTCCGAGGGATTGCAACGAACCGGCTTCGCCGCCAAGTACGAGCCGCCCGAGAAGCTTCACGTCACGCTTGCTTTTTTGGGAAATGTCGCCGCGAATCAATACGAGGCAATCGCCGCGGCGCTCGACGGCGTCGCCGCGCAAACCGCGCCTTTCGGGCTAACGCTCGATCGGATCGGCGCGTTTCCCCACGAGCGCAAGCCGCGCGTCATCTATGTCGGAACCCGCGAGCAAGGCGTGTTTCGAGGGCTGGCGCAATCCGTACGAGGCTCCTATGCGGCCCTCGGCTTTGCGTTCGACGAGGATCCGGTTGCGCACGTCACGATCGCGCGAGTCAAGGATCCTCGCGCACCGCTCCGATCGGTCGAGTTCGCCCCGATCGCTCTCGAGGTAGGCTCGTTATCACTCTTCGAGTCGCTATTCGATCCCAAGGCGAACACCTCGCGCTACGAAGTAACGCGCTTGGCGGCGCTCAGCGCAGCTTGATGAGGACCTTGCCGCTATCGCTGCCGTTGCTCGAGGCTGCTGCGGCGACGGGTTCGGGTTGCGGCGCCGATGGCGGCCGCGGCATCGCGGCGTAATCCGGAATCGCTCCGGACGAAACTTTCTCGCGGTAGTCGGCGATGGTGACGTGCAACGCCTCGAGCGCACGCTCCGGGTAATCTTTCTTTTTCTCGGGATACCCGTCGAGCTGCGATTCGATCTCCCCGGCGGTAATCGCCGCCGCTTCGTCAACCGTCTTGCCCTTTGCGATCTCGACGACGAGGCTGCACGTAGCGGTACCGAAACCACAACCGGTCGTGAAGTACGAGATGTCTTCGATAACGGCTCCCGGGCCGATCTTCAAGAAGAAGTTATACATGTCGCCGCACGAGTCGCTGAAGTATTCGCCGCTAGCGGTCGGGTTCTCCATCGTGCGAAAGCCGCTGCGCTCTTCGACGAGTTGCTGGAACTTGGGGAAGTTCAACCTACCATCTCCTTGGGATGCAGTTCGAAGCGGCATTCTTTTCCGCCATGCGCTAAAGATTCCGTTTGTGTATGCTCGCCGCCGAGCGTTTCGTCGATGACGTGATGGATGACCTGGCAGACCTCCGGATGCTCTTTGGCCGCGGTCGAATATGGGCAGCTCCGTTCGTGCAGAACGAATCCGTCGTCGATCAGACTGTACTCGGCAACGACGCCGCTCTTGCGCAGCATCTCGGTAAGCTGCGCGACGCGCTGCTCGGGCTCGTCGGAAGTGACGCTGAGTCGCGCGCGCGCGATGGCGCGGCGCGAGAGCCCGTCGAAAATCTGCGTGATGGCCGGCGCGCCGAACTGATCCTTGATCTCGCGCAGCACGGCCGTGAGCATTTTATCGTACGACTGCGGGAAGAGCCGGTCGGCCTCGACCGTCAACGAGAACTCGTATGTTGGTTTTGTCGGACCCCGGCGCACAGACGTCTCCGCCACGAGGCCGTCGCGTTCGAGTACCATCAGCTGTTGACGCACGGCGTTGGGTGAGAGCCCGAAGACTTGTGCCAGGTCGGCGGCCGAAGCCGAGCCTCGCCGGCGCAGTTCGCTGACGATTTTTCCGCGCGTCGTCTGAAAAAAGCGGTCCGATTGCATTTTCTGCCGCCATCCTAGCACGAAGCGACCTAGATAGTAAAGTTTTTCCTTGACTTTCTAAGAGAGCCTCGGCTACGATAAATTGCATGTCCGACCACGCTCTTCGTATCAAGAACCTCCGGTGCCAAGTCGCCGGCAAGGAAATCCTCAAAGGGATCGATCTCACGGTTGACCGGGGCAAAATTCACGCGCTCATGGGCCCAAATGGAAGCGGCAAATCGACGCTCGCCTTCTCGATTACCGGCCATCCTCAATATGAGGTGACCGGGGGAAGCGTCGAGCTCGACGGCGAGGACATGCTGGCACTTCCTCCGGATAAGCGCGCTCGCGCCGGACTCTTCCTCTCCTTCCAGTACCCGGCCGCGATCCCAGGAGTCAAGGTCGCAAACTTTCTTCATGCCGCTCGCCAGGCCGAACGGCCCGGCGATCTTCCGCCTGCTAAGTTCCGCGCGCTTCTGTTGGAAAAGATGGAGCAGCTCGGAATCGATCCGTCGTTCATGGGCCGGTACCTCAACGACGGCTTTTCGGGCGGCGAGAAAAAGCGGATCGAAATGCTGCAGCTGGCTGTCTTAGCCCCCAAGTATGCGATTCTCGACGAAACCGATTCGGGTCTCGACATCGATGCGCTCAAGGATGTCGGCAGCTCCATCGCCGCCTTACGCGCGAGCGAAGAGGGACGCAGCACAGGGTTCTTGATCATCACGCACTATCCGCGGATACTCTCGTACGTCGTTCCCGATGTCGTGCACGTCATGATCGACGGCCGCATCGTCAAGACCGGCGGCCACGACCTGGCGCATCGCATCGAGCGCGAAGGATACGACAAGCTGCGTGAGGAGAGTGCGGTCGTTGCCTAGTCCGGCTCCCGTCGTCGCCGGTCGCGACCATACGACGCAAGAGCTCTGCGACCGCATCGCCGCGCTAGATCTGTCACCACTTTCCGTCGAGCAACGGACGCGCGCGCTCGATCGCTTCGTTTCCTTACGCAGCGGTCGTGAGAAGCCGGGGCGCTTCTGGCGCGTCGACTTCGAATCCATTTCACCCGAGGCCGGCACGATCGATCTGAGCGCAGCAAACGTACACGTTGAAAATCACGATCCCGCGGTTTTCGTTTGCGACCTTGCCACCGCCGCGCGCGAATCCCCCGAGCTCTTCGCGCGCGCCTTCGGAACGACCGGCATCGCGGCCACGAAGTTCGGCTCGCTTGCAGCGGCCTTCGCGCAGTGCGGCGTTTTCGTGCACGTTCCAGCCGACCATGCCTGCGACGACCCGATCGTCATCCGCTATACCGCGCCCGCGGGAGCGGCAATCTTTCCGTGGAGCGTCGTTCTCGCCGAACGTGGCGCGCGCGTAACGATCGTCGAACGTCTCGAAGGCGGCGCTGGAGCCTTCCTCTGCGGTGCCACCGAAGTCGTTACGGAAGAGCGCGCGGACGTCCGTTATGCCGCGTTTCAGCAAGTTGACGACGGCGCACGAATTATCTGGAGCCGAGCCGCGCGTCCCGGGCCCGAGGCGCGGATGTCATGGGCATCGGCCGAGCTCGGCGGCGAGCTTGCCGCCAGCGACCTCTCCGTTTCGATCGAAGCGCCCGGAGCCGAGGCGAATCTCACGGCGATCTTCTTTCCCCGCGGTTCGCAGCACGTTGACGTGGTGAGCACCGTCGAGCACCGCGCCGGTGACGCAACTTCCGAAACGATCGTGAAGACGGCCGCTCGCGAACGCGGACAGGCGCGCTTTCTCGGCAACATTCGCATCGCGCCCCACGCTCAAGGAAGCGATGCACGTTTACGCGACGATGCGCTGCTGCTCTCGCCGGATGCTCACGTCGATTCGGTGCCGGCGCTCGAAATCGGCGCGAACGTCGTCAAAGCCTACCATGGCGCGACCGTCGGTGCGATCGATGCCGAGCAAATCTTCTACATGGAGAGCCGCGGCCTCGAACGCGCTGCCGCAGAGCGCATGATCGCGCTGGGTTTTTTCGAGCCGGCGATCGAGCGCTTCCCAACCGTTGCGCTGCGCGACGAAATTCGGGCGTCGCTGGCGGCAAAGCTTTCGTGACTCAAACGCTGCGCTCCGACGCCAAGGCGGAGCGCATCATTGCCGATTTTCCGATTCTGGCGCGGCCGACGTCCCGCGGGAAACGGCTGGTCTATCTCGACTCCGCAGCGACGTCGCAGAAACCACGTGCCGTCATCCAGGCGCTTGTGGATTATTACGAGCAATACAATGCGAACATCCATCGGGGAGTCTACGAGATCGCCCAACGCGCCACCGACGAGTACGAGCACGCTCGTGTAAAAGTCGCGGGTTTCATCGGCGCCAACACCTCCGAGGTCGTTTGGGTTCGCAACACCACCGAAGCGATCAACTTAGTCGCCTACTCGTGGGGCGACCACAACATCACCGCCGGCGATGCCATCCTGCTCACCGAGCTCGAGCATCATTCCGATCTCGTTCCGTGGCAGCTTCTGGCACAACGAACCGGCGCGCAGCTCCGTTTCATTCCGGTCGACGCTCGCGGCATCCACGTTCTGGACGGCCTCGACCGGCTGCTCGACGGCTGCAAGCTTCTCGCGATCTCGCACGTCAGCAATACGCTGGGAACCATTGCGCCGTTGGAAACTCTGATTCCACGCGCGCACGCGGCCGGTGCGGTCGTGCTCGTGGACGGGGCGCAAGGTGCGCCGCATCTTCCTCTCGACGTCAAGGCACTCGATGCCGATTTTTACGCCTTTAGCGGACACAAGATGCTCGGGCCGACCGGAATCGGATGTCTCTACGGGAAGCGCGAACTCTTAGAAGCGATGCCCCCGTTTCTCTCCGGCGGCGACATGATTCGCAAGGTCGAGTACACTCGGACCACGTTTAGCGAGCCGCCGCGCCGGTTCGAAGCCGGGACGAGCAACATCGCCGACGCCATCGCATTCGGCGTTGCCACCGATTATCTAACGGCGCTGGGGATGCCGTGGGTTCGCGAGCACGAGCGCGCGTTGACCGGTTACGCGCTGGAACGCCTAGCCGAGCTCGAGCCGCGCGGCCTTGCGATCTACGGGCCGCGAGACCCGGCGCGCAGCTCCGGCGTTATATCGTTCAACTTTGCCGACATCCACCCACACGATCTTGCCTCGATTCTGGACACCGAAGGCATTTGCATTCGCGCGGGTCATCACTGCACGATGCCGCTGATGGAGAAATCCGGCTGGAGTGCCACCGCTCGCGCCTCGTTCTACATTTACAACACCGAGGCCGATGTTGACGCGCTTTGTGAAGGTCTCCAAAAGGCCGCGCGCGTCTTTCAGATCTGATGGATGATTTCTACCGGGATTACATCCTCGATCATTATCGCAGTCCACGCAACTTTGGAACCCTCGAGCACCCCGACGTAGCCGCCGAAGACGTTAATCCGCTCTGCGGTGACCAAATTCGGGTAGAGCTCAAGCTCGACGACGGCAAGATCAGCGATGTCCGCTTCTCCGGAAAAGGCTGCGCCATCAGTCAGGCTTCGACGTCGATGCTGCTGGAGACCGTCAAGGGAATGAAGCTCACCGACGTCGCGCAGTTACCCAAGGACGCCGTCTTGGAAAACGTCGGAATCGGCATCAGCCCAACCCGCATGAAATGTGCGATGCTCGGCTTGCGCGTGCTCAAGAGCGCGGCAATCGGCAAACTCGCCGATTGGCCCGACGAAGAATAAATAAATCACGGTTTCCGTAGGAAGCCCTGATTTAGTCCAGATCGAGGAGGCGAGGGGTGAAGTTTACTATGGTAAATGAGCCCCGAGCCGACGAAGAGCTGGGCTAAGTCAGGGCTTCCTACTGTGGTTTGATCCAGTAGTGGTCGGTTATTTGTAAACCACCCGGACCCGGCGCTACCGTGAACGTGGCGTAATACTCCACTCCGCCCGACTTAACGTCGGCCGTCACCAGGTAATTCGAATTACCCTGCGGCGTCGAACGAATGGACCCGATCTGTGCCTCGCCGCTCATGAACGTTTCGCTGGCGCTCCCGCCGGCGAGATACGTGCTCGCCGTCGCGCGGTCACCGTGCGCGAGCGCTTCGAGATAGGAGCGCACGAGTGAGGCGGCGGGATCCGCAGGGGGTGCTTTCGGAGGCGCGACGGGTACCGGCGTTGCAACCGCGATCGGTCTCGCCGTCGCGACGATGGCCTTTCTCGTGGCCGTTGCGATCGGCGCCGGCGCGCGCGTCGGCGTGGCGCTGGGAACCGGTGCTGCGCTCGGCGTCGCCGTCGGCATAGGCGTTGGCTTCGCGGGCTTCTTTGTGGGCGCGGGTGATTCGGTCGGCGGCGGCGTGGGCGTTGGAGTGGTCATCGGCGACGGCGTTGCAGACGCCATTGGCGGCGGCGAGGGAAGAGGCGTCACCGGCGGCACGGACGCTTGCGCCAGCGCAGTTTGCGCCGGGCGTTGCGTTCCGTTAGAGCCACCGAAAAAATGCGCCAGCACGCCGCCTAAAAGGAGACCAGCCAGAATCACGACGACGATGAGCGGGAAAACCGGAAGTCCTCTGCCCGAGGGTTCGTCGTCGCCGCGTCGCCGGCGAGGCGGTTCCCTTCCGTTCAGGGCGTCAGCCGTTCGGAGAGCGCGTCACGAAGCGCGACTGGCAATGCCGTCACGAACTCCGGCCGCTCCGAAACAAAGAGCACTGTCGCTTCCTTGAGTAGGTCCGGATTGCTTCGCGCGTAGGCCAATAATGCGCCGGCGGCTCCGTCTTCGCGCCGCGCGATGCTCTCTAACGTCGTGCCGGCGCCCTCGGCGGCATCTTCAGAGGACTCCCCGCGTTCTCGAAACGCGGTAAAGACCGATTCGACGAACGCCGGATACGCTTCCCAAGGCATCGTCGAAATCCCGCGCTCGTAGAAAGCGGCGAGATCGGCCTCGTCAATCTTCGAGAGAAGCTTCTCGACTGTACCTACCAGCATCTCGGCCGGCACGTTCCCGAAGGACATCGGTCGATTCATTTATCCTTGGCAGCAGGCAGCTCCTCGATGCGGAAGAAATTGTCTTTCCATGATCCGAGTGAAGGTGCCGCTCGATCTCCACGCCGTCTCCCAAGGCGGCTCTAGTGCCTTCGCGCTTGCCACGCCGCTGCGCATCCGCGATCTGCTTGGATTTGCCGTTCGAGAAGCGATCGGGACGCGCGCTCCCGGTGACAAGTTCTCGCGCACGGTTCATCGTACGTTGGCCGGTCTTTGCGCCGGCGACTTTACGGTTGACATCAACGGACGCACCTTCGCCGACCCGGACGCGGTCGTCGTCTGTGAGGGCGTCGTTGATGTTCGTTTCTTTCTGAGCCAGCGACGGAGGACAGCTCCGAACCGAAAGTAGACAGCCGGCGGTTGCTCTTGCGTCGGGTGATACTGTAGAAGAAAAGCTCTTCACGGCAGAAACGGAGCACAAAATCAAACTCGGCCTCGTCTTGGTTACCGCGCTCCTGCCGGTGCTGCGACCGGCGCTTCCGGACGTTCGGTACGACTTGGCGGGCGAGGACGTGTATCGGATCGAGTCTACCTCGACGGTTTCGAGAGTCTCCTATGCCGGTACCGAAAACTTGTCGATTAAGCAAGACGGCAAGCGCATGCGTTTCGAGGCGCGAGCGCGATACGTTCGCTTCTCGCCGGACGGCAAGAGCAGCGCGGACGCCCGATTCGTCACCGAACTTCTGCCTAACGGTTCGTTCGAAAGCCGCGTTGACGACGATCCGGACTTTCTGACGATCCTCAACCAACCTTTTGCCGTGCAGCTCGACCCGGCAACGCTACGAGACTTGCGCGAGCTTCGCGGTGCCGTTCCCTTCTCCGCAAACTCTCCGCTCGGCGGGGACTCGGTGCTCCACGGTTCCTTGCGGCCCGGTGCGAGCGGCCCGATCGATGGGCGCCCCAGTGTGGCCGTGCGTTTCCAAGCGGTTGGACCAATGACCGGAACGTTGCCCCAAAGCGCGGACGCCGACATTTCGGGCACGATGCGGATGGCGGGCACGGCGTACTACTCGCTCGACGATGCGATGCTTCTGGCGCTCAGTGCGAAGCTAACAATCGACGCGCGTCTGCGTCAAAGTCATCCGGCCGTCTTCATACCCGTGCACATCACCTATAGCCGAGCCATTCGCGTCGTGCAGCGTGCCCGGGACGTGGGTCAGGCCGTCAAAATGCTCCGATGAGCTCGACCTGCAACGGATGACGGAACGGCTGCTCGCGTAGCTCCGTCAGCGGCGTTAAGGCCAAATGGTTTTGATGACAGTCGATCAGCATTTCGATCGCACGCTTGACCGAGCAGGTCTCTTCAACGTACTTCGCTAGCTTTTTCTTGAAGTAGGCCCGCGGATCGCGTAAAACCTTAGCGTAATACGGGTCGTCGGTTAAGCCCGTGGAATCCACGCCCTCTTTGGGAACGAGCCACACGAACCACGGATCTTCGCTCTGGCGGTATCCGATCAGCACCAAAGGAATGGCTCTTGAAGAGGTCAGGTTCGGCACGAAACTGCACATCGTGTAGGCATCCAGCGATATTTCCGTGGGTTCGATCGCGGTTTGTTGCATTAAGCTTCACCTCTACTCGGGGAGCGTTTCCGAGCGCAAACAAAAAACCGCTTCTTCTCTGTAAGGGAGCGAAGCGGTTTCCTACTGGGTTCGGGCCAGCGGCCCGAGCGAAATCGGCATGGCGACCTTTTAGAAACGAGGGAAAATTTTCCCTGCGCTTGCTGGCGCACCGCGGCGGTTTTGAGGAGTTTTCTCCCACGATGTGAAACCACCGGCCCTAGCGGTGGTGTCGGGGGGCCTGTATGAGCGCGCCCGCACCACTCCTTCGTGGGAGTATACGTGCCATCAGCGACTCCATCGGGCCGGACGGCGGCCGCGCGGACGGCTGCGGTCGCGCAGACGGCGGCGGCCTCGATTCCGAGCGTCGAAAAGTTTGAGAGAATCGTCGACGACTACCAGCGCCGCCTCTACGGGTTTGCACTACGAATGACGGGAAACCGAGAGGACGCCGAGGAGATCGTTCAGGACGCCTTCGTGCGCGCCTATCGCGCTCTGGGCAAAATGTCGCTCGAGCAGCGGGCCGACCTGCGACTGCAGCCCTGGCTCTACACGATTACGCTAAACGTCACCCGCAATCGGCTCCGCAGCAAGCGCCCCGTTAACGTGGCCCTCGATGCGCTCGCCGATCCCGACGCTCTGTTACGCGAATCGAACGAAGGGCCGCCTCAGCCCGAGAGAATCGTCGAGCAAAACACCGAGATCGCGCTCGTGGAGCGTGCATTGCTCCAACTGCCGATGCATTTGCGTGCTGCGGCCACTCTACGCTTCATCGAAGGACGCAGCCACCCCGAGATCGCCGAAATTCTTAACCAACCGATCGGAACGGTGAAGTCGCACGTTCATCGAGCCGTACGCATCTTGCGACGCATTCTCGGCCCGCAGATCGGAAGATTCAACCCGGAAGGAGTTCCCGCTCATGCGTTGTCGTGACGTCGATGCATTATGGGACGAGCTTCGCGGCGAGTGCCAAGCCTCGCTAAAAGAGACCGTCCATACTCATCTTCGAGCCTGTCCCTCGTGTCAGGCGGTTTACGAACAGTACGCGGGGGTCGCTTACTGCCTCTCCTGTCTGCCGCTTCCCGAGCCTTCGTGCGATCTGGCGAAAAAGGTCGTCCAACATCTTGCGGCGCTCAAGGGCGCGATGGCCGCGCCGATCGTGCTCTCCGCGATCTCGACGCCGCTGGGACGCCTTTATGCCGGATTCAAAGACAATCGCATCGCCTACCTTAGCCTGGACACGGGCGATTCACCCGAGGCAGTTGCCGCCCGCGCCGAGCGCCGCTTACGTCGCCGCGTCGTGCAGGGACAGGCGCCACCGTGGCTAGTGAGCGCCATCGAACGATTCTTCAGTACCTGGAAGGTCGATGACGAGGTCGTTGATATCAGCAATCTCACACCGTTCGAACAGGCCGCGCTTCGGGCGGCGGCGCGCATCCCGCCCGGCGAAGTTCGTTCGTACGCATGGGTCGCAACGCAGATCGGCCGGCCCAAAGCCGCGCGCGCAGTCGGCCGCGTAATGGCGCGCAATCCACTCCCGCTGCTCTTCCCGTGTCACCGCGTCGTCGACTCGTCGGGAGACCTGCACGATTATTTTTATGGACTGGAAATGAAGGCGCGGCTTCTACAAATGGAGGGCTACCGCGGCTAGACGCCAACCTTAGCGAACGTGGCGATTCGCGTACCTTTCATCAGATGACCGATCCTCGGATCGCCGCCATCCCCGACGTCCACGGTCACGCCAAAGGCGAACACCGGCCCTTTACAGAGGAACGGCCGCTCGCGTATTCCGCGCGAATGCTCTTCCTGTGGTTTTACCACGCTTGCCGGCGCTCATCTCCACGCTTTTTGATGGTTGCCGACCATGCCAACTACTTGACATTCGAGGATCCTGGAGCAGTCTCCACGGTCCGCCGGGCGCTCAAGCTGGCGCAGGCCGGCGACTTGATCGGTGCGGCCGAAACGGCGGGCGTCGACCCTCCGCACGCCGCAATCGTCTCCGAGGGCTTGCGCCGGGGAATGCGATTCGCAATCGGCGCCGAGATGGATAACGATCCCCGCGCGCGGCCCGATGCACAGAACATCGTGGACGCGCTGCGCCCCGACGGAATTATCCGCTCGGTGCACTTTGTTCCGATCCAACATCCGGAAAAAGGGGCAGACTGGCCGTGGCCCTTTGACAGCGAGGAGTTTATCGACCTCTACGAGGCGGTAAGCACGGAGACGCTCTGGGAACTCTACACCGCCAAGTTGTTCGACGATCTCGAGAAGCTGCCGACGCACATCGCTGGGCACTTCTACGTTCCGACGACGCTCGGGCGCTGGCCGGCCCAAAAGACGCTCGAGCAGTACGAGGATCGTTTGCTCGATATCTGCCACCAGCGAGGCGTGGCCGTCGAGATCAACACGCGCTTCCTCTACCGCGACCATTCCGAAGAACGTAAAAAGAAGTACCTCGAAGCCAATGCAAGACTGATCCGCAAGGCCAAAGCCCGTGGTGTTGGAATCGCGGTTGGCTCTGACGCGCACAGTCCGAAGGATCAAGGCAATGCGTTCGACGTCATCCTCGGGTTGCTCGACGATGCGCACATCAACGAGTTGGTCTTTCCGGTCGCCGGGAGGCTGGCGCGGGTTGCGTTGCGCGCGACGCGCGAACATTTGGAGGCGCACGCCCAAGCGGGCCGTCAGCCGGCCACGCCGGGCAGCAGCATCACGGGATATGGCCGGGCCGAGCTCGGATTGCCCGAAGAGGAGCCGGCCGGCTCGGGGCGCGCAAGTAGCCGCGCGACGCGCGAAAGCGGGCCGAAAAAACGCGCCGGCGACTCAGCTCGCACGTCGAAGCGCGTCGCCGTCACGACTCCGCCAGCCACGAGCACATCGCGCCGCACCCCCGACTCGACGGCGTCGGTGACCAAAGCAAAGGCCGCGCGCGTAGCCAAACCCGCCGCTCCCGAAAAGAAAAAGCCCGTGCGACCGCCGGCAGCAACGGCAAAAGCAAAGAAGCCCCCTGTAAAGCCATCGCGACCCGTCGCAAAAAAGGCCCCGCCCGCAAAAAAGAGCGTCGCCAAGAAGACCTCCAGCAAGAGCAGCGGCGGCAAAAAGGTTACGAAAAAAGCACCCAGCAAAAAGCCCGTTCGTAAGAAACCGGCAGGCAAGACCGTCGCACCGCGCCGCCCGGCAAAGCCGAAGCGGACCGCCGTAGCCGCGAAGAAGAGCGTCAAAAAGAAAAAACCCGCGGCAAAGCGCCGCTAACACCCGTTCTTATATAGGGGACTGAGAAGTGGCGGATATCGTGCGCCTTAGAAATATCGCATTCGTTGGACCCCACCACGCGGGCAAGACCACGCTCGTCGAAGCGATCCTGGCCCACTGCGCCGCGATCGGACGACGCGGATCGATCGCCGACGGAACGACCGTCACCGATCACGAGCCGGAAGACGTGAAGCATCTCCAGTCAACTACCGTGGGCTTCGCGCATACTACGGCCGACGACGTCGACATCACCATCGTCGATGCGCCCGGGTTCATCGACTTCTTCGAAGAGACGAAACAGGTACTTGCGGGCGTCGACGCAGCGATCGTGGTCGTCGAGGCGGATCCCGGTCGCGTCGTGCAGACGCAGGCGGTCGTGGACTACCTAGAGTCGGTGCGGATGCCGCACATCTTCGTCGTCAATAAGATGGATCGCCCCGGCGCCGATTTTGCCGGGACGCTGGCCGCTCTGCAGAGCGCCTATGGCCGGCACGTCGTCGCCGAACAGTTGCCCATCGGCAGTGCCGAACAGTTCTCCGGCTACGTGGACCTGGCGCAAATGAAAGCCTATCGGTTCGATGCGGGCGAAGAGCCCATTCCCTCCGATCTGCAAGAGCACGCCGCTCGCATGCACGCCGAGCTTCTCGAAGCGATGGCCGACTTCGACGATCATTTGTTAGAGGAACTGCTCGAAGGCGTGGAGCCGCCGCTCGAAGAGATCGAGCGCGATCTCTGCGCGGAATGCTCGCACGATCAAGTCGTTCCCGTGCTCGTGGCAGCCGGACTCTCGGGCGCCGGCGTCGCGGCGCTCGTGCGAGCGATTGAAACGTGGCTGCCTTCGCCCGCAGACGCATCGCAAGTGGATGCCGAAGGACGGCCGATCGAATCGAACCCGGCCGGGCCGGTCGTCGCGCGCGTCATCAAGACCAGCATTCATCCGCAGAGCGGAAAGCTTTCGATCGTCCGAATTCTCTCGGGAACGATCAAAGCAGACGCAACCCTTACCAACATCGCTAAACGCGACGAAAAAGTACGGCTCGGCGGCCTCTATCGGCTCCAGGGAAAAAAGCAGGAGCCGCTTTTGGAAGCGGTCGCCGGAATGATCGTCGCGCTCGCGCGCCTCGAATCGGTCTCAACCGGCGATACGCTCACGTCGAACGGACACAAGGTGCTGTTGGCCCGCGTGCCGGTTGCCGATCCCGTCTTCGCAGTTGCCGTAAAGCCGAAGGAACGCATCGACGAAGCAAAGATGTCGCAGATGATGGCCCGTATCGTCGACGAGGATCCGGCGCTGCGACTGGAGCGAGCGGACGTTACGCACGAACTGCTTCTGCTCGGCCGTGGGGAACAGCACGTTTCCATCGCGGTCGAGCGACTCGCTCGCAAATATAAAGTCGAAGTTGAAACGGCCGCGCCGACGATTCCCTACCTGGAAACAATCACCGGGGGCACCGAGGTTCATTCGCGCTACAAACATCAGACCGGCGGGCACGGTCAGTTCGGCGACGTGTGGCTGCGGTTCGAACCGCGCGAGCGAGGCGCCGGCGTCACCTTCGAAGATAAGATCGTCGGCGGCGTCGTGCCGCGGCAGTTCATCCCGGCCGTGGAAAAGGGGGTCCGCGAAGCGCTCGCCCACGGCCCGAACGGCAACCCGGTCACCGATATGCACGTGACTCTCTACGACGGTCAGTATCACGACGTGGACTCGAGCGAACAATCGTTCAAAACCGCGGCGAGCATGGGCGTTCGCGAAGCGCTGCCGAAGTGCAATCCGGTCGTGCTCGAACCGATCGCCCACGTGCGTGTGACCGTACCGACGAACTATACTTCGGCCGTCATTCAGCAGCTCACCGGCAAACGAGGACAGATCCTCGGCATGAACCCCGACGAGCGGGCCGGCTTCGACATCGTCGAGGCCTACGTGCCGGCCGTCGAGCTTTCGCGCTACATCACCGAGCTACGCACTGCCACGCAGGGCTTGGGGACGTATTCGTGGCGTCACGAACGGTACGACCCGGTCCCAGGGAATAAAGTCGGACCGAAAGCCGTGGTCTAGGTTTTGATTCTCCAGCGGTTTCAGCCGGCTCGAGAGGGGTTCAAACTGATCTCGCGAGGACGCTCGTCGCGCCGCATCCATGCGGCGCTCCTGCTGCCGGCCTCCTCGCTCTCGACATCCTGTCTTCGCTCGTCGTGCCGAGCCCTCTCGAGATCACTTTGAACCCCTCTCGAGCCGACTGAAGCTCTTGGAAAAACCGTGAAATTCCGCGCGGTTTCGATCCTGGCGGCGTTGCTGTTTGCGTTTGTGGCGTGCACGAGGACGGGGGGCGAGATTGCTGCCGGGAGGCATTCGTGGACCAAGCCCGGCGTGCTGCGCGTCGCCGTTCAAAGTGATCTCAAGAATCTCAATCCGCTGCTCAACTCGAATACGACCGACGTTTTCGTCGACCGGTTGATGTTCGAGCCGCTTTTGAGCGCCGATCCGAAAGGGAATCCGGTCCCGATGTTGGCCGCAGCCGTCCCGACGCTCGAAAACGGCGGAATCAGCCGAGACGGCGTACGGATCACCTATCATTTGCGGCGCGGCACTCGTTGGTCCGACGGCGTGCCGTTGACGTCGCGCGACGTCAAGTGGTCGTGGCAGGCGATCATGAACCCGGATAACAACGTCGTATCGCGTCACGGCTACGACGTCATCTCGAGCATCGACACGCCCGACCCCTATACCGTGGTTGTGCATCTCAAGCAGAAGTTCTCGCCGTTTGTCAACTCCTTCTTCGCCGAGAGCGATCAGCCATATATGATCGCTCCGGCTCACGTTTTAGCGCAATACCCCAACCTCAATCAGGTACCGTTCAACAACAAGCCGGACGTGACCGACGGCCCCTTCAAGTTCGTCGAGTGGGCACGCGGGGATCACATTGCGCTGGAGCGCAACGATGCTTTCTTCATGGGAAGACCCGGCTTACAGCGGATCGACGTCGCGATCGTTCCCGACGAGGAGACGTCGGTCAACCTCTTGCGCACGCATGCGATCGACTATATGTTCCAGGCGTCGATCGAAACGTACCTGTCCTTGCGCGATGCGCCGGATGTCCGAATCGTCTGGGTAAACATCAACGGCTACTACTACCTCCAGTTGAACTGCTCAACTCCGTTCCTGCGCGATCCGCGCGTGCGGCTGGCGGTCGCCTACGCGATCGACAAGCAAGAGCTCGCGCAAAAGCTCGCGTACAACATGCAGACGGTCGCGACGGAAGACATTCCCGACTGGATGTGGGCCTTCAACCCGCACGTTCGTTCCTATCCGCACGATCCGGCAATGGCGCGAAAGCTGCTGGCCGAAGCGGGCTGGTCACCGGGCCCCGACGGAATCGTGCGCAAGAACGGGCAGCGATTGGATCTCCTCATGGTTACGAATAACTCGAGCGCAACGCGCAAGCGCGAGGCAGTCGAAGTGCAAGCGATGTTGCGGCAAGCCGGGATCGAGTCGGAGATCAAGTTCTACCCCGGCGACATGCTCTACGCGCCGGCCGGCATGGGCGGTATCCTGCAGCTCGGACGCTTCGATATCACCGTCTCAGGATGGTTCGCGGGCATCGATCCCGACGACAGCACGCAGCTGCAGTGTCAGAACTTCCCGCCCAGCGGCTACAACTATTCACGCTATTGCAGCCCCGACATGCAAGCCGCTCAGCAGGCTGCCCTGACGCACTACGATCGGCGGGCGCGCACCGCTGCCTACTATCGCATTCAAGCGTTGCTGGCGCGAGACAATCCGGCCATCTTCACGATGTGGCTGCGCCAAATGGAGCCGATCAGTGTGGATTTCAAGGGCTTCGCTCCGAATCCGGTCGTCGAGTCGTGGAACGCCTGGCAGTGGACCATTTAGGAATGCAGGAAATCGCGTGGCTGCGCAAGATCATCGTCGAGCGCGCGTTAACCCAAGGCGATTATATCCTCGCCGGTGGCAGCCCCAGCGACTACTACATCGACAAATTCCGACTCTTCTCCGACCCGCACGTCCTGCGGAAAATCGCTCGGCTCTTCACCCCTGTCATCGCGGAGATAAGTCCCGACCTGATCGCCGGCACCGAGCTAGGCGGCGTGGTTATCGCGACGGCGGTCTCGCAGATGTCGGGAATTCCGATGATTGCGGTGCGCAAGAAGCCCAAAGGCTACGGCGCCTTCGCGAACGAGTACGTCGAAGGGCCGTATCACTCCGGCCAGCGAGCCTTGCTGCTCGAGGACGTCGTCACCAGCGGAACGGAGCTGCTCGCAGCCGCCTCGCGCTTGCAAGAACTCGGCTTGATCGTTACGCCTTATGCCGTCGTCAGCCGCGGACTCTCTCCAGTGCGAGCGCTCATTGCCTTCTCGCTTCCTCGCAGCGAGCCGAAGCTGGAGAATTAAGCGAAAGTCGATTCTAAAACGAAGCCAAAACTTCGTCGGCATGTTCGTCGACGTTGACCTTCGGCCACACCTTGACGATCTTGCCGCTGCCGTCGATTAAGAAGGTCGAACGCGCGATGCCTTTGCTTTTCTTGCCGTACATATTCTTTTCGACGATTACGCCGAAGGCATCGCAGAGCTTCGATTCGGTGTCGGCCAACAGCTCGAACGGAATCGAGAACTTCTCCTTGAAGCGCCGATGCGACTCGGCCGAATCCCGGCTGACGCCCACGATCCGCGCTTTCTTCGCTTGAAACTGCGTATAGAGATCGCGGAACTGCGAGGCTTCGCTGGTGCATCCCGGCGTGTCGTCCTTGGGATAGAAATAGAGGATCAGCGGGCCCCCGAGGAGGTCGGTCGTCGTCAGCTGGGCTCCTCGATCGTCCAGTAGCGTGACGGTAGGAAGCTGGTCGCCTTCACCAAGCAAGATTTCGTCCTTTCTCGAAGATTGTGGGGTGACTGCTCATCCGTTGGCCGTTCGCCTCATCGAGCACCTGCGAGGCGCGGCGGAAATCCGCGTCCTCGAGTTCGCTTGCGGTACCGGGCGTAACACCAGGGCCCTGCGCGAAGCGGGATTCGACGTCGTTGCCATCGACGATCGCACCGCCGCATCGGCGATGCCGTTCGGCGGCGTCCAAGGTGCATTCACGGCCGCGATCTCGACTCACGGGCTGCTTCACGGGACGCCCGAGATAATCGCCGGACACGTGTCGCAAATCGCGCGGCTTCTCGGCAAGAACGGAGTGCTCTACGCGACCTTTGGGTCCGTCCGCGACGCACGATTTGGCGGGGGAGAGCGCATCGACGCTTCGACCTTCGCACCGGCCGAAGGCGACGAGCGCGGCGTGGCGCATGGTTTTTTCAGTCGCGAGCAGGTGCGGGCGCTGCTCGATCCCTATTTCGCGCTCGAGTCGTTGGAGGAACACGATGCCGATGAAATCGCGGGATCGTGGGCCCATCGAGAGCGGCCGCTCTCCGGTGCCGTCCACTGGTTCGCGGTCGCTAGGAGCCTGTAGGGCTAAGGCAAGATAAAGGCAGCGACGAACGCGACGATCAACCCCACGGCCACGACGCCGGCAGCCGTCACGTGAGTGATCGGCTTGCGGACGTGATGGTGCGGATTTTCGCGCACGGCCTTTTCGTGGCGGTGCAGCGGGATGTAAACCGCGGCGATGGCGATGAGCACGACGAGCGGAGGGACGATATACTTCAGCGGATGATGCATCATCGCAGTTATGGCACCTGCGTCGCGATCAAATCCTGCATGGGACTCGACGCGTTGGCGTACAGGCGCTTGGGCATCCGTCCGGCGAGAAAGGCTTCACGGCCCGCGATCACCGCATGCTTCATGGCGCGCGCCATCCGGACCGGATCGCGCGCTCCGGCAATTCCGGTGTTCATCAGCAGCGCGTCGACGCCGAGTTCCATGGCCAACGCAGCGTCGGAGGCGGTGCCGACGCCGGCATCAACGATGACTGGAACTCCCGCGCGCTCTTTGATGATCCGGATAGAATAGGGATTGCAGACCCCCAGGCCGCTGCCGATCGGAGCCGCCAGCGGCATAACGGCGGCACAGCCCATCTCTTCGAGCTGCCTGCACGCAATCGGATCGTCGCCGATGTACGGAAGAACCGTGAATCCGTCCGCGATTAGCTGCTCCGCTGCGGCTAGCGTCCCGCGGGTATCGGGATACAGCGTCTGCGCGTCGCCGATCACTTCGAGTTTGATCAGGTCCGTCGCGAGCAGCTCGCGTGCTAGGTGTGCGGTCAAGATCGCGTCTTTCGCCGTGTAACAACCGGCGGTATTCGGCAGAATCGTAAACCGGCTGCGGTCGATGTAATCGAGCATCGTTCGCCCTTGCCGGTCGTCGAGGCTGATGCGCCGGATCGCCACCGTCACCATCGCCGCGCCGCTGGCAGCATGCGCCGCCTGCATGACTTCCATCGACGGATACTTTCCGGTTCCGACGATGAGGCGCGACGCAAGTTCCAGTGCGGCGATGCGCAGTGAGTCCTTTTCCACCCTAGCCGCCCGCCACTGCGGTGATAATTTCGAGACGGTCGCCGTCGCGTAGACGATCCGTGTCGTACTCCGCTCGCCGGACGACGCGATCGTTGCGAGCGACGGCGATCCCTGCGCGGGGCGAGCCCAGCAGCTCAAGCAGGGCGCTGACCGTGAGTTCCTCGGGCAGGTCGCGCAGATGCCCGTTGATCGTTGCCTTCACACGTAAGTGGTTCGGCCCGCCGGCGATTCTTCCGTGCGCCGGCGGTCGATCGAGAAGGGCCGAAGTTCCGAGAATGTGTTGTTTTCGATCGCATCGGCCATCAGGCGCGCGCTTGCCGGCGCGAGCAAAATGCCGTTCCGATAGTGCCCGCATGCAAGAAAGAAGCCCGCAATCGGCGTCGGGCCGAGGAAAGGAAGGCCGTCAGGCGTGCCCGGCCGGAGGCCGGCCCAGCTCTCCGTCACCGCAAACGAACGCAGCGACGGTGCCCCCGAAAGCGCCGCGTGCAACAGCTCGTGCATCCCGCCAGCCGTGACGCGCTCGTCGAAACCCGCGGGCTCCGCGGTCGCGCCAACCAGCAGCCGTCCGTCGTCCCGCGGAACGAGGTAGGCACCCGGCACCCACGTCGCGCGCCGCACGAAGCCTACAGGCGCCGCCAAGGCGAGCATCTCTCCCTTGATCGGCTCGATCGGCGGCACGCACGATGGAGGCACGCCGTTCAATTGCGTAGCCCAGGCGCCGCATGCGTTGACGACTGCGCCGGCCGTTGTGAAGCCAAGGTTGGTGCGAAGGCCGAGTACTCGCCGCTCGTCGCATTCCACGCGCAGCGCAGAGCTTCGATCGATGAGCACACCACGTGTTTGGCACGCGTTTACCAATGCGCGCCCGAGACGGCGATTATCCACGCAACCTTCACCGCTCACGATTAGTCCGCCGGCGACGTGAGAACCGAGCCACGGCTCGGCGGAAAGCAGTGATGATCGGTCGAGCATTTCCGTGGGGACGCTGCGCGCTGCGAGCGCCTGCGCGTGGCCTTGTAGCCGCTCGAGATCCGCATCGTTGAAAGCGGCGTGGACGACGCCGTCGAGGCGCAGATGTGGATCGATGCCGCTCGCCGCCCGCACCCGCTCAACGAACGCGGGGTATTCGCGCAACGAGGAAGCGCAGAACTCGAGCAGGGCTTCATCGCGCACGCGCTCCGTATATGGCGCCAGCATTCCAGCCCCGGCCCATGAGGCCGCGCGCGCCGGCTCGCCACGATCGTATACGCGTACCGTCGCACCACGCTGCGCAAGCTCGAAGGCAATTGCAAGGCCGATGAGCCCGGCGCCGATTACGACGACGTCGCCGCCACGGTCATCCATCGAAAACAACGGTTTGACGCGGCTCGTGGCAGTCCAGCTTTGCGACCGCTGCCTACATGCCGGTGTAGACGGGACCCTCGCCGCCTTGCGGGGGAACCCAAGTAATGATCTGATACGGGTCGGCGATGTCGCAGGTCTTGCAGTGCACGCAGTTTGTGAAGTTGATCTGTAGGCGTCCTTCAAACTTGCCGTCGGTCTTTTCGAAGAGCGGCTCGTAGACTGCTGCGGGACAGAAACTCCGGCACGGATTGCCATATTCGACGGTACAGCGGTCTTTGCAGATGTTCATATCGGAGACGATCAGGTGCGAAGGCTGATTCTCTTCGTGCATCGTGCCGCTGTTGTACACGTCGGTTAGCTTGTCGAAGGTCAGCACGTTGTCGATTTTGGCGCGCGGCGTTTCCTTGGGTTCCCAACCCATCTTCTTCATGCGCGCATATCCCGGCTCGCCGTTCAGCCTATTGATGAATCCGAATCCGGCGCCGCCGGTGACCGTCGCGAGTCCCGCATTGATCAAACCCGGCAGGAGACCGTTATGGAATCCTTGGTGGAAGTTGCGTGCCGTGCGAAGCTCGGCGTACGCCCACGATTCCTTGAACCGGCGTTCGTACGACGCGAGCGTCTCGCGATCGAACGCCTCGGCTTGCAGCGCTTCCCACAGCGTCTCGGCCGCGAGCATGCCGGACTTCATGCCCAGATGAATGCCCTTGAGGCGCATGCCGTTCAAGAAGCCGGCGGAGTCGCCCACAATCAGAAGACCGTCGGCATACGGGCGCGGCATCGCGAACAGGCCGCCCTCGGGAATCGCTTTTGCTCCGTAACGGATCAACGTGGCGTCGTCGAGCATGCGCGCGACCGCCGGATGCTCTTTCATCCGCTGCAGCTCGTTGTGTGGATCGGTGGTCGGATTCTTGTAGTCCAGCCCCGTGACCATGCCGATATCGAGCACGTTGCCCGCCATGCCGTAAATGAATCCGCCGCCGAACGTTTCCGGGGGCAGCGGATAGCCGAGCGTGTGGATGACGGAGCCGGCCTTAAATCGATCGTCGGGTAACTGCCAGAGCTCTTTGACGCCGGCTGCGTAGACTTGCGGCTCGCGGCCTTGCGTCAACCCGAGGCGCGCCTCGGCCTGCTTTGCAAGCGTTCCGCGCGGACCTTCACCGAGCACCACAACTTTCGCGAGAATATCCGCGCCCGGCTCGTAGTTCGACTTTGGCTGACCGTTGTGATCGAGACCCTTATCGCCGGTGCGCACGCCGATGACGCGCTCGCCGTCCCACAGCAGCTCTTGCCCGGGAAAGGCCGGGAAGACTTGCGCCCCCGCCTCCTCGGCTCGTTCGCCAAGCCACACGCACAGTTTCTGCAGCGACGTCACGTACTTACCGGCGTTGCGCAGCGGCGGCGGCGTGAGCGGTGCTTTGATTTTGCCGCGCGTCGTGAGAAACCACAGCTCGTCACTGGTAACGGGCGACTCCACCGGCGCGCTCTCACGCCAGGCAGGCAGCAGTTCCTCGATGGCGCGTGGATCCATCACCGCTCCTGAGATCCCGTGATTCCCGACCTCGGCGGCCTTCTCGATCACCAGAATCTCGACCGCGCGTCCCGCCTCCTTTGCGAGTTGACCGAGGCGAATCGCTCCGGCGAGGCTCGCCGGACCCGCACCGACGAAAAGGACGTCGACTTCGAGTTGATCGCGTTGCGGCATGGCGAAGTACTTACGCGAAACGGTAGGGCTTGCCCCTTGCCCTCGCGCAACGTCAGCGCTGTGGACTCAACGCCCCGTCGCAGCTTCGCCAGCGATAATACCGCGCCGATCGCGCCCGAGATACTCCAGGCAATCGTCGATGCGAATGCCGGGGACGCGATCGCCTACGGCGCCGATCCCTGGACGGCGCGCGCCGTCGCTTGCTTGCGAGAGCATCTCGGCGAAGACACGGACATTTATTTTACGTTTAACGGCACCGGCGCGAACGTGGCGGCGCTTAGCTCGCTGCTGCAGCCCTGGGAATCCGTGCTCGCGCCCGCCACGGCGCATCTGCAGACCGACGAGTGCGGCGCGTTCGAGCGATTTAGCGGCTCGAAAGTCGTCCCGATCGCCACAAGCGATGGCAAACTTCGCCCCAGTGACATCGAACCGTATTTGCGCGGCGGACACGACGTCCATTTCTCGCAGCCGCGAGCGCTTTCGATCTCGCAAGCGCCGGAGTTCGGCGGAATCTACGAAGTCGAGGAGCTGCGGGAGCTCAGTCGCTTCGCGCACGATCGCGGATTGATCGTCCATCTCGACGGTGCTCGCCTCGCCAATGCCGCCGCCGCACTCGGCACGGATTTGCGAGCCGCGAGTCGCGGCGCCGGCGTTGACGTGCTGAGCTTCGGCGGTACGAAGAACGGCTTGATGCTCGGCGAAGCGATCTGCTTTTTCAATTCCGGTCTTCACCGCGAAGCGGCGCCGTTCGTGCAGAAGCAATCGATGCAGCTCGCTTCCAAGATGCGTTACGTCGCCGCACAGTTCGTTGCGCTATTGACCGACGACCGGTGGCTACGCTACGCGACGCACGCTAACGCGATGGCGCAGCGCTTGTTCGAGCGCGTACGGTCGATCGAAGGACTTCGCGTCACGCGGCCCGTGCGGTGCAACGCAATCTTCGCGACGCTCGACCGCGACGCCATCGAGGCAATTCAGCGCGACTTCTTCTTCTACATCTTCGACGAAGCGCTGCCCGAGGTGCGCTGGATGACGCACTGGGCGACGGCCGAGCGCGACGTGGATGAGTTCGCGGACTGCATCCAACGGGCGACCGCGTGAACAAGGCTCGTTTCGAAGCATTCTCGGATGGTGTTTTTGCCTTCGCGTTCACGCTGCTGGCGCTCGGCTTCGTTCTGCCGGCGTTGCACGCGCCATCGAACCGAGAGCTCAGCGCCGCCCTCCTGGGGCTCTGGCCAAATCTCATCGCCTACTTTCTCAGCTTCTCAGTCATTGGGATCATGTGGCAGAATCATCACGCGCTCTTCCGACTCGTGCAACGCATCGACCGCAAAACGGCTTTCTGGAACCTACTGCTCCTTGCTGGAGCCGTCTTGATTCCGTTCGCGACGACGACGCTGGGCGCGTATCCGACACTCTCGGCCTCGACGTTTTTTTATGGCGCCGTTCTGTCGGTCTGCGCCACGTTCTATAATCTGTTGCTCCTGCATCTGGCGCGTTCGAACGCCTTCGCGCCGGAGGTTCCGCAGGCGACGATCGCTTCCACGATACGGGGCTATCGAACCGGATTGCTTACCTACGTCGGCGCCACGCTCGTCGCGCTCGTGCTTCCGATCGTGAGTTTCGCGGCCTATCTAATGGTAGTCGTCTACTTTCTGGTGCCGCGCGGCGCGGACTCCGACACCCACATCAGCGCCCGTCACTGGTAACCCTCTTGCCGGTTATTCCTCACCGTCGAAATAATCCAGTTCCGGCGTCGCGCGTAACAGAATCGAGCGACGATCGCCTCGCAGTGGCCTCTCCATATCGACGAGCAGTTTATCCGAATCGGGATAATAGCAGGCTTCGAACGCCTCGGTGCGCGCTAAGAGAAGCACCGTCGCCGGCGCATCGCTCTCGTTGAGCAACTGGTGCGTCCCGCTCTCCCCAACGGGGAGTGCGATAAAATCGCCTTTTCGGCAGCGCACCGTTCCGGCTAACGTCCGAATGCTGGGCTCGCCGTCGAGAACGAAAAACATCTCCTCTTCGCGTGCGTGACCGTGCAGCGGACAAAAATACTGCCCCGGCGGCAGCGTGCTCACGCGATAGCCGAGTTTGCGCGCGCCGATGACGAAGCCAACCTCGGCATCAAGGCAGTAATAACGCTCGGGTTGCTCCACGTGTTCGGCGCGTTCGTCGCGAAACTCCAGCTCGTCGACGTTGATCCGGTGGATTTCGGCGCCGGCGCGCGCGTAGAGCGTATGGTAGAGCACGTCGTACGCACCTGAAAAAATCGGCTCGCCAACGGCGACCAAGAGCGTCTCCGGATTCTCTCGAAGAATTCGGCGCAAACCCAGAGCCGCTTTGCGCGCGTCCGCGTACTCGCCGTCCTCCGGCAGCGACAGCGCGCCGGCCGGCGATCCGACCACCGAGTCGCCGGCCACGACTACCTGCTGCGCCGGTATGCCGATCGCGAACTCGCCGTCGCGACGCTGATCGAGCAGTACAATGGCCTTCGCACCTTCAAAGAGCGCCTCGCGATGCGGCGGCGCCCCGATGAGCCGCGCGCTGTAGCGCTCGGCGATCTCACGCGCGGCCGCTTGACGACCGGCCGACAGGACGACGACGCGCTCGATGCGGCCGAAGCGCTCCAGCGCAGCATACGTTGCGTCGTCGAACGGGAGCGGGTTGACCAATACGTTTCCCGCGCCGGTGATAAAGAGATAGCAATTTTCGGAAAGCGCGCCAGGCGTTCGCTGCGCGTACCAGAAAAGACCGGGGATCCTCGTGGTTTGAAACATCGGGCGCTCACGCCGTCCAATCGAGCATTGCGTTCCATTCGGGCTTTGGAAAGCGCTCTTTGCTCTTGATCGCTTCGACGTACTTGCGTTTGCCGGCGCGGTTGCCTTTGCCGAGCATCAAACCCCCGACCAAGCGATCTTCCCAGAAAAAGAGCGCGCGGTACCACTTCTTTTCGCGATCGGTCTTGCGCGCGATTTCCAGATCTTGGCGCAGGTCCGTCCCGAGGCCGAACTGTGTGATCGTTTGACCCTTGAAGAGCAGCGACGAATACTCCGGCACGTCGTGGTACTTCTCGCTGCCGCCCATCATGTTGAGCGCAACGACCTTGCCGTGCGCGCCGGCGTTATTCCAGGTCCCCATCCGATATCTGATCTCGAGGATGGGATCGTAGAAGTCGGCGACGTCGCCGGCAGCGTAGATGTCTTTCACGTTGGTCTCCAGGTGATCGTCGCACATGATGCCGTTCTTGCTCGTCTCGATTCCCGAGCCATCGCAAACCTCCGTATTCATGGCTAGCCCGAAACCATACGCGTAACATTGGGCCTCGATCTCGCGGCCCGCGGTCGTACGAACCTTCGTTATCGCGCCGTTGGAACGCACGAACTCCTCGACTTCTTCACCATAGTGCATGTGAACGCCGTCGGCCGCCGCGGCTTCGTGGAGCAGCTCGCCCGCATCTTCGTCGATGATCCGGTGCAGCCCGCGCGGACCGCGCATCAGCCAATGCGTCTCCAGTCCGCGCGATGAGAAGGCTTCGGCCAGCTCGTAGGCGATAAACGAGCCGCCGATTGCGACCGCCGCTGCGCTCTCGTCGATCTGCTGCGAGATCGCGCGCGTGTCATCGAGATACTGAAACGGAAAGAGGTTTGCCGCTCCGTCGCCCCCCGGTTTGCCGGTGGGGTTGGGCCGCCCACCTGTTGCGATCAGCAACGCGTCGTAGGGATAGGATCTGCCGTCCACGACGACGATGCGTTCCTGGGGAACGATTCGCTCGACGTGCGTGCGCAGGTGCAAGTCGATGCGATGCTCCTCGTGCCACGCGAGGTTGCGGATCATGACTTTCGCTTCGGGAATCTGCTTGCGCAGCATGGGCGGCAGGGAGATGCGGTTATAGAGCGTGTAGCGCTCGTCGCCAAAGAGCGTTATCCCGCAGGCGGGGTCGTGCTTGCGAAGCTGCTCGGCAGCAGTGGTTCCGGCGAAGCCGTTGCCGACAATAACATACCTGCGAACCTCAGAGTTCATTGCCAGGCCGAGCTTCGCCGTCGGCAGAAGTCGTCATTCCGATGGACATCCGGTTGACGCAGATTTTGGGTTCCTTTACCGCGGCGCACGAGCAATATGCGTTGGCGCGCCTGGAGTACGCGCTGCATCATCCGGCCAAGCCCGCGCCGCCCCTCGTGACCTGCTTCGCGGATCCCGGCGAAGGCTCGGTGCGCGCTGACTGGCCCCAAATCGAAGCGCAGCTCGAAACGGCGCTTGCCTTCACGGATCGGCTCGAACGCTCTCGCCGCCGCCGCGTTGCCGACCGCGCTTTCCGCTCCTTCGCGCGCTCTCTGCACGAGTTGGACCGATCTGCACGTGCCGTTCGCTGGGTGCTCACGATCACCGAGAGCAACTACGATCTCTGAGCGCCGGAGCCATTTGTGCTGCATCATGTAGATATCCACGTGCGAAACATCGACACCGCTCAAACGTTGCTCGATGCGTTGGCCGAGCACATCGGTTACTGCCGGATCGCCGACTCGGACGAACCCGAGGAGCCGGGGTTCGTCGGTTACGAGACCGCGGCGGGAGGCCGTCCTCGGTTTGGCCTCATTCCCGACCCCGCTTCACTCCCGGGATCGACCAGGCTCGCCTTCGCGGTCGAAACGCGCGGGCAGGTTGACGCCGCCGCGGGCATTGCACGCGAGCATGGTGCGATGGCGATTGAAGGCCCCGGCCTGCACCCCGAATACGGTGATTATTACGCGGTTTTCTTCGAAGACGCCGGCGGCAACAAGTTCGAGATTCTCGCCGACGGAGACGCTCGCCGCTAGCGAGTGCCCTGGAGCGCCAAACCCATCATCATTCGGAACCCGACCTCGAGGGCGCGCTCGTCGATATCGAAGCGTGCGCTGTGCTGCGGCTCGATTCCCTTGCGCGGCCCGCGCGCGCCGACCAAAAAGTAGGCGCCGGGGCGCAGCTCCTGCATGAACGACATATCTTCCGACCACATGACGATCTCGTGCGGGTCGACGAGACTCTGCTCGCCGACGACGTCGCGCGCGACTTCGCTCACGACGTCATTCGTAGCGGGATCGTTCACGGTCGGCGGATAGATCCAGTGGTAATCGAAGCGATAGCTCAGGCGCATCGCTTCGCAGACGCCCGCGAGCAGACGCTCGATCCGCACGGGAAGCTCGGCGCGAATCGTCTCGTCGAAGGCTCGAACGCTTCCCTGTAACGTCGCTAGCTCTGGGATCACGTTGAAGGTCGTGCCGGAGTGCAGGGCGCCGACCGTCACGACGACCGGCTGATTCGCGGCGATCTCGCGGCTTGCGACGGTCTGGAGCATCGTAACGAACTGCGCGGCTGCGACGATCGGATCGATCGCGCTCTGCGGCAGCGCCCCGTGGCCGCCTTTACCGGTCAGCTCGATGTCGAAGCGATCCGACGATGCAAAGAACGCCCCGTCGCGAACGCCGATCTTCCCAACGTCCAGGCCGCTATAGAGATGCAGCGCAAACGTGCGATCGACGTGCGGGTTCTCGAGCGCTCCATCCTCGATCATCAGCTTGTTTCCGGAGTGTCCCTCCTCGCCCGGCTGAAAGCAGAACACGATCGTCCCGGAGATCTCGCCGGTATGTTGCCGCAGCGCACGCGCGACAGCCAAAAGAATCGCCATGTGCCCGTCGTGACCGCACGCGTGCATGACGCCCGGCGTCAGCGAACGATACGGTTCGTCGTTTCGCTCCTCAATCGGCAGCGCGTCCATATCGGCGCGCAACAGCGTCACGGGACCCGGCTTTGCCCCTTGCAGCGTCGCGAGAATGCCCGTCCTTCCGATTCCGGTGCGAATCTGATCGTAGCCCGCTTCGCGCAGTTCGCGTTCGATGAACTTTGCGGTCGCAAACTCGATCAGCGAAAGTTCGGGATGCGCGTGAAAGTGGCGGCGATAGCGGACGAGCTCTTCTTGCGGAGCGAAAGCGTCGAGCGTGGAGCTCACTGAGCCAGGAACTCCGAGCGAAAAAGATAGTACCCTTCGGCCGCTCCGGCGGCGACGGCCAACGCCCTACTTGAAATCAATTGGTTTGAACCATAACTGCGAGTCCGCATAGTCGAAGATCAAATCGAAGTTCGAGAGCGTGTTGCGGCCGATCAGTCCATCGTAATCCCGGTCCTGTGCGTATTGCACGGACGGAACCACGACTTGGACGCTCCCGAAAACCCAATCGCCCAGTACCATCCTGCGCATCGTGATGCCTTTGACTCCAAACGGATGATTGCCCAACGTCATCATTTGAAACGCATCCGGCGTGCCCGGCGGAACGTGATTAGGATAGCGCGAGAAATAGTGTGGGTAGAGCGTCGTATCGGCCGCGCCGAGGTCGGCGACGAAATGGCCGTCGAGCCCGCTAAAGTTCGCTTTGAGCACCGGAACGCCATAGTCGAGGCGCAGTGGCAGCGCGGACCATCCCTGCGCCGCCAGGCCTTCCGGCAGCGAACGATACATTGTCAGCTGACTCTTCTCGAAGTTGACTTCGAAAACACCGCTTGCGATAAAATCGGTCCCAAGCAACCCGACAACGCGCCTCCCCGGCAGGTCCTCCACAAGTCCCGCCGTCGAAAAGGCGACGTTTGCGGCCGATAGGGCGCCGATCGTTACCGACGGCGCTCGGGCGTTTGCCAGATTGATATCGCCGGCAAAGCTCAAGGTATAGGCGCCGCTCGTTTCCATGCCGAGCTCCTTGGCGATGCCCGGATCGAGCAGCATGTCGGAAGATCCCGAATCGAGCTGAAAGTCGAGCTTCCGGCCGCCCACGATCACCGGCACGAAGATGCCGTCTTGCGTAAAGTCCGCTGGGATCGCGACCGATGCCGCGCCGCCCAGATCAAAAAGCGGATGGGAGAGCGGCATCGCTAAACTGGGGACGGCACCGGTAAGACGCTCGTAGGTCAGCAGCTGCGTCTGCTCCGTTACCGTCGAGCCGTCTCGCTCGTAGCGAACGAGGTGCGCGACGTTCCAGCCGTAAACGCTGCGATAATCGCCGTACTCCCAAACTTGCCGATGGCCGTCGTAGTCGATTCTTTCGACCCGAGCCAGTAAGTAGCTGTGAGCGTCGTAGTAGCGGCGTTCCACCAGACCGCTGCTCGGCGTCACCTCCACGACGTACTGCGGCGGCGTGCCGGACGTCATGCCCAAGAGCTTCACGGCGCCGGTGGGATTCTCCGGCGCGCGCAACGCGATGGAGAACGGATCGACCTCCGAAAAAAGGTTCGACGATTGCGTAACCAAACCGTTGGCGTCCTCGCTCCAATGGCGCCCACCGTCGGAGCCGGTGGCCCAGACGAAGTTGCCGAGGCGCTCCGTCGTCTGGTAATCACCGCCGTCCCAATAGCTTTCGGCGGTCCAGACGTCGCCCTTGGCCGATTGCGTCCGTTTGACGCTATGGTAGGCGCCGCGCGGCAGCGATCCGGCTGCGTGCCGGGTCAGAGCGAAGAGCTGCGCGACGGAGAGCGTCGCCGGCGCGTACTGCTCACCGGCGTCGGCGATTTGTACGAAGAGCATCGACAGCGCCGCAAGCGCCACGCCGAAACGCAACATGCTGGTTCTTTCAATCAGCACGGTGGCCGCCACTGCCTGGCGCAGGATTTTGGCGCACGTAGCCGAGTAGGAGCAGCAGTGGCCATTAAGCCGGAAGCGCAATCGAAGGTCCCCTTGGAGCGTCACGGACTGACGAACGAGCAGCTCGTCGCGATCTTCCGCACGATGCTCATGCAGCGCACGCTCGAGAACCGGGGCTTTCAACTGAATCGCCAGGGGAAGATTCCGTTTGCATCCGCGAGCGAAGGCCACGAAGCGGTGCAAGCGGGAGCCGGCATGGCCTTCGAGCGCGGCGAGGACATCCTCGTGCCCTACTATCGCGACCTCGGGTTGGCGCTGGGAATTGGCCTCACGCCGTATGAAGTGCTCCTGTCGCTCTTCGCCCGCGCCGCCGATCACTCGGCCGGGCGGCAGTTTCCGCACCACTACGCCAGCCGGCGCTTGGGTCTTCACACCATAAGCTCGATCATCGCGGCGCAGTTGCCGCACGCCGTCGGCGCCGCGTTCGCACTGCAGTATCGGGGCGAAGCCGGCCGTGCGGTCCTCACGACCTTTGGCGACGGAGCGACGAGCGAGGGCGAGTGGCACGAATCGGTCAACTTTGCCGCGGTGCACAAGCTCCCGGTCGTTTTTCTCTGCGAGAACAACGAATGGGCGATCTCGACCCCGCTCTCAAAACAGATGGGGCAGCCCGACGTCTTTAAGCGCGCCGAGGGCTACGGGGTGCCCGGAGCCGCCGTGGACGGAATGGATCCAATCGCCTGCTATGCCGCGGTCGGGGCAGCGATGCGGCGGGCTCGCTCCGGTGGTGGCCCGACGTTGGTGGAAGCCAAGTGCTATCGTTTTCTCTCGCACACGACCGACGACGACGATCGCACGTACCGTTCGCCCGATGAGGTCCAGGCACGCCGCAAAGACGACCCCGTCCCGTGCTTCGAGCGGCTCCTGGTCGAGCACGCCCTCCTGAGCGCCGAGCAGGTGGAAGCATTGAAGCGGAGCGTCCTCGAAGAGACCAACGACGCCACGGACCGGGCGGAAGCAATGGCCTATCCGGACGCAGCCGACCTGTATGAGAAGGTCTATGCCGAGGACTGGGAACCGTGGACCGTACAACGCGCGCAATAGGAAGAACGATGGCCACGACGGATTTACGAACGGGAAGTCTTGAGCGTCACGGATTGAGCGACGAGCAGTTGCGCGATATGTTCCGCAATATGCTTTTGCAGCGACAGCTCGACAATCGTGGATTTCAGCTCAACCGGCAAGGCAAGATTCCCTTTGCGCTGGGCAGCGAAGGGCACGAAGCGTTGCAAGCCGGGGCCGCGATGGCCTTCAATCGTGGGCGTGACATTCTCGCTCCCTACTATCGCGATCTCGGGCTGTGCTTGGGCATCGGACTCTCGCCGTTCGAAATCTTGCTCTCGATCTTCGCACGAGCGGAAGATCACAACGGCGGGCGACAGTTCCCCAATCACTATTCTTCAAAAGCTGCGGGCCTGATGTCGTTCTCATCGATTCTCGCGGCGCATTTGCCGCACGCCGTCGGTGCCGCTTTCGCGTTTGCGTATCGCGGAGAGACTGGGCGCGCCGTCTTGGCAACCTGCGGCGACGGAACCACGAGCGAAGGCGAGTGGCACGAATCCATGAACTTCGCCGCCGTGCACAAGCTGCCGTTCGTTATGCTCGTCGAGAACAACGAGTGGGCGATCTCGACGCCGCTGGAAAAACAGATGGCGCAGCCCGAGATATGGAAGCGCGCGGCCGGATACGGCATGCCCGGCCGGCGTTTCAACGGCTTCGACCCGATCGAAACCTATGCGGCGGTGAAGGAAGCGATGGACCGCGCGCGTGCCGGGGAAGGGCCAGCGCTCGTTGAAGGGACTTGCTACCGCTACCTCGCCCATTCGACCGACGATAACGATCTCACAT
Source organism: Vulcanimicrobiota bacterium (assembly GCA_963809255.1). GTDB lineage: Bacteria > Vulcanimicrobiota > Vulcanimicrobiia > Vulcanimicrobiales > Vulcanimicrobiaceae > Cybelea. The sequence continues at coordinate 332,624 of CAWEIR010000002.1, read as the reverse complement.
ATCGCACGCGCGAGGTCGTGCAGGAACGGCGCAAAGACGACCCCGTGCCGGCCTTCGAAACGGTGCTGCTCGAGCGTGGCATCATGACCCCTGAGGACGTTACGGCCATGCGCAAAGACGTCTTGCGTGAAACGAACGAAGCGACGGACGCGGCCGAGGCACTGCCCTATCCCGAGCCCACCGATCTTTACAAACACGTCTACGAAGGAGCGTGGGAACCGTGGCAGTCGTAAGCAGTGCAAACTCGACGGTGATGAACAACGTCGAGGCGGTTCGCGCGACGCTCTACGAAGCGATGAAGAACGACGAGCGGACCGTGATCCTCGGTGAGGACGTCGGAGCGCGCGGCAACGTCTTTTTGATCACGAAGGACTTCATCGGTGAGTTCGGCGAGCGACGCGTCATCGATACGCCGATCGCCGAGGCTTCGATCGTCGGGATCGCGGTCGGCATGGCGATGGAAGGCTTGCGTCCGATCGCAGAGATTCAGTTCGCCGACTTCATCTATCCTTCGTTCAACCAGATCGTCGGCGAGGCCGCGAAAATACGCTATCGGTCGAACGGAGAGTATACGTGTCCGCTCGTGATTCGCACGCCCTACGGTGGTGGCGTTCGCGGAGCCCTCTCTCACTCAGTTTCCATCGAAGCGCTCTTCTATCACGTTCCCGGTCTCAAAATCGTCGCGCCTTCATTTCCCGACGACGTAAAGGGCCTGCTCAACGCCGCGATCGACGATCCGGATCCCGTGCTCTTTTTGGAGCACAAGAAAACGTATCGGCTGATCAAAGGCGAAGTGCCCGACGGCCATTACACGATTCCGCTCGGTAAGGCCAACGTCCGCAAGGCGGGCACGCAATTGACCGTGGTGTCCTACGGGCTCTATCTGCACTGGGCGCTCGAAGCGGCGCAACGCTTACAGGAAGAGAACCTGTCGGTCGAGGTGATCGATTTGCGATCGATCCGCCCGATGGACAAGACGGCGATTCTCAACAGCGTCGAGAAGACGCGCAAGCTGCTGATCGTTCATGAAGACAACAAGTTTGGCGGCATCGGCGCCGAGATCAGCGCGATGGTGGCCGAAGAGGCGCTCTTTTTACTCGATGCGCCGATCCGGCGTCTTTGCGGTCCGGACGTGCCCTCGATGGGCTACGCCCTGCCGCTCGAGGAAGAGTTCATGTCGTCTCCCGCTGAAATGGCTGATGCAATGCGCGCAATGGTGAACTTCTAAGCATGGCAACGACGATAACGATGCCGCAGTTGGGTGAAACCGTCACCGAAGGCACGGTGGCACAATGGCTCAAGAGTGTCGGCGATTCGGTAGACAAGTACGAAGACTTCGTCGAGGTTTCGACCGATAAAGTCAACGCCGGCGTCCCGTCGCCCGTTACGGGGACGATTCGCGAGCTATTGGTCAAGGAAGGTGAGACCGTTGCGACCGGTACGCCGATCGCCGTGATCGACGAAGCCGGAGCGGCGAAAGCCGCCGCGACCGCGGCGCCGGCTGCAACTGCCGCGCCCGCCGCAGCTGCCGCGCCCGTCGCGTCTTCGGCCCCCCCTGCGCCGGCCGTTTCCTCACCCAACGGCGCACCGGTTGCCGCCGCTTCGGAGAGCGTTGAGAGCGAGAGCGCCTTGCGCGGTGCATCGCCGGCGGTTCGACGGCTGGCGCGCGAGCATCGCATCGACATTCGCGCGATCAAGGGAAGCGGTTCGAACGGCCGCGTCACCGCCGACGACGTGCTCGCGGCGGTCAATGCAGCGCCTTCGCCGGCGGCGACGCGAACCTCAACCTACGCACAACCGATCCCGGGAAGCACCGTTACGCTCACGCAGGCTCGCCGAATCATCGCCGAGCGCATGGTCGAAAGCAAGCATTCGGCGCCGCACGCGTGGTCGATGGTCGAGGTCGATGTCACCAATGTTTGGAGCTGGCGCGTCCGCGAAAAGGACCGCTTCGAACGCGAGAGCGGCTACAAGCTCACGCTGCTGCCCTTCTTCATTCGCGCGGTCGTCGAGTCGCTGGGCGCCTTTCCGTTGATGAACGCTCGATTCGTGCCGGCGAGCGCCTCCGCCCAACCGAGCATCTACGTCAACGGCGAAGTAAATATCGGCATTGCGATCGGGCTGGCCACCAATCTCGTCGTTCCGGTTATCCGGCGCGCCGACAAGCTCTCGATCAAGGGCATTGCGCTCGCGGCCGGCGAGCTCATTGAGAAGGCGCGCAAAGGAAAGCTCGGCGTTGACGATCTCGCCGGCGGTACGTTCACGGTCAACAACAACGGCGCGAATGGGTCGTGGGCCTCGGCGCCAATCATCAACGGCGGTCAAGCCGGTATCGTCACCATGGAGGCCGTGGTCAAGAAGCTCGTCGTGCGCGACGACGATTCGCTCGCAATCCGCCGTATGATGAACTCGTGCCTGTCGCTCGATCATCGCGTCGTTGACGGATACGTTGCCAGCGGTTTCCTCGCCGACCTCAAGGCGCGCTTGGAGCGCATGGGCCCGCAAGGAGATCTGTAGCTAACTGCAAGTCCGCAAGCAGTTCCGCTTCGAAGCTGCACACGTTCTGCCGTTCCACCCCGGAAAGTGCGCGCGCATGCACGGGCACTCATACCGTTTGGAAGTCGCGATCAGCGGGCCGGTTCAAACGCAAGGGCCGTCGCGCGGCATGGTCGAGGATTTCGATGAAATCGAACGCATCGTTGACGAACGCATCGTTGACCGGCTCGACCACCAAAACCTCAACGACTTCGTCGAAAACCCGACTGCGGAAAACGTGCTCCTTTGGATCTGGCAACATCTCGCAAACGACTTGCCTGGGTTGGACGAACTCGTATTGTGGGAAACGACAACCGCCTGCGCCGTACTTCGCAAATCAGCTAGTTGAAGCATGGTTTACGATCACGTGCGCGATCATGTGCGTGGTGCTGAGGAGGCTCTGCACGACGAGCGGAGCCCGGATGGCGGAGCGAGGAGGCAGGCAGCAGGAGCGCAGCCAGGATGGCGGAGCGACGAGCGGCTCCGAAGCATCATGCATATGATCGCGCACGTGATCGTAAACCATGCTTCAACTAGCTGAGATCTTCTACAGCATTCAGGGCGAAGGGATGTGGACCGGAACGCCGGCGGTCTTCGTGCGTCTAGCGGGCTGCAATCTTGCGTGTGATTTTTGCGACACAGACTATTCGACGAAGTTTTTCGCGAGCGTGGATGAAGTCGTCGAGAGGGTGCGTGAAACGGACGGAGATTGCCCGATGGTGATACTGACCGGCGGCGAACCGCTCGCGCAGGCCGAAACGGCCGCTTTGATCGAGGCGCTGCGAAAAGACGGACGCCGCGTGCATATCGAATCGAACGGCACGATCTATGCCGACCTTCCGGACGACGTTTGGCTTTGCGTCTCTCCGAAAGAGCGCGTGGATCCTCGCATGGCGGCGCGCGCAAATGAAGCGAAGTTGATCGTTGACGAACGTGTGCCTGAGGAACATCTGCCGCTCTTTGCCGATAAGCCGACGATCCTGTTGCAGCCCGAAGGCAACCGGCCCGCGAACGTGGCGATTGCGCTCGAGTATGCGAAGGCGCACCCGCAGCGTTTCCGCCTCTCGCTGCAAACCCACAAGTTTATCGGCGTACCGTGATTCTGCTCGCCTGCGCCGTCGAGGAGGAGATCGCGTTCTGGCAGCTTCGTGCCGGCGTTGAAACGCTGGTAATGGGCGTCGGCCCCGTTGAAGCGGCCTCTGCCATCGCCGCGGCACTCGCCGCCCGGCGGTACGGACTCGTCGTGAATGCGGGACTCGGCGGCGCCTTCGACGGCGCCGCGCAGATCGGCGATGGCGTCGTGATCGCCGAGGATGCGATGGAGATATCGCTCGAGGACGGCACGCCCTTGAACCTGCCGCGCGGCGAACGGACCGTCGAAGAGGCGCGCTCGGAACCGTCGCTGGTTGCGGGGCTACGCGCCAAGGGCTTTTCTGTGCTGCGCGGGATTACCGTCGCGCGCGTGACCTCGATGGAGGGGACGGCACGCCGCCTCGCCGCATCGTGCGGCGCGCAAGTGGAATCCATGGAAGGTTTTGCGGTATTGCGGGCCGCGCAGCGCGCCGGCGTCCCCGCGATCGAAGTGCGCGGCATCTCCAACCGCTGCGGCGCGAGGGAATCGAGCGGCTGGGATTTTGCCGCCGGTATATCGGGCCTAGCCCGCATCTCGAACGCTTTGGTTGACCTGTGCGATGGTATAAAGGACGTCTGATGGCTTCTTACACGCTCGCCTATTCGCCGTGCCCCAACGATACCTACATCTTCGGCGCGCTGACCAACGGCCTGCTCGATGGCGCTCCCGAGGTGCGCGCTCACTTGGCCGACATCGAAGAGCTCAATAATGCAGCGGGAAATTCGCAGTTCGACCTGACGAAGGTCAGTTACGGCGCGATCCCGTTTCTGATGGATCGGTATCGCATTCTTCCGTCGGGTGGCGCTCTGGGGCGAGGGTGCGGGCCGCTGCTGGTCGCGCGTCCGGCGGGATCCCCACAGCTCTTCAGCGATTTTGCGCGGAAGCGCATCGCGATTCCCGGCGAGCGCACGACCGCCTTTATGTTGCTTCAACTCGCGCTCGGTTCCCGGCCCAAGAGCGTGCAGATGCGGTTCGATCGCATCGTGGACGCCGTCGCAAACGGTGAAATCGATGCGGGGCTCATCATTCACGAATCTCGCTTCACCTACCGGGACGCCGGGTTGATCTCCATCGCGGATTTGGGCGAATGGTGGGAGACGATGACGCTCTTGCCGGTGCCGCTCGGCGCGATCTTGGTGCGCAACGACATCGGCGACGACGACGCGAGGCGGCTGAATTCGGCGATTCGCCGCAGCCTCGCCTTCGCGCGAGAACACGAAGACGCCGTCATGCCGTTCGTGCGGGAGCATGCCGTTGAGATGAGCGGCGAGGTGATGAAGTCGCACATCGAACTCTACGTCAACGGATTTAGCGACGATCTCGGCCATGAGGGAAGGGAAGCCGTGCACGCGCTTTTTTCGCGCGCGCACGACGCCGGCATTCTGCACCGCCAAGCTGAGCCGGTCTTTGCAACGTAGCCGGTTTCTCGCGGGAACGGCCGCCCTCGCTGCCGCAAGTACGGCTCGTGTAACGGCCGAAGCGTTACCAGCGGCGCGGATCGAACTAGGAGACGAAGTCTTCTTGCGCCGCGCTTGGCGCGAGCTCGACGGACGAACGATCGGCTTGATTGCCAATCAAAGCGGCGTGACGTCGCGGCTCGAGTCGATCGTTGACGCGAGCATCCGTCACGGCGGCATTCGCGTGAAGGCGATCTATTCGCCCGAGCACGGGTTTCGCGGCGACCGAAATGCCGGTGCCTCCGTCGGTTCCTACGTCGATCCCGAGACGCATCTTCCCGTGTTCAGCCTTTACGGCGCATCCCGTCACCCTGGCGCCGCCATGCTCGAGGGAGTCGACGTGCTCGTGTTCGACATCCAGGATGTCGGCTCGCGCGCCTATACCTACGTCTCGACGATGGCGTATGCGATGCAGAGCGCGAAGCAATACGACAAGGAGTTTTGGGTTTTCGACCGGCCCAATCCGATCGGTGGAACGATCGAGGGCCCCGTTCTGGAACCCGCCTTCGAATCGTTCATCGGCCTCTATCCCATTCCGATGCGCCATGGAATGACCGTCGGCGAGTTGGCCACGCTCTTCAACGACCACTTCGGCATCGGTGCGCGGCTTCGCGTTATAAAAATGAACGGTTGGCAGCGCTCGATGATCTGGCCCGACACCGGCCTGCAGTGGGTGCAAACGTCGCCGAACATTCCGGAATGGCTGACGACCTTTGCCTACGTCGGCACGGGACTGCTCGACAGCGCCGGCATCAACAACGGCAGCGGATTCACCAAGCCTTTCTTGCTCGCCGGAGCTCCGGGCATCGAAGGCACGAAGCTGGCGGCGCACCTGAATTCGCGCAACCTGCCCGGGGTGTGGTTCAGGCCGGCGGCGTGGGCGCCGATGGTCGGCTTCTGGAAAGACAAAGAGCTGACGGGTGTCGAGCTCATGATTTTCGATCCGCGTCGCTTCGTCGCGGTGCGCAGCGCCGTCGAGATTCTCGTGGCGGTGCGCGACCTTTTTCCGCGCGCGATCGACATCGCGAGCGTTTCGCAAATGGATCGCGACTGGGGCACCGACTCGATCCGCCAGAGCCTATCGGCGAACAAGACTCCCGGAGAAATTCTCGACCAATGGTCCGACGGCGTCGCGCGCTTCGACTCGCTGCGGCGGCGGTATCTCCTGTACTAGGGGCCCCACGGGCCCATAGACCATCATAACCGGAAACGTAGACGGATCAGAGCGGTGCGAGCCATTGGATAGGCCTCGGGCACATACTCTCCAAGACCGTATTGCCACGGTACGGCCGGCGACTGGCCGTCGTTGGTCGGTACGCCGTTGCCCAGTGTGTAGAGACATTTCTTGCAGTACTGTGCGCCGTAGGCTTTCTCGTAAAGCACGTTGCCGCCGGCATACCCCGCCGGCCCGACGAGATACGGGTTGCCCTGAAGCTGCGTCGGCGTTGCCGTGGCGAAGAGATTGACGACGTCGAGCATCGCGGTTAGGCGCGGCGAGAGATCGCCCTCTACGTGCAGCGACACGAGGGTCTGCGGCACCGTGTGAAGTGTGTTGGGGTCTGCGCCTTCGTTCGTTCCTAAATTTGCGATGTATGGGTTCGTTACGGCATTATACGGACGCGATGGGTTCTTCAGGAAGTAGTAGTTGTAGCCGGGGTTGACATAGTTGTCGTTGGGAACTTGCTCGGGCGTGCCGTTGACGATTTCCCAGACCTTCGTGCCGTTTCCGTACGGATAGCCGCTCTCGTACGAGAGCATCGGCGCGACGCGCAAGCCATGGCGAAAGAAATCGAACTCGTACGAAGCCGTCGCCGTGAAGTTGGGAATGTAGTTGGCCGGAAAGAGATGCCCCGCGAGAATCGCCGGCGCGTTGAGATCGTTGAAGGCGAACTGATAGATGCTCGAGGAGAGCGTGTGATTGTAGTTTGCGTTGAGCGTAAATCCCCCGCCGTGCACCCAGAGCTCCATTCCGTGCGAGCGCAGCTGGCCGGCATTGGTAGGCACGCCGATCGCGTTGGGATTTTCGCCCGCGTTGAGAGCGCTGCGATAATTGGTCGGCAAGACGTCGATGACGTTCTGCTCTAACTCCACAAAGTAGGTGAGGCGCACTTGCGTTTTGCCGCCGCGTTCGTATGAGAAAGCGTAGTCGTCTGAGGTCTCGGGCACGAGAGGAGAGCTCGGTACCGCACCATTGGCCTTACCGCCCGAATCGTTACTGCACGCGCTCGCGGGCACGCACGTTCGCTGGACCTCGAGCGGCAGCGGGGGCACCGAGTTGTGGTCGAAGGTCGCTCGCAGTCCGTTGAGCCCGGCGAACGTGTACGCGAGCGCCAGGTGCGGATCGAGGGCGCCATCGCCATAAATAACGGGCGGGTTGTCGCTCGTCTGCGCGTGCTGACCGACGTACCGCAGGGAGCCCATAGCGGAGAAAGTTGGGGTTACGCTCCACGTGTCGCTGGCGTAGGCCAGATATTGATTCAAGCGCGGAGCCGCCGTAACGATCTGCGGAACCGTCGGAACGATCTGATAGATGCTGCTCGTATTGACGTCGTATTGTGCGCCGGCGCGAAAGTCATGTTGGGCGTTGGCTTGGTCTTCGAAGTCGTACCCGACGCCGTCTTCTTGCTGGTATTGCGTCGAATAGAGCGAGATGACGCCGTCGGGAAAGGAGAGGTCGTCCCATTCCGGGCCGTCGGCGACGGCGCCGGTCTGGGATTGGAAGAGCTGAAGGCGACCCAGCGAGTGCTGCCAATCGTGGACCCACTGGAGTTTCTCGACGCCGTACGTTCCTCGCGCGATCGAAGGCGTATCGACTTGTTGATTCGGATTTGCCGGTTGGCCCGGAAACGAAGCGGTAGGACTGTTGAAGTTCGACCACTGCAGCCCCTGATACGGCGAATCGTATTGCTGGTAGGCGGCCGCACCGGTGAGGAAGACCGCCGAGAGATCGTCCTTCGGAGTAGCGGCGAAATGGACGTTGCCGGCGATCGCGAACTGCGCCCGCGTCTGAAAGCCGAGACCATACGTGCCGACCTCCGCCGGATAGAACGTGTGCCCGTCGCCGTAGGCGAAATATTCGCTACCGGTCGTCGCCGAAAGCGCATAGCGCCAGCGTAAGTCGGGTGTCGCTTCCTGCGCGCTGAACTTCACCTCGCCAAGTTGCGCTCCGACACCGTCGGCGAGTTCGAACGTTTCGGTTCCAGGATATGTGCCGGTGAGGGGCACTTCGTTGACGACACCCCCCAGCGCGTTTTGACTCACGTCGTTGTACCCGCCGAGGGTGAGGGTTTCGGAGCCTACGCCGGCTGTGCCCAACTGTGCACCAACGATATTTCCACCGGGTTCGGCGATAAGGCCCTGCGGTACGGGAACGGAATCGTAGTCGTAGACCGTGTCCTGCACTTTTCCGCCGCGCACGATCACGTTCGCAAATGAGTCTTGCTGGACGCCAGGCGCATTCGAGATTGCACCCTGAACGGAGTCGCGCGAATAGTTGGCGAGCCCAGATGAGGAGGCTTGCGGCGTACCCGCCTGGGCCTGCTCGCCTTTCACCGTGAAGACGTCGCTCGTGTTGCCAACCGTGAACGCCTGATTCTTAGCTTCGACCTTAGCAATCTCTTTAAGCTTCGCGAGAAGTACGACCGCAAGGCGCTCGTGGTCGCCGGGTAGGACGATAACCGTCGCATTGGCCGGCTCGAAACCGCTCGCCTCGACGCGAACGGTGTACGTATCCGGCGCAACCCCGAGAATCGTAAAACGGCCGCCGGCATCGGTCGTGCCGGTGTAGCGACCCGATGGCGCGAACGCCAAGATGCGCGCATTCGCGATCGGAGAGCGGGTCGTCGAAGAGACGGTTCCTAAGATCGCGCCTGTGACCAGCTCGGCAGCGCCGGCGCGTTCGAATGAAATGGCCAACACGAAAAAAACGGACAGAGTGCGGCCGATGGTTCGCATGGAATTCGCTCCCAAGGCACGCGCACAAAAGCGTACGCGCCGCGGTTCGTCGAGTGAGTTAAGCTAGCGTTGGGAGCATGCGCGGCGGGGCGCGAAGGCCGCGCGAATTGACAATTTCAGAAACGGCGCGAGAGCTACTCGCTTCCGGATGACGGAGCGTCGCGTGCTTCGGAGTCGCGGCGTACGAGCGCAAGATCCGCAGAAACGACGTCAAGAGTGCCGAGGCTACCGCGCCGGTGCGCGCTGCGAAGCGGATCGCGACGCCGAGCGTCATTCGAGCCCCGACGGCGATCGTTAGGAACGACAAGACGAGAATCGGGGCATGGGCGATGACGACCGAGCGCGCGTCGAAAGGCGCCAGACCGCCGAAGTGCGTCTCGTAGCACTCGATCGCGACTACCGTGACGCCGCTTCCGACGAACGCGCTGATTGCATCCACGACGCGAGCGCCGGCATCGTCGAGCCGGCGCAGAAGGGGATCGTTGGGCGCTATGCGGGAGCCCACAACGTAAGCGGCGAGGCCAAGAGCCAGGGTCAAGGTGATTGCGAGCGCCGGGAGTACGCCCTGATGGTCGACGTCGCGCGTCGCGCCGCCGAGCCAGCCGAGTACGCCGAAAAGCTCGGTCCCGGCATCGCCAATTACGCCGGCCAGCAGGCCGACGGCGAGTACGGCCCAGACCCGTACCAGCGCATACCGCATCGCTATTGAGCTACGACACCGATCGAGGCGCGCCTTGTTTTTGCCGCGACGTTATCGACGGCTATTCCTTGATTTCGGGGGAAGACGCGATGCCGACGGGGTTGCTGATGTTCGTGATCGTCGAGAAGGGTGAACTCTGGCTCTTCTTATATCCGACGACGTTGTCAAACTGATTCACCTGAAAGAACATGCCGGATCGCGTGAACGCATTGAACGTCGGGCCATTTTGCTCGATTCCGTTGCTAATCGAGCCCGACGGGGTTGTCGAGCCATAGGTATAGATTTCAACGGCCGACGGCTTGGCTCCGAAGTTGGCGACGTAGGTCACGTGGTCTTTACCGAACGAGATGCCGATCGGCCCGGCGACGTCGCTGAAGTTTGAGTTCTGCGGCTTCGAAGATCCCGCGGGAATCGTGTAGATGGTGTTGGTGGAATCGCAGGCCACCCAGAGGTTATCCTTGCTGTCCGCGGCGAGGCCGACGGGTTGGCCGAAATTGCTGAAGTCAATCGTTTCAAACGGTGAGGTCGCTCCGGCCTTGTAACCGACGAGCGTATCGTTGCCGAGGTTGGTGGCGAAAACATCGCCCTTCGAATCGACCCCGACGCCGTAGTTGTAGTCCAGACCAGTGCTGATCGTCAAACTCGGAGTACTCTGACCGGCCGGATAGATGGTAATCGTACTATTGCCCTCGTTCGAAACGTAGAGCGTGCCATTCTTATCGACGGCCAATCCCACGGGATAATTCATACCGTTGGAAATCGATCCCTCCGGCGACGGATTTGGCGTCTTCGGATCGTACATCTCGACCTCGTTGTCCGGAAGGTTCGCAACGAAGAGGATCGGACGATGCTTCTTTGCGGGCCAGACGCGGGGAAGATGGCTTTGCTGCGGCACGGCCGGCACGACGATCGAGCCGACGACGGCCGGCCCGGGCAGGAGGCGCGTCGCCTGGCCGGGCGCTAAGGGCGTTGAGTTACCCGAACAGGCGGCAGCAAACGCGAGAGCCGTCGCGGCGACTAATGCGCGAGGCGGAAAGGTCTTATCGGAACGGATTGCCATCGATCCTTACAACGAAATCGGAACGAACGGTCGCGGCTTCTGAGAGAAGTTGAAGCAATCTGCAGCCGGTGAGGTTGCGCGCGCGTCGGCCGCAGCAAGCTGTCCGAGGCCGTAAAGGCCTTCCGCAAAGCGCAGGACGCTGACGGTCTCGTATTGCACGTGCGAAACGTAATTTCGCTTAGCGTATGGTGAGATCAGCAAGAGCGGCACGCGGAAGCCGAGTCCCCCGTGATCCATATAGGGCGGCCGCACGTGGTCGGCCCAACCGCCATAGCCGCTCCAGGTGATGAAGATTGCGGTCGAGTCCCAAAACTGGCTCTCGCCAACGGCGTTCACGACCGATGCAACCCACGCCGGTCCCGACGCCGAACGGGAGCCCGAACGATCGGAGTCGCTAAGCTCCGGCGTTACCCACGTCACCGTGTTCAGGTGGCCGTTCGCAACGTCGGTCAGGAACTGTTTTGGCGGAGACGTACCGGCTGAGTAACCGTGGACCCATCCGAATGCATCCCATGACCGCTCGGAAGCGCCCGCGGCATAGTAGGCCCATGTCAGGCCCACGGCGGTGAGCTCGTAAGCGAGCGTCTTATAACTCCCGCACGCCGGCCGCGGCGGACCCTTGAACTGCCGAGCTTTGGCGCGATAAACGCAACCGTCGGGCGGAGCGCTCCCAAATGGTTGATCGACACCGTCCGCCTGTGCAGCGATATCGAATTGGTGCGATTCGAACGTCGGGTTCCCCGTCGAGTCGAACATCCGGTCGCCGAGTACGTAGCTCGCTGCGATGCTGCGATAAGGCTTTGTCTCGGCCGGCGGCACGGTCCGGTACTCCGGGTGCGGGTAGCCTGCGCACTGCGTCTTCTCGTGCGAGAAATTGCCGGTCTTTCTCGCGCGTTCGAAATCTTGGAAGGTGTCCGAGAGCGTGCAAGTCGCTTCGAGCGGAATTCCCTTCGAGCCACGCGAGCATTTCGCCGCATCCGCGCCGTCATAGCTGCAGAAGAGGTTGTCGAAGCTGCGCTGTTCTTGGACGATGAAAACGATGTGCGTGATCTTCCCGCGGCCGCTCGCGATAACCGGACGTGATGACACAGGCCCCGCGATGTACGGCATCGCGCCCGCCTGCGGCTGCATGTCATCCTGAGCCTGTCGAAGGGCTCCGCAACCTGCGAGCATCGCAGTTGCCACGCAGCCGGTTAACGCACGGCGGCCGAAATCCAAACTCTTCATCTTCCTCGCTCCTCACTGGCCTAAAGGATCAGATTAAGGACGTTCGGCGCCGGACTTCCTTTTCATCGCACGCCAGTTCGTCCGCCGCAACTTCCAGCTCGGCGGCAAGACGGCGCAGATCGCCCTCGACGTTCGTAGCGTTGGCCGAAAGGATCTCGCGCCACATCGCCGGATCCATGCTCGCTATCCGTAATAGCTCCCGCGCGACCGGGCCGCAGAGCTTTTCGGCGCCGGGTTCCTCCTGCAGCAAGCGCGCGTAGCGAAAGGCGACGACCTGCGGAACGTGCGAGGTGATCGCCACAATGCGATCGTGATCTTCCGCGCCGATCGCTAGCGGCAGAGCGCCGAGGGAAACGATGAAGGTGCAGGCGCGCGCATCGAGCTGCGCGTCGCCGGTGGGCACGTAGGCCCAGGGGCGACCCTCGAAAAGATCGCCACGCGCATTGCTCGCGCCGCTGCGCTCGATCCCGGCCATCGGATGCGACGCTACGAAGTTTTTCAATCCACGGGCAGCCGCAACCACAGGAGTCTTTACCGACGCGACGTCGAGCATCAGCGCGCAGAGCGCATCGCCTCTCTCGCGGAGGCGTTCGATTTCATCGAGCGTTGCGCCGAGAGGCGCCGCGATCACCAGTACGCCCGCTCGGTGCGGAAGCTCGCCGAAACTCGCGACGGCATCGATGGCACCGGCAACGCGCGCTTGCTCCAACGCCGATGGATCCGAATCGTAACCGAAGACCTCAAGGCCATTGCGCCGCGCGCGAAGCCCGATCGACCCGCCGATCAGCCCGACGCCGAAGATTCCGAGAACCTTCGAAGTCAAGACTTGGCGCGCACTAAGTCCGGGCGCAATACCGCGGCGCCGTCGAGATAGACGTGCTCGATCTCGGCAGCCGATCGGGTCGTGTTGACGTGCATGAGCACGCGGATGCATTTGCCGAGCGCGCCGGGAACGGCGATCTCCACGGCGTGAAGCATCGGCACCGTCACCCAGCCCATGTCGCGCGCGGCCAGCGCGGGAAAACACGCGTGCAAGTCGGGCGTTAAAGTGAAGAGCACCGAGGCGATGTCGTCGAGCTCGATCTCGTTGCGACCGAGGATCTCTTGAAGAAGGCGCTCCGTCGCATGAGTTATCGCGGCGTTATGGTCGGCATCGACCGTGATCGCCCCACGGATTCCTCGGAAAACGCGAACCCCCGCCGAATCGACGGGGGCTTGCGTAACACGTTCCCTCACCAACTTCGAGTGTGGCGATCACAGAACGAGAGATAGCACATCCACATGATGTTCAACTATGCAATCATAACGTCTCTTAATTGTCAAGGTCCGCGCCTCTTCTCGTTGAAGGCGAGTAAGCATGCTGCGCGAGCGGTTAATCGCGGCACTTGGATCGGATGCCGTAAAGACCGAGCCCGAAGACCTCGCGGTCTATTCGTTCGACGCCTACACCGATGGCGGACGGCCCGCGGCGGTCGTCTTACCGAAGTCAACGCAAGAAGTCAGCGCGATCGTCAAGATCGCACGCGACTGCCGCGAACCCATCGTCGCGCGCGGCGCGGGCACCGGGCTCTGCGGAGGCGCCGTCCCCACCGCCGGAGGCGTGCTCGTTTCGCTGATGCGCATGAACCGAATCCTGGAGCTTGACGTGCAGAATCGGCGCGTTCGAGTTCAGGCCGGCGTCATGAATCTGGACGTATCCCGGCAGGTCGCGCCTGAGGGCCTTTTTTATGCTCCCGACCCCTCGTCGCAGCAGATTTCGACGATCGGCGGCAACATCGCAACCAATGCCGGCGGACCGCACTGTCTCTCCTACGGCACGACGGTCAATCACGTGCTTGGCCTCGAGGTCGTAGACAACACCGGTGAGGTGTTCGTGACGAGCATTGACGACGCCGGCTACGATTTGACCGCCGCGCTAGTCGGCAGCGAAGGAACCTTAGGCATCGTGACCTCGGCCTGGCTTGGCCTACTCGCACTGCCGGAGGCCGTGCGCGTTTGGGTCGCGGCATTCGACGAGATGGATGCGGCTTCGGAGGCCGTCTCGGCGATTATCGCGGCCGGTATCGTGCCGACCGCGCTCGAAATGATGGACGCGGTGATCGTTGCGGCGGTTGAAGCCGCCTTCCACGCCGGATATCCGACGGACGCTGCGGCGTTGCTCCTCGTCGAAAGCGCAGGTTTTGAGGAAGACGTCGCGGCCGGCGAAGCCGCGATTCACGCAATCGTCATGGCGCACGGTGCGCGCTATTGGAAAAGCGCTCGCACGCTCGCAGAGCGCAACGCGCTGTGGGCGGGACGCAAAGGCGCCGCGGGCGCAACCGGACGGATCGCGCCCAACTACTACACGCAAGACGTCTGCGTGCCGCGCAGCAAGCTCCCTCACGCACTTCGCGCGGTAGCAGCGGCGGCGCGCTCGAATCAAATCACTGTGGGCAACGTCTTTCACGCGGGCGACGGAAACTTGCACCCGCTTCTGATGTACGACAAGAGTGACGCGCGTCAAGTCGCGGCAGTCGTCGAAACGGGTAACGTTATCCTGCAGGCGGCAATCGAGTTGGGCGGTACGATTAGCGGCGAACACGGCATCGGCTGGGAAAAGCGTGATGCCATGACGCGCATCTATTCGACCGCCGACCTCGCGGCGATGGGCCGCGTTCGCGACGTCTTCGATCCACGTCGCATGCTCAATCCGGAGAAAATCTTCCCCAGCGGAGCACGCTGCGCAGAGGTCACCCCGCCATGACGGCGCCCAGCGAGTCCGTCGCGCCGGAGACGGCGGCGCAAGCCGGCGAGATACTCGCTCGCTGCGACCGCGGCGGCGAAAAAGTCTCGATTGTTGGTGGAGCGACGCTCTCCGGTATGGGCTTTCCGCCGGAACGCTTGGACGTTAGCCTTTCGACGCAGCGGCTTTCCGGCATCGTTGCAAACGAGCCAGCCGATCTCACGATCGCCGTGCGCGCAGGTACGCCGATTCAAAGTCTTACCACATTGCTGAGCACTCAAGGACAGTCCATTCCTTTTGACGCGCCGCGACCCCAGTACGCCACGGTCGGCGGCACGTTGGCCGCGGGGTGGCTCGGGCCGCGCCGGCATCTCTACGGCCGCGTGCGCGATTATCTCATCGGCTCGACGATCGTTCTTGCCGACGGAACGATCGCGCGAGCCGGCGGCATGGTCGTGAAAAATGTCTCGGGCTACGACATGAGCCGCTTATACGTCGGCTCGTTCGGCACGCTCGGCGTCATCGTGCAAGCAAACTTCAAGACCGCGCCGCTAGCGAAGCAGGCCAGACTCTTTCTCGCGCGTCTCCCGGAGCGGACTCGCGTCCG
This sequence comes from Vulcanimicrobiota bacterium, assembly GCA_963809255.1. Classification (GTDB taxonomy): domain Bacteria; phylum Vulcanimicrobiota; class Vulcanimicrobiia; order Vulcanimicrobiales; family Vulcanimicrobiaceae; genus Cybelea. Next base: position 317,230 of record CAWEIR010000002.1, on the reverse strand, counting down.
AGCCTGCGCGCAGTTGGCGGCCGCACCGATGCGTCCCGCCGCGGCCTTTTGGATCGATGGTTTTCACAATGCCGTGGACGGCGACGACGGCCCGGAAGGGCGCGTTGCCGTGCTGCTCGAGGGGAGTGAAGCACTGGTCGAGCGCGCGACGCGCGAGTTGCGCTCCGCCCTGGGACGGGCCGGCGTGCCCGAGACGCGCGTGCTCGACGCCGGCGCGCGGGAATCGTTCCAACGCGTTGTCAACGCGTACATCGCATGCCTGGGCGAACGCTCGGTCACCTATCGCATTGCTTCGTCCCCGCAAGCCTCCGAGCCAAGCGCGCTGCGCGCCAACGAACTTGCACGCCGCTTCGAGCTGCGCACCGACACGATCGTCAACGTGCTCAACGGCGATATCATTCTGCGCGTAAGCGATTTCGATGCTCGCGCGCTCGGAGCAAAGATCGAACCTTTCGACGATGCCCTTCACGAAATCGAACCGCGCGCACAGGTAATTGCGAGCGAGCATCCGCACCGCATCTACCTGCGCGTGTGGGGCGAACCGCCGCCGGCCGTCGCGCAAATGCAAGCGCTCAAAATGCGGTTCGATCCGAATCGAACGCTCAATCCCGGCCGCTTCGTCGGCGGAATTTAAAAGGACGAGCGAGCGAACGAATCCATCTTAAACTCGAGCGCCTCAAGATACTTCTCCGCGTCCATGGCGGCGCGGCAACCGGCCCCGGCGGCCGTCACGGCCTGACGGTAGCGATGGTCGTTGACGTCGCCCGCAACGAAAACGCCTTCGACGTTCGTTAGCGAACCGTCTGGCGAGGCGATGTAACCGCGTTCGTCGAGATCGAGCTGGCCTGAAAAAACTCCCGTGTTCGGCGTGTGGCCGATTGCCACAAAGAGCGCGTCGGTTTCGAACTCATACGTATTGCCATCCGCCACATTGCGGAGGCGGAGCCCCGTCACGTGATCGTTGCCGGAGACTTCCTCGACCACGGTGTTCCAAATCATATCGATCTTCTCGTGGGAACGCGCGCGGTCGGACATGATCTTGCTCGCGCGTAGCCGATCGCGGCGATGAATCAAGGTCACACGACGGCCGAAGCGTGTGAGAAAGAGCGCTTCTTCGAGGGCCGAATCGCCACCGCCCACGACAACGATCTGCTTGTCGCGAAAAAAAGCGCCGTCGCACGTCGCACACGTCGAAACGCCCCGGCCGCGTAAGCGTTCCTCACCCGGAATGTCGAGCCACAGCGCGCTCGCGCCTGTCGCGACGATCACCGTCTCGGCTTCGTACTGCTCGTCGTATGCGCGCACCAAAAGTGGGCGTTTTGCGAAGTCTACCGCGGTGACGTCGACGTTTTCGATGCGGGCGCCGAAGCGCTCGGCCTGTTCGCGAAAGCGGATCATTAAGTCCGGTCCCATGATACCCTCGGGGAAGCCCGGATAGTTTTCGACCTCGGTCGTCAGCATGAGCTGCCCGCCGTAGAGGCCGCCCGCAAGGACGAGCGGCCGAAGATTCGCTCGCGCCGCATAGACGGCGGCGGTAAGCCCGGCTGGCCCGGAGCCGATGACGATCACGCGTTCCATTCCGGGGCTCTTCGACTCCGCCGGATGCATGCCCGGTTGCAGCCGGTTGGGCGCGAGGCGTCGAAAGTGCGCCTATGCCCAATGCGTTGCCATTAGAAGACACCTTCGGCGACATCGTAAAAAAAGCGATGCGCGGCACCGGCTCGGGAAGCGCGCAACTTGCCCGCGCGACCGGTATCCCTGCCGAGACGATCGAGCAGTGGCTCAAGGACGAAGGCGCGGCGACCGGCGAGCAGGCGCGGGCGGTCGCCGCCGTCTTAGCGCTCGATGGCGGAAAGCTCGCCGACAGCGCGGCCCAACGATGGCATCCGCCGCCGATCGAGCGTCGCGACGTGCGCCGCCATTCCCAAGATCCACAGCCCAGCAACGGCTACGTCTTCTTTCTGGAACAGGATCGCCGGGCGGCGCTCGTCGATCCGGCGGGCATCCCGCAGAATCTGCTTCGGGTGCTTCGTGACGGCGATTATCATCTGCAGTACGTGCTGATCACCCACAAGCACGCCGATCACTGCGATGCGACGGGCGACGTTGCGAGAGCCTTTCCGCAAGCGCAGATCGTGATGCACTCCCTCGACGTCCAGGCCATCGGACCGCTCGCAAAAAGCGCGCTGCTGTTGCGCGACGGCGAGACGCTGCCCTTCGGGGACGATGCGGCGATCCGCATGCTGCATACGCCCGGCCACACGGATGGTTCATCCTCGTTCCTCTTTCGGGGATCGCTCTTTTCGGGCGATACGCTCTTCGCCGCCAGCGTTGGCGGCGCGTACGGCGACAACAGCAGCTACGGCGACATTCTTAACAGCGTGCGCAGCAAGTTTTTCACGCTCCCCGACGATACGGTCGTGATGCCTGGCCACGGGCCACCGAGCACCATCGCACTGGAGAAGCAGCACAATCCGTTTTTTTAAGCGGCAAGCGTGGTACTTGCTCCTGTTGCTTCCCGTCGTCGGGACGCTCTGGATGCCGGCCTACGCCAGGCTTGAACCCGCCCTCTTCGGGATTCCATTCTTCTATTGGTACCAGATCATGTGGATCGTGCTCGGTTCGATCACTATCGGGGCGGTGCTGCTGCTAACCCAGGATCGACGCGATGTCTAGTTTCGTCGTTTTCGCGATCATCTTCGTGGGCGTGAGCGTGCTGGGATTCGCGGCTTCGCGGTGGGGTTCGGGCGATCGCACGTCGCTCGAAGAGTGGGGCCTCGCCGGACGTGGCTTCGGCACCATCGTGAGTTGGTTCCTACTCGGCGGCGATCTCTATACCGCCTACACGTTCGTTGCGCTTCCGGCCTTTCTCTATGGGGCGGGCGCGATCGGATTCTTCGCGGTCCCGTACACAACGCTCGCCTTCATCTTTTTCTTCGTGGTCGTAACGCGCTTCTGGGTCGTGGCGCGAAACCGCGGCTACGTGACGCTAGCCGATTTCATTCGCGATCGCTACGGGGACCGACGGCTGGAACTCGCCGTAGCACTCACCTGCTTTGCCGCGGCGATGCCGTACATCGCGTTGCAGCTCGTCGGCATGCAAGCCGTTCTCGCCCAGTTTGACGCCGGGTCCCGGCTCGTGCAAGGTTCCGCGCTCTTCGTCTCCTTCGCGATCGTCGCCGCATACACGTACATCTGCGGCCTGCGTGGCCCCGCGTTAGTCGCCTTTGTCAAGGACGCACTGATGTACGTGACGATCGTCGCCGCAATGGTGATCATTCCGGCGAAACTCGGCGGCTGGGGACACATTTTCAGCGCCGCGGGCGTCGCGCTGCGAACGCATTCGCCGCCCGGCGCGCTCCTCGTCCCACCGAACATGTACTTCGCCTATGGCACGCTGGCACTCGGTTCGGCATGCACGCTCTTTATGTATCCCCACTCGATCACGAGCGCGCTTAGCGCGAAGAGCAAATCGGTAATTCAGCGCAACGCCGTTTTCTTGCCGCTCTATTCGATCTTGCTCGCGATGCTCGCACTCATGGGTTACTGTGCGCTGGCCGCCGGCATCCATTTGGACGCCAAGCACACGAGCCTCGCCGTTCCGCTGCTGCTCAAGGCGCTCTTCCCGGGCTGGCTGGCCGGAGTGGCCTTTGCCGCGATCGTTACGGGCGCGCTGGTGCCCGCCGCCGTTATGGCGATCGGTTCGGCGAACCTGTTTGCCAGCAACGTGCTCGCCGAGTTCACGCAAGAACGGCCTGCCGCCGAAACGCAGCATGCAAAGCTCCTTTGCCTCGCCGTGCTCGCAGCGGCGCTTATCCTCGTGCTCACGGTTCCGGTCCCGTTCGCGATCAACTTTCAACTGCTCGGCGGCGCGTGGATGATGCAGATCTTTCCCGTGGCGGCGATGGGCCTTTACACGCGCTGGTTCAACCCGGCGGCATTGCTGGCCGGCTGGGGCTGTGGGATCGTTTGCACGACCGCGATGGCAGTAGATACCGGCTTCAGATCGACGTTCGCCCTCGGTGGACACGGTTTGGTCGGATATATCGGCTTTTACGCTCTCGCGCTCAACCTCGCGGTGGCCACCGTCTTGACGCTACTCTTCAACGCGACCGGTACCGCGCCCGGGATCGATCGAACCCTCCCCGCGGACTACACGTAGGAACGTTTTCGTACGCCGCCTCGAGTACGATGAGTGCAGTGAACCCGATCGGATCGTCCCTCGCTCCGATGCCTGGGCAGGAGAACCTCCCGCGTCTCCGCTATAGCTTAGGTACCAGGCGTTCGCCCGTCGATACGGGTTTTTGAACCACCCCCATTACGTACTTTAAGGAGAGTCGGAATGCGTTTTGTAAAGATGTCGCTCGTCGTCGTTGCGGCAGCCCTCGCGATCACGGCCTGCGCGAGCAAGTCGTCATCGAACGATCAGAGTCAATCCAGTGCTGAGGCTACGAGTGCCGCCTCGTCAGCCGCCGCGACTACGGACAACACGGCCGCTACCGCCGCCGCGAGCCCCGCTGCCGCCGGCGACGCACCCGCCTATCCCGGCGCCACCACGCAGGCGTCCGGAAGCAACACGAGCATGGGCCAGAGCGCGGCGGGCACGGTCATGACGACCGACGACTCGTTCGACAAAGTCTACGCGTGGTATCAGAAAAACATGCCGAGCGGATCCGAGAAATCCCACATGACGGCGCCCGTACAGAGCGCGGTTTTCATGGTCGGCGATCCAGGCTCGGGGCAAACTTCGGTAACGATCACCGTGTCGAACGGCAAGACGATGATCACGACCGCCAAAGTAAAGATGTAAAGAGCCGGCCGTTGCTACGGCGTGAACTCGTAAATGGTGCCTTGGCCGAAAGAACCGCCAGCCACGGTCGCGCCGTAGAAGTTGCCGCTCGCATCCCGCGTCAGCCCATAGTAGGGATACGCGCCGTCGGTGCCACTGCCGAACAGGTGTAGCACTGTTTCACTTCCGGATCTTGCGTTGACTTTGAAGATCGTGCCGCAGCCGCAGCTTCCGCCGCCCGCGGATGTCGTTCCATAAAGTTCACCGCTCTTAAGAACCAGCGTAGCGGTGGGAGAGCTTCCGTCGCTGCCTCCCAAGAAGCTGTAGAGCACGCGCTCCCGATACCGCGCATGCGTACTCGCCGCGAGCTCGAAGACGCTGCCCAGCCCACCGGCGCCACCGTAGTACGTGGTCCCGTAGAGATCCGCGGCTGCGTCGGCGACCAGACCGCCGTACGGGGAACCGGCATCGGGCTGACCCTTGAAGGCGTAGAGCGTCGTCAGGTTCCACCGCTTCCCTGAAGCCGGGTGCAGTTTGAAGACCGTACCGGCGCCGTGAGCCCCGCCGATCTCCGTGACACCATACAGACTGCCCGCGGCATCGCGCAGCAAAAGACCGAGTGAACCGACGCCCCCATCCGCACCCCCGGTAAATGCGTGGATGACTTTCTCGTGCCATTGACGCGCGGCGCGCGAAACCTCGTAGATCGTGCCCTCGGAATGCGAGCCCCCGTCGGGAGTCGTTCCGTACACGTTGCCGGTCGGATCGAAAACGACGCCGCCGCCCGGTCCGAATCCGTCGCGGCCGGCACTGAAATTGTGCAGCACATTCTCGGTCTGTGGCGTCAACTGGAAGACGATCCCGCAGCCGTCGCTGCTGCACGATCCGCCGGAACCGCCGGCGACGGTCGTACCATCGAGATTTCCGCGCCGATCGAAGGTCACTCCACCGTGTGGATTCTTCCCGTCGGTGTAGCAGCCGAAATTATGCAGCACGGTCTCCGGCCACGGCGGACTCGCTTGCAGGGTCAATTTGAAGATCGTGCCGCACTGCGAGGCTCCGCCGGTAACGGTCGTGCCATACAGGTTTCCGTTGCCATCGAGAGCCAGCCCGGTTGCGGCGTTACCGCCGTCGCTGCCACCGGTGAAGCTGTAGAGAATCTGTTCCGAGCCCGCCGCAGAGCGAGTGCCCGCGGCGACGGCGTGTGCTGGATCGTACGCGCCGATATTGCCCGCGCAGCCCGAAAGAATCAGCGCAACAACAATGCCCGCGAGACCGCGCCGCGCCCCCGATCTCTCTCTCATGGGACGCTTACGCTGGCGCCGCGGTTGTCGCTAATCGTTGCGCCGCTGCGCTTCGGTGCGGTATCCGACTCGCGGATGAGCTCAAACTGTAAGACGGCTTCGCCCGAGGAAGGTATCGCGACGTCAACGCGCTCTGGCGAACAGATCTTCGGCGTGCAAAAAGCAGCGAGCCAGCCGTTCGCCACGCCGGAAGCTTGCAAATGGACGACGGATTCCGCCGTGCCGGTGACTTTCAAACGGTACTTTGCAGCCGCCGCGCTCGTCGTCTGAAACTCGTTGCCCGTCCACGGCTGGACGGCCAGAAGTGTGGCAGGCGGCGACAGCGCGAGCATCACCCCGATAGCGGCGATCGAAAGGCTCATGTACGCAGCTTATAGCCGATTGCCATCAGGCGCAAGATAATGCCGAGTGAAATCGCGGTAAGAAGCACGACCATCCCAATCGAGAACGCGGGTGCCAGGTAACTCTGCCCCGTGTAGCTGCGTCGAAAGGCGTCGATCGTATAAAAGATCGGGTTGAAAAGCTCTAAGGTCTGCAGGGCCGGTGGGAGCATCTTTGCCGACGTGAAGACGCCACCGACGAACGTAAGCGGCGTGATGACGAACGTCGTGAGGATCGCGATGTGATCGAACTTGTCGGCGAGCAAGCCGAAAATGAGGCCGAGGGCCGAGAATAAGATCGAGACGAGCGCGATCACTACGAAATAGATCAGCCAGTCGTGAGGAACGCTGTGGACGAGGATGACGCCGAGCACGGTGATGAGGCCGGCGATCAACATCGAGCGCGCCAAACTCCCGATGACGTAGCCACCGACGAGATCGTAGGCCGACATCGGCGCGATCAGCAGCTCCTGGATCGAGTTCATGAACCGTCCCTGGAACAGCGAGCTCGAGCACTCGCCGTACGACGAATCGATCACCTGGAGCATAATGAGTCCGGGGATCAAGAACTGCGCATAGCTGACGCCGTCGACGACCGGTATGCGGCTGCCTAATGCGAGGCCGAAGACGAAGACGTAGAGCAGCGTCGTAATGATCGGCGGCCAGATCACTTGGTTGATGATCTTGAGGCTGCGAACGATCTCGCGCTTGACTAGCGTCCATAACGCGACGGTATTAATTGCGCGTCAGCTCCAAGAATACGTCTTGCAAGGATGCGCCTAACGCGACGAGCTCTTCGGTCGGCTTTTCCGCTACGATTCGGCCGGCGCGCACGATCGCGATGCGCCGGCACAGCTCTTCGGCTTCTTCCAAGTAGTGCGTCGTCAGAAAGATCGTCAGCCCCTCGGCGTTGAGCTTTTGCAGCCACTCCCAAAGCGCTAAGCGAAGCTCGACGTCGACGCCGGCGGTGGGTTCGTCGAGAATCAAGAGCTTCGGTTCGTGCATCAAGGCCCGCGCCAACGAAAGCCGGCGCTTCTGGCCGCCCGAAATCTTCGTGTACTCGAGATGCGCGTGCGAGGTCAGGCCGAAGCGCTCCAGCAGCATGTCGGCTCGCTCGTCCACCTGCTTTCCCCGCAGCCCGTAATAACCCGCGGCGTAGATGAGAACGTCGCGCAGCGACAGATACCGGTCGAAGTTGAACTCCTGCGGCGAAAGGCCGATGAGACGCCGAGCCTCGCGCCATTGCCGTTCGTTGTCGTAGCCGAAGATCCGGATGCTCCCGCTGCTGGTGCGAGCTAAACCGACGATCGCGTTGATCGTCGTCGTTTTGCCGGCGCCGTTGGGCCCGAGAAAACCGTAGAACTCGCCCGATTCGACGCTCAGCGAGATTCCGTCGACCGCCGTGAAGCTGCCATACCGCTTCACGAGGCCATTCACTTCGATGGCCGGAGCGGGGGAAGAGCCTATGGTATGGAGTTCTTTAATCGTTTGTACCGGTGGCGGCGAAGAGTGGCAATCAGTTCCGTACTCTCCGGAATCCCGCAGTCGCTCAATTGGGTTGCGACCTTCTTGACGTCGAACGCGACGCGCCGGTGCTTGACCTGCCAGCCACCGTCACGCTCGGTGAAAATCGCATAGCAGGCCCGCGGATCGCCATCCTTCGGTAGACCGACTGACGCCACGTTAACCAGAAGCTTGCCGCGCCACATTCTCACGTAGGGCAAGTGCAGATGACCGAAGGCAATCGCCGTTGCGGCCTCGTCGCCGACGAGGCGCTCGAGCACGCCTTCGTCCGCATCGGGCCAGATGTGCTCGTCGTCGTTCTTTGGATTCGCGTGCACGATCAACAGTTGATTGTCGTCTTCACCGATGCGCAGGGCAAAAGGCAGCTCACGCAGCCACGAGAGCCATTGTTCGCCGATCTCCCGCCGGGTCCACGCAATCTTCGCTCGCTCGGCCGGCGCCAACGTTTCGGCAACCGCTTCATCAAACACATAGCGGTCCTTGTTGCCGCGGATGCACGCGGCGCCGATCTCTTCCAGACGCAGCAGTACCTTCTTGGGTTTTGGTCCATCCAAGCAGAGATCACCCGCAACGGCGATACCGTCGGCGCCTCCTTGAGATTCGAGATCCGCCAAACAGGCGTCGAGCGCTAAGAGGTTTCCATGAACGTCAGAAAAGACGGCAAATCGCATCGGTCCTCCAGCTCACTCGCGCTTGAGCGCCAATGCCAGCATCGACGGAGCTATTCCAAGCTTCGCGAACTCATAGAGGTCGATCGATTCGACGGCGATGCCCGCGCGTCGCATCTGTCCCAACGCCGTGCGGTAGCGGACGTCGGCGATTACGTGCCGTTCCCCCAGGCAAAGCGCTCCCGCGGCCAGCTCCTCACCGCGTTCCAGCACGATCGTCCGAAAACCGGCAAAGGCGGCAGCGTCGGCTTTATCCGATCCGACGACGATCGTGTCCTCGGCGACGGCACTCGCTACCGAGCGCAGCGCGAGCACGTCCGGAGCGAGCTTGACCTCGACGACGCGATACCCGTGCGAGTGCGCCAGTCTCGCGAAGCCGGCGCGCCCAGGTTCGTTTCCTTGCGAGCCGACACCGATGAAGGCGGTCTCGCCTGCCAGAATGACGTCGTTGCCGTCGAGTAATCCGGGACTGGCAATATGACCGGCCAGCGGCACGTCGAGCACGGCGAACTCGGCCTGCATGCGATCGGCTTCCGCACGTCGCGACATCGCGGTCGGACGCATCATAACGGCGCCGTCCTCAAAGACTACCGCGGCATCCCCCGCACTCACTTCGTAAGCATCGCTCGCGTGCGACCCAAGTACGATCGTTTCGACGCCGAAATACTCGAGCGTCGAACGCAAGACGTCGTGCTGCTCCGACGCGCGCTCATAAATCGCTCCCGGCTCGCCTATTCGCGCGCCGGTGCGCTCGATGCCGGCGTTCGGCCGCACTAACACCGCGCAACGCAGGCGCCCCGTTGCGGTGGCCACCAAGCGCGGGCCAAAACCAACCGCCGTGCGCGTCACTGCGCTTGATACGTTTCGGGGACCGGAGCTTCGGTGAAAAAGCCGGCCATATCGGAGGCGAGGAGATCGTTGAGCGAAAGCGGCGGCAGCCCGAAGATTTCCTCTTCGGTCTTCACGACGCTGTCCACGCTGAGGTGCTGCTCACCGACGTATCCGCGCCGGGCCAGCGGTGAAACGACTAAGGCGTAACTGCGCATGCCGTTGACGTGATCGTCCGGCGAACTGACGCCCTCGGGAACGATGAAGATAACCGTCGAGCTCCAGTGAGGCGTATGAGAGACAAAATCCACGATCTTGCCGAGCGCAGCGTCGGCATCCTTAACGCCGGCCGTGCTGTCGTCCGTCGGAATCCAGACATAAGTAAAACTCGGCACGCGATCGCCCTGCACGAAGGTCTGCATGTCGGCAACGAACTCGTGGGCCCTAGCCACATCGCCGATTTTCCGGCTGAAGCCGGCATAATTGAGATCCACGTTGCCCGCCAGGGCGGCAAGCGCGGGCACGTCGAGATGATACGCGGCTCCGTCGTAGCCGGAGAGACGCAGGAGTCCACCGTAATCGCGATAGGTCAATCCCGCTCGCGCAAACGCATTGAACAGATAGCCGCCGCGAGCATAATCTTCGGGATCGTCGCCGTGGTCGTCCATCGGAGAGCGAGAGGCGCTTGCAGCATCCACGAGCTGCTGATAGAGCGTCGCCGCCGAGGCCGTGGCGGACTGCTTGGCTACGTTCAAATCCGCATCGGCTGCGTAAAAGTTGTCCGCGAGCGCATAGCTGCGAGCGAGTGCGTGCAGATTTGGCGTCACGCTCTGCGGGTAGACATTCAACGCGGCATCGCCGTTGCCGTGCGGATTGCCCGAATCGTCTTTGAGGTCGCCGAGCATCGCGTCGTAACCGCGCATGCCTACGGCGATGTAAACGACGTGATCGATGACGTCGCTACGCTTGGTCGAACGAAGGGGCGGAATCACCGGATCGAATTTTGCAACGCTGGGCGTCCGATTGTAGCGCAGCGTGGCCAGCGTCTCCTTGACCAGCGACGTGTGCTTGAGATCCACGCGCTGCAGCATCGCGCGGCCGCCATCGCCCTTCGCATTGGCCACGTATAGGTAGCGGCCTTTGGCCGAAAGTGCGATCGCCGTCGGAAACCAGCCGGTCGGAATCAGGCCCAAGCGGTAACGTGTTGCACGCCGCGCGTCCAGCACCGCGACAGCGTTCAATCCTGCCAGTGCAACGTACAGCCGCTTGCCATCGGGGCTGAGTGCGAGGCCGCTGGGCGCAGCGCCGTACGGAGCGCCGGGATATAAACGAAGGTCGAGACCGCGAACCACGCGAGGCGCGCCGGAGAGGCTGACGACCGCAACGCGATCCACGTTGGAAAGGGCGACGAACGCGAACCGGCCGTCTTTACTGAGCACCGTAGCGCCCGGCGCGGCCCCGCCGATAACCTGCGTTCCGTCGGGTGCCGGATCCATCGGGACCGTCGCGGGATCGACGCTCGTGCTTCCCGGAGGGAAATCAAAGACCGAGAGCGCCGACGATTTGTTCGGATCGAATGCCGGGGCGGCAAAGTTTGGTTCCGGCGCGGGCGTCGGGAGCGGGGCATACGCGGAGAGCCCACTGCCGCTAGCAAGCACCGTCTCACGGCCGGCTGCAATGTAGAGTGGGAAATCGCCCGCGGGAATGGTTTGCGCGACGGTCCGATCCGAGAGATCTATTTCAATCGCCGAATCGCCGAGATTATTCGCGACGTACGCCTTTCGACCGTCTGGCGAGACGGCGATCTGCGCGGGAAACGCGCGAGCACCGTGCGTCGAAGGGAGTGCGACAGCCGCTTCTGCGGTTAAGGTACCGCTCGCGTCGAGGTCGAAAACGTCGACCGCCCCGGCCGCCGCGTCCGAGGCGAGTACGATCGTGCGGGTGGGATCACGCGGGTCGTGTGTTGCCGCCACGCCCATAAAGAACGACGCTGAAGGATTCTGATAGATGCTCGCGACCTTCATCGTCGCGACGTTCACGATCGAGAGCGACGACGGCCCGGACAGAATGGCGTACCGGCCGTCCGGCGAAAACGCCATACCAAGTGCGCCGGTGCCGACCAGTAGGGTAGCGCCCGCGGGTGCCGCAGTTCGTCCATCGGGAAGAATGGCATCGGCGGGGTCTATTCGGTCGGCTCCGGCTGGACGATCGCCTGCGGGTGCGGAGTATATGATGAGAGGAGTCGTTCGACTCCCCGCACCCAACAAGGCGGCGGCCAAAAGCGCCGCTGCGATTTGCCTAAAAGACACGGGAGGATGCCATTACCATCGCGGGTCGCGAGGACCCTGCCGTCTTAGCGGTAGCAACGGCCGTTCCGCCATTCGTGCTCGGGCAGGCCGAGGTTGTTCGGCGGATCGATTTAGCGCTCGGTCCGCGCTCTCGCGAAATCGTCCGGCTCCTGCCAATGTTCGGCAACACGGGCATCGAGCGCCGCTACTCCTGCGTTCCGATCGAGTGGTACGAAGAGGAGCACGATTGGCCCGACCGCAACGCGGTCTATCTCAATTCGGCGGTCGATCTTCTCGAGACGGCAACCAACGAGGCGCTTCGGCGCGCGCGGCGCCAAGCGGACGAAATCGACGCCATCGTCGTCGTTTCGACGACCGGAATTGCCACGCCCAGCCTGGACGCGCTCTTAATGGAGCGCATGCGGTTGCGTCCAACCCTACGCCGCTTGCCGATCTTCGGGCTGGGCTGCGTCGGTGGCGTCATTGGATTGGAGCGCGCCGCCCTGATGGCCCGGGCGAAACCCGGCGCGCTCGTCCTTTTCGTGGTCGTGGAACTCTGCGCGATTTGCTTTCGGCGGGACGATTTCTCCAAGAGCAACATCGTAGCGACCGCCCTTTTCGGCGACGGTGCCGCGGCGGCGCTGATCTCTTGCGACGGCGAGGGCCCGGCAGTTCTGGGCGGCGGTGAGTTCACGTGGCCGGAGTCGCTCGACGTGATGGGCTGGGACGTCACCGCTGACGGCCTCAAGGCGATCTTTTCGCGCGATATCCCCGAGCTTGTGACGACGAGACTACATGACGTGACGGTCGATTTTCTTTCCTCGCAGGGTCTGGCGTTACGCGATATCGATCGCTTCGTCTGCCATCCGGGCGGTGCGAAAGTGCTGGACGCTTTGGCGGTTGCCTTCGAGATCGACCCCGATCGGCTTAATGAATCGCGCGGAGTGTTGCGCGATTACGGCAACATGTCGGCGGCGACGGTGATGTTCGTGCTCGAGCGGACGCTCGCATCGACGACGCCGTGGAGGCGAGCACTGCTTAGTTCGTTAGGCCCCGGCTTCACCGCCGGCTTCACCCTGCTCGAAAACCGCCCCGTGTCATCCTGAGCGCAGTCGAAGGATGAGCGTTCTCTGGATCGTTCTTGCACTTGTGGCCGTTCAACGAGTTGCCGAGCTGCTCTACTCGGCGCGCAACACGCGACGGCTTCTCGAACGCGGCGGCATCGAAATCGGCGGCGCGCAGTACCCGTTCTTCGTGCTGCTGCACGGTGGATGGCTGGCAAGCATGGCGGTGCTGATTCCCGCCTCGCGCGCGCCGAACTGGTGGCTGCTCGGACTCTACGCGTTGCTGCAGCCCTTGCGCGTTTGGAGCATTGCGAGCCTCGGTGAGTATTGGACGACGCGCATCATTACGGTGCCCGGGGCGCCGCTCGCGCGGCGCGGCCCCTATCGGTTCTTCCGCCACCCGAACTACATCGTCGTTTGCGCGGAGATCGCGATTCTGCCGCTCGCGTTCGGCGCCGTAGAAATCGCGATCGTCTTCTCCATTCTGAACGCGGCGCTGCTGTCGTGGCGCATTCGCGTCGAGGAACGCATGCTGCTGCGGCGGAGCTCGCCATAGCGAAACATAGCGGACTCGACCCCGTATAGGATTTTATGAGACTCCTTCGCCTTACCACTCTTGGCATGATCGCCGCTGCCATCGTCGCCCCCGCTCTCGCTGGTGCCGCGGATGCCGACCCCCGTGTCGCGCAGCTCGTCGCCGCCTCGGGGCAGGCCCTTGGCATTTCATCGATCGCCTCGGCAAGCACGATGAGCGCCGATATGAACATCTCCGCCGCCGGCCTCACCGGCACCGGGACGCAGTGGATCGACCTGCGCGACGGCCGCTTCGCCGAATCGACAAACCTCGGGCCGGTTGTCTCGCAAGACGGGTACGATGGCCGCGTCGCCTGGAACGCCGACCAAACACATCTCGTCTGGAATACCGGCGGCGATAGTGGCCGCGCCTCGGAAGTGGATCAAGCCTATCTCGCCAGCTACGCGCTCTGGCGACCGCAAATGAGCGGCGCCGCCATCGCCGCGCTTGGCACGAAAACGGCAAGCGGCACTTCATACGACGTGCTGAGCATCACCCCGCGCGATTCGCTCGTGCCGTTCGAACTCTGGTTCGACCGGACGACGCACCTTCCGGCACGCGCGTTTTTCGTCAACGGCTTTACCACGGCGACCTCGATTTTCTCCGATTATCGCAAAGTAGGCGGCTTGAACGTCCCGTACGCTACGCATACCGATTCGAGCGACGGCAACAACTCCGACGCGACGATAACCAGCGTGACGCTCGACCCGCCGGACGCAGAGGCCGCGCTCGCGCGTCCGCAAACGCAGCCCACGGATTTTTCGATGCTGGACGGTAAAACGTCGACGAGCATCCCGGTCACGCTCAGCGAAAATCACGTCTATCTCGATGTGATGCTCAACGGCAAAGGGCCCTATCACTTCATCTTCGATACCGGCGGCGCGAACATCGTCGATCCGGCCGTCGCCAAAGAGATCGGCGCGTTCGGCCGCGGCTCGGTTGCGGGCAGCGGCGTCGGCTCTGCGACGGAAAACTTCAGCTTTGCCAACGTCGCTAAAATGCAAGTTGGTGACGCCATCCTCACCAATCAACTCTTCGGCGTCGCGCCGACGCGGCAAGGTTTTGGCGTTTCGGCGGGCCGTCCGGTCGACGGACTGATCGGCTGGGAAGTTCTCGCGCGCTACGTAACGACGTTCGACTACGCCGACAGAACGGTGACGCTGAGCCTACCGGGTACCGCGACCGCACCCGAAAACGCGCACCTCCTGCCGTTCGTCTTCTACGGCACGCAACCGCAGATTGCGTGCACGATCGACGGCATTCCGGCGGAGTGCGCGATCGATACGGGCGCGCGCGACACGATTAGCTTCATGGGTCCCTTCACGACCGCGCATCCGCAAATCGTTCCGGCAACGCTCACCGCGCCCGGAGTCAACGGATTCGGCGTCGGCGGCCCAGCTGTCGGACGGCTCGGGCGCGTTGCCTCCGTCGGCATCGGGGATCTCACGCTCACGAACCTCATTGCAGACTATTCGGCGCAGACACAGGGCGCGTTCGCGGCGCCGTTCGTCGCCGCCAACATCGGCGGTAACCTGCTGAGGCGTTTTACCGTCACGTTCGATTATCGCAACGGTACGATGGCGCTCGCGCCCAACGCAGCGCTCCGCGAGCCGGACGTTTACGAGCGCTCCGGGCTCTTTCTCATCCGCCACGCCGGCAGCACGGTGGTTGTCGACGCGCGTCCCGGAACGCCGGCGGCGAGCGCGGGCATTGCGAAGGGCGACGTCATCGCCGCGATCGACGGCTCGCCGGCCGGCGGGATGTCGCTTGGCCAGATTCGCGACGTTTTCGACCAGCCTGCGGGAACCGTGGTGACCTTGCAGATAACCGGCAAAGGCGCAACGCAACGCACCGTAAAGCTCACGCTCGGCGATTACATCTGACTTGCTCTCCCAAGCGAGTACAATGACGACATAGTGGATGCCATAACGGATCCGGAGTTCTTTCTGCCTGCATGCGGCATCGCTGCGATCGCCTACGGCGTTTCAGCCGCCGCACTGTTCCTCATCACCCTAAGCGCCACGGCAAATACAACGCTACGCGACGACGCAAAAATCGTCGCACCCATTCTCACAATCGTCGCCATCGCACTCGCGCTCGCCGACGTCGAGTCCCCTCGCGCCTCGCAAACGCTTCTTCCGATACTCCTTCCGGCCATCGTTTTCGTGCTCCCCGCCGCCAGTATCGCCCTCATCGCCCTTGCGATAAGAACCCTCAAAAACCGCGCAACGCGAATCGCCGCGCTCGTCGCCGCGCCGATCCCGCTAGCGGTCAGCGGCGTTCTGCTGCTGATCGGGTATCAGCTCGCGCACGCGCGCTTCTGTTGCTAGCAACGCCGCGGAACCCAGCGGGCTGGGCACGGGGCGGTGGGCCGAGGCGGCTTCCGAGATCGAGGATTGGGTGCTAAGATGGAGCTAAGCGGAGCTGCAAAAGCTCAGGCGGTTTTTCGTTTGCGAAAGGAAAAAGCAGATGACGAATTTGGGGCAAAGCCGTCGCGCGCTAATTGTTTGCGTAGCGGCCGCCGCATTCTTTTTGTGGACCTCATGGCATAGCAACAGTACTGCGCTGGCGAGCGGCGGATTTCTAGGCACCTGGTGCCGCTCCGGCTCCAGCACAATCCCGCGGCAGCCGATTACGATCACCGATAGCCCGAGGCTAATTATAAAAGACCCAAAGTACGGGGACTCCTACGCTCGCATCGTCTCCTCGACCCTTGTTCCCGAACGCTGGAGGCAGACGGCCACACTGAGTTACAGCGACAAAATCACCTGGACCTCCGGCGAAGTCTGGGTACGATGCGCATCCGCTTCCACCGCAGCCGCGGCGACCCCCGTGCCCGAGCGCCTCCGGATCCAGAGTTACATCGTGCGAAATTACAAATCGCTGCCGATTCACATTTATTTAGTTGGGTTGCATAACTCAGATACGGGCCGCTATTACAACCAATGCGTGTCGTTTCGAAACGTTTCGACCAAAGTGGCGACCTCGGTTGACTTGTCATTCGTGGTCGAGAGTTATTCTGACACCGTCGAAGCGGATTTTGGCGTTGTCGACCGAGGCACGTTTACGCCGCCGGTTAACATCGCCGATCACTGCTGGCACGGCCCGCTCTGGTCCGATCGCGTCGTGAGGCTCATGTCGCGCGAAGTCATCACCGTGAAACGCGCGACATTCAAGGATGAGTCGTCGTGGGAGCCCGGAATGCCGTTCCTTCGCGGATATGAAAACGACGGGAAGCAGTTGCCGCAACCGATCGAAGAGCACCCTGCGCCTAAACCGACGCCATAGCCGTAAAGCCTCGGATGCACTCATCATAGAGCGGACTTTCACCGCTTGCTGGATTATTCTGCTGGCATGACGTGCGCCCCGCTCGCCCCGCTCCTCGCTATCGTTCTCGCAGCGGTCGGCCCAACGCCAGCACCCACTTCAACGCCGAGTTCATATCCGACGATCAGCGTATCGGTGGGCGATCGTCAAATCACCACGATGGACATAATCCTATTCAAGCAGGGCCTTTACTCGCAGGCCACGCCGAAGATTCAGCAGGTTCAGAAGCGGCCTACCGAAATGCCGCCAGACTCGCCCTACGTTTCCTATCAGGGCCGCGATGCCGGCCCGCCAGAGATTGAGACGATCTGGGAATCCACTGCGACCCGCAGTCCGAATCTCTCTGACACAGCGTCGAAAAAGGTCGGGGAAGAACTTGTAGCTGCGATGGCTCTTGCGCTAATGGATGCGGGTAGGGCAGGCCCAATGCTACAAGCGATCTATGCAAGCACACCCAGCGATCGTGCTTCGCGGCTCGCACTTGGGGCTGCTATAGCTCAGGCGTTTGTAACAGCGGGCGATCAAGGCGCAGCCTACGCTGCGTCGGAAGCAGCTTGGATAAGGGAACACCTCGTACCCGGAACGTCGCGTGACGCCGCTTACGAAATGCTCAGGTCCAAAAAATTAGTCGCATACAATTTCGACTACATCAAAGCCATCGGGCAGCCGGAGAAGTTTCTTCCATCTGGCGAAAGCCTCGGAAGCGCCTGTGACCTCCAAACGAATCGGACGAGCGGCAATTGGCCTTATCGTAACGAGCCCTTACCAAACTGGGAAGGAGCCTGTGCCGGGATACCACGGGCTGCGTTTACTCCCGAACCCGACGCCCATGTAATGCTTTGGGGAGCGTTCAGCGTCATGCCGACCTGCGGGTGTCGCACAGAGGTAACGATTACATTTGATGCGCAGGACCGCGTGAATGCCGTCCAGGCGGATAAACCGCGTTGCCCGTGCGTTTAGGGGACCCCTAGGCTCATCGCGCTGGTCGGGGCATACACAGAACCGACCACTAGCGAATCAGCGCAGGTGCCTAAGCCCTGAAACCGGTGCCCTTTGCGAAGCGGCTGATGCGATGGAACTGAAACGCAGCGCCGAACGTAGCTGGTCGCCGATCCGTTCATCTTTAAAAAGGGAATACGATGTGATGCTTTCGCAGTTCGGTCGTCTCACCGTTAGTGGCTGCATGGCTGCGGCAGTGCTCGCCGGATGCGGCGGATCGCAAACGCCGATCGGTGTCGTGCCTACCGGCGCCGCCCCTGACCATCTTCCAGGCCAGAAATCGTTTGATTTCACGGGCGAAACGCAGTATTTCACCGTGCCGGCGGGCGTGAGGCAGATCAAAGTTATTGCTCGTGGCGCAAGGGGCGCGGGCTCCCCTGTTGCCTACGGCGGGCGCGTGCATGCAGTTATCCCGGTAACCCCAGGAGAGAAGCTGGTAGTGTACGTCGGAGGCGACGGTAAGGGCCATCTTGGCGGCTACAACGGTGGCGGCCCAGGCTATCGTAGTACCAGCTCAGGGAATAGCCATGCCTACGGCGGCGGCGGCGCGACGGATATTCGCGAGGGTGGCAACAGCTTGGACGATCGCGTCCTCGTAGCAGGCGGCGCCGGCGGCCAAGGTGGCCTCGATTACAGCTACGGCGTCGGAGGCGAAGGGGGCGGCAGAAGCGCAGGTAGTGGCGCTCCCGGATTTTATAGCCCTCAGGCGGGCGGGGGCGGCAGCGGCGGCACCCAAAAAAGCGGCGGAAGAGGCGGCGGCGGCGGCACCGGTAGCTACGGTAGCGGGGAACCGGGCGGCGACGGTTCGCTCGGAGAGGGCGGCGGCGGGGCCGGTCCCGGGGGGTACCTTAGCTATCTCGGCGGCGGCGGCGGCGGTGGTGGCGGCGGTGGTGGCGGCGGTGGTTACTACGGCGGTGGCGGCGGCGGTGGTGGCGGCGGCGATGACTACGGCGGCGGCGTTGGCGGCGGAGGTGGTGGGGGCGGTGGCTCCTCGTTCGTCGAGCGCAACGCTACCGACGTGCGCATGTGGCGAGGGTGGAAGGAGTCGGCGGATAACGGCCTCGTCGTCTTTAGTTGGTAGCGAAGAATGAAGGTCTCAATGCTCTATTGTCGCGCGCTTAGCATCTGTGCCGTCGCTGCGTTGCTCGCCGGGTGTAGCGGGTCGCAGCCGCCGATCGGTGCGACGGGCGCGATGCCGCAAACCTCCGCGGTCGCAACCCACGCCGATCGTGGCAAGTCGTGGATGCTGCCGGGAACGAGCAGCGAGAGCTGACCTCCGAGCACCGCCAATCGTTGGGCATATCCGGCCGGCGGCACGCCGACCAACTAGAGTACCAATGTTGAAGAGCCGATCGGCACCGCGATCAGCAACAAGTAGCTGCTAGCGGCTATTCTCGGCTATTCTCGCGTCGCCGCAGAGCGGCCGAAGCGTAGGCTTCCATTTGCGCGCTCATCGCGAGGCACGATCGATTGCGTCCTCTCCTTCGATCTTGCCCGGCGTGCGTCGCGCGACGCCCTCTTCTTGTGCGGCGTTCGCGACCGCTTTGGCGACTGCATCCACGACGCGAACGTCGAAGACGCTAGGAATCACGTACTCGGGGTTGCGCTCTTCCTCGGTAACGATCTCGGCGATCGCCGAGGCGGCAGCGAGCTTCATTCGTTCGGTGATGCGCGCGGCTCGAACGTCGAGAGCACCGCGAAAGATTCCCGGAAAGGCCAGCAGATTGTTTACCTGATTGGGGAAATCGGAGCGTCCGGTCGCAATGACCGCCGCCACCGGAGCCGCGACGTCGGGCATGATCTCCGGATTTGGGTTGGCCATCGCGAAGACGATTGGATCGCGCGCCATGCTCGCGATATGCTCGGGTTGTAAGATGCCTGGCGCGGAGACTCCGATAAAGACGTTGACGCCGGCCAATACCTCGCGCAGCGATCCGCGGCGGTTCTCCAGATTGCAATGCTCGGCCAGCCAGCGCCAGTGGGGGTTCTCGTACCGGTCGGTGCGATTGAGCGCACCGCTGCGATCGACCGGGATCACGTCGCGCACGCCTGCGCCGAGCAGCATTTTGATCGTTGCGGTTCCCGCGGCACCGCTGCCCGAAACGACGACTTGCAGGTCCTCCAAGCGCTTGCCGACGACGCGCGCCGAGTTGATCAGGGCTGCAAGAATAACGACCGCCGTGCCGTGCTGGTCGTCGTGCATGACCGGAATATCGAGCGCTTCGATCAAGCGATTTTCGATCTCAAAGCAGCGCGGAGCGCTGATGTCTTCGAGATTGATTCCCCCGAACACCGGAGCAATTCGCACGACCGTCTCAACGATTTCGTCAACGTTCTTGGTGTCGAGGCAGATTGGGAAAGCGTCGATGTCGGCGAACTGCTTGAAGAGCATCGCCTTGCCTTCCATGACCGGAAGTGCTCCGAGCGGCCCGATATCGCCCAACCCGAGCACTGCCGTGCCGTCGGTGACAATCGCTACAGTATTGCGTTTGATCGTTAGCTGGAAGGCTTTGCTGGGATCGGCGGCGATTGCCATCGAGACGCGCGCGACGCCGGGTGTATAGACCGTCGAAAGGTCCTGCCGCGTCTTGATCGCGATCTTCGGCTCGATGCGAATCTTGCCGCCGATGTGCGCGAGAAAGGTCGAGTCGGCCGCGAAGATGATTCGCGCGCCGTCGATCGCTTCGACCGCCTTGCGTACCTCATCGGCAACGCTATCGGAGGCAACGCCGATCGTGACGTCGCGAACGACGCGCGATCGGGCGACCGTGTGCATGTCGACGGCGCTAATGGCTCCCCCGGCATCGCCGATCACATTGGCAAGCATACCGAAAGCGCCCGGCTCGTTGGGCGTCTCGATCCGTAAGACGAGCGTTAAGCTGATCGGCTGCGTCATCTCTTAGTTACCGCTCACCATCAGCTCGGAGACGCGAAACGACGGCGAAACGACGGTCGCGTCGAACTGCAGGTCGTTGGCGACCGAATCGATGTTCGCAAGCATGTCGACGTACTGCCCGGCGACGGTAAACTCGTCGATGGGATAGGCGAGTTCGCCGTTCTCGATGAAGAAGCCGCGCGCACCGCGGCTATACGTGCCCGATGCATGTTCGGTCGCGAATCCGATCGTATCGAGCACCAGGACGCCGAGCGGGGTCGCCGCGATCAGCTCCGCAAGCGACATCGCTCCCGGTTCGAGGTAAAAATTGTTCGGCCCGATCCCGCCACCTGTCGAGTTGCCCGTGCTCGCAGCGCCGAGTTTACGCCCATAGTAGGTGTCGTAAAGGAACGTTCGCAGCGTTCCGCGCTCAAAAACCGGCGTGCGCTGCGTTGGAACCCCTTCACCATCGAAGGGCGAGCTTCCGAGCTTTCCAACGAGTCGTCCGTCGTCCACGATCGTAACCAGCTCGCTGCCAACACGGCTTCCCGTCCGCTCCGTCAGCCAAGAGTTATCAATCGCTACATTGCCGGCGGAAGCGGCCGCAAAGATGTCGTCGAGAAGCGTAGCAGCCACGTCGCGCTCGAAAATCACCGGCACGCGCATCGTCGGGGGCTTACGCGCGCCGAAGAGATCGACGGCTCGTCGCACGGCCGTCGTCGCCACGCTTCCCGCCGCCTCCAGATCGTCGAGATATCGTCCGGCAGTCCCATAGTGGGCGATTCGCTTGACGCCGCCGTCGAGGGCGACGGGGCCGGTCGAGCGCCCCGCGCGCGTCCAGCTGTAGACGGCCGAAAATCCCGAAGTATTCGCGATTGCCGTGACGGCAATCGCATCGGTGTAGTTGGAACCGCTGGAGGTCACGACGCGCGCGTCGGCTTCACGGATCAACCGCTCGAGTTTGATCGCGTCGTCGAGCTTCTCGGCGCCATCGCGGTCGGCGATACGGGGATCGAAGAGGGCCAGATCGACGGCTTCGCCGGCGACGACGTCGGGCAAGCCCGCAAACTCGTCCACCGCGACTTGATCCGCCTGAGCTACCGCTCGACGAATTGCGTCGCTCATTCCGTCGGGTGAGAAATCGGAGGTCGTCAGCGTTGCCTTGCGACCGCCCCGAAAGACGCGCATAAAGAGACCCTTACCCGTCGAGGCTTCGAGCTTGGAAATCGCATTGTCTCGCGCTTCGGCGTGGAAGCGCCGTGCGATGGAGACGGAAGCCTCGGCGGTTTGCGCACCCGCAGCGCTCGCGAGCTCGAGCGCTTCGCAGGCTAACTCGATCGCCCTGCCGTCATTCATGTTTGGGTTCCGCCGACGGTAATCGATGAAATCTTCACGGTCGGCATCCCGACGCCCACGGGGACGTTCTGGCCGCCCTTCCCGCAGGTGTAATGGCCGCGCGCGAGACGACTGTCGTTCCCGACCGCCACGACCTTTCGCATCGCGTCCGGGCCATTTCCGACGATCGTGGCGTTTCGAAGGGGTGCGGTGATCTTTCCATTCTCAACGAGATAGCCTTCGCCAACCATGAAAACGAAGTCTCCCTTGGCGATCTCGACCTGGCCGCCGGCGAAGGATTTCGCGAAGATTCCGCGCTGGGTCGAAGCGACAATCTCCTCGACGGTCGAGTCGCCGTTGGGCATGTACGTGTTGCACATGCGCGGCTGGGGAGCGAACCGGAAGGATTGCCGCCGGCCGCTGCCCGTCGATTGGGCGCCCATCAAGCGCGCGTTGAGCGTGTCTTGCATGTATCCGCGAAGAACGCCGTTTTCGACTAAAACCTTATGCTGCCCCGGCACGCCCTCGTCGTCAACGTTGAGGCTGCCGCGCTCCTCGTGCAAGTTTCCATCATCGTAGATCGTCACCAGCTCGCTGGCCACGCGTTCGCCGACTCGTCCGCTGTAGAGTGACGTGCCACGCCGGTTGAAATCGCTCTCGAGGCCGTGGCCAACGGCTTCGTGGAGGAGTACGCCGCCGCCGCCGGCACCGACGATCATCGCCATCTCACCCGCTGGGGCCGGGACCGCCGACAGATTGACGGTCGCGATGCGAGCGGCGTCTTCGGCGAGCCTCTCTGGCGTTTGGCGATCGAAATAGGCAATTGACGTGCGGCCCCCGTCGCCGACGTATCCGGAGCTGCGCTCTTTCTTGTCGGCCGCCACGGCTTGAATGCCGAGCGTAACGAGAGGACGGCAATCCCGTACGAATCGTCCATCGCTGCTGGCAATCCACACTTCTTGCAGCTCGTCGACGACGTGCGCGTTCACGGCGACGACGCGCGGATCGTAGCGGCGCGCCGTACGATCCGCACGTTCCAGCAGAGCGGCATATCGCGCCCCGTCGATTGCCGTCACAGAGTCGCAATCGTAGAGATTCGGCACGTTCTCGCTGCGCAGTTCGGCGGCAGCGGTTTTCCCCGAGGGCGCGGTCCGGGCGATCAGCGCCGCCGAGTCGGCGGCCTCCATCAACGCCTCGGAGCTCAGATCGTCGGAGCTTGCGAAGCCGGCCGATTCGCCAACGACCACGCGAATGCCGACGCCCAGCGTCACGCCGTATGTGGCGTCGTGAACCCGGCCGTCTTGCAGCCGGTAGCTCACCGTTCTACGCCGCTCGCAGAAGACGTCGGCATATTCGCCGCCATGCTGCAACGCACGATCCAGCAATCGTGAAAGCAGAGACTCGTCGAACACTCGAGCGAAGGCCTTTCCTAGTACTCGACCAGACGGTCAACGGCGCGAACGATGGCGGCATCGGGATCGGCGGGAGATCCGTCGATCAGAAATGCGAATGCGACGCGCCCGTGGTGCATGGTCGTGGCGTAGCCGGCGAGCGACGCGACATTCGAAAGGTGGCCGCTCTTCGCTCGAACCCGGCCAAGCGCGGTTGTGAAGTCGTAATCCGCGAGCGTTCCTTCACGCCCTCCGCTCGGCAGTAAACGATAGAGCGAAGACTCTTGGGCAACGAGAAGGCGCGCCACCGTGATCGCCGCGACGCGATTATTGCGCGAAAGGCCGCTGCCGTCCAACAGCCTCAAGCCCGGGGACGGAACTCCGAGCCGCGTCAAAAAATGGCGCTCGGCGTCAACTCCGCCATCGTCACTGGGCTCGCCTGTCACCTCCGCGCCGACGGTTCGCAAGAGCTGCTCGGCGTAGTGGTTGTCCGAAAGAAAGAGCATGTGTGCTTCGAGTTCGCTTAAAGGAGCGGATTTGTGATCCCAAAGGACCACCGTTCCCAGCGGCGCGGCACCGAGGTTGGGAGACGTCGAGGCGAGGATTCCGCGCGCACGAAGCATCGTCTGCGTCTGACCCGCGACGTAGCGTTGCACATCTTGCATCGGCGTCCAGACGGGTTGCCCGCCGTCGCCTGAGGATTCGATCGTGTCGCCGTCCAGCGATATCGCGCTGGTCGGCGTGGCGTAATCTTGTCCGTCATCTTCCGCGTCCCAGTGTGGATTGTATGCGGGGCCGCTCATAGCCGTCGAATCGATCACGACGCCGCCGACGATCCGGCGCAATCCCGATCGCAACAGCACGGCGATGCCGTTGCGAACGTCCGAAGATTGCAGCGACGGATCGCCGGATCCGACGAGCCAAAGATTTCCGTCGAGCACTCCGTCGCCCGCCGGGTCTCGCGCGGCGAAAATCGTGTGATAGCGATAGCGCGGACCGAGTGCATCGAGAGCGCTCGCAGCCACAATCAGCTTCTGAACGGATGCGGGAGCCACGGCTTGGCCGGAGCGATCGTCGTAAATCGTCCGGCCATCAGGCCCGAGGACGGCCAGGCTCCAGCTTCCCGCGCCCTCGAGCGCCGGCGCGAACGCGCCCCGTAAAGCCGCCGTGAGCCCAAGGCGTTGCGAGTTGGTCCAGTGCGGCGCTTCGATCGCTAGCGGCGCTCTTCTCGTCAGAGCCTTTGCCGAAACGCCATGACCGATTGCTCCGCCTCGTCCATCGTTCCAGAGCCAAGCCGCCAGCGTCGCCAGCGTGACGATGAGGGCGAAGGCGAAGACGCGGCGCTTACGCACGCGCGAGCGCTTCGATCTTCTCCTGTAGCCTACGCTGGTCTTCACGTAACTCATCAATATCCTCGCGCATACCTTTGACCTGCGCCGGTACCTTGGCCCCCTGACGAATTCGCATTGCCGCCTCCATCGCGTCGCGGCGCATGCGTCCATCGACGGCCTGTTGGGCGAGACGGTCGAGGCCCGGCAACAAGCGTACGTCGGAGAGCGATTCGGAAGCAATAATTGCGTCGAGCGTTACCATGAAACTCGGATCGCCAAGTCGTTCTTCGAGTTCGGCGACGACGCGCGTGCGCTCCTCTTCGACCAATGCACCGAGTCGAACCCAACGCCATCGTTGCCGCTCGGCGCAGGCCCTCGCTGCGTTCCGGGCGCGACGCATCGACGATTGGCGCCATCGCTCGCGCGTCGGCCAATTCGCCGAGTCCGAGAACCGCGCCGGCCTCCACCGTTCCGTTCCACGTCGTCTTTTTGACGGCCGCCGTAAGAACGTCGAAGGCTCTCGCATCGCGCGTCTTCCCCAAAGCGGCCAGCGCGGCCGCGCGCACGAAATACGAAGCGTGATTCGCGGCGATCTCGATGAGCGCCGTCGCCGCATCCGGCTCGCGAAAGCCACCCAAGGCCGCCGCTACCGCGCGTACGACTTTTGGATTCCGATGCGAGAGCGCCGAAATAAGAATCGCGCGAGCCCATGGCGCGCGCGTCGCGCCAATGGCGAGGGCCGTCTCTGCCAGCACGCCCCAAAACGGCTCCTGCGCGAACGCCGTTACGATGGCCTTGCGGGCGACGCGGCCTCCGTCTTTGGCGAGCTCGCGCGCGGCTCGGATGCGGGCAATGACGTCCGGATCGGCAGCAAGCGTCGCGGCCGCCAGATCGGCGCCCAAACGGTAGCGCACGTCGGCCAACAGAAACGAGCCCGGATCGAACCGAACCAGTTTCGGTTCGAAGTCGAGCGGTACCGTGATCGTCTCGTGCCGCCGCTCGATGCGCGCGCGCACGCGACGTTCGCCGCTCACCGGGTCCTGCGCCAACTGCACGGGCAATGCAGCCGCTTCGGGCGCAAGTCCAATCTCGACATCGAACACATAGGCAGGATGCTCCGAATCGACCGTTTGCTTCTGATCGATCGTCAGCGTGGCGACCCGGCGCGCGGCATCCCAGGCGATCGAGACTTCGAGTTGCGGATGGCCTTCGCGAAAGACCCACTGATTGAAGAATTGCCGCATGTTCCGTCCCGTGGCGGCTTCGATCGCGCGAATTAAATCGATCGTCTCAACCGAACGCTGGGCGTTATCTTCGACATACCGCGCGATCGAGCGCCAGAAGCGCCCGTCGCCCAACTCGCCGCGCAACATGTGTAAGACGGTGGCGCCCTTTTGATAAAGGTGGCGATCGAAAATCTCGATCGGATCGCGATAGACGTTACAGACGATCGCGCGCCGATAACGATGTGCATCTTCCCGGAGGTACGCGGTCAGACATTCGAAGATATCGTAGAGGTACTCGTCCGAACCGAGATCCGCCTCGCGCCAGACGGCCTCCATAAATGTCGCAAACCCTTCGTTAAGCCACGCCTGTGCCCAATCGCGGCAGGTCAAGAGGTCGCCGAACCATTGATGCGCGAGCTCGTGAGAGACTAAAGGATCGCTCGAAAAATCCAGATGCGCGACCGCATCGTGAAGCGTTCGATCGGTCTGCGTCGTCGCTGCGGTATTTTCCATGCCGCCGAAGATAAAATCCGAAACCGCGATCTGCGAATAGCGAGCGTACGGATACGGCACGCCGATCCGCTCTTCGAATCGTTCGATCATCCCCGGCGTCTTACCGAAGGCCCGCTCGCCGTCGTCTTCGCGACCGGGAAGCACGTAATAAAAGACCGGGACGCCGTTGTGCCCCGCCTCTCCCTGCGCGACCTCGACGAAAGGACCGGCGACCATCGTCATCAAGTACGTACTGTGAGGCACCTCCTGGTGGTAGCGAAAGACGGTGCGCTCGCCCTCGTCTCTGCGCTCCATTAGCTCGCCGTTGCCGAGGGCGAACATACCCTTGGGCACGACGATCGTCGTCGTCGTGCGCTGCTTCTCGGTCGGATAGTCGAAGCAGGGAAACCAGTAACGGGCGTATTGGTCTTGGCTTTGCGTCCAGAGGTGGGTGATTTTTTCGGGATGCTCCGGCGTGAGCTTGATAAAAAACAGCCCGGCTCGGGGTTTTACGGCGCGATAGGTGACGGCGATTTCGGCGCGCTCGCCCGGCGCAATCGGCGTCGCCAACTCGATCTCGAGCTTATCGTCGCGTGCCTGAAATTTGGAGGCCGGCTCGACCCCAAGGATCTCGAGGTCAACGGCGTCGAGCGTCAAGCGCGAAACCGGCTCGTCGAGCGCGCGAACCGTCAGCGTGCAGACGCCGTCGAGCGACTCGTTTTCGAAGTCTGGGGTAACGTGCAGATCGATGTGTTCGACTGCAACGATCTTATCGGGCCCATAGTGCGGACGCGCGCCGGGTAAGGCGAATGCCTGATGTTCGTCTCTGTCGTCGCGCAGCACCAAGCCCGGCTTACGCGCCAAGCATACGTTTGTCCTGTGCTTGGAGAACCTCCATCTACTCCGCCGCGGTTTGCAGGCCGCCGCCCACTTCAATTACGGCGCCGGTGATAAAGTCGCGCTCTGCGGCAACGAAGAAACGAACGGCATCGGCAACGTCTTCGTAACTGCCCGGCCGCCCGCGCGGATTGTTGGCACGGCGCTCGTGGGCCTGTTTTCGCGCAAGCGTCTTTTCACGAATGTCGCCCGGAGATACGACGTTGATCGTTATGCCGTTGGACGCTTCTTCGAGGGCCAGGCAACGCGCAAATGCAACCAGCGCGCTCTTTGCCGATTGATAGAGTGAGAAGCCGCGGAAAGGTCGCGTCTGCTCGGAGCCGAGCATCCCGAAGAGTACAACTCGGCCGAACTTCGCGTCGCGCATCGCCGGCAGCGTCGCCCGAGCGGCCAGCACGGCGCTTCGCACGTTACCATCGAACGTTACTGCGTACTCCTCGAGGGTGGAGCGAGCGAAGCGTTTGACGACGAGCGGACCGACGGCGTGCACGAGGGTATCGAAGGGACCGTATTGCCGCACGAGCGAGTCGAGGTTTTTTTCCACGAGAGTTGGATCTTCGAGAAAGTCGATCTTTGCTGCCGAAGCGATTGCACCGGCGGCTTCGATTGCGGCGAGCGTAGCGTCTGGTGACGTCTCGCGATAGGTGATCGAAACACCACTGAAGCCGTCGCGCGCCAATGCCGGAGCGATTCCGGCCGCGAGGCCGGCTGCCGCGCCGGTTACGAGTGCTCGGCGTCCTTCGTCCTTCGACAAGCTCAGGATGACATTTCCTTCGACAAGCTCAGGATGACATTTCCTTCGACAAGCTCAGGATGACATTGTTAGGCAGGCGCCCTCTCCAATGGCTGCGACATCTCCGCTTCAATGGCGCGGCGATCCGCGCGGCGCTCGAAATAACCGATCCACGTCTCGTAGATCATGGGTACGAGGAAGAGCGTTAGAATCAATGAGCTCAAGAGTCCACCGATGATGACCGTCCCCATCGCCTGGCGCCACTCCCCGCCCTCGGCGTAACCGAGCGCGAGCGGCAGCATGCCGAAGATCATGGCTGCGGTCGTCATAATGATTGGCCGGAAGCGCGTAGCCGAGGCTTGCAGCACGGCATCGTGCACGCGCATGCCACGTTTCACGAGCGTGTTGGAATAATCCACGAGCAGAATTCCGTTCTTCGCGACGAGCCCGAAGAGCATGATGACGCCGAGCATCGAAATGATGTTGAGCGATTGGCCTTGCTCGGGCTGCACGCGCCCCATCAATGCCAGCAGGATCAACGCTCCGATTATTGCCAGCGGAACCGAGAACATGACGATTAGCGGCTCGAGGAACGACCCGTAGAGGATCACCATTAAAATATAGACCAGCATGAACGATGTAATCAGCGCGACGCCCATGTTCGCGAAGGTCTCTTCCATGAACTGGGAGTTGCCTTGCGATTTGAGGCCCACGCCTTCGGGAAGAAAGCCCGGCGTTTGCATCTTCTTCTGCAACGGCCCGACGACCTGACCCAGCGAATAACCGGGAAGGACGTCGCCGTAGACGTTGACGACGCGTTCGCGGTTCAGGCGCTCGATCTTGGTGGGCGCGGTCGTCCAGCTGAAGCTGGCCACGTCGCCGATGGGAACCAGCGAACCGTCGTTGGCGCGAACCTTCACGAACTTCAATGCGTCTTCCGTCGTGCGGTCGGCGGCGGGGAACTGCACGCGAACGTCAACCAGACCGGTGGGCGTGCGCACCTTGGTCGCAACCGCGCCATCCACCGCGATGCGAGCCACCGTGGCGACGTCCGACGGATTGATTCCGAGGATCTCGCACTTGGCGCGATCGACGTCGACATTCATTCGTGGCGCGCCATTTTCAGCGCTGGTCTGCACGTTGACGGCACCCGGTACCGTTCGTAAGAACTGCGCGACTTTTTCGGCCGCGGGACTGATCTCGTCGTCGGGTCCGGTCAAAGAGTAGTAGATTGCCGGTCCGTTGCCGTTATCGCCGGCGACGTCGAACTCCGCGCCGGGCACCAGGTACCCAAGCTTACGAATTAACTTGATTGCGTTGTTCGTATCCTTGATGCGGCCGTCTTGCATCTGTGCGTTGAGCTGAGCGTAGTTGCCGCCCGTCACGCTGCTCCAGCCGGCGGGCTTGCGGCCGGTCGTGGCGCTGACCGACTTGATGCCGTCGATCTTGAGGATCGCGTCCTCTAAGTGGGATACGTAACCGTTGGTAAGGGCAATCGGCGTCCCGGGCGGATAGGAGACCGTCATGCTCACTTCGCCAGTTTGCTGCGCCGGCATGAAGTCAAAGCTCACGGCTCCCAGCGGCAGCATCAGGAGCGCCAACACGACCGGAATCGCGAACGTAGCCACCGTCGTGGATTTCGTCGTGCCGATCGAGCGGAGGAAACGTAAAGGTCCGATGCGTTCGACCCGGCGCGAGGCGCGCGGCCTGCGCAAGAGCATCCCGGCGCCGTGAGCGAGCGCGCAGACCACCAACAAAAGAACGTCTACGATCACGGTAACCATGCCGCCGCCTGCGACCAGCGTGATCGAATTGAGCAGGAGTGCAAGGCAGACGAAGACCACGAAGGCTCCGTGCCGCAGCGCGAACGGTAAGAACTTCGAGCGATAGAGCTGCAGTATCGATTCGTAGCGGTGGACGAAGGCATTGAGCAACAACAGCGCTGCGACAAAAATGCCGAGCGCGTTGAGCAGGAACCAGCCCGTCATCGTGCCCACCGCGAACATCGCGGCCGCCAGCAGGAGCAGCCCGATGTCGACGCGCCGGTCGTCGAGCAGTCGCAACCAGGCCGGCGGCGCTCCGGAGCGCGTGAGAACGCTCCACTTTGCGGCCAGCAGCGGCGTCAGCGTAAAGGAGACGAAGAGCGAGAAGAGCGTTGCGGTCACAACGACCGCGCCATACTCCCGCAAATACGCACCGACGATTCCGGACATGAACGCGATCGGAAGAAAGACGACGACGTCAACCATCGTAATCGCAACGGCAGCGCCGCCGATTTCCGTTCGGCCCGTGATGGCTGCGCTCATCGGATCGAGCCCCATATCTCGATGACGTGTAATATTTTCGAGAACGACGATCGAGTCGTCCACGAGGATCCCGATGATCAGCGCCAGACCCATCATCGACATCGAGTCGATGTGGAATCCAAAGAGCCGCATTACGATAAAGGTCGCGAGGATCGAGGTGGGGATCGCGAGAAAAACGACGACGGCGTTGCGCCAAGCGTGCAGAAAGAGCAGCATGACGATAGCCGTTAAGACGATGCCCTCGATCAGCGACTGTCCGACGCCCACCAGCATCTTTTGCGTGTAATCGGCCGGCGCGTCGATCTCGTGGAACTGCAGTTGCGGGAACTGCGCTTGAATTTTCGTGAGCTCGGCTCGCAGGGACGCAGTCGCTTTGATCTGGTCGGCGTCCAGCGTCGGGTTGATCTCCATGTAGACGCGCGGGTGTGCGTTGTACGACGAGATCGTGCGCATCGCGATGTGGCTGTCGTAGGCATTAGCGACGTCGCCGATCTTCAACGACTTGACGGGGAATTGCAGCACCGTGATCGGCGAGAGCGGAATGCCCAGCAAATCGTCGGCCTTTTCGACGTAATCGTGGATCGCGACGCTGCCCTCTCGCGTCGGCTGTGTCATGATGCCGCCCGGCACGTTGAGGTTGTTGATCGCGACGGCGTTGAAGATGTCTTCGAGCGTGGCGTTGGTGCCGTCGAGCTTGACCGGATCGGGTTCGACGTGGAACTCGCGAGTGGCAGAACCGTAGACGTCCACCGACTGGACGTTGGGTATCTGCTCGATCAACGGCGTAATCTCGCTATTGATGAGATCTGCGATCTGCGGCTGAGAGAGACTCGTCGAGCTGACGGCCACGTCCAACAGGGGCGGCTCTGCCTGGCCGGCCTTCGTAACGACGGGCGGGTCGAGGTCGGTCGGCATGTAGACCCGCGCGATATCCACGCGCCGCTGTACGTCCACTGAAGCCAGATTAAGATCCGTGCCCATCTTGAACTGCACGACGACGATCGCCGTGCCTTCCTGGGCATTCGCGGTTAACTCGTCAAGATGGTCGATGCCGGACATCTGGTCTTCGATCGGCTTGATGACCATGCGCTCCATGTCTTGGGGCGAGGCTCCCGGATAGCTGGCAAAGACCGCGACGACGGGGAAGTCGGTGTTGGGCGGACTCGAGCTGCGCCCGAGTTGAACGAACGAGATGATGCCAAAGATGACCAGTGCGCCAAAGATCGCGATGGTAATCGTCGGACGGGAAAGCGCGAAACGCGTCAGCCACATGATGCGAAATCCATTGCTGTCTAACTCTACGTCGAGAGCCCGTCCTCTGTTTCAGGCCCCAGGGGAGACTTGGCGCGTCTTTCGTCGGAATAGCACGAGGTTGCCTTTTCCGAACGTAACTTCAACGAAGGAGAAACCGATGAGAATTAAGTTGACCAGCGTGTACGTGGACGACCAGGAAAAGGCCCTACGCTTCTACACCGAAGCGCTGGGCTTCACCAAGAAGGCCGATTTCAGCAACGGGCCGTTCCGCTGGCTGACCGTGGTCTCGCCTGAAGAACCAGACGGGACCGAGCTGCAGCTCGCGCTCAACGACAACCCGGCGGCCAAGGCCTACCAGGAGGCCAGGTTTGCCCAGAGCCAGCCCGCCGTCATGTTCTTCACCGACGACGTCAAGGGCGATTACGAGCGCACAAAGTCTCGAGGCGCCGAGTTCACGATGCCGCCGACCGAGGTGACCGGCTCGACGATCGCCATGCTGAACGACACCTGCGGCAATCTGGTCCAGATCACGCAACTGGCACGCTGGTAGGGTCCGGGTGCGGGGTCTGCCGCTTTCTTCACCAAAAAAAATGACTTTGGTTATCTTTCTGGAATCAAAGCCACTGTGGCTCCCCGGCGCGCCTTTGACTGGCGATCGCCGGGGATCCTCAAGAACTTGAGGAGGATGAAATGGGCGGAGGCTTTGGGCAACAGACGGGCTGGATTCAACTCGGCGAACTCGCGATCGCGTTTGTGTTTCCGGTTCGCGTAGTACAGACCGAGGAGACCGAATCGAAGCAAGCGGCGTAGTCGCGGTAGTGAAGTCGCGCGCCTTTTCAGCGACGTTCGTTATCGAGCATCCCGTCTTCGGCGAGGTTATGTTCGTTTTCGACGATCGGCATGCCGGTGGATTCGCTGCTACCGATGGTTTCGTTTTCTTCGGCGTGGAGTATCCGAAGTTCGCCTTCGGATTTCAGCGCGAGGGGAGTGCCTTCGTCTCCTGCGACCTCAACAGCCGCACGAGCCAGTTGTTCAACGACCGTCGGCTAACGATCTCCGAAGTAGCGCCCCGCGCTTTTAGTTCATTCGTGCTCTCGAAGGCAAAAGAGCTGGCGAAGACCTTAGAACGAGACCCGGCTACGAGCACTCGCGGAAGGATTTAGCTTCTAAATCGGGGCAGGCGTCCTCTGCGCCTCGTACCGAGCCAAACCGAAAGTCTCATATTGGTAGAGAGGCAACTTATCTTTAGGAGTAACGTTATGCGCATGCTAATGCATATTAAGCTGCCGCTCGAGCCGTTCAACAGCGCCGTTCGGGATGGAAGCGCCGGGCCGAAAATGCAGAGAATTCTTGAAGCGATCAAACCCGAAGCCTCCTACTTCTCCGAGCAGCACGGCCAACGCGGCGGTACTCTTGTCGTGAACGTCAACGAACCGGCGGATGTCCCGCGGTTGGCCGAACCGTGGTTTCTCACATTCAATGCCGAAGTGGAGCTTCGCGTCGCAATGACGCCTGAAGATCTAGCGCACGCAAATCTGGAAGGGCTCGGAAAGACCTGGAAGTAGCCGCGCAAGACTGGAACGCTCGTTAGGCCGTGGCCGAAAATGCCTCGTGGTAGCGGACGCTGCCTACCGGCATTTCGGCACCGAAGGAGGTCTTTGCTCCCAGTTTATCGCGGTACTCGAGAACTCTGACTCGATCGTTCTCGAAGATGACTTTGTTTGTCCGGATCGGTTCGAATCGGGTCTGGAGCGCTCATGGTCGATCCTCCTAAGTACTGGAGCCTCGGTACTTTCGGCCGTGCGGTTAAGGCGCGGCCGGTACCTCTCGAAGCCACCACAATCGGAAACATACTGCGCAAGACTGGACTCGAACCAGCACGAGATTGCTCCCGCTAGCCCCTCAAGCTAGTGCGTCTACCAATTTCGCCACTTGCGCGCGAGGAAGGACGCTTCTGGAAGGCCGCCCCTATCTCATGTTGGGATCGAGGGCGTCTCGCAGTCCGTCACCGATATAGTTGATCGCCAGCACGGTAACCAGGATGCATAGACCCGGAAAGACCGCAGCCCACCAGGCGGTCTGGAGATCGCTTTGGGCATTGGCGAGCATGTTGCCCCACGAAGCCGTCGGCGGCTGGATGCCCAGCCCTAAGAAGGAGAGCGTCAACTCGAGGATGATGACGCCCGCGACGTCGAGCGTCGCCTGAACGATGATCGGCGCCACCGCGTTGGGCAACAGGTGGCGAAAGATGATGCGCGCATCGTTGTTACCGACGGCTCGCGCCGCTTCGGCGAACTCACGCTCGCGCAGGCTCAGGAACGAGGCCCGCACCAAGCGAGCGACGTTGGGCCACGAGAGCGCTCCGATGATGACGACGATGACCCCGAAACTCAGCGCCGCGTGGGTTGATGTGGCCGCAATGATCGCCGTCAGCACGAGCAACAGCGGCAGCAGCGGAATCGAAAGGAAGACGTCGGTCAGGCGCATCAGCGCGTAGTCGACCCATCCGCCGTAATACCCGGCAATCGCACCGAGCGTCGTGCCGATGAGCACTTCCATGATCACGGCGAAGAGACCGACGGTTAAGAGAAATCCGCGCGCCGAAGAGCAAACGCGATAACAGGTCGCGCCCGACTTCGTCGGTTCCCAGCGCATGGCCCCAGCACAGCGATTTATCTTGAAAACAGGGCGGTAGCGGCGTGCCGTTCCAATGCGGGACCGCCGAGGTTCCGTTGTCGATGGAGTTTGGATCGAACGGAGAGAGCTGTCCTGCAAAGACGGCGGCAAGCACCATCAGGGTCAGCACTACGGCGCCGGCGATCGCGAGCTTGTGGCGGCGAAAGCGCGTCCAAAACGTTACTTTGGAAAGGGGAAGCTCTTCCTCGGCCATCAACGCGACCGCCACTAGTCGTACTTCACCCGCGGGTCGAGCCATGCGTAGACGACGTCGGCGA
The DNA here is from genome assembly GCA_963809255.1 of Vulcanimicrobiota bacterium. Taxonomy (GTDB): domain Bacteria; phylum Vulcanimicrobiota; class Vulcanimicrobiia; order Vulcanimicrobiales; family Vulcanimicrobiaceae; genus Cybelea. The sequence continues at coordinate 282,691 of CAWEIR010000002.1, read as the reverse complement.
GAAGGTTGGAGAATACAACGAGAAATGCGACCAGTAACAGGTATCCCATGAGCAGCGCGAGATCGCTTTGCGTGAGCGCATTGATGAAGAGCCGGCCCATCCCGGGCCATGCGAAGATCGTTTCCGTGACGATGGCACCGGCGAGCAAGCTCGGGAGCGATAGCGCTATGACCGTGACCACTGGAATCAACGCATTCTTCAAACCGTGCTTGTAGAGGATCGTTCTGAACGAAAGTCCCTTAGCCGCCGCCGTGCGCATGTAGTCGGTGCCGAGAACCTCCAAGAGCGACGACCGCATGAACCGGCTAAAGAGCGCGATCTGCAGCAGCGAGAGGACGATCGCAGGCAGAATCAAGTGCTCGAGCCGGTCGCCGAAATCGAAAGTATCGGAGCTCGAAATGCCGGCCGATGGAAGCTGAATCTGATAGCCGCCGGGAAGCGGAATGCCGTGGACCGCGAACGCGAGCTGCATCATCAGCGCGAACCAGAAGACGGGCATCGACTGCCCGAAAAATGCAAACGTCGTGATCGCGTAATCGAGGGCCGAGTAACGATACACCGCCGAAACGATGCCTGCCGTTATCCCGACGGCGATTGCGATGAACAGAGAGGCTCCCATGAGCTCGACCGTCGCGGGAAAGCGTTCGATCAGCGCTTGAAAAACGGGCTCGGAGTTGCTCGTCGAGTACCCCATGTCGCCGACCAAAATGTGCCCGAGCCACTTGAAATACTGGATCGGAACCGGCTGATCGAGGCCGAGATTGTGTTTGAGACGCGTGATATCTGCCGCCGTGATATGCGGATTCTGTAAGTAAGGCGCAAGGGGTCCACCCGGCATGTTGTAGAGGATGCCATAAAGGATGACGGAGATGGCCAGAAGCAGCGGAATTGACTGGAGCGTCCGGCGCACGACGTAGGTGAACAATGGGCGGCGTTATTGCGGCATCGGCAGACCGAGGACCTTCCGGGCACGGTCGGGCGTAGCGAGCGTCCGGCCAGCCTCGGCAGCGAGACGAGCGACGCGTGCCACGAGCTCCTCATTTCTAGCCAGCCGTCCGCGGCTGTAAAAGAGATTGTCCTCCAGGCCGACGCGGACGTGACCGCCCATCGCGATGGCCACCATCGCCATCGGTAGCTGCCGTTTGCCGATGCCTGCGACGGACCAGGTGCAGCCCTCGGGCAGATCGTCGACCAAATCGCAAAGATTCTGGACCGTCGCTTCCAAACCGCCGGGCACCCCCAGTACGAAATCCACGTGCTGCGGAAACAAAAGCAGACGCTCTTTGGCGAGGCGGCGCGCGTTCGCAAGGTGGCCTTTATCGAAGATCTCGAGTTCGGGGCGCACGCCGAACTCATTCATTTTCTTCAACAGAGCACGCATGATCGGGAAACTGTTCTCGAAAATGTCGTCGCCGAAGTTCACGCTCCCACAGGTGAGAGTCGCCATCTCCGGCCGCAGTTCGAGCACGGCGCCGCGCTCTTCCGGCGTCATCCCAATCGCACCGCCGGTTGAGAACTGCACGATGAGATCGCTCTGCGCGCGAATCGCACGGTAAGCGTGACCGAAGCGTTCCACGCTGTGCGTATTCGTGCCGTCGTCGTTGCGACAGTGCACGTGGAGTATCGAGGCGCCCGCCTCGCGGACCGCTCGGGCCGTCTCTCCAAGCAGTTGCGGCGTATACGGCAGATGCGGTGTCTGCTCCGGCGTTATCTCTGCTCCGACAGGCGCACAGGTAATGATCAGAGGGTCCATGACGTTCATTGTGACAGCGCGCGGTAGGCGGCCTTTACGAACTCCGAATCGAGGCCGAGCAGCTCGGCCAGCGCGATGGCGTCGGCGCCCGGAACGTCATCATCGCTAACATCAGCGATCGTGTAATCCATCGACGCGGCCAACGCCTCGAGCGCTTCGTGCAGGTTACGCGCGACCGGAGGCGTGCGGATTCCTTTGAGCCCGCGAACCGCAAAGTGCGGTACTCCGGCGGCGGCGGCAACGCCCTGCAAATGCGTCGCCACTAAGGCGCAGGCATTTCTTTGCCGCAAACGCTCGGTCAGCGCTACGACGAGCGCCTTGCCTTCGTGCGGCGTGGTCGTGCGCGCGAACTCGTCGACGAAGATCAAAAGCCGCGGAGTGGATCGCGCCAGGATCTCTTGGAGCCCCAGTAGCTCTCGTGCGAACGAGGAGAGCAGACCGCCACTACGCTCCTGGAGTCCCGTCCCGAGCCACGCGATTTGATCGAAAAGCCCAACCCGTGCCCGGGCGGCGGGCAACGGCAACCCGAAAGCCGTGCAGAGCGCGAGAAAGCCGCAGGTCTGCAATGCAAGACTCTTTCCGCCCATGTTTGGTCCGGTTAAAACGGCCGCGCCGCGAAGGTTGAGATCGATCGGAGCGTATCGCCGGCCGGCGACCGTTAACTCGGCCTCCAGCGGAAGAAAACGCGCCCGTTCAAAGTTTAGCGCAGGCTCCTCGGTCACGACCGAGGCCGTACAACGATGCACCTGCGAGAACCGTACCGCGCCGATGGTGACATCGAGCTCGCCCAACGCGCCTGCCGCGGCGCCGAGCCCCGCGGCATGCTTGCAAACGATCGAAGAAAGTTTGAGGCGGGCGCGCTCTTCGAGCGCGGCCACCGTAATGAAGGCCGCATCCCGGCGCTCGAGCGCATTCCGGGAGCTTTCGCCATACTCCAACGCACAGAAAAGATAGGTCACCGCTTCCCGTACGACGCGCACTCCCGCCGGCAGCGCGCCGCGCAACTCTGATCGCATCACAATGAACTCGTTGCCGGCGATCTCGTCGCGACCTAGCTCGCGCGCGACGCTTTCGTTCTCTCTACCGCGCGCCGCATTCAGTTCGGCCTGCGCCTGCGCATGCGCGGCGCGCACCGCCGTCAACTCGGCCTCGAAGGCATCGGCAAGATAAAAGCCCTCGGCCCCAATGCCTCCCGGAGCGAGTGCCTCCGAGACCGCGCGCGTCGCATCGTTGGCGACGGGTTGCACGAGTGTGCTCGTTGCGAGCGACGCGTCGATGCGTTCGAGCATTTCGCAAAACTGAAGCAGCTCCAAAAAAGCGGGATCGTCGAGCATCTCTCCCATCGAGGCGCGAGCGACGACCCCCACGATGTCGGGAAGCTGCTGGAGAAGCGAACGCGCCGCCGCTATCCGATCCGGATGAAGCCCATCGGCGACCTCCGCGATCCGCCTCGCGCGCGATTCTGCCGCTGCCTCACTGCCGGGACGAAACGGCACCAGTTCGGAGAACAGGCGCTCTCCGTAGGGCGAGACGGGCGCAACCGCGTTGACGAGCCAGTCGAAACCCAACAGCTGCGCACTCGCATCGTCGAGCAGATCGAGCGCCTTCACGCGACCTCTTTGCCGGCGAATACGTCGAACGACGGCAACTTCGTTGCGTCGGCCACGGCGCCAAGAAACGCCGCGGGATCGAAGCTGCGCTCCGGCGCGACGGCGCAGACCGTCGTCGCGATCACGTCGAACGTGCGGCGGCATCGAATGCGCAGCCGCGCCAGCGCCTCGGCGAGCGACCTTCCACTCATGACGATCTGCGTCGAATCCCCAACGACGATCTGCCGCTCTTCCCTCGCAGCGATGAAATCCGCGGCCATAGTTGCCGTAAGCGCCCCTTCCAACTCGAGGACGCCGGCATGCGGATCGAACGCAGGCACGCGCAGACGCGCAGTGAGCGTTGCGACGTCGCAAACCGCTTCCGACTCCGTCTTCGCTGCCGCGGCGCCACAGGAGACAACGATCGCCCCGTCAGAGCTCGCCAGCGTAGAGATCCGATCGATCGCACCGTCGATCAGAATGATGTCGCTGTGCGCTGCGATTTCCTCGACGGCTGCTCGAAGTCCCGAGGCGCTCGAAGGGCCGGCCAAATTGTAGAGGCCGCCGTGAGCCGTTCGAGCGTACAGCAGCGAGCCCGAGGAGCTCTCGAGCTGCGAGATATTGAGAATCTCGACGGCGGGCGAGGGCAACAGCAGCGGCCGCGCGGTCATGAAAACGGTGTTCGGATGAAGCCGCAAAAGAGGTTTGGGGCCGATCGACGCTAGCCCGACGCGCAGTCCCGACCTGCACGCCGCTTCGTACATCGCTAAGAGTGCGGTGGTCTTGCCGACGTTCTTTCCGGTTCCAACGACGAAGAGCGCCCGCGCACGCTTTTCGCGCGCAAGTTCCAAGAGTCTGCGCCCAACTCGCACGCGTCCGATTTCAGCTACCCGGCATGCAGCGCCTTGAGCACCGCGAAGGTGATGCCGGTGAGCGAAAGCAAGAGGCCGCCGACAAACGCGGCATTGCGTTCGGCATATCGTCCCAGCCGAGATCCGACCGTGAGGCCGAGGGTCGTCGAACACGATCGACACGGCAGCGATAACGATGAGAGAGATGGGCATCGGAACGCCGATATACAGAATCGAGAATCCGATGCCGAGCGAGTCAAGGCTGATCGCCAGCGACGCGACGATCAACCCGGGCCCGCGCGAGAGGTCGACCGGTGCGCCCCGCAGATCGGTGCGACTCTCATTCATCATGTAGATGCCAAGGCCCACGAGCGCCGCGAATCCGAAGTAGCCGGCAACGTCGCCGATGAGCCGGCCGGCCAGCAAACCGAGGCAGGCTCCAAGGATATTCATCACGACTTCGGCGCAAGCAAAGGCGATGCCGATGCGAATCTTCTGCCGGCGGTGGACGCCGCGAACGCCCGCGCCGACGCCCACCGCGAAGACGTCGAGCGCCAGGGCGAGCGCGACGATGAGAACCTTGAGCAGTGCTGTGCCCATCGGCACGCTTTGTGCGGTCGGTCGGTGAAGGTTCCTGCATGAGGCGTCGATCTGCAGGCCCGATCTTTCTCCTCGCGACGCTGCTGCTGCTCGTCGCGCTCGTCGCGCCGGTGGTTGCCGTCATCACGGCAATGCCGCCCCTGCAAGCGTTTGCGACCTTCGCCAAGATCGGAGGCGACGCTGCGCGCGTTTCGCTCGTTGCGTCGGCGGGAGCAACGCTGGTCGCGACGCTCCTGGGAATACCGGCGGGCTACTATCTCGCCCGCTTGGCGCCCAGCCTGCGCGCTGCCGCGCTCTTTTTACTGGCTCTGCCGCTGGCCTTTCCGCCCGTTGCCTCGGGTTTGATGCTGATCTACGCCCTGGGCACGAACTCGCCGGCCGGATCGTGGCTCGCAGCCCACGGATTGACGGTACCGGATTCGCTGCTGGGCGTCGGGATCGCCGAGTTCTTCGTCTCCGGTTCGTTCGTCGCCATCGCTGCCACGGCGGCGTTTAGCGCCCTCGATCCAATGTATGCCGACGCCGCGCGAACTTTGGGTTCGAGCGAGTGGCGGATCTTCGCTCGCATCGCGTTACCGGCGGCGTCGGGCAGCATTGGCGCCGGAATCGCGTTCGCGTGGCTTCGCGCAATCGGCGAATACGGGGCGACCAGCATCGTTGCATTTCATCCCACGTCGCTGCCGGTCGCACTTTACGTAACTCTTTCCGCTTCAGGCGTTCGCGAAGCGCTCGCGATCTGCTACGGCTTCATCGTGTTAGCCGCAGTCGTACTTGCCGCCGCCTGGCTTCTGCGCCGAGGCGTCGAGCACTCGTGACAAGCGCCGGGAGTCCCGGGCCCAGCGACCAACTCGCCGGGCCCAAGGCAGAATGGCTAATTGCCTAACGCGTTATCGGGACTCACCGCGACTGGCCACTGCCCACCGTTCGTCGTGAGCTTGTTGTTCAGCGTTGTGCCGTTCGGATAGGCAACACTTTGAATGATGAACGGCGTTCCCGCGTCAACGCTGACGTACAACGTTTTCTCGTTAGCGCTAAGCGAAAGCTCGAACGGCCCACCGCTAGTTACGTTGATCTCTTTTGACGGCGACGTCTGGCCCGCCGGAAAATAGTCGATCGCGCTACCGTAAACCACGATCAGGTTGCCCGAGCTATCGACTTCGAGTGCTCCCGGATAGGCAGGGAGGCCCAGGTTGACGCCGGTGCTGGATCCCGGAGCGAACTCTTCGACTTCGGCTCCCGCTGACGCGTACAGATTATCTTTCGCATCCGTCGCGAGGCTCTCGGGGCTTGCCGACAAAGGGATTGTGAGCGACGGCGAAGTTTGCCCCTTCGGATAGACCGTAATCGTGTTATTGCCGACGTTGGCGCAGTAGACCGTACCTGCTCCGTCCACCGTGAGACCCGTGGGCGAAACGACGCCGGTGCTGATGGTGAGGAACGGCGAGGTCTTCCCTGGCTTATAGGCCGTTATCGTGTCGTTGCCAATGTTGGTGGCGTACACGTCACCTTTTTTGTCGACGAAGAGACGTTCGGGGTTGGAAAGACCCGTTGTGATCTGGCCTTTCTCTTTTCCATTAGATCCCTTTGACGAGTAAATCGTGATCGTGCTGGTGTTGTAGTCGCCCCAATAGATCAGATTCTTGCCCTTCTTGGCGTCGGGGGACAACCAACCGCCCGTATTCGCGTGAACCTGGCGCATGGCCGCGCCGTGACCGTTCGCGAGCGCCCGATAATCAGTCGTGGAATTACTTGCTGGATTACTCGCTAGATTAGCAGTAGGCACCCCGGAGTTCGAGCAACCAGCGGCGAGGGCGCCAAATATCGATATCGTTGCCGCGCGACGAGCAAACGAAGCACTACGATGCAACATGTTATTCTCCTTCGGAAATGGGTAGCGCGGCGTTCCCCGCTGCCACCCGCGCAACCTCTAGGGCCGGCCGGTTCGCCGCGCCCATGAAACAAAAGCGAAATGAAAACGGCCTCGCAGTTCGCGAAGCCGTTCAAAGAATTACGAGACTCTTCTTTACTCCCAGCTAAAGACGGCTAATCCGTTACGTGCCGATTCTTTCCAACCTTGCCAGAAACGCCCGCCGCCGTAGTACCCGCTGTAGTAGGCTGCACCTGCCCCCCCGCCACCGCCGCCGTAGTAGCCGCCACCTCCGGCGCCCCGGAGCCGCCGCAGTCGCTCGAGGCTCCGTTGGCACAGGCGCCGCCTTCCCCGAGCGATCCGTCGCCCGGAATCCCGTACCAGAACGGACCTGTGCCTTCGCTCCCCCCGCCCCCGCCGCAGTAGCTGGAGCCGTTGCCGGAGCCCTGCGGGGAAAATCCGCCTTCGGCGCCGGTGCCACCGGTCTTTCCGCCGCCTTTGCCACCCGCTCCAAAGGGTTGATCGTAGTTGCCGCCGCCCTGGCCGCCTCCGCCGCCGGCCACGAGAATGCGGTTAGCCAAGCCGCCGCCGCCCTCTCATACATCTGAGGCGCCGCCTCCGCCGTAACCGTTGTTATCGCCGTAGCCGCCGGAACCACCGCCGTTAAAGCCGCCGGTCAACTCCGAAGCGTCACCGCCGATGTACACAACCAGCTTCTCGCCCGGGGTCACCGGGATAACGGCATGCACGCGCCCGCCGTACGCGACAGGTCCTGTCCATGGTGCCGCGAGCGCCCCTAGCGCCGCGAGCAATAACTTTGATCTGCCTCACGCGCGCCGGTACCGTGAAATACTGCGCTCCGGCCGTGTAATAAAACGATTTATGGTTCGGAAAAGTGTTAGGCCCCGCGATGGCTGGTACTGCGTCGCTAATGGTGTGACCACCGCAGCCTGCGAGCATTGCCACGGCCACGCAGATACCTAAAGCGTAGCGTCCTGAACGGAAATCAATCATCGGGCCGCTCCTGTTGATGGGTTCGACGAGGGCTAGGCGTCCCCCACAGCGCTCGAGACGACGGAGCGCTCGACGCATCGCCTCGAAGCGTTCTCCGACATCGTCATCGAACTCAGTCTCGCACAACTAGGGTTGACGCTCATCATACCGGCGTGACCTTTGTCGTTTTGGGTTTCTTCCGGTCGCTTCGTACGACCTAGCGCCGCCGCTGGACGTTTGGGACCCGATTCTTCGGCCCGGGCGGGAAAAAAGCCCAAAGAGGTACATAGGCAGTTTATGGCGGTAGATCGATTGAGAACCTCCGGGAGGCGCATTCTCTCTAAACACCCCGTTTTTATTGAGTTTTTGGCTTCGATGCTCAGTGGCTAGAGAGGCCTTTCAACGGAACTTCTATTTCCTCACTCGTCGTTTCGTAGCAGGTGACAACATCGCCGATGCGATTGTCGCCGTGCGCAAGCTCAACGGCGAAGGGATGTCGGCGACGCTCGACTTCCTGGGTGAAGACGTCCACGTTGCCGACGCGGCACGCCGCACGCGCGAGGCCTACGAAGAGATACTCGACGCGATAGCGCAAAGCGGCGTCGATTCGAACGTTTCCGTCAAGCTGACGGCGATGGGTCTACTCTTCGACGAAAAGTTTGCCTTGGGCAACCTCATCGCGATCCTGGAGCGCGCGGCGCGCAACCGCGACCCGTTCGTGCGCATCGATATGGAGGGCTCTTCGGTCGTCGAGGCCACGCTGCGCGTTTTCCAGCAAGCCTTCGCGGCACACCCGAACGTCGGCCCCGTGCTGCAGTCCTACTTGAAGCGCACGCCTGCCGACGTCGAGAACGCGATCGCGCTGCGCGCTCGGGTGCGGCTGGTCAAGGGCGCATATAACGAGAGCCCCGAGATCGCCTACAAGTCGATGCCGAAGATCCGCTCCCAATACCTGGAGCAGGCGCGGCGGCTCTTGTCGCATGGAAACTATCCGGGCATCGCCACGCACGATCGCCGGCTGATTGCCGCCGTCAAGGAGTTTGTTGCTTCCGAGCGGCTCCCTCGCGAGAGCTTCGAGTTCCAAATGCTCTACGGCTGTCGTCCGCGCGTGCAGCGGGAAATTGTCGCGCAAGGATATCGCTTGCGCATTTACGTTCCGTTCGGAACTCATTGGGCGGGCTATTTCTACCGGCGCGTCTTGGAACGGCGGGAGAACGCACTGTTTGCGATATCGTCTATTTTTTCACGGTAGGGCTCTCTAGTGCGCGCGGTCGTTCAAAGAGTCAGCCGCGCCTCGGTACGCGTAGCCAATCGCAACGTGGGGGAAATCGGCGCCGGCCTATTGGTGCTCGTCAGCGTCGGCACCGACGACGACGAACGCGACGTCCGGTCGATGGCCGAAAAGGTCGCCGAGCTGCGGATCTTTCCGGATGCGCGCGGATTGATGAATCGCTCGCTGCAGGACGCCGGAGGAGCGCTCCTGCTGGTCTCCCAGTTCACCTTGCACGGCGATGTGCGGCGGGGACGGCGCCCCTCGTTTATTGCTGCCGCGCCGCCGGCGCGCGCGCAATGCGTTTACGAGCTACTGGGGACGGCGCTGGCGTCGCTCGGGGTCCAGGTGGCCTACGGCGAGTTCGGGGCCCAGATGGCCGTCGAGCTGGTCAACGACGGTCCCGTTACGATCCTCATCGACACAAAAAGGCTCTTTTAACCAAGCAGGAGCTCCCTGCTAAAGCCTGGTCGTACTGCACGACTCTCATCGTGCCCCAACCTTGGCCTCAAACTTTTCTCACATCTTTGACGTTGTAGTAGTTAGAAAGAGTTTGCCGCCCTTGCTTGGCGGCAGACGGACAGGTGAACAGCAATAATCATGGCAGAGAACAAGGAACAGAAGGTCCGCACTGGCGGAATGTCCGTCCGCGAGGCCGGGCAAAAAGGCGGCGAGACCGTCAAGAACAAATACGGCGCCCAGTTTTACGAGCAGATCGGACGCAAGGGCGGCCTAGCGACGAAGCTCGCACACGGCCACGAGTTCTACGAGCAGATCGGTAAGAAGGGTGGCAAGAAGGGCGGCGAAGCCACGCGAGACCGTTATGGGCCCAACTTCTACGAACGCATTGGACAAAAAGGTGGGCAAAAAGTCAAGCAGCTCATCGAAGAAGGCAAGCGCGCAGCAAAAGCTCAGAAGCGCGCGAGTTAGGCTATCTCGGCTTGGGATACGCCTAAGCCTGTTCGTTTTTGCAGTCGTCGCGATCGGCGCGGGAAGCGTGGGGGCTTATCCAATGCCCCTTAAGCCCATGCCTAAACCGTCGCCGAGCCCGACGGCTCCCCCGGCAAACGCGTTGCCTTTCGGCTCGACTTTGCTCTTCGTGTTGGACGATCCCATTTCGTCGAAGTCATCGAAGGCCGGCGAAAATGTGCGAGCTCACCTCAAAACCGCGATCGTCGTCAACGGTCGGACCGTCGCACCGGCGGGCGCGCCCGGTCAAATCCGCATTGTGACGGTCTCGGGGTCGGACGTCGAAGACAAGTACGGCTTCGTTGACATTTTCTTCGAACCGCTCGCGTTGCCCGATGGTCGCGTCTTACCGTTGCGCGCTCCCGTTGCGCGACTCGTGCCGCGCGATTCCGCCGGACACGAAAGCACCGTCGAGGCCGAGGACACCGTAGGCGACATCTTTGTGCCGTACTACACCCTGTGGCAGATCTTCCGTCACGGTAAGAATTTCGTGCTTCGGCCCGGCTCCGAACTTCCGGCGCGAACCGAAGCGACGATCACGTCCCAAGCCAATGGAACGATCGCGATCGTCACCCCGCGCCCGTTGCCGCAGAGCTCCGAGGTTCCCGACGCGACCTTTCCGCTGTCGCCGCTAGCGACGCCGCTCCCAACTGCCGCCCCCATTCCGAAGGTCCGGTACACACCGTCACCTTCGCCGTCCCCAATCGCGACGTCGACGCCAACGCCTTAGGAAGCACGATGTTTTTGGCCGTGCTTCGGGAAAAGAGCCCCGAGAAAGTGAGGTTCTGTTCGTGTTGATTCGCCTAACCTGTGCGCTTGTAGCCGTCGCGCTAACCACGATTCCCGGCTTCGCCGCTACGCCGTCACCCGGCCCGTCGCTCTCGCCCGTGCCCCAGGGCACCGAAGTGGCCTTCGTCCAGATGATTCAAAAAGATCTGACGGCTCGCTTCCCGACGCCGGCGGACGCCGTGAAGGCCGGCTACTTCCGGTATACCAACGAAGACGAAGACGGCGCGATCAGCTACGCCAACCTGCAGTGGCAGAGCGGAAATCCCAAGGCACCCAGTCAGCTCTGGTACGACGTGCACGGAAACTTGCTCGGCGCCGATTTCTCGGTGCTGCAGAGCGGATCGCCGGCACCGCCCCAAGTCTGGGGCGTTAACTACCGCCGTTGGGTCTCGTTTGGCGAGCACATCCACTACATTCTCGCCGGCCCGAACGGCACGGAGACTTACGGCGCGACCAGCGTAAAGAAGTTCGCCGCGGCGGGCGGTAACGTCGATAATCCGCAGGCCCAGACGGTCGTCAAGATGGGCAAAGCCAAGAACGTCGCCGACGTAACGCACGTCTTCCTCTTCCCTTCCATCTGGGATCTCATCGTCTGGATCAAACCGAATCCCAGCGGTGCGTTCGCCGATAAGAACCCGGACGTTATTCCCAGCGCCAACGCCGAAAAACCCGACTAGGGAAGCCACGATTTAGCCCAGGTCGTTGTCGCCGAGGTCCTCGATGACCGTAGTAACACTTCGGACCTCGGCTTCAAGACCTGAACTAAATCGAGGCTTCCCTATCTACGTGTCTTCAGTAGGCGCGAATGCCGTTTGGCGAGCCCCAGCCGCCTGGACCTGAATAGTATTTTTTATACCGGCCACTGCCGCAGAGGTAGTTGGAGCAGCCGCCGCCGCTCGGATGGTTGAAGTACTTCTTGTGCTGTTTTTTCGTCGCCGTCCAGAAGTTCTTGCCGCCATCCTGACTCGTCGCGTTACCTGCGAGCCCGACAACGCCGGCGGTGAACGGTGAGGCTACGCTGGTGCCGCACACGTCGAACCAGCCGCCGTAGAGATCGCTGTATTCAGAAACGCCGGGCGAGCAGCCGGCCTCCGACGATACGTCACCGACGGTTCGGTACGAGCAATCCGGATCGTGCTGCCACGAGGGCTTCGTGACACCGGTTGCGCAACCGCCGCCGGCGTCAACCCAAAGTGATTCGGAGTATTTTGAACCGCTCTCGGTGAGCTGAGTGCCGCCGACCGCGATGACGCTGTCGAGCACCGCCGGGGCGCCGATTTGGGCATACCCGGCGTCGCCCGTTGCGGCAAGATACGCGATGCCCGGCGTGTCAAAGTAGTTTTGGAAGTTCGAGTCGCCGCAGTCGTTGCTGCCGTAGCAGCCCCAGCTGTTGCTGAGGATCGTCGCGCCTAGCGTGACGGCTTCCTTTTCGGCTTGTTCGAAGTCGCTGATCGAGGAGCCGTCCTTGGCTTCCATGAGATACACCGTACATTTCGGACACGCGGCCGCGACCATCTCGATGTCGAGGTCCGTCTCCACGCACCAGCCGTAATCCTCACAACTGGGAGGATAGTTACTCTGTTGTCCGTCCTCGTTGTACTTCACGAGGGTGCCCGTTCCGAGGTTGTACTGGCTGCGGTACGTCGCGAACGTTGTCGCGGCGTCCGGGTCGTCGCCGGCCTCGATGACGGCAACGATCTGTCCCGATCCTTTTCCTAACGAGCCGGTAAGGTGGTAGGCCGTCTCGAGTTGGGCGGGCGTCCAGCCGCAACCCGACGACGGATTGCAGCCCGAGAGGGGGACGCCGTTCTTCTGCGCGATCAGCGCGAAGCAGGTCGGCTTGCCGACGACTTGCGGGCACGCGGCACGCGCCAGATGCTTTGCCTGCCACTGCGGCACGGCGTGGCCAGATGTCGCGGCGCTCTGCGTCACCGCACCGGGCGCCCCAAGCTGCGGGCCTCCGCACGCTGCCAGCAAAACAAAAGCGACGCCGCTAAATACTAACGCGCTAAAATTCGAAATCTTCATCGGACTTTGCTCCTCGCTCCATAGACGAACTCGTGGCTTCGGAGCTTCGCCAACCGGCGCCGGGAAACTCCTGCCGTCCGACTATTTCTTAGGAACGCAGTAGTTTTGTGCGGCGGTGTAGGCGATGTCGACGGCCTGGTCTTCCGAACGATCGATTACCGCGCGCTGGTTGTCGAAGTGCAACCAGCCTTTGCTGTCGCGCATGGCGGGCGCCTCGGTCATCTCGCGTTCGTCAAAGCCGCCCATCGCCGGGTTGGCGCGCGCGATGTTGTAGTTGAGCATCGCCTGATACAAGTGCATTAGGTCGATGGCGAGCTGGCGCTGGTGGTCGTAGGCGGTTTGTAAGTCCCACACGGCCTGCGTGACCTCCGACTTTGCCTTCGGGTCGGTCGTGAGCGCGGCGCCGTTCTGCAATTGGCCGATGTTCTTCGAAATCCCGGCCAGCGAGTTGTTGAGAATCGTTTCCTGGCGTTCGATCGAATCGCGCACGTGTAAATACTGCTGGACGTAGTTCGTCTGGTGAAAGACCGTGTTGAGCGTATCGAGCTGCACGCTCGTGCCGTCGAGAACGCGGTCGTTGGCCAGCATCGGCAGCATCGCACCGTTGAAGTGATCGGCAAGCGAGTTGCAATACGGCGATGAGATCACCGTCACGATGGTTGGGAGCTCGCGCTCGGCGGGCGAGGCGGACGGCGACGGGCTCGCCATTACTACGGCGAGCAGGGCGGTCAAGAAATTCAGCATTAGCATTTTTCAGAGAACCTGAGCGGCAGAGTTACTCGTTCGTCCAGTAATCCTTGAGCGCTTTACCGCGCGAGGGGTGACGAAGCTTGCGCAACGCCTTCGCTTCGATCTGCCGGATTCGCTCGCGCGTGACGCCGAACTCCTGGCCGACTTCCTCGAGCGTGCGCTGATGGCCGTCTTCCAAGCCGAATCGTAAGACGAGCACCTTGCGTTCGCGCTCGGTGAGATTCTGCAGCACGTCCTGCATCTTCTCTTTGAGCAGCATGACGGATGCCGCCTCGGCCGGGGCGACCGCTTCCTGATCTTCGATGAAGTCGCCCAGGTGCGAATCTTCTTCTTCGCCGATCGGCGTTTCGAGCGAGATCGGCTCTTGCGAGATCTTCATGACCTCGCGCACCTTTTCGGGAGTGAGCCCCATCGACTCGGCGATCTCCTCGACCGAGGGCTCGCGGCCGAGCTCTTGCAAGAGCTGGCGGGAGACTTTGATCAGACGGTTGATCGTTTCGACCATGTGCACCGGGATCCGGATCGTTCGAGCCTGATCGGCGAGTGCGCGCGTAATGGCTTGGCGAATCCACCAGGTCGCGTAGGTCGAGAACTTATAGCCCTTGCGATAATCGAACTTTTCGACGGCGCGAATCAAGCCGAGATTGCCCTCTTGAATGAGGTCTAAGAAGAGCATGCCGCGGCCGACGTACTTCTTGGCGATCGAGACGACGAGCCGCAGATTGGCTTCGGTCAGCTGACGCTTCGCCTCTTCGCCGGCATCGACGGTCTTCGAATCGGTGGCGCCGTTGCGACGCCCTTCGAGCTCGCCGGCCTCGATGCGCATGGCCAGCGACTTCTCTTGCTCCATCGAGAGCAGCGGAACGCGCCCGATCTCTTTGAGATACATGCGAACCGGGTCGTCGAGCGAGAGCCCGTCCGGAATCGTCTGCTCGGCTTCTTCCTCGCGCTCGGCCTCCGGCTTCTCGTCTTTTTGCTCGTCGACGAGCTCGATCCCGGCGGCGGTAATCTCTTCAAAAAATTCATCAAGCTGCTCGGGAGTGATCTCCTCGAGCACATCAAAAGCGCTGTTGATCTCTTCATAGGTCAACGATCCCGCAACTTTGCCGCGAGCGAGGAGCTTTTTCTTCAGCTCATCCAGCGTCGCCGGCGGAGCCGCGTCCGCGACCGGTGCGTTCTTTTTACGTGCCATTATCTTTTTTGTTCACCTCCTCTCTGTTTTTGCTTTGTTTTCCGCTTTGGCCCTTAACGCTTCAACTTGGCGACAAGCGTTTCGAACTCTCCGCGTAGTTCCTCCGAGACCGCCTCGCCGCAGGTGAGCCGCTCGTCGATGAGATGCGATAACTCCCGATACCGCTCCCGTTCGTCGTTGAGTCGCAACCGCTCGACCACCCGTTCCAAGTGCGCGCGCCGCTCTTCGGAATCGCCGTACCGTACGGCCGAGCTTCGGTCGCGACGTCCCAGGTCGGCGACCACGTCGAGAATCCCCTGATCCTCGGCAAAGAGCCCGAAGACGTCCGCCGTAGTGCGGAGCGCACCGGCCGCCCCGACGATCCGTTCGTAGATCCGCCGATACACCTCGTTCGAGAAACGTGACGCACCGATGCGCTCGCCGTACTCCGCCGCCAGGAGCGGCTCCTCGAGCAGTATGCTCACGACTTCGCGTTCGAAGGAGAGCGGCTCGAGTGAAGTACTGACGTGGCGGCTTTCCGGCAACCCATTTCGCGCGCGCGGCGCGAAGTTTGCGCTATCGGCGAGGAAGCGGCTATTCCGAAGATCGTCCACGTTCACCTGCAGACGGTTTGCGACGTAGACGACCCAGCGGTCCCATTCCTCACGCGGCGCTAATCTTCGAATCAGCCCAGCGGCCTTGGGCATGATGCGCGCCGGAGAATCGAACCCGGCGCGAAGTTGCTCGATTTCCGCGTCGATTTTGAATTCGATTGCCGGCTTTGCAGCATCGAGCAACCGGCGAAACTCGCCGGCGCCATGGACACGAACGAAACTATCTGGGTCGTCTCCGGAAGGGAGAATGACGATGCGCACCGGGGAGCCGGTGCTCTCTAGCGTGTTAGACGCGATGTCGATGGCTTTGGTTGCAGCGCCGCTGCCGGCTGCATCGCCGTCGAAGCAGAGATAGATGTAGTCGGCGTATTTTCGAAGTTCGGCCGCTTGCTCGGCGGTGAACGACGTTCCAAGCGCGGCCACGGTGTTTTCGATCCCGGCTTGATGCAACGCGATGCAGTCGAGGTATCCCTCGACGACGATCAGAGTGCGATCGCTTTGTGCGGCGCGGCGCGCGAGATTGAGCGCGAAGAGATGATGCCCTTTGGTATAGACCGGCGTTGTCGCCGTATTTAGATACTTCGGCTCGCCGTCGCCGATCGCGCGGCCGCCGAAGGCCAGAACCTCGCCGGTCGTCGCGTAAGTCGGCACCATCAGACGATCGCGATAGAAGTCGTAATAGCCGCGCTGACCGCTCTTGACCAAGCCGGCCTTGGCGGCCAACCCCAAATCCACGCCGTTGCGCTCGAGCTCGCCCACGAGACCGCTCCACGAATCGGGCGCATACCCGAGGCCGAATCGCTCGATCGTTGCGGCCGCAAAGCCGCGCTTGGCGCAGTAGGCTCGCGCCGCCGCCCCTCGCGCGCCGGCAAACATGCGCGCGAAATAGGCGGCCGCGATGCGGTTGGCTTCGTAGATCGCTTCGCGCTCGCTGCGCACGCGCTGCGTCCGGGGGTCCTCAGGTTCCAGCTCGATGCCCGCTTTGGCGGCGAGCATCCGCACGGCGTCACCAAAACCGGCGTTCTCCAACTTTTGGACGAAGGTGATGACGTCGCCGCCGGCCCCGCATCCGAAGCATTTGAAGAACCCGCGATCGGGATGCACGTGGAACGACGGCGTCTTCTCGGAATGAAACGGGCAGAGACCGACCAAGTCGTTGCCGCGCTTGCGAAGCGGCACGTACTGTCCGATGAAGCTCGCGATGTCGATTCGCGCGCGAATTTCGCCAAGAGCGCCCTGGTCGTATCTCAATGCCACGGATTTCCACGCTCCAGAAGGGAGTTCTTCGGTTCGCCCACGTATTCCGTCGCGCGTGGCATGAAACGCATCTTCGACCCGGTTCATCACTTCATCGAGTTATCCACAGCGGAAGCGCGACTGCTCGATCTTCCGGCGATGCAGCGTTTGCGCCGCTTGCGGCAGCTGGGCCTGGCGTACCTCGCGTTTCCGTCCGCCGAGCATTCCCGCTTCACGCACGCGCTCGGCGCGCTCGCAATGGGGACACGCGCATTCGACGAGTTGGTGCGCTATGGTCGCCATTTCTTTGGCGACGAAAGCGACGTGGCATATCAACGGCGCCTCGTGCGCGCGGCCCTCCTGCTGCACGACGTCGGCCACGGGCCCTTCAGCCACGCCTGCGAGGAGGTTCTCGGGGTTCGTCACGAGCGTCGCACTTCCGATATGCTGGCGCTGCCCGACGTCGCCGAGGGCATCGCCGCGCTCGAGGTCGACGCCGGCGACGTGCTCGGACTGATCGTGGCGGACTCTTCCAGCCGATACCCCGCGCTGCGCGAGCTCGTGAGCGGACCGAATCTGGATGCCGACCGCATGGATTACCTCCAGCGCGACGCCTACTTCACCGGCGTCGCGACCGGCCGCTACGACGCGGAGCAGCTCCTTGGCTCGCTGCGCATCATCAGCCACGGCGGACGCCAGGTCGTCGGCATCGACCGCCGCGGCGTCGTTGCGCTCGAGTCGTTCGTGATGGCGCGCTACATGATGTTCGCGTCGGTCTACTTCCATCACACGACGCGCGTGTTCGAGCACGTGCTGCACGACGTGCTGCGCGAGCTCTGGCCGAACCCGCGCGCGCTCGACGAGATCGGCGAGTTTCTTCGCTGGGACGACTTCCGCGTGCTCAACTCTCTCGACGATTCGCGCAGCGAGGCGGCCTACGCTCTGCGTAACCGCGTGAGGGTCTACGCTTTGGCCGCCGAGTTCAACGCCGAACGCGACCTACGCGCCTTCGGGGCCTGCGAGGCGGCACTGCGCGAGCGCTTCGGCGAACACAACGTCTGGGCCGACTCGCAATCGCAGCTCCTGCACCGCCTCCCCTTGGGAATCGGTCAGCCCTCGACCGTTCTGGTGGACGGGCCAAGCGGTCCGATCGATGCGCGCGAGGCCTCCGACGTCATCGCCAAACTGAGCGGGACGGCCTACTGGCGCAAACTTTTCGTGCGGCGATCCCCCGGCCGCGAAGACGACGTACGCGAGGCGCGCCGCATCTGCGCGGAGGTCGTCGCCGGCTAGTTGAGAACGCCGATTGCCGCTTGCGCAGCCGCCAATCGCGCGATTGGGACGCGATAGGGCGAGCAGGAGACGTAGTCGAGGCCCAGGCGATCGCAGAAGGCAACGCTGCTGGGTTCGCCGCCGTGTTCTCCGCAGATGCCGATCTTGAGATCTGCGCGCGCGCAGCGCCCTAGCGTCACCGCTTGCTCCATCAGCGCGCCGACGCCGCGCCGGTCGAGCACTTGAAACGGATCCTCTTTGAGGATTCGCTTATCGAGGTACACGGGAATGAACGACGCCTCCGCATCGTCGCGGCTGTAGCCGTAGGTCGTCTGCGTGAGATCGTTGGTTCCGAACGAGAAGAACTCGGCATCGGCGGCGAGCTCATCGGCGACGATGCAGGCTCGGGGAAGCTCGATCATCGTGCCGATTCGATACGGAACCTCCACGTTTTCTCTCGCTATGGTTTCATCGGCGACGCGCTTAGCGGCCTCCCGCGTCGTCTTCATCTCTTCCTTCGTTCCGACGCCGGGAATCATGACGTCGGGCCGCGCATCCACGCCGCGGCGCCGCAACCGGCAGGCCGCTTCGAAGACGGCGCGCACCTGCATCTCATAGATCTCGGGATAGACGATTCCCAAGCGGCAGACGCGCAGGCCAAGCATCGGATTCTGTTCGTGCAGCTGCTCGACGCGGCGTAGCAGCGCTTCCTTCTCGCGATATTCTGCCGACTCGATGCCTTTGGTAAGACGCAGCTCGGTCGTTTCGACGAGCAGCTCTTCCAGCGACGGCAGAAACTCGTGCAGGGGCGGATCGAGCAGCCGGATCGTCACCGGCAATCCCTGCATCGCTTCCAAGATGCCGAGAAAGTCGTCACGTTGAAATGGCAGCAGCTTTTCAAGCGCTTTCGCGCGCCCATCAACGGTGGTCGCCAAGATCATTTCGTGGACGATTGGCAGGCGCTCGGGCTGCATGAACATATGCTCGGTGCGGCAGAGGCCGATGCCCTGCGCGCCGAGCTCGCGCGCCTTCACCGCATCCTCGGGCGTATCGGCATTCGCCCAAACCTGCATGCGCCGCAGCTCGTCGGCCCACGACAGAAACGTCGCGAGCCAATCGGGCAACTGCGATGGGGGCGGAATCAATCGCAGTTGCCCGATAGCTACGTTGCCGGTCGTCCCGTCGATCGTCAACCAATCTCCTTCACGCAGCTCGTGGCCGCCGAAGCTGGCGCGTTTGTTGCGCAGATCGATTCGAATGGCATCGCAACCCGCGACGCACGGCTTACCCATGCCGCGCGCTACGACCGCCGCATGCGAGGTCGCGCCGCCCTTTTGGGTGAGCACTCCTTCGGCGGCGATCATGCCGTGGACATCGTCGGGCGTGGTCTCGGTTCGCACGAGGATCGTCTTGCGGCCCTGCTCCTTCCAGGCGACGGCATCTTCCGCCGAAAAGACGATCTGGCCGGCCGCGGCGCCCGGCGCGGCGTTGAGCCCCTTGCAGGCGACGGCGATTCGCTCGTCGGGATCGATGCGCGCGTGGAAGAGCTGGTCGAGCGATTGCGCGTTGACCATTCCGACGGCGCGTCGCTTATCGATCAGCCCTTCTTCAACCAGATCGCGCGCTATTTTTACCGCGGCTTCCGCGGTGCGTTTTGCGTTGCGGGTCTGCAGCATGAAGAGCTTCCCGCGCTCGACGGTAAACTCCAGATCCTGAACGTCGCGATAATGGCGCTCCAACCGCGTGGCGATCTCTTCGAACTGTGCGTAGACCTTGGGCTGCAGCCGGGCGAGATCCGCGATCTTCTCCGGCGTGCGAATGCCCGCAACGACGTCCTCACCCTGCGCGTTGGTGAGGTACTCGCCGAAGAGCTTCCGCTCGCCGGTGTTCGGATCGCGCGTAAAGGCGACGCCGGTCCCGGAATCGTCGCCCATGTTTCCGAAAACCATCTCCATCACATTGACCGCGGTGCCCCAATCGTCGGGAATTTTGTTGAAGCGCCGGTAGTCCACGGCGCGTTTGGAATGCCATGAATCGAAAACGGCTTGAATCGCGCCATAGAGCTGCGTGTGCACGTCCTGCGGAAACTCTTTACCGTGTTCGCGCACGATCGATTTGAAACGATCGACGAGCGCCTTCCAAGATGCGGCATCGATTTCGGCGTCGGTCCGAACGCCAAGCGTGGTTCGAGCGGCGTCGATCAGCTCTTCGAAACGGTCCTTACCGATGCCGAGCACGACGTTTGAAAACATCATGACGAAGCGGCGGTACGCGTCCCAGGCGAAGCGCTCGTTGTTGGTCAGGCGCGCGAGCCCGGCGACCGTGTCGCCGTTCAACCCGAGGTTCAAGATCGTGTCCATCATGCCTGGCATCGAGACGCGTGCCCCGCTGCGAACCGAAACGAGCAGCGGATTCTCGGCGAGGCCGAACTTCTTGCCGGTGCGCTTCTCGAGCTCGCGCATCGCGACGTCAACTTGCTCTTGCAGCCCCTCCGGGTATGTGCGACCGGCGTCGTAGAAGCGCAGGCACGCCTCCGTCGTAATCGTAAACCCGCTGGGCACCGGCAGACCGGCTGCCGTCATCTCGGCCAGGCCGGCGCCTTTGCCGCCGAGCAAATTGCGCGCAGCCTTGGGATCCGAGTCCGACGCGAGCGCACCGCTCTCGTCGAAGAAGTAGACGAACTTCGTCACCGTAAGCGTTCCCGCAAGTGCGCGGCGAGCCGATCGCCGGGCACGCGCTCCTGCTGCATCGAATCGCGCGAGCGCAACGTCACGCTTCCATCGGCCATCGTTTCGTAGTCCACGGTCACGCAGAACGGCGTGCCGATTTCATCCTGACGGCGGTAGAGCTGCCCGATGTTTCCCTCGTCATACTGCGTCCGGAACTCTGGCCGCAACGCCGCCTCGATGTTCGTCGCCCGCTCGACGAGCTCGGGCTTGTTGCGCGCCAGCGAAAAGACCGCGATTTGCACGGGCGCGATGAAGGGATGGAATCGCAGGACCGTACGCTCCGTCTCCTTCCCGTTGGGATCGACGCTGCGTTCGCGCTCGTACGCGTCGATGATGAAGGTGAGGGCGGTGCGGTCCATCCCGGCGGAGGTCTCGATCAGCAGCGGCGTGTAATGCGTCTTGGCCGCTTCGTCGAAGAAACGCAGGTCTTTGCCTGAGAGCGCCATGTGCGCGTCGAGGTCGTAGGTACCGCGATGCGCGATCGACTCGAGCTCTCCCCAGCCCCACGGAAAGAGATACTCGACGTCGATGCCGGCCTTGGCATAATGTGGACGCTCCGATTCGGTCAGCTCGTAAAAACGCAGCCGCTCGGAGGCGATACCGTAGCTCGCATACCAGTTCTTGCGGCGCTCTACCCACGCACGAAAGGTTTCCATGTCGGCGCCGTCGTCGGGAACGAAATATTCCAGCTCCGCCTGTTCGAACTCGCGAACCCGAAAGGTGAAGTTTCCCGGCGTGATCTCGTTGCGGAACGATTTTCCGATCTGCGCAACGCCGAACGGCGGCCGCTTGCGCGCGCTTTGGTAGATGTTTTTAAAGTTCACGAACATGCCTTGCGCGGTCTCCGGGCGCAGGTACGCCACCGACGACGTGTCTTCCATCGGGCCAATCGACGTGCGCATCATCAGATTGAAGTTGCGCGGCTCGGTAAACGAGTCTTTGCTGCCGCAGTCGGGGCACTGCGAGCGATCCTTGAGATGGTCGGCGCGAAAGCGGTGCTTACAGACTTTGCAGTCGATCATCACATCGTGAAAGGCGTCGATGTGCCCCGATGCCTTCCACACGAGAGGATGCATAATGATCGAAGAATCGAAGGCAACCACGTCGTCGCGCAGTTCGACGGTGTCTCGCCACCAGGCGCGCTTGACGTTCTGCTTGAGCACGGCCCCCAGAGGCCCGTAATCCCAGAACCCGTTGATCCCGCCGTAGATCTCGCTGGATTGAAAGATGAAACCTCGGCGCTTGGCAAGGGCGGTGATCTCTTCCATCGTGACGCGACGTGCCGAGCCTGCAGTTTCCACTGGGTCGCTAGGTTTATCGCGCCCGTGGTAAACCCCCGCCGTAGCGGCGGCCCCGCCACTCGACGCCTCGCCCGACGAACGTGCAGTACAGCGACGTCGCAAAGATGGCCAGCGTGACCACGAGCCCCAACGGCATGGCAATGCCGGAGCCGGGCCGGAAACGGGAGCGCCGCATCCCAAACTCGGCGACGGCGACGATCGCCGCACCGCTGAGCGCGAGAACGGCAGCTGCAAGCCACTGGCGCTGGGCCAGAGCGACGAGCACGACGATCGGCGATATCGGCGAAACGCAAGCCAGAAGCGTCGTCCCGGCGATTGCTCCGAATGGACGCCCCCGCGCCCCGATTGCAAAGTTCTTGACGAAACCTTGCCATATCTGTGCGAACGACACGTACATCCGCGTACGAACGAGGCCGCCCGCGCCGGCGAGAAAGATTCGAAATCGGCCGTCGCGCTTGAATCGGCGCGCCAGCTCGAGATCCTCGGCGATCTCGGCGCCGACGGCTTCGTGCCCGCCGATTGCGTCGTACGCCACACGTGAGACGAGGATATATTGGCCGTTGAAGATCGCCACATCGGGCTTGCGCGGGTCGTTGACGTCGTCGGTAGCTCCGACGCCGAGCATAACGACGAAAAGGATCGTGGGCAAAAGGAGGCGTTCGGCGAGGCCGATCGTCTGCTGATCGGTTAGCAGGCTCACGACGCCGTAACCGTTCTGCAGCGCACATTGAAGGGCCAAGGTCGCCGCGAGCGGCTCGTGCTCGGTGTCGGCATCGGTGAAGAGGAACCATGCTCCGCGAGCAACCCGCGCACCCTGGGCGAAGTGCCCACGGCTTACCGACCCATCCATCGGGAAGCTGCGCGCCGGCGACGATCTTCAGGCGCGGATCGCGCTGCGCGATTGACTCGACGATGCTGCGCGTGGCATCCGTCGAGCGATCGTCGACGACGATCACCTCAAAGTCGCAATGGCGCGTTGAAAGCAGCGAGTTCACGCAGCGCGCGATGTTCTGCTCTTCGTTGCGAGCAGGCACGATGATGGAGAGACTCGGGAGGCCGCTTTGCGGTTCGTAGGGCTCGATCTTGTTTCGCGAGCGCAGGACGACGTCGAGCGCCCGCAAAGCGAAGATGAGGTTGGCGGCGCTCAGCAAGAGCGCGACGATAATCAACCGGGTTTGTTATCGCTGAGGTAAGCGGCGACGGCACGTTTCTGTGCCCGCGCGAGCCAAGCTTCGATGATGACGTCCTTGAGTTGGCTCGTCGAGATCTTATCGAGCCGTATCAGCACCGCGGGGTAGCCTTCGAAGTGGGGCGTCGTAAAGAAAACCTTCGGGTCGCTCGCCAGAAAGACGCCTTTGATCTCGAGATCCGCGGTACGCACACCCAATATTGGTCCAGCCGGCGCGCGATCGCCCAACGCTGCGATATCGGGGGGTCGCAATGGTAGCTCCCACGCGAAAAACTTCTTGTTGACGATCCACGCCGACGTGCCGCTCGAACGAACTTCTTCGCTCGTGCCGGGCAATTTGAGTGCGATCCCCCGCACGTCACGCCACGTAGCCATACTCGCAAAGCCTAACGCAAAGTTCTACCCCTTGTCGATAGCGCCGGCACCGCGCTCAGGATGGTCACGCTTGGTTATACTGCGTGTGCTTTCGGTTGCGTCTCTGCTCTTAGCTGACCGCAGGCGGCGGCGATATCGCGGCCCATGTTTTGGCGCACCGTAACCGGAACGCCGGCCTCGTCGAGGATCTTCGCGAACGCCCAAATCCGCGGATCGGGCGTTGCCGCAAACGGCGCGCCGGGCGTTGAATTATAGGGAATCAGATTGACGTGGTACAGGTGGCCGCGCATGAGCGCAGCCAACTCGCGCGCCGACTCGGCACTATCGTTCACTCCGGCCAGCATTACGTACTCGAAGAAGACTTTGCGACGCGTCTTTTCGACATAGCGTTCGCAGGCCGCCATCAGTTCCGAAAGCGGGTAGCGGCGGTTGACCGGCATGAACGACGAGCGCAGCTTGTCGTTGGGCGCGTGCAGCGAGATCGCGAGGTTGACTTGGCAATGCTCGCCGGCGAAGGCGTCGATCTTGTCGACCAAACCGACGGTCGAAATCGTGATGTGGCGATGCCCGAGTCCGAAGCCCTGCGGATCGTTGAGCAGCGCGACGGCCTCCATCACGGCATCGTAGTTGTGAAACGGCTCGCCCATTCCCATGAAGACCACATTGGTGATGCGCTTATCGCGCGCTTTGAGCTCGCGCGCGAAGAACCACGCTTGATCGAAGATTTCGCCCGCGGTGAGATTGCGATTGAACCCGGCCTGCCCGGTAGAACAGAACGCGCACGCAAACGCGCACCCTGCCTGCGACGAGAGGCAGAGCGTCGTGCGGCCGCCGTAATGCTCCATCAGCACGGCCTCGACTTCTTTGCCGTCGAGCAAGCGAAAGAGGCCTTTGGTCGTCTGCGCATCCTGCGATCGCTGCAGCAAGACGGGCTCGATGGCAGAAAATGCCACGCCACGCGCGACGAGCGATTCGCGCAACTCCTTCGGTAGCGGCGTCACCTCGCCGGGTCCGCCGAGCAGCTCTTTGGTGGCCGCGCGATAGAGCTGGCGCAACCGGTACGGTTTGAGGCCGTACTGTGCAAGAAACTCATCGACATTCGGAAAGCCGGCGCGTGCTACGACG
This sequence comes from Vulcanimicrobiota bacterium, assembly GCA_963809255.1. GTDB lineage: Bacteria > Vulcanimicrobiota > Vulcanimicrobiia > Vulcanimicrobiales > Vulcanimicrobiaceae > Cybelea. The sequence continues at coordinate 258,220 of CAWEIR010000002.1, read as the reverse complement.
TCGCGCAGCCAAGTCTGTAACGGCTCGCGCGTCATTCGAAGAGACTCGATTGAAGGGCTTCTTCTTCGTCACCCTTCGACAAGCTCAGGGTGACAACGGCGGGTTCGTCTAGCTTAGTGCGGACGGCTTTGAGATCGTCCCACACCATGCGTTTGACGGCCTCGATTTCACCGCCCGTTTGCCGCAAGATATAGGCCGGGTGAAAGGTCACCATCAGGGGCGTTTCCCGCGGCCCGACGTACCAGCGGCCGCGCATCTTGGTGATTTGGAAATCACGTCCAAGGAATGATTTCGCCGCGGGCGCACCGAGCGCCAAGATAACCTCGGGCGCGACGATCTCGATCTGTTCGTCGAGAAACGACCGGCAGTTCTCCATCTCCTGCGGCTCGGGTGCGCGGTTGCGCGGGCCGTTGAGGCCAGGCGCCGTCGGCCGGCATTTCACCGTGTTGCAAATGTACACGTCGGCGCGCGGCAACTCGATCGCGGCAAGCATACGATCCAGCAGTTGTCCGGCTCGACCGACGAAGGGGCGCCCCAACTCGTCTTCGGTTTCGCCGGGACCCTCGCCGACGACCATCAAACGCGCGCTAGGATCGCCCTCGCCGTAGACGTTGTTGCGGCGTTCGTATCCGATCGTGCATTTACGGCACTCACGGGCCGCAATCGCGGCGCGCATCAGAAGCTCACGGCGGCGCTCGCGCTCGCTCTCTTCCATTTAAGCGGGATCCTCTTTCATTAGGGAGACGGCCTTACCGGAAGCCACGACCTGGCACGAACCGTCGCCGCCTTCGGTGACGTAGAACTGCAGGCCGATCACGGCGTCGGCTCCGAGCGAGTTGGCTTGCCGCCGCAGCGCCTCGAGTGCCTCGGCGCGTAACTGCTCGGCATCGCTTAAAAGCTCGCTTCCCGCCAGACCGATCAGCATCCCGAGGCTGCGAAAGGTCGAGCGCAGGCGGTTGCGAGTGCGCGAAGCGCTTCCCGAAATGTAACCAAAACTCCGCACGGTTCGATAGCCCACAAGCTCCTCAAAGGTCACCAGGTTCCGGCAATCCGAAGAGAGCGGCATGCCCAAGGTTTCACCGTCGGTCCTGATCATCCGCCTGGATGCGATCGGCGACGCCTTGGCCCTGACGCCTTCGATTGCGGCGCTACGCCGGCAGGCGATCATGGTCGACGTTGTCTTGCGGCATTCCAATGCGAAGGCGTTTGCCCCGCGCGCCGTCCGCGACGTCATCGTCGCGGATTTCGAGCTTCGAGACGGTACGCGATCGAACGTGAACGCAATCGAAAGCCTTGGCCGCGACCTTCGCGAACGCCGGTATACCCACGTTGCAATCGCGACCGAAGATCCGGGTGGGTACCGGCTCGCCGCGGCGGTCGGCGCTCCAACGCGAATCGGCTTTGAGGATCCGTGGAGCAAACCGCTCAAAGCACTTTGGTCGCGCCGGATGATAACGACGCCCGTTTACCGCAGCGCTCGACTGACCGCGCACTCGCCGCACGAATGCGCAACGCTCTTCAAGCTGGTCGAACCGCTAATCGGCGAGAAAAAGCCGACTCACGATCTCGCGCAGCTCCGCCCGCTCGTGCTCGAGTCCGAATCGGCGCCCGACGATCGCGTCGCCGTTCAGATCACCGATAAATGGGAGCGGCTCGGCATTCCGATAGACTCCGTCGTGGATTTGGTGCGCCGTCTCGCTGCGAGTGGCGAGCTTCGTCTCCTGGCGTCGCGCAGCGAATCCGCCTACGCACAATCGGTGGAACGCGCGACGGGAATCGCCGTCAGCTATTTCGACGATCTCCCATCCTGGAAAGCGTCAATCGCCGCCGCCGTTGCGCTCGTTGCTCCGGATTCGGGAGCCGTGCACGTCGCGGGGATGACCGGCACGCCCGTTGTCGCAGTCTTTCCTCCGATGCGTCTTTATGACGCATGGGTGGGGCGATGGGCGCCCTGGGCGACGGCGCATCGTATCGTGCGCGCCGATGAAGGCTGGCCGGCGCGCGCCGCCGACGCGCTCGCGCTCCTCCTCTCTACCTAGACACAGCGGCCGGCGCGGCGATACAAAAGGATGCGACCGCTGCGCGCGACGAGCACGTAACGCCGCTCGTTGACCAATCCCGCGAACGCGCCTCCGTACTCTTGCAGGCGCGCCGAATCGGGGAAATCACGATCGAGCAATACGAAACATGCGCTGGTCCGCACGCTGGGAAGCTCCGGCAAGAGGCGCGCATTGGGATCGGTTAGCGCGATGTGCGTGTAGGCTTCCTCTTGCGTCGCGACTCCGGCGCCCTCCGGCAGCGTCGTCAAGAAACGGTCGAGCGCAACGTCACGGGCTTCCACTCGACGCAAGTTCAGGCCCGGATGCAGCGGATCGGCCACGAGGAACTCGACGACACAGAGTGCGATGCACGCGCCCAGCACGATGCGCAGGCGTTCCCGCGAGATGCGGCGCAACGCCATCGCAAAGGCGAAAAGCACGTAACCGATCCAGGCGCCCGCGTAATGCGTGCCCATTGTAAACGTCGTCGGCATGCGCGACAAAAGCACTTCTGCCAGCGGCGCGACTGCAAGAAGGATGGCGGGAGAGAACAGGGGCGCAAAGAGCAGGGGCCCTAACGCCAGCACGAGGAAACCGAGCCGCGCCGGCAACGCGCTCGCGATGCTGCGCATATCCTGCGCGCCCCACGCATAGAATCGGCGCGGCTGCCATGGTGCTGCGGCAGTCGCTGCGGCGTGCGGCGCAATTAACGTAAAGTACGTTACGCATACCAGCATACTTGCGACCGCTATGCCCGCCGCGACACGACCTCGCGTCGTTCCGCGAAACCACCACGCTCCGAGCGCACCGGCGATCGACAGAAAGATCGCCTGGTCTTCCTTTATAGCCAGCACGGCCGCGGAACCGGCGATGGTCCCCGCTATCGACCCGGCATCGAACGCGTACAGGGTCCACGCGACCGCGGCCGGCGCGAACCCATTTTCATGGAAATCGCCGAAGATCAAGCCGGCCAGCGGCGGGTACAGCCAGACCGTCAGTGCGCCAAGCCGTGCGATCCCCGCGTCGCTTGACCGCAGCACGAGCGCGTAGATCGGCGGCGCCACGGCGGCGCCGGCGATTGCCTGCAGCGCAACCAGCGTCAGCGGCGAGTGGAACGCCGCAACGGCAGCTCCTACGACATAGAGAATCGGCGAAAAGTGAAAGGCCCAGTGGCTGCCTTCGATCGGATTGCAAAAGCAGCCCAACGCACTCGCGGCCGTCTGCGCGAAGATTCCGAAATCTACCAGATTGCGGTGCACGTCGTACTTGAGCGCGCCTAGGCACGTGAACAATGCCGCATACGCGACGCACCCGAGCCAGAGAAAGCGATCGCGCACGCGTTACGCGGGCCGCACCGCGTTGCGCTGCTGCAGATAGGGCCAGATGAATGGATCGATGTTGCCGTCGAGCACGCCGGCGACGTTGCCGGTCTCCACGCCGGTGCGGTGGTCCTTCACGAGCTGATACGGCTGAAGGACGTACGAGCGAATCTGCGAGCCCCACTCGTTGGCCTGCCGCTCCCCGCGCAAGTCGTCGAGCCGCTGACTGCGTTCTTGCGCGGCCAGCACCGCGAGCTTCGCGCGAAGAATTGTCAGCGCGACTTCACGATTCTGGGCTTGCGAGCGCTCTTGCTGCGACGCCACGACAATTCCACTGGGCACGTGGACGATCCGCACCGCGGACTCGGTCTTGTTCACGTACTGGCCCCCCGCTCCGCCCGACTTAAACGTCTCGACGCGCAAGTCGTCGGGTTTAATCTCCACGTCGCTCTCAGCTGCATCGACCTCGGGAATAACGTCGACCGCCGCAAAGGACGTGTGACGGCGATGGGCCGCGTCGAACGGCGAGAGCCGGACGAGCCGGTGCACGCCGCGCTCGCTTTCCAGCATCCCGTACGCATTTCGCCCGCGTACCAAAAACGTCACCGACTTCAAACCGGCTTCTTCGGCGGGCGACTCGTCGGCGATCTGCGTGGAGAGACCCTTCGATTCGGCCCACCGCAAGTACATGCGCGCGAGCATCTCTGTCCAGTCCGCCGCGTCGACGCCGCCAGCGCCGGCAAAGATGCTCACGATGGCATTATGCGTGTCAAACTCGCCACTGAAGCTTGCCGCCATTTCAAAATCGTTCACCGAGGCCTCCGCAGCGAGGATGCTGCGATCGGCCTCGGCTTCGGCGGCGGGATCGCCGTCGAAAAGCGTGAGCATCTCGCGAGCCTCGCGCAGCGCCGTCGCAATCCCGTCGAACGAAGCCGCTCGTTCGCGAAGCTCGGAGAGCTCCTTCATCACTCGCTGCGCCGAATCGGGATCGCTCCAGAACTCGTTCGAGCGCGACCGCTCGTCGAGCTCGGCTAGACGGCGGCGAGCAGCAGCGTCGTCAAAGGCGCTCCTTGAGCGCCTCGAGGCGCTCTTCGAGGTGGGCGATGGTCGTTCGTTGCGTTTCGCTCATGAAGTGCATTCGTTTCTTGCCGCGACGATGCGGGCCTCTTGTCGCATCGCACATCCGGCGTGAACGAATCGCACTTTACGACGGAGGTTTCTATGAACGTTGCGCCCCTCGAAGGCTCGCTCGGCCCCGACTCCCTCTCGGCTCTCGCCGGAAACGCGCAAGAGGGATCCCCGTTCGACGGTGGCGTTGCGCCATCACCCGGCGATAACATTTCCCGATTCGTTCCCCCCTGGCTCAACAACGGGGCCGCCGACTCCGCCTACGGTGAGGCATCCTACAACAACCCCTCCTTGCAGGGGGTTTTCGGTCCGCTTATGGGCATGCTGCAGCAGCTGATGCAGATGCTGCAGTCGCTGATGGGCAGCGGCGGTTTCAACGGCGAGCGTTTTTTCCAAAATGCCACCGGCTCCAGCGATGGCGATCCTCACCTTTCGTTCAACGGGCAGACCTGGTTTTTGGTAGCATAGCAAAAAGGCCCCAGCGACGGCTTAGATCGCCAGGGCCCGCGCCAAACGGAAGGTGAGTTCCGATGACAACCACGATTCTACCCCACGCCGTACCGGTCGCCGCAAGTGCCGATAACAGGCTCGCTCTTGTCGTCGGTCGGGCCCGCGACTATGCCGAGGCGGCTCAGGCGGACAATACCCGCCGCGTCTATCGCGTCGGCTGGAACGACTTCACGGCTTACTGCATCAACAATGGCTTCGGTGCGCTGCCAGCCAGCCCGCAGAGCGTTGCGCTGTACGTTACGGCGCTCGCTGCACGCGCAAAGCTCGCCACCATTCGACTCTACCTCGCGAGCATCGCGGAGAAGCACCGGGAAACCGGGCTAGACTCGCCCACGTCGCATGATATGGTTCGCCGGATAGTTCGGGGCATCGCGCGCACAAACGGCTCGTCACAGACCCGCAAAGCCGCCGTAACGCTCGATCACCTTCGCGCGATGCTGTTGGAAGTGCGCGGCGACGATCTCAAGGCCAAGCGCGACCGCGCGATGGTGCTTCTCGGCTTCTCCGCGGCGCTCCGCCGTTCGGAGATCGCGGCGTTGTGCGTCGAGGATCTCCGGTTCGAAAAGCGCGGTCTAGTCGTCACGATCCGCCGGTCAAAAACGGACCAAGAGGCGAAGGGCGTCGAGATCGCGGTTCCCTACGTCGCCAACCGGTCGCTCTGCGCTGTTCGGGCCCTGAAGACATGGCTCGAAGCGTCGGCTGTCACCGCCGGCGCGCTCTTCCGCTCGTTCACACTGAAGCGCCAGATGCTCGAGACGCCGATCGACGGCCGCGACGTCGCCAACCTCGTCAAGAAGCTCGCATCAAAAGCTCGGCTCGAGGGCGACTTCTCCGGTCACTCGCTGCGCGCCGGGTTTGCCACAAGCGCCGCGGCTTCGAAGGTATCTCTCGATGCGATCGCGCGCACGACGCGCCACAAGTCTCTCTCGGTTCTCATGGGCTACGTTCGGCCGGCGCAAGCGTTCGACGACGTCGCCCTAACCACGATGATCGCCTAACCCAAATCACACAACGCCGCCTTCGTGCGGCAGAAATGGAGAATCTCGTGTCTCAAACCGTTTCTAAGGAGAGCCTCAACGTGCTGGCAGCGATAGCGCTGCTTAAGATCTACTACGAAGGCGAAAAGCGCGCCAAGACAAAGCCTCTGTGCAACATGGATGACGCGCTCTCGGTCGCCTATCTCGTTGCGCAAGACGAGGGAAACCTCGATTTTGCAGACCCTGACAAGGGCCGGCCTGGCGATCCAGCGCACCGCGTCTTTGCCGATGGATTTGCAAACGGCGTCGAATTCGGGCTTGCTGCTGCTGCGGCGATCGTAACGCACGGTTTCGACATCGAAGCGGCAACAGCCGACATTCGGGCCGAGCTACGTTCGCCCGATCGCTATTGGCCGGGGAAGTCCAAGGAGGCCGCCTAAGATGAACGCAACCCTGTCCAATCCCAAGATCCTCTTCAGCGACGTCTCGCGAATCCTCACGGGGTACCTTTGCATGCTGGAACCCGCCCACGGCTGCGCAGACGAGGCGGGGAGCGCCATCGGAGCTATCTTTGAGCAAGAAGCGCTAGAAATCGTCGAACTCAGCGCAGTGAAGGCCGATGACGCCTATTCAGGCTTGCTCCTCTACTACGGCGTCACGTTCGGGATTTCGGCGGCCCTCGCGACGATGGAATCGGCACCGCAAGAAGCGCTCTCGCGCATTGCGGAACTCGTTTCGGAACTTAGGAGCGACATGCGCGAGCGTATCGCTGTCATACAGGCCCGTGGTTGATTATGAGGATCGTTAGATCGAGCGCTAGCGCGCCTGCTAGCCAAAAGGCTGACAATGTCATCCGGCTTCCGTACGACGAAGCTATAGCGTGTCAACGCGCCGCGCAGGCTCTTCGCGAGTTTTGCGCAGAGCAGCGTCAACGGATCGAGTCGCGAAAAAATGAGATCGAGCGCTAGCGCACTTTACGCGCTCGCACGTCTCTTCGCATGGGGGTTCCGCGTTCTCTCGCGGGCCCCGTGGGGTTGGTAAGCGCGCTCGCAACCGCGTCATCATGCGCGGCGTCGGGAGAGTGCTCAGGAAGTGAAAACCATCAATACGATCGGGAATGCGCTGCTCTTCTTAGGCGTCGTGATCGTACTGATCGCGCTCCTGGGGAAGTGGCTGTTCTAAGAGCGGTGTAGAGTGAAACAGCCGCTAAGTGATCGGTTCAACCCTATGTTTGTCGGTGATGTTAAAAAGGTCGCCCGGTTTCGCGTGGTTGGCGGCGTGTAAAACGTTCGGCCAACATTCAATCAAAAACGCAGCTTGCTTGTACTTGGTATCCAGGCACGCCACCTGAGATTTTTTTCTTAGTCCGCTGAACGTTCGTGGTAGCCAAAACGCCTTCGCCTTGCTCTGGCGATAAAACTCGTATTCCTTAGCCTTCTTACCCCGATGGGCTTTCTGGCTCCAATCCCCCGTTATGATGACGTAGCCCTCGGCCGTCATTTCCGGGATATATTGAATGTCCTCAACGCGCGGGAACTGGTCTTTGGGATACTTTTGAAAGCGGTGTGCCAACTCGTGCGGGTAGTACTCGGACTCGTATTTTTCTAAAACGCCGAGGGCCTGAACAATGTACAGTGAGATATTCTCGTCAAAGTAGAACTTCAGGCCGCTAGCAAGCCTTCCTCGTACTCAAACGCGTCCTTGACGGCTTGCGGAGTTACGCCGTACCAATCAGCGACTGACTCGTTAGTTTGCGTCGGATCGCCAGCTTTCATGGCATATAGGACCGAGGTTCTAACACCTGTCCCTCTATCCACCGGCGCGCCAAACGCCACCGTAGCGTCGATCACGACGGAGTTTTGTTCTCCCATTGGATTGAAGCTTTTTGCCAGGTCATCCAAGTAGGTCACATCATGTAGAATCGGCCCTAGTACATCCTCAAAGAAAAGCTGCCGCATGGTCAAGTCCTCCGAAGTCGGTTCGCCGGCGGCAGTAAATATATGCTTACCGTCTGAGCGATAGTCCGCACGCGCAAACGGGTTCGAGCCGTACTTCTCTTCACACTCTCTGTACGTTTCCCGAATGGTATTGTGGGATACGCCAAGCGCGCGAAACGACGCGATGGTAAGCAGTTCGATCATTTGAACAAACGTGAAGAGGTACTCTCCGCGCACCTTTTCAACGCCACCAAAGTATGGCTCGAAATCCGTCTCTGGTTCATAGCGCCCGAGAGCCCACCGCCGAAGGTTTTTCGAAAGGCTTGTAGATCGCATCGCGAGCCTGGAGCTTGCGTATTCCCTCTTGATTCGTTGGCGGATGATCTGCATACAATCGGATGAGGAATAGAGACCCGAACCAAGACTCGGGTAGCTTGCTAGCTTAGCACGCCTACTGGCGCTCATACCCCTCACCTTCCGGATTACGCGACCTATCAGCCTGAACATGGGACACCACCCGAACACTCGTTCGTATAAAATGGTGGCGTTCGGCTTGCATTGTACCATAAGAGCTCGGGGACAGCGATCAGGCGCCAGCTAAGCTGAGGATCGCCATAGGCGCCGAGCGCCAAAGCGAAGCCGTCGCCACCGGACTGCACTCGAGGGCGTCGAGTATTGGCTTCGCGCGTGCCGAAGCGATTGCGGTGATGCACGCTGAACCCCGCAACCCATACAATCTTCCGTCCCTCGCTTCTCTAAGGCGGCTTTCCCCGCCCGAAATAGGGCTGCGTGTGTTGGGTATCTGGCAGCGCGAAAACCGGATCCGAACTCTCCACGACTTTGCACGAGCCATTGCGAACGACGCTTACGGCGGCGTCGGGGCGATTGAAGCGGCCCTCTTACTGATGGAGGGAATGTCGTATCTCGTTCGCGAGGGACTACTCGTTCGTGACCCTGGACAGTCGAGCGAGTTTTACACGCTGTCGCGCAGCGGCCGCGAGGTAAAACAAGAAACCGCCGCGCACAATGCCCTACCGCGATCGTTTGACGCCCGAGAGGTTCTTCACCCTACTATAGCCGCAATCGCGATCCCCGAAATGGAGCGGGGACGGGAATACTTCGCCGAGGCGATATTCAAGGCTTTCCGCAAGGTCAAAATCGTGGTACGTCAGCGGTCCCGGATAGATGGATACGGCGTGCAACTAATGCGCGATGCTTTCGGCAAAAAGGGCCCGTTGCGTGAGGCTGGGGTCGAACCAGCAGAAGCGGAATGGCTATCCCATCTCTATGCCGCTGCGATCGGGCGCTTCAAGAACCCCGGTTCTCATCGCGAAGTCGAAGAGAGCGACGTCCGTGTTGCGTTTCAGTTGCTCGGGTTTGCGAGCTACTTGCTCGAGCAGGTTGAGCGTATTGCGCCTTCGATAAACCCGGGCGGCGATGAGTAGGAGAGCGCGTTAGTTGCTGATGTACGCGTAGGCCGTGAGCGTGCAGGCCGCACTCGATACGATCTTGACGTTAGGTGCCGGCACGATCTCGACGGCTTGGCCGGCGGCGCCTCCGGCCAGTGAAATACTCACGGGCGTCTCGGTGTCGCGCACGCACGCCGCCATCCAGGTCACGCCGTTATCGTAGGAGACGAACGCGGTGATGGTCGTGGCGTTGTCGGCGGAGTAGACGCCGATCGCAAGACGGTTGGGTTCGCCGAGTTGGGGCGATGACGGGGTATTGGGGAGGCTGGAACCCGCGGTGACGATGGCGCCAGCAACGCCAATCGCATAGGCTTTGCAGAGTTGCTTAACCACAAGATTCCCTTTCCATTATTTTCCGATTCCGCTATCGTGGAGATCACCATACGTTGAGATCACCATACGTTGCAATGGGAGGCGCGTATTTGCTCACGGGTGTCGTGCCGACCGAACTTACGATGGACCGAATGCCGGCCTGCGTGCGATCGCTAATGGTTACTTTAATCTGCTGCTGGCTTTTGCTCATCGCCCTGCTAAAGGCGGCCTCTGTTTGTTCTTCGTTCAGTGGCTTCAACTCGTGAATCGAGCGGCTGTCGAGTGACGTGGGTAGAGCACCTTGCGGGGGCTTCGCCGGAGTGTCACCAAAGCCAAACATGTTCCCAAACGTTTGCCACCACGGCTGCTGTAGAACCGGCTTAGGCGGCCCGATAAACCCATGCGTGACACCATAAATATCGGCGTGTTTAGCATAGTGCGCGGAGGGATTAAGTAAGCCAAAGTTGGCTCCCCCTGCTGCCCAGTTTTGCTGCTTAGAACGCCACGGCTGCCTAGCGTCAGTGTGCATTTCATGGTAGATCCCGTACCAAAACGCGACCGTCGCGGCTAAGGTTCCTAAGGCGCTATTAAAGCCAAGTATTCCGCCCTTCACGTCAACAAGTCTGGTCACCATACCGCCGGTAAAGAGATTGTCGAGCGCTCGGAGCGCGACGGCAAAGTTCGTCAGCTTTGTACCTTCGGCGATACTGCCGGCCGCTGCGAGCGCCTTGATTCCGCTAGCGAGATTGAACAACCAGAAGGCGCCCCCAAGTCCGACGCGCGCGGCCGCCAGCGCGGTGAGCCCTTCGATCGTCTTGGCGAACATCGCCGCCATTTCCGGGTGATCTTTGAGGGTGTTGCCAAAGCGGCCGAACTGATAACCGACCGCGCGCAGATCGTTCGTGATATCCGGCAGCATCGGCGTGAACGTGTAGATCCAGATGTTCTGAAAGTTCGTTGTGAAGTATTTCCACGCACCGACCGTCGTGTGCATGTACGCATCCCACAACGCTTCGACGGCGGATCCAGGCGGTGCGACGCCAGCCATGCCGGCGATGTTCCGCTGACGCTGCGCGCGCACTTGCGGCAGCAGCATCGTCAACATAAACGTGCCGCCTTGCTGCAGGAACGCCGAAAACAGATCGGCGAGGAACTCTGGACGGTGCCCTTGCTTCACCATGTCGTCCATCTTTTGGCCGAGATAGTGAATGGATGCGCCGAGCTCAAGGTTACCGTGCGCGTCGATGAACTTATTGCGGCCTTGCGCGTCGAATAGGCCGAGGCCGAGCATCCCGGCACGCTGCGCAGCAGACAAGTGCGCCGTCATCACCGGCGCCTTCTCCATGTACTGAATATAGCGCGCGAGCCCGGTTCCCATTCGGCCGGACATTAACCCAAGTTGACCGCCGCTCGCCATGAGCGCGAGCAGATCGGACTGCGGCAGGTTGTGCAGATCGACGCCAGCTGCGATCGCGGTTGGCACAAAGTATTTCGCTTGCGTGAGGACCTTTTGGAGCGCGGCGGGTTGCACCATCTGCAGGCGCACCATCGCATCGATCGCGTCGTGCAGCGGCTTGCCCTGGTAGTCGCCGAAGAGATGCGCAAGGCTGAGCATCTGCGTCGCCGCTTCAACCGGATTGACGGCCTTTGGCGTACCCATCGTCGAGAGCCACAGGACGTCGGCGGCTTTGGCGATCTGCGGGAATGCCGCCAGCAACAGCTTCGGGTCGTTGAGCCCTCCCGAGCCAACCATGGAAGCCTCGGTGGCTATCGTCGTCGCGCTTTGCGCCGTGATGCCCGACGTACTGACGACCATATCGAACAGCCGCTTCTGCATCGCCGCGTTGTGCAACGTGCCGGTCAACGCAAAGAGGCCCGTCATGGCGAGCTGCAACTTCGCCGCTTGATTGACGCCGTAGACGATCGCCGCGCCGCCGGCAAGCGCGAACCCGCCGGCAAACATGGTGCCCGCTTTCACGGTGGCAAGGTTGAAACGCTCCCAAGCGGCGGTGGCTTCGTTTACCTTACGAGTGTGCGCATCGATACGTGAGTTGGCCGATCCCGTCACGTTGGCGATTTCGTTCATGATGCTGGCTCCGTTACTTGAGAACCTCATCAAAATGGATATCATCCATGACTCGCCGAATGCCATAAAGAACTCCTATTACGGATTGAGCCTACGTTGGAGGTTGGCGTGGGTGCGTTCGACGCGCTCCATAATGCGCTGCGTCTGGCCTGCGAGTCTTGTCTTGCGCTCGCGGGCCTTCAAGATCTCTCGTTGCGCCTCGCAAAACCGTTTCATAGCGGGCAACTTGTCGTTCTTTGCACGCGGGCTGAGCTCGATAAATCCGTCAGGGTTCGCTTTTCGATAACTCGCGATCGCCGCGTCGACACCGGAGATGTTTCCATCGTCGTCGATGTTGAGCTGGTCGCCGTGGTCCTTCATGATGCGCTCTGTGGCGTCTTCCCACCCGCCCCCGAGGATGAGGGCTTCTGTGATTTTATTACGAAGGGGCTGCGCGGCGCGCAACGTGCGCGCAGCGTTTTCAAAATCCGGGAGTGGCATGGTTTTCCTTTCGGTTATGGTGAGTAGGTTCTGACGAAAAAAGAGAGGCCAAGAGTCGCAACCCTCGGCCTCGTGCTCACGTTCCCAGAGCACCGCGAGCCGCTCTGCACTGCTCGCAAGGCATGAACGTGAACGCTTTTATTTGGGACCGTTCCCAAACTCGCGCAGCTCGCGAGTCTGGCGCCGGCGCCAAGCTTCAAGCACGTCGGGTATCCCGCAACGCACTCGAAAATATGCAACGTTGCGGGGCCGAGGAAAACCCGGCACCGCAGGCTCGTCGGACTGCTCGAAAACACGCCCCACGACTTCGCCTATGGCGTCTTCCCAAAGATTTACGTACTTCATAAACCCGCACGTCGCTTCGACCTCGAAGTCGATGGTTTTTCCACCGCGTGCCTGCTCGGCTCGCGCCATTTTTGCGAATTCTTCCAGAGTGTCATTGTTGGCCAACATGTTTCACCTCGTTGTAGAAAAGTGCGACCATCGCGATGCGCGCTCGCGCTCGACCTCAGCTTCCATGTTCTGTTCCTGTAAGTATGCGAGGGCCAAGCTTGTGCAATCGACCTGGTCGTCGTGTTTTGCAGCGGGAAATCGTAGATGCTCTTCCATCCAACCGTCGAGCCACGGCGCGGCTTTTGGCAACCACACCTTTCCGGTCTCGAACAACGGTGTCACGCTCTGCACCCTCGCCGTTTTGTCACCTCTGGGCGGGATGCCGATAATCGGGATGCTACTCTCTCGTGCGAGCATCTGCACGAGCGGGATACCCGACGCCGCGGCCTCCGCGACGACGACATGGGGCCTCCATTCGCGCCAGTACGATACGACGAGCGGAATCAAATCGGGAAAGTCGACGCGTCGCGCCACCGATTCGATCAGGTAATACTTTTTCTCGTCGCTCGCCCAGCACGCGAGTGCTGAAGGGTCCGCGGTCAACTTGGCAGACCATGCGCCGTCGATGACCATAACGCGAAAGGCGCCGTAACGGCCCGGCGCCGCGTCGTAGCGATTGTTCATCCATTCCAGGCGGTAGAGATTTCCGCCCGCAGGGTAAGGCGATTGCTGGTACAACGCCGCGAACGAACTCTGTGACATTTCGCCACGCTCGACGCTCGGCAAAGCGTCAACCGGAAAACGCTCCGGCCAAAGTGCCTCACCCACGGCTCTCCCGAGCGCGTCATTCTCTTCCGCGATCGCCGGCAATGAGAGCACCGTCCACCGTTTGCCGTCCTCTGAGTTGAGAATCCGGCCAGCTAGGTCATCGTCGTGAAATCTTGTTTGGCAAAGCACGATTCGTCCGCTTGGCATCAAGCGCGTACGGGCGACGTCCGTGTACCAGCTCCACAACCGATCACGCATCGATTCGCTCTCGGCGTCTGCACGGTCCTTAATCGGATCGTCGATTATCAGGCGATCGGCACCGTAACCCGTCAGGCCGCCTTCGCAGCCTGTCGCAATAAGAATACCGCCGGCATCGGTCTGCCAGCGGTTCTGCGCGCGGGATTCCTCCGAGACGCGACACTCGAACGGCCATCGATCGCTGCGCATATACGACCGCGCCTTCCGGGAGTTGAGTTCGGCAAGTTCCGCTCCGTACGAAGCGAGGATGATCTGCGCCCGAGGATTTTTGCCGAGCGTCCACGCCGGCAGCGCTTGACTGACATGGAAAGTCTTCGAGTGGCGCGGAGGCATAAACAGCATCAGCCGATCGATCTCGCCGCTTTCTACGGCCTCAAGATGGCTGCAAATGGCCGCGGTGTGACGCGTACGCTCGTAGCTCGGCTCGAGCAGTTCGATAAAGTCGCCCAGGGACTCCCGAGCGAGAAACTCGCGCATCGCATCGGTAAGAGCAGCGTTGTAGTCAACGGCCGTCATAAGGCCGCCCTCCGTCGCGCCTTGCGGCTCTTAACCCGCCGCCGTTCGCTCCTCGATACGAAATGCTCGTGCCGGCTTGCATCGCTCTGGATCAGGCTCTTCATGACGATCTTCTTGAAGCGCCGAGCGATCGAGTCGATGGGCTCGAAGGGCTCCGGCACGACTTTCACGCCACTGAGCGGCGCGCTTCGCGGTTCGCGCGCAGCACGGTCGAACATCGTTCCGAACATAGTCTCCCTTTAGCTCAGTGCCAAATATTGGCACTCTCATTTACCTTCCGGTATCGGAGGTTTAGAACGGGATCTCGTCGTCGAGGTGGTCACCGTAACCGCTCGGCTGCGCGTGAACCGCGTCCGCAGGCGCCTCGGTGTCGTCGCGGCGCGACGAAAGCATTTGCATTCCCGAGATGACGACTTCGGTCGCTTGACGGCGGATCGGCTGACCGGCGTCGTCCTTTAGCTTGCTATCGTCGTAGGAGCGGATCGAGAGCCGGCCCTCGACGAGCACGGGGCTGCCCTTTTTAAGATACGTGTTGCAGGTCTCGGCGAGCCGTTCCCAAGCGACGATGTCAACGTACATCGTATCTTCGGGCTTCGCGTCTTTCTTGTTCGGATTGACCGCGATGCGAAACTTCGTGACCGGCGAGCCCGAGTTGATATACCGGATCTCCGGATCGCGCGTCAGGTTCCCAACAAGGATCACTTTGTTGAACGACGGCAAGTCTTACTCTCTTTCGTAACGACCTTCGGCTCGGCGGCTTTACGTGTCGCATTTCGTTTTGCCGCAGCCTTCGCGCGTTTCAGCTCCTTCGCGTCCGGGTCGACGCTGAAGCTGTTACCGGATCCCACCTCGAGCACGAGCGCGCTGCCGTCGGTGAACTTAAACGCAAGGTACTCGCCGCGGAAGATGCCATCCGGCGGGTGATCTTCGGGAACGACCGCACGGAATCGCTTGCTGTCGCCAAGGTACACAGCCGAGATCGTCTTGCCGATCGCTCTTTCATGAACCATGGCATGAACCATCGCTGCGCCGCTGCCGCCGCGCGGCTCGGGCCCGTAGTGCTTAACGTCATTGTTTAGCCGACTCAATTTCAGACCTTTCAGCGCCCACCGGCGCGTTGTTAATCGATGAGGCTCTAATCTACAGCGAAAACGGGTTAGCGACCTCGTTACGCCCCCTCTGGCGCCGGCAGCACCCGTGCTAACTTGTTTTTAACGGTAACGTCTTCGAGCGTCGATTCGGCCTCAATCGCAGCGCCGGAAAGCTGCTTGAGAGCCGCGCGCACGCCATCGACACCCATACTGGCGAGCTGCGCAAATACCACCTTGCGATTGTCTATGACCGTCGTGCTCGATGCTCCGTCGACCGCGAGCCAGCCAGCGACCTTCGCATACGATTCCGCTGTCGCGCGGACCTCGCGAGCCAACTTCACAACCGCATCGACGTCCTTCCGTGTAATCGCCTCCTCGAGCAGATCGCCGAGCCGAAAGAGGCTCTGGAGCCGCGAAAGTAGATCCTTGGGCGACACGATCTTGGCATTCGCTGAATCGAAGCGAATCGAAGCGTCAGATTCACTAGGCGAGCTATCCCGGCCTGACTTTTTCTGACGCCTCGGTGCACGGAGGCAGTTGACGCGGTGACGCTGCGCCGCGGACTCCGTCACTTCGAAACGAAGTGCAATGCTTTGATTCGAACCGCCTGCGGCGATAGCTTTTGCGATGTCCGCAGTGTTGTCGTTCCGGCAGACGGAGCACGATCTAGGCATGACTCTCTCCGTAAAAGGTGACGCATAGAGCGGTTTGGTGACGCTTACGCAGTGTTTTTCCATAAAGTCTTCTCCTGCGCGCACGTGAGGAGTTTATGGGAAATAGGTGCTTATGCGTCACCTTTTCGGGTTATGCGTCACCCGGCGCGATGCGCAGCCCTGTCCAGAGACGCTCTCGTTTCGTTCGTTTGCTCGTAAACCCGCGCTCCGACAGCCGCAGGCTAAGCCACCGCACCGTGAGCGCCTTCTCGCCGTTTCCCTCGGCCCATGCGCGATACGCTCGGTAGAGATCGCCGGCCGAGACACTCGCATCGCCGTCAACGTCGCAGCGTTCGTCGATGAATCCGGTAAAAGTGTCCATTTCAGACCGGTAGGCGGCCGTTGCGCCGGTTACTGATGCTGGAGGCCTGAGGCCGCGCTTTTGCCACTCTACGCAGCCGCGAACGGCCCAAGCGAGTATCCCTGGAAGTTCAGCGTCGAGCTTTGTGCGAAGATTTGGGTCGCAGTGCTCGCCTTCAAAGCGTTCGCCAAACGGAACGAGGCGCACGCGGCGCCAGATCCCTTCGTCGCCGCCTTTGATGAGCGGCTTGTGATTTGTCCCTAGCCATAGCTTGAAAACGGGCTCGAAATCGAAGAACTCCGTGTAAAGAAACCGTGCCGAGATTCGGTCGCCGCCGGTGACGGCCTTGACGAACGACTCTGCCAATGCTCGACCTTCGCTGGTCTCGATCGCACTGACGAAGCGCATGCCGCGCAGCCGAGCGAGATCGTTGGTCGCCGCGCCGGCTTGCCGATCGACGAAAGTCTCCGGAGACGCGCTCAAGCCGTAGTCGCCGAGAATCAGCCCGATCGTGCTCAGCAGCGATGACTTACCGTTCGCCCCCGTACCGTAGAGCACGAGGAAGGCATGCTCGCGCGTGCAGCCGGTGAGACTATAGCCGGTTGCACGTTGTACGAAGTCGATCGTTTCGCCGTCGCCATCGAAGATCTCCTCGAGGAAGCGCTCCCAGCGCGCGCACGTCGCATTGGCGTCGTACCGTATATCGACGAGCTTCGTAATGAGATCGCCGCGGTCGTGGGGACGCAGCTCGCCGGTTCGGAGATCGATCGTCCCGTTCGCTACGTTGAGCAGCCATTGATCTACGTCGAAGCGCTCGGGGTTGCCGATCGCGATGCCATCCAAGGCGGCCGCCAGCGAAACGAAGTTGTCGATGCCGCGCCGTTTGCGCAGAGCAATCGCGAAGCCGAGAACCTTCTTTCGCTCGTCGAGGTCCGGAACGGCGCCGGCCAGCTCTGCGATTACATCAGTGCATTCACCGGCGAGGCGACAGATCGCGCCGTCGTCGTCGAGCTTCCACCGCCGGCCATCCCACAGAAGCCAGCCGCCGGCCTTACCACAGTAGCGGATGCGGTCGCCGTACTCTTTGGCGAAGAATCGTGCGGCGTCGAGCTCGCTGAGCATTGCGAATGCTGGCTCGGTATGATCTCGCTCGACGCCCCGAACGACGCGCAGCCGGGCTGGCTGGTCGAGTTCGACTCGTTCGGCGTCGGTCAAGAAGTGTCGAGTCACGCTGCGGCTCCGATCGCCAGCTCCCGCTGCAGTTGGCGCGCAAGGAGAAGGACGCGATGCCGTACTTTGGGAAGGGCCGCAACCGTCTTTCGAAACGTCTCGAACGTGAATCTGGAATGGGCAGCCGCAACGTGCAGGGCTTGGTCAACGCATGCCTTCCAGGCGGGATCGATGCAATGCGGCTCGAGCTCCGCCCACCTGGGCGACTCGCGCTTGAGAGACACGCCGAACCGGCGCTCGATAACCGCCCGCGCTTCGTTCCGGTGCCGGGTCAGCTCGGCTACGTCACTGCCAACACGCTCCGCTTCGCGCTCCATGATACGCGAGCATTCAGCGCGCAGGGCAGCTTCGATATCGGCAGCTCCTGGCGTGGGCCTTCCGCTATAACCACGATCGATTCGCCGATCGTTGACGAAGAGGTCCGACATTCCGAGCCCAAGGGCGCGTGCGATTGCGTGCGCCGAGCAGCCGGCGAAGCACCGCAGTAACGTGCGCCCTCCTCGGCCTTCGCAAATGGAGAGGCTCGGCGAACGATCCGCGTGCGCCGGGCACAATGCGCTCCAGCCTTTCGTAGTCATCCGAGCCTCGGCGATCCGGGCGATTTCAAGCGTCGTCATGATGCGCGCTCCTCGATGACCGGCTCGGCGATTACTCCACGTGCGAAGATTGCGGCCTCGACGCCAGCGAGAACATCGACGAGAGCCTCGCCGTTGATGAAAATCGAGTCTTCCAAAATAAAAAAACCGCCCCGAGGGGGCGGTCTCCTAACCAGTTTTTGCGTTGACTAAGCTTCGATCAGTTCCGCTGGCTCAACGCCAAGGGCCTTCGCCAGCTTTAGCGCCACCGACAAGCTCAGCCGCGCAAATGGGTTACTGTCGATGCGCGACACAGTCCCGGCATCAAGGCCTGACCTGACGCAAACATCCGCCTGTGTCAGACCGCGCGCCGTCCGGATATCACGAACGCGGTTTGTCACTCGTTCCACGAGCCCTCTCCCTCTCTCTCCAACTGATTTAGGTTACAAAAACGAAAAACACCCGGGTTTCGCCGGGTGCCAAGGGACGGAGTTCTCTCCGCCAAGATTACCACTGCGTCGCAAGTTTTGTCAACTGTCAACTGTCAACTGTCAACCCTTCTTGCGCCACCGTTTTGAGTAAGCGCGAACTTGCTCAACAACCATTGCTATTTCCGCCGTGTTGGTTGAATCCATATCGTAATCGATCGGCTCCGTGTCCGGATTACGAAGCGACCCACCGGGACCCAGAAACGCTCCTCGAGCCATGTGGAAGAATCCGAGCCCTGTCATTGCGATATCGTTGACGGTAGGAACGATCTTCTTTAGCTCGGATTTACGCGCAGGGCCCTGGGGGATGCTTTTTCGAGGCCGCTGATACTTGCCAGTATCGACGCCATTAGCCTCCAGCTCTCTGAGCAACGGGTACGGAATTCGCTCGTGCATCTTACTAGCTGCCTTACCGTCCCACTCATCAAATTTGGTATGCGGCCCAGGTTTGCCCACGGGCTTCGGCTGCCGTTCCCCCACCTGCCTCCATATGTGCGGCCATCCTGCTGGCGTCAAACTCTCCCCCGAAAATAGATGCTCGTCATGCACGTCGAGCCAGAACTGTAGGAAGTCACAGACGCCGATTTTCTTGGGAGCCTCGCCGGCCTTCGGTATTCGCTCGACCACAACCGTCCCGTCGGCGCGCATCTGTGATCGCGTCACTTGTGGCCTCTTCTTCGCGAGCTTCTTACTGTTTTTGATGAATTCGTAAAATCCTGACGTTAGCTCGAAGGTCCGAAGCTCAGACGGTGGCCCCTTTGGTCAACCAATCGGTTTAGTGTGCGGGCAGAGCGCCCGGCTGGAGCACGGTGTGACACCCTCGCCGACGACGGGGCAGAACCATGCCCGCTTCTTTCTTTGGGTTTTTCTGTTCTGAGAACCTCTGCTCGCGCGAACCGATGATGTAGGGCCTTCGTCTATCTGCGCGATCTTTTCGAGTGCATCGAGATCGGCGAGATTCCCGTCGTCGATCTCGCGCTGCTTCCGCGTCTCGCGTTCATCCGCAGCCTGACGCTCACGCAGCTGGTCGTCGAAGTGCTTTTCTATGCCGGATTTCGCAACGGTAGCGCGGCGGCTCACGACGCAGCCTTACCTTCAGCGCTAGACGATGGGGCCTGCTCTTTCTGCACCAGGAACCGTAGCTTGCCGTCCTCGTCTACGTAGAAACCACCGAGATCGAGCGAAAGCGCTCGTGCAATCTGATTCTGCTCGCTGACGTCGGCTTTCGCGAATATCTGAGCAGCACGACGGCACAAGGCGTCGATGTCAGTCTGGCGCTTCGACACCATTTTAGCGATCGAGAGCTGCTCCTGTGCGCCGGCAATAAGCCCTTGAAGTTCGTTGCGCTTATCTCCGAGAGCATCGAGGCGCTCTTGCACGTCTTCGGCGCGTACTTTACCGGATACGTGAAGCTCCCAAGCTGCGTCGCGGCGGCGACCGACGTCGCCTAGTTTTGCTTTCAGCTCGCGAACGGAGCGCTCAAGAATGCGCGGCGAAATCGGAGCGGCTGCGAGTCGGTGATATCGTGCAATGAGCTTCGGATGCGCGCGAAGCCGCCCGAGAATGGCAACGAACTGTTCTTCGAGCCGCTCAGCGCGGGTAAGGCGAAGCTTCCACTCGTGATTCCATCGCGCCTTGCACACATAGTAGCGATATCGCCACGGTTCTTTTCCGCAAGCCATTCCGGTAAGTACGCGTCCGCAAAAACACCGTATCGATCCGGCCAAGGGCCACGGATAGACGCGACGACTGTCGCCGGATCTGTCGTTCGTTAGAAGACCAGCGACCTGCTGAGCGCGGGCGAATGTAGCATCGTCGATTACGGGCCCGATATACGCACGATTCGACAAAAGGTTTCTCACGCGCGTCGCGGTCCAGTTTACGACCCGGGAATTCCCGTTTAGGTACTCATGCGGCGGAGCGATCGCCGAAAGTCGTTTGCCAATCGCGTCGTAGCCCTTCCCTTCGAGCCGGAGACTGAAGGCTTCGCGCACGATCGGCGCGCGCTTGCGATCGGGAACATCGTCTTTGCCCTTCCGGACGAGGCCGTACGGGGCTTTTGAACCTTTCCATTCGCCGGCGGCGACCTTGCGGCGATAAACCGCGATCATCTTCTCGCGCCGCACGTCGTTTTCGTGGCGCGCAACCGCAAGGGTCGCGGCGCTTATAAGCTCATCCATCGCAGAGTCGAGTTTTACGTCGCCCTGATCGCGCGTAAAGACTCCGACGCCGAGCTGCTGCAGGTCGCGGAGTACGATCTGACTCTCGACGATCGAGCCGCGGCCAAGACGGTCCGCACGAATCATGAGGAGCTTCTTTGGGCGACCGTCAGCGTCAAGCGCTCGCAGATCGGCGAGCAGGTCGCGCACGATGCGCCGGGGGCCAACCTTCCCCGTCGCGACGCCTTCGACGACGCGAGCAAGGTGCCAGCCATGTGACACAGCCGTCTCTTCCGCCCAGCGCCGTTGGTGAACGAGCGTCTCGCTCTGGCCTTCCGAGCTGACTGCGCAGAGAGCCCAAACCGCCGGCCCGCGGGGGGTCGGTCGAGCACGCTTTTTCGAGGTTGGGGTTGTCGGCATTCGTTCTAGAGTCCCTATCTTCGCGCCGTACATCACGGACCCTGCTGCTACGTGGAGCTATTGCGGGACACAATGGAATAACATGGCCTCTCAGCCCGACTTGCTCAACTCCCGCTCTTTTCCAGGTGGATACCGAGTCTCGACGCAAGCGACGCCGCCGAACGCCAAAGGGATCACGTGGAACCAATCGGCGACGGTCTCCCTAAACAACGGCGCGACGACGATCACGATGAACAATAACGGAGAACCGTCGATCACGAGCTACGGTCAAACTCTTTCCGTCGGTCGCGGTCAGACGCTCGAACTCGGTGACGGAGAGTCCGTCAAGTGCGAACCAGACGGCGCGTTGCGCGTCACGGCTCAAAACGCCCAGGGCGGTCAGATCTCGACGACACTCTCCGCTCGCAATAACGGCGTCGACGTGGACGCAACCGCACACGACGTTGAGCTCGGCGGCGCGCTCGTCAACGGTTATGAAGGCCAACCTGGTCGCGGACCGCTACAGGGGCCGGTTGTGTTCCCGGGCGAGTAAACCGCGAGCGAAGCTAGCAGGCTCGGAGGGGAGGTACGCGTTCGCGCTGAACGAGCGCTCTTTACCTGTTAGCTACTCCAAGCTACTCCTTTTGAAGAGGTTCATTGCGTATGTATAGGCACTCACGGCTTGTCGGCATTTTAGGATGTGCGGCAACGCTCGCAGTAGTGGGCTGCGCTGGAAACAGCGCCATGGCGCCCACGAGCGGTTCGACGACGTCGGCTCAAGTTGGGGCGACGCACCTTCCACATTTTATGCCGACGCGCTACAGCGCCCACACGGCTCCTCAAACCAGCGGGATCTTGTTCACCTATTTCAATGGCCCGGTGCTTTTGAAACCCAAAGTTTACCTCATTTTCTGGGGCTACAAGACGTACGGCGATCCCGACAAAGTTGCAAAGCTCCTCCAAGCGTATGTCAAGGCTGAGGGTGGAAGCCTTCACAACAACGACTATATGCAATACTACGACATCGTCGGTAGTGTTAAGAACTATCCCGGCAATGCCAAACACCAGCTCGGCGGCGTCTGGTTTGACAATAAGAACGCCGTTCCCACGAGCCCGACCGATGGTCAGGTCGCACAAGAAGCCCTTAACGGCGTAGCGAAGATGGGCTACGACGTCAACGGCTCATATGTCGTGGCAACGCCGCACGGTCACAGTTCGCAAGGGTTCGGCACCCAGTTCTGCGCGTATCACAGCGCGACGCAACAGGGTTCCAACCTCGTTTCGTACACGAACCTTCCGTACATGCCGGATGCGGGCGCCTCTTGCGGTGCAAACTTCACAACCGCTCCGAAGGACGAAAGCGCCGAGGACGAGGGCGTGACGATCGTCGAAGGCCATGAATACGGCGAATCGATCACCGACCCGAATCCGGGCACGGGTTGGTATAACTTCAGCGCCGGCGAAATCGGCGATGCCTGCGCGTGGCAAGACATTGCGAACGACCCGTTCGGCAAGAAGTCCTACACGATGCAGCCCATGTACAGCAACGCCACCGAGTCTTGCGTACAGTCGTACCAGTAACGGGAGAATCGGCGCGGCGCGAGCCCCGCTGCTAAACCCCCAAACGATGGGCCGCGCAAATGCGCGGCCCATCTCCCGGAAAACGGCAGAGGACCGATGAAAAAGCGACGTAGTACGAAATGAAGTCTATCGGTAGCGTTTTCGCCTTATCGTTCGCCATAGTCGCCTGCTCCGGCTCGGCGATTCCAACCGGATCGCCCGCAGCGCCAGCCTCCACCGGCGACGTTGCCGCAAACTACAAGACGCTCGTGGATTTCGACGGAGCCGACGGCAGCGACCCGACGGCGCGTTTGATCGTTTTTAAAGGAGCGCTCTACGGCACCACGTATGCCGGCGGAACCTACGACGACGGCACCGTTTTTAGCATTAGTACGGCCGGCAAGGAACGCGTGCTGCACAGTTTTCGCAACGGAGTGGACGGTTCCGAACCCTTTGGAGGACTGGTCGCATTCGGTGGGCGTCTGTACGGCACTACCTTTAGGGGCGGCGCCATAAACGAAGGTATTGTCTTCAGCATCGATACCGAAGGCAAAGAGCGGCTTATTTACAACTTCGGCTTAGGACACGACGTCGCCCTACCAGACGGGCGCAATCCCGAAGCGACGTTGACCGTCTCGAACGGCACTCTCTTCGGGACGACGTACAACGGCGGCGTGAATGAGGCCGGGACCGTCTTCAAAATAAACGCGGCGGGCGACGAAACGGTGCTTTACAATTTCGGCACGCCCGGCGACGGCGCTCATCCCTATGCCGGCCTTCTCGCACTCAACGGTACGCTCTACGGCACGACGTCTGCCGGCGGCGCGCACGGCGACGGAACGTTATTTAGCGTCAGCGGCCGTAAGGAGCGCGTGCTCTACAGCTTCCGAGGCGGAGCCGATGGCGCGCGCCCGGATGGGGGGCTCATCGCCCTCAACGGGACCTTATATGGGACGACGTACAAAGGCGGGGCGCACGATAGCGGTACGGCGTTCGGCGCGAGCACGCAAGGGAAAGAACACGTACTCGAAAGTTTCGGATCGGCCAGCAACGGCGTCGATCCCTTTGCGGGCTTGATCGCTCTCAACGGCATGCTCTACGGCACGACAACGCACGGCGGCGCGCACCGCCAAGGCGTCGCGTTTGGAATGACCACGACCGGCAAGGAAAGCGTGCTTTACACGTTCGGCTCGGACGGCGGCGGCGCGGCGCCGTTTGCGGCGTTGACCGATTTCAACGGCATGCTCTACGGCGTTACGGCGGCGGGCGGCGCGACCAATAACGGAACCGTCTTTCAAATCTCGCCCTAGACGGTTAGACCGCGACCTCGACGCCGAGCTCGACTTGCCGGTTCGCCTTGATTTCGAGCTCGGTCGCCAGCGTGCGCGAGTTGCGCTGCAGCACTTCGAAGAATCGCCGTTGCCAACGCGGCAATCCGCCGCGGGCCTTTCCAACGATGACGGGATTGGCGAAGACGAACGACGTCGTGTCCTTGTCGATGTCCAGGTTCGCGGCGCCGCACGCGTTGAGAATCGGCGCCAGTTTTTGAGTCTCCATGTAGCCGAAGTCGGCGCGAATGCGCACGAGCCGCGCTGAGATCTCGTCGATCTTTACGCGCTGATCGCTCGGCACGTACGGGCGCGCTACCCTCTTTACGGTTAGCAGAATGACGATCTCGTCGCTGACGAGCCGCTCGAGCCAGCGATGGGAGTTGACGAAAGGAACGCCGGTAGGATCGCCGCTGAGAAGGACGACGGCCCCCTTCGGTGGCGATGGCAGCGCGCCGTGCTCTGCCGCGAACTTCTCGACCGGCTCTCGCTGCCCGAGCAGCTCTCGCGCGACGGCTCGCCGTCCCGTGAGCCAGGTGACGGCGGTTAGCGAGATCACTGCGGCGACGGCAAGCGGCAGCCATGCCCCGTCAAAGAACTTGTGAAGTCCGGCAAGAACAAAGGTTGCATCGAGCAGCGCGAAAGCGCCGGCTACCGCCAGCGCCGCTACGGGTTTCCAGCGAAGCGCGCGGGTCGCGACAACATAAAAGACGATATCGGTCGCGAGCATCGTCGCAGAAACGGCGAGACCGTACATCCCAGCGAGCCGGTCGCTGCTGCGGAACGTGACGACGAGCAGAACGCAAACGATTGCCAGGATCGCGTTAACGAACGGCACATAGACCTGCCCGCGCCGATCCTTGGATGTATGCAGCACCGTCATGTTGGGACAGAGGTTGAGCGCTATGGCCTGCTCGGTCAGAGTAAATGCGCCCGATATCAACGACTGGGAGGCGATGATCGTCGCGGCCGTAGCCAAGACTACCGCTGGGAACAGCGTCCAGCCCGGCGTGAGCGCGTAGAACGGCGAATCGAGCGCTCTGGGATTGGCGGCGATGACCGCACCCTGGCCGGCATAGTTCAGAATAAGGGCCGGAAAGACGAACCCGTACCATGCGAGCGTGATGGGAATACGTCCGAAGTGCGACATGTCGGCGTAGAGTGCTTCGGCGCCCGTCATTCCGAGAATGATCGCGCCGAAGATGAGAAACCCGAAAATGCCGTGATGCGTTAAAAACCACGCCGCGTGTAAGGGATTGAGTGCGGCAAGAATCGCGGGATGGGCGGCGATGGCAATCAAGCCAGCCGCGGCAATCGCGACAAACCACAGGGCCATGATCGGGCCGAACATGACTCCCACGCTCTGGGTTCCCCGCCATTGAATGGCAAACAGGCCCAGCAAGATTCCGGCCGAGATCGGAACGATAAGGGGTTGGGCTGCGGGCGTGGCGATGCTCAGTCCCTCGACCGCCGAGACCACCGAGATTGCGGGCGTTATCGTGCCGTCGCCGATAATCATCGCTCCTCCGACCACGGCAACCCAGAGAAGCCAATCGGCATGCATCGGAACGCCGAATATCTTCGGAGGCTCGGCGCGCGCGAGCAAGGCGAGAATTCCCCCCTCGCCATCGTGATCGATGCGCATCAAAACGGTGACGTACTTGATGCAAACGACGAAGAATAGCGCCCAGATGAGCAGCGAGACTATGCCGACGGCGTTCTCTACCGTCGGAGCGGCTTTCGCGCTCGTGAAGCAGGTCCTGATCGTGTACAGCGGGCTGGTCCCGATGTCGCCAAAGACGACTCCGAGCGCAGCGATGGCAAGGGCCGACGGCAGCGGCCGGCGCAACCGGTCAGCTACCCACTTGCGCGATCTCGCGCGCTGCGCGCTCGCCCGAGATCACTGCGCCGTTGATGTACCCCATGTCGTTATACGATGTCTGTTCACCGGCAAAGAACACATTTCGTTCCGGCAGCGGCTCGATTCCGGCGAACTTCGTGTACTGCCCTACGCCGTAGTACGAATACGCTCCATGGTGCCACGGATCGTGCGCCCACACGTCGAGGTACGCGACGCCCGTGTAGAGTTTGGCGATTCCCGGATAGACTTTATCGAGTTCGCCGACGTACTTTTCTGCGATGGCTTTCGGCGCGGGACCGTGGGGGCCGGCGGGAAGCACCCCGCGTCGTCCACCCGGAAAGCCGACGAGAATTCCGTAATTTCCCGGCTGCGCCGCCGAGACGTCCCACGATTCCTCGTAGGGAAACTGCACGTAAGAGGATCCGTCGTAGCCCTCCGCGTTCCATATTCGCCGGCGGAACTGCATGTGCAGCTTCGCATTCGAGCCGAGCTCGAGATTTTCGATCGCGATGCGCTTGAGCGGCGAGAATCGTACGCGCCGCAGATCCACTTTACGCAGCGTCGTGAAGGGAATCGCAAGGCATACGAAGTCGGCGGCGATATCGAAGACGTGCTTCTCTGCGGCAAACGTGCAGATCAGCGACCCGTCGGAGCGCTCGCGCAGTGCGACGAGCGCCGTATTGGTCTCGACAACGCCGGAGGGAAGTGCTGCCGCCATCCGCGTGGCGAGTTGGTCGTTGCCGCCCTCGATGTGTAATGCCTCGTCGGTCCCGTCAACGTTAAACTCGTTAGGCCCCTCGAAGCCGAGCAGAAAAATTAAATTGAGCGCGCTCTGCCGCGAAGGATCGGCTCCGTACTCGCCGACACACGCGTTCGCAAGCAGGGCACCAATCTTCGAGCTTTGACCGCCGGGTACGTTCGACTCAATCCAATCGGCAACGCTCGTGCGATCGAGTGCTCGGCCAGCCGGGGTCGAACGATCGTATTTTGTCGGATAGCCGGCCGCGCGTGCCGCGGCGTGAAGCGGTTTTCGAACGTGCTCGAAGTAGTCGGCCCTCCCCTCGTCGACTGTGTAGCGAACGCCGTTGAAAAAATACGTGTTGTGTCCCGGCTCGTGGCGATTAACGTTGATCAGCCGCAAGCCAAGCTCGCGCGCAAGCCGTTGGGCCTCGAGTTGGCCGAGCGAGATAAACTCTCCGCCATGCTCGGCAATCTGGCCCTCCTCGAAATAGTTGCGCAGCGTCCACGTCCGTCCGCCAACGCGATCGCTCGCCTCGAAGACGCGGCTCGCGATGCCGGCTTGTCGCAGGCGGTAGGCGCACGTCAGCCCGGCAACGCCGGCTCCCACGATGACGACGCGCCGGCCCTTCGCCGCAGCCGGAAGAAAAACTCCAGGCACCTGATGCACTGCCGAAAGTTCCGTGCATGCCGCAAGCGCGCTTGCAGCGCCGGCGAGGAACGCATGGCGCGTGTAACGCATCGCGGGCTATAGATGCAATGCCCGCACCGGAATGCCTCCAACGATCGCAGGACGGTGGGATATCGTGCGAGCCTTAACCAAGAAGGGCGAATGGCCACGATAGAACGGCGGAAGTTCTTGTTTGCCCTCGGCGCATCTGGGCTCGCGCCATCCTTGCTCGGGATCTCCGACAGCGACACGCCGGCGGTAGAGCCGCTCGATCGCGCGCTCGTGCTTAGCGGCGGCGGCGCGCTCGGCGCTTACGAGGCCGGCCTGGTCGGCGCGCTGGCGGCCCGCGGTGCCGTTGGTGACGGGTCACCGCTCCTTCCGTACGAGATCGTTTGCGGAACGTCGATCGGAGCGCTCAACGGCTGGTTCGTTGCAACCGGCCAATATACGAAACTTCACGACCTTTGGTACGGCATTAGCGCCGAGAAACTCATGCGCCCGAAGCCAGAGTATGCCGCCTTGCGCGATTCGGAGAGCGGGCTCGTCGACCGGGCCGCATCGGTAGTTCAGCTGGCAAGACTAGCTAGAAATCAGACCGGGGTCTTGCAAAGCAAACCGGTCTACGACTGGATCGTGCGCAACGTCGATCCCACGACGCCACTCGTAATGCTGATGGTATGGGCGGTAACGAACCTCACGTTGCAGCGGCCCGAGTACTTTTTTCTGCGCCCGCGCGGCGCCGGCACGGACTTGCCCGAGAAGGTCGTCCACGCGCTTCAGCTCTCTCTGGGGTCGCAGACCGTCGTGCGCGAGGCGACGCCGGACCTATTACACCGCGCGATCTTCGCTTCGGCGGCGCTTCCCATTGTGTTCGATCCGGTGCTTATCCCAGGTCCAGACGGTACGATCAACGAGTACTGCGACGGGGGCGTCGCAAGCAACTCCCCAGTGGGCATCGCGCATGCGGTGTCAAAGGCGGCCGACGTCGTATTACTGGACCCCCCGTTCCAACCAGACGTTGACATTCAAGACGCCGTAGCGATTGCTTACAGCGTGTTCGGAACGATGCAGCGGAAGATTCTCGAGACCGAGATGCACAACGTGTATTTTCAATCACTGGCCAGGCGAGCAATTGCCCGCCTGACGAACGAAGAGTTCGC
Source organism: Vulcanimicrobiota bacterium (assembly GCA_963809255.1). Lineage (GTDB taxonomy): Bacteria > Vulcanimicrobiota > Vulcanimicrobiia > Vulcanimicrobiales > Vulcanimicrobiaceae > Cybelea. The sequence goes on along the minus strand of CAWEIR010000002.1, from coordinate 229,815 downwards.
GCGCGCCTCGGGGGGCAACAAACTTCTCGAAAGGTTCGTGCGCACGCTCCCCGTGACCGACTTGAGCTATATTCGACCGGCGCAGACTCTGCCCGTCACCGTCGCCGGCTTTGCGGACGAAGAGGGCATCGGCAAAGCCTACCGTACCGGCTGGCTCGATGTCGAGCGCGGTTTCACCCCATACGACTGGTTGACGTTCCAACTCTAACTGGAGGCCGGCGCCCGGGCAAAACGCCCGCTCACCGAAAAATAATACGCAAACGCGTGAGGTTTGAAGGCGAAGAAAGCGATTTCGCCGTAGCGATGCCTCTTTAAAGACGGAAGTGTTTTTTATGAGTAGGGTCGATCGTTGGTTCGTAACGTTTGCCATCGCTCTTGGCGTGGTCTCCTGCACGCCCACCTATTACTTCCCAAACGTGATCCGACTAACTCCCAACGGAACGGCATCGAGCCCAGCGGGAGAATCGATCAGGTCATCGTTTACGTTGATCGCGTTGGAGGACGGTTACACGGGCCCATTTACCGCCGAGACGATCGTCGGAAAATGTTGGGTCATTCAAACGCCGATCACAACGACTGGAGCCTGGACCGTGGTTCCGCAAGGCGACACGTGCAGCAAACTCGACACCGAGGAGATCCAAGTCAAAGATACCAACGGCCATTCGGCCGTCACCTACATTCGCTCGACGAAATAACTTCCTCTCAAAGCGCCAAGTCAAAGACGGTTCCGCATCCTCCTTGGCTGCCGGAGCAATCTCCGCTGCCTCCCTGATAGGTCGTGCCGTAGATTTTGTGTTTTAGCACAACGACCGGCGCCCCCGGATCCGACCCATCGGCGCCGCCCGCGAAGCTGTAGAGCACGCTCTCCGCACCTTGCGGCGTGACCTTGAAAACACTACCGAGACCTTTCGTGCCGCCCCCGACGGTCGTGCCGTAAAAAGCGCCCTTCGAAAGCAACAGGTTTGCTCCGGGAAGATTTCCGTCGGGAATGTCTTGGAAGCTGTAGAGTAGGCTTTCTTTGCCTGCCGTGGTGACCCCGAAGAACGTCCCGGAACTTTTCGTGCCGCCGCCCTCCGTCGTGCCAAAAAGCACGCCGTTGTTGACGGTCAAGCCGTTCGGATAGGAACCGTCCGTGCTGCCGCCGGCAAACGTATAGAGCGTATGTTTCTCGCCCGATTTGCCGATCTCGAAGATCGTCCCGCATCCAGTGGTGCCGCAACCCGCGCCGCCCTCTAACGTCGTGCCGTAGAGTTTGCCCTTGAGGAGCGTTAGGCCCGAATATAGCCGCTGGCCGTCTGAACCGCCCTTGAACGAGTAGAGTACGCGTTCCGCGCCGGACGTGCCGACCTCAAAAACGGTCCCGCAGCCCGCACCGCCGCATCCCGAGCCGCCGCCGACCACGGTCGTGCCGTAGAGCTTGCCGTTGGCTACCGTCAATCCCGAAGCCGGAAAACCACCATCGGCACCGCCGGCAAACCGGTACAGCACGCTTTCCTTGCCGGATGCGCTCACTACGAAAACGGTCCCATGATCGCCCGCGCCACCTCCACCCGTGGTGCCGTAGAGCATCCCCTTGTACGCCAGCAGCCCCGCATAGGGCCACGCACCGTCTTCACCGCTATTGAAAGCACCTGAGAAGTTATAGATGACGTGCTCGGCACCCGATGCGCTCACTTTGTAAACCGTGCCGCAGCCGAGGTAGCAGAAGTTGCTTCCGCAGCTGGCAGAGCAGTAGTTGACCGAGCCCTGCAACGTCGTCCCGTACAAGACGCCGTTGAGCGCGGTCAAACCCGCCAGCGGGCTTGCGCCATCCGGCGTGCCCTTGAAGCTGTAGAGCGACTTGTACTCACTGCGCATCGGGAGTTGCTGCGCAACCACCGTTGGCGGCGATGTAGAAATGGCGTTGTTGCCGGCGCAGCCAAAGAGCGCCGCGGCGACGAAGATTCCGACGATGCGTGGTAAGCGTTTCATGAGTCCCCCTCTTGGTACGCCGAGCGATTCAAACCTTCTTCATCGACCTGAGGACAGACCCTCGGCATGAAGTCACATTCGTGGTTTGTGAAACGCTACGCGCTAGAGGGTTTGCTCTACAGGACTGGAGGCCGGGACGAGTGACACGCGATTTCGGGCGTCATGCGTACGGCGCGGCGGCCATTATTTATGGAGCGCTGGCGCTACACTGGAACGATGTCAACACCTGGCCGCAGCTTGCGGCGCTTGCGAAAGCCCCTTATCATGAGCCGGTCGTCTACATCGTTGCAGCGATCCTAATTGTAGGCGGACTTGCGATTCAATGGCGCCGGACGGCGCAGCTCGGCGCGGTCGTGCTGGGGGCCTTCTACCTCGTCGTCGCGGTGCTTTGTATACCGGGGATCGTTGCGGCTCCGCTGATCTACAATAACTGGGGCAACTTCTTCGAGCAATTCTCTATCGCCTCGGGAGCGCTAATCGCTTATGCAAGCTTAGCCCCGGGCAGGCTAGCGTCCACCGCGCGCGCAGCCGGCATATTTTTCGGTATCTGCGTTGTCTCGTTCGCGCTCGAGCAGGCATTCTATTTGCACGCCACGGCGGGCTTCGTTCCAAAGTGGATCCCGCCCGGGCAAATGTTCTGGGCGATCGCTACCACGATTGCCTTCGCACTCGCCGCCATCGCCATTCTGTCGGGGCGTCGAGTTCTTCTGGCCTCTCGACTCCTCACGGCAATGTTGGTGGCCTTCGGATTACTGGTATGGCTTCCGGCGCTTCTCGCAAATCCGCACAGTCACTTCAACTGGGCCGAAAGCACCGAAAACCTGGCGATCGCCGCAGTCGCGTGGATCCTCGGCGATTACTGCGCAGCGTAGCGGAAGCGCCCAGGCATCCACACGCACCGGCTCCCATCGTTCATCACGAATGATTCAAAGCCATCGACTTCGGGGTTAAACTCCGCGTTATGCAGTTTGGTCGCGGGCCAGTTCACAGCAGGATCCTGACGCGCCGCAGCGCGGGCTTTGCTGTTTGAGAATTGCCGTAAGTTTACCAGCGCATTCAGAGCGGAAGCCAGCCTCTTTGCATCGTCCATGGGAGTGAGGTTCCACGCACACGTCGTAGAGACCTCAGGACACGAAGATACCGCATCCGAGACACGGGGAGGCCTCGCTCGGGCTTGTGACCGGCGAGACCTAGGGCGTGCTGAGGCACCCAGCGAACATCAGCGCCGAGCGGATTGCGAAAATGAGTCCGCGCGTTCGCCTGCCTAAGGAACAGATCCATCAAGCTTTCTGACATTAGTCCCTGCGCTTCAGCTCATCCTGCGGTCGACAATTACTAAGCCGATTCTTAGATGGCTGATAACGGCCATTGTCATCCCGGTTGCAGCTTGCGCACGCGTTACCGCGCCCTCGTCTTCGTTCCCGGCCTATCACGCCGCGAGCACCGTCGTCGACCGAAGTGCGGCTTTGTGTAGGGTAAGTTACGATGGAGTGATTTGGTATCGAATCCCCGCGCGCGAGTTTCCGCCGATCGATGTGCGCTTCGCGACCTGTGGCTTCAACGTCTTGGGTAGAAACCCGTCGCCGCATCGTCCGTATTGGTCGATACCCCCCGCAGCGACGCAGACGCGCTTCGTCTTTACTTCTCTAGACGAGGTGATCTCGGTAAAAGGCACGCGTAACATCGAGCGAATGGCCGCCGCGCACCACGTGCCAGTATCTTGGATGGTGGGTGATATTCGTCACATGGCTTATGCCGCTGATTACAACGCGTTTCACCGTACCAACGGCGATGATGCCCAGGCTCAGTTTTGGGATAACCTGCACGTCGCGATGTCGGCGAAGCTTCCGTGGTACGTTCCGTGTGTAAGTATTCTAACCGCGGGCGTAGAACGCGACGTGCGGCGCGCTCTTTCATTTGGCGAGCATGCGTTCTGGGGGATTACCTGGAACAGTCATGGTACCGACGGGACGTTCGACTACGGCGCGCCATGGGGGACCTATTGCGCCGACGTTCATTCTTACAAGCGGCCGCAGCCGGATGGCGGCTGCTTTTTTTTAGCGTTTGAATGGACGGCGCGTGATCTGACGCGTGCGTACCTTAGCGGGCGTGAAGCCGCCTTCTCTACCGACCCCGACGATCTGTTGCGGCGCGGCGGATTTTCTCCGAAGAGCGCTGCCGCGTACGCGCGAAGAATTGTCGATGCATATGCTGCGGCTGGCCAGACTCAGCCGATTGTCATGATCGTGCAGGAGGAATCAATTGACGGCCTTATTGCGGCCAACGCGGTGGTCATGAATGCTTTGCTCGATGAGGCCGTGCGTGACGGAATGAAACTCGAAACGCTAAGTCGGGCGGCCCGCGACGCGCGCACGTTCTCTGCTGCGCCGCGCGCGGTTGCTTTCCCGTATATATCTGGAGGTAGGGAAGCTGAGTCAGACATGCTTCACGGCGACACGCTGTATCCGGCGACGATCGACTATCACGACTCCCGCGTCAGCATGACATTTCTTTCGGGGCACTCGTTGCCGAGCCGGGTGTTCCGATACGCGGATTATCCGGTCTCGCGTTTCAATCGCCCGTTACCCGAAGTGCCTGGTTGGGAGATGCCGTCGCTTCTGCGCGCAAGCGTTAAGAACGGGTGGCTGAAGTTCACGTTCGCCGCGCCGCGAGCGCTGCGTTTTGGAGTGGCGATCTGGAGCGATCCGTCGCAACTAAAGATTATCGGGCCCGGGGAGATCCGCGCCGGGCGCGCCGCTGCTGTCCTGGTCTTTGACCTCAAGGCCGGCACGAGCAACGTTCGCTACCGTTGCAGGGGCTGTCGTAGCTCGACGTTTACCTATTCGCTGTAAGTGAGATATCGCGCGGCGTGGCTATCGTTATGCTCATGTTGCGCCGAATCGCAGGCGCCGACCGGCGCGTCGAGCATATTGGGTGTGAATGAGCGTGGACCACGGGAAGCCGTCTGGGATTGGGTTGCATACGGAACGCTTGCCTGTTCATAGCGTGGAGTGGCGCGATCGCTGGGTCTGGGTCGGGCTAGCGCTGCTCCTGGCCGGTGTGGCCATCCGGGTTGCGCTCTACTTTCCGCTGGCAATGTATCAGTTCGACTCAGATGCCGTTCTTGCAGGGTTGTGCGCGCTTCGTATCGCGGAAGGTCATTTGCCGGCATTCTTTCCCGGCGGCAGCCGTTTGAGCGCGGCCAGTTGCTACGTTACTGCGGCCTGGTTTCATTTGTTCGGACCTGGCCGCGTTGCTTTGGCACTGACTGGATTGACCTGGAGCATGCTTTACCTCGTTTTCACGCTGCTTTTCCTACGGGCGACGCTATCAGCACGACTCGCGTGCGTGGCATACATCTTCGCCGTCGTTCCCTCCGAACAGTTCATGACGGTGACGTACGCACCTTGGGCATACGGCGAAATCATGGCGTCGTGCGCGGCCACGCTCTGGCTCGCGGCGCGCTGGCGTAACCACGGCTCACTCTGGCAGCGCGTAGGATTTGGATTCAGTGTCGGCATTGGCCTTTGGTTTTCGCTGGAGACATTGATGATAGCGCTGCCGGCGGTTGGCTGGATCGCGCTAAAGCGCGGTAAACGCATGATTAATGAAGCCGTCGAGGTGGTACCGGCCGTGATGGTCGGTGCCGCACCGTTGCTGCTTGGAAATGCTGCCTCAGGATTCGCGACATTTACGCAAAACTGGGCTTCCCGTCCGGTTCCGAATACCACGCAGTTTTTTAGCAACCTTGCTTGGGTGCTTTCGTACAACCTGCCGAATTTGCTCTTTCGTTCGTCAGGCTGGTGGTCCGAGACAACGCTGCTTATAGCAGCGTATGCCGTTGCGGGCATCGGGTTTGCTATCGCGGTACGTCGAAATCGTGGTGACCGATCGAGTGCAAATGGCATGCGCGAAGTGGCGCAGTTGTTAGCCTTCGCCTTTGCAGCAACGGTTTTGATCTTCAGCCTGGCGAACGCCGGATCAGTACGCGGCTGGACGGACCGTTACGTCGCGCCTTTCTATGTCGTCGTTCCTCTGTTTCTCGGCATCGGGGTGGCGACGTTATGGGCCTGGAGCCGCATAATCGGCGTCGTTTGCGCTGCGGCGCTGCTCATTCCCAATCTGCTGCTCTACGGGCTCCCCGGTACCGCGTTACGTAGCCTGCTCACGACCGAACTGCGCGACGACGAACGCTTACGCGTATTGCTGGCGCAGCGCGATGTGCGCCTGGTATACGGAAGTTACGTCTGGGTTTACCATTTGAATTTCGACACGCATACCCACATCGCCGCCGTTTCAAGATTCGCAGGCGACGATTACCTCAACTATGGTGTTGCGCTGGGAACAACGCCAGTACGCTGGGCGGGAATCGGAAATCTGGAGGAGGTACACACTTGGGTGCGCGCCGCGCACGCACACGGCTCGATCACCATGGACGGTCCCCTATACGTGTTTATCGCAGATCGTCCAGCACAAAACGCGGCTCGCCTATTGACACAGTTGCGAAGTGCAGAGCGATAGCGAGAGATTAGTCCACTCCCCAATCTGCCGCGGTTTGCGCTACGCTCGCGTTGCCGTTGAAGCCCAGAGCGCAGGCGCACATAATCTCCATAACTCGCATGGAACGTATGTTCACTTCGACATGTTGAGCCGCTCTACGTCGTCGTGCCTATTTTCTTAAGGATAGGGCGCCAACGGCGCGCGCCCCCGAATCACCAGCGCTGCATTGACGTCGGCATGGTTACGATAAACCACATCCAATACAAAACGCCGTCTTCGGCGGTGCGCGTAGCTGCGTTGCATCTGGGATCGGAGCAGTCGCTGATCACGCGGGCCAAAGGGCGTCAGAAAATCGTGCTGGAAAACCCACCGAGCTTCAAGGCGAACCGGGCTGAGCGTAATTTGCCTCGCTCAGGCTTTCCACCCGATGACGTTCATCAACGCAAGGGTGGCACCGTCGGGATTGGAATGAGAGACGACGCTTGCGGCGTCGGTGCTGCCGCCCTCGGTGCTCGCGGCATCGCTTTAGGCGCTTGCGGTTCCGATGATAGTGCCATCCCTGCAACGATCGTGACGATCGGCAGCACCGGTATGCACGCCATCGCGAGCCCCACCTTCTTCATTCCCCGCGTCATCCACGATGCGGCGATCGAGACGACGCACGCTACGGGAAACGTAACGAAGCCAAAAACGATTGCCCATACCAGCGGATTTGAATCCGACCCCGGCGCATCGAACGCCATCGGCGCCCCGAGCGCGGCTATCAGGAAGCCGGGCACCGCTAGAACTCCCCAAATTACCGATACGGCAATCGCCAGAATTGGCCGAGGCCTACGGTTTATCCGGCACCATCGCGCTTCTTTGAGAGGCCCTTCCACCGAAAAGTCCCGCGACCAGCAACGCCACGCCGACGAACCCCACAAAGCCGCAAACCTGTCCGACCTCTTGCATCATGCCGCTCGGATCGGTCGAACGCGCCATCTGACCCGTCATGACCCAAAAGAATGCCCCGGCACCGGCCATAAAAGCCACGCCGCCGATGATTAAGCGCCAATTTTTTTGTCGCACGAAATACTCTCCCTTGTCGGCTCTTCGCTCATACCCCAATCTAGCATCCGGGTCGTTCCCAAGCGTACGGGCTGCGGGGAAGGTCTTACGCCGTTGGGAGACACGCACGGCCTCTACGCGAGCATGAAGACGGTGTCGGGATTCCAGGTGCGCGAAAATGAGGGCAGCCGCTCTCGGGTCGAGTTCGACTATCGCATCGTTGCGCACCCTCTCGATGCCAAGAACGACCGGTTGCCAATCGCTCCAGCCATGAGAAGGACCAAAGATGCTGCGCGGGGTCTTACTGTCTCGCCAAAATCATATTTAGCACTTCTTCACGATTCAGCAGATGGTCATTGTTCTCGCCGCTTGTTTCAATAACAACGACATCGACCGTCCCATTGAACGCGCTCTTGTCTGGGGGCATGTCCGGCGTTATCGGAGAGCCGCGCTTGATGCCGACATCGGACGTCTCGTCGGCAGAGAAGACCGCCGGAACGGTCCGGTCAACGCGACCCTCGCCCACAGCTTTCCCATCGATGAAGAGCGTTACAGTTCCACCTTTGGCGAGGCCGCCGCCGTCGTAGGCGAACTCCATCCGTATCTGATGCTTGCCCGAAGGAAGCACTTGCGTGGAAGCTATCACGAACTTTTGAAGACCAAGGAAGTTATAGACGTACGTGAGCTTCCCGTCTTTGACATAGAACATCCATCCACCGCCGATCCCGCCTTGCGACAGAATCACTCCGTTGGCCGGCTTTCCTTCGGGAGCGACGACCTGAGCCGTAATCGAATGGCTCTTGTTCTTGACATTGATGAGGCCGTTCTCGTTGAGGCCGCCCATGCCGTTAGCGAGGACCTGGGATGTGCCGCTAATGAGTACCGGTCGCCCTGCAGTGTCGGAGTTCATCCGCTCCGACATGCGATCGTCCATCGGTAAGCACACCGTTACGCGTTGCTTCGATGATCCACAAGCGCTGAAGCTCGTGGAGCTTATCGGGCATCTCTTTCGAGAGGTCGTGCGCCTGCGACCAATCTTTCGTCGTGTCGTACAGCTCCCACACATCAGTCGTCGAAAGGCGGCGTTTCTGCCGTCATGATCCACGGCGTGCGATGACGCGTGACCGCCGTCCAGCCTTTGTGATAGATACCGCGATTGCCGAACATTTCGAAATATTGGGTTTCGTGGCGTTCGGCCGCACTTCGCGTCGTCGAAGCTATAGCGCATGCTGACGCCCTGCATCGGAACCTGCCCAACGCTATTGACCATGTAGGGCTCGCGGAAGTTGAGCGGCCTCCAGAATCGTGGGGGCCACGTCGATGACGTGATGAAACTGATGGCGTATCTCGCCTTTCGCCTTGATGCCCTTAGGCCAGCGGACGATCGTGCCGTTTCGCGTGCCGCCCCAGTGCGACGCGACCTGCTTGGTCCATTGATACGGGGTATCCATGGCGTGCGCCCACCCGACCGCATAGTGATTGTAGGCTTCGGGGCCGCCAAGTTTGTCGATGCGCTCCGTAAGGAATTCGGCGGTTTCGAGCGCGTTCATACCGTTAAAAGGAATCATCTCGCTGAACGTGCCTTGTGGCGTGCCTTCGGCCGACGCGCCATTGTCGCCGATGATGTAGTAAATCAACGTATCGTCGAGAGCTTCGACTTGATCGAGCGCATCGATGAGTCGCCCAATGTGATAATCGGCGAATGAGAAGAATCCGGCATAGACTTCCATCTCGCGCGCGAGCACACGTTGGAATTCCGGGGTCTGAGAATCCCACGATGGAATCTCCTTCGGGCGCGCGGTGAGCTCGCAGTCCTTCGGGAATCACTCCGAGTTGCTTTTGACGCGCAAAGCTCTCTTCGCGCAGTTTGTCCCAGCCTTGATCGAACTTGCCTTTGTATTTGTCGGCCCACTCTTTTGGTACGTGATGCGGTGCGTGCGTAGCCCCCGGCGCAAAATACATGAAGAACGGCTTATCTCCGGCGAGCAGTCGCTGCTGACGCACCCACGCGATCGCGCGATCCGTCATATCCTCCATGAAGTGATAGCCCTCTTCGGGCGTCTTCGCAGGTTCGACGACTTTCGTGCCCTCGTGAATCGCGGGATACCATTGATTGGTCTCGCCGGCGACGAAACCGTAGAAGTGCTCGAAGCCGGAGCCCGTCGGCCAGCGATCGAAGGGTCCAACCGGGCTTGCTTCCCATACCGGCACCTCATGGCACTTGCCGAACTGCGCCGTCGAATAGCCGTTGAGCCGAAGAATTTCGGGGAGCGGCGCCATCGAGTTCGGCCGCACGGAACTGTAACCCGGCGCCGAAGTTGCGATTTCCGTAATCCCACCCATCGCCACCGTGTGATGGTTGCGCCCGCTTAACAGCGCGGCGCGCGACGGCGAGCAAAGCGCCGTCGTATGAAAGCGCGTGTAGCGCAGGCCGTCCTTGGCGATTCGTTCGGCGGTGGGTGCCTGGCACGGCCCTCCGAAAACGCTCGACGCGCCAAAACCAACGTCGTCTATCAGGACGATAAGTACGTTCGGAGCGCCCTTTGGCGGACGCAACGGCTCAATCGGGGGAAACTTTGAGTCGGGATCCTTAGCGTCGTAGGCCATGAAGCCGGCGTACGGCTGGTCTGGAATCGGTAGGACTTCACGCTGTACGCGCTTCGAGGAATCTCGGTGAACCGTTTGAACTCGACATTGTGGGCCTCCAGAATGGGCGGTGGCTCGACTGGTCGCCGTGCTTAGCGGGCCGTAGAGGTACGGCAAAAAACGGTAAGACACCCCTCCGGGACGCTGAGGAACAGTTAAGCGCGACAAGTTGCGCGGACCCTACACAGACTCTCACACAGTTTCCGACACACCCCCGGTTGTATGATTACTGACCGGTTTCGTCGTGCTAGGCTTCGATCAGACCCTCTACCCGTTACTACGAGTTTCTTTAGGAGAACAGTTGAGTGATTAAATCCAATTTTTCGCCCCGGAGTCTCTGCTTTGGTCTTGCAGCCGCAGTGGCCGTCGCGATGCTGGCCGGTTGCGGAGGCTCGCAGGCGCTTGGTCCGGCACCAGCCCAGGGTGTATCTTCACAGATCAGTCATTCACCGATGCGCAGCCCCGACGTAAAGGGCGGCTGCACGGCGCATGGTGGCGTGCGCGTCACTCCCTGCACCGTCGATTTCACCGCGTCTAGCGCGGGTCCGGATACCGTGACCGTTCGCACGCCGGAAAACAAAAAGGGCACGCTCGGCGAGTACGACAACTGTGGCGGCGCCTCAGGCATTGCCACCGTCGCCCAGGGCTCGGGCGACGATTGGACCGTAACTGCGGGAACGACCACCGGTTCTTGCACGGCTACGTTCGACTACACGAACAAGCACGGCAAGGTGATCGGGCACGCCGACCTTAGCATTACCAACTCCATCTAAATCGTCCCGGAGCTTCGCGATGTGCTCGCCTCGCATCTTTTTCTCGGAAGATGCGGGGCGGGCACCTTTTACTAGGGTTAACGTCGCACCCTTTGGAAAGAGTAGAGGCTATGCTGATTCGCATCGTTCGCCAATTCTCGATTGGCACACTCACGTTGCTAACTATACTAACCGGTTGCAACAACGGCTCCAGCGCGAGCGTACCGTCACCCGCTTTTCCCGATAACAACGGCAAAGGCCACGGTGGTAACTGCGGCAAGGGCGGTGGCGGCGACAGCCTCACCTTCACCGCGCAGCTTTACGGCAATGACGTCAAGGTCTACTCCGGCAGCGGAAGCGGCTTCATGCTCGAGTGTACGTTGACACAAGGTCTAATGGAACCCGACGGGATCGTCGCGACGCCAAACGGCTGGGTGTACGTTGCAAATGAAGGCGCCTCAAACGTGCTGGTCTATCGAGCCAAGCATGGGATGCCGAAGGGTCCGGTCTCAGCCCTCAGCGATTACGGTCAGCTTCCCGTTGACGTCGATTCCAACCCGAGCCGTAGGCTAGTCGCGGTTTCGAACAAAGGCTCGGCAAGTGGTGCAACCGGGAGCGTCAGCGTCTACCTCGACCGTCAAGCCGTGCCTTCTCGAATGCTCACGTACGGAAACGATATGCTCGAAGGGCAGGGCGTTGCGATCAGTCATTCAGGTGATTGCTACTGGAGTTTCTACGATTCTACAACGAACAGCGGTTCGATCGTCGAGTTTAGTGGCTGTAATGGAAGCGGTGCCGTCATCGTGTCGTCGATTACGGCTCCCGGCGGAATGACGTTTGACCGGGGCGGCAACCTGTACTACGTTGACAGCTCCGTCGGAATATACAAGTGCAAGAAAACGTCGAGTTGTGCTCTGTTTGCGACCGGTTTTGTTGACCCGGTGAACATCAACTTCGATCGACACTACAAGAGTTTATGGTTGGCCGACGCCGGTGGCTATATCGACGTCGTCTCCCCGAAGAGCGGGCAGATCGAATACACATTTCCGGTCGGTGGTTCGAGCGATGCGCCCTTCGGAGTCGCACCGGAGCCCGGAAGCTAAGCGGGCCCGAAGGGCGCGCGGATTAGCCGATCCTTGGAACCGTCAAGAAGCGCACCGGATGAAAGATCGGCTGCGCTTGAACTAGCGGCGCAGCTCAAGACCCTTCGACTGCAGGCCGGCCTCTCGCAGCAGATGCTTGCGGATAAGGCCCTCGTCAGCGTGCAGGCCGTCAGCGCTTTGGAACGCGGTTATCGTAAGGTACCGTATCCCAAGACGCTGGAGCGTTTGGCCGACGCCCTCGCTCTGCCCGCCGATGCTCGTGCGGCACTCGAGGAAGCCGCGAACCGCGCGCGCGGTTTGCGCTTTCAAGAGCAAGAAGCCACTCCAGCTCACAATTTACCTCGCCAACTCACCTCATTCTTGGGGCGTGACCTCGTCGTAAGGGAAATAAGAGGGCTGGTTAAGACGGCGCCGCTGGTCAGCGTCGTTGGAACGGGTGGTGTCGGAAAGACGCGCGTTGCGATCGAAGTCGCAAGCCAGCTTCTGAGCGAGTTTCCCGATGGCGTCTGGTTCATCGAGCTTGCGCCGCTCAACGACCCGGAGCTTGTGGCTCACGCTCTTGCAGGCGCGCTAGGCGTAGAAGAATCGCCCCGGACGCCGCTCCTCGGGACGCTGATCGGACATCTTTCCCAGAAGCACGCGTTGATCGTTCTGGATAACTGCGAGCACGTCGTCGATCAGACGCGCAGGGTCGTAGGATCGCTGATGCGCGAATGCTCAAAGGTCACGTTCTTAACGACCAGCCGCGAAGCGCTGAGCGTTGCGGGCGAGCGCGTGTATCGACTTCCTTCGCTGGCAGTTCCGGAACAACGAAACATTCTGCCGGAGGACGCGCTCAAGTTCGGCGCCGTCGCGCTTTTCGCCGAACGCGTGCGAGCGGCGGACGCAGCCTTCGCGGTGACCCGGGAAAATATTACGCCCATCATCGAAATCTGCCGCCGGCTCGATGGCCTCCCTCTAGCCATCGAGCTTGCAGCCGCCCGCGCGACGGCTCTGTCACCCCGGCAAATTGCGGACCGCCTCGATCGAATTTTCGATCTGCTCGTACCTAACGACGACGGCAGCGTTCCTCGGCATCAAACGATGCGCGCGGTCACTGAGTGGAGCTACGTGCTGCTTTCGTCGCAGATGCGCTTGTTGTTTGACCGACTCTCAATTTTCGCAAGCAGTTCGTCCTTGGAGACTGCAACGACTGTCTGCGCCGACGCGACCCTTCCTGGTGACGACGTGTTGGAGCTGCTTTCTTCGCTGATCTCACGGTCGATGGTAATGGTGGATTTCTCGCGAGGTGAGGCCCGCTATCACATAATTGAGGCAACTCGGCAGTACGCGCTGGAGAAACTTGCCGAACGCGGTGAGCGCCACGCGATTTCGCAGCGCTACGCGCTCAGCTGCCTACAAGTTGCGCAACGGCTCGACCGCGACTGGTATGCTGCCGACGAACGCACTTGGTTCCGCGACGCCGCAGCGGAGTTAGACAACTGCCGCGCGGCCCTCGATTGGTCTCTGGTGGAGAAACAGGACGTCGAGACTGGATCGCTTATAGCCGGCGCACTCGCTCGAGTTTGGTACTCGCTGGCGGCGGTAGAAGGTCGGAACTGGGTGCGCTTGGCGCTTTCGTTGCTCGATCCACAGGCCTCTGCGGCGGCCGTCAATCATCTCAATATTGCCGACGCCGAACTCTGCGGCGCTCTCGGTGAGTACGCGGGATCGTTCGACGCCGCCGAACGCGTATTAAACGCGCAACACGTCGACGAACTGCAGATGGCGCGAGCCAGGCAGGCCGCGGGAAGCGCTTTGGGCGCTCTCGGGCGCACCACCGAGGCCGAAGCTCTTCTTCAGAAAGCGCTCGATGGCGCGCGCCAGCTCGATAATCGCCGATTGCAGGCCTTGACGTTGAGTGACCTCGGAACACTTCGTTCTCGTTGTGGCGACGTTGACGACGCTCGACTGTTTTACGCGGAGGCGATTACCTACTACATCGCCTTGAACCTCGAACGACCCGCAGCGTCGGTCGCGGGGAACCTGGCCGAGATCGAGTTTGCCGCCGGCGATGTTGCCGCTGCGTTGCAGCGGGCGCAGGAGGCGCTTGCCGGACACGAGACCTGGCGCAACCGCCGCTCAGCCGCGAACGATTTGAGCAACATGGCGGCCTATCTCGTGGCCATGGACTGCTTCGACGATGCGCGCGCCCACGCAACAGACGCGCTGATTGCCGCCAAAGACGTTAAGGCAACCGTGCTCACCGCGTACGTCCTCCAACACTTTGCCGCAATCGGGGCTTTGCAACATCACCCGGAAGCTCACGACGAAAAGCTCAATCGGGAACGCGCGGCGATGCTCCTCGGCTACGTGGACTCTCGCCTTACCGCCCTTCAGGCAAGGAGAGAATACACCGAGCAGCAAGAATACGACCGGATCCAGCTGGCCCTTCGCGACGGACTCAGAAAAAAACTCGAGTCCATCATGCAGCTGGGCGCCGATTGGGCAGAGGACGAAGCGGTTAAAATCGCGCTCGCTCTTTAACACAACCGCGTTTACGGGGGTCCAGAAATTGCCGGTCCTACTTGGGGATGGTTGCGTAGCCAAACTCCCAATGCTCGCATCGGATACTCAATCTACGTGTACGCCTTCAGAAAAGGAAGTATGCGTGCGTCGCCATCTCGATAGGTTCTGCTGATGGGTAGGGCAGCTCTCCGTCGCGAAGCATGGGCGGTGAGGTTAAGACACTGGGCGGCGCTAGGCGGCCTATCTTTTGTACTCGTCGTCATCTCTGGCCACTCTCTCGCCCAGGCAGACGTGCCGAAATCCTCCGGCCCGACGCAGAGCCTCTCGTTAACCGTTCCGGCGCCCGTAAACGTTCGGGTTACACAATCTCTTAGCACCTGCCGGACGTATGCGGGTGGGGGCCTCGCCGGCGTCGGCTGCGCAGCTGCCATGGGCAATCACTGGTACATCTTAGTTTGGGACTGGCACGGCGTGAACATCGATGGATTTCGAGTTTATCAGACGCCCTCAGGACCGGTGGCGAGGGACCCGTGGGCAGGTAAGACGCCGATTCAAACGATCCCGCAAAATGCTCAAGTACGCGTCGCGCTGCTCGACCCAAGTCAGGTTGGCACGAACGGGTGCTTCACGGTGACGGCGTACTTTGGGACGATCGAGAGCCCACGCAGCGCGCAAATTTGCGTGAATGCTGCCAGCGCCACCAATCCGATCTTTAAATCCGTGGCGCTGTCGCCGTCTCCACAGATGCAATTCTACGCTTCTTATCACGAACGGACTCACCGCAGCGACTGCTCGAGTGGCTCATGGCCGCAGTTCGCGGATGGCACGCTCGTCTGGCGCTCGATCGCCCCTATTCCACTCGATTGGGGGATGCTGATGTACGTCGCCTACTGGCACGGCGGCACCCAGCCGTTCCCTTGTCCGGAGTTCTTCACGCAGGTCCTTCGGCTGGGATTGGTCTTTCCGTTGCCGTCGGACGTCGCCACTTTACAATCGGCGACCCTGGTTGGGACGGTTCAACAGACCAACGGCAACTGCTCCTACGCGCTGTATTCGCTGGCCTCGGAAACCATCGCCGTTAACCCAACGCAGCAAGTGGGGAGTGGTCCGCAGCCAGGCGGCTTCGCCGAAGCCATTCCGGGCCAGAGGTTGTGGGAGGCAACCACGTGGCTATATCCTGCGAGTTCGGCCATCGCCGGTTTCTGGACTTGGCCGGCCAGCGAGAATCTTCTCCAACTGAATACTGACGTCACCGCCGTCGTCCGGCAGCACAGTGACTCTGCCGCCTTTCTGCTGGAACCGCAAGACTCGATAACTTGGATCACTGGTGATGCGTTCGGATCGCCCGCGGGTAGCTCGTTTGTTCACCAAGACATTCCCCTATGCCAGACGATGATCCAAAATATCCGCCTCAACCTGAAATATATTTCAAATAGCTAAGGAACGACGACAATCCTGTGGGTGCCGTCTGCCGATGCGGTCCAAGCTTCCGAGATCGACGAAAGCGGCACCGTTTTGGTCGGGACATCGACGCTGCGATCTGCGATAAGCTGCATGTAGATGGGGACTTCGGCCATGATATCGGCAACTTGTGCGGAACCGGCGCCGCTGCCGGAGATGCGAATACGGCGGCTTCGTAAGAGCGCCGCCGGCACGGCTGCCTCGGGACCGGCCGTAGCGCCAATTTGCACGTAGGCAATGTCGGCAGTGTCTTCTTCAAGCCCGCGCCTTGCGAGCGAAGCGAAGGCCGTCTCCGCTGCCGACGCCCACAGAAAGTCGAGCACGATGCTGGGTGTCGTACCGCCTAGAGCGTCGACGATTGCCGCGGCATCGGCCTCGCGATTGCCGCTCAGGGCAACCGTTGCAGCTCCAAGTGTCGCGGCGCGCGCAAGACGTGCCGGATTGCGCCCCACGCCGACGACGCGGTTTGCGCCGAGTAGGCGCGCGTGCTGCACGGCAAGGTATCCCGCCATACCGGTCGCGCCGAGAACCAAGACCGTTGCGAGCGAGCCGATCTCGCGAACGCGCGTCTTGAGCGGCAACCAAGATGAGAGGGCCGGATTTAATCCGCCAGCGATCTTCACGGGATCGGCTCCGGGAGGTAGCGAGATGCGCATCTTTTTGGGTACCGCCATTCGCTCCGCGAACGTGCCGTGCGGGGGACGCACTAAACCCGTGTAGATGAAATCGCCGGCCCGCGTACGCGCGACGACGTCGACGCCCGGGATGAGGGGCCACGACTGCGTGCTTCCGTAATGCCGCCCGGCTGCCAGCGATCGTACGATAGGATGGATCCCTGCAGCTACCAGCTCTACAAGCTCGTAGCCGTCGTCAACTTGCGGTTCGGAAAATTCACCGTACTCCGGGGTTGCGTCGGGAGCGGTAACGACAGCAGCTTTCATAAGATGTCCTTCACACAGCAAATGCAAAAGCGAGCCCGCTTTCGGCGGGCTCGCTCTTGCTTACGTCCTGCTGAGATGTCGATAAAAGAATCGACGCCCAACAGCTACTTGTTGCTGATGGCCGCGCCGATCGGCTCTGAAACGTTGGTACTGTAGTTGGTCGGGATGCCGCCGGCCGGATATGCCCAACGAGCGGCAGTGCTCGGAGCCGATCCTGTGGTGATGCATCCGCCGGCAAAAAACTTGCCAAACGGAGAGATCGTAGATTGATCCACGTCGCATCCTCCGCCGTTGGAGTTGGAAAGCGGCGTCGTGTCAGTGATCGTTCCGGTGTTGCCGGAAATCGAGACCGCATCCAGGCAAGACCCACTGGAACACTCTTGGTCGCCAATGACCAAGCCGGTCGCGGGTTTCCAGTTGACTCCGCCTGGGAAGCTAATCGTACCACCGCCAACGGTGACGGTACTCATCGTGCTGCTGCCGTTGGGAAGTACGGAGAGCGAAAAACCGGAGTTGCCGAATCCATCGACGTAGAGATTCCCCTGGTTATCGTAGGCGTCGAAGAAGTTTTCAGATTGGCTCGGATTGTTGTACGCCGTCGGCGTCCCCGTCGCATTGGCATAGACCTCGACGGTGGCGGGCCCGCTGTTGTTGAAGATGTTCGTAACCGCGAGATCGCCGTTTGCCTTATAGACGGCGCACCCGACGGGATCTCCGTTAGGATCGCTCAAGGTTTTGAGCAGCGTGCCGGTGCGGGAGTACTGGTAGATTTGTAACGTTCCGGTGTTCGTAATCCAGATGTTGCCAGCTTTGTCGGTGCACATGCCTTGCGGCTCGGAGAAGCCGGTGAGGGTTCCCATGACCGCCATCGCCGGCAAGCTGAAGATGTACACGTCATCCGTTCCGTCGTCGGAAACGAAGAGCAGCCGAGGCACTGCCTTGGCGCCGGGCGAAACGTGGGACTTCCCAGTATCGCGGTGGACCTTCGGCGCCTTGACCGACGTATACGATGCCCCCAAATGAAGACTCTGAACGCCCAAACCGTGCCCACCCACCGATGCTGGGTTGAGGCCACTCGTGGGCGTCGAAGACTGCGACCCGCCGGTACCGCTGCAGCCGGCGAGCAACGCGACGGCCACCAGCGTGCCTAAGGCATGCTGACCCGTACTCGACAATTTCATACTGAAATGCTCCTTTTATTTCTGAGATGCAATAATGTTGCGAACGAGCCTAATACGCCTAAACGCTCAAGTTCCCTACCAGTACAGGCATAGCCCGGCGGGGGCGCACCGGACGACGGACGAATTACCTAGTATGCGGAAGAACTTGTTACTGCTAGCCGCCGCAATCGTATCGCTTACGGGTTGCTCGGGCGCCAGCGTGGGCACACCGTTCGGCTTCGAGGCAAGCAGGCCGGCCACTGCGCCATCGCCATCGAACTGTCCAGCTAATCCGCGCGGCAACGGCATCCTCACGGACGGGGACTTCTCGCAGGCGCCCGATCCAGGATCGGAGCAGGGACTCCCGGTCGGGACGAAGTTTGCGCCGGATTGGGTCGTGAGCGAGCGCACCATCGACTTCTACGGCTCTGACGTTTCTTGGGACGAGCCGCACGCCCTCTGCAGCGTCGATCTCGACGGCTCCGGTCCCGAGGGCGTTGGCGCGATCACACATACGCGAGTTCGTACGACGGTTGACGCAACGTACACGATCGGCTTCATCCTGTCCGGCAATGTAAACTGCGAACACGGGCAGGGGAACCCGCGCATCAAGCGGTTGCTCGTAGAGGCCGTCGGCAGCGGCGGTATGATCGGACGGGTTTTCAATTGGAACACTGCCCACGACCACGACGCACAGCACGGCGACTTCTCAGTGAAGAGATGGCGGTTCACCGCGCTTAGCACGGAAACGTCATTCGTGTTCCAAAGTCTGGACAAGCCGTACAAGAGCAACTGCGGCCCAGTCGTCGCAGGGATGCCAGTAACAAAAACATGACCGTGCCGGTCGTACGTGCCGACGCCGGCGGGTCCGAGTTGAGCCCGATGCAGGAAGCGAAGACGCCGAGGTTTACTAATACTCCGTCGGCAGTTCACCGATTCGTGTCTACTCGGAAAGGAATAACGTAATGGATACGGCTGGTTTAGTAAAATACGCCGGTGCTATCGTTGCACTCGCGATATTATCAGCTTGTGGGGGCGCCCTTCGACAAGGTCAGAATGACATGACTGTCGCGCCGTCAACCGCTGCGCTCAATGTCACGTACATCGGTAGGATGCTCTCAGTGAACGGAAGGCCGATAACGGCGGCGCGCCTAAGTCCGCTGCCCACTTACGCCACCATTGTTCCTGACCGGCATAAGAAGTCGAAGACCTTTGAGTACATTTTCAACGACTACGGTACTTACGCCAGCATTTTCGACTATCCGAAGAGCGATCAGCAGATCGGTTCGATCGCTGGCGACGGTGGCCAAGGGTGCACGAACGTCCTCTACGGCTACGGAAAGAAGATCTTCTGGAACGTCGGGGGCGCTAGTCAGATCACGGAGTACAGGGTTCCCAAGAAGCCTCTCAAAACGCTCTCCGTCCCCTCCAGTGAAATGCCATCGAGCTGCGCCATGAATACCACCGGTGACCTTGCAGTCGGGATCTTGTTCGGGTCAAATGGGGGCAACGTCGTCATCTTCAAGAACGCGAGCGGCTCTGGTACCGCTTACACCACGCCGTTGGCCGACGAGTACTTCGACGGCTACGACAACCAGGGGAACCTCTTCGCCGACG
Source organism: Vulcanimicrobiota bacterium (assembly GCA_963809255.1). Classification (GTDB taxonomy): domain Bacteria; phylum Vulcanimicrobiota; class Vulcanimicrobiia; order Vulcanimicrobiales; family Vulcanimicrobiaceae; genus Cybelea. Next base: position 210,109 of record CAWEIR010000002.1, on the reverse strand, counting down.
GCTTTAACACCAAGGATGAATTCCAACTGGTCGAGCTCCCGAAGGGCAGCAGTACGTTCCAAGCGGTCACAACGAGCAACAGTGTGAAGTTCCCTGGTTCTGTGCAGTGGGACGGCACGTACCTCACCGTCTTCGATCAGGTAGCGAACGCGACGTATCAGTACACGATCAGCGGAACGACGGCGACATTGAAGGGCACGGTATCGCTCTCGGGTTCCAGCGACTGCGCGCAGACCTGGATCGTTCGGGGCCTTGTCTATTGCGGAGATGCGGGTAACAGCAACGGCGAGGTTTTCAAGTACCCGGCCGGTGGTTCACCGATCGCAACGTTTACGGGCAACTTCGACTTCCCACTTGGCGTGGTGGCAGCAGAAAAATAATCGCTTTTCTTGCCTTTACCCAGAGGAGTCACAAATTAAGAGCACTGGTTTATTCAAGTATGCCGGTGCTCAAGGCCTCAACAAGCTAGCGAACCACAATTCCTGCAGGCGCAACTAGGCCGGTCTTCGTGCCCACGATCTCTCGAATCGGAGGGACGTTACCCTTAGCGGTTGGAGCAAAGACGAGCACGCTCCCAGGCCCGGACGACCCCGACGAGCCGGTCACGTAGATATTGCCGACGCCATCCAAAGCCAGACCGTTTACGTTGCTGGCGATCTGCGTTTTCGAACCGGAGATGGTCCGGATAGGCTTGTCGTCTCCCCGCGCTCTCCGCGCGAATACCAAGACGCCCGGCCGGCTGTAGCCGGCATTCGTAACCAGGATTTCACCCTTCGCATCGACCGCGATGCCGCCTTGCGGATAGTAGAGCTCCGAGTCTGGACCGATGCTTCGCAACGGTCGGGCGTCATTGTTAGCGGTGCTCGCATAAACCGTGATGGTCGGCAAGCTGCTGCTGCACTCGCAGTTGTTGACCGCGTAAATCTTCCCTTCGGAGTCGATAGTGAGGCCGACCGGATAAAGCCCCGTGTCATCTCCTTGAATCTTGCGCATCAGGTGGTACGAGCCCGCCGCGTATTCGGTTATGCTCCCGCCCTGCCAGTTTGCCACGTACACGTTGCCTGACGAGTCCAGCGCAACTCCGAACGGGTAGTACACGTCTTGTGCGATCGTGGCGATCGGGGCTATGTTCCCGTTGGCATTGGAAGCAAAAACGAGAATATTACCATCGCCCGACGTCCCGCCGCCATAGAGATTGGCGACGTACATGCGGCCTCTAGTATCCACCGCAATGCCCCCCGGCTGTTTAATTAGCGTGTTCGAGCCCGCGATCGTCCGCAGCGCCCTTACGTCACCGTTTGCATTCTGCGGGTACGCGGTAAGGCTCGCTGCGCGGTAAAGATCGTTTGCAACGTAGATCGCAGGCTTGGCGTGCGTTGCACCCGCGTTCTCCCTTGCAGCGCTTTGGGGCGTGTTCGCAAGCGGCGCGAGCTGCCCGCAGCCTGCGAGCATTGCCGCAGCCACACAACTTCTGAGCAGGGAGCGGCTAAGACCGGTAGCACTCATGGTGGACCTCCTGAAGCGCTCACGACGGTTGAGTGAGTTCGCGATGCGTCGGCGCTATCCCAGCGGAGCGAACATTTAAGAGTCCGTGAGCTCGCGCAAGGCCTCCCTTACTACGGCACTTCTAACTGCGTCCTCAATCTTGGTTGCGGGAAGGTCTTTGCGATAACCGTAGCTCCTCCACCGTCGCATCGCTCACGCATTCGATCGGGCGCAAAGGTTCCGCACGCACGCCACTGGGAGGCCCCTAGGGCGCCCTCCGCGCCTTAGGCCGCACGCCGCAACAACTGTGTGACCAAGAAAAGCGGGAAAGTACCCCTCGGCAGTGTAGTCTGCGAGCAACTGAGGCCTATTTTGGCTCTCAGCGGGCAATGTTACGGAGGACACGAGATGTTACTAGCCCAGTACTTGCTGGACGTCGCAACCGGCAAGCCGAACGATTACGCGGAGCTAAGCGCCGATCAACAATTCACTCTCGCCACAAACGATGCACGATGTATAACAAAAGCCGTGATAGATGAACTCCACGCCGCGTCAACCTTCGTACCAGTAAACGAACGCTGGTCAAGCGCGCTTACCATCGTGCTCCCCATGGACCACCTACAGTTCACCTGTGAGATACAGCCAGCACGCAAAACCCGACGCAAAACCGGGAGTAAAGCCGTAAGCAAAGCCGGGCGTAAGACTGGACGTAAAGGCGGTCGCAAAGGCAGATGAACGAGGGGCGCAGCGGTTCGCTCTGCGCAGTCGGCATCGGCATCCGCGCCCCTGCGCAAGCGACGATCGAGGCAACCGCTCGGATCGAGCGCGCCGAGAAGGTCTTCTCGCTCGTTACCGACCCTCTCGCGGAATATTGGATCCGGAAACTCAACCTCAGTACGGAGTCGCTGAACGGTCTCTATGACGTCGGTAAGGAACGGCGGCAGACCTATAGCGAGATGGTCGAACGGATCGTCGGTGCGGTGCGAGAGAACCTGCGCGTCTGTGCGGTGTCGTACGGCCATCCCGGAGTCTACGCCTATCCGCTCCACGAGTCGGTCCGGCGCGTTCGCGCCGAAGGTTTCCCCGCCGAGATGCTCGCGGGTATATCGGCCGAGGATTGCCTCTTTGCCGACCTCGGCGTCGACCCCGCGGTCGGGGGGTGCCTGAGCTTCGAAGCCACCGACTTCCTCGTGCACCGGCGCGCGATTGACCCAGCGAGTAATCTCATCTTGTGGCAGATCGGCGCGATCGCCGAATCGGGATACAAGCGCGCGCAGGGTATTTGGAACCGCGCGGGGCTCGTAGTGCTGACCCAGAGGCTGCTCGAGGTCTACCGCGCCAATCACCAGGTGGTCGCCTATGAAGCCGCCCAACTCCCGCTCTGCCACCCGACGATCGACCGCGTCGCGTTGCAAGACTTGCCCGACGGGAAGGTGACGCCGATGTCAACGCTATTCGTGCCTCCGATGACGAAGCCGACCGTCAACCGGGCGATGGTACGACGGTTGGGAATCCGCCGAAGCTCGAGGATTTCCACGGCCAGTCCCGGCTGACGCAGTAGCAGCGATGTCGAACCTTGGGCGTGCCGTCGTCGTAACCATCATCGGCGTTTGGATGCTCGGAACGTTGGCGCCCAACGTGAGTTGCGTCTGGCAGCAGTGCCCAAGCAACGGCCTCTCGGTCGACTACGACGGTATCGTGACGGGCGTTGACGCGGGTTCGCCGGCGGCACAGGCCTCGCTCGTCCCAGGCGACCGCATTGCCACGCCCCTCCCTTGGGACTTGTTCCGCGAGCCGCCGCAGCCGTTGTCGTTCACGCTGGTGCACGACGGCACAGCGCGGCCGGTGTCGCTCAATCCAAAAATGACCAACCTAAGCCGATCGGATGCGCTGCGCCTGCTGGCCCTCTGCGCGTCGTACCTGATATTTCTTATCGTCGGCTCGGGCCTGCTCTTGCTGCGGCCCAGCGCGATGACGTGGTCTTTCTATCTGTACTGCGTGCTGCGCCGCTATGGCGACCTCTGGTTCTACTGGCCCGGATCGAACGCGTTCTTCTGGTTCAACGTGTTGGCGTTCGGCACGTTAGGCGGAGCCAGTTGCGCGCTGGTGACGATCTTTGCGCTGCGCTTCCCGAACAACCAGCTCGACGGATGGCGGCGGCCGCTGAATCGCATTGCCGTTATGTTTGCGATCCTACTCCCAGCCGCGTGGCTCTACGTCTGGGTGCGCATAGACTTCCTCGGATTGCCGGGACAAGCCCTTATCGAGCTCCTGGTCTTGCTCACGTCTATCGTCTATCTTAGCGCGGCCGCAATCTTTATCGTGACGCTCGTCCGGAGCCGCGGTGAAGAACGGCAACGGATGCAGTGGATACTCATCTTTCCCGTCGTCCTGATCCTGCGTGTGGTGGCGATCAATTCTCCGAATTCGCTCCCTGCTTGGTTTAGCGACGCGTTGCTCGCAGTCGGCGTCTGCATCCCGCTCACCGTCGCCTACGCGGTCGTTCGCCGCAGAGTATTTGACATCGAGTTCGTGATCAGCCGCGCGCTGGTCTATGGCACAATTACATCGATCATCGCCGGAACCTTCTTGCTGTTGGACTGGTTCCTATCGAAACAATTCGCCGAGACGCGCTTTACCCTGACCGCCGAAATCATCGTCGCTCTGGCTTTCGGATCGGCGCTTAACATGCTGCATCACAACGTCGATCGCTTCATCGACAGCACGTTTTTCCGCCAGCGTCATCTCGCGGAGCAGCGCCTGGCGAGGGCGGCGGGTGCCGTGCTCCACGCCGAGTCGCGCGAGGCAGTCGATCAATTCCTCGTCCACGAACCGGTGCGGGCGCTCGATCTCGCTTCGGCCGCGTTGTTTAATCGGGATGAAGGTGCGGAACGCTTTGTTCGCAGAGTGGCGATCGGTTGGGATCACGCCGACCTGCAGGAGCTGACGCCGGAAGATCCGCTCGTGCTGCATCTCTTAGCCGAAGGCGCCCCCGTACGCATGGCCGACGTAACGTGGTCGTTCGACGAACTGTCGCGTGTCGCCAACGCCGTGCTCGCGGCGCCGGTGCTGCTGCGCGATCAACTCGTTGCGATCGTGCTCTACGGCCCCCATCGTACCGGTGCAGACTTGGACCCCGACGAGGTGCGAAGCATCGTGCCCCTCACCGAACGGGCCGGTGCGGCGTACGACCACATCGAGGCGCGCGAGCTTCGCGCGCAAGTCGCGTCGCTGACGCGTGAACGCGAAGCCAAGGAGCGTGAGATCGGGGCGTTACGCACCGAAGTAGACGCGGCTCGCCGCCGGCCGGCCCCAGGCAATCCGAGCTCGGCGTAGGTGCACGAACCGTACGGCGTTCAATTCTTGGGGCTAACCGCGAGTCCGAAGGGGGTGTCTATTCCATGGGTGATTTTGAAGAGGGGACCGCCGCTGCCGCTGGGATAATCGAACGACTCGACATCGTAGTAGCCGAGCTCTTCGTGATACATGCGGACCAGGATCTGCGTGCTCTGCGATTTTGAGCTTGGTATGTAGACTGCATACGGACCCTCGGCGTCGTTACTCAGCTGCGTATCGCCAACGTAATACGCCAGGCCGTGAAGTACGGTTACTCGATAGGCCGTCAACTCAGAGTCAAGCACGAAATATCGCCCGTCCCATTGTATTCCTTCAACGTAATACCACTGCCAGCCAGACTGCGGGCCGGGCATCGTAATCGTGACGAGTTGCGATCCACCATGAGGAAGCCACGCGAATGCGGATGGGCTAGCGCCGTTTGTCGTAAGTAAATTTCCTGCCGTATCGTACGCGCATCCGCCGAAACTTCCGAGTGCGGAATCGGTATAGCGCGTCGGCTGACCGCTCCCGCCTTTCGGCCAAATCGCGATGTTGTCGTTGTTCGCGACAGCAAGGCTCCCCGTCGTCGGGTCAACGGCGCACGTGTACGGCGTGTCGGGAGAGTCGTCGAACTTCTCGATCGCCTTCGACCCGCCGTGCGCGTACTCGACGACTGTATTGGTGCCTGCATCGGTGATATAGATGTTCCCTGATGCGTCAACGCATTCGCCCATGGGCTTAGTGAAATGGGTCAAGACCCCGACGAGCTTCTGCGTTTCGAGACTGTAAACGGTGACCTCCTCGTTGCCGTTAGTGACGTAGATAAGGTCATCCTTAGCAAGGGCGGCACCTGACCACGAAGGGGCGAGGATTTGAAGCGGGATTCCAGGGGCACTCGAAGCGGCACATCCAGTAACGAACGAGGCTACGAAGAACGCCGCGGTACCTTTCAATGAGTTCATGGACTCACCGCCGCGCCCACCGGCGTGGAGTCCGTCGAGCTATTCGAGAGCGTCGGTGCGCCGCCCGCCGGGTACGTCCAGACGTAGGTCGTGCTTGGTGACGATCCACAGATGTCGTTATCCGAACCGGCGAGTTTGCCTTTATAGATAACGCCTTGAATTAGATCGCAGATTTGTCCGCCTGTCGAGTTCTGCAAGTCGATCGTACTCTCGATCGTTCCGCCCTTGTTTGCAATCTGAATAGCGTAAAGGCAGCTCGCGGTATAGGTGCCTCCACAGGACTGGTCGCCCACGATAAGCTCCTTGTTGGTTCTGTCCCACTGGACCATACCAGGGTAATAGATCGTTCCGCCTCGGATCGCGATGGTGAGCGCCGTCTTTGCGCCCTTAGGAAGCTCGGAGAGCATAAAGGCGCCGCTCTCGCTCCGGCCGTCGAAGAAGAGATCGCCGTTCGTATCGTAACCGCCGAAGTTATAGTAGTACTGCTCGGGGTTTTGATATTGGTGCGAAGAGCCGCGCGCGCGTTTCGGGTAGATGGTCACGGCGCCGTGCGACCCACTGCCGCTTCCGCTGCCAAAAAGGCTCATTACCGCCAGATTCCCGGTCGTGGGATCCCAAGCGCAGCCGACGGGATACGCCGTCCCGGTGAGCGTGTTCTCGAGGCGCCCTTGGTGTGAAAGCTCGTAGATGGAATCGACGCCCGCATCCGTTACCCAAACGTCGCCTTTCGTATCGGAGCACTCCCCTTGCGGGTCGGTTAAGCCGGTAACGGTGTTAACAACCTTCACCGTCGAGAGCTGGTAGATGTAGACCATTGCGGTCGTTGAATCGGAGACGAAGAGCAGCGGTCCCCTAGTGTCTCCTGCCGGGCCGGCTCGCAACAAGTGAGGTACGCGGTGCAGCGACATCGCCGTTGTCGTCGGAACGGCGTTGGCGTTGCACGCGCAAAACGCGAGCGTAAGGAAGATCGAAACTCTCTTCACGGTTTTAGGCTTATCGAGACGCCATAGGGCTTGTCGAGATCCTTTGATGTTATTTGGAATATCGGGTCCCCGCCGGCAGGATACTTCCAATATGTAACTTCCGGTGTGCCGGAATAAAGGTAGCCGCTGGTCCCCACGAGCTGTGTGCCGTAGGCGTCGAGGCTCTTCCGATAGATTGCGATTGGCCCCAGGTTGCCCTCGCCTGAGAGCGTGATCGTATCGATGTACTGCGCTTTGATGTTGATGCTATATCGATAGAGGCCGTCCGAGTCGATCACCCAGTACTTCCCGTCCCACAGGATGCTAGAGACCTGGTACCAGTTCCAACTCGATCGAGGCCCCGGAATGTCGAGACACGAGACGGTCTTAGCCTTTGCCGGAAGATAGTAAAAATTGCCGCTGTAGGAGCCGTCGTAGTGAAAGGATGCCTCAGAGAGGAGATTGCCGTACTTGTCGTATCCAACCGACAGGAATTGGCTGTTATAGCAGGTCGCCCCATATTTAATCGGCTTGCCGCGAGCGTGAACGTAAATCTCGAGGTTGCCGCCCTTGCCGTAGTATGCGCCGAAGTTTGCCACCGCCAGATTACCCGTTTTGGGATCGATGGCGCACCCGTATGGACCGTAGGTATCCTTTATGACGTAGGTGGGTTTCATCCCACCGTGCGCGTATTCTTCGACTTTATTTGCCTGGTAATCGGTGATGTAGACGTTGCCTGAAGCGTTCAACGCATTCGCCCATCGGCTGTTCGAAATCCGTCAGGACGCCGACCAGCGTGTGTTGCCAATAGCGATAGACGTTGACCACGCCGTTCTGATTCGTAACGTAGAGGAGATCCTGATCCTTTGCCCCGGCATCCATCCACGATCTGCCGCGATAAGCGCGGGCGGCGTCAGCCGGCGCTTGCCGTATCGCGCCCGGCGCACCAATCGGCGGCTGCATGTCATCTTGAGCCAGCCTGCCCTGAGCGGAGTCGAAGGGAAGGGTGCCACAGGCCGCGAGCAATACGGCAATGGCCGCTACGGCTGAGCAACGAGCGACTACGGAAGTTCTCATCTGCGGTGTCTCCAATGGCGGAACGGTCGCCGAAGATGGTTCGCGACCGATCGCTCTAGTCCCGGCACAGCAACCAGCCCCACATAGGTGAGATGGGGACGCACAATTCTAGGAGCCACTAATACAGCAGATTCATCGCAACGTCCCAGGGCCGCGCCGCATTCCAAGCGTCTAATGCATATATGCCCGAAGCGCCCCCGGTGACGATAACTTGCTTCCCGCTAAGGTCGAGCCCGTTAACGACATCATCTGCCGTCAACGCAAAGCCAAACGGAGTCACGATCACCTCGTGCACGGCGGTTTCGCAGGCGCGGGCCACGCTAATATTGGATGTTACGCCAGGTGACGTTAAAAATGTGGTTGGTGGGACCACGCCTAAGGTCGAGCAGAGTAATTCGATTTGCGGGGTTGACACCGACGACCCACGTCAGGATTTCTTTTGGATAACGCACGCGAAAGAACGTCCAGGTTTGGACGGCCATAATGCGCTTTTCGAACGGATACATCGATTGCGGGGGACCAAGCGCGCTCAAGAGCATCGCTCCCAATGGGAACGCGTGAGGACCTACGAACGCGTCCAGCTCCGGTATCAACTCGGAGCGATCGAACGTGCCGTGCGCGACGGCATCGAGAAGACCGCGAGCTCGATCGGCGGTCGCTTGGTCGACGACAATCGGCTCGGGCTCGGGGAACGACATCCCGTATCTGGGCTGCGGGGGCGCGTTCTGCGCCTTAGCAGCGCCGGCCGAATAAAGCGCCGACGCGGTTACCGCGACAACGGACGAGAAGGCAGAGACAAAAAGGCGACGAACCATGGCCGATCATCCTCCAATACGTGGGAGCCTCACTTCATTTTACTACGGTGCGTCCGAGGATAGAAGCCAGGGCCTAAAAGACGAGGCGCGGCTATCCGGGCGCCAGGTGTCGTGAATCTAAACTGCGAGCACGCTGCGAAGCGTAACTGCAAAATCGCGAGGCGTCATGGGTACGGACATGAAGAACGCAACAGCAACAACGAACACCGCTCCACATTACGGTTGATGACGCATCGCGGCGCTGGGTTGACGCAAGCGGACAATCAATCATTCTCAACGGTTTCGCGCCCGGGCCGCACAAGGTGCGAATCCAGCTCGTTGATGCAAACCACCATCCGATCGACGAGGGGACCGTCGAGTTTATCGTCCCCGCGCATTAAACTATAACTGCAATTGGAGAGATCAATGGACGAAGTACAAGTAGACCAGAAAGGCTATCAGATGCCGCCGCACGACGGGTTTACCGTCGCTCACTTTCTCACAGTGGCCGACCTCGAGCGATCCGCCGAATTCTACAAAACGGTCTTCGGGGGAGAAATCGTGAGCATGGGCGATGGAAACGCACCGCCATACATCAAAATCGCAAACACGTGGCTTATAATCAACGTTGGCGGCGGTCCGACACCTGACAAACCAACCGTGACGCTCCGCCCGCCTCCCGACCCCAATGAGATCAGTAGCTTCATGAATATCCGTGTAGCAGATATTCAAGCATGCTACAAGTTGTGGAAGAGTCGGGGAGCGACGTTTCTCACGGAACCTCTGGACAAGTACGGCGAGATTCGCTGCTACATCCGCGATCCTGACGGTTACATCATCGAAGTCGGGCAAAGCAAAGCTGGGGTCGCTTATGGATAAGAAGTGGCCGAGGACAAAGTTGTAGTAATAACGGGGGCATCACTGGATGAGCGCTGTATTGAGAGGAGTCGTCAATGAGCGGCATACAAATCGAACAGAAGAGCTATGAGATGCCCCCGCGCGACGGGTTCACCGTCACACACTTTATCACCGTCGCCGACATCGACCGATCGGCCGATTTCTATGAAAAGGTCTTCGGCGGCCGCATTCTGAGCAGAGGCGATAGCAAGGGTGCGTCTGGGCATATTCAGATCGCGAATACGTGGCTCATTGTCAACGTCGGAGGCGGGCCGACCCCGGACAAGCCGACGGTAACGCTCAGCGTCCCCGCCGACCCGGATAAGATCAGCAGCTTTCTGAATATTCGTGTTGCGGATATTCAAGCGTGCTATGAATTATGGAAAAGTCGAGGAGCCGAGTTCCTCACGGAACCGATTGCCAAGTACGGCGAGATTCGCCACTACATCCGCGATCCTGACGGTTATATTATCGAGGTCGGACAGAGCACCGATCTCACGTACGGTTAACGCTCGGCCGGGAGACGACGCGGCGACCAGGCGTGGTTCAAGCGCGAGATCGTGCCGAAGCTCGACGGCTTCTCGCTCAAGAAGATCGGCAAGGCCACGGGGTTATCGCTAGTGGCATTGGGATGCGTTGCTTGCGCTAGTCGAAGCCGGGACCTGAGCGGCGGTGCCGAACGTCTTTAACCATCGATTCCGGCACGTGGATCGGGGAGCGCGGAGCATGAAGAGCTGTAAGGTTAGCGCGCACGCCCTAAGTGTAGGCGTAGCAGTTGCATTCCTCGCAGGCTGCTGTGCCCTTCGGCAGGCTCAGGATTACACGCAGCTGCCGATCGGCCTGCCAACCGATGCCGTCGCGCATCGCGTTGGAACTGCCTTATCGTCTTATCGGGTTCTTTACAGCTTCGGCGCCACTTCGAACGATGGCCTACGCCCGTGACGCGAGCTTGATCGATGTGAACGGCACGCTCTACGGCCCCACCTGGTACGGCGGCACGTACGACAAAGGAACGGTCTTCAGCTTTAGCACGGCCGGGGGTGGAGCGCGTCGTGTATAGCTTCGGCAGTAGCGCGTATGGCGAGGGGGCGGGGGCGACGGCACCGTCTTTAGTGTCACTAAGACCGGAACTGAACAGGTGCTGCACAGCTTCGGCAATGGCGCCGATGGGATAAGAGCCCGTTGCTAACCTAATCGACGTAAAGGGAAGGCTGTACGGCACCACATTTTCCGGCGGCGCCTACGACTCCGGCGGCGGGGGCGGCATCGTCTTTAGCATCAGTACGACGGGCCTGGAGCGCGTTTTACACAACTTCGGCAATGGCTCCGATGGCGAATTCCCATCGGCGAACTTACTCGATGTACCACTGGCGAGGAACGCGTGTTACACAGCTTCGACGGACAACACGATGGCGAAGAACTCTCCGCGGGCTTGATCGACGTCAATGGCACTCTCTACGGTACCACATATGCCGGCGGCACTTACGGCTACGGCACGGTCTTCGCGCTTCGCCTGCAATAGTGACACGTGCGCTTCAGACCCTATGACAGCATCGAATGCAAGGTCGCAGCCTGGCTCCACGCTGGGATACCAAGGGAGAATCGTTCGATGAATCGCCTTTGGCTTACGCCCCTATGCTTTCAGCATCAGTGCTGCAGCTGCACTGTTAACAGGCTGCGCCGGATCGCATGCGGCGAGCGGCTCTTGACCTCAGGTCACTGGGCCAACGGATCATGGCGGACTCTGGAATAAAGACGTTGTCTGAACGGGTCAACGCCAGTTCTACAAGTTATTCGCGCTGTATCGTACAGACCTTTAGCCTTAGAGGGCGTATGCTTCACTTCTGAGTTTGGGCACCTCGGCCCATTTTAAAACTCTAGAAAGAACCCAAGCGTACTTCAACTCTTTTCGGTTCTGCGTTAAGCGCAGGCGTGATTCTCATATTACTCGCTGGATGTGCCGGCGCTGGAAGTGGCAGCGGTAATTCAGCTTTCGCGCCACTCGTACAAACCTCAAACGCACAGCACCAATCAATCGTTAGACTCGGTTCGCAATCGTGTCCCGCATACAATGCGAATCGCCTTTATGTAGGGCTTAGAACGTCCGACACGTTTGCTGTTCTTGGTGCATCTACGGTCACGAGCGCGGGCCTAACGGTGCTATACGGCGACCTCGGCCTTTCCCCGGGCACAAGCATCACCGGATTTCCTCCGGGAATCGTAAACGGAAATATTGATGCGGGCACCCCGGTCGCAGCGCAAGCCCAGATGGACATGGCTAGGGCGTACAACCATATAGTTGCACTGAAAAACCCCACGCTCTTACCTGCCGATATCGGCGGAACGACAATTGTACCGGGGTTGTACGACGCCCCAGTGTCGCTCGGCATCACGGGAACTGTCACACTCGACGGCAAGAATCATGCGAACAGCTACTTCGTGTTCCAGATACCTTCAACCTTAACGACGTCGGTGAACAGCAACGTGACGCTAACAAATAAAGGCAATGCCTGCAATATCTTTTGGCAGGTTGGCAGTTCGGCCACCCTCGACACGGCCTCCGTTTTCAACGGAACCATTTTGGCCGCTGCGTCAATCTCGGTCGGCACTGGGAGTTCCGTGACAGGGCGACTCATGGCCGGATCGGGCGCCGTCACCTTACTCGACGACGCAGTGTCGACCCCTCAAGTGGGCGGAGGCACCCCCACGCACCGTTCTAGACTCTGAAACTAAATAAATCTCGAGTAACAACGTAGGGCCGGCTCGGCGATTTCGTAAACACGTAGGCGATAAAAGTAGAGCCGGCGACACCCATCGAATCCGAAACAACTGGTCTCAGCAAAATACGCTGGACCAGTTTTTCGTTAGCATCTATGCTCTTCTTTGGGCGCTTAGCTCGATCATTCCCAGCAGAGGGCCAAACTGCTCGCGCGCCACGGCGTAGCACTCGCAGGTAGCGGCTTCAAGACCCGCTCTGTCGAGAATGTCGATGTGTCCTCGAGAATAACTGATGAGCCCTTCGAACTGGAGTGCTGCGGCCGCGGCCGTTACCCCCGATCGACGTGCTCCTAGCATCATCGAAAGGTACTCATGAGTTAGCGAAATTCTATCTGAATTTACGCGATCATGCGTCAATAAGAGCCATCGGGCACATCGTTCGTAGACGCTGTGCCGGCCGTTGCATGCGGCGAGCTGGCCCAGCATATTCACGTAGGCTTGCAGAAATCTATTCAAGACGCGCCTAAACTCGCTGTTGCCGATGGTTAGCAACCTCCGAAAGTGTTCGCTGCTAATGACGACGGCCCGCCCAGGAACCTGACAGTAACTCTCATTAGCAGACGTCGTGGCTCCAAGCAGCAGCGGGATCGCCGACACGCCTTCCCTCCCGACGGTGCCCACCTCAATGGAAGCGCCGTCTGTCATATGCGTTACGACTGATAGCACCGCGTCGATAGGAAAATAGGCGTCACGAATTTGACAGCCGGCAGCGTAGATAGGATCTGGTGTCTCAAGTATAACGACTTTGCCGCTTTCCATTACATCGTCGGCTAAAGAAGGATTCAAACCTGCGAGCAACGCGTTTTGCTTTAAATCGGCCTCGGTTGGCTTTACTACTTGCCTACTCATCCTCAAACGCTGTTTACTCCCGTCATCGAATTCAGCACAAATAGATGGCTTTGCGTATCGTGCTCGGGCACATGTGCTAATCTGCTATTGCTTATAACAAGTAGCGTGTGAGCCGAACCATCGCAAAAACATACCTGCCGAAAAAGCTTCGGCGGGTTCTAGCACTATAAGGGGAGGCGCCAAATTAGGGAAGGAGGTTCTTATCCGGTAGGCTCCCCTACATGGATAGATACACCATGGATAATGACTCCATGATTCATGAGAGCGCGTACCCCAGAGGTGCGAGTCCTTAGGTCGTAAAATCTTCAGTTCGGAGCATAGACTGAGCAGAGACACTCGCCAGACCAATCTTCGTCGCCGCGAACTCGGTGACTTTCTCCGTTCTAGGCGCCTAGCTCTCGACCCCAAAGAGGTGGGTCTGATTCCGCATGCTCACCGCCGCCACGCGGGCTTAGGTCGAGAGCAGGTTGCGGAACTTGCCGGCATTAGCGCGGATTGGTACGGGCGACTCGAGGGTGGCATAGAGACGAACCCATCGCACGAAACCCTTCTGGCGCTGACTCGCGCATTGCGGTTGACGACTATCGAAATCAGGTTCGTCTTCGAGTTGGCCGGATTTGCCGAACCCCGCAGCGACGAAGTTCCTCGTCAACTGTCGGAAAACGTTTTGGACTGTCTCGTCGTCGATCCGTTGCGGGTCGGGATCTACGTGATGGACGTCTATCTAACGCCCTTTAAATGGAACGCGATCGCTAACGCGTTATGGCGGTTTTCCGCGGCCGGTACCCCGATCGGACGGAACTTCATATATAGATTGGCCGATCCATACGTAGTGTCGCTTTTAGGATCGGCGTACGAATTAACTGTGCGGCAACTCGTAGGCATGTTTCGTCGCGCACACATGTGTTGGCCAACACCCTTCTCGCACCACATTCTTGAGATTGCGCTCCGTGTGGAGGTCTTTCGCAACTTTTGGAACGAACACGTGGTCGCGGATCAAATGTGGCCGGCGAGTGGACCCTTTCCGCGATGGCATCCGATCGTTGGAATTCTTTGGATCAATGCGCTGAGTCTCTCACTAGCGCCAGCCCGCGATGAAATCGTAGTCGCTCTCACTCCCGCCGATGTTGCTTCCGCAAGAAAAATGACTCGTCTTCGCGCCATCGCAAAAACATCACAAACCTTGACTGGGAGATAAGAAACTCCTTGGACGCCCTATCGAACTCTCAACCCTGCTTGCTCTCAAGCGGCGCATCTCAGCTTCGTTCCACTTCTTCGCGCGACTTACGAGCTTTTGCAACTCTAACATATTAAAATGTCGTTCTGAACAGATTTTCTTCAGGCCCACGTGAATATCAGGATCGATCAGCGTAAGTCTGCTTAGGTCCCGCGCCTTAGAAATCGCCGTCTCGTGTTTCCTTATTTTAAAGCGCAGGCGTCGCCCCGGCAGCGACGTTCGACGTGTAGCGCTTTTTTCAAACGCGTGTTGCAGGGGGGCGAGGTGCGAGCGTGTATCGTGAGAATCAAAAACATCCTTACGCTATAGGGCTTTGTTCACGGAGGCTCGCGCCGGAGCCGAGAATGGAGGGGCCGCGGCCGGCTCGCTCGCGGGTGGTAACGAAAGTCTTTTAGAAATCGTGGGCGATTTTTGAGTATTGCGATCTTCCGAAAAGTTCCGGTCGTCGCAGTCGTGGCAGAGCCGATAGTTGCCGGTCCCGTTGCGGTCGTCGCTCTTCATTTTAACGTCACGGCCTTGTCGGCAGGTACTGTTGTTATGGAACACGCCCGCATCGACGAACCTACGCGCTTCACGGCGGGAGTAGAAGGCTTCAATTCTAGGCATAGTGCATCTCAATGTCTTGGAGTTGTGGTAAGGAAAGCAGTACACGTCATGAGGGGTTCTTTTTTTTCATCGCAACCGTCAAAAAGTCAACGGCTCGACCGAATGGAGCTTCGACCTCCTACACAGTCTATGGCAAAAATCGGGGCCAGTCTGTTCCAAATCGTACTCTCTACAAGGCGCCCCGGCCTCGCCACAGAGCCTTTCCGAGAGAACAGCTTGCCGGCGGCGAGGAGACGGGCTTTGCATGGGTGCCTTCAGTTCTTTGCGGCCGTAGAACACCGGCCCGATGCATCGCGCGCCTCGCACTGCTCGCACGGGGTTGCGATCCTACGATGGGTGTTTTGCATGACCCGGTGCGCCCGGACATAGACGCATTTCTGCTAGATTTCTTGGAGGATCGCGAGTTTACCGCGCGCGACTTCGGCGAGCTTCCGAACGGCACTTGCCGAATCGCGGCGCCCTAACCCACGAACTCGCACTCACGCTGCCGCATTGGCGTGAATGCCTGCGCCCTCACATTCTTAGGCGCAGCCTATTGGATGATACCCCGATTGACCGGACGCGAGCTGTGGAAGCCGGAATGGGCGCTCTTCCAGACTCGGCTGTGGTTTTTCGGTATGCTGATCATGTCGCTGTCAATGCACTATGCTGGTCTACTCGGCGCGCCGCGTCGCACCGCGGACGTCGGGTACCTGGGCGCGAATGTCGCCAACACCTGGGAGCCGCTCATGTTGCTCGCCGCGGCGGGCGGTTTCTTTCTTTTCCTCAGCATCCTAACGTTCGTTGCCGTCGCGATCGGCACTCTGCTGCAAAACGCAAAAACGGAATCAATGGAAGCAACTTTTGCCACACCCGCCGAATCGGCCTCGACAACGCCGCCTATGTTGCAGCACGTTTTTCGCTGGGGCGTGCTCGCGCTTGTGCTAGCCGTTCTCGCGTATGCAGGTCCACTCGGCGAGCTGTTGCGGCACCCCGGTTATCTGGCACCCGGAATGCGAACATGGTGACACGGAACTCCCTTTAGTGGTTGTTGTCCGCTAGCTGGTTGTCCGCTAGCTGATTGAGGAACGCCTCCATGGTGCGTGCTGCGAGCTTTCTGCCCACGATCCAATCGAAAAAGTGGCCGACGGTACCTCCCGGCGGTTGGTACGAACCTTCGAGGATGAGCTCGGTTTTGTTACCGCTGGGCCGAACCGTAAGCGTGGCGCCGAACTCCGGAAAGCCACGCCAGGCCGGCCGCCACGCAAATGCCACGCCCTCAAGATGAGGAGCAACGGTGAGCCAGTCGAAAAGCTGGTAGTATTGCACGTCTACGTCCGCAGTTGACGGGCCTAAAGCCTTCACGTGTAGCTTTGAATGCGCGGAAAAGAAGTTCTTGACTCGATCGATCACGACGTTCTCAGGAGCCCGTATCCGTATGGTTCGGACTATTCGCGTCATAGGTGGATTATTTGCCAGCACGCGCGAAACATCCCTTATATGTTCAACCACATCTTAGTCGCTCTGGATGGATCAGATTGCTCTCATAAGGCGCTCGACATGGCGGTACAACTCGCGAAGGAGCAAGGTGCGCGTTGCACGGTGTGCACCGTGGTAGATATTGTAAGCGCGGCGAGCTCAATGACATTCGCGACCGGAGACGTAGTTAATGAGTGGATCGCCACGCTCAATGAAGACGCTCGTCAAATCGAAAGGGAAGCTATTGCAAAGTATGTGGATTCGGGCGTTACGATAGACACGCAAGTGTTAGAGGGCTACCCCTCTTCGGCGTTACTCAATGTCGCAAAGGAGAGGGCCGCCGACCTTATCGTTATGGGAAGCCATGGCCGCACCGGACTCAAGAGGCTGTGGCTTGGTAGTGTTGCGGAATCGGTGGTGCGAGAAGCAACGATTCCTGTGCTGATCGTGCGATGATACAGCTCCAACTGATCGCGCGAGCGCAATGTGGGATACGCTCGCCGCGATGTTCTGACCCGCGCCTTATGGCGTCGTAACAACCACATTTCACAGGGTGTGGTTGATCGCAACCGCAGATTGGCGCGCCGATGAGGAGCCTTCGCCCCCTACGCGCTAGCCTGGATGCTTGCTGTAGCCGCCTGCAGCGGCGATCGTATCGGCGCTGCTCCCACGCCTTCGCTTCACTTGCAATCGCCGCTAGTACCCGTTAGAGCGGTCGGAAAGACGCTCTATGTCGAAATGCGGCCGCTTTCCGGGCCGGCTAATGACGGCCCCCAAAAACGCCGAAAACACGGTTAACCTACTATCCAGAGCATGGAGGACCTGTGAACTATCGCTTGCCGGTCGGGTTCGTCACACTTTTGATCGCGGTCGCTGGCTGCAGCGGCGTCGCTAATCTTCCATCAGGGCCCGCCAATCAAGCGGCGTTTTCCCCGGCGGTGCCGGTCTCCGGGCGAACCGTTCGTTCCCGTCCGGGCGGTTCGGCGAACTTTCAGGTCGTCTACACGTTCCAGGACAGTGCCGACGGCGGAAACCCCTTTGCCGGCCTGACCGTCGACAGAGCGGGAAACCTTTACGGCACGACGAGCTCGGGCGGCAGCGGTTACGGCACCGCCTTCGAGCTGAAGAATACGGCCAAAGGATATAAGTACGTCGTATTGCATACGTTCGCCGGCGGCAGCGACGGCGCGAATCCCTACGCCCGCTTGATGCCGGGCGCCGGAGGGAAACTGTACGGGACTACCGTGAACGGCGGTGGCGGAGCCGGAACGCTCTTCGAATTGCTGCCGGGCAAGGCGCCCCGTACCGAACGCGTGCTGTATGCTTTTACTCAGAGCGTCCAGGGTGCCAATCCGTCCGCCGGGGACCTGACGATCGACTCAAAGGGCGCAATCTACGGCACCACGCAATATGGCGGCACCTACGGGCAGGGCACCGTCTTCAAGTTGTCGCCCGCAAAGGGAGCCGATAAGGAAAAAGTCCTGTACAGCTTCGGTGCGAACTCAAACGACGGTACGCAGCCGTATGCCGGGGTCACCCTTGACCGGGCGGGAAACATTTACGGCACCACCGCGCTCGGCGGCCAAGGTTACGGAGCCGTCTTTGAGCTGACACCTTCGAAGAGCGGATGGACCGAACAGATCATCCACACGTTCGGGAACGTGACCGACGGCGGGACTCCCTACGCCGGCCTGAGCTTCGATGCGCAAGGCAATCTCTTTGGCGCGACCACCCAAGGTCCGGGCAGCGGGGGGGGCACGTTTTTCGAACTGACGCCTTCGAACGGAACCTGGTCGTTCAACACGATCTACAGTTTGTCAGGATGGGGGATCTCGGGCAATTCCGCACCGCTTACCTCGACACGAGCGACAATATCTTTGGGACCACCCATTGCGACGGTCAGTACAGTTCCGGGTCGGTGTATGAGCTACAGCGCTCGGGGAGCGCCTACAACTACGTCGACCTGTACGATTTCACGGGCGGAACCGACGGACAGTACGTTTTCAGCAATCCGGCGTTCGATGCGCACGGCAACATCTTCGGCACGACCAACGTGGGCGGTTCCGGGTACGGGGTCGTTTGGGAAGTTCGGGCAGCCGGCAAAACCGGCGGGCGCCACGTGTAATCTCGACTGCTCCGGGTTAAACGTCCATTGCCATCGGGGGAACGGGGATCTGTAGCGGCGGCTCGGTGGCCGCCTGGATCCTCGTCAACCGTAACGCCGGGCGCGAGCTCGCGCAGAATGAGGCCGTCGTTACCGACGTCGATTACGCCGAGGTAGCTTGGGACGGCTTTGCATCGGCTCGCGAACTGGAACTTGAAGCCATATCTATTACGGAAAGTCTAATTGCCGGCGAAGCGGTTTGAAACACTCTAGACCTTGCGAACTTCCCAATGCATCGCGCATGGAGCATGCATCTCGGGACCGCGTGAAAAAGCGTTATCCCATATGGCGTTGTCAACGTGCGGCGCGTTTTGCAAACGGCTGCTGCAAAATGCGCGATACGCGAGCGTGGATCGCGAGAGCCTGAAAAGGCCTTATTTTAAAGGCTTCTCCGCGAGGCCCGCACGCGAGGCCCCGGAATCGAGGTTTTGTGACATTTTTGACGCCCAGCGTATAGCCCCTTACGCTGCGGCTCGGGCATAAGGTTAGGGGCAAAAGTGACATCCCCTCGGCCCGGTCGCGCCGGCCGTCGCGCGTGGCCGAAAAGCCTATAGAATAAGGGTTTTTAGAATCTCGCCAAAACGTGTCGCGTGCCGTGCATTGTGCAGCACCCGTTTGCAAAAACTCGCACACGTCGAAACTGCTATATGGGATAAGACTTTTTTACGCGGCTCCGACATGCATGATCCATGCGCTATGCATCGCTCTCTAAAGTGGAAGGCGCCTATGGGCCGGTTACGGTCGGGGTCAATGCTGCGCTGGCGAAAGCACTGCGCCGTCAACTGACGTCCCTGCACTTGCAAACGCTGGGAGCACCTTAGTCGGCCCTCCGCCGGCGGGATACGACCGCGCGCGAGGCGAGGCGATCAGCGAGGGCCATCGCCGCAATCGCAGCTGGGCCCGCGAGCATCCGGGTCAGCGACGAGGCCTGGTTCAAGCGCGAGATCGCGCCGAAGCTCGACGCTTGCTCACTCAAGGAGATCGCGGCCCGCGACGGGCTTATCGCTCGCGGCTTGCTCGCGCGTTCGAGCGCGGGCTAGGGTGTCGCATCCGAGGCATTGGCAGGCTTTGGTGGCTTTGATCAGCGCTTGAAAGCTGGGGCGCCAGGCTCAGCCAGTCCTTCCTTTGAATCCCGGTATCGTGACCCTGGCAGCACCGCTTCCAACCGGCGCCGTGACGTTTGCCTTCACGGATATTGAAGGCAGCACGGCACGATGGGAGCGCGATCGCGCCGCGATGCAGGAGGCCGTGCGGCGTCACGACGCGATTCTGCGCGCAGCGATCACCGAGCACGCCGGCCACATCTTCAAGACGATGGGCGATGCCTTCTGTGCGGCCTTCACGCTCCCCGAAGACGCGATCGCTGCAATGCTCGCTGCGCAGCAGGCACTTACCGCCGAAGATTTCTCGGCCGTCGATGGGCTCCGCATCCGCTCGGCGATCCATAGCGGCACGTCCGACGAGCGCGACGGCGACTACTTTGGACCAGCGCTTAATCGGGTCGCGCGATTACTCGCCATCGGCCACGGCGGCCAGGTCTTACTCTCAAGCGCCACCCGCGAACTCGCGCATAGTGATCTCCCGGCCGGCGCATCGCTGGTCGATCTGGGCTCACACTGCCTGCGGAATCTCACCGAGCCCGAACACGTCTGGCAGCTGACGATCGACGGTTTGTCCGCCGACTTTCCAGCGCTGCGGTCACTCGATACGATTCCCAACAACCTGCCTATTCAGCAGACGAGTTTTCGCGGTCGCGAACACGATCTCGAAGAAGTGAAGTCGCTGCTGAGTGAGCATAAGCTGCTGACGCTCTTTGGTTCGGGCGGCATCGGCAAGACGCGGCTCGCGCTGCAGGTGGCAGCCGAGGTGCTCGATCGCCATCCCGACGGCGTGTGGCTGATCGACCTTGCGCCGATCACCGATCCGGAGCTGGTATCGAGCGTGATCGCCAAAGAGATCGGCATGCCCCAAGTCGAGGGGCGCCGAATCGACGAGTCCATTCCGCAGTGGCTGCGCCGCAAGAGCATGCTGCTGATTCTCGATAACTGCGAGCACGTGCTGGAGCCGGTTGCCGCGATCGCGCACGCGATCACCTGCAACTGTCCCGACGTGCGTCTGCTGGCCACCTCACGCCAGGCACTCGGCGTGAGCGGTGAGGAGGTACTGCGGCTTGCCTCACTCGATGTGCCGCATAAGATCACCGACCTCACGCCGGCAGCGGTTGTCGAGTTTGGGGCGGTGGCGCTCTTTGTCGATCGAGCGCGCTCAGTGGACAAGTCGTTTGTCCTCACCGACGACACCGCACCGAACGTTGCCGACATCTGCCGCCGGCTCGACGGCATTCCGCTGGCGATCGAACTGGCGGCTGCGCGGGTGAAGATTCTGAGCATCCCCAGCCTCGCCCAACGGCTCAACGAACGCTTCAATATCCTCACCGGCGGTAGCCGCACCGCACTCCCGCGCCAGAAGACGCTGGGTGCGCTCATCGACTGGAGCTACGATCTGCTCACGCCCCAAGAGCAACTGCTGTTCAATCGGGTGGGGATCTTCGCGGGAGGCTTCAGTCTGGATGCGGTCACGGCCGTCTGCAGCGGCGAGGACCCCGATGAGATCGAAATCTTAGACCTGCTCGCATCGCTGATCGATAAGTCGTTGGTGGTGGCCGACACGTCAGGCGAGCTCGAACGCTACTCGTTGCTGGAAAGCACGCGCGCCTATGCGCTGGAGAAGCTCACCGCAGCCGGCGCGCACGAACAGTTCGCGCGCCGTCACGCCGAGTATTTTCGCGACCACGCGCAGGCGGCCGACGAACGGCAGATGACCGGCTCGACGGCGGCGTGGCTGGCGTGCGTGGAACTCGAACTGGACAACTACCGCGCGGTGTTGGAGCGGGCGCTCAAAGATGGACACGATCTGGCGCTGGGTGGTGCGGTGGCCGGAGCGCTGGGCGTTCTTTGGTCCTCTGGCGGACTCGCAGTCGAGGGGCGCTACTGGATCGGCCTTGCGCAAGCGGGCCTCGATGAATCAGCGCACCCGCAGGTGGCGGCCCGTCTGTGGCGTGCGCTGATTGGGTTTTCCTCCGGCAAGAGTAAGCACGACGAAGCGCAACGCGCGCTGGCGCTCTACGAATCGGTGAGCGACGAGACGGGGCAGGCGTGGGCGCTCCGCAGCCTTGCGTTTAGTCTTCTTCAAATGGGCCGCCTCGAAGAAGCCGGTGACGCGAACGCACGCGCGCTTGCGGCAATGCGCGCGTCAGGAAATAAGCCGGGAATAGTCAACAGCCTCAACGTACAGGCGTTGATTCAGAGGGCTCGGGGCGATGTCGCAACGGCGCGCGAGTCGTTCGCGCAGACGCTGGCGGCATACAAGGCCCTGGGAGACGAGTCCGCGACAGCTGTAGTGCTGTCAAATCTCGCGGAGCTGGAGTTCGGCGAGGGTCAGGTTGAGCAGGCACTACGGCTGGTGGGCGAGGCAATCGAGATCAATTTACGAGGGAAAAACGCGTCGTCGTTAGCCGGCAGCTACAACAACATTGCTGCCTATCGCGTTGCGGCGGGAGATCTGGATGGTGCGCGTGAGGCGGCTCGCGAGGGGCTGCGCTTGGCGCGGCAAGTACAAGCCGCGCTATTCATCGCGGGCGCATTGCAGCATCTTGCGCTGATCTTGGCGCTGCGTGGAGAAGTGGACGACGCCGCGCAACTCATCGGCTACGTCAACGTCCAACTCAAAGAACTCGGGAACGAGCGGGAGACTACGGAAAAGTGGGGCTACGACAAACTCCTGGCCGCACTGCACGAACATCTCAGCGACGCGCAGATCGAGAAGCTCGGGGCCGAAGGCGAGGCGTGGTCGGAAGATCAGGCCGTCGAGGAGGCGCTAAATGTTTAGCCACCGCCCCGCCGCCGTAGCCGCGCTCGCCGCGCTAGCGTAGCGGTGTGGAGCCTCGCAGCTGCGCAGCCCGGCCGCCGATCGCGTTGCGCATTGCAATCTCGCAGCGTGGACCCTTCCGGCTGGCACGGTGCTCGCAGTCTCGCAGCTCAGATCATAGCGCCGCGATCGGCGGCCGCGGGGGGGTCCGTTTTGAGTTGCTTAACTCCCCTTACGCTGCGGCTCCGTGACAGCGTTTGAATTTCTTGCCGCTTCCGCACGGGCATAGTTCGTTTCTTCCAACTTTTGGTTGGTCGCGATGGATCGGCTTTGCCGGTTCCTCGTCGTCTTTGTTAGTGTGGAATTGTCGGATGCTACGGCCCGTGCCGGGCATCGGACCGAGGAGCTGCTCCACTTGCTGAGCCGGAACGCGCCCGCCTGCGGCGACGGGTTGCGGAACGAGTTCGCCGGACGGAATGGGCTCGAACTGCGGGCCACTGGGATATGGCATCATTTCCTGCTGCGGCGGACCCTGCTCGATTACGACTCGGAAGACGCCCTTAATCGCTTCGTCCGAGATGTTGTTCTTGAGCGATTCGAAAATTTCGAACGCTTCCTTCTCGTACTCCACGCGGGGATCTTTTTGGCCGTAGCCGCGCAAGCCGATACCGGTCTTGAGGTGATCCATCACGTACAAGTGATCGACCCACTGGCGGTCGATGATCGGCAGCAAGAGATAGCGCTGCTCGACGACGCGCAGAATCTCCGGCGTAACTTCCTTCTCTTTGGTCTCGTAAGCCTCGATCGCTTTGGCTTGAAGCAGCCGCCGAATCTCTTCGCGATCCTTCGCTCCTAAGTCCGCAACGGTCAGGCTGCGCTTGATCGGAAAGACCAGTTCGAGTGCGTTGAGGATCTCCTCGAGATCCCACTCGCTCGGGTGCGCGTTCTCCGGGGCGTTTTCTTCGACTGCCTCGTCAACCTTTGCCTCGAGCGTCTGAAGCATGAAGGTGCGCGAATCGAATTTCCCTTCCAAATTCGCGCGGCGATCGGCATAAATGACCGATCGCTGTTTGTTCATTACGTCATCGTACTCGAGCACGTGCTTGCGAATCTCGTAGTTGTGAGCCTCAACCTTACTTTGCGCCCGTTGGATCGACTTGCTCACCAATCCCGACTCGATAGGCTGCTCGTCGGTAAAACCGACGCGCTCCATAATCGACGTCATGCGATCGCCGCCGAAGAGCCGCATCACTTCATCTTCGAGCGAAACGTAGAAACGCGACGAGCCCGGATCGCCTTGGCGCCCCGAGCGTCCCCGCAACTGGTTATCGATGCGCCGCGACTCGTGGCGCTCGGTTCCGATGATGTGTAGACCGCCGTTGCCTGCGACGCCCTCTCCGAGTTTGATGTCGGTGCCGCGGCCCGCCATGTTCGTGGCGATCGTGACTTGGCCGTTTTGGCCGGCGTCTTTGATGATCTCGGCTTCTTGCTCGTGATACTTTGCGTTGAGAACGTTGCACTCGACGCCCCGCCGGCGCAGCATCGCTGCCAGCGTCTCGCTTTTCTCGATCGAGCGCGTACCAACGAGCACCGGCCGCCCTTTCTGGTGCTCGGCGATGATTTCGTCAACGACGGCTTCGAACTTCGCCCGCTCCGACTTATAAACGATGTCGGAGTTATCTTTCCGGACCATCGGCATGTTCGTCGGTACGACCACGACGTCCAATCCGTAGATGTCGCGGAACTCCCGCTCCTCCGTCTTCGCGGTGCCCGTCATGCCAGCAAGGTGTTCGTAGAGCCGGAAAAGATTTTGGAAGGTAATCGTGGCGAGCGTCTGATCCTCACCGCGAACTTTGATGCCTTCCTTCGCTTCGATCGCTTGGTGGATACCGTCGGAATAGCGCCGGCCGTACATCAATCGTCCGGTGAACTCGTTGACGATGACGATCTCGCCGTCTTTTTCGATGTACTGCTGGTCGCGATGAAAGAGATTCCAGGCCTTGAGCGCGGCATTGAGCTGGTGCGTTAGCTCGATATTGCGCTGCTCGTACAGATTCCCAACGCCCAGCATCTTCTCGACTCGAGCGACGCCGGCTTCGGTGATGGGCACCGCGTGCGCCTTCTCATCGACCGTGTAATCCTCGCCCTTCTTCAGTCGCGGAATAATCTGCGCGAACTTCTCGTAGAGCTCGGTGGCCTCTTGAGAGGGTCCGCTGATGATCAGCGGCGTTCGCGCTTCGTCAACGAGAATCGAGTCGACTTCATCGACGAGCGCGAAGTACAGCTCGCGCTGGACCAAGTCTTCGACCTGCCAGGCCATGTTGTCGCGCAGATAATCGAAGCCGACTTCGTTGTTGGTGACGTAGGTGACGTCGCAGTTGTAGGCCGCGCGGCGCTCGGCCGGATCGAGCCCGTGTTGGATGACGCCGACGCTGAGGCCGAGGTACTGATAGATGGGCGACATCCAATCGGCGTCGCGGCGAGCGAGATAATCGTTGACGGTGACGACGTGCACGCCGCGGCCTTCCAACGCGCGCGCGTAGACCGGCAGCGTTGCGACGAGCGTCTTGCCTTCGCCGGTCTTCATCTCGGCGATCCGTCCTTCGAAGAGGACTTGACCGCCCATGATCTGCACGTCGAAGTGACGCATTCCTAGCGCGCGTTTGCCGGCCTCGCGCACCACGGCGAAGATCTCCGGCAACATCGCGTCGAGCGATTCTCCTTGCTCGAGGCGATTCTTGAACTCAGCCGTCTTAGCTTGCAGCTCCGCATCGGGTAACGCGGAAAACGCGGCATCGAACTCATTGACGGCTCGCGCGGTGCGCCGCAAGCGCACCACGTCCCGTTCGTTACCGTCAACTAATGTTTTGAGAAATGACATACGCCGAGAGGCCCTACGGAACGATGCCTATCCCGGTGACGGCGCCCGGCGAGGTGTAATTCGTCGGCACAACGTTGCCGTTCGCCCCGGCTGGGAAGATGTAGATGACGCCCTTTCCGCCGGTCGTCGAATCGGCGACGTACGTAACCCCGGCCGAGTTGAGCTTGATGTCCGTCGGCTGGTTCAGCAATGTCTTACAGCCTTGGATTTCGCGAATCGGCTTGGTGTACGGAATCCGCTTGTTGTACGGCGGGAAGACGAGGATCGCGGGCGCCTGCGGGGAGCTACAGCTTACGCCGCGCCGCCCTTGGTCGACGATATAAATGTTACCGGAGGAATCGAGCGCGACGCCGGCAGGCGTGATCATCCCGTTCTTCGCGTCGATCGTAAATCGCGGCGAGATGTTCACCGGCGTGGGCGTGGGCGAGGGCGTTGGCGAGGGGCTGGGTGAGCTCGACGGCGTCGGCGTTGGTTTGGGCGTTGGCGTCGGTTTGGGAGTCGGCGTCGGCTTGGGACTCGACGTCGGCGTCGGCAGAGCGAACTGCTCAACCGTCCCGCCTTGAATGTTGGCGACGTAAACGTGACCGCTGCGGTCGACCGTGAGCCCGGCGGGCAAACTCAAATGGGGCTTGGGACCGCCGATGGACTGATACGGCGACGTGGCACCCGAGACGTAGAGTAAGATCCGGCTCGGATAGATGTCCGTCGAATCGACGTCGGAGATCACCATGATCGCCGGCGCGGGCGATACGGAGCTCGAAGGGACGGGGCTCGGACCTCGTGGCGTAAATGCGATGCCGCGGGGACGGCCCGGCAGCGCCGCAGAGTTGAGCGGATCGACATTCCCGGTCGCCAGTGCTGCGAACTCAATCAAGAGCGCTTGGTGCGTGCTGAAGTTGTAGTTCGTCACCCACAGATCTTGCCGTCGATCGAAGGCAAGATACTGGGGGCCGTTGAGCGTGGTGCTGGCGCCGCCGATTTGGTAGGTCGGGCCCCCACCAATCTTCGACTCCGTCGTACCGTTCGAATAGACGCTTATGGCATTCTGATTGGTGTTAGTCGCATAGAGCGTCTTGGACGGAAAGTTCGGACCGACGTTCACGCCGGTGGTCATGCCAAGATTGCTGCACGCGACGATCGCGGCAGTCGTGGCGAGCAAGAGAAAACCTACGGTAAGCTTAGACAGCATGCTTTCCCAAGGGTTCCCGCAGAGGCGTGACTTTCCTCGCCACGGGCTCGGTTGGCAAGGAGCCAGACGGCGGCTACAAATATCACAATGACCAGAAAAAGCAGGATGAAACGGCGGATGCGCCGCCGCTGATAGGCCGGACGCCCTGAATCGACGTCAATAATTTGGCGGGGCAACGCCTAGACCGCTCTCCGCAAGGGATGGTTCAACTCGCCGGTCTGGACGAGCTTGAGCAACTCGCCGACCGTGACGAATCGGTAGCCCGCCCTCTTGAACCGGTTGACGACGTATGGGAGCGCCTCGATCGTAGCGAGCTTGCCGCTATGGAGCAGCACGATCTCCGGTGCGGTCGCATGCTCCAGCAGATGATGCTGCAGGGCCGCAACCGTCACCGTGCGCCAATCGCCACCGTCATCGGTCCACAGGACAACGGAATAACCGAGGGCTTGAGCGACGCGCAACGTTCCCTCGGTATAACGACCGTGGGGCGGACGCATCAGCACCCGCACTGCCGGATCGTGACTGAGCTGCCAAAGCGCGTCACGCCCTTCGAGAATTTCTTTGCGGACTTGATCCGCGCTCTCTTGATCGAGGTTGGGATGCGTGTAGGTGTGATCGCCGATCTCGTTGCCGTCGGCTTCGATGCGTTGCGTGAGTTCCGGCCATTGCCGCGCATCCTGTCCGATCAAGAAAAATGTCGCCGGTACGTGCAGATCGTGCAGCACGTCGAGCAGCATCGGCGTATAAATCGGATAGGGTCCATCATCGAACGTGAGCGCGATCAAGCGCGGCCGTCCGGAGCGATCCTCAGTCGGCAGCTCGTGCGTCGCGCGATACACGCGAGCTGGAAGGTCGTCGGAGATCTCCAGATGCACGTTTGTCGCGGGCGTTACGAGTGCCGGCGTCAGATTGCTCTTGTGCACGATCACGCGCCAGCCGCCGGCGAGCATGAGTACGACTGCCGCAATGACGGCGATGACGCTCTTAGCCGTCACAAATTCGGCGCCTGATTACTCGCGAGATCGTTGCCGACGATGACCGTTACGTCGCTTGCCGTAAGGTTCGCTTCCGTCGGAGAAGGGCTGGGCGCTGGATCGGGAACGACGATCGCACCGCGCCCGCCTGCAAGCGCCGCGCGTACTTTTGCTCCGGCAAACGTTACGCTCGAATGCTCGTGAATCTCAGTAGCGGTGTAATCGGACCGATCCGCGTTACCGACTGCACCGATATTGAATCCGGCGTGCTTGAGTTCGGCGGCGACGCGGTGCGCCGCACCGGCAACGGTGCTGCCGTTCTCGACGTCAACGCGCAACGTCGCGGCGGGAATCGCCGCAAGCGCCAACGCGTCGGGGGATGGCACCGGAACCGGAGGCGCCACGAGCATCGACGCAACCAACCGCGCTCGCGCCTGCGTGTCGGGCACGAGCGAATCACCATAGCCTGGCAAATCGACGTCGGCGGTGAACGGCACCTGCTTGCTCACGATCGCGAAATTTGGCACACCCTGAAAATACGTAGCGATGGAAAACAACTCTTGGTCCGTGAAATCGGTCTGCACGTATTTGCGGAAGACGGCCAAAAGATCGCCCAGGTGAATTAGCGTGTTGATGCGGTCGCCCTTGATCTTCGTAGCTACTGCTTGCAAGACTTGCTGCTGGCGCATGATCCGGCACGGATCGCTGCACCAATCGTGGCGAAATCGCATGTACGCGACGGCGTGCCCGCCGTCGAGATGCTGCAAGCCTTCCTTCAAATGAATGTGGAGGTGGCCCCAGGTGTCGTCGTAATCGAGGGTGTCGCCGGTGCACCCGGTTTTATATTGCAGGCAATTCGACGATTTTACGTCTACGTTCACGCCGCCGATGGCGCCAATAAACTCCTTCGTCGCGTCAATGCGCAGGACCACATACCGATTGAATGGAGGGATGCCGAGCCATCGAGCGATGACGCTCTTCGCCTCTTTCACGCCTCCGTCGGATTGCGCCTGATTGATCTTGGCCTGAGTGCCGTTGGGCATTGTGGCGACCATGTCGCGGGGGATCGATAGCTGGTAGATGCGCTTGTTGGCGAAATCAAGATTGACCGCCCAGATCACGTCGCTGCGCGAATTGGTCGAAAACTCTTCGTCCTTTTCGTTATAATCGTAGTCCAGGCCCTCGACGAGCACCAGTAGGTTCGACTTTCCGAAGATCTGTTGCGGCGACGGCACGAACATTTGCGTAAACGCGGTCACCGGATTTCTGCGCTCGACGACGATATAACCGGCGGTCGCCGAGGCGATGCCGAGCGCGACGATTACGAGAATCATCGCGACTTTGCTTTTAATCAAATCGCGCAGGGCTCCGGCGATACGGCGTGGCCGAAGAAATCGAACGGTCCGTGCTCTTCCAAACGTACGTTGACGAACTCGCCAACCTGAGCGTTTCCTGTGAAGTAAATGCCACCATCGACACCTGGCGCTTCACCTTCGGAACGTCCGAACCATGCTCGTTTTGCATTAAGAAACTCTTCTGCGAGGACGCGTACCGTCGTGCCGCAACGCGCGGCGCGCGCGCGCTCCGAGGCAACTCGTTGCGCCTCGCGCAATCGGATGAGCCGCCGGCGGCGGCGCGCAATACCGACGCGAGCGGATAACTCGGCAGCCGGCGTTCCCTCTTCCGCGCTGTATTCGAAGAATCCGACGCGATCGAGCTGCGCGCGTTCGATCCAGCGTTCGAGGTACTCCACGTGCTCGTCGGTCTCGCCGGGAAAACCGACGATAAAGGTCGAGCGCATCGTGATTCCCGGAATACGGAAACGAAAATCGTCGAGGATCTCGAGATATCGCTCGCCGTTGCCGGGCCTGCGCATCGCTCGTAACACTTCCGGGTGCGCGTGTTGCAACGGCATATCCATGTATTTGCAGACCTTGGGAAGCTCGGCGATGGCGTTGATGAGTTCCCGATCGATCGTCGCCGGATATAAGTAGAGCAAGCGGATCCACGCAAGACCGTCGATCGCATTCAACTGCTCGAGCAGCTGCGCCAGGCCTCCGCGACGTAACCCGCGGTCGCGCCCCCACATCGAAGTGTCCTGCGCGATCAAGATCAGCTCTTTGGCTCCGCCGTTCACGAGCGCTTCAGCCTCGAGAAGAATCGACTCCTGGCTGCGGCTCCTGAACTTCCCGCGGAGCGCCGGAATGATGCAAAACGTGCATGGGTGGTCGCATCCTTCGGCGATCTTCAGATAGGCGGTCGCGCGCGGTGTCGTGACCAGACGGGGGAGGAAATCGTGCTCGGGCTCGGCTTCCAAATGAAGCCGGACGGGCTTTCGTCCCGCCTCGACGTCCTCGAGCAGCTCGACGATACCGGCGTAGGCTCCCGTCCCGACCACGCCGTCGATCTCCGGAACCAGACTCTGTAACTGGGCACCGTATCGTTGCGCGAGACAGCCGGCGACGATTAACTGCTGACCGCGACGCTTTCGGGAGGCATGCTCGAGGATGACTTCGGTGGATTCTTCCTTCGCCGGATCGATAAAAGCGCAGGTGTTGATGACGACCGTGTCCGCGCGCACGGCGTCTGACTCCAACCGCCAGCCGGCGCTCGAGAGTTTGGCGATCATCACCTCGGTATCCACGAGATTCTTCGCGCAGCCTAGGCTGATGAATGCAACGCTTCGCACGGGCAACGTCTCGCTAACGGTAGTTGACGAACTGCAACGGCAGCTCGAACTCCATCGCCTTCAGTGACGCGATCACCTTTTGCAGATCGTCCCTGTTCTTGCCGGAGATGCGAATCTGCTCGTCTTGAAACTGCGCGGTGACTTTTAGCTTGAGGTTCTTGATGTGTAGCATCAGCGCTCTGCTCTGATCTTTCGAGATACCGCTGCGCGGAGTGACGATCTGCCTGACCGTTCCACTGGCGGCCGGTTCCACTTCGCCATACTCGAAGGCTTTGAGATCGATGCTGCGCCGGACGGCCTTGGCTTGAAACATATCCACGACGTTGCGCATCTTCAGCTCGTCGTCGGAGATGAGGGTGATCTTCTTGCCGTCGTATTCGATACTCGTCTTGCTATGTTTGAAGTCGAAGCGGTTCTCGATCTCTTTACGCGTCTGATTGAGCGCGTTGTCGAGTTCTTGCGGATCTACGCGCGAGACCACGTCGAACGAAGAATCGCTCGCCAATCGTTACTCCTCTCAAAGCGTGAAGGCTTGCTCGGCGACGTCTCCCGCCTTGCCGAGTTTTCCTCGGTCCTTGCCGTCAACGTAGATTTCCACGCCGCCGGCGTTACCGATGCGCACCAAGGCGTTCTTTCCGTGAAACGTCCTTGAAGTGCCGGCCGGAAACGTACCCTCCATGCTAACATTTCCGTCAACCGTGACCCGCAGCCACGAAGGCGCCGAGAAAACCAAGGCCAGCGAGCTGGGGCCGCCAGCGCCTGGGGTGGGCGACGGTGCCAGGGCCGGCGGCGAGGGCGACGCAGGCGCAAGGGGCGCGGGCGTCGCGGTGGTCGTTGCTATGGCGCTCCGCTCGCTTCGCAGCGTCAGCTCGTTATAGAAGACGAAGGCGACCAGCAGCACGGCGATCGTCCCGGCGGTCCAAATCAGCAGAAGGCCGGAGCGCCGCGATGCCGGGCTGCGCTCCCGCTCGGCGCTCTTGGGAGCGGGCGGTTCGGGCAGCGTTGCGTTGAATTCGGCGACCGCCTGCTCAGGATCGAGCTTGAGATAGCGGGCGTAGGTGCGCAGAAAACCGCGAATATAGACCGGCGCGCCGATTGCATCCCAGTTCTCTTGCTCCATCGCCGAGAGATAAACCGAGCGAATGCGTATCTGGTCGGCCACATCGGAGAGCGATGCGCCTCGGGCTTCGCGGGCGGCACGGAACCGTTCACCCAGTGGTCGAGGCCCAGCGTCGCTCATCGGTCAGGTTTGAGTTGGCCCCGTCTTAATGTTATCCTGTTCGATTAGATGGCAAGGGAACGCGTAATTGCGGCGATGAGCGGGGGAGTGGATTCCGCCGTGGCTGCCGGCTTATTGGTCGAAAGCGGCTACGACGTCGTCGGTATCACCATGAAAATGTATGCGCCATCACGTCCAGCCCACGCCAAGAGCTGTTGCGGCAGCAGCGACTTCGACGATGCCCGCCGCAGCGCGGCCACGCTCGGGGTTCCGCATTACGTGCTGGATTTCCAGGAAACTTTTCGGCGTAACGTCGTCGAGCGTTTCGTGGACGATTACGTAGCCGGACGAACTCCCAACCCGTGCGTTGCGTGCAATAACTTCGTGAAGCTCGGAACGCTCGCGCAGTACGCCGATAGATTGGGCGCTCGCTTTATCGCAACCGGTCATTACGCGCGCGTTGAGCGGCGCGACGACGGCCCGCATCTCTTCCGAAGCCGTCATGAAAAGGATCAGGCATACGCGCTCGCACAGCTCGCACCCGAGCAGTTGAATCGGTTGATGCTGCCACTGAGTGACTTCGATAAAGCGACCACTCGTTCTCATGCGCTGCGTCTGGGCCTTCCGGTGCACGACAAAGCCGAGTCGCAGGACATCTGCTTCGTGGAGGGCGGCGATTATCGCGAAACCGTTGGACGGTTGCGGCCGGAGGTCAAAGCCACCGGTACGGTCGTCACCACGAGCGGCGCAGTTGTGGGCGAGCACGATGGCGTCGTCAACTACACGATCGGTCAACGCGCGCGCCTGCCGGCGAGCGGCGACGGAGCCCGATTCGTTACGCGCATTCACGCTGCGACCAACACGATCGTTATCGGTCGCGAAGACGAACTGCTTTCGGACGAGCTGTTTGGCGATGAGGTCAACTTAATCCGACCCGAACGTTTTGGAAGCGACGACGTGCCGGTGCGGGCGATGATCCGTTATCGCGCGACGCCTACGGCCGCCGTTGCAACAATCTCTGCCGATGGCCGCCTTCGCTTGCGCTTCGACGAGCCGCAGCGCGCCGTCTCGCCGGGTCAACTGGTCGCGCTGCTCGACCCGACAAGCGACGAAGTCCTCGGTGCAGCCACGATAACCCTCGCAACACCATCCTGACCTCCAATGTCATCCTGAGCGCAGTCGAAGGACGACATTGGAGGCGCGACTATAGCGGAACGCTAGTCTTTGGGTTTGGGGTATATCGCTAGGCCCGCTGGGTTTCCAACGCTAATCGATTCGAATGGTGACGTCGAGCCGCTCTTGTAGCCCTCGACATCTCCTGGATAGTGGAGGCTGTTGCCCACGAAGAGCGTTCCGGTTTTCTCGAACGCAATCGAGTAGGGTCCGGAGAGCCCGCTCGTGATCGTGGTAAACGCCGAGCTGTCTCCGAGATGGAAGCCGAGCACGCTGTTGTTCGCGTCGTTCGCGACCCAGAGATCATTGCTTGGATCGATGGCGAGGCCGACCGGATCGTCCAAGCCGTCCAGGCTCACTTTACTTGGCGTCGTCGAACCGCTTGGTACTTCCCAAACGGCATTTTGAAGAGCGTCGCCGACATAGAGGTTGCCGCTCTTGTCGATCGCAAGGCCAACCGGGAGATCGAATCCATTGATCTGCTCGCTCGGCGTCGAGGCGCCTTTCGGATAAACCAGTACGTAGCACGACCCGGCGGTCGCGCCGCTCGTCACGTACACCGTACCCTTGTTGTTGACGGCGATGCCGTTGGGATAGACGAGCTGCCCTCCGCTCAGCGTTACGCTCGGGCTCGTCTTACCGAAAGGATACTCGGTAACGGTGCTGTTCCCATTATTGGCGACGTAGAGCGTGCCGTGAAGATCCACCGCGACGTTGACCGGCAAATTGATGCCGCTGCTAATGCTGCCGTTTTGCTTCGGATTCTTCTTGTTCGCAGGGAAGAGGCGGATGGCGTCGGCGTCGATGTCCGAAATGAACAGGGTCGCCTTGCGTTTGGCGCGAGGGAAGTATCCGTTCCCGCGGTGCGCATCGGCCGACTCGATCTGCTTCGGAGTCAAGCCGAAGCGGACGTCCGCTCGGACCGACTGCACGGTCGCGCTCTGCGGCGCTTGCGGAGGCGTCGTCGCCGACTGAGACGCGCAGGCTGCCACGAAGGGGACGACGAGTAAAACGAGCCGAGATCGCATGAGGCACCTCCAAAGGAAGCGCGCCGAATCGGCGCGCGGGGCTAGCGAGAGCAGTCGCAATTGCTCGATGCGCTCAGCCGAACCCTCTTGGAATCCCGACGTGATCGCGTCGTCATCCTTCGACAGGCTCAGGATGACAAAAGACTGCGTTCAGGATGACAGAGTTGCGAGAGCCGGCGCTGGAACCGGGTTCCAGTACGTGTCGCGCACGACCGGTTTGAATCCGGCCGACTCGATCAGGTTTTCCAGATCGTCGCGCGTGGCTTCGTTGGTGCTTCCGGCATCGTGAACGACGCGCTCTTCGAGGATCGTTCCGCCCATATCGTCGCAGCCGTAAAAGAGCGCGAGCTGACCCATCTTCAACCCCGGCGTGAGCCACGAAGCTTGCAAATGCGCGAAGTTGTCGAGATAGAGCCGCGAGATCGCGAGCACGCGCAAGTACTCGAGGCCGGTTGATTCCTTTCCGCGCAGCGGCGTTTTAAACGGTACGTAATACCAGGGAATAAAAGCCGTGAAGCCTCCCGTCTCGTCTTGCAGCTCGCGCAGTACGTGCATATGTTCGATGCGCTCTTCGTGAGTTTCGATCGACCCGAACATCATGGTCGCGGTCGTCGGCATGCCGAGCTGCTGCGCTTCACGCATGACGCCGAGCCATTCGTCCGGCTTCACCTTGCGCGCGGAGATCCGCTTGCGCACGCGTTCTACGAGAATTTCGGCGCCGGCACCTGGAAGCGATTTCATGCCGGCCTCCTTGAGACGCGACAGCACGTCTCGCGTCGAAATGCCTTCGACGTGCGCAAGTCCGACGATCTCGGAGACCGAGAGCGAATGGATATCCACGTGCGGATATTCCCGTCGCACGCGGTCGAAAAGCGTTTCAAACCACTCGATCCCCAGTTCCGGATTGACCCCACCCTGAATCATGATCTGCGTAGCGCCTTGGTCCGCCGCAAACTTCACGCGCTCGAGCACCACGTCGTGGGACATCGTGTAGCCTTCTTTGTGCTGTTCGGGCCTGAAGAAGGCGCAAAACGTGCAATGCACGTTGCAGACGTTAGTGTAGTTGATCGTTGTATCGACGACGTAGGTCACGATGTCGCGCGGGTGCATCCCCATGCGTCGCGCATGCGCGGCCGCGCCGAGCTCGTGAATGTCGGCCTCATTGTAAAGGCGCA
Source organism: Vulcanimicrobiota bacterium (assembly GCA_963809255.1). GTDB lineage: Bacteria > Vulcanimicrobiota > Vulcanimicrobiia > Vulcanimicrobiales > Vulcanimicrobiaceae > Cybelea. Next base: position 175,309 of record CAWEIR010000002.1, on the reverse strand, counting down.
CGCCCTCGTCGAACGAGAGGCGTCCGCCGGCCGCGGCGCGATCGAGCAGACTAGCGAGAGACGACATGGCGCCCTTCGACTGCGCTCAGGGTGACAAGGGGAATAGGCAGCGTCGGAATCGCGCCGATTTCTAACAGCTCGCGACAGAATGAGGCGAGGCCGTTCTGCGCGGCGACGTGAAACGAGAAGTTCAATTTGCCGTAGTAGTTTTCGTAGAAACCCGCCGGACGCGCGATGATCGCTTGCGCGCGCGCCACTACGTCGCGCTGGTGGGCGCGCGACCAGGTGTAGGAGTCGGTCAGCGCGTGCATGCAGGCGGCGACGGCGGCGGGATCGCGCTCGTAGACGTCGCGGCGGGCGGCCCAGACCGCAAAGACCGTCTGCAATCCCGTCCATTCGTGCCAAAGCTTTCCGAGATCGTACACGTGCTCTGCGGGAAATCGCTCGATCGCATCGATCGCGGAGTCGCCGATGAGCAGCGTCGGCTCGCCGAAACGCGCCCGCTGCAATGGTTCCGGCTCGGGGAAATAGCGCGGCCGCAGGCCGTAACGGCGTTCCAGGATTACGCGCAGCAGGTAGCGGCCGCTCGCGGATTCTTCGGAAAAGTAGACCGGCATGCCGTCGAGCTGTTGCGGCGGCACCGCCGAGATGAGAACGACCGAGACTACCTCGTCGCGCGCACCGATGCAGAGGTCGGGCAAGAGCACGAGACGCTCCCAGTTCTCAGCCCACGCGAAGGCACTGATTGGGCTCAAGTCGAGCTCATCATGCAACAGCATCGCGTTTAAGCGCGCCGGAACGTTGGCGTGCAGCGTTCCCGGGTACTCGATCACGCCCGCGTCAAACGCGGCGTAGATCGGGAGGTCGTTGGTGTACTTGATTCGGCCGCAGCGCAGGGTCATGCTTCGACGGGCTCGGCACGCGTGGAGGGCGCCCAGTCCCAGGAGAACTCGTCGTAGGTTGAGTTCCGGCGGACCGGAATGTAGCCGGCCTCTTCGATCAAGCGGCGAAACTCGCGGTCGTCCACGTACTGCCCCGACTGCGTTCCGGCCGAATGATAGATCATCTCTTCATCGGTCGATCCGTGCGTGCCGTCCATGTCGTCGGCGCCAAACTCGAGCGCGACCTGGCAGACCTTCAGGCCTTGAATCATCCAGTAGGCTTTGATGTGATCGAAGTTGTTCAGCATGAGTCGCGCGACGGCAAACGTGCGAATATCGTCGAGGCCGGTGGTCCAGCCACAGTACGAAAGCTCGTTGCCGTCGGGATGAAACGCGAGCGGAATGAAGGCGTTGAATCCGGGCGAACGCTCTTGCGATTCGCGCAATCGGATCAGATGGTCGACGCGGTCTTCGATCGACTCGACGTGTCCGTAAAGCATCGTTGCGTTGCTGGCGATGCCCTGGCGATGAAGCTCCTCGTGCAAGAGCAGCCAGTTCGCTGCCGAGACCTTGTTCGGACAAATCTTGGCGCGGGTCGCTTCGGCGAAGATCTCCGCGGCGCCGCCGTTGACGTTATCCAGCCCGGCGTTCTTGAGCTCCGTAACGATCTGCGGGAACGACATTCGATGACGCTTGGCCATGTATTCGATCTCGGCAGCGGTAAAGAGCGAGAGTTGAACGTGCGGCAGCGCAGCCTTGAAGCGGCGCATCAAAGGCAGCCAATAGTCGAGCGAGAGCTGACGCGGGTCGTGGCCGCCGACAATGTGGATTTGGTTGAAGTTCGTGCCGGTCTCGACAGCCTTGGCGAAGACCTGATCGGCGGTCATCCGGAAGACGCGCTGCGCCTCCTTGAACTCGTCTGCGGCAAACGAGCAGAACGTGCATCCGGCAAAGCAAACGTTGGTCGAGTTGATGTAGCGGTTGAGAACGTAAAAAACTTTCTTGCCGCTCTTGCGCTCCTTCTGCTTGCGGGCGAGTCGCCCAAGCGTGTGAACGTCCCAGGTGCGATAGAGCGCGAGCCCGTCGTCCATCGAGAGCGGAATGCCGGCATCGAGCTTGCGCTCGACTTCAACCATTATCGGGTCGGCGAATGCCATCGAGGCCCTATTCTGCCGCGCTGGAGACGCGACCCCCAACGCCACCGAGAACGCCCCCGGCCAGGACGCCGAGCACGAGACACGCGACGGCCACGCCGAGCAGCGTGCCGCCGACCAGATCGGTGATGTAGTGCGCGCCGAGCGCGAGTCGCGACCAGCAGATCGCGAGCGCCAGGAGCACGAGCAGGGAGCCGGCGATGTTACGAGTCGTCTTCGGCAAATCGGAAGTGAGGATCATCAGCGCTAAAAGCGCATAGAATCCCGTTGCGATCGCGGCGTGCGAACTCGGATAGGAGAACGTCGTTTCGTGCTTCACGACCCAGTCGACCGGCCGAGCGCGTTCGAAGACATGCTGAAAGTAGTCCGCGGCCCGCCACGAGATCAGCGATGAAGCGACGCTGAGAATCAGGCGTACTCTCCATTCCGAAAAGCGCCATGCCAAGGCCAAGACGGCGATGCTGATGGGTATCAGGACAGCAGGGTAACACGCCCAGGTCAGCCACCATGCGACAAGAGTCGAATGGTCGAACAACGAGCGCTCCCACGGAACGAAAACACCCGGCTCGCCGTGCGCCACCACGGAGTTACCTAGCTCGACAAACGCACCGAACGTAATGAGCGCGAGCGCGAAGCAGAACGCGACGGTGAAATGGCGACTCACACTATTCGCTGCTCGCAAAGAGGTCTTGCTGCGCTTCTTCCGTCTTGCCCAATCGCGGTGCGACGACCTCGAGATCGGCAAGCCCGAGGAGGATCTTGCGAGGCTTCGTCCCCTCGTGCTGGCCGACGACTTTGAAATCCTCGAGCTGCTTCATTAATCGCATCGCGCGCGGATGGCCGATCGAAAAGCGCGATTGCAGCGCGGCCGTCAACGCATAGTTGGTTTCGATCAGGAACTTCGCGGCGTCGTAGCAGAGCGGATCGGTCTCTTTTCGCGCGGCTTCGTCGTCGCTGAGGGGCACGACGTGGACGTCGAGCAAATTGTCCGGGCGCGATTGGCGCGCCCAAAACTCCACGAGCCGGTTGACCTCGGCGCCGGTGATGAGCGCGCCTTGTGCGCGAATCGGCTTCGGCGCATCGATCGGCAGGTAGAGCATGTCGCCTCGGCCGAGCAGCCGCTCCGCGCCGTTCATGTCGAGAATCACGCGCGAGTCCGTTTGCGAGCTCACCGCAAAGGCGATCCGTGAGGGCACGTTCGCTTTGATGAGGCCGGTGATGACGTCGACCGAAGGACGTTGCGTTGCGACCACGAGATGGATGCCGGTCGCACGCGCGAGCTGCGCGAGCCGCATGATCGTCGTTTCGACTTTGCTGGGAGCGACGAGCATCAGATCGGCGAGTTCGTCAATGGCGATGACGACGTAGGGCAATCGCTCGTCGGGATATTTCGCGTTGTACTCTTCGATCTTTCGAACGCCGGCTTTGGCAAACCGCTCGTAGCGCGACTCCATCTCTTTGGTCATCTCGAAGAGCGCTCCCGCGGCGAGCCTCGGGTCGGCTATCACGTCTTTTATGAGATGCGGGATGCCGTTGTAGACGGTCAGCTCGACGCGCTTGGGGTCGATCATCAGCAGCTGCACCTGGTCGGGCGTCGCGCAGACGAGCAGCGATGCGACGATCGTGTTCAAACAAACCGATTTGCCGGCGCCCGTCGCGCCGGCGATCAAGAGATGCGGCATCTTGCAGAGATCGCCGAAGACCGGCCGGCCGGTGATGTCTTTGCCGAGCGCCATCCACAATGGTGGGACTTGGCCGCGATCGGGAAGCGCGTCGAGGATCTCGCGAATCGCGACGATGGAGACCGTCTTATTCGGCACCTCGATTCCGATCGCGGATTTTCCCGGAATCGGCGCCTCGATGCGCACGCTGGTCGCGGCCAGTGCGAGGGCCAGATCGTCGGCGAGCGATGCGATCCGTGAAATCTTGACGCCACGCTCGGGTTTGAGCTCGTAACGCGTGACCGAGGGGCCTCGCTCGATGTGCGACACCTTCGCGCCGACTCCAAAACTTGCCAGCGTATCCTCAAGGACGTGCGCGCGGCTGGATTCGTCAACCGGCGACTTCGGCGGGGCGTCGAAGAGCGAGAGATCAGGAAGGCGATACGCGCGACTGCTCGATGGCACGTGCGGTTCCGTCACCGGTCGCGCCCTGTCATCCTGAACTTGTCGAAGGACGACCGGCTTTGTGATGACGATCGGGACCGGAACTTCGCTCGGCTCTTCTGCTTCAATAAGCGCCAGGGGCGCAGGCTCTTCCGGCGCGATCGGCGGGAGCTTTCGTGAGGCCGTTTCCGAAATGGCCTCACTCCTCGGGCGCGGCGGAAGGCGAAGCTTCCCGAGGAAAACGACCGCGCGTCCGATCACCTTCTTCAAACTTGCGTTGGTCAGCCAGAGCGTGAGCGAGAGCGCCGCAACGAGGAGGACGATCGTCGCGCCGGCGCCGCCGACGAGCGCGCGCAGCGCCCACCAGATGTTCATTCCGACGATGCCGCCGTGCTTCCAGCCGCGGGCACCGAAGAGCGCGTCGAGAATCAAGAAATACGCAAGCGCGCTGCTGCCAAGGCCGGCAATCATGCGCGGAACGTTGATTTCCAGAAAGATGATCCCGCCGATTAAAGCGACGAGCACGGGAAAAAGCGGCGCCGCGTCGCCAAAGAGGTTGCGAAGCTCCCGAGCAGTCCAGCCGCCGATGCTGCCGGCATAGTGCGGAAACGCCAAAGCGATACCGCAGAGGAGCGCGAGTGCGATCGCGGCGATTCCAACGATCTCGAGGTTGAGCCGGGTCCTCGCATTCGCCCGCCGACGGCTGCGTGCCATGGACGCTACCTCTTCTTCGTCACGACCTTAGTTCATTTGTGCGTCCGCACCGGTCAGGGGCCGGCCGCGCAAGCGTGATACTTGTTGGAGTACATCGGCTGCAGGCTATAAGCGGTGCCGCCGACCGAGATCTTCCACTGAAACGTCTCGCACAGGTCTGCCACCTCGGAGTCGAACGTGAAGTTGAACCATGCGAAGGCTGGGCCCGGGTCCGTGATCGATTCGAACATTTCGTGAGCCAAGGTTGACGCGGTCGAGTTGGTGAGGGCGCTGGCTCCCGACGAAGCGCGCGACGCGCAGAAACCTTCCTTTTGATACGGCTCGACCGACGCGATCACCGTTTCGGGAACGTCGTCGAATTTGACGCTTTCGTGATAGGCGCAAAACTTATCTGTCGACGGATGGTTGGGCGAGTAGCAGGAGCGCGTGCGATCGAAACACGTGTCGGAACCCTTGGGCAGGAAGATGTGATACATGTTTGAGTACCCGGCCTGCTTTCCGTTCCTCACCAAAGCCGCGTGAAGAACGGCCAAGAGGTCGTTTCGATAGAACAGCTTCGTGAAGGTGTGATACTTCACGTTGAAAGCACCGCCGAACCTATAACCGCTGGGCGGTGATTGCGTGTACTGCTTCAGCAGCGCGGCAAACCTGCTTCCGGTGAGATTCTTTTGGAAGCCCTCCGGATCGCCCCAGCAGCTTTCTCCGCCGGTGCTGCAGTTTACGTAGATATTGAACGATGCCGCCGCCGTCATGATCGGGCCCTTCCGGCGCGCCAAATCGGCGGGATATCGTATTCTTCTGTCGCCTTCCACCCCCGTCAGCGGACCGCGCGAGCGCAGCGGCATAAGATGGTATGAAAGAATTCGAGCCGTGGCCGCGCTCTCCACGTCGGACGGAGCCACGTCGGGCGCCGGAACTGCGGGCAGCGGCGCTCCAGAACGAGCGGCGCAGGCTGCAAAGACTGCGCTAAAGGCACATACGGCAACCATTCGCGCAAAGATGAGCTTCATGGCGGTTCCTCCCGTGCGGAGAGTTACGCGCAGCGGGCCGCACCTCCTCAACGACGCGCCGGCGGCCACGGGAAAAGTGCGGCCGCACCACCAAAAAGGCTGCCCGTGCCGACGCTCGTCGTTCTCGAAGGCGACCAAACCGGGCAGGAGTTACTGCTCGAAGTTCTTCGCGTGCTCGATCCGAGGGTTACCGGCGTCGCGCTAACGTTCGAGCGGTTCGACCTGTCGCTATCAAATCGCCGCGCGACCGCGAATCGCGTCGTGCTCGACGCGGCGGCTGCGATAAAACGCCGGCATCTCGGCCTCAAAGCTGCGACGATTACTCCCGAAGGCCAAGGCGACGTCGGTTCGCCAAACCGCATCTTACGCGAAGCGATCGGCGGCAGCGTGATCGTTCGCACCGGGCGCAAGCTGCCGCGCGTGCGACCCGTAGGCGGCATTCACGCCCCCATCTCCGTCGTTCGGATGGCCGTCGGCGATGCGTACGGCGCAAAGGAGTGGCGCGAAGGCGTCGGCATGGACGAAGTTGCGTTTCGTACGGAACAGATCTCGCGCCGCGTCTGCCGGTACGTTTCCGAGTACGCCTTCGTTCATGCAAGCAAAATGGGCGCGACGGTCTTCGGCGGACCGAAATTCACCGTAAGCCCGGTTTACGAAGGCATGCTCAAAGAAGAGATGGACGCGGCGGCGCAGCGTCATCCCAACATTCCGTACGATCCGCAGCTCATCGACGCAACATATGCGCTGCTGCTCTCCGCCGCAGGCGACAAGCCGCTGGTCATCCCGTCGCTCAATCGCGACGGCGACTGCCTCTCGGATCTCGTGATGCAGCTTTTCGGCTCGATCGCCGGCGCCGAATCGATTTTGCTCGCGTTTGACCCTTCGACAAGCTCAGGACAGGGTTTGGACCCGTCAGCGGTGATGGCCGAGGCGCCGCACGGCACCGCGCCGCGATTAGAAGGAAAGAACGTCGCCAATCCCCTCGCGATGATCCTCGCCGGCGCTGCGGTGCTCTCGTACATCGACGACCCGCTCGCGCGCTCGGCTTCCGAAGCGATCTACGCGGCGGCGCTCGATACCGTCGCGGCGGGAATCGCTACCGCGGATCTTGGTGGCAGCGCGACAACGACGGAGTTCACCGACGCCGTCATCCTTCGACTGCGCTGAGGATGACATTGTGGCGAAGGCTTAGACTTCCATTACTACGGGGATTACTACGGGGCGGCGTTTGGTGCGCGTCCAGACGGCTCCGGCTAACTCGCTGCGGATGTGCTCTTTGACGGCGGTAACGTCGCGCATCGCATCCACCGAGATTCCTTCGAGCACGGTCTTTAGTTCGGCGCGCAGTTCGTCGAGCACGCCGCCGGCTTCCGGTAGATAGAAGACGCCCTTCGAAATCAGATCCGGGCCGCCGATCACGCGCGCTTCCTCGCTGTCGATCGCAACGACGACCATGATGATTCCGTCATTCGATAGCGCCTTTCGGTCGCGCAGCACCGCTTCTCCGATGTCCCCGATACCCGAGCCGTCGACGAAGACGTTGCCGCCGTACGTCCTACCGACCTTGTCGCCGTACTCGTGCGTGAACTCGAGGACGTCGCCGTTCTCCACGATGAACGCGTTGCCGGCTTCGACGCCCGTTTGAATCGCGAGCTGCGCGTGTGCGGCCAGCATCCGGTATTCGCCGTGCACCGGAACGAAGAACTCCGGGCGCACGAGGTTGAGCATCAGCAGCAGCTCTTCTTGGGAAGCGTGGCCCGACACGTGCGAGCGCCCGTCCGTGCCGTGAATCACGATCGCGCCGAGTTTGGAGAGATTGTTGATCGTCTTATGCACGCTCTTCTCGTTGCCGGGAATCGGCGTCGCGCTGATTACTACCGTATCGCCCGGGACGATGCGAAAGTGTTTGTAATCGCGCACCGACATGCGAGCGAGCCCGCTCATCGGCTCACCCTGCGAACCGGTCGTCATCACAACGACGCGCTCGGGCGGATATCCGTCGATGTCTTCGCTGCGGACCATTGTGTCGGCGGGCACCCGAAGATAGCCGAGTTCGGTGGCAAAATGAACGACGTTGCGCATCGAACGCCCTAAGAACGCCACCTTCCGGTTGAAGCGTACGGCATGATCGACGGTCTGCTGGATGCGCGGGACGTTCGATGCAAATGAAGCGACGACGATGCGGCCTTTGGCGTGCGAAAAGATTGACGTGAAGGCCTCGCCGACCGCACGTTCGGAGCGTGTATGGCCCGGGCGCTCGGCATTGGTGGAGTCGGAGAGCATGCAGAGGACGCCCTCATCGCCGATCGCCGCGATTCGGGAGAAATCGGCCGGCTTGCCGTCGATCGGCGTCTGATCGAACTTGAAGTCGCCGGTATGGAAGATCGTTCCGACCGGCGTCCGCAGCGCGAGCGCGCAGGCTCCCGCGACCGAATGGTTTACGTGAACGAACTCGGTTTCGATCGAGCCGTGACGAACGCGGCTGCCCGGCTTGACCTGTGTGAACTCGACCTCCCCGAGTTTCTGCTCGCGCGACTTCGCTTTGATCAATGCGATCGTAAGCGCCGTCGCGGCAATCGGTATTTGCGGAAACTCGCGCACGAAGTAGGGAATTCCGCCGATGTGATCTTCGTGGCCGTGGGTAACGAGGAGCCCCCGCAACTTGTGAGCGCGCTCGCGGACATAGGTGAAATCGTTGATAACGATATCCACGCCGTACATCTCGTCATCGGGAAACATCAAGCCGCAATCGACGACGACGAGGTCGTCGTTGGTCTCGATCACGGTCATGTTGCGCCCGATCTCGCCGCAGCCCCCCAGTGGAACGATCCGGAGGTAGGGCTCAGAGGGCGGTTGGGCCAGGGTCAAAGTGTTTGAGGTCACGAGCGGTGCTTTTGCCCCCCGTCCTTGCTCCCCCGCGCGCTGGCCGTGAATTGACCCGCGGAGGTAATTTAATGATGCGACTTTTCCTTCTTATCTCGCTCCTGCTCGCCTCGGCGGCGCCGGCGCCGAGCCCGGTTGCGCAAAGCCGCGCCACGGCGCGACCTTCCGCGGCCTCGCTGCCCGAGGAACTCTTCTCGCGCCGGGCACTCAGGCGAGCGAGGCTCCTGATCCAGATGCGGGTGCTGCAATTCCATGAAGAACGCTTGGAATGCGTCCGCGCCGCACTGCGACGCCAACTGCCCGATTCACTTTGGCCCGAGGAGCCGACGCCGTCGCGCGGAATCCCGAACGCACGCACGGCTCTCGCACGATGCGAAGACGTCCGGCTCAATTGGTAACTTTTTCTCGAAGATCGGGTAGATGGGTCCATGAAGAATCGCGTTTTACCCACGCTCATTGTTGGGCTCGTGGGCGCCGTTATCGGCAGCTTCCTTATGATGCTTTATGCAAGCAGCCATTTCGGCGGTGCGACGGGTCCGGATCGCACCCCGCCGGCCATCGCGGCCGTTCCGTTGAGCGGAGTCAGCGATCAAGACCGCATCGTAAGTGCGGTTAAGCGGACCAAGTCGTCCGTGGTCGCGATCACCGAAGAGGTAAACGGGCAGCAAGTCATTCCGGCCGACCCGTTCTTCCAACAGTTTTTTGGCGGCGGCCAAGGTGGCCCCGGCATCGTCCAACCCTATCACGGTGAAGCCTCGGGCTCCGGCTTCGTGATCGACTCGCGGGGCGACATCGTGACCAACGCGCACGTGCTGCAGCCACCCTCCGGCGGAAAGATAACCAAACTCACGGTGGTCTTTGCCAACGGCGATCACATGCCGGCGCATGTCGTCGCCTACAACCTCGCGGCGGATGTGGGCATTCTGCGCGTAGATAACTACTCCAAGCTTCCTCCGCCGCTGGAACTCGCCGATTCTAGCCGGCTCGAGGCGGGCCAATGGGCGATCGCAATCGGCGAGCCGCTTCAGCTCCAGCAAACGGTGACCGTCGGCGTCGTCTCGGCCTTCGATCGCTCCGAACCGATCCCGACCGAAAACGGCTCCGAGATCGACTTCAAAGGCTTACTGCAGACGTCGGCCCCGATCAATCCCGGTAACTCGGGTGGCCCGCTCCTCGACATCGACGGCCAAGTGATCGGAATGAACCAATCTACCGTCAAGTCGGCGTACGCACAGGGAATTGGTTTCGCGATTCCGTCGAATACCGTGCGCAACGTCGTGGCGGCGCTGGAGAAAAATCCCGGCGCTCATCAAGGCACCGATACCGGCTTCTTGGGAATCTACATGGCCGACCTGACCGCCGGCGTCAAGAACCAGATCGGCTACAGCGGCGGCGGCGGCGTCGCCGTGCAACAGGTCTTCTCCGGATCGCCTGCCGACCAGTCGGGCATCCAACCAGGCGACGTCATCCTTCAGGCGGACGGTAAGGACTTCGATAATATCAAGGATCTCCATAACTACATCTCCTCAAAGAAGCCGGGCGATACCATTCGACTGAACGTTTGGTCGCGAGGCCTCAAGAAGTTGGTGGCGATCAAGCTGAGCGAAACCCCCGCCGCCCAGCCGCAGCCACAGCAACAGCAGCCCGAGGAAGAGCAGCAACCGTAACCCCGGTCGCCCTTCATCCTTCGACAGGCTCAGGATGACAGGGAGGAGGAGCGACCTGCAACTTTTCGTGCCCCGGGCGGGTCGAAAGTAGCGAAACAACTTTACTACCGCATCGTGTATCATGGTGCGGTAGTTCCAATCCGAACTGTCCGTAAGCGGCAAGGCGCCGCCGGCAGCGCGCAGGGCTCTTAACCTCGGCCGCGAGCGCAGTTGCCGGTTTAGCTGGTCCAGGCGGGTCGGAAATTCATAAAAACGAGGTAAGAAGTTTCATGGCTAAGACGGTCGGCATCGACCTAGGCACGACTAATTCGGTCGTCGCCGTAATGGAGGGAACACAACCCACCGTTATCCCCAACGCGGAAGGCTCGCGTACGACGCCTTCGGTGGTGGCATTTACAAAGACCGGCGAGCGTCTCGTCGGACAACTCGCAAAACGTCAGGCAATCACCAACCCCGATCGCACGATCAGCTCGATCAAGCGGCACATGGGCGAGGCGGATTACCACGTCAAGATTGACGGCAAGGATTACACGCCCCAAGAAATTTCGGCGATGATCTTGCAGAAGCTCGTTAACGATGCGAGCAACTATCTCGGTGAGCGCGTGACCAAAGCGGTCATCACCGTGCCCGCCTATTTCAACGACTCGCAGCGCCAAGCGACCAAAGACGCCGGCAAAATTGCCGGGCTCGACGTGCTGCGCATCATCAACGAGCCAACGGCCGCGGCACTCGCCTACGGCCTGGAGAAAAAAGGTAACGAGACGATCCTCGTCTGGGACCTTGGCGGCGGCACGTACGACGTTTCGATCCTCGAGGTCGGCGACGGCGTTTTCGAAGTCAAAGCGACCAACGGCGACACGCACCTCGGCGGCGACGACTACGACCATCGTGTGGTCGAGTGGCTCGTCGAGCAGTTCCGTCGCGATCAGGGAATCGACCTGAGCAAAGATAAGCAGGCGATGCAGCGGCTCACCGAAGCCGCCGAGAAGGCTAAGATCGAGCTTTCTTCGGTCGTGCAGACGAGCATCAATCTGCCCTTCGTCACGGCGGATCAAGAGGGCCCCAAGCATCTCGACTACACGCTCACCCGCGCGAAGTTCGAAGAGCTGACCGGCGATCTCACCGATCGCTGCGTCGGACCGTTCCACAACGCGATCGCCGATGCGAAGCTCGACGTCTCGAAGATCGACGAAGTGATCATGGTCGGCGGCGCGACGCGCATGCCGGTCATTCAGGAACTCGTTCGCAAACTCACGGGCAAGGAGCCGAATCTCACCGTCAACCCCGACGAAGTCGTGGCAGTCGGCGCGGCCATCCAAGCCGGCGTGCTCTCCGGCGAAGTGCGCGACGTCGTATTGCTCGACGTGACTCCGCTCTCGCTGGGACTCGAAACGCTCGGCGGCGTACTGACCAAGCTGATCGACCGGAATACGACGATTCCGACGAAGAAATCGCAAATCTTCACGACGGCCGAAGACGGCCAGACCTCGGTCGACATTCACGTGCTGCAAGGCGAACGCCCCATGGCGCAGGATAATAAGACGCTCGGGCGCTTTCGGCTGGAAGGTATTCCGGCGGCACCGCGCGGCGTGCCGCAAATCGAGGTGGCGTTCAACATCGATGCCAACGGCATCGTGAACGTTAGCGCAAAAGATCTGGGGACGGGTAAAGAGCAGGCGATTACGATCACCGCTTCGACCAACCTCAACAAGGACGAGGTCGATCGCATGGTCCGTGATGCCGAACTGCAGTCGGCCGCCGACAAAGCCAAACGCGAAGAGGCCGAAGTGCGCAATAACGCATCCAGCCTGATCTATTCGACGGAGAAATCGCTCAAAGAAGTCGGCGAGAAGCTCGAAGCGGGCCCGCGTGGCGACGTCGAGCAAGCGCTCGAAGAGCTTAAGCGCGTCAGTGAAAACGGTACCGTCGAACAGATCAAGCCGGCAATCGAAGCGTTGCAGCAGGCCAGCTACAAAATGGCCGAAGTGCTCTACAAGGCCGCGGCGCCTCAAGGCGAGCAGCCCGGTGGGAGCGACGGCGCAACGACTTCCAACGGCGCAGCAGCCGGGCCAGCCGGCGACGACGTCATCGACGCCGAGTTCAAGGAAGCGCAGTAGGCGTCGCGTCGTTGAATGAACCATGTTTGACGATCCGTCGGTCCTAAACACCGAGGCCGGAGAGGCCACGATCGACGAGCAAGCGCCGCAGCAACCCTCTCTCGAAGGAGAGGTCGCTGCGGCCAACGCTCGTGCCGACGAGAACTATGCCAAGTTCTTGTTGGCCGTGGCCGACTTCGATAACTACAAGAAACGCATGCAGCGCGACTTCGACTCGCTCGTTTCGTCGCGCAGGCGCATGCTGCTCGAACGCTTTCTTCCGGTGCTCGATAATCTCGAGCGCGCGCTGCAATCCAATGCCGACGGCGAGACGTTGCGCGGTGGAATCGAACAGACTCTGCGCGGCTTCGAGGCGCTGCTCGCGGGAGAAGGCGTAAAAGCCGTTGAGGTCAAGGGTAAGCCGTTCGATCCGCGCGTCGCCGAGGCTATCGGCACCTCGGCTTCTAGCGGCGAAGCCGACGATATCGTCGTCGCCGTCGCCGAGAAGGGCTACACGCTGGGCGACGAGTTGCTGCGGCCCGCAAAGGTGATCGTCGCCAAAACCTCCGACGAATGAACTTTAAGGACTACTACTCGGTCTTGGGCGTGCCTAAGAATGCGGCCGAGAAAGATATCAAGTCCGCCTATCGGAAGCTCGCGCGAAAATGGCACCCTGACGCAAATCTCAAGAGCCCTAAAGAGGCCGAGGAGAAGTTCAAGGAGATCTCCGAGGCGTACGAAGTTTTGGGCGACCCCGAGAAGCGCAAGAAATACGACGTTCTCGGCCCGAACTGGCAGCAAGCCGCACAACAGGCGGAGCAGCAACGCCGCTATCGCACCAACATCAACGGGGAAGATTTCGAGTTCGATCTCGGCGGCGAGGGCGCCCCGAGCGGATTCTCCGACTTCTTCGAAACGTTCTTCTCGGGAATCGGGCGTCGCCAAGCCGCACAGGCTCCGCGCGGCCCGGGCCGGGCGCGACGCGGTCAAGACTTGGAGACCACGATCGATCTGACTCTTCGCGACATCTACGAAGGCGGAACGAAAGCCGTTTCGCTGCAAATCGAGGACCTCTGCCCGCGCTGTCAAGGCAGCGGTACCGAAAACGGACACCTTTGTCCCCAATGTCATGGCACCGGGCGCGTTCTGCTCAACAAGCGGTTCGACGTTACGATTCCGCGCGGCATCGGCGATGGGCAGCGCATTCGTCTCGCCGGACAAGGCGGCGCCGGCATCAACGGCGGACCAAACGGCGACCTGTACCTCATCGTCCAGCTTCAAGACGATCCCACCTACAAACGTAAAGGCGACGATCTTTACGTCGACCTTCCGGTGAGCATCTACGATCTGCTGCTGGGCGGCGACGTCAACGTTCCGACGCTCAGCGGGCAGGTCGCGATGACGATTCCCGCCGGTACGCAAAATAACCGGCTCCTGCGCCTTGCCGGGCGTGGAATTCCAAAGGTAAAAAGCAAAGGCAGCGGTGACCAATACGTGCGTTTGATCGGGCAGCTTCCGCAGAATTTGAGCGATAAAGAGAAAAAGCTCTTCAAAGAGCTCGCCGCGCTGAGGAACGGCAACAGCTCTTCTTAGAGCAGGCGGCGACGGCTAGGCGGCAACCCCAAGCGACGCCGGACGGTTTAGGGACACATGATTAAAGAGATTGCATTTACTGCCTATCCGGCGGCCGACGTCGCCAAGCTGCGCAAATGGTACGAAGACACGCTTGGACTAAAGTTCGGCGCGCCGTACGTCGAGGAAGGCGTCGAAAAGTATAACGAGGCCAACATCGGGGGCGGTTACTTCAGCGTAATGACGCACGAGTGGATGGAGCGCGATCCGGGAAGCGCATCGGGCGTCGTGTTCGAAGTGGACGACATCGATAAGACGGTCGCGGACCTTCGCGGCAAAGGCGTGCAAATCGACGACCCTTACGCGACGCCGGTCTGTAAGATTGCGTCGTTCGACGACCCTGAGGGCAACAAAGTCTCCCTCCACCAGGTTACGGTCCCGCATTAGTCCTGGGCCTGTCGAAGGGAATGTCATCCTGAGCCTTTCGCCTGCGCTCAGGACAGGCTCCGTCGAAGGAAATGTCATCCTGAGCGCAGTCGAAGGAAATGTCATCCTGAGCGCAGTCGAAGGATGATGGCCGGCCACGGGCTGATGTGGTCGAACATCTATCAGCCCGAGACACCCCGAGTGAAGCGGCGCGTCAATTGGAAGCGAATGGGCGCGCTCTTCGCTCCCTACTGGCGTCAGCAAGCCATGGTACTCGCCTGCATCGTCGCGGTTTCGACGCTTGGCCTCGTGCCCGGCTTCATCATCGCACACATTATCGATGCGGCGATGCCACACCGCAACGTCGTCGAGCTGGCGATCGACGTCGGGGTCATCCTCGCTTCCGCGCTGATCGCGGCCGGGATTGGCGTCTTGCAGGGCTATTTAAACTCGGTCGTCGGCGAAGGCATCATGCGCGACATACGCACGAGCCTCGTCGGACATCTCCACCGCATGCCCCTCCACTTCTTTACCGGCACGAAGACCGGCGAAATCATGAACCGCGTCAGCAACGACGTCGACAACGTCGACAACGTCGTGACCGGTACGCTGACCACGATCGTGACAAACATCGTGACGATCGCAACGACGCTCGTTGCGATGTTCCTCTGGAACTGGCGGCTTGGCCTGATCTCCATCATCATCGTTCCGCTGATGATTCTCCCGCTGGGGCCGGTTGGGCGGCGAATGTATGCCATTCGCAAGAAAACGCGCGAGAAGCGCGACGAGATCGAATCCATCACGCAAGAGACGCTCTCGATCTCGGGTATCACGCTGATCAAATCGTTCGCGCGCGAGGCGTTCGAGCGCGCTCGTTTTTATACCGTCGGGACGCGGCTGATGCAGCTCGAGATCGACCTTGCGATGGTCGGCCGTTGGTTCATTGCGTCGGTTACGGCTATGGTCGTGGTTGGGCCGGCACTGGTCTGGTTCGGTGGGGGCTGGCTCTCGATCGCGGCGGGGCTGCAAGTCGGCGTGATCGTGGCGTTCGTCTCGTTTATTCAAGGCCGGCTTTATGGTCCCGCCGCCGCGCTTGCGGGAATTCAAATACAAATCGTCAGCGCGCTCGCGGTCTTCGAGCGCATCTTCGAGTATCTGGACATGACGACGGAGGAGTACGATCCGCCGGGAGCGATCGCCCTGCCCGAGGTTACCGGCGAGATCGCCTTCGAGAACGTCGCATTCTCTTACGACGGGACGCGCGAGGTGCTCAACGACGTCTCCTTCCACGTGCGGCCGGGGGAAGTTGCGGCGTTCGTTGGGCCGTCCGGCGCCGGTAAGACGACGATCACCCAGCTCGTTCCGCGCTTCTACGATCCCCAGAGCGGCCGCGTGCTGATCGATGGGTACGATCTGCGCGGCGTGACGCTCGACTCGCTGCGGCGCGACATCGGAATCGTTACGCAGGAGACGTATCTCTTCCACGACACGATCGCAAACAATCTTCGATACGGCAAGCCCGATGCGACCGATGCCGAGCTCGACGCTTCCGTTCGTGCCGCAAACATCGCCGACTTCATCGCCGCATTACCGGATGGCTACCAGACGATCGTCGGCGAGCGCGGTCACAAGCTATCGGGCGGGGAGCGCCAGCGCTTGGCAATTGCGCGCGTCCTTCTCAAGGACCCGCGGATTCTGATTCTCGACGAAGCGACCAGCTCGCTGGACTACGAGAACGAAGCGGCGATCCAAAAGGCCCTCGATGTCGTCCTGAGAGGCCGCACGAGCCTCGTCATCGCACATCGGCTTTCCACGGTCTTGACCGCCGACATCATCTTCGTGGTGGACCGTGGCCGAATCGTAGAGTCCGGCCGGCACGCAACATTGCTTGCGCGCGGCGGCCTTTATTCTCGACTCTATCGCACCCAGTTCGCCGGATTATCGGCGTAGTGTTTTCCTAAACCGGCGGGATCTCCATGATCATCGGCGGGACCGGAACTTCCAACTGCGGTTCGGTCGCCGCTTGGATCTCGTCCACGCTGACGCCGGGAGCCAGTTCACGCAGAATCAGGCCGTTAGCACCGACGTCCATCATACCGAGGTCGGTAATGATCCGGTTGACGACCCGCCTGCCGGTGAGCGGCAGCGAACAGGTCCGCACGATCTTGTGAACGTTGCCTTTGGCAACGTGTTCCATCATCACGATTACGCGCTTTGCACCGTGAACGAGGTCCATCGCGCCGCCCATGCCTTTGACCATCTTGCCGGGAATCATCCAGTTCGCCAGATCGCCGCGCTCTGAGACTTGCATCGCGCCGAGGACGGCCAGATCGATGTGTCCCCCTCGAATCATGCCGAACGAAAGCGCCGAGTCGAAGAACGATGCGCCCGCAAGCACCGTCACCGTCTCTTTGCCGGCGTTGATCAAATCGACGTCTTCTTCACCTTCAAACGGGTACGGGCCCATTCCCAATATGCCGTTCTCGCTCTGCAACGTCACGGTGACGTCCGGCGGCACGTAGTTTGGCACCAGCGTCGGTAGCCCAATGCCGAGATTGACGTACTGTCCGTCGCGCAGCTCCTGCGCGACGCGGGCGGCGAGTTGCGTTCGCGTTAATGCCATACTAGGACACCGGGAGTTTTCTTGTGGTGACGCGTTCGACGCGCTTGCCCTGTGGCCCGACGTGAACGATGCGCTGCACGAATACGCCGGGAAGATGCACGTTCTCCGGATCGATCGCTCCCGGCTCCGCGAGCTCCTCGACTTCAGCGATCGTGATCTTCCCCGCCATCGCGCACAGCGGATTGAAGTTACGCGTCGCCTTGTGAAAGACGAGATTACCCGAACGATCGCCGATTGACGCGCGAACCAGTGCGTATTCGCAGACGATTCCGGTTTCCATTACATACTCGCGTCCGTTAAAGACGCGCGTCTCTTTCTTTGGCGAAGCGATCGCTACGCTGCCGTCGGCGCGATAGCGCCAGGGCAAGCCACCGTCGGCAATGAGCGTGCCGTCCCCAGCGGGCGTGTAGAAGGCCGGAATGCCGCAGCCGCCGGCACGCAGCCGTTCGGCCAGGGTCCCCTGCGGCACGAGCTCGACTTCGAGTTCGCCGGTGAGGTATTGGCGTTCGAACTCGCGATTTTCACCAACGTACGATCCGGTCGTCCGCGCAATCCGGCGGTTGTCCAGCAGGACCCCGAGTCCCCAGCCGTCAACGCCGCAGTTATTCGAGACGGTCACGAGGCCGGACGCTCCTTGTTCGAGCAATGCCTCGATGAGGTTGTGCGGAATCCCGTTGAGCCCAAACCCGCCCACCGCGATGGAGCTGCCACTGGGAATGTCGGCCACCGCCTCGGGGCAGGACGCATAGACCTTCTCCATGCCGCCTAATGCGCCGACGGAACGGGCGCTGCCTTCGTGGAAGATAGCACGACTATGACAACGGCACCAACCGAAATTGCAAGCAACGACGAAGAGACGATGATTCTGCAGATGGTGCGCGAGCTGGTCGCTGAAAAGATCGCTCCGCGCGCCGCCGAAATCGATGCTACCGGCGAGTTCCCCTGGGACGTCAAGGAACTCTTCGCGCAGAACGATCTGCTTGGCATCCCCATTCCGTCAGAGTATGGCGGCCTCGGAGGCACCTTTGCGACGTACGTGAAGGTGGTCGAAGAGATCGCAAAGGCCTGCGCGTCGAGCGCGCTCATCGTCGCCGTGCAAGAGCTGGGCATGCTGCCGATCATGATCGGCGGCAACGAGGAACAGAAGCGGCGCTTTCTTCCGAAGATCGCTTCGGGCGAACATATCGTGGCATATGCGCTGACCGAAGTCTCCAGCGGCTCGGACGCGCTGGGCTCGATGAAAACGCGAGCCGTTAGACGGGGCGATAACTACGTGCTCGACGGTCAAAAGATTTGGATCACCAACGGCAGCGTTGCCGACATTGTCTGCGTCTTCGCGGTTACCAATCCCGAGGCAGGGTCGCGCGGTGTCTCAGCCTTCGTGCTCGAGAAGGGAATGCCGGGCTTCTCCGTTGGCAAGCTCGAAAAAAAGATGGGCATTCGTGGATCGCCGACCGTCGAGCTTATCTTTTCCGATTGCGAAGTGCCGGCGACGAATCGGATCGGCGAAGAGGGCGAAGGCTTCAAGATCGCGATGAAGGTGCTCGACAAGTCGCGTCCCGGCATCGCGGCGCAAGCGCTGGGAATTGCCGCGGGCGCGCTCGAGTACGCGACCGGCTATGCCAAGGAGCGCGTCGCGTTCGGAAAGCCGATCGGCCAGCATCAGGGCGTCGGCTTTATGCTCGCCGACATGAAGACCGAAGTGGAGTCGGCACGCCTGATGCTTTACGAGGCTGCGCGCCGCTGCGACGCCGGAGGCCCCGACGTCACGCTATGGGCCGCGATGGCGAAACTCAAATGCGGCGACGTTGCGATGTCGGTCACGACCGATGCCGTCCAGGTGCTCGGCGGCTTTGGATATTCCTCGGAATATCCCGTCGAACGCATGATGCGCGATGCAAAAATAACGCAGATTTACGAAGGCACTCAGCAGATACAGCGGCTCGTGATTTCGCGTGGACTCGTAGGAAGAGGATAATCGTGCGGTTCTTGCTAGTACCGCTTCTCGTCGTGGCGGCGGGATGCAACGTCGCGTCGCCCCCGTCACAGAGCTCGCGAGCCTTTGAGGCCGCGACGCCGGCGCTTCAAGCGATGCTCAGCCGGCGCGCTTTTACGAACGGCAAGATCAGTCACGTCGTAATTATTATTCAGGAGAATCGCACGACCGACGACCTTTTCCACGGCTTAAAGGGTGCGGATACGCAGTCGTACGGTACCAACTCGGCTGGGACGCGCGTCAACTTGACCCCCGAGCCTTTAACCGCACCGTACGATCTCTCGCACACGCATGACGCGTACGCAATGGAAAGCGACAGCGGCAAGATGGACGGCTTCAGTCAGGAGCACGATTCGAGTTGCAAAGTCAGAACCGGGTGCCCGGCGGCGGACCTTGCGGCCTACGGTTACGTACCCCGAACGGAGGTGGAACCCTACTTCGACATGGCCCGGCAATATGCGTTTGCCGATCGCATGTTCGAGACCAATGAAGGACCAAGCTTCCCCGCACACCAGTACCTGATAAGCGGCACTTCCACGATCAGCCAAGGCTCTACGCTTCGTGCTGCCGAGAACCCAATCACGGCTGACCAAAAGTTCACCGGCGGCTGCGACTCTCCGAAGGGATCGTTGGCGCTGCTCATCGATCAGAACGGCGAAGAGTTGCAGGAAACCTATCCGTGCTACGATCGCCCGACGCTGATGGATTTGGTAACGGCTAAAGGGCTGACGTGGCGCTACTACGAGTGGAGAACCGGCCCCGGTCTCTGGAACGCGCCCGACGCAATCCTCCATCTCCAGGAAGGATCTCAGTTCTCGACGGAGGTCGTGGGACCGCCGTCGAAGGTGCTCTCCGATATTTCAAGTGGGAATTTGCCCACCGTTGTGTGGGTTACGCCGACGGCAAAGGCCTCCGATCACGCGTTTATTACCAATGGCTCGGGGCCGTCCTGGGTCGCCTCGGTCGTCAACGCTATCGGCAAGAGCCCCTATTGGGACAACACGGCAATCTTCGTAACGTGGGACGACTGGGGCGGTTGGTACGACCACGCCGCGCCGGCGGTTTATAATTCGTACGAGCTCGGTTTTCGCGTGCCCGCGGTCGTGATCTCCGCCTACACGCCACGCGGTTACGTTTCGCATCGTCAGCACGAGTTCGGCAGCATCTTGAAGTTTACGGAAAAGGCCTTCGATTTGGGGTCGCTCGGCACGACCGACGTTCGCTCCGACGATTTCGCCGACTGCTTCAACTTTAAACTCAGCCCGCGTACGTTCACGCCGATTGCGGCGCCGCTGGGCCGCGAGTACTTTTTGAAGGAACCGGCCGGCGACGAAAGTCCCGACGACGACAATTAGTGAACCTCTGATTCGGATGTACGTGCATGAGTGCGCAGGAGGCTCTGCACGACGAGCGGAGCCCGGATGGCGGAGCGACGAGCGGCTCCGAAGCACTCATGCACGTACATCCGAATCAGAGGTTCACTAGCTAGATTTTCGAGGGCTGCGCTACGACGGCGTTTTTAGGCGCTTGATGATGCGGGGAGTTGGGCAGAGCTGATTGACGGGACAGCGGTCGCAGAGCGGCTTCGGTGCTTTGCAGATTTGGCGGCCGTGCAGAATCAGCCAGTGCGACGCGTCGCCCCACTTATTCTGCGGCACGAGTTTGGTGACGTCTTCTTCCACTTGGCGCGGCGTCGTGCCAACGGTCAATCCTAGGCGATGCGAGACGCGAAAGACGTGAGTATCGACTGCCAGCGCGGCTTCGTTGAAGGCCGCGGCCATCACGACGCTCGCCGTCTTTCGGCCGACCCCGGCAAGCGACTCGAGCTCTTCGCGCTCGTGCGGCACTTGGCCGCCGAAACGTTCGACCAGATCGCGCGCGCACGCGATGATGTTCTTGGCTTTCATGCGAAAGAATCCAGTCGACCTGATAATCTTCTCGACGTCGGCAGGCTTGGCTGCGGCAAGCTTCTGCGGAGTCGGATACTTCGCGAAGAGTAACGGTGTCGTCATATTGACGCGCACGTCGGTGGTTTGAGCGGAGAGTATCACCGCGACGAGCAACTCGAACTCGCTATCGTATTCCAGCGCCGTCTCCGCGTGCGGATACGTGCGTTCCAGAATCGTCAGCTCCTCGAGCCCGACCCTACGCGGTACCTTCTTTGCCGGAAACGGAATGCGCGGCACGTCGCATCATTCTCTTAGCGCGACGCACTCTCCGTCGTGCGTGATCAGGCCGTCTTTTTCGAGCGCCGCAACGAGCTCTCGAAAATCCGCAACCGTCCGGACGGAGACCGACGGCACGGCGGAATGGAGATCGAGGAGTGCAATGCGCTCGCCGGGCGGCAGTTCGCGCAGACGGTCGATGATTCTCCCGCGCGCGTAGCGGCGGCTTTGCTCGAACGGTATCGCATTCTGCGGCGAAACGCGTTTTGCACCGGCGACTCGGGCCGTTGCGAGGCTCGCGGCGTCGACGGGCGCGGCCGCGCAGTACGCTCGCAGCGGGCAGAGCAGACACTTGGGGGCGCGCGCCGTACAGACGGCGCCCCCCAGATCCATCATTGCCGAGCTCCAGTCGTGCGCGCGCCCCGGCGGCACGAGCGCTCGTGCGCGGTCGTCCAACGTCCGCGCGCTCGCTGCATTTGGGTGTTCGATGCCGAAAAACAGGCGGTGGACGATTCGGCGGACGTTGGTATCCACCGGCGCGTCGTCTTCATTAAAAGCGAAGGCCCGAATCGCCGCAACGGTATACGGCCCGACGCCCGGCAAGGCTCGCAGCGAACGCGGCTCCGAGGGCAGCGCCCCGCGATGGCTCGCCACGACCGCTCGAGCCAAGGCGTGTAAACGCACGGCGCGCGAGTTATAGCCTAACCCTTTCCATTCTCGCAGCACACCCGCGAGCGAGGCCCGCGAGAGCGCGGTGAAATCAGGAAAGCGTTCAACGAACGCTTCGAACTTCGGCACGACGCGGTCGACTTGCGTTTGGGCCAGCATGAACTCGCTCACGACGGTCCGGTAGGGGCTGCGCTGCGTTCGCCACGGCAGCGCGGCGCGGCCGTGGGCGCGGTACCAGCGGAGAAGGCTGCGCTGCATACCCACGAAACCAGCCAAGCCGCCTCGAGCCGTTCTGACCATAGAGCGAGCCGCTTCGCCCTTTTCGTGGGGAACGCTCCCGATTAGGCGAAGCCACGGGTATGAGCAATGAGCAGCAGTTTGACGTCGTCGTTATTGGCGCGGGACCGGGCGGCTATCACGTCGCGATTCGGCTTGGTCAGTTGGGCAAGAAGGTTCTCTGCATCGATCGAGACGAGGTCGGCGGCGTCTGCTTGAATTGGGGGTGTATCCCGACGAAGGCACTGTTGCACGTCGGCGAGGTCGTCCGTCATATCGAGCGCGCGGACGCGATCGGTCTAAAGGTTCCCAAAGCCGAAGTCCAGCGCGAGAGCGTGGCGAAGTTCAAGAACGAGGTCGTGAGCGCAAACGTCAACGGCGTCAAGACGCTCTTCAAAGCCAACGGCGTGGAGTTCGTGCGCGCGGAGGCCTCGTTCAAATCACCGACCGAGATCGTTGCAAAAGGCGACGGCGGCGAACGTACGATCAAGGCGCAGAACGTCGTGATTGCGACCGGCTCGGCCCCTGTGGACGTCAAGGCGTGGCCGCGCGACGGGAAGGTCATTATCAACTCCGACGACGCCGTCAAGCTCGAACGGATTCCGAAGAAGCTTCTGGTCATCGGCGGCGGCGTGATTGGCTTAGAATTCGCGACCGTCTACGGACGGCTCGGCGCGGAGGTCTTGGTCGTCGAGATGATGCCGCAGATTCTCACCGGCACGGATCTCGAGATCGGCAAGACGCTCGGACGGATTCTAAAGAAGCAAGGCGTCGAGTTCATGCTCAACACAAAAGTCGGCGCGCTCGAAAAGAAGGGCGATGCCGTGCGGGCAACGCTCAACGGCGAGGGAACGGGTGGTAAAGACGAGGTTCGCGAGTTCGACATGGCGCTCGTCGCCGTCGGTCGGCGGCCGGTCACCGACACCCTCAATCTGAAGGCCGCGGGCCTGCAGATTGACGAGCACGGTTTTATTCCGACCGATCTTCAGCAACGTACGAAGGTCGCGAACATTTTCGCGATCGGCGACGTCACCGGCGCGCCGCTGCTCGCGCATCGCGCGATGAAGCAGGGCGTCATCGCGGCGGAAGTGATCTCGGGCGACAAGTCGGCGGCCTTCGATCCGGTCGCCGTGCCCAACTGCGTCTATACCGATCCCGAGGTTGCGACCGTCGGCCTATCTGAAGAGGAGGCAAAAGCAGCCGGTCACGAGGTTCGCATCGGCAAGTTTCCGCTGGCCGCGAGCGGCCGCGCCAGAACGATGAACGAGTCCGAAGGCATGATCAAGCTCGTTGGTGACGCGAAGAGCGACTTGCTGCTGGGGATGCACATCGTGGCACCGCAAGCCGAGTCAATGATCGGTGAAGGCGTAATCGCGCTGGAGATGGGGGCGACGCTTGAAGATATCGGGCTCTCCATCCATCCGCATCCCACGCTGACCGAAGGAATCATGGATGCCGCGGAAGCCTCGCACGGTAAAGCGATCCACATAATCAATCCCAAGCCGAAGGCTCCGGTGAGTGCTTGAGCGCTAGCGCGCGGATTTTGGATCTCGGCATTAGGCCGTATCGCGAAGTGTTGGAGCTTCAGCGGCGGCTCCATGCTGCCGTGCGCGAAGGGCGCGAGCCCGATACGTGGATCGTCGTCGAGCACGAACCGGTCATCACCCTCGGCCGGCAAGCCAAGCGCGAAAACCTGTTGCTTTCGGAGGAAGACCTCGCCGCGCGCGGCGTTGACGTCGTCGAGATCGAGCGGGGCGGGGACGTCACCTATCACGGGCCCGGGCAGCTCGTTGTGTATCCAATACGAAGGCTCGAGCGGTTCAGAGAAGTCGTGCCGCTCGTGAGATCTTTGGAAGGCGCGGTCATCGACTTCTGCACGCGGTTCGGCGTCGCCGGCGAGCGCTGGAGCGATCACGCCGGGGTCTGGGTCGGCCGCAATCAAATCTGCGCCATCGGACTCGCGGTGCAGCGCATGGTTTCGATGCACGGCATCGCCCTCAACGTTTCGACCAGCCTCGACTACGACCGCCTCATCAATCCGTGCGGATTGCTCGATCGCGGGATAACGTCACTTTCGGCGGAGGTCGGCCATCGCGTTACGGTTTCTGAGGCAAAAAGCGTGCTTCTCGACGAACTGTCACGCACGTTCGACGTCACGTTTGTAGCAGAGCGGCAGGTCGCATGATCGAGGTGAACCTCTTGTCGCCGGAAACCACGAGGAAGCCGGCGTGGTTGCGGGTTTCGTTGCCGAGCGGTCCCGAGTACGAGCGTGTCAAGGCGCGCGTTAATGCGCTCTCTCTGCATACGGTATGCAAAGAGGCAGCCTGTCCGAACATGGCGGAATGCTGGGGCGCTGGAACGGCGACGATTATGATCTTGGGCGATCTCTGCACGCGCGGTTGCCGTTTTTGTAACGTCAAGACCGGTAATCCGCGCGGAGCCGTCGATTGGCTCGAACCGCTGCGCGTCGCCGAAGCCGTGCGCGACTTGGGCTGGAAATATCTCGTCGTGACGGCCGTCGACCGCGACGACCTCCCCGACGGCGGTGCATTGATTTTCGCGAATACCGTGCGAGCGATTCACGAACGCGTGCCCGGAGCTCGAGTCGAGATTCTTAGCGGCGATTACCGCGGCGATTTCACCGCCGTCAACATCGTCGTGGACGCACGGCCCGACGTCTTCGCCCACAATCTGGAGACCGTACGGCGCTTGACGCCGCACGTGCGCGACAAGCGGGCAGGCTACGACCAGTCGCTCAAGGTATTGGCGCACGCCAAAAGCCGCGCTCCCGATCGTTACACCAAGACGTCGCTAATGCTGGGATTGGGCGAGACCGAAGCCGAGATCGAGATGGCGATGGACGACGCGCGCTTAGCCGGCGTCGACATCTTCACGATGGGCCAGTACTTGCAGCCCTCCAAGAAGCACCTGCCGGTTGTGGAGTTCGTAACGCCCGCAACCTTCAAGCGGCTTGGCGAGGTGGCCGCCCGCAAGGGCTTCCATCAGGTCGTCTCGAGCCCGCTCTCCCGCAGTTCCTATCACGCCGAACAAGCCTTCTAATTTCTTCGGTGCCGCCGCAACCGCAGGTAACTTCGCTCGGTTGGAACGGCTAGCGTGACGAAGGTCTTTCTCACCAGGCCCGTCCTGGCAACGGTTTGCTCCTTAATCATCCTGATCGGCGGCCTGGTCGTTATGCCGACATTGCCGCTGGCCCAGTACCCCCAAATATCTCCTCCGGTGGTCACCATCACCGCGTCGTACGTCGGCGCGGCTCCCCAGGCTGTCGAGGCGCAGGTCACGACGCCGCTGGAAGAGGCGGTCAACACCGTTCAAGGCCTGCGCTATATCAGCTCGACCAGCTCGCAGGGCACGTCGACGATCACCTGTACCTTTACGCTCGAAACGAATCTCGACATTGCCGCTGCCGACGTGCAGAACTCCGTGCAGTCGGCAATTGGCCAGCTGCCCGCGACGGTGCAGCAAGTCGGCGTGCAGGTAAGCAAGAACTCGGGATCCTTCGTGATGGGCATCGCGCTCACATCGGATACGAGCAAATATAACACGCTCTTTCTGAGCAACTACGCGCAACTCAATATCGTCAACGACCTTTCGCGCGTCCCGGGCGTCTCGCTCGTCCGCGTTTTCGGCCAACGCCAGTACGCGATGCGGATCTGGATTAATCCCAATAAGCTGGCGCAGCAGGGACTCGATGCCGGCGACGTGGTGACGGCGTTGCAAGAGCAGAACGCCGAGATTGCCAGCGGAAGCATCGGCGCGGCTCCCGAGTCGGAAAAACAACCGTATA
The DNA here is from genome assembly GCA_963809255.1 of Vulcanimicrobiota bacterium. Classification (GTDB taxonomy): domain Bacteria; phylum Vulcanimicrobiota; class Vulcanimicrobiia; order Vulcanimicrobiales; family Vulcanimicrobiaceae; genus Cybelea. The sequence goes on along the minus strand of CAWEIR010000002.1, from coordinate 149,267 downwards.
CCTACACCGTCAATGCGCTGACGCAGCTTTCGAGTCCCCAGGAGTTCGGCAATATCATCCTCCGCGCGAACCCCAATGGAGGGTTCACGCGGTTGGCCGACGTCGCGCGCATCGAACTCGGCGCCGAAGACTACAGCACGGCTCTGCGCTTCAACGGCAATCCCGAAACCGTTGGCCTGGGCATTTTGCAGTATCCGACGGCTAACGCGCTGCAGGTCTCCAAAGGCGTGCTCAGCGAGATGGATACGCTCTCCAAGAACTTCCCGAAAGGCCTTCACTACACCGTCGCCTTCAACACTACGGATTTCGTTGCGGAATCGGTTAAAGAAGTCATCATCACGCTGCTGCTATCCATCGTGCTGGTCGTGCTCGTGATCTACGTCTTCCTGCAGAATCCCCGCTCGACGTTGATTCCCGCGGTGACGATTCCCGTTTCGCTCATCGGAACGTTTTTCGTCATGAAGATCTTCGGCTTCACGATCAACACGATCACCCTCTTCGGCCTGACGCTGGCCACGGGTCTCGTCGTCGACGACGCGATCGTCGTCATCGAAAACATCGCCCGTCACATCGAGATGAACAAGGGGCGCCAGAGCGGCATCGCGAGTGCAGCGGAGGCGATGCGCGAGATCCAGAGCGCGGTCGTGGCTTCGTCGCTCGTCCTGCTGGCCGTCTTTATTCCCGTCGGTTTCTTCCCCGGCACGACTGGACAGCTTTATAAGCAGTTTGCCCTGACGATCGCGGCCGCGATCACGATCTCACTCTTCCAAGCGCTGACGCTCGCGCCCGTGATGTCGGCGCGGCTGCTCACCGGCGACGTCGAGTCTCAGTTCATCTTCTTTAAGTGGTTCAATGCGGGTCTCGCACGCTTCCGCCATTGGTACGCGTCGGAGTTGCCGCGGCTCTTCCGGTTTCGGTGGCTCGCGGTGGGCGTCTTTGGCCTCGCGCTGCTGGCGACGCTCTTCATGTTCGTGAAAACGCCGACGTCGTTCATTCCGAGCGAAGATCAAGGGTATTTCATCGTCTTGGTGCAGGCGCCCGAAGGAACGTCGCTCTCCGCCGAGACGGCGATCGCAGAGAAGGCCGAGGCCATCATTCGAAGCCAGCCGCAAGTCCGCTACTTGTTCGACGTCGGGGGATTCAGTTTCACTGGAGCGGCGCCAAACCGCGGGCTGATGTTCTGCCTGCTCAAGCCGTGGGGGCAGCGCAAGGGCGCCGACGACGGCATCGATGCGGTCATCGGTCGCGTCAACTACGGATTCTTCAAGGATATCCCGCAGGCTCAGATCTTCGCGCTCAACCCGCCCGCCATCAACGGCGTGGGAAGCTTTGGAGGCTTTCAGTTCGAGCTTGAAGATCGCGGCAACGCGGGCCTCCCCGTCTTAACGAAGACCGCGTACGCCATGATGGGAGCCGCCGCGCAGGATCCGCGGCTGATGAACGTCTTCACGCAGTTTCGCCTGAATTCGCCGCAGGTCCAGCTCAACATCGATCGCAGCAAAGCTAAAGCCGTCGGCATTTCGTTGAACGACATCTTCGATACCCTCGAGGTCGATCTCGCCTCGCTCTACGTCAACAACTTCACCTTCCTCAATCGCTCGTGGCAGGTCGACGTGCAGGCCGACGAGCCTTTCCGCAACCGCGTCTCCTCGCTGCAAGGCTTGTACGTAAGCTCCGGCTCCGCGGCAAACAATACCGCTGCCTCCATCAATCCCTTGGCGACCCCGGCGCCGTTTAGCCCCACGGCCGGCACGAACGCGACGAACACCGTGATGACGCCTATCAGCGCCCTCGTGCAAATGCAGCAAGTGAATACGGCGCCCATCATCACGCACTACAACCTCTATCGCAACATCGAGCTCAACGGGAACAACGCGCCCGGGCACGGCTCGGGCGAGGCGCTTACCGCGATGGATCAGATCGCGCAAAAAGTCATGCCCGCCGGCATGAGTTACGAATGGTCCGGTCTGCAGCTCGACGAGATCGCCGCCGGCAGCTTGAGCACGATCATTTTTGCACTCGGCCTCGTCTTCGTCTTCCTCGTGTTGTCGGCCCAATACGAGAGCTTCATCGATCCGCTCGTCGTGTTGCTGGCGGTGCCCGCGGCGCTCTTCGGGGCGCTCGGTTTCATGAACTTGCGCCACTTGATCCCGATCCCGGGGCTGTTCGATCCGAGCCTCGCGCAGGACGCGTACGCACAAGTCGGATACGTCATGCTGATCGGCCTCGCGAGTAAGAGCGCAATTTTGATCGTGGAGTTCGCGAATCAGCAACTGCGCGAAGGCGCGAGCGTCGTCCAGGCGGCAATGCGCGCCGCCCAAACTCGATTACGCCCGATCTTGATGACCTCCATTGCATTTATCATCGCGGTGATTCCGTTGGTATTCGCGACGGGCGCGGGAAGCGCGGCACGTCACTCGCTCGGCACCGTCGTCTTCGGCGGCATGCTCGTCTCGACGTTTCTGAATCTCGCCATCACGCCGGTGCTCTACGTCATCATTAAGTCACTCGAACTGCGCGGAAAGCCCGCAGGACGCGATGGTCAATCGAGTGGAGAACGTAGAGAAAAGGATTTGCAATCGTTAAGCCCAACCTCTGGATAAACGCCTGATCGGTTTGATAACTGCCGTCACCGGCGATTTCAGGGAGTTGCTTGCATGCTCGGACGTCCACTTGGCGCGGTTCTCGCCGCAGTAGCGGCATTAACGATCATTGGTTCGGCATTGCCGGCGCTCGCCGACGGCACCGAGAACGTTTATCAACAATCGATTCTCCCGGGCGCGAATACCGCGATCAAAAACTTCCTCGATCAACAACAGGCGGCGCGCGAAAAAGCCAGACGTCAGGCGGCGACGACCCCCAACGTTGCGCAGGCACCGCCGGTTCCGCAACCGCGTACCGGCCCCGTAATGGCGTTGCCCGGCGAGCGGTTCACGTACACCGCAGCAATTTCGGCGGCCAATCCATACGGCAACATCGGTTCGTACGGTAAGGGCTGGCTGATGGGTGGCACCGATCTCTCCGCAGCTTACCACCTTAACTGGTCGACGCGTCTGATGGTGAGCATGTTCCAGCTGCAGCATTGGCCAGAAGGCTTCAACAGTGGTTTAACGCCGGTCTATCTTGCCGGCTTTCGCAACCCCGTCGGCTGCGCCGACTTAAGCAACGGGACCGCGTGCGGCCCCGGAACGGGACGCAATATTAACGTGGCAACGAAGGACACGTTCGGCGTCTTCATGCTCAACAAGCTCTTCGTGATCAAGTCGGACAAACTACCGGGTCCGTTGCCAATCGTCATTACACCAACGTACGTGGCGCGCGGCGGTCTCATCGCGTTTGCGCCGGGGCATAACGACGTCGTTCCCTTCACGTATAACCTGCCGGACGGCCCGGTCGAGAACATTCCAGTGCGTACCGCGCAGTACTATGCCGTCGCCGTCACGTTGCCGTTTTTGAAGACGCCGAAGATGTTCGCCACCTTCACCGTCGCGCCGCAGTGGATCGTTCATACCGCCGGAGCCAATGTGGGCAACTCGATGCAGCTTCCGCAGGTACTTTACTTTGAGTACACGCCGACGCGCACGACGACGCTCTTCTTCGAGCCTCAGAGCGCGCGCGACTATCTGCCGACCGATCCGTATCCCGAACACCTCTTTGCGTACTTCTTGGGCGTATCGCAGCGGGTGACGAAGTACTCCTTCGTTCAGGTCGTGCTCAATAGCGGCGGTGTGACGAATCAAGGGCCGGACGGCATCGTTGGAATCAAGTGCTTGACGGCCCAGCAAGCGATCAACAACGCATGCGGCTTGGCTATCGGCGGTTTAAAAGCGACGCAACTGCAGTTGGAGTTTGGGGTCGGCTCGCCTAACGTCTTTCCACTATGAGTGCCAGAGGCTATATTATGAAAAACTCGTACGCTCACATTCTCATTACGTTGCTCGCGACCACGGCGCTTGCGGCCTGCGGCGGAGGGGGCGCGACCTCGAGCCAGGTTCTTCCGTTGCGCGCGGCGCACGCGCGACCGCAGGAAGCAATCCTTTCGAACATCGTCGGCGTCGGCGATAGCTTGACGGCCGGCTATCAGTCGAACGGCTTCCTCGGAGCAACCGGTGTTCGGGCCTACATCAACTACGTCTACTATCCCGTTTACCAAGGCCAGGAGAACGGCTGGTGGGCGGAGCTCTACGAGCAAGCGTCGGGAGAGCCGCTCGATACGGCAATCTCAAAAATGTACGACCCGTTAACCAGCCCGCTACCTTTGATCGCAAAACCTGGGCTCAACAATCAGATCATACCGTGGACCGCAGAGTTCCCAATTCAAGAACAGAAGTCGGGCAACGTCTGCACGGACAATAATGGTTTCAACGAGGCCGGTTACCACCTAAAGGGTCTCTCGCGCGTCCGCATGGATCCGGACTCCACCGAAATTCGAAATGTCGGCATCCCGGGCCTGACCCTCCACGAAGCCAACGTACTCCACGCGCCGCAGACCGACACCTGTAAATTTATCCCCGGCGTACCTGGGCTTCTCAGCATGGTCGTCTCGGACGAGAGCGGCACGTTTTGGCCCGTGCTGGGAAACTTCACAAAACTCGGGCCGAATCTTACGGACGTCGATGCCGCAGCATCGCGGCATCCGACGTTGGCCACGGTCTGGCTTGGTGCGAACGACGTGCTCAAGTACATGGGAAGCGGCGGACGCTTTGTCGGCGGCGATCGCAATGCGGCCCAGGCGGAGAGCGACCTACGGGCAACATTCTCGACGCTGGAGCACGCCGGAGCTCACATCGTTGTGGCAAATCTGCCGAACATTCTCGAGGTTGGTTATTTTCAGCGCGTCACCAATCCGAGGACCTTTAAAGATTGCGCGTTAAAGACGTATGCGTGGTGCCTTTTAAATCTCGGCGATACCGCTATAACCAAGTCAGTCGTCACGGCACTCGCGAACAAGTACCATCTCTCGACGCCAAACGGGTGCGTGCCGGCCTCGGTGACGAAGCCTTGCGGTTATTTCACGCTTCAAGGAGCCATCGAAATCGTTCAGTACGCCACAGCGAATCAGAATCACTTACCCGACCTCGATTGCGCCGTTCCCTCCCCGGGATGCAAGGTCGTGCCCGGAAGCGGGTTAGGCAACTATTACATAACGCCGGAGTTTGCAGGCAAGATTCAGGCGCTCAACAACGCGATCAATCAGGGCATCGACGATGCCGCCACGGCGTCGCACGTTCCGCTCGTTGACGTTCAGGCGATCTTCCACGGCCTCGCGAGCGGGGATCCGTCGAATCCCTATTTCAAGCTGGCGGCATCCATCAACCCGGGGCTATGTTGCACGCTGGGATACTTGTATGGACTGCTGAGCTTCGACGGGTTGCATCCGTCGAACACCGGCTACGCGCTAATCGCCTCCGAGTTCATCGGCACGATCAACAAGGCGTACGGTACGCATATCCCGCAGATCGACGTCAAGGCCGTGTACGGCGGTACGCGCTGCGCGAACTCGAAGTACTGCTACCCCGATCCCTACGCTCCGCCTAACGACATACCCTACTAAGCTTCGGTGCTGACCTGGCTGCGCGAGCTCGCGGCGACGGTCGGCACCTTCGATCGATCGGCGCTCGAGCCGGGATACGCGCTACGCTGCACGATCGGCGTCGCAATTCCGCTGCGTAATTGCGGCGATGCTCGGAAAGCCTTCGCTCGGCGTGGCCGCGGCGATCGGCGCCTTCATCACCGGCTTTACCTCGCTGCAAGGAATCTATCGCACGCGCCTGCTCGCGATGCTGAGCGCGGCGCTCGGCATGGCGGCGACCAGCTTCATCGGCGCATTGGCGGCGCATTCCAGCATTGGACTCATCGCGGCGACGGCGGTCGCCGGCTACGCATGCGGAACGATCGGTCAACTCGGCCCAGCCGCGGCGACGGTCGCGCTCAACTCACTCGTCGCGTTCGTGCTGTTCTCAAGCCAACCGCTGGCGCCGGGGGCCGCGCTGCTCCAATCGGCGCTCGTGTTGGGCGGCGGTCTCATCCAAGCAATTCTCGTTCTGCTCGCAGCGCCCACGGAGCGGCTCACCGCCGAACGCTCCGCATTAGCGGACGTTTATCACGACCTCGCAGAGTACGCCCGCGGGCTCGCCGTCGGTTCGCCTGCGATGCCCCCGATCACACCGTTTGCGACCGCGCGACAAGTTCTGGCCGATCCGCAGCCATTTGCGCGCGTCGCGGAACGCGCACGCCTCGATCGTCTCCTCGAAGATTCCGAGGTCATTCGCAGGCGGCTGGGCGCGCTCGCAACAACGCGCGAGGTTCCTAAGGGCGTCGGCGACCTGCTCGACGCCATCACCGGCGTCTTGCGCGGTACGCTAAAGCCCGAAGCGATCGAGGTGCCGGAGATCTCCGGCGAGTTGGGGGTCAACCTGCGCGATGCCGTGCTCGCAGCATCGATGCTCTCGAGCGGGCGGCTTCCGAATCTGCATCTGCTCTCGAAGCCTCGCCCGGGTCCCTATGTTGAAAATCGCATCGATTGGCGCGGCCCCGACTCCTTACGCTCCGCGTTGGTGATGAGCGTTGCGATGCTCCTCGGACGCCATTTCGAGGCCGACCGCGGCTACTGGATTCCTCTGACCGCCGCGATCGTGCTGCGGCCAGACTTTCAGACGACATTCGTGCGAGGTTTCGGCCGCATCGCCGGAACCTTGATCGGCGCGGTCGTCGCGGCGTTCGTGCTGAGGCTCGTGCGCGGACACGAGGCTCCCCAGGTGGCCGGAGTTGTGATAGCGGCCGCGGCCGCGTACCTTACCTTCAGCCCGAACTACGCGCTCTTTACCATAGCGATCACGTCGTTCGTGGTGCTAGTGCTCAGCATGCGCGGACTTCCGGGAACGACGACGATTGCCGCGCGAGTTCTCGATACCATCGCCGGCGGCAGCCTTGCGATGGTCGGCTATCTGGCGTTGCCGACGTGGGAACGCAAGCGCACGCGCGCGCTGCTTGCCGATCTTCTCGACGCTCAGCGCGCTTTGGCGGATGCGATCTTGCGGGCGTACGTAACTCCGTCGGCAGAAGCTCTGCAACGAATAGAGCGGGCGCGCACCGAAGTGTGGCGGATACGCACATCCGTCGAGTCGTCGATCGAGCGGACGCGCCAGGAACCCCATCGCCCGCATACGATCGCGGTGGGACGCGCGCTTCGAATACTCGCGGTGACGCAGCGGTTCGCGCTCGCAAATCTGGCGCTTGAAAGCGCGCTCGGTACGCCGCTCCCGCCGGAGTGCGCCGGTGCCTTGGCCGGTTTCGCGGATGCGCTCGGCGACCGGATGGCCGAGCTGGCGTCTGCGCTGCGGGAGTCGCGTCGCGCGACGGGTGAAGGTCGCCTGACCGCGGCACTCTCCAAGGCCGAAACGGAGCTGGCGACGCAGCAATGCCCCAACGCGCAGTTCATCATCGAGCGGCTGCAGGCATTCGCCGACGCGGCCGCGCGGATGGCGCGCCTCGTGGGCATCCCAAAGGCTACGCCTTACGCGTAGATGCCGCGGAGCAGCGAAGCTTTGACGACGCGATCGATGGCCAGCGTGTACGCCGCCGTTCGCAGGGTCGCGTGCCGAGAGTTTGCGATCGCGCGGACTGCGCGCAGGTTCGTCAAGAGAAAGTCCTCGAGCTTCTCGTTGACCTCCGCTTCCTTCCAAAAGTAACCCATGCGGTCTTGCGCCCATTCGAAATACGAGACGGTGACGCCTCCGGCGTTGGCCATGATGTCCGGAATGACGACGATGCCTTTTTCGCGGAAGATTCGGTCGGCTTCTGGTGTCGTGGGTCCGTTCGCGCCCTCGACCAAGAGCTTTGCCTGAACTTTCGACGCAATCTCGGCAGTGAAAACTTTTTCGAGCGCGGCGGGAACGAGCACGTCGCAAGGGCTGGTCAACAGCTCGGTATTAGTGATCCTATCTCCGCCTTTAAAACCCTCGAGCGTTCCGAACTTGGACGTATGCTCCATCGCGCCAAAGACGTTGATGCCCCCTTCGTTGTAGTACGCACCGGTCACGTCGGAGATGCCGACGATTTTACAGCCTCGCTCTTCGAAGAGTTTTGCGGCATAGCGACCGACGTTGCCGAAGCCCTGGATCGCGATCGTCGCCTGTTCGGGCCGCAAACCCATAACAGCCATCTCGTCGAGCGCGCAGATCGTTACGCCGCGACCGGTCGCTTCCACGCGGCCGCGCGAACCGCCGATTTCCAGCGGTTTGCCGGTAACCACTCCGGGCATGTTCTGGCGCACGTGCATCGAGTACGTGTCCATGAACCACGCCATCACCTGCGGCGTGGTGTTGACGTCGGGCGCCGGAACGTCTTTATCCGGACCGACGACCTCCACCAGCTCGGCGGCATACCGGCGCGTGATGCGTTCCAGCTCGTTTGACGAGAGCGTTGCAGGATCGCAGGTGACGCCCCCTTTGCCGCCTCCAAACGGCAGATCGACTACCGCGCACTTCCACGTCATCCAAAAGGCCAGCGCGGTAACTTCGTCGAGCGTTACGCCCGGATGATAGCGGATGCCGCCCTTTGCGGGTCCGCGGGCGAAATTGTACTGCACGCGATAGCCGGTGTAAACCTCGAACTCGCCCGAATCGCGCTGGAACGGAATCGAGAAGATGATCTGGCGCGACGGATGAGTGAGAATGCGGCGCATGCCGGCGTCGAGCTCGAGCAGGTCGGCTGCCTCGTTGAAGTACGCGATTGCGTCGCCGAAGACGGAAACGTCGCGAACGGAGGGCGCCGTTTCGCGCAGAGCGGTGGTCATGCGACACTCATTCCCGATTTTGCCGCCCGAGCCCCTCGATTCATACGTTGAATCGGAAGTTCACGACGTCACCCTCTTGCATAACGTACTCCCGGCCCTCGCTGCGGAGGCGCCCGGCGGCGCGCAACGCCTCCATGGTCTGGTACTGCACGTAATCCTCGTACGAGACGATCTCGGCCCGGATGAAGCCTCGCTCAATGTCGCTGTGGATCGTGCCGGCCGCCTGGGGAGCCTTCGTCCCCTTGCGAATCGGCCAGGCCCGGGCTTCCTTTTCCCCAGCGGTGAGGAATGTCATCATGCCGAGCAGCTCGTAGGTTTCGGCCGCCAAATCGTCGAGGCCGCTGCGCTCGATGCCCAACTCCCGTGCAAATTCGGCTGCCTCGGATTCCGAGAGGCCGGCCAGCTCCGCTTCGACCTTACCGCTGAGCACGATGGCCCGCCCGCCGTCGGCGCGCGCGATCTCCTCTACGGTCCGCACCATGTCGGAGCATTTGCCTATCTGGTCTTCGTCGACGTTCGCTACGTAAAGGATCGGTTTGGCGGTCAGAAGGAACGAATCGGCCGCGACCTGCGCATCGAGCGAATCCGGTGCGAAGCTGCGCGCCGGGCGCGCCTGCTCCAGCGCCGCGGTCAGCCGTTGCGCCGCGCCGAGATATTCGCGCATCTTCGGGTCGGTTCGAATCTCGCGCTCGATCTTCGGTAACCTCTTGCGCATCGTCGCTAGATCTGCCAGTGCCAGCTCGATACCGATGATCTCACAGTCGCGGCGCGGATCGAGGGCGCCCTCAACGTGCGTGACCTCATCATCCTCAAAACAGCGAACCACCATCGCGATCGCATTGGTCTCCCGGATATGGCTCAGAAAGGCGTTGCCCAACCCTTCGCCGGCGCTGGCGCCGCGCACCAAGCCGGCGATGTCCACGAAGCGAACGGTCGCCGGGATAATTCGCGCCGCGCCGGCGAGGCGTTGGAGGACGGGCAGACGCTGGTCAGGTACCGCAGCCTCGCCTACGTTGGGCTCGATCGTCGCAAAAGGATAGTTTGCGGCCAGCGCCTGGGCCGAGCGCGTCAGCGCATTGAAGATTGTGGACTTGCCGACGTTCGGCAGGCCGACGATTCCGCAGGAGAGTGGCATACTTGACAGCCGCGGGTTCGGCCGCTCGCACTGGTCGCCCTTGCGGCGTCATAAGCGGTTGCATGCTCCGGCAAGAGAATCCGCCGGGGGTGTCGGATAGCTCTGGATGCGGCAAATGAAGGTTGACAAACTCGGAATCGACCTCCTGACCCACGATCCGGTGGTCATCCTTAAGGATATGGACGGCTCGCATTATCTACCGATACTGATCGGCCCTTTTGAAGCGACGGCGATCGCACTCGCGCTCGAAGGCGCGCCCGTGCCGCGTCCGCTCTCACACGATCTGATGCGTAATATCCTCGAGTCGCTCAATACCAACCTCGAGCAAGTCGTGATTCACGACATCAAAGACTCGACGTTTTTCGCCAAACTCGTCGTGCGCACCAACGGCGAGTTGCAAGAAATTGACGCGCGCCCGTCCGACGGCATCGCGCTCGCTCTCCGCGTCCCCGCGCCGATCTTCGTCTCGGACAAGATCGTGCTCGAGGAGGCCGCGACCGAAAAGAGACCCTCGAACGACACCGAAATGGCGCGATTCAAAAAATTCCTTGACGACCTAAAGCCATCGGATTTTAACAGATGAAAAATACTTGGAGCCAACGCCTTGCCGCGTTGACGGCACTTGCGTTCGCACTTTCGGGGTGCGCCTCCGGCTCGCAGCCATCTCTGCCATATATGCAGAGTGGCGCGGCACTCGGCGTGCTCGGCGCCACCGGTGCCGGGAAAATCACGCACGTCGTCTACATCGTGCAGGAGAACCGAAGCTTCAACGATCTTTTCAACGGCTATCCCGGCGCGCACACCGTCACGAGCGGCAAAATCTCGACTGGCGAGACGGTCAAACTCCAGCCCGTGCCGTTGTCGTACCAATACACGATCGATCACTCTTTGAGCGCATTTATTTCGGCGTGCGATGGAACGGGCTCGCTGCCGGGCACCGACTGCCGCAACGACGGTTTCAATAAGGAGGAGAACTACGGCGGTCCGAGCGGCGTCAAATATCCCGAGTATGTGTACGTGCCGCACTCAGACTCAAAACCATACTTCGACATGGCGCACGAAGGCGCGCTTGCCGACCATATGTTCCAATCGCAACTCGACGAGAGCTTCGTAGCGCATCAGTACATCATCGCCGCGCAGGCAAACTGGAGCGTTGACCTTCCCTACGGATCTTGGGGCTGCGAGGGAGGTAGCTCGGAGGTTGCGTGGATCACCGCGCAGCGCACGATCGGCGGATCTCAGTCGGCATGCTTCGATTACCAGACCTTGGGCGACGAACTCGACAAGGCGAAACTCTCGTGGCGTTTCTACGCTAGCAAGTATGGCGCGGGCAGCGGCGACGGAGCGGTGTGGTCGAGCTATCAGGCGGTTAAACATATCTATAACGGCCCCGACTGGAAGAAGGTCATCTCGCCGAACTGGAAGTTCATCACGGACGTGCGCAAGGGACAACTGGCGAACTTCACGTGGATCACGCCGGTTTGCAACGATTCCGATCACGTCAACTGCCCCGGCGGCTACGGGCCCTCGTGGGTCGCGGCGCTGGTCAATGCCGTCGGCGAGAGCAAGTTCTGGAACTCGACGGCGATTTTCATCCAGTGGGACGACTGGGGCGGCCTCTACGATCCCGTGCCGCCGCCGTACGAGGATCGCGACAGCGTAGGGATGCGAGTTCCGCTGCTGATGCTCTCGCCGTACGTCAAGCACGACTTCGTTTGCCACAATCAGTACGAGACGGCCAGCGTGATCAAATTCGCCGAAGATCTCTATGGTCTCGGGCATCTAGCGACACCGGCCGATAAACGCGCGGCGTCACCCGCGGCCGAATGCTTCGACTTCTCGCAGAGTCCCGCGAAGTTCACGCCTATCAAAGCGCCGAAGCCGCCGAAGTTCTTCATGCAGCAATACGGCAGCGACTACTTTGCCCCGGATTACGAATAGGTCACGCGGGGACCTCGGCAAGACGCTCGCTCCAACGGATCCGTCCCGTTAACTGCATGACTGCGAAGAGCGTGACGATCGCGCCGATCGTGATCGTCAGACCGCTCGAGCCTTCGTTGAACAGGGCGTACGAAAACAAGACGAGATAGACGAGCTGCGCGAGCCCGTTCTCCACTGCAGCAAACCGCCAGCCGACGACGAGCCGCAGGTACGAGATCGTAAGAAACATCGTGACGGACGAGCATATCGCGAATGCGGCCCAGATCGGAATTCGGTTCGACCAGGTACGCGAAGAGCAGATGAAACGCGAAGAACGAAGCGGCCAGGAAGAAGTAGTTGACCGGATGCAGATCGATTTTGCGGAGCGTCGTAATCGCCAGCATGACGAAAAAGTAGAAAAATAGAGCGACGGGCGCCCAAAACGTGATCCGCTGCGCCAGCGGGCCCGGCTGAAGCGGGTACGGGAACGCCATCCCAATCCCGTTGCCGGTCACCAAAGTCGCGGCGCGCCACTGCAGGCGCCAACCGGGCCGCAGCGGCGTCTCGCCGTCGGGCGGCAACGTCTGCGACGGAAAGTCAATCGCGTCGAAGTTCGTCGTCATCGTTAGCCCAAAATCGTTGACGGATTCGACGCCGGAACCGAAGCGATACGTCCAAGTCCCCATTCCACGCGACCGGTAGCCGATGTCAATCGCGGCCTCCTCATGCGGCGGAAGGGTGAAATTGACGCAGCCTTGATCGAGCGCGGTCGGGTCCGTCACCCGCTTCCCACCGATGGAGGCCTGGAAATCCGCATACGTTCCGTCGGTCGATGGAAGTGCAAAATGAACCGAGAGCCTGCGGCTGCTCGTGTCGTTTCGAATCCGGTAGCGCCCTAGAAACCGAACGTTGTACAGGTTGTACCAGAGCAGTCCGTCGCGCCGCTGCTCGAGATCGAGTTTTACATTGATCCGGCTGCTGCGGATCGGCACGACGACCGTTTCGTAACCGTGCTTGCCGACCGCCACTTGCGCGCTCACTTGCGGCGCCGATTGCGCCTGATCGCTTCCCCACAACGCCGTCAGCTTCTCGCGCTGACTCGAACCCGAATCGCTCGTACGCTGCACGAGCATCGCTCCCAGAATCATCCAGGCCACGCTGGCCGAGCAGAAGATAAAGATTATGGCTATCAGGCGTTTGAGCATGAGAAGTCCCTCGAGCGGCTTTTGTCTGCTTTGCATTGCAAAGCTAAATACTTTGTACCACAAAGTTACGGCCGGCGCAAGGGCCGAGGCCCACAGGATTTATCGTGGCCGTTACGCTAGAATCGCAAGCGTATGAATGATGATTTGCGGGCCGATATCGGTGTGTTCGGCGGATCGGGGTTTTATTCGCTGATCGAAAACGCGCACGAAGCGTGGGTTGAGACGCCGTACGGGGCGCCGAGCGACAAGGTTGCACTCGGCGAGATCGCCGGACGCCGCGTCGCGTTTCTGCCGCGGCACGGCAAGGATCATCGGTTTCCGCCGCAAGCCATCAACTATCGCGCAAATCTCTACGCGATGAAAAAACTCGGCGTGAAGTGGATCGTCGCGCCGACGGCCAGCGGTTCGCTGCTCAAGAGCGTGCCGCCCGGTTCGATGGTCGTCGCCGACCAGCTGGTTGACCGCACGAGCGGGCGGAAAGATACGTTCTACGACGGACCGATCACGACGCACGTCAGCTTTGCCGACCCGTACTGCCCGACGCTGCGGCCGATTGCGATCGAAGCGCTGAAGTCGCTCAAAATCGAAACGTTCGATCGCGGAACGGTCGTCGTAATCCAGGGGCCGCGGTTTTCGACCCGCAGCGAATCGAAGTGGTTCCAGAGCCAGGGCTGGGAAGTCATCAATATGACACAATATCCGGAGGCTTATCTGGCCCGCGAGCTCGAGATGTGTTACGTCAACATCTCCCTCATCACCGACTACGACGTCGGCCTCGAGGGGATGCCGGCGGTTTCGCATCACGAAGTGATCGAGGTCTTCAACCGCAACAACGAACGCGTGAAAAGCGCGATCGGCAGAATCGTCGAGAAGGTCCCGCTCGGCTCCGACTGCACGTGTCAGCGCGCGCTCGACGGCGCCCGCTTCTGACCCTATGAAAAGCCGTCCACGGGTCGATCTCGCGATCTACTTCAAGTCTTTTGGGCTCCTCCTGCGGCACCCGTCCATCTTCGTCATGCCGCTGCTGGCGGCCGTCGTCGAGCTCTTGCTGACCCAGCTTTCGTATCTCTTTACCGATCCGCTCGGGGGTTCGGGCGCGGGCATCTTTCAAATGCTCGTGCAGCTCGTTTATCTCTGGGCCTTTGGGATCACGATCATTCAGGCGAATGCCGTCTGGCGGGGCCGCCGCGGCGCGTTCGATGAGGCGTGGGACGAGGGGCGAGTCAAGTTCGTCGGCATTCTATTCGCAGCAATCGGCTTTCAGTTCGTCGTGTGGGCGGCAAGCTATATCGGATCTTTCGCCGGCTCCCTCGGCCTCGTGCTCGGGATCGTGGCAGCGTTGTTCCTCATCTACACGATCCCGGCGGCTTCCATCGGCGGAATACCCGGAACGCTTGCGCTTTCGCAGTCCGTACGAGCCGTTCGTGCCGCGCCGATTGCATCGCTTATACTCGCTCTCGTCTTCTTCGTCATCTGGTACGTCGCCGTGCCAATGGGATTACCGTATCTCCTGATTCATGCGCCGCTCGCGATCTGGAGCTTCGTAAGCGCCGGAGCGCGCGCGATCGCGCTGGCCTATCTTGCCTTTCCGTTTGCCAGGCAGTACGACGAGGTCTCGTTTAGAGGTTACTTGTAAGCGCGAGGCCCCCGATGAGTGCCTGCACGTCGAAGCTGGACTCCGGCGCCTTCGCGCCCGGCGCGTAAATCGAGATGCCCGCTCTCGTTCCGACGTAAAGCTTGCCGCTCGCGTCAACGGTCAGCGCCGAAACGCCGCCTTCGACGATAAAGGTCCGCGAGGGTTTCTTTGCGTTCGGTGCGTACACCGCGACCGTGTCGTTGCCGCCTGCATAGAGATTACCGCTGCCGTCAACGGCGATCGCTCCGCCGGGATCCTTCTGCAGCGTTAGCTTTGTGAAGGTTTGCGAACCTGGCGCGAGGCGGTAGACCGCCCCCGAGCTGCCCTCACCTTGGATCTCACCAACGAGCAGCGCGCCGGTTGAATCGAACGCCATGCTCGCGGGGCCGCCGAGAGTCTCGTGCGGTATCGTTAGCGTTTCCGACGGGCTGAGCGTGCCCTTGGGATAGACCTCGAGAAAGTAGTCGCCGTTTACCGTGTCGAGGCCAGTGACGTAAACGTTTTCGTGAGCATCCACGGCAACGGCTCCGCAGTTGACGATACCGTCGGTAATCGTGCGGAACGGGCTCGGGGCGCTAGGTTTATATTCGGGAAGGCTCGTCTGGTAATAGCCATCGGGCAAGTTTACTGCATACAGAACGCCGTGCCGATCGACCCAGAGGCCACCTGGACGGGTAGCGCCGTCGGTGATCGTTTGCAAGAGCGTTTGGGAAGCGGGTGAGTAGACGAGTACGCTCCCGTCGATGTTCGAAATGTAGAGCTTCTGGCTGGCCTGCGGCGCGACCCGGCGGACGTGTGCGGCAAACGCAGCCGGGCTCGCTGCCGGCGGCGTGCCTGCGCCGCCGCTGCAGCCCGTTGCCAGCAGCGTCAATGCAACGGTACCAAGACGAAGATTCATAATTGCTCCTCCATGCGCACTTGATAACAAGCACTCATGAAGGAACTCTGAACGCATGTCATCCTGAGCGCAGTCGAAGGGCTCAGGATGACATCGGAAGTGACATTCGGACTAGCTCGCCGACCAACGCTGCGGAGACGTTGGTCCGGGCGAGGCGCTGTGCCTCATCCAGCTTGCCGAGAAGCGCGATGGCCTCTCTACTTTCCAGCGGCCGAAGGCGATGCAGCCGCTCGGCGTAGTCGAGCGAGACAAGAGCGACGCCGTCGTGACCGCTGGCGACGATCCAATCCCGCACCAGTGTCTTGATCGTTTCCAGCCCGTCGTCGAGCGTCTCGCGGGTCGCCCACGCATCTTGCGGCGACGCGCCTTCGACGCTCTCGAAGAACCAGCGAGCGACGTGCGCGCGCAGCGATTCTTCTTCTCCACCGAGCGCCGCAACCGCGCGCGTCACACTTCCGCCGCTCAGCGACGCTCCGAGCTCGGCATCGGCGTCGCCATACTGCATGCGGCCCAGAACTTCACGAACCTGCGTCTTGGAGAGCAACGGGAAACGAACCTCGAGGGCGCGCGACCGAATCGTCGGTAGCAAACGCCCCGGCGCTGGCGTCGTCAGCAACATCACGACGCCCGCAGGCGGTTCCTCCAGGAACTTCAGCAGTGCAGTGGCCGCCTCGCGTGTCGCGAAGTCGACGTCGCCGAGCAGTAAGACGCGCATCCCGCCGCTGTAGGACTGCAACGAAAGCTGGCGGATGAGATCCCGGGTCGAGAGCTCGTCGCCTTGGTAGAAACCTCGAGGCGCGTCGGGATCGCCGATTTTGAGCGTTCCCTCGTGTTCCAAAAAATCGGGATGATGAGCGCCGTCGGGTCGAAAAAGCGCGCACGACGAACAGAGACCGTCGTAGCCGAGGATTCGTTCTTTGGGCGCCACACAGAGCAGCGATTGCGCGAGCCGGCGTGCGAAGAATTTCTTCCCGACGCCCGCAGGTCCCGAGAAGAGGTACGCGTGTGCAAGCGTCTTGCGCGTGAGCGCATCGAAATAGCGTTTAGGGCCTTGCGCCCCTATGACGTCGAAATGGAGTTCCAAGCATCTTCCAAAAGGCGGTCCCGCGGCAGCGCGCCGTCGAGCACCCGGTGTCGCGCCGATTTTGCAAGTTCTAAGTATCCCTGCCGAACGCGCTCGTGGAAGGCCGCATCCTGACTCTCGACGCGGTCCAATACATACGATCGTTCTCGTATCCGCGCTCGCGCAACGTTGACGGGGAGATCGATCAACAAAACGAGATCGGGCTGCACTCCGCCGGTCGCTTCATCGCAGAGCCGTTGTAACGATGCAAGGTCGAGGCCGCCGCCATACCCCTGATAGGCCAGCGTCGAATCCGTAAAGCGATCGCAGAGCACGAGCCGATTCTGCGCAAGCGCGGGACTAATCACTTCGGCGACGTGCTGGGCGCGCGCGGCACTCAGGAGAAAAGCCTCGGTCAGGGGCTCGATCGTTAGCGTGCGGTCGAGAAAGATCGAGCGAATCGCATCGCCGGTTGCGGTACCGCCGGGCTCGCGCGTTGCGACGATCTCGCGACCTTCCACGCCAAAGCGCTCAACGAGCCCTTTGTGCAGCGTGCTTTTCCCGCTGCCCTCGATGCCTTCGATTACAACGAACACCTAGGTTTCGGTGGTTTTATAAATTCTGACGCGGCGGTTGGGCTCGAGGCCGGTGCTGCGCGATTGCAGGCGATACCGTTCGGCGAGCTGGTGCTGCATGCGGCGAATGTACGACGTTTGCGGCGACAGCTCGATCGCGTTGTTGTTGAGCATCACCTGGTAGACCGCCTCCTCGGCTTCGCGCAGCGCAATTTCTTCGTTGTCGATCGATCCAAGGTTGAAGACGTCGCGAAGGGCGGCTTGAATTTGGGTCGTCGTGTTCGTTTTGATGGAGTAGATCGGCACGTTGTCCGAGGCGATCTGTTTGAGCTTCGGCTGCTCTTTGCGCTCGAGCGTCTTGAGGGTGAGGACGACGTCCGCGTCGTCCCAGTTGCGCGCCATCACGGCGTTGACGCGCAGGTTCGTGATGGCCCGCTCGATCTTGTTGCGCGAAATGCCGTAAGGAAAGATCGAAAGCGGCCGTTCGCGCTCCTCCCCGTCGTGGTCGTGATGATCGTAAGCTTCACTCAGCCGAGGCATCGACTCCGTATCGGCCTCTTGGACGACGGTGACCTCGCCGCTGGGCTGGCGCTGGCGCACTTCGGGCTGCGGTTGATATCCGCGTAACAGCGCGTCGATTACTTCGGCGACGTTCTTATGAATTGCCAGCCTGTCGCGGTCGTGGATCTCGATAACGACGTCGAAGGTCGGGGGCGCCTTGCGTTCGAGAACGGTCTTTCGCGTACCGCGTCGCCGCGCTTCTTCGTCCGAAAGTGTGACGGCGCTCACCCCGCCAACCAAGTCCGAGAGCGTTGGGTTCATAAGGAGGTTCTGCAGCGTTTGGCCGTGCGCCGTTCCGATCAGCGTGACGCCTCGCTCGGCAATCGTGCGGGCGGCGGCCGCCTCGGCTTCCGTGCCGATCTCATCGATGACGATGACCTCGGGCATATGATTTTCGACGGCCTCGATCATCACCGCGTGCTGCAGCGCCGGATCGGCGACCTGCATGCGCCGCGCCATGCCGATGCCCGGATGCGGGATGTCGCTGTCGCCGGCGATTTCGTTCGAGCTATCGACGATGACGACGCGCTTTCGCTCTTCGGAAAGCACGCGCGCGCACTCGCGCAGCATCGTCGTCTTACCGACGCCCGGTCTGCCGAGCAGACACATCGACGAGCCGCTACGCAGAACGTCGAGCAGAATATCGATCGTTCCGTAAACCGCCCGGCCGACGCGGCACGTGAGCCCGACGATCTTGCCGGTCCGGTTACGAATCGCGCTGATACGGTGAAGCGTTTGCTCGATGCCGGCGCGATTATCGGCGCCAAATGGCGAAACGCGCGAACAGACGTGCGCGATGTCTTCGTGGCCGATCGGTACGTCCGTCAGATAAATAAAGTCGTGTTCGAAACGGGCTTCCGGCGGGCGCCCCAAATCGAGCACGACTTCAATGATGTCTTCGAGGTTACGCAGACGGACGAGGGCTTGCCGGATCGTGAGCGGGAAGATGTCGAGGAGCTGGGAGAGTTCCCAACTAGGGGAGATGGAATGAACTCTTATTGCCAAAAATCGTTCCTCACTTCCGAGGCGCTTCGCTTGACCGTTATCCGCCCTCGGTAGTCACTCCTTCACGACGCGGATCACTCGGAGCTCGCCGTCGAAGGGGCCTTGAATTCGCACCCCGGCCTTCAACTCGAGGCGCAAGTACTCGATGATCTCCCGCGTAATCTCCTCGCCCGGCGCGATGACCGGGATGCCGGGCGGATAGGGCGTCAGCGTCTCGGCACAGATTCGCCCGCTCGACTCGCGAAACTTTACAAACTCAGCATCGGCTAAGAATGCATCGCGCGGAAGCATGCGCATTGGCGGGACGGCGGGAAGGCGAAACGTTCCGCGCCTCAACCGTTCCTCGAGAATGCCCGACGGTGCGAACATGTCGATTGGCCGGTCGTCGCGCGCAAGCTCCTCAAACGCATAAATGAAGCCTTCGGCCGCCTCGCGCGTGGTCCCGATCGTAAAGAGCGCGACGACGTTGAAGAGATCCGCCATCTCCACCTGGATGTTATAGCGGCGGCGCAGCAGCGCCGAGGCCTCGTAGCCCGTATAACCCAGGCCTTTGACCGTAACCGTGACCTTTGTCGGGTCGAGATCGAAGATGCCGTGGCGCCCCTGCAGCTCTTCGCCGAAACAGTACAGGCCGGGAATTCGGTTCAGGCGCGCGCGCGTCTCTTCCGCCAGGGCGATCGTACGCGAGAGCAGCGCTTCGCCTTCGGTGGCCATCTGCTTGCGCGCCACGTCGAGCGACGCGACCATCGGCAGATTCGGCGAGGTCGATAGGAACATCTTGAGCACGGCTTCGAGGCGATCCAAGGCGACGCGTTCGCCCTTGTGATGGAGCATCGCGCACTGCGAGAATGCCGAAAGCATTTTGTGCGTGGAGTTGATGCAGATATCGGCGCCGGCGTTCGTGGCCGAGAGCGGCAGCGCCGGATGAAAGTGAAAGTGTGGGCCCCAAGCCTCGTCGACGAGCAGCACCTTTCCTGCGCCATGCACGATCCGCTCGATCGCTTCCAGGTCTGCCGCGACGCCGTAATAGGTCGGGGAGACCACGTAGACGGCGACGAGGTCGGGATGCTGCTCGATCGTTCGCGCGACGGTTTCCGGAGTCACGCAGTGGTCCATGCGCAGATCCAAGTCCACCTCGGGCTGCATGTAGATGGGCTCGGCGCCGCTCATCACCAAGCCCCCCAGCATCGACTTGTGCGAGTTACGCGGGACGGCAATCTTCTCGCGCGGGTTGATCGCCGCCATCATCATGCACTGATTGCCGCTGGTCGAGCCGTTGATCAAGAAGAACGTATGGTCGGCGCCCCACGCTTCCGCGGCGAGCTCCTGCGCTTCTTTGATCGCTTCGGTAGGCTGCAGCAGGTCGTCGATGCCCGGCATCGGCGTGAGATCGATCGCGCAGATGTTGTCGCCGACGAACTCGCGAAAAGCCAAATCCATTCCCACGCCCTGCACGTGACCCGGCGTGTGAAATGGCTGCACGCCCGAGTCCACGTAATCGAGCAGCGCTTGAAAGTACGGCGCTCTGTGTTGATCCAAGAGTGCGGGCCTAGGCGAGGACTTCGAAGCCGAGACGATTCAGCATCGCGAAATCGTCGGCGTCGCTGCGACCTTCCGTCGTCAGGTAGTTGCCCAGAACGATGCCGCTGACACCGCTTCGCATGCCCACATCCTGCAGTGCTTGCAGCGTAACCTCGCGTCCGCCGGCAAAGCGTACGAGCGCACTCGGTAGCGCAAGACGCGCCATTGCTACAAAGCGCAGCGCTTCGACCGGATCGAGCAGCGACCGGTCCCCAAAGGGCGTCCCAGGACGCGGATTGAGAAAGTTGATCGGCACCTCTTGGGGTTGGAGTTCTTGCAAAGCAGATAAGAAGTCGAGGCGGTCGGCCACGTCTTCTCCCATGCCGATGATGCCGCCGCAGCAGAGCTCGAGATCGTGGCGCTTCACGCGCTGACACGTTTCCCAGCGCTCGTCGTACGAGTGGGTCGTGCAGACTTGGGGAAAATAGCGGCGCGACGTTTCAAGGTTATGGTTGACTTTATCGACGCCGGCTCGTGCAAGCAGCTCGATCTGCCTGTCGTTCAAAATTCCGAGCGAGACGGCGACCGTTAGCGGCAGCTCGGCTTTGATCTCCACGACGGCGGCGCAGACGCGTTCCAGCAGTTTTTCGGAGGGGCCGCGCACGGCGACCACAATGCAGAACTCACCAGCCCCACGGGCGTGAGCGGCGCGCGCCGCCTTGACGAAATCCTCAACGCTCGAAAGCGGCTCGGCTTGGACGTCGGTTGCGTAACGCGCGCTTTGCGAGCAAAAATTGCAGTCTTCCGAGCAACCGCCTTTTTTTGCGTTATACAGCACTTCGACGGCAATCTCGTTGCCGCAGTAGTGCGAGCGCACGTCATCGGCAAGGGCTAAGAGAGCCGGTACGTGTTCGGCTGTCAGCTGGGCAACGCCGGCGAGCAGCTCGGGGCTCGCAGGGCGGCCTCGCTCGAGCAACTGGGCTCGCGCGCGTTGGATCGTGGAATGCGCCATATCAGCGCTCTTGCTTCACCAAAGACTCGAAAAGCTTTGCACCCGCTTCGACCGCTTGGGTTTCACCCGGCGCAAAGGCCATGACGCCAAGCACCGGCAGACTTCCCTGCAGCACGCAGTAGACACGGTCGCGGTATGTCGGATCGGTTCGGCCCCAGCGCTCGACCAGCACGGCGCCGGCGACCGGGATGTTCAGCTCGCGGCAGAGGCTGCGCGTCAGCATGGCGTGATTGATGCAGCCCAGGCGCAGCCCTACGGTAATAACCGCCTCGAGCTTTGCCAGGGCCGCGACGTGGCCGATATTCTCGTCGGCGTTAAGGGGGACCATGATGCCTCCGATGCCCTCGGCGACGATGGTGCCGGGAATTTTGTTGAACGGCATCGGCGAGCCGGTGCGCCGTAAGCGGAGGGCAATCTTCGGCGAGTGCCGCCGACCAGGGGTCTCCGGCGTTTTCAAAGCGGGCGAGCTCGGCGTGCGGTACGCCGGCGAGCCGGCCGGCATGCTGCGCGTCGCCCTCCCCGCCCGGCTTTACGCCGGTCTGGACGATCTTGACGATTGTTGGGTCTTGGCCGGCGCGGCGCAAGGCAAGCGCGAGTGCGGCCGTCACCCGAGTCTTTCCGACGTCGGTGTCGGTTCCGGTTACGAAGTAGCGCCGCATCGCCGCAGCTCTTCTGCGAGCATATCTACCTGCTCCAGCGTGTGGTCGGCGCGGATCGTGATGCGCAGCCGCGACGTGCCGGGTGCCACAGTGGGCGGACGGATCGCGGGGACGAAGATGCGGCGCTTCAATAGTTCCTCCGAGACGCGCAGTGTGCGCTCCTCGCTGCCAAGGATGACGGAAACGATAGGCCCTTCGACTGCGCTCAGGGTGACGCACCCTTCGACGGAGCCCCTTCCGAGCGAGGTCCGCAAGCGGGCGGCGTTTGCTCGCAGGCGTTCGCGGCGATCGTCGCCGCGACGTGTAAGGAGAAGAGCGATGCGCGATGCGAGCGCCAGAGACGGCGGCAGCGCGGTGTCGAAGATAAACGTCCGCGCGCGATTGACGAGCAGCTCGATCGCCGTCGCAGGGCCCGCAACGAAACCGCCAAGCGAACCAAGCGCTTTCGAAAGCGTCCCGAGGATAAGGATGCGCGGATCATCGAGCGCGCGAGCGAGGCCCGCGCCTTGCGGCCCGGCGATTCCGAGCGCGTGCGCTTCATCGAGCAGCAGGACGTCTTGCTCTCTCAAACATTTGAGGAGCGCGGTAGGATCGATCGCGTCGCCGTCCATTCCGAAGATCGATTCGCTGATCACGAGCAAACTCTTGGACGTACTCGCCGGCGGGAGCGTGGCATGCTCGTAGACCGAGTGAGGTTTGCGCGCGAGACGGACGCCGTCGATCAGGCAGGCATGGTTGAATTGGTCGGAGAGAATCGTTTCGACCAGCTCTGCAAGCACCGGAATCGTTCCCGTACCGGCAAGGTAACCCGAAGAAAAGAGCAATGCACGCTCGCGGCCGAGCCACTCCGCGAGCTCGTCTTCAAGAAGCGCAAGCTCGCGGTGTCGTCCCCCCAGCAAGCGTGCGCCGCCCGAGCCGACCCGTGTCGCTCGTTTGAGCGCCTCGACGACTTGCGGATCCGTCGCCAAGCCCAGGTAATCGTTCGACGAAAAGTCGATGACGTCGGCAAGCCCATGCCGTGGGAGCTTGCGATAGCGATGCTCGCTGCGAATAGCTTCGAGTGCGTGCTCCGCCGCTTGTAGGTAAGTCAGGATGACAGCACCGTTGACAGCGACTCGAAGAAGCCGTCAACCTCTTCATCGGTCGAGCAGAGCGGCGGAACGAACTGAATTACGTCGCCGATCGGGCGCGTGAAGTGGCCCGCGTCGTATAGCGCATCGGCAGTGGGCCGGCCTAAATCCTTTCCGAGCTCGATCCCGAGCATCGTTCCGGCTTGGCGCACGTCGTGCACGAGCGGATGCGCGCGTAAGCTTTCCAGGTGCGCGCGCGACCGTTGGGCGATACCCTGCGCGCGCGCGAGCGTGCCTTCTTCTTCGAACAACGAGAGCGACGCCAGCGCCGCCGCGCATGCAATCGGATTTCCAGCGTACGAGTGGCCGTGAAAGAAATGGACGAGCTCGTCGGGCGCGCCGAGGAATACGTCGTACAGCGATTGACCGGCCAGCGTCGCCGAGAGCGCCATCGCACCGCCCGTCAAGCCTTTTCCGACGCAGACGATATCCGGGCTAACGCCGATCTGTTCGAAGGCAAAGATCGTGCCGGTACGCCCGAATCCGGTAGCAATCTCGTCGCAGACGATCAGCGCTTCGACGCCCCTTAACCGTTCGTAGGCTTTCTTCGGAACGAGCCGCATACCGGCTGCGGCTTGCACCAGCGGCTCGAGGATTACCGCCGCAACGTCCTCTCCGAGCGGAGCGGTTGCGTCGTAACCTTGCGTCTCGAACGTGACGCTGCCGAAGCGCGACTTGAAGAGCGCGATATCGGAAAGGCTCATCGCGCCGATCGTATCGCCATGGTACGCGCCGCTCAATCGCACGAAGCGGGTGCGATGTGGCTGCCCGGCGTTCTGCCAATATTGCAGCGCCATCTTGATTGCGGCCTCAACGGCGCTGGCGCCGTCGCTTGCAAAGAATGCGTAATCCATGCCCGCGAGGGCACAAAGCCGCTCGGCGAGCTCTTCAGCGACGGGGTTCGTCGCCCCGAGTAGCGTCGCGTGATCGAGCCTCGCGGCCTGACGCGCGATCGCCTCGACGATGCGTGGATGGCAATGACCGTGAATCGTCGTCCAAATCGAGCTGACGGCATCGTAAACATGCCGGCCGCGCGCATCCTCCAGCATCGTTCCACTGCCTCGCACGAACGTTCGCGTTCGCTCGTCAAAGTGCCGCATCTGCGTGAACGGCAACCATAGATGCGACATCTTGGCCGTTTTTCGCTGTCAGCGAGCGGTCCCCTCACGCAACGGGCAGTATTTTCCTCGTGGCCAAGTTGCGCCGGTCTTGCCTTTTGATATAAGCTAATTCGATGTTCAAGAACACGCAACGCTGATGTCACGGCCGCACGAGGACCGTCAGCGTCACACAGCCACCGACCACCACGCCGGCGGGCCAGCAATCGTCTTTGCGCCCGGCGTATGGTGGGCGATTGCCGTCGTGCACGTCACGGCGGAGCGTGCCGACGCCGCGATCGCGTCGTACGAAACTCTCGTCGAGAAGGCTCGCACGTCGGCAGCGCGGGTGCACGAAGCCGCCATTCTGCGCTCGCAGAATCATCGGCGCGTGATCGTACTGCTCCATCTTGACGGGCACGAGGGATTCCGGCACCTCGGCGCAGCTTGGGACGATCATCACCTGGTCGCGCACCGGCACGACGTCGCGGAATCACGTTCCTTGACGCTCTACCGTCTGGTGGCGAACCTCGGCGACGCGGCGATCGATCCGGCGTCAACCGACGCGCTAGCGTTCGAGCAATTCTCTGACGACCTCGAACGGATGCAGGCCGTCACGAGCTCCATCGCCGCGGCGCCGGGGTTCCGAGGCGCATCGACCTTGCGCAGTGACGACGACACGACTGCTGCAATCATTTATCGCTTCGCAAACGTCGAGGAGATCGGAGCATTTCGCCCGAGCGAAACGCCCTATCCCGTGCACGTCGTGCGCACGTTTGTTTGAGAAGCCGCTATCTTTGGTTGTTACGCGGCTTTAAGCTTCCACGCCATCATCGACCATGAGAAGCCGGCAAAAACGAAGTTCAAACCGACGACGAACCCGATGAACCACAGAGCGGAGAACGGCCACTGTATCCAAAGCAGCACGCCGAGAATCACGCTGACGACTCCGCCGAACGCGACCCAGCCGTAGTGCGGAAACTGCAGCATGAGCGCGGTGACGAATCGGAAAAGTCCGCCGAAGACGAAGAGCGCGGCGAGCAGAAGCGTAACGAGTAGCGCCCCGGCTACAGGATGTTCCAGCAGCATCAAGCCGACGATAATATCGAGAATGCCAACCAAGAACAGCAGCACTATATGTCCGGCGCCGCGCGCCATGACGGCTCCGGCCAGTTGCACGATGCCGGCAATGAATAGGGCCGCCCCAAGCACGATGACCGAAGCCATCGTCGCGACGCCCTCGGCCCATATGCAGTAAAGGCCGACTAGAATGAGTGCAATCCCGACGGCGAGGTACCAACCCCAGAGCTTATGGGCATCCGCAACGGAATCGGCTACGCCTGCAAAAGCCTTCATGAACCACTCCTATTCTTGAAAAAGTAAAACAAGAGGATTCGGCCTCAACCCGAGCGGCCCCTTACTTGGGCCCCTCGGGTTCGCCGACGTGGTTCGCGCGGCGGACGGCCGGCGCGACGATCTTTACGACGATGACCTGCAGCACGGCGGCGG
This sequence comes from Vulcanimicrobiota bacterium, assembly GCA_963809255.1. GTDB lineage: Bacteria > Vulcanimicrobiota > Vulcanimicrobiia > Vulcanimicrobiales > Vulcanimicrobiaceae > Cybelea. The sequence goes on along the minus strand of CAWEIR010000002.1, from coordinate 123,544 downwards.
CGGGCACCGCTAAGAACGCTCCCGGGATGCCCAAGAGCATGCCGCCGACAACCGTCGAGAAGATAATTAGCAGAAAGCTCAACTGCACGCGCTGCCCGAAGATGATCGGGGAGAGCACGTTCTGGTCAACAACTTGCACGACGGTAAAAATGGCCAGGACGATCAACATTTTGACCCAGCCGCTCGTCGCAAGCACCACCAGCAAAATGACGGGTCCCGAAATTACGGCGCCAACCATCGGTATCGCCTGAAACACCGCGACCACGAAACCCAGCAGCAAGGCGTAGGGAACGCCAAGAATCGCAACCGCGCCACCCATCGCCACGCCGACGATGGTTCCGTTGATGACGATTCCCTTTACGTAGGCGCTGAGGCGCACGCCAATCGTCTCGAAGGCCTCCTTCCAATCCCGGCTGGCCGTTTGCGGCAAGAGACTGAGAGTAAAGCGCTCGAGGTCGTCCGACGAGAGCATCCATCCAACTGCAAGCAGCAAAATTATGATCGCGTTTCCGAAAATGGCGGCAATCAGAGCGGGCCCCGCCAATAGGTGCGCCCCGAGGGAGCTAAACGCGCCCCCCGCGCCGTTGGCGACTGCGCCTGCGAACTGTTTGGAGAGTTCGTAATCCTTTAGGAAACGCTCGGCGGCGACGAGTTGGTCCTTCAGGGAGTTGACGTAGCCCGGAATCGCCTGTACGAGGCGCTGAATTTCGACGCCCAGCGGAGCGATCAAAATATAGGCAATCAGCGCTGCAATCAGAATGGCACCGCCGAACGTAAGGCCTACCGCGATGCCGAACGGCATTCTCGCGCCGAGACGATCGGCGACCGGACGCAGGGCCGCCGTGATCAGGATCCCCGTAAAGAGCAGGACGAACGCCGAGAGGGTGCCGGCAAGGACGAGCCAGAGGACATACGCGCCCGCGAACACGGCCGCGGCCGTAAGCCACGTGCGAACGCCAATCGCTACCGGGCGCGGTCCCGAATCGATCATTGGGGCGTAAAGGCCACGATCTCTCCTTTGTCGCGGTCGCTCGTCCACCACATCGTACCATCAAACGTTAGCGCGCGTCCGTCGAACGGAACCACGGCGACCGGTTCGAAGGTGGCGGCACTCTGCCGGAGATCGATGCGCCCAAACTCGAGGTTCTCGAACTCCTCGTCGGCGGCGATCATAAACGCACTGCCGGCGCCGGCGAATGCAAAGCCGGCGCAGCGCGCAGGCAACGCGATCTCCCGCAGGACTGCGCCACGGCCGTCCAGCTCCAAAATCCGCTGCTTTCCCTGCTGGCAGAGGTAGAGGGTCGATCCGTCGGCGGCAAGATGCGAGCCCGTGACGTCCGGGCACGCGACCTTATTGTCGAAGCCGCGCCCAGGGCGAAAACGGAAGAGATAGCGATCGTCGTCGTCGAGTGCAACTACGACCGAGAGCGCATCGCCGACCGTCGCGAGCCCGTATGGCTTTCCCGGCGCAGCGATTTCGTCAACGACGTCCCAATCTTTGGTGTCGATCGCGTACAGTTTGTCCGTATCCCAAGAGCCGACCCATAGCTGCCCGCCATAAAAGGCAAGCGGCTGAGGCCGGCCGGCGGGAGATTTCTGGCGGTTTATTTCTTTCACGTTTTGCATACTCGCGTAAAAGCGCACCGCTCGGCGGGGTTGCAATCCGCGACAGACCGCGCAGGGGCGGACGCTTCGTCGCCGAGTCTTAGGCTACCAAATGGCTGGTATGAGGCGGAGCGTATCTTCCGGCAGTACGCCGCGTAGCCGGCCAGGTTGGCCACAAGAAATTGCTCTTCGTAACGGATTCGCAATGCGATATCGAGCGCCATCGGCACGAGCATCAGCACGCCCCACCAAGAGCCAAGCGCAAGCGGCGTGCCCAACAGCATCATGAGCAGACCGGCGTACATCGGATGGCGGACGATGGCATACGGGCCCGTCGAAATGACGGTCTGGCCCGGTGAGACCTCGATCGTTGCCCCGCTGTACGAGTTTTCGCTGAAAACCCGGAAATAAATAAGGTATCCGAGCGCTAGAATAGCATAACCGGCGATCTCGACCGCGAGCGGCACGCGCGACCATGAGAAGCGGTGATCGAATGACGAGACGACCAAGGTGCTCGCAAATACGAAGATCGCGAGATAGTGTAGGAGCTTTTGGGCGGTTTGCTTCTCGGCTCCGGGTCCGCGTCGCCGGCGTTCCATCAGCGCCAGGTCTTTGCGGCGAAAATAGGCAAACAGCGCCGAAGAGAGCGCGACCGTAACGAATATGTAGACCCAAGCTTGCCAGTACGCGAACGTCCCTGCGGGGGCGAAGAACAGCAGCGCCGTGACGGCAGCCTGTCCCAGCACGAGGAGCGTCTTGCGCGCCGCAGCTTTCAAGTTGGGAAGCGCCCGATCTATGGGCTTACGCCCGTAACCCGGCGCGAAGAACGTTCACGATTGCCCGCGACGACAACACGTCTCTTGGGGACCTAGGCTTCGATGCGTTCGTCGATTGAGACGTTGTACAGGAAGAGGAACTTGCCCCATTCGTCGGGCAGTGTATTGCGCTTGATCTGAATCCAGGGGATATACTTCGGCTGGCGCGGTTTGCGCTGCAGCGACATGTTGGCTTCGTGCGGAGTCCGGTTGTTTTTGCGGTTGTTGCAGCGCATGCAGGCGCAGACCAAATTCTCCCAAGTCGAGTCGCCGCCGCGGCTCTTGGGGACGACGTGATCCACGGTCATCAACCGTTCGCCGCGCGTACCGCAGTATTGGCAGGCGTGTTCGTCGCGGATCAGGACGTTCTTCTTCGTTAACGCGACCCTCTGCATCGGACGGCGGATGTAGTAGAGCATGCGAATGATCGAAGGCATGCGCATTTCGAACGTCGGCGAGGCTAGAATACGCTCGCGGCCGTGCAGCATCTCCGCTTTGCCCGCAAAGATCAGTTTAACGGCGCGCTGAAAGCTGGTGACGTTGAGCGCTTCGTACGTGAAGTTCAGCACGAGCACTTCGCTCATGCGAGCGTTACCTTCACGCTATAAAAGCGAGGCATCTCAGGTGCCTCGCTTCCGAACGAACGTCATGCGTGTTTCGGTTAGCACCTGCGTTATTGCTAACCGCTCTTCCGGTCGCAACCTTTCTTTGACCCGTTCGAACGCCGCCGTCGCCACGTCGATCGCGACTTCGGCCGACGCATGATCGGGCGCGCGCCCCTCCTGCTCGGTCAAATACGCGTGCGCGGCGAGAACGAGCGTCGCGATAACCTCGCGCAGCAAAGGCTCGACGGGCGGGATCTGCCCTTGAAATCCGGCGCTCTCCCACTCGGGAGCGGCGGCCCCACTAGACATCTCGAGTCGAAATTACGCCGCGGTGGAAGCCTTCCCTTGCTGCCTAACCATCTGGAGGAAGTACTGATGGACGCGAGCGTCGTTGCCGAGCTCGGGGTGGAACGAGGTCGCGAGCACGTTTCCCTCGCGCGCCATCACGCCGCGCCCCTCTCGCTCCGCAAGCACGGCAACGTTGCGCCCATGGCGTTCGATCCATGGCGCGCGGATGAAGATTGCCGGAAACGGCGCGTCGCCCAGCGCCGGGATCGCAAGCTCGACTTGTGCCGAGTCGTTCTGTCGTCCGAACGCGTTACGCCGCACGGTGATGTCGATGAGATCGAGCGTCGGCTGGCTGCGCTCGAAGACATCGTGCGCGGCAACGATCATTCCCATGCACGTTCCCCAGAGCGGCATCCCGGCTCGCGTACGTTCGACGATCGGCCGCCCAAGACCGGAGCGCTCGAGCAGCTTCATGACCGTCGTGGATTCACCCCCGGGCACGATCAGCGCATCTACACGCGCGAGGTCCGCGAGGGTCTTTACCGGGATTGCGGAGGCGCCGCAATGTTCGAGTGCCACAAGATGCTCGACTACGTCTCCCTGGAGTGCGAGCACTCCAACTCTAGACACCGCGGGGGGCCATCAACTGCGCTTCGGTAAGTTGGCGGACGTCGAGGCCCGGCATCGCATCCGATGCGCCGAGCGACCGGCAAGCCTCTAAGACGATCTCGGGCTCGTTGAAGTGCGTCGTCGCGTCCACGATGGCACGGGCAAAACGTTTGGGATCCTTCGATTTGAAGATGCCGCTTCCAACGAAGATACCCTCCGCGCCAAGCTGCATCATCAATGCGGCGTCCGCGGGCGTTGCGACGCCGCCGGCGCAGAAGAGCACGACGGGCAACTTACCGTCGCGCGCAATTTCCGCGACGAGTTCGACGGGGGCGCCAAGATCGCGGGCTCGCGCCACGAGTTCTTCCTTGGGAGCGATGTGCAGCTCGCGAATTGCATCGCCGATTGCGCGCATGTGACGAACCGCCTCGACGATATTGCCGCTACCCGCTTCGCCCTTGCTGCGAATCATCGCGGCGCCTTCGGCAATTCGCCGAAGCGCTTCGCCGAGATCGCGAGCTCCGCAGACGAACGGCGTCTTGAAAACCTGTTTGTCGACGTGATAGTTGTCGTCGGCCGGCGTCAGCACTTCCGACTCGTCGATGTAATCGACGCCGAGCTGCTGCAGCACTTGGGCCTCCGCAAAGTGCCCGATGCGGCATTTGGCCATCACCGGAATCGTTACGGCGTCCATGATGCTGCGAATCAGCTCGATCCCGCTCATTCGAGCAACGCCGCCGTCCGCTCGGATGTCTGCCGGGATCCGTTCGAGCGCCATCACGGCGACGGCGCCGGCCTCTTGCGCGATCGCTGCGTGTTCGGGCGTGACCACGTCCATGATGACGCCGCCTTTGAGCATCTGCGCGAGTCCGCGCTTGACCGTTACCGTTCCAGTTTCCATGCCCCTATTCTAACAGGCGTACCCCAGAGAACGCGGCGACGTAGTTCTTACGGAGGTGCAGGCGTTGCTTCGGAGGGCGCGCCGGCCTGGGGCGAGATCGGGGGACCGCTCGACTCGGGCGACGGCTTGAAGGTCGGAAATGGCTTCTGGCGCCAGATCGGGATATTCGGATTCGGCGTCGGCGTCACCGGCGGCGCAGGGGTCGGCGAGACCTTCGGCGCGGGCGGCAACGTGGGCAGCGGCTTTGGCGGCACTCGAGGATCCGGAAAGCGCGGGTCGCCCGCGGCCGAGAGGGACTGCGAGCGCTTCCAGTCGGGTCCGTACGGCTGCGGCGAAGCGTCGGCGCCCGACGGCAGCGGGGTGGGCATCACCGACTGGAGCTGCTGTTGGGTCGCCTGTTGCATGACCCGGTCGCCCATGCGTTGCCCCACGGCGACGGCGATCAAGAGAACGGCGGCGCCCACGGCCAAGACGATCGTCGGAAATTTCATGCGCGCGCCAGCGGGCGAACGAGGTCGAGTTTTGCGGCGCGCGCGCGCCGGTCGCTCGGCTTGCCGATCAAGTGCACCTCACGCAGGTCGCCGGCGGCCATGTTAACGCGGGCCGTATGTCCGCGAAACTCGAGCAGCACGTCGCGCGCGCGATCGGCGAGGTTACCGACGAAGATGCGCACTGCGCCTGCATCGTCTTCGAAGGCGATCCCACCGACTTCCACGGGCGAGATGGTTACTTCGTCGCTCACGTCGCGTCCGGCATAGATGCATGCGAACGGTTCTTCCGCCGAAAGCTCGGGCATATTCGCGTAAATCGTATCGTTGAGCAAATCGACGACGTACGTGCAGCGCCGGCCGCCCCAGTGCACCCGAGCGGCGGCGACCCATTTCCAATCCGCCGGACGCAGTGGTGCCAAGTGCGGGCGTCCGCTGGTGCGATAGCCATCCAAGCCACCGACGGTCTCGGCGACCGCCCACAGAAACTTCGCGCTGGTCCAGGGCGAGAGATACATTCCGCGGTTGCTCAACGAGCCGCCGTCGAACCATTCGGCAAACTCCCCTGGGACCGTATTGCGCGGGCTTCCGGCTTCCATCGCGGCATAGGTTTGAGTGAGGAAATGCACGGCGTCGTCGGTCATGCCGTTACGGGCGAGTGCCACGGCAAACCACAGCGTAAGGTCGGGCCAAATACCGCCAAGCAGCCCAAATCCATACGATGGAAAATACCAAGCATCGGCGGTCGAAATCGTGCGAAGTCCGACCGGCGTCACAAAATCCGCCTCCTTTAAGCGGGTGAGAATCGCCTGCCGCTGAGCCTGATCGGCGACGCCGAAGAGCACTGGGAAAATCTCGTCGGCGGTAAAGTTGTCTTGGTAGTTTCCATCCTGATCGTAGTTGAGGACGAAGGCGCCCGTATCGTCGTTGTACAGATAATCCATCATGGCGGTACGCATGGTCGCGGCCTCCGCGCCGTACTTTTCCCAATGGTCGTTGTCGCCGACGACCGCGCACAGCATTGCCGCCGCCTCGAGCGCGTAGACGGCCTCCGCATTGATCTCCGTGACGGCGCCGTCGAGCGTGTAATACGGAATGATGTTGCGCCAGGAGGAAATGCCGTGCATGTCTACGCCTTTGGCTTGGCAATAGACCAATCCGTGAGCATCGCGCTGCGAAAGCAGGTAATCGGTAAGGCGAATCACCAGCGCAATGTGTTCCCGAACCCACTCGTCGTCGAGCGTCGCGTTGTAGTGGTGGAGCATCGCGATGAGATGCAGCGGCGTATCGTCGTTGATGTTCAGGTCGTAGTCGGTTTTATAACCCGTGACGCCGCGCACGTATTCGACCATCAGCCCGCTCTCCTGGACCGCTTCGTTAAAAACTTCGAGCGCGTTGCGACTGAACTCCGGCCAAAAGTAGTCGAAGCCGTGAACGAACCAGGACGTGTCGCGCGAGACCAGGATGTCGGAGGGCGGCGAGTTGGTCGCGCCCCAGCCGTGCGGATACTCCTTGACGATGCGCAGCATGTTGGCCTTCGCCCAGACCACGCCGCGGCTGATCTCAGGGGAAGGCGTGAGGAATCTCGCGTCGGCGAGACGCTCGTTGAAATAGCCTTGCGTATCGTGCAGCGCGCGTAGATCGGAGAGCAGCGCTTCGAGCACGGGGCGGCTGCGTTCGGTTCCGGCCTTATCGTAGACGACGGCTAGTCGCAGCGATTCACGCGCCCCGGCCGCCACCGTAATCTTGTATTCGAAGGCGCCAAAGATGCGCCGGCTCACGAGCTCTGCTTGTTGCGGCGTGACGTCGCCCATCGTCGGTTTCGAATCGGCTTGCGAAAACGTGGCGCGGCGCATGGCTTCGAGCAGAACCTGCTCGCGCAGCGAGAGTTGGACGGCGACGGGACGGCGCGATCCGCCCCACCAGCGCTCGCCGCCGGTCTCGAGATTTTTCGAGCAGATGAAACGTCCGTCGTTCCAAGCACGGACCTCGTGTTCGGGCTCGCCGTAGAATCGCTGGCCGACCAGCATCGCCCACGGGAAGAGCGAAACCTCAAGCGCTTCGGCGCCGGGATTGAAGAGCGTCACGTCCACCACGAATGCGACGGCGCGGTCGAACTCCGGCCCGTGCGGCACGTAGAAGGCTTCGGTTACGTGGACGCGGTGGTCGAGAGTAAACTCGGAGATCTGCGCGTAGGGAAGGAAGGTGAGATCGTGCTCGATTTGATGCGGAAAGAACGTGCGGTCGAGGAGACGATAGGCGATGTGGTGCGTGCCGAAGATGATCTGGTCGGTGTCGGCATCCCAAAGCCCTCGCACGCCGCCTTTTGCAGTCGATTGTGCGAAGGCTTTGAAGTTCCCGAGTAAGAGCCCGTAGGGGGTCTCGGATTCGTTGAGGACGTAGGCGCAAAACTCGTTGCGCTGCGCGTCGTAACTCAAGCCCACACTCCGTACTGCGGCGCGGGGTGCGGAGGCGCCTTCTCGTGCGGCGGCTAACGGAAAAGGGTGCGAGCACCCGCAAAAATCAACCTGACGCTCGAAGTGCTCGCCCTGCGCAGCGACGGATATCACGGCATGCGCAGCGTTATGGTGCCGATCGACCTGGCCGATGAACTAACGATCGAACCCAGCACCCGCTTCAGCTTCGAGTGCGACCGCGACGACCTCGCCGGGGAGCGCAATCTCGCCGTCGCGGCGATGCACGCGCTGGGCGAGGAGCTCCCGCCGGTACGAATGCGATTGCTCAAGCGGATTCCCGTGCAAGCTGGATTGGGCGGGGGTTCCAGCGACGCCGCGGCAGTCTTGCTCGCGGCAATGGCCGGCGCATTCGGACCGGCGCCGCGTCGCGAGTGGATGCAGATCGCGCGAAGCCTAGGATCGGACGTTCCCTTCTTTCTCACGGGAACGGCCGCGCTCGTCGAAGGAACGGGCGAGCGCGTGACGCCGGCCGGAGCGATCCCACCGTGGAACGTGTTGATCGTGAAGCCGCCCGTCGACGTTTCCACCGCGCAAGCGTATCGAGAGATCGACGCGTCCAAACGTCCGCAACGGCCCCGAAGCGGCTGCGACTCGATCGCAATGCTCGAGGCGTTGCAACGCGCGGAGTTTCCACGCGTGCAAGCGCTCCTACAGAACGATTTTCACGACGTTATTGCGACGCGCACTCCCGAAATTATAGCCGCACTCGACGCGTTGCGGGTTGCCGGCGCAACCAACGCGCTCCTGGCAGGCTCGGGTTCGTGCGTCTTTACGCTCTCACCGGAAAAGGCGCACGTCGAGGCGATTGCGCGACGCTTGGAGTTGTCGCCAGATTACGAGCGTTTCGTGACGCGCTTTGCGACGACGCCGGAGTGGAGATGAACGCCGTTCTTCTTGCGGGCGGTCCGTTGGACGATGTCGCGCGCTTGCAGCCGGGCGCGCCGAACAAAGCCTTCATCGACATCGATGGGAGAACGCTTGCAGGACGCGTGCTGATAGCTCTCCGGGGTTCGCCGTCGATCGGACGCATCGTGGTGGTGGCTCCGCCCACCACGTGGGGACACGGCGATCTTCGCGCCGCCGACGATTTTCGCCCCGACGGCGTACGCATTACTGAGAGCTTAGAGAGCGGCCTGGAGGGGTTCGAACCAGACGAAGACGTCTTAGTGGTGGCGTCGGATCTTCCGGTGCTTGCGGCTGCAGCCGTCGACGATTTCGTTGCCGGCGTACGTCGGCTTGGGGCCGACGTGATCTACGGATGTGTCGAGAAAGGCGCGCACGTGCGAGCCTTTCCCGACGTGCCGCATACTTGGGCTCGCATGCGCGACGGTACGTTTTGCGGGGGCGGCATGGTGGCGATCAAGCCGCGCTCGCTCCCGCGCCTGGAACGCTTCATCGAGCGCTTGGGTGCCGCGCGCAAGGATCCGCTCAAACTGGCGTCGCTCTTTGGCTGGGATATGCTGGTCCGCTTCGCATTTGGCCGGTTGTCGATTGCACAGGCCGAGGCGCGTGCGACAAAAATTCTCGGCGCGCCGGTACGCGCGCTGATTTCGGCCTATCCCGAAACGGCAGTCAACGTGGATCGCGTGAGCGACGTCGCGCTTGCGCGCCGGCTCGTCAGCTCGGGGAACGCCACCGCTTGAAAAGCTCGTTGGCGATTCCGAACTGATCGAGCGCCTTTCCGACGGTGTGTGCGATGATCTCGTTGACGCTCTGCGGATTTGCGTACATGGCCGGGATCGGGGGTAGAATAACGGCACCGATTTCGGCGAGCCGGACGAGCGTGCGGAGATGACCGAGATGCAGCGGCGTCTCGCGAATCACCAGTACGAGCCGGCGCTTTTCCTTTAAGCAGACGTCGGCGGCTCGAACGAGCAGATTCGAGTTGAACGAGTAGGCGATCGCGCTCGCGCTTTTCATCGAACAAGGAATGATCAGCATCCCTTCGGTCATGAACGAACCGCTCGAGACGGCGGCAGCGAGATCGTCGTCGCGGTGAGCGACGTCGGCCAGGCTTTCGAAATCCTCGGCGGTCATCTCGGTTTCGAGCTCGATCGTGCGGCGAGCGGCCGTCGTGAGGACGAGATGCGTTTCAACTCCGCCGATGGCGCGCAGCGCTTGCAATACCATGTAGCCGTAAAGACTGCCGCTTGCCCCGCTGATGCCAATGATGATGCGTCGCATCGGAGAGCCGTTACACGTTGGCTGCAGGGGCGCCTGGTAGAAACTGTAACTCCACACCGTCGTGCCGGAAGCCGCGCAAGTCCGTTCCTTCATTGACGATGCCGTCCGCTGGCGTAAAACCGGAGACGAAGCATTCCTGCTTCGGCTGATTCGTTCGAGTTGCTCCGGCGTTCCGCACGACGTCGGCGCCGCGTACGCTACCCTTGCAGGGCGCACGGGCGACCTGCTCGACGCGATCGACCGCGGCCGCCTCGCACTCCCGCCGCCGGAGCGCGACGCCGTGCTGCTCTTTGTCCGGCGCGCGCGCCTGGTTCGCGAGTCTAGCGCGGAAGAGGACGCCTTTCGCGTCGTCGTCGCCAAAGCGTTTGAGGTGAAAGAGTGTGCCACCCTTCGACACTCCTTCGACTGCGCTCAGGATGACAAGGGTGACGAGGGGGAGAGGGAGATCGAGCTGGCGGAGCCGGTCGAACCGCAGGAAGCCGCCGGCGTGCCGCGTTGGCAGAAACATTTCAGCGCCTCGGCGCTCAACGCCTATAGCGAATGCGCGCGCAAATGGTTCTACCGGTACGCGTGCGCCGCAGTTGAAGACCCCGGATCGTCGGCCTCTGCGTACGGCACCGCGTTTCATCTCGCGCTCGAGGATTTCCACGGTGACTTCCCCCGCCCGCGCGGCACCGATCGGTTGGCGATGCGCAATCGCATGCGCGAGTGCGTCACTTGGGCTTTCGAACGTAATCGCGACGGCTTCGAGACGCGCGTGGAGTTCGAGCTGCAGGTCCGGCGCGCGCAACGCACCGCGCAGCGGTACGTCGAGTGGCTCTTGGTGCAAGAGTCGGAGGCGCCGTTCGAGGTGCTTGGGCGCGAAGTTTCCGCCGAGCTCGATCTGGACGGACGAGCCTTCGTCGGATTCATCGATCGCCTCGACCGCGATGAACGAACCGGCGACGTGGGAATCGTTGACTATAAGACGGGAAGCATCGCAACGAGTGCGGCGGAGCATTGTGAGAAAGTACGCCGCTTTCGCGACTTCCAGCTTCCCTTCTACTACTGGGCGCGCACGGCCGCCGGCGACCGCGTGAGCAAGCTCGTGCTCATTCCGCTAAAGGATGCTCTGCTTGACGTGCGCCCGGTCGTGTTGGACGTTGGCAAAACGATCAAGCTCGACGACCTCGAGCGATCGCGCGAGAAGATGATCGAGCTGAGCACGCTATTAGCGTCGGGCGAGATTCGCCGTTTCGAACCGACCACGAACGCTGCAGTTTGCACGTATTGCGCATACCAGACGGCGTGTGCCAACAAACCCCCGGCGGAAGCCCAGCGTTTCGGAAGTTGATCGCACTCGAACTGTCGGACGACCAGCGGGCCGCCATCGAGGCGCCCTATGACGGCTGTTTTGCGATCCTCGGCGCTGCGGGCACAGGCAAGAGCACCGCGCTTGCCGAGCGGGCGAACCGCGCCCGCACGCTCTATCCGCACGCCGAGCCGCTGTACGTGCGCGCGCACCATCGCCTCGATGAGTATGCCGTCGCGCTGCTGTGCGCAAAAGGACGAGAGATCACCCTCATTGACGACGTTGAGGCGGAGTTGCTCTTCACGCGAGCCTGCACACCGCTCTTCGACCTGCGATGGGCGGAGTTCGCGCAGGACCAACTCGATCCGGAAGTTCCCGGATTGCGCTCGCCGCAGCGCTTTCTCCAATCGGCATTTCGCTTGGTCCGGCGGCTCGGCGATGCGAACGTGGATCCGGCGCTCTTTCTTTCGCTCGCGCTCACCGGGGCAACCGAGTTCTATGCCAATCCGCCGAACTTTACCGACCCGTCGCTGCTGATCGCCACGAAGAACACGTTTCACGACTCGCTCGACGTCTCGGCGCAGGAGCTGGCTCGGCAGCATCGCCGAGAGGTGGACCTCGCCAAGATCATCGCCAAACTGTACGAAGCGTACGTGCAGCTCGTCAGCGCGACGGGCCGCATGACCGGGCGCGACGCCATCGTAGCCGCGACGCACTCGCTGCGTGAAGACCGCGAGCTTGCAGCGCAAATCCGCCAGCGGCACCAATTCGTCTTCGTCGACGACGCCCAGGAGCTGACCGATGCCGAAGTTCGACTGCTGCGCGCGATCTTCGGGGAAGCCTTGAGTGGCGTAACGCTCTGCGGAGATCCCGCCTCGGCCATTTCGATGGTGCGCAGAACCCAACCCGAGACGACCTTCGCGCACGCCGACTCGCGCATCGAGCTGCGCGTACAATACCGGTCGCCTCGCATCGACGTGTATCGCCCCTCGACGGCACTCGACGAAGCGGCGTTCGTCGCGCAACGCGTCGGAGAGTGGATTGCGCAAGGCGTGAGCCCGCAACGGATTGCCGTGATCTTCCGTTCCGTTCGCAACGTCGAGCTCTATGAAGCCGCACTACTCGACGCAAACGTTCCGGTCGTGCTCTCCGGCGACGTCAACATCTTCGCGGATCGCCGCGCCTTGGACGCGCTGGCGCTGCTCTGGAACGCGTACGACCCGTTTCGTCACGAGTGGCTCTTGCGGACGCTGAGCGGACCCGCCGTGGGACTTTCCGACGCCTCGCTGGCGATGCTCTGCGGCGAACCGCCGGACCCGCAGCGGCGGCTCTTTGCTTTCGACGACGAGCCGGCACCGACCACGCGCGCGAGCCGTTGGAATCCCAAACGGGATCTGCGCCTAGGCTGGAACGTGATTCGCGGCGAGCAAGATGATGCACTCGGCGCAGATGCCGCGGCGCGAGTCAAACGGTTTCGCCGGTTGCGCTTGGAGTGGCTCGACGTCATGCAAACGCAACCGTTCGAAGCTTTCGCGCGCAGAGTTTGGCGCGATGCTCTGGCACGCGAGGGCGAGCCGGACTCGGCGCGCGCCCGAGCGCAGCAGGCGGTCCTGGAACGCCTGCTCGACCGCTTACGCGATTTTCTACGCGAGAAGCCAGACGCGACCACGCCCGAAGTTCTCGAGTACGCGCAGCAGCGCATGGAGAGCGATCTGGAAACGTGCGAGCCGCCCGTGACGACAAACGGCTTCGTGCAGATGACGAGCGTCGAGGCTGCGCTCGGACGCGAGTTCGAGCACGCGATCGTCGCGAACGTTCGCCCCGGCTCCTTTCCTCTCTGGTACGCACCAGATGCGTTTCTCTTTAGTCCAAAACTTGGAATGATTCCAAAGGAGAATGCGGGCGATGCGCAAGCAGCCCGTACGGCAAAGTTCAGCTACTATATGTTTCGAACGAAAGCGGCGCGCCGATACAACGACCGGGAGCGCCGCGCGCTGCGCTACGCGGTAGGGCGAGCGTGCCGGAGCGTGCTGGTTACGGCTTGGGGAGCGCCGACGCGCGGAATCACCGCGCCCGAGCTGCTCGAAGAGCTGCGCTGAACGCGACCGTGCGCCTGCGAGAGATCGCACCGGAGGTTTACGCGCGCGACATTCTGCCGCTAACGGCTCCCCTTTGGGCCGGGCGGCGCAGTTTCGACCTCTACGCCGCGCAGACGCTGGAAACCGCGCGCAGCGCTTATGGGCGGCGCCACTATCGAACGGTCGGACTCTACGACGGCTCGACACTGCTCGCGTCGTTCAAGCGCTACGAACGTTCGGTCCACGACGGAGAACGACGCCTCCGCGCAATCGGCTTCGGCGCCGTCTTCACACCCGCAGAGTATCGCGGGCGCGGCTATGCCAGCGTGATGCTCGCGGCGGAGCTCGACCGCGCGCGAGATGCCGGATACGAGCTGGCCTACCTCTTCTCCGATATTCGGCCGCAGTTCTACACGACGTTTGGATTTGTGGAGTTGCCATCGAGGAATCTGACGCTGCTAGCCGATGCTTTGCCGGCGCAGCGGGTGCGGCCGGCACAGCTTGCAGCGGGGGATTGGAACGGCGTCCGGCGCTGCTTCGAGTCGTGCGAACGGGAGCGTCGCGCCGGATTCGTGCGGACGCAATCCGTGTGGGGATGGATTTCGATGCGGATCGAGCACGGCTCCGAACATGCCGCCGGTCACGACTATAACTTGGTGGTCCGCCGAGGTCGTCGCGTCCGCGCCTATGTCTTAGGCGCGCGAGTGCCGGAGCGCGACACGTATGCCGTGGACGAATACGGCTACGCCGACGACGATTCGGCCGCGCTGACCCCGGCGCTGCTCCGGGCCGCGGCGGGGGACCTCCGGCGCATCACCGGCTGGCTGCCGCCGGCCCCCGCGCGCGATCTGCTGCCTAAGGGTACGACGCGCCAACGAAAGCGCTCGATCCTCATGATGGCGCCCCTGCGTCCCGAAGGGCGCGGACTGCTCGATCGCATCCTGGCCGACCGGAGCGGCGATTTTTGCTGGGCCACGGAGCATATTTAAGCGGGGCACGTGGGAATAAGGACCTTCGTGCATCTAAGGAGGAGCTAATGGACAGAGAACGCTTGGCTGACGAAGACGAAGCGATTTCGCCAGACGTCGTGTCCCGGCAAAAGCAACCCATCGATCCCGGGCAAGCGGTGCGCCTCGAGCGCGAAAAGTATGGCGAGAACAGTTCGAACCCGAACCGCGACGACCAATGGGACGAACACCACGGCGAACCAGAAGACATCGTCTAAGTACCGTTAGCGGACTAGGAGGGCCTCGTCAACGACGTAGGCCCTGGTAGTTCTACGCCGACTTCGTGCAGGCGATCGTCGTACTCGTCGCTTTACCCCGGGCATCGGTGTTAGTTGACGCGTCGCTCGTCGCAGTATCGCTGCTCTTCGTGATGACGTCGGTTCCTGAGCTGCCGTCGAGGCCCTTGGTGGCCCACGTTATCGTGCTGCCTTGCCAACCCGGCGATGTGCTCGTGAAGTAGCCGCCCGAGCTATCGACGCCGGTCTGAATCCACTGCTTGGTCGACGGATCGTACCCCGTGTAGGTCGTGCCCGCGATCGCGTAGTTACGGTACTTGTCGAAGGCCGGCGCGGTGTCTTGCGTGACCATCCACATCCCGTCCATTCCCATCGTCGTCGTGCTTGTATCTGGCCGCTTGGCCCCACGCAGCATCTGCGTGCAGGTCCACGTGCCCATCAAGAAATTCATCGAGGAAAAATCGGGCTTTGCCGACGGAACCGGGGTGTACGATGGCGCCGGTTGCGCCGCCGAAACCGTCGGAACGACTGCGAACGCGAGAATAAGAGCGATAGCGCTAAGCACTATCGAGAGGGTGTGCTTCATTAACTAGTTACCTTTCACGGATTTCGCCCACGGAATGCGGGGGCTGCACCGGTTCAACGGCAGGCCGGCCGCTACCTCGGACTACGTGCAGGCGGGGACCGGAGTGCCGACGAGCGTCAGCTAGCTTAGGCTTCGGTGATGTTGAAGACTAGACCGAAGCGATCTCGCAGGTAGACTCGTGGCACCGACGCGTCCTCTTCAACGATTTCGCAGCCTGCCGTCGTCAATCTGGTCTTGGCTCGGCCGACGTCTTCGACAAAGAACTCGAAGATCGGCGAACCGGTTTCTCCTCGTTCGTAGTACAGCGTTATCGCGCCGGTGTCGAAGCCAACCATCGAATCGGTGTCGAGCACGATCGGAAGCCCGAGTTCACCCGCGTAGTACGCTTTGACGGCGCCAAGATCGCGCGCGCGACAAATCACATCTCCACCGGTCTTCATGATGCTCCTTTGGTCGAAAAATCGGAGTGCCGCCACAAGGAATGCGAGGAGGGCCGAAACGGCGTGTGCGGGAAGGCGCAACGCCGAGGCGGCTCTTCCGTTGCAGATAGCAATTCCATAAGCGGCGGCGACTTTCCGTTTCGAATTTCTAACCTTTTCGGATAAGATTGGAGAATTGCACGATGCCACGATTCATGGTCGAGCGAACTTTTCCGGACGGCCTTCACGTGCCGACGAACCCCAGCGGCGCTCAAGCCTGCCTTACGATTGTCGGGACCAACGCAAACCATGGCGTAACGTGGGTGCACTCCTACGTCACATCAGATAAAAAGAAGACGTTTTGCATCTATGACGGCCCAGACGAAGCGGCAATTCGCGAAGCGGCTAAGCACAGCGGCGTGCCGGTTGACACCGTCACGCAGGTGTCCGTGCTCGATCCGTACTTCTATCAGGATTAGCTCTTTAACGGCAGAGCAACGCGACGATTCTTCCCGAGCCGTTCTTGTAGTACCCGACCAAATCGTCGCGGTCGTTGATGCCCGCAAGAACGGTTTCGCCGCTCGCGTGCGGCTCGTCAAACTGTTGCCAGTGCGGAGCTGTGAGCGGCTGGGTCAAGATGAAGCCGTGCGTATTTCCTGAGGCATCTTCGAACGAGCCGACGATCTCGTCGGACTTATTGATTCCCGACGGCTGCGTCAAGACGGCGCCGGGGTAGACAAGGTTCGCGAACCGCTTGCCCTCGAGCAGCCAGCCTTCGGTAGCTCCACTTGCACCGTCTCCCAGCCGACGATCTGTCCGCGGTCGTTTACTGCGCTGGCGACAGAACTCGTACTGAAACGGAATATCGTGCGAAACTTGCTCCCCGCGAGAAAGAAGAATGCTTGGTTCAACGCCCTGACGATTCTCGTAGTATCCGACAACATCGTTCGAATCGTTGATCCCGAGAATTCGCATCGCGCGGCCGCCGGCGCGCGGGTCAGAGTACTTCGTCCAGATGCCTTGCCACTCGGTCATCCCGTAGATCCTGCCGCGGGCAGCCTCGTACCATCCCGCTACTGCACCGTCGTTGTCCAACGACGTGAGTTCGCTATCGACGGATCCCGGAAAGCGCTCGATCTCATAACGCTTGCCCGGATGGAATTCGTAGGGCCCCACGCCACCGGCATAGCCGACAATTTCTTCCCGATCATTGATTCCGAAGAACTCGTCATACGTAGAGGCCTTTGGCCCGTTAAAAGTAGCGCATCGAAACGCTCTCGCCTCGGGACCGAGCGGCGAGGAGGCGCCCAAGGACGCCGCTTCGCCGCAGGCCGAGAATACCGGGAGCAAGCCGAGCGCCGAGATATGGAGCAATCGCCGGGCTCCGCGGTACTGCATCACACACGATTATGCCATCGAAACCAGCGTTAACGCGTCAACGGAGGCGCCACGCTTGGTTAAATTTAGGATGGTAGCGCAGGCTTGCTACCGAAGCCTGCGCTCCGTAGGGTAACCGGCAAGCCGCAATCACGCGGCCGGCAAGAAAGGTAGGGGGCATTTTGAGTAAGGCAATCGGTCTTTTTGTCTTGATTTTCGCTCTAGGCGCGCCCGCCGGCGCGCAGATGATGAGCGGGCAGAGCACGATGGGAATGGATCCCATGCAGTATTACGTGGGCAGTTGGTCCTGCATGGCGGGCCCGGTCGGGCAGACACCGAGTAAAGCGACGGCCACGTACACGCTCGATTCGGGCGTCATGCGCGGATGGGTCCTCGTTCCGCCGCAGGGCAAAATGAAGACCGCGTACGCACTCGAGATCGTCACGACATTCGACGCGAAAAACCACCGCTTCGTTCAAACTCAGTTGGGCAACGATTCCAACTGGTCGGTCGATTACGCCAAGCCGTGGACCGGAAATACCGAGCAATGGGTGGATCACGCAAACTCGATGCCGCCCCTCGGTCACAGCCAAACGATCCGCACGAGTCAGAACCGGTTCGACTTTACGGGCTACACCACGGTGACAAGCATGAAGCCGGCCTTCAAGGGATACTGCACGCGCTCGACGTCCGCGATGTAACGCCCAGGAGCCCCACGGGGCTCCTAAAAGAGGCTGGTTTGGAGAGCGTCGCCTTCTGTAAGGGAGGCGACGCGCGTTCCAAGCAAACGCACCGGCGCTCCTTCGAGCGCGACGCGTCGCAAACAGTAGACCGCGGCGCGAAAGATTCGACGCGCATCGCGTGTCGGCTCGGTGAGATGAGTTTGGCGGCTCACGATCGTAAAGTCGGCGCGCTTTATCTTTACCGCGACCGTTTGGGCGCTGCTTCCTTCGAGCGTTAGATTTTCGGCGAGCTCTTTGGCTTGGATCCGCAAGAGGTCGATGAGCCGGGTTTCGTCCCGTACGTCGTACTCGAACGTTTCTTCCGTCGAGATCGATTTCGTCTCGCGTTCGGGCTCGACGCGGCGGGAATCGACGCCACGCGCGAGATCGCGCACTTCATGAAACCACGAGCCGAAAAGCTCGCGTAGCTGCGCGTCGTCGAGTGCTGCGAGTTCGCCAATCGTCGTGATGCCGAAGACGCTTAAGCGCGCTTGGGTTTTGGGCCCGATGCCCCACAGGCGCGAGACCGGCATCGGAGCCAGAAACGCCGCCTCTTCCCCCGGCGCGACCGCGAGCAGGCCGTCGGGTTTGCACGAGTCGGAAGCGATCTTGGCGACCATCTTTGCCGTGGCAACGCCGGCGCTCACCGTGAGTCGCGTCGCCTCGAAGACCTCACGGCGAATCGCCGCGGCAAACGCGCGCGCTTCGTCGAGCGTGGCCACGCCGACGGCAACAAAGGCTTCGTCCATCGAGAGCCCTTCGACCGCGCGATTGTCTTTGCGAAAGATGGCGAAGATTTCGTGCGAGATCGACCGGTACTTCTGCATATCGGGCGGCACGACGATCAGTTCGGGGCAGGCGATGCGCGCCTTGTAGAGCGGGAGGGCGGAGCGTACCCCGTATGGGCGAGCTTCGTACGACGCGGTGAGCACGACCGCACGCCGGCTCGAACCGGCGACCGCTACCGGCTTGCCGCGCAGCTCCGGATTGTCGCGCACGGCGACGCTTGCGTAGAATGCGTCAATGTCGAAGTGCGCGATGAATCCTTCGACTGCGCTCAGGATGACAGGCTCACGTCGGGAGGTTGCGCTCGCGCGCGCGGCGTCGCTGCGCTTTGGCTTGATTGCCGCACGTCGCCATACTGCACCAGGCGCGCGAGCCATTCTTGGTCTGATCGTAATAGGCGAAGCGGCACGTCTGCTTGCGGCACGCGCGCAGACGCGACCACGTTCCCTTGAGCAGCGATTCGTAGACGATGGTAAGCAGCGACGCGATCGGCCCTTCGGCCTCGTGGCTCACAGGCTGCAGTTCCAGCCCACGATCGGGGTCGATGTTTAGGCCAAGCCGCGCGCGCGAGAGGAACGGGCTGAGGGCTTCCCAGGCGGCGTGCTGGTCGCCCTCGCCGTTGTTGGCAAAGAGTAGATCGCGCAGGGCCTCCCGGAAGGCACGCAGGAGCTCGACGTGGCCTTCGTCCAGGGGCGTCGGCAGACCGTGGCTTGCGCACCAGGCTCCAGCGCGCTCGAGTGAATCGAGCTCGTCGGGCCCGCTTGGAAGGTCGACGGTGTTTTCGAAAAGGCGCACGAGATCGAGCGACCCGGGCGCCCGGTCGGGCGCCGGCTGCAGGGTGGTCACGATTTCCTCATCACCGGCAAAAGATGTTGACAAGTTACTAGTCACCGCCATATAATGATTGAAGGTTACCACTTCTTCAAAAGGATTACAACATGTTCCGCGACCCCGTCCGCACCGCCCCGCTCGTCTCCGACGTCACCGACGTCGAACTCCGCCTGAGGGTCAACCGCGCCGATTCGGCGCTCTTCTTGGAGTCGAGCCTCCGTCTTCCGCACCTGCGCGTCGCCTAAGCGCGCCTTTCCCGACGACGGCCGTCCGCATTAGCGCATACTCTTCGCGGACGCATTCCGTCGCGCCCCGGGCGTCGGAGTTTGCGAAGGCGGCAAGCAGCCGCCGGTGCACTCCGCGCGCGCTGCGGAGAAATGCCTGCTGGCGATCGAATTGGAGCCGGAAGCGCCACGCGTTAATCATTTCGGCCATCAGCGGTCGATGCGCGACGTCGAAAAAGACCGCATGAAAGCGTTCGTGCGAGCCTCGCAACGAGGCTTCGTCGTGCGCGCGATTCATTAGATTCATCGCCTTGGTGGCGCGTGCGACGAGATCCCCATCGGCGTTTTGAATCGCACGCTCGATCAGGCGCACCTCGAGAACTTCACGGAGCTCGATGATTTCCAGCATTTCCGACGCGTTTGGCGTCCGAGCGACGACGGCACCCTTGTTTGGAAGGTACGTGAGGTAACCTTCTGCCTCCAGATGCCGCAGCGCTTCGCGAATGGGAATGCGACTCAGTTTGAAACGATCGGCGATGTGTACCTGATTGAGCGATGAGCCGGGCGCGAGAGAGCCGGACTCGATCTCGGCACGCAGCGCGTCGGCGATTTGTTCCGAGGTACCCTTGATTGACAGCGTCACGCTTAAAGTGTATACATGTCTACACTATGCGTCAACCAGTTTCGGCGCCGTGCCGCATCGCCGCCGCGCTGACTGCTCTCGTGATGGCGGCGTGCCTGGTCACAACGGCTCGGGCCGGTACCGCGCCCCTCACGATATTGACGTATCAACTCGACGATCACCTCATACGCGTGCCCATTCAGCTCGACCGGGCCGTCGTTTGGTTCGACGTCGATACGGGCGCGCCGCACACCGTCCTCGACGCTTCGACGGCAAGGCGCCTGCAGATCGCAGTCGTCCGCAGCGATCGCGCGCAGGGTGCGGGGCGGGGAACCGTACTTCGGCAGCACGCAGTTCCGATTGACATCGCGGTTGGGGCCATTCGCTTTCACGTCAACGACCCGTGGATTTACGATCTGAGCCAGGCGGGAACATCGCTTCACGAGGACGGTCTGCTGGGCGCCGACTTCTTCAAACGTTACGTCGTTCGGATCGATCCCATGACAAAAACTTTCAGCGTCTTCGAGCCACTGAACTTCCGCTACGGCGGAGACGGCTCCGCGATCTCGCTAACCGATCGCGCCGACCATCTTTTCATTCCGATGCGGCTGTCGCTAGCAAACGGCATCTCCGCTAAGCGAAGCGTTCGCATCGATACCGGCTCCGACGACGCCGTAAGCGATGATCTCGTGAGAGAATCCCCAACGCGCAGAAAGAGCGTCCAAGGAGTCGGCCTCGGGCTGGCATACGTCGACTACTCGGGGGTGTTTTCGACGATTGCGATCGGCCCATACGCAATTCACAACGCCTGGGGTCCGTCAAACAGCGTACCTGCCGTCGGTATGGAGATCTTGCGGCGCTTCGTGCTTACCTTTGATGTTCCGCAAAAGCTCTTATACCTCGAACCGACGCCATATCTCGGCGATCCCTTTCCGTCGCCTGCGCCCGTCCTTCGACTGCGCTCAGGATGACAGGACGCCGCGGAGGATGCTGCGGATGGTTTGCATGTTGCGCAGGTCGTCCTCGTCCGTTCCCGGCGTTTCGAGGATTGCCGTCTTGTCGCGCAGCTGCGGATGGGCGAGCAGCGCGCGAAAACCCTCGAAACCGATGTTCCCTTCGCCGATATGCCAATGACGGTCGCGGCTCGCGCCCAGCGGAACCTGCGTATCGTTGAAGTGAAACATCAACAGGCGATCGATCCCGATTTGGTTCGATGCCTCCTCGATGAAGCGATCCACGCCGGCCTTGGAGTCGATCTCGTAGCCGGTCGCCCACGCGTGCGCGGTGTCGAGGCAAATGCCGAGTTGCGGATGCGGCAACGCGCGTACGAAGGCGCCGAGCTCCTCCAACGTCCCGCCGGCCAAGTTTCCCGCGCCGGCCGAGTTCTCGAGTACGAGAAAGACGCCCGGTTCGATATCCGCGAGCGCGGCCTCCAACGAGCGGCAGATCGCCGCGAAGCCTTCTGCGCGGTCGCGCGTGCCGTACGACCCGAGATGCGTATTGACGAAGCGCATGCCGCCGCGCGCGGCGGCGGCCAGATCGTGTTGCAACAGGCGCAGCGAGCCTTGTGAGATCTTGGGGTCGGCGCTAGCGAAGTTGATCAGATACGGCGTGTGGATGGCGCACGGATCGAGACTCGCATCGCGGCGGAGCCGTGCGAACGCCTCGAGTGCGGAAATGTCGATCGCCGTCGTGCGATAGCTGCGCGGATTGCTGGAGAATACTTGCATCGCGGTCGCGCCTACCGCTTTCGCGTGCTCGACCGCTTTCACATGACCGCCCGCGACGTGCACGTGCAGGCCGACGCGCATACTTACGATGACAGCGCGCGGCTGCCAAGGTCGAACTCGAGCGGCTGTCCCGGTTCCAACTCCAGCTCCGGAAGATCGTCGAGCGAACGCAGGCCGAAAGACTCCAAAAAAAACGGCGTCGTCTTATACTGCATCGGCCGGCCGACGACGTCTTTGCGGCCCGCTTCGGCGATTAGTCCGCGATCGAGCAGCGTACTCACGACACTATCGGAGTTCACTCCGCGGATCGCTTCGATTTCGCCTCGCGTCACGGGCTGAACGTGCGCGACAATCGCGAGCGCTTCCATCGCCGGCGTCGAGAGCGTCGTCTTGGGTGGAAGCAGATAGGCTTCGACGACGTCGCGAGCGAGAGGCGACGTTGCAAAGCGATAGCCGCCGGCGACTTCACGCACGACGATCCCGCGACTGCCGTACTCGGCCTCGATCTGCGCCAGCGCCGTGGCGACGTCCGATTCTTCGGCGTCGAGCAGCTTGGCCAGCTGAGGAATCGAGAGTGCCTCGCCGGCGACGAAGAGCAGGGCCTCGATCGGGCGTTGGAGCTCCGGCGCGCTCATGCCGCGGTTGCCGCGAAGAGGCGGATGTCGTCAAAAGCATCGGTCTGCTCGAAGGCGACGCGGTGACGGCGAATCAGCTCGAGGATCGCCAGAAAGGTGACGACGATGACGTCGCGCGTCATGCCCAGCTCTTCGCACAGGTCGGAGAAGCGTGCATCGCCGCGCTCTTTGATTCTTCGCATGATGTAATCCATCGACGCGATCAGCGAAACGCGCTCGCGGGCGATCGAGCGTTTCTCCGGACGGGCCTGCGCCAGCATCGCAATGAACGCGCGTTTGAGCTTGTCGGGATCGATATCGTAGCGCTGCACGATCTCGCCGGCCGGATCGCCCGACTCTCGATAGTAAAACGAGCTGGCTTCGTGCTGATGTTCGCGCAACTGTTCGCCGAACTCGCGATACTTCGAATACGCGATCAGGCGACGGCGCAGGTGCTCCTCGACCTCTTCGGGCGTCTCGGTGTCGTCGACGAACTCCGCGGGAATCGGCGGCAGCAGCGCCTTCGATTTCAGGAAGATTAGCGTCGCGGCGATGACGAGATACTCGGCCGCGATCTCGACGTCGCGCGCCTCCATCGTCCGAACGTATGCTAGGTACTGCTCGGCCATGCTCGCGAGGGGCACCGTCGCAACGTCGAGCTGTTGGTCTTTGATGAGCGTCAGCAGCAGGTCGAGCGGCCCATCGAAGGCTTCGATACGGACGGTGAAGGTGCTATGCGCTTCCTTCGACAGGTTCAGGATGACACCGAACGATTAAGCGCGTTCGCTTTGGGCTTCGATCGTCGCGGGGAGCGCCGGCTCACCGAATGCCGCTGGATTAGCTGCGAGGAAGTCCAGGGCGAGATCGACGAGGCGCTTTTCGTTCACGTACTTGAGCGTCTTGCGGGCCTGCGCGACGTCGAACCAGCGCGCGTCGTCCACTTCGTGGTCGTGATTGGCGGGGTCGCCCGAGAGATATCGCATCAAGTAAAAGGTCACCGCTTTGCGGTGTTTGGCTTTGCCGACGTAAAACCAATAGGCAATCTCGCTGAGCTTGGTGATGATCTCGCCCCAGCAACCGGTCTCTTCCCGAACTTCGCGAAGGCCGGCTTGCTCGGTCGATTCCCGAGCTTCGACATGACCTTTGGGAAGCGTCCAAACGCGCGGCGGCGCACCACGGCCAATCAGCAGTGCATCGTAGGTCGAATCACGGCGCCGGAGCAAGAGCCCGCCAGC
This sequence comes from Vulcanimicrobiota bacterium, assembly GCA_963809255.1. Lineage (GTDB taxonomy): Bacteria > Vulcanimicrobiota > Vulcanimicrobiia > Vulcanimicrobiales > Vulcanimicrobiaceae > Cybelea. The sequence continues at coordinate 99,814 of CAWEIR010000002.1, read as the reverse complement.
CGACACTTCGTACTTGATCCGCATGACGCTCCCACGGTTTGAGACAGGGAAGGGGGCCGCTTCGAGCCCCCTTGATTACCTCCATTATAAGCTCCCGGCCCAAGAAGCGCCTGCGAGAAGGAGGCTCCTTTTTTAGGTTTGGTGGCTTGCTTGTAAGCTTGCAAAGGCAGGCAGGCCGGCACGTGCGATCTCCCTCGCGGCGAGGTCTGCCATCAGGCGAAGCTCCGGAACCGCAGTCGCCTCGAAACGGGAGCCGCGAACCGGTGGCCCGACGATCCACAGGCCTTCGGTCGGCGCGTTCGTTGCGCCGAGTGCCACGAGGTCGCTCGTCGTCCGAAGGCCGAGATTTCCAGGAACCGCCGAGATCAAACCGTCGGCGAACATCCCGGCAAGCAGCGGGTCCTTGCGCATCGCCGGCGCGCCGCCCACGCCGGTGCAGTTGACGATCCAATCGGGTCGCACGTCCATGCGTTCTCCGTCGCGCAGCGCAATCGTAACGGTTCCGCGTTGCACTTCGCTAATGGTGCCCGCGTGCACGAAGAGCCGTTTTGCATCTTGGTAGCGTTGGCGCACCGCGTCAACTTGCTGCGGAGCGCGATGGCGATGGCGCTCCCAATGCGTGCGAAGATGGCGTTCGAAGCGGCTCTGCTCGATGGGCGAGAGCCGCCGCCAGATCGCTTCCGCCTCCGGGCGTAACGCGTCGAACGACGGATCGCCAGTCGAAGCCACGTTCCGCCGCTTTTCTTACGTGCAGTCGAAAGCTGTGCAGCAGCGCGCCTGCATCTCGAGTATCCAACGCCGGAATGACGTCGTAGGCTGCAACGTCGGCATGCACGTTGGGAAAGCGCCCGCGACGCGACAGAACGTGAACGACGCCGCGATGCCCACGCGCGTCGAGTGCCACCAGCACGTCGAGTGCGGTCAGTCCGGATCCGATCACCAGCACGTGTCCGCCGACGCGTTTGTAATCGCAACGCCATGGGTCGTCAATGTATCCGGGGTGCAACCGGATTTCGCGAGGCAAGAACCCGCCGTTCGGGGGTGGATTTCCGGTAGCTACGACCACCGCTCGCGCAACGAACCGTGTGCCGATCCCGGACTCGACGACGTACTCCCCATCGGCGCGCCGCTCGACGCGGCGCACGCGATCCGCAACGTGCGTAAACCTGGAGCGCTCGAAGGCTTGTCGCGCGATCTCATTGACATACGCGCCGTACAAGCGGCGCGATACAAAATCCGAAGGGTTTGCTCGCGCTCCGAGCCAGCGTACGAAATGGCCGGGGTCATCGGGGAAGAGGCTCATCATGCTAGCGCGCGTGTTGAGCAGGTGCTCGTCGTGGCGCGTGCCGTACGCAGCGCCGCGGCCGAGTTCATTCGGCTCAAAGAGCACGAGCGAGAAGTCCGGTCGTACGCGCCGAGCCAGTTGTGCTGCGACCGCAGCGCCGCTAAAGCCGCCCCCGATGACGGCGGCATCCACCTCGATCATGCGGTTTGGCTAACGCGACGCGGGCGCGAATGCCGAGAGCACGTCGTCGTAGATGCCTCGGACTGTTTTACAGCTGTGAGTCAACTCGTCGTAGACGGAGAACTCTTTCAAAGGCGCGGCATAAATGTGGAGCGAGAGTGCCATTGCGCCCGAGGATGCGCTCACCCGGTGAAGGTCAAACCGGCCCGAGCGCAGATCCAGATCGCCAGCCTCCATGAGACGAGAGCCTCGTGCTTCGACGCGCGCGAAGCCGGGACGCTCGCCGGCATCGATGCGGAGGTAATCATCCACGATCAGTTGTCCCTCGATCACCTGCATCCAGCAGTGCTGCCCGCCGTGGTCGTGGATCGCAGAGACGGCTCCGGCCGCCCAATTGAGGAGGAGCACCTCGAAACGCTCGTCGGAGTAAACGCACGAACGCGTATAGCCGCCCGGACACACGAGAAGCGGCCGGCTGGATAACCCAGAGCCACGCGTTTGTGCGAGTAACGCCGCCACATCCGAGGTGCTCCGCTCAAGCGGCCCCCTAAGGCACAGGTTGTCGATTAGCGGTTGAAGCAAGTCGCCTCCAGGGCCGAGTTAGTGACTTGAGTCATCTTTTCTGAGGCTGCAAACCGCGGCCCTTCAGCCTTTCGAAAAATATTGACGGGAGTCGCTAACCAGGGCGCCACCGAAGGTCCGGTTGGCGCGCGGCGCGAGTTTCGTCAACGCGGCCGACGACGGTGGTAACCGGCGCATCGAGCAGTGCCTGCGGGTTACTCTTCGCCTGCTCGACGATCTCGCGCAAGGCCGCGACGAATCCATCGAGCGTTTCTTTTGACTCCGTTTCAGTCGGCTCGATCATCAAGCACTCCGGTACGATGAGCGGAAAGTAGATCGTCGGTGCCATGTAGCCGTAGTCCAACAGGGCCTTTGCCAGATCGAGCGCGCGCACGCCGTGATCGCGTTTGAGGGCTTGCGCAGAGGCGACGAACTCATGACGGCAAACCTCGACGTACGGCGTCTCGAGAAACTCTGCGATATTGACGCGCAGATAGTTTGCGTTGAGCACCGCGAGCTGCGAGACGCGCTTTAACCCTTCCGCTCCGTTGGCGTAGAGATAGGCGAGCGCGCGGACCGCGTGCGCGAAGTTCGACCAGAATGATCGCAGCGGCCCGATCGATTTCGGCCGGTCGAAGTCCAGAGAAAAGGTCAGACGATCGCTCGGCGCCGCGCCCGTCTCGCCGTTAGGTCGTGGCGACGCCGCGACGACCGGCGTGGGCAAGTACTCCACGAGGTGCGCCGCCACGCCGAGCGGACCGTGCCCTGCGCCGCCGCCGCCGTGGGGAATCGTGAAGGTCTTGTGCGTGTTGAGATGCATGAGATCGAAGCCCATGTCGCCCGGGCGGGCGTAGCCCATGATAGCGTTGGCGTTGGCGCCGTCGTAGTACATCAGGCCGCCGGCTTCGTGAACCGCCGCGGCGATTGCGGCGATATCGTCCTCGAAGAGACCGAGCGTGTTCGGATTGGTCATCATGCAAACGGCGGTGTCCGACCCGAGGATCGCGCGAATCTCTTCCACGCCGACGCGTCCGCGCTGGCTGCTCGGCAGTGACATCACCTTGAAGCCGCACATTGCGGCGGAGGCCGGGTTGGTGCCGTGCGCGGTGTCGGGCACGATCACTTTGTCGCGCTGCGTCTCGCCACGATCTTTGAAGTATTTCTTGGCGATGAGCAGCGCGCCGAGCTCGGCGTGAGCGCCGGCCGATGGATTGAGCGAGAACGCCGCCATGCCGAAGAGCGAGCTCAGCGAGCGTTCCAGCTCGTACATCACCTGCAGCGCACCTTGCGCGAGCTCGTCGGGCGTGTATGGATGCAGTTGCGCGAACTCGGGACGCATCGCGATCGCGTCGTTGACGCGCGGGTTGTACTTCATCGTGCACGAGCCCAGCGGATAGAAGCCGAGGTCGATGCCGAACGTCCGATGCGAGAGGCGCGTGTAATGGCGCACGACGTCGAGCTCGCTGTTATCGGGCAGCGGAAGATCGTCACGCAGCACGGACGCCGGAAGGAAGCTTTCGAGCGGTTTGCCTTCCTCGAGGTAGCGGTTCGCGCGCCCCTCTTGGCCGAGCTCGAAGATCAGGGGCTCGGACGCCTTAGATGTGGGCGTGGACATTGATTGCTCCGTCGAGCGCGGCGGCGAGCGCGTTGATATCGGCGCTGGTGGTGAGTTCCGTGGCGGTCATCAAGATGCACGATTGCAGCTCCGGATACCAGCGGCCGAGATCCACACCGCCGAGAATTCCGAGCGCTTGCAGCGACATCAGAACGCCGGCGGCCGGCGCACCTACGTCCACGACAAACTCGTTGAAGAACGGCGCGGCGTATTTGAGTGTGGCACCGTCGACGTTCGCGACCGCGCTGGCCAGCTCGCGGGACCGCGCGAGATTGAGCGCGGCCGCGTCGCGTAAACCGGTCTTCCCCATGAGCGCGAGATAGATCGTGGCGATCAGCGCGCAGTGCGCCTGGTTCGTACAGATATTCGAGGTCGCGCGCTCGCGGCGGATGTGCTGTTCGCGCGCTTGCAACGTCAGCACGTATGCGGTGCGGCCGGCGTTATCGACGCTCTTGCCGACGAGCCGTCCTGGAATGCGCCGCATGTGCTCCTGCGTCGAAGCGATGAAGCCGGCATAGGGACCGCCGTATGCCTGGGCGACGCCGAAACTCTGAGCCTCGCCGGCGACGATCTGTGCGCCCCACGAAGAGGGCGGCGCGAACGCCGCAAGCGAGAGCGCCTCCGCCACCACCGCGATCGGAATCGCACCGCTGCGCTTGACGGCATCGAGCGCGCTCTGCGTCAGCGTGTCGACGATGCCGAAGAAGTTCGGCGACTGCAATGCGACGGCGGCGTACTCTTTGCTTTCGACGGTTTGCGCGAGCGCGGCGAGATCCGTCGTGCCGTTTTCGTCGAAACCAATCTCATCGACGGATACGTCGAGACCGTCGCAGTAGGTGCGCAACACGGCGCGATAGTTCGGATGGAGCGTGCGCGAGACGAGGATCTTGCGACGATCCGTCGTGCCCAGCGCCATGATCGCGGCTTCGGCTAATGCCGTCGCTCCGTCATAAACCGAAGCGTTGGCGATATCCATACCGGTGAGCAGGCAGATATAGGTTTGCCACTCGTAGATCGCCTGCAGATAGCCTTGCGAGACTTCGGCTTGGTAGGGCGTATAGGCCGTGAGAAACTCGCCGCGCATGGCGAGCGCCGCAATAGCCGGCGGCGCATAGTGGCGATACGAACCCGCGCCGAGGAACGAGCGGTACTCGACGCCCGCGTTCTTTTCGGCGAAGTGATCGAAGCGCCGCTGGATTTGATACTCCGGCAGCGCCGGAACCACGTCCAGTTTCGCTGTCAGCGCGATTTCGTTCGGAACGCGCAGAAGGTCGTCGAGCGACTCGATACCGATCGCGCCGAGCATCTGCTCGACGTCGCGCTTAGTGTGCGGTGCGTACATCTTTGGGAGTCTTTCGCGGCGCCGCCGCCGGTCCCCGGCCCGCGCCGCCGGGCAGGCGTCGATTTCGTGAAACCGATTGCGACAATTGCGGTAGGAAACTCCGGTGATAGCAGCACTCGTTGCCGTCGGTTTCGTCCTCATTGGGGCGACCGCATCTCTGACGTTGCGGCGCTACCGCGAGCTTCCCGACCAGATCCCCATGCACTTCTGGTTCGACGGCACCGTCACGAGCTACGGCCCCCGCCCAGTGGCGTGGCTGTTGGTTGCGATCCAAATCGTGATCGTGGTTACGTACGCGCTACCCTTGGCGAGCGGAGCGTCTCACGCCAGCGCGTTGATCGTGGGGGACTGCGTCATCGCGGCTTGCTGGCGCTCACAGGTCCTCATTATCTCGGCGGCCCTCAGTGGCAAGAAGCGCGTCGAGACGGCCGGATTCTATCTCTTCCTCGGCATTATGTTGGCCATCGGATTTGCCGCAGTACGCTTTATTCGGCCGTAGCGCTATTCGGCGGTGATTTTCTCGTAATCGGCTGGGTTGAGCAGTGATTTCGCCTCGCCCTGATCCCACAGCTTGAGCTTGAAGAGCCAACCGGCGCCGTAGGGCTCGCGGTTGACGGCGGCTGGATCGCCATCGAGGGTCGTGTTAATCTCGACGACCTTGCCGGACATCGGCGTGAAAAGATCGGAGACCGCTTTGACCGATTCAATGACGCCGACGTTGGCGAACTGCTCGATCTCCGTGCCGACCTTCGGTAGTTCGACGTAGACGATATCGCCGAGCGACTCTTGCGCGTAATCGGTGATGCCGATCGTCGCATTCTCGCCGTCGAGCTTCACCCACTCGTGTTCTTTGCTGTACAGCAGGTCGTCCGGTTGCGCCAAGACTTCTCCTCTTTCGTTATTTCGCGCGCTTGTAAAATGGGAGCGATACGACGGTCGCCTCATGCTTCGCGCCGCGTATCTCGACCTCCAGCCGCGCACCATCGGTTGCAGCCGATTTCTCGACGAGCGCCGTCGCGATGTTCTTGTTGTCGACCGAGGGCGCGATCGAGCCGCTGCGGATCGAGCCCACGGCACGCCCTTCGTGCCAGACCGGGTAGCCCTCGCGGGCGGGAACGCGCCCACGCATCACCACACCCACGATGCGGGAATAGTCGTCGCCTTGGATCTGCCGTTCGAGCGCCTCTTTACCGAGAAACTCCGGCTTAACCGTCTTGACGGCCCAAGAAAGGCCGGCCTGAACCGGCGTGATCGCCTCGGTTAGCTCGTGTCCGTAGAGCGGCATGCCGGCCTCCAGGCGCAAGACGTCGCGCGCCCCGAGGCCGCAGGGTTCCAGCCCTTCGCTGCGATGAGCCTCCAGCAGCGCGCTCCAGATTCTCGGTGCATCGTTGTTGGAAAGGAAGAGCTCGAAGCCGTCCTCCCCGGTGTACCCGGTTCGCGCGATCGTAGCGGGCGCGCCGTCAACGTGACCTTCGGTACAAAAATAATATTTGAGCTCGCTGAGATTGACGTCGACGTGCGGCTGGAGCATCGCGACCGAACGCGGGCCTTGAATCGCAACGAGCGACCATTTGCCATGCTGGTTCTCGAGCTCGACGCCGATCTCGGGACGATTGGCGTTGAGGTGCTCCCACATCTTATCGGCATTCGACGCATTGACGACCAGCAGCCAACGCTTTTCGAGGCGATAGAAGATCGTATCGTCCTGCGTGCCGCCGCTCCGATTGCAAAACAGGTTGTAGCGCGCCTGCATCGGCTTCATCGTCCCAACTGCATTGGTGGTTAGGGTATCGGCCCAGGGCGCGACCATATCGCCGGCGAGCCAAAACTGGCCCATATGCGAGAGATCGAAGAGTCCTGCACGGTGACGCACGGCATCGTGTTCCCGCAGGATGCTCGAATACTGCACCGGCATCTCGAAACCACCGAAGGGAACGAGTTTTGCGCCCGCGCGAACGTGCTCGGCGTGAAGCGCCGTGCGTTTATTCATCTGACGAGTTATACCCACGCAGCCTACGGCGAAGGCGCGAAGTGCCCAGATTTCGCCGGTTTTTCGGTGGGGTAGCTGTTGAGGAAGTCGAGCGTGGCATGAGCCACGATCTCCGTGCCGCTGCGCACATAGACTTCGCCGTAAACGATGCGGCGGCCGCCCCGCAGGACGCGCGCTTCGGCGATGAGATCGTGCGGCGGGCCGGCCGGCGCGAGAAAGTTGCATTGCAGTGCGATCGTCGTAGTATCTTGATCGCGCCCGTAGATCGACGCGAGGGCGACGTAGAAGACCGTGTCGCAGAGGCTGACGATCGCGCCGCCGTGGACGGCGCCCGTGCCGTTGGTAATCTCCCTGCGGTAGGGCATACGCATCACCGCTTTGCCGTGCTCGACGCTTTCGAGCCTCAGATCGAGGAGCGCAACGAAGTTGCTCTTCTCCTTCTCCCAGGCGCGCGGTGCGCCCGAAAAGTCAATGCTCATGTTGCCCCCTTCGTCCGCTTAAAACGTATCCCCGCCGGCACTCAGCATTCGGCGAAGGTAGAGCGGCAGCGAGAAAAGGCGCCGGTGCGTTTCGGAGTCGTAGAAAAAGCTCTCGCCATGGAGGCGTGCGCAGTAGGCGTCGATGCGGGCGGCTTCGAGGCGCGCGAGATCGACCCGGTCGCTGCAGGCCAGGAAGGCCCAATCGGTATCGAAGGCGGGCACGTGCGTAAAGAAAGAAGCGACGTTGGCGTAGTGGCGCCGCAGGGTACGCGCCATTTTACAGTGCAGTGCGGCGTTGTGCACGCCGGCGGTGCTCGCCTGAAGCGCGTAAATGCCCCCCTCGGTCAGACGCGATTTGATCAGCGCGAAGACGTCGTCGTTAAAGAGCGGATTGCTGGGTGAATCCTCAAGCGGTTCGGTCAGATCGGAAAGGATCGCGCCGTAGCGATCTTGATGCACGCGCATATGCTCGAGCGCATCGCCGACGATCACCTCGGCGCGGGCATCGTCGAACGCGCCGGCGGACCATTCGGGAAGAAACTTCTTTGAGACGTCAATAACGCGCTCGTCGATATCGACCATCGTGCAGCGCGCGACGTCGGGAGAACGCAAGACCTCGCGCAGCGTCGCGCCCTCGCCGCCTCCGAGAATTAAGACATTCTTGCGATCCTCTGAGGCGGCCAGTGCGGGATGGACCAGCGCCTCGTGATAGATCCGTTCGTCGGCCTGGGAGCTTTGCGTATCGCCGTCGATCACAAGCATCTTGCCGAAGACCGGCGAGCGCAGCACTGCGATCTGCTGGAAGGCCGAGCGTTCCGAGACGAAGAGTTCCTCTATTGCATGATGATGCTGCTCGGTGGGTGCGAACTCTTCGACGTACCACTGCCAATACTGCGTCTTCGGCATGTCTTGTCATAGATTGGCCGCACAAAAGAAGAACCCCGCCATACGGCGGGGCCTCCCTATGTCATCCTGAGCGAAAGGATTACCCGAAGCAGTTGACCGCGAAGTAGAGCGCCGTTCTCGGAGGAAGCTCGAAGTTACGCGGAACGGTGTATTGCGTGATTGTGACGGTCTTACCCTTAACCGGAAACGGGCCGCCCGGCAACGTCGACCAAACGAGTGAGCCCTTTTCTCCGGTTGTAAGAACCGCAGCACCGCAGCTCTTTCCGGGGATTGGCTTGGCATCCGTGATGATGTACTGGAGAATCGGCTTCTTGCCCGTTTTCGGCGTAATGGCCGTTTTGCCCTGATTTATGGCGACCGCATAAATGATCGTCGTGCCTTCGGCTTTGTACTTGTCAAAGGCTTTGCCTTTGTAAGTTTCGATGTCACCGTTGGAGTCGGTGGCGTCGGCAAGATAGACCGTTGCGGGAGCCTTGAGATTGTTCGCCCCAATCGAACCCTTAACGGTGATGTCGTGCCACTCTTGCAAGCTGAAGCTGGCTCCGGTCGGCTTTAACGTAAACTTCTGGCAAGCGCCTTTGAAGATCCATTGATATTGCGGCGGGCTCGTTGCGCAAGTAGTGACCGCAAGCGGTTGCAAGAGACCAGCCAGCGCGCCCTTAGCGAGACTGACCGGCGCGCCGTCCGTCGTTGGAGCGCTTGTCTCGTCTTGCTGCGTTGGAGCGCTCGTTTCGTCTCGCTGCATCGGGCTGCCCGGCTCGGCTTGCTGGACAGGAGCACCGGCCGACGGCGGCACCATGGAGCCGCTCGACGACCCAGGCATTCCCATGCCGGAGCAAGCTGCCAACGCTAGAGTGACCGTTGTGACGATGCAGGCGCGAAGCATAGATTGACGCATGAAAATCGTTTCCCCTAAATGGCGAGAGCAAAAACCGTGTTAGCAATAGAATTGGACGGCAGGCGCAATGCGCCTGCCGAGTTAATGCATTTCAAAGGTGATAATTGCTGATGATAGCGGTTAAAAAACCGCGCGCTTACGCCGTCAGCACCCGAGCATCTTGATTGCTGTTGAGTACGTGCGTGAACTCGCCGTCACTCTTCTCGATTCCGCGTTTGAGTTCGGTAGCGAGTACGCTCTTCGCGCGAAGCGTTGCAGCTGCGAAATCGCAAGCAGCCCAGGGGTCGGTGTGGTCGCCGCACGTGTAAAAATCCATCGCGGCATAGGCCTTCTCCGGCCAAGTATGGATCGAAAGATGGGACTCGGCCAAAATGACCGTTCCCGAGACGCCCTGTGGCTCAAATCTATGAAATGCGCTCTCCATAATCGTAGCGCCGGCGGCCTTGGCGGCCGCGATCATCATGGCTGCGATGCCGTGGATATCCGCGAGTAGCGATGGTTGACAGCCCGAAAGCTCGCACACGATGTGCCTGCCGAGTGCCTTCAATTTGTACAGGTCTCCTTGACCCTTGAGGAATCCCACCTCCGGACTTCGTCGGCTGGCGGCTGCGGTGCAGTCCGTTCCCCCGACCTTTCGGAGAGCTCGTGCCGGCGCTTTGCGGTGCGCGGGCGGCTCGCCGCGATGGCGCGAAGGGCGCGCCTTCCCCTACCGTGGCCCCTGAACTACCTCTTGGCGGAGCGCCGTCAGGCGCGTAGTCCTGAGCGCAGTCGAAGGAGGACCGGCGCCAATCATACCCCCTACGCCCCCCCCTGTAAAGGGGTTTTTCCACGGCTATTCCACAGGAAAATCAAGCTAGCACTTCATTATCTTGACTATGTTGGACTGGAGGGGGTACGCTGAGGAGGCAATGGCATTGAAACTTGAAGCCCCGGTGAAGCCGGCCGAACTGATCGAGGACTACCGTCATGGGTTCCACGATGAGGAAAACTACGTCTTTAAATCGGACAAGGGGCTGACGCCTGAGATCGTCGAGCGAATCAGCTCGATGAAGGACGAGCCGGCCTGGATGCGCGAGTTCCGGCTCAAAGCGTACGAGATCTTCCTTAGTAAGCCGATGCCGGCGTGGGGCGACACCGCGCGGCTGAACGAGATTGACTTCTCGAACATTCACTACTTCGTGAAGTTGACCGACAAGACGGAGCGCTCGTGGGACGACGTGCCGGACGATATCAAACGGACGTTCGACCGACTTGGAATCCCAGAGGCCGAGCGCAAGTTTCTGTCGGGCGTTTCCGCGCAGTACGAATCGGAAGTCGTCTATCACAATACAACCAAGGCGCTAGACGAGCAGGGCGTGCTGTTCTGCGACATGGACACCGCGGTCAAGAAATATCCCGAGATCGTTCAGAAGTATTTAGCGACGGTGATTCCGTCGGGCGACAACAAGTTCTCCGCTTTGAACTCGGCCGTGTGGTCGGGCGGATCGTTCATCTACGTGCCGCCGGGCGTGACGGTCGCGATGCCGCTGCAAGCCTATTTCCGGATCAATGCCGAGAACATGGGCCAGTTCGAGCGCACGCTGATCATCGCCGACAAGGGCGCGAAGGTGCACTACATCGAGGGCTGCACCGCGCCGAAGTTTTCGACGTCGTCGCTGCACTCGGCGGTCGTCGAGCTGATCGCAATGGAAGGCGCATCGATCCGGTATACGACGATCCAGAACTGGTACCGCAATATTTTCAACCTCGTCACGAAGCGGGCCATGGCTCATAAAGACGCCACCGTTGAATGGGTAGACGGAAACATCGGCTCGCGCCTCACGATGAAGTATCCCTCGATCTATTTGATGGGCGAAGGCGCGCGCGGTGAGATTCTTTCGATGGCGTTTGCCGGCGAAGGCCAGCATCAGGACGCGGGAGCTAAAGTAATCCACGCCGCGCCGCGCACGACGTCGATGGTGACGAACAAGAGCGTCAGCGCGCATGGCGGGAAGACGACGTACCGCGGTTTGGTGGAAATACACGCCGGCGCGGTCGGCGCGAAGACCCGCGTCCGCTGCGATGCGCTCATTATGGACGACGAATCGTCGAGCGATACGAAACCGACGATGAAGATCCACGAGCAGCGCTCGACCGTCGAACACGAAGCGAGCGTCAGCAAGATCGGCGAAGAACAGCTGTTCTACGCAATGTCGCGCGGGCTTGCCGAAGCAGATGCGGTCGCGATGATCGTCAACGGCTTCTTCGACTTCTTCGTCAAGGAACTCCCGATGGAATACGCGGTCGAGTTGAATCGCTTGGTCAAAATGGAGATGGAAGGCGCAGTAGGCTAAGCACGCTGGGTTGACCGTGAGTCTTAGTATGAGAACCCCGCCGATTCCGGCGGGGTTCTCATTTATCTAAGCACGACGCAAGCCTTTGATCAAAACGTTAGCCACCGCGGCAAGACGGCAGGTGCTATGCTGGTTTCTCAGCCTTTGCACGGAAACGTGTGCCATGCTGATTGCTTACCTAGATTCGAAAGGAACGGGAGTCAGTGCGCTTCGCGACTCTTACCGCCGTAGCCGCGGTTGCCGTTTTAACGGCCTGCACCAAGACAAGCATGCTGCCGGGAACCGCGAGCGCGTCATGCCGGCCCCACCCTCAGCAAAGCCTTTCGAGCGTACTCCAGAGCGCGACGTCCGTACCACGGAGTGCGACGGCCGCGCAGTTGGGACTCTGGCCACGCCAAGGACCCTCGGCCCGCGTCTGCGGCGACGTGGGAAGGGGTTTTGCGCGCTGCCAAGCCTGGCTCCGTACCGACATTGACGGACCCATTGCGCCGAACACGCCGGGGGGCTACGCTCCGAGCGACCTGCAGACGGCGTACGGGCTGACGACTGATAGCCAGACCACCGGCTCTGGTCAGACCATCGCCATCGTTGACGCATATGACGATCCGAACGTGGAGTCGGATCTCAACGTTTACCGCTCGCAGTACGGGCTGCCGGCCTGCACCGTCTCCAATGGCTGTTTTACCAAACAGAAGTATACGTCGCAAACGAACGCAGGGTGGGCCGCGGAAGAATCGGTTGACGTTGAGATGGTTTCTGCCGTCTGCCCGAACTGTAAGATTCTTTTGGTAGAAGCTGCTTCGACGAGCCTCGCCGATCTCAGCAGCGCCGAACAATACGCGACCTCCCAGGCCGACTACGTCAGCAATAGCTGGAGCAGCAACGAGGGAACGGAAGCGTACGACGGCGTTTATAAAGACAGATGCGGAGCAATCGTGGCTTCGACCGGCGACCACGGTTACAACTCCACCGCGCAGTGGCCTGCCGTACTTCCCAGCGTCGTCGGCGTCGGGGGAACCAGTTTGACGGCGGTCAGCCCGCGCGCGGAAACCGCATGGCTGAACGGAGGGAGCGGCTGCAGTAAGATTTACGCCAAGCCCGGCTTCCAAAGCGGTTTGAACACCGGGTGCTCGATGCGCGCGGAAGCCGATGTCTCGGCCGATGCAGATCCCCACACGGGGGTGGCAATTTACGATACCTTCCAGCGGCGCGGGTGGCTCGTCTTTGGGGGAACGTCCGTCGCCACGCCGATCGTTGCTTCAGTCTTCGCGCTCGCCGACTACGCAAGCGCCAATCCTGCAGGAAATCCGTACTCGCACACATCGAGCTTGAACGACATCGCTTCCGGAAGCAACGGCACGTGCGGCGCGCCACTCTGCGTCGCCGGTCAGGGGTGGGACGGTCCGACCGGACTCGGCACCCCTAAAGGAATCGGGGCTTTCTAAATCACGCAGGGATGACGCCGCCTGCTGGTAAGGAATCGCTATGCGAAGCTTACCGGCTGCAGCTGCCATCCTTTTTGCGATGTCGCTGCCGCTGCTTGGTGCCTCGCCGGGCGGCGTCCGCTACTTCGACGCGCACAATCACCTAAGCGGAATCCTCCCGTATTACGCCTACGCGGATCTCCCCGCATTCATCGAAAGCCTTTCGAATCCACGCAAACAGGTGAGCGTCGAAGACCGCCTGGCGCTCTACCGCTACCTGACCGACGTCTGGTATCCGTCAACGGGAGCCGCACTTGACGACAAGCTGTTCTCTCCGGCCGATGGGCAACGCTTCGCCTTAGGCGCGCGCGCCGCACTGCTCGTGTATCGCAACCAAGTTGCGGGAAGCGTGGTGGCTCTCGACGGTACCTTGGAACGCGTATTGACGGCGACGCCGTGGTCCGAGTTCGACAGCGCGTATGCCTTCCGTGGTGGACCGGCCTGGTCGTATCTTCAGTCGCGTTTCTACGCCGGAAACGACGAGCGAGTGAGCGCGGACCTCTGCAAAGCAACGATTCTTGATCTCGCCGCGACGCACATCGACAGTTCGGAACAATCGGTGCCTTTCGTCGGCGGGTGGAAGTTTGCCGACGGCAAATCGCAGCCGCTCGATTCGATCGAGTGCATGATCGATGCGTCGTCCGATACGGATCTCGCCGTGGCGCTGCGCGCGATGGATAAGCCGATGCCCACGATCAAAGTCGTGCTCATGACGCACACCGCGCAACTCGCAATGCTCCCAGGGGACACGCAATACAGCGAATGGTCGAAAAGCGGAGCGTGCGCCGCCGTTTCGCTTCCTCGCGCACTGGTGACGTCGCCGAAGATGGTCTACGACGGGCTAATGGGCTGGAGCGCGGGGCGGTTCGTCGTTTCCGGCGCGGCCGCGACGCAGTACTTCAACACGGTCGTCGGCATCGATACGGCGGCTCCTGAGACGACGTGCTTCACGCCCGACGGAATGCAATACTACGAGCAACTCATCGGCGCGGTGTACGACGCGGCCAAAGCCCGGCGACTGGCCGGATGGCACGGCAAGCTGCTCGTGCACACGCACGTTGGCGAAGGCGCAGCCATCGCCTACGCGCCAACTCCGCCGGCGCAACCATGGACGTTCCAAGCGCTCTTCTCTACACTTCCGCCCACGCGCACCAACTCGGCCCAAGCCACCGCGAATATCTCGATCCTCTTGGCAGCGATTTCCCACTTCGAGGCAGCCCATCCCGACGTGCACGACTACGTTCTCTTTCGCCTGGCGCACGATACGTGGGCGACACAAGCCCAAGCGCGGGCGATGCACGACGAAAGCGTCGAGGCCGACGTTAATCTCGAGAGCAACGTGGCAACCGGCGCGTATCCGATCGCACGAATGCCGCTGGGCGCTGCGAGAATTCTTACCGACGAGATCGATCCCGTCGCGGAAAACCCCGCGACGAACTTCGAGCTCAACAATCTGCTCGGCACGCTCGTCAACGATCCGAGCAACGTCGCGCAGGTGGGCGGCATTCTCGGCGACGCGTCGCTGAAATACTTGCTCGAGGCACGCGTACGCTGCCTCTTGGGCACCGACGCCGACGGTGTCGAACACTCCGACATCGTCAAAGAGTACGCATACGCCGCTTCGTTGATCGTCTATTGGAATCAAACCGACCCGGCTTTTCACGCGAGCGCGAGCGACATCGATCAGCAGACCCTATTCGACAACGTTCGCTGGCACTTATCGAATATGGCCTCCGACCGCGCCCTGACGTATTAACGCTATTCCACGCTCTTGCGGGAGAACCAAAGCAGCAGACGGCGCGGACTCAACCGCGCGGCGAGCGGGACGAGCTTGTTCGAAATGCCTGGTATCACGAGATCGCGGCCGCGCATCATGCCGCGATAACCGGCGAGCGCAACCGATGCCGCGTCGGCGAGGTGCCGCTTAAAGAGCAGCGTCTCCTTCGCATTGGCGCGATCTGCAAAGCCGGTCGCCGTCGCGCCCGGACAGAGGCACGTCACGGTGACGCCGGTGCCGCGCGACTCCTCGGCAACCGCTTGCGAAAACGAGATCACATAGGCCTTGGCGGCATAGTAGACGGCCATGAAGGGACCCGGTAGGAACCCCGCCGTCGAAGCAACGTTGAGGATCCGGCCCGCACGGCGAGCGCGCATGCCGGGCAAGTAGGCGCGCGTGAGTTCGGTAAGGGTCAGGACGTCGAGCATCACCTCTTCGCGGATCCGCTCCTCCGCAATCTCGTCGAACCGTCCATTCGTAGCGAAACCGGCGTTGTTGATCAAGACGTCGCACTCCGGCACGCGCGCGAGCACGGCAGCCGCCGCTCCGGGCCCGCTCAGGTCCATCACCAGCGTCTCGACACTCACTCCGTGACGATCGCGCAGCTCTGCTGCGATCGCCTCGAGTTTGCCTCCCGAGCGCGCAACCAATGCAAGATCGTATCGGTCGGCGGCGAGCAATCTTGCAAACTCCAGGCCCAGACCTCCAGAAGCTCCCGTAACGACGGCGCGGCTCATCGTTAGGCTCCTCGGCTCGGCAACGGTCGACAAATGAGGCCGATGACGACGCCGGGTAGTAGCCATCCGACGAACTGACCCGATGCGAATGCAATCACTGCAGCTCGGCAAGATCAGATTCAGAGAGCCGCAGTCGCGCGCCCTCGAGGTTCTCTTTGAGATGCTTCACTTTCGACGTGCCCGGAATCGGCAGGATCACCGGCGATTTCGCGAGCAGCCATGCGAGGGCAACTTGCGTCGGCCGCGCATCGTGACGCTGCGCAACGCGCGCCAGCGCCCCACCCGGTTTCGCCAGATCGCCGGTCGCCAGCGGGAACCACGGAATAAACGCGATGTTCTCGCGCGTGCAATACTCCACGACGTCTTCTGCGCTCCGATCGCTCAGGTTATATAGATTTTGGACTGAGACGATCGTCGCGATGCGGCGTGCCGCTTCGATCTGCTCCACGGTCACGTTCGAGACGCCGATGTGACGGATCTTCCCCTCGCGTTGCAGCTCGACCAGGGTGTTGATTTGATCGTCGAACGGTACTTTCGGATCGGGGCGGTGCAATTGCAAGAGGTCGATGCGTTCCAGGCGCAACCGGCGCAAGCTTCCCTCGACAGCCGCGCGCAAGTGTTCGGGCCGCCCGTCAGGTTCCCAATTGTCTGGTCCAGGCCGCACGAGGCCTGCTTTGGTCGCGATGACGAGATCCGCCGGATACGGATACAGCGCCTGCGCAATCAATCGCTCCGAGACTTCGGGCCCGTACGAATCCGCAGTATCGATGATCGTGATGCCGAGCTCGACGGCGGCTTTCAATACCGCAATCGCTTCGTTGTGGTCGGCCGGCTCGCCCCAAATGCCGGGTCCTGTGATGCGCATCGCGCCAAAGCCGAGGCGATGCACTGGAAGGTCGCCGCCGATCGCAGAAGTACCGCTCGCGGCAGCCGGGCGAACGTCGGTCTGTGTGGAATTTTGTAACGTACTCATGGAGTCGTTGACGGCCGCAAATCCGCGTTTGGTTTCACAGCGGCTCGTAACGTAGAAGCACGCATCCCGAGGAGAGCTGGCGAGCTTCGAGTAGCTTCAAGTTGAGGCGCGCAGTGCTGCGTCCGAACAACGGCTTCCCGTTGCCCAACACAACCGCGACGATGCAAAGGCGGTACTCGTCGAACAATCCTTCGCGCATGAGCGCCGCGGATAGGTCGGCGCTTCCGAACAGAAAGATCTCTCCTTTCGCCACGCTTTTGAGCCTGCGGACTTCCGCCGCTACGTCGGCTTTGACGAGCGACGTGTTCTGCCACTCCGCTCGATCGAGCGTTCGTGAGAAGACGACCTTCGGCAAGCGATTCATTAGGTCGGCGATCTCGCCGCTTGCGGACGACCAATATGCGGCCATTCCCTCGTAAGTAGCGCGACCAAATACGAGCGCGCCGGCAGAGTGCAGTTGTTCCAGCGCATGCTGCTCTAGCTCGCCGTCAAAAAGGGATTGGAACCAATCCAAAGACCACGGCTCAGTGCCTTCGAAGAAGCCGTCCAGGCTGATGAGGTTCCACATAATAAGTTTTCTCAACATAACCTCCTGCGGGTTTTCGACTCGGAGCGTCACCTTCCCAGGTTCGGCGAGGCTCCCGTGGTATGTAGGATAATATGTCGCAACGTACCGCATTCTTAAGCAAACTGCTCGGAATTTTTTGCGTTCTCTACTCGCTCTCCATGTTCGCGCACCGTCAGGCGGCGCTGGACGGCGTCGGCGCGCTCGTTGCGGAGCCAGGTGCTCTGTTGGTCCTCGGCTTCGTCGTGCTGGGCCTTGGGGTTGCAATGGTTCTGGGTCACAACGTTTGGTCCGGCGGGGCGTTGCCGATCGTCGTCTCGATCATCGGCTGGCTGACGCTCCTCAAAGGTCTGTTTCTCACATTCCTTGCACCGGCGGCCGCCGGCGCTTACCTGTCGGCGGTGCGTTACGAGCAGCTGTTTTACATCTACGCGGGCATAACGCTCGCCCTCGGCGCCTACTTGACGTACGGCGGCTTCACTATGAAAGGAAACCCAAATGCTCAAGGCGGGCGATAAAGTCTACATCGACGGTACCAAGGAAGAGGGCATCGTCAAGGAAGTTCATCCACACGAGGTCGTCGTTCGCGTTCAAACGCCGCAGGGACACGAGACCCGCAAATACACGTATGAGGATCTGCGGCTGGATCCGACGATGGACGAAGCATCCGGTTTTATCGATCACTAGCGCTTTGACCCTTGCAGGAGGCATTGCAAATGACAAACGGAGACAGGCCGAGTTTCGCAAAGGACATTCGCCCCATGTTCACAGATATGGACGTCGCGCACATGAAAGCCGCGGGCATCGATCTTTCTGACAGAGACGAGGTGACGACCCACGCGGACGCCATCTACCAGACGGTGAGCAGCGGAACGATGCCGCCGCCATCGTCCGGGGAAGTGCGGTGGACGACCGAAATGTGCGACCGCTTCAAGCGCTGGCAGGCCGCAGACTGCCCCGCCTAAGGAGAGCGCTCAGCCTTCCTTGATGGCCTCGACATCGATGACGATGTCGATCTGGGGACTCACCACGACGCCGCCGTTTGGCATCTGATCGTTCCAGTCAACACCGAAGTCGTAGCGATCGATGCGCGTGTGCGCGGTAAAACCCGCGCGCGTCTTCGGACCTTTGTCGACGCCGTCTTCCCACCACGGCGTTTCCCACGTTCCGAGATAACGCACGTCCAGAGTTGCCGGGCGGGTCGTCTCTCTTATCGTGAGATCGCCGGTTACTCGGTAGTTGACCGGACCGATTTGCAAGACGCCGGTGCTCTTGAAGCCAATCTCGGGATAGCGCTCGCAGCTTAAGAAGTCCGGGCTGCGCAGATGGTTATCGCGCGCCTCGACGCCCGTCCAGCACGTCGACGCGTCGATGACCGTCTCGACGGCGAGCTGTCGCGGATCTGCCGGGTCGAACTCTAGCTGCCCGTGGATGTTTTTGAACGAACCGCGCACCCACGTTATCATCATGTGCCGCGCGCGAACCTCGGCCGCCGTGTGCCCGGGCTCAAAAAACCACTTCATAATGCATGCTCGTTTAGGGGATTGCTTGTGGTCATCCTTCGACAGAGCCTGTCCTGAGCGCAGTCGAAGGGCTCAGGATGACAAGTGATCCTCCGGTCATGGTTCGACAAGCTCACCATGACACCGGGAGTCACTTCGGGCTAGGTGGGCGCGTTATTCTAGCGTGTTGACACTTCGTGCGGCTGCGTCGGCGGGCGCCATTCTTGCTTTTACCATTGCCGGAACGACGAGCGGCAGCGATACGCTACGCTCCGTCGCGGCCTCCTATTACGCGAAGGCCGGGCAGATCGCGATTATAACGGGGCGCGATTCGACGATGGATTACTACCAGCGCCTGCTCGACGACGCCGATCTTTTGAACGCAGCCCCGCCGAACTACTACACCACCGAACAGTGGCAGCACTCGGTCCAGGGCTTTTCGCAACTCGACTTGAGCCTTGCGAGGCAGCTCTTGGCGCAGTCGTATCAACCGATGGAATCGATTCGAGGCCTCGGTGAGACGCTCGTGCGCTCCTCAAAGGACGGAACGATGCAGCCGGTAGCGGTCTACGTGCCGTCCGGATACTCAAAAGATAAGCCGGCGCCGCTGTTGGTCTTCTTGCACGGGCGGCTGCAGTCCGAGTCGCGTCTGATTGCACCGCAGTTCATCGAGGACGTAGCCGACCGGACCGGCACGATCGTCATCGCGCCGTACGGGCGCGGCTACTACGATTTTCGCGGTGCGGAGAGTGACGTCTACGACGCTCTCGACGCGGCGACCGAAGCCTTTGCGATCGATCCGCATAAGCGATATCTGGCGGGATACTCGATGGGCGGGTTCTCGACGTTTACCATCGCCCCCATGCATCCCGCGGATTGGCAGGGAGTGATGTGCATCGCAGGATCGCTGCTCGGCTCGAGGTCCCAATTGATTGAGTCAAAGATGCGCGGCACTCGGTTCTACGTGTTGACGGGAGCGCGAGACGAGATCGTTCCGACGCTCTTTCCCACCCTTACGGCAATCTTTTTGCGCGACGCGGGAATCCCCGTGACGTTCTATTCGCAAGCCGACGGCACGCATCTGCTGTACTCGCTGCGCTCGATTCTTTCACAAGCATGGGGCGATATGGAATCCGGCGTGGTCCGCTCGCCGGAAGGGCTCGGTGCGGGGGGGCAAGGTCTGCCCGAAGCGATGCCATGATTTCCACGGCGTGATATTATCGCTCCTATGAGTAGGAGCATGCAGTGGGCGGCGTGGAGCGTGGCCGCCGTCGTGGCCATCGCCCACCTCGTAGCCGTCGGTCGTTACGGCTTCTTCGTCAACGAGCTGTATTTCATCGTCTGTGGCCGCCATCCGGCGTTCGGCTACGTCGACCAGCCGCCGCTCGTGCCGTTGATTGCGGCGGCAACGCAGTTCGCAGGCGCACACGTCTGGCTCTTGCGTCTGCCCTCCGTATTAACGGCGGCACTTCTCGTACCGCTCGTCGTGTGGTTCGCGCAACTGCTCGGCGCCAGCACGCGCGGGGCGTGGCTGGCGGCAGCCGCCGCCGCATCGGCGCCGATGCTGACCGCAATGACATCGACGTTCACGACGTCTACTTTCGAAGTCTTCGATTTTACGGCGGTCGCATATCTCGTTGCGCGCGGGCTGCTGCGCGCAGAAGGGCGCGCATTTTGGTGGGCCGGTGCCTTCGCCGGCTGCGCGTTTGAATCAAAGTACGGCATCCTGATATGGGTCATCGGATTGGCGGCCGGTCTTCTTGCCGCGGGGCCGCGCACGGCATTTCGCGTGCGCGACTTATGGATCGGGGCCGGCATCGCCGTGCTAATCGCGCTGCCCAACGTGTTCTGGCAGCTCGTGCACGGGTTTCCGTTCCTGGAAGTCATGCGCAACGATAGCGCCGGCAATCTTACCGGCACACCGTTAGAGTTTTTGACCGATCAAATCGTCGCGCTCAATATCGTGCTCGTACCATTATGGGTAACGGGCATCATCGCGCCGTTTCTCTCGGCGAGGCTCGCGCAGTTTCGCTTTCTCGCGATCGCTTTCGTGGTTGCAGCCCTGCTCATCTATGCGACGCACGGAAAGAGCTACTATCTCGCCGGCGCGTTTCCGACGATGTTCGCGCTAGGGGCCGCGGCCTGCACGAGACTGCCGAAGGCGGTCGTCGCGATCTGGGCGGCGCTTGCCGCCGCGAACGGTGTGCTCGCGTTACCGTTCGTATTGCCCCTCTACTCGCCCGGCCGGCTCCAGTACGTCATCGAACGATCGGGCTTTAAAGAGCGGCCGGAAGAAGTGGCGACGATGGGCGCCCCGCTTACACAGATTTTTTCGTACGAGTTTGGCTGGCAGGAGCTAACCAATGAAGTCGAGCGAGTTTACGCATCGTTGCCCGCGACCGATCGGGCAAAGGCCGCAATCTTCGCGACGCGCTACGGTGAGGCCGCCGCGATCGACGTGTTGGGCCAGAACCTTCCGCCGGCGCTGAGCGGTAACAATCAGTACTATCTCTGGGGACCGCGTGGCTTCGACGGATCGGTCGTGATTGCCGTCAACGTTGACCCCGCGCAATGGTCGCACTGGTGCGACTCGGCGCGCGTCGTCGGGAGCTTCGGCACGTCACCCTACGTGATGCCGCGAGAGCGCGAGCGTCCGATCGTTCTCTGTCGCGGCATGCACCCGCCGCTCCCGCAGCTCTGGTCGCGTTTGAAGTTCTACGGAATCTAGCGGCGACCGTTAGGGCGAGCCAGACGACGTGCCCGTGGACTTCGTGAGCTGGAAGTCGTACTGTTGCGTTTGATCTGCATAGACCGAGTACCCTGAGACCGCTCGCGTATCGTACCCGTCCTTTACGAGGGTCAGCGTGTAGTTGTCGGGCGGCAGCGAAAGGACGACGAAATGTCCCTTGGCATCCGTCGTCGCGGTTGCCGACTGAGAAGGGGCATCGAACTTTACTTGGACGCCCGAGATCGGAGCCCCGGTGCTCGCGTCGGTAATGATGCCGGCGATACCGCCGAGGTCGTCGGCGATTGCCAGGCTCGGGTGGCTCATCAGGGCCAGAAGAAGCGCGAGCGCGGCCAAAGGCAGGCGCCACGCGAGGGACTTCACGATGTTGGTTTTGTTCGACATGCTCAATTAGACCATCGCCCCAGTCCAAATGTTTCAACTTCATTACGCAAGATGGGCGGCGAGCGGCTCGGTTGGCCGCTCCTAGATCACCTTGATCGTCGCCATCATGCCGCCGTCTTCGTGGTCGAGCATGTGGCAATGGAAGACGAAGGTTCCGCGAATTGCCGGATTTCGAAAGTCGACGAGGATTCTTGCCGTTCCCGGAATGCTGCGCGAACCGCGGCGGCGTTGCGCGGGCACGAGCACCGTATCGCGCCACGTCCGCGGATGGGTTTGCACGCCATCGACCGACTCGACCACAAAGTGCACTTGGTGGATGTGAAAGTCGTGGACCTCGTCGGTGTCGTTGCGGAACGTCCACTCTTCGAGCGTTCCCGAACGAGCGACGATCGTGGGCGGCGCGCCCATCGAGAAGGCGCGGCCGTCGATGTAGAACGCGGTCGAGTCCTCCGTGAGGGTAACCGTGCGCCGAGCGGCGGGCGTCCCCGGAAAAATTAGCCTATCACCGGCGCTCGATAACAGCGAAGCACTGGGCGAGACGGCGATCGCTCCCTGCGACGGGTTGCTTGGCGCAAGAATCGCAAGCACCGCCTGCGGATCGCGATCGCCGGCCGAACCGCTGTCGTAGCAGCGCGATCGGAGGAGCGTTGGGCCCGATTGCCCCGTCGCGACGAACTCCGCACGACCGGCCGGGGGAACGACGACGTGATCGGCCCAAACGACCGCGGGATTGTGCGGATAGGCACCCACCGGATAGCCGTCGATCGCCACGATGCCCAAGCGCTCGTTGTCGATTGCAAGATCGAGAACTCGGCTCGCCGACGCATTGAGAACGCGAAACAATTGCTGCTCGCCCGGCTCGATATCGATCGCCGGCTGCTCGGAGCCGTTGACATTCAAGTGCAGGCCAACCTCCGGCAGGCACGGCCCGTTCGGCCCCACGTTGTCGTCGGCGTCGAGCGTATACGATCGAGGCGTCATTTTGCGCGCGTACCAGGGAATCGCCAGGATGTTCGGCGTCTCTTGAACGTCGCGAACGACGATGATACGATCGCGCATCGCCGCAAGGCTTGGGACTCGTCCCCTCAGGCCCTCGACGATAATTACCCCCGCCATGCCGCTGGTGATTTGCCAGTACGTCTCACCATGAACGTGAGGATGATACCAGTACATTCCTGGTTGTTGGCTTCTCAATACGTGCACGATGTAGTGGAGCGACTCGCGCGGTCGAGCCAACGTCATCAGCACCTCGTCCCCGGGCTTCGTGGGCGCAACGTCGAGGCCGTGAAAATGAAGGTTCACCGCATTGGCCGTATCGCTCACCATTGGTAAGCGATTGTGCAGCGTGATATCGATCGTATCGCCGGGACGGACTCGAATCGTGGGCGCCACGTCGCGACCGCCGTAAACGAAATGAGGCCTATCGGCTTTGCCCTCGGCGGCGACGTTGAGGCTCAATCGCGCGACGCCGCCGATCGCGCGGATTTCGGGAATATTCGCTAGCGCACGATGCGCGTCCGGCAGCGCGTCGACGGTGGTGAAGGAAACGCGACCCAGCGCGCTCGTTCGATCGAGACTCCATGCAGCAATGGCAATAGCGTTGTCGCCATCTTCGTTAAGGATGCCCGCCGGTACCGGAAAGACGCGTGGAAATCCCGGATCGCTGCGATATTGTCCCACGAGCCACCCGTTGACGTAGATGAAGGCACGATAATTCGGCCGCCCGGCATCATCCACGCGCAACGCGGCAAACGTGTGCGGCGCCAGCGAAACGTGCAGCGCTACGTGCGCGCGATACCACGCGACGCCCGCGCGAGCAGCGGTTGCGGGCAGGATCGCCCGCGTCCACGACAAGTCCGAAAACTCTTGGTTCTGCCAGCCGGCGATCTCACCGCCGAGACCACCCGAGTTGAGTGGTCCGCGAACGGGATCGGTATTGTACTCACCGTTACCGAGAATGTGCCAGGCGATGTTGGCGGCCCCGTCGGAAAGCGCGGCACGCAGCATGCCGCGCGATTGAGCGCGACTTGCGTCTCGGCTGAAATTCTCGTTGTGGCCCATGTTTTCGAAGAGAACCGAGATCACGTTGCCGGCCTTAACCCGCAGCGCGGACGGCACGATTCTCATTCCTGCCGAAATCGTCCCGTCGTCTTGCGCGATGGCGCTGCCAAGATAAACGCCGTTAAGCCAAACGGCGGCGGCGCCTGCGCGCCCGGTCATGCCGGCAAACACGAATCTGCGTTCGGCGCCGCTTGCCTTGAAGTGTCCGCGGTACCACACGACCCCGTGATGGAACCCGTAGTCGTTGACGCTCAGAAACTCGCTGCGCGAGTTGCGTTCGCTTGGCGACGGCGGGGCGCGCAGCAGGGCGTCGTCGGCATCTCGCGGGAGCGCGGTCAGCAGCGGCGGCCATGCCTGGTCATCGAAGACGCGATCGCTCTCCGCGTCGTCTCGACGCGAGCGCCACCCGGTAATTTCCGGGAACGCGATCGCATGAGCCTCCGTGAGCAGCTCACCGTTATGCGTGTGATAGGCGCCCAGCGGGTCGCCCGTCCAGCCCCAGTTGATGCCGTCGTACGCGACGGCGAAGACCTGCGAGATGAACGGCACGGTGATGCCGTCGGCGCGCGCCTCGCGTTGGCGCACCGCCTGCATGCTTGCCGCGGGATCGTCCTGCGCGCCGTAGAGGATGACGCTGCCGCGGCCGCCGGTTAGCTGGTGGCGTGCGAGCCGAGCATCGATCGCGACAAGCCATTGCCGTAGTTCGCCTTCGTAACGCGAACTCGCCGATTTCGTTGCGGCGTTTCGCGCAAAGATCCAGTCGGGAAGGCCCCCGCCCTCAGCGCCGTCGTCAATATACGGGCCGGGCTGCGCGATGACATAGAGTTTCTCTTGCGCTGCAACCTCGAGCAGCGCGTCGACGTCGCGCACTCCGGTGAAATCGTACGCGCCGGGACGCGGAGAATGGTAACCCCAGAAAAAGTCGAGTGCGACCGCATTATAGCCCGCTGCCTTTACTTTACGAAATGCGTCGCGCCAGAGATTCGGAGCGGGAAGCCGCCAATAATCGAACTGCGCCGCCCAGATCGGCGTTTGTCGCCCATCGATCGAGAGCGACGTGCCGTCATACCTGACGATGTGTCGAACGCTCGCCGGCGGGGCATCGCGTGGAGCCGGGTGCGCCACGCACCCGGCGATACCGCAAGCGAGGAGACTCGCGGCGACGAGCGTCCTAAAAAACCTTACTTAACGACATCCTTGATGGGAGTTGCCGAACCGCTTTCGCCGAGATGCTTGAGGCCGAAGATATCCTCGATCGTTCGCAGGACGCTGTAGTGATTGATCGTTTGGCTATACTGTCCCGGGTTCACGTTGCCCATGAGAATCGTCGCTATCTGGTTTCCCGGGCTTCCGTCGTTCTCGTCGAAGGTCAGGATCAGGAGGCCGTCATTCGCCCGGTCCCACGCGATGAGTTTCGGCAGGTTCTTCTTCGCCCACTTATCGCCGATGCCGATCGCGCAATCGTGCATGTCGTTGCACATGTTCGGTGTGATCCAGGTAAACTGCGAGGGCGGCTTCTTGAGCGGCCCCGGATACACGATGCTCACCGAACCGGGAATCTTGGTGAAATCCGGCCACGGAACGTGCTTGCGCATGTAGAGCCAGCCACTCGGAAGGGTATCGGGAACCGCCATGCAGCCGGTGTAGCCGTTGTACGGCATGCTTTCGGCATAGCCAGTAAACGAGATACCGGCCTTGAGCAACTCGCTGCCGAGGCTCTGGACGCCAAACGAGACCGGGCATTGGTCCGAGCTGACGCCCTGTGTCGATCCGCTGAACAGAGCGAGGTAGTTGGGTTCGCTCGGGTGGGTGATCGCAAAGCTTTGCGTCATGTTCGCCCACGTTTTCGAGAGGCCGGTAATATAGGGAGCCTGCGGGCTGCCGATCACGTCGTCGTACGACTCATTTTCAAAGATCACCAGCTGCACGAACTTCGTGGTAATCGTCGGGGCGCTCGGCGAATTCTGCGCCAACGGTTGAGCGGGGGCCGATGCGCTCGCACTACTGCAACCAACGAACGCTCCAGCCAAGAGGAGCAGAACCGGCGTTAACATGCGTCTGAACATTTTCATCCCTCCGAGAAGATGAGGCTGACTTCTGGCGCCGCGATGACGGACCTGTGTTAAGGAGCTTTAAATGCGCGTTATAGGCTTTTTTGGCAAGGTTCGGACTTCGCCGTTCTCGTCTCCGACCATCACGACGTTGGCGAGGGAGGTAAAGATGCCGGTCGCAACAACACCGTGGATTGTCAGCAGCGCAACATCGAGCGCGCCGGGTTCGTCGATCCGGCCGAAGTGACAGTCCAGTATCCAGTTTCCGTTGTCGCTCACAAACGGCATCTCGCCGCCCCGCCGCGCGATTTCGACGTTCGGATTCAAACGGGAAATTTCACGCACGACGTAGGGTTCGGCAAACGGCACGATCTCAACCGGGAGCGGAAACGCTCCGAGCACGGAGACTAACTTTGGCGGCGTGACGACGACCACGAACCGCTCGGCCACGAGAGCGACGGCCTTCTCTCTGAAGAGCGCACCGCCGCCGCCTTTGATCAACGCCCAGTCCAGGGCAACTTCATCGGCGCCGTCGATTGCAACGGGCATCTCGCGCTCGAGCAACCCGACGAGCGGAATGTTCCACTCCCGGCAGAGGCTTGCAGTCTCTTCCGACGTCGCTACGGCGGCGATCCGTTCGCCCGCCGCGACACGCTGCGCGACACGCTCGATAGCCCAATAGGTCGTCGTCCCGGTGCCCAGGCCGATGCACGTGCCGTCTTGCACGAACTGGTCGACCGCGGCATATCCGACCGCTCGCTTTCCGATGTCGAGGCCGGGTGCGTCGCTCACCGATTCACGCGCTACGCGTGAGCCGCAAGTGGGCTCAATTGTCGAAGCTTGCGTTCGCTCTCGGAGCCGGGAGCCGCCGTTAAAACGATCAGGCGCATATCGCCGTCTCCGGGCACGTCGAACTGCGTATAATCCAGGATCAGTTCGCCGAGTTCCGGGTGCACGTAGCGTTTGAGGCCTTCGGCCGATCCAAGCACGTCGTGCTGCGCCCATAGGCTTCTGAACTCCGGCGAGTTTTCGCGCAGATCTTCGATCAGCTCGGTGAATGCGGGATCGTGCGGATACTTCGCAGCGACCGCGCGAAACTGGCCGACGACGCGACGCATCGAACACTCGGGATCGCCAAGCCGGCACTTCGAGTTGGGATCGCGAAAGAGCCGCCAAACCATATTGCGCGCGGGCCCGGTCGCACTGGAGAAATCGGAGAGTGCGTCGGCGCTGCGGTTCCACGCAAGCAGGTCGAATCGGCGTCCTCGAACGTACGCGGGCGAGGGTTCCAGCGCGGTAAGAACGCGTCGCACGAGATCGCTGACGTGCTCTTCTTCTTGTGCGGGTGCCACGTTGGTGAGTCCGGCCAAGAGATGAAGGTGCCGGCGCTCGTCCGACGTCAGACGCAGTGCACGTGAGATCCCATCGAGGACATCGGCCGACACATTGATCGGTAGCCCCTGTTCGAGGCGCGTGTACCAGGTGGTGCCGATATTCGCGAGCAGCGCGACCTCTTCGCGCCGCAATCCCGGGGTTCGCCGGCGCGCTCCGTCGGCCAAACCAACATCCGACGGGACGATCTTTGCCCGGCGCGTCCGCAGAAAATCGCTGAGTTCCGGACGGCGTTCGATCATGACATTCATGGTGAAGGTATCCATTCCAGTGCTAGGATAGGCTAGGCTCTAGTCATAGTATGGCATAAACGGTAGTCTAACAGCAACCACCTCTCCTAAGAGCACTCCACAAGCTATGACGGTTGCCGAACGGATCCCCGGACTACGGGGAATTGTTCCCCTTCGCCCTCCCGAAAAACCTAAGGAATCTCAGGGTGACGGCGGGAGCTTGGCCGAGTATGGCCCTCGTCGCTATCTCGTCGTGGGCGGCGTCATGCTGGCCGCCCTGCTGCAAACGGTCGATCTCACCATCGTCAACGTCGCGCTGCCGACCATTCAGGGCAATTTGGGAGCGACGGTCGATGACGGCACGTGGGTCGTCACGGCTTACGTCATCGCAAACGTCGTCGTGATCCCGCTCGCGCCGTGGCTGCAACTGCGGTTCGGACGCAAGAACTACTTTCTCGCCTCGATCGCCGGGTTTACCGTTGCATCGATGCTGTGTGGCATGGCGACGTCGTTGACCGGACTGATTCTCTTCCGCGTCTTACAGGGCGCCTTCGGCGGCGGATTGCTGGCCACGGCACAGGTCGTGCTGCGCGATACGTTTCCGCGACAGCAGTTGGGAATGAGTCAATCGATCTTTGCGCTCGGAACCATCCTCGGTCCGTCGGTAGGACCGACGCTGGGCGGAATTCTCGTCGACAACCTTTCATGGCCGTGGGTCTTCGACGTCAACCTCGTTCCGGGAATTCTCGCATTCGTTATCTTGTTGCGCTACATGCGCGATCACTCGAAGCCCCAGCCGGCCCGCGTCAACGTCGCCGGCATCGGGCTGCTGATCGTTGCCGTCAGCTGCATGCAGTACGTCCTCGACCAAGGACAGCGCGACGACTGGTTTTCGGATCAATCGATCCAGGTTTGCTCTCTGCTCGCGCTTCTCGCGACCTCGGCCTTCGTTTGGTGGGAGTTGCGCATTGCCGAGCCGATCGTCGACCTGCGCGTGATGCGACAGCCGGCCGTCGCCGCGGCGCTGGCGATCGCCGGAGCTTATGCGGCAGTCATCTTTCCGAGCCTGCTGCTGTTGCCGCAGTTTACGATCGACAACCTCGGCTTTACAAGTACGCTTGCGGGCATTCTCATCGGCGTCCGAGCGCTGCCGGTGCTTCTTCTCACGATCCCCGTCGCGCGGCTCGCAAGCTTACCTCGATTCGACCTGCGCTGGTCGATCGGCGGCGGCATCGCCGTCGCGGGCCTCGGCTCGCTCTGGCTGTCGAGTTGCGTCACGACAACCAGCGATCTCGGCACGTTTATTCCCCCGCTCTTGCTGGTTGGGGTCGGCGCCGCGTTCGTTTACTCACCGCTGCTCGTCGCGACGATGCGCGCCGTTGCGCCCGAAGCCGGCGCGAAGGCGGCATCGTTTATCGTGCTCTTCTTTCAGTTGGGCGGCTCGGTCTCGTCGGCGTCGATCGTGGCCTTCTTGGACCAGCGTCTCCAGTTTCACCAAACGATCCTCGCCGCGCAAGCGACGCTTTCCAGGCTGCCGGTCGCGCAGTTCTTGCAACACGGCACGCCCGCACAGCTCGCAGCCACGATTGCCGACCAAGCCGCGGCGCTTTCCTATGCGGACGCGTTCCTCGTGACCGGCGTCCTCGCTCTCGTAGTCACACCCGGCGTGCTGCTCTTAGCGCGCAAACATTCATAGGAGTAACCAAAATGCAATTTGAAGTTGCCTGTAACCGAATCCGCGACGCCATTACAACCTCGCTGCTCGAGATGCGACCGCCGACATCGGGGGCCGCGTATGCCGCAGCCTGTGCGACGCAAAATGTCGCCGCCGCATTTCACCACGCTTCGGGCATTCCAGACGATCCCCGCTGGAACGCTGCATTCACCAGCCTGCAAGCGTTCCTCGAGTATTGCGACGCCTTCCCGAAGACGAGCGACTCCGCTGCCCTACTCGAATTGCGTGGCTTTATCGCAGAAAACGCCGACCTCTCGGCACCCCATCTCGAACACGCGATGGCGAGCTAGCACCTACGCGCGCGGTGCGTATTTCAACGATGTAGCGGTATTGAACAGAACGATCGGGGCGGGAAGCGTGGCGTCCCTGGAAAGCAGCAAGCGAAGCGCTGCGAGGGTGGCGCCGCCTTCTTCCGTCGCGTCGATGCCTTCGTACTTATGGAGGTCGTGCATCGCTTCATCGGCCGCAGCATCGGAGACGGCGACGGCATGCCCGTGGGATTCACGCAGAGCGCGCAACGTGAGACGATCGCCGATTCCCCCCGGAACGCGTAGGCCCCACATCTTCGTCGATCCATCCTCGACGCGTACGGCGGACTCTTCGCCGCGATCGAATGCGCGGACGATCGGCGCACAACCCTCGGCTTGGACGGCCACCATCGCGGGGCGCTTCGAATCGATCCAGCCGAGCCGCTCGAGCTCGTCGAAGGCCTTCCACATCGCGACGAGGCCCGTGCCGCCGCCGGTCGGATAGACGATCGTTCCGGGAATGCCGCCGAGCTGTTCGACCAGCTCGTAGCCCATCGTCTTCTTTCCCTCGACTCGGTATGGCTCGCGGAAGGTCGCAACGTTGAAGGCGCCGCTCTCGCGCGCATCCTCGGCCGCGATGCGCCCGGCATCGTCGATCAAGCCGTCGACGAGAACGACGTCGGCTCCGTAGCTGCGCATCTCCTCAACGAGCAAGCCCGGCGTATCGCTCGGAACGTAAACGCGCACGTGCAGGCCGGCCCGCGCGCCATACGCGGCAAGCGCGCCACCTGCATTTCCCGCACTCGGTGCAACCAACGCCGGCACGCCTAAGCGCTTTGCAACCGTTACCGCAACGGACATCCCGCGCGACTTGAACGAACCGGTGGGATTCTGAGCCTCGTCTTTGACGTAGGCACCGTTCGAAAGCGGAATGAGCGGCGTTGCGCCTTCCCCCAGCGAGACCGGCTCCTCGTCGCCGGCAATCGGTAACATCTCGCGGTAGCGCCACATGGTCCACGGTCGCGCCAGCACGACGTCTCGATGAAGCGCAGCGCCGGTGTAGCGGACGAGCAGCGGCGCGCCGTCGTCCGGACAGACGGTTGCGAGCACATGCGGCGAGCAGCGATGCGCTGCATCGCGCGAACATTCTAGGTGCGAAATCATTTTGGTTTGCTACCAGTCGAAGACGATGAGGCCGTCGGCGGTGTGGATTCTCCAGCCTTCCCAAGTCTGGCCAGCGTATGCGCTCGCCTCGACGTATGCCGATCCACCGCCGCTTTGCGTGCCGCCGCCACCGCCGTATCCGGCAGACCCCGAACTACCGCCGATGCCGTCGGTTCCGGCGTCACACCGGCCGGAACGACGAACGACTGTTTTGCGCCCGTGTAATTGAACGTTTTGTGGTGCGGAAGCGACTCGCTCGCGGCGTTCACCGCCGGCGCAGTGCTCGCGTTTGGGTAGCCGCAGCCAGCCAGCACTGCCGCAGCCACGCAACTGCCCATTGCGTACCGGTTAATAACTGACATCCTCCACGCGACCGAGGTTTTCTCGACGTCGTTTACTCCCCGGAGGCGCCCATGCCGTGATCGTGCCGTCCCTGGCACTGACGTAGACGACGCCGTTAGCAATTACCGTCCCGACGTTTCCATAGTCCGAGAGCCCGACGCTCCATAATTTGGCGCCCGTCGCCGCATCGAACGCAAACTCCGTCTTGAGTGAATAGTTGCTGACGTAAACGACGCCGTTCGCGATCGAGATCGGCGAGCGAGGCGTCTGCGCTCCGGTCAAACGAGCACCGTCGGGTCCGAACCTTGCGTTCCAAACTGGTGTCGGATTTAACGTGCAGTTCGATTGGATGCTAAAGGCTGCCAGACCGGGGTGATAGATTCCCTCAGTCGCCGGCAGTCCGACGTAAACGTAACCGGTAACCGGATCGAAGGCGGGCACGCCGACAAAGTCTCCCTTGTCCGTTGGGATGGACATGGCAAGATATTGAATGGGGCCGTAGCTAACCGATCCGACGTCGTAAAGCTCGAACATCCCAGACTTGTTGACGGCGGCGATCATCGGCGGGCATCCGTACGGCTGGAAGAGCAGCGGCGTTGCGCCGAAATCGAAGTCCGCCTCGCCAGTAATTTCCGGAATGTTCGGCGGATAGTTGCTCGCAATAACCGTGTTGAGCGTAGCAGATAGTTCGATGATCTGCTCCGCGTATCCGGCGTTTTGCTCCGCCCCCATACTGGTATCCGCGTTACCGGTCGCAACGAATACGTTGTTCGTACTAGGATCGATGGATGCGCCGCCCGGTCCCCAGATGCCGCCGCCGCTTGCGCCCCGCTGTGACGTGCCGCTTAACGGATAGAAAGTGCCCGCCACGCTCGGCCCACCCGTAGCGATGGCAACGATGCGCCCATACCAGGGTGAAATGTCGCACGTTGATCCGGTCACGGCATACAGCAGACCGTTCGACGGATTGTAGGTGAGTCCACCGTGCATAAAATTATGGTCGTGCAGGTAATCCGCGATCGTCAACGGCCAGCCAGAGGCTTCCTTTCCCGTGCCCAAGTCAACTGCGTGCACGTTGTTATGTCCGTCGCTAAAGTAGAGCAGGTTTTTCCCGCGGTCGATCGCCGGCGTCTCGCCGATCGAGAATTCCAGTTTTTGGCCGAAGCAACGGTAGCTCGAATGCGCAATGGCGACCTTCCACAGGACCGCCCCCGTGTCCGCATTGATTGCGTCCATCGCCGATCCGTTCGCGGAACCCGCGTACAGAACGTTAGTTGACTCCCCATTCACGGATACGCCGTACGCCAAGGCCGGCTCGTGCACCATGCCGTAGCTCACGTTGACGCTCCACAGCTTTTGCACGGTACCGACATTGTTCGCGCCGACCGTTGACTCGACCGGATTGTAGCCAGTACGCTGCAGGTCGAAGCCGAAGGAATCCCAGTCGGTGGTTTGGGACGAGCGTTTACGCACCCGCCGCCGCACGGAACTCGCGGTCGACGACATCGAACTTGTGGTAGCGGCAGCTCCGGCCGGAGGCGTGTAACTTGGACTCGCCTTTCCGATTCCACCACAGTCGGTCAAGGCGACAAAAAGAACCGGGGAGAGCGCCCACGCCCGAGTGCGAGGATGGCCCATCATGACCTACCTCCTTGCGACGGCCCGCTCGTCACCTCCCGTCTCGCCGCCATTAGACGGCATTAAGCGCGCGTCCATATGAAATAGACGGGCACGGCGCTGAGCAGAATTGCGATCCCAACGATTGCGTCGCCAGGATAGGCGACGTACGTCGCGATCGCGACGCCCCACGAGACCAACAGGTAGACCGCGGTCGAGAACGGATGCCCGGGTACGTGAAAGCGCACCGCTGGCGCGACGCCCGCTCGCCGGTCGCGAGCGCGAATGATGAAGAGCGCGAGGGCCAGCAGCCCGTTGAAGACATAGAACGTCGAGACGACGTAGTTGAGGATGTGCTCGTAGCTTCCCGAGAGGGCGAGGAGCATCGCGAAAGCTGCTTGCAGCGCGATCGCAACGACGGGCACGCGCGTCCGTGGATCGATCCATGCCACCGCGCGGAAGAACAGTCCATCTTCGGCCATCGCATGATAGAGCCGCGGTATCGTGAGCATTCGATTGCCGATAAACCCGAGCGTCGAGACGGCAATTGCAAGCGACGCGACTTGCGCTCCCGTGGAGCCGGCCGCAGCGCGCAGCACGGCCGCTGCGGGGACGGGCGTGCTCGCTAAGCCGCCGACGCCGAGCACGCGAAGGCACGCGACATTCACCAAGAGGTAAAGCACGGCGGCGCCGGCTATCCCCAACCAGAGGCCGAGCGGCAATGTGAAGGTAACGTTTTTTGCTTCGGATGCCATGAAGTTGGCAACCATCGCACCGTTGTATGCAAAGAGCACGGGAATCATCGCAACGCTAAACGCGCCGAGCGTACCGAGCGTACCAAGCGTAGAACTCGAAAGCACAGCGGTCTGGTGACCCTGGGCCGGATGCGCGACGATGCCGGCAACGATCAGTGCGACGAGCGCGGCAATCTTCAGCACGGTCAGCGTGCTTTGCACGTTACTGCCAAAGCGAACGCCGAAACAGTTCACGAGCGCGAGCGCGGCAAGCGTAACGATCGCGAGGACGCCAGGCGGGATCCCGAGACCGGTCAACGAGATGAAGTAACCGGCGAAGAGCACCGCGGCCGCCGCGATTCCGCCGGTGAATGAAGCCAACAGCGACGACCAGCCATACGCGAACGCAACGACCGGATGGAATGCATCGCGCAAATAGGCGTAGGCACCGCACCCCGCCGGGCGGCGCGCGGCCAGCTCGCCGAGCACGAAAGCTCCAAAAAGCGCGACGACTCCACCACACGCCCACGCGAGGAGAATCAATCCGGGTATATGTATTCGCTGCGCTACAACCGACGGCGTGCGGAAAATTCCCGAGCCGATGACGCTGCCCATCACGATGAGCACGACGTCGGAAACGCCGAGCCGCCGCGCGAGCGCCGACGTCACACGGGCCGTTCGCCGAGGATGGTGGCGCGCCGGACGCGGCGGCGATTCGGAAAATAGTCCGCCAGCGCGCAGTGTTGCGTCCACCGGTTATCCCAGAATGCCACGGTGCCTACCCGCCAGCGCCAGCGAACCTGAAACTCGGGCCTCGCCATATGCTCGAAGAGCAGGCGCAGCAGCGCGTCGCTCTCGCTACGCGAGAGCCCTTCGATGTGCGAAGTGAAGTCTTGATTGACGAAGAGCGCCTTGCGCCCCGTCGCGGGGTTCGTGCGAGCGACGGGATGTGAAACCGCCGGGTGCTCCGCATAGATCCGTTCGCGCTCACCCTCCATCCCGAGCGTCTTAAATCGCTCCGGCGTGAAATTCTGCGCGAACGAATGCACGGCGCGCAGTTGCGCGACGAACTGACGAAGCGGCTGGGAGAGCG
The DNA here is from genome assembly GCA_963809255.1 of Vulcanimicrobiota bacterium. Classification (GTDB taxonomy): domain Bacteria; phylum Vulcanimicrobiota; class Vulcanimicrobiia; order Vulcanimicrobiales; family Vulcanimicrobiaceae; genus Cybelea. The sequence goes on along the minus strand of CAWEIR010000002.1, from coordinate 65,390 downwards.
CCTCGTACGCGAGATACATATTAGCCCAGAGCGTATCGCCGCCGACCTCGGGAATCTCTTCAGAGTACAGAACGGCCGCCTGCGGCGGCGTTTGCAGATACGTAACGTCGTTGTGCCATCGATCGCTGTTGGCGCGGTGCGCCGCGTCGTGCTCGAGCACCATCACTTCCGCCGCCGCTTCGTGACCGGGATAGAACGGATGAACGTAGAGCGGTCCGAAACGCGCCGCGAAATCGCGTTGTTGAACCGGCGTTAACGACTGTCCCTCGAAGAACAGCACGAGATGCTCGTCGAGAGCGCTACGAATCTGCGTTACCGCATCTTCGGTCAGCGGTGCGCTAAGGTCGATGCCCTCAACGGTCGCGCCGATCGCCGGCGTTAGCGCCTTGGTTCGGAGGTCTCCGATATTGGGCGCCATGAGACTAGAGATACTTCTTCAGCCAGTCTATGATGAGGTGCAGACGTTCGACTCGGTGGATCGGGGAGCCGGTGCGGGAGAGGTCGTGATTTTCGTTGGGAAACGCCACGTATTCTACCGTTCTTCCCAAGATTTTCAACGACGTGAACTCTTGCAGCGTTTGGTCGATGGGTGCGCGCGTATCGTTCTCGGCATGAAGAATCAGCAGCGGCGTTTGGACGTTGGCGACGTACGTTAGCGGCGAGAACTGCGCATACTTGGTGCTCGCCGGGTCCCATGGCGGACCCCAGTTGTAGTAACCGCCGCCTAGACCGTTCTTGCCCGCGAAATCGGCCGCGAGGTTTTCACTTTGCAGGTTGCTGACTGCGCGTTCGGCAACGGCCGCCTTATAGCGATTGGTATGGGAGATCACCCAAAGGGTTGCATATCCTCCATACGAGCCGCCGAGCACGGCTAAACGGGAGGCGTCGACGTCCGGCCGTTGCACGGCAGCATCCATCACCGCCTGGACGTCCCGAAACATCGCATCACCGTAGTCATTCTCCAGGGCTTCTTCGAAGACGTACCCGTGACCGGTGCTGCCCGCGGGATCGGAAAAGACGACGTTATAGCCCAGGGACGCATAGAGCTGAAACTCGTGGAAATACGTGTCGCCGAACTGCGTCTCCGGTCCGCCGTGAATATCGAGCAGCGTCGGATGTCTCGTCCCCGCGGCACCGCCTACCGCCGGCATAAACCAAGCCTGCACCGCAAAGCCGGCTGAATCCTTGACGGTGAACTCCTGCGGCTGCGACAGCGTCACCGACGCGAGATACGCCGCGTTGACGTGCGTGAGCTGGCGCGGCGCACCTCCGCTTACGTTCGCAACATAGACGTCGGCCGGATGTATAAAATCGCTGTAGAGGTAGGCAACGCGGTCGCCGTTGCGCGATACGGAGCACGACCACGCTTCACCCCGAGGTGGCGTGATGTCCCGGAGCGCGCCGGTGTTAAGATCGAGCGCGCGCAGGTTGGCATAACCCGGGCCGTCGATGTTGAGCAGCGCTAGATTTCCCGATGGCAACGGCCATCCGCAAAAGCCGCCGCCCTCTTTCATATCGGCCAAGAGCGAATCGCCCCAAGGAACCGTGTTGTGCGCGACGATGACCCGCGCATCGGAGCCGTCGCCGTTCGCCGACACCAGCGCGGGTCGCTCCGCAGCGTCTTTCACATCCCCGCTCAAATAGTAGACGCGGTGCCCGTCGGCGCCAAAGAACGCCCCGTTATTTGCCGGCAGGTTCGAGGCGAGCTTCTGCATCGCTCCTCCGGCCGAGGGAATCACGTAGACGTCGTTTGGTCCGCTATCGACGGTCTCGTAGCGCAAGGAGTCAAAGGGTATCGTCTTGTCGTCTGGCGACCACGCGTCGAAGCCTTCAGAGTACCTGCTGGAAGTCAACGCTTTCGGATGCGAGCCGTCGGCGTCGATCGTCCAGATATGCTGATGGTCCTGATAGATATACCCCGCGCCGTTCGCTTGAAAGAAAAGCTCGTCGATCAGGTGCACGTCGCTTCTCTTTTGCGAGCTGGCCGGCGTAAAGCCGGCTTTGCTGAAATCGATGTAGGCATCATGAGCCGGGTCGGTGTCGGTAACGGTGAGCGCGATGCGATCGCCGCCATGCGAGACCACCGGCCCCGAGACGCCGTTCTTGATGTGGGTCAACTGAACGATGCCCCCGCCGGCCAGCGTATAGCGATAGAGCTGCGGTTTCTGCTTTTCGAGCCTGCGAACGAAGACGAAGCTGCGGCCATCGGGCATCCAATCGTAGTCGGCGTCGCCCAGGTGTTTGGTCACGTTATGCATCAGCGTTCTGGTCGCGACGTTCACGAGGTCGATCGTGCGATCGTACGTATCCTTCGGCCCGTTCATTCGCGAAGACTCTACGAGAACGTGAGTGCCGTCCGGTGAGATCAAGGCGCTGCTTAAAAACGTCATCTTGAAGAGGTCTTCCGGCGCCACCGCAGCCGCCGTGGCCGCGATCGGAACGAGCCCAAGAATTAAGGCCGTTAAAACTGCAGTTCTCATGTGATTCCTATACGCTTTAGCTTCAATGGTGGTTTCGCTGTGACAGCGCCTTGCGCAGTTGATACTGCGCCTTGACCTTCAGGTAACCGTTGCGACCGTAGAACGAATGCGCGCGCTCGCGCAGAACGTTGGACTGCACCCGGACCTCGGCACAGCCGCGTTCGCGCGCCCGGTCTTCAGCGGCTTCCAGAAGCGCAACCCCGATGCCGCGGTTGCGAGCGGCCTCGTCGACGACGAGCCCTTCGAGGTACGCGCCGAAGCCTTCGACGAACGCCTCGTCGATCGCAAGGGCCGCCCATCCTACGACACGCTCGCCATCGGTCGCGACGAAAACGTCGCGCCGTTCTCCTAGATGCTGCAGGCGGGCGGAGACGGCCGGGGCCGGCACGTCGTACCCCAACTGGGCCATAAGCGCGGCGATCGCCTCGGCGTCGCCCGGACGCGCCCGACGCACTTTAACGATTGCGCGCTTTTACTTTGGCGGGCAACTTGCGGCACCGGGTTTGACGGCGGAGAGCCCAGCGGCGATCGAGACGGAGAGCGGCGCGGTGCCGGTTGACTTCACACAATCGTAGGAAAGAATGTATGCCGTGACGGCCGCGTCGTCGGTCTTCAAAAGCGACCCCGGTGCGGTGAGCGGCATTTGCGTTGACACGATCCCGTAGAGCTGCGCGACGCTCAGACTGGAATGCGCGAAGCCCGGACCGCTAAGCGCCGGTCCGGAGACGCCTTGCAAATGCGCGCCATGACACGATAGACACTGCTTCACATAGATCTTCGATCCGGCCGATGCTTGCGCGGAAGTATAGGGAGCGCTAACCGTTGCAGACGACGGAGCCGCCGAGCCGCTCTCTGAGCTCGCGGCACCGGCAACCGTTGCGGCGGGTTGTCCGGTCGTGTCGTTCATCACGGTCGGCGTCGCGCTCAGGCTATACGTGACCACGCGGGCGCTCTGCGATTTGGGCAGGTTAGGCGTTTGCTGATTTCCGGCTTCGCCCGCTTCTACGACGAGGTATTCGTGGCCGTCGGCTCCCTGGTATGCGGAGATCGGCGCGACGATCGATGCCCCGACGTCGTCATGCCATAGCTCGCGGCCGGTCTTTGGTTCGAAGGCGTATACGCGACCGCTCGCGTCACTCGTAAAGATCAGGCCGTTGTGCGTCACGAGCACGCCGCCTTGCGCCGAATACGGCAACGCTTTTACCCACGCCGGCTTGCCCGTTCCGACGTCTACCGCCGTGAGCACCCCTGTCGCGATCCGCCGCTTTGGCAGCGGTCCGGCGGTGTACGGTTGTCCCGGAACGTACGGCACCGTTGCCGGATAAACGACTTTCCAAATCGCGCACTCTTGCGTGCTCGGAATGAAGAAGAAATTGACCGCATCGTCGTACGAGCCGCCGTTCCACTCTATTCCTCCGCCGTGATTCGGACAGGCGAAGGTTCCCTTGAGCGTGGGAACCGTTGTGAAGATGCCTTGCTGATTGCTCACCGCGAGCCGGCTAACGAGCTTGCCGTTCGAGCGATCGAGAATGACGAAGTCACCGGCCTTATCGCCAACGGCCAATAGCTGGCGATCGGCTCCGTTGACATTACCGGAAAACAGGACCGGCGGCATCGACGGATCGTTGTCGTGCACGTCGTTGGGAACGATTTTGTAATACCATTTGAGACGCGGCGCGGCGCCGGAAATGTCGAGCGCTACGACCGAATCGGAGTAGAGATTTAGCCCCTTCCGCCCGTATTCGGTGAGATTGGGACCGGGATTGCCGGGTGCCGCGTAGAGCGTGTCGGTCTCCTGATCGATCGAGAGGCCGGCCCACACGGCGGCGCCGCCGTGGACGTACGAATCGCCCGGCCACGTATTGTGTCCGGGCTCGCCCGGTTGCGCCACCGTATGCCAATCCCACAAGCGCGAACCGTCTTGCGCGCTAAAGGCGCTAACTAACCCGCTGCCGCCGAGGTCGCCGCCCGAGGTGCCGACGATCACCTTGTCCTTATAGACGTAGGCGGCGGTCGAGTACCAGGTATTGCTCGTATCGTGGCATGCCGGCACGTCGAACGACTGTTTGCCCGTCGCGGCATCGATTGCAATCAGTCGGCAATCCTGGGTGACGATGTAGAGTTTGCCGTTGGCGAGGCCGACGCCGCGATTGACCGGATACTGCAGCTCGTAGGCGGGATTGTAGCCGAACGCCCACCGCAACGCGCCGGACTTTCCGTCGAGTGCGAGCACGTTATCGTGTGAAGTCGAGACGTAGACGGTGCCGTCCCAAGCGATCGGCGAGGCCTCTTCCTCGCCGGCGTCCTTTACGTCGGTAATCCAGGCCTTCTTGAGCTGCGAGACGTTTGAGGGAGAGATCTCGCTAAGGCCCGTCACGCGGTTTCCGCCGTACGTCTTCCCCGGAACGATCCAGTCGGCGTCGTCGGAGCCGGCTTTCAGCAGAGCCGCGGAATCTGGCCCCGCTTTCGCGCTGTTGCCGCCTCCGAAACATGCGGCTCCCATCCATAGGAGCGCAACGATCGCTAAGCCACGTAATGCAGTTCTCATGTGCGTTACCCCCCAACGGCTCTGACGCTACCGGAATACGAGCAGGACCCGCGGACGCCTGTCTCTTAGGCCTTGAAGGCCCTGCTGACCGAATCCCCGGTGAACTGCTCGGCGGTCTTGCCGGTCTCTGGGTTGACGGTATACAGCAGGTCGGCGATCTCGTCGGCATGATCTTCTTCGTCCTTGAGGATCTCTTCAAACATTCGCCGGCTCACCGGATCGGCGTTACCGAAGAACGTAACGATGTCGCCGTAGATCTTGATAACAACTCGCTCGGCGAGCAAATCCTCGCGAAGCAGATCCGCTAGCGTGTGACCGCTCTCGAAAGTGGAAAACGCCCGCTTGCTGATGCCGTTGGGATCCAGGTTCGGGACGCCGCCGAGCTGTTTGATGCGGTCGGCGATCAGCTCGAGATGCTTTTCTTCATCGAGCCAATGCTCTTTGAAAAGCCCCTGCAGCTGTTCCTGATGAATCGAAGTCGTCATGTAATAGTGCTGCTTGTAGCGCAGCACGCAGATGATCTCCGACGCCAAAGCGGCATTGAGCACGTCATAGACTTTGTCGAGGGGCAATGTGTAGTAGGGGGTGACTGGGCCGTTTTCCATGGCCTCGCGGACTTTGGCTTGGATTTCCTTGACGTCGGACAGAATTGACATGCTTTTCTCCTTTTGGGCTGAGGTTGGAGGGTGATGCCGCGCCGTCGTCTAGACTACGAAGGGGCCGCCATTCGTGCATAGGATCACGACCAGCATTGAGACGAGAATTAGCTCGTAGTTCCAGCCGAATCCGTCTTTGCCCCAGAAGCCGGTCTTCCAGACGAACATCTTCTTTTGCAGGGCGCCGAGCATGATCAGAATCAACCCGACCGATGCCAGTTGCGGCAGGAAGCCGACGATGACTGCGATTCCGCCGAGCAGTTCGGCCACTCCCAAGAAAACGAGCACGCCCTTCGGCAACCCGAGGCTCGCGCTTCGCGCGTCGGGATTCTTGAGGTCGTTGTAGCCGCTATCGACGAAGACCAGGCCGACCATCAGCCTAAGGAAGACGAGCGCGTAAGGGGTGAACGGTTCGAGCCGCGGAAACATCGCGTCACGGCTTCCGCGGCGAAACCATTTGGCCTGCGTCCTATCCTGAAGTCGCAACGCCTATGGCATAGCAATCAGGACTTGCGCGTTGTAGTTCGTATAGTGGATCGAGATGGTTTGCTCGGGTGATGCGATGCGAGCGACCACCGGAAGGTTGTCCGCGTTGATCCAGAGGCTTTCCTCATAGGCACCAGACGTGTCGTGAAGCCGGTATCCACGGAGTGGACTCCCGGCGACGCTTTTGGTTCCCAGCGAGGTAATCGTAAAGAGCCTGTGGAGATCGAGCTCCGGCGGTCCCGCCAGTTGCCAGGCTGCCATCAACAGCACTTGATGCTCGGCACCTTGGGACGATGGCTGCCAGGTCGCGCCGGCTCGCCTCGAATACTCTACGTCGCCCGCGAGCACGATCTCCGAGCGGGGCATCGTAATGTGAAAGCGGTTCGGAGCGGCGTATCTGACCGTTGCAGTTTCGCCCGTATTAAAGCGCTCGACCGCCACGACCGAACGAACGTGCGTAAAAGCAACGCGCATAGCGTTGACGTCGGCGTACGGATCGGCGGCCGCTGCGGCGTTCTGCCCGGTCAGCGCCAGGGCGGCGAGCAGAACCGCGAAGGTTTGCATGTCTTCTTCGCCCTTTCTCACTCTCGTGAAGATCGTTATTGACCCCGCGAGAGGAACTGTTTTGTACCCGTGCGCCGGTCGCCCTAAGCGAATCCGGGGCGCCGAAACGTGCGGTGCGCAGGCTGAGGAACGATTGCTTGGAGGGGAGAATCGCTGCGGCATGAAGCTGATCTTTTACTACGACGTTTGTTCTCAGTGGTCGTATTTTGGCGACCTCACGTTGGACCGGCTGCGCGACCGATACAGGAGCGACCTCGACGTCGAGTGGCGGATCGCCATGGTAAAGGACGGCGAAGCGATCGGATATACGGCGGAGTCGCTTGGGTGGATGTACCGACGATCCGAATCCATCACCGGCATCGCCGTTACGTCGAGGTGGATTGGGGGCAACGATCGTACGCTCTATGCAAACCTCGCGGTGGCCGCCGCGCAACACTTGGGGCACGACGTGCGTCGCGCGGTGGCTGAAGCGATACTCCTGCGCGGCGAACCGTTGGGCTCGCACGCCGGTGCAGTCGCCGCAGTCTCGCAAATGGTCGGCGTGACGCCCGCGCAGCTCGAGAGTACGATGCGAACGGTCGAGCCGGCCCTTCGCGAGAGCACGCAGGAGTTTCGCCGGCTGCCGGTCACCGTCGTTCCAACGTTTCTCATTCGCAACGCGGTCGGCGATACCGCACTTCTCTCCGGTCTGTGCGAGTTCGAAACGCTCGACCAGGCGGTCGCGGAAATGCTTCGTGCAGAACGCGGTTACGCTTCATTTGAGGCAGCCAACGGCCCCGCTCCGACTTAGCGCTCTACGTGTAACTCGATCACAGCGATTGGCGGACTGCCGGTGTTTCCTAAGACCGCGCTAAAGCCGCACTGGTTGGGGCCGGCGGTTAGCGCCTTGAAGCGGTACACGACGTGCATGTATCCCGAAGGGTTTCCAAAGGGATGGCCGGGCTTTGCTGAAATTTGGCCGCTCGCCTTGCAGTAAATAGGCATCGTGAAATAGCCGTTGGGCCCCCAGTAAGTAAGGCTGGCTTTCTGGGCGGACTTCGCTGGATAGGGTAAGTTGAGTTTCTTCTTGTTCCAGTAGATGTTTCCAGTCGAGTCACGCCGTGCGCTAACGTCCGGCGTCGTTGCGCCCGTCGTCGCCAGCTGCGAACCGCCGCATCCCGATACAATCGCGAGGGCCGCGCAGAGACTTAATGCGTATCTGCCGAGTTGAAGATGGTCGTCTTTCATCGTTGTTCCTTTGTAAGCTTGTTGTCGCGGCGTTTTGCGCTGCTATCGTTCAGCCCAATCGGCGCGGCTTCGATCGAGGTAGAAAGCACGACGAGCGTGACGATGTGGATCGAGGCCGGTTCGAGATGGTTGAGCACTTCCTCGAGATGGGCTACGTCTTTAACTACCGCTTGGACGATAAACGAGAACTCGCCGGTGACGCGGTAGCAAGCGAGAATTTCCGGCCGTCCGCCGGCAACCTTGATGAAGCGCGCGTCCGGGCCATTCGGGCGCGCCAAGATAAAGGCGGTCACGGGAAAACCAAGTTTCTCGGCGCAGAGCCGCACCTGATAACCCTCGATGACGCCGACCCGCTCCAAGCGCCGAATTCTTTCAGCGACGCTGGTTGCCGAGAGACCTACCGCCTTGCCGATCTCCGCAAAGGAATCACGAGCACTCTTTTGGAGCACGCGGAGGATCGAGCAGTCGAGCGAGTCGAGAGCGTAAAAACGCGGACTTTTTGCCGTGATCCCTCCTATTTCAAGGCAGCGAGCCTTTTTTTCGCTGCATTATGTGTGTTCTCCGGCCGCTCGCACGCTTACAATCTAGAGAGTGATCGACTGCACGCTGGTCACCTGCGAGAAGGTAGCCGAACTCGATCCCGACGACCGTTTGTTGATGCGCGAGCTTCAACAGCGCGGCCTGACGGTGTCGATTGAGACCTGGAGCGATCCAGACGCGCAGTGGGGCGCGAGCCGGTTGTGCATCGTGCGCTCGACCTGGGACTATCACGAGCGGTACGACGAGTTCATCGCTTGGGTCGAGCACGCGGCTTCGCTCACCGTCTTGAAAAACGATCCGCACGTATTGCGATGGAACGCGCACAAGTCATACCTTAAGGAACTCGAACGGCTCGGCGTGCCAGTCGTCCCTACGGCCTGGGTGTCGCGCGGCGAGGCCTGCGATCTCGCGGAGCTTGCCGAGGCACGCGGCTGGCACGACATGGTTCTCAAGCCCGCGAAGGGCGCCGCGGCCCATCACGTGACGCTCGTCCTTCGCGGCGCCGCGTCGTTTGCCGCCGGTCAAGCGCAGTTTGGGCAGTTGGTGCAAACGCAGGACGTGCTCGTGCAACCGTATCTGCGCAGCGTCGTGGACTGGGGCGAGCGGGCGCTGATCTTTTTTCGCGGACAATACTCACACGCCGTCCGCAAGAAACCATTCGATACGGTCCTCGTTGTCGGCACCCGATCGTCGCTGGTCGAGCCGAAGCGTGAAGAGCATGACGTCGCGGCTAGAGCCCTCGCGGCCGTGCCGGGCCGCCCGCTCTATGCGAGAGTCGATCTGCTACGCGACGACGAGGATCGCATCTGCGTGAACGAAGTGGAGCTCATCGAACCCGGACTCTATTTAGGCGTCCACGAGCCGGCGCGGCGGCACTTCGCCGATGCCGTCGAGCACGAACTTCAGTTTGCTACGACAACAACATCTAGGAGGAGTAACCCATGCGTCGTTTCTGGTACACCGTAGGAATTTTAGCCTTGGGGGCCATGCTTGCAAGTTGCACCGGCAGCGGAACCCAGCCGCAGCAGAGCCTCATACCGTCTGCTAGGGCGTTAACGGGCATTGCCCATCACGACCTCGGCGGATCGTGGATTCTTCCCGAGGCAAAAAAGTCCGATTTGCTCTACATCTCCGACTTAATCGCGCAAGTCGTCGACATCTATACGTACGGTCACGGCTATAAGCTGGTCGGAGAGCTGACGGGCTTCTTCAATCCGGAAGGGCTGTGCGTCGATAAGACGGGCAACGTTTACGTGACCAACGACACGAGCCGTGGCGTGTATCAAATCACCGAGTACGCTCACGCAAGCACGTCACCGATCCGCACGATCAACGATCCCGACGGGCGTGCGAACGGATGTTCCGTCGATCCGACGACCGGAAATCTAGCAGTCGCGGACTTCTGGGGGCCGAGCGAAATAATCGGCAACGTCGCCGTCTATCAGAAAGCGACCGGCACGCCGACGCCGTACTCGAATTCGAATATCTTTTACGACTATTACTGCGCCTACGACGACAAGGGAAACCTGTTCGTTGACGGCGAGACGGAGGGCAGCGTCTTCGGGCTCGGCGAGTTGGCGAAGGGCGGTAACTCGCTGAACTTCATCAACATCGACCAGACGATTTACTTACCGGGCGGCGTTCAATGGGACGGCAAGTATTTAGCGGTTGGCGATCAAGTCGCCGTTAAGCACAACTTCACCAGCACGATTTATCAGATGTCGATCAATGGAAGCCAGGCAACCACCGTTAACACAATGGTGCTCACCGGGTCCAACGAGGTGGCTCAGTTCTGGATTCCGCGCATCCACGATGGCGCCAAGCGGCGTTATGGCGATCGGCTCATCGCCCCCAACCAGGACGGAAAAGATACGCTTTTCTACGATTACCCTTCCGGCGGCAGTCCGATCGTCACCATCCCGGGGGAAACCGATCCGATCGGTGCGACGCTCAGCCTGGCAAAGAAGTAACAATGTAGGACGCCCAACGGCGTGGAAGCTGACCGCGATGGAAACCTCGCCGAACTCTTGGAAGATCATCATGATGCTCGCGGACAGCGCGCAGGCGGTAGCCGGTAAGCTGTACGTGCTGGGCGGAGGATGGTCGATGACCGGTCCTGCTCCGACGCCGTCGGCGCTCGCTATCAAGTTCGAGGTTCCATGGGAAGCCGCAAACCGCAAGCATAAGGTACGCATCGAGTTGCTCGACAGCGACGGGCAACCGGTGCTCGTGCCCGGCCCCGAATCGCCGCAACCGATGCTGATTCAAGCCGACCTCGAGGTAGGTCGCCCGACGGGCCTTTCTCCCGGCACTCCGCTCGATTCGCCTTTTGCAATAAACATTGGTCCGCTTCCGCTCAAGCCCGGCCGTTACGAATGGCGCTGCACCGTTGTCGATGCCAACGTCAGCCAGTCGTGCGCGTTCACTTTTAGAGAACCGCCCATAACGGTACGAATTCCGCCCCCGCAGCAGTAGGGGCCGACGGTGACACTCGTGTGCGTTATCCGCTATCAGATCGACCCATTCCAGCGGGGCGAGTTTGCGAAATATGCGGAGGATTGGGGTCGTATTATTCCCCGGTGCGGGGGGCATCTCGTTGGTTACTTCCTTCCATACGAAGGAACCAACGACGTCGCGTGGGGTTTGATCGCGTTCGATAGCCTTGCATCCTACGAACAGTACCGCGCTCGACTCAAGAACGATCCGGAAGCTCGCGAGAACTTCAATCGCGCGCAAGCTCAGCATCTGATTCTCCGCGAAGAGCGAAATTTCGTGGAAGTCGTCGAACGGGACGTTTGGGATTCCTTCGACTTTTGCCACCGGATGACTCAGGATGGCGCTGGGAGAAGGTACGAGGCGTATGGCTAAGCATCGCGTTGCAAAGGTTTCCGAGATTGCGCCCGGCACCACCCGGCGCGTCGTCGTAAACTCATGCGAGATTCTGCTTTGTAACGTCGGCGGGACGATTTACGGCATCGAGGACGTCTGTACGCACGATGGCGGCCCGCTCGACCAGGGGACGCTCGAAGGTGAGTGCATCGTCTGTCCGCGCCACGGTGCGACCTTCGACGTACTCACCGGCGATGCGCTTACGCTTCCGGCCGTGATGCCGTTGATGACGTTCCCGGTGAGCGTCCAAGGTGACGACGTCTTCGTCAACGTCTGAGCGTTTTGGGGAGACTTCTTCTTCGGCTGATTCTCATCGTAGCTGCGCTTGGCGCGCTCCTGGTTCTCGGATTCATCATCAACGCCGCCATCGGCATGCGAGTACACGCGAGCGACGCCGGAACGATAACCGGCTTGCGGTTGCGCGGACCGGTTGCGATTCTGCGCGACGATCGCGGCGTTCCTCACGTCCTGGCACGCAACGAGCACGATCTCTTCTTTGCGCAGGGGTATGCCGAAGGCGCCGACCGGCTCTTCCAAATGGATTTGCTGCGGCGCTTCGTGCTCGGCGAGCTGGCGGAAGTTTTCGGCCAAGCGGCGATCAAACACGATCGGCTCGAACGCGAAGTACCGGTGCGCGCGATCGCGGAGGCGCAGTGGCAGCGGCTCGACCTTCGGTCGCGCGAAATCTTCGGCGCCTTCAGCGAAGGTGTCAATGCGGCCATGGAACGCGAGCCGCTCCCCGTCGAGTTTCGGTTGCTGGCCTATCGGCCCCGGCCATGGACGCCGCAAGATTCGCTGGCCGTTGCGATGGCGACCGTGCTCGATCTCACCGACGACTGGAACGCAATCGAACCGCGCGATGCGGCGTATCGCGTCGGCGGCGTGCGCCTATTGAAGGCGCTCTTTCCGTTGACGGACCCGTGTTACGACGCGCCGGTCATGGCTGGATTATCCGGGATCGGACCCGGTGGTGCGTGCGGCCGTCACCTTGCAACGTTGGTGAGCGAACTTTCGGACTCGCGCGCACCGGTCGGCAGCAACGAGTGGGCCGCCGGTGCAAACCGCGCGCTTCACGGGCATGCGTTGCTCGCCAACGATCCCCACCTGGCGCTGCACATGCCCGGCGTCTGGTATCTGATCGATCTTCGAGCCCCGCACTTTCACGTCGCCGGCGCGTCGCTGCCGGGATGCCCGGGCGTCGTTCTCGGCCATAACGAGAGTCTCGCATGGGGCGCCACGAACGGCACCGTGACCTCGCTTTCGGCGTTCTTAGAGCCCGCGCACCTCGATCCGGCGGCCTGGCAAACCGAGGAGTTTGCGGTGCGTTTTCGCCCGCGCTCGCGGGAGCGATATTATCGAACGCGCGACACCTTCGGCGCCACGCCCCATAGCCACGGCGCCGTTCTCGTGCGTTGGAACGCGTATGACGACCCCGTCTCACCGGCACTAACGTTCATCGCGTTGAATCGCGCGGCGACCATTGAAGCCGCGACGGCCGCGCTTGCGACCTATCCAGGCCCTACGCAGAACTTCGTCCTCGCCGACGCGAGCGGACGTGCGGCCTATGTCCTCGCCGGCAGCATTCCGAACGATCCCGTTCGCGGGCGATGGTTTCATCCGGCGCGCGATCTAGCGAAGCGGTATCCGGCGATCCCATTCGCGCGGCTGCCGAAGGTCGCGCCGTCACGCGACGCAGTGGTGTGGACGGCTAACAACAGGATGTATGGCCCGAAGTACCCGCTCGCGCTGAGTCCCCAGTTCGCGACGCCCTATCGTGCGTACAGGATAGCGCAGCTCCTTCGGGCGCGACGGATGTACGACGTGGAGTATTTCACGCAAATGCAACTCGACGTTCTATCGCTTCCGGAACGCGATCTCGCTCACGACGTTTCGAAGGCGCTCGGCGACGCGCCGTTAGCGGCGCAGCTCGCCGCGTGGAACGGGCAAATGGACGGCGCTTCGTCAACGGCGACGGTCGTTGAAGGCTTGCGCGTGCAGTTAACGAGACGGCATACTGGCCGGATGCCCACGGTGCTTGCGATGATGGATCGCAGGACGGCCCATCGGAGCGGCGTTACGCCGCCGCCAGCGTCGCCCTGGCGTTTTGCCGGCGCCGAGCCGGTGCCGCACGCCCTCGCGTCGCTCGGCATCGATTTTCTCGACGGCGTTACGCTGCCCGGAAACGGCGACGCTTTTACGCTGCACATGCAGTCTCCGGGCTACTCACAAAGTTTCCGAGCGGTCTGGGAGGTCGGCAACTGGGACGCCGGCGGCATCACGCTGCCGCAAGGTGAATCCGGCGAGCCAGGTTCGGGACACTACACCGATCAAGCCACCGCGTGGATCGACGGGCGGTTGTGGCCGCTACCCTTTAGCGATGCCGCAGTTTCGCGCACGGTCGTGCACCGCGAAACGCTTCTACCATAAGTGCGCGTTAGAGCGTCTTACTGCTCGAGCTCTTGAACGTTGTTCGAATTCGTATCGGTGAAATAGATAACGGTGTTGGAATCGTTCGTCCCACTGGCGGCGAGCCCGAAGACGCCTTGCGTCGAACTCGTGTCGATCACTTTCGTGTCGAGCACCTGACCCGCGGGCGTCAACTCGACGAGCGTATTGGCCGTCCCTTGTGTATTGGCGACGACGAGATTGCCGTTGGGGAGCAACGCGGATGCCATCGGTGCATTCAGCGGCGACCCACTGTAAACGAGGCTCGCGCACGTGGTCTTCGGATACTTGCACGAGAACGTCTTTCCACCGGGCTTGACGACGATTTCATCCTTATCCAAAAGCTGGCTTGAGTTGGAAAAGGCTACGACCGTGTTGGTTACACCGTCAACGATGTAGAGGGTATCGAGTTTCCGATTGTACTGCAGTCCCGAGGGGGCCAGCTCACTTTGCCCGCTCCCAGAAGAGACGCCAAAGCCCTTGGCCACCTGGATCGCCTTACCGTTACCGTAGAAGCCGATGCTAAGGCTAATGATCCCGCCGGCCGCCGTATCGCCGGCGTAGATGTATAACGGAGAGAAGTTCTGCGTGGGATCGGCGGCGGCGTCTGCGAATGGCGCGTTGATCGTCTTACCGCTGTAGGTTTTCGTCGCCTTTCCTTCCTTGGTAATCTCAACGATGTCGCCGCTCGTGAGTCCTGCAGCGTACGCGGCACCGTCATGGGGGTTGAGCGCGTCTCCGTCGCAGCCCTTAATCGAATCGCCCTGGAAAAAGCGTACCGGGTTGGAGCCTGGCTTCGGGTCGAGGGCTTCGATCGTAGTCCCTTGACCTGCGACGCCGGCCGAGTTCTCAAAGTTACAGACGACGAGTTGCCCCTTGGTCAACAAACCGTGGCAGTTGCGGCAGAGAGCGATGGTGAGAGCGCGCGGCCCCTCGTCGCCATTCTGGGCATCGACGGTCGATCCAATAACGACGTCCTTCGTCAGCTTCTTCAGAATCGACGTCGTGTCGGCGGGCCGGCCGACAGTTGCGGCGGCTCTCGCGATTAGCGGTGCTGGGTTTCCGTTGCTTGTTGGGACGGCGTGTGCCCCGCAGGCCGACGTTGCCAGGAGTACCACCACTGCCGGCATTACCGATCGATGAGAGCGAAGCGCCATGCTACAACTCCGTTGGACGCGATTAACGATGATACACAAATCCGAACTAAATTTCCGCATGACGGTTGTCTCCTGATCGTACTGACTGGCGTAGTATTGTAGCCTTCTTCGATAAGGACCGGGCACCTGGACCGGCGCCGACCTTCTCCGACGAGCTAGGACGCACCTTGCGGCCTCGGCCGCTACCAAGCGTGCCGAACACACCTTCTGGCAAGGACTCAGCACCTCATCGGAGAAGGCTGAAATATAACGCCAGTCAGTACGATCAGGAGACAACCGTCATGCGAAGAGTTGGTTCGGCTTTGTGTATCACCATTTTGATCGGCTGCTCGCGCACGCCGGCTACTTCGTCACTTCCCGCGACGATTCAACCAACGACGAGTCAGTCAACCACGAGCAAGGCAACCAGCTCGAAGTTCCAGACGCTCCATATATTCAAGCTCGGAAAAGATGGAATAGTCCCAGTTGGCGTGATGCTCGGTCTAAACGGCGCGCTCTACGGCACGACGAACTTCGGCGGCGACTCCACCAAACAATGCGTCCCGGGAAATGGATGCGGAACGATTTTCGAAATCAACTCGTCTGGTGCGGAAAGCGTCTTTTACCGCTTTACGGGCAACTCGACCGGTTTCCACCCGTATGCAGGACTGATCAATGTCAACGGCACGCTTTACGGCACCACGCAGCAAGGCGGCAAGTACAAGGGCGGCACGGTTTTCGCCATCACGACCGCAGGTTCGGAGAGCGTGGTCTACGGCTTCGGCAGCAAAAAAGACGGCGATGATCCGCGCGCGGGTTTGACGAGTCTTAACGGCGCGCTCTACGGCGCCACCTATTACGGTGGTACGGCGGGAACTGGGACGATCTTCACAACCACCACTTCCGGCGTCGAGCAAGTGCTCCACAGTTTTACCGGCGGGGCGGACGGCGCGCTGCCGCTCGGCATTCCGATTGTCGTAAACAACATTCTCTACGGCACGACTTCCTCTGGCGGTACGAGCAATGACGGAACCGTCTTTGCAATCAGTCCGACAGGTTCGGGCTACAGTGTTCTCTACAGCTTTAAAGGGGGGAAGGACGGCGCGCACCCCTTTGTCGGGCTAACGGAATTGAACGGTACGCTCTACGGAACCACGCAGCAAGGCGGCGCACACAAAACCGGAACGGTTTTTGCCATCACGACTTCGGGCTCGGAGAACGTGATCCACTCCTTCGGCGGCCCAAAGGACGGCACTAAACCTTATGCCGGCCTTACGGTCGTGAACGGCCAACTCTACGGTACGACGGGTTACGGCGGCCCAGGAAAACAAGGCACGCTTTACACGATAACGCCGTCGGGCTCAGAGACCGTGCTGCATCCTTTCGCCCGTGGAACCGGCGGTCGGGTTCCCTATGCAAGCCTTAACGCAGTGGGCGGGGCGCTGTATGGCACGACGCTATGGGGGGGCCGCCTCCCCGCCGGCGTCGGGACCATATTCGAGTACTCCCCTTAAGTTAAATCGCGGCGAAGTCCACGACAATCTCGTTGAGCCCAGGGAACATGTTCCCGGCCCCGGGTAGCTCGGTCAGCGAGTTTCTCGCGTATTGCACGAGTTCGTTTTCGTCAATACGCTCTCCATCCTGAACTTGTTCATCCGCGGCCGGGTTGTAGTTAAGTTTTAGCGTGCTCCCGTCAAAGGAATGTATTTCGAGGCCGCGCGCAGCCAGCTTTGCCGTATAGGCGTCCCGGTCGTCATATTCCATAGGGCCACTGTACCCAATAAACATGAACGCAGCTCCATCGCTTACCGCGTTGCCGAGCCCGCTCCGGCCTTTGCGCGAGGCACCTATTACGATGGAAAGCGGCGCAGAGTGCCGCGCACATTTTCGACGACTCCCGCGTGTCGTCGCGAATTGTGCTGCAGGTTAGAAAAGGGATGAGCCCACGGAAGCGGGCTCATCCTTCCATCGCGGGTGCCTTATCGCGGAACCTTGACTTTCCGAAGATCCCAGAACTTAGAACGGGGGTTCTGCAGTTGTAGCCGCACGCTCTCGGGCAACGTCTTCTTAGTCGCCGAGATGCTCTTGGCCGCAACATGGGCTTGCCAGTACGGAGTCAGCAGGATTGCCTGCTCTACGCTTTGTGCGTTGACGGTTGCTCCAACGATCTGGCCCCAATCGTTAATGTTGGCGCCAAAGAGCACGTTTAGGTCTTTGCTAGGCGGAATGAAGGTGTTGAGGTCGGTAATGGTACCGTCCTGCCAGAGGAAGCCTCGGCAGTTTCCGCTCGCGTCGCAGGATTCGCCGACGATCTGACCCTCATCGTTGATCCCGCCGGCAAAGCTATTCTCGTCGCCCGGCAACGTGCCAAGATCTTTCATCGTGCCCTTCTGCCAGAGAAACGCATGCGTCACGGCGTTTCCGGAAAGGTCTGAGTTGCCGATCACCTGACCGAAATCGTTGACGTCGAGTGCTACGTTGAGCGTGCCGCCCAACGAACCCAGATTGATCGGCGATGAAGCATTCTTCCAAAGCACGGCGTGATTTGCCGCAAAGGCACACGTCCCGGATTGCCCGACGGCGATCTGTCCGGACTGGGTAATCGTGTACGCATACGAGACGGTATCGCCTGAATACGGCGGCAGGGTCGTTATCTTGCCGTTCGGCTGCCAAACAACGCCGAGGAAATCATAGACTCGCGGCGCGATGCAGCTCGAGTCTTTGGTATTGGTCTCCGAAGCACCGACGATCTGGCCGCGCCAGTTTTCGTCGTTCGCGTTGTCGTTATTTCCGCCAAGCAGGGGGAGCGCCCTCATTTTACCGTGCTGCCAGCTAAACCCAAGGCATGTGTGCGAGGTGCCGAAGCCGCAGAAGTTTTCGTCATAAGGGTCGGTACTGGAGGTTTCGGACCACCCTACGAACTGGCCGAAGCCGCCGTGGTTATACTGGAAGACTGCGCTGTTCGGGCCACCGAGCGTACCGAGGTCGATCGTGCGAGGGGGTTTTTCCCAAATCTGGGCGTGCTCGATAGTGCCGGTGCCTAGCAGAGACGTCCCGCTGGATTGGCCGCTATCGTTAACGTTGATCGCGAAACTAACATTACCACCGAGCGAGTCGAGGGTCTGAAGATAGTAACTCGTAGCTGCACGCTTTGGTCGAGCGTTCGACCCCGGCTCCGTAGCGCTTTGCTGCGTCGAGGCTGCGGGGGCGAAGCTCGACGACGAAGCGCCACTCCCGCAGCCGGTCAGTATGCCGGTGGCGGCTAAACCGGCTGCCGCATAAGCGGCTGTGATACAAAGTCTCATTGAAACATGCTCCTCTTCACCAAGAAGGTGCAACGGCGGGTTGCCGTTGGTGCGAAGCGTAACGTTCTCGTTGCGAACGTTGTGACAAACAAAAATCAAATTGTTTGTTCTTGTGGCGGCGCGAGTCGGATGATCTCGACAGGAGAGTGAAAGAGCGAGTCATAGTTAGCTTGGTTCATTCGGCATACTTTTGGCTATGGCGGAAAGTGATCTGCGGTCTTCGGCGGTTGCGAGCGACTACTGACCGTGGGCGGAATAGCAGCTTATCGTCTCTTATGCGAGCGGGTGAACTGGTTGGGCTTCGCTGGAGCAACCTTCAAATCGACAAAGCCCCGCATATCCAAGTTACCCGCGGTCTAGTGAACGGAGCGCTGGGTGAACTCAAAACCGCAAGCTCACGTCGTCGCATTGACTTGCTCAGTTTCCGGCTTCGACGAGCGCGAGCAAGCGATCCCATGGCGGTGGAAGCGGAACCTTGCGCCTGCGCGAATGCGCGAGCAGGCCGCGAGCGCTACGGGGATGGGTTGCAGCCAGGAAATGCGATCGAAACACGACGGCGGATTACCTACTAATCATGCATCGCGCTCTTCGCAAAGCATCCATCCGAATAATCGAATCGAGCTTTCCGAGAGCATCGCGCCACGCTTGTGTAGTTACCGGCCGACGCTTACCGTGGCTCCTGTCAGCTCGTGACCGATATCCTTGATTACCATGGATGGCGTACCACCCTTCGGATAGTTCCAAATACCAACGTGGTACCGACCGTCGCCAACGACGTAAGGGACTGCGATATGCCCCCCCTCTATCCAGGAGTACCAGCCGCCGTGGTCCTCAATTCCAGTCAAGGAAACGGTACTAACGATCGTCGCATTGCTGCCTGAAACTTGAATCCGATAGGCGACTGCTGTGTCTCGTGCAGTATGTCCCTCCACCGCGAGGTATTTGCCATCCCATTGAATCGTGCCGGGGTTGTTCAACTCTTGATTGAGAGAAAGCAGCGCAAAGGAGCTTCCACCCTGAGGCATCTCTGCCAGGGTGTAGCCCAGACTTTCAAAGTAGCATACGGCGAAGAGGTTCCCCTGGTTATCATATCCGATCGGGCCAGTGTCGCATTTCGTTGAGTACATGGTCGGGCTGCCTTTTGCGTCTGCATAAACAGCAACGGGTGCGTTACATGAGCTACAGCCCCCGATTAAGACGGCGAGGTTTCCTGTGACGGGGTCAACCGAACACACATAGCCGCCAGAGTTGTATGGTAACGCCAATGTGTTTATCGGGCTCTTACCCCCGTGCGCGTACTCATAGAGCGTCGTGCTCCCGTCGAGCACCCAGACGTCGCCATCTGTGTCCGAGCAGAGATTGTAAGATGGGTGGTTCAGTTGGCCCTTCGGCTTGCCTGAGGGCCAGGAAAACATATACGTGTTATTCGCAGGCGAGGCGACGTACAGAAGATCACCACCGGTTCCATGGTTTTGGCGCGCCCGGTTCGTGGCTGCATCACCCAGCGGTACACTCGGACCAGACTGCTGTGCCGCACAAGCGGTCAGCATTGCAATGGCCACGCAAAAACTTGCCGGTCAAAGACTAAGTATTGAAATCTGCATGTCCTACCAGCTCAAGACGACTAGGCCGTTAGCCGCCGACTGTTTCCCCCCGTGCCACATATGCACGTCCGTCGCACTAGACTCAGCGTAGGACTAGCCGCCGCCGCCACCCGCGCCAGTGCCATAATGGTCGCTGCTAAAATAGCCCTTACAGCCCGATCCGCCACCACCGCCACCATAGTAGCCGCCTCCGCCGCCTCCACCGTAATAACCGTCCTTGTTTAGGCCACCCCCACTACCACCTCGGCCTAGCGAGCCCGGGCTGCCCGGGCCTCCGAAATACACGGAGCAGTCACCAGCGTGGCCTCCGCTCCCCCCAGTCGTCTGTGTACCGCCGTCGCCACCGCCGGCGCCGTGATGCTTCGAGCCGCCGCGACCACCGATGAGGCCACCACCCTCGCCGCCTACAGGTCCGCCATTGCCAAAATCGAGACTTCCGCCCGCACCCCCGCCTCCGCCCGCCACTAAAATGCGAGCCCGGCGACCTCCCAGATATCGACGCACATCGGATGCGCCGCCGCCTCCGTAACCGTCGGCGCTGTAACTGCCAGCGCCGCCGTCGGCCCCGCCGTTAAAGCCGCCAGTCGATCCAGTAGCGTCACCGCCCACGTACACCACCAGCGTCTCTCCGGGGGTGACCGGGATAACGGCATGCACGCGCCCGCCGTGCGAGATGGGTCCCGTGTCCCTGGAGCCGATGGCGCCTTCAGCGCCGCGAACAACAACCTTGAGTTCTGTCACGCCCGCCGGAACTTTGAATGACTGTTTCTTGCCAGTATAGTGAAATGTTTTATGATACGGAAGAGACTCAGGGGCAACGTTGATCAGGACGACGCCGCTGCGAGAGTCGCCGCCGCATCCTACCAGCATTGCCGCGGCCACGTAGCTCGTAAGCGCGTATCGACCGAGACCTGAAATCCTCATCGCGTACCTTTCCTAAAGTCGTCCGGTGTCATTTTAAATAATCGAATCGAGTAGGTCGCCGAGCATCCTGGCACGTCGGGTAGTGCCCTTCAAAGAAACACGGCCTCGCATTTGCAAAGCCGTGCATCGGGGTTTGACTACCAGCTAAAAACTATTTGCCCGTTGCCGATATCATGCTTCCAGCCCTGGTGCATCTTCACGCCCGTAGCACTCGACTCGACGTATGACGACCCGCCACCGCCACCACCGCCTGGGAATGCGGGCCCGCAAGTTTCGGAGCCGCCACCACCACCGCCGCCGCCGCCGTAGTAGCCCCCGCCGCCACCTCCTCCATTACCGCGGCTTTGGGAGGAGTAGGAGCCGTTTTGACCACCCGTACCGCCAGCGCCCAATGCTCCCGAGCTACCGGAATGGCCACTGTAGTAGCCCCCAGTCCCTCCCGATCCACCTTGGCTCTGGTTGCCTCCCCCTCCGCCGCCTCCGACCATGTAATGGCGCATGGGTGTACCGCCGCCACCCTTTTTGCCGGTTGTTCCGCCACCGGCACCACCGTGTTTGTACAGGTCCCCGGACCCGCCACCAGCGCCTGCGATGAGGATGCGATCACTCGAGGCGTGGCCACCTTGTCGTACATCCGAAGCGCCACCTCCGCCGTATCCTCCGCCGCTGGGTACTCCTCCACCACCGTTGAAGCCGCCGCTTCCGGTGGACCCTTGCCCTCCCACGAACACGTATAACGTCTCGTCAGATGTGACCGGAATGGCGGCTTGAGTGCGGCCGCCGAGCGCGACTTTTTGCGGCTCGTAGGACGCTCCGGCGGCGCCGTCAGCAACAACGTTAATCGACGTGACGCCGGATGGAACTTTGAACGATTGCTCTGCGCCTGTGTAATAAAAGGTCTGGCTCTCGGAAGTGGCGTTCCGCGCGTCGCTTGCACGATGGAAGCTTGAACGATTGCTCACCGCCCGTGTAAGAAGAGGAAGCACCCCGTTGGTGGAGTTCGATTCGCTGCATGGCGCCAACATTGCGATCGCCGAGGTTTGCGTCGTTGCGCCCGACGCACTAATCGGCGGCTGCGATCCACCGCATCCTGCGAACATTGCACCAGACACGCAGCTAGTAAGCGCGTAGCGAGCAAAACCTGAAATCGTCATCCCCTGCCTCCTAAAGCCTCGACGAGTGGGCGGCTAAGAAGTTCGGTGCAGCCCGCTCAGCTGCCTTGGCACACCGACGCCGATCATATCCCTCGGTCCAACCAATAGTGCGTTCGTCTGAGCTGATTCAGTGTCTGATTACAACTACGGGATTCCGCGCGGGATACTACAGAAGGCCGTTTCTAGTTCCGGTTCCGGTCGCTAGGCGTGGGCCCGCGTCGGAGGGCGGAGAGTCTCTGCGCAGCGCTCCGCGATTCGCGAAGCCGTGCAGAGGGGCAGAGGCGTGGGGGGCCAGTATCGCTGCTGCGATCAGAACTCGAACATGTCCGCGATACTGGTCGCGCGCTTGTCGGATGAGCCCAGCGATCCGAGCTTCCAATTGTCCTCTATGAACTTCAGAACCGAGGCTTGTTCGTACTGAGTATGAGACACGAAGCTGTGTTTGACGTACGGCGAGACAACGAGCATCGGGACTCGGAAGCCCAAGCTGATCCCAGCCAAGAACGGCGGCGGAACCTGCTCGAAGTATCCGCCCCAATCGGTCCAGATTACGACGACGGCCGAATCTTTCCAATAACGGCTTTCTTTTGCAGCCTTCACGACCGAGTCTACCCATGCGGGGCCGGAATCGCTGCCGCTCGCGGAGTCGTCGGAGTCAGCGAGCGTCGGAGTGATCCACGAAACTGAGGGAAGCGTCCCGTTCTTCAAATCGTTGAAGAAGTCCGTATTAGGGACGCTGATGTTACGCGACCAGTCACGACCGTACCTAATCGGCTTGATCGCCTCGAACGCATTCCATAGGCAGCCGACATCGGCGTAGTGCCCGCTACACAGCAACGTGTAATACTTCCACGAAACCTTTGCCGCGTCGAGCAGGTCGGCCATCGTCTTCCACGTAAAGCACGGCGCCGGGCCGAGACGGTGCTTGCCATTATAAAGGATCGTCCGCGTCCGGGCAGGTGCGTCGCAACCGCCCGCATTCGTTACGCCTACGACATAGTTGGAGTTCAGCTGCGTAGTTCCGGCGATCAACGCTAAGCTAGCGGGGAAGCTTCCAGGTTGCTCGGTCGCAAACATATGGTCTGCGAGCGCGTACTCTTTTGCGAGGTCCCAATAGGGTTTGGTTTCCGATCTAACCACGTACGCATAAGGGTAATGATGCGCGCGCGGCCCTTTGCCGTCCGGACCAAAGTGAATTTTTCCAAAGCCGTCCATCTTGCCGTTATCGTACTCGGTTAGGAAAGTCAACATTGTAGTGGTCAGCGTGACTCCATTGCCGGGTTCTCCGTTGGTTTGAAGTGTTATCCGGTGAAGACCCTGCTTCCCCGAGTCTGTGGCGGGATAACCGGCGAACAAGTTATTAAAACTTCGGCCGATCATCTCAACTACGATGAGGTGCTTGATCGGCGATGTGGTCGCAGGTCCCGGTTGATTCCACGCGCCGCTTTGCGGCATCGTGCCCGGCACGCCGATCGGCTGTTGCGATCCGCCGCAGCCTGCCAGCATTGCCAAAGCTACGCAGCTGCTACGCGCATATCGACTGAAAGCCAAGCTCTTCATCTTCCCCTGCTCCATTGAACGGATTAGCGGCTAAGGGCGTTCGGCGCAGCCCGCTAAGCTGCCCCTGCTATGGGACGGAAACACGGCCTCGCCGTCGCGAAGCCGTGCAGAGGGGCAGAGGGCGCGGGGGTTAAATCGTGGCTATGATGAAATGCGACTGAACGAACGTGGGGACTGATGGAAGTTAAACATGTTGCCGATGCTTTTGCTCGTCTTGTCGGTTGTTCCCAAACTTCCCAGATTCCAGGTATCCTCGATGAAGCGCACGATGCTGCCGAAGCCGTAGATCGTGTGGGAGACTTCACCTTGTGGCACGTAAGGTGAGACCACGATCATCGGAACGCGGAAGCCGGGGCCGCCCTGATCGTCGAGCTTCGGCGGCGCAATGGGATCGTAGAAACCGCCCCAATCGTCCCAGACAATAACAATCGCCGTTGAGTTCCAATACGAACTCTCGCCGATCGCGTTGACGACGCTTGCCACCCACGCCGGGCCGGTGTCGGACTTTTCGCCCGGATGATCAGAGTTCTTGCCGTCGGGAATCACCCACGAAACATTGGCAAGTCTGCGGCGCTTAACGTCGGAGAAGAGTTTGTTCGAGTTACGGATGTTGGTCTTCCATTCGGGGCCTTCGCGCACGGCTTTGATGGCATCGAAGGCGTTCCAGACAGATCCGGCCCCGTCGGGTTCCGGGGGCGTGTAGTATGTCCACGAAACAGCCTTCGAGTCGAGCAGCGTCTGCAGTGTATGGTACGTAAAGCACGGAAACGGGCCTATGAACTGCAGGTACTTGAGATTCGTCGTTATCAGCGACGTCACCGCGCCCGGCCGCGCATCACATCCCCATGGAAAATAGGACGGAGAGTCGATCAGGCTCTCGCTCGAACTAATCTCGGTGCCGCCGCGGATGAGGTCTTGATGGGCGGTAAAATCGCCGCTGCCCTGCGTTTGAAACATGCGGTCGGCGAGTCCGTACTCGCTCGCAAGCGTGAAGTAGGGCTGAATTTCGGAGGGATTAACATAGTCGTATGCTGCCGAGTTGAAGCCATCCATATGCCCGTGTCGATACGACTTGAGATAGGCGAAGTAATCGTTTTTCCCAGGTCCTTTGGCGTCAAGGTCAACCTCCTTGAGCTTGACTCGGATGGTTTTATGCCCGACGCGCATCTCGCCAAACTTCGTCGTCGTAAAGAGATCGTTGAATGTCCGGCTCTCTTGAACCACCAAGACGATATGTTGAATGGGGCTTTTTGACCGTGCTGTGCGTAGAGCGGTCACGGTATTTTGCGCCATCGCGCCCGGCGCGCCGATCGGCGGCTGCGATCCGCCGCACGCTGCGAGCAATGCAGCGGCGCTGATGCTGAGGGCAAGGCGGTTGATTGTTATGCGTTTCATGATGTGTTGCTCGCTAACAAGCGCACGGGCTTAACAGAAGGTATGCAGTATCTTCACGGTGCCGCTTAGGGTGATGCTGAAGACCGTGCCGCCGCCACATGCACCTCCACCCGTGATACCGTAGAGGATGTCGTTTAGACGGGTCAGACCCGCCCCCGGACCGCCATAGCCTTCCGAGAAGCTGTGCAGCACCTTCTCGCTCCCGCTTGTCGTAAGACTGAACACGGTTCCGGAAGCGTGGGTACCACCCCCGTGCGTCACGCCGTAGAGTGTGCCCTTGACATCGAGCAGGCCCGCACTCGGGCCCACGCCATCGGAACCCGCTCCAAAGTTGTGCAGCACCGTTACCGTGCCGCTCGTCGTAATGCTGAACGCGGTTCCGCTTTGATACGTTCCCCCTTCCCAGGTCGTGCCGTAAAGCACGCCGTTTACATCGATCAGGCTGCCGGTCGCGCCTGCGCTCCCGCCGCCGCTTGGGGCGTCGAAGCTGGACAGCGCGTTCGTTCGCCCGCTCTTGCTCATGCTGAAGACGAATCCGGCACCCTGCGCACCGCCGTAGTACGTTGTGCCGTACAGCGTGTCGTCGGCCTCGATCAGCCCCGGATTCGGATACCCTGAACCTCCGTTACCCCAGCCTCCGCGACCGAAGCTGTGCAGGCGCTTCTCGACCCCACTCGTTGTGATGCTGTAGACGGTTCCTGATCCATACGTACCGCCGTACCATGATCCGCCATAGAGGGCTCCGTGGATTGCGGTCAGCCCGTTGGGATAAACGTCGTTGCAACCGCGGGGGTGGCGGCATCCACTACCGAAGCTATATAGCACCTTCTCCGCGCCACCAGTCGTGACGCTGAATACCGCCCCACAGCCGTTGGGTCCGTAGCGGTTCTTGCAAGGTCCAAGTCCACCACCCCCAGTGGTGCCGTAGAGCGTGCCGTTGACACGGACTAGACCCGTGGGAATCAAGCCGTCAAAGCATGTTTTCCGCCTCTGGCAACCGGTTGCAAAACTGTGCAATACTTGCTCCGCGCCGCTGGTCGTAATGCTGTACACGGTTCCCTCGCCGCCGGTACCGCCGCCCCCGGTGGTGCCGTAGAGTGTGCCGTTCAGGGCGACCAATCGTGAGGAGGGTCCAAATCCGTCAGGTATGCTGGTGTCTTGCGTTTGCGCGCTCAGTGGACCGCCTAGCGAGCGGCTTTGCGGCATCGCGCCGGGCGCGCCGATCAGCGGCTGCGATCCGCCGCAGCCTGCGAGCAACGCCGTAGCTCCGAAGCAGGAAAGTGCGGAGCGGCTAAGACCTCGAACCCTCATCGCGTTGCCTCCTGAAGCCTGAAAACTTCGTGGGCCACTACCCGTTCGGCGCAATCTCTTGCGTCGCCTGGACACCGAAAGGACTTGCCCGTGCAATCGGCTAACGTGCCTCGCACTCATTCGCTCGTTGGGCGTTTTGAGTTGCAGGGAGAGAGCCCTCTGAGCTATTTCAGAGGGTTCTTTTTGCGTTTCGCCTCCAGTTATTGTTCCAGCTCGTGCAGAGTGTTGGTATTGATGTCCGTGTAGAAGAGCGCAGTGTTGCCGTCCGTCGTTCCAATCGCGGCGAGCCCGAAGATCCCGGGCTTCTTGCTCTTATCAACGCGCTTCGTATCGAGGACCTGACCCGCCGGAGTCATCTCTACCAGCGTGTTATTTCCGGTATTCGCGACGATCAGGTTACCGTTGGGTAACAACGTCTGAGCTACCGGCTTGTCGAGCGGTGAGCCCGCCTTGACCAGCGTCGCGCACGTGGCTGTCGAGTACTTGCACGTGAACTTCTTGCAGCCGGGCTGTATAGTGATCTCGTCTTTCAGCAACAGCGCGCTGGCATGATTGATGGCGACCACGGCATTACACGCGCCGTCCGCCACGTAGAGCGTGTCGGGGGCTGGCCTCTTGCTCGAACAGGTAGGCTTACCGTGCTGGCCGCACCAATACGCGATGCCCGATGGCCCCAGCGCACTCCATCCCGAGCCGTTGTTGACGTCGAAGCCGTCGATGCCTTCTATCCCGCCGCTATTGTATCCGAAACTGAAGATGTCGACGCCCCCGGTATCGGCGTTCCCGACGAAGACGAGTTCGGGCGAGTAGTCGTAAAGCATCGGCCCCTCGCCGTTACCCATAGGCAGCGTTATCGGCGAACCGAAGGTCTTCTTGAGCTTGCCGTTTTGATCGATCGAAACCATTACCTTGCTGGTAAACCCGGCGCCATAGACTTTGTCACCGCCGTCGATGGCGTCGCCGTCGCATCCCTCAATTTTGCTGTTTTGGAAGAAGGTTGTCGGCTTCGAGCTTGCGACAGGATCGAACTGTTCGATCGTCGTTCCGTTGCCGGCGTTGCCCGATGAGTCTTCGAAGTTGCAGACGAGTACCTGGCCCTTCTTCAGCTTTCCGTAGTTATATTGAACGACCGTTACGGCTCGCGGCCCCATGTCGCCGTTGGTCGGATCGACGGTCGAGCCGATCGTAACGTTGTTGGTGAGCAGCTTCAGAATGGAGGTCGTATCGGTGGGTGCCGCACCGCTGGAACCTGCGTTCGATCCTTGAACCGAAGTCTTGCTTGTATTGAAGGCGTTTGATGGCGCCATCCCGTTTCCGCCGCAGGCGGAGATTACCAAAAGCGTAACGCCCAAAACGACGAGCTTACGGTGAATGTTAGACGACATTGCATTTCCCTCAAGTAAGCGATTAGGCTTTAACGATTAGCGGCCTTTTAAGCAGTGATTGTCGGTACCCTGCAGACAAAAGCGAAAGCCCTGGCCTCTTTAGCTCGCCCCGCGTTCAGGGCGAGGACCCTAGTCATCATCACCTATTTTGGAAGCCGTTCGATGTTTGGAAATTCGAACCTTCGCGCGCGCGTTGTGACTCCGGAAACCTGACGCAACCCGGTGACGGCCGCACGTCAAACGCAATATTTAACGCGCGCCGCGGACGTACTCTATTGCTCGAGTTCTTGCAGCGTATTCGTACTGGTGTCGGGATAGAACAGCACCGTAGTACTGTCGTCCGTTCCCTCTGCCAGAAGGCCGAAGATGTCGGCACTCTTATTCGTGTCGATCGTCTTCGTTGCGAGAACCTTCCCGGTAGGCGTCAGCTCCACCAGCATGTTTCCGCCTTTGCTGTTGGCAACGATTAAAACGCGTAGCGACCAAACCCTGGATTCTCCACCTATCGTTGGGTCACTTTACGGGATGCACGTCATAGGCTACAAATAGTGTACAGGATCGAGTCGATGGCGCTTTAAATCCAACCGTTAGTCCATAAGAAAAGCCCGACAGTATCAGGCTCTTGGAGACTGAGCCGACGGCCGGACTTGAACCGGCGACCTATTGTTTACGAAACAGTTCCGGGCCTGCGGGAGTAGCGGGTTTGCGAGGAAAAGTGCTTCCATATCGTCCACTGGCAGCACTCTTTCCGGTCTCGTTGCTGCACGGCTGCTGCACGAGCGCGCTGGCTCCCCATCCATGCGTCGCTAAGCGGAAGACGTGAGGTTCTTCGAGAGAGAGCTGGCGCGGCGACCTTCGTTTATGGCCCATAGGTGGTCTGGCTGTGTGCTTGAGGAGCCGAAGCCGCCTCTTCGCGCATTTGACTCCAGGGGGGATTCCAAGGCCCGAAGTAAGATATCCGTATGCTTGGCCAGTTTTGCGGCCTTTTCGTTTGTCGCACTAGTCCTACGTTGCTGCGCCGTTTATGGATGTAGGGTTGCTGGGAGCTGGCCTCCCGGATGCAGCGCGAAAGGAGCTTTTCAGCTACGCTTACATGACTGCGATAGCTGCTATAGCTGGTTGCGAACTCTTAGTCCCCAAAATGGACTATGATAGCCTCGACGGTCAGGTTTTGTCTACCGAAGGGCGTCGCCCGCAGCTCGCTGTTCAACTCAAGGCCACAGCCCGACGTTGCATCGCAAACGGTCAACTTGATTTCGATCTATCTATCAAGAACTATAATGATCTTCGGACTGAAGAGCGGACGGTGCCAGCGATGCTTGTAGTTTTACACTTGCCCGAAGAACCCGAGCAGTGGATGACTCACGAACCCAACCAGCTGCTTCTTCGCAACGACGCCTATTACCTAAATCTCGCTGGCCTTCCAGCGAGCACTAACGCCGTAAGCGTGCGTATTCATATCCCACTTCAACAACGTCTGACCGGTGAGTCGCTGCGAGCACTACTTAATCACGTTGCGGATCACCGAAGACTGCCATGATCTTTGACGACCGCTCGCTGGCCGATATTACGCCGGAGGATTTGCGTCTATATCTCCAAGGTGCGCGATGGACCGAGGAGATCGTTAGCGATTATCTTGCCGTTTGGAAGCAAGAAGCTCTCGAACGGGAGTTATACGTACCGCGAAGTATTGCGGCCAGAGACTACAGAACGCAACTTGGGATAGTGCTCGGGCTTCTCGCGGACGTAGAGGATAGACAACCGATCCAGGTTGCTACAGATGTTAGATACACGGGTGCCGACGTAATGCGCCTCCGCATAGACACGACGGCCGTGGACCGAAGCACAATCTCATTTGTAAAGGCCGCTGAAATCATCGCGGAAAGCAAGGTCATGTTAATGTCCGCCGCAAGGGCAGCAGTACATCCTCAGAACTTCTTTTCAGCACGGCCTCCACTCGAGGTGTCCGAATATCTCGAGACCACGCGCCTCGGCCAAACGGAACCGGGTAGTTTCGTTTTTACAATCGTCTCGCCGGTAACGTATCGCCCGGCACAAGTTGCGGCGCAGGAGATGGCTGGCCCAGATGAAGCTCGACAAATACCGTTCGCAAGGCGAGTGACGGAGACGCTTTCAAAGAGTCTCCACGGGATACGCGAAGCAGCCACACCTCGAGATCGCGACCTCTCCGCTATTTTTGAAGACCTTGTCGAGGAGGGCGTTAGCGCCAACCTATGTGACGCTTTGGCCGTTATAGCTAACAGCAGTACGGATCGGGCGGTGGAACTGGATTTCAGTTGGTCTGCCAAGGCACCGCGGCCGCAGCCGCGCACGACGGTAACTGTGCCAGCAATGATAACGTCGGTGCTTTCCGATATGTCGAAGCACTTAAAGGCCATCGCGCCAGAACCGGGATATGAAGTGCTGGGGAGGGTGGAGCGCCTGTCGGACGTTGAGCCCGGCGCGGGGTTCGATCTTGCGCTTAGGGCAACCGTAGAGGGCCGCGAGCGCTTGTTGGCCCTTGAACTGACGGCCGAGGAGCGCGATGTGGCAAGTACGGCGTGGAGTACCGGGCGCACCGTATACACCCGCGGAACGCTGGATAAGCGCTTCCGGCCGTACCGCTTGCTGCAACCCGAAGTATTCGAGTTAGTGGAACCGCCGCCCGAATAGGCGCGGGCCGCCAGAGCTTGATTCCAAGGATTCCCGGCCGAGGGCTGTTGACAGGGAACCACGAACACACGTTCGCCTATGGCCAGGCCGCCCCAGTACGCCTACGCCGACGAGGAACCCCCTGTAACGGCGGCCGCCGTGAAGGCGACGATCAAGCGGCTTGACGACGGTGGCGGAGCGCATCTCTTGGCGTGCCTCTGCATGTATTACGAGGAACACGGAGCTATGTTCTCTCCGCAGATAAAGCGGCGCCGCCAACGGATTGCGCTAGACGGTGTCGAGTATTGGCTAGTCAAAGTGCCGAAACGAAACTAGATGGTTCGGCTCATTCCGGTAAGCCGGGCACTAATCGAGTTCGAGGCGGTCGTCAACCGCATCCACGACTGCCTCGCCCTAATAACTGTTCCTACGCAGCAGACTAGTCTAGAAGCTATCTGCCGTTATTCTCGCCGCCACGTCATCAGCGACTGAGAACACATGCGCATGATCGGCTTCGTACCGTTGAGCGAGCATGTACGCATTCACCTCTAGTGGTATCCCGTAGTACCCACCACCACTCAGGAACCCACGCACGTATAACCCGGAAAAGTTGGAGACCCCAAGTTGCCGGTATTGTTCAACGTGAACAAGCTCGTGGAAGAGCGTTTCGTCGGTGAGTTGACCATGCGCTACAATCGTATCCACGAATGTGATCGCACTCATTTCTGTCATTTGCGGTAGATTATTAAAACCTAAGGCCTCCAACATCGGAAAGAACTGCGGATTGGCGACGCGCTCCTTAGTGAGAATGAGAATCCTGCCGTGTTCTAGCAAGTCGGGCGAGAAGAATCCAGCCATTGCGGTCCTCACTTCATCGGATAAGGCGATTGCACGAGGAGCATATCTTTCGCGTTGGGTTGCGATGTATTGTGTCAGTAACCCGGATATTTGGTCAACTTGCTCGGGCGTAAGGTTCGGGGTCGTCACGTAGATCAGACTCCTTCGGCGGAAACGTATCTTATCACGGCTATGATAAAGCAGGGTCCGAAACATCTCCCTGGTGCAGGGTGCGCTGACGGCGAAGAGGCCTTCCACATCGCGGTCAGAGGCACTCGAGCCCCCAACACAACAAGTTCGTAGCCTCTCTTAGCTCTGAAACTACCGAAACCGAGGAAACGGCGAGCACGAATCCGAGAGCGGTGTGCCTTCAATGCGCTCCATTTCTTTCACTTTTTCTATTTCCCGTTACCCATTCGTCACCCGATGTCGGTATCACGGCGCGACGCGAAAGAATCACGGAGAGATTTTAAAAACGGTTCCGTCGCCGTCTTTTCCGCCGCCAGCCGTCGTGCCATAGAGCGTGCCATTCACGTTGATGAGGCCCGCATACGGTTTTGCGCCATCTCCTGAGCCGCCAAAACTGTGGAGCACTGTTTCCTTGCCGGACGTTGTGATCGCGAACGCGGTTCCGTCATCGTTGTTCGGCCCCCCGGAAGAGGTCGCGCCGTAAAGCGTGCCGTTCACGTCGATCAGGCCCGCATATGGATACGCCCCGTCCGAGCCCCCAACGAAACTATGGAGCGGAGTCTCCTTGCCGGACGTGGTGACCTTAAAAGCAGTGCCGGTGTTATCCGTACCGCCGGACACCGTGGTGCCGTAGAGCGTGCCATTCACTTCGATCAAGCCCGCATACGGGTTTGCACCGTCTCCCGAGCCGCTGCCGAAGCCGTGGAGCACGCGTTCCTTGCCGGATGGCGTAATCGAGAAGACGGTTCCGTAGCCGTTCGCGCCGCCGCCCTCTGTCGTGCCGTAGAGCTTGCCCTTGACGTTGATTAGGCCCGCGTATGGGTTTGTGCCGTCATAGGCCGACCCGCCTCCAAAGCGATACAGCACGGTTTCCTTGCCCGACGGCGTAATCGAGAAGACCGTTCCGCACCCTTCCCCTCCGTAGAAGGAGCATCCAGAACCGCCCCCTACGCTCGTTGTCGCGTAGAGCGTGCCATTCACGTTGATGAGGCCCGCATACGGGTTTGCGCCGTCCGTCGTCCCGCCTTTGAAGCTATGGAGCACGTGTTCCTTGCCGGACGTGCTCACCTCGAACACGGTCCCGCAGCCGTGGCCATAGCATCCCGAATCGTAATCTCCACCGGCGTTGGTGGTGCCATAAAATGTGCCATTCACTTCGATCAAGCCCGCATACGGGTTTGCGCCGTCTCCCGAGCCGCCTTTGAAGCTGTAGAGCACGTGTTCCTTGCCGGATGCCGTGATCGCGAAGACCGTTCCGCAACCGCCACTTGACGTGCAGTTCGCGCCCCCGCCAGTTGTCGTGCCGTAGAGCGTGCCCTTAACGTTGACCACGCCTGCCCACGGCGTTCCGCCGTCCTTACCGTCGAAGCTGTAGAGGGACTTGTAGACGACACCCGGGCGCATTCGCTCCGCCGTGAGTCCGGTTAGCGATGGACTCAGCGGTGTGCCGCCTCCGCCGCCGCAGCCCGCGAGTATAGCAATGGCGGCGCAAGCGCTTACAGCGTAGCACGCCGAGCGCAAGATCGTCTTCATTCGCGAATGCCTCCTTGCAGCAAAATCACGGCGCTAACCAGAAGACGCTTCCGTCGCGTCTGACGATGCCCTCTGTCAGTGACTCGTTCCCGCTGAAACAGCTGTCTTCCAGTCGCGAGCTATCGCGGCCTGGGCTTGCGTTATTGACATTCGCCCACTGCACACGAAATCGTGAAGCTGGTTCTCGACTTCATCCTTCTTTTTTGCGGCAACGATGGGCTGAGGCCAGATATTCCGAATGTCAGTAGGATCGCCACCAAGCTCAAGTGGCACAAGGTGATCGACTTCATATGCCGCCTGACGCGCACCATTCTGATCGACGACGCTACGGTGGTCGCGTGGCAGCCCGTACCGATCATACGCCTCGTCCTTGAGATGTCGCCAGAGCTGGCCCTCGGGACGGATGCTTGTCGCATAGCCTGGACGACAGACTAGTGTAGCGTCGGTTGTAACGGCCTCTCCGGGAGTCAGCGTGGAATCCGGCATGTCGCTCGAACTTGAGGGGCGTGCCGATGCCGTTGATGCTGCCGGGGGCGGAGACGTTAATCTCACCGCTGTTGTTGCAGCGCCAAAGACTTGAGTTGCAACAGGGTGGCGTTGAGCGAAGAAGGCGATGGTTGCGACGATAACCAAACCAGCGAAGACTCCAAGAGCCGCGGCGGCCCTGTGCCGATTTCTTGCGCGTATCCAGGGCGGCGCTTTGCGCTTGCGCGTCAACTAAATCCCTATGCCGAAAAAATCAATGCGAGATGCTGTTGAGAACGAAAAGGCCGATTATAACTGCTGCGGCTATTCCCAACACGAACAGACCCGCGCTAGAAAAGCGTGGCCTAATGAAGTCGCTCTGCGAATCGCTGAGGACAAAGCCCGACCTCAACGGGTCTGCTCTTATCTCAACTTGATGATTCCCGACAAATACCGTGTGGCTGAGCTTGCTTATCTGTCGCCCTTCATCGGCCTTCATGCTGGCGAGCATCACAGGGACGTAAAGGCGCGCCTTCGCGATGGCAACTTGCCGCTGCTGACTCATAAAATGATTTAGCAGCCGCTCTTTCGCAACTGCATCGTTGTCGGATAGCCAGTCGAAGCGTTTCTTCAGCGTGACGGGAATCGGGTAGAGGACGTTTACGTTGTTGAAGTAGGCTTCCAGGCTCGCAAGGACGGCCTGCGGGTCGCTGTCCGGCCCAATGTAGATGTACTTCGTTGACCGCGGGCCGTACTGTTTCCAGATGGCTTCGACTATTTTGTTCTTCTGTTCGGGCGGCATGAACGGCGGAAGCAATGAGAACAAACGTTGGGCCACTTCCCCACTCATCTGCACAACGCCGGAGTGCCATTTCTGGGAGCCGCCAGTTCGTTGCCTCTCCCAGTCGGCCTTCCATTTCGGAAATGTATCCTGAGCGTATTGACGCTTCAGGTCGCCGTAAGTGTCCCCGTATATCTCAAGCAGATCGTCGAGGGCTTTGCCGGAGAGGGCAAAAAAGGCTTCTTTTACTGCTTCATCGGCGTAACCGACTTCTGCGCTGAATGTGCGAGCTTGCTCTATGTGCAGCTTGGCGCGTTCGCGTCCATATTCTTTGCTAGAACTGCGGTATCGGCGTCGATAACCCATCTTCTATCGACCAAAGAGCCGGGAGAGCGGGCCCTTCTTTCTAGACGGCTCCTTGCGAGGTTGAAGCTCAAGGAGGATGTCATAGTCTTCCGATGCCACCGTCTTCTTAACTGCGACGCTTATACCATACGCGGCGGTCTCTGAATCCTGCTTCGTCAAATCGACCAGCACGGCTTCGAGGTTTTTCAACATGGCGAACGTTGTAACGTCATCGATGCCGTGTCGCTTGGCAAGGTTCTCGATCTTGACAAGCTCGGCGGCGACATCTGTTTTATCGTTGACGAGGATACGAGCCCGGAACACGCTAGTGCCGCAAGAACAACGCGACCAAGATGAGAACCGCGAGGACGCCTACCACGACATAGACCAATGTCATGTTCCGTTCGCCGGTCATTGATCGCGTGAGCTTTCCCTTGGCGGCTGTCTCCGTGTTCCCCATGATGACTTCCGTCCGCCCAACCGACGACTCCTGAGTGTGCTGCATGGTGACGGATGTGCCTTCCTGCTCGGCAAGTTCTTTCGTCTTATTTGCCATGACATCGAGCATGTTTTTGAAGGCAGTCACATCGACGTGCATTACCGCTGCCTTCTTGTTGATGTCTAGGGTGCCTCGCATGTATTCCATTACCAACTGGTCCTGCTGCTCCTGGCTCAACGATCCTAGGTCGATAAGGCTAGTGCTAGGGTTGAGCGGATCGAAACGTATAGCTTGCCCTGCTTTTTGAATCGCTCCGCCTTCAGATGGCTTGTCTTCCACGAGTTCTATCCTCCAAGCGGGCTACGAGCGCAGCTCGACCCGAACGATATGAGCGGTGTTGACGAGATTGCGAGCACCCCTGCTGTCGCGCAGGGTAATAGCCCGGCTCGGCTTGCTTAACGCATCTCGCAGATCATTCTCATGCTCCTTGCTAACAATCGAGCTGGTGCCATCGGAAAGTTGCACGACGATCTCACGAGCCAAAGGGATTATCTCCTGATCGGTTAGGCACAGCAGAGATGATTCTAAGGCTGCCGGTTTTGGTCACAGCATGGCCGGGCCAGTAGCCTGGCCGCTTGTTTCGCGAAAGCCGAGCGCAAACACTTGTTCCGGCGCCGCAATCGACCAACCCCAAGAGATCGCGATTGCGAACGGCGCTTGGCGCGATAGGGACGAGCGCCCTCTCTGGCGTTGGCGAAGCCACGAGAACGGCTATTAAAGCGGCTGTCAAAGCGGGCATCAACGCCCTGCTTACCGGCACCTCGTAACCAAAACGGTGTCACCCATCCGTCACCCGATTTCAGGTATCACGGTGAGATGCGAAAGACGGTACCCGTGCCGCTTGTACCGCCGAACTCTGTCGAACCGTAAAGCGCGCCGTCTACGTCGGTTAGGCCCGCGGTGGAGCTTCCCCCCTCCTTGCCGCCGTAAGCGAAGCTGTGGAGCACGCTTTCTCTGCCCGACATCGTAGTCTTGAAGACCGTTCCGCCGCTGCTGAAACCACCATCCTGCGTTGTGCCGTAGAGCGTGCCGTTAACGGCGATCAGGGGCGCCGCTGGGTTCGCGCCGTCGCGGTGACCTTTGAAGTTGTAGAGCACCGTTTCGCCGCCGGACGTTGTGACCCTAAAGACCGTCCCACAATAGTATCCGCCCGGACAGTACGTGCTGCCTCCGGCATAGGTCGTGCCATAAAGTGTTCCGTTCACATCAATGAGGCCAGCAGTCGGGCTGCCACCACCATCACGAGGCCCGACAAAAGTGTAGAGGACGCTCTCCTTGCCTGAGGTGGTGACGCTGAACACGGTCCCACAGCCGTAGCCGTAGCATCCCGTACCATAGGCCCCACCGCCGTCGGTGGTACCATAAAATGTGCCGTTTAAGTCGATCAAGCCCGCCTCCGGGTACTCGCCGTCCGCGCCGCCCTTGAAGCTGTAGAGCACGCGTTCCTTGCCGGACGTACTGATCTCAGTGACGGTCCCAATCCCCCTCGCGCCTCCCGTGACGGTCGTGCCATACAGCACGCCCTTCACGTTGAGCAGGGCCGCCATAGGATTGCCGCCGTCAGTTCCGCCCTTGAAACTGTATAGCACGTTTTCCGCGCCGGAACTGCTCACTTTGAACACGGTTCCCTCGTCCTTTGGGCCACCGCTGAAGGTGGTACCGAAGAGAACGCCGTTCACCGAAATCAAGCTCGCCTGGGGAACTGCGCCGTCGTTGCCGCTTTTGAAACGGTAGAGCACGCTTTCCTTACCAGATGTTGTGACCTTGAAGACCGTCCCGCAACCTCCACTTGAGTTGCAGCCGGAACCGCCGCTGGCCGTCGTGCCGTATAGCGCACCTTTCACGAAGATCAGAGCGGCCACCGGGTTTGCGCCGTCCGGCGGACCTTTGAAGCTATAGAGTGACTCGAAGCCGGTTCCGAGCGGCTGCACGAGCGCGAGATTCCTTAGCTGTTCCGTTGGGGGTGCGGCCGTCTGCAATCCGCCGCAACCTGCAAGTAGAACAACGGTCGCGCAAACGCTTAGAGCGTGGCACGTTGAGCCCAAGATCGTCTTCATTCGCGAATGCCTCCTTGCAGCAAAATCACGGCGATAACCAGAAGACGGTACCGTCGCCGTTTGCGCCACCGTGATAGGTCGTACCGTAGAGCGTGCCTTTCACACTGACGAGGCCATCCCAGGGCTCTTCACCGTCTCCCGAACCGCCGAAGCTATGAAGCACGCTTTCCTTTGCGGATGACGTAATCTTGAAGACGGTTCCCTGGCGGTCTGCGCCTCCGCCGTAGGTCATTCCGAAGAGCGCGCCCTTCACGTTGATGAGGTCGCCATACGGTTGTTCCCCGTCGCCCAGGAAATATGGAAATCTGTGGACCACCGTTACCGCACCGGACGTAGTAATCGAGAAGACCGTTCCTTCGCCGTTCGCGCCGCCTCCGTTCGCGCCGCCGTTTTCAGTCGTACCATAGAGGGTGCCCTTTACATTAAGCA
The DNA here is from genome assembly GCA_963809255.1 of Vulcanimicrobiota bacterium. Lineage (GTDB taxonomy): Bacteria > Vulcanimicrobiota > Vulcanimicrobiia > Vulcanimicrobiales > Vulcanimicrobiaceae > Cybelea. Next base: position 27,994 of record CAWEIR010000002.1, on the reverse strand, counting down.
GGCCCGCATACGGTTCAACCCCGCTCCCGCTATTAAACTTGTAAAGCACGGTTTCCGCGCCGGACGGCGTGATCGAGTAGACCGTGCCGCACCCTGAGTAGAATACGCTGCAAGAACCCGTTCCTCCGTAGACGGTCGTGCCGTACAGGGTGCCGTTCACGTAGGTAAGGCCACCATTCGGGTACGCTCCGTCGCCCGATGCGCCGAAGCCGTGGAGTATATACTCCTTGCCCGACGTGGTAATCGAGAAGACTGTTCCGTAGAGGTGTGGGCCCCCACCACTGGTCGTGCCGTAGAGGACGCCCTTGAGGTTGACGAGACCCGCCATGGGAGTTTCGCCGTCTCCGATTGTTTGAAGTTATAGAGCACAGTTTCCGTGCCGGACGGCGTGATCGAGAAGACGCTGCCCACGCCGTTTGCTCCTCCGAAAAGTGTCGTCCCGTAGAAGGTGCCGTTGACCTCGGTGAGGCTGGAAAAGGGAGTTGCGCCGTCACCAGATGCGCCGAAGCTGTGGAGCACGGTTTCCGTGCCGGACGGCGTGATCGAGAAGACGCTGCCCGCGCCGTATGCTCCCCCGTTCAGAGTCGTGCCGTAAAGCGTCCCATTGACGTTGATGAGGCCCGCATACGGGTCTGCGCCATCCGGCTCGCCATTGAAGCTGTAAAGCACCCCGTATGCAACACTCGGGCGCATTCGCTCCGCCGAGAGTGCGGGGGGCGATGGGCTCAGCGGCGTGCCGCTTCCGCTGCCGCAGCCCGAGAGCATTACAACGGCTGCGTAAACGCAAAATGCGCGATGCTCCGATCTCAAGATCATCTTCATAGCGAAGCTCCCTTATGCTACTGTCGTCATGGTGAGTCGGATGATCCCGGTTCCTACGGCGGGCTCGGCGTTGGCGGGTAATACAGCGTCGGCTGCGCCTCGACACCGCGCCACTGGCTTCCGTCGCTGAACTGCACCATCTCGACGCTACAGGCGACCTTACCGACGTTGCGGGGCAGGCCCGTCATGGCCTTGGCGTTGGAGCCGAGCCAGTTCTGAATGACGACATCGGGCGCGAAGGTTCCTAGCCGGTCGCCCGTTGCTGATTGGAGCGGCATACCGAACGCATCACTCGCCTGGAAGTCAAAGCGAACCGCTGTCGCGGTCTTGGTCCCCGCGTTCTTGAAATCGAGCCACACGAGCAGCGTGTAGCCTTCGTCGGTCGCAAAAGGCTGCAACGCGGCGCGGCAGCCGAGGATTTGGACTGGACCGTGCGACGGCTGAATCGTCGTTGTGATGGTCCGGGCGGAAGCCGGGGTTATCGACGCTATAAACACTATGAACAATATACACATTGCTGAAGCGCTGGTTGTTCCGTAGCGACGATAAGTGCGCACATGCTCGTGACAATCCTCTTCGATCTTGTATCGAGCTTTGCGTTGGCCGGGGGCTGTCATAACCTCTCTATCGGCCTTTTCATTTGACCCACTTAGGCGTGGGCCGGTGTCCTGAGTTCCTCTCGAATGAGGTCAACAACGGCTTAGTCGCGGCCCTGTGGGCGCTTTGGCGAGAATATCTTGAAGGTTCGATCCGGCGCTTGCGTCGGCTCTTTGAAGGCGGGCGAGGAAAAGCTCATAAGAACAGCAACAGCTACCGCTATTAGAACGCGCTCAAAGGACGCTAAACATTAGGTGCCTGCGCTGTCGATCTATGAAGTCGCTGACCTGACCGAAGGTCAAGCCGCGGACCTGGTTCGGGATACGATGGTGGCCTTTCCCGCGCTCAACCGTATCTACGACGTTTCATTCCTAGCAACCGTTTCGCAAGAACCGGGTCTCGACAATCATCTCCTGTGGTTACTCGCACAACCCGGTGGCGAATATGCCACGGACTACTGGCGCTCGCTTCTAGACGATCTCGACCTGCTTGAGCCTGAAGGCGCTTGGCATGGCTTTAGCGACAAGTTGCACAATCTCGGGAAAGAAGATTTTGAAGGGGCACGGTCGGAGATTGCTCTTGCAGCTTGGATGAAGCGCCGCGGGGTCACGGTCGCCCTCGAACCCCTTACCCGCGGTGAACGCAACTGTGACTTCTCGGCTGCGACGAATCCCCGAACCTGGTGGGAAGTAAAGTCGATAAGGGACTTGGACGCGTTTTTCAACAATGAAGTGGTCGCACGGCAAGTTCACGCTCGATTGCGAAGGATCAATGAGCCATATATTCTTTCGTTGCTGCCAAGCACATTGCACAAGAAAGACGTGGCGCGAGCGCTGAAGCAGCTAAAGGCGGAGCTTGCCGAACACTATCGGCTTCAACGTCAGCTTCCATTCGAGTTTGATGCCTTCGGACTACGTGTGCAGGCTACTGCTAAGACTACGCGACCGCGTGGATATCTCGGAACACTTCAGCAAGAGTTTTTCGGAGGCGACGAGATCGCTAGTCGCGCACGCGGGCGAATACTAAAGGCACTCAATCAACTTCCCGATGACGAAGCCGGGATTGTAGTAATAGACACCACCGTGTCGAGCTGGTCCAGTCGTGATGACATTCGCGATGCCTGCTTTGGATTAGAGGTTTCAGTTTATACAAATGGCAGTCTTATCGACTGTCGAGATACTGCGAAAGGCGCATTTAAGCCGAATGAGCGACGCAGAATCTCAGCCGTCGTTCACTATACTCGCAGTCCACGCGAAACCGATGAGCCTTATAGTTTGTTTGTGTTCCACAATCCCTTTGCGCGGTACCCACTGGCGGACGCATGTCTTTCGGGGGAGAACGTTATACAGAGTCGCCGGATAGAAACGACGGGCGGCCGGTTCGGTTTTCGCGACTTTTAGGGCGACGGCGTATCGGGCGGTCGGCGGCGCCCCTGCATCGTCCCAAGTCGTCGTAATCGTCTTCATCGAGCGCTTCCCCCTGGTGTGGACCGGGCCGACGACGAAAGGCGCCCTATGGTCCTCATCGCCGTCGTCCACACCGTCATAGACAACCTGCCGACCCTGCCAGCTCCCCAGCGCGGTCTTTTTGGCTTGAACGAGCCGACTTGGATAGGCATAGGCACGATTGCCGGGAGCCTGGCGTTCCTCGCGACAGCCGTGCTCGCCGGATGCACCTGGTGGCTCGCAGAGAAGACACGCGACCTCGTGCGCTCAAGCAACGAAGAGCGCACGCAAGCAGAACGGCATCATCGCGAAGCTCTTACACCGATTGTCCACTTACGGGCGGCCAGCCATGCTAAGCAGGTCAGCGGCAAGGATGAGGTCACGCTCTCCCTTCGCGGCACCATCGATAACTCTGGAACGGGTCCTGCAACCGATGTTGAAGTCTTCTTTTCGCCCGAGGGCTACGGCGCGTGCCGCTTTTATTATGGAGTGATCGGAGCCACGGGCGCCGACAAGTTCGAGCGCGCTATAACGTATCGAACGCCAGTACTTGTCGCCTCTTTTCTTCCCTGCAAAGTCGCAGTGCGCTATAAGGACCTTTTTGGTCAACTGGGCGTAGTCTTGCAGCAGTCTTATGATGGTAGTGCAGAACATCTTAGAGTTGACGAACACGTGCGACCAGGCGCGAACAGTCAACCTGCAGTCCAGGCGGCATTGCAGCGCTATGGCCTTAGGGGGGACGAGAACCTCGCCTGAGTGCTCGATAGCAACTTGGGGTGGCCGGTCGTCCAGTGAGACCCCAAAAGCAACTATCCGTCGTCTAAATCGTCTTGCCCAAGCGCCGTAATACCCCTGACAGCGTAGGTGACCGGAACTGCGTTGCTAGGTACTCCGTCGATCTTCCCCTTCTCGAGAAGATAGCCAATCTCGCGGTTCACGATGCGCACGTTATCCGGGGTCACTGCGACTTCAAAGTGCATAAGGAAATGTTCACCGAACCAGTGGTCCCCTCGACCGTCGATGTGATCGAGAGTCGCTTTAAGAATGCCGCGCCGCAAAGCCCTTGTATCACTCAAGTGCATCGGAAAGCCCCTTCTATCGCAACAGCCGCGAGATTTCGGCCTTGATATGCTTGTATGTTTCCCACGCATCATGTATGAGGGCGAGTTGAGCATTATGGCCACTGTGCCGATTGCCAGCGCGGTCGCAATACGATACGTGCTTAACGTTAGAGGCGTAGAACCCAGTTCCAGTGTGCGTCAGACAAATAAGTCGCGTTTTATGCCCGAAGATTGTCACCTGGTGAACGCCGCGATGCTTCCAATGCTGCCGTCCGTGCTTGAGCGTCGTAGAGGCGGGCTCGCCAACCGCTATCACGAGGCTCGGCTTTACAAAATCGAGCGTTTTCTTTAACACTGCATCGCACATGGCTAGGTAGTCCTTGAACCTACGGCTAGGGTTCTCCCCGCTCTGTGAGTTCTTCGGCTCTTCCTCGTCGTCGTCAACGACCTTTCGCACACCCATAAACCTGTTTGTGAAGAAGCATTCACGCAAGTCAAGTTCACCGTTTGTGCTCTGCTCGAACATTTTGCGAAGGTCCCGGAACGTCATATCATTCACACTGTTGTATCCATGAAGGATAGCGCGGCGATAGCTTTGCAGTGAGTCGTAGTCGTGCGCCATGACGAGGATGCCACGCGTGGGGAACCGTTCTGCATTGTGCGATGTACCTGGTCCTCCCGGGAAGACACCGAGTCCGAGATTCGGCTTAACCCACATCGGAGTCGGTACCATGTACTTTAGTTTGGCATTTTCCGGGTGGTAGTGAGGTACTTCGCTGTAGTCGAGAAGGAATCGCATTAACTCAAGGGACTCCGGGAAAAAGCTCCGGTGCCCGTTTAGGAAGTCGGCTTCGGTTAAGGTCTCGCTCACGTCGCCCTCCATTTTTGGACAAAACGAGTATGCTCACCTTATCCGAACTTACCACTTCACGAAAAAAGATCGGTCTCCTGAACGGAATCCTTGCCGTTTGGACGAGGAACGGACGCGGGAGGAGAACCCGCCAGGCCTGATCTCGGCGGTAGCGACCACGGCGCTTTGACGTAGAATCGCGTCTGCGGCGCCTCAGGTAAGATCGGCGGACTTCTGCATAGTCCCAAGATCGTGGACCGTCTATGAGGCCCCTGGGCGCCGTCGCCATCGGCGCTCATTCAGGAGCGCTCGCAACTCGCGTTTCGCGGCCCTTGCGCTTCCTCGCGTTTTGGTAGGGGAAGAAACTGAGGAAACCGAGCGTGTGGGCACTCGCGTGGGAAGTCGGGAGCATTACCCGCCACACATCCGTCACCCCAAAAGCAGCTCCTCGTCGTTAACGTCGCTGCCATAAAACTTAACCATCTCCACGTGTTTGAACCAATGCGGAAACAAACGCATAACCTTTAGGTCATACTTTCCGCGTTCGATGGCGACCAAGTCCGCCGCTACGCTTAGCCTCTGAACGGCTTTCTGCCAGGTGCTCACGGCCGACGGGTCTTGAGCTTCCTGTTGCAGTGCCGCCAAGACCAATATATCGTGAGCATTTATGATCGCTAAGTATGCTTCGGTCATACCCAAGGAGTGCGGAACTGCCTTTGCAACGTCACGAGAAAGAGCTTCCGACAATATAGCATCCAAGCCATTTAGCAGCCCCGCGGCTTTCCAGCCAGGGCCACGGGCAAGTAAACCGAGCCGACGGTGGTAGATGTGTAACAGAAGACGAAACTGACGCAGTGCGGCCCGCGTCTCGCGCACGCGTTCGCGGTTGCGCTGAACAATAGGCGTGACGATTGCCACAACGGCGACACACGCGAGCAGTAGCGTAGCGTAAGCGGCCAGCACCTCGGGGCTGATGGTCACCACGGGAGCCTAAGCGTCCAGTTCCGTCTACGAAGCCGGTCCTGTTGCTCCGCGATAGTATTTACAACCTTTTCCGCCTGCTTCGAGACAACGCCGACCACTAAGGTTTGATGCTCGCGATGGGTGTTGTACCGCTCGTGGACCTCGGGATCGTAGTCAGGGTTGTCATCTCCGTCGGGAAGCATAGGCCACAGCGAGCCGTCTTCCGACAACCGATGAAGCTCCTTGCTGTTGAGCACAAGGCTCCGCGCCTCGATCTGGAGCGCCTCTAGGGCTCGATAGGCCTCATCTAACGCGAGGTCTGCCGTGGCCGTTGTGAACTCGAGCGACAGCATCATATCCCGGAGTGTAGACAGGCGGGCGTCGATTCTGACATCCGAATCGTATTCTTTAGCTTTGACGGCTTCCAAAAACATCGCGGCTGAGCTTCGGGCGCGCTGTAGCATACCACGCGCTTCCCGGCGTCGATCCTGTTCTTCGCGGCGTGACAGGAATATGTTATTGAGTATTGACGTTAGCACCGCGCTGCTCAGTAGGGCTATCACTATGGCCCCGAGCAGACCCCGCCAATCCATTTTTTGCCCTCCCGTTCCCGGTGGTCAGTTTGTGGTCGGCCGCCGGTTTTTCAGCCAGGTTTTTGTGTTCAATCTATTGGGGAAGGTGGGAGTCGAAATCCCTGTATCGTAGCCGTTACCGGGGCCCGGCCCCCTGAGTTTGGTTGCTGATCGCTGCGGCTGACGTTTTCTGTTCCGCCAGCGGCTCTTTCTCATAGAAAGGCTCTTTGGTCGCGTTAAATGTCAAAAGCGTCGAAATCAGAGGGAGAGCGACGCGATGCAAGTCTGTCTACTGGAAGCCGAGCAGACATGGTATTAAGGCGTTGCACTAGTTCCGTTAGCTCTTTGGGCGTCAGTTGCTTCTTTGGCCGAACACAATACAGCGAGTTAAGAACTACGAGGTTCTCCGGGTTTTCCGCGAAGCGCGGTGCGCCTACATACGTGACGACGATGGGTGAAGGCTTGAACGAAGATACCTTGGGCGTTCGATCACCCAGGTACGCCTTTAGCGCGGGTATTGTTGCCACGTCGTTCGGCGTTGCAAGAAGGACTACAAGTCGGCTCGAATTGCTGCTTATAACCGGGTGTGCGGAGTTAGGAATCTCCCTGGCTCCGTCAACGATGGGATGCACGAATGCCTCGATGCCGCGCTCTTTGGCGTCGTCACGGGTCATAACGAAGACCTTCCGGTCACCAGTTACGATGCCACGCGACACGTGTGCAATCTCCCCTAACTTCATTTAGTTTAGCCTTTCGTCTTGTCGCTCACGAAAAGAGTGGAAGGGGATCGCCCGCGGTTTCCACGTCGGTGAGAAGCGGCTTGAGCTGGGAAATATCGAGATTAGAAAGCTCTTTTGGCTCTAGCTTGTGTAGGCCCCCGCCATACACGCGGCCTTCGGCAAGTAGCTCATCAGCGCCAACTTTGTTTAATGTTTCCCACACCAGACGTATAAGCCTTGGCTTACGCAGTGCGAGCGATCTAAACGGTTCTCGAGGGTAAAGTAACAGGTAGACATTGGTGGCGGCTGCGAGGGAGTGATTCAGTATGAAGCGGAACGGGCGCGCTTTCTCGCTTCGGCCCATGTATGTGCAGAGAATCGGCGGCGCTGGCCGGTTCTCTTGAGCGTACCACGGCTTGCGTGTCCGGCAGAGATAGCGCTTTGACACGTCCTCAATGCCAGTTTCCAGATAGATCCAAAGCGCCGGATACCGCGTTTTTATTTCCGATTCGCTAAGCGTCGTATCGAGAAGAAAGAGGCGGCGCTCAAGGATTGGGCAGCCATACTCGTCGGCTTTTACTTCCAGGTCTTGTACGTACCGCGCACTAGGTAGAATCGGACGAAAAAGCTCCCGAGGTAGGTCACGCTTCCGAATCTCCTCGGGCGTAAGGATGAAGAAACCGTTGTCGCCGGTCGCGAGGCCGCGCTTTACCTGGAATAGGTCTCCTAGCCTGAGAGCATTTTGTGACTTCTTGCTTCCACTGATCGCAAGATTGGACCACTTTGCTTGACCCGAAAGCTCTCTTAGCGGGATGCTCCTCTCGGTAGAGGGTGTGAGTAACGAGCCACCATAGGTGAAGTATACCTGGTGATTCTTCCCTGGCGATCTCTTCCGAAAGACGATGACGGCAGACGACACAAGGGCATCATCGAACTGAACATTGTTCGGGTCAAAGCGATGGATGCGAAGCAACTCGACCCCTTCAGCGAGGTACCGTTTTACTTCGCGCCCGTAGTTCACGTCGAGAACCTCTGAGGGCACCAGCCAGGCAGCCACGCCGTCGTCCTGCATCCATTCGTGAGACAGAAGCATGAAATAGCAGTAAAGGCCGGTAAGGCCACTAAGAGCTAATCCCGTGGCCCGTAAGGTTCGGCTATTAAGTCGCGCCTTTTCGCTCCCACTTAAGTGGTGATGACGAACGTAGGGTGGATTGCAGATGACGAGATTGTACGACTCATCGGGCTTTTGGCGCGTAAAATCCCTGAGCGACAACTCAAGCGGCGACGCCTTCCACAAGTCCTGTGCAGGCTTTCCGTAGTGCGGGTCAATCTCGAAGCCACGAGCCTGTTGCGTCCGACCGTTTGTTGTAGCAAGTACTGCCGAATAGAACGAACCGGTCCCAAAGGCAGGGTCTAGAAAGCGCACTTCGTCTTTTAGTGGAATGAGGGCAAGCAAATACTTCGCGATATCGATGGCAAGCGTTGGCGGCGTCGCAAACTGGCCTAGCTTGTTCCGTGCGGCTTGCGTTTTGCGAGCGTCGAGATCAGCCTGAAGAATGAGCCGCTGCTCTTCGGCTGCCTTTGCGTTAAATCGCAAAATGCGCGAGGTCATCTATTCGATGCTCCCAAACCCAATCAATGCCCTCGGCGGCCTCATAGCCGAGGTATCCACTGTCAAAGTAGCCACAAAGAAAAAGAATGTATCTAACATCGATCCCATAAGTGTCTCGGAGCTGACTGATTTTCCTGGCCTCCTCCTTCCGCCGTTTATTCGTATTCGCGAAGTCGCCAGCGGACTTACACTCTATGAGTAGCGGCAGGTCAGCCGGTATCGCGTCATGAGATTTAATCACAACATCAATGGGAAGACCTACTAGCTTCCCGCCCTCACCTTGCCTAACCGGTGCGTTTAAACGAAACGAATAAGTGCCGACTGGCAGGCTCGACAATGTGTGTTTGCTTCCGGGTGGAAGATACTGATAGTGGCGCTTATTTAGCCAGCCACTGATCATGTCGAGCTGCCGCTCCTCTTGAGCATTCCTGATAATCGGGTCGCTTCGGGAACCACATAGCCTGTCGGCGACGATTGTTGCTGCGCGATGAATCTCACTAAGCGTAGCGGGTTCCTTTCGTCCGAGCCAGACGAAGATATCCGGGTCCACCAGTTTCAGAATCTTATCGCGTACCTTGTTCAACTGCTGTACCAGTTCATTCGGCTTGGTTTTAGGTGGAAGACGCTCTTTCTTTTCAATATACTTGATAAGGTTTGGCGGAAGGTTTGCTAGTCCGATTAGTCGATCTCTGGCAAGCGGAGGACATGTACACATTCGCAACATCGCCAACATACTTGGCTGCGCTGCGATTACTTCCGTTGTGAGATTGGTGAGGTTATCGGTCCACGCAAGAGCGCGTTCGACTGCCTCCGTGGTTTCTACGCGAGTCTCTCGAAATGCTTTCGGCGCAAAAGCCATAAACCAAGCATTGTAGAGGTCCACCGACTCGGCAATATCGTCTTTCCACAGATGCGGCTTGTCTAGATTGACCCCCAATCCACGCTCCCTTAACGACGAAGGTGTGACCCAACAAGTGTTCCGGCGAACGGCTGACTCGCCCTGTTCGTACCGCTGCGGCGCTTTGACGTAGAATCACCGTCTACGCCGGGTTAGGCCGGTCGGCGCGGCTTCTCCATCGTCCCTAGATCGTCGTGACCGTCTAAGACGCCCCTGGTCGTCGCCGTCGCCGTCGGCGCTCATTCAGGACCGCTCGCAACTCGCGTTCGCGGTCCTTGCGCTTCTTTGCAGCGACGTTCTCGGGGCTTCGCTGGTGGCGAGCGCGCAGCAGTCGTTCGAGCTTCGGGTACGCGGTAGCACGGGTCTGGTCATCCTCATCGGCCTTCTCGAATCTCCCAACGAAGACCCGAAGAGCTGCTGCGAAATCTTTCTCTAGCTGACCGGACGCAAGGGACTTCGCGACGAGTCGTTTTGAGACGCCGAGCGTTTCCATGTGGTGGATTGCCCTTGACGCCAACAGCTTCGGTAGCGACGAGGCCGCCAGAGCCGCCGCGGTCCCTCCAGGCATCGTAGGGTTGACGTAGGTTGGCCGCGTCGGCGGCTCGATCTCTTTTAGGAGCTCACGCGACCGCCGAAAAAAAGCCGCTAAGTCTCGCTCCGTGGGAAGCTGACTAACGCCAGGCCATACGTGCCGCGAACTGGGCCAGGAGACGTGCTCGACAACCGTCAGCGCATCCCGTCGCGCCATCCTGCCTCGCGCTGACCGACGCCCGGGTTGCAACGCATTCGTGATCGTCTTCGCCCCATTCGGACCAAGATCGCTGGCCAGGGCCTCCCGGGAAGCGCCATAGAGAGCTCGCGCCTCGCTTTCGTGGGTGCGAACGGCGTTGGAGAGGGCCGCGGAGACGGTCTCGATCTTCTGCATGACCCGTCTCTTCCGAGCTTGTTCTCAGGTGCCTTCACATTTTGAGAACGTGCGTGAGAACCTTAGATTAACCGCACACCGCGACGGAGGGCGATTCCCGTGAGATGATTACCACATGCTCTATGAGGTGAATCAAAAGTGAATGTGATAGGGTCGCGAAGCCGACTAACCCATACGCGAAGCGCGCTGTGGATTCTGTGCCTTGCGAAGTTCGGCTCGGTGGCTCTCGCGGCGCGTGCGGCCGGGCTTCATAGCAACACTATGTATCGAGCGACAGCCGGGCTTAATGTCTCTCCTGACTCGCGGGCGAAGATCGAACGTCTTTTTGGAAGCGTTTATTCTCGCCTTATTTTGCCGCTGAGCTTCGATTCCGAAGCCTGCGAGGTAGGGGTGTGAGCAAGTTAAAAGGCTATCCGACGCGGCGCGAGCGCGACCTTGTTGACGACGGTTTCGCATCGGTTGCAGAAGCGGCGCAATGGCTTGCGATCTCCAAGAGCCGTTTGTACGAGTTGGTTAAGGCTGGCGTACTTAGTCACGCACGTCTCTCCGGCAAGATCGCCCTCCCGCGTTCCGTTCTTCGTGAATACGCGCTCTCAACACTCAAGGTCGGTTCCGTCGCGTAGCAGACTGCTACGACGGCGGAGCTATTCAACGCCCCTATCGGAGAAGAAACCATGCCCACATTTACCACGGAGAGCCCTAGGGCAATCCAACTTCGCGGAGGTCAGCCCCACCTCGTCCGAACGCCTAAAAACGACGTGCGAATGACTGATGCCGTCGTTCGCGCTTGCGAGTGCGATTGGGCGCTTGCGATCCGCACGCCAGGCGGCTTGTTCCCGAACTGCGCCGTTGGTGTATGTGAATGGGGAGCGCGTCGCGCCGAACTCGCGGAGGCGATGCGATGACGGCGTCAGTCGTCGGGCGTGCGTCGGTCTACGACGTGCTCCGGCTCGCGGGATTCGAGGGACCGAATCGTCATGGCTTCGTCGCGTGCCCGCTGCACGCCGAGAGTTCAGCGAGCTTCCACGTCGTCGGCGATGGCCGCGGTTTTCGCTGCTTTGGTTGCGGCGCGAAAGGCGGCGTTCTCGATCTGGTCGTGGCGCTTGGTATTGCCTGCGATCACGCTGCCGCAGCCCGCTGGCTTGAGCGGACGCTCCCATGAGCGCGCTTGCGGAGTTTGCCGAGCTCAAGATGCTCCCGCTCACCTTACTACAGAGTCGCGGGCTCTCCGACGATGCCGCCGGTATCCGCGTTAACTATGGCGACGGCGGCAGGGCGCGCATCCGCAAGACGCCGGAGACCGCGCACCCGACGTATTGGGCGTCCGGCGACACTCGACCGATGCGCGCCTTCGGGCACGAGCTCGCTGTGAAGATGGCGACCGGAAAGAACAAGGCGCTACTCATCGTCGAGGGTGAGTCGGACACGCTCACCGGCTGGCATCACAAGCGCCCGGCCATCGGTGTGCCCGGGGCGACGATGGTCCACGTACTTCAACGCGCCGATGTCGATTGGGCTCAGCGTGTCGTCATTGTGCGCGAGCCGGGTGACGCCGGTGCGGAGTTCGTCGTCCGTGTCGCCAAACGCCTCCGCGAGTTCGCCTTCGCCGGTCAGATCGTCGAGATCGCGCTCGCGCCGCACAAGGACGTGTCGGCGCTGCACGTCGCGGTTGGCGGCGACCGTGAAGCCTTCAGGATGGCGCTTGATGCCGCAATCTCGCAGGCGACGCATGTCGCCGTCGAAGTCGCGCCGTCGAGCGACCCATCGCTCGTGTCCGCCGCCGACCTGCTGAACTCGCCAGGTGAGTCGGTCGAGTACCTGATCGACGGATTACTACCGAGGGGCGGCATCATGCTGCTTGTCGGCAAGCCGAAGTGCGGGAAGTCGGTCCTCGCTCGCAACCTCGCCCTCGCGGCCTGCCGCGGCTCGTGGTTCCTCGGCCGCGAGACCGAGAAGGCGACGGTGATCTGGCTCTGCCTTGAGGAGTCCCGTAGCCAAGTCTCATCGGCCTTCCGCGCAATGGGGCTGCGCGCCGACGACGCCATCCATTTCTACTTCGGTCAGGCAGGCCGAGATGCCCAAGCGTGGCTTGAGCGCACGTGCGCGCAGGTCAACGCCGGGCTCGTCGTCATCGATACTTGGCACAAGCTGACGCTGATCGAATCGGTCAATGACTACGGCGCGGTGAATCGGGCGAACCAGCGCCTCCAACAACTCGCCCGCGAGCGCGGCGTCGCTCAAGTCTGGATTCACCACTCCAACAAGGGCATCGCCCGCAACGGCAGCGAGGTCCTGGGCTCGCAGGCGCTCTTCGCGGCGGTGGACACGCTCATGTCGATGGACCGCACCGAAGACGGCACCCGGAGCGTCTGGACGATTCAGCGCAGCGGTGACGATTTAGAGCCCACCGTCGTGACTATGAACGACGACGAGCAGATCGCCATTGCCGGTACGCGACGACAAGTCGAGACGGCTCGCGCCGAGCAGCGCATCCTCGACGCTCTCGGGACCGACCCGATGCTTACGAAAGACCTCAAGGATGGAGCCGGTGTTCGAGCGTCGCTCTTTTGGTCGGCGCTCAGTAGTCTCGTCCGAAAGGGCTACGTCCGTCGAGAAGGTCGTGGGCTGACCGCAGAGCCCTATCGGTATAGCCTTGGGAACCAACCCCCCAGTGTCGGGGACCATGTCCTTATTTCGAGCCACGTAGTTCCGCCGGTTCCGAAGAACTATAAGGAACCACCGGAACTAGCTTTTCCATCTCCGGGAACTAGCGCGGAACTAGGTGGAACCAACGGAACCGCGGGAACCGCGGGAACCACCGGAACTAGCACGCTACGGGAGGCCAACTGATGCCACGAGCATGTGCCACCTGTAGTCACGCTGATACAGCGCAGATCGCAAAGGCCATCGCGGCGGGCGCTTCCAATAGCGCCGTATCAGACCGCTTCGGCGTCTCGACATCGTCAGTGCAGCGTCATCGTATCAACTGCCTCCGGTCTCCCCGACGAACGGAGAAACCGGGCGTCGGGCGGGAGCAGACGAAGGACAGCGATTCGATTCGCTTCGCTTCTGACGCCGACCCGAAGGCACTCATTCGCCGAGCCGAGCTGCTGCTCGACGACGCGACGGCGATCTGCACACGCGCCAAGAGCGACGGCGACGCCCGCCTTGCGTTGCACGCGCTGCGCGAGTGCCGTTCGTCGCTGGAGCTGCTTATGAGGGCGCACGGCATGTTGGCGAGCGACGGCGCGGTGGTGAACATCGACGCCAGACGGCAGAGCATCGACCTCTTCGCGAAGTTGGACGAGGCGACACTTAGACGGCTTGCGGCAGGCAAGATCGACCTGGAGGCGCTGCCGGGTCAGGTAATCGACGCCGTCGCTGTCGAGGTCACGCCGTGTTAGCGCCGCTTCTTGAAGTGCCGCTTAAGATCGGCGACCTTCGCACCTTCGATCAGAACATCGACGATTGCCCCCTCGGTCACCTCGGCATAATCCTCGAACCGCAGCTCCGACTTCATCGACTCCAGCTTCCGCTTTGCCGCCGAGCTGAGGGTAAAGCTCGTCTTCCGCAGGGATTCCTCGGCCATATCGGGGGAATGCTACAGCCGAGCGCCGTTCCCGCTTCCCGGTGTTTCCGTCTTATCGTCTCTCTGTCTAGCAGGTTTTCGGTATTTAGTGTCCAACCCCGACCGGAACTGTACAAGGAGAATGGAAGAATGAGAGCCCGCAAGAACGCTGTCGCGCCCGAAAATCGTAAGACCGTTGCATACATCCGCGTCTCGGTGTTTGAGGGCGTTTCCCTTGACGCGCAGCAGGCCAGAATCGGCGCGTACTGCGCTGCCATGGGTTGGCAGGTATCAGAAGTCATCCGCGATGCTGGAGAGAGCGCAGCGAGTCTTCAGCGCCCAGGAATGGCCGCCGTGCTCGAAGCCGTGAACCGCGGCCTAGTCGAGCGAATCGTTGTCGCTAAACTTGATCGCTTGACGCGCAGCGTGCGAGACCTCGCCGAACTCATCGACCTTTGCACGAAGCACGACGTTGCGCTCGTATCAATCGGCGAGACGCTCGACACCGGCACGGCCAGCGGGCGTATGATGGTCGGCCTCCTGGGTCTCATCTCGCAATGGGAGCGCGAGGCCATCGGCGAGCGTACAGCAGCGGCGCTGGCTCACAAGCGGCAACGGCGCACGGTCTACGGCACTACGCCTTTCGGCTTCGTCCGAGTCGGCGACGCCTTGATTCCCGAACCCAAAGAGCAGGAGGCGCTCTACGAGGCCGTGCGGATGGACCGCGACGGCGCGTCATTCCGCGAGATAGCCGCGATGCTTACGGCGCGTGCCGTCATGCCCCACCGCGGAAAGGCATGGCACGCATCGTCCGTCAGCGCGGTGCTCCGCTCGAGGATCGTGCAGGAGGCCGCAGCATGATTCAGCCCGACTCCCGCTTCGCGACCCTTTATGAGAGGGCCATCGAACACTACCGCGCCAACGAGGGAAATCGCTGGGTCGTTCCCGATTCAATCCCTATAGCGTACTTTGGCGACCTTCACGGTTATATGAGCTCGTCGAAGAGGGTTATTACGGTTGGTTTGAACCCGTCTGATCGGGAGTTTGAAAAGGACCGTTTCGGGCCTGAAGTAAAAGCCTCCCTTCGCGCAGACACACTAGAGCGCGCATTGTCGAACTACTTTGCATTTCAACCCTATACTAGGTGGTTCAATCTTTCGTTTGAAACGTTACTCCAGCCGCTGGGCTGCTCGTTCTACGGCCTAAACTATCCTGGAAAGGCGCCCCCCTGGTGGAGGCCGCAGCGAAACGTCGCATTGCATACCGACCTGTGTTCACCACTGGCGACGAGGCTCAAATGGAGCAATCGTGACCTGCCAGATGCGGTGAAGGATGACCTTCGGAAATGGGGAGTACCATTTTGGAAAAAACTGGTGGCGGCGTTGAAACCCAGCATGATCCTTATATCGGTACGAAAGGCGCACCGCAATGATTTGGGTGACCTGAAGTGGCGCGTGTTCAATCCGTTCTCCGACGGTTTGTCAAAGCATGGCCTAGAGATTGCGCGATTTGGCGACACGCACATCGTGTGGGGAGTGGCGGGGCGTTGGCCATTCGCTAATCTCGGTCGGGAAAAACGCGAATCTGCCGCACGAGCGATTCTTGCCCAACCTGAGTTCAAACCCACCGCCATTATGGCTCCTGAAATACTCGATGCGAACGCATCCGAAGTGGATGAGATAAAATGACTGCCTACAGTGCCGACCAAGCCGTAGCAATCGCCGATGCCGCGGACGAGGAGCTCAGTCGGCGGTCTCCGCTCGACTTCGCGGAGCGGGTGTACCCTGGATGGATGAACGCGCCGCATCTTTCGATGATCGCGGCACTACTTGAGCGCGTCGAGGGCGGCGAGCTAAGGCGGCTGATCGTCAACCTCCCGCCACGGCACGGCAAGAGTCTGCTGTGTTCGTCGGTCTTCCCGGCCTGGTATCTTGGTCGGCATCCGCGACGCAACGTCATCATGGCAACGCATTCCGCGGAGCTGAGCGAACGTAACTCACGCGCCGCACGTGCGCTCGTCCAGGACAGCCGCTGGCCGTTTGATTCGCGCCTGTCCGGCGACTCCTCGTCGGCGTCGCGATGGAACCTCGACATAGGCGGCGGTGTATACGCTTGCGGCTTGGGCGGTTCGATCACCGGGCGCGGCGCGAACGTCCTCGTCATCGACGATCTCCAGCACGACTCCGGCTCGGACGGAGATCGCGAGACGGCCTGGCGCTGGTTCTGTGAGATCGCGACTCCGCGACTTGAGCCGAACGCCGCCATCGTCGCCGTTGGCACTCGCTTCGCCGAAGACGACGTGTTCGGGCGGCTGCTCGACGGTCCCGACGCAAAGGAATGGACCGTGCTCCGGCTGCCTGCGCTCGCCGAGGAAGGCGACCCGATAGGGCGCAAGCAGGGTGAGGCATTGTGGCCGGAGCGCATCGGCGTCGCCGAGCTTGAAGGTCGCCGTCGCTCGATGGGCTCGCGCTGGTTCGAGTGCCAGTTCCAGCAGAATCCCGTGCCCGCGGAGGGCAACCTGATTCGCGCCGAATGGTTCCAGCGGTACGAGACCGCGCCGACGGAGTTCACCAAGGTCGTCTGCGCGCTCGACGCCGCGGCGAAGGTCGGCGTCGCAAACGATTACAGCGCCATCGTGAAGATCGGCGTCGCGAAGGGCGCCTTCTACGTCCTCGACGTGTGGCGTGCTAAAGTCGAGTTTCCGGCGCTCATTCGTCGGGTCACGGCGCTCGGCGACGAAACACCGAAGCCGTCGGCGATCTACGTCGAGGACGCCAGCAATGCCACCGCATTGATTCAAGCCTTGAAGCGGGAAGCGCACTTACCTATCGTGCCGGTCGCCGCGAAGGGCAGCAAGATTTCTCGCGTCGAGGGCATCACCGGCACACTCGAAGCGAAGAAAGTCTTTCTTCCAAAAGAGGCGCCGTGGTTACTCGACTTCGAGCGCGAGCTGCTCTCGTTCCCCGCTGGCAAGCACGACGACATGGTCGATGCGCTTACACTCGCGCTCTCGAAGCTCACCGGCCGGAACTTGCCCGCGAACTGGTGGTTCGAGTTCGGCGGTCTGGGCGAGAATCGGTACTTCTTCGGCGACGACGACAAATCGCCGGAGATCGAGGAGAGCGTGGCGTACACCGGCGGCGTTGCAGCCGCGATTCAAAAACTTCGCTCATAAGTTGCGCCTTGTATAGCGCGAAAGGCAGACAATGGCAAAGATAAACACCGGCTTCGCCAGCGAGCCGTGCGACGTGGACGCCGACATCATCGCTGCCGCAGTGGGCCAGCTCTTGCAGTGGCGTGATGGCGAAGCAGCATCGACGCTCGCGACGCTTCCACGGATCGACCCAATGCCGCGCTCCGAAACGAAGGGGTCTAAACGGATGGTGGCGCCACTGGAGCGCCTGCCGCTCACCAAGATCGAAATGGCCCGCGTATACGTCCGCGACGGCTGGCGGTGTCGGTACTGTGCTCGAAAACTTGTCTTCCACTATGTTCTTGAGCTACTTAGAATGGTCTCCCCTGGGTTCAAAGGCTTACTCAAAGGCCACCATATGCCGTTCGCTGACACTGAGCCCGCAGTCGAGCGCATGTATCCGAATGTCGATCACGTGGAGCCTCGTTTGCACGCCCCGGAGAATCTTGTAACAGCCTGCACACCCTGCAACACTCGAAAGAGCGATTGGCTCGGATGGCCGCCGCCAGGCCCGATCACTGACAACGGATGGGACGGGCTGTGGCCGTCATACTGCGCCCTCATCGAGCAACGTCGCCCCGATGTTCCCCTTCGGCGGGTGGAACGCGAATGGGTTGCAGTTCTTTCACAAGCTGATAGCTCGACTACAACGTCATACGCAGCCAGGCATCTCAAAGGGTGCCGCTGCGAGCCAAACACCGCGCACAAGGACGAAACCGCGCACACCCACAACGACGCCGCCGAAGCGCGGCGTGAAGAAGATCAGGAGAAACCATAAACATGAAGGGCAAACGCAAGCAACCCCGCCGTGCTAACGGCGAGGGGAGCATATTTTGGAGCGATGCGAAGGGCCGTTACGTCGCGATGGTCGTAGTTGGTCGAGCGTCGGACGGTAAACTCCGTCGAAAGAATATATATGGTAAGAAGGGCGACCAATCATCCGCCGCACGCCTAGGCGTCAGGGAGCGCATGGCCAAGTACGTCGGTCGGCGTGGCACTCGCGACGGCGCTCAGCAACTCAAAGCGTTCACCGATCAATGGATTGAGAACGCGCCGATTCGCACGAATACCCACACTCTCTATAGTTGGCTTTCCAAGACGCAGTTTGGCACACTTGGAGCTCGGAAGCTCATCGACCTAGAGCCGATTCACATTCGGCAGCACATCGACGGCCTCGAAGTAGGCGCGACGACAAAGCGACGCTTTTACTCCCTTCTCCATCGTGTGCTGAACGAAGCCGTCGAGCTCGACATGATCTCAAGCAATCCGGCTTCGAGGGTCAAGGCGCCCCACGTGGCACATCGCGAGCAGCGAGTTTTCACACCCCCGGAAGTTGGCTATCTTCTCAAAGCCGTCGAGGGGGACCGGCTTGAGGCACTCGTAATCCTCGCGCTGACATCGACGATGGGACCGGCCGAGCTATTTGCGCTCCGGCGGCGCGACGTGCATCTGGCCGAAGGCTGTCTCATGGTGACAGGCGATCTCGTCGAGGCGCCCGGCCGCAAGCCTACGATTGAAGCGACGAAGACTGCGAAACGGCGACGCCGCATCGACCTGCCGCCGTGGACCATCGAGGCGCTGCGGCGGCGCTCGAAACTTTGCCTCACGGAGGGCAGCGGTGAACCCGTCTTTACGTCGCCCGAGGGAGCGCCCATTCGGAATACCAACCTACGCCGACGCTGGTGGAAGCCGCTTCTTGAAAAGGCGGCCGAGCTTGCCGAGAAGGATGCACGCGACGCCGGAGACCCGACATATCGCTTCCCAACCGACCTGCGCATGTACGATATGCGGCACACGTCCAACGCCCTCATGGGGCTCGCTGGCGTCGCTCTTGAGGTTGCGCGAGAGCGCATGGGACACAGCTCGATCAGGCTGACGGCCGATACCTACGGGCACATGTACCCGAGTATGCAGCGCGACGTGGCCGTTCGCTTGGAGGCGCTGTTCGCGGACATTCGCAAGGGCGCAGCGGAACCAGCCGAAGTCACGTTGCTGCATCCGTTGCTGCACGGTGGCTCCCACGGTCAAGAATCGGAAACGAAAAAAGCCATATAGCTTAATGGCCTTTCATGGAGCCGACGCCCGGACTTGAACCGGGGACCTATTGTTTACGAAACAATTGCTCTACCAACTGAGCTACGTCGGCGATGCAGCGCGCCCGCGCGACGCTGGTCGGCGGTCCTTCCACGGAGTCTTCGTCGCCCCTTCCGCCCCTCACTTCGAGTGAGGAAGCTTCGGGCCTCGACTACGGGCCATCGTGAAAAGTTCCCCGCTTCGCGCTCTCGTCGAGATCGAGGTCGTCGAGGAGATAATACACGATCTTGCGGTCGTCGAAGCCCACTTTGGCAAGCGAACGCCCTGCGATTTCGACGACCTCGTGGATGTGGCCAGTACGGCCCGCGTACGTATAGTTGACCGCCGTGTAGTTGGGATCGTCGGGTTTTGGATGCGGCGTGGCCTTCACGCCGCGCAGCGGCGTCCGATGTCGGTGCATGGGCGCGAGGTTCGACACGGCTATTTCCGAAGCATCGTCCATGATTATCGAGTATCGAGGCAAGCGGCCGAAGATCGCTTCATCGGCTTTCGTCGCCCCCAACGCCGTGCTGATCGGCGACGTCGAGGTCGGCGCAGAATCGAGCATCTGGTTTGGAACCGTTTTGCGCGGCGACAACGGACCGATTCGGATCGGCGCGCGCACGTCGATTCAGGACAATGCGGTCGTCCACGTCAGCGAACGGGGCGGCACGTTCGTCGGCGACGACGTAACGGTCGGTCACTGCGCGGTCATGGAAGATTGCACGATTGAACGCTACGCCCTGATCGGAAGCAATGCGACGCTGCTCAACGGATGCACGATCGGGGAAGGCGCGTTAATTGCAGCCGGGAGCGTCGTCGGGCAAAATGCGGCGATCCCGGCGCGCGTCGTTGCGGCGGGTGCGCCGGCTACGGTGAAAAAGGCTCTGGAGGGCGAGGCTGCCAAGTGGATCGAGATCTCCTCGCAAGAGTACGTGAAGCTCTCGCGGATGTATCTCGCTCAGAGTATCGGCACCGTCGAAGACCAGGAAAATATTATTTAGCTCGGATGGATGGTCGTCCAAATAAGGACGACGTTGAGTGAGAGAATCGCGACGGCCGCGCACACGGCAAGCGCGGTAACAAACGGGCGGTTCACCATGTCGCCCATGGTTTTTCGATGCGCTCCCAAGAGCACCAGCGCAATCACCGGGACCGGCAATACGAAGCTCAAGATCACTTGGCTGATGATGAGCGTTTGCGTGACGTTGAGCCCGAGCGCTACGACGACGACCGCTGGCAGCATCGTGATTACTCGGCGAACCCAAAGCGGCACGGTGAAACCTATGAAGCTTTGCATGATAACTTGGCCCGCCATCGTTCCCACCACCGAGCTCGAGATCCCCGACGCCATCAGCGAGATCAAGAAAACGACCGCCGCGAGATTGCCGAGCAGCGGCGTTAAGGTGCGATAGGCCGTCGCAATATCGGCGACGTTAGCATGCCCGGTCGTGTTGAAAACCGCTGCCGCCATGTACATCATCGCAAGGTTAACCAAACCGGCGATCGTCAGTGCGACGATCACGTTGACGTACGAAAAGCGTACGATGCGCCCGACGTCGCGGCGATTCTTGCCGACGATTCGATCCTGAGTAAGGGCGGAGTGCAGGTAAATCGCGTGTGGCATGACGGTCGCGCCGACGATGCCCACGGCCAGGAAAAGGCTCGAGGGGCCGCCGAGCCAGGGCACGACCGAGTGATAGAGCACGAGATGCCAGTTCGGCTTGGATAGGATCGTTTCGCCGACGTAACAGATGGCGATGATGCCCACCAGTGATCCGATCAATGCTTCCATCGTGCGAAAGCCGAACCGGTGCAGCGCGAGAATAGCATACGTCAAGACGCCGGTAATGACGGCGCCGATCAACATCGGAATGTGGAAGAGCAAGTAGAGTCCGATGATCGCCCCGAGGAACTCTGCGAGATCGGTCGCCATCGCTCCAACCTCGCTAACGATCCACATCGAAACCACGACGGGTTTGGGTGCGTTGTCCCGAGCGAGCTCGGCGAGATTCTTTCCGGTCGCGATGCCGAGCTTCGCGGAGAGCCCTTGAAAGAGCATCGCCATCAGGTTGGCGAGCACGACCACCCAGAGCAACCGGTAGCCAAACGCAGCACCGCCTTGAATGTTGGTCGCAAAGTTGCCCGGGTCCATGTACGCAACCGACGCAACAAACGCCGGACCGGCAAAAGGCAAGAGCGCTCGCAAACCGCGCCTCCGGCCCGCTAACACGTCGTGCGCGGCAGCGACGACATTCGGGCTGGACGTGCCAACGCCGTAGCTACGTTGCAATGCGCACCATTGCTGCGTGACGACGATTCAGCGAGACGACGCGCTTTCCGCAGCGAACGCGCATCTTGGCAGTCTCGTTGCGTTCGACGCGCAGCGTTGCACCTGGAAGCACGCCGGCCGCGGCAAGCACACCTACGGCTTCATCGTCGCGGTCGTCGAGGCTCACGACCACAACGGAAGCTCCCACGGCAACGCTCGCCAACGTGGGCAGCGGACCGGCGGCAGCCGTCGCGTCGTCGTACGGAATGGGATGGCCGTGAGGATCGCTGCTCGGCCGCCCGAGAAAAGCGGCGATGCGGGAAGCGAGATCGTCGGAAATTACGTGCTCGATTCGCTCGGCCTCTGCGTGCACGCGTTCCAGCGGCACCTCCAACGAGCGGTGGAGAAAGGTTTCGAGCAGGCGGTGCCGGCGCACCATGGCAACCGCCAGCTCGCGCCCTTTCTGGCTGAGCCGGAGCGGCTTGGCCGGCGCCGGCTCGGCCTCCAAGAGACCGTCGCCTTCGAGGAGCCGCTTTGCCTTACTGACCGAGACTCGGCTCACGTTGAGATACCGCGCTACCGCCGCCGCCCGTACGGGGGCGCCGCCGCCAAGCTGATAGATCGCCTTGACGTAGTCTTCGCGCGCCCGCGACGGTGATCGGTCGGACCCAACCGTCAGCAGGTCCGTCGCCATCTTGTTACCCATGGCTAACGCTAACCATGGTTAACAGATTGGCTCGGCCCTTCTAATGCACCTTCAGACGCGCCGGCGCCACGGCCGGGTCGCTATGGCGACGGGTAGTGCGTTTCGTCCGCATAAGGAAGAAATAACGTGAACTCCCGCTGGAAGCGCAGCTTCACCGTGCCGGTCGGACCGTTGCGATGTTTGGCGATGATGAACTCGGTCAGATCGGGCTCCGGAGTTTCGGGATTGTAGTAACCGTCGCGATAGAGGAACGCGACGACGTCGGCCTCCTGCTCGAGCGAACCCGAATCTCTCAAGTCTGCCAGCATCGGACGCTTCTCGCTCCGAATTTCCACGCCGCGGTTGAGCTGAGCCAGCGCGATGATCGGCACCTGGAGATCTTTCGCCGTCACTTTGAGCGTGCGGCAAATTTCCGATAGCTCTTCGTTGCGGTTGGCATTGCGCGCGAGCACGCCGGGGCGAACGAGCTGAAGGTAATCGATGAAGATCGCGGCCAACCCGACGGTGGACTTCAACCGCCGGCATCGGCTGCGCACGTCGCCAATCGTCAGCGCGCCCATGTCGTCCAGATAGATCGGAAGCTCGTTGAGCGTGCCCATCGCACGCGAGATATCTTCCCACTGATGCTGCTTGATGTTGCCCCGGCGCATATCGTTCATCGAAATGCGTGCCTCGGCGCAAATCAAGCGCTGAATCAACTCGTTGTTCGACATCTCCAAGGAGAAGAACGCGATCGGCTCGCCGCATTCGCGCGCTGCGGCGACCGCCATGTTGAGCGCGAACGAAGTTTTGCCCATGCCCGGCCGCGCGGCAACGATCACGAAGTTGCCCGCCTGGAAACCCGTCGTCATCGCGTCCACGTCGCGGAAGCCGGACGTGAGCCCGGTGCGATCGCCGCGCATGTGAAAGAGCCGATCGATATGATCGAACGCGTCCTTCATCAGCCGGCTGACCGGCATGAACTCGGTGATGCCGCGGCGCTCGCCGATCGTATAAACGAGCTGCGCCGACCGGTCGAGCGCTCCGGGAACGTCTTCTTCGCCCTCGAAACCGAGCTGGGTAATCTCCGTTCCGGCGTGGATGAGCGAACGGAGCAACGATTTCTCGCGGACGATCGTCGCATAGTAGCGAGCCGATCCGGCGCTCTGAACCGTATCCATGAGCGCGCTGATATACGAGAGCCCGCCGACGCGCTCCAACACGTTGCGCCGCTTGAGCTCCTCGCCGACGGTGATCTTGTTGACCGGCTCTCCGCGCTCGTACAGATCGACCAGCACCGCGAAGATCGTTTCGTGCACGTGCGCGTAGAAATCGGCCGGACGAACGATTTCGCCAATGGCTGCAAGCATTTCGCGATCCACCAGCACGGAACCGATCACGGCCATCTCGGCCTCGAGATTGCTTGGCGGAATGCGGTCGATCGTTGAGCGAATCGGTTGGACTGTCATGAGCGTCGAACCGCTGTCCCGCGCCGCGCCGGTGAACGCCTTGTGGGTCGCTTGTGCATAAAGAAAAATTTACGTGAGTTGTGTGCCATACGTCATGGCACAGAGAAGCGAGGGTGCTTTACCGCCGGCGCTTGGGCAGGTCGCGCAGCACTTGCGCGACGCTGGTCACCGGAACCACTTCCATGCCGCTTAGCGCAACGTCGATCTCGCGTGCATTCTCCTTGGGCACGAGGACGCGCCGCATGCCGGCCTGACGGGCCGCGTAGAGCTTCTCGACGACGCCGCCTACCGCGCGCACCTTTCCTTGGATCGAGAGCTCGCCCGTGATCGCGAGGTCTTGGGGAATCGGCGTCTTCGTGACCGCCGAATAGACTGC
Organism: Vulcanimicrobiota bacterium; assembly: GCA_963809255.1. Classification (GTDB taxonomy): domain Bacteria; phylum Vulcanimicrobiota; class Vulcanimicrobiia; order Vulcanimicrobiales; family Vulcanimicrobiaceae; genus Cybelea. The sequence continues at coordinate 3,894 of CAWEIR010000002.1, read as the reverse complement.
GAGAAAAATGGCGAGCCCGGCGGAAGGGCCGTCGATGTTTCCGCCGCCGACGACGTTGATGTGCAGATCGAAATCGGCGACGTTGACGCCGGCCACGGCGCGCATGACGCTGGTCGCGTTGAAGACGGAGTCTTTGGCCATCGATCCGGCCGTATCGTTGAAGCGCGTCGTCCCTTTGCCGGGTTGCAGCGCGGGAAAGGCGACCGCTTCGATCTCGATGATGCTTCCCAAATGATGCAGGACGCCCAGTCCGAAGCTTTTTCCGATCTCGCGCGTCGCGCGCCCCTTCACCTGCGTGGCGCGTACCAGCCGGCTCGTGCGAACGACGGCGCGCACGTCTTCTTCGAGGATCGAAGGATGCTTGATCGCCGTGGCTTGTGGTTTGCTCGGGTAGAGCCGATAGAGTGCCTGACCGTACGCGTCGGCAACGATTTGCACCGCCTTGCGTCCCTCGATCGTGTATGACGCAATCAGCGCAGCGACGCCGCGTACGGCCTTGGCGCCCAGTCGCCGAATCGCGCCTTGAACGATCGTAAGAATTTGATGCTGCGACAGCGGCGCGAAGAAGATCTCGGCGCAGCGCGAGCGTATCGCGGGATCGATGTCGTCGGGCTCGCGAGTCGTGGCGCCGATCAAGATGAAATCGGCCGGAGCCCCCTCTTTGAAGAGCCGTTTGATCCATTGCGGAACGTTCGGCGCGCTTTCGTCATAATACGACGACTCGAAGGGAACGCGCTTATCCTCGAGCACCTTGAGCAGCCGCGATTGAAGCGGGCCGTCCATTTCGCCGATTTCGTCGATGAAGAGCACGCCGCCGTGAGCGCGCGTTACCAGCCCCAGTTTGGGCTCCGGAATACCGGCTTCGGAAAACTCGCGGCGGCTGCCTTGATAGATGGGGTCGTGAACGCTCCCTAAGAGCGGGTCAACCGTTTCGCGAGGGTCCCAACGCAGCGTCGTCCCGCTCGCTTCCACGAATGGCGCATCTTTTGCAAACGGCGTGTACGGCCGCGACTTTGCGACCTCCAGCGCAAGACGCGCGACCGTCGTCTTGCCTACGCCCGGTGGCCCGTAGAGAATGGCGTGCTGCGGATACGGCGAGCTGATCTTGGCGAGCAACGCCCGAATCGCCGACTCTTGGCCGACGACGTCGCGCAGTGTTTGAGGACGCAGCTGTGCGAGAGCTGAAACGGAGAGCCCGCGCTGCGAGAGGGCCTCGAGTTCTTCGAGCTTCGCCTGCGATGCCGGCGTCTCGGGGCCGCCCGTCTCGCGCAGAGCTTCGAGCTTGAGGTCTTTGACGTATTCCTGGTGGCGCTCGGCCATCTTTTCGTTGACGCGCCGCTCGATCGAGTTTTCTGCATGCCGCTGTGCAATGACGTCGGCCATCGCCTCTTCGATCTCGGCGATCGTCTTACGCTGTTGCGCGCGAGTCGTGACGCGCTCGAGCGTCGGGTCCTCGAAGACAAGGCGCTGCAAACCGCAAAGCCGGTCCGGCAGATTCTGCGAACGCATCATCTTGAGAGCGCTGACTTTGCCGGCTCGCAATACGACTTTGTCCTGACCGATTACCGAGGCGAGCATGTCGTAGAGCGCACTGACGTAGCGACTCAACTCATCTTCGGCGCCGAACTTTCGTCGAAAGCGAGCCACGTAGACCTGCTGCACCAGAGAAGGGCTCCTTAGGCGGCGACGACGTCCACCTTGGTTTTGGCGATGACGCTCTTGTGAAGTTTGATCTGGACCGGGTAGGATCCGAGCGCCTTAATTTGATCGACCACCTCGATTTTATGCCTGTCGATCTCGATCGAAAGTGCATCGGCGATCGCCGACGCGACGTCGGCATTGGTAACGGCGCCAAAGAGCTTTCCGTTGCCGCCGGCCTTCGCGCGCACGGCAAACTTTGTGCCTTCGATGCGGGCCGCGAGCGCCTTTGCTTCGGCGAGTTCGTTTGCCTCACGGCGCCCTTGCGCTTTATGTTGGGCTTCGATCTGTGCCAGCGCGCCTTTGTCGGCTTCACCGGCGAGTTTGCGCGGAAGCAAGAAGTTGCGGGCATAGCCGTCGGCGACGTCGACGACGTCGCCCTTGCGGCCAAGCGCTTTGACATCGCTGAAAAGCACGAGTTTCACGGCGGCTATTCGGAGCCGAACGGAAGGAAGGCGATGAGGCGCGCCCGCTTGACCGCCACGGTCAGCAACCGCTGGTGCTTGGCGCAGGTCCCTGAGATGCGGCGCGGCACGATTTTTCCGCGCTCCGAGACGTATTTTTTCAAGCGGCTCGTATCGCGGTAGCTTACCGCGATCGCTCGATCCGTGCAGAACCCGCACGGCTTGCGTTTGGGGCGCCGGTCTTTGACGGCGCGCTTAGTTTTGCTTGGTGGCATAGCGTCCTTTCGACTAGGTGGTTGCCGGTTTCGCAGGTCCCGCGAGGGCCGCAAAACCCTAGCCAGGTGGGGCGAGGCTCGCTCCACCACCGGGCCCGAGACTGGCTCGGAGGCCGGATTTTCGGAACGTACGTTCGGATTGCCCGGCGGGCGCTCCTGGCGCCAAGGGGCAGAATTCCGTGACGCTGGCCCCCGAATGGTGTATAGTGGACGGGTTACCCAGGCTTCGAAGTCCGCAAAGGTCCCAATGGCACTGAAGCGAGTCGGATCCGGAGAACAACCTTACTTAATCTAGGAGATTCGCTCGCTACATGTATACAGACGAAATGCTCACCTGCGTTGACTGCGGACAACAGTTCCCGTTCACTGCCGGCGAACAAGAATTTTTCGCAATGAAGGGCTTTACGAATAAGCCAAGTCGGTGCACGGATTGCCGTGCCGCGCGCAAAGCCGGTCGCTCGCCTAACGGCGGCGGCGGCGGTGGCGGCCGCAGCACTAGCCAACGGGAAATGTTCAAAGCAACGTGCAGCCAATGCGGCGGCGTTGCCGAGGTTCCGTTTCAGCCACGAGGCGACAAGCCGGTTTATTGCCGCGATTGTTTCGCCAGCCGGCACTCGTATCGTTAGGCACCGCTAGCACCGCAGCTAGGAAAACGAGAGAGCCTGCTTCGTGCAGGCTCTCTTTCATAGGACCCGAGGCGTGAGCTACGAACGAGGAAGACGATGAATCGAGCGGCAAGGTACGGTACCGGGATTGGACTCGGAGTCATTCATGTTGGTGCGCTGGCCGCTTTCGTGCCGGCGTTTTTTCATTTTTCGGATATCGCCGTCGCGGCGATCCTTTCTTACCTCACCGGCGTCTTGGGTGTGACGCTGTGCTATCACCGCGTGTTGACGCACCGCAGCGTTCGCTTGCGCAAACCACTTGAGTATCTTTTTGCCATCTTTGGAACGCTCGCGCTCCAAGGCGATCCGATTCGTTGGGTCGCCATTCATCGCAAGCATCACGCCCATGCCGACGACGAAGGTGATCCGCATAATATCCGGCTCGGCTTTCGCTGGGCGCACATCGATTGGCTCTACCGCCAGAACCTGGATATGCCGTCGGACGAAGAGATCGCGCGGTACGCTCCGGATCTTTACGCCGATCCGTTCTACCGGGTGTTGCAGCATTTGGGTCTTCCGCTCCAGCTCGTGCTCGCGGGGGCGCTCTTCCTTTTGGGCGGTTGGGCCTGGGTCGTCTGGGGCGTCTTCGTCCGCCTCGTCATCGCGTATCACTCGACGTGGCTGGTCAACAGCGCTGCCCATATGCTCGGCTATCGAACCTATCGGACCACCGACTGCTCGACGAACTGCTGGTGGGTCGCCCTCCTCTCTTTTGGCGAGGGATGGCACAACAACCACCACGCATTTCCGTTTTCAGCACGCCACGGTCTACGTTGGTTCGAGATCGACATGACGTGGTGGCACGTCGAACTCTTGGCCCTTTTACGCTTGGCAGACCGCGTTCGGATTCCC
>CAWEIR010000001.1:0-322012 GCA_963809255.1 Vulcanimicrobiota bacterium | reverse complement strand
CACCGTCAGGGTGCGGAAGCGATGACCTACTACTGGCATTTCGTCTTCATTGTTTGGATTGGAATCTGGGGCTCAGTGTATCTGATCCAATGAATCGCGCGGAACGTATAATCACGATATCGCTGATCGTTGCCGCGCTCGGCAGCATCGGTTTCATCGTTGCGTACGCGACCGGCGGTGACCATGCATTTGAAGGCTCCGCACTTTCGCTTGCGACCGCAGGGTTCGCCGCCGCGGCGCTAGGTTGGGCGTTCGGAATCCTTCCGCATGAAGAAGTCGTCGATCTGCGCGAAGAGTATCCGTCGCCACGTTCGGAGCGACGCCATGAGGAGCTCGAGGTTCGCCGCGTCGGGCGCGAAGTCTCGCGCAGCCGTGCGCTGTTACGGCTTCTCTATGCCGCGCTCGGCGTATTCGGCGTGGCGCTGGTCGTGCCGTTGCGCTCCTTCGGCCCGGCGATCGACGATACGCTCTTTCATACGAAATGGCGTCGAGGCTTACGTTTGGTGCGCGAAGACGGATCCCCGGTCCGCGCCGGCGACCTGAACGTCGACTCGGTCCTGACGGTTTTTCCGGAAGGCGCCGTGGGCGATGAGCTCTCGCAGACAGTTTTGATCCGGTTGCCCGATGGACTCGCGGAGAGCGTGCAGGGTTACATCGCGTACTCAAAGGTATGCACGCACGCCGGTTGTCCGGTCGCGCTTTACCGTCGCACGGCGAAAGAACTCATGTGCCCGTGTCATCAGTCCGTGTTCGACGTCGTCGGAGACGGTGCAGTCGTGTCGGGGCCGGCCGATCACGCGTTGCCGCGGCTCCCAATCGCAGTCGGGAGGGATGGCTGTCTAATCGCGACCGGTGACTACCCCGAACCGGTAGGCCCGGGAGTTTGGGAGCGCGCATGATTGAACGACTGCTGCGCTGGACCGATGATCGGCTCGGGAGCGCACATTTTGTCAGCCATGCGCTGCGCAAGGCGTTTCCCGATCACTGGTCGTTTATGCTCGGGGAGGTCAACGCGTACGCGTTCATGGTCTTGGTCGCCACCGGCACGTTTCTCGCATTTTTCTTCGATCCCGATACGAGCCCGACGGTCTACCACGGACCGTACTCGCTCTTGAATGGCGTGACGATTTCGAAAGCGTATGCGTCGGCGCTCGACTTGAGCTTCGTAGTCAATGGCGGCCTCTTGATTCGCCAGATCCATCATTGGACCGCCTTGATCTTCATCGCCGGAATCGTTGTTCACATGGGCCGCGTCTTTTTTACGGGAGCGTTCCGCAAACCGCGCGAGATCAACTGGGTCATCGGCGTGATGCTCTTGCTGCTCGCGCTACTGGCCGGCTTTACGGGCTATTCGCTGCCCGACGATCTGCTCAGCGGAACGGGGCTGCGTATCTTCGATTCGGTCGCCCTCTCGATCCCTTTCATCGGGACGTGGCTCTCGTCGCTGTTGCTGGATGGAACATTCCCGAGCGACGCGATGCTGCCGCGTCTTTTCGTGGGGCACGTCTACCTGCTGCCCGCTGCGATCGCCGCACTCATTAGCCTACACGTCGCCGTCGTCTGGCGCCAAAAGCACACGCAGTTTCCCGGTCCGGGACGCACCGAAGACAACGTCGTCGGTTCACCGCTCTTTCCGAACTATGCGGCCAAATCGGTCGCGTTGATGTTCGTTGTGGCTACAGTCGCGATCGCACTGGGAGCGTTCGTGCAGATAAACCCGATCTGGCTCTGGGGTCCATACAATCCATGGCAGGTAGTGAGTCCGGCGCAACCGGATTGGTACATCGGCTGGGTAGAAGGCGCGCTCCGCCTTGGACCGGCTTTCGCGCTACACCTATGGGGACACACGATACCGTCGCCGTTTTGGCCGGCGGTGTTGCTCCCGCTGGCGCTCTTTACGCTCCTATTTCTTTGGCCCTGGATTGAGGCGAGGCTCCGCCGCGATCACGCCGCACATCAGCTGCTCGAGCGGCCGCGCGACGTGCCGATGCGCACTGCGCTCGGGGTCGCATTCGGACTCTTCGGTCTGGGATTGACTCTCGCCGCGAGCGGCGACGTCCAGGCCCGGTACGTGCATCAATCGATCGCGGCGATCACGCACTTCTATCAATGGTTCTGCGTCGTTGCACCGGTCGGGGGTTACCTCGTGGCGTTCGTGCTCGCGTCGGAGCTGCGCGAGCGCGGGGGCGTGCACAAAGCCCCGCGCATCCGGCTGCGCAAAAACGCGCGCGGCGGGTTTGAGGAGGAGCCGCTCCCGTAATGGACGTGCTCGATCATCTCGCCGATACCTCATTTGCTTGGCACATGGTCGAGCACTTGATCCTGCTCTTCGTGATTCCACTGCTCGTGCTGCTCGCGCGGCCCCTCACCATTGCTCGCGCCATCGCAGGAAAGCGCATAACCGCGAGCGTCGTGCGCAAGACGCATGGGCTGCATGTGCTTGGGCACCCTGCCCTAGCCTTCGTTCTCGTGACGGCCTACCTGTGGACGCTGCACTTTTCGCCGTTCTACGAGAGCGCGCTCGAGCATCCCCTCGTGCACGCCGGCGAACACGCCTTGCTCCTCGCCGTCGGAACGCTCTTTTGGCTGCCGGTTCTCTGTCCGCCGCCAATGCGCGTGTTACCGTATCCGGCGAGGCTGTTCTACCTGATGCTCTCGTTGCCGCAAGGCGCCCTACTCGCCTTCGCGATCGACGGTGCGCGCGCGCCACTCTATCCGCACTACGCAGCGCTGATGCTCCCAGCAGTCGCACTGGCCGATCAGCAAAACGGCGCGGCGGTCATGTGGATCGGCGCCGGAATGGTCGTCTTCATCGCATTCCTCGCGATATTCGGCGCATGGGCGTTGCACGAGAGCGCAGGCGAGTTCACAGGGGAAGCTGCATGAAAATTGTTCTCGCCCTCCTTGCGCTTATCGTCGCGGCAACTCCAACGCAGCCGCCCGTCCGCGAGAAGGCGTCGCCCAATCCAGTGATCGTGCCGACCCTCGTGCCGTCGAATCCGGCGGCCCCGTCGTTCACCGCCGACCAGGCCAATAAAGGCCAAATTCTTTTCTATGAAAACTGCGCCGAATGCCACGGCGCGCAGCTCGAGGGGAACGCCGGGCCGGCGCTCGACGCCACGCACGGCAACGTGCAATGGGAGACCGTTTCGTTCGTCTTCAGTTACATGAGCGCGTTCATGCCGGCGGGAAACGCGCACGGCCTGTCACCGGATGATTACTTGAACATCATGGCCTTCTTGCTCAAAGCGCACGGTCATCACGCTGGCGGCGCAGCGCTCACAGCGGAGGCGGCAACGAACTCCAAAGCACTGCTCGGTCCCTAGGAAGAGCGAATGACTCTAAGACTTCGATTCGGAATTGTCGCGATCGCTCTTCTGCTCGCGGGCTGCGGCTCGAGCCCTCCCGCGTGGGGTCCGGTGACCGACGCGCGGCTTCGCGATGCGAACGACGACCCCGGCTGGCTCATGTATCTGCGCACCTATAACGGCCAAGCGCACGCGCCGTTCGATCAGGTCAACGCCTCGAATGTGTCGCAACTCCATGTCGTATTCACGCACTCTGTCTCGATCCCCGAGGGGTATGAAGCACCACCGATCGTAAACGGCCGAACGATGATCGTGACGACGCCAATGGATCGCGTCTACGCGCTCGATGCGGTGACTGGGAAAGTTCTCTGGGAATACGATCACCAGAAAGATATTCCCAAGATCGCGTTGCGAACGGTCTGTTGCGACATGGTAAACCGCGGCGTCGCGCTCTACGGCGATAATGTCTATTTGGCGACGCTCGACAACCACGTGGTCGCACTCGATGGGCGAACCGGCAAAGTCGTGTGGAACGTCACTATGAACCCGCCGGGGATCGGCTATGCAATGACGGCCGCGCCGTTGGCGGTCAACGGCAGAATCATCATTGGCGACGGCGGAGGCGAATATGGCTCGCGCGGCGTTCTCTTTTGCTTGGATGCGAAGACCGGCAAGGAGTTGTGGCGTTTCTATACCGTGCCGGCGCCGCATCAACCCGGCGGCAACACGTGGCCCGGAACGACCTACCAGCACGGTGGCGCCGATCCGTGGATGACCGGGAGCTACGATCCGGAAACGAACACGTTCTTCGTCGGAACGGGCAACCCGTCGCCTTGGCTATGGGTCCAGCACCCGGGTCGGAATCTGTACTCCGATTCAATTCTTGCACTCGACCCCGATACCGGAAAGCTCAAGTGGTACTTCCAACAGACGCCCAACGACCCGTGGGATTACGATGCCACGGCGACGCCCGTGCTCGCCGATGTAACGATTGGCGGCAAGGCGCGTAAGATTCTCTATCAAGCCGCGCGCAATGGTTGGTTCTACGTGATCGACCGCACGAACGGTGATTTGATCTCGATGACGGCCTTTACCAAAGTACTCTCTGTGAGGGGTTGGGACCGCAAGACGCGAATGGGCATCGTCGATGCCGCGCTCAAGCCGGCGATCGGCAAGATGATCTTCACGTGTCCCGCATTCTTTGGCGGGGATAACTGGTGGGGCTTTAGCTTCGATCCGAGCCTGCACTACGCGTTCGTGCCGACGATGCACACCTGCATGAATCTCAGTGCCGACACGCCGCCGCCGGCATTTCATGCGGGTGCCTTCCAAACGAACGAGGGATTCGCGGTGATGCCCGATCCCGACGCGCAGGGCTGGGGCGCGCTGCAAGCATTCGACGTCACTACCGGTAAGCGCGTGTGGGCTCACAATACCAAGATGCCGTGGACCGACGGCACGCTCTCGACAAGCGGCAACCTCGTCTTCAGCGGAACGCCCGATCAGAAATTCATGGCGTTCGATGCGCGGACCGGCAAAGTGCTGTGGACCTTCCACGCACGCTCGGGCTTCATCGGGCAACCGGTCAGCTACATGGTCGAGGGCAAGCAATACATCGCCGTGCAGAGCGGATACGGCGGTGTCGCCCCGTTCTGGGGCGGCCTCAAAGTCGCGCCGATGTTCCAACACATTCCGCTGGGCGGTACCCTCTATGTCTTCAGCCTCTAGACTTCTCTGCGTGCTCGTTGCGGCCGGCATGCTGCTGTGCGCGTGCGCTCCTGCCACCGTCGCCCGCGGCGACACAGCTGCGGGAACGGCCGCTACGTTGGGTGGCGATAAGCGAACCGGAGCGGAGATATTTGCGGTCAACTGCGCGACGTGTCACGGCGCGAACGGAGCTGGCGGTCCAATTGGAGTCTCGCTGCGCGGCGAGAATGAGCGGATGAGTTTCGGCGGCACCGTTTCGTGGATCGAAGACCCGCAGCCCCCGATGCCCAAACTTTACCCGCAGTTCCTCACTCGGGCGCAGGTGCGCGACCTCGCAGCCTACGTCGACTCGCTATGAATGCGATGGTGCTCGCGGTAGTGATGACCGGCCGAGCGCTGTACATGATGCACTGCGCATCCTGTCACGGCGACGTCGGCCAGGGCTCCAACGTTGCTCCCTCACTAGTCGGATACTCTGCCGCCGACATCCATCTCATGCTCGATACCGGCCGCATGCCGGCTTCCGTACCTTATGTCGACGAGATCCATCAGGAACCCGTCTTCACCGAGCCGCAAATGACGGCGATTGTCGATTACGTGCTCTCGTTTACGCAGGCAAATCGCGCGCTGCCGCTTGTGCTGCCCGGCAACGTCGAGCATGGGCGCGCGCTTTTCATGGAAAATTGCGCCGCCTGTCACGGCCCGACCGGTAGCGGTGCCTCGGTCGGATCCAACGATGTCGCCCCGTCGCTTGCCAATGCGACCATCTTTCAAGTTGCGGAGGCGATCCGCGCCGGTCCGGGCATCATGCCGGTGTTCGGTCGCGATGTGCTAAGCGATCAAGACGTCGATGACATCGCGCACTACGTCAACGCGATGCAAACACAAAGTAACGGAGCCGCCGATGCGAATGTGGGCGGAGCGACGCTCGGCCACATGGGTCCGGTGGCTGAAGGTTTCATCGCGTGGTTCTTCGGTATCGGTGCGCTCGTGCTCTTGGTGCGGAGCATTGGGACGACCCGGTGATGAGTGCAAGCAAGGAAGTGAACGGCCCCGTCGCGCGCGCTCGACTTGGGTAAAGGTTCGATATGAACGCCAGCGATTTCTTGATGCAACGGTTGATCGACTGGGGCGTCCATCGTATTTATGGCTACCCTGGCGACGGAATAAATGGCATTACCGGTGCTTTCGAGCGGGTCGAGCAGAGAATCGACTTCGTGCAGGTGCGGCATGAAGAGATGGCCGCTTTCATGGCCTGCGCGCACGCGAAGTTTACCGGAGAGGTCGGAGTCTGCATGGCTACGTCGGGCCCCGGCGCCATCCACTTACTCAATGGCCTCTACGACGCCAACATGGACCACGCCCCGGTCGTAGCGATCGTCGGCCAAGCGGCCACCAAGGCACTCGGCGGCTCGTATCAGCAAGAGGTCGACCTGCAGCAACTACTCGAGGACGTGTGCGACTACGTCTATACGGTCAGCAGTCCGATGGCGTTACGACACGTGGTGGATCGTGCCTTCCGCACTGCGATCGGATACCGCGGCGTTTCCGCTATCATAGTACCGAAAGACATCCAGGAACAGAAGTACGAAAATCCGCCGCACAAACATAATACCCTGCACTCTAGCGTAGGCTATCGTGCGCCGGTCGTGGTGCCTGAGTCCGACGCCTTGCGCGAAGCCGCCGCCATCCTCAATGCGGGACAGCGCATTGCGATGCTCGTCGGTGCCGGCGCACTCAACGCCACCGACGAAGTCATCGCCGTCGCGGAGAAGCTTGGCGCGGGCGTCGCCAAAGCACTTCTGGGAAAAGCCGCGGTGCCCGACGATCTGGCATTTGTTACGGGGACGATTGGACTGCTCGGCACCGCGCCGAGTTTTGAGCTAATGGAGAACTGCGACACATTGCTCATGGTCGGCACGTCCTTTCCGTATGCGGAGTTCCTGCCCAGAGAAGGCCAAGCGCGGGGCATTCAGATCGATATCGATCCGAAGAACCTCGGCTTACGCTACCCGACCGAGCTCAATCTGGTGGGCGATTCGGCTGCAACCTTGCGTTCTCTGCTGCCTCTGCTCGCTCAAAAGAGCGACCGCACGTGGAGCGACCGCATCGCAACGAGCAAAGACAGATGGCAAGAACAAGAACTCGCGCGAGCGCACGTTACGGCCGATCCGATTAATCCGCAGCTGGTTTTCGTGAGCCTCAACGATCGCTTGCCGGATAACGCCATTATTACCGGCGATGCCGGAACCGCCACGAACTGGTACGCTCGCAACATCATGATGCGCCGTGGCATGAAGGGATCGCTCTCCGGCGGCCTCGCTACGATGGGTTCGGCTGTTCCGTATGCGATCGCAGCAAAGTTCGCGTTTCCCGACCGCTTGTGCGTTGCTTGCACCGGTGATGGCGCGATGCAGATGAATGGCAACGCCGAAATGCTGACAGTTGCCAAGTATTGGAAGTCCTGGTCTGACCCGCGCATCATTTTCCTCGTTCTTAATAACAACGATCTCAATCAGGTGACCTGGGAACAGCGCATTATGGGCGGGTATCCAAAATTCACAGCTACGCAAGATCTGCCCCCGTTCGACTACGGCCACTACGCCGAAAATATTGGGTTTCTCGGGATCACTGTCACACGTCCGCAAGAGGTCGATGCGGCTTGGGATCGGGCGCTGTGCGCCGACCGTCCCGTGATTTTCGACGCGCACGTATCGGCCGATATTGCGCAGCTTCCTCCGCAGATCACCTTCGAAGAGGCGCACAAGTTCTTTTCGGTACTCATTGCGGGTGACCCGGACGAAAGGGGGATCATCAAAGAGCAGATCAAGAGCGTCATTGCCGGATTGATCCCGGGCCGCGAAAAATCCAAAACGTGAGCGTTGCCTCGGTTCGCCGGGCGCAATGCCCGATCGAGCGCGTCGACGGCTGCGCATACCGCGTTCCGACCGAAGGCGGTCCAGAGTCCGACGGAACGGCATCCTGGGACGCGTCGACGATGGTCTTGGTCGAAATCGCTGGCGGCGGCGAAACCGGGATTGGGTACACCTACGCCGACGCGGCGACGGCGCGAGTCGTGCGCGAAGAGTTGAGTGAACTGCTCGAAGGCAGCGACGCCCTCGAAACCGGTACGCGTTTCGCGGAGATGGAGACGAAGATTCGCAATCTCGGGCGCGACGGCATTACGGCCATGGCGCTCTCCGCTGTCGATATTGCGCTGTGGGATCTCAAGGCAAAGCTGTTTGACGTGCCGCTCTGTACGTTGTTTGGCGCGGCGCGAAAGAGAGCGCCCATCTATGGAAGCGGCGGTTTCACCTCGTATCCTGTGAAGAGACTGCGCGACCAGCTCGCCGGTTGGGTGCAGGCGGGTATACCGCGCGTCAAGATGAAAATCGGACGCGATCCGTCGGCCGACCTAGAGCGCGTCGCTCAGGCGCGCGATGCAATTGGCGATGCCGAGCTTTTCGTGGATGCGAACGGCGCATATTCACGAAAGCAGGCCATGGAGTTCGCTCAGCAGTTCGCAGCACTTCGCGTGAAGTGGTTCGAGGAGCCTGTCTATCACCACGATCTGGAAGGTCTGTGTCAGGTCCGCGAACGCGCGCCGACGGGCATGGAAGTAGCCGCCGGAGAGTACTGTTACGCTGGGTATGATTTTTTTGGGCTGCTCAATGCGAACGCCGTGGATTGTCTGCAAGCCGACGCAACGCGGTGCGGCGGATTCAGCGGATTGCTGGCCGCCGACGGCCTTTGCCAAGCCGCGATGATGCCGCTCTCGACCCACTGTGCGCCGCACGTAGCGTTGCACGGGGCGCTGGCATGTAAGACGTTGCGCCACATGGAGTACTTCTACGATCACGTCCGTATCGAGCGCATGTTCTTCGAGGGTGCGACCGACCCGATCGACGGCGCGCTCCTACCCGACCTCACGCGCCCGGGCCTAGGTTTGCAGTTTCGACGCGCCGATGCCGAGCCATACCGTCTGTGAATATTCCCTGATGCCGCGTATCGTTATTGCCGGTGGCGGATTCGCAGGATTGTCGGCCGCAAGGGAACTTGAGAAATGCTGCCGTCACGATCGTGATTTGGAAGTGCTGCTCATCGATCGCAACAATTATATGTTATTCACGCCCATGCTGCCGGAAGCCGCCACGGGCTCGGTCGAAGTGCGACATATCACGCAGCCGTTCCGTGCGCAGCTGCGCAACGTGCGCTTCGAGCTCGGCGAAATACTTGGCGTGGACGAAGAGCGCCGCGAGGTTAATGTGCGCCATCCCGTGACGCACGAGACGCGAGCTATTCTCTACGACCAGCTTATTCTGGCGCTCGGGTTGACGCCTTCGACGAAAGATATTCCGGGCGTCGAACGTAGCGCATACTTTCTGCGCACGGTTCCCGACGCGGAGTGCTTACGAAGTGCCATCGTGGGTACCGTTGAGGTGGCTTCGCGCAGCGAAGACGCCGTCGAACGTGATCGGCTGCTACGCTTCGTCATTGTGGGCGGCGGCTTCACCGGTGTCGAGGTTGCAGGAGAGCTCTCGGCATTTCTGCGCTCGATCCTGCGCTACTACCCAAGCCTCGATCCCGATCAAGTGAAGGTTGTGTTGGTACAGTCCGAGGACCGGCTGTTGGAACATCTGCCGGAGCGCTTTGGAAAGCAGGCGGCTCACGTGCTCTTCGATCGCGGCATCGACATCCGCATTTGCCAGGATGTCGAACGCGTCGATCCGGCCGGCATAACGCTTAAAGGCGGCGAGCGGTTCGAGTCGCGGACCGTGATATGGTCGGCTGGCGAAGAACCCGCGCCGTTCGTCAAACGCCTCGGTCTGAAGCTCTCGGAACACGGGGCGATCATTACGGACCGCGACTTTGGCGTCCCGGATCATCCGCAGCTCATGGCAATCGGCGACTGCGCAGCGGTGCCGAGGAAGAGCGGTGAAACCTACGCCCCGCTCGGGCAGAACGCGATGCGGGAAGGGCCGCTCGCCGCTCGCAACGCCGTGGCGCGACTTCGCCGCGAGCGGACGAAATCGTTTGACTACCGGGAGCTTGGTCAAATGGCATCGCTTGGCGATCGTCATGCACTCGCCGAGCTGCCCGGCAAACGAATGTTGACCGGGCTTCCAGCATGGCTGCTGTGGCGAACCTACTATCTAGGGCGACTTCCCGGATTGGGGCGCAAGACGCGCGTCGCGCTGGATTGGAGCCTGGGCGTCGCCTTCGGCCCGGGGCTCGCACGCCTGTCGATGCTCGAACAGGGTGCATCGTCATTTGAGGAAAGTAATGCGGCTTCACGATAAAGTAGCGATCGTCACCGGCGGAGATACCGGTATTGGAAAGGCGATTTCGACGCTGATGGCGCAAGAAGGCGCCCTCGTCGTTATCGATTACCACGGTGACGCCGGCCCCGCTTCTGACTTGGTCAATCACATAGAAAACTTCGGCGGCCGTGCCTATGCGGTCGATGGCGATATTTCCAAGGCGGAAGACGTCGACCGGCTCGTCGCCGCGGCCGTCAAACACTTTGGGCAGCTTGACATCCTGGTAAACAACGCCGGCATCGAAGAGCAGCACCCCTTTTTGGAGATGCCATTCGAGACGTGGTGCAAGATCATCGAGATCGATCTCACCGGCCCGTGGCTCTGTTCGCAGCGCGCGGCCAAGCAGATGGTGCGCCAAAAGCGTGGTGGCCGCATTATTAACATCAGTTCGGTGCACGAAGAGCTGACAATGCCATCCAACGCGCCGTATTGCGCCGCCAAGGGCGGATTACGCATGTTGATGCGCACGATAGCGGTTGAGCTGGCGCCGCACAACATCACCGTGAACGACGTCTGCCCCGGCGCAATCGACACAAGGATGGACTCCGAGATCAAGCGAGACCCGAAAAAATACGATAAGCTGCTCGACGAGATCCCGCTGCGTCGCATGGGCAAACCGCAAGAAGTCGCATCGATGTGCGTCTATCTCGCTTCAGACGAAGCTTCGTACGTTACCGGCGCCTCGTTTTTGATCGACGGAGGAATGACGAAGCAGTCCGGTCGCCTATGACCGCTCGGGTCAGTGGTTCCGGCGAGCGCATCTCGACGTACGTCGTGCCAGACACGCAGATGGCCGTCGGTAGCACGTTAGGATCTCCTAAGGCCGTCGTCGTTCTCAAGGCCAACGGCGCGATCGAGCGCTTTTACTCGATCGATGCCGGCAAGGTGATGATTGGGGGCGTTCAGATCGCGTTTTGGGACGGTGCCAGCGGCGCACGTCTCGGCAAGCTGCCCGGAAACTTCGTGATCCATCCGGATCGTCAGGAACACGTTTACGAGCTGAGCAACGGCCTAACCGTTCGAGAAAGTGCCTTCGTTCTTAGCGGCGAGCCAGAAATAGATTCCGCCGATCCCGCAATGGCGTATGTAACGGTCGCTCTGGAATGCACCGGTGACGAGGAGATCGGTATTGCCGTTATCGCAAGCGCGCAGATGCGTGGCGGATTTGGGCCCACCAACGTGCGATACGACGCGCAGCGTAAGGCATTTATTGCCGTCAGCGAGGAGGCGCCGCAGTACGCGCGAGCCTTCGTTTGCTCGCGCGCGCCGGCCCACTGGGAAGTCACGGACGACCACGGGAAGCCCAGTCGTACTCGATCGCCGGGTCCACTGGCAGATCGCACGCTGCTCGATGGCGGTCATGAGGCGATAGCGCTATTCGAGCACCGCCTGCGGCTCGAGCCCGCAGAAAAGCTCGAGTTTTGGTACCAGATGGTTGGCGCGGTTCGGGGCATTCGCGAGCTGCGCACGATCGTCGACGGTTCGCCGGACGCGCGCTCGGCGGCGCGCCAAACCCGTGCTCGCTTTGAGCGGTTGCTGAGTCGCGCGGTCCTCATGACGCCGGACCCAGAGGTCAATCGCGGAGCGTTCTGGGCAAAGGCAAACATGCTGCGCGTCGAGCTGCTTGCGCCGACGGGTTGGTGCTTCGTCAACGATCCGGCGAAGACGAACAACAGTGTGGCGCGCGATACCGCGTGGTTTGCATTTGGAGCGGATTTCATGACGCCCGATTTTGTCCGTGAGTCACTGCTTAAGTACGTCGAGTTAATGGAACGCCGTGGAATGGTGGTCGAATATTACGATATTAGAACCGGCAAGACGGCAGATTACAAGCTGAATATCAACGACAACACGCCGCTGATCGTTCTCGCGCTCTGGCACCACTACAATGCGACCGGAGATTCAGCGTTTCTAAGGCGTGTCTACCGCGCTTCCAAGCGTGCCGCAGATTACATCCTTTCTCAGCGCAACGAACAGGGACTGGTGTGGTGCACCGCCACCGGAACGGCCGATTGGGGTATTGTAGGATGGCGCAACGTCATTGCGGGCTACCGAATCAGCGGCGCAACCACCGAGCTCAACTCCGAATGCTACGCAGCGCTGCGCGCGGTGAGCAAAATGGCACGCGTCCTGCGAAAGGAAGGAGACCGCGCGTTCTATGACCGAGCCGCCGAAGAACTGCGTGACGCGGTCAACGAGCACTTAATCGATCCCGAAACAGGTTACTACTACCTCTGCATCGACGTGGACGGTGCTAAGCGGACCAACATCACGTGCGATCTCGTCTTCCCCGTGATGTTCGGCGTCGCCGACCGCGATCGCGCTGCCCAGATCGTGAGCCGCCTCAGCGCCGAGTCGTTCTGGACGGCGGCCGGCATTCGCACGATCCCCGGCGACGACATCGACTACGGCCCAACGCACGGGTACGGCCTGCTCGGCGGCGTGTGGGTTGGCGTGACGTTTTGGTATGCTTTTGCGGCCGCGCGATTCAACCCAGATTTCATGGCTTCAGCGCTAAGGGAAAGCTTCGTACACTACTCGCGCGATCCGCTGGGCAATAACACCGTACCGGGCCAGTTCTCCGAATGGCTGCACGGCGAGACCTTGGCCAACCGCGGCATGATGCTGTCGCCCTGGTTTCCACCTCGGTTTTTATGGGCGGCGATCGAGGGCGCCGCCGGCCTCGATCTCTCAGGCGATGAGCCCATCTGTACTCCGTGTCTGGCGCCGAATTGGCGTTGGCTGGCCGTACGCCGCTTATGCTTCCGGGGCGAGTTTATCTCGTGGTTCGTGGTGCGCACGGATACTCTGCGCCTCTACGGCAGCTTCCGCTTCGGCAACCCTCTTCAATGCCAGGTTTACGACCGCGATGTCACGGATGAGTATCTGATATCGTCCGACAGCGACATCGCCGCCATTGCGTTGGAGCGCGAGCAGCAGGTGGTCATCTTCGTCGGAAACACGGCCGAGCGGACGGCGACGACCTCCGTTCGGTTTCTCAAAGGGCTCGGAACCAAGTATGCAGTTCGCTCGTACAACAGCTTGCGTAGTGAATGGATCGCCGATGACATCACGGAACGGGAGCTCCGTAACGGCCTAGCTCTGGAGATCGACGGCGGCGGTTTCTGCGTTATCGAGCTGACCGCGTCCCAGTAGTTGTTACCGTCGCGCGATCGAACAGGTCCATGAAGCGCCGGTAGTTCCGCTCCAGCACATCGTCGAGATTGCCTTTCCATAGCGATCCGGGCAAGTGATATGAGGAGAGAATCTCAACGACCCAGGCTCCGTCGAAGCCCGTTTCACGGATCGATGCCACGATATCGCCAAGTGGAATTTCGCCGTCGCCGAGGCTGTAGCGGTCGGCAGTCGAGCGCGGGGTCTTCCAATCGCTGAGCTGCACGAGAAAGATGCGGTTTCCGCACTGCCGGATGATGTCGCCGAGGTTCGGTGTTTGCCAGACGTTCCAGGTATCGATACAAATCCCGACCGCCGGATGGTTGACACGGTCGACCAGCTCGATGCCTTGATCGAGATACCAGATCGACGTGTCGGTATGAATGTTGACTGGACTGAGTGGCTCGAACGCGATGCGCATTTCATGCCGAGCTGCGTGCTCGCCGAGTTCTTTGAGCGCTTCGATCGTGCGATCGTTGGTCCGGCGGAAGTCGCCATTCGGGGGTATGCCCGTGATGATGATGAAAGGTGTTCCCACTGGCAGATACGGAGCGCTTCCCGTAATTGCGTCTTTCATTGCGGAGATGCGGTCGGCGGGATCTTCGGGTACGTTCGCCATCGAATCGACGAAAACCGAGTGCACTTTCATCTGCACCGAAGACGCCGTCAAGCCACGGTCGTGCAACTTCTCGAGCTGATGGTAGTCGTTGTGAGCAAGCTTAAACTCGCAAATCTCGATATGCGTCGCTCCGTGCTTCGGATACTCCGCAATGTCCTTGCCGAACGACCACGGCCACGTAGTGAACTCGCTGAAACCGAACTTCGGTTGGGCGTTCATTTGCCACCCCCCCCATTTCCATGTCGCTTCAATATCAGTGCGCTCGTTGCAATGGCGCCGGTTACAAGCATACCTAAAGCGGCATACCCTCGCAGGATGATCTGCCGCTTACGTGCTGCGACATCGGGCACGAATCGAGATTCCGGATGGGCGTCGTCACGACTGTATCCGCGGTCGTCCAGCGCCATCTTCATGACCTCCGCGGGGTGCAGCGCCCGCCGCGTCGTCGTTTGCATGATCTGCTCGCGGCAACTGAAGCCGTCGGCTACCACGATCGTTTCGGGTTTTGCATCGCGCACCTTCGGCAACAGTACACGTTCGCCGCATGCTAACGACATGTCGTAATGAGTGGTTTGAAAGCCGAAAGCGCCCGCCATGCCGCAGCAACCGCTCTCTAGCCGTTCGTGTTCCAAATGCATTTGCTCGAACACGTGCGTTTCTCCCAGCGGGTTAAGCACCGACTTCTTATGACAGTGCTCGTGCACGATGGCTCGCCGCTCCATCTTCGGTGGAACATACCCGGTCTTTTCGGCGCGCTCGTTCAGAAAGGTTTCGAACGTGAAGGCTTGCTGTGCTAGCCGCTGGGCATCGATGTCGTCGCCGACCAGGTCCTGCATCTCGTCTTTAAAGACTGACAGACAGCTAGGCTCCAGCCCGACGATCGGTATCCCTTCGCGCACGAGCGGTCGCAAGTCGTCAATGATTGCGTGAATCTGGCGCTTGGCTTGCGAGAGCAGACCAAAGTCATAGAGCGGCCGCCCGCAACAGATTTGGTGGGGCGGCAAGATGACCTGATAACCGGCGTCTTCGAGCACGGCAACGGCC
This sequence comes from Vulcanimicrobiota bacterium, assembly GCA_963809255.1. Taxonomy (GTDB): domain Bacteria; phylum Vulcanimicrobiota; class Vulcanimicrobiia; order Vulcanimicrobiales; family Vulcanimicrobiaceae; genus Cybelea. The sequence goes on along the minus strand of CAWEIR010000001.1, from coordinate 306,839 downwards.
GCCTCGGCGGTGTGGGGATGAAAGTAGTTGTTCCAGGTGTCGACCCAGAGGATCACGCGCTCGCCGCCGGCGTTGCGCATACCACGCCGAGCGAACCAGCGGCGAAATGTGGAATCGGCGAACATGGGGATCTCGCGTTGCGGAGCGATCGACGCGAATTTCTTCGCGAGCATCGAAAATGGGGGGGCTTGCGTGAAGAAGTTGGCAACGCCGGGAGCCAGCGAAGCAATCTGCGCCCACCGAAACATGAAGCCAAAGAGCCACATATGCAGCGGCCGTAGCCGCCCTTGATAGTAGTGGTGCAAAAACTCGGCCTTATAAGTGGCCATATCGACGTTGACGGGACACTCATGTTTGCATCCCTTGCAGGCTAGACAGAAGTCGAGTGACTCGCGAACCGTCTCGTCCTTCCATCCGTCACCGATCGGATGGCCCTGCAGCATCTCGAAAAGCAGTCGCGCACGTCCGCGCGTAGAGTAGCGTTCCTCCTTTGAAGCCATGTAACTCGGGCACATCGTCCCTTTGTCGTGCTTTCGGCAGACGCCGGCGCCGACACAACGATTAGCCGCATAGGCAAAGCTACCGTGATCCTGCTTGAGCTTGAAGACTGTCTTGGGATCCTTCGGCTCGTAGTCAACACCCCAGCGCAGATTATCGTCGATTTTGAGGGGGCGAACGACCTTGCCGGGATTCATCTTGTTCTGCGGGTCAAATGCTGTTTTGAATTCCCAGAACGCGTTGACCAAGTCTTCGCCGAACATAATGGGCAGCAGCTCGCCACGAATCTGCCCGTCGCCGTGCTCGCCCGAGATGGAACCTTCGTATTTGACGACGATATGGGCCATCTCGTCTACGAAGCGGCGATACTTCTCAATGCCGGCTTTCGTGAACAAGTCGAAATTGATACGGCAGTGCACGCACCCCTGGCCGAAGTGGCCATAGATCGACGCCTGGTAGTCATAGTCGCGCATTTTCTGTTGGAATTCGCGGAGGTACGCGCCTAGGTGCTCAGGCGCGACCGCGGCATCTTCCCAACCGGGGTAGTAGTCGGGCTCGTTTGGCAACTTGGCGTTGACACCCAATCCGGCTTCGCGAATTTTAAAAATCTCGTCCATCATATGGGTATCCGACGTGACGCGGGTGTCGCGGATCGCGTCGCCCTGCTTTTTCACGTCTTCGCTCAACCGGCGAGCTTTTTCCTCAGCTTCTTCTTTTGTGTCGGCACCGAACTGCGCGATGATCCACGCTTCTCCCTTAGGGAAAAGCTCGTGCCGAGCGTGCGGACTCTTTCCCTTGAGTTCCATGTGCTCAAATAGCGTCTCATCCATGCCTTCCATCGCGTGAGGCGCGTAACCGTTGCAAAAGGAGACGCAGTCGCCGGCGGCCGCGATGTCGTCGAATGATATGAGGGTGAGCGCAGTATGCTTGGGATTGGGAACAAGTCGCAACAGGAGCTCCAGCACGTGTACGATCGTACCTTCGCTGCCGATGAGGGCCCGCGCGACGTTGAAGCCGCGTGCTGGATCCAGTTCGTTAAGATTATAGCCGGAGACCCTGCGCGGAATCTGCGGAAATCGCTCGGCGACCAGAGCACCGTATCGCTCGTGAATCTCGCGCAGGCGCCGATAGATCGTACCCTTGCGCCCGCCGGCTCGAACGATCTCTTCATATTCGCCCTCGCTCGTTGAACCGACACGCATGCGGGTGCCGTCGTGCAGCAACACCTCGACCTCCAGGACATTTTCCTCCATCCGGCCGGCAAACTGGGCGGGTATGCCGCACGAGTTGTTGCCGAACATCCCGCCGATGGCGCAGCGGTTATGCGTTGACGGAGCAGGACCGAACGTCAAGCCGTACTTTTCGGCCTTGCGGCGAAGATCGTCCAGCACGACGCCGGGTTCAACTCGAGCAGTGGCGTTGACAGGGTCGAGCTCGAGGATGCGATGCATATACTTGCTGTAGTCAAAGATCACCGAAACGTTGCAACTCGCGCCTGTGAGGCTGGTTCCGCCTCCGCGGGGCGTGACTGGCGCGCCGTGCTCGTGGCACACGCTCATCGCATTCTGAGCATCCTCGGCATCGAGCGGAAGCACAACGGCGAGGGGAACCTGTCGATAGTTAGCGGCATCGGTCGAATACATGGCTCGATAAGCGTCACTGAAATTAACTTCGCCGCGAACGCGATCACGGAGGTCGCGCTCGAGCACACTGAGATCAATAGCCACGTCCATAGCGTGAACGGCGTCAACGCTTCGAACTGACGTGCCCGGATCGACAATCTTGATCATACCTTGCGCCAGCCTCGTACCGTCGGACAACTCGCAAACGCAAACTCGTCGTCTCGCTCGTCGCTAGTAAAGGTATCGGCCCAAGGCTCGAAACCGTTTCGCATCCGTTTGTCAAAATCAAAACCGCTGCGCTTTGCCGTTGCCAACGCTGCGCGCTCGTTGCCGGATACGAGCTCGTATTGCCCGATCCGATGCGGCCTCGTATGCAAATAGTCGCCCCAGACATGCCACGTACTCACCGTCCAAGCTTGCCCAGCAATGGGGCGGAGGAAACGAAGCGACCCATCGCCTTCAGGTCAAATGCCTAAGGGACTAACGAGGGCCCCTCAGCGCTCTTCAGTCCGCACCTACGGACGCGTAAAAGAGCCAGCCAATCGCCGCTAACGAAAGCACAACGACGAGGACTATGACGAGGCCGATCAACAGTCGTCGCCGGATTGACATCGCGCCCGAAGCCTAAACCCCCAACATCGACGCATCCGCCGCGCTGCGATAGGCGTAGAGAACGTCACGCCGCGTCACGATGCCGGTGAAGTTTCCGCTTGTGGGATCAATGACGGGGAGCAGCGGCGCCCGTGGGTCAGCCATTGCGATCGCAGCCTTCTCCAAGGTGTCCGAGGATGAAAGAATCACTGACGGCGCGCGGCTCAGTTCCTCGATCTTAAGTTCAGTGTCTGAGCTCTGGGCTAGGCTCGATGCAATTTCAGACACCGCTACCAGGCCGACGAAATGCATTCCGTCAACCAGAGGCACGGCGAGCTCGTCGCTATCTCGAAGCCTTGCCGCAACTTCGCGCACTGTTTCGCCGCATTTCGCTATTACCGGCGCCCGCCGTTCGACGGCGCTCACTCGAACGCGGGAGAAGAAGCCGGGATTGCGTGCTCGCATCCAATCGATTCCCTGGCGAACGAGTTTCATCTCGTAGATGGTGTATCCGAGCAGCCTTCGGCCGAGGAGCGTGGCGATCACGGTGCATACCATCAGCGGCAGAATGATCGTGTAATCGCTCGACATTTCGAACACGATCATGATTGACGTGATCGGCGCCTCTGCGGCGGCAGCGAAGACCGCCGACATTGCGACAAGGCCGTAGGCGGCTGCGCTGGCAGTCCACCCCGGAAACGCTGCATGAACCACAGTCCCGAACGCGTCGCCGAGCATCGCGCCGGTGAATAGGGAAGGCGCGAAAATGCCGCCGCTGCCGCCGGCGCCCAACGTCAGCGATGTAGCAATCGGCTTCAGTGCTGCAAGCGCGAACGCGTGGAGCGCAGGGACGTGTTGCGAAAGTACCGCGTCCACGCTGTCATACCCGACTCCAAAGACTTGCGGATACCGGATGCCGATGATGCCCACGAGACCGAACCCGAGTGCAGCCTTCACCCATCCTCGGATGCGCCATGCGTCGAAGCGGTCTTCAATGTAATACAGCAACTTCACGAAGCCGGCCGCCCAGCAGGCCGCGACAACTCCGAGCAGCGCATAGAGTGCGAGCTCAGCTGGCGAAACGAGATAGAACGCCGACGCGGTGAAGGACGGATGATTGCCGAAGAAGTAGCGTCCGATGACGGCCGCGACCACGCTGGCGACCACGATCGACGCAAATGAACGCGGCTCGAACTGTCCTAGAATGACTTCAGAGGCGAAGAAGACCCCGCCGATCGGCGCGTTGAACGTCGCCGAGATGCCGCTTGCCGCACCACACGCTACGAGCGTTCGGACGATCGGCGAAGGAGCGCGGCAGATTTGGCCCAGGACCGATCCGATCGCTGAACCGATCTGAACGATCGGCCCCTCGCGGCCGCAGCTTCCGCCGAAGCCGATACAGGTGGCCGAAGCCAAGCTTTTTACCGCGATGACTCGTGGTCGGATTATGCCGGCGCGTAGCGCGACCGCTGCCATCACCTCCGGAACGCCGTGACCCTTGGCCTCCCTCGCAAATCGCTCCACGATGAAGCTTGTGATGATGCCGCCGATAATGAGAACCGGCACGACGTTCGCACGGCCCAGAAATGATAGGGCCGGTGCGACGAGGCCCATGGCAAGCCGCGACTCGCCGAAGATCAGGTAGCGAAACGCCACCGCTCCCAACCCGCCGCCGAGGCCCACGATGATTGCAGCCAACAGCAAGAACGTGCTCTGCGACAACGAGAGACGTCCAAACTCGAAACGATAGCCGCGCGAGGTTTCAACATACCGAGCAACCGGTAACCGCAGCTTGATCGCCCCGAGTCTAAAGCTCATAATCAAATACTTCCGCAAAGTTACCTGCGTAGCTTTGTGGGCGACCAGAGAGGCCGGCTGGCGCTCGGCCGAGGCAATCGGAACCCCGACCTGTAAATCACATCGTCAACTCCATGAAGTCGTGGGCGAGGTCTCGCGGAGCATCTTGCCAATCGTGGATCGTCCGAATACGACCCGATGGATCGACGAAGAAGACGCTGGCAGTGTGACCCATCTCATAGTTAGGCCCTTTGCCGATTCGCACCGACCAGATACCAAGCGAGCGGAAGAGCGTTTTGAGCGATTCCCGCGTTCCCGTCACGCCGACGAGTCCGGAGCCGAACCGCGCGATGTATTCGTGAAGTCGAGCCGGCGTATCGCGTGCGGGATCGACCGTCACAAAGACAATCGTCGTGTTGCGCCTTTTCTCGGGCGCCAGGCTCGTTCGTGCGCGCTCGAGCTTTGCGAGAGTCATCGGACACGTATCCGTACAATGCGTGAAACCAAAAACAAGTGCGTACGCTCTGGTCTGCAACTCAGGGAACGTGAACCTCCTGCCGCGGTCGTCGACTAGCGCGACGTCCGGCAGCCCGGCGTTCGGTGGTGCGAAGCCCACAAAATGTGGTCGGCGCTGCGTTCTAATGGCGACCAATGCTAGCCCGAGCGCCAAGATAACGCAGGCAAGAACGACGGCCAAACGCACCTCTATGAATCCTTGCCCGGTTGGCAATCGGCCGCGGCAGCAAACGGCCCGGTCAGCAGGTTCAAAAACAATCCTACCAGGCCCGCGAAGAGAACCGAGCCCGAAATCACGTCGGGTGTCCACCATATCCCGGCCATGGTGAGCTCAAGTATCGCCAACAGCACCGCCCAGTACGACGCGGGAACGGTGAACGCTGCAATGCTCCAACGAGCCGTCAACTGATCGGCGGGATCCAACCGGAAAGGTTCGGCGCTAAGGCCCGCGATTGCCGAGGCTACAATCACCGCTACAAACTGACCGACGTAGTTCGAATGAGCCGCGGCGATAAAGGCATTCCCCACAACAAGGAGCACCGTCGGCGCGCCCGGCGCCAAACGTAAGCGCCGGGCGAGATAGAGAAAAAAACCGGCGACGAGCACGCTCTGCACGATAACTGCGAGCAAACCAATTCCCTGTTTATCGTATTGCAACGTGAGTAATGTCAGGGCTGCATGCGGCACGCTGGCGGGGGCGATAGGCGCGTTCATACGCTCGGCTTCGCTCAGGAAGACGAACTGCGTACCCCAGTGCGCGAGCTCCATCATCGATGCTGCTGACAACAACAGGGGAAGCTGGGCGACCAACGTTTTCGGGGGACTCGGGCGCAGAAGCGCGGCGCGTATCGGACCCGCGATGATCAGGAACATGCCGGCGCCGATCAAGAGGTGCGTCGGGCTCAGAAGGGCATTGAAGCCTTCCTCGAATCCCCACAGTGAATGCTTCAGCATGTCGGTCAAGCCCCCAGCGAGGCAGACGAACAATCCAGCGGACGTCACGCCGTAGCCCCCCGGGAGCACGAAACGCCAGCCGTAACCCTGTCGAGCACCCGCGACGAGCATGCCTGCGGTGAAGATGAAGCTCGCGAACAGACCTGCATAGAGCAGCGCGTGCGCAGGTTCGAAGAAGGTTTCTACCGTCGAGTGAAAATGATACCATGCATCAACCATGATGCCGCCGGAGAGCCAAAGCGAGGCAATCGCCATCATCCAGTCGTAGGCGGCGGAAGGCGTGGGGTGCGAAGCTGTGTCGGGAGCTTTCAGCATGTCTGATGCACCCGTGAATGCAATCCGAGTCGCCGCTGCAGTCGTCGCTCTCGCAACCGTGACCTCATGCTCGCAGGGCGGCAGGCGCGCGGCCGACTCGGCTCAAGCGCTCGTCGCGCCGTCCCCCTGGCCGACGCCGCTGCTGCTCCCGCCCAATTCGCCGCCGCACATTCTGGCCGTATGGATGAACGAGACTTCGATTCAGCCCGGTCGAATGTGGGTGGGCCGGATCGTGACCTCCACAAACGTCGCGAGTGTCGAATTGCGGACGGAATCGTTCTCATTCGTGGCAGACCGTCGTGCGTTTGGCGTCTTCGCTTTCTCGCAAACCGTCCTGGATATGGTTCCACAGTACCGCCGTGCATATACCCTTCAGATCATCGCTCGCAATACGCCGGGCAATACCGCGGAGCGTTTTGTGCCCATCGTCATACGGTGACGCCGGCAAGAAAAAGCTGGCTCATGCAGAGCCCCGCGAGCCCCGCCTCCACGATCGAACCGAAGACGAAACTGGCATCCCACCAGGTACCGCCGAACATCGGAACAGCGAGCGCAAAGTAGGCGGCGAAATATGCCGACGGCACGACGAACCCCAAAAGCCGAAATGCATTGGGACGGCGTACCGATGGTCGGAACTTCGCTATCAGAAGATCCCCAATCGCCCCTGCACAAGCCGATGCGAGGACAACTAGCAAGAACGTATTGAAATCGGACGACAGTTCGCCGGCGATCCAAGCCTTTTCGACGATGCAAATGACGATGAGTGCGCCAAAGTGCAGCCGTTTGCGAGCGGGCAGGTATAAGACGACGGCGGCGAGCAACAGGCTCTGCCAAATCACGATCGCGATCTCCAGCGCCTGGCGGTAAAAAAGGAGCACGGAGAGCACAAACTGTTCGCTGTGAAAATCGGCCTGCGGCAGAGGGTGATCGCGCATCAAGGCTTCGGGATAGAAGCCGTACTGCGTGACGAACTGCGTGATCTCGAAGGCAAGCCCCAGCGCAACGAGCATGGGCAGCTGTGCGAGTAGATTTTCGGCTTCCGGTCGGGCGAGTGCGCTGCGCACCGGCCCGGTAATCAGGAAGAACAAGCCGGTAAGCAAAAACAGGTGAGGCGGGCTGAGGAGCAGATCGAGCTGATGCTCGAACCCGAAGATGGAGTGCCAGCAAGCATCCAATCCGCCGCCGACGAGCAACGCCGCAACGCCGACGACGCTCTGTGCGTAGCCGAACGGAACGGCTTTCCAGAACGAACCCGCGCGGCGATAGTTGATGGCGATCGTTACGGCCAGCACGCCGGCAGCGAAAACGGCACCACTGTACAACGTCATGTGCCACGGGTTGATGAAGGACTCCACCGCCATAAAAAGGTGCTGGTGAGCGTCGATGAACAGGCCCGTCATGATCCAGACGCCGGCCAGCGTCACGAGCCAGTCGAGCAGACTGGGGTCGCCCGACCGGACCGCGCCGGGTTCGGTGCGGCGGCCTGAGGTCGGCGTTAGGGTCACAATCGCCTCGAGCCGATCACGTGGTGGTACGAGCCGTCAAAACGAAGGTTGCAACGTAAAGCCGGTTTCCTCCGCGAAACTGTAACCAGAGCTTGTACGTACCAGGCTCGCGCAGGGCCACGTGAAGCTGCATGTTCGGCGAAGACGAGGCCGCAGCGGGCAGCGGCTTCATCTCCATGGCGGTTCCCGTAGCCCCGCTTTTCTCTCCCGAAGCCGAGAGCGGCAACGGATGGGCATGAACGTAGCTCAAATCTCCTGCGTTCAGGAATACGGCGTGGGCCAGCGCGCCGAGATACGGGTGAAGATCGGCCGCGGGCTTCCCATCTTTGAGGATATGAATGACGAGATGAGACTCGCTCCCAATTGCGAGCGTATCGGTTGAAATGCTTACGAAATAAGGGCCGGCGCGGGTTGTCGTTCCGCGCTCGCCAAGGTCGCGGGAAGCCCTTGCCTCAACGCCTCCAAGACCGAGATCGAAGCGAAAGACTTGTTGCCCGAAACCAGTCGGCCGCGCGTCGATATAAATGTGATACAAGCCCTGGTTGGGGAATCGCTGAGTTAGCAGAAAGTGCCCATTCGGCCCGAGCACGGGGTGCACGTGTAAGAATGTGCGGAAGTCGTCGCTGACGATAATCATATGGAGCAGTTTCGTCATGTCAACATCGTACGTTCGAATCGCTGCACCGGACCCCAGCGGCGTCATCCACGTGTCGAGCCGCCGGTTCAGCGGATCGCTACCGAGTTCTTCGGCGGTCAAATACCCTTCGGCTTTCGGCGACTGGCCTTGAAGCGCAAATGTGCCCCGGATTCCTGAGTTTGCGGCCGCAAGCGCCGGCAGAACCAATAGAATTGCAAGGAGCGGTGCCCAAGGTTTTTGCATGGTTATTTCCCCTTCTTGATAGGTTTGCAGTGCGCCGGTGTAATGATGGTGACGGAATGCGGAGTATCTGAATTGGTGGGGCCGGCCCATTTCACAATGACGCCATCGCTGTAGTACTGCCATGCATCCCAGGTAATGACGCCAGGAGTTCTCGGCGTCGCAGCGAGAAAAGCGAACTCGTCGAATTCATGTGGCATGAGCCGCCCGCCCGTCCAAGAGATCTTCGTCACGACACCTCTCGTCGTTTGACGATCGAAGCGCCAACCTGGCTTCGGCTGTACCGCAAAGACGATTATTCCCGTGGGAATGGCAACGTCGATGCGAGTAGTGGCAACCGGACGCTCTACCGGAACGCGAACGGTGAACTTGGAAAAACTGCAAGCCGGAGCTTGCGTTGAGTCGGTGTCGGGAAAGATCCGTACGTGCGCTCCCGTTTCCATCGGCGTTAACAGGGCGATCAGACAAAGAGTGCACGCCGACCGTAAAGTCACGATGTTCCCTTCCGTGAGTCGATTCGCCACGATGCTTGCTGGAGGCGCAAGCTGTGCAGAGGCCAAATGGATAAGAAAGCCCTGCCCACGAAACTCGCACGAGCTTTTTGCGCCGCGAGTGGGCCGGCTGCGAAAGCGCCGCTCGTTTGCGCAAAGCCGAACATATGCGAGTCGATTGAATAATTGCGATTGTCACCCAACATGAAGTAGAAATCGTTTGGGATGCGGTTTGGCGCCCGCCATAGCCCTTTTGGCGGGACGTTCGCCACGCGCGGATCGAGCGGTTGCCCGTTGACGTAGATGCCGTAGTTTCGGATTGCTAAGTCGTAGGCGGGGGGCTGATACTCGTACGGCTCGTGCAGCGCCGCCCCATTGCGGTAGACGACCCCATCGTTGATGGCGATCGTGTCTCCCGGGACGCCGATTACGCGCTGGGCGATATCGTCGCCGTTGAATTCGACAGGGGGTGCAAAGATGGCAATGTCGCCTTCTTGTGGTGTACCCCGGCGATAGGCGGTTTCGTTGACCAGCACGACGTCGCCGGCCCACAACGTGGGCACCATGAAGACCGCCCGAACGTAGAACGGGCCAATGAGGAATGCGTTTACCAAAAGTGCTGCAAACGCGACAGCAATCGAACCGTTCAGATATCTCGCAGTAACGGGTTTTCCATTGAACGCCGCACGCGCAATTGCAAGAATGCAGAGGAGCGCCACGAACGCGCCGGCCGTCGAGTTGGGCAGCGCCGATCCATGGCCTGGCGGGGCTTGGCCTATCAGAACGGCGGTGAGCGCGACGACGAGTAGCCCGGCTAACGCCTCATGGCGAAGCGTGGCCCTTGCGCCCCAAGAGAGCGTCCCCGCTCCAACTCTGAGATGCCGCCAACCCAGCCAGAGCACAAAGCCCACGCCCACGATCTTCGCGAAAAGCACGCGCCCGTACGCCGACCCCACGAGATTGCCCAGGCTGCTGACGTGAGTAAGCGACGCGTATGTCCCGGTTGCAACCGCGACAACGGCGCAAACGACCGCCAGAGGGGTGAAAGCCGCGAATAGGGCGCGCGTCTGCTCCCGCACGTTCGCATCGCGGCGCGCAAGCGCCGGAAGCAGTATCGCGGCAAGAACGAAAACACCACCTACCCAGGCTGCGGCGGCAACGAGGTGCGCAAAATCGACTGCGGCTGCCACTGCTACGGCGGCCCGACTCGATTGAGACAAGGCATGGCCGGCGGCGCTGAACGTCGCAAGCAGGACGGCGATCAAAGCGATCGCGACCCGAGTGAGCCGCTGCCACGCCACGATGGACGCGAACAGCAAGAGCGCAGCCGTACCGATCCTGACCAAAAATGCAACGCCCCAGGTTGTCTCCATCAGCGTTCCAGGAATATCTCGGCCTAGAGCTCCGCCCGCCGCCGATGCCTGCACGATGAGGCTTGGCAAGGCGGCGGCCAGAAGGACGACCATGCCCGCAATCGCGCATAGCCGGGCGACTTCGACACCCCCGGGATACATGCGCTCCAGTCGGTCGAGCGCGCACCATCGCAGAAAGACTGCACCCCCGGCAAGTAGCGCGCCTATGAGACTCAACCAACGCAGCAACGACGGTAGTGGGGCAGATGGGTCAAATGGCGATTGGGATTCCGTTATAGGCTTCTGCGTTAGCGGAACCCCAACCCCGATTTGATAGATGCCCGCAACGACGTGAGTATCGGCCGATACCACGCGCCAACGAACCGTGTACACGCCTGGTTTGAGTCTTTGCGGCACGTGAACCAGTACGCGGGTTGCGTCTTCCCGGTCGATCGCGGCATCGCGACGATCGATGCGTGTACCGTATGCGTCGAACACTTGCACCGCGTCGGAATCCAGCACGTTAACGGGCTCGTCAAAGGAGATGCTGATCTGACCTACCAGCTGCTGGTAGTTGCCGCCCATCGGCGGTTGCGCGCCGACGACATAGGCATGGGCCTGCGCTGCGCCTGCAGAGAGGGCCAATAGCATCGTGAGAGCGCACAGCACCCTCAAACGTGTGGACAAACGGATCCTCCGAAGAAAGGACGATCGACGGGGTTATGTCGGGCTAGAGAAAGTCCCAGGCCATCGGAGGAGGACGCGAAAAGAGTCGCCACGTGTGGGCAACAGGTTCTAGTGAAACGGAAGTATCTGTCGCGGCCGTCCATGCAGGCGAGCGCCGCTTGAACCCGCCGGATTTCATCGCGAAGACGATCTTTGCCAAAGCGCGAAGAACGGCGCGCGACAGAAAAGTCACGGCGCCGCCTGCGATAACGAGCGCGCCTACAACCAAGGCGCTCGGGGGCGCGCTATGCCCGCTTTCGACCGACTCAACAAGATAAAACCAACCCGAGGCGGCAACGATCACACTAAAGACCGAGGGCATGACGCTCGCCATCGAGCAAGCCAATATGCTGCCGTTGGAGACGCGCCCCCGACTCACCCAAGCAATTGCAGTCCAGAAGGCAGCGAGTGCCGTTACGGCCGCCGCCGCGAGGGAGCGGAGCGCATCGGCATGTGCGCCACCCATCATGTGACCGTTACCGTAGACGAGAGCATGAGACGCAAATGCGGCCAACAGGCCTAATGTGAGCGCCCCCGGCAAGCGGCGAAGCACAAAGCGCGCGTTCTACGTCGTCGCGGTCGCACCTTCGCCGCATTGAATCCGAAGGCCTAAGCGACGCGAGCGAGGCGGCAAGCTCTTGGCGCACCCGTAAGAAAACCGACGCGCGCGGGCGGAATCGCAGTGGCGCTCCGTGTATTAGTAGCGACGTGGGAGCGCGAAGCCTGTACCGCCGGCTTGCGATTGCCGGGCTCTTCCTCGTGACATTTGCGGTCACGCTGGCGACGCACGCGGCCTTGGAGTACGCCCAGTTTGTCGGCCTTCTCCATGGAGATTACGGCAGTCACACCCATGCCTCGCTCGTTCCAGTCACTCTCGGGAGCCTGACGGCCGCGCTCTGTGCGATCTCGCTGTACGCCGCTTATCTCGCCAATCTCGATAAGCGCTCGCTGCCGTCACATCGAAACGCTTCCGGGCGTCATCCAGTTCTCGTACAACGAGCCGGTAATAAACGGCTTTCATGGAGTCACCTACAACATCGATGGTGCTCCCCTTCCGCTGGCAACTACCTCGAATTTTGCCGAGATCATCGATCCGAAATCGATCGACTCGATAGAGGTCCTTACCGGCGCCATTCCAGCCGAGTTCGGGGGCGACCGCATGGGCGGCGTCGTCAACATTATAAGCAATCGGCCGACCGATATACCGCCTGGATTTTACGGAACTATTACGGGTGGCGCCGGCAATCAGGGTCAGGGAGTAGGAACCCTCGATATAGCATCGCGATTCGGATCCAGCGAACTATTTTTAAACGCGAACTCTGAGGCAACTAACCGGGGCCTCGACGCGCCCACATTTGACCCGATCAACGACGCGAGTTCCAGCAGCGATCAGTTCCTGCGATTTCTTACCCAGTTGAGCGTCCGCAGTACGCTGGCATTCGATTACTCGAATCAGTTTTCGCAGTTTCAGGTGCCGATCAACACCGACCCGAATAATCCCTACGATCCGATTCTCGATGTAGCAGGGACGCTCGACACGCAACGCGAGTACGACCGGTTCTCGAATCTAAACTGGACGACGATTTCGCGCGACGGTAACGGCATTTTCCAAGTCATTCCCTGGTGGCGCTCGACCGCCATTGCGTACGACGGCGACCTTCCCCTCGACGTGCTGTTGACCTCGCCGGACTTTAGCGTATGCCCACCAACCTGCGCCGATACCATTCACGGCATTGGATTGCAGCAAAATACGTTGGCCGAGTATGTCGGCTTACGCGCTTCGGACTTTCGCGCGACGAAAAACCACGCGTGGAAAATCGGCTTCGACGTCAACCGGGAGACGGCGACCGCGACCCAAGTCTTTGCCTGCTACTACGTGGATTGCGCGAGCAGCGGAAAAATCGGTGTCCCGTATTTCCCCGCCTACGTTGCCCCGCAGGGGCAAGCCGGGTCGCAGATCGGCATCTACGCCGAAGACAAATGGGAGATGTCGCCCAACATCGTTTGGAACTATGGCCTCCGGTACGATCATTCCACGGGATATGTCGGCGGGTTTCAGATCAGCCCGCGGATCGGCGTAAGCGTGTGGGACGGGGGCAAAAATGTCGTCCATGCGTATTATGGGAAATTTTATGCGGCACCACTGCTTGAGGACGTTCGCCAGGATTGCGTCGTGCTGTCCGCGCAACAGGCTTGCTCAACGACCAACCCTGTCTACGATCTCAAACCCGAAAGTGACTCCTATTTCGAAACGGGCGTCACGCATTCGTTTAACTCGCAGTTTTCACTCTCGCTCAACATCTTCAGGAAGAGCGTCGTCAATATTCTCGACACGCAGCAACTTCTTAACACGCCGGTCTTCGCCGTCTTTAACAATTCGATCGGTCTAAATAACGGCGTCGAACTTCGCCTCCAGGATCGTATGTTAACCGGCGACGAGTGGTTCTTTACGGGCACCGTTTCCGGTTCGTATGCGGCCTGCGTCTCGGGATCGACGTTTCTCTTCCCCCCGAACCCCCCGGGCGTTTCGTGCGTCGCGCAGTTATCGCTGGAGGACCATAGCGAAACCGTCGCGTCCACGGCTGCGTACACACATCGTTTCGGAGGATCGCACAAACCTTGGTTCGCGACGTTGCAGGCCAACTACGGCAGCGGTTTCCCCGTGCAGTTTGAAGATGCAAACACCAATCTGAGTGGGACTTTGCCGGCCCACACTACGTTCGACTTGGCTCTCGGTAGGGCGATCACGACTGGCGATCCGCAAAACCGGGGACTCGGCGTCTCCCTTCAATGGCTCAACATCCTGAATCATCAGTACTCCATTAAAGTCGCCAACGGTTTTAACACTACGCAGATTGCAAACGGTAGCAACTTCCTTGTGCGCTTAACGGCGCCGTTCTAGACGCCGATCGCGATCAACTGAGGCCGTGGACGAATCGTTACGCGCGAACCGCGGCCTCAAACGTCTTGAATATCGCGTAAGTGGGTGGTGTTTCGGGGTTAAATTCCGAAAGGAAGCGCGGGCGCCTTCTGGTGCGGCGACTCAATCAAGTAGCCAACATTGGACGCAACAGGTTCGCCACTAGGTCCTTCCCCCGGGTTCCTGAGCGGCGTTATAGCCGCACCAATCCTACGGTTATATTGGCCAACTTGGGGCTTGCCGAACCATCACGGTCGGCGCATTTCTAAGCGTGGACAACGGCGGGTCACATCTCGTTGTTCATGGCCGCCCGCGTGGCTTAACCCATTCAGGCGGCGTCTAGGGTCCTTGGAACGTTTAGCGAATCAATTCGGGCGTGACGTGTTGGCCGGTGGCGAAAGCCAAATTGAGGGCCGTAGCGACGGTTCTTTTTGTGTTATTGTACCCCCATCAAGAATACATCGAGCTTGAGTGACTCCGAGAGAAGCTAGTGCCATTCGAGGATAGCTTCAATCTTCGCGAGCGTGGCCAACTGCAGCGTCGTCCCTTGAACTGACGAAGGCTTGCACCCGTGAGCGACTGACACGAGCCTCGCGCGCTACGACGTTGACGCCGATTTTTTTGATCCGTGCACGAAGGCGCTTCGAACTCCTCGCTTTTCTCTCGGTAAATCACAGGCTAGGTTGCGTTTAACTCTTTTGCCGAGAGGTCTTCGTTCGCGTCGCTCGGATCGACGATGACTTCCTCCCTCAAGTGCGAGATAAATACGGCACGCACTGGGTGCGGAATCGTGAGGCCGCGCATCGTCTCCGCGGCGGTTAGCGTCACTGGCGGGCAGCCGTTTGACTGCGATCGGCTGTGCGGGGTTGGCGACCGCGGGTCGGTACATCTTGAAGATCGGCAGTTCCGCGTCCGTCCCTCGACACACCACGTACGAGGGAGCGACGGAGTCGCAGGGCAGTGCAGGAAAACAGGTGATGGCGTTGGCTGCTCGTTGAGCGCGAAGGCGACGTCACTCGCGACGCGGAAGGCCCGCGCATGTTAACACCCAAAACGCTTCTCAATATGGCGCTAGCGCTGAGCGCTGCCGCAGTCGTTGCCGGTTGCGCCGGCGCGAATCAATCGAATAGCCTCGCCGCCACGCTGCCGGCAATCGGTGGCCCGGTGCAAACGCTCGGGCTGACGAGCTGGGTCGGCCCCGCCGCCAAGTCTTCGAAAAAAGGCCTGATCTACGTTGCCGATTACTCGAACTCGGCGGTGCATATCTATCCGGAAGAAGGAAAGGACCAAAAGCAAATCGGTCTGATCACCGGGCTTCCGATCGTCGAATACCTCAACGTCGACCGCTGGCACAATCTCTATGTCGTCGAGTTCATCGCCGGCCAAGTCGTCGTCTTCCCTCGAGGTTCCACGCAGCCGTCGCTTACGCTGACGGTAGAGCCGTCGAAGACCTATCCCAATGCCGTCACGATCTCGAAAA
The DNA here is from genome assembly GCA_963809255.1 of Vulcanimicrobiota bacterium. GTDB lineage: Bacteria > Vulcanimicrobiota > Vulcanimicrobiia > Vulcanimicrobiales > Vulcanimicrobiaceae > Cybelea. The sequence continues at coordinate 291,195 of CAWEIR010000001.1, read as the reverse complement.
CCGGTGAGGTCGCGGTCGGCCAGTTCCAGCAGAACGGCATCAACTTTTATCACAAAGGCCAGACGATGCCGTACAATATCGTTCCGCCCGTCCCTGGCTACTCGTCGGGCTTCTGCGCCTACGATAAGCACGGCAATCTCTACACGATTGAGAGCACCTCAAGCGGCCCCTCGCACATCGGCGAGATCGTTGAGGGCGGAAAGGGAAGCAGCACCGTTGACCTCGGTGTCAATACCGGCATCACCAACGCCAAGGGCATCCAAGTCGATACGCACGGAAATATTGCCGTCGTCGGCGACTCCGGAACGCTCAATCTCTACAAGCCGGGCTCCAACACGCTGATCAGCACGAACATGCTCGACGGCAACCCGAATCCCAACGGCGGCTTCTCGCTCTTGAAGAACGGCAAGAAGCTCTACGTTGCCAGCGCCATCCTCGATGGTAATCTCGGGCAGGCGTTCGAGTACGCTTACCCGTCGGGTGGTAACGTCCTCAACACCATCACCGTTCAACCGCCCACAAGCGGCAGCGGCGAGACGGCGGTTACCGGCGTTGCGGTCGACCCGCCGGAGCGGCCGTAACCTGAAGTAGCAACGCCCAATCGAGCCTAGCGCAAAGCTGCCAACGGGTTTACGGGTCGATGCTGACCGACTGTCCGACGGGTTTCGCCGGAGGCGATTGCAGCGACCGCGTCGGGTTACCGCCTGTCGGATAGAGCCAGTAGTCGAACTTCGCCTGCGATCCGTAATAGCTGCAACGGAGGTTTCCGCCGACGACAGTTTTTCCGACAATGAACGGCTGCGGCACTTCGACGTCGTTGCCATCGCAATCGTCGGTAAGAATGATTTGCCCAATTAACGTAAGGTTGCCGGACGAATCTTCCGATACGCGATTGATCGCCGTCTCGTTGTTGTCTAAATAATTCTGATCGCTCAGCGTGAGGTGTTTGCCGTCCCACATGACGCTCGCAGGGTAATAGATGCCGAATCCGCTGAGGTGCACGGCTCGCAACGACTTTCCCCCATGCGGCAGCTCGCAAGCAAGAGGATCGGAGTATTCTCCTTGCGGTTCTGCCGACCCGTACAACAACGCTTCGACGTAAAGATTGCCGGCAGCATCGTAGCCCGGCGGCCAAAACGGGTAACACACCGCGCTTCGATAGACGTGCGCCTTCCCGCGGGCGTGAACGAAGACGTCAACTCCTTCCGCAGCAGCCACCGCAAGATTTCCTGTGGTTGGATCGACGGAACATCCCCTGGGCTGGTAGTCTGTCTTTAGCGTTTTCACGGCTTGCGTGCCTCCGTGCGCGAACTCTGAAACCGAGCTTCCGCCAAAAGCGACAACCCAGACGTTTCCATTCTTGTCGACGCACTGGCCGTACGGATCGTTTAAGCCGCTAAGCTGACCTTCCAACGACCCTTTGTTATAGTCGTAGACGTAGACGTCGTTACTGCTCCAATCGGAGACGTAGAGCAGCTTCTTAATGCGTTTTGCGTCGGGTGACATCCACGACGAACGGTGGTCAGGCCGCTTCGGCCCCGCGACGAAGTGGCGCATTGTATTGGCGATCGCATCGGTAGCAACGGCCGCCCCGAATCCGGAGTTGGTAACCGGAGCGCATGCGGCGAGCAAGGCAGCGGCGATGCTGATCGTTAGCGCGTAGCGGCTAAAAGCGAAAGTACTCATCAGTCCTCCCCTGAACTTGAGGGCTCTGAACGTTCGGTGCGCGTTTATGCTTTCCCGGCCGCCCGTGCGTCACTTCTTCAGCTAAAAGCCCGTCAACGGCTTTCCCGCTGTTCGTCTCTTCGCAGGGGCGCATTGGCCGCGGCCCTCAGTTGCTCGGGCAGAGCGAACGAATCGCTCGCTCGGCGCGCGGGTCCACGGCAACCGTAGCGAAGTGCCAATAGATTGCGTTGTATCTCGCGGAAGGCGTGACGGCAGCGATCCATTCCAGTTCCACTTGTCCGTTCTTTGCCGCCATGACGAGCCGGCGGTAAGAGCCATCGAACTTCCCGGAGATTCTCGTCGCCTCGCTGGAAACAACTCTCAGCGCCATGAATGCTTTTTGCAGACGCGTCCGATCGTAGCTTCCCAGAATCGATATCAGAGAACCGTATGGACCCAAAGTATAGAGCGCCGAGCGTGGCACGGCATTGACTTCCAACCCCTGCGACGTCCCGACGGGCGGCAACCATACCCATTCGGTCGTACCTTCGGGCAACCCAAACGATGTTGGACCCTGCAGCGTCCAGTCCGATGGAACCGAGATCGGCGGAGGCGGCATGTGAACGACCAGATCGGCTGGTGGACAGAGGCTTTCGGCTGCGGCTTCGCCTTCCGCTGAAGCTCCGGGATAACCCGGATACTGGTAAGTCAGAAAGTAAGCACGGGCACGGGTCAATGCAATCATGAACGTTTCGCCGTTCCCGGAACTGTCGGAGTATGCAAGCTTCCAGCCATGCGCGCCGCGGCAGAAAGTTCGCGCGGTGCTGCTTTTTAATGCCGCACCTGGTACCGTGTGCGCGATTCTTGCTTGCGCTCTCTTGACGATAGCGTCGAGGCTTACGCCGTTTCTCGGAGTACCGAAGAGAACCAGAGTTTCACCGGTTTCGCTACCGCTCATCCAGGCTCCCATAATCCCGTGTTGCGCCAACGCGGTAATCGGGTCCGGCGCTGCCTGCCAAGTCGTCGGTATCGCAACGGCGCCCGAGGCGATGCGAACAAGGCTCGGTCTCGGAGCTGGCGATGGGCTGGAACTGACCGTCGGCGTCGCCGATGCATTGGAGCTCGGCTTTGGCGAAGCTTGTGCGAGCAAAACGCCGAGCGCTGCCACCGCGATCATGCCCCCGGCTCCAGAATGACCCGCACGAATGCGTCGGGCTGCAGCTTGCGCCGCATCGCAGACTGCAGCTGTACGGGCGTTAGCGCCAGCACCTTATGCCAAAATGCGTCGGCTTGCACGGGCGTCTCACCGGCGCTCGTTCGCGTCAGCACATTTCGAGCGATGCCATCGTAGCTGTCCAGCGGCAGGATGCGCCTCGCTGCGAGCAACGCTTTGGCACGCTCGAGCTCTACGTCGTCGAGCGGCACGCTTTGCAGACGGCGTAGGATCGCGACAGCGGCCGCTTGCGCACGATCAACGTCTTTGGGATCGCTCGCGTACGAGATGGAGAAGGTCGCACCGTCTTCGTCGACGTCGAACTTCGAATCGGCGCTATAGACGTAGCCGTCGCGAATGCGCAGCTCCTTGAAGAGCAGCGAGCCCGTCCCCTCTCCGGAAAGAATGGTGTTGGCGAGGAGCAAGGCGGCGTAATCGGGATCGCCGAGACGCATCGGCAGAACTTCCTTGAGCGTGACCTGCGATTGTGCCAGCGATGGCGACTTGACGGTAACCGTCCGTTGCGTAGGGGCTCTCTGCTGCAGACTCACGCGATTGAACCCAGAGCGTTTGCCGAAGGCCTTCCAATTTCCGAAGTATCGTTCCACGATGCTGAGCGCGCGAGCCGGACTCATGTCGCCCACGATGGAAATGGTTGTAAGATCCGGCCGAAAGGCAGACGCGTACCAGCGGCGCACGTCGGCAGGCGAGATCGCCGCAGTCGACTCAACCGTCGCGCGCCGGCGCCGGGGATCGCCCGGCGCATATAGCGCCTGGTCTTGCGCGATCGCGGCTTGCACGGCCGGTAAGTGCGCGGCGGCCGAAAGCGTCTGCAGTTGCTTCATCTTCGAAACGGCGAAGGCGGCGGGCGGAAACACGGGGTGCAGCATTCCATCGGCCAACAGCTGCATCGCGCGATCGAAATGCTCCGAAGTGACGGTCGCACCAAACGTGTTGCCCAAATATACGTTGGCTGCAATCGCGTCCGTTTCGGCCTCGTAGGCTTTGCGGTCGTAACTGGTCGTTCCCCATCGCATGACCTCGTTGGTCAGCGACGCGACGCCCTCGCGCCCTGGAGGCTCGAAATACGTTGGCTCGGTATCGATCTCGCCCTTGACGACGACGGTGGGAGAAACGGATTCCGGCACAGTCACGACCGTCAGCCCGTTGGCGAGCCGAAAAACGGTCTCGTTCTCGCTCACTTGCGGAACATACGGTGAAGCCTCGAGGGTAGGTACTGCCCAGCCCGGGAGCGGCTCGTTCGCAGACGGCGTGTAGCGCACGTTTTCCTCGGCGCCTTTCGCATCGGTCCTTGGCGTCGCTTGCAGGGAAGCGGGTTCCAGCAGCGCCGTGATTTGATGCTGCGGCGAATAGTATGTGTCGAAGACCCGATCGATATCGGCATCCGAGAGCTTTGCCACACCCTCCAGAACCGTATAGGGCGAAGAGAGCCGCTGCGCCGCAGCTTGCGCCCAATCTAAAGCCATACCGGAGATCGAGGCTTGCTTATAAGCGAGCGCGCTAAGAAGCTTCAGCTTCGCACTCGCAATTAAATCGGGAGGCAGACCGGTGGTTCGATAACGCGCGAGCGCACCCGAAAGGAGCTCGGCCGCGTCGTCGGCCGAGCCGGTGAGCGGCAGAATTCCTACCACGAAGGCCGCCCCGGTATCTGAGAGAGCCGTGCCGAAGTCAAACGCTGCGAGCAGCTTGCCGTTTGCGCTCAGATCAGCCAGCGCGCCTCGTCCGTTGTTGAGGACCTGTAGCGCGATCAGCGACGCACCGTAGTCGGCGTCATTCGCGCCAGGCATCCGATAGAGTAGGCCACATAAGCCGATGGGAAGCTCGGAAGAGTCGCGCAGCGTTGCAGCGACCAGTGGCGGCAGCGTGGATACCGGCCGCTGCGGCAGCGCGACGCTCGGCATCCCACCAAAGAGTTGGTCTATCTGCACAAGGGCCTGCCGTGCGTCGATATCACCGGAGACGATCAGAGTCGCGTTATTCGGGTGGTACCACGTGTGATAGAAGGTCGCGATGTCCACAGCGTGCATCGCGTTGAATCCTTCTATCGTTCCGACGGGCAGCGCAGCGATCGGGCTCTTTACACCGTAGAAAAGCTTAGACATCTTTAATGTTATGGCGTAGGCAGGATTGCTTTGCCACGCGCGCACCTCTTGTTCGATCGCCTTGCGTTCCGATTCCCAGTCGCTCTCGCGCATCGCCGCTCCGGTCATGCGATCCGCTTCGAGATGCAGCGCCACGCCAACGTAGACCGACGGTATCTTGAAGTAATAGTACGTCGATTCGTTTGACGTTTCGGCGTTGTAATCGGCACCCATGCGGTCTGCGACATCGGCAAACTGCGTTGCAGAAATTTCGCTGGTTCCACGGAACATCATGTGTTCGGTCGCGTGAGCGATGCCCGGTACCGTATCCTCATCCGAGCCGACGCCGTACTCGGTCACGACCGTCACCACTGGCGCCAGAGCATTGGGTAGCAGAATGACGCGCATGCCGTTCGGCAGCGTCGTTTCCGTGACCGCGCTCGACGGCGTGGCAACGGGAAGCGGGCTCGTGATCGACGTCACGGGTGCAACGCCCACGAGCGCTCCCAGAACGAACCAAAGCCCACCGAACAAGAGCACGCACCTTTCAAAGGAGATGCTAGCTGACTCGTAGCCGTCATTGACGCAGGAACGCCCTCTTCCCTACTTCAGGTTCAGCATGGAGGGCGCGCCGTGCCCCACGACTTAAACAATCGCTCGGCAGAAGTGAGAAGCACGTGCCAGTGCATTCGCGCAATCCGTCATGGGCGAAGGATCATAGTGACTAGCGCAAATACTCCTAACAGCGCCACCACCGCTGCAAGGGTAACGGCTGAAGAGCGCCGCTTACCCTCGTAACGGAATCCCAGGTCGCGAATGTTTCGCTGATGTTCGATAACGGCTAGGACTAGCGACGCGACGCCAACGCAAACCATAATGAATCCCAACTGGGGGGCGCCAAGACCATAGTTGCTTTTTTCGGCATTCGGTCGAAGGATGTCGGAAAACTTCGACACGCCGAAACCAAACGTGATCAAAGCCGTCGCCGTTCGGACCCACGCGAGCATGGTGCGCTCGATAGCAAGGCGCGTTCGATCCACGGCGAGCATGGTTGAATCGTCGCATTTGGGCGCCCCCGGGTCAACGTAGCTCACTACGCTTTGCTCTTGTCAACAATGGCCCTAACCTGGACGAGTTAGGGCGGAAGCTGAGGTGCGACATTGCATCTTTGTTACCGCGCAGTGCCGACGGCCGTCTTCGCCAACTCCTTTTCGAGGATAGGGATGCCGATATTGGACGCTTGAACGCCTTGGGCGACGCATAACTTGAAAACGCCCATGATCTCTTCAACAGTCGCTCCAAGTTTGAGCGCGGCTCTAATGTGGCGCCGAACGCCCGGCGCATACATATGGGTGAACGATACGTCGAAGGCGATGCTCAGTAGCTCGGCGAGCTTCGGATCGAGGATACCACCTGCATAAACCGACGCACCGCAAACGATGAACGCTTCCGTCCATTCGGGGTCGATCTCGTAGAACGCATCCCACGCGACGTTCCATTGGCCAGCGGCGCGCATCCGATCGCAGGCCGGTGTTTCCACACTCTTCCCTTTCGCGGATAGACCTGCGGTTTCGGCCTCCTCTGTGAGGATGGGCGCGCCGAGACTACAGACATGAATCGACAAAAGCGAGGCCATCTTCAGCACCATCAGCAGTTCGTCGCGGGTGGCTCCGGCCTCGATGGCTCTCTTGATGTGCCGCCGCGTTCCGTCGAGATTGAGATTCGTGCATGCGGCATTGATCGCCACGCTAATAAGCTCCACTGTTTTGCGATCGAGCGCCCCGTGCCACGGATTGCTGGTAACTTTTTCGACCGCGACACTCCAGGACGGATCCCAGCGTTTCAAGGTTTCAAATGCTACGTTGTCCCACGGCCCGATCTTCATGCGACGTAGTGTCCGTCCGACGCCAGTACCGGTTCGCGATGCGTGCCGTCGGTCTTGTACACCAAAAAGCCCTGTTGACCGGCTTCGCGGTTCGGCGGCAGGCCGAGTTTCGCCAACGTCTCCTCGGTAGTCTTGTACGTGACACCGAGTTTTAGCATCTGCCGCGCCTGCTCCGGCGTAGCGATATCACGACCGATCTCGCGAGCCATCCGAACGTGCCGCTCGATCATCTGAACGGTCGTCATTCGTACGCCCTTCTTCGTGTCGTAGAGGTTATCTTCGATCCCGGCGCGGGTGTGCTGCCCCAGGGCGATCATCATCATCGAAATCGGGTGCGTTAAACGAAAAGTCGTTTGATAGGTGAACACCGAGCCGTGCGGCGTGCGGCGCACCAGCTCCATGAGGTCGAATGGGTTGGCCCCGAGAATGCCGCCGCCGCCCGTGCTGAAGAACCCATTCATCGGGCCCTTGTAGTAGCCGCGTCGGATCATTCGTTCGACGAGTTCGAGACTGTGGACGTGGCCAAGCGCGAAGTACGGCTGGATCCCGTGCTCGACACAGAGCTTTGTCTCTTCGATATAGAAGTCCGGCGCGCCATCGGCCACCATGTTGGCGATCCCATGCAGGGCATCTTCATTACCGAGGTGCGTTCCACCGAAGGAGTCATCCATCGGATGCAGAGCGGTTAAATCGTACAGCGAGGTGCCGCACGTAACGGTAATCTGATCCGGCTTGGGGTCGATCTGCGTCAACCTGTGGCGTTGTTCGTAGCTTCCGAACTTTCCGACTTCGCCGGGCTCGGGTGCGAACGAGATCGACCCGCCCACCTGAAGGATCATCTTCGGGACGGCCTCGCGCAGACGCGCAATCTGTTCCCCGTACTCTTGAAAGTTCTTGGAGATGTGACCGGTTTTTGGGTCGCGCACATGAATGTGCAGGAGCCTTGCACCCGCGTTGAAGCAATCAACCGCGGCTTGAACTTGCTCGTCCCACGTCAGCGGAATATATCCAGGAGGGCCGTCCTGCGGCATCCACATTGGCCCGTACGGCGCCGCTGTAATCATGAGTGGTGCCATGTTTTCCGGAAGAAGCGAATCGTCAGTAAAATACGCCATTTAAGGACCTGTCTTTCTTAGCGACTAAAGGGGGTTGGCTCTCTTTTAGCCCGATTCGCTACTTCTCTCAATCGCGTATCTATCCTGATTAAGGTAGGCTAAGGATACGGGCTTCCCGTCACCGCGCAACGACGACTCAGCCGAACCCGCCTGGGAAGCACTAAATGTAGAGAACCCCTCCGCATGTGAGCGAAAATGGTCCCGCTTCACCTTCGACCTGAGCAGGTATTCGCTCGTCAATGTGCTTGGAAACTGCAATTAGCTTCCCGCTATGGTGTAGCCCAATTGGTTTAAGCGTCACACCGTACGCGATACTTGAAGCGCTGGTCGATGCCGGCCTCGCGCGGAAAATCGGGGCTGACCTGGCTATACGGCGCCCGACACCTCGATCCGCTGCGCGTTGATCCAGCGATTGTCCGCAGAGAGCAGCGAAGCGAGCATCGGCCCCAGGTCTTCGGGGAGGCCGACGCGTCCCAACGCCGTCATCTCTGCGATCCGTTTGTTTACTTCGGGATTGTCGCGGACGACGCCGCCGCTGAAATCCGTTGCAACGGCGCCGGGAGCGACCGTATTGACGGCAATCTTGCGCGGTCCGAGTTCCAGCGCCATAGATCGCGTTAGGACTTCGACGGCCCCTTTCATCGACGCGTAGACTGCCCCACCGGGCGAAGCGACGCGAGTCCGCGCCGTCGATAGATTGACGATTCGTCCGCCGTCGTTGATGAACGGAAGCAGCTTCTGCGTGAGGAAAAACACGCCTTTGAAGTGGACGTTGTAGATGCTGTCGAGTTCTTCTTCCGTCGCGTTCTCGAACGGCATGTTGTGGTGACTGTTGCCGGCATTGTTGACGAGATAGTCGAAGCGCTCCGCGCCCAGTTGCGCGAGCGCATTTCGCACGTCTTCGACAAAACCATCGAACGCGCGCAGGTCGCCGGTGTCAAGTTGCAACGCGATCGCGCGGGCGCCAGCTTCGTGCACGACCGCGACGACCTCTTCCGCCGCGTCGCGTCGTGCGTTATATGTGAGGATTGAATCGACGCCGCGTTCGGCGAGACTGATGACGGTATTGCGGCCGATTCCTCGGCTGCCACCGGTTACGATGGCGATCTTCATATCGTGCTCCTGTTAGATTGTAATTGTCAGGCAACCATGCGCCAGAAGGCGTCGAACGACATCGCGCAATGCTTGTCGGCGTTCGCGGGATCTTTGATCATGAAGTTGACCGTCGCGTCAGCGTGCGCGTTGAACAACGCAATGACGAGCGCGAGCGGCGCGTCTCGCATCGGTCCACGTTCCCGGCTTCTTTCAAGAAGCTTCGCGACGCCGGCGAGTGCGCGATGCCCGGCCTCGCGGCTCTCCGGGGCGATATCATCCGAAACAATGAGTTGCGCTAGCGTTCGGCGCTTCTCGGGAAAGGATGCCCCCCAATCCGTCAAATGCGACCACATGTATTGCGCCTGGTTGCGGATGCCGCTTCGGGTCGGCAGTCCGTCTAAGCCGGCGGCAGCCATCTCTGTTTTGAGTTCGACGTAGAGCCGGTTCACCAGATCGACCTTCGTCTCGAAGTACGTGAAGAGCGACCCGTTTGAGACGCCCGCTTCCTTCGCGATCGTCGCCGTCGCCGCGCCGAGACCCTGGCCAGCGATGACACGGATCGCTGCCGACACGATCGCGCTCCGTTTATCGTCGCTCTTCGGCCTTGCCATGCGAACACTATATAGGAGAGTGTCCAGTCAGTCAATACCCCAACGATCGCGGTCCCAAAGGCATAGGCGTGGATGGTTCGGCGAAACTCAGATACGAAGTTTGCGTGAAAAACGCTATGAGATATGAGTTTTTATAGCGCCCACGGGAGTCGAACCCGTGAATCGAGGTCCAGGCCAGTCCCTTCGAATCCCGGCGAGATTTACGGAATCCGTTAGACGGCCGTAAGAGAAGCGGGCGCCCTCTTATGAGCTTTGCGCTCGGTCCTTATGACGCTTCGCCACTAGCCAAACTGGGGCTACCATTCAGCTCCTCTTTCTTGTTGTGCGGGTTAACGCCATGTTTAAAGCCTAAGTATTTCATTGGCGTGCGAACGGCTCTCCTTCGAATATCGTTCCCCAAATCGGTATGTCGGCGAGCGAACCTGCGTCAACCGCGTAAGGGTCTTCAGCAAGGACGGTAAAGTCCGCGCGTTTTCCCGATGATACGCTACCGATTTCATTCTCGAGGCCGAGCATGAAGGCCGCGTCGACGGTAATCGCGCGGAGCGCCTGATCAAGCGTCAGTCGCTCGCTTTCTGCCAGTTGCGCGCCGTCGGCGGTGCGGCGGGTGATCGCGATCTGCGCCAGGCGCAAAGGTTGGGCGGGCGCCATCGCAAAGTCCGAGTGCAGGGCGAGAGGAACGCCGGCGCGGGCGACACTGCCGATCCGCACCATCTGCGATGTGCGATCACGCCCAAGAGTTCGTTGGAGATACTCGTCGCCCATCTCGTACATATAATATGGATTGGCAGAAACGATCGCGCCCAAGCGCGCCAGCTTTCGCACTTGTTCGTCGGTGCCGTAGCCGAAATGCTCGATTGTAAAGCGATGATCGACGCGAGGCTTTGCATCTTGCAGCATTTGCAGCGTGCCCAGCACCATCTCAAGCCCCGCATCGCCGTTAGTATGGACGTGAATCTGATACCCGGAGTTCCAAAACGTCGTTGCCAGCTGCTGGAATAACGAAACGGGCGTCATCCACTCGCCATGGTGACCGTCGATGTAGCCGGCACCTCCGATTTGCATGCCCAGCGAATAGAAAGCGCCGTCGGCAAACAGCTTGATATGGCGCCCGAAGCGCAAACGGTGAGTGTTGCGCTGCGGCAGTGCGTCGGCCCACGCGAGAGCCTGCTCCGCACCGAGTTTCAGCGTCGGGGTCTTTGCATCGGCGACAAAGAACGTGCGAAATGGGACGTCGTCGCGATCGAGCACTGCTTGAGGTCCCAGCCATTCGAGATCCGGGTCGGTGATGCCGAACGACATCTCGGCAATTGTTGTGATTCCGCCGAAGCGAACGACGTCGCGTGCGCGCGCCACCCCTGCGAGGAAGCGCGTGCGATCGAACATGTACGGTGCGAGCTTTGCCGCTGCAAGCTCGATCATGCCCGATTCCCAATAGTGCCCAGCGGGGTAATCCACGGACGAATGCGAGCGGGCTTCTTCTTTGGTGAGGTTCCAGCGCTTCAGTGCCGCCGTATTGAAGAACATCTCGTGCGCCGAGCGGTGCCAGACGACGATCGGTCGGGAGGCGGAGACCGCGTCGAGATCGGGACGGGCAACTGCGCCGTGCCAAAATGGATGATACCCCCAACTCATCAGCGGTTCAGACGGGTCGCTTTTCCCCTGTTCGATACGCCGAAGCTCGGCGATGTAGGCGTCCTTTCCCCGAACCGGTTTGACAGTGGCCCACGGGAGTTGCCATTCGAACGCCGTCACCATGTCGGTCATCACCATCGCCGCTGCCATGAACGGATGAAGATGCGGATCGATGAATCCCGGCAGCAAGACCTTCCCCTCGAAATCGCGCACGAGCTCGTAGCGTTGGTCCTGCAGCCATGGCTGCAAATCGTTCAAAGAGCCGACGGCTAGAATCGAGCCGTCACGCACGGCGGCGGCCGTCGCCTCGGGGCAGGCTGGATCCATTGTTACGATCTTCTTCGCGGTGTAAACGGTAATGGGTGAGCTCATCTATGCGTCCTTTGCGAACATTAACCTCGCAGTGAAATGAGGCTGAGAAGTACGTCGCCGGTCCGGTCCGTGAGACCTTGTGTAAAAGAGTTCGAGGGACGAAACACGACTCACTTACCCACCGCATCTAAACCCGAGACGGCGCGTCGATCGGTTCACCGCAATAAGACGTCGTTGACGATTCACGGGTGTTCAATAGATAACACCTTGGCTTGGAGTTCACGATCACAAGTGGACTGCAGAAATGCCCCGTCTGTCGCTGAGTAAAGGGTATGCAGGTTCGGTTGACGTCTTCGCAGCATCCACCTCAGCCCATAGCCAAACATATTGCCGACGGGAGCCAAAACCAATGTGCCAGATGTGCGCGGGTTCACTTTTCGCCAGAAAGGTCAAGATTGACGACTCGCTAATGACGGCGACCCGGCGCCGTTTTATCGGAGGCGCCGCCGCGGCAGGAGCGGCGATCGCGGCGATGTCAGGCACGCGCACGGCCCGCGCAGCTGACGGCGCTGAGATGATCTTTCGCAACGGCACGATCATACCGATGACTCCGCAGCAAGGTCCGGTCGAAGCGTTGGCGATCGGCGGCGGCAAAATTCTGGCCGTCGGCTCGACGGCGGCGGTTTCAGCGCTGCGCGGTAGGGCTACAACAGTTGTAGACCTGCAGGGCCGCACGATGCTCCCGGGACTAATAGACCCGCACCATCATACCGTCTTGTCGGCGCTCGTAGCCGATCTCCTCGCCGATGTCGGATACCCGAAGTACCGGACTCGTGACGACGTCGTCGCCGCATTGACGGCGGCGGCAGGGAAAACAGCTCCCGGCCAATGGATTCGAGCGGGCCGTTTCGATAATCTGCTACAAGGTGGCGACCTGTCAATGAAACTGCTCGATGCGGTCTCAACCGAGCATCCGATTTTCGTTTGGTATGTGAACGGACACACTGCCGCTGCAAATTCGACGGCGTTCAAGCTGGCAAAGATCCCTGAAGATGTCGGCGCTCTTCCCGGCGGCGGTCACTTCGGTCGGAGGCCAAACGGCAAGTTGAACGGCCTAATCTACGAAGAGCCGGCGTTGTTGCGCTTCACCGCGCTGGCCATACCCGATATCACGCCGAATCTGCTGGAAAAACTGGTGACGTCATATACGAAGCGAGCAGCTGCAACCGGCAATACAACGCTGCACGAGCCGGGCACCATTAAGGCGGAGTGGGTGCAACTGCTTGCAAGACTATCGACCACGCTCGATATTCGGTTGAGTGCCAGTTTGCCGTCCGATGCGATCGAGGAAAGCAAAATCTTCGCGTCGCTGGGTACGGGCGTTAAGGCGAGGGTGATCCCCGGCAGCCGCTTCTCACTCTACGGCATCAAGTTCTGGGCGGATGGCTCGAACCAGCAGGAGACGGCGGCACAAACAATGCCTTACCTGCACACCGCATCGAAGGGCCAAACGAACTATTCCGAAACGCAGATGGCGCAGATGTGTCGCGCGGCGATGAACGCCGGGTGGCCGATCTTGATCCATTGCCAGGGCGATGCGGCGATCGATGACGCGCTCGGTGCCATCGAATCAGGCTACGGGGCTAACCCGTCGACCGGCCTTAACCGGATCGAACACGCAACGATGGCGCGCCAGGATCAGCTTGAACGTATGAAGCGGCTTGGGGTCGAGCCGACTTTCCTCATGGCGCTGTTGGCGCTCTACGGCGCGGCTTATCGCGACGAGATCCTAGGAGCGGACAGGACGGACTTCATGATCCCAACCGGCGCATGCGTGAAGCTTGGAATCCCCTTCAGCCTGCACACCGACTCTCCGGCTGGACCGATCGGCCCGCTACGCCTTGTTCAAACCGCGGTAACGCGCCGTTGCGAGATTGACGGCTCAGTGATCGGTCCCGACCAAGCCATCACGCTCGAGCAGGCACTAAGAGCGGTGACTATCAACGCGGCGCGGCAAATCGGGATGGAAGATCAGATCGGAACGCTCGAGACGGGAAAGGAGGCCGACATCACTATCCTTGAAAGCGATCCGTTCAAGACCGATCCGGAGCAGATCATGGCAATAAAGATCAGCGAAACGTGGGTCGGCGGCGAAAAGAAATTCGGCTAGGTCGGCCGTTGCGGCGCTGTTTCGCTCCGCCGACGCGCCGATCGCAACCACGTAACGAACGCGCGAACGGGTCCCGTCGAGTGTGGCGGGCAGGGAACCCCTACAGGCCGTCCGCCGGCGCGGTTTTCCGAGTGGTCTGCTACCTCGCGCGCGAAAGGGTTGAGTTTGAATGAAACGTGTCGGCGAACAATCCAGGCCGGAGCTTCCGCTTTATCGCCTCTACGTGCTCAGAGCTTCGTATCTCCTCATTGGTTTGGCGCAGGGCTCGCGAACGTGGCCGGCGATCCTGCATCACACGCGGCCGTGGGATTTCTGGCATGGCGTCGGCGCGAGCTTCTTTGGCGCGCTCACGCTGCTCTGTCTCCTCGGCGTACGGTATCCGGTCAAGATGATGCCGCTGCTGATTTTCGAATTCGCTTGGAAGCTCATCTGGGTGCTCGCAGCGTGGCTTCCCCCGCACCTGGGACACACGCTGGATCCCGACATCGCCGATCAGTTCTGGGGGATCTTCCTGGGCGTCGTGATCATGCCGCTCGTGCTTCCATGGGGATATCTCTGGAAGACGTACGTGACCACGCCGGGCGACCGGTGGTAGCTATTTATCTGGATTGAGCTGAGGATTCGGCTCGGATGATACAGTCAAGCCGCGGGATTCAACCGGTCAGCGCAATGCTTCATTTAGTTTACTCGCCGGCGTTCTATTAAATACGGGCCTTTGGCGGTAGCCAACGGGAATCGAAAGCGCAACAGCGCAACCTGAGACAACTGAGGATGACGATACTACGCACTTCTGACGATACTACGCACTTCTAAGGATGATGCCGCTATCCACGTTGCCACCGGTTGTCGTCGGTAGCAACCGGTATGTTGGCCAATTGTCGGCCTTTTTTGCTGGCAACAGAGGAGCCGAATCGATTGCAGGTTTTCTACCCCGAGCTCTTAGGGATTGCAACGAGTAAAAATGCGGCCGACCAAGAATTAGTTAAAGTAGAGGACGAGCGTTTTTTGGAACGGTCTTAGGCAAATGCTCGATTCCTCTGAGTGGTGGCGCTCTGTATATTTGCCTCCGGCACAAATCCATTCTTGATCCGTCCAATCGCCCGATAGTCTCACGCGTCCTTGGCGGTTTGTCGTGCCTTTGGTGATCAGCTTGCCATCAGGCCACTTCTCATGCGTTATCGTGATCTCGATATTCGGAAGCGGCAGGCCCCCCCTTCGGGCAGTAATCTCGGCCTGCGCATCTGGATGCACTCTGCTCGCGACTGGAACGACTGCGAGGGCACCCGCTCCGTTGGACGCGCCCAGCCGGCCTGCGCATGCGGAGAGGGCCATTAACGAAAGCACGACAACAATCGCGTGACGGCTAAGGCTCATAATGACTCCCCTTTTAAGCGCGAAACGAGCTAAGTTCCCCCGTGCCATGCCCCCAAATAGCTCTACGGCCGGTGATCTTCGAGGTTCGTCACAACAGCGCTCGGTCCCGCCGGAGGAGTGCGCTGCTATCCGTTACGCTTAGGTGCTCGGACGGCAAGTTTTTTCGTCTCTAGCCTCGGCTAGTTCCTTCGAATCTCGACGAGTTTTGCTGCGGGCGCTGTTGTGCGCGCCGGCCAGCCTGACCGCGGCAACCGGCTAGAGACGGCCGGCTTTGTGGAGCGCTACATAAAGCGTGACCGCGAGTTTCCCTAATGCGTCCTGCTTTACAAGCCACAGGCAATAAAAACGCCGTCGCCGACAGGCAGCACCTATCCGAAGCTCGTTCCCGCCCGATGTCGCCAACATCGGCTCGCCCGGGCGGACTGGCACTCTCGCAGCCGTAGCTACGGCGAGGCGAGCTCGAAGCAAATATTCACCTGCCCGGGCAAGGTCCGTCCGTTGAACGGCGATGTAAAGATGAGTTTCTTATCTTGATTGGGATTGCCGAGCTTCCACTGATGCTTTTCATTCTGAGCCTTCTCGTACAACGTGAATGTCGACGAGTGGCTGAACTTCTGATTTGAAAGAACCGACTGCTGCTTGGCATCTTTGAACGTCGCGCGTTCGACCGAGAGATAAACGGTCTCAAATAGCCAGCTCTTCTCCCCTCGCTCGATTCCGCAATCTATTGGATCGGGATTCTGCGTATACGACTCCACCTGAACGAACCTGTCTTTTCCGGCATCGTTAGGACCGTACGTCAACGTGCCTTCGGTTCCATCGCACTCGGGTAGCGGAATCTCGCCGCCGTCAGGATGGAGCGGCACCGGGCGAATGCGCGCGCATTTGTCCGGCCGAACGTTACGCTGCCCAACGTGGCGCTGAAGTCCAGCGGTGAGCCCACTCGCGGAAGTAGAATTTGCAGGCAAACCAGCACAACCGCAGAGTGCGATCAGAGCGACGACACCGGCGAGAGAAAACAAGCGTCTCATATCGCTTCGTTGTGCCGGCGACGCGCAGCCGATACGGTTACCGTGACCGGTTTCGACGCGATACCGTTGGCAACGACCACGAGCGAACTGCTGCCGCTACCCATGCTCGCGGGAACGTCGAAGTACGTCCAAACGCGTTTCGTTCCGGTGGCGACGCCGATCACGCTGTGATCGTGCGTACGCGCATAGACAACGTTGCGGGGTTGAGTCTGCATAGCCTTCGGTCCTTCCTCGCAAGTGACGGCAGCGCGAGCAGACTTCAGCGGCGTGCCGAATAATCCCCCACGAACCTGGAAATTTGCGTCCTGCTATAATAGCGGCATATGGGAAGCGCTACTGGACCCCGAGATGCTCAAACCAGCGTGTGGTATCGCAGCAGCGACCTACGGTATCGCGACCGTCACGCTAGTGGTCGCCCAAGTCGTTGCAACGCTATAGGGTGACGACCTAGCAGAATGATGGCAACTGGCGCAGCGGAACCTAGCATAACGCACCATAGCACTAACAGCGCCTCTGCAATCCCTCAACGCAGGGCTGATTGTTTCGTATAAGGTTGCGTGGACGGCCTCGGCATCGAACCATAGCCGTCGCGTAACATGCGAGACAGGAACCTTTGTACCCGATGCTAAGCAGACCGTCGCGCAATATCTCGAGGAATGGCTCGTCCAGAAGCGGCCCACGGTCGGGTTCAAGACCTATCTCGCATACGAGCTGCACGTGCGAACGTACCTGAAGACGTCTCTGGGGTGTCTGCGGATCGCGAACCTGCGAAAGGAGCACGTGCGCAAAGCGCTCGCCGACTGGTCCCAACGTTCGGCCTGTCCTGGAAAAAAAGCAAAACGCCCTTTCGGAAGATCTCGCCGCGGACCGCTCACCACGTCTTCTCGACCTTGCGGACGGCTATGCACGACGCTCTCGACGACGGCGCAATCACCTTACTTCCCTTTGCAAAGCGTATGAGCCCGAAGAAGGGGCGCGCCGAGATCAGCGCGCTCGACGAGACGCAGATTGTCGGGCTGCTCGGATGTCTCGACCGTACATTGCTCGGGCCGGTCACTCGCCTCGCGATCTACACCGGCATGCGTCGCTGCGAGCTGCTCGGCCTTACGTGGGATGCAATCGACTTTGAGAACCGGGTGGTGCACGTGCGCCAATCGCTCGAGGTGGTCGGTGCCGGGAAGGATCGCGCGGTGCGCTTCAAGGAGCCGAAGACCGAGAAGAGTCGGCGCGACGTCGCACTAACCGCCGGCGCGGTCGAGATCTTACGATTGCAGCGTGCGCAGCAATCGGAGCTTCGTGTTCACCTCAGCGGCCCTCTTGGCGACGAAAAGTTGGTCTTTCCGAATCCCCGCGATAGGCAGCCATGGAAGCCCAACACATTCTCGAACGAGTTCCTACGAGCCGTGAAGGCATCGGGCTTGCCAAAGGTGACATTCCATGGTTTGCGTCACTCGTACGCGTCGATCTCACTGAGCGCTGGCACGCCGCTCAAGGTCGTCTCAGAGATGCTCGGTCACACGACGACGACGACGGCGATCACGGCCGATCTCTACACGCACGTGCTTGGAAATCTCAAAGCCGAAGCCGCCGATCGACTCAATGCGATCTTCGACGAGGCGGAAATGCGTCGTGCTGCCAGTGCGGAATCGGGCGCGTGGGCCAAATGTGGGACAATCAAGCGAGTGACTCCGAAAACGTTCAATAAAAATAACCTCGGCGCCGGGCGCAATATGATTGCTGGCGACGAGGGCGGCGGGATGCACCGTACCGACACCATCGATCTCATCGTGGTGCTCGAAGGCGAGACGACGGTGGATTATCCCGGCGAGGGTGGGTGGAGCATTTTGTCACCATCAAGGCCGGCGACTTTCTCGTACAACGGCGTATTTCACCGCTGGCACAATCGCTCGAAGCCGCGCTGCTCAGCGCTTATTATCAGCCCGGCGGCTGTACGCAAGACAGCCTAATGTGGTTCATCTATACTCCAAAAAGCTGGTGATAGTTCGGCCCCTCTATCGCGCAAAATCACCGTGCGATAGACAAATACCGATCGCCGCACCCGTGAACCGGCGTGACCAGAGCAACCGATCGGGGCCGAACTATCACCAGATCATGCTTTTCAGCAGCTAGGTGTGTACGTGGCAGCGCATGTCCGTCAGAGTTGCGACCAGCCCCCATCGACAGGGAGTTCGGCGCCGGTTGTGAAGGTCGCGTCGAACGCGAGGAAGAGGACAGCCTTAGCGATTTCCTCCGCCGTCCCCCAGCGAAAACCTTGCATGTTCTGGGTGGAGATGCTGCCGTTACCGACGTAGATTCGCTAAAATCAGAAATCGCCGGTCCGCAACGCCACTACCGTGCCGCTCCGCCGACGCCGCTGGTGATCGCATGGGCGTATTTCCGCACCAGGGTGGTGCCCGCGATCTGATCGAAAATCCACACCCAACCGCCGGTGATGCCGCATTGCGTATGCCAGTTCTTCATCGCCGCCTTTGCCTCCGCCGGCGTCAAATAGGGCGGCGCCGAGGGTTGGTCCGATACGCCGGGATAAACCGGCACGCTGCCAAAATTCCAGTCGTTCGACCCCGACCCCGAGCAGGGACTGTTGCCTTCCCCGCCAGCATAGGTCTGCAAATGAATGCCGTCCACCGTGCCGGCGCGCTTTTTGTTGATTTGCGACACCACCGACGTCCAGTAACCGGAATTGGTATAGGGATTCATGGTGACCTTGTAGCCAAGCTTACCCAGCATCACCGCGAATTTGATCGTTGAAGACGAATCATAGCCGTTCTCGTCATCGAAATCGATCGCGTCGAGCGGCAGCGCCGCCTTCAGCGCGGCGAAATCCTTGTAGAGAATGCTGTCTGGTCCGGTTCCCTGCGAATCGACCAGCGCTTTGATATTCTCCCAGTCGCCGTAGTTGGACGACCCGATGCTAAGGGTGACGCGCTTGACCTTGCCCCGCTTGATCTTCTTTAGATCGGCGCGGAAATCGGGGTATGTTTCATTCCCGATATAGTCGCCCTCCGATGTCAGCGGAAATTCGCCATTCAGGTTCAAATCGCCGGTGCTGCCGACCTCGACGCTCCAGACGATCAGTTCATTGAATCCTGAAATTCTTGAGTTCCTCGATATTTTTCGGGATGTGTTTGTAAACCGGCCCTCCCCCCAGAATGCCGACATAGCCTGTCTGTGCAGTGGCCGTCACAACGCTAGTCTGCGCCGCGCCGCTCGTAGCCGCAGTTACCAGGCCCTCGGGCAGTTGGCCGAGGGGCGACTGCGCAGTGCTCTGCTGAAACGAGCCCGACGGCGCTAGTTGTGACTGGGCCCCACCGCCGCACCCTGCGAGCATTGCCACGGCCACGCAAATGGCAAGCGCGTAGCGCCCAAAGTCTGAAGTTCTCATGTGCTGTGCTCCTTAAGCATGAACGCATCGACGGTCAGCTGTGCACCCCCGTCGCACTCAGTTCTGTCTTCGATAAGGGGCCTCGTTGAGCCCTACACGCCTGGATTCGATGTGCGGTCGGTACGCTAGTTATACATCGGCGCGCAGCGCGTCTCTTCGAAGAAATGACACTGCGCCCATCGGATATCACCCGGTGACAGAATATATCAGGAGCACTTAGGAGACAGTTAGGATACCACGGTCCCGCGGATCTTTCTGCCCCTCGGGCGCAGCCTGGCGGCCTAGCTGCCCTTTATTAGGCCGCGGGAGATGCATTGCTGAGGCACTTCCGAATGGCCGCGGGTTCGCTCGGCTATAACGTGTAGCGGAATATGGTGCCTGCTCCGGTGTAACTAGATTTGCCTCCGCTGTGCGTGGTGCCATAGAGTTCGCTTGGCGAAGTGCCCGGGGTAAAGCCCCACGGACCGGCGCCGGCGAGGCCAGAGCCAAAGCTGTAGAGAATTTTTTCGCCGGAGGAGCTGGCGCTGTAGATAGTGCCTTGCGCGTTCGATCCACCTTCAAAGGTGGTTCCGTTAAACGTTCCATTTTGAAAGACGAGTCGGCCGGACGGCGCCGCTCCGTCCGCATCTCCTAAAAAGCGGTGGACGATTGTTTCGTGACCGTCGAAACTCATGCTGAAAAGCGTGCCTCCGCCGGTTCCTTCGTAGCAAGTTTTTAAGCATCCGCCTTCGCTGGTCGTTCCGTAGAGGGATGAGTCCGCGTAAACGAGCGGCGTCTCCGGGCGGATACCGTCTTTGTTCCCTTGAAATGAATACACGACGGACTCATCGCCGGAGAGACCGATCGTAAAAACGGTACCACATCCATTGCTAAAGTGGCATTTACCGCCGAAGGCCGTCGTCCCATAAATGGTGCCATCGACGGCGAGCAACGCCGCGTTAGGATTGGCCGCGTCCGGCGGTCCGGCGAACCGATGCAACACCGACTCTTTTCCCGAAGGGGCGATCGCGAAAACCACACCGCAACCCGGCGGCGAACTGCTATATTCGCAGTCAGTGCCCCCAGCGTAGGTCGTGCCGTATAGCGTGCCGTTAACGGCGATGAGGCCGGCTTGAGGATTCGAACCGTCCCTACCGCCTTGAAACCGATAGACGACGTGCTCCTTCCCCGCGAGATCGATCGCAAAAACCGTTCCGCAGCCATTATCGTGGCTGCAAGCATCGCTGTCATTGCCTCCGCCTACCGTGGTTCCGTAGAGTGTGTTTCCGACGAGTAACAGATCGCCGTTCGGCGTTTCCCCATCGTTCTTCGACAGGCCCTTGAAGTTATAGATCGGCTTCGTGCCGGCAAAAACCGTTCCACATCCCCCTGGGCACGCAGGAGCGAAGCCGCCGTAGAGTGTCGTGCCGAACACTCGACCCTTGACGAAAGTTAGGCCTCCGGACGGCCCACTGCCAAGCGCGCCCCCTCGAAAGCTGTAGATTAACTTGTAGCCCTTATTCGGGTTGGCGGAGAGCGTTCGCGCGGCGCCGCCAGTGACTGCCGGCGCTGCGTTATCGAGACCGCACCCGGCTGCGCTTGAGATCAGAAGAACTCCCAAGCAAACGTGTAGAGATCGGTTTCCCACGCAATCCTTGTCTGCTCTCTCGCCCTCGTCTTTGGACCAGGCTCTTCCGAGCAGGTGGTAGGCTTCTTCGTGCCAATAACAGCGATGTCTTTTTATTCTGTGGCTACGACGCCATTGGCTGAGGTGCGTATGACATATTCGTCGTTTTGGACTGCGCGCAGTCGGCTTATCGCGGCATTATCTCTGCTTATTCTGATCGGTTGCACTATGGAGCAGACGACGCTAGCGCCATCTACAACGACCCTTCAGACGCGGGGGCGCATGGTCTCGCACAACGTTATCGCGGGAGGCCGCTCCTACGCGGTCGACGAGATCTACTCTCCTTCGGAAAGCAACTTGGAGGGCATCACTTCGGGCCCGGGCGGCCATATTTGGTTTACTGGGGATTCGCTTGTCGGCCAATCTTCCGTCACTAGCGATATGACGGAGTTTCTCTTTCCGGTCTATGGAAACGTGACATCGATTGCCGAGGGGCCCGACAAGAATCTCTGGACCACACTGTATCCGTCTGCAATCGGGCGAATGGAAAGCAACGGCCATTTGACGACGTTCGGTCTGAAGTCCAAGCTCGGCATTCCTTCATCGATGACCGACGGTCCCTCTAAGGCCCTCTGGTTCATCGCGAACGGAACACCGAATCGTATCGTGCGCAGCAGCGTAGCCGGAGAAATGAAGCCCTACGCCGTGCCCACAGGCTCTGCGCCCCAATGGCTGACCCTCGGGGGCGACGGCAATCTGTGGTTTACCGACAGTGGGTTAAATAAGGTCGGTCGCATGACTCCCAGCGGACAGATCAAAGAGTATTCCGTTCCGACGGCGAGTGCGGGCGTCGTGGGTATCTGCCAGGGCCCCGATCAAACGCTGTGGTTCGTCGAGCAGAATGCGAATAAGATTGGTCGCCTAACGCAGTCGGGATCCTTCCGCGAATACGCTATCCCGACGGCTTCGAGCGGTCCGGTGGCCATCGTGGCAGGACCCGATGGCGCTTTATGGTTCACCGAGGAAGCCGTCGGCCAGATCGGCCGCATCACGACATCGGGAAGCGTAATCGAACTCAAGCTGTCCGGAGAGTCTCCTCGACCTTATGACATTACGCTTGGAAGCGATAACAATGTTTGGTTCACCGAGTCCCAGTCGTACGGAATCATGGGCCGCGTCGAATTGCACCCCGTGCCTCACTCTAAGCCAGTCTACTCGACGATCACTTTGTCAGTCGGGAAAAGCCGCCCGCAGCTGGGCGTCCCCGCAAAGCTTCCGTTATCGATCTCCGTTCAAAATCTGGGCGGACACGTCATCCAAGGTCACTACCCGAATACCGTCTTCCTGGCGAGCAGCGACCCGCTGCGGGCGGCGCTCTCGCAGGGCTCGGTAGATTCGTCCGGCGTTCCCGTGAAGGTCTCGTTCTCGGGGCACTATACGAATGCCGTCATCAGCGCGAACGCAAACGGCGGCGGGAGAGTAATTCCTGCAGCGATCGTACCGTCGACTCCGCGAAATAAGAAGTTGCCAAATCCTGGCACCGGGCTAGCTCTCGGCCCGAACAACACGCTATGGATGTGTCTGGTGAACGGCAAAATTGCATCGTACGCCCAAGACGGAACCGTTCATACGTATCGCGCCACAACTTCATTTTACGAAGAAGGCTGTTCGATCTTGGAAGGTCCGGACGGCAACACATGGTTTACCGATAACGCCAATGACCGAATCGGAAGGATAACGCCCGAGGGCAAAGTCACATTCTTTCCGCTCAACCAAAACGCCTCGCCATATTCGATGGCGCTCGGATCGGACGGTGCGTTTTGGATTACGGAGGGCACAACGAACGAGATCAGTAGACTTACGACCCAAGGCCAGCTAACGACCTACAAGGCAACGAACGAGCCGTACTCTATTGTCGCAGGCCCCGACGGCAACTTATGGTACAACGACGGAGAGGGCGACATCGTGCGGTTGACGACTGACGGAAAGTCACGCCCCATCTATCATCTCTACGAGCTCGGCGCCACTATTTCGGCAGGTTACGGCGACATCTGGTTTTATGGCGCTCAGAATCAGCAGCTATATCGGATGTTGACAGCCGGGAAGATCCTCAACAAATATACCGTGCCGAATAACTGTCTTCCATTCTCGATCGCGTTTGGACCGAAGCAGAGCCTTTGGTATGTTGATCCCGGCAACGACTGCCTGGCAAGGATGACGCTGACCGGCGAGTTCACCGTCGTGCCCACCTATAGCCAAAAAGATAATCCGGGGCTTTTCACGACGATCTTACTCGGGCCGAGCGGAGACCTCTGGTTTACTGCGTCCGGAACGTCCGGGCTCGGATGGCTCGATCCCAACACAATGTGACTCAGCGGTTTACCAGGCGCCCTGAGCCGTCACTGTTGAAGCACAGCAAACGGCTACGGGGCGCCTAGGGCCGCGGGCAGAAAAGCCACACCAATCCGGCCGGGCTCATTTGGTGACCTGCTCAAACATTTCCGAATCGCTGCGGGGTTGTCGCGGGAGTGACCTGAGGTGGCAAAACGGCTCAGGTTGAAACTGTTAGTTCCGGGCTCCGGCCCAAGGAGAACTCACGTGAAGAAAAGTCGCTTCACCGAGGCGCAAATCGTCGCCATCCTCAAAGAGCTCGACGCTGGCACCGCCGCGACCGAACTTGCACGGCGACACGGCATTCATGCCAACACGATCCGCGAGCGGAATGCCGTCAAGATTCTTGCAGATGTCGGCAACGACAGCAAGGCGTTCCGTATTTACGGACCACATCGGATCACCTGTTGCACGCGTGCAACGAATAGATCCGAAGCAGCCTTCGCGCCCATCGATGGCAGGCGATAGGCAAGCTCCGCTGAGAGCTTGAGCGCTTCGCGACTTGTCGTGAGCACCGTGAGTAACGGGCAGCTCCGAAGTAGTTTTTCAACTGCTGATGCTACATCAGCAACGACATGCTCGCAGTTGTCGATCACCAGCAGCGCATGGCGTGAGCGAATACGATGAACGATTGCAGACAGACCGTCGTCGCGGTCAGACGGCACGTTGAGACGAAGGGCAATCTGCGTCGTGACAAAATTACCGTCTCGTACCCCCAGTAGGTCGACGAACCAGGTTTCATCGTACAGATCCACGACCCGGCGTGCGAGCTCGATCGCGATTCGGGTCTTACCTATCCCCGGCGAGCCAGTAATGGTCAACAAACGGCGCTCGCTTAGCAACGCCTTGAGTTCGCCCAGCTCGCGGCGATCGATAAACGATGTTAGTGACGCCGGCAGGCCAGAATCGCCGCGCGGATGGCGCCCGCGGGCGCTCGCCGCCGCCTCTTCGAGCTGCCGGCGTTTGGATTCGGACATACGTAGAGCATCTGCGCGTGCCCTAACCGTGTCTCGGTGGGGAGCGCGACGCAAGCCTTGTTCGAGCGAGCCGATTGCACTGACACTCAGACCGGCGCGTTCGGCTAGGTCTTCCTGCGAATATCCGGCCGCACGTCGTTGCTGACGGAGCAGTTCAGAAAATGGTGCCTCGCTCGACATGCCGATGACTTCGCTGGCAGCGCTATTGGCCCTCGACCCGCCGGCGAAGATCGGCTCGGGCCGCTCGCCACGCGAATCTTTCGCTCGGCCGCAACGCGAGGTGATGTGACGGCGGTCCTGGGCGGCATGAGTCAGCCGAAACTTTTAATCGTCGGGGCCGGCGCCGTCGGGGGTTATTTTGGGGGACGCCTCGCCCAAGCCGGCCGTGACGTGACGTTCCTCGTGCGCGACCGCCGCGCGCAGCAGTTGCGCCAGCGCGGACTCGAGATCGTCAGCCCGCACGGCGACGCAAAGATCGACGCCAAAATTACGACGAAGGCCGAGTTGAAGGACCCGTTTGATCTCGTGCTGCTTGCTGTGAAGCACTATGCACTCGATGCGGCAATTGCCGACGTCGCGCCTGCGATCGGGGAAAACAGTGCTATCTTGCCCCTGCTCAATGGTATCCGGCATCTCGAGCTCCTGTGCACCGCATTCGGCGAAGCACACGTCTTGGGCGGCGTTTGCATCGTCGCAACGACGCTCGACGCCGACGACCGCATCGTGCAACTCAGCGAGATGCAAGAGCTGAGCTACGGCGAGCTGGACGGCACGGTTTCGGAGCGTATCCAGGGGATCGATCGAACGATGCAGAGCGCCGGATTTATCGCTCGGCTCTCGTCGAGCATCGAGCTGGAGATGTGGGAGAAGTGGGTTTTTATCGCCGCGTTAGGCGGCATCACATGTCTGTTACGCGGCACTATTGGCGAGGTGCAGCACGCCCCGCACGGACGCGACCTCACGATCGCGATGCTCGACGAATGCATTGCCGTAGCGACGGCCGCCGGCTACGCGCCGCGACCTCCGGCCAGAGATCGTGCGTTCAACGTCTTGACCGACGCAAACTCCAACCTAGCATCGTCCATGTACCGGGACTTGCAGAAAGGCCAGCCACTCGAGGCGGATGCAATCATCGGAGACATATGCGTCCGCGGCGAGGCTGCGGGCGTGAAGGTGCCGCTGCTGTCGGCCGCATACGCACAGCTCTCGATGTACGAGCAAAAGCGGGCGTAAGCGTCGCACACCACATGTTAACGGAGCCGCCCGATCCAGCGAACGACTCCGTCTGATTGCGGTATATCTATTCTCACCGCTGGTTGTCTAGTTTAGCTGAGCAGCGCCAAAGTTTACATGGAATCGCGCACACCAAATCGAGACCGAGTGAAACTCGTTGAGATCGACGTTGGCAGGTATTTCATAGTTCTGGTTGCCGATGTTCCCCCTTAGCGTGCCGAGATCCAGGTATTTTCCGTTGGTGACGTCGCCGTTTGAGTTCACCTTCGCCGCGGAGGTCAGATATACGTGAACGTCCGGCCCGTTCGAGGTGTGGAAATCGGTGAGGCGCAGGACTCTGTTGCCGCTGTCGAGCCGGTAGATCGTGACGGTTCCTGCGGTGTCGTGCGCGGCGGCAACCAAGGTACCCGATTCGAGCGAAGCCGGCGCTGCCGATACGAGCGCGGGAGCGGACAGGCTGACAAGAAGCGCGAGGGCCGCGATGGAGCGCGAGGGATTCATAATTTTATTTAAGTCCTTTCGTGGACGAAGACGTGGTGTTTAATGGCTTGTCCCGGAAGCGGCAAATTCGTTACAGCCGATGTCGTGGAAGTTGGAAAAGATTCGTCGACGCTCTTATTAACGAAGAGAAGTTCCGGCCGGAATGCAAGCCAGAGAAAGAAGACCACAACGAAACCAAGGGCGATGACGATGGGATTCCTGAGGTACCGCTTGAGCATGGGCTTTCTCCTAGGGATGGAATGAATGCGTACTAGTCGAGTCTCGCTCCGGGGGTAAACGTTACATGAAGCGGGCGAATCGCGATCCCGAGGAGATGGAGCTCGTCGCGCGGTTGCGGGCCGGCGACGAATCTGCGTTTACTTTGGTCGTTGACACCTACCACGCCACGATGATTCGGTTTGCGCTTGGTTTCGTTCGCGACCATGCGACCGCCGAGGAGGTCGTCCAAGAAGCGTGGCTGGGTGTGCTCCGGGGACTTGCCACCTTCGAAGGGCGAAGCTCGCTGCGGAGTTGGGTCTTCGCGATCGTGGCGAACCGAGCGAAAACGCGCGCCGTTCGCGAGGCGCGCTCGACTCCGTTTTCCGCGTTGGCCGCGCAAGAGGCCTCGGGAACGGAACCGGCGGTCGACCCTGGCCGCTTTCTCCCTTCGGGCTCGCAATGGCCCGGGCACTGGGCGCAGCCGCCGGAACCCTGGGGAGAGAATCCGGAAGCCCATCTGTTACAGGCCGAAACCATGGCGCAAGTTGCGCGGATCCTCGACTCGCTGCCTCGTGCTCAGCGCGCCGTCGTCACGCTGCGCGACGTCGCCGGCCATTCCTCGGAGTCAGTTTGCAACATTTTAGGCATCACCGAGACCAACATGCGGGTCCTCCTGCATCGCGGCCGGTCGAAAATCCGCGGCGAACTCGAGCGATACTTCTGCGATTTCCCAAGCGACGCGAGGAGCGCACCCTAATGGATTGCAACGAACTCATCGAAGTTATCACGGACTATCTTGAAGCCGTGCTCTCCCCCAGCGATCGCGAGCGCTTCGAAGCCCACTTGCGCGAATGCCCCTACTGCGTCACCTATCTCGAGCAGATGCGCGCAACGCTTTCTGCGCTGGGCGGGATTCCAGTCGAGTCGGTCGACGACGAAGCGCGTAGCCGGTTACTCAGCGCGTTTCGCGATTGGAAGAGGTCCTAGGAGGGACTAAAACGCCGCAGCGGCACCCTGAGGGACTCGATGTGGTCTAACATCGCGTCGATGGCGGCCTCCAGCGGTTTTGTGGTGCGCCGGATTTGCGTCAGCAGCAGTCCCCCTTGGACGGCGGCGAGCAGCGCGGTGGCGAGCCGGTCTGGATCGGCATCCCTGCGCAGTTCACCCCGCGCGTGCATCGCACGCAGACCGCTTCTGATTCCACCTTCCCAGCGCGTGAACGCCCGGTTGAGGTCCATCCGAAACTCCGGCGCTATCTCCGCGATTTCACTTGAAAGCGATCCGAGGGGACAACCTCCTTCGCACCGCACTCCTCGCTGACCTCGTACGAGGAGATCGCGCCACCGACGCAAGGCCTGCATGCTATCGGGCTTCTCGAGAAATTTGTCCTGCGCGCCCAATACCGCATCTGTCTGGTAGGCGATTACGGCGCGTACGAGCGCCATTTTGTCTTTGAAGTAATGATAGAGTTGCGATGAGCTGGCCCCGGCCGCGTTGCGGACCTCCTCGGTCGTCGTGCCGGCGACGCCTCGCTCCGCAATGAGTTCCGCCGCCGCGGCGACGATGCGGTCGCTCGTGGCGACTCCCTTGGGCGTCAGTTTACGACCGTTGCCCGACCTAACACTCATAGTGGCCAGCATACCACATTTTGGAGTTGATAATCCAATTTGTTGGAACTAGGATTGGATTAGACACTCCAATCTAGCTGGGAGAGAAGAATGAGTACGACTTATCAAGACCTCGTTGGCAAAACCGCCCTCGTCACTGGGGCGACGAGCGGCATCGGGAAGGCGACTGCAGCGGCATTGGCTCGTCGTGGAGCCCGCGTATTGGTCTCGGGGCGCGACGTAGCCCGTGCTGAAGCGGTCGTTTCCGCAATCAGGGCCAGCAGCGGGGAAGCCGACTTTTTGAAGGCGGAGCTGGACGATCCCGAATCTACGCGAAACCTGGCGCGACGCGCACTCGATATTGCCGGACACGCCGATATCCTCGTGAATAATGCAGGCGTTTTCCCGTTCGGACCCACGGCCGAAACGAGCCTCGACACGTTTCACGATGTCTATGCGATTAATGTAAGGGCGCCGTTCATTCTTGTCGCCGAGCTGGCGCCTAAAATGGCGCAGCTGGGTAAGGGTGCGATTGTTAACGTTAGCAGTATGGTCGGCGACTTCGGCATGGCCGGGATGGCACTGTACGGCTCGAGCAAGGCGGCGCTCAATTTACTCACAAAAGCCTGGGCTGCCGAATTTGGGCCGCAGGGTGTACGCGTGAACGCCGTGAGTCCGGGGCCAACGCGCACCGACGGAACGGCCGGCATGGGGGACGGCCTCTCGCAAATTGCCGCCATGGCGCCGGCTGGCCATCCGGCGACGCCCGAAGAGATCGCCGATGCAATCGTCTATCTCGCTTCCGACGGCGCAAGCTTCGTACACGGCGCCGTGCTGCCGGTAGACGGCGGCCGAGCCGCGGTGTAGATAGACGCCACATGCGATAAGATGGACTCGTTATTGGAAGGGGCGACAGCACAATGGGACTGCTTGAAGGAGACGCGATTGTTCTCGCCGGTGCAACTGGGCGCGTCGGTGGCGCAACGCTGGCGACGTTGGTGCGCGAAGGAGCGCGGGTTGTCGTGATTTCGCGCAGCCGCGACCGAGCCGTTGAGGCAATCAGCCGATACGCTCCGGCCGCGGGGGATCGCGCGTTCCCCTATGAGGCCGATCTCGCCGACCCCGCTAGCGCCGAAGCTGCCATTGCCGTCTGCGTCGAACGCTTCGGAAGGATCGACGCGCTGGCTTCGCTCGCGGGCGGTAGTCCGCGCATTGGGCCGCTGATCGATTCGACGGTCGACGATTTGCGCTCCAATCTGCGCGCATACGTCGAGACTGCGTACAACCTTGCTCTCCCGGCGCTACGCGCGATGCTGGCGCAGCCGTTCCGTGCCGGTGCGCTCTCACGCGGCCGTATTGTCACCGTCACTGCCGGCTCGTCTCGCGATCCGGCGCCTGGTCGCGGACTCTTCGGTGTTGCCAAAGCCGCAGTCAATATTCTCATGCGTGCGATCGCGCGCGAACATAAAGCCGATGGGATTGTCGCGAACGCACTCGTACTGGGCGGAGTGCAGATCGAAGAGGCGCGATCGCACCGCACGCCGGAAGAGTTCGCTGCCGCGGCCACGCCCCAAGAGGTTGCCGATTCGATCGCCTTCTTATGCAGCGCCCGCGGAAGCGGGATCAACGGTGAACTGGTGGATGTGAACGCCCGGGAGATTGACTAACATTGTGGCGCCAAATCGTCAGCCCGTTGATCGCGGCCCACGTCGTCCAGACTAATCAGCTTTCTTCGCGGCACGCGCCGAACTCCAGAGCGCCCAACCCGGGTTGATGCGGTTCGGATAGAGCACGAGCATCGCGTCGTAGAGTTCCTGCGCGGTCCGCGTCTGTTGCACGAGCCGGTCAAAGTCGCGAATGTACTGCCGTGTTTCCTCGATGATCCGCGGCATATCCGCACGCTCCGGACGCTTATGCGATGCAACGACCGCGCGGGGCTGCAGCGAGTCGAGACGATCAAGAGCGGCGATCCATTCTTGACGTGTCTGCGCGTTGGATTCGGCGAGATAGAGATGGACGTCGTTGTAGGCGACGTCGCCGGCTACAACCAAACCTATCGAGGGAACATGCAGACATGTCGTGTGATCCGTGTCCGTATGGCCAACCTCGACAGCGTGCAGTGTCTCTCCCTCGAGGTCGATCGTGTCGTCTGAGAGCTCTTGCGCGATCACCAGGTTCTTCGGTATCTGCCCTGGGAACGACGCTTCCCAAGCGTTCTGAAGCGCCTCTGGTGAGGAGTTCTGACGCATCACATCTACAGTGCCGCGCGTCGCTACGACGCTCGCTTTCGGAAAACGCTCGAGCAACGTGCCGACGCCAAACCAGTGGTCGCCGTGCCCGTGGGTGATGTATATAGTTGTCAGGTTCTTGCCCTTCGAGGCGATCCAATCCGCGAGCGCGCCGGCTTGATCGACCGTCGTGAAGGCGTCCACGAGGACGGCATTCTGTTCACCGTAGACAAGCGTCGATGCCATCGCCTGGAAGAATGTCTCCGTCACGCCGGGGGGCCGATCGGGCGTCACGATCGGAATTCCAGAGGTGACGTAGACGTCGTACTGGAGCGCGGTTGTCTTTGATGCGGCCATCGTCTATCTACCCCTTGATCTGCTGGACGTCCCAGTGCTCAGGCAGCTTGCCATTTTCCAGGCGGACGATATCAGCCGCGACCCAGTTTGGAGCGCCACCGCGCCCGCTAAATCGGTCGTGGAGCATCAACCTGTCACCTTCCGCCAAAATAAGTTGATTCTCGTAACGCAGTGAAGCCGGCGCCGCGCGAACGAGATTGAACAAGCCTTCTCGGCCCCGCTCGGTGTGAGCACTGTGCTGTATATAGCGGTCGGACAAAAACGTCTCAGCCTTCGCGTAGTCGCGCTTGTTGAACAACGTGTCGAACGCCTCCAGGACGATCGCCTTGTTTTCCGCAGATGACGTCATGCTAATTGTTCCTCTCGATTTGTGATTCGGGAAAGAGAGTAGGTCCGTACGCTCAATACGGCGCCCACTGCGATGTAGACACGAGAAACGCAAGACTCTGGCGCGTAAATGAGTCATGGAACTGGAAGAGCGATCCGTGCCCCGAATCCGGGTACGTCAGCAGCACCGCGTTTGGAAGATTCTCGCTCAGCCAGTACGAGTTGCGCACCGGAATCATTTCATCGTGCTTACCGTTGATCACGAGGACCGGCTGCTTGATGCCGCGCAAATCCGCGAATCGCTCCCCATTGTGGTTCTCCCAATCACGGAACGCTGCCATTTGCGCCTGCGCGACTTCAGGGCCGGATGGCTTGTCGCGATCATCCTTGCGCCGCGCCAGCCGTTCGATGAACTCGCCGCCGGCGGCCTGACTCGAATCCGTCTGGTCGAAGAATATTTTCTGAAGCACCTGATAGCCGTGCAACGACGTATCGTTGAGCCACTTCGCGAGGTTCGGCTTGTCGAGACGCATGACGTCCTCGCCGCCGCGAGGCGCCGTCCCGACGAGAATCATCTTCCGGAAGACGGATGGTCGGCTGCGGACCATGTCCTGCGCTACCATTCCGCCGAGCGAGTATCCCAGCACGTCGCACGTGGGAATGTTCAAGGCATCGAGAAACGCCATTGCGTGTTGCGCCATGGCGCCGACGGTGTTCGGCACGCTGCCATTCGAGCGGCCAATTCCTGCGCTGTCGAAGAGAACGACGTCGTGTTCGACCGCGAGGGGGTCGGTTACGGCCGGGTCCCAGTTGTCCAGGTTTCCCGTAAAATGCTGCAGGCACAGCAGCGGCAAGCCGCTCGCCTTTCCAAAACGGCGAAAGGCGTATTTCGTGCCTTTCGCGTCGACGAATTGCGTGAGTGCGGTGACGTTGCTGGAAGTCGTTAACAAGAACAGATCCTCCTAGTCACGACATTCTGCCATCTCCCGCGCGCAAAGGCGTCACCCGATTAGGTGAGGCCCTTCCTGCTCGCTGCGCAGCGCGAGGTACGTCCGCGCGTCGCTTTACTGCGGCGGTTAAGCATTTTCGAGGAGCGTGCCAAGACCGGCCGGCCAATTCTCCTCATACTCAGAATCCGTTTGAAGCCCGCGTTTGAACAAAGCTTGGAATCGCCGCTGCGCTTGCGGCCACATCAGAGCCGTCTCGAAGGAGTTCAGGGCGTCGAGGAGGTCGTCCGCGCTCGGCAACGAGACTCGGTTGATCAGATTCTTCGCGGCAGCGATCGGAGACCGGTCGAAGGAGGCGATGCGTCGGGCAAGTGCGTCGACGAACCCATCGAGCTCGGCATCGGGAAATGCGCGATTGATATATCCGTACCGCTCCGCCAACTCGCCGTCGAAGTCGTTTCCGCTCAACACAATCTCTAAAGCGCGACCGCGTCCCAGCAGGTGCGGGAGGCGCTCTGCCCCACCACCTCCGGGATGGACGCCGACCGCTACTTCAGGTTGGCCCAGCCGCATGTTTTCACGCGAACCGAATCGCATGTCGCAGGCAAGCACGAATTCGCTACACGCGCCCCTAACGCATCCCCTAACTTTTGCAATGCTGACCACCGGGCTCTTCGTAAAGCGAACGAACGTATCGATCAGTATTGGCAATCCTGAGGAGCCCACGGCAGTGAGAATGCTTCCGAGTTTGCCGGTTAGATCGAAGTGCGAGAGGTAGAAATCCGGAATCGCACTTTCAAAGACAACGACTCGCAGGTCGGGACTGCCGTCCATCCGCGCAAGCAAAGCTTGGAGACCGTCGAAGATCGTATCGTCCATGACGTTAAAAGGGGGATAGTCGAAGATGACTCGCCAGATACGCCGGCGATTCTTCGATTGTTTGGATGGGGTGCACCGCTACTTGGCGGCCGGAGCGGACATCACCGAGGTCGCCGCCTTGAGAATGACGTCCGCGACTTCCTGCGGATGAGAGAGCATCGCCACGTGGCTGGAGGCGACCTCGATCGTCGCTGCGCCCATTCGTTTTGCGACAAAGCGCTCCAGATCGGGGTGCACCGTGCGATCCTGCGTGGACACGACATACCAGCTCGGCTTTGCCTTCCAAGCGACACCCGGCGCGTTGCGAGCGAACAGATCCGCCGCCGGCGCGTAGTGCGTCGCCCATAGGAGTCGCTGTTCTTGTTCCGACAGATCGCCCGCGAAACACACGATGCCCTCCGGTCGCATCCAGAGGCGTCCGCCCGCGACTTCAACATACTTGAACACATCGGTCACGGGAAACGGCCCTTGCTGGCTCTGCGACGTCTCATCGGCATCGGGAGCTAAGGCGGCGATATAGACGAGTCCCACGACGCGGTCATCGGTGCCTGCAGCCGTAATGACACTTCCGCCGTAAGAGTGACCGACGAGAATGGCCGGGCTCCCGACTCGGCCCAACGTGCGCCTGACCGTGGCAACGTCGCCTTCCGGCGTGTCGAGACCGTACTGAGCGGCGATGCATTCGTACCCCTGGGCCTGAAGCAATGGGATCACCTTGCCAAAGGACGATCCGTCCGCCCAAATTCCGTGGCAAAAAACGATACTTGGTTTCATGGTGTTCCCATTCTGGGCGAAGCCGTTCGTGAGGCGCATCCCCCATTTAGGTGACCTTCCCAACAGGTTTAGTTACGGCTATAATGATTAGGTGAAGGTGAGCAAAGCGCAGGTTTCGGAGAACCGGCGAGCCATCGTGAGCGCCGCCGGCAAGCTCTTCCGCCGGCACGGAATCAACGGGGTCGGAGTCGCCGACATCGGAAAATCTGCCGGCTTGACGCACGGCGCCGTGTACGCCCGATTTGCCTCAAAGCAAGCGCTGGCTGCCGAAGCGCTCGCCGAAGGTACGCGGCAGATCGTAAACGTCATGCGGTCGTGCGTCACGAACCCCACAATCGAGGACTATCTCGACTTCTCGCTATCGAAACGCTCGCGCGATAACCTCGTCGGGGGGTGCCCGCTGACCGCATCGGGCAGCGAGATCGCGCGCCAAGGCAAGACCGTGAGCCGCGCGTTTGCGGAAGGCTTCGAAGAACTCGCATTGGCCCTCGAAGAAGTGCTCGACGAATCGGACGATGCGACCGCACGCGAGCGCGCGCTCGCGATCGCTGCGGCAGAGATCGGCACGCTCATTATCGCTCGCGGTGTCGCAAGGGCCAAACCCGTTCTTTCCGACGAGATCCTCACGGCGAGCCGTCGCGTGCTCGGGGAAATCGCGAGATGAGCGTTACGAGCGCCGCCGTTCGAGTGATACTGCACGGAAGAGACCGCGAACTCGCCCTCGGCGAAGATCTTCTGCGGCGCGTCGCCAAGGCGGGTAGTGCCGGCGCTATCGTCATCAAAGGAGATGCCGGCATCGGGAAGACGGCGTTGCTCGACGCGTTGGCCGAATGCGCGATCGACGCCGGTTTCTCAGTTTCCCGGAGCAAGGCGAACGAAAGCCACCAGATCGCTCCGCTTGCGTTATTACTGCTTGCGTTGCGATCGGGACCATCGCCGGTGCTATCGCGCAAAGCGTTTGAGTCCCTGGCGCCGTACCGCGATCACCCGCTTTGGCTCGTCGATCGCATCATCGGAGTTATCGAGGATCGCGCTTCGCAGAAGCCGTTGCTGATCGTACTCGACGACGTTCAGTGGGCAGATCGTTTAACGCTCTCCTGTCTGCGCATCATGCCGCCGCGTCTTGCCGGGCTGCCGGTGGTCTGGGCGATTGCGGCACGCGACCCGGGTCCGTCTACGATCGTTGCGGGTCCCGCCGATTCGAAAGCCTTGGAGGTTCACGAGTTACATCTCGAGTCGCTGAGCGACACGGCGATCGAACAGATTGCGGCCGATCGCCTCGGCGACGCGCCCACGCCGGCCCAGCAGCAACTGCTCAAGAGTGCCGCCGGCAATCCGTTCTTCGCGGTCGAACTCCTCGACGGCCCGGCACGTCTTCGCGAGCGGATCGCCGGTCGCGTTTCTTCACTGTCGTACGCGGCCCGCACCGTCGTCCACCTCGGTTCGGTATTCGGCAGACCGTTCACGGTTGAAGAGCTGCGCGCCGCATCCGGACTCGAGCAATCTACACTCCTCGGTGCGCTCGACGATTTGCTCTCCGAAGGTATGCTCCAGAGTGAAGGAACCGTAATCGGCTTTCGGCACGACCTCCTTCGCAACGCGGTGTACGAGAGCATCGAGCCGCCGATTCGCAACGGGCTCCATGGTGCGATCCTCAAACACCTCACTTCCGCTGGAGGGACAAGGGTCGAGGCGGTACCGCACGCGATTGCGGCGCGGCTCGAGACGGGTGCATCGTCCGTCGCGGTGCTCATGGAAGCAGCCCGATCGATCGCAACGGCGATGCCGAGTGTTGCGGCTCGTTTGGCGCTGCGCGCGCATGCAATGGTATCGGAAAACGACGAAACGTGGTTCGAAGTCGGAGAAGCGGTGCTTAACGTCCTTGCGCAGTGCCGGCTCGGAAACCAAGTCGTCACTTTCGCCGATCGCCTCGCCGAGAAGACGAGCGAACCAAGCATCTACGCGTCGCTGCAGACCCGCGTTGCCTGGCCGCTCTGGTACATGGGCCACGTCGAGGAAATCATGCGGCGCGCCGAACTCATTCGCCGAGATGAGGTGACTCCAAGCATCCAGGCCGAGATCGACGCGTTCAGAGCCCTGGCTCTCTCGAGCGGCAGCGACTACAGCGCAGCTTACGAGGCGGGCACGGTGGCGCTGGATCGGAGCCGCGCGCTTGGCATTTCGTCTGCGGAAGCCACGTCGCTGCGTGCGCTCGCCGAGGCATCGATGAACGACGGACGCTACGACGAAGCCCTGGCGTATCTTCGGCAGATCCAGTCTCCGGTGGAAAAGGCAAACACGTTCGTGCAACAGATTCTCCTGTTGCAGTTTCTCGATCGGTTCGACGAAAGCGCCGAGCGTCTGCAGCAGGCGCACTCCGATCTAGAGAATGGAAACGGGCCACGCGCAGCCGACGTCGCCTTCGCGCAGCTCTGGCACGATTACACTGCTGCGAACTTCGATGATGGCGAGGCCGACGCACTGACGCTGATCAACGACAGCGAAGAGGTCCACGAGAATACCTACCACGTCGAGGGCCGCCTGGTGCTCTCGCGGCTGCGTCAACTTCGTGGCGATTTCGAGGGCGCGATGCGGCACATCGCTATCGGCGAGGAGACTGAGTCCGCCCGCAACGAGATGCAGACGTTGCTTATCTCCGTCGCGAAGGCATTCGTTCTTTCAAATCAAAGCGACTATGCCGCGGCTTTGCCGCTCGTGCGTGAGGTCGTGAGTGCGCAGCGCGTGCGGCACCGGTGGCGGTGGCAACCCGGCTGGCTCGTGGTCGCCGCGCGCACCGCAGTACGCGGAGGCGATGCGCGACTAGCAGCCGAGACCCTGCAAATCGCAGAGGATCTCGCGCAGCGCAATCCCAATATCGCGACGATCGTCGGCATTCTCGAGCACATCCGCGGACTGGCGCATAGCGATCTGCAGGCGCTGCAGCGCGCGACGCAGGTCCTCGAAGAGAGCCCTCGCCGCTTTATGCTCGCCGACGCTCTTGCGGACTACGGTGAGGAGTTGCTTTTGCGCGGGCACCGCATCTCCGCCGTCGCCGTCCTCGAACGCGCCTTGGAACGAATGACGACGCTCGGCGCGCACTGCGACGTCGAGCGCGTCGCCCGTCTTCTTTACAAGGCCGGCGCCCGTAAGAGCCGTGCCAAGGCATCGGCGAAGCCACTAACCGGATGGAACTCGCTCACGCGAACCGAACAGCGCGTAGCGAAGCTGATCGCGGAAGGGCATACGAACCGGTCGGCGGCCCGCGAACTGGCGCTATCAGCGAACACCATCGCGACGCATCTACGCGCAGTCTTCGGCAAGCTGAGCGTTAACTCGCGCGTCCAGCTCACCCGCGCGGTTCTCGCGATGGCACAGGCGCCGGTCGGCGTGAGTTGATTCTTCGATAATCACCCGTTCGAGGGATGCGCGCGCGCGCGAGACCGGCCATACTGCGGGCATGCGGTTCGGAGACGACGACCTGAACGACGCACTTGAGGACTTCAATACGAAGCGAGCGCTGGAAGCGTTCGACCTACTGTTCAACGCCCGGGACTACGAGATGGCCGCGCGGTACTGGTCGCCTGGCTTCGCGCAGCGTGCTCCGCAGTTCCCTAAAGGCCGCCACGGTCTTATCGACTTCGCCCGAAATCTTCCCGACACGCTGCGCTTTGAGGTGCAACAGGTGGTCGCCGAGGACGACTTCGTCGCAATCTACGGCAGGTACACGGGGTTGGGAGCGGGCCGGCAGAAACGCGTCTGCTCTCATCTGCTGCGGATGAAGGACGGCCTGATCGCCGAACAGTGGTGCGTCACCGCCGACGAACCTTAGCCGACTATCACAAACGCTTGTGGTCGGCTCGCTTGAGTGGGCCTAATCTGTTCGGGGGATGCCAGAGGCAACAGCACGGTGCTTAGATGGAACATAGCTCGGCCTTCCCGGGCGCGTCCTTGTGGCGGAATCTTGGAGAAGAACTATGCTCCCTACGCGCAAACAGCGGGTCCTTGATCTGCTAAAGTCGCTCGAGACAAAAGCTAGCGCACCCTTGGCGTTCATCAACCCGGATAAGTACATCCAGCACAACCTGCGCGTCGGCCCCGGACTTGCGGGCGTAACCGCCCTTATCAAGAATCTGCCGCCCGACGCGACCGTCGACACCATCCGCGTCTTCGAGGACGGCGATTACGTGTTCGCTCACAGCGAGTACAACTTCTTCGGTCCTCGTATTGGATTCGACGTCTTCCGCTTCGAGGATGACCTCATTGTCGAGCACTGGGACAACTTGCAGCAGACGCCGACCGAGCCCAGTCCTAGTGGGCACACAATGACCGACGGTCCCGCTACCGCCTCCGATCTGGATCAGACCGAAGCAAATAAGGCGCTGATGCAACGCTATATGGACGATCTTCTAGCAGGTCGTCGTGAGACTTTTCTCGGTTACTTCAAAGGAAAGCAATACATTCAGCACAACCCCTGGGTCGCCGACACCGTTCCGGGTTTGATTGCGGGGCTACAGGCCCTTGCCGCTAGCGGACGGGCAGTCGTGTACCAGCACGTCCACAAGATACTTGGCGAAGGTAACTTCGTACTCGTCGTCTCCGAAGCTACCTTCGGCTGCGTACCGACAGGCATCTACGATCTGTACCGCATTGATAGCGCTAAGATCGCCGAACACTGGGATACGCTCGAGGCGATCCCACCTCGTGACGAATGGAAGAACAGCAATGGCAAGTTTTCTTATGAACGATGAGGCAAACGGTCTCAAAGCGATCGCCCAAAGGTTTTTCTGCGCTTATGACGCGCACGATGTTGACGCTATGGTCGCTCTGTGCGCGGACGGCGCATTGGGGCGATACCTTCCTCTCGGTCGCAACAGCGTTATGCCGATTCGGGGCGGCATCGACAACATCTGGAGGGCCTTTCCGAAGGCCGTTCCGCTTTTCCGAGTCGAAGTCGTCGAGATGATACTCGCCGAGGGGAGCACCGTCATCGTCCAAGCCATTATGAGCGGCCCAATACCGGCGGATCCTCTTGGCATTGCTAAAGACGGCGAGGACGTTCACATAGGCCACTGCTACATCCTCCGTTACGATCCCAAAGGGAAGATCTCGCGTCTTGACTGCTATTGGGATAACGCCGTCTTAAATGGTATCGTCAAGAGCAAGCTTTAACCATTCGAGCGGGTTGGACGAGGCCTATCCCGTGTTTACTCGAAGATCGCAATCGATCGGCAAAATCCCGCAGAATGGGATTGATGCACCGCACGCCGGAAGAATCCGCTGCCGCCGCCACGCCCCAAGAGGTTGCCGATTCGATCGCCTTCTTATGCAGCGCCTCAAAGAGCCGTCACACTCATCGCTTCCGCGATGACCTCCATATCACTCTCGGACACTTCAACGAGCCCGCGCCGAAGCGCCATGCCCCAATGCTCCCGCGACCGAATGAAGGAAAATTTGTCTAAGAGTGGCTCAATACGCGCAGCCTGCGCATCAAAATACGCAACATCCCGTCGGATCGGCGCAAGACTCGCCGTCTGTTGGAACAGATACGGCTCCCGATCGCAAACGCTCCCAATCGCGGTAAAACTCTGTACCGCCGTCCCTGCACGTATCTGCGTCCGAGGCGAATACAGTGCCAACACATCCCCTGGCGCTAACCGCCGCACCGGAGCCGCCTTCCCATGCCCTAGCTGCACAAAACCACCGGCGACCGCAGCCGCGACATGGTCCGCCGAAGCCACTCCGATCCAATATTTCACGGCGCGCTCGCATGGACGGTGACGACAAACCCACCAGGCGCCACCAATTCAAACATTCGCCCGAACGGTCCGTCGCGCAATTCCCCCGGCGCCGCTCCACGCTGCACGAGCGCTGCACGATACTCGTCCACGTCCCCGCTGACGGAGAACCAAACCGCAACCCCCTGCCCGCTCCCGGGCACTTCGCCCGACCGCGGAACGCGAACCGCAAACGGCACCGGCCGCGTCAGAAACACCTGCGCCCCGGGTGGACTCTGCGGCGCCAGCTTTAGCCCGGCCACATCCCGCCAAAACCTACTGGCCGCGTCGAGGTCGTCCACAACAAAGGCAAGAAAATCCGGCCCGGCAAGGCTCGCTGCAGTCATAGCTCCTCCTTCTAGCGAATCAGGTTCCTGATGCCACCATATCAGGAACCTGATAATATTGCAACAACCGGCGCGTCGATCACGGCCGCTGTGGGCTACCTCGTCAAGCGCGTCCAAGCCGCCTTGCGCGCAGCAATGGATGACGCGCTCCGCCCAATTGGTTTAAGCGTCTCCCAGTACGCGATACTTGAAGCGCTGCTCGATGCCGACCACTCTGAATCGACAAACGCGGCGATCGCGCGCCGCTGCTTCGTCACCCCACAATCCGCGAGCGAAATGATCGCAAATCTAATTGAAAGCCAGCTCGTCAACCGCGGCACCCGCGCAACCGTCCCGCGAATGACCCTAGCGCTAACGAGACGCGGCCGGA
The DNA here is from genome assembly GCA_963809255.1 of Vulcanimicrobiota bacterium. Taxonomy (GTDB): domain Bacteria; phylum Vulcanimicrobiota; class Vulcanimicrobiia; order Vulcanimicrobiales; family Vulcanimicrobiaceae; genus Cybelea. The sequence goes on along the minus strand of CAWEIR010000001.1, from coordinate 251,068 downwards.
CGAAGTGCCTTGAGGCGCGCAAGCGTGTACTGGATATCGAACAGCGAATGTTGATCGGCCGAACGGAGACCGAGCGTAAGCAATTGGCGACCCTTTTGGAACGCTGCGCGAAAGCTCTAGAAGCGCGGCTGACCTGACTATACGGCGCCCGACACCTCGATGCGCTGCGCGTTGATCCAGCGATTGTCCGCAGAGAGCAACGAAGCGATCATCGGGCCGAGGTCTTCAGGGAGGCCGACGCGTCCCAACGCCGTCATCTCTGCGATCCGTTTGTTTACTTCGGGATTGTCGCGGACGACGCCGCCGCTGAAATCCGTTGCAACGGCGCCGGGAGCGACCGTGTTGACGGCGATCTTGCGCGGTCCGAGTTCCAGCGCCATGGATCGCGTTAGCACTTCAACGGCCCCCTTCATCGACGCGTAGACTGCCCCACCGGGCGAAGCGACGCGAGTCCGCGCCGTCGATAGGTTGACGATTCGTCCGCCGTCGTTGATGAGCGGAAGCAGCTTCTGCGTAAGGAAAAACACGCCTTTGAAGTGGACGTTGTAGATGCTGTCGAGTTCTTCTTCCGTCGCCTTCTCGAACGGCATGTTGTGGTGATTGTTGCCCGCATTGTTGACGAGATAGTCGAAGCGCTCCGCGCCCAGTTGTACGAGCGCGTTTCGCACGTTTTCGACAAAACCGTCGAACGCGCGCAGGTCGCCGGTGTCAAGTTGCAAGGCGATCGCGCGAGCGGCAGCTTCGTGCACGGCCGCGACGACCTCTTCCGCCGCGTCGCGCCGCGCGTTATACGTAAGGATTGAATCGATGCCGCGTTCGGCGAGACTGATGACGGTATTGCGGCCGATTCCTCGGCTACCACCGGTTACGATGGCGATCTTCATATCGTGCTCCTTGGAAAAAAATTAGCCGACCATGCGCCAGAAGGCTTCGAACGACATCGCGCAATGCTTGTCGGCGTTGGCGGGATCTTTGATCATGAAGTCGACCGTCGCGTCAGCGTGCGCGTTGAACAACGCAACGACGAGAGCCAGCGGCGCGCCTCGCATCGGTCCGCGTTCGCGGCTTCTTTCAAGAAGTTTCGCGACGCCGGCGAGTGCGCGATGCCCGGCCTCGCGACTTTCCGGGCTGATATCATCGGATACAGTGAGTTGCGCGGGCGTTCGGCGCTTCTCGGGAAAGGATGCCCCCCCAGTCCGCCAAATGGCACCACATTTTCAACAGATCGGCCTTCGTCTCGAAGTACGTGAAGAGCGACCCGTTAGAGACGCCCGCTTCCTTCGCAATCGTCGCCGTCGCTGCGCCGAGGCCCTGGCCAGCGATGACACGGATCGCTGCCGACACGATCGCACTCCGTTTATCGTCGCTCTTTGGCCTTGCCATGTGGAACACTATGAAGTTTTATAGCGCCAACGAGAATCGAACCCGTGATTCGGGGTCCCGGCCGCTCCCGTCGAATACCCGATAATCCTTTCCTGTACGGGTTTTCGCGTTTTAGAGTCCCGGCGAGTCCCTTCGAATCCCAGCGAGTTTTGCGGAATCCGTTAGAGGGCCGTTAGAGGAGCAGGCGCTCTGCTCTCCGCTGCGCCGAGATTGTTACGCCGCCTTTAGCGGGAGAGCCAGAAATTTCCGAGGGCGCGCCTGCGCTCGCATGCGTGCATGTGAGGATGGGAATTGAAAACGGGTTACACAGGTAATGCGACCGAAGGGGTAATCAGTCATGAAAAGTGAAGGCACCGCAAAACTTGTTCGGATATTCCTTGGTGAGTCCGACCGCTGGAAAGGGCAGCCGCTGCACGTCGCCATTGTGGAAGAGATGCGGAGGGCTGGTTTAGCTGGTGCAACGGTATTCAAAGGCATCCTAGGCTTTGGAGCCCACTCCGTCGTGCATGCTGCGCGGATTGTGGATCTATCCTCAGATTTGCCGGTTATGATCGAGCTTGTGGAGTCCGAGGAGAAGGTTCAGGCGTTCCTCCCGACTCTCGATAAGATGGTCAGTGAAGGGCTCGTCACGCTTGAAAGCGTTCACATTATTGCATACAAGGCGGGGAAACCAAAGTGAAGCCGTTGCTTGCGTTTGGACTCGTCGGCATCGGTGGGGCGCTGGGTTCGATGCTCCGCTATGCGATAGCCATCTTAAGTATCGAGCGGATTGGGCCCGGGTTTCCGTGGCACACCGCTGCGATTAATGTTGTTGGCTCCTTCCTGATTGGCATAGTCGCGATCTACTCCCAGTCGAGCATTGGACTGTCCCCTTACGTCAGCGCCTTCGCGATGGTAGGCGTCCTCGGCGGCTTTACGACGTTCTCAACTTTTAGCTACGACACCGTGACGCTCTTATCAGACGGTGTGCCGGCCACCGCCCTAGCGTACTGCTGCGGCTCGGTCATTCTCGGCGTCTTGGGGGCAATGGCCGGCATGGCGCTTGCGCGCATTGCTTTGCACGCGACGTAAAGGCCAGCAGAGCCGGACGGAGTTCATCGGACAGTTGGGCGAACGAGTTGCTTATACTCCGCATCCCGAGCACGTGCCCCTCTGGCTGAGCGTAGTGCCGCTTCGGCACTACGCGGTTCGAGCAAGACTCGTAAAGCCGTGAGCCTGCCACGTATTGCGTGAACGCACGACGAACAACGCCTTTTCCCCTATCTTGTCGTCACGAGCAACGGCGCAGTGTAGATAGTCTTGCCTCCGACGAATTGAAGCCACAGATCGTAATCCTGCGTGCTTGGCGCCAGTAACTCGAGCTCGAACTGGTTGCCGATATTCAGATCCGGAGGCATTGGCGTCATCTGCATCATCATGCTATCGCCACAATCGCTTGCGCTAGACATATCGAGCATCTCAGAAGTCATGCCGTGTACGTGCATGTAAGTCAGATCCTTGGTGCCTAGGAGGACCCCGTGGGACATTACGCCCAGGTAAGGGTGCAAATCGTTCGCCGGGTGCCCGTTCTTGAGAATGCGAACCGATATCGTGGCGATCTCGCCGATCGGAACCGACGTTGGGTCGATCATTACGGTATACGGACCGACCTGCACCGAAGAGCCGGCAGCGTGAACGTAGCGAGTCGCTGTTGGCGCCCCGGCTTCGGGCGGCAGGTCGAACCGGAATACATTTCGGCCGGAACCGTGAGGTCGCCCGTCTAGGTAGATATGGTACGCCTCAGCGGGTTTCGCCAAATGCAGATCGATAGTGAAGTGCCCGTTCGGCAGCAGTGTGGGATGGACGTGCTGAAAGTCCGTGAGGTCATCTGACACGACGATCATATGCATAAGTTTCGTCATATCGATGTCGTAGATTTGAACCAATCGGCCGTGGAGGACTTCCCAGGCATCAATGCGCACGACCCCTTCCGGGGTGCGATCTGCGCGCAGGAAGGCAGCGCCAGGCACGGTCCCCGGATACGTAATGTCTTTACCGGGAATCACCTGATCAGCGCGAGCCTGTACCGATGCTAGTACGGCAAGCAGCAAGAACGGAACTGCGATGACATTCTTAATCCGCATCTCGCAGTTTAACCTGTCCGCAAAACGTGGCGAATAGCTGAATCGAGTGTAGCCTGCGCAATCTCTCCGCTGCCAATATAAGCGATGCGCTTGCTCGCTCCGATGATAGCCAGGGTGGGATAGCCGCCTTGTAGATACTTGTCGGCAACGGAAAGCGAGCCGTCAAACGCCATCGGATAGCGCACCTTGAAATACTGAACGAAACCGAGAACGTCGCCCATTGATTCGGGAGATTGACGATCGTGCGCGTACGGGCTTCCCGTAACTGCTACGAATGCGACCCGGCCTTTGTACCGTTCATAAAGCCGATTCAGCACAACGGTTTCGCGTTGGCAGTGCGGACACCACGTAGCAAAGATCTCGAGAAAGACCGGCAGCCGGGTGCCTTCGAGCGAAAATGCGCCCTGCGTCGTCGCCGCGGAAAAGGGCGGGGCCGATTCGCCAACGGAAAGGAAGCTATACGGCGGCGCGCTTTCGGCGATCGGCGGGATGCTGCGATTCGAAACGGCAATGCAGACAACGGCACCGATAGCGACGACGGCTACGCTGAGCCAGAGAATTAGGTTGCGAACGGGAAGGGTGCGCGCGTGCGCGCGCCGCGAACGAACGGACATAAGTTGACCTCACTAGATAAGCGGGTAGTTAGTTTTTGTTTGGCTTAGCTAGCGAAAACTGGTGGCCCACGCTTGCCGTGCACTCGCGATGCGTCGCAAGCACAGCAAAGGGCAGAGGGGAGCTCGCCTCTCAACAGCGCACAGAGCGGTTCCGGACCCGCAGTCCGGTCCTGTAGAAGAAACGCGATGAGTGAAATCATGCGGGTATGGGCAGCGATCAGCCGGGTGCAGAGCGCTCGCAGTATGGCGTTTCCCGCAGCACTGAAAATTACGATCAACCCGAGCCCGTACGCGGGAACAGCCCCAAAGGCGCTCAAGAGACCATCGAGGCGCCCTGCTGCGAGCTGTTCGCTCGCCTCCATCCCAAAAAGGAGAACGGATGCGGCGACGCTGATTGCGACAGTCACTTGCCATCCCAGCTTTGCGCGAAGAGCGCGAGCATCAACTTATTGAGGCTGTTGTTAACCGGCGATGCCTGTATCGTCGCCTGGTCTAGCAAGTGCACAGACGGAGCATTGGACTGTGCGCCGCGACCGACGGCCGATACCGTCGTATTCGCGATTTGGGTGAGTTTCGTCGAGAGGGGCACGTCGATGGTGGCGACGGTGTTGCTGGTCACCGTAACGAGAACCGTGAGATCGTGCGCGCTGCCCGAATGTGCGATGAGGCGATATTGGCCGAATGGAACCAACGAGAGAACATAGTTACCCAAGGCATCGGCTATTGTCACGAACTTTGAACCTTGGCCTTCGAGGGTGACTGTTGCGCGCGGAGCCGGTTTTCCGTCTACCGTGATTGTGCCGCGCACCAAGCCGGTCGTCGCGGCGACTGCTGGAACGGCGGTGACTAGGGCGATGAGCACCAAAACAAACGCGAAGAAAACGGCGACTGGCGCCGAGAAAAATCGGGACATTTGTCCTCTCCGATCAAGTAAGGCTGAAGTGCGGACGAAAAGGGCGCGCGTTACGCGCGGACGTTCGCAATCGGAGGAGGACGAGCGAAATGACGCCGCAGTAGTGGCGACCGGCGAGTTATCGGGCGTTGCTGAGTTCGCCGCACCCACGCCGGAACGCGCTCTGAAAAGGGTGACTGGGATACCGCGAACGTGACGCGCACTAGCAGACGGAGACTGAACCGTGCCACAACCCCCAGCAACACGGCAGAGACAACAAGGCAAAGTAGTGTCAACAAAACAGAGGCGGCGGCGTGTTCAGGTTCAATTCGCTCGGCCAGTACAAACCAAAGGCAGGTCGCTCCTAGTAGTGCCGGGGGCGCCGGCAGCCTTTCGCTTATACGGGCCGCCAACACGCTGCCGTCAGCTACGCGCCCAGCTGCGCCCCAAGCCACCGCGGCAAAGGCCGCGCTCATGCCGAGGGAACCCACGAATGCGAGTTGCACAAGCAGACCGTTATACGCTCCGCCCATGGCGTGCTCGCCCCCGAAGATAACCGCGTGAGCGGCTAGCGAAGCTAGCAAGCCAAGAACCAGGGCGCCGGGCAACTCCCGAGGGCTCACAAAGACGTTTTTACGCCGAATGCGCCCTAACAGCCTTGTGAGAGTCAGAAGGCGTCAAAGCCTTCGATGGAGTTCTCTGCTGGTGCGAGCGCTCGGATCGCACTGAGATGAATTGCTACGCTCGCCCTCGTGCCGTGCACTAATGGTCCCATGTTCTGCCCGATGGCCGGCGTGCGGTGTGCGCGCTTTCGCGTTCTTGGCTAAACGCGATTCTCGACGACCTCGCAACGTTGAAAGTTTACGACCTCGACGGGTCTTCATTCAAGATTGAGGACGTGAACAGGGACGACCGAAGTCGTAACGTAATCGGCGCGGCGAGGCCTGGCAATACGCGATTGCAGAGACGCTCGGCACGCCGATGAAGACGCCCGCGTGGGTCAACCTACTCGCGACCTCGCAGTTGACGCTACCGACCTTAAGCCTTATGGAGCATTACGATAAGACGAGTAATCCATTCGATTTTCTCGCGGTCGGGCAGCCCGCGTATCCTGGACTCCTGCGCTGCTGCGACGGCCCGCGGCCGTCGTCTCCGCTGTATAAGGATCGGGCGAGGTGGGCCGAACAGCCGTGACGCTGCCTCAGCTGCGGCACGCCAATCGATCCATACCTCGCGGACATCCAGCAGCCGATTTTCAAGACGTACCGCCGCGTGGTAGCGGGCCTCGCGCATGCCATGGAATTGAAACGCATCTGCGCCGATGGCGCTGAGCCGATGCCGGTGATCTATCACGACGCCTGCAAAACGTACGATGCACTGCGCACGCGGATTCGCGCAGCCGGCATTTCCCGACTCGCGCGGGAAGCCAGGTGAACCGTTCGGTCGTCAAAGCGTATCTGGTATTCGACGGGAGTGGCCGGGACCCGAATCACGGCCTCGCACTAATTCGCATTAATCCGCATCACCTTGCCGCAGATTACATTAATCTGCACGATGTTAACGGTTTCAGTGGACCAATCCATACATCGTCACGATGAGGCCAACAGGCGTTTCGAGCACTTGATTTCGACGATTAGAGAATTGCCTCCGTTAGCGCATCTGCGTTCCCGGCCGGCACGATCGTAAGATTGCTCGCCGGCGCCAGTCCGCAGCTTGCGGTTGCGATGACGCGGGCGCCCGCGGCGAGCGCATGCAAAAGCTGGCGCGGTCGATGTTCCACAAACGCGGGCAAGGCGACGACGCGTGCCAGATCGAGCCCTTGACGAAAATTCGCCACGCGTGTCACGTCGAGCCCGCGCCAAAAATCGGGTCTTTCGGCGTCGCGATCGCCAACGACAACGATCGAGGTGCCGGTTCGCCGCACCGCCTCGCGTATTTCATATGCACCGCTGCGTCCCAGGGTCGCGCCCGCAAAGAGCACGCTGTTAGAGGTAGGCGCACGGTATGGAGGCACGGTTGGAACGACCCACGGCAGCAGCAGGGCGCGCGGACCGAACCGACGCGCGATCTCGCAGTGCGGGGTAACGACGCGACGCGCGCGGTCGAGCGCCTCACGTTCGGCTTCGACGATTTCGCGCGGAGCGCGGAAGTCCGAGAGAGTCGGACTATCTGGATGCCGGCGCGCCGCATCATCGAGCACCTCGTGCAACGTATTCATTGGCAATGACGTCATCAGCACGTCGAAGGTGCAACCGGCGAGGTAACCGGTGCGCCACAGGTACGGCAGCAGGCTCTGCATCACGACGATGTGCTCGACGCGCGAAGGCAAATGGCGTGCAAATCGACGGGCGAGTCGTTCGGCATCGAGCAGCATCGCTCGTTGACGCGCCGCCCCGTGCGATGCAAGGCGGCGCGAGCGTCCCGCGCGAACGAGCGTTTCGAACGGCGCCTGCTTCACGCCGCCGAATCCCGCGAGCGCCCACGCGTATTGGGGAAGACTAAAACGCTTTCCATCGATCGGAACGAACGCCACGTCGTTTGTCGTTGCTTGCGTCGCGACGAACGCATCGTATTCGGGCCAAAGGCCGTCGAGCAAGAATGCTGCCGCTGGTGCAGAGTTCGCGCCGTGTATTTTGTGATGTCGTGTGCACGCGACTCGATCGCAGCTCATACACGACGGTGGCGCGGCTGCGATGGCGACGTCGAGAACGGATCGCAATGGCTGGGATACGGTCGCAGTCACCGGCGAAAAAAACTGCACGATTAGGCGATCGCCTTGGAGCCGGCAGCGGATCGTGAGCTCGTGCCTTGTGCGAAAGCGCAGATCGACGTAATTCCAAAAGACGGTTGCATCGCGATCGCGCGCGGTCAGCGAGCCGGGCACGAAATGCGAATGCGCGTGCCGTTCGACGATTTCGCAACCGGAATCGAGCGCGGCCGCATACAACGCGTTCGAGAGTTGGCAGAGTCCGCCGCCGACCGTAGGGATGATGCAGCCTTCGCGCAGCTCGCGCCCTTCTACGTATCCGGCGCGGCGGGTGGCACGACCGATCTGCCGCCAAAAGCTGAACGTGCTGCCGCCGGGGACGACGGCGCCGTCGAGCCGGTGAAGCGCCATGTACAAGTTGTGGATCTTGCCTTCGATGAGGCGTGCCTCGCGGGGATCGGTTTCGGCGACCGCGGAGCGGAGCGGCGTCGAAATCTCGGCCAAGAGCGCGCCACCGGAAGAACCGCCGGTGGGCGGCCAGCGGCGCGTCGCGCCGCGGGCGTCGGTCGCGAAGCGTTTGGCGCGGAAAAACGCCGCTTTGAGCTCGAAGGCGAGCATCGCTCGTTTCGTAGGGGGCGCCGTGTTCATCGTCGACATCCGCGTCTATAATAGCAAACCCGGCGTCCAGAAAGCGTCGCTGGGCAAGTCGTCGAACCCATTGGGCCCCAAGGAGTAGTGCAGTTGAATCGTTGGTACGCCTTTGCTTGTGTTTTGCTAGTGTTCCTCGCAGCCGCCGCACGAGTTCCGGCCGTCGCGGACGCCGACCCGTTCGCGCACGCCGACTGGGACGCGATTCTTCGGAACGACGGCGGCCTCACCGTGGTGAAGCTGGGCGACGCCGTCTCTGCGCGGTACACGTGCATCGACGCTCCCCACGTTGCCTCCGGCTGCTACACCGGCGGGGGTTCTTCGGGCAAGGTTAACGGAACTTGGCTGGCCGTGATTCCGATCGACGGTATGGGCACCGGCGGCATTATGACGATCGTACTCTACGTTTGGCGTGACAACGGCGCGCATCGCCTTACGACCCTGGGCGTCTACAAGTGCGTCGCACGCATCGAGAAAGGGCGCCTCGTGGTGAAGCAGCCCGTTTATGCGGCGGGAGAAGGCAACTGCTGCGCAAAGCACAACGGCATAACGACTTACACCGTCGTGGGCGGCAAGCTCGTTGAAATTTCGTCCATCACGCTGCCCGGAAACTTGTAGGGATCCCCGGGAAAGCGGACGCCGGCGCAGAACCAAGCGCTCGATGTTTATCTCACGATACAGAGCGCCGCAAATGCTGTGCGCACTACCTATTGCATTCGCGATCTTTTTCATCGCACGAGCGTGCTGTCTTGCCGACGATGCTGGTACCCTCGATTCGTGGAAAGATTCCTTTCATGGGGCTTGGCAGGCAGACCATTGTGAGGGGGAGTGGCAGAGTTGGAACAAATATTGGGGCCAGGTGCACGAATTTTATTTTGGCGCGCGGGGCTACGCCGGCTGGTTCTCCGATAGTCAAAAGATCCTCGTTCACGTCACCGACCCAAGCACGAACGCCGCAGTGGCGGCCCAGCTTACATCGCTCGGGCGTCGGATCGGTGGGGAATGGGCCAAACAGGACGATTGCCGCAAGGTGAGGACCAGCGACACGTGGATGGAGCGGGCCACGGAAGGTGGCAAGCCCGCGCTGCTCGCTTGGCAAGACCAACTCAACAAAGCCGCAGCTGCTGACTCCGGCGACGGAGCGTTAATTGAGGCGGCCGTGAAATCGATCAATTCTCAGCTGGACACAATCGGGGTCGCGCCTACCGAATAGCCGCGCTGACCGCAGCGTCGATCGGTATTTCTGCCATATACGAGACGCTACACTAGCGTTCGAGGTACCAGCGCGTCAGGTCGGCTTTGAGCTTGGCCAACGCCGCAGTATCGATGTACGGCATATGGCCGGCTTCGTAGTGCTCGACGGTGAGGTTGCGCCGCAGGTCCGGCGGTAGATGCAGGTGCGCGAAGTCGTACTGCTGCTGAAAGTAGGGCGTGGAGAAATCGTAGTATCCCATCGCAGCGAAGACGCGCATGCTCGGATTCTCCGCCATCGCCTCGGAGAGGTCGACGATTGTATTTGGAGGCCGCAGTAGTGCGGCGGTGCCGCCGAGATCCGTTTGGTGCTTCCAGCTCCACTCGTTCAGCACGTCGATCAGTGTGAGGTATTCGAGGTCCGTTTTATAGTCGAGCCGCTCGCGAATGTAGTCGTTGAAGACCGCCTGCACTTGCGGCGTGGTGGCGAGATCGGAAGTATCCCATCCCGGCTCTTCCCTGTTGCCGACCGGGTCGTAACCAGAGTACCGCGCGTCCATATAGCCGACCATCTTGCCTTGGTCGCGGAGCAGCTCGCTGCGAAATCGCCCCGGCGCGATGCGCAGGTTCGAGGCGCGGATCGTCGCGGGAGACAAGCCGGTGTAGGCGCCGAGCTGCGCGACGATCGCCTCGCGCCGGTCGGGCGGCAGCGCGTCGCCCTCGGCAAGAGCCGTTAAGTAATCGGTGAGCGCGAAGCGTTCGACGCGCGAGAGAAACGTCGGGAGATCTGTCAACCGGTCGGCGACCCGATGGTAATACCACGCGGTGGCCACTTCGGTCGGCAAAAAGAGCACGAACGGCCAATCGTTGCCGCCGACCATCGCGTCGTCCCACAGCAGGTCGACGTTGAGCGCCGACGACATCAGCACGACACCGTTGAGATCGATCGCTTGACCGAAGCCGTTCTCCATCAGCCGCGCGACGGCGGCCGAGCGAATCGTCCCGTAGCTTTCGCCGAAGAGGTACTTCGGTGCGTTCCAGCGGCCGTATTGCGAGCAATACAAACGAATGAACTGTGCGAAGGCGGCTGCGTCGGCATCGACGCCGTAGGCGTCGGTGGGCTTTCCCGAAGGCAGCAGGCGGCTAAAGCCGGTGCCGGGCTCGTCAACGTAGACCTCGTCCGTAACGTCGAGTAGCGAGTACTCGTTGTTGACGACGCGATAGGGCGCCCAGACGCTCTGCCCGGGGGGAGGAACGAGCACGCGCACCGGGCCGAACGCCGCCATGCGCTGCCAAACGCTCGAGCCGCCGGGACCACCGTTGTAGAAGAACGTCACGGGGCGCGTCGCCGGATCGGCGCCGTCTTTCGTATACGCCGTGTAGAACATCGAGATATCGGGCTGGCCCTTTGCGTTCTTGAGCGCGATCGTGCCGGCACGCGCGGTATAGGGGATTGTCGTGCCGTCCGTGTGGAGAACGTGATGCGTGATCGCGATGGCGTTTGCCGCCGCGGCAAGCAGCAGCGTTGCCAGAATCATACGATTGCCGTTCCTTTCGTTTCGGGTGCCCAGAGCAATGAGATCCAGAGTCCGATCGCCGAGAGCGCACACGCGCCGAGGATGACCGCCGTCACGCCGAAACGCGCCATGCCGATCGGCAACAGGAACGTTCCGACGAATGCGCCCACCCGGCTCACCCCTGCTGCGAATCCGGCTCCCGACGCGCGGATCGAAGTTGGGAAAAGCTCGGCCGGATAGATGAGTTCGAGCACCGTCGCCGCACCCATGCCGATCGCATAGGCGAGGAATGCGACGACGACGATCGCGGTTCGCGCAAACGGCAGGATGCCGAACGCCAGCACCGCAAACGCGAATCCGCCGATGCAGACGGGTCGCCGGCCCCAGCGCTCGACCAATGGCATCGCGCAGAACGCGCCCAGCGCAAAGGCCATGGTGATCGCAATGCTTCCCGCCGGCGAGCCGCCGCTGCCCAAGCCCAACGCGGCCAGGACGGTCGGCGCATAAGTGTAGATCGCAAAGAGCGGCACGACCTGCAGCAGCCACATCGCCGAGATAAATGCCAGCTTGCCGCGGTAGGCCGAGTGGAAGAGCGTTCCGAACGAGACGCGTTGCAGCTCGCCGGCATCGCGCGCCGCCAGCCACATCGGCGATTCGGGGGCGCTCGCTCGCAGCAGCAAACCGATCACCGCGAAGATCGCGGGGCTGGCGAGGATCCACTTCCAGCTTTGTGCGCCCGTCTGGAGGAGCGCGTATCCGGCGATGTAGGCGACAGCGGCGCCCAGCGACCACACGCCTTCCATCGCGCAGAGCGCAGCGCCGCGGCGCGACGCCGGCATGAACTCCGCGATAATCGCCGTCGCGATCGGATAGTCGGCGCCGATCGCCACGCCCAACAGAAAGCGCAGTGCGATGAGCTGCCAGGCGGCGGTGACGAAAATCTGCGCAATGGCGATGACGACGAATGCGCCGAGATCGGCGATCATCAGAATGCGACGCCCGTGACGGTCGGTGAGGTGGCCGAAGAGCGGCGCCCCGACGAGGATGCCGAAGAGCGTGCCCGCGCCGATGCTGCCCGCCGTTACCGCGTTGAGGCCGAATCGCGGCGCGAGCGTCACCAGCGCGAGGCCAATGCTGCTGAGGATGTAGCCATCGCAGAAGACGCCGGCGTTGGCGTACGCGAAGATCGTGTAATCCTGCCGGCGCATCTGCTGTCTAATTCTCGCTCGTTACGTGGCGGTCATTTCTTCGAGTTGATGCAGCAACGCTTCCCATTTGATGACGCGCTCCCGACTGCGCACTTTTAGGCCGGCGAGTTCTTCACTCAACGCCCTGGATCCGGCGGCGTCGGTATAGATCTCGGGCGACTCGAAGAGAAGCTCGATCTCGTTTGCGCGCGCATCGAGGCCTTCGATTTCTCGTTCGATTCGCTCGATCTGCCCCTTTAGCTGCGAGCGTACGCGCAACGGCGTTTGACGCGACGCCTTGGCACGCACGGTCGACTCTTCGACCGCGTGGTCAATCGCCGCTTTATCGCGCTCGCGCTGCGCCGCCTCGTACACGTCGTAACCGCCGTCGACGAGTCCCCACGCGCCCCGTTCAAGCCACAATACCCGATCGCACAGGCGCGACAGAAGATAGCGATCGTGCGAGACGACGACGATCGTTCCCTCGTAGTCGCATAGGACGCTTTCGAGCGCTTCGCGGCTGTCGATATCGAGATCGTTGGTCGGCTCGTCGAGCAGTAAGATGTCGGCCGCGCGCGCCATCAGTCGTGCCAGCATGATACGGCGCCGCTCACCGCCCGAAAAATCGCGCACGGCTTTGTCGGCGGCATCGCCGCTAATACGCATGCGGCCGAGCAGTCCGCGCGCCTCTTGCGGGGTCAATGCAGCGCCGTCCAGCACGGCTGCGAGCGCGCTCTCCTGGACGTCGAGTTGATCGTGCGAGTTCTGGGCAAAGTACGCGACTTGCGCCGCGGGATTGAAGACAATCGATCCGGAATCCGGTTGCGCTGCGCCGGTGAGTATCTTCAGAAGCGTCGACTTTCCGGAGCCATTTGGACCGACGATGCCGAGGCGCTCCCCGCGGCCGACATCGATCGCTAGCCCGCTGAAGAGCTGTTGATCGTACGCTTTACTCAAGCCCCGGGCTTCGAAGGCGAATCCGCTGCCGGCGCGCCGCGATGGGCGTAGGCGGACAGAGATCGGGTGCTCGGAAGCCGCCGGAGACGGGGCTCGAGTTGTCGCTTCGATGCGCGCCAACTGCTTCTCGCGGCTGCGTACTTGGCTGTAATCCGAGGAGGTGTGCGTCGCTCGCAGGCCGGCGATTGTCCGGCGCCGCTTGTCGCGTTCGACAACGAAGGTTTCGTACTCGCGTCGCTCCGCCTCGAGCCGCACGTCTTTTGCTGCGACGTACGCGGTGTATGCGGGCCGTTCGGGCACGTAGGCGTGAAAGCGCCCTCGCTCGATCTCCCAGATGCGCGTGGCTATCCGGTCGAGAAAGTAGCGGTCGTGTGAAACGACGATATAACCGCGGGGATCGTTGGACACGAACGATTCGAGCCAGCGGATCGTCGCGACGTCGAGATGGTTAGTCGGTTCGTCGAGAATCAGGTAGTCGGGCTCGTCGATCAGCACGTGCGTTAACGCTACTTTCGCCCGCTGGCCGCCTGAAAACGAGCGTAGCGGACGATCGTATTCCGATGGCGCGAAGCCGAACGCGGAGAGCATGGTGCGCACTGCTTTGTTGCGCACGCCCGACTCTTCGTGCGTCGCTCTGGACAGGGCAGCGTCAACGAGGTCCTGCAGCGTCGACTCGGTCTCGTCGGAAACGCCCTGAGCCAGATACCCGAGCTTCAAGCCTTTTGCCCGTACGACGGTACCGCCGAATGGCCGGTCAACGCCGGCGAGGAGACGCAAGAGCGAGGACTTCCCCGCGCCGTTGGGGCCTACGAGGCCGATGCGTTCGCCGCTGTTGAAAGCTCCACTGAGACTCGAGAATACTTCGCGCGCCCCATAGTGACATTCGAGATCGGAAAACCGCAACAATTCCACGCCGAGCCGTACATTTGCGCACGCCCAGCCCGCGGGCCTTCGCGCCGCTCCACGAAGACACGTTCGTGGGCAGCCCGCAAAATAAATCGCGAGGCAAGCAACGGCGGCCGACAGTTTAAAGTAACGTCTATGCGCATACCGATTCTTACATCGATCGCGGTTTTGATAGCCGCTCTTTCTGCGTGCGGCAGCGACGGGCACTCGGCCGCCACGCCGGCACTGCCCCAGCTTAGCCGGGGGGCTGTTCGGCTGTCTGCGATGCGGCCCGAAATCCCGGATGCCGCCGGCGAAAAGATCTACATCTCGAACTCCGGGGCGAACGATATCGTTACCTATACGGTGAGCGGAAAAGCCACCAAGCCGACGATCAGCAAAGGAATAAACGATCCCGGCGTCATTGCGGTCGACTCAAAAGGCAACATCTACGTTCCAAACTACGAAGCCGATACCGTTACAAAATACACCTCGAGTGGGAAGCCAACCAAACCGACGATCACCGTTGGCTTGAACGAACCCACGGGCGTAGCGGTCGACGCCGACGGCAAGATCTACGTGTCGAATGCCTTCACGTCAAACGTAACGACGTACAAACCAAACGGCCAGCAGACGACGCCCACCATCTCGAACATCGATGGACCTCGCGGCATTGCCATCGACAAGAGCGGAAAAATCTACGTTACGAACTACTACGGCAACTCGCTCACGACGTTCACCGCTAGCGGGAAACCGACCACGCCGACGATCACGTCCGGATTATCGACGCCTTTCGGCGTAGCGCTCGACGCGGCCGGGAAGATCTACGTGATAAATCATAGCCCTCAATCGCTCGTGACGTTCACGGCTAAGGGCGCATCGACCACGCCGACGATCACAACGCTGAGCGAACCCTGGGGTGTCGCCATCCACTGACCCCGAGCGCTCTGATAGGGCTACGTATGGTTCGTTTGCGGGCAAATAGGGATCGAACCAATCGATCATCTCTCGAACAGCCCCTGGGCGGCCCCGGGGATTGACGTTCCGTAAGTTACATCCTGCGGTGTGCGAAGGGTCGTTATGAAGTGGGGACCGGCTCGCGCCGATCCCCACCGGTAGTCGTACGGCCGAAGCTTGGGGCAGTCTCCTATTCTTTTGCCCACGCAGCTTTGATCGCGTTGAGTGTCGCCCGCGGCTCGTGTTTGTCTGCAGGACGCTTCGGAAATGGGTTCCCGGCCCCAGGAAATACGTACTGCCTGTCAACCGGTTTGTCCGAATTAAGCCCGAACCACGCCTCGTCCCAATAGCAGCCTGCAAATGGCGGAGTGGGCGCGATATTCTGTGCACCTTTGCCGTTGGAACCGCCGCCGATTTGAAGGTGCGGCCATCCGGCTTTAGCCCACTCATCGTTCCACTCGAAGTAGAAGCCGCCGGAACCGACGCCGCCTTGACTCGTCGAGTTGGCATAAAGTTCTTCGGCATTCGATGTCACTTGGGCTGCGAGGAAATGGATATTGGGATTCCCACTGGCCGGCAAGTCACGGACATGTTCCCAGGGCGGCTTCCCGCCTTGGTTCCCCGGGAGTCCCCAGTAGGGAGCACCACTCCAAGGTTTATCTTTGGGCCAATCCGGCGGCCGAAATGAACCTGCTGGATAAGTATTCTCGGGGCAAATGTGGGATGTTTGGTCGTATGTGGCGCTCGACTGGGTCCACCACCCTGCACTCGCTCCATACTCAGCCATGATCTGCGGCTTTTTTGTAGCCGCCTTGATCTGTTTCCAGATGTCGGTAAACGTATACCCACGATACGAATCGATGCCCCATGCGTCGATCGCGAAATTATTGGCTTCGCCGGCAACCAACGTAGTAAGCTTGCCATCTGCCACGGTGTCTACCATCGTCGTTGTGATGATCTTCTTCGACCTGGTGACTTTATAACCGGTCCGAATCGAGCTAGCGATCTCGTTAAGATTCTTCCACCACTCAGGTATCTTGATAAGCTCTCCGTCGTTGATCTCCGAACCTAACGAGAATCCCATGACCGCCGGGTCAGCCGCGTACTCCCTAGCCGTTAGCTGATAGACTGCTTTCAGTGCTTTGAGTTTTTGCGGCACATTCAACACGTCGTATCCCCCGAAGAAGATGCTGAGAACGACGTAAATCGGATGGCCGGGGCAGCCGTTCCACGCCCTGTCGAGGAATTTGTCGATCTTGCCGGTTTCATAAGGCTTCAGTTTGTTACCGTTGCCCAAATCAGGTAGATATGGCTTGAAGCTGTCCAAGCTTACGTTATACACTTTGACCGCGTTTACGCCCGCGGCGCACATGGCGTCGAGATCGGGTCCCCAGATCGGCTCATTGGCGTTGTCCAAGGGGTTTGGATCCGAGTAATCGTCAATCTGCGTGTTCCCGTAATCGACGCCTTTGATGTAGAACGGTTCGCCGTCGAGGAGAATGCTTCGGCCGCTCACCGTCCACTGGGATTTCGCGACTGCAGGGGGGTGCGCCATCCCTGAATCGGCGCGACCCGGATATCCAGACCTCGCGGCGCTTTGCTGGATCGTCGCGGGCGCGCCGACCTGCGCCTGCGATCCGCCGCAGCCGGTGAATATGAGACTCGCCGTGCCGAGGGCGACTGCATAGCGCCAAAGCGTGTACCGGCGCCGAGCTAGAACGTTCATATAATAAGCCTCTCTGAAGCAGAACGGTTTGTGTGACTGATCTTCACCGCGAACCGGTATTTCGGCGCACCGGGTCGCTCAACGATTCAATGTAAGGGACGGGCCTTCGAAAGCCCCTGGGTAGTAAGGTCCGGCATTTCTGAAGCTTGCGTCTTAAGTCCTAGCATCTATGTAATCCGAGACCGATGCATCGCCCTACGATGATTTCGTACCTGAGCGAGCGGCTCGAGCTGGTGCATGCCGCTGCTTGCGCTGCTCGGCACTTCGCGTGGAAAAGGATCCGAAGTGCGGATCGCGCTCCAGCCGCTCACCAAGACGATCGACGGCTTCGCGTTGCGCCTCCGGCTTTTCTTTTCTATGCTCTGCATCTTAAGTAATGGGTTCTTATTCACGCTACCGCGAGCATGTGGTCTACAAAGAGACCTCTGCTCGCACGTGAAGGCGATGAACATCACGATCAGCGACGACATGTTAGCTCGTGACCCCACCGGTAGGGAAGGGGGGCCGGTGAGCAAGGGGGCGGCTGACGGCAAGAGAGAAGCTCCCAGAATGAATATCCGCCGCGGTTCTTTCCTAGCGTCCGTCGCTGCCGCCCTGACGCTGGCCATCATTATTCCGGCCCCTGCAAAACCGGCGGCTTCGGGCTTCCTCGGTCTGGTGCTCATGAGCACGCGGAATCTCTCCGATTCTCAGTTCGCAAGCCTCGTGCACTGGGCGCGTGCCGGCGCAGCGTCACCGAAATTCAGCGATCCGGCCTACAGGGTGGAGTTTGATATTCTGCGCACCTTGGACGAGCCCGACCGGCACGCAATGCTCGTATTTTTGCGCGGTGGGGGCCGCTCGGCGCTGTACGCGCGCGGCGCAACCGACGCAGATATCGGAAGCCGCAAGCCGGTGAACGTTGGCCCCGCGACGCCCGCGCCGACACCAACGCCGAATCCCTATCGTTCGCTCGAGTTCGGAAGCCCCACCATCGGTGGCGCTCCCGCGGGGAACATCGTCGTATTCGGCGGTTGGGCCGCCGTCAAACGTGACGGCCGCGCCGCCCACGCGTGCATCTCATTTAAGAACACCGACTCCCGCACCGCAACGCGGGTGCTCTTCCAATTTCCGATCTCAGATGACGCCGGCGCTGCGCTCGGACAGCTGGACCTCGATCGTCGCGGCACCTTTTCACCCGGCATCGACATCCACGGCTGGGACAGCATGGCGAGTTGGCAAGGCGGAACGGGCAACCGCGCCTACAGCGAGAACTGCACCGGTGTGAGCACCGGCGTTGCGGCTCTCCCGCTATTGGCTGCGCGCTTTGTGACGTACCGCATTCTGCGCGTCGAGTATGCCGACGGAACTTCCTGGACGCCGCCGACAACGCCGTCGCCTTGATTGCACTTACGCGCGCCGCTATAGCGTCGTTATCTATCGCATTCGCGCTCACGGCCGAGTTAATCGTGGCACCGCCGTCGGCTGCGACTGCTGCGACGGATTGTGAAGCATTTCAGCGCTGGTTTGCGCGGCAGCCGGGTTCGCAACTCATCCTGAGATCCGCAAATGACTTTTAAAAGAACTCCGTGCAGCCGCGCAAGCTGGATACCATACTCGACTACTCGGCGTTCCCACTTTCGCACGATCAAGCTTCATGGTACAAGGCCATGAAGCACTATCGTAATAATTTTGGGAACGGCCGTTGCTTATCCGGTTTCTACGATTCGGCCCACAAGTTGGCGGTGCTCTATTCTCAATACGGTACCGCGTCGGACCTCACCGTCACGACAGTTTCCGGCGCACCCTCTGGACTCCCGATCCATCCAGCCCCCGACCGGACGCGCAATGGAGTGCGCCTTGGAATGACCCTCGAACAGGTCACGGCGATTGACGGC
This sequence comes from Vulcanimicrobiota bacterium, assembly GCA_963809255.1. Taxonomy (GTDB): domain Bacteria; phylum Vulcanimicrobiota; class Vulcanimicrobiia; order Vulcanimicrobiales; family Vulcanimicrobiaceae; genus Cybelea. The sequence goes on along the minus strand of CAWEIR010000001.1, from coordinate 232,404 downwards.
CCCGGTACCCTTTACTCGAATGGACGTTACCGGCGAATCACGTTCAATCAGGATTTCAAAGCGTCCTCGACTTCCGAGGGGGCCAACAAAACGAAGACCGCCGTTGAGGTCGCCGCCTACTTGGGCTTCCTATTCATGAACGGCAAGCTCGTCGCCATTGACGTTGGCGGTGGTGTGTAAGCCGATACCACGGCGCGAGGTCGATTGGCACCTTCGTAATACCACATATTGGCCCAATACAAAGGTCCAATCCTCGCTTAGAATGAGTCCATCCCATGAAGAACCTAATCACGACGCTTCTGCTGGCTGTAACGCTGCTTGCTGCCTCGACCGCGCCTGCACCGGTGTACACGCCTTACCCGGCCGCCCCGACGGCGCGCGACGGACGCAACGATTTCGATTTTGCGTATGGAACGTGGCGTACGCACTACCGCATACTCAAAGATCGGTTGGTCGGCAGCCACCAGTGGTACGAGTGCTACGGCACCTCGGTCTTTCGCCCGTTTTGGGGCGGCAGCGGAAATCTCGAAGACGCGCGATATGAAATGCCCGAACCGGCATATCGGCGGCATGACGCTTCGCCTCTACGATGCGCAAACGCACCAATGGACGCTTTGGTGGGGAACGAAAAAGCTCGGCATCCCGCCACCGCCGCAAGTCGGGCATTTCGATGCAAACGGCGTCGGCGACTTCTACTCGTACGATAACTGGAAGGGCACGCCCATTATTTGCCGTTTCCACTGGACCAAAGTAAACGGCAATCCCCACTTTGAACAAGCGTTCTCTACCGACGGCGGAAAGTCGTGGGAAGTCAACTGGATTACCGACACGGAGCGCGTGTCATCTTCTAGCAAAGGCGTGTGGAACGCAACTGCGCCGGACGGCGACGGACACAACGGTTTCGACTTTCTGATTGGGACTTGGCGAACGCATTACATGCAGCTGCGCCATCCGTTAAGCGACAGTCACGATTGGTTCGCATGCGACGGTACGTCTTCCGTCCGGCCGTTTTGGGGTGGAAGCGCCGACATCGAGGACGACGATCTCCATTGTCCGGCGCAGCACATCGTGGGCGTGACGGTTCGCTTGTACGATCCGGTTACGCATCAGTGGTCGCTCTACTCGGGAACGCAGAAGCGGGGCTTGTCGCTCCCGCCGAAGGTCGGCAAATTCGGCGCAGACGGCGCCGGCGATTTCTTCGGCCTCGATACGTTCGATGGCAAACCGATCGTCGTGCGTTACCGTTGGGCTCAGCACAACGGTAACCCGCGCTTCGAAGAAGCGTTCTCGGCGGACAAAGGTAAGACGTGGCAGACCGTCTGGACGACCGACTACGAACGCGTTACGCCGCCGGCGGGTTGATCAGCGGTGTTCCACGGTGTTGCTTTAGAGCCGCGAGTATGTGGGAAGAGCGCGATTGCCTGTCTAATCGCCGGGAATGCCGGCCTATGTGATCGTCAACGTTAAGACGAGCGATCCAGAAAAATACGAAGACTATAAAAAGATGGCCCAAGAGACCGTTACGAAGTTCGGCGGACGCTACCTAGTGCGGGGCGGCGAGATGAAAGTGCTCGAAGGATCCTGGAACCCGTCGCGTATCGTCGTGCTCGAGTTCGATTCGTACGAACGAGCCAACGCATGGTGGCATTCTGAAGAGTACGCGCCGGCTAAGGAACTGCGGCAGCGGTTAAGCACGACCGATCTCCTCATCGTTGACGGATTCGAGGAAGGCTCCTAACTTTGTCGCGGAAATGGCATAGCACCTTCGGAGGGGTCGTGGCTCGAACCGTGGCAAACATATCTCACCGTTAATGCCGTCGACTACGCCTTATTGCCGTGCCGTCATTTTGCTCGCCGTTGGGGCAATCGCTGCCGGCTGTGCTCCGCACGTCGCATTTGCCCTCTCGAAGGACGACCAAGCTCGGTTCCAAGACGGCGTCCTTCGCGTCCCGGTGCAGGGTCACGGGCAAATGATTTTCGGCTTGAACAATTGCATCGTTTACAAGGCAAAGACCGCGCGCGATGACATCGTCGGGTGGTCGGTGGTTCTTGCATCGGACTGGGGCCAGTCGAGCTATCCGAAGTGGGCGACGGTTTGCACGTCCGAACGCATTCGGTACAACGGCAAATACGTAGTCGTCGACTTTTGCGCACAAGCGATCGGCGCCGGTGGTGGCTGCGCTGGCGGTGGCGGCACGTATCGCAGCCACACGGGAGATGCTCAAGGCTGGCAGATCCAGGCCGACAAAGGCTGGATCACGCTCCCGAGATCTTGAGCTACACGCCGCTTTTCAACGGCGGCGGCGCCGCTGAAACGACCGGCGGTGCACCTGCGGCTCGACCGTCACCGCTCGAGCGGATGCCGGCTCCATGAAGCCATGCTCGCTGCGCTTTAGCGGCGTGCCGATTGCGCCTTCGATACGCGCAAACGAACTCGCCTCGTCGCGGGAAACGAACGTGATTGCGTCGCCGGTTTTTTGCGCGCGCGCGGTGCGTCCGATGCGATGTATGTAATCGTTGGGCTCGGAGGGAACGTCGTAGTTTATGACGTGTCCGAGATCGTCGATGTCGATGCCCCGCGCGGCGACGTCGGTGGCGACTAAGACCCGGTAACGTCCTTTTTTAAAGGCGTCGAGGGCTCGCGAGCGTTGCGCCTGCGAACGGCCGCCGTGGATGCGATCCACGTCGACGCTATGTCGCATCAAAGCTCCGGCGACGCGCTCGGCCCGCGACTTGGTCCGCGTAAAAACGATTGCATTGAAAACGCGTCCATCTTTGAGCAGATCCACGAGGAGATCCGTTTTCTTGTGCGGTTCCACTTCGTACACCCACTGGGTTACGGTTGCTACGGGCGTGGGAGGTGCCAAATTGATGCGCACGGGATCGTGGAGAAACTCGCGTGCAAGCGCAACCACCGCACTGCCGAGCGTTGCCGAGAAACAGAGCGTTTGGCGGCGCTCCGGAAGTTTGGCGACGATGCGCTTTACAGCCGGTAAGAACCCCATATCGAGCATTCGGTCAGCTTCGTCGAGCACGAAAACCGCAACGTTGTCGAGACGAGCTTCGCCCTGCTGCATCAAATCGATCAGCCGTCCGGGCGTTGCGACGACGACGTCGGTACCGCGGCGCATGGCATTGATCTGCGGTTTCATGGCCACGCCTCCGTAGATCGGCGTGACGCGTAGCTTGGTGTGTTTTGCCAGCTGCCGAAGGTGCTCCGCAATTTGCTGCGCCAGCTCGCGAGTCGGCGTCAAGACCAGCGCGGCACGGCGGTCGGCACGCCGCTCGAGCAGTTTTTGGAGTAGCGGAATGCCGAAAGCCGCGGTTTTGCCGCTGCCGGTTGGAGCGCTCGCAAAGACGTCGCGACCCGAGAGAGCAACGGGAATGGCCGTGCGCTGTATGGGCGTGGCCTCTGTAAAGTGAAGATCTTCGATGCCGCGAAATATCGCAGCATCCAGCTGGAGCTCTGAAAAAATGGAGATGTCGAAACCTATCTTTCGGTGGGCGCAACTTATCGACCACTCGAAAGATCGCGCTTGAGGACGAGAAGGAGTGTCTCACAGACTCGTCCTCGATGCAAACGCTTACACCCCGCAGGAGTAGAAAAGGTTGCGGTTACCGCTCCGAGGCCCCGTGTGCGCGGGTTTGCGCGGCTTTCGTGACGCGAGCAAAGAGATCGGGGGCCTCGAGCCGCGCGCACGCGGCGGAAAATCCGGAAGTAGGGCCGCGCCACTCCAACTCGCTAACGTCCGCGAAGAGTTTCGCATCGGTCCGCAGGGTTGCTAGCTCCTTGAATAACAGCGCGAGACGTTGCCGCTCGCCGAGCTCTTCCGGCGGGAATTGCTCGATCGCGCCATAACGAGTGAGGAGAGCGGCCGCACCCTTCGGCCCAATGCCCGCGATGCCCGGATAGCCATCGGCGGCATCGCCAACGAGCGCAAGATAGTCGGGCATCAGCTCGGGATTTACCCCAAACTTAGCTCGCACGCCGTCGGCGTCCCGGATGACCTTGCTCCTTCGGTCGATTTGCACGACGCGATCCTCGCGCACGCATTGCGAGAGATCTTTATCCGGAGTCCAAATGCAGATTTTTTCTACCCGAGATTCCCGCGAAGCGATTGTTGCCGCCGAGGCCAGCGCATCATCGGCCTCGAGCTCGATCATCGCCCAAACCGGAATCCCCATAGCTCGCAACGCCTCCTCGAGCGGCTCAAACTGTGCGAGAAGCGCCGGTTCGACTCCATCCCCCGTTTTGTAGCCACTCCAAAGTTCGTTGCGGAAGGACTCGATAACGTGGTCGGTGGCGACGCCTAAGTGCGTGGCGCCGTCGCCGATCATTTGCGCCATAGTATTGAGCACTCCGGCAACCGCTCCGAACCGTCGTTTCTTCCCCTCGGTGAAGCGACGCAGTCCATAGAAATGGCGGAAGAGTTCGTAGGTTCCGTCGACCAGATGAACGATCACGTTGACTGGTTACACCGGCCCCGACAACAGCCGGCCAAGCGATCGCTTCGAACGATGCGGCGGCCTCGGCTCACGGCACGCGCTGCTTCGTGAACCCGCGCTTCGCTAGCCACGCGATCATGATCTGGGGGTACCCCGAAACAAAACGCTCGGGAAGATCGGGCTCTCCATTGTATCCGCTTTTCGACACAATGAGTTGATGCCCGGCATTCGGGTACGTCTTGATCGTTACATCACGATCCCCAGCACGAGTTAGGTACTCGTGTAAATGCGTCGCTGAATCGGTGGCGTCAACATTTCGATCGAGCACGGCGTAAAGCGCCAGCGTCGGAGTCGACGAAACGCTCTGGAACGTTTGTGTTGGGTCGAAGGTCACAAATCGGCGCAGTCCCGCGATCATCGACGAGGGTGGCGGAATGGAGACACCAAGTTCCGGCATCAGTGAGTACCGGAACCATGCCCTTTTTGCGTCGAGATCGTACAGGCGCCTCGTATAGCTCCACGAACCGGTGCCATTGAGCGCCCGGTGGAACGCGTGCCAAAGGGCTATCGCCTCCGGAGATGCAGTTTCTACATTATGCCGGCGCATCTCTTGTTCGACTTCATAATCAATGTTCTGCGCCAAGGATCTCGTGGGCGCACTTTTTAGGATCATGAAAGCGACCGGCCGATGGAGCGATACCAGTGGTGCGGTCCAGCCTCCGTTGCTAAAGCCCCAGATGCCGATTCGATGTGCATCCACGCGAGGGTCGCTACGCATTACATCTTGGCACGATTAGCAGTGCGAGCGCCACAACAGATTTGTGGCGTGAACCGTGGACGATAGCCGAACGAGTCGTCATCGGATTACGATTCACGGTGCGTCATGTGCAGACGTTTGATCGAACTCGGGGAGGTCTCCAAACGTCGCCGAGCAATGGCGTTAGCGGAGGCACGCATGACGACCGCTCGCGGCACCGAGATTATCCTGCGGCTGAGAGCGCCTGAGCAGCTTTTTGAGGTGGCGCCAGCCGACATGCTGTCCGAGTACGGGCGCCTCGAGAGCGGCATGGAGCAATTGATCGGAGAACTGACGCCTCGCCGGTTGCACCCGGGATTGCGCGTCGTCGTGACCCTCCCCAGCGATCAGATCAACGCGGAGACACAAGCGCTCCTGCAGCGGGCGATCGGGGGCTACTGCCTCCAGCGTCTACGACAAACAGAACTCATCCGTAGCGCGCAATGGCAGGATGTCATGTCGGCGCTGCGTGTCGGGTGCGTTCTCTTTGTGATTGCGGTCTTGCTATCATACTATTTCAATCGCTTCGGACTCTCGGCGCTCGCGAATCAGTTCATCGGTGACGGATTCTTTGCCGTCATCGCTTGGGTGGGGCTCTGGTACCCGCTCGACGCGCTCGTCCATTACCGGCGCCAGACGGCTAGAGATAAGAAGGTACTCTCGTTCATCGGCTCCATGGAGCTGAGCGTTCGTGCCGAGGGCCCAGAGACGTAGTCACGGCGAGTCTATAAGAATCGGATCAGTTGCCGGTTGACGCTAATTTTTATGCCGTCCTCAACAAGGAATCAAGCGCAGCGTCGCCCGTCGCATATGTTGATCGGCCACGGAATAGTACACGTGAATGACCTCATCCTCGGTTAACGCCGATGCGGCAAAGGCTATATCGGTTTCGTCGTTTTTTGGTGAGGGCGGCACGATCAGCGGATCGTCACAACGTTCTATAACGGTGCGATAATTGGGGTCAAACCGAATCCAACCAATGCGCCATTTGGCGTCGCGAGTCGCGCCATTGTAAAACATCACGGGGGTGCCATCGAGGGTCACGGCCGGCCCGGTGCTGAGATGCCAGGAGTCCCAGGACGAGGGGCGCCGTTCAAACGGCGGCTGGCGGATGACCCACGGTCCGTCAACGCGATTCGAATCGGCAATGCCAATGCGCGAAGCGTCTCCTTGTGCATACTCAAAGAAAAGACGCCACGTACCATCGGCGGCCAAGGCGATTTCGGCTTCCTTGGGATTTTCGCAACCGGGAACGGACTGGAGCTCAACTCCGCGCTTATGAAGATTCGAGGCATCCGGTCCCGAGGCTAACAAGAGGCACCCGCGTCGCTGCGTTTGGTTCCAGCCGGTGTAGTAAACGTAGAGGACGCCATCCCGGACCGCCACCGTGGGATCCTCGCAACCATCGAGATCTTCCGAAGCCGGCCCCGGAGCGATGGCCGGCGATTCGTCCATGTCGAAGATGAGGCCGTCGCCGGAAACTCCGTGATAAATCCGCGCGATCTTCTTGGCCGAATCCTCGGAGCGTGGCACAGCGCGAAGCATGATGTGAAATTCGGCGCTTTCGTGCCAGACAAATGGACTTAACTGATAAAATGACGCGAGGGGCTCCTGTGCATGCACCTGTATTGCTTCGTCGGCTATGATTTGAAGGCGCATCCGTGGCGCATTAGGCGAAAGCCAAGCCCTCGACCTGCCTTTTAGGTCGTTCCGCGTTCGCTTTATAGTTTGCTGCTCTTGCGTGCTTTCGCCGCAAGTTTTGGCCGCATACCTAGAAGGCAGCTTCATTGCAAGAGGGACGCAGCCGGAAATAATTTGGCGCGCTTGAAGTTGCCCAATAGGAGGCAATGCTTGCGTCTTGTAAGTACTACAGACTCCCAGACCGACTCATGTAAAGGAGCATTCGTGAACGCATTCTTGAAGTTTTCTCCGCTAGTAGCGGCGCTGGCGATCGCCGGCTGTAACGCAGGTGGCTCGCCGAATATGCCAACCGGCGGCGGCGCGTCGCAAAGCGGGCCTTCCGCCTCCGCGCACATTGTGCCCGAGTGGCAAGCCAAGCACGAAGCCCGGCGCGTGTGCAAAACGCTTGCCGGAGGCGTGCAATGCCAAGTACTCGTTGTGACGAAGGGTGTGAAGCCAGATTGCTCGCCATCCAGTGGCAGCTGCGGCTGGCGGCCCATCGACCTGCAGACGCGCTACAACCTTTCGGGATCCTTGGGGAAGGGTTCGGGAACGATTGTCGCGCTCATCGAACTTGGCGACTTGTCCAACGCCGCTTCGGATCTTGCGACCTACCGCAGTACGTTCGGACTGGGAACGGCAACGTTCTTCAAGTACAACGAGACGGGACAACAATCCAACTATCCTGAGAGCTGCCAGGACTTCGGCTGGTGTGTCGAGACCGACCTCGACATTCAAATGGTCTCCGCCAGCTGTCCCAAATGCACGATCTACCTAATCGAAGGCGGCAACTGCGGCGGCGTCGTCTGCGGCTTGGAGAACGCCGAAGCGACGGCCGTGAAGCTCGGCGCCACCATCCTCAGTAATAGCTGGGGGTGCAGCAGCCTCAATTACGGCGAGAACTGTGGCGACTCGAACTTCCCGAACTACTTCAGTACGCCGGGTGTCGCGTATTTGGCCTCATCGGGCGACGACGGATATAACGTAATTTTATGGCCGGCGGCGCTGGCAAACGTGCTCGCCGTCGGCGGCACGCAGTTGGCGCTCTCCGGGTCGACCTACAGCGAAACCGTCTGGGACGGCGCGGGAGCCGGCTGCGCAACCACCACGCCCAAGCCGTCGTGGCAGCACGATCCGGATTGCAGCGGAAAGACGATCTCGGATATCTCCGCCGAAGCCGGCTGTTCCCCCGGGGTCGCCGAGTACATCAGCTCCTACGGAGGCTGGACGGATGTATGCGGAACGAGCGTCGCATCGCCGCTCACCGCCGGTATCGTCGGGCTCGCCGGCAACGGGAGCTCCATAATCGGCGGCAAAACCTTCTGGAAGTTGAGCACAAGAAAACACAAGAAGGAACTGCACGTCATTACGTCCGGTAACGATGGCAGCTGCAGCAACTATCTCTGCCAGGCCGGCCTATCGAAGAAAGATGGCGGCTACAAAACGTACAGCGGCCCTGCCGGATGGGGAAGTCCAAACGGCATCAAGGCCTATTAATTTCATCGACGCACGAAAAGGGAGGGAAAGGCGAGCGCCTCCAGCGCTCGCCTTTCGCTTACCGTAGGAACCGTATCGCGGCCTTCGGAAGCAGGTGCAGACCAAGACAGCCAAGATATCCCGGTGGAGGATGACATGAAAACAGGAGTTGCCTGGCTCTTTGCCACCGGCGTCGTCTTGGGATTCGGCGGCTGTTCTAGCGGCGAGTTCGCGGCGACGCCCGGCGCGAACGTTGCGCAGGGTGCCGATCGCAACGATCGAGTTTCGGCTGCGGGCGGAAATACTGGTTTTCGCGTTCTGTACAACTTTCAAAACGGTACCGACGGTGCAGTGCCGGCAAGCAGTTTGATTGCTGACACAAGCGGCAACCTTTATGGGACGGCGACGAACGATGGAGGCGCGGGATCGTGTAACGTGCACTGCGGCAGCATCTTCGAGCTTTCACCCTCCACATCGAAGAGCGGCCACTGGAACTTTACGATCCTCTACGATTTCAAAGGCGGCAAAGATGGAGGCCTTCCGGTCGGCAACCTGACGTTTGGCCCAGATGGCAGCCTGTATGGCACGGGCAACGTCGGAGGCGGGTACGGAAAGTTCGGTGACGGCGTGCTTTTCCAACTGAAGCTTTCGAACGGCCGCTGGATCGAGCACGTTCTTCATCGGTTCGGGCGTGGCAGCGACGGGCGAAATCCTCACGGCGGCCTCGTGGCCGACAAAAAAGGAAACCTGTATGGGACCACCGTTAATGGCGGCAGGTATTCTGCGGGCACGATTTACGAGCTGTCGCCGTCGGGCGCAGAAACCGTTCTCTACAATTTTAGCGGTGGAGAGGATGGCGGTTTGCCAATAGCCGGGCTTGCGATCGATCGCGACGGCCGCATGTACGGCACGACGGAGTATGGCGGATACTTTTCCTACTATTGCCAGGCCGGCTGCGGTACGGTTTTTGAAATCTCACCTCCTATTGGCTCCCGCGGTTCCTGGAAATATTTAGTTATCCATGAGTTCGTCGGCGGTGATCCCGGCGACGGAGCGCTACCGGTCGACCCACCGCTGCTTGATGGGAAAGGAAATCTCTACGGCACGACGTTCGTGAACCAGGTCTATGGGGGAGGGACTGCCTTTGAGCTGACTCCGGCACCCCATAAGCCCTGGACGGAGACCGTACTCTACCGGTTTCCAGCGTATCGCGGCGACGCTGCGAATCCCCAAGACGGCCTAATCTCCGACGCCGCCGGCAATCTTTACGCAACCAGCGAAAACGGCGGCGCGACCTATATGGGCGATGCTTTTAAGCTGACACCACCGGCGACGTCGGGGGGCGCGTGGACCGATGCGATTCTGTACACGTTCGTCAGCAATAAACATGGCGCTATATACCCAACGAGCAACTTGGTCTTCGGCGCGGCGGGCCTACTGTACGGAACCACTCCATACGGCGGTACGGGAAACTGCCTCTTCACGAAGACCAAAGGTTGCGGCACCGTTTTCCAGGTTAGCCCATGAGGCGTTATGCACTAGGCGTCACGGCTGTCGCGATACTTGCGGGTTGCAGTGGCGTCGGGTCGTTCGCTACCGCGAGGTCAGTCGGCGATCCCTCCACGCTTGTGGCTCGTGGCGCCAGTGCCGTCGTCGCGGTGGATCACGGCAAATCGTGGATGGAGCCAAATTTAAGGAAAGGCCGGCTTCTCTATATCTCTGACGCGGGCACGGATGACGTTGTCGTTTACCATTATCCCTCGGGTACCGAGGCCGGCGTGTTGACGGGGTTCGACGAGCCGCAAGGCGAGTGCGTCGACAAAGCCGGAAACGTCTGGATCGCAAACACATTGGCGTCCAGTCTATTGGAGTACGCGCACGGCGGCACGACGCCGATCGCGAAGCTCGCCGATCCGGGTCAGTACCCCGTCAACTGCTCGATCGATAAAAACGACGGAACCCTTGCCGCCACAAACATTATTGCTCGGAAGGGGCGCCATCGGCGTGGAAGCCTTTCGATTTACCCAGAAGCCGTGGGCAGTCCAACCGTCGTCGCTTCGCCAGATTTCTATTTGATGTACTCTCTGGCTTACGACGATAACGACAATCTCTTCCTGGACGGCCGCAACAACAGCGAGGCGTTCCAATTCGGCAAACTGTCCAGCGGCAGCAGCAAGATCGATCCAATTATGCTAAATGGTGCGACGGTTAATTTTCCTGGCGGCATTGCGTTTGCCAAAAGGAAGGTCAATATCGGTGATCAGGCAGGCGAGGTAGTCTATGAGGCCACGGAGGCCGGAACGGTCACCGGGTCCGTGCCCCTAAGCGGTTCGTCGGACTGCGTGGACTTCTTCATTTATGCACGGGCGCTCATCTGTCCCGACGCGGGAAACGGCGACATTGAAATCTATAATTACCCAGCCGGCGGCTTACCTATCCACGTCACTACCGGCCTCATTGCGCCAACCGGTGCGGCAGTGAGTAACTAGCAGCACAAAAGACGCTAGCGTCCCGATCCGGCGGCCCGCTCGGCAGAGGCCACAGGGGGCCCTTGGCAAAGTTTGCAAGAAGCAACCTGTATGAGAAACTCCATAGCCGGCTTTACCGCAGCGGCCGTTGTTGCGATTGCTCTGCTCTCCGCGTGCTCGAGCGGCGCATCGCAGGGGCCCAACCCATCACTCCCAAGTTATGTCGCGCTCCCCAATGCCGCGGTCGAGTTCGCCTATGAGGCCAACGAAGGCTCGACAAATGTTTCCGGTTATAAAATTGAGAGCGACGGCGCCCTGACGCCGGTGAAAGGGTCGCCGTTTACGGCGGGTTCCAGTCCCTCGGGTGTGGCGATCGATCCTACGGGCAAGTTCGCCATTGCATCGAACGCCGGGTCCAATAGTGCTTCCGCATTTACGATCAACTCGACCAGCGGCGCGCTGACACAAGTCAAAGGCTCGCCGTTTGGGGCCGGTACGGCGCCTTCGGGCGTGGCAGTCGATTCGACGGGCAAGTTCGCCTACGTGGCAAACGTTGGCGTCAGCAGCAGCAGCAACGTTTCGGCGTATACCATTGGGAGCGGCGGTGCGCTCACGACGGTGAAAGGCTCGCCGTTTGCGGCGGGAACGGGCGCGCAATACGTGGCAACCGATCCTTCGGGTAAGTTCGTCTATGTGCCCAATGCGAGCTCCAACAATGTCTCCGCCTATAAGATCGCAAGCGACGGCGCGCTCACGCCCGCGAAGGGATCGCCCTTTAGCGCGGGGACCGAACCCTTTGGTGTGGCTGTCGAACCGAAGGCCAAGTTCGCTTATGTAAGCAACTTTGGCTCGAATAATGTTTCCGCCTACGCGGTCAACGCGACCAGCGGCGCGCTGACGCCCGTGAAAGGGTCGCCGTTTGCGGCGGGCACCAACGCCTGCAGCGTGATCGTCGATCCGAACGGCAAGTTCATCGACGTACCGAACTACGGCTCTGCGAACGTCTCCGTTTATACGATCAAGAGCAACGGCGCGCTAACCCAGGTGAAAGGGTCGCCGTTTGCGGCGGGCTCAGGGGCCTGTTATGGGGCAGTCGATCCGTCGGACAAGTTCGTCTATGTTGGCAACAGTGGTGCCGCTTCTATTTCCGGTTATCAGATCGGCAGCAATGGGGCACTGACGCCGCTGAAGGGATCGCCGTTTCCCGCGGGCCAGACGCCTGCCGTCATCGCCACTTGCCGTGTGACGTCGGGAAAATGCGTTCCACCGCCGTTATAGGTGAAGTCGATAACGCCCGGCGAGCTCGCGCAACGTTTCGATAACGGCGCCACGCCGTTCTTGCTGGACGTACGCGAACCGGACGAGGTCGATGACGACGGCTGCATTGCCGGCTCTGTGAATATCCCGATGGGCGAAGTAGAGGATCGACTCGGAGAAATTCCAACCGACCGCGAGGTCGTCGTGTACTGTCATGTCGGCGCTCGCAGCGCGTACATCACGAAGAAGCTCAACGCGCTGGGCTACGATCGAGTGGTGAACCTCACCGGCGGTCATGACGGCTACTTAAGGGCGCGTTTCTCGAGCACGAGCGAAACGTCGTCCGAATAGCCGTCGTTATGCTTCGTCCCATCCCTATCGCCTTAAGGAGAGACCGCCACTCCGTAGACCGACTTCAGTCCGTTGGTAATTGAATTGACGAGTTCGCCCGAACTGTAATCGTAGACGAGCAGTTTGTTGACCTCAGGATCGGCAACGTAAAGGCGCGTAAACGGCTTGTCGATCGCGAGCCGGAACGGATCCTCCAATCCTTGGTTGATCGTCTCCGACGGCGCCTTCGAACCCGGCGAGAAAACGTAGATGGCGGCATTGCTGCCCGAGCCCTGATCCGCCGCGATGACGTCGCTGCTTCCGTCTATGGCATCGCCGGCCCCCCACACGATGGGAAGTCCGAGGTCCTTGGGGCTCGTCGATCGGGGCGCGTACTCGTTGACGTCGCCCGGGCCCCCGCCGTGGGCGCCCGTATTGTACTCGACGTACAGATTGTTTTTTGAATCGAGTGCGACGCCTTGGGGATACGTGACGTCGATCGTTAGCTTCGGCCGAGTCGATCCTTTCGGGAACTCGACGACCTTTTGGCCGACCAAGTCGGCGACGTAGACCCACCCGTCCTTGCCAACGGTCACGTTCGTTGGATACGCGAAACCGGTGTATTGCAACTTCCACGTCGTGCTGCCGTGCGGATACATCGTTACGGTTTGATTGGATGTATTCGTCACGAACAGATTGCCGTGCTTGTCAGCGAAGCTCCCCTCCGGGCCGCTGATCCCGTCGGTAATCTCTCCGATCGGGCTCTGGTTCGAACCGGCGGCCGAATAGATCTCAACGGCGTTGCCGGTAAAATCCGATACGTAGATCAGATGCTTCGCTTTCTTCGCTGCGGACGAAAGCCATCCGCCGGCTCGATGGGATGGCTGCGCTGCACTTTGCGCCGGCATCCCCGCCGGCGTCAATTGCCCACCGGTACAGCCCGCACACAGGGCGAGCGACGCAATCCAGAAACTTTTTTGCATGACCGTTTCTCCTTTCGGTGCCTAGAGCGGCGCGGCTGGGTCGAGACCAAGGCCGTTGGGACCGTCGATGCCATCGGTGATCGTATCGACTAGCGCGCCGCTGGAATAATCGTAGACGTAGACCGCGTTCCCAATCGAATCTCCGACATAGACCCGGTGCTCTTCTTTATCGAGGCGCACCGGATCCGGGTCGAGCGCATTTTGCGCGAAGGTTCTTGAGGGTTTGGTTTTACCTGGAGGGAACACCAGGACGCCTGGCAGCGATTGATCGGCGGTGACAATATCCCCGGCTTTGTCGAGCGCAATTCCTCCCGGGACCTCGGTGACGATGCCGAGATTCGTTCCCTGTGTGCTTCCGGCGGAGTACTTAAAAATTTCGCCGCTCTTGAAGTCCGGGGCGTACGTCGTGACGTACGCGTTTGCGGATGCATCGAGCGCGACGTCGATGGGATACGTAAGATCAGTGATTTTCAGAAGCGGTGTGTTCGACGCTTGAGGAAAGACCTCAACCGAAGCAGGGCTCAAGTTCGTTACGTAGACGTTTTGCTTGTCATCGATCGCGACGCCGGCGGGATAGCCAAGGCCGCTCGAATAGGTAAAGCTCGGCGTTAGGCTTCCAGACGCATACTCCGTAACGGTATTTGCAGTCGTATTAGCGACATAGAGATTCCCTTTTCGATCGACGTTAGCGCCCTCAGGGCCGTTAATGCCGTCCGTGATCTTTCCAATTGGCGCCTGGTTATGGCCCTTCGTGCAGTAGATGGCGACGTAGTCGAGCTTGTAACTAGAGACGTAGAGCTTCTGCTTGCAATGTTTTGCCGCAGGCACGAGCCAGCCGGTGCTTTGACTTCGGACGCCTGCGGGAACCGTTGAGTTGGCCGCGCAAGCGGCGAAGAGCGGCAGCGCGGCCCATGCGGCCGCGAGGCGCAGCAGAGCATAATGGTAACGCGTCATAGGTCGTTGAGAGTTCACTCATCGCCGCCATCTCCCCCTCGCCGCGCAATCAGCCCGGACTGCCGTCACGCCCCGGATCGAGATCTGAAATCAGACCCGGCTGCACGGGATTCCAGCCGAGCCATTCTCGGGTCAACGGACTCGATGCGCGCAAGTCGGCGGTAACGAAATGCCCGAGCCAGCCAAAGTGCCGGGCGGCTTCATCCGCGGCGATGGAGTTCACCGGCACGTGCACTCGCCTGCCGATTGCTTCCGCAATCTCTCGGAGCGGGACGCCCTCTTCGGCAACCGCGTGATACCGGACGCCTGTCGCACCTTTCTCGAGGGCCAATCTATAGAGCTCGGCTGCGTCGAGAACGTGTACTGCGGGCCAACGGTTCGCGCCATCGCCGACGTACGCCGAGAGCCCTTTCTCGCGAGCCAGAGCAATCATGAACGATCAATCCCTGTTTGTTCGGATCGTGCACTTGAGGAAGCCGCACGACCGATACGCGCGTACCCAGAGCGAGCGCCGATACCGCCGCCTCCTCTGAGACGCTGCGCGGGAAGCCGGCGGAACTGGGGATGGGGGCATCCTCCTCGGTCGCCGGGCGCCCTGGTGCCTGCACTCCCAGCCCGGCGGTGACGATCAGAGGTCGCGCGGACCCGGCAAGCGCGGAACCGAGTATCCCGATCGCCTGGCGATCCTTCTCGCAGTTCGCCTCAAACTGCGAGAAGTCGTGAATGAACGCAAGGTGGATGACTGCGTCGGACTCCGTTGCCCCGGGCACGCAGGCTGTCGAGGTCTTCGAGCGAGCCCCTATGCGCTTGCGCCCCCGCAGCGATGAGAGCCTTGGCTGATGCGTCCGAGCGGGCAAGCCCAACGACCTGATGGCCTGCGCCGATCAGTTCGGGGACGACGGCGGAACCAATGAAACCGGATGCGCCGGTAATAAAAATGCGCATTGAGACCTCCAAGGGCATGTGATGTCAGTTACTGCCATCAGTATATCAAGGGATGTCAACCACTGACATC
Organism: Vulcanimicrobiota bacterium; assembly: GCA_963809255.1. Lineage (GTDB taxonomy): Bacteria > Vulcanimicrobiota > Vulcanimicrobiia > Vulcanimicrobiales > Vulcanimicrobiaceae > Cybelea. Next base: position 216,999 of record CAWEIR010000001.1, on the reverse strand, counting down.
ATGCGTTATAATTAGCTCATGGGTCGCTGGGAACCGAACGCGCGCGGCCGCCTCGTGGAGGCGGCGCTAGAACTGTACAGCGACCGCGGGTACGACCAGACGACCGTTGCGGAGATCGCCAAGCGGGCGGGGCTGACGGAGCGGACATTCTTCAGGCACTTTACCGACAAGCGCGAAGTCTTGTTCTCGGGCGCCGTCGAGCTCCAGCACCAGCTCGTACACGCACTCGACAATGCGCCCGACTCCTTACCTGCGATCGATGCAATCGCTTTGGCCCTCGAGGCCGTCGCCGGCGGGTTTTCAGAGCGCCACGAGTTCGCTCGGCGCCGTCAGACGATCATTGCGGAGAACGCGGAGCTTGCGGAGCGCGAGCGGATCAAACTCGCGTCACTCGCCTCGGCGCTCGCCGACGCGTTGCGGCGGCGCGGCGTCCGCGACCCAGCCGCGACCCTCGCGGCCGAAATGGGAATCGCGGTCTTCAGAGTTGCGTTCGAACGCTGGATCGGTGAAACGAAACAGCCAGACTTGTCACGCACCCTGCGAACGTCGTTCGACGAGCTGAAAGCCGTGACCGCGGGCAAGTGAGCGTTAAGCTTCGACCAAGCGTTTCGTCGGGAGGACGATGCGCATTCTTGTGCCCACTCCAGGTTGAGCTTCGATTTTCACATCTCGCGCCAGGGACGCAATCAAAAAAAGACCGCGTCCGTTTTCGTTCAGTGCGTCTGCGGGCAAGGTTGGTACAAAGCGCGATAACCCGGGGCCGGCGTCGGAGACGACGACGACTGGATACGCATCGGTCCAGTCGATGTCGACGCTCACTGAGCCCGGAGCATGCTCGACCGTGTTTGCGAGCGCCTCACCGATGATGAGTTCCGTGCGAAACAGCTCGTCTTCGTTAGGCGCGAGCGAACGTATGAAGTGCGTGATCTCGCGGCGCAAGGTTTGCGCGCTGAGCGGGTCTCTCGAATCGCAGTTCCAGGACTTTTGAAGGCTGGCGTTGAGTTGGACCACCAGAAGAACTGTATCGTCGGCAGGTCGTTGGGAACCCATAACGCTGCGTTGAATGAAGGCTGCCGGACGATCCACGTGCGGGTCGACAACCAAACGCGTAACGGCCTGCAGCACCGCTCGTTCGGTGCCTACGATATCCCGCTTGAACTCGGTAAGTCCATCGGTGTAGAAAAGAATGGCCGCATCGGGCTCCAAAGCTACGGCGTGCGTTTGCGTCCCGATCGGAATGCCAATGCCGAACGGGAGGCCCCCGGGTGACAGCAGGCGCGCGGGGGTACGTGGACCCGCAACGATCGGCGGCGGATGCCCCGCGCTGGCGTAGCGCAGCGTGGAGAGATCCCGGCTCAGGATGGCGACCAACGCCGTGGCCGGAGCCTCATGGCGCGACCCTAGCACGTGGTCGGTTTTGGTCAGGATCTCCGCGGGGTCTGCGGTATCGTGGGCCGCGGCGAAAATGCTCCGCCGAAGGCGTGCGGCGGTAACCGCCGCGTCGAGTCCATGACCGGTCACATCGCCAATCGAAAAAGCAATCCGTCCGTCGGGCAGGTCAAAGGCGTCGTACCAGTCGCCGCCGATGAGCGCTTCGCGCTCCGCTGCGATGTAAAGCACATCGCAGCGAACGTTATATCGTTGCGGGAGATGCTCGGGAAGGAATGCGGTCTGCAACGTTACCGCCGATCGCTTCGTCTGCGTCAACAGCTCCTGAAGATCTAGACGCGCAGCCCGCCTTTCAGCCGTGATCGCTCCGAGCACGAGGCCCGTTATCGCCAGAACCGACATCCAACTGTCAAGTTGGACGAGTCGAGAATCGAGAGAGCCCGACGTCCACGGACCCAAACCGTGCGATGTTGCCCAAATGGCGAGACCGCTAATAACCGCGATCGCTGCAGTCATTTCACGCTGTCGAAAACGCAGGGCCGTCCAAATAATGAACGGGTAGACCGAAAGGCGCAGCGGATAGTTACTCAGAAACGAAATCGAGCTTGACGCCAACAATGTCGTGGCGAGAGCGGCAAGTTCGAACGTGCCACCCTCCGCAGATTCCTTCTGCCTGGGGCCAATCCACGTGAGCAAGAGCGGAGTAACGAACAGCACGCCCATCGCATCGCCCGCCCACCATACCCACCAAACCGACAGGAAATCGCTCCACGGAACGATTCGAGCAAGCGCGAGCTCGAAGACGCCATTCGTCGCGGATACCGTCATTGCAATCGCCGACCCGAACAGCGCGAGGAGAAGAACGTCGCGCACGCGCTCGAGCGCATTCTCGAAACCGCCGAAGCGTTGCAAGAGGAAGTTGCCGAACACCGGCGCGAGCGTATTTCCCGTCGCGATCGCTGCGGCTGTCCAAACGGGCTCGGAGCTGAGCGCATTGCTTGCGAATGCACCGAGCCAAATCCCCGGCCAGACGCGATATCCCCAAAGTAAGAGGGCGGCGAGCGCGATGCCAGTCGGCGGCCACACGGCGGTCACTTGCTTCGTCGTGAACGCCAACGTGAAGCCGAGCTTCGCGGCGGCAACGTAAGCGACCGCGACCAAAAGCGGGACAAATATTCGCCGGGCGAGCTTCTTCAATCGCGCCTCCGCAGGCTAGCAGTTATCCACGCACCTTGTTGCTTGCTTTGCCCCGGAGTTCATGAAGCACCATGGCGGACCTTCTCGATTGGTTGGCTCGGCACGCAGCGCTAGATTTGGAAGCGCTGACTAAGAATCCGGCGCGCTACGGCTGTTTCGGCAACCCCAACAGCGGCATTTTCACCGGGCCGCCGATGCCGATGAACTCGACGAGCGCATCGCCGCCGGGATTGGTCTGGACGGGGATTGGAAGCCAGTTGTTGCAGACCCACACGTTGCCCGACGCGTCGATCGAGACGCCGGTCAGGCGTTGCAGTAGCTTGCTCGCGAAGCCGCGACGCGGAGAGATTGGAACGCCGGTCTGCGCGCATCCTACGTGGCGAACGCCGCACAGCTCCGACAGGCGCGGCCGCGCACCGCTGAAATCCGCGACCCACACGTTATCGTTGCCGTTGACGGCAATGCCCCACGGTAGCTTCACGCCACCGCCGGTAAACGGGCTTCCGGCAAGCGGCGTTCCGCTCGCATCGAGCGCACTCACCGTACTGGCCGTGCTGTTCGAGACCCAGAGGTTACCGCGGCTATCGAAAGCGTCGCCCAGCGGGCGTTTGATGCCGCCGGCCGTGTATGGAGATCCCGGCAGTGGGTGCCCGTCTTGGCGGATGGCGACGACCGCGTCATTTCCGAAGCTGGTGATCCACACGTCTTTCTTCGCGTCGATCGCGATCGAGAATGGCCGGTTCGCTCCCGTATGCCGCAGGAGTCGCGCCTTGCTCGGATCGGCGTTGGGATACTCGGTGATCATCGTACTGCCGTAGCTGGCGATCCAGAGATTGTTATCTTGATCGAAGGTCGTCGCTTGCGGCGCGTCGATCTTGCCTTGCGTGTAGCCGGTGCCCTTCGGCGAAAGCGGGCGCCCCGACGGGTCGAACTCGCTCACGCTATTGGCGGCGGGTTTGTGCGGGCAGCCTTTGCCGTAAAAGCCGAAGTTTCCGACCCAGAGATTGTGATTGGCGTCGAACACCGTGCCCCATCCCACGCCGTTAACGCCGCCGCCGCTAAACGGCGCGCCTGCCGCGTCGTTGCCGACCGGCGTCAGCTCGATCACTTCCTTACCGCCGCACGTTGCAACGCTGTGATCGGCTTGGAACGTATAGTTGTTGCCCGCCCACGCGTTGCCCGCGGCGTCGAACGCGATGGCGCCGGGCCCGTCGAACTCGTGCCCGTTGCCGACGTACTTCAGCGCCAAGAACCACGCCGCCGGTGGCGCGTCGAGCACGGGCTCGTAGGCATGCTCGCGTTTCGAGAGGGCAAAAAGCTTCGCGACGTTGCGCGACGGATTCAACACGATCGCGTGTATCGCCGCGAGCATCGTTCCTGCCCGGCGCGTCAGGGTAAAGAGTTCCTTGCACTCGCTCGACGACGCTGACGTCGCACAAAGGCTTAACGCATTCGCGAGCGCGTTGAGGCGTTCCAGACCATCGCAGTTGTCGGGCTCGGAGCGTCCGCCGGTGCATTGCGACGCCGCCGGCCAGAAGGCGGCCGGCGCTCCCGCGGTCGTGGCCAGGTTCGTAAGCGCCAATCGCGCCGCGTTCCCGATGCCGACGTCATTGGTAGCCGCGGCGCCCAGACCGGATCCCGACGGATCGGCGAACTGTGCTAACGCGAATTCGTCGGCGACGGTCGTGAACTCGTTGATCGCCAACGCGCTTGCGTAGTGACCGTTTCTGCCGGCGATCCCCATCAAGCCGATCGCGGAGTTGGCCTCGTGGCCGCCCGTGCTGCCGCCTGTCGCTACCGCGTAGACAACCCCGGACGACGGTCGCGTGTAGTGCACGTGAAAACTCCCCGTGGAGTCGCTCGTCGCATGGCCGAGCGCCGTCGCACCCGAGTGTGGCCCCGTATCGCCGGCCAAATAGAGCGTAATCTGAGCGTTGGCCACCGGACCCGCGGCGCTGTTAACGCTCCCGGAGAGCGTAGGGGTCGCCGGCGCCGGTGGAAACGGGTTCGTCGAGGCGCCGCACCCCGAGAATGCAAACACGGACGCGAGTATAAAGTAGCTATGCGATCGCATGCCGCCTCGGTTCGCTGCAGACGGGCGCTTTCTTGCATATCCCCATAAACCAGCGGCGCGCGTAACGCAGGCGAAGGCTGTTGGCCACGCCAAAGGCCGCGGGCGGTGTTTATGATCGAGCGCGATCCGATTCCGGTGCTGCGGTTGCGCGGGTTCTCGGAAACGCCGCTCGCCGCGGTCGCCGAGCTGACGTTTGCGTACGGCGCGCACTCCGTCCACTTCTCGGCCGACGAACCACGCGAATTCCAATCGGTGCATGCGGGTAGCGTCAGTCTCTGGCCCCGGCGTTACGAGTTCGAAGCTGCGGCTCGCACGGCACTCGATAGCCATGGGTTACACCTCGTCACGTGGCCGGAGATTCAGTTCATCCAACATCGTAACTCTACGTTACGCTTTCCGGGAGCGGGGGAGCGACGCTGGGTGCAGTTTCTCGATGGGGTGGTGCCGGAGCTGCGCGCGAGCGGCTGGCGCGTCGAGATCGACTCCTCATTTCCGTACGAGTTAGTCGAGGCCGACGACTGGGACGCGCAGATCGAGCCAAGTGTAAACAATTGGTTCGAGTTCGATCTCGGCATCAACGTCGGCGGGGAGCGCGTATCGCTATTGCCGATTATCATCGGCGCGTTGCGCGAGTTAAGCATTCGCTCGAACGACGAACTGGCGCAGCTCGGTGAAGGCGCCACCGTTTACGGCCGCGTGCGCGAAGGCGCGTTTGTCGCGCTGCCGGCCCAGCGCATCGCGCCGCTCTTGGCGACGCTCGTCGAGCTGTTCGACGCGCCGCTCACCAGCGAAGGGCGACTCGCGCTCACGCCGGCGCACGTTGCATCGATTGCGCAACTCGAACGGGCAACGCCGATCCGCTGGGCCGCGGCGGCTCAGTTGCGCGATCTTGTGCGCGCGCTCGCCGACGAAGATGCGCTCGCCCCGGCCGTGACGCCGGCAACATTTAAGGGCACGCTGCGTCAGTATCAGGCGCGTGGCGTCGCATGGCTGCAGCTCCTAGCGCGCAACGGTTTCGGAGGCGTACTCGCCGACGACATGGGCTTGGGCAAAACGGTCGAGCTGCTCGCGCACGTCGCGATCGAGAAGGCCGCGAGGCGCCTTAAACGGCCGGTGCTCATCGTATCGCCGACGAGTGTTTCGCCGAACTGGCGTTCCGAGATTGCGCGCTTCGTTCCGCATTTGCGCGTGCTCGCGCTCACCGGCGCCGACCGTGCAGAACGCTTCACGCAGATCGCGCGCAGCGACATTGTGCTGACGACCTACGCGCTACTGCAGCGCGACATCGAGACGCTTTGCGCGCACGAGTGGCAGATCGCCGTGCTCGACGAAACGCAGGCGATCAAGAACCCGCGCTCCAAGGGTGCGCAGGCCGCGTGGCGGCTGCGCGCGGCGCAGCGGCTGGCCCTCACCGGAACGCCGATGGAGAACCATCTCGGCGAGCTGTGGTCGGTCTTCGCGTTCGCGGTTCCCGGATTGCTCGGCGATCGCGCGGCCTTCGGGCGCGCCTTCAGAACGCCGATCGAGAAGCGTGGCGACACGCAGCGACGCCGCGTTCTGTCGTCGCGCCTGCGCCCGTTTCTCTTGCGTAGAACAAAGGAGGTGGTCGCGCTCGACCTTCCCGAGAAGAGCGAGATCGTCACGCGCATCGAGCTCGATGGCGCGCAGCGCGATCTCTACGAGACGATCCGCATCGCCATGCACGGGCGCGTGCGCGACGCGCTGCGCATGCGCGGCTTGGCGCGCAGCCATATCGTCGTGCTCGACGCGCTGCTCAAACTGCGTCAGGTGTGCTGCGATCCCCGGCTGCTCAAAGTGTCGGCGGCGCGGGGCGTTCGCGGATCAGCCAAGCTCGAGGCGCTGCTGGAAATGGTTCCCGAGCTCATCGACGAGGGGCGGCGGATTCTGCTCTTCTCGCAGTTCACGTCGATGCTCGATCTCATCAAGCCCGAGCTTCGCGAACGCGAGATCGCATTCGTCGAGCTGCGCGGCGAGACGAAGGACCGCGTTACGCCGGTGCGGCGTTTTCAGGCCGGTGAGGTGCCGCTCTTTCTCATCAGCTTAAAAGCCGGCGGCACTGGATTGAATCTCACTGCGGCCGACACCGTGATTCACTACGACCCGTGGTGGAATCCGGCGGTCGAGCGCCAGGCCACCGATCGCGCGCACCGCATTGGTCAGCACAAGCCCGTTTTCGTGTACAAGCTCATTGCCGCCGGAACGGTGGAGGAGCGTATCGTTGAGATGCAAGAGCGCAAGGCCGAGCTAGCCGCCGGGTTGTTCGATGAGTCAGCGTCGTTGCAGCTCGATGCCGCCGAGATCGATCGGCTGTTTTCGCCGCTCTCGGCTTTCGATTAGATCCGAACTACGGCTCCATTGCGTCCATGCTGTGGTGCGCATCGACGGCCCAAACCGAGGCATCCGTCTTTTCGTTCGGCCAGACGTGGACCATCCACCCGAAAACGCGTGGGATGAACGTGCCGCCGGCGGCGTTACAGGCATCTTTCGTGTGAATCGAACCCACGAAGCCAAAGCGCGCATTTCGTCCAAAGCGATCCTCTAGCGGGGTGCCCATTGGCGCTTTGCAGAAATCGACGTGCCGGTGCCACGTTCCGAAACTCAGCGGAACCCGGGCATTCAGTTCGTCGCGGCCGGCGGAATTCGATGCCGTGTACATCACGCCGGCGATCTGCAGTGAGTTACCGTCACGCTTGAAGATAAGCGACGTCGGGCGCATCGGATCGAAGTGTCCGAGCCATGCTTCGACCGCGTAGCTGCGATTCGTGTAGTGCTCGATTGAAAGCGGAATCGCCGGAAGAAACTTCTTGAAGCCCGCCTTCTCGGCGGCGTCAGCCGTCGGATAATCCGCCATCACTTGGCGAGCCGCCACAACGATCGCATCGGCGCGCGCGCGGTCGCCGGGGTGCTGCGGCCCGTGGAGCGTCATCTCCATATGCCCCTGCCGTATTGTCGGGATGTCCGCGGCCGAAGGACCGTCGATCGCGCGCGCCTGGACGAGCGCCAGCCCCAGCACGGCAATTGACGCGGTCGCGGCGACGACGCCGACTAACCCAATGCGTTTCATGCCGCAATTATACCGGACGCGACTCGCATGGCCAAGCCTAAAGCGAGCCGCTAGGGTTCACGCCGCCCGGAGCGCGAATCGTGCCGCAGCGATGGAGCGCATAACCGAAGCCGGCGCCGTTTTTGAAACCGATCACCGCGGGCTCAGTTCGATGGAGCACCACCGGCACGGCTCGTCGTTCGTCACGCTCGTCTTAGCCGGCGCGTACGTCGAGGTCTGCGATATGGTTCCCGCGCTGTGCGGCAACGGCAGCATCGTCGTTCACGACGCCGCCGAGGAACATGCGGATCGGTTCGCCAGCGACACGCGGTGTCTCAACGTCGAGTTGCCGCCCGGTCCGAGTTCGGCGAGCATGCGTGGGAGCGCCGAACTGCGACTCGTTCCAGCGCAAAACGCGGTAGGAGAGGTCGTGCGATCGTTCTACGCTGATGGCCGCGAGCTTGGCGCGGCCGTGGCGCGACTGCAGGACGTGCTCTTGCGCGGGTCCACCGAGGCTCCGCCGGAGCATCCGCCCTGGCTGCGCAGGGTGATCGACGGCTTTCCCTGGGAGGAGGCCGTTCCGCTGCGCGAGGCCGCTGCGATTGCGGGCCTGCACGAGACGCATTTCAGCCGCGCGTTCCGCCGCCACGTCGGCATGACCGCGAACGCGTACCGCACGCGCGCCCGTATACGGCTGGCGTCAAAGATGCTGCTGGCGACGACGGCGCCCATCGCGCGGATCGCGTCGAGCACGGGATTCAGCGACCAAAGCCATCTCACGCGCGCCTTTAGCCGGAGTCTCGGGCTCTCGCCGGCCGGATACCGCCGAACCTTCGCACGCTAAGAATCTTCAAGACGGCGCTTCGCCTGGCGTGTATGCTCGCGGGATGATCGGCCTTATCGCGTCCGTTTCGCTTGCATGCAACGCTGCCGCGCTGTTCGCGCAGGTCGCCGTCGCCACCGGCGGCGCGGCCTGGGATCACGTCGGCGAGATTACCGCCTCGGGGAGGCTGGTCAGCTCGGGATTGCGCGGCACCGCCGAACTGCGCGACGATATCCGCGACGGACGCTACGCGCGCTGGTCGATGCTTCCGGTCAAGGGCAGCGAGGCCGAGGCGTACGACGGGCAGAGCCTCTGGGCGCGCGACATTTCGGGCGGCGTACATCCGTACGACTCGTGGTACCCGCGGGCAAGGGCCGTCACGGAAGCGTTTCTCACGCGGCGCGGCTACCTCGATCCGCATTCCGGCATCGCTATGACGTGCGTTGGATTTACCGGGAGCGGCGCCGATCGCGCCGAGATGGTGCGCGTCGCACCACGCGGGGGCATTCCCGCCATCGTGGCAGTTGATACTCGCAGCCATCTGATTGATTCCGTTGCGGTTCGAACGCCGATCACCACCGACGTGACGACGTTTGGCGATTATCGTCAGCTCGGCAGAATCGTGCTGCCATTTTCGATCTCCACCGCGAGCCTCTTCGAGCCGGCAAACGGCGACCGCGTCGAGGTGACGCGCTATGCCGTGTCGCCGAACGTTCGTGCGGCCGATTTCGAAAGGCCGCGCACGGAGGAGAACACGCGGATGCTGCGCGGCGCGAGCGCGGCGAACGCGCCGATCGCGCTCGAAGGGAATCAGCTCTTCGTGTGGGCTTCGATCAACGGTCGCGTGCCGATGCCGTTCATTCTCGATTCGGGGGGTCACGCGATCCTCGATGGTGTCGCGGCGAAGGCGCTCGGGCTGCGCGGAACTGGCGGTGGCGTGAGCGGTGGTGCGGGGGCGGGGACGATCGCGCTTCAGTACACGCGCGTCGTCAGCGTTCGCATCGGCGACGCGGAGCTGCTCGATCAGCCCTTTCTCGTGATTCCATATCCGTACTCGTTCTACGAGCGCGGCCGCAGAGTGCCGCTCGCGGGCATCCTCGGGCTCGAGTGGTTCGAACGGTACGCGACGCGGATCGACTACGCCCGCAAGAGGTTGACGCTCACACCGCTCACGAGCTTCGCCTATCGCGGGCGGGGAACGGCCGTGCCGATTCGGTTTCAAGAAGACATGCCACTCGCGCTTGCCGCGGCAGACGGCAATGCCGGCGACTTCGGGGTTGACACGGGAAACGCGGGGATTCTGATTCTCTACGGTGATTTTCTGCGGCGAACGGGACTGCTCGCTAAATACGGTCAGGGTTACGCCGTGCACGGCGGGGGAACCGGCGGCTCGAATACCGGTCAGTTGGAAACGCTGGCGCGCTTCGACCTCGGGGGACACGAGATCCCAAAGCTTCTCGCCGATTTCACGCAGATGAAAACCGGCGCGTTCTCATCGTGGACCGAAGCCGGCGATTTAGGACTTTCGGTGCTTTCGCGCTTCACTCCGACGTTCGACTACGCCAACCAAACGCTCTACCTCGAGCCGCTGGCGCACCCGGCGGTCATCCCGCGGAACCGAACCGGGATTGGCTTCACGAAAAACGGACCCGACGCCATCGAGGTCGTGGCCGTTCGCCCAAACTCCGCGGCGTCGGCGCTAGGCATCGTAGCCGGCGATCAGATTCTCGCGGTCAACGGATCCGGCGCGCGCGATCTCTCCGCCGCGGATTTCGTCGCGATCGTCACCGGACGAGCTGGAACGGTGTTACGGCTTACGGTGCGCCACGGCACGGCGACGCGCGAGCTGAAGCTGGTGTTGCGATAGGCCACGTTAGTCCATCAATTTTTCGATGAAATAAGTCATCTCCAAGGCGCTGGTGAACGCGCGTTCGCGCAGATTGGCGCCCGACGCGTGTCCGCCTTCGGTTACTTCATAAAACAGATAGGGAACGTGCATTGCCGCGAGCTTCGCAGCGAACTTGCGAGCGTGCTGCGGTCCCACGCGATCGTCCTTGGTCGTCGTCCAAATGAGGGCCTCGGGATATTTCACGCCGGGCTTCAAGTTGTTGTACGGAGAGATCGAAGCCAAGAACGCGCGTTGTTCGGGGTTTGAAACGCTCCCGTACTCGCCCGTCCACGATGCGCCGGCCTGGATCTGCTCGAAGCGCAACATGTCGAGGAGCGGAACCGCAATGTCAACCGCGTGCCACAACTGCGGGTGCTGCGTCAACTCGACGCCCATCAAGAGGCCGCCGTTTGAGCCCCCTTGGATGCCTAGTCGGCGCGGGCTCGTGACTTTCGTAGCGATCAAGTCCTGCGCCACGGCGGCGAAATCGTCGTAGATTCGCTGGCGGTGGATGGTGAGGCCGGCGTCGTGCCACGCGGGCCCGAACTCGCCGCCGCCGCGAATGTTCGCAAGCACGTAGACGCCGCCACGCTCCAACCAGAGCTTGCCGAGGATTCCGTTGTAACTGGGCGTCATCGAGACGCCGAAACCACCGTAGGCATAAAGCAACGTCGGATTGCTTCCGTCGAGCTTCAAATTCTTTGGGTGAACGATGAAGTACGGAATCTGCGTTCCGTCCTTGGACGTCGCTTCGCGCTGTTCGACGACGTCGCCGGAAGCATCAAATCGAGCCGGCGAAGTTTTCACGACCGCAAGCTCACCCGTACCGGCATTGAGTTGCCATATCATCGGGGGTGTCAGAAAGCTCGTCGTGGTTAGGTAGGCACGCTCGCCGTGTTCGTCGGCGCTGTCGACGACGATCGACGAACTGTCGGGCAGGTCGAGCCGCTGCTTCGACCAGCCGCCGCCGGAGGGTGCGTACACCCAGGCGCGTCCGCGCACGTTCTCGTAGGTGATCAGCAGCAATCGCGAGCTGGTTTGCTCCACATCCTCGAGCGTTTCGCGCGGACCGGGTGTGTAGACCAGCGCCGGCTTCAAATTCGTTGGATCGGCCGAGGTCGCAGCTAGATCCAGCGACACCAGCGAACCCTGTGGAAACGTCGATCCGCCTACACTCCAGTTCTCCTGCAGCCTAAAGAGCAGACGGCCGGCCACCATAGCGCTCGGCCGCGACTTAAGGGGAACGCGTAGTCTTTCGACGCCGCCGGATGTCACGAGATAATACTGGGCCTCGAATGTCGAGAGCGGCCGCGCGATGATGATTGCGCTGTGTCCCGCACCGTCGTGCAGCGCGATCGGAGCGACGCCGTAACCGCCGTCGCTCTTGGCGCCGCGAAAGACTTCGACGGCGCTCGAGAGCGGCTGGCCCCGTTTGAGGCGTTTGACAATAAAAGGATACCCGGAAGCCGTCAGATCGCCGGGCGACCACTCGCGCGAGACGAGCAGCGTGTCGGCGTCCTCCCATGCGGCGTTCTGCTTGCCATGCGTGAGAGCGAACCCGTCTCTTAGAAACGCTCCGCTTGCGAGGTCGAACTCGCGCACCGTCACCGCGTCTTCACCGCCGTCCGATAGGAAAATGAGACAGCGATTTTCGGCCGGCCAGACGCAATCGGCGCCCTTCCATACCCAGTTCGCGCTTTCAGTCTTGGCCAGTTCGTCCAAATCGAGCGTCGTCGTCCAAGCGGGCGAGACGCTTGCGTAATTGGCCGGAGTAGTGTGCCGCCAAATCCCACGCACGTGATCGTCGTCCTGCCAGAAGTTGTAGATTTGCCCCGCGATAAATGCCGGCGCCGGAACTCGATCCTTTGCCTGCGCGATCGCCAGCGCTTGCGCGTACAGGGTGGCGAAGTTGGGGTCGGTTTGCAAAACCGCGAGCGTCTTGGCATTCTCGCCCTTCACCCACGCCATCGCGCTCGCTCCGTGCACGTCCTCGAGCCACGCATACGGATCGGTTTCCGTCGCGCCGCTCGGCGAAGTCGTCTGTGCGCTCGCCGACGCCGCGATGCCGGCAAGCATCGCAATCGCCGCCCGCGGCGCGAGCCATCGGCGCAAACTATTGTAAAGTATCATTGACTGCTCGGCGATGCGAACACCGCCGGAGAGACTGCCGCGTTTGGCCGATAGTTCGTGAACGTCAGCGTTCCATCGACGCGGTAGTCCGGGAATCGCGCCGAAATCGTTGCGGTGGCCGGCAACCGATAGCTCCCAACGTTCATGTAGGTCTGGGCGAACGTGAGAGATCCTCGGTTCGTGTAATTCCACTGCGCTTGGCTAAGAAGCGCCGACGCATCGCCGATGGAGATCACAACATTCTTGACACGACCGCCAGTCTTTTTCGGAACGAGGGAGTAGGTCGATACCGTTCCGTTGTCGGTAAGCGGGGTAATGACGTACTGTTGCGTGGCTTGCTCGTAGGTTGGGGTCGTGGACGCAAGATCTTTGAAACGGCGCAGCGCGCCGGGCACGCCTTGGAACTCGATCTTCCGATTCGGACGCAGGTAATAAACGGTGCCGCTGAAGGTCTGGTGAATCGGTATGATGGCGTGAAGGAGCGCCGACAACTGGGCCGATGCGGTATACGAGTTCAGCGTCGGATTGGGGTTCGTCGCTCGGGCGAGCAAACGTAACGATGGGCCCGGCGCATTGGGGGCTGGGCTCGCGGCGCCAATCGTGCATGCGACGACCGTCACCACCGCCCAAACGCGCAACGCGTCGATTCTCGAGCAAGCTGGCATTGCTGAACGCTCCTTTCGTCTTCGTCGATTGACTTATGTTCCGCGCACGCATACTCTTGGGGTCGAAGCGTTCCCTGCCGGCCGTGCCGTCGCGCGGCAAAGGAGTCATTACAATGAACGAAGGAACCCAAGACCCCGCGCAGCTCGAACAAATCTGGCTCTCCAATCTAGAAGCACAGTATCAAATCGTGAACAAGAACCTGCAGGCATACTTGGCCTCCCCTCCATTTCACAGCTCGGCGGAGCTTGCATCGTGGGTTTCGTATATGTCTGCCGTCGAGAGCTACTTCGCGCAGTACAAGACGATGGCGCTCTACCTTAAAGGGTTGGGCTTCGACCAGCTGTTAGATCGGGTCGAGCCCGTGCTCGCCGAAATGCATCGGGCGGCCGTAGCCTATACGCAAATGTACAAGAACACGCTCGATTCGGAGAGCAAGATACGCGCGGTCGGTCAAGAGACCGCTCAAACCTGGTTCGACACGATGCAGCGCATGATGAAGACCCAACAGGCAGCCTTCGACGCTGCGAACTCGCAGTGGGAGACAACATTTAAGGGCAGGCCCTAGCCGTCAACGAACGGCCCGTTATCGCCGGATCAGATTTGGAACATCTGTACGAAACGATCGAGCAGCTTCGGATCGCCGGTCACGCGCACGAGCCGCTTTTTGAGCGCTTCGGTTGGGGAAATCTCGCGAGCGAGCATTGCACGCAACCCGGGTCCCGTCTCGATGACGAGATCGGGCGTGGGTACGTTTCCGCGCCCGACCGCGATCGAACCGTTGGCAATCCGCGCGTGGACCTCTATTTCGCCAAGACGCAAGAGGTAGGTGAGTCTTGCCTTTCCGGCGGCTTCCGGCCGAAACGTCGTGCGCAATGCCGTTGCGATCGAGTCCTCGGTGATCGTCTCCCCGGGGCGCGCTTCGCCCAAATGCCGCGCGCCCCATCGGCCAAGCGCAAGCACGACGTTTTCGAGCGCGGACCCAGACTCGGTGAGTTCGTAGGCGACTCCTTTGCTCGGCCGCGCAAGAGCACGGCGCGCAATGAGCCCGTTGTCCTCCAACTCGTTCAGACGCCTGGTAAGGATATTGCTCGGGATGCCCGGCAGGCCACGCTGGATATCGCTAAAGCGCTTTGGGCCGATCAATAGGTCGCGGACGATCAATAGCGCCCACCGCTCACCGATCAGCTCCAGTGCCCGCGCGAAGCCGCAGTACTGCCCGTACGTTCGCTTGACGGTGGCCACGTTCCAAAAGTAGCAATAGAAGATTCTTTTGTCAATAGTACTTGTATTATACAAGTACGTTTGCTACCATGGGCTTCGCAAACGACGTAAGGAGGTACCGATGCCCACCATTACCCCGTTCCTCTGGTTCACCGGACAGGCCGAAGAAGCGGCCGATTTCTACGTCTCCATCTTCAAGAATTCAAAAATTACCGAGTTGAAACGCTACGGTCAGGCCGGCCCCGGGCCGGAAGGCTCGGTGATGACCCTCGAGTTCGAGCTAGACGGTCAGGAGTTCATGGCGATTAATGCGCCCTCGAACGATCCGCAAGCGCCCAGCGACGAGTTCTCGCAAGGCAAGATCGCGCTCTTCGTGAGCTGCAAAACGCAAGCCGAGCTCGACGAGCTCTGGGACAAGCTCGCCGAAGGCGGCAAGCAGTTGCCGTGCGGATGGGTTGCCGACCGCTACGGCTTCGCGTGGAATCTCGTGCCCGAGGGCTTACTCGATGTCCTCGGCGGCGATGATGAAGAGCGGTCGCAACGCGCTATGCGAGCGATGTTCCAAATGACTAAACTCGACATCGACGAGCTTCGTCGAGTCTACAACGCTTAAGGAAAGGATTTGGGTAGTGAAACATCCGGTTGTGCACTTCGAGATCATGGGACACGACGCGCCGGCGTTGCGGAGCTTTTATGCCGACGTGTTCGGCTGGAACGTCGCTGCGCCGATCCTCGACTACGACATGCAGTATAGCCTCGTCGAGCCAGTTCCCGGGATCCAACACGGCATTTACGGCGGCATCGGCAAAGCGCCCGACGGCTACGACGGCCACGTGACGTTCTACGTCGCCGTCAACGACGTGGAGGCAGCCTTCGAAAAGATCGAAACGCGCGGCGGCTCTCGCATGATGGGCCCCGAAAAAGTCCCCAATGGCCCCGTCATCGGACTGTTTCGCGATCCCGAGGGGCATACGATCGGCCTGGTCGATCCCGGCGAAGAGATGCGCGGCGCTCCGATGGAGCTAACGCCGTTCGTATACTTCTACGGCCGCTGTGCCGAAGCACTCGAATTCTACAAGAAAGCACTCGACGGCAACTACGAGATCGTCATGCGAGATGCGGACAAGATCCAATACGCGACGTTCACGGCGCTCGGCATTTCATTCAAAGCCTCCGACGGAATGTCAACGCAGGCGATCGATCCGGCTGAGGGCAACGTCGTGCTGGCCCTCAACGTTCTCGACGCGACGCGCGCCCGGGAGATCTTCGACGCGCTCTCCGACGGCGGCGAAATCGTCACCGCTTTCGGCGAAGCGCAGTGGGGCGGCAAGTTCGGTTCGCTGAACGACCGTTTCGGCAACGAGTGGTTCGTCACGGCGCCGTAAGCCTCTCGTTGGCGCCCAAAAGGAGCAGCCACAGCATGATCGCAACCTCGCCGAGCTGCAGCGGCAGCGATAGTTTGTTTACCACCGCCGCATACTGTGGAAGTAGGATGCCCGTAACGTTCTGCGCCAGATAGGCAAAGCAGTTCAACATCAGCCACACGCCGAGTAGGCGCGGAAGAAAGCGCGATTTGTAGACGAGCATGCCGAAGGGCAGCAGCCAAAGACCCCAAAAGACTTCGTTGACGACCTCTCCGTAGTGATGCAAACGCAGGAAGAGCATGACCATCGCTTCTCGTTGAGGTTCGCCAAATGCGGACAAGAAATCGGCGCCGCGTGCGAAGAGCAGGGCGCCGACGTCGTTAAGCGAGTTGACGAAGAAAATCGGCACGTCCATCAACCCGAGAACGAGCATGACGACGGCGAGACTTCTGTTGACGACGGCGAGCAACCAGTAGAGCGTGAGTACGAGGAAGATTTCCAGCGTCGCGCCCCAGATCTCCAGAAAAATGCCGGTGCGAAAGAGCGCTTCGTGCGAAACGATTTTGTGCGACGTGGCGGCCGCATCTCCCGGCACGTAGATCAGGCCCGGGATGTACATCAGACTGAAGACGCCGACGATCGAAACCGCGAGATACAGAACTCCGGCGACGCGCGCCTTCCCGCTCAACGAACTCATGTGTCTCTCCTTACGGCAGCTTCGCGAGGCGGCCGCCGTCGACGAGCAGCGTAGCGCCGGTAATGAACCGCGCGTCGTCCGAGGCGAGAAAGCAGATCGCAGCGGCCAGGTCTTCGGGCTTGCCGATCGG
Source organism: Vulcanimicrobiota bacterium (assembly GCA_963809255.1). GTDB lineage: Bacteria > Vulcanimicrobiota > Vulcanimicrobiia > Vulcanimicrobiales > Vulcanimicrobiaceae > Cybelea. The sequence goes on along the minus strand of CAWEIR010000001.1, from coordinate 200,356 downwards.
ACCCTCGAGTTTCTCGACCCCGCTCTTCACGTTGGGGTTGTTCCAAAGCATCGGCGTATCGACCGACCCGGGAGCGACGGCGTTCACGCGAATGTTGCGAGACTGCATTTCCAGTGCAAAGCCGCGCGTGAACGCTTCGATCGCGCCTTTGGAAGACGCATATGCAACGACGTTGGGCGACGTCGCGTACGCGTGTACCGAGCTGACGTTGACGAAGGCGGAGCCGGGCCCCATGTGCGCCACGCCGTATTTTGAAAAAAAGAAGACCGATCCGAGGTTGGTCGCGAGCGTGGCAAAGAAGTCCGCCTCGGCAATGTCGGCGATCGGTCCAAACTTCATCATCGCTGCATCGTTGACGATTACGTCGATCTTGCCGTAGCTCGCGACCGCCTGAGCGACGACGCCTTGCACCGCGGCCGAGCTACCGACGTCGGCCTGCGTGGCAATCGCCGTTCCGCCCGCAGCGGCGACGGCGTTAACGGTGGCCTGGGCCGACGCGAGATCGAGATCGGCGACTACGAGGCGGCCGCCTTCGCTTGCCATCTGCACGCAGGTCGCTTTTCCGATGCCCGAGCCGCCACCGGTGACGATGCAGATCTTATTTGAAAACCGCATGGCCGTCGCATTCGCGCCGGCCAAGAGGGGCGCCCGCGCCGCGCTCGAGGCCAAGGGATGCGGCCGCCTCGGAACGCATCTGGCGGACGTGACGAGCAGCCTTCGATTCGGCGTCGCAACCGCCGACCATCAATGCGAGGCCTACGATGGGCACGACGACATTCGCGACGTCTGGGAGCGCGTGCGCGGTCTCGTTCCGCGCGGCAAAGCCACCGACTTTTGGAACCGCTATCGCGAGGACATCGAACTCGCCCGGGGCTTGGGCTGCACGGCCTTTCGTCTCTCGCTATCGTGGGCCCGGCTCGAGCCCGAGCCGGGCGTGTGGAACGATGAGGCGTTTGCCCACTATCGCGAGGTCTTGCAAGGGTTGCGCGACGCCCGAATGTCGGCAGTCGTCACGCTCCTTCACAACACCTGGCCCCTCCACGTTCAGGCCGCGGGCGCCGGTGCGGGACTGCTCGATAAAGGCTTCCCGGATCGTCTCGCGCGCTTCGCGCAAGAAGTCGCGCAGCGGCTCGGCGAGCTCATCGCCGACTACGTCACGATCAACGAGCCAAACCAGCTCGTCTACGGCTGGATCAAAGGCTTTTGGATGCGTGCCTATGCGATGCCGCCCGGCCAGCCGCCATACGAGAGCGGCGACGCGCAAATGGACGACGTCCTCGCGCTTATCCCGAATCTTTTTCGCGCACACGCCAAGGCCCGCGCGGTGATTCGGCGGATACGCCCGAGCGCGCGCGTCGGCACGAACCCGTTGGTCTTAGGGCTGCCGCGATGGCTGCAGCACTGGATCGACCGCGCCGCGACGCATCTCAAGTCGCCGGAGGATGCGAAGCGCCAAGCAGCACGCATCGCGCAATCGGCCATCGTCGAAGGCGGCCGCATCGATTGTTCGATCGCGCAACTCACGATGACCTTGGAACGCCTGCAGCATGCGTTCTTTTCCGAGCCGTATTACAGCACGCCTCTTGCCGTGTTGCATCGCAGCGCGTTGCCGCTACCACAACCGGCGCAAGAATGGCGTGGGAACGTCGCAGTGGTCGCCGATACGCTTCCGGCACGAATCGTCGCCGGCTGGTTCCCAGCTGCGACGATTCGATATCTCCCCGCGATGGCCCAAGCCGTCGAAGCGCTGCGAAGCGGCGACGCCGATGCGGTCTTCGACGACGCCGTGACGCTGCAGGAGCATACGAGCGATTCGTTTGGACTCACGCCGCTTCCGAACTCCGAGCAGTACTTCGCGGTCGCGATGGCGCTGGGCAGTCGCACGCTGCTCAACATCGTCGATCGCGCCATACGCGGCCTGCGCCGCGAACATCCCGACATGCCGAACGCCTTTAATCGCAAGACCGTCGCGCATGTCGGCCGCGAGGATGAGGCTCAGAGCGCCGGCTCGGCGCGCGATCGAAGCGAGCAAGAACCCGTGCCGAAGATGGACCGCTCGGTCGAACGCATCCGCCGCCGCGGCAAGTTGCGCGTCGGCATTCACCCCGGTGTGGGTGGCTTGTGTGCGCTTCTGCCGAACACTTCGGAGGCTCGGGGTAGCACCGGAGCACCCCAGTATGAAGGGCTCGAGCCTGAACTCGGCCGCCGCATCGCGCAACTCATTTTTGGCGACTCCGGCCGCGTTGAGTTCGTGCCGATGCACGGCCAGCAGCGTTTGGATGCGACGCGATCCTGGGTGCACGTGCTCTTCGCGCTGCGTAAGAGCATCGCGATCTTCTCGACGCTGCTCGGCACGAACTGGTGGAATCTCGGCATGGCGGGCAAGCTGCCCGAGTTTCTTTGCCCGCGCGAATGCGTCGGTACGCTGGACTTCGTCGGCCTCGACTACTACTGGGGTGTGCCGTCGTTCTGGCCGGGCGAGCTGCACCGGCTTAGTGCCGCCGCGGATTTTCAGTATGCGAGCGCCCCCGTCTGGCCCAATGCAATCAACATGATTCTGAGTGAGGCCGCGCGCGACTTTCCCGGGAAGCCCATCATCGTCGTCGAGAACGGCTGCGTCGTTCGTGTGCCCGGATTCACGCGCGCCGACTACTTGAAGGCGCACGTTGCGCAAGTGCGCAAAGCTGTCGAGCTCGGCGCGCCGGTTGAAGCCTACCTGTGCTGGAGCATTACTTCGAACCGCGAATGGGGCCTGACGTTCGATGACGGCAGCGATTTCGGTCTCTATCACGTCGATCTCGACACCGACCCCACGCTAGCGCGAAAGCCGACCGACTCGAGCCGGACCTACGCAAGCCTAATCGCGGATTCTAAAGTAGCAGCGGCTGCTACTTTGGCACCGCCAGAAATGTAACTAATGTGGGGTTGGATGATGGGCAGGCTCCGCTGACCAGCTCACACGCTTGCCCCGCGATTTCGCCGCGTTCGTCGATTCCCCCAACGCTTACCAGACGCAGCTGCGGATATGTCTGCAGCACGAGCTTGGTCAAGTCGGTTAACTGCTCGCTCTGCCAGACGTAGACGTCGGAACTCGGAAAAGAAACGCCGAGGACGGCGCCTTTATCGTTGATCGACGTAGGCTCGTTCAAGGTATCGCCTGGGAGCGTTCCGATTCTCGTTGGTTTCGAAGATGGATCGTTCCAAATGACCGAGATGAAATTCTGATCGCCTTTACGATCGGATTTGCCTGGCCGATTGAGAAAGCCGACGATCTGTCCGCTAGCGTTGATGGCGGTCGGCGTGTTCCAGGAAGTCCCCCCGATCGTTTTTAGTTCGACCGGCTTACGGTTCTTCCAAAGCAGCGCATGTCGCGCGGTAAAGCGCCCGATGGCCTGGTCGCAAATTCCCGAAATGCCGACCACTTCGCCTCCGATATTGACCGCGGTTGCAGCGCCATCCGGATCGGTCTTTCCGTTGACGGTCAGCGTGGGAAGCGCGCTTACTTTTCGCGTGTACGCGTTCCAGACCGTCGGCAGAAACTGAAGCACTTGCGGCCCGAGGCAGGTCGAGTCGTGCTTCTTCGTTTCCGCCCACCCCGCGATTTCGCCGCGTTGGTTCATGCCGGCCCCGAATCCGTTATCGCCCCCAAGCGTCGGCAACGCAAGCATCTTGCCGTCGTGCCAGACGAACCCGACGCACGTGTCGCCGGAGGTGCCGCCGTCGGGAAGAAACGCGTGACAGCTCCAACCGGTGCTCTCTCCTAATTTGTCCTTCTTGTCGGTCTCGGAAATGCCGGAGACGTAGCCTCGATCGTTCTCAACAGGCCATTCCACCGCGCTATTCGGGCCGCCAAGCGTCTCGAGATCGGTTGCGGTGCTGCCTTGCCAGAGCGCGGCATGCATCACGACGTTTCCCGACAAAAACGACGTCCCCATCGCCCAGCCGCGTGCGTTGATTGTATTGGCGGCGCTATTGGTTCCGCCCAGCGATGTCAAGACGGTCACCGTGTAACCGCTGCTCGTATTCGGGCGCAGCGCGACGTTGGCCGGGAAGACGGCACTGCTGCCTTCCGACGAGCAGCCGCCCGCGATGAGAAGAGCGGCCATTGTCGCGATCGTTCGATCTCTCACGCTAACCTCCAGATGGGTGTTGGAGGAGCGTAGCAGGCTGCGGCGGGCACGGTCGCTCACGTTCGGACGGTCTCGAACACAATCGGATTGAATATCGCGCTTCGATTCTGTTCTCAATCGTCCGAACGTGGGTGACTTCGGGCAGCCCATGAGCGTCACGCCGCTTTGTCGAAAGCTGTTGATCTCTACGATGGATGCGCAAATCAGCGGTAGCTATTGGCTCGATCGCCCCCTTGAGGTTCTGTCGCGCGTCAGCAGCCGCGATCGAGGCTGGACCGGCTTTCAAGCCTCGCTGATCCGCGTTGCGGGCGGCACTAGCCAGCCCGCCGTCTTGGCCCTTCACAACGTTACCATGCTGGTCGGACCGCCGCTATCGACGGTCGCCAAATGCGACGACGTCGTCAACGCGCGCTTGCAATCCGCGGGGGTATTTGACCTCCTCCCAGCCAGCTCGACGGTTGCGTGGGTCGATCGCGGCAGCTCGCTTTTTCTTGCCGTCGGTCTCGAGCCGAAGCTGCTCCGAAGGACCGCGCTAGAAATGAGCATCGATCCGGATCGGGTAGGATTTGCGCCGCGACTAACCTGCAGAGATCCCCAAATTGAGCACCTACTCTGGGCGCTCAAAGCTGAACTCGAAGCCGATGACCCTTACGGCCGGCTTTATGCCGACAGCTTGGGCGTCGCGCTTGCCGCGCAGCTGTTGCGTCGCTGGTCGCGCGTCGTGCCCGAGCGCCGCTCCGCCGGATTAACGGCCGCCCAACTCAAACGCGTTCTTTCCTACATTCGCGATCGAGTTGACGATGACTTGACGCTGTCGACGGTCGCCGGCGTTGCCGGAGTCAGCCCGTCACACTTCAACCTTCTCTTCAGGCAATCGGTGGGTGTCCCGGTTCACCAATACGTCATACGAACGAGAATCGAACGCGCGGTCGAGCTACTTACGGGCACGCAAATGCCCGTCTGCGACGTCGCGCTCAAGACGGGTTTTGCCAATCAAAGCCACCTGGCGTTCCGTATGCGCCGCTTCCTCGGGGTCACGCCGAAAGCGTTGCGCGAAGCCCGATAGCGATGCCGCTGCAGAACCGCGTCACCCCGTTCGGGGAGATCGTCGCGCTGGAAGGTCGCGGCCTCGTAATGGGCAACCGCGGCGTTTTGCACGACGATCGCCGCCGAATCGTGCGATATTCAAACGTTAAGCGTTGGATCGCGTGCCGCATCGAGTTCCGCGGACGCAGACGTTCGATCATGGCGCCCAAGCGCTATACCGAGTTGTTCTTCCTCGACGAGGCGACCGCGTTGAGCGCGGGCCATCGTCCCTGCCGGGAATGCCGTTATGCGGATTATCAACGCTTTCGCGCGCTGTGGGAAAGCTGCCACGGCGGCCCCGCGGGCGCCGATGCGATGGACATACAGCTCCATCACGAGCGGCTCATTGACGGTAAGAAGGCCACCTATCGCAGCGAGATCGATGCGCTGCCGGATGGAACGTACGTCGGGATCGACGGAGAAGCGTGGCTAGTATGGGGCGAGGAGCTGCTGGCCTGGTCCGCTGCCGGCTACCTGAACCGGAAGTCACGCTTGGCGCGAATGGAAATCGACGTCCTGACGCCCCGCTCGATCGTCGCCGTTCTTGCCGAGGGCTATCGCCCCGGCGTCCACCAGAGCGCATGGTAAACGAAACTGAACGTCTAACGCCTAGCGACATATGAAAACGCTTATCGTCTTTGATCTCGACGGTACCCTCGCGCAAAGCAAGGCCGCGATCGATGAAGAGATGGGGACTCTGTTCGCCGCCCTGCTCCGCATACCACACGTGCGCGTCTCAATCATCTCCGGCGGCGACTGGCCCCAGTTCGAAGCACAGGTTCTTGGGCATCTCCCGCACGATGCGGATCTAACGAAGCTGTCGCTGCTGCCGACCAACGGGACGCGCTTCTATCGGTATGCCGGCAGTTGGACTCAACTCTACGCGGAGAATCTGAGCGATGCGCAAAAAGCGAAGATCGTCGACGCGCTGAACAAGGAGGTCGCGGCTTCGGGATTTGCCGCGACGAAAACTTGGGGCCCGACGATTGAAGATCGCGAGAGTCAGATTACGTACTCCGCTTTGGGCCAAGAAGCTCCGCTCGACGCCAAGAAAACGTGGGACCCCGACTTTGCGAAACGCCAGAAGATCAAGGCGGCTCTCGACCGCGATCTTCCCGATTTCTCCGTTCGCTTGGGCGGCACGACCTCGATCGACGTCACGCTTCCCGGAATCGACAAGGCGTACGGCATTCGAAAGCTTCGCGACATCCTCGGCATCGCCACGAAAGATATGCTGTATGTGGGGGACGCCTTATTCCCTGGCGGAAACGATGCTCCGGCGCGTGAGACGGGCGCCGCCTGCATCCAGGTCAGGGACCCGGACGAAACCAAGCGCGTGATCGAGGCTGTCATCGCGTGCGAGAGCTGAGGGGAAGGTCATGAGCACGACCACCAGTGAGACCGCGAGCACAACCACGATAATCAAGTGGTTCGACGCGCCGCAGAAGCACGATTATCCCGCCGCGCAGTCATACTTGAGCCTAACGATGAAACCCAATTTGGTGAAGAAGATCGTCGCCGCTTTGAAAGAAGCCCAGATGACGACGTTCAAGTCGAAGGATATTTTCAGAGCTTCCCTGCTATCGTTACTCGGAGTCAGCAACTCTCACGTGGAGAAAGTTCGCGCCGAAATCCTCGCCGGCCAAGTGATTTCGCCGCTTTTGCTCTACCGAGAAAAACCCACCGGAAGGTTGATCATCGCCGACGGGTACCATCGTCTCTGCGCGGTATACGGGTTCGATGAGGACGCAGTGATCCCGTGTAAGATCGTTTGATCGCCCGTTCGCCGCAGCAGCTGAGGGATGCGAAAGCGGCTGCCGAATTCTTGGAGCCGGCCAATGAATGGCGCCGAGTGTTTTCGGAATGTTGGGGAACGTTTCTGCTCGTCGTCGTCGCCGCCGGCGCCGGAGTCGTCGCTGCTGCGAGCGGCGGTGAGATAACGCAAAGCGCGAAGGTCGTCGCGCCGGGTCTGATGGTCATGGCCGTCATCTATTTCATGGGCGCCGTTGGTGGCGCGCACTTAAACCCGGCGGTCACGCTCGCGTTTGCCGTCCGGCGCAACTTTCCATGGAACCGCGTTCCCAGATATATCGCGGCGCAGTTCGTGGGCGGTATCGCTGCGGCGTGTTTCCTCCGCTTAATGTTCGGCAACATAGGGTTGCTCGGAGCCACGGTTCCCGGCCCCGGCATCACCGATTTCAAGGCGCTGATTTTGGAAATGTTGTTAACCGCGGGTTTGGTCAACGTAATTCTCGGCACCGCCTCGGGCGCGCGGAACATCGGCAGCAACGGAGCGATCGCGGTCGGCGGATATATTGCGCTCGCCGGCCTGTGGGCGGCGCCGATCAGCGGCGCCTCGATGAATCCGGTGCGATCGTTCGCGCCCGATTTGCTCCGCGGCAATCTTCATACCGACTGGATTTACATAGTCGGTCCAATACTCGGCGCGATGATCGCCGTCGGCTTTGAATGGATCCTCAAAGGCGCACCGACCGAGGCCGGCAACATGGCGGCGCAAGGCGACGGAAGGCGACCGTAGTCCCCTTTCCGAGTCACGGGGTAGCGATGTCCGCACAAGCGACGTACTTTGTCATATCGGCGCTACTGAAATGCACGTCAATTGCATAGTTGGCGTTGAGCAAATCGCCGACGGTGATGCCCGGTATCGTCGTCGTGCTGATTCCACGGAGGAGGTCGGTGACGTGATACTTGGGTACCAGATTCAGTCTCTCGCAGGTTCCTTCATGGATGTGAATAGGCTCTCTTCCGTTGCCCTGGCCGGCCATCCTGACGACGACCTCGACGCCATTTGGCACCTGCCTGAACGTCGCCGTGCCGGTTTCACCCGGCCGATTTTGTGCGAACAGCTTCAGCTGTAGGGTGTTTGGATCGGCGCCGGCCCCCGCGCAGCTGATTGCGGCGAGAGCGACTGCGGCTAATGCCGCGCGCAGTGCGTACATGATTGAGCTCCTCGATTGGAAAGAACGTTGCTGTTTCCTCAATAGTGTACCCGAAAACGGACTCGTTCTGTGAGAACGGACTATCCTTGAATTTCACGATACCGGTACGGAACGTGAAGTGCTACGATGAGTAGCAGCGTATTTCGCGCGAATTCCTCATCAAGCCGTTCCTGCGGATCATGCCAAGGCATGCGAACCCCATCATCCGTATCGGACGGAACGCCCGTGTCCAAGGAAGCGATTTGACATGAATAAAGTTTCAGAGAACGTAACGCGAAAAGCGGCGTTAGGAAAGCTGGTAATGCTTCCGGCGCTTGCGGGCGCACTGGCAGTTGGAGCGACCGCGATCGCTCGCGCGGACACCAGAACGGCGCTCAAGTATCAATCGACGCCGCAGGGCACTAAGAAGTGCTCGGGTTGTACGCTGTTCACTCCAGGAAAGACCGCAACCGACGATGGTACGTGTACGGTCATCTCGGGAGCAATCGGTCCCAGCGGCTGGTGCACGGCATTTACGGCGCGATCTAACTCGTGACGCCGACCGCAACGGTTCCGAAAGGCGCGACTGTGCCAGGTAAGGCCCCCGCCGCTACGATGAAGGCGCTCGTATATCTCGGCGATGGGAAGAAAAGCTTCGAAGCGCGGCCTAAGCCGGGCATCGTCACGCCCACCGATGCGATCGTCAGAATAGTCAAGACGACGATCTGCGGGACCGATCTGCACATTCTCAAGGGGGATGTCCCCACCGCCAAACCGGGCCGGATTTTGGGACACGAAGGTGTCGGTATCGTCAACGTCGTCGGCGCCGGCGTGACCGCGTTCAAACGTGGGGATCGCGTCTTGATCTCGTGCGTCACCTCGTGCGGCGCGTGCGTCTACTGTCGCCGCCTGATGTTTTCGCATTGCGAGCACGGCGGCTGGATACTCGGTAACGCGATCGACGGCACTCAAGCCGATTTTGTGCGCATCCCATTTGCCGATACGAGCCTCTATCCGATCTTGGCCGGCGAGGACGAGGAGCCCCTGGTCATGTGCAGCGACGTTTTGCCGACGGCCTTCGAGTGCGGCGTTCTCAACGGCAGTGTCGCGCCGGGAAGCAGCGTCGCGATCGTTGGGTCGGGCCCCATTGGCTTGGCCGCGCTGCTCACCGCGCAGTTCTTCTCGCCCGCTCAGAGCATCGTGATCGATCTCGATGATAAGCGATTGGCCGTCGCGAAAACCTTTGGGGCAACGCACGTTATCAATAGCGGCGACGGTCAGGCACTTGAAGCGGTGCGACAGATCGCAGGAAGATATGGCGTCGACACCGCGATCGAGGCGGTGGGCATTCCGGCCACCTTTGAGTTGTGCGAACAGGTCGTCGGTCCGGGCGGTCACCTCGCGAACGTCGGCGTGCATGGGAAGCCCGTCGTCCTCCATCTCGAGCTGCTGTGGGACCGCAACATCACGATTACGACGCGCCTGGTTGACACATCGAGCATGCCGATGATCCTGCGGAGCGTACGTGCGGGCAAGATCGATCCCAGGCGTCTGATCTCGCACCACTTCAAGCTCGCGAACATAATTGAAGCCTACGAGACGTTCGCGACGGCGGAGGCGACCGGAGCGCTCAAGGTACTTCTCGAGGCCTAACTAGGTCGAGTGACCCACCAGACCCAGGCAATGATGGCGAGTTGCAGGGGTAGCCGAATATAAAACGATAGCGCGCTTCCGACATCGACGTAGAGCTCGGGATGTTGCGCCATTTGCACGTTGGCTGGAAATACCGCGATCAAAAGTGCGATCAGGCAGATCCCGGCGAGTCGTCGAGTCCGTGGAATCAGCACGCCGACCCCACCGAGTGACTCGCAGACGCCGCTGATCGCAACGAGCAGCGTGTGATCCGGCAGATAAGGTGGCACGATCCGGAGATAAAAGGCGGCGTGTACGAAGTGATTGGCGCCGGCTGCGATAAAGAATAGGCCGAGCAGAACCAGCGCAACCGACTTCGCCTTCATCGATCCAGCGATCGCCGCATATCGTCGGCGCACTCGCGATCGAGAGCATCCGACGATACCAAGAGTTGCTGGATCACCCGTATTCTATCGGCGCTGGTACGATTCTGGCTGAGTTTTGCCTTGGCGTAAATCCGTTCGGCGCGCATCTCAAAAGCAACGATCCCGCGCAGCTGTTTTTCACGAAAGTCCGTTTCCAGGCGCCGCGGATCCCACGCATCGGGTCGGCCACGCTCGAACTTCGCGGTAAGGCGAACGAGTACGTCCCACGCGTCGCCCTCTCGCAGCGTCCCGCAGAGATGTGCGGCGGTATAGTTCCACGTCGGTACCGTAACGTAGGGCTCTTCATACCAGCTTGCGGATACGTAGGCATGCGCGCCTTGGAACGCGATCGTCGCGGGACATTGGTTGGCAATGGATTGGGCGTGCCCGTTGGCTCGGGCAACGTGACCGAGCACCCAGAGCTCCCCATCGCGCAGTTCCGCGATCATCGGCAGATGCGTTAAGTGAGGATACGGCTCCTCATTGGTGACCAGCAGTCCAAACGGAAACCGATCGACGAGCGTGACGACCGCTGCGCTGTCAGCGACCTCGAAATCCGGCGGTATGTACATGCAGCGCTCCTTTACCCATGCAGGAGGTTCGAAACGACGTTGACGACCAGCGCCAGAATCGCCGTGTTATAGCCGAATGAAATCAGTCCGTGCCCGAGCACGAGGCGACGGATCCTTTGGTCGGTGATCTGCACGTCGGAAACCTGGAACGTCATGCCGATGACGAACGAGAAGTACGCAAGATCGCAGTAGCTTGGGTCGGCCCCTCCGGGGAAGACGAGACCGCGATCGCTTTCGTTATTCCGATCGCGATCGCCATAGTACAGATGCGAGTAGCGGAACGAAAAAATCGTGTGGACCAGCAGCCACCCCAGCACGACCGCGCCGAAACCTGAAGTGAAAATAATCACCTCGTGTCTTGCGGTTCGGTCGTGCGGTCCGGGGCCGAGGATATCGAACGCGGCGACGAAGCCAAAGGCGACGGCCAAAAGAATGACCGTGAAGATCGCATCTCGGCCCGGGTCTTGGGCGGCTGCGCGCACTTTTGTGTTCGAAGCACTCGTTCGCAGGATGACGTTCCAATACCAGATCAGTATCACGATCGCCGCAACGTCGTAGCAGGCAACGACGCGCACCATGGGTCGGAGCCAGTACGGCGCAAACAGCGTCATGAGCAGTGCGGCGAGACCGGCACTGAGCAGCGAGAGGGCGATCGGCGCGATTGCGCGATTCTTCATGCGTTTAGCACTTCAGCCTACATTCGTTCGGCCAGAACCCGTTCCTAGCGATATCCGTTGTGCCCCGCTCCTGCGTCCGCGCCGACCTGCTCGAAACGGGTTAGATCGCGTTTGTAACCTTGTTTGATCTTTCAGGTTCGCAGCATCCAGAACAAAGAATCTCAAAATGAAAGTTGAGTATTTATGATGGATTTAACGAAGAACGCTCCGCGCAGCGTCAAGGAAACGATGCTCGGCATCGTGCAGCTTGCTCGAACGACCGACAAGGCGAAGGCCGTCGTTGACGGCCAGGTAGGCGAGTATCACTACGATTGCCCGATGGATCGAGCTCTGTTTGACTTCCTTGCGATGGATCCGAAGGAGTTCCTCGACGCCGTAAAGGCCGCGGAGAACGATTCGGAGATCGAAGCGTATGCGAAGCCGTTTGTTGCCAAGAAGGATCGGCAATCCCTCGAAGCTTTCAACGAGAGTTGGCTTTCCACCGTACCGACCGGGGAATCGCTGAAGCACTTCAACGAGCTGCGGGCGAAAATCGCTCCCAGCCGCACGGATGTGACCTCGTGGCCCGACCTGCTCGATCTCGATGAAGGCCGCACGGTGCCGCACCGTGAGACCGTCCGCGCGTAGCGACTACGCATCGGCCGTGGATACTACGAGAAAGAGCGCGACGTACGTCGCGCTCTTTCTTTTCCCACCCCTAACTACTTTAGGTAACGTACGACTGCGAGCTGCGCGAGCTGCGCGCGATGTCGCGCAGACGTTGCTGCATTGCCTTGGTCGGTACTTTGACTCGGTCTGCCAGCCGGAGGAACGCGAGAACGCGAACGTGCCACCAGGTGAGATCGACTTCAAACCAACGTAACCCGTGCCGTGCAGAAAACGGAAAGGCGTGGTGATTGTTATGCCAGCCTTCACCCCAACTGATGAGCGCCACCCACCAGCAGTTGGTGGATTGGTCCGGGGTCGCAAAGGTGCGGTAACCGAGCATATGGGCTGCGCTGTTGACCAGCCAGGTCGTATGATAGCTAATCGCGAGCCGGACGAAAATGCCCCAAACTACCCATGCCCATCCGCCAAAGGCAAAGAGCCCGAGTGCTAGTGCGACCTGAAGCGGAATATTAAGGTACTGCAGCGCGCGATAGAACGGTTCGGCGTAGAGGTCCGGGGCGAAGTGACGCATTTCCTCATCCGACGGCAACGCGATGTTGTGCCGGTAAATCCAGTCCATGTGCGCCCACTTAAAGCCTTCCGCAATACTATGCGGGTCGCCCTCGTGATCGGCATGGGCGTGATGCTTGCGGTGCACCGACACCCAGCGGATAGGATCGGCTTGCAGCGCGAGCGTTCCAAAGATCGCAAAGAGGTATTCGATCGGTTTGAGCAGTCGCAGGCTGCGATGCGTCAGGATGCGATGAAAGCAGAGCGAAATCCCCAGCGCCACGGTCGCATACGATACCACGGCTGCGGCCGCGAGCGCCGACCAACTGAAGAAACCGGGCCAGAAAGCCGCGAGTGCTCCAATGTGGATGCCAATGAGGCCAAAGCCCTTAATTCGGCTGTAAGTCTGCTGCATATCTGGTTAGTTAAGCGCTCCTAATGCGGACACGTATTGAATGGCTCTCTCGAACGCATGGCGCGCGAGGGGGCCCAACTCCTTCTTATCGGCGACCTCGTTAACGGTTTCGAAGAGCCTTCGAACGAGCGGTCGATGCACGGCGACGCGCAAGACTCAACCTTCCTTTTGAACACTCTCTTGAACACCCTTACTGTACCGTAACGCGAGGAAGGGGGGCATAGTGAAAAGCCGGATTCTTAGGCCGGAGGAGTCCTTTCCCAGCCTAGGACCCGAGCGATAAGCTCGGTTCGGTTCCGGCTCTCCGTCTTGTCGACCATGCTCTTGATGTGATCTTGAATCGTCGAAGAGGTGATGTGCAGCTTTTGCCCGATCTCCTCCAGCTTTGCGCCATCGAGGAGCAGCGCGAGCACCTGCAGCTCCCGCGGCGTGATATGGAAGCGAGCCGCGGGGCCGGCCAGTGAGTTCGAGGGCGCAAACCGGTCGATCCGCACCCCGATAAAGAGCCCGGCCGGCCCCGACATCGGCTGCGTGCGCACGACCAAGAACGGCACCGGATGGGCAACGCCCACTTCCTGAGTGGCAGAGTCGCTCTTCCAGCCCGCGACCAGGCCCCGGACCGTCTCCTCGAGCACCGCCGGCAACCGGTCGGCCAGCCGGGTACGCAGACCGGTGAGCGCGATACGCCGCTGGTCTTGCGAAGACCACGCCAGCACGATCTGCAAGTCGCTGTCGAGCACGTAGAACGATTCTCCCGAACTCCCGGGGGCCTGCGCCCCGTCGAGGGTGCCCTCGTGTGCGTTGAGGCGCAACGCGGAGAGGCGCTCGGACGTGGCGTCCAGCGCCAAGGTTAGAACGCTGATTTCGCTCGACGTGAATGGTCCGAGCTCGCCGGTGCGCAGGAGCGTGAGAATACCGAAGTTGGCATGGGCGTCGGCAAATAACAGTGTGATGCCGCTTGCGAAATCGCCGAGCGGGCCGAGCGTCGCCGCAATGCGCGCCCCGGTCTTCGCCTTTCCTCCCTGGCGCTCGAACTCGTTTTGGAGCCGCGCGAGTTCGCCGCCGCTGCCTTGCGAATCCAGGAGCATGCCCAGCTCGCCATCCGGCGTCACGCGCGCAAAAGCCCAGCGGGAGGCCGGAACGACGCGAAGGATCGCCTCGATGACGGGATATGCCGGATCCGACTCCGGCACGAAGTTCGCTAAGAGCGGCCCTCCGGGGCTATCGTTCTTTTTCACGATTGTAGTCTTTCGGTTCCAATGGTACGATGACGAAAAGCTTCTTCTGTGCTCGAAGCTCCTCTCCCTGAAAGCGTATTATCATGGCTCGCGTATGCTGTTTGGCGGCCGTCTCTGCCGAGCACGTCCAGGTGCTCGGTGCGGCTCTCGAAGGTGCCGGCGAGCCGGCTACCACGATCGTTACGCACCTCGAAGTGGCGGCACTCAAAAGAATTGCGCCCGACGTTCTCGTCGCCGATCTCGACCGGTACCAAGCCGATCCGCTCGAGAGGTTGCGTCAGTTGCGCTTCGTTTTGCCGAACTGCGTCATCGTCGTCTATACGGCGAACATGCAGCCCTCATGGGGACGCGACTGCCACCTCGCGGGGGCGAGTTGCCTACTTTCAAAAGAATCGCACCAACTGCAACTCCAATCCGGCTTACGACAAGCGATGAAGAGCGGCTGTTTTACCGACGTGCACTTTAGTGTAAACCGTCTCAAGGGTGCGGTATAAAGCGTTGTCGGGCATGACCTCTTCAACGAAGTAGCACCAGAACGTTCCGCCGCCGGAATAGGCGTCTCGCGTCGCACTAGTCCTCCCGTGCCGGCAAGAGAACGTTGTTGGATATCGAACGCGTAGCCCGATGAAACCCATCTTGATCGCCGTCGGCGCAGTCGCGCTCTCGTTGATCTGCCTTCGGTCGGCAAATGCCGATGCGACGAAGTTCTGCGAGGGTTGCAGCTACGCCGGAGCGGCCTTGGCGAACTCGGACTTTGCCAACGGAGTTCTGATCGGTACGAACTTCGAAGGCGCGACGCTTACCGGCTCGTCGTTTCGCGGCGCACGGCTTATCGCCGTGAACTTTGAGAAAGCCGATCTTCGCGGCACGCACTTCGACGCTGCCAATTGCGTCGCGTGCAACTTCGCGCAAGCCCGCTTCGACGGCGCGACATTTTCCAACGTCCGCATGGTAGCCGCAAACTTTAGAGGCTTTAGTTCGGCCGTGGAAAACGCGCAGTTGCGCCAGCTACTGGGCGGCTGCATCTCGTGCAACTTCAGCGGAGGTCACATAGGCGCGCGCGACCTGTCCGGAGTGACGCTGATATCCGTTGACTTTTCGCAAGCCGATCTTCGCGGTACGAACTTCACCGGTGCAGTTCTTTGCTGGAATCAGGTGAACGGCGCGCAGCGGGTTGCGGCATGCGATCCCATGCACGACGCCTTAACTACCGGTGCAAACTTTAACAACGCGCAACTCTGCGATAACCCTCTCGACCGGGCCGGCTGCGTGGCAGCGCCCGCCGACGTGCTGCAGCGCTCGTTTGGACCGCAGCCGAGTCCGTCGCCCGACTCTCCTTAGCTTTCCCGTGTAGATCGGCTAATTAATGGATGCAGATGTCATCGTCATCGGCGCCGGGGCGGCGGGTTTGGCGGCTGCGCGAAGCGTTGGGCGGCGAACGCTGCGAGTGCTCGTGCTCGAAGCGCGCGACCGTATCGGCGGCCGCGTGCTGCCGCATCCGATAGCGCGGATCGCAACGCCGGCGGAACTCGGCGCGGAGTTTATTCACGGGCCGGCCGAACGCACGAAGGCGTTGCTACGCGAGGCCGGCAGCGCCGCGATCGATATGGGCGGCGATTCGTGGATTCGAAAAGGCGGCGAGCTCCAATGCAGCGACCATGATTTCTCGTCGTCCGCACGCATATTCGAAGGCTCGCGCTCCTTCCCAGACGACGAAAGCGTGGAGCACTTCCTTAGACGCTTCGAAGATGACGATGCGCTGCGTGAAACCGCATGGGCGGCGCGTGCGTTCGTCGTGGGATTCGAGGCCGCCGATCCGCAGCTTGCAAGCGCCCGAGCAATTGCCGACGAATGGGAATCGGGTGCGGATTCCACAAGTGCGCGCCCACTGGGCGGTTACGCTCCCATGTTCGAGCTCCTTCGCAACGACTGCGAGCGCGCCGGGGTTCGCTTCGCATTCTCAACGCGCGTGCGCCGGATCTCGTGGGGTCGCGACGGCGTCGCCGTCGACGTCAGAGGCTCGCTCGGCGAATCGAAAACGCTGCGCGCGCGCGCCGCGATCGTGACGCTTCCCGCCGGCGTCTTACGTCATCGCGGCGACGACTTTGAGGTTACGTTCGAGCCCGAGCTCCCGGCGGCAAAGCGGGAAGCGCTTGCGCATATCGAGATGGGCCACGTCGTGAAGGTCGCGCTCTGGTTTCGAACGGCGTTTTGGGAGCGGGTCGCCCGCGGGCGTTATCACAACGCAGCGTTCTTTCACGTCGAGGGGCAGCCGATCCCAACATTCTGGACGCAGTTGCCCGTACGCAGCGAGCTGATCGTCGCCTGGGTCGGCGGACCGGGCGCGGTTGCTTTGAGCGGCCGTTCACCGGCAGAGCTCATCGAAATGGCGCTCGCCGGCTTCGGGGAGCTATTGCGAGAGGTGAAGCTTGCGCGGGCGGAGTTCGAGGGTGGCCTGACGCACGATTGGAGCGGCGACCCCTTTGCGCGCGGAGCGTATAGCTACGTCGCAGTCGGAGGCGGCAACGCGCGTGCGGTCCTTGCTGCGCCCGTGGACGAGTCGCTTTGCTTTGCGGGCGAGGCGACGTCGAGCGATGGTCAAGGGGGCACCGTCAACGGCGCCGTTGAGACCGGCGAACGCGCGGCGGCGCAAGCCGTGGCCGCGCTGGGGGTGAAGGAAAGTGCCTGAGCCAGCAGCGCCTTTTCTACCCGCATGGTCGAGCTTTTATGTTATTGCCGGCTCGTCGGCCGCGGCACTGACCGGCCTAATGTTCGTGGTGATCACGTTGGTGCGTGGGGAGGAGCAAACGCAGGTGCGCCACGATGGGATCGCCACGTTCAGCACGCCGACGGTCCTGCATTTTTGCGCCGCGTTGCTCGTATCGGCGATTCTTTGCGCGCCGTGGCGTTCGCTGGTCTACGTCGCCGTCATCGTCGGGCTCGTCGGATGTTACGGGATCCTCTACCTTGCCCGCGTGGCGCGGTGGGCGAAGCGTTTAACGAGATATACTGCGGACCTCGACGACTGGATGTGGTATACGATCCTTCCTTTGCTCGCGTACGGAGCGCTTCTCGCGGGCGCCGTCGCCCTGAACGCCGTCCCGCGAGACGCGCTCTTCGCGCTCGCCGGCGGCGTGCTTTCGCTGATCTTCATCGGCATTCGCAACTCCTGGGATGTCGTCACATTTCTCGCAACCGGCAGCGACAAGGAATCTTAGCTCAACTCAATCCAAGTCTTTAAAGGTGGTGATATGCGAACTGCTCGTTGCTCATGCGGAAGCGTAGAAATCGAAGCTTTTGGCAATCCCATTACGAGTGTCGTCTGCTATTGCGACTCTTGCCAAGAGGGCTCCCGGCAGATTGAGGCATTGACTAACGCCGCTCCAATTCTAGGTCCAGATGGTGGAACCGCGTACATTCTTTATCGTAAAGATCGCATAAAATACTCGAAGGGTGCCGAGCTTCTCAAAGGCTATACAATCGAGGAGAAATCGACTACGAGCCGAGTCGTTGCTACCTGCTGCAGTTCGGCCATGGTAATGCGATTTGACGACGCAAAGCACTGGGTACCCGTGTATCGAGCGCGATTTCAGGGCGACGTACCTCCCTTGCAATGGCGTATCTGTACGAAATTCAAGCCCGAGAATGCCCTGGTCCCGACGGATATTCCAAGTTCCACGATGTACCCGGCCGGATTTATGTGGAAGCTCCTGACGTCAAAACTTTCAATGCTGCTTAGCAGATAAGTGAAGCTATTCATCCGGCGAATCCGGGCTTAGGCGAGAAGTTCTTCAAGGCGATCGAAGCTTGCGGCTACACCCTTCTCCATTCCCGATTCGATTGCGGCATCGCGCCCTTCGCGCGAATCGAAAAACTGCGTCATCGTAACGGTTGTAGAACCGTCGCGCTCCGTGAAGACCGTCGTAACGAGGACGTCGCACGGATACCACGGCTGATCGAAGTTTTCGGCGTGCACGACTCGCTCGTGCGGCATAATCTCGCGATAGGTTCCGTGTAAGCCGAACTCCTTACCGTCCGAATCGTTGTGCCAGACGTAGTGGAACGTCCCGCCCACTCGCAAATCGACGTCGCAGACGGGCATCGACCAGCCGTCAGGTCCCAGGAGCCAGCGTTTGATCATTTCGGGTTTCGTAAATGCGTCGAAGACCAGCGCGCGGGGCGCACGCATGACGCGTGTCATAACGATCTCGCGGTCGCTCGGGGTCGCGATCGCAAGCTGGGATTTCGCTGGCGCAGACATCGTGATTTATCTCCTCCGCCTTTTGGCGCGTTTAGAATGCTTTGCATCGCTTTGGAACTCGTCGAGCAGGGCGTCGAGTCGCGCGAAGTTTCCTTCCCACCCGTCGCGGTAACGCGCGAGCCAGCCGCTGGCCTCACCGAGGGGTTTTGCCTCCAGGCGGCAGGGACGCCGCTGAGCGTCGCGGCTGCGCGAAATGAGCCCCGCGCGCTCGAGCACCTTCAGGTGTTTGGAGATCGCCGGTTGGCTCATCGCAAACGGCGATGCCAGCTCGAGGACCGATGCGTCGCCGGATGCCAGGCGCGCGAGGATTGCCCGGCGCGTTGGATCGGCCAGCGCGGTGAACGTTGCGTCGAGTCGCTCGGCCGAACCGCCTCCATAACCTATTAGTTCCATAACGTAATGGTAATATAAGCGCACTGAAGGCCGCTTGTCAAGAGCGGTTGTTCAGACTTTTTTCATCCGCTTGTGAGGTACTGTCGCCAGAGGAGGGCCTGACGTGACCGTTCGAGCGCTGACCATTAGCGTCGTATCGCTCCTGTGCCTTTGGGGATGCTCGCAGTCGAGCGTTCCGACGGGCACGACGCCGCTCGCGGCCACGCATCTTTCCGGGACTCCAGCGACTTTGCCGCAGCTCGCGTACTACAACACGCCGTCTCTTAATGCGTGGCCGTTATACATCACCGCCGGTCCGCAAAAGGCGCTATGGTTTACGGAGGCATTCGTCGAGAAGATCGGGCGCATCACGACCGACGGGGCAATCACCGAGTTTTCCATCTCAAATGGCCAGGAGCCCGAAGGCATCGCTGAAGGTGCAGATCACGATTTGTGGTTCACGGAACCGGGCGCGAATGCGATTGGCCGCATGACTCCCAGCGGCGTTTCGACAATATTTTCAATCCCGGGCAGCGATCCGGATCCGCGCGGTATCACCCTCGGCCCGGACGGGAACGTTTGGTACACCGAGTTAAATGACGGCTACATCGGTCGCGTGACGCCGCAAGGAACGATCACGCGGTTTCAAATCCCCGACGGATCGTCCGAGCCCTGGGCCATTACGGCCGGACCCGACGGCGATATATGGTTCACCGAGTCGTTGGCAAGCGCGATCGGACGGTTTGATCCGCGAACGCTGCGTTTCAAACCTTCGCTGAAGGTGACCTATGGCAGCACGCCCTGGGGCATCCTCTTTGCGCCCGACAAGCACATCTGGTTCACGGAGCGCAACGGGAATAAGATTGCGCAAGTCGACGGGAAGAACATCCGCGAGTACGAGATCGCGCAATTGGAGAGCTATCCGGAGGCGCTAACGCCGGGACCGGATGGGGATCTGTGGTTCACGCAAAGCCAAGCCCAAGACATCGGCCGCATCGATCCCGCCACCGGCAAGTTTGGTTCCGTCATAGCGCTTCCGAGCGGAGACATTCCCAACGGGATTGCGATCGGCGCCAACGGCAACGTCTTTTTCACGGTCGATGCCTATCACAACCCAAGTCAAATAGGCGAGTTAATGTTTCACTAGCTTCGCAAAAATGAAGATTGTTAGGAGTTCTATGAACAGAATCACGATCGCAGCGGCGGCAGTTTTAGTCGGGCTTGGCATGGCCGGCTGCGCGGAGCGCGCCTCTCAAGGCGGCACGAGCGTCGTGTTGCCCTCAATCGGCCGGGACTTGGTAATCGTCGCGGTGCTTCCGAAAGACACGATCGGCGAGAAGCTTCCCTCCGAGGGCTTATGGTCGATAGACTCGGTAAAGTGGAAAGCGGAGCTGGGCGGCTTTACGCAACAAACATATTCACAGGCCCTCGGCTTTCCTACGAACACGAAGCTTACGATCCATAATCTTTCGACGAAATATACGCACACGCTCGATGTGGTGAAAGTCATCTCGGCACCCCCCGCCGTTTTCCCAAAGGGCATAAAGCTCCCCATAAAGGCAGAAGGCGACGGTAAGCTCGAGGCGGGCTACGCGAGCGGACCAATCAAACCGGGAAAGTCCGTCACGGTCACGCTGGCGAAAGCCGGAACCTACCTGATCGGTTGCGCGTACCATTACGACCTGGGAATGCACGACGTTTTGGTGGTCGGGCCTCACGCGGTGCCAGGACCGCAAGCGACCCCGACGCCGCATGGCGGCGGTAGCGGAAGCGGAAGCGGTAGCGGCTGGGGCGGCTAGCGCCCTCCGCAGCCAAGCGAAGGACCGCTGACGCCTGTCCTGCTGCGTTGAGCCAGCTAGCTTTCCGGGGCCGAAATCACGGTAGAATAGCCCCATGGAACAACGCAAACTCGGCACGCAGGGCCTGACCGTTTCTGCAATCGGACTGGGCTGCATGGGGATGACGTCGGCGTACGGCAGCGCCGATGAAGGTCAGGCAATCGCGACAATACGGCGCGCGTTCGAGCTTGGTATCGACTTCCTCGACACGGCGGAGATCTACGGCCCTTATACCAACGAGCAACTCGTGGGCCGGGCCTTGCGCGGTCGCAGAGAAGGCGTCGTCGTGGCGACGAAGTTCGGCTTCAAGTTCCAAAATGGCGTGCGCGGCGTCGATGGTTCGCCCGAGAACGCAAAGCGCGTGGCCAACGAATCGCTGATGCGCCTCGGAATCGACGTCATCGACCTGTATTACCAGCATCGCCGCGATCCGGACGTGCCGATCGAGGAGACGGTCGGCGCGATGAAAGACCTCGTTGAAGCCGGTAAGGTCCGCTATATTGGTTTATCTGAAGTCGGCCCCGAGACGCTGCGGCGCGCGAACGCGGTGCATCCCATCAGTGCTCTGCAGAGCGAGTACTCGCTCTGGGAGCGCGGCGTCGAAAACGAGGTCCTCCCAGCGGTGCGCGAACTGGGCATCGGCTTCGTACCGTACAGTCCGCTCGGACGTGGCTTCCTCACCGGGTCGGTAGACGTAGCGACTCTCTCGCAAAACGACTTCCGAAAAACGAACCCGCGCTTTTCGGAAGAGAACGCGCGGGCGAACGAATCGCTGGTAGCCGTCGTGCGTGGCGTTGCGGAGCGGTGCGGCGCGACGCCTGCGCAGGTAGCACTCGCATGGGTTCTTTCACGCGGTGACGATGTGGCTCCGATTCCGGGCACGAAGCGCGTGCGCTACGTCGAGGAGAACGCCGGTGCGCTCGACCTCAAACTCACGCCCGAACAAGTCGCGCAGCTCGATGGGCTTGCGTCAAAGACCGCAGGCCAGCGCTACGCGCCCGAGATGATGAAGCTCGTCGAACGGTGAGCACCCCGGCGGATCTCGACGACTACATCAGTGGCTTTCCCGAAGAGGTGCAGACGCTGCTCAGGAAGATGCGCCGAACGATCGGAAAAGCCGCTCCAAACGCAGAGGAGACAATCAGCTACAACGTGCCGGCTTTTTCTTTGCGCGGGAAGAAGCTGGTCTGGTTTGCAGCCTTCAAATCACATATCGGCTTTTACCCGGGTGCTGCGGCCATCGCGGCATTCAAGAAAGACCTGTCACGATACAAAACTGCAAAGGGATCCGTGCAGTTCCCTCTCAGCGAGCCGCTGCCGCTCGACTTGGTGAGCCGAATCGTGAAATTTCGGCTGAACGCTCCCTCGCAACCGCCGCCGGCCCGACGGTTTCCCACGAGATGATGGTCGTAGATTACCGGATCGTCGACGTCTTCACCCAAACGCCACTCGAAGGCAACGCGCTGGCCGTATTCTACGACGCGACCGGCCTCGACGACGCCACGATGCAGAAGATTGCGCGTGAAACAAATCTCTCAGAGACGACGTTCGTCTTTTCGCCGCAGCGCTCGGGATCTGCCGCGCGAGTTCGCATCTTCACGCCCGTCAAGGAGATGATGTTCGCGGGGCACCCGACCGTGGGAACGGCTTGGGTGTTGCGGGACGTCGGAAAGGTTGCTAAAGATCGACGTCGCTTCGTGCTCGACGAGAACGTCGGGCCGGTCGACATTCGCATCGACGACGAAGGCTTGATCTGGCTTCGCACGCCACCGATTCGCACGTCGCGCGACTACGATCCGGCGCTCTGCGCGGCAGCGATCGGACTCGCGCCCGGGGACGTGCTCGACAACGTACCGTGCCAGAACGTCTCCGCGGGAAATCCCGCGATCTTCATTCCGTTACGCGACGAGGCGGCCGTCGATCGCGCCGAAGTCGACACCGTCGCGCTGCGCGGGCTTTTGGCTAACGAGTCGGAGCCAACGTGCCTCTTCGTCTTTTCACCGACCGCCCAGGGCGCGTATTCGCGGATGTTCGCGAACGATTTCGGCATCGTCGAGGACCCTGCAACCGGAAGTGCGACGGGCCCCCTCGCCGCTTTCATGATGGCGCATGGCCTGGCGCCCAGCGCAGACGGAATCCGATTCATCAGCGAGCAAGGCACGAAGATGGGACGCCGCAGCATTCTCCACGTTCTCATCGACGGCCAGCGCGGCGAACGCGGCATCGAGATCGGGGGCCACGTTACGCCGGTTGCCGAAGCGACGCTGACCCTCACCGTGTAGGCGCGCCCACTAACCCTTAATCAGGCAGCCCCACGGCACGAACGATCGCTCCGCCGGTCACGGTATACGTGACGGTTGCGTCGAGCACCGCGCCGTTGGCAAATCCCGTCACGTGCTCTTTGTCGACGACCGTTTCGCCGTTTGCGTTACGGTCGACGATCTCCACATGCAGCCGCGGGTTGCTCGCGAAGAGGCTCGTATAGGCTGACGCAATCGCGGCGCGATTCCTTACGTGGGTATCGGGGCGTTGGACGACGGCATAGGTCGCGTACGTTTCCGCGAAGACCTGCGCGTCGTGATGGTTATAAGCGTTGACTTGGCGCTGCACGATCTGCTCGGGCGTCTCATTCAAAATTGCGGCGGCATCGAAGACCTTGCCGCCTTTGACGACGAACTTGACCGAGCCCAGCGCCGAGATATCGTCGAGCGGATTGCCTTTTACAATGGCCAGGTCGGCGAGCTTGCCTCGTTCGATCGTTCCAAGGTCGCTCGACCGCGCCATCATCGCAGCGCCGCCGCGGGTGGCCGTCAGCAACACCTGCTTCGGCGAAAGCCCCGAGGCGACCATCTCCAGCGCCTCGTCGTAGAACGACGACGCATGCTGCGTGCCAATATTTCCGGCATCGGTGCCGGCCGCGATGCGAATCCCCGCCTCGTGTACGCGCTTGAGGTTGCGCATCGCCGCGTACGGTGGCTCCGTCGGCCGCATGGCGCGGATTCGCTCCAGAGTGTCGGGTGGCAACGAGCTCTCGACGTCCTGCATGTTGAAGAGCGTTCCGACGACGTCGGGATTGGCGACGCGCAGATCGTTCGACGTAAGGTTCGGCGCGCCGTGGAAGGTGTAGCCGTAGTTGCCCAGCACGATAAGCGTCGGACAGTAAATGACGTTTCGCGATCGCACGAGTGCGAGGAACGCGTCGTCCACGTCGACATCGAAAACGCTGTGCGCGAGAATATCCGTCCCCGACTCAACGGCGAGTCGCGCGGTTTCAAGCTGCGTCGCATGGATAACGACTCGCGCACCGCGCGAATGCGCGTACTCAATCGCCGCGCTCGCTATCGGCTGGAAGGCGGCGGCGGGCTGCTCCGGCGTTACGATCCACCAGAACTTCACGAAATCGGTTTGCGCGTTGATTTCGCGGTCGATTAGTGCGCGGGCCGCCACGATCGTGTCGATCTTCACGATCGGAGGGTCGTCGTACGGATCGAGAATGCTGCGATCGACGCTCGAGATGAGCGGTCCGGCGACCATCACGCGCGGACTGAGGAGCGTTTGTTGCGCCAGCGTGCGGACGTTGTAGTTCCAAAATGGTCCGCCGACGTCGACGACCGACGTAACGCCGGCGCGCAGATAGCGCGCGAACGTGTCCTGCAGATTGTTGCGGATCCACTGGATCTCGTCGGTATACGGACGCACGGAGCGCAGATCGATTGCGTCGGGGCGCGTATAGAGGCCGCCCGATTGGAAGAAATGGACGTGACTGTCGATCAGCCCGGGAATCGTAAAGAGACCGGTCGCGTCGATGCGGAAGGCCGACGCCGGTATGGCGACGTTGCGCGCGGGCCCGATCGCTTCGATTCGCTCTCCGCGTATCAGAATCGTTGCGTCGTTGAGCGGCGTTAGATCGTCGCCGATCAGTGCGGTTGACCCGAAGATCGCCGTCAGGTCGCGGCCCGCGTTGAGATTTTGCGCGGACGGTACGCCGCTGATCGAGGGCATGACGGGCAGCGCGCTAAGGGCCGCAAGGCCTTTGAGAACTTGCGCGCGGGTCATCGCGTCGGTGAAGGGCGAATGGAAGAAGCACATCGTTAATCGAGCCTCATGTACGTCACTTGCGCGACGGCGACCAATACGCCGTCATCGCGCCAAAAATTAGAGGTTACCGGAATCAGCGTGCGTCCCTCTTTGATCGCCTGCGCGAAGAGCCTAACGTCGCTGCGAGCGGGTGCGAGAAAGCGGATGTTCATGTCGGTCGTCGTGATGCGGCTCTGTGCGCCCCAGACCGTTAGGCTGACGATCGCGGCGGCGGAGTCGGCGGCGGTCATCAGCATACCGCCGTGAAATGAGTCGAAGATACCGTCAAACTCCGTATTACGAGCGACGGCGCAGTCGAACCAGCCGACGCCGAAGCGTGGTTGCGAGAAGCCTAAGCTCTTGAAGATCGGAATCGATTGCATGCGGTCGCGAATCGCCTTTTCCAAATCCGCTTCCAGCGGTGGCAGTTCGCCGCAGTACGGCGCCATGAGCAAGCCGGGGGCGACGGGATTCACGATTGCCATGACGCTTATTTAAGAGCGTACGCTTACCGAGCCTGCGGGAAGATCGCCGCCAGCGCTTTTCCGAGCAGCGCGATATTCGCATGCTCGCTGCGCGAGAGCAAGCCGTCGATCAAGTCCAAACGGGCTGCGCGAGCTTTTTCCAGCGCCGCGGTACCCTTCGCCGTCGCTTCGACGATCGACGAGCGCCCGTCGTCGGGCGAAGGCGCGAGGCGAACGTAGCCGCCGCGCCGCAACGCCGCAACGATTCGAGTGATCGTCGGGGGAGCCACCTGCTCGGCATCGGCAAGTTCGCGGAGGTTGCACGGACCGCCGAAGACCAGCACCGAGAGCGCCGAGAGCTGTGCGGGGCCCATCGCGCTCTGGCGATCTGCCTGCCTCGCGTGACGGAGCACGTGGATCGCGGCGGAGTGCAGTCGCTCCGCCACGCGCCGCCGCTCGTTATTGCGGGCCATAGAACGAGCAGTAGTGCCCGTCCGGATCTCTGAAGTTGACGGCCCAGTTCTCCGCATTGACCGGGCGCGGTTCGTTGATAAAGGCGATGCGATCCCTTAGAGCCGCGTGAGTCCGACTGACGCTCGCAACACCAAAAACGCATTCCTGCGTGGGAGCGCCGGCGCCCACAGAAGCGAGTTCGCCGCTCAGTGCCAGCGTCGTCTCTCCGGTCTCGAAAAACACGAAGTTGCCGAAGCGGCCGCTCATGCGAAGTCCAAGGATTTCGCCGTAAAACGCAACCGCGCTATCGAGGTCGCTCGAACCAAGCATCACAAAGGCCAGGTTTGGATCACGCATTGGAGAGCCTCCGAGGCGGGTTTAGTTAGCTAAGCTAACTATATGGCGCTGACCCGGCACCTGTCAAGCCAATCCCCACGGGGAGTTCGTCGTAGCGGCGAAGTTTGTAGATCGCGGTCGACACTCCCCAGCTCGCCAGAAACACCCCAACGATGATGAAGCCGAGCGTTCCGAAGTTGCCGCTCAGCGAGTTGACCGCGTCCCAGATTCCTCCGCTCAACTGGAGTTGCGAGGCGATGACGCTCGCGGCTTCGATTGCGCCGATGATGAGCGCGACGAGCACCGAAACCAGTGTGATGACCAAGTTATAGTAGAGCTTTCGCATCGGTTTGATAAAGGCCCAGCCGTACGCACCGAGCATGAGGATTCCATCCGTGGTATCGAGGAGCGACATTCCCGCTGTAAAGAGCAACGGGAAAATGAGAATGTCATACACCGGAAGTCCCTTGCCGGCTTCGACGGCCGCGATGCCGAGAAGTCCGACTTCGGTCGCCGTATCGAATCCCAGGCCGAAGAGCAGGCCGATCGGATACATCTTCCAACTGCTGTTGACCAGCCTGAGAAGCGGCCGGAAAAAGCGTCCGATGAGGCCGCGCCCATCGAGCATTTCGTTGACGCCTCGATCGTCATAGGCTTCGCCCCGGCGCGCACCGCGAAACGCCCGAAAGATATCGATCAGCACGATCAGGTTGATCGCTGCGACGAGTAGCAAAAAAGTGGCGGAGACACCGGTGCCGACCAGCTCGCCGGCACGTTGCAGTGCGGGCAGCCGGCCTTTGACGATCGAGGCGGCGACGGCGATCCCCACCGTGAGCGCGATTACGACGGTGGAATGCCCGAATGAGAAAAAAAATCCAACGCCTACCGGCCGCTTGCGATCCTGCATGAGCCTTCGCGTGACGTTGTCGATCGCGGAGATGTGGTCGGCATCGACGGCATGGCGCAGCCCGAACGTATAGGCGAGCAACGCCGTTCCCAGCAGCAGCGGATGCGATGCAAAGAGCCAGAAGGCCAAGCCCCACGCGCCAAGGTTGAGGCCGATTAAGAAAGCGTAGAGAAAGTAAACCTTATTACGCAGTTCGGTCACTTCGAGACCGCGATGAGGATGCGGCGCGCGTCGTCGGCATAGACTGGGTGGAACTGCCGATCGACGGCAAGCGCCCCCGAAAGGCGGCGCCGCGCCTCGCCGAAGTGGCCCGTATGCAAGGCAATGACGCCGCAGTGGTACTGCAGCTCGGGATCCGCGGTATCGTAACGGGCCGCGCGCACTGCGTAGACGCGCGCTTCCTTCCAGCGGCCCATCGTGGCCAAGACCCAGGCCATCGTGTCGTCGGCATAGATTTCGTTTCCGCGTTTGCCGATGTCGGAGCGAGCCGCGGCTAAGGCGTCGTCCAAATGTTCGCGGTGTTCGGCATAGTACATGGCCAAGAGCCGGTCGTTAATGCCTTGTACGTTGAAAAGCCGTTGCTCGGCCGCAATCAGCGCGTCGGTCCTGCTCGCGCCGTCTTCGTCACCTAAAGCTCGCTGCGCGTCGGCCTCGTATCCTAACGCTTGCGGAAGCGGGTAGAGCTCGGCGCTGCGGGTGGCCGCTGCCAGCGCACGCTGCCAGTCGTGGTGCGCGCGGTAGAGTTTTGCTTGATAAAGCAACGCCATGGCATTGTCGGGATAGATTCGAAGCGCTTGAGTAAACTCCGAATCGGCCGTCTCGCCGTCTCCAGCTTCAAATGCAAGCTGCGCGTCGCGAAGGTGGTACCAGGAGCGGGTGTAGGCAGGGATACTGATCATTCGGTCGACTTGTTGTGTCGCCTCAGTCATTACCACTCGCGCTCCGCTCAGATTACCGGTCACTTCGTCGTAGCGAGCACGGATCGATATCCACGTCGGATCGACGTCTGGATCGGGCGGATGCATCAGAATCTGCCCCGCCTGTTCGTAACGCCCGAGCTCCATGAGAATCGAAGCGCTCTGCGCGCGCGCGTCGTCGTTCGACGGATCGCCTTCCAAGGAGGCGCGTTCGGCTGCGAGCGCTGCGGAGAAGTGATGAAAGACGATGTCGCTCGATGCAATGACGCCTAGTGCCTGAGCATTGCCTTGCGGCTGCAGCGATAGCGACCGGGTGGCCATTTCGTACGCGCGCGTAACGTCGTTGAGGTCGCCGGTCTCACGAAAACGAGCGAGATATTCACTCGCAAGCATCCGTCGCGTGATCTGATCGCTGGGGTCGCGACGGGCTTGCGCTTCGTCAAAGGCGATGAATCGGTCACGCTGCAGATAGTCCATCGAAATTGGAGCAGTTGGGATTCCCGTGGCTTGCGCGCGCTGTGACGAAAACCACGGCCACGCCGCGCCGAGCGCGGCCGCCGCCACGAGGGCGACGGCCGCCGTAGACGTCCTCACTCTTAGAGGGGCGCCTGGACGTAGGGGAACGTGTCCGTGTTCGATTTATCGTACGCGACATTGTCCGTGGTGAGGCAGGGCACTTCCTTATGATCGTCGGGGATCAGGCCAAGCGCCGAGAGCGTGTTTCCAAAGATGGCTCCAAGCGAGATGTTGACGACATCGTCGTCGAGCGCGCGGCCGCCCCACTTGCTGCCGGTCGCTCCGCCGGTCTCGTAGCCGAGGTACGACGCCGTCGTCGTGTCCTGAGAAAGGTCGGCCTTCATGACGTTAGGGTAGAGTACGGCTTGCAGCGTGTCGGCCGTTTTCGTACCGCGGAACATCAGCGAAAACGACTTGATCTGTCCTTGTAAAACGGGGTCCGCATAGGGTTCCGAGCGATTGGTCTTGTTATGGTCTTCGAAGAGCTCGAAGACTTCTTTGACGGCCGGCCGTGAGAGCAGCTCGATCTGCTTGAACGAACCCGCCGGCGCCGTGGTAGGCCCCGGAGGCGTGGGGCTTAAAACGTTATTCGAGTTGCAGCCGCCTATGACTGCGCCGGCGAGGATCGCCGCGACCAGTCCGATTTTGAATTGCAGTGTCATGTTGTCTCCTTATTCCGATTTGCCGTTGGGCGTGCCGGTGGTGGCCCAGAGGCCGATGACGCCGGGGGAGCCGCTCGTCGGCGCGAGCATCGCTTTGGGCATTTCAATGACGATCGAGATGACGTCGTAGGGCGCCAGGAAGTCCTGCGGCTTTTTGATGACGCAGTGGTTGGAGCCGGCCGTTCCGTAGCTCACGCCGTTGAGAATGATTTTCTGCGATTTGTGCGCGAAGCGGAACGAAGAAGCGGTGGGCGGCGGCGGATTCGGATGGTTCATGTAGTTGCGATCGGGAATGATTTTGAAGAACTGCGCGAGGTCGAAGAAGAACGGATCGCGCCGCGGCCCTACGAATACCTGGATGCCCTTTCCGACCCTTGAGGGCTTGCCGAAAGAGAACGTACCGGTCTTTCCGACCAGCGTGTTTGCCGTCCCCACTTCGTTGGGCGCTGCTGGCCCGTAGAGGGTGATCTTCTGAGAAGTCCCCGTCGAGTTCGCCATAAACTGGAGAACGGTGTTTTCGGTAAACGAGCCCGATGGGACGCCGCTGTTGGCAACTTTGAACTGGTAGAGGACGTTGGGATCGAGGGCGATGGCGCCGAACATGCCGCTGGGAATGAGCGGGCGCACGTCCATGACGAGCACGACCCGCGCGGCATTGTGCGGATCGGGGAAGGTGAACACATCGGTAATGTCCGCGAGAGGGTTGGCGACGACGGTCGGTGAGTCTTGGTGGTCGGATCCCCGGGCGGCTCTAACTGAGTAGAGCGAAACCGAGAAGGCGAGCAAGAAAACCACCGCCATCGTTACGATGGGTCGAAGCAGTTTCATACGGGCTCCTTTATGGCCAGTGGGTGGTGGTGTGTCGAACGTGTCGAGAGAAGCGACGGAATAAAGGCGAATGCAGCGATGCTACAGAGCGTGAGCGCAATCACGCCGACGCTGGGCACCCCAGCGCCTTGATCGGCGAGGCCCTGGGCGAGCATGATCGCCCCGATGGTCGAGATGACGCCCGAAGTAACGAACGGCGCGATACGCGTAAGGCGCGCGAAGGACGACCTCCGTTGCAGCCATGCGGCACCGTGGACGACGGCGAGGCCCAGACCAGTCAAAATCGCCGCTAAGCCAAGGCTGAAAACGACGATGAGAAATAATCCGTAACCGACTCGGTGAAGGTGCAGCGCGGTGAGCAGCACGACGATTGCTGCCGGACACGGCGCAATGCCGCCGCTCATCGCTGCGATCACGGCGCTGCGGAAATGGAGCGGTGCGCGGCCCGGGATCGCGTGGGCGTGTTCGCGATCGTCGTGATCGTGGTCGTGGTGATGGTGGTGATGCTCGTGCGCGTGTCGCGCGCGCCTCACGGCTGCCGACAGCGTACGTGCGCCGATGACGGCAACGGCCGCGCCGGAGAGCAGCGTGATCCACGTGAAGAGGCTCTCCGTGGCGAACCCGGCAGCGAAGAAGAGTAACGCTCCGAGCAAAAGCACGGCGACGGTGTGCGCGAAGGTTAATGCGGCCGCCAAAACCACCGCTTGTTTGAACGTTGCTCGAGCCCCCACGAGCGTAAAGGCGAGCAACGCTTTGCCGTGGCCGGGTTCGAGGCCGTGGAGTGCTCCGAGGCCAAACGCGGCGAGGATCGTAAGAAATATCAAAAGCGGCGTCTGCGTGCCGCGCGCGAAGAGATCGGACAGAGCGGACGACCGCACGATCGAACTCACTCCCCAGGAGGCCGTATTGTCGCCGCTAACGCGCACGTGCGCGACCCGCCCCTGGACGAGGTCGAACGTTGCGACGTCGTTGTGACGTGGTGAGCCGATCAGCGCGCTGGGATACGAGCGGAGTTCGTCCGTCGGCTCGGACAAGCCGGGCAATACGATGTCCTTCCAACCAATTCGTCGATCGGCGTAGACGAGATCGCGCACGGTTATTGTCGACGTTAAAGGCGCCGAGGCGGTGAAGTCGCCGGTCCAATACAAGATGGGAAGGCCCCCGGCGCCCGGACGCGTGCGCGACGCTACGCGCTCGAGGTGCAATGGAAGCGCGGCGCCGCCGGCACGGATGGAAAGGCCGCTGGCCACGCGCAGCGCCTCTTCACCCTCCCAGTCGCGTTGCCGCGAAGGCGTCCACGAGCCCGTCGCATGCATGATTTGAAACGTCGGAATCTCCGCAATATCTAAAACGTAATGGACGCGCAGCTCTCCGCGCTGCGGCCGGATCTCTGCGAGGTGATTGATCGTGAAGTTTCCGAGCGGATGCGCTGAGGCGGCGCCGGCGGCGGCAAGGAGAAAGAAGAGGCTCCAAGCACCCAAAGCCGCTGACCGCGTCATGTTAAAAGCATCGCCTCCCTTTGATGGCCTAGGAAACGGAGACGAGAGGCTTTTGGATTGGGTCAGGTCTCACATCGGCGCAGCCGGCCAGGGTACTCCATCGCAAGGGTTTCTTAAGGCTTCGTAATGGCACTTTAAGAATCGCTTGCTAGCATCGTCGCATGGATGTCGCCGGCGAAGCGCACGCCGAGCAATTAATAGCGCAGCGCCGTCTTACTGAGGCGGCAGCGCGGCTCGCCGCAGCCAGCTACGACGGCGGCGATGCCCAAGGCTCGCGCACGCGCCTTTGCGCTGGAGTTTATGCGCTGCTGGGCGACGACCGAAATCTCGCGGCAGTGGTCGCGCCGCAACTGCTCGCGTCTCGCACGGCCGTCGCCGTGACGTCGCACTTCGAATCGCTCGGAGGCCAACCCGCTTCACACGACTATCTAACGGGTGCGGTCATGCTCTCGTGGGTAGCGGATGCCGCGGGAACCTACGACCTCTTCCGGAGCGCACACGATCGCGCGATTGCCGAGAAGCGCTTTCATTTTGCCGTCGGCGCGCGCGAACGCTTGGCACACCACGCCATCCTCTTCGGCGACCTCGAGATTGCGCAAAATGCGCTTGAAGACGCCGTGCGTCTCGCATCGCTTCACCGTCTTTCGGAATGGTTCTTGCGCAGTGCGGCTGCGGCTGCGCGTTTGGCACTCGATGTCGGCGATTCCGACCGCGCCGCAGAGTTAATAGGACGTGCGCAGATGCACGCGCGCAGCCCCGAAGCGATTGCTTTATTGGCGCCGGTCGGCGCCGCGCTGGCGATTGCCGCCGGAGACGACGAGGCTGCGGCTGCATGGAGCTCTCAGGAGATCCTCGACACGGCGCTGGGCTCGCAGGACCTGGAAAGCGCGATCGCGGCGACCATTGCGCTGCTCTGCGCGCGCGCGTTCGTCCCCGGCTCCCCCTTGGCGATTGCGCTGCGGCGGGCGTTGCTACGGGCGAGTGGTACGACGTACGCCGTCGAACTTTTCTCGCTGGCGACACGATACGGGGATATCGAAGAGGCCCGGCTTGGCGCGGATACGCTAAATGCTCTGGTCGCTCCCAATCGCAAGTATTGCAAAGCACATGCACTCCTTGCCCGGGCGCACCTGCTCTTTCGAGGCGGCGAGCGCGCCGCATGGATCGACCATGCCGGCGACGCGGCACGAGCCTTTAATGCGATGGGGATGCGACGCTGGATGAATGAAGCGATGCTTCTGCTCGTCCGGCAAGAAAACGAGAGCTTTCCACGACGCCGTGGGCGTCCGATGGGTTCGGCCCTGACCGGACGCGAGCAGCAGGTCGCACATCTTATTCGGCGCGGGGCTCGTAATCGCGAGGTAGCCGCGGCATTGCAAATCAGCGAGCATACCGTCGAACGGCACGTTAGCTCAATCCTGGGGCGCCTCGGCTTGCGTTCGCGGTGGCAAATTTCCGACCCGAAGAACGCTTCCGAACATTAAGCTTTGCTCAAGTTGGCTTAACTATCCCTGCGAGTTCCAGGATGCACGGCGGATGAGCATCCCCTAGCATTCGAGTTGGAAGAGGCCGGTAAGTGCCGACTTCTCCGTTGCTGTTGGGAGTACGGTTTGTTCATCGGCCTCTGCTGCGTAAGAAAGCGCGTTCTGTTCCTCAGCTTCTTTTGCTTTGCCGCTTCGGGTACGGCGGCACTGGCCGAGACCGCCGGCATCATATCGGGCAGGGTGATCGACGACCGGACGCATGTAGCGGTAGCGGGCGTGCAAGTGATCGCGAAGTCTCCCAGCGCGACCTATCGCGCGACGACCGGCGCGCATGGCGAGTACCGTTTCTTGAGCGTCTTGCCCGATACGTACTCGCTGTCGTTTCTCAAGAGCGGGTACGCCTCGTACTCGATCTCGGTGGTCGTTCTCAACGGTTCGCAGCAAGCCGTTAACGTGCCGCTCTCGCGCACGCTCAAGGTGATCGCGTTGACGCACGCCCGTTCGGCCGGCAGCGCCTTTCAGCGCGGCATGACGATCGACACGTACACGGTGACCGGCGCGCAGATCGATATGGTGCAAGGCAAGACCTTCAATACTGATGAGAACACGCTGCTGCGCAGCATTCCCAGCGTCACGATCGATAAGACGGGCACCGTTTCGATTCGCGGTGGTTTCGCGTTTGAGGCTGCTTACGAGTTCGAGGGCATCGACTACACCGCGCCCACGGCCAACCTGCAGAACACGCTGCAGAATATCTCCAACTTCGGCTTGCTCAACGGCGTCGGGAGCGTGCAGCTCATTCCCGGCGGCGGCGATGCGACGCATGGCGACAGCGGCACGGGCCTGGTGCTCTTCACCGCCAAGCACGGGACCTATCCCAGCTACTTCCATTTGGACGTCGAGTCGACGCTCTTTCCGTACTTGCATCAACTGGGGCTGGAGTGGGGCTGGGCCGATCCATCGCAGCGGTTCTCGAACTATGCGGGCTTCATTGGTTTGCGCAGCGCCTTTCAGTACGGCGCCCCGGGCTCGGCCGCCAACACTTTGGGCACGCTGGGCACCAACGCCGCGACGCTTGGCAGCACGATCGATCCCAACCTGGTCTACTACGCTCCGTCGTTTCGGGCGTCCAATGATTTCGTCGACAACGCGATCTACCGTTTTGGGAAGAACAACTCGCAACGTCTCCAGTTCTTCATTCAGGATCAAGCGATCACGCAGACCCTCGATTACGGCGGCTTTCAATATCTGCCGTACATCTCGGGCGGCACGACGGCGGGCAAATGTGCGCCCTATCCGGTCAACGGCCCCGGCGGTCCGATCAACACGTCGCAGCAAAACTACGCCTGCGACTCGCTCATTCCGCTCTTTCCTGGTCAGCGCAATACGTACGCGTTCGTCTCGCAGGCCGACCAGCTCAAGAGTCCGTTTCTGGCCTATAAGGTCGAATACGGCACGAGCCTGGGATCGTCGTCGCAGTTGACCGCGCGGTATTTTCGCACGTTTAGCGGACAATCGGAAGACTTGCCGGCCCAAGGCATCTTCGCCGATCCCTACGGCGGCACGCGGACGGCCGGGCAGTTCGACGTCACCACGCAGATCGGTGAGAAGAATCTGCTCAAATACGGCGGGATCTATGAGTTCGTCGTGCCCTACGGTAACCGTTACGACTTCACGTCGTATACGGCGTTCACGACGCCGGCCTATATCATCTCCTACACGATAACGCATCCCAACCAACCGCTGCCGCTGCCCTACACCTATACGGGACTGCTGCCCAACAACAACCCGTCGTTCCAGCAAGGCTTGGAGCAGGATTTCTTCTCGCCGTCGTTTTGTGCCCAGTTACAGATTCACGGAAACTGCGGCTACTTGAGCTCGTGGTTTCCCGGCGGCGCGCGTTTTCCGTTCGAAGAAGACGTCTCAACGGTTACCCAGCAGCAGTACGGGGCCTATCTCCAAGACAACATCGAGATGTCGACTAAGTGGAGGACCGAAGCGGGGCTTCGCTTAGACGGCTACAACTTTCAAATCCCCACGCAGGCCGGTGCTCCCGCTTCGATTCCGGCCGTCGAGCATCAGCGGCTCTACGAACCGCATTTCGATCTTTCGTACGCACCCGATCTGCGCGATACGATCCGTTTCGGCTTTGGGCATACGCTCTCGATGCCGATTCCCAGCCTGCTGGGCGCCGACGTCAGCCGCGCGCCGTACGCGGCCTTCGGGGACATTCCGTCCTACGACAACACGACGGGGAAGGCGGCGCAGTACTGCGGGCCGCTGGCCAATCAACTCTGCGGCAGCTATGCCGATCAGCTCTATTGGCTCACGCGCGACTATCGCTACGGCAGCTCGACCTTAGAGGCGCCGCTGGTCGGTGCGACCTTCACCAATATCGATCTCTCGTGGGCGCACGAGTTTCACGACGGCTCGGCGCTGAAGATCACGCCGTTTTACCGGCGCGGCTATAACGTTATCGAGCAGACCGCCAGCATCATCGGCTTCAACTATCAAACCGGTTCGCCGGTTTTCGGCGACGTCGCGTATTCGAACCAGGGCATTCAAAAAGCCACCGGCATCGAGGCGCTCTACAACAAAGATATCCCCCTGGGGATCTCGATGCAGATCGGCGCGACCTACATCAGCCAGTTCGGCAACGAGCCTCCCGGGACGTTCCTTCAACCCGCGGCGTTGGCGCTGGGCCTGGTCTATCGCTCGCCCGATCTGTCGCCGTTTCAAATCAACACCGCGTTCAACTACCAGAACGCCCATGGCTGGCGGATCGATCCGGTGATCGGATTCAACGTCGGGTATCCCTACGGGCAGGGATACTACACGGCCGTCTACTGTAACGGCATTCCCGTGGTCGTGCCGGCATCGAGCCTGTCGGTGATTTACTCGCAGACGCCAGGCTATATCGATCCGCTGGATCCGGGCACGTGCACCAAGCCCAATATCGCAGCAACGCGCGGCATTCACGAGCCGGGATTGGCTGGAGGTCTACTGACCACGCCGCGCGTCGACGTCAATCTGACCACCGAGTACCGGCCTCCGGTGGGCAAAGGCGTGCTCGCGCAATCGGTCTTCGGCTTGCAGATCCTCAATCTGTTCGATCAGCTCTACAACGTGCCGGTCTATAACGGCTGCTACGGCTCGCCGATCTCAACGGGATTGCAGAGCGGTAACGCGCCCTGCACGTACTCCTCCGCGCCTTATGCGCCACCCGATGTCGCCGCGCACTCGTCGGCACCCTACTTGACCTACCCCAATCTGCCGCCTATCTCGTTCCGCCTCTACTATCAGGTGACGATATGATTTCATACAGTCGAATTGTCGCGGCTGCCGCTGCATTGAGCGGCGCCGCGTTGCTGGTTGCAGCCTTGAGCGCCTGCGGGAACGGTGGCGCGTCTGAGCCGCCGCAAACCTCCTACGACCCGGCCGCAACCTCCAAGGTGCAGTTTGCCGTCGGCGTTGCCACGCTTTCCTATAACAAAGGACAAAGCGTCGCGTACGGCCTCAACGAAGTCGAAACGCTGCGCCAGAGCGACGGGCTCTCCGGCACGCTCTACAACGTGCCGATGATGATCGGCCCATCTGGCTTTGCCGTGCTGCTCTCAACCGAAACCGGAGCGCAAGTGCAGGGCGCCGGAAACGATACCGGCACCAATCACGTCACCTGGGGCACGCTCAATAACACCCTTTGGATTGGCCCGCATCGCGGCGGACCCAAACAATCGACCAGCGGTGCGTTTGGCTACGGGCTGTGCGCGTGTAACTCCGACTCCGGTCCGCCCAACGGCATCACGCCGCTCTATGTTTCCTATAACCTGCCGGTCTATGGCGATGACGACGTAAGCTGGTACGGCGGGCCGCCTGCTTTCCCACAGGAGGGCCCGTCGGTTATTGCCCTGGGATGGCAAGGCTACTCTCTGGGATTTACCGACTTCGCCGTTACGCCGGTTCTTGGTACTTATCATCTCTACGCCGCCGTGCCGCCGGCCTATGACACGCCGCTAGATCCAACGCCCAGTCCCAATCCAAACGGCTCGCCCACGCCGCCGCCGGGAATACTCGCCGCCGGCGCGCAGCTGACGTCGCTGCGGGCGTTACCGCAGTTCGCTACGCCGGCCTTTGCACCCGACCACAATGGCGGCGGAAGCATCGCCGTGGCGGTTCCCGCCGGGGCCACCGAAGCGATGGTCGTTGCGTATGCCGTGCACGGCGGCAAGGGCCTTTGCGGCCAAGCGCACGTCTACGATTCCTATTACACGATCGTCACTCATAACGCAGGCGTGCAAAAACTGGCACTGGCCGACAACCTCGGACCGCTCACGCAATCGGGCAAGAAAACCCCGACCATCTGCGACGGCGAAAGCTACGACATCTATGCCGCGGCCACGGATTACCCGGCCTACGAGGCATCCTATCCAAACAACCTCGCGCAGCTGCCGCTCATCAAAGGCCCCAACGGTCAGGCCGACGTCAGCACCTCCGATAAACTCTTCGGCCTCTATCCATGATGCAAAGTGCGCGGCGTGTGCAAGCCATTTCGATTGCGGCGTTGGTCGCGATCGGGTTGATTTCGGCGTGCGGCGGTTCGCCGAATACTCCCAATGGCTCGTTTATCGGTTCCGGCGGAAATCCCGGAGGCCCGCCGACACGACTGGTCGACGTGAAGGTTACGGTAACGGTCCCCTCCCGAACGCGCGGCGCGAAACCCAACTACGTTTCTCCCAACACGGAATCGCTGGCGATCCAGCTCGCCTCGGTTGACGGCAAAGGCGTGAGCGGAGTCAATCCGACGATCCTCAACACGGTTCCGAAGGCGCATGATTGCAAAGCCGGACCGAACGGTATCGTCTGCACGACGACGGCCCAAGGTTCGCCCGGCCGTGACGTTTTTTCGGCGGTGGCCTATGCCGGCACCGCTGCGACGGGCGCGGTACTCTCTTCAGGCACGGTCGAAGCGACGATCGGTTCGGGCGGCGGCAACGTCGGAATCTCAAACGGCCTTTCGCTCACGCTCGAGGGCGTCATAGCCTCGCTCAAGCTGGGCCTTTCGCCCAAGAACGCAAAGCGCGGCATACGTACCACTGCGACCGTAACGCTGGATGCCTACGACGCCAGCGGTGCCGAAATCGTCGGCCCCAGCGACTACTTCGAACCGGTCGCGCTTGAGGTCCAGGGCGATGCGAATCATGCCTTCCGCTTGCACGATGCGCGCGGCTCGGGCGAATCACTGACGATAACCAAGCCCACCGGCGACATAACGCTTACGTATAACGGCAATAAGCAGGCTTCGCCGATTACGCTTGGCGCCAGCGTCTCGGGACCCAGCGGGAGCAGCGCCAGCGCGGGCTTCGACCTGCTCGGAAAACAGCCGCCACCGCCGATCGGCACGATCTACGCGCTCAACTTTGGATCGAGCAGCGGACAGGGTGCGACGGTCACCGAGTACGATGGCAAAGCGAAGGGCAACGCCGCCCCCGAGCGCACGTTGTTGCTTGACAAAAAACTGTACGCGGTCAGCATCGCGGTCGATTCTAACGGCGATCTGTACGTCGGCTATTTCGACTCCGGTAACGGTGCGAGCTTCGGTAAACCCGACTCGGGCAACGAGATCGCAATCTATGCGCCGGGCGCCAGCGGCAACGATCGGCCCACGGCGGTACTCACGCAAGACACCAAGACCAGCACGACGCTCTATCCGATCTTCATCGCGTTCGATCCCTCGGGGCGTCTCGTGACTTACGGCGCAACGACCGTCAACGGCAATACCGGTAATGCGGTGATGACGTACGCGACGGGCAGCACGGGGCCGGTCGCTCCAGAGTACGCCTTTGCCTTCTCGTCGCCGGCGCTCTACTATCCCGGCCCCACGGGGCTGACAACCGACTCCTCTAACAACTTTTATCTCAACGGTACGTTCAAATCCGGTTTCGGAAGCGCGTATGGAATGTACGTCGCTGCAGCCGCCGATATCGGTAACCCCGCTGCGAACCCGGCCCGCACAATTCCCTGGGATTCGACGACGAAGCTCGACGCGGGATTTACGAGCGACGTTGCTTTGAACAAGAGCGCGGAAATCTTCATCGCGAACGACGTAAAGACGGGCAGCGGCAGCAGTGCCACGTGTCAGGCTGCAACCAACGTTTACTCGGCCGGCGCGGGCGGCGGCGTCACCGACGATCCGCCGCTGCGCATTGCAACGCTCGACGGTATTCAGACGAAGGGCACGGATTGCACGAACACTTTTAGCCCGCTGCTCTTCTACTTTCCGGAGATTCAAATCTACGGAGGCTCGGCACTCTTCGCAGCCGACCCGTTCAACAACGCCGTAGCCGAGTACGCGGCCGACGCACAAGGAAGCGCAAAGCCACTGCTGCGCATTGCCGGCTCGGCCACGCAACTGGACGCGCCGGTCGCGCTCGTCATCACATCAATTTCCGGGCTAGCCAAGGCCGGTCCGGTCAACGGCGCGAGAGCGCCGGAACCTACCCACTTAACGCACCAGCCTCTTCATGAAGGAAGATCCACATGAGAAAGACCCTCGCTATCTTGGCTTGGGCCGCAATTCCGGCGCTCCTGATGAGCGCGTGTAGCGGAAACTCCGGAGGAAGCTCTGGACTCGGGTCCCTGCCGAATGCTCCCGCGGCGTCACAGCACGGTCGCGTTCATCACAACGATAACAGCGCCGGCGACGTGCACGCCGGCGGTGCCACCTTCCCGGCTTACGGCTACAACCTCGGAGACCAGCCGGTTGGCCCCTACACCGGCGTTCAGCCCACTCCCGGGCCCGGTTCGCTTCTCTACAATGCCGCGCAGAAGAATGCCGACGGCAACAACTACTACTACTGCCTGACCGGCAGCGGCTACGGCCGCAAGGAGTTCGAGGGAGTCCAAGACGTCGGCACCGATGCATGTGCCGTCCTCGGAGCCTCGCCCAGCGGATTCGGCGGACGCACCGATCCGATCGACTTCGTCGGCAGCGACGTCGCGATGCCGTCGACCGAATGCTGCGCCAGTGGTACGCCCTATGCGACCAACTACGCCGCGAACTACGGTCAGCCGTTCGAGTTACCGACCTACGGTGGTCCGATCGTCTTCCCGTACATCAACGAAGGCAGCAACGGATTGACCGGGCTCGGTTCGAATCAACTCGACCTCTCAACCTGGACATATTGCGCGATCGCTAACGGTACCATCGGCTATTGGGACGACGCTGCAATCACGGCAGATAACGGCGGCACGCCAGTTGCCGGTCACCAGGCGATCTACTTCTACTACCGCTCGGACGGCAGCGGAACGACCTACCTGTTTGAAAACAAGCTCTCCAACAGCTCGAAGGGCTGCAATCAGACCTTTAAGGGCCGTTATGCCAAAGCTCCGTACGCCAGCCCCAGTCGCAGTGCGGCCTGGACATTCCCTCCGGTTAGCATCAGCGCTCTAGCGTGGACCGGCCCGACCGGCACCCAAACCTCCGGCTCGGTGTTCTCGGGCGCCTCCGGCAATCCGGGCATCCTGCAGTGCATCCAGGGCGGTAGCTGCGGGACCGCCGGATTCCCGTACGGCACCGGCTATGCAGAAGGCGCGTGGGCGGCGGCAGCGACCAGCCCCAGCGTCGGCCAAGCGGCCCTGCAGAGCGGGAGCACGTTCGTGAGCCCGACCAACCCCAACGCCGTGGCCGCGGGCCTCAAGGGAGCCACCGCCGGTAGCATCAAGCACGGCGAAGGCGCGGACGGCGTCTCGCTCGGTTCGAGCAATCCGCACTGCCAGCTCTACATCCCCCCATCGGCATTCGTAAACCCGCCGACGGGCGCATATCCGATTATCGGGCTCAGCTACTTCTTGTTCTACGGAAAGAATCAAACGCGAGCGGGATCGAGCCACTTCACCGATCTGAAGTCTTTGATCGTGTACCTCGATTCGAGCGCGTGGAACAAGGCGCTTCCTGGCCTCGAATATACGCCGCTCCCCACGTCTACACAAAAGGTGATCCAGAACGCGCTCGCCGGTCATAAAAAGGCGGCGGCCTGCCTCCAGACCTAAACGAAACCCAGAGCAATACCCGCTACGTTCATGCGCGCCGTTTGTCGCGACGCGCATGAACTTTCAATTTTATGGAGCCAAGCATGAAGTTTCTCTTCG
Organism: Vulcanimicrobiota bacterium; assembly: GCA_963809255.1. GTDB lineage: Bacteria > Vulcanimicrobiota > Vulcanimicrobiia > Vulcanimicrobiales > Vulcanimicrobiaceae > Cybelea. The sequence continues at coordinate 159,322 of CAWEIR010000001.1, read as the reverse complement.
CGGGCATCGCCTTGAGCGGAGTGCTCGCGATGACCGCGTGCGGTGGATCGAGTTCGGGCTCGAGTTCGATGCCGCCGGTATCGAGCGGCACGGTCCGCGTCCGCTTCGCCGAGGGAGCTCCCGAGCTCGAAGCGCTGATCAATGGTGTGCCGCAAGATATCGGCAGCGCCTATCTCCAAGTCAACGGCCAGACCGTCAGCTCGCAGTTTGACTACGGCACGTTGACAAACTTTCTCTTGCTTCCGCCGGGCGCGCACTCGCTGGAGGCGCTGGATATCTTGGGGTATCGCGTTGGCCCGGTAAAAGTCGCTTCGTTGACCGCCGGCAAACAGTACACGCTGATCTTGGTGGGGACGTACCCGAAGTACGGTGTGCTGGCGTTTGAAGAACCGCCAAGTTCGAAGGCTCAGCTCTCCCTCTACGAAGCATCGCCATCCGTACCCCGTGCCGATTTCGGCAGCTTCCGCGCTTCGAGTCATTCGGGCTTCAAAGCGCTGGGAAGCGCGAAGTTCGGGAACGTCGTTACGGTTTCGCTTGGCACGAGCGTTTCAAACTTCGGCGGCTACGCTGGTCAAGGCAACAAACCGTTTACCGGTGGCGACCTAACCTTGGCGAGCCTCGACACGTTCGATAAACACAGTGAGTTGCCGTTTCATACTGCCTCGCGGTTCTCGCTCTTTCTGTTCGACGCGAAGTCCGGGAGCGCGAGCGGCCCCGTTTTCGGGAGTCTCGATCGATGAAGATTTCAACCGTCTTTGCACTCGTCGTTGCGGTGGGTGCGGCGATTCTGGTCGTCTCGGGTTGCGGGTCAACCGGTCCCGCGCCGATTACCTCGCCACCGCAAGGGCCGCCCAATCCGACACCGCCGGCGAACCTGCTGTACGTCGATCACAACGGAACGTTCTACGCGTATCGGCTGCCGCTGCACGCCGATTCCAAACCAGAACGAACGCTGACCGAGTGGCCGGGTTTGGGATTGGCGCCGGCAATCGCCGTCGGTCCGTACGGCGACGTCGCAGTCTCCAGCTCCACGGAGATTCGCATCTTCCACGCGCCGATCATCTCGTTCGAACCATCGCACGTCGATCTGTCGATTCCGCTAACACCCGCGATTACCGAGATTAACGCCAGCGGAAACGCCGACCTCGTCGACACGGAGTACGACCCGAACGACAACCTCTGGCTGTTCAATAATATCGGTGCGGAGATCTCCGAGTTGCGGACGCCGTTTTCGAAGAAGATGCAGGCCTCGGTCCAAATCGGATTCGGCCAGCCCGGCTCGAAGGCGGCGGGATATACGAACTTGGGCGAGGGGCGCTTCGACGTGAACGCAACGCTCTACGTCTATGCGTCGAACGCAGCCGAGAGCTCGCGGCTCTTCAAGATCGGTTTTCCCTATGCCAAGCCACCCGGGACAACTGGGCTCAACTTGGATCAAGCCGATTTCGTGGATGCCAGCCAATATTTGCCGACTGCCAAGAACCCCGCCGATCTGTTGCTGGGACAGTACGTCGGAGCGCTGCGGACACCCAAGCCCGGTTCGCCGCCGTCGCCGCCGGTTGACGTCATGAGCCAGTTCTACGAACCGCTCCAGCCGACGAAGGGGCTCATTCCCAACGAGCACGTGAACGCGGTGGTTGGCGCGCTGATCGCCGATCCGCCGCGCGAACTGATCTACACGCTCCAAACGACCAACGGAGAACTCGACGTTTACGGCTTGCCCTTAGGCGGCGGCGCGAAACCGGTGTTTGCGCTTAAGTGTTTGGCCGGCGCGTCGAGCTGCTCCGCACACGAGCACCTCTTCCTTGCTCCCTAGGACGCTACAGGCTCCCATTCGCGGAGGAATCCATCCGAACGAACCCGCAGAAGCGGGCGTATGATTCGGGTGATCGGCCTTGGCGCGCTACTGACGCTCTGCGCCTGCACCGGTTCGTTCGGCGAGCGCGTCCACGAACAGTTTCATCGAGCCATCGACAGCGGTGCGACGCCGAGCGTTCACGTCGACAATATCGCGGGAGCCGTTGCGATCGTGGCGTGGGACAAACCGGTGGTGAATATCGTCGCAACCAAGTACGGCTACGACGCTTCCGAGTTGCGGAGCGTCACTATCAACGTCAACCGCGAAGGTGACGGTATCTTCGTCGTTACGACCTACGCGGGCGGCACCCACAGCGGCGGCGTGCGTTACCGGATCTCGGTTCCGGCCGGCGCCTCCCTGCAGATCGGCAACGTTGCCGGTTCGGTCTCCGTTGGCGGCGTTAGCGGCGACGTGAGCGTCGAGACGCAGGCCGGAACCATTGACGCAACGCTCGGCCGCGTCGACGGAGATCGTTCGATCGACCTGCGCGCGACGACCGGGACGATCGCGTTGCGAATCGCGCGAGACAGCAGCGCGAGCGTCAACGCGGAGAGTACGGTCGGCAGCTTTTCGAGCGATGTGCCCGGAATCGTGCAAAGCCGTGAGAATGTGGTCGGCGTGCGGGCAAGCGGCAACGTTGGATCGGGGACCGCGCGCATTCGATTGAACACAACGACCGGAGCCATCGCACTTCGAACGACGCAGTAGCGCGCCTTCGGGGAGACGGCACGAGCCTGACGAAAGAGCCGCAGCTATGGAGTTTAGCATCGTTAGCCACGCCTGTCTCGATGTCAAGGCTCGCGGCAAGCGACTGGTCATCGATCCCTGGTTGAACGAACCGACCTACTGGTCGTCCTGGTGGCACGCGCCGCCTCCCGTCTTCGAGCCGGACCTCTTTGGCGCGGACTACGTCTATATAACGCATTGGCATTTCGACCATTTCGATCCGCGAACGCTGAAGAAGTTCGCGAAGGCGACGACGGTCATCGTGCCCCGTTTCCCAATTTCGGGTTTACACGAACAGCTTGCCGGCATCGGATTCGAACGGATCGTCGAGCTGCCTCACGGCAAGACCGTCGAGCTGGCACCGGGCTTCTCGCTGACGAGCTATCAAATCAGCTTCCAAGACGATAGCGTAGCGGTGGTCGAGGCCGACGGTACGGTCCTCATCGATCTCAACGATGCCAAGCCGCTTCCTTCGACCTGGCGCATGCTCCGCAGGAAGTATCCGAAGGTCAACTTCATTCTGCGCAGTCATTCCCCGGCATGGTCGTATCCCACGCGTTATACGTTTGAGGACCCCGCCGATCGCTTGCCCGTCGACGCTCGGACGTACATGGAAGCGTTTGTCGCCGCCGCACAACAGATGAGCCCGCGTTATGCAATTCCATTTGCGAGTGGAATTTGCCACCTGCACCGCGAGGTGCGCGACGAAAATCGATTCTTGGTCTCGGGGCCCGAGATGAAAGAGTATTTCGAAGCCAATGCTTCGCGTGTTCCCTCGGCGTCGCTCGTGCTGATGCCGCCCGGGAGTCGCTGGTCGCCCGAGTCTGGTTTCGCTATCGCCGAAGATGGGATGGTCGCCGATATGGTTAGCTACGCAGAGCAGCGGGCCATCGAAGAGGACGAGCGTCTCGAAAAAGTCTACCGGTCGGAAGGCGAGAAGCAGATCGCCTTCGATGACTTTTCGAACTACTTTACGAAGTTCTTCAAGGCAACGCGCCTCCTACGCCCGTTCATGCGTAAGACGCGGTGGCTCTTCACGATCGAAAAGCCGCAGCTTGAGTATTGGTGCGTCGACTTCGGCGACTCGACGATTACGCGATCGGCGCAGATGCCGGCCGTCTACGACAGCGCCATCACGGTTTCGCCGGCGGTGCTTTCCGCGTCATTGCGTAACACAGTGTTCACCAACGTCAACATCTCCAAGCGTTGGCGCGTGCATATCAAGCGCGGCAGCGCGATGCGGCATTTTATCGTTGCGAACCTTCTGCTACTCTTCGAGGCGGAGTATCTCTCTCCGAAAAAGTTGCTATCCCGGCGCTTCGTAACGGGGTACTTGCGGCGCTTTCCCGAGGTGCTGGATTACGTGCAGATGGCGTTTCGAACGGCCACTCAGGGCAAGGACTCACTGGTCAAGGCCGTAACCAGCATTGCCGAGGGCTAAACAGCTTACGCCGTCTTAAACTTGCCCCCGCTAGGGGGGCCCCGCTTGCTCGGCGGACATAAACAAGCAAAGCAAAAAAAAAGCTCTTTCAAAAAAAAATAACCCGTGAGACTTTACGGCAGGGGAGAGCTTCAGGAAACGCCAAGGTCGCCGACGGGAGCCCCACATCAATGTAGTCTGCCCTGCTTGGAAGAGGCATACGTTATCCACCTCTCATGCTGGTCGGTCTGCCCACCACGGAGGTCCCCAGTCAGGCTTCCCGAGAGAGTCTGGCGCTTCATACACACTTTCATGAAAGAATGGAGCAAACTTCCATAATGCAGATCTCTAATTTGGCCAAGTACGCCGCCGGCGTAACCGTGGCCGCCGCTCTGCTCGCAGGTTGCAGCAGTGGCGGTAGCTCGGCGCTCAGTCCCTCGACGGGAACGCAGAACGCCGTTCGTTCTGGTCACCTGCAACCGCTCAAAGTTGGCGGCCTGCTGCTCGCATCGGCGATGCTTCCTCAGGTGAAGCCCATCCACGTGCCGATCGTGCCCGACAAGAAACACCATAAGAAGAAATCGAATGACGAGTACATGTCGCAGTTCTACGCCAGTGATCTTCTTCAGTTCGACTATCCCAAGAGCGACGGATCGACCGGAACGATCTCCGGTCTAACGGATCCTCAAGGCGAATGCACCCAGAATGGCAAGAAGGATTACTGGGTAGCCAATTCGGGCGGGGATGATATCGAAGAGTTCGCTTATGGCGGAACGAGCCCGATCTCGAGCCTTAGCGAATCGGCAGGCGAGCCGGCCGGCTGCAGCCTCTCTTCGAAGGGTGATCTTGCGGTCTCGATCCTGGGTACCGGCGATGTCGTGATCTTCACGGGCGCCAAGGGCACGGGCACCACGGTGGCCGATGGCCTCTCCTCGACCTACTTCATCGGCTACGATCCCAGCGGCGACCTCTTCGTCGATGGTATCACGGAGAGCGACACCTACGGCATGTCCGAAATGGCCTCAGGTAAGTCGAGCTTCACGGCAGTCACGCTGCCCAACACGATCGACTTCCCGGGTCAGGTCCAGTGGGATGGCAAGTACATCACGCTGAACGACCAGTCGGGTCACGCGATCTATCAGTACAGCGTCGCGAGCGACGTCGCGACACTCAAGGGAACCGTTGCGCTCAGCGGCACGTCCGACTGCGTGCAGACGTGGATCGCCAAGAAACTCGTATACTGCCCGGATGCAGGAAACGAGAATGGCACAGTGTTCGCGTATCCGGCTGGCGGCTCGCCCGTCGCGACCCTCTCGGGAAGCTTCGACCTGCCGATCGGCGCAGTCTCACTCGCGAAGTAATACCTCTGGATTAGCTTAATCGGCACGGGCCGATAAAAAGCGGGTCCGCTTCGGCGGGCCCGCTTTGCTTTTTGCCGGTATACACGTCTAACCGCTCACAAGGTCGCCTCGCCGGGCTGAGTTTACGAGCACTTACGAGCAGGTGCCGCGCTGAAGGAACGACGCCGAAAACTGCAGCATCTGCAAATCAACGTGGAAAATTCTTACCGCAGCGTGCTTTGCACGACCCTTTGCGCGGTACTTGCGGCGTGTTCGAGCGGATCTCGTTTGGTCCAGATGCCGTACGTCTCGAGCGGCGATGCGTTGGCGCGCGTTGCCGGCACCGGCGCGGGCAAGATCGAGCACGTCGTGTACATCGTACAAGAGAACCGCAGCTTCAACGATATGTTCATGGGTTACCCGGGCGCCGACACCGTTTCGAGCGGCAAGAACTCCCTCGGGCAAAAGGTTGACCTGCAACCCGTCAGCCTAAAGACCGTCTACGACGTTGACCATTCAGCGTCCGCGATGTTTGCGGCTTGCGACGGAACGGGAAAGCTTCCCGGAACCGACTGCCGCATGGACGGCTTCAACAAGGAAGTGGCAGAAGGCGGCCCTCCGAATGGGCAATACGTCTACGTTCCCCACTCGGAATCGAAGCCGTATTTCGATATGGCGCACGAATTTGTTTTGGCCGATCGAACGTTCGCATCGCAGCTCGACGAGAGTTTCGTTGCCCATCAATACGTTATTGCTGCTCAGGCCGATTCGAGCGTCAACGTACCGACGGCGGAGTGGGGCTGCAAAGGCGCTCCCGGCGACGAAGTAGCGACCATCACACCGCAACGCACGCTTGGACCCTCTCAGCGACCCTGTTTCAACTACCAAACTCTCGGCGACGAGTTCGACGCTGCCGGGCTTTCGTGGCATTTCTATACCAGTAAATACACCGAGCCGCTGGGCGGCTATTGGTCGTCGTATCAAGCGGTTAAGCACATCGTCAATGGACCCGATTGGCACAAAGACATCACAACACCCCAGAAGAAATTTCTCACCGACATCGCTGCAGGCAAGCTCGCAACGTTCACGTGGATCACGCCGCTCTGCGCCGACTCCGACCATATGGCGTGCGGCGGCGGACTCGGGCCGTCGTGGGTGACCTCGCTGGTCAACGCCGTCGGAAAGAGCAAATTTTGGAACTCGACGGTCGTCTTCGTGCAGTGGGATGACTGGGGCGGCCTTTACGACCACGTTCCTCCCCCGCACAGAGGCTACGACGGCCTAGGCTTCCGCGTTCCGCTGATCGTCATCTCTCCCTATGCAAAGAAAAACTACGTTTCGCACGTGCAATACGAAACCGCCAGCGTTCTGCGCTTCGCCGAAGATCTCTTCGGGCTGCCGCAACTCTCCAAGGCAGATCTACGCGCCACCTCGCCGGCAGCCGACTGCTTCGATTTTTCTAAGAAGCCGCGCCGCTTCGTGCCGATTCAGGCACCGGTGGGCCGGGACTTCTTTCTGCGTCAGCCCAACGACAATCGCATGCCCGACACTCAGTAGCGGGCCGAATGTAGTAGAAAAAAGAGGCAGACGCCTTCGCGTCCGCCTCTTTTTCGATCGCGGAATCGTCGGAGTTTAGAAGGCCCCTATGCCGTGGGGGGTTCCCCAACCGGTCGGCCCGGAGAAGTCTCCGAACTGCTTGGTTCCAGCCGTGCAGAGGTACTCGCCGCCGCAAGAACCGTCGTTGCCTGAGCTGACGTAGTAGAGATCCTTCTTGATTTTCTTCTTCGAGAGCTTCCAGAAGTTCTCGCCGCCGTTCTGCTTGGTGGAGTTGCCGGCGAGCGCGAAGACGCCGCCGATAAACGGTGAGGACACGCTGGTGCCGCCGACTAGGAACCAACCGCCTTCGCCGTAGCTGTCGTACTCGGCGACTTCTCCGCTCGCCTGCGCCGAAATATCGGCACCGGTGCGGGAGCTACAGTCAGGATCCTTCTGCCACGAAGGCTTCGACTCGGTGGAGCAGCCGCCCCCGCTGTCTTGCCAGACGACTTCATTCCAGCCGCGCTTGCTGGCGGTGTTGGGGCTGAGAGCCGTGCCGCCAACGGCGACGACGCTGCCGAAGGCCGCCGGGTCGAGCAGACCGTAACCGGAGTCGCCTGCGCTGGCGAGATACGTTACGCCTGCCGTGTCGTAATCCGACCCATCGAGCCCGCCGCCCGTATAGCTGTTGGAGACGATCGTCGCACCGAGCGCGACCGCCTCTTTCTCAGAGGCCCCGAGATCGCTCCCGCCATTGCTATTCGCTTCGATGAGATTAACGGTGCAGTTGGGGCAACTTGCCGAGACCATCTCGACGTCAAGGTCGATCTCGACCCCCCAACCGGTGTTGCCCTGCGGGTAGTTGCTCTTCTGACCTTCCTGATTGTACTTGTTGAGCGTCCCGACGGGCAGACCCATAACGGAGCGGTACTCGGCGAAGTCGCTCGCAACGTTCGGATTGTCGTAGGCGTCAACGATGTAGACCGACGCCCCTTTGCCCTTCGTGGTAGAGGGCAGTTTATACGCATCCTCGAGATTGGCAGCCGAGAGGCCGGCGGTGTTGGGGTGGACGCCCGTCGTGATCAACACGTCGCACTGCGCCTGTCCGATGCGGCTGCCGGCGCAGGCCGGCACCGCCGAGTGCGTCGCTTGCCAGTGGGGAATGTGGACCGCTTGCGCGCCCACCTGGCCGGGCGCACCCGGCACGCTTGAATTGCCGCCGCCATTACACGCGGCGATCGCGAGCGCTGCAACAAGCGGCGCCACGACTTTGAAGGGTACCTTCACAAAAGCTCCTTTTTTCCGTGGATAGTTCTGGGGATTTTCTGGGTTACTTCTGGACCACCCGGCTTCTTCCCGGTGCGTCCTTCTTGAGTAACGATGCTTGCGAGCGTGACGTTTCGGGGTCCAAGCGCGCGCTCGGCAACGTCGCCGCAGGGAAGAACGCTTCGCATTTTTGAACGTTGATGTAATTATGCAGAAGCTTTATTGGGTTGTTCTTTGGGCGACGGCCTGTGCGACGCTCTCGGCCTGCGCTTTCGAGTCGCACGCCGGGCTGCCGGCTCCCGCCGGCAGCGATTTGATGCAGACGTTCGGCTTCAACGGCACGACGAAGATTAGGCACGTCGTTTACATCGTGCAGGAAAACCGTAGCTTCAACGATCTTTTTATGGGTTATCCGGGTGCCAAGACGGTCACGAGCGGCAAGAACTCGTTGGGCAAAACGATCGCGCTCCAACCGGTTAGCTTGAGTACGAGGTACGAGATCGATCACTCGGCGAACGCAATGTTCTCCGCATGCCGCGGAACGGGAAAACTGCCCGGAACCCATTGCCGAATGGACGGCTTCAACCTAGAACAACTCTATGACGGACCTTCCAACGGCCAGTACGTGTACGTTCCGCGCAGCGAAACGAAACCGTATTGGGATATGGCGCACGAGTTTGTTTTAGCCGATCACATGCACGCATCGCAGCTCGACGAGAGTTTTGTGGCGCATCAGTATATTATTGCCGCGCAGGCGGACTCGAGCGTCGACGTGCCCGACGGCCCGTGGGGCTGTGAAGGCGGGTCGACCGATCGGGTTCAGACGATCACCCACAAGCGCACCTACGGCCCCAGCCAGGTCCCGTGTTTCCGTTATCAGACGCTGGGAGACGAACTCGACGCGGCCAGCCTCCCGTGGCGCTTCTACACGAGCAGTTACACGCGGCCGTTGGGCGGCTTTTGGTCGGGATATCAGGCGGTCAAGCACATCTTCAACGGACCCGATTGGAAGAAAGACATCATCACGCCGCAGAAGCGCTTTTTGGGCGACGTCAAAGCGGGGAAACTCGCGAGCTTCACATGGATCACGCCGCTCTGCCCAGACTCCGACCATCTGGCCTGCGGCGGCGGCCTCGGGCCGTCGTGGGTGGCTTCATTGGTGAACGCGGTGGGCGAGAGCAAGTTCTGGGATTCCACGGCGGTCTTCATTCAGTGGGACGATTGGGGCGGCGCCTACGACCCCGTGCCGCCGCCGTTTAAGAATTACGACAGTCTGGGCTTCCGCGTTCCGCTCATCGTGATCTCCGCGTATGCCAAGAAGAACTACGTCTCGCACGTGCCCTATGAAACGGCGAGCGTCTTACGCTTTGCGGAAGATTTGTTCGGCCTAGCTCAACTGAGTGCGGCCGACACCCGCGCGACCTCTCCAGCGGCCGACTGTTTCGATTTCTCGCAGAAGCCGCGCACGTTCGTTCCGATCAAAGCGCCGAAGGGACCGGATTTCTTTCTGCGCCAAGCCAACGACGGTCAAATCCCCGACGAGCAATGACTATTCGTCGTCGACGGGCAGCCCCGACGGCTTTTGGTGAAGGAAGAACGACTTCGACCGGCTGGACGGAATCGTGATAAAGGATCGCGGCGACTGATTGAAATCGAACATCGAGGCGATGCTTTTCGTCGTCTCGTCGGTAGTTCCGAGACGACCCAGATTCCAGTTGTCCTCGATGAATCTGATGATGCTTCCGAACTCGAACGTTTTGTGTGAGATTTCGTTCTGCCCGACGTAGGGTGAGACGATCAGCATCGGCACGCGGAAGCCCGGACCGCCTTGATTGTCGAGTTTCGGCGGCTTGACTTCGTCGTAGAAACCGCCCCAGTCGTCCCACACGATAACGATTGCGGTGGATTTCCAGTACGAGCTTTCGCCGATCGCGTTGACGACGCTGGCTACCCAGGAAGGCCCGGTGTCGGATTTGTAGCCGGGATGATCGGAGTTGACGCCGTCGGGGATCACCCACGACACCGACGGCAGCGCGCCGTTGGAGATATCGGCAAAGACGTTCGTTTCGGGCTGCGAGATGTGGGCGTTCCACTCCGTCTTATTATTGAAGACTGAAGCGATGACCAAGAACGCGTTCCAATTCGTGGCGCTATTGCCCTCATACGCCGGCGTGTAGTATTTCCACGAAACGCTTTTTGCATCCAGCAACACTTGCAGCGTCTCGTAGCTTCCCGATGGGGGGAAATCCGACGTGCACGGAGACGGGCCACGGTGGCTTTCGTATTTCAGCCCGGTCGTGATGAGGTCGGTCGTCGTGCCGGGTGGCGCCGGGCAGCCCCACGGCGACTTGTTGGGGTCGTCGATGAGACTCTCCGTCGGATCGATGGCCGTACCGCCGCGGATCAAATCCTGGTGGGCTGGAAAGCTGGAACTGCCTTGGGTCGTGAACATGTGATCGGCAATCGCGTAATCGGTTGCGATAGCCCAATAGGGCGCGACGTCGGTTTGGTTGACGTACTCATAGGGAAGAGCGCCTTCGTCGTGCCCGTTGGCTTCAAAGCGGATCAGATTGAAGGCATCCATCTTGCCGCCGTGATAGGCGGTCTTGTAGCCGGCATACGTGTGACGAAGCGTCCTCGGGGATTCGAGAGGTTCTTTGGTCAGATTGATTGACTCGACCTCACCGCCGACGAGTTCCTTGCCGGTCGTCGTACCGACGGTTCCGGGGAACGTGGCGAAAAGATTGTTGAAGGTTCGGTTCTCCTGAACGATGAGGATGATGTGCGAGATCGGCGAGCTGGGCGATCCCGATTGCGGCCGCACCGCAGGCTCACTTTGTACCGCTTGCGATGTTGCGCCGTTACACGCAGTGAGGATTAAAGCAGCGACGGCAAAGACGAGCGGCTTCACGACCTATTCCGAATCGGGCGGTTGGTCCGATGGCGTCTGGTGCAGGAAGAACGTTAGCGGATGCGTTGCCGGGATCGCTTTGAACTTCCGCGGCTTCTGATTATAATTGAAGACGTTTCCGATGCTCGTCGCGCGTTTGTCGGTCGTTCCCAATCCCCCCACCGGCAAGCCCCAGTTCTGTTCGATATATTTCAAAATGCTGCCGAACTCGTATTGGGTATGCTCGACGTGCGCCGTCACGTAGGGCGAGACGACGATCATCGGGACGCGGAATCCGAGGCCGCCCTGCTCGTCGCGGCATTGCGACTGGTACAGGCACGGGGGAGCAACGTGATCGTAGAAGCCGCCCCAATCGTCCCACAGAACGATTATCGCGCTGGAGTTCCAGTACTTGCTCTCGCCGACCTGATTGACGACGTTGGCGACCCACGCCGGACCGTCGTCCACGTACTGGCCGTTGGCTCCCTTTTCGTCCACGTGGTCGGAGTTCTGTCCGTCGGGCGTGACCCAGGAGACGGCGGGCAGGTTGCCGTTTTTGATATCCGTGAAGATCGCGTTCGGACTTGTGGTGACGTTGGTCGTCCACTCCTTACTATAGCGGACGGCTTTGATCGCGTCGTAGGCGCTCCAAATGCCGGCGTTCCCGCCCTTCACTTGCACCGCATAGTATTTCCAGGAGACCGACTGCGCGTCGAGGAGATCGCGCATCGTCGTGTAGCTGAAACAGGGGAAGGGTCCCTTGAACAACGCAAACTTGAGATCCGTCGTTATTAACGAGGTCACGACGCCGGGCGGCGCATCGCATCCCCACGGCCAGAACGAAGGATTGTCGATTATGCTGTCGTTGGAATAGCCGCCGTAGGCATAGTTGACGACGGTGCCGCCCGCGATCAAATCCTGATGCGCGGTGAAAGATCCGCTACCCTGAGTTTGGAACGTGTGGTCCGCGAGCACGTACTGCTGCGCCAGGTCCCAATACTCCTTAATCGCGTCGGGATTCACGTACTGGTAGGGAAAGGTGCAGAGCGTCGCGCCGTTGCCGTTAGCCCCTCCGCCCTCCAAGTCGAAACCATCCATCTTGCCGTTATCGTACTGATCCAGGAATGGAAATAGGGCGTCGTACCATCCCCAAACGTGCGGAAGATCGCTGCCCTCGCCAAAGGACACCATTTTGCCGTTCTTTTTGTATTTCGGGAATCCAACGCCGACGAGCGAGACCTTCGTCAACTTGACGGTTGCCTTCGACTGCGTGACCACCTGCTGGTTGTCTTTCGCGCACGTCGACGCCTCCGATTCCGGCATCGGCTGCCCCTGGCCGGTGGTCGTTCCGTCGGCATTGGGAAACGTAGCGAAAAGGTCGTCGAAGCTGCGGTTCTCTTGGATCACGATGATGACGTGCTGGATCGGCGAGCTGCTCGAAGTGCGGTGATGGACTGCCGGCAGCGCCGGTCCGCCGGGAGTGCTCGCGCCGCCGCAACCGGCGATCGCGGCGCTCGCGAGCAGAGCCACCGAGATCGGCGCGAGCCGCACTATGTAAGTGCCTCGACTCGCCGCGCGATCGTCCCAACGTCGTAGCCGAAGTACTCGGCGACACCGCCGGTTACCCTCGTGATCTCCGCAAGCTCTTGCGCGCTGAAGACCGGCTTATAGTAGTCGGGAAACGAGAGCTTCTTGCTGTAGGCTTCGCGCGTTTGCGCGAAAGGCTCGGCAGACAGGCCGGCATGTTCGAGAATGCGGTCGATCGTCGGGAGCGAGTCGGAGCAGAGATCCTCGTAGCGCACGATGCAGACGCGCCGCGCCAGCTCCGGGTCCGCCTCCAGCTGGCCGGCGACGAAGCCGTAAACGTAGGCCCAATAGCGGGCGCGCGACAGCCCCCACTGGCCGGCGTCGAAGAGCCGGCGGATCTCCCGGAGCTCGTCGGGATTGCCGACGTTGGCCATTACCTGGTGCGGCCCGAACTCGTGGTGGCCGGTCAGCTCGATGATCTCGATCTGGCGAGGATCGCTCTTCTCGATCTCTGCCCAGATGCGGTCTTGCTTGATCATCGACGCAATGTGGTCGATTGGATTGCGCACGTAGAGCAGGAAGCGCGCGTCGGGAAAGATCCGGCGCAGGTACTGCATGCGTACGACGCACATAATCGCCTTGCTGATGTAGCGGTTCCGTCCGCGTACCAGCGCGAGCTTCTTGAGGTGATCGACGTAGAAGCTTTCGAAGGCCGGATTCGAGGTCGTACCGTCGAGCACACTGTAGTTCGTCTCATCGTGAATGAACGGGAAGAAATGCTCCCACAGGATTTCCTCGCCCATTTCGGCGCTGTCGCGAGTCACTTCGATGCGGTCGCGATGAATGCGCGGTACGGGCTTGCGCATGGCGTTGACGGGAATGCGTGGAAAGACCTGATTCCAGACGTACGGCATGTACGGCATCAAGAAATCGGCGTACTTGTGGGTGACGACGTCGGGATGTTCGCTGAGCATCTGTAACGTGATCGTCGTCCCCGCTCGTGGCAAGCCGCAAATATAGACGGGGCGGTCGACGGATCGCCCCCCAAGGCGGCGTTGCAACATCTTCGTCTCGAGATTTCCGAGCGCGACGAAGAACGGCGCGGCTGCGTGCACGCCTTTTACTCCCCAATAGAAAGGGGCCGGCACGGAAAACTTCTGGGTCTTTGCCGTTGGTGTCGTTGCCATTGCGGGGGCCTCCTAGACTTTCTCGAAAAGGGCCCCGATTACCGTCAAGCCTGGCCCAAACGCCATACTCAACACCTTCGAGCCCACGGGAATCTCCGGCGATTCCACGATCGCCTGCCAAATGTGCGGTGCCGTCGCCGAGGCCATGTTGCCGTGCTCGTTCAGCACCTTTCTGCTCAGCGCGATCTGCGACTCCTCGATGCCCAGCTTACTGCGAATTTGATTGAGGATTGCCGGCCCACCCGGATGAATCGCAAATGCCATCGTGGCCTTTTCACGCTCGAAATCGAGGCCGACCTGACCACAGATCGACGCGATGAAATCGCCGATCGCATCGCGGATCATGAACGGCACCTTTTTCGATAGCGACATGTCGAACTGCAGCGGCCCGGGCCGCAAGGTCATCTCCGGTAGCGAGTCCGGAAGTATGTATTCTTCGATGGCTAGGATTTTCAAGCCGCTTCGCCCGTTGCGGGCAAACTCCGGATAGGCCGAATACTTAATGAAGCCGTCGGCGAAAAGCGTCGACGTAACGAAATTGTCTGCTTCTTCGCCGAGCAAGTCGAAATGCAGCGAAAGAAACTCCGTGTGTACGAGATCTACGCGACTTTTTGGCTTCGGCAGCGAATCGTACGACGAGCCGACGAGCCCGACGGCGGTGCGAATCGCCGGAAAGGCGCCGTAACATCCCATGTGATACGAATGGGTGACGCCGGTGCGCAGCCATTTCCGGCGTGAAAGAAAAGTTTGCACCGGGCTGGGAGAAATGTAGCCCGAGCAACTCACGTGCACGATGTCGTCGGGCGGTTGTGCCGTTGCATCCGAGTAGACGCGTTCGAAAACGTCGCACGCGACTTCTTCGAAGAGGGTCATGCGTTCGTCGAGCGCCTCACCCGTAGAAGCCCGTAAATCGCCGTAGCGCGCAATGTTCTCGGCTGGGCTGTCCGGCCGAGGCACCACGAAGCGCGAGGTGAGAACGCTGACTTGGCGGCGCGCGATGTGCTCGCTCGAGGCGCCGTAGCGCGCCATGCGTTCTGCGATGGTGCGCGCCAAAGTCTCGCGATCTTCGGCCGAGGTCAGACCCTTTTGGGCGGATTGCGCGAGCGTCATAAAATGGGCCTGAATCCGTTTGAGCTCGTCTTGCTCGCGCAGTGGCGTCATCTGGACGGTTTGGAAATCCGACAAGACCACCGGAACGGCGCGCAGGCGTGTATCGGGTGCGGCACCGGCGGCCGCGGAGGCTTGGGGATCGGAGACGTTGTCTATCGTACGCATATAAAGCCAAGACTGACCTTCGCTACCGGCGGTATTCTTCCATTGTGTGGAACGCGTATAACGCTTCGATTCGTGCGACATCGGGTAATCCCGGTTATCTTTACTCGGAGTCGACCGGTTGGTTCGATGGTGGTTGATGCAAGAAGAATGACCTAGAATACTTCGAGCCGATTGGAACGAAGTTACGCGGCGGCTGCGTGAAGTCAAAGAAGTCTTTGATGAAGCTCGCGGAGGTTCTGTCCGTCGTTCCGAGACTCGGCAGCTGCCAGTTTTCCTCAACGAACTTTATGATGCTTCCAAACTCGTAATCATTGTGAGAAACGTAGCCGGCTCTTGAATACGGCGAAACGACGATCGCCGGCACGCGGAAGCCGAGACCGCCGTAGTGATGCGGACCCGGCGGCGGGACGTGATCGTACCATCCACCCCAGTCGTCCCACACGATCACGATTGCCGTCGTCTTCCAGGCCGGGCTTTTGCCGATCGCGTTGACGACCTGTGCGACCCATGACGGACCGGTATCGGAGTTGTCGCCGGGATGATCGGAGTTCTGGAAGTCGGGAATCACCCACGCAACCGACGGAAGCGAATCGCGCGAGATGTCGGTGAAGACTCGCGTTTCCGGATTGGCCTCGTTCGTCGTCCATTCCGGCCCGTACCGCACCGCTTTGATGGCATCGAATGCATTCCAAAGATTGCCACCGAAGCTGCCTCCGACCGTGGGCGCGTAGTAGCGCCACGAGATGCCCTTTGGATCGAGCAGATCGCGCAGCGTAGCGTACGTCAGGCACGGAAACGGCCCGATGCCGCTGGAGTATTTATTGTCCGCCGTAATGACCGACGTCGTCGTGCCGGGATTCGCGTCGCAGCCCCACGGCTGGCTTGCGCCGCCGCTTGGAAAGTCGATGAGGTTGTACGTCTCGTTGATGGCGGTATCGCCGCGAATCAGATCCTGGTGCGCGGTGAAACTTCCGCTACCTTGCGTTTGGAACATGTGATCCGAAAGCACGTATTGCTTGGCCAGATCCCAATACGGCGCGATCTGATTCGGATGGACGTATTGATAGACGAACGTGCCCGGCACTCGGCCGATCGGCACGAGGTCGAAGTGGTTCATCCTGCCGCGGTTCCAATCGCGCACCCAGCCGTTGTAGCCGTTGTCGGGTGAGATCTGGCTCTCGAGGTCGGCGGCGCGCAGCAGAATCTTACCGTTGTGCGTCTTGCCGGTCCTGGTACCGTCCGCGCCCGGAAAGGTCGCGAAGAGATTGTCGAAGGTCCGATTCTCTTGAATCAAAATCACGATGTGCTTGAAATGCTTACCTTGTTTGGCCGGGGGGGGAGGCTCAAATGGGCCCGCGGCCGCCGGAGTAGAACCGCCGCCGCACGCCGTCAATACGGCGCTGAGAAGGCAGCACCAGAGCATCCGATTTTGATCGCCCATACCTTTCCACCTAATGGTCCGGGTTCGGGGGCCATCCCTTCCCGTCCAAGCGGTCGCCGGGGCTAGCGCATGTTGCTGCCGCCCACGCGCGACTCGATCGCCCGCGCCGCGGTGCTGCTGCGGCAAGGCGGGGTCGTGGCCTTTCCGACTGAAACCGTTTACGGCCTCGGCGCGCTCGCCTTCGACGCGCGAGCCGTCGCCCGAATCTTCGAAATTAAGGGACGCCCGTCGTTCGACCCGCTCATCGTGCACGTGGCCGATCGCTCGATGCTTCAAGAGGTCGTTGGGGTCGTTCCGGCGGCCGGCGAAACGCTGATTGAGCGCTTCTGGCCTGGTCCGCTAACCCTCGTGCTCGCAAAAAGGCCGGCCGTACCCGGCCTGGTGACGGCCGGCCTTTCGACGGTCGCCGTGCGGATGTCCGACCATCCGGTCGCGCGCGGCCTGCTCGAGGCCGTCGGGTCTCCCCTGGCCGCGCCAAGCGCGAATCCTTTCGGGCGCCTTAGCCCAACCCGGGCCGAGCACGTTGCGCGAATGCTTGGCGATCGCGTCGATCTGATTCTCGACGGCGGCGCGACGACGCACGGAATCGAGTCTACGATCGTCGCCTTGGAGCCTCGGCCGGTTCTGCTTCGTCCCGGTGCGATCGCCGCCGAGCTGATCGAGGCGTTGATCGGTCCGCTGGAGCGCGTGACTCCTGCCTCGGCGGTACGAGCTCCCGGCCAGCTTGCGCAACATTATGCCCCGGCAACGCCGCTCCGGTTGATCGATCCCGGGCTCGTTCCGGATCGCGAACGTCGCCGCGCCGGCGTCATCACGCTGCGAGATGCGTACGAGGGATACTCGGCTTCGCGAATCCTTTCGCGGCGGGGCGACTTACGCGAAGCCGCGGCAGCCCTTTTCGAGATGCTGCACGCACTCGACGCGTTAGGCCTCGACCGGATCGATGCGGCGCCGGTCACGGAGAGCGGACTCGGCCTGGCTATTATGGACCGGCTACGCCGCGCGGCCTCGCGATGAAGCACAGATGAGACAAATTGACGTTCCAGAGCGTTCTGAGATTGGGTAACGAAGAAAGGACGATGATGTTCAAGCGCGAGCTCGTTCGGTACGCCGCCCTGTGTGCGGCCGCTCTCGTCTGGTTCGGCGCCGCGCCGGCCGGCGAAGTGCTCCCTTATCAGCTGGCTGGAGACGTCTCTGAGACCTATCGCCTTTTGACGACGACCTACTACGAAACGGTTGACCCGCGCGCGCTTCTCGCCGCGGCAAGCGGAGCTTTGACGGATGCGGCGCGCAAGGCCGGCACTCCGATCGCCGCACCGGCGCTGCACGTCGAAGCCGATCGCGATGCGACGGTCGCCGAGCTCGACGATGCGATAGCTTCCGCGGCTCGCGTGGCACACGCCTCACCGGACAGTTTCGCCTACGCGGCCATCAATGCGATGGCAAAGGCCGTAAACGATCGCTACACGCAGTTTTTTACTCCGGCCGAGTTCAAGGCGTTTAGCGAGGCGCTCGATCCGGCGCGCATCGGCGGCATCGGCGTGATGATCCAGCCGGATACCGCGTCGGGTTTCGCTCGCATCACGTACGTGCTCCCCGGCACGCCCGCCGAGCGCGCCGGCCTCGCAGTCGGCGATCTCGTTACCGCCGTAAATGGCTCGCCGACGAAGGGCCTCACGGTTGACGGCGTCAGTTCGCTGTTGCGCGGCAAAGCCGGCACCGTCGTCGCGGTAACGGTGACGCGCCCGAACGCAACGTCGGTCGTTTCGATTACACGCGAAGACGTCCAGCCCCCGACCGTCATCTACAAAATGCTGAGTGGCGGCATCGGCTACGTTTGGGTCATGGCTTTCGGACGATCGACGCCAAATGAGTTCGACGCCGCAATCACGCGCCTGAACGCGCAGGGTGCGAAGGCACTCGTGCTCGATTTGCGCAACGACGGCGGTGGCTACGTCGATTCCGCGCTCGACATAAGCTCGCGTTTCATCGCCAATAAGGCGCTGTTGACCGTCGAGGAGCGTGGCCGGCACGATACGACAATCCACGCCGACGACGACCCTTCGATTGCGCTTCCGCTCACCGTCCTCGTGAACCAATACACGGCGTCGGCGTCGGAGATTACTGCCGGCGCTTTGCAAGACGACGGCATTGGCATGTTGATCGGTGCCCGCACGTTCGGTAAGGGCGTGATGCAGACGCTGACGCCGCTACCCGACGGAGCCGCGATCAAGATCACGACCGCCCACTATTTGACGCCGAATCGGCGCGACATCAATCTGCGAGGCATCGATCCGGACATTTCCGTCGACGAGCCGCGCGACGCTCGCTTTGGGGACATTGCCCGCGACGCGCAACTAAGCGCTGCTATCTCGCTCTTGCAAAAGAAGATCGCAACCAAAACCTAGGGTCGGATTAATCCGATGTATTTGCGTAATGCCTCGGAGCCGCTCGTCGCTCCGCCATCCTGGCTGCGCTCCTGCTGCCTGCCTCCTCGCTCCGCCATCCGTGCTCCGCTCGTCGTGCAGAGCCTCCTCAGCATCACGCAAATACGTCGGATTAATCCGACCCTCGGGCGTTGATAAAAAAGAGCGCTGACTCAGTGTTTTCTTTGGCGGCGGATTAAGCGGACGATCGATCCGTTACCGCTAAAAACGACGTCGTCCATGAGGCGGCGCATGAGGAAGATCCCGAAGCCGCGGCCGCGCTGGTCGGGCTCGATGGTGCTTCGAATCTCCGGCGTGCAGAACCCGGTACCATTATCTTGGATCTCGATGCGGAGCTCGGCGCCATCGAAGCTGCAATCGACGGTGAAGCCGGCAGACGGCATCCCGCTGCCGTGCTCGACGGCGTTGCTCAACGCTTCGCCTGCGGCGAGCCGGATATCCGCAATCTCGCTCTCGGAGAAACCGCAAGCGCTCGCAAATCCGGCCACGCTGCGCCGCGCCAGAGCCACGTTTCCGATCTCGCTTGTGTAGTCAGCGCGATAATGAGTCTTCAATGCTGTTCTCGTTAATATGAATTTCCCGGGCAGGATGCGCAACTAAACCTCCCACAGCAACCCAGCGCTTCATGAAGTAAAAGAAACCGGGTCGGCCGAAGGGTACGCGGCGAGCAAGCACGGGCGATTAGCTCAGCTGGGAGAGCGCCTCCCTTACAAGGAGGATGTCGGCGGTTCGAGCCCGTCATCGCCCATTTTCGCGGGTAAAGCCGGACAATGCTTACGTGCGTCCTCCTACTCTCCCAACTTGCGGTCACGAGCGCGCCGGCAGACGAATACTTCGGCAAGCTCGAGATGAGCGCGCTGCGCGTTCGCTATGAAACGATGCAGCTCAAGAAGCGGTATGAGTCGCATCGGCTCCTGCCCGAACAGGCGGAACATCTGCTGCTTCTTACGGAAAATTCGTTCGACCAGTGGGCTGCGCGCTATCCAAAGGATCCCTGGCTCGCGTTGACGGGGCTTCTCATCGCGGCGCTCTATGCCGAACTTCCCGGCGAGGTTGCACGCGATCACGCCGTCACGCTCTACGTCTACGTGAAGACGCACTTTCCGCACTCAACGTACGGAGCGCAGAGTCGCGCCTCGCTACACCGTGGCGTCTCGACGAAAGCCGATCCGCCGTGGGCGAAGGCAATGCGCCCGGCCTCGCCATCACTGTCGCCGGCGTTGCCATCGCCGCCGTCGCCCTCGCCATCACCGCCGTCGGCCTCGCCGTCACCATCCTCGGCGCCGCCGAGGGAGTCAGAATGCCCACGGTAAAACCCGCGTACATCGAAATCAAGGTAGGGCGCGACGGCGAGGTCGCCGTCATCACCATGACCCGTCCCGAAAAACGCAATGCGCTCTCATTAAATATGATGCGTGAGCTCGACGATGCGCTGGCTACGGCCGGGCAAGACGCTGCCGTTCGCGCCATCGTCCTGCGAGGAGAGGGCCCCGCCTTCAGCGCAGGTCACGATTTGCGCGAACTGCTGGACCGCGACGTCGAGACCTATCGCATTATCTTCGACGCGTGCGTCGCCTTGATGGCGCGCGTCGCGAGCATTCCGCAACCGGTCATCGCTGAGGTCGGAAAAGTCGCGACGGCCGCGGGCTGTCAGCTTGTGGCCGCGTGCGATCTGGCCGTTGCGTTGACGGAGGCCACGTTCGCCACCCCGGGCGTGCGCATCGGCCTTTTCTGCAGTACGCCGATGGTCCCGCTCTCGCGTGCGATCGGGCGCAAGCGCGCAATGGAGATGCTGCTGACCGGCAAACCGATCGACGCGCAGACGGCTCTCGATTGGGGTTTGATCAATCGCGTCGTCGCGCCGGAGAGTCTCCACGCCGAGACGCTCGCGCTCGCGCGCGAAATCGCATCGGCTAGCGCAACGGTCGTCGGTATCGGTAAAGCGGCGTTTTATGCGCAAATCGATCTGGATCAAGCATCCGCATACGATTACACCAAAAAAGTTATGACCACAAACGCACTCGAGGCCGATGCGCACGAAGGCATTAGCGCGTTTCTCGAAAAGCGCGCACCAAAATGGTAACGCTTCCCCTGGAGGGGATAATCTGCTACCGTTGAAGGCCGAGCTTCCGCGTCACTCGATTCGTGGGCAGCGAGCGTACGCGATGACACAACAAGCGTCGCCCACACCCGGTATGCGTGGCCCGACAAAAAGGGAACCGCGCATACGCGACGGCAGGAGGGCTCGCCTATGGCGAGCCCTTCTGTGATTCCGTGGCAGAAAAAAAGCGCCGCTGGGCGAAAACACCCGCTTCGTGACGTTTTTAACTCCCAGGACGCGCTACGCGGCAATCGTCCTGCTCGTAGCCCTGACCGCCTCGCTGACCGTCGCGGCATTTCGCGTTCGCACGGAGTCGCACGCGAACCGCGTCGAACTCGCCATGGATTTCAGCGATCTCGATGCTCTCGCGCGCTCGTACAACTATAATCCCGCCGCATTGCTGATCGCGCTGCGGCGCGCGGGCCTAACCTCGCTCGCCCTCACGGAAGAGCTTGGCGCGAACGTCGGCTATAACGGAAAGTCCTACGCGACCACCGGGGCGGCGCTCCTTAACCAGTCGCGCCTCTCGCCAATCCGCGATCCCTTGCTGGCGTCCTTGGTCGCAGGGCGGCGCGTTGACGCCGGCGCCATCTACCTCCTGGTATCCGATCCGTTCAACCTATCGGCGCTACTTGGCCCAGCTTTCGTTGCACTTTAGCCCCAAAACGGTGCGCGTCTTGCGGGCGACCCGCCCCTGGCTTATCGAGGTCAGGACGCAAATCGATTACTTCGACGCGATTGGCTTAGGCATCCCCACCGACGAAATCTCGCTGGCACACCGGCTCGGGCTCCTGGTGGTTCCGCGTTTTCAAAATGACGAGCGCTTTCGCGCACCCCAGATCGAGGCGCTTTTCGAAAACGTGCTTGCCTACGACCCGAAGGTTTCGACGGTCATCTTCTTCGGGTTGAGCAACGCGGTTGCCGGCTATCCCGATCATCTGGAGGATACCGCGGACGCCTTCAAACGCCACCTCTTCAACTTCGGGTCGATCGAGACGTACGATCCCAGCCAAGTGCAGAAGGGTAACGACACCCTCGCGCGGCTTATTCCCGGCCGGACCGTTCGCGTTCAGGCCATCGCCAAAACCGAGCTCGATAAGCTCAAGCTCGACGAGGTCGTCGCGCGATACGTTTTGGGCGTTCGCGAGCGCAACGTACGGGTCGCATACTTACGTCCGTGGGCGCACCAAGACGGAGATCTCTCGGTCGAGGCGACGAATGTCGAAATGGTCAAGCAGATCGCGGGTCAGCTGCGCGCCGACGGCTTTCGTCTCGGCCGCGCCACGCCGATTCCGGCGTATCGCGGCAACAATCGGCTTCTCGTCGGGCTGGCCGCGCTGGCCGTCCCGTCGATTTTCGTGCTGCTGCTCGAACTCTTTGGCTTGTACGGGAGGCGGATCGCCGCTATCGCTTACGGCGCGACGATCGGGCTCTATCTGCTGGGGCTGCTGACGCACCACGATGCGTTCGCGCGCTCCGCTATCGCACTCGCCGGCGCGCTGCTCTTCGCGACCGCGTCACTCTTGATTTTGATTCCGGCTTGGAATGAAACGCCCGCAAGCGGCGCCGGCACGCAGCTCGTCCGAAGCCTGGGCTGGACGGTGGCGGCGACCGGCGTCGCGCTGCTCGGCGCGCTCGTCGTCGTCGGCATCATGAGCTCGCCGCTGGCAATGGAGGAGATCGAGCGCTTTCGAGGCGTCCGGCTCGTCCTGGCGCTGCCGCCGCTCATTGCGCTGACGCTCTACCTATTCGACCGGCGCTTCGGCTCGGGCGTCGAGCGGCCGCGCGACGTCTTTCTCTCGCCGGTGCTGACCTATCAGCTCTTGGCGGGCGTCGCGATCATCGCTGCTGGCGCGTTGATGCTCGTGCGCAGCGGCAACGACAGCGAAGTCTCGCCTTCGCCTTTCGAGCTCGCGTTTCGCCATCTGCTGACCGCCACGCTGAGCGTCCGTCCACGCTTCAAGGAGTTCTTGATCGGCTTTCCCGCCATAATGCTCCTGCCGGCGTTGTTGCCGCCGCACCGGCGCGCGATTGGGTGGCTCTTGGCGCTGTGCATTGGCGTGGGGATCGGGGACGTCATCGACACATTTTCGCACCTGCACACGCCGATCGAAATTTCGGTCTTGCGAATCGTTAACGGGCTCGTCGCCGGCGCGGTCGTTGGGGCGGTGCTGATCTGGATCTATCGGCGCAGCATCTACCGGCGGAGTCTATCCTGAGCCCTTCGTGCGCGTGCTGATCTCCGGTTACTACGGTTTTGGCAACTTGGGCGACGAAGCGCTGCTCGAGGTGATCGTCGAGCGGCTGCGCCGGGACTTTCCGGCGACATCGATCGAGGTATTGTCGGCAACGCCTCGGCGCACTGCAGCCGCTTATCGTGTCGATGCGACGCCCCGCTGGGACTGGCGCGCCGTTCGCACCGCCATCGGACGGGCCGACGTCGTGCTTTCCGGCGGTGGAGGTCTCTTGCAAAACGAAACGAGCCTGCGCAGCCTGCTCTACTACGCTGGCGTCGTGCGCGAAGCGATTCGAACCGGACGCAAAGCGATGATCTTCGCGCAATCGATCGGACCGCTCGATTTTTGGGGGCGCTGGGTGGTACGAGGGTTCTGCAAGGGCCTCGATCGCGCGACCGTGCGCGACGAGCGATCGCTGCGCCTGCTCGAGCAGCTCTTGCCCGGCGCGCCGGTCGAGCGCACCGCGGATCCCGTTTTTTTGTACGACCGGCCTGCAACGCGTGACGATCTTGCGGCCGACGGGCTCGGACCGGAGAGCGGCGCCTACGCCGTGATCAGCGTTCGCAAGATCGCACCGTTCCGGGATGGGATACCCGTCCTCGCGCGGGCCGTCGATCGCCTCGCCGAGCGCTATAACGTGCGTGCGGCCTTCCTACCGCTGGGGGGTGCTGCCGATGCTGCGCTGTCGACCGACGTCATTCGCGCTTGCTCGTCGGCGCCAATGCTTCTCCCGGAATGCACGCTCGAAAAGGCAGCCGCGATTCTGCAGGGGGCTCGCCTCGCGATTGGCATGCGTCTGCACGCGCTGGTTCTTGCCGCGCGTTTCGCCGTCCCATTTCTTGCCATACCCTACGATCCCAAAGTGACTGCACTCTGCGAGGATCTCGACTATCCTTTGCAGCCACTCTGGATTCCAGGCAGACCGCGCCCGAGCGACGCTGCAATCGACGAGCTCGTCGACCGGCTCGTCTCGGAGCGCGACTGCCTCTCGGCTGCGCTGGCTGCGCGCCTCCCGGTCGTCCAAGCGGCCGCGCAGCGAAACTTCGAGGTCCTCGGCGAACTCTTGGGCGACGAGTGATGGACTACCGAAGCACGTTGAACCTGCCGAAGACCGCCTTTGCAATGAAAGCGGACCTTCCCAAGCGAGAGCCGCAGCGCATCGCGTGGTGGAACGAGCACGCAACGTACGAACGGCGCTTGGAGCGCAACGTGCCGGGTGGCCCATGGATTTTGCACGATGGACCGCCGTATGCAAACGGCGAGCTGCACATGGGCCATTTCCTAAACATGGTGCTCAAGGACATGTTCGTGAAGATCGCATTGCTCGATGGGAAGTATGCGAAGTTCGTTCCCGGCTGGGACATGCACGGACTGCCCATCGAGTATGAGACGCTCAAGTACTTGGGGATCACGGACTTTCACGCCGTCGATCCACTCGAACTGCGCGCGCAGTGCAAAGAACGCGCGCTCTACTGGCTCGACCGTCAACGAGAGCAGCGCCGCCGAATGGGCACCTTCGGCTTCCTCGACCATCCGTACCGCACCATCGATCCGTCTTTTGAAGCAACGATCGTAAACGCACTTGCCGATCTGGCCGAGCGCCAGCAAATCTATAAAGGTTTGCGCTCGACGCTCTGGTGCGTCCACGACGAAACGGCGCTGGCGGAAGCCGAGATCGAGTACGAGCAGCGCACGTCAACGGCGATCTACGTTCGCTTCACCGCGAACGACGAACAGCGTCGTGTCATCCTGAGCCTGTCGAAGCATGACGGCGCAGGCAGTGTCGCCCTTCCCTTCGACTGCGCTCAGGGCAGGCTGGCTCAGGATGACACCGCGATCCCAGTCTCGTTCCTCATCTGGACGACGACGCCGTGGACGCTTCCGGCCAACGTAGCCATTGCGCTGCGTGCCGACGCGACCTACGGGCTCTATCGCGTGGGTGGCGAGATCCTGATCGTCGCCGAGGCGCTCGCGCAGCGCGCGTTGGGCGAGCGATTCGTCGAGGCGACCCCGATCGGTCGCGTGCTTGGCGAAGAGCTCGACGGACTCGCCGTGCGCCATCCATTCATGGAGCGCGATTCGACGATCGTTCTCGCGCCGTACGTGGACTTAGAGACCGGGACGGGAGCAGTCCACACTGCGCCCGGGCACGGCGCGGACGATTTCGATACCGGAATGAAATACGGTCTGCCGATTCTCAATCCGGTCGATGCCGCCGGCCGTTTCACGGCCGAGGCGGGCCCCTACGCCGGCATGAACATCTTCGCGGCCAACGCGCGCATCGTCGACGACTTGCGCGCGAGCGGTGCGCTGTGGAGCGCGGCGGAGTACGAGCATTCCTATCCGCATTGCTGGCGGTGTCGCAATCCCGTGATTTTCCGCGCGACGGCGCAGTGGTTTCTCGCGATGGATCAAAACCTGCTTCGCCAGCGCACTCTCGACGCCACAGACGCAGTCGAGTACGCGCCGCAGTGGGGTCGCGCGCGCCAGCGGCAGATGATCGAAACGCATCCCGAGTGGTGTCTCTCGCGGCAGCGCACGTGGGGAACGCCGATTCCATCCTTGCTCTGCCGAGGGTGCGGCGAAGCGATCCTCGATCCGCGCGTGGCGCGCCTTGCCGCGAAACGCTTTGCCGAGGCGGGCGCAGGTTCGTGGTGGAGCGATCCGGTGCAGGCCTACCTTCCCGACGGGTTCGTCTGTCCGCGCTGCGGCGGTTGCGATCTCGAAAAAGAGAAGAACATCGTCAACATTTGGTTTGAGTCGGGAGTGACCCACCTCGCCATGCTGGGACGCGATGGAATGCCGTGGCCGAGCGACCTCGTTCTCGAGGGCGGCGATCAGTTTCGAGGCTGGTTTCGCAGTTCGCTCATCACGGCCGTCGCGATCAAGGGCCGCGCACCGTACCGGCGCGTGATGAAAAACGGCTGGGTAAACGACGAAGAAGGCCGCCCGATGTCGAAATCGCGGGGGACCGGCATCGATGCAAGCGATGCGATGGCCCGCTGGGGCGCCGACGTCTTACGGTTGTGGGCTGCCTCGGTCGAGCCCATCGACGACGTACGTTTCGGGCCAAACGTCGTCGACCAAGTCGGACGCGTCTACCGAAACCTGCGAAATCGCATGCGCTTCATGCTCTCCAACCTGGAGGACATTTCCGCCGCGGACGTGGTCGCGCGCGAAGCGATGGAACCGATCGACCGGCTTGCGTGCAGCGTGACCGATGCGTTCGTCGCCGGCGTTAAAGACGCGTACGATTCCTGCGAGATACACGACGCCTACCTGCGCATCGTCGAGTTCGAAAGTTCGATGTCGAGCCTCTTTTTCGACGCGCTCAAGGACCCGCTCTACTCGCGCGCCGCCGCAGATCCGCGCCGCCGCAGTGCGCAGTCGGCGCTGCTCTACATCGCGACGCGCTTTTTCACGACGGTCGCGCCTGTGCTTTCGTTTACCGCGGAGGAGGCATGGCAGCATCTTCCCCAATGGCTGCTGGCGCGCACCGAAAGCGTTTTCGACACTTCCTTCGATGTAAGCCGGTCGAGGAACGCCGGCGCCGAAGGCGATCTCGCGCTCTGGCGGCAGCTGCGCGCGCTACGAGCCCGAGTTGCCGCGTCGGTGGAACCGCGCGACTTCGAGGCGCAGGTGCGCCTCACCGTGCCCCCCGCGATGTACAAGCGGCTGCTCGCGCTGGGCGACAACCTGCGGGAGGCGCTGGTCGTCTCGCAGCTGAGCCTGAGCTCGGGCGACGTGGAAGCCTTCGAGTTATTGCCCGCGGACGGAGCGAAGTGCGTGCGGTGTTGGAAGTATCGGGCGCTCGGCGAGGATCCAGAGTACCCCGATATCTGCGCGGATTGCACGCGCGTCGTGCACGCCCTCCCATTGTCATCCTGAGCTTGTCGAAGGATGACCCAGCCACGCACGCCGGCGCTCCCGAAAGTTCGTCCACTCCTGCGCCTCGATCGCCGCGCGCGCTTCGCGCATCAGCGCGTTAACGAGATACACGTTGTGATGGGAGAGCAAGCGCGGCCCGAGCATCTCCCTGCTGCGGAAAAGATGTGAGAGGTACGCGCGCGAGAAGGTCGTGCAGGTGTTGCAGTCGCAGCGCGGGTCGAACCGGCGTAAAATCGCGCGCGAAGGCGGCATTGAAGAGGTTGAGCTCGCCGTCGTGGGTCATCGCGCGTCCGTTGCGCCCACAGCGCGTCGGATAGACGCAGTCGAAGAGATCCAGCCCCGCATCGATCGCTTCCAGAAGGTCGCGGACGGTGCCGACGCCCATGAGGTAGCGGGGCTTTTCCATCGGAAGCATCGACGCCGTGACGCGCGCGGTCGCGTACATCTGCTCGCGCGTCTCGCCGACCGATAATCCGCCGATCGCGTACCCAGGAAAATCGAGCGCCACGAGCTCGCGCGCGCTGCGCTCTCGCAACGCCGGGTCCAATCCGCCCTGCACGATTCCAAAGAGCGCGGTCGCCGGCGCCTTGCGCGCTGCGACGGAGCGCTGGGCCCACAGGGTCGTCAAGCGCACCGACTCGGCGAGCGCGTCACGCGTCGCGGGAAGCTTCACGCACATGTCGAGCACCATCGCAACATCGCTTCCGATGGCCTCTTGAAAAGCCACGACGCCCTCCGGCGTAAAGCGATGCATGCTGCCGTCGAGATGCGACCGAAACGTGACGCCGTCGTCATCGACCTCACGTCTGCTCTCCAAACTGAAAACCTGAAACCCGCCCGAGTCCGTAAGAATTGGCCGTTCCCAAGCCATGAATGCATGGAGGCCGCCTGCGCCCTCGATCGTCTCGAGCCCGGGCCGCAACCAAAGATGATACGTGTTTGCAAGCACGATCTGCGACTGTGCTTCCACCAGCTCATCCGGCGTCAATCCCTTAACCGTCCCCGCCGTTCCGACCGGCATAAAGCACGGCGTCTCCACAACTCCGTGCGCGAGCTGCAGCCGCCCGCGCCGCGCATTACCGTCTCGCGCGAGAAGCTCAAACACTGCCGGGCTTTGCTCGCAAGCCCCGCTCATGGGTGATGAGAAGACGTCCGTCGCTCCGCATCCATGCTCCGCTCCTACTCCCCAATTTTTCGCAATTCGGCATCCTGCCGTTGCGAAAAACTTGGAGGCTTCTCATCACCCATGAGCGGGGCTTGCGAGCAAAGAGCTTACGAGCGTGCGAGCGTGCACGTACGCGCGAGGAGGCGCAGCTTCAAACGACATCGGTTCGTCGGTGCGTGGATGGCGAAACGCGAGCCGCCACGCATGCAGCGCCTGTCCCCGAAGCTCGAAGCGTGACTCGATCTTGCCATAGAGCGGATCGTTGAGAATCGGATGGCCGATCCCGGCCATGTGCACGCGAATCTGATGCGTTCGCCCGGTTTCGAGGCGAAAGAGCAACTCGGAGTGCGCCGCAAAGGCGTCACGGACCTCGTAATGCGTCAGGGCGGGTTTGCCGTCGGCGACGATCGCGAACCTCAAACGATTGCGTGGATCGCGTCCGATCGGTCCTTCGATCGTACCGAGCGGGTGCTGCGGTACGCCACGCACGAGTCCGAGATATTCGCGCTCGATGCGCCGCGCTTTCATCGCGAGGCCGAGCGTTCGCAGGCTCTCTTCGCGCTTTGCGACGACGAGCAGGCCCGAGGTGTCGCGATCGAGGCGGTGGACGAGTCCGGGGCGCAGCAGATCGCCGGGGAGACTTGCCTGCACGTGTGCGAGCAGCGCATTGACCAGCGTCCCGCTCGTCGTGCCGTGTGCCGGATGCGTGACCATTCCGGCCTCCTTGTTGATGACCAGCAGATCGTCGTCTTCGTAAACGACGTCGAGCGGAATCGCTTCGGGCCCCGCCACGAGGGCCGGCGGCTGGCTAATTTCGAACTCGAGCACGTCGCCGGGTTCTAGCGGGCGGCTGGGCTTGGCGGGGCTGCCGTTAACGAGAACCTCTCCGCGCCGAGCCGTTTGCGTTACGAGGGTTCGCGAAACTCCGGAGAGCCAAGCGACGAGCACATCGGTGCGTTTCCCGGCTTGCTCAGCCGTGACGACGTGTAACAAGGCTCGAGAGCAGCAGAAGGCCGACGCCGACGGTGATACACGAATCGGCAACGTTGAAGATATTCGGCCAAATGCGGTAAAAGTCGATGAAGTCGATGACGTACCCGTAGTGGAGACGATCGACGACATTGCCGATCGCTCCGCCGACGATCATGCCGAACGCAATCCGAACGGTTTGCGAACGCGCTGCGGCCTCCCGGAAGCTAAACCAAAAGAGCACGAGCACGACGATCGCCATTCCGATCAGCATGACGGCGCTGCTCCCGAAAAGACCGAACGCGCCGTGGACGTTGCGCTCGTACGTCCATCTCAAGAAATTCGGGATGATCGTGCGGCACGCGGGGACGTCCGGGAAGCAGAGATTGACGATCAGGTGCTTTGTGTATTGGTCCGCCCAAAGCACGGCGATCGCCGCGGCGGCGATGACGAGCGTTTGCTTTAAGCTAAAGATTCGGTTGCGGTACAAATTGATAGAACCATCCTGCGACGTTGAGGAATGCATCGTTAACGAGAATCAAGCCGACGACGACGAGAAATGCACCCGAAGCGAACTCGATTGCGGGCAGCGAAGATTTGATGCGGGCAAGCAATGGGAGGACGACGCCGATGCCCATCGCGGTTGCGAGAAACGGCAGCGCCAGACCGAGACAGTAACAGGAAAGCAGCAGCGCGGCCTCAGCGCTGTGCTGCTGCGACGCAAACCCCAGAATGCCGGCGAGAATCGGGCCGATGCAAGGCGACCAGCCAGCTGCGAATGCGATGCCGACCAAACCCGAGGTCCAAAGCGTGCGGCGGTCGTGTTGCAGATGCAGGCGTGCGTCCATCATCAGGACGGGAATGCGTAACATGCCCATCATGTGCAAGCCCAAAACGACGACGAACGCGCCCCCGATCTGCGCGATCAGCACGCGGTTTGCATTCAGCGCGCCGCCGACCGCGCTGGCGCTGAGGCCCAATCCGATGAAAATTAGGCTGAATCCAGCGACGAACGCGACGGCGTGTGCCATCGTTTGCAGGCGTGCGAGAGCGGTCGGCTCGTTCTTGAGGTCTTCGAGACTCTCTCCCGTGAGCAGCGAGAGGTAGGCCGGTACCATTGGAAGGACGCACGGGGAAACGAAGGAAACGAGGCCCGCAAGGAAGGCGATGCCGGCGGTGATATGTGTCGTCGCGGTCATCAGTCAAAAGATTGTTATAAATGCAGCACTGGTTCACCTATCCGACAAACATCGACCCGGTCGCGATTCATCTCGGTCCGCGATTCGGCATCCACTGGTACGGCATCGCCTATTTGGTGGCGTTCCTCTGCGTCTATCTGTGGATGAGCCGTCCGGCCGGGCTGCGCCGCCTGGGGCTCACAAAGCAGCAGGTTCAGGATTTTCTCTTCTACGCGCTCATCGGCGTGCTCGTCGGCGGGCGAACCTTCTTCGTCATCAACGACATCATCAGCAAGCACGACGCCTCGTTCTATTTTTCCAACCCGGTCAACTTTATCGCAGTCTGGAACGGCGGGATGGCCTTCCACGGGGGATTGATCGGCGTGCTGGTGGCGATCTGGCTGTTCATTCGGCAGCATCCGGGTCTGAAATACGTGGTCGTCGGCGACGAAGTGGTGATGATGCTGCCGATCGGCATCACGCTGGTGCGAATCGTGAACTTTATCAACGACGAGCTCTGGGGAGACGTCTGCCGCCCCGACCATCCCTGGTGCCTGGTCTTCCCCTCCGCGCCGGCGCTCAACGGCGTTGCGGCATATCGTCATCCTTCGCAGATTTACGAGGCAATTCTCGACATCCTGACGCTACCGATCCTCTTGATCGTCTACCGGCTCAAGCCCAAAGACGGCGTCGTCGCGTGGACCTGGTTCACGTGCTACGGGATCACGCGAACGGTCGCGGAGATGTGGCGGCAGACCGATTTCAGCTGGATGGGCCTGACCGGCGGCCAACTCTACGCCCTGCCGATGATCCTCGTTGGAGCGATCGGAATCGCCTACTGCGCGACCCGGCCCGGTCCGCGCACCGACGCCAGACCGGTTCGCCCGGCGCGTGGATGAGGGAAGGAGTCGAGGAACGCTATCGAGCGCTGCGAAACGCGATCGACGAAGAAGTGCGCAAGGAGGGGCGCGATCCGGCCGGCGTCACGTTGGTCGGGGTCGGCAAGCGCCAGCCCCCCGAATTCGTCGCCCGGGCGATCGAGGCCGGCTTGACCGATCTCGGTGAGAGCTACCTGCAAGAGGCGCGCCGCAAGTTTCCGTTGCTGCCTGCCGTGCGCAAGCACTTCATCGGCCACATACAGAGTAATAAGGCGAAAGCCATCGCGGCGACGTTCGACGTCGTCCAGAGCGTCGATCGGGCCGAAGCGGGCATCGCGCTGGGAAGGGCGGCGCAAGAACTCGGCGCGACGCTTCCGGTGCTGCTGCAGCTCAACATTACGCCGTCCGATCGCTTTGGGTGTCGTCCGGATCAGGCCGACGAGCTTGCTGAAACGCTTCGGGGCCAGGCGAGCTTGCGCCTTGAGGGCGTCATGGCAATGGGACCGGCGGGCGCCGACCGTGACGCAATATCGCGCGCATTCGAGCTCGCTGCCAAGACCTTGGCACGCATAGGTGGAAGTACGCTTTCCATCGGTATGTCGGGAGATTGGCGCGAAGCGCTGCGAGCCGGCTCGACGATGGTGCGCATCG
The DNA here is from genome assembly GCA_963809255.1 of Vulcanimicrobiota bacterium. GTDB lineage: Bacteria > Vulcanimicrobiota > Vulcanimicrobiia > Vulcanimicrobiales > Vulcanimicrobiaceae > Cybelea. The sequence continues at coordinate 127,342 of CAWEIR010000001.1, read as the reverse complement.
GAGAGGGACTCTTTGGCCCGCGCACAGATGGGAGGTACACGTGAGCGTGTTCAGCAAGATCGGCTCGTTTTTTTCGATTCGCGACGACGAAGACGAGTTTTACGAGGACGAGGCGCCGCCGGGGCGCGTCGTACCGCTATCGACCGCCGGACGGCGTGGCGGCACGCAGGTGAGCGTTTACTCACCGCGCAGCTATCAAGACGTCGTCGAAATCGCCGACTCACTGCGGAACCGGCAGGTCGTCATCATGAATTTGCAAAACGCCGATCGAACGCTTTTGCAGCGGGTCGTGGATTTTACGTCGGGGGTCGCTTACACGATCGACGGCAAGATCCAAAAGCTCGCCGAGTCCATCTACCTAGTCGTCCCGGCCGGCATCGTCGTGAATGCCGCAGGTTTGCGCGACTCGATGATGGCCGACGGCACTTTCGATTTCATGGGCAATAGACCGTAGGACACGAAGCGATGGAAAAGATCACACCAGTCGATATACAACACAAGACTTTCAAGAAGGCTCTTCAAGGCTACGAGCGCGCCGACGTCGATAGGTTTCTCGACGAAATCATCGAGACGCTCGAAGATGAGGCGCAGCAGCGAGCCGCTCTCGAGGCGGAGATCGCCGACCTCAAGGAGCGCGTGAGTCATTTCAAAGCGATCGAAGAGTCGCTCCAAAACACGTTGGTGCTCGCTCAGCGCACGGCGGACGAGGTCAAGGCGTCGGCGCATAAAGAGGCCGACCTCATCCGCGACCAGGCCCGTCTGGCCAACGAGCGCGAGATCGCCGGCTACAGCGATTCGATCTCCGACGTTCGGCGCGAACAGCAGCGGGCACTTGAAGCGACGGAGAAGGCCAAGAGCGAGCTGCGCAGCCTGCTCATGACGCATCTTGCTCTGCTCGAACGCACCGAGGGCCTGGCAAGCAATGGCGGGCTCCAGGCTGCTGCCGTAGCGGCCGAAGTCAGCACGCCCGTCGAGCCTCCCCCCAAACACGACGATACCAAGCGCATCACCGTTTATTAATAGCGTCGCCCCTTCGACTGCGCTCAGGATGACACGCATAGGGTGACAGGAGGGCGTATAGCTTTGTTGCCGGGCGACGGGATCGGCCCGGAGGTTACGCAGTGTGCCGCCGAGGTTTTGCGGCGCGTGCGCCCCGACGTCGAGTGCACGGTGGCGCCGGTCGGCGCAGCGGCGCTCGCTGCCGGACTTCCCGCGCTGCCGCCGGAGACTAAAGCGCTCTGCGATCGCAGCGACGCGATCCTCTTTGGCAGCGTCGGGTTGCCGCAGTACGACGGACTTCCTTTGGCACAACGTCCCGAGTACGCGCTGTTCTTGTTGCGCCGCGACTACGAGCTCTATGCAAACTTGCGGCCCGTGCGCGTCTTTCCGGGACTCGAAGACGCCTCGTCGCTGCGGCCGGAGATCGTGCGCGGGCTCGACCTGCTCGTCGTGCGCGAGCTGACTGGCGGCATCTATTACGGGCGGCCCAAGGAGCTGCGAACCGTGGACGGCGTCGAGGAGGCGGTCGACACGATGATCTATCGCGCGCCGGAGATCGAGCGCATCGCGCGCATCGCGTTCGATTTGGCGGGCGCGCGGCGCAAACACGTCACGTCGGTGGATAAGCAGAATATCTTGGAGACGTCGCGGTTGTGGCGGCGAGTCGTCACTGAGATGGCGGCGCAGTATCCCGACGTGCGTCTCGAGCATCTGCTCGTGGACAACGCGGCGATGCAGCTCGTGGCGCGGCCGGGCGACTTCGACGTGATCGTGACCGAGAATATGTTCGGCGATATCCTTTCGGACGAAGCCGCGATTCTTACCGGTTCGCTCGGGACGCTCCCGAGCGCCAGTCTCGGCTCCGGCGGCTCTCCTGGACGGCAGTTTGGCCTGTACGAGCCGATTGGCGGCACGGCGCCCGATTTGGCCGGCAAGGACGTTGCAAATCCAACGGCAGCTATTCTCTCCGCCGCAATGTTGCTACGCCACAGCCTCGCCGACGATTCGTCCGCGGCTCGAATCGAGCGCGCCGTCGACCGCGCCTACGGCGACGGTTTGCGAACCGCCGACGTGGCGCGCCCGGCCGCCGCCCCGGTTTCGACGCGCGCGTTCACGCAAGGAGTTCTCGCCAGACTCTAGCGGCCACTAGGTCTGCGTCGTCAATGTGGCAACCTTGCGGCCAATAAAATCGATGAAGCGGACCTGCAGCAGGGCGTGCGCATTCGGATGGCCCGATTTCCAAGCCGAGCGCCACCGGAGCAGCACGGTTCGCTGCATCGCGGCGACGGCATCGTCGTCCATGTCAAAGTAGCTCTGCAGGTCGAGGCTGACGATCAGCGTCTCCGGCGGCCGGATGTCGAAGCCCATCACGACGCCGGAATATTGCGCTTTGAGCGGAGCGACCGCGGCAAGCTCGGCGTCGTTGGTGCGTTCCCGAGCCGACGGCGAGCTGCACGCCACGGCCAGTGTCGCGACAAGTGCATACGCGAGGAACCGCAGCCCGGTCATCGTGCGGAAACGATTCGGCCAAGATGCTTCGCTACCATGCGCACATGGATGGAATTGCTTGGGCGGCCAGCGCAATGGTCGCGGCCCGAACGCGGCTTGAGATCGCGACTGAAAACCTCGCGAACGTTTCAACCGACGGGTTTCGCCGCGTCGATGCGCGGGGTTTCCTGACTGCGCTGGGGGTCACGATTGCACGCCGGACCTCCTCAGAAGGCGGCGCGTTGCGGCATACGGGGCGCAATTTCGATCTCGCGATTCTCGGCGGCGGCGCCTTCCGCGTTCGCGATTCGACCGGCCGCGTTAGCGAGACGAGAGCCGGTGCGTTCGTCCGCGAAGCCGATGGAACGCTGCATGACGGCCGGGGACGCGTGGTACTGGGGCTCCGTAACGTCCTGCACGTTCCATCGGGCGGCGTCGTCAACGCACACGCGCTCGGTCTTCCGTCAACCAGCCGCGTACAGAGCGGATTCTTGGAAGGTCCAGCAGTCGATGCGATCGCCGAGATGATCCAAGTTCTCTCCGCGGAGCGCTCCTTCGAGAGCGCGGAAAAAGCAGTCGCCGCGATCGATGCCACGCGTCAGAAGTCGGCCGATGCGGCCCGCGTGAAATAGGGAGCGTGCCGGGATGGATCTTGCACTCTTCGCCGCTGCCAGCGGCATGGCGGCTCAGCAGCGGAACCTCGATACGATTGCCGATAACTTAGCCAACTCCGGGGTCGTCGGCTTCAAAGGATCGGCGCAAAGCTTCGCCGAGCTAATCGCACCCGGCGGAACGGGACTTGGAACGGTTGCGCTCGGTTCGCGCGTGCTCTTCGCTCAGGGTAAGCTGGCCCGAAGCGCCGGTCCGTTCGACCTCGCAATCGACGGCCCAGGTTTTTTACGTTGCTCGACGGCCACGGGCGCCGATTCTACACGCGCGATGGAGCGTTTGCGCGTGGCGCGGATGGAACGCTGCGCAACGCAGCGGATTATCGGCTTGCGGGCATCACGATTCCCAGCGACGCGCTTAGCGTAACCGTTGCCGGCGATGGAAGCGTTCGCGCGACGTTTACCGGCGGGAGCCGCACGCTTGGCCACGTTCGTCTTGCGGAGTTCGCGGCGCCGGAGCATTTGCGCGCGCTTGACGGCGCAATTTTTGAAGCGACGCGCGAGTCGGGAAAACCACGAGAAGTCATACCCGGTTCGCCGGACGGCCCGAAGCTGCACTTCGGGATGCTCGAAGAGTCGAACGTCACGATTATCGATGCGATGATGCAAATTCTCACCGCGCAGCGCGCCTACGAAGCCAATGCAAAAGGCGTGCAAGCAGCAGATGAGATGTTGCGCATTGCAAACAATCTACAACGCTCGTAGCAACTCGGGCCCGAGCACCATTAAGCGGGAACGTACGTCAACCTGATCGCGTCCTCGCTGATTAAATCGCTGACCACAAGGCGGAGCGGCGGCCTGGGACCAGCGAAAAATGGCTTGCCGTGACCCAGCACGATGGGACGGAAGTAAAGTCGATACTCATCAATGAGACCAAGGTCGGTTAGGCTTCGCGCCAGCTCTGGTCCGCCAACCTCGATCTCCCCGCCGAACCGAACCTTGAGTCCACGTATCGCCGCTTCGAGATCTTCCCCGACAAGGGTGGCGTTGGGGCCGACCAGCTTCAACGAGCGCGACACGACCCACTTGGGTTGGCGCCGCCACGCCGTCGCGAAGTCGCGCTCCTCCGAGTCCCAATCGGGCCGGTCTTCGTCCCAATAACGCATGACCTCGTACATGCGACGGCCGTACACGCTGCCCGTCAGGCCGCGCACCTGTTCGATGAAGTGACGGAAGAGCGCCGGGCTCGGCCGCATTTCAAAATGGTTGACGTAGCCGTCCAAGGACTGGTTCATCGCGAACACGAGCTTAGCCATGCACATTTCCCTTTCTCATGCGGCGCGTCCGCGCTGTTTCGAGCCGCCGCCGGACGATTCCGGCGGCTCCCAGGCGCCTCGGCGATCGGCTCGGTTCGTTCTCCCGCATGTAACGACTAGTTCACGGTGCCGCAAAAACCAGACGGTAGCATTTAGGTATGGATTGCTTTATTCGTCTACTTTTTGTATGCACTCCTAAGGGCGTTCAGGCGGCCGACGAGATGCTGCGCATCGCCAACAATCTGCAGCGTGGATAGCGTCGCGGCACGCCGCGCGGGCGAGATGCTCGAGTCGGTCCTGCTCGTCCCGGTGCTTCGCCCGCTAATCGCAGGGGCCGGCATGCTTGGGGATTACGAGCTGGAGCTCTTGGCACAGGAAATCGCGCGTAGCGACGGCGAGGGATTCGCGGCCCTCATCGCGTCTCAATTGGAGGGCGCACGATGAGCCCCGGCGACCGCGACGAGCAGATCCGAACCTTGCTGCCGATTGTGAAAAAACTTGCTCGACGGCTCAAGCGGCTCGTGCCGAACTTCGATCTCGACGATCTCGTCGGCGATGGATCCGTTGGCTTGATTCGCGCCGTCGATTCGTTCGATCCGTGCCGCGGGCCGCAGCTCTGCGACTACGCACGACGCCTCGTCGTCGGCGCGATGCTCAACGGAATCCGCCGCATGGACCCGGTCTCCGAGCGAGCGCGCCGAATCGTGCGCGACGGCGAGAACCAGCGGTATTCGCTCGCAGCCACGCTCGGCGCGGTTCCGACCTCAAACGAGATGGAGCAGCGCTACCCTGGATATCGCCGCGCCATTGCCGCGGCCTATCGCGGTCAGCCGCTCTCGCTCGATGCGCCGCTGCCGCTGGGAGAATCGCTCGTCAACGACTGGAGCGACGATCCGGCACGGATCGTGGAGCGCCGATCCGAAAGCACGCAGCTCGCGGAGTTAATCTCGGGCCTGTCGCGGCGACAGCGCGAGGTCGTGCTGCTGCATTATTTTAAGGGAAACTCGTTGCGCTGCGTTGGGAAGTGTTTGGCGATCTCACCGCAACGGGCGTCGCAACTGCATTTGAGTGCGATTGCCAAGCTAAAGCGAGACTCTCATGTTGCGCCGTATTGAGCTCGACGAAACACCGGCCGCGCTTTCCGCGCGCCTCGAAGCGGGGCGTTCCGAGGCCATAGTTCCGGCCGTTGTCGAAGCCGAGCTCGAGACCGCACTCCTTCCGCACGACCATCCGCGCTGGGTGAAGGACGCGGTTGCGGTGTCGCAAAGGGCACGCGAGCTAATCGCCAAACTGCGGCCCGTCATCGTCCGCGTGCTCTCGTTTTGGGATCATCGAATCCGTTCGATTATGGTTGGCAACCGGTGCGTTCACGTAGATCCGAGCGGTTGCTATCGGGTTTCGTAGCCTCCTTTCCTTTCCGGCCGCTCCGAGGCGGAGCTCGACAGTGCGCTCGTGCCGCCCGGCCATCCGCGCCTCGCATAGGGTCTCGCAACTTTTGCACGCGGCGCTTTAGTGAAGGTGTGCCGCGAGCGCGATTGCGACCGTGGCAGCACCGGCAACGATGAAATAGGTTAAGCCTTGTGCGAAGATCAGGACATCGTGGATTTCTTTAGGGTGGAACTGCATCGTGGAATCCTCCTCTCAGCCTTCCACCGAATGTTCTCACACGTTCCTGAACGGCTCCGTAAGGGCGCCTGTGAGTTGCATGAATTTTTCTACGAGCGCGAGGCCTCGAAAAGATTCACTCCGGTCATTTGCTTGGGAATCGGAAGGCCCATGAGGTTCAGCAACGTCGGCGCGACGTCGCCCAATTTGCCGTCCCCTGCGAGTCTTCCATGCAAGCCGTTAGCGATAAGAATGAAGGGCACGGGGTTGGTCGTGTGCGCCGTAAGCGGATTGCCTTGCTCGTCAACCTTCGTTTCGGCATTTCCGTGATCGGCGGTAATCGCGAGCAGGCCGTTTGCGGATAGCGTCGCGCCAATCAACCGCGGCAAGCATTCGTCAACGACTTCGACGGCTTCGATCGTTGGCTCCCATTTGCCGGTGTGGCCGACCATGTCGGCGTTGGCATAGTTCATAACGATTGCGTCGTAACGCCCGCCCTCGATCGCGTTGACGGCAGCGTTAGTGATCTCTCGCGCGCGCATCCCCGGTGCGAGATCGTACGTTGCCACCGAGCGGTCCGAGGGAATCAGGTCGCGGTCTTCGCCCTCGAAACGCTCTTCGCGACCGCCGTTAAAGAAATACGTAACATGCGCGTATTTCTCAGTTTCGGCAAGTCGCAACTGGCGTAAGCCAGCCCGCGCGAGGACTTCGCCGAACGTCTCGTGCTGCGGGCGCGGGCCGAAGAGTACCGGATTGGTGTAGTTCTCGTCGTACTTCGTCATTGTGGCGAAGTAAGGATCGCGATACGTCTTGGTCGCGAATGCATCGAAGCCGCCGTTGTAGTACAGCAACGTTCCGGCGTTGAACGCCGTCGTCAACTGACGCGCGCGGTCCGGCCGAAAGTTGAAGAAGATGATTGCGTCACCGTCTTGGGCGGGGCGCGGCTCTCCGACGGTCGTCGGAAGTACGAACTCGTCATCTTCGCCCCGCGCGTAGCCATCCCGGATGGCGCAAAGCGCATCGCCGGCGCGGAATTGCGCGCGACCCTCCGCGAGCAAGTCGTAAGCAAGGTGCGTACGTTCCCAACGCAGGTCGCGATCCATCGCGTAGAACCGTCCGATAACGCTGGCTATCGCCCCCGTGCGGCCGACCCCGGCAAGTTTTTCCTCGAGCCTTCCCACGTAGGTCATGGCCGAACGCGGCGGCGTGTCGCGTCCGTCCAGAAAGCAGTGCACGGCAATCGGTACGCCGGCTGCGACGGCGGCATCGATCAGAGCAAAGAGATGGACGATCGAACTATGAACTTGACCGTCGGAGAGCAGGCCCATCAAGTGAAGCGTTCTACCTTGCGGCGCGACGTGCGAAATCGCTTGCCGCAACGTCTCGTTTTTCGCAAACTCGCCCGATGCGATCTCGGCATCGATCCGGGTGACGCCTTGCGGCACGACGCGCCCGCTGCCGAGGTTCATATGGCCGACCTCGCTGTTGCCCATGACGCCCGTGGGAAGACCTACCGCTTCACCTGACGCCTGCAGCGTCGTATGGGGATAGCGCTCGAAGAGCGCGTGCCAATGCGGGAGGTTTGCCGCCGCGATCGCGTTGCCGTGCGTGGCATCCCGGCATCCCCAGCCGTCGAGCACGCACAAGATGACAGGCCGGTACTTCTCTCCCTGTGTCATCCTGAGCGCAGTCGAAGGACGGCTCGCTCGATCAGTGCTGCGAAGCCCTCGGGATCGAGCGACGCGCCTCCCACGAGACCGCCGTTGATATCGGAGCATCTAACATACGACGCAACGTTCGCGGCCGTCATGCTTCCGCCGTAAAGAATCGGCGTTCTGCGCAGGCCGTCGATCGCACGACGAATCGTCCCCATCACCCTATTGGCTTCGTCGGGTTCGCAGCTCTGGCCGGTGCCAATCGCCCAGATAGGTTCGTATGCGATCGCGATCTTGGAGAGATCGGCCGCCGCCACGCCGTCGAGTGCAGCGCGGGTCTGCGATAGGACGCGCTCGTCCGTCGCACCTTCGCGGCGCTCCTCAAGGGTCTCGCCGACCGCGACGATCGGCGTCAGGCCCTGCGCGAGCGCCGTATGCACCTTCAAGTTGACGGTGCGATCGGTTTCGTCACAATAGGCGCGCCGCTCCGAGTGCCCGAGGATCACGTGCGAGACGCCGAGCGCTCGCAGCATCGGCGCGCTCACTTCGCCGGTGAAGGCGCCTTGCAGCTCCCAATGCATCGTCTGCGCGCCCAAGCGCACGCGCGTGCCCCGCACGAACTCGCCCGCCAACTGCAGCGACGTAAACGGCGGCGCAACGACGATCTCGATTTCCGCTGGAATCGGCGCGACGCGGGGCAGGAACGCATCGAAGAAGGCGGCCGTCTCGGCCGCAGTCTTATGCATCTTCCAGTTGCCTGCGAGGATCGTTCTAACGCTCAAGTGCGGCGACTCCGGGTAGTCGTTTGCCCTCCAAAAACTCCAGCGTTGCGCCCCCGCCGGTCGAAACGTAGGTCATTTGCGAGGCGAAGCCCAGTAAGTGCGCTGCCGCGGCGGCGTCGCCCCCACCGACGACGCTGATCGCTCCGGCCTCCGTCGCGCGCGCGATTGCATCGCCGACGACCTGCGTTCCGTGACGATAGGCGGGCCTCTCGTACACGCCCATCGGGCCGTTAAAAACGATCGTCTTTGCGGCTTCGATCGCGTTTGCATACGTCTGCGCGGTTGCTGGACCGATGTCGAGAATCATCTCCTCGCCGACGGCCTCGATCGGAACGACGTGAGCCCGGTCCTGCGTCTCCACCGAGGGCGCTACGACCGCATCGGCCGGCAGATGAAGATCGACTCGGCGTTCTTTGATCGCCGCCAAGATGCGGCGCGCCGGTTCGAGGTCGTCGTCACGCAGCGACGTGCCGACATTGACGCCGCGAGCCGCCAGCAGCGTATTTGCCATGCCTCCGCCGACGCAAAAGGCATCGACCAGCTCGCTCAAACGATCCAGCATGCCGATCTTGTCCTTGATCTTCGCCCCGCCGATGGCGCAGACGAAGGGCTTCGCCGGGTTGTCGGTCAGACGCGAGAGCGCCGACAGTTCGGCTTGCATCAGAAGCCCTGCGGCGCTCGGAAGCAGATGCGCGATTCCTTCTGTCAACGCGTGCGCGCGATGTGCCGTTGCAAAGGCGTCGTTCACGTAGAGATCGGCCAGCTCTGCAAGCTGCGCAGCAAATGCGGGATCGTTGCGTTCTTCGCCCGCGTGGAAGCGGACGTTTTCGAGCAAAAGGATGTCGCCGTCGCGCAGCTGTTCCACCGCGCTTTTGGCCACCTCGCCGACGCAATCGCCGGCAAAGCCGACGGGAATGTCGAGGCGATCCGAAAGCGCGCGCGCGACCGGCCGCAACGAAAGCTTCGGATCCGGTTTACCGTCGGGGCGCCCAAGATGCGAAAGCACGATCGTTTTCGCGCCGTGCTCGTGCAGCCAGCACAACGTCGGCAAGGTAGCGTCGATGCGGCTATAATCGGCGATCTCCACCTGCGTGTCATCCTGGTCGGGTCGAAGGACGAGCGGTACGTTCAAATCCTCGCGCACGAGAACGCGCTTGCCGCGAACGTCGCACTCTTGCAGGCGTCGCAGGGCCACTACGTCGCGGTTGGAATCGTCAACCCAACCAAAGCGGTCAGCTCCGCGAGGCGACACGAGTAGCCCCATTCGTTGTCGTACCACGCTGCGATTTGGAGGAGATCGCCGTTGGCGCCGGTGAGCCTGCCGTCGATGATCGAGCTGTTTGAATTCTTCTTATAATCGCTCGAAACCAGCTCCTCTTCGGTGTAGGCGACGTACTTGCTCAACTCGCCTTCGGCGGCGCGGCGCAGCAGCGCATTGAGCTGTTCCTTGGTGGTCGGGCGTTTTGTCTGCGCGACGAGGTAGATCATCGATACCGTCTGCGTCGGGACGCGGAGTGAAAAGCCGTCGAACGTGCCTTCGACTTCCGGAATCGTTAGGTAGAGCGCTTTAGCCGCGCCCGTCGACGTCGGAATGATGTTCGTCGCGGCGTTGCGCGCGCGGCGAAGATCCCGGTGCGGTCCGTCGAGCACGTTCTGATCGTTCGTGTAGGAGTGGATCGTCGTCATGAAACCCTTGACCCAGCCCAGTTCGTCAACGATCGGCTTCACGGCGGTGGCTAGGCAGTTCGTCGTGCACGATGCGTTAGAAATGACGTGATGTTTCTGTGGGTCGTACCGGCGCTCGTTCACGCCCAGCACGATCGTGATATCTTCGCCCTTTGCCGGGGCGGAGATGAGGACTTTTTTCGCGCCGCCGCTATCGATATGCGCCCGAGCTTTGGCTGCATCGGTAAAGAGGCCGGTCAACTCGATCACGATGTCGACTCCCAAGTCGCGCCACGGAAGTTTGCCCGGGTCGCGTTCGGCAAAGACCTTAATGCGCTGCCGGTCGATCGAGAGCGTGCCGTCGGCGGCGCTCACGCTGCCGTTGTAGATGCCGTAATTGCTGTCGTATTTAAAGAGGTGCGCGCACTCCTTGGCGTCGATGAGGTCGTTTACGGCGGCGATCTCGATTTCCGGATGGCGCTCCGCGATCGCTTTGGTGAAGTTTCGACCGATGCGGCCGAAGCCGTTGATTCCGATGCGCATGAGCCGCGTTTACCGGGCCGCTTTCGCGCTCCCCTGCATACCGCGCAGGTTGCCGGCCAACTTCGTCAGTGCGCCCAGCCGGCTGCTGATGGTCGGTTTGCCGATGGGCGGATTGCAGCGGCGACCCAGCTCTGCAAGCGACTCGTCGGGATGCAGTAGGCGAAGCTCGGCGACTTCGCGCAGTGGGGGCGAAAGCCGTGACAAACCGTAGGCGCTCTGCAAAAATTCGATGACGCGCCGCTGTTGGGCACCTGCCTGGGCGCTGCGCTGCAGGTTCGCCGCCTCGGTATTCACGAGGCGATGAATGCGGTTCTTGGTCTCGCGCAAGGCGCGCACGTCCTCGAGCCGCAGTACCGCGGCGAAAGCGCCGATGCGCGTCAGCAGCTCTGCGATCGCGTCGAAATCCTTGAGATAGAGAACGGCGCGTCCCTTTCGGTGCGTCTCCTTTACCGCAACCCCGTTGCTGCGCAGCATCCACGTCAACCGCGTCGCGACACCTTCGTCGCGGACGACGAACTCGAGATGGTAGCCGCGCGCTCCCGCCGCCAGCGAACCGCACGCTAAAAACGCCGCGCGCACTTCGATCAAACGGTCGCACTTGCGAATGGGTTTGGGCGGCATCGCGCGCAGCCGTTGCGGCAATCTCACCGCGAAGGTCGGTAAGCGCTGGAGCCGGGTGGGAGCGCGCGTTTCAATGGCCTGAACCTTGCGCTCCTCCAGCAGCGACCAAAACAGGCGCGCGACCGCGTTGCGATGCGTCACAAAGTGGCCGTCGATGCTGCCGTACACGGACAGTCCGGCGAGCAGTGAATCGCGGCAATGCCGCTCGTCGGGAAGCTCGCGCGCGAGCGCGTCCTTGGTGTCGGCCGAGATCATATCCACTCCGCGTCGTCCCGCCGCGAGTCGAGAATCTCGTAGAGCTCGGCCGGCTTCGTCGCCGGCGTAACGCGCAACGGAACGTCGAGCACGCGGACCGTTACGAACCTCGTCGCGTAGTGGATCTCGAGCACGTCTCCCGACTTAACCTGATAGCCGGGCTTGAGCGGCTTTCCGTCGCTGGTGATGCGACCGTGCTCCAGAGCCTCGTGTGCCTCGCTTCGCCGTTTCGCCAACCGCGAGACCTTCATGAACTTATCCAACCGCACGCCGTCAGAGTTCGCCATCAAGCCCTTCGACTTCGCTCAGGACAAGCTACGTTGGATGCATTGACAGTATCGCGATATATCGGATACTGTTGGAAATATGTATAGATGGGGAATGCGCCGGCACGGAATGCGGCGGTCAAAGCGAGGAATTCTCAAGTTTGCGCTGCTCAAATTGCTCAGCGAGACGCCGCGGCACGGCTACGACCTGATTCGCGAGATACGGGAGAAGGGCTGGGCCGGGGGCGCCGGTTCGGTCTACCCGCTGCTCGCCGGGCTCGAGGCCGCCGGTTTCATCGCCGGCCGCGACGAGGAGGGTCGCCGCACCTACGAACTCACCGAGAAAGGACGAAAATTGATGGAAGAACGCTTGGCCGACATCGGCCGCTTTTTCGAAGATGACGGCGAGGAAGAGGGCACGCGGGACCGGCGGGCGCAAATGCGCGATTCGGCGGCTCGATTGATGCAAGCGGTTTCACAGCTCGGCTATAATTCCAAACCCGAAAGCATCGAGCGCGTGCGCGACTTGCTCGACAAAGCGCGCAAAGAGATTTACGAAGTGCTGGCAACAGAGTAAGGGGTTCGCAGTTTGGCGCAAACGCGACCGCAACAACGCGGGGTCAACATTTTCGAGGAGGGCAAGCCGATGTGGCAGATCCTCCTCGTTTTTCTGGTGCCTCTGATGCTGAGCAACGTCTTGCAATCGGCCTCGCAAACGATGGCCAGCATCTGGATCGGACGCCTGATCTCCACCCAAGCGCTCGGGGCCGTCTCGGCCGTCTTTCCGATCGTTTTTCTACTCTTCTCGTTCGTCTTCGGCGTTTCGAGCGGCAGCAGCGTCTTGGTCGGGCAGGCCTTCGGAGCGAAAGATTTTCACAAGGTCAAAAAAGTGGCCGGCACGGTGCTCGGGGCGGCGCTCTACCTCGGCATCTTCGTCGCAATCGTTGGAACGATTGGATCATCGACGGTCTTGGGATGGCTGGCCACTCCGCCCGACATCCTGGCGCAGTCCGATGCCTACGCTCGGGTGATTTTCCTTACGATGCCTGTCTTTTTCTTCTACTTCGTCTACGTAACGATCTTACGGGGAACCGGTGACTCGACGACGCCATTTTACACGCTCATCGTATCGAGCGTGCTTGCGATTACCGTAACGCCGATTTTTATCGTCGGACTCTTCGGCTTGCCGAAGCTGGGCGTCGTCAGTGCGGCAGTCGCCGGAGTTATCGCCAATACCGCCGCGCTCGGGTGGCTGCTTTACTACCTTGCGCGCAAGAACCATCCGCTGAAGTTCGATCGCGAAACGCTGGCCGACATGTGGATCGATTGGAAAATTCTCGGAGCCGTGCTGCGCATCGGGCTGCCGACCGCGCTGCAAGTGATGATGGTCTCGCTGGCCGAGATCGCGGTCATCTCCTTCGTGAACCGCTTTGGATCGAGTGCGACCGCCGCGTACGGTGCGGTCAATCAGGTTGTCGGCTACGTGCAGTTTCCGGCCATCTCCATCGGCATCGCGGCCTCGATCTTCGGAGCCCAGTGCATCGGCGCTAGGCGAGAGGACAAGCTCGGCAGCGTCGTTCGCTCGGCCGTCGGTTTGAACTACGCGATCGGTGCCGTGCTGATCGGTGCGTGTTATCTCTTTGCCTGGTTCATTCTGGGATGGTTCATTACCGATCCGAACACGCTGCGTATCGCGCATCAACTGCTCATGATCACGTTGTGGAGCTACGCGGTCTTTGGAAACTCCGCGGTTCTCAGCGGCCTGATGCGAGGCAGCGGCACCGTGCTGTGGCCGACGGTAATCGGGATTTTCGCAATCTGGGGCGTCGAAGTGCCGGCCGCGTATCTGCTGATGCACCGCATCGGCCTCGACGGCGTCTGGCTCGGCTATCCGATCGCGTATTGTGTCGCGCTTGCGCTGCAGTTTTCATACTACGAGTTCGTTTGGAAGCGCAAAACGCACGAACGCCTCGTCTAGGAACCTACAGGCTCCTAATCGGGCCCTACTTTCTTTTCTTCGCTTTTGGAGTGACGCACGTGCCCGTGGCGCGGCAGACGAGCAGCGGCGGGTCCAGTACGTCGGCAGCGCTTTCGCCGATTTCCGGCCTCGCCGCGATCACTTTGCGGGCTTCGAACTCCATGCGGCGCGACGTCTTGCCGATCTTGACGATACGGCCCTGCGCTTCGATGAAGTCGCCGGCGAAGACCGGCGCGAGGAACTCGACGCTATCGTAGGCGGCGAAGAGTCCCTCGTCGCCGTCCATTCGAATTAACAGCTCCGTCGCAACGTCGCCGAAGAGCGCGAGCATGCGTGCTCCATCGACGAGACTCCCCCCATAGTGGGCGTCGAGCGCGCTCATGCGCACCCGCAGTTTGGCGTTCAAGTCTTCGCTAGCTGCCACAGTACCTCGAGTTCGTCGAACGAGAGATCCGAAATGCTCTTCCCGTTTTTCGTCGCACGCTCTTCCATGAACGAAAAACGTTTGTAGAACTTTTCATTGGCTTCGCGCACCGCCGTCTCGGCGTCGATGCCTAGTGCGCGCGACAGGTTGACCAGCGTGAAGAAAACGTCGCCGAGCTCTTCGCGTATCCTGGGATCGTCTTGCGGTAGGCGGCGCGCCTCGGCGAGCTCGCCCAGCTCCTCAGAGAGCTTTTCCAAGATTCCCGCGGCGTTGGGCCAGTCAAAGCCCACGCGCGCGGCCTTCTCCTGCATGCGCTGACCGCGCTGCAACGCACCGAGCTGCACGGGAATTCCGTCGAGGCGGCTCTTACGCTGGCGCCCCGTTTTTTCCAGCGCTTTGAGCTTCTCCCAACTGCGCCATTGAGCGTCCACGTCTTCGATGACGGCGTCGCCGAAGACGTGCGGGTGACGGCGTACCATCTTGTTGGAGAGCGCGTCGACGACGTCGGCGATGCTGAACTTTCCAACTTCCATGGCGACCTGCGCGTGAAAGAGCACCTGCAAGAGCAAGTCACCCAGCTCCTCGCAAAGGGCGTCGAGATGCGGCCCTTCGATCGCCTCGACCACCTCGTACGTCTCTTCGATCAGGTACGGAACGAGCGTGCGGTGCGTTTGCTCGCGATCCCACGGGCAGCCCATGCGCAAACGGGCCATGATTTCGACCAAGTCGTCCCACGAATAGTGCGCCGACCGTGGCGGCAGCGGCACCAGCGGCATCGCGATCGACGCGGAGAGGGTCGCGCGCGGAACGCCGGGCACGATCTGGGTGGCGACGCCCCGCGATTCCAATAGCCGCAACAGCGAGGGCAGGCCCGGAAAATCGGAGAGGGGATTTCCAAGCACGCCCAGACCCAGCGAGTCGCCGTACGTGCCGCTGCAGAGCCGATCGGCGAAACGTCCGATCTCCTCGGAACTTCCCCGCACGAAGAGCGCGGGCTCGTCTACCGCGTCGCGAACGATCGTGATACCGTTGCGTTCAAGATATGCCGTCAAATCCGGCGGTGCGAGGAGGGCGACGGCCTTACCGATCGCGCGCAGCGCGTCGAGGCCGCCAACGGTCAACAGCCCGGGATCACCCGGGCCGAGACCCGCGATACGAACCAACACGCCGCGTCCTTCGCAACCGCGCGGCGGTGTCCCGGTGAGGACACCGCCCTATGCGAGATTTACGTCGAGGAGGGCGCGGGCGAACCGGCCGGCGCGCTAGCGGCCGGCGAAGCCGCGGCGCCGGCTCCACCCGGGGGCATCGGCGTTGAGAAGACGCCGGCAAAAGTCGGATTGTTGACTTTGATATCGGCTTTCTGTTGCAGGCCTTGGAGGAACGGCTGAATCAGGGGTGCCTCTTGCTGCTGACGCAAGGTATCGGTGATTTGCGGCGTCGCGCTGGCAAGCGTTGCAGTCTGTCCCGGGATGCGCGCTTCGACTTGAATGATGTGATAGCCGAACGGCGATTTCACCGGCGCGCTGATTGCATTGACCGGCGCTGAGAACGCCACCTTATCGAACGCGGGCACCATCTGCCCTTTCTTGAAGGTGCCCAGCTCGCCGCCTTTGTCCTTGCTGCCGGGATCGGTCGAATATTGCTTGGCAACGTCGCCAAAGCTCTGTCCGGATTTGAGAAGCTGCTCGACTTTCTGCGCTTCGGCCAAGTTCGGAACCAAGATGTGACGGGCCGTTACTTGCTCGGGTTTATCGAACGTAGCGTGATTCTTGTCGAAGTACTCCTTGATCTGGGCCGGTGCGATCTTTACTTGCGAACCCAGCGCCTTGTCGAGGATGAGCTGCTCGCGCAGTGCGGCGTGAACGTCGTCTTCGGAAAGGCCGCGCGATTTCAGCATCTCATCCCACGAGCCGGCCGGAAAGTTCTGCTTGATCTGGTCTTCGCGCGCGCTGATCTCGGCATCGGTGATGGTGATGTTATTGTTTTTTGCGTATTGATCGATCAAGGCGTCCTGCACCATTTGCTGCAAGACCGTGCGCGCCAGCGGCGTCCCCTCCAGCTTTGTGTTAAAGGCGGATTCGCTGATCGGTTGGCCGTTCACCGTCGCGACGGTACCGCCGCCCGAGCACGCCGCCAGCGACGTGCCGAAGAGAAGGGCGGCCAGGCCTACGGTGAGGCGGTGGACTTTCGACATTAATTGCTCCGATTGGATAATAGTGCATAGTACGCGGGGCTCGGAGCCCCGCATCACGGCGGGCTCGTTCGCGCGCCGTGGCCCCGTTCCTTCGATTTAGGGGCACCTTGGCGGCCTTCGACGCGCTTTAGAACGGCTAGGGCTATAAGGCTTCCAGCAGTTTTCGGAGCAGCGGCATCCAGTTTGGGCTGCCCGGCAGGTTGAACGAGAATGCGCCCGTCTGTGAAGCGGAAGCGGTTCTTGGTAAGGGACTGAAGCTTCGGCACGGCCGCCGGATCCAGCTCGAAACCCGACCCAACCCCTAGAGTGAGCCGGCGCT
Source organism: Vulcanimicrobiota bacterium (assembly GCA_963809255.1). GTDB lineage: Bacteria > Vulcanimicrobiota > Vulcanimicrobiia > Vulcanimicrobiales > Vulcanimicrobiaceae > Cybelea. The sequence continues at coordinate 110,624 of CAWEIR010000001.1, read as the reverse complement.
CGTCCACTACGACCCGGGTAACACGTTTGCGCAGTGCGACGGCGCGCAGTTTGGTGAGCTCGACCAGGTTCGCGAGGGGCGGCGGGAAGGTGCCGAAGCGATCCCGCACGCCGGCGGCGACCTCTTCGACTTCCTCTTGCGTGCGAGCCTTCGCCAGCTGCTGGTAAATGGCGATCTTCTGCGAGACCTGACCGATGTAGTCGTTGGGAATGAATGCGTCGATTTTCACGTCGATTACGGCCTCTTGGCGTTCTTCGAGCGCGGCGGGCCCCCCGCGCCGCTTCGCAATGGCCTGGGCTAAGAGCTCGCAGTAGGTGTCGAAACCGACCGACGCGATGAAGCCGGATTGCGCCGATCCCAAGAGATTCCCGGCGCCGCGAATTTCGAGATCGCGCATCGCGATCTGCAATCCCGATCCCAAGTGCGCGAATTCCCGGATCGCCTCGAGCCGTGCCTTCGCCTCTTCGGTGAGCGCTTTGTGCCCTTGGTAGAGCAGATAGCAATAGGCCTGATGATTCGAGCGTCCGACTCGGCCGCGAAGCTGGTAGAGCTGCGCCAGCCCGAATCGGTCGGAATCGCTGACGATCATCGTGTTGACGTTGGGAATGTCGATTCCGTTTTCAATGATCGTCGTCGCGACGAGCACGTCGAGCTCGCGGTCGATGAATCGCTGCATCACTGGTTCGAGCTCCGATTCTCGCATCTGACCGTGCCCCACGCCGATACGCGCGCGCGGCGAGAGCTGCTCGAGCGCGTTACGCACGGCGTAAATGGATTCCACTCGGTTGTGCAAGTAGTAGACTTGCCCCCCGCGGTCGAGCTCGGCGGCGATCGCGCGCTGCACGACGGCGTCGCTGGCCGGCACGACGAGCGTTCTGATCGACATCCGGTTCTTCGGTGCCGTTTGAATTAGGGACAGATCGCGGACGCCCATCAGCGACATGTGCAGGGTGCGCGGAATCGGGGTCGCCGAAAGCGTTAAGACGTCCACGCTCGCGCGGTATCCTTTGAGTCGTTCCTTGTGCATGACTCCAAACCGCTGCTCTTCATCGATGACGATCAAGCCGAGATCGGCAAACGCGACGTCTTTCTGCAACAGCCGGTGCGTACCGATGACGACGTTGACCTTTCCTTGCGCCAGATCTTGCAAAATCCGTTTTTGATCGGGCTTTGAAGTGAAACGCGAGAGCCCTTCGACGCGCACGGGAAACGCGCCGAAACGCGCGCTGAAGGTGCGGAAGTGCTGGTCTGCCAGTAGCGTGGTCGGCACCAGCACCGCGACCTGCTTCTTGTCGGCGATCGCTTTGAAGGCGGCGCGCATCGCGACTTCGGTCTTCCCGTAGCCGACGTCGCCGCAGATGAGCCGGTCCATCGGGCGCGACGACTCCATATCGGATTTGGTGGCGTCGAAGGCTTTCTGCTGGTCGGGCGTTGGTTCGTACGGGAAAGCCTCCTCCATCTCGGCCTGCCACGTGGTGTCGGGGCTAAAGGCGAAGCCTCGCGACATCTCGCGTTCGGCGTAGAGCTTGACCAGCTCGTCGGCAACTTTCGCCAACGATTCGCTGACGCGCGTCTTCGTGCGCGCCCAATCGGCGCCGCCCATCTTGGATAGTCGAGGGCTCTGGCCTTCGGCCGCCGAGTACTTCGCGATCTGATGCATCTGCGTGACCGGCACCAGCATTCGATCGCTGCCGGCATAGCGCAGATCCAGATAATCTTGCGTCGCTCCGAGAATCGTCTCGGCGCGCAGGCCTAGATATTGGCCAATGCCGTGCACGGCATGCACGACATAATCGCCGACGCGAAGATCTGCCAGCGTAACGGGCACGCCTTCCTTGATGGCGCGCATCTTGACGCGCTTAGGCGGCGCGCCGAAGATCTCGCGATCCCCCAGCACGCGCAACCGCAGGCTTGGCATCCAATAGCCCGACTCGATCGACCCATGATCGACCAGCACGCTTCCCCGCGTCCGTACGCCAACGTCAATCTGCGCCGCCTGCAAGAGGTCGATCGAGCGCGAAACCGCAGCGCTCACGATGAAGACGTGCTCGCCGTTTGCGACCCATTCGCGCATCGCTTCGGTGAAAAGCCCGAGCTGACGGTTGAAATGTTCGACCGGCCGGCATTCGAAAACGAATGATTCGATGATCGGGGGCGCCCACTCGGTCCCGTGCTCGCCCATTTCGATCGTGCCGGGAAAGACGAGCGTCGCATGCGCTGCGACGAGCGCGCCCACGTCGCGCAGCGTAATCGGCACCTCGGAAAGCTCGGCACGCAGCGCTTCGCCGGCATCCTCGTCCGCGAGCAGCGTGTGACGCTCACGATTGCGTTCTTCGTCGAGGGCGTTGGCGATTGCGGCGATCGTGGATGGTTCTTCCAGCACGACTGTGGCATCGGAGGGTAGATAATCGAAAATGCTCTCGCTCCCAAAATTCTGCACGTTTTGGGTAGCGGGATCTTCCCACGGTGCTATCGCGAGCCGATCGATCGACACGTTGCTACGTTGCGATTCGATCGAAAAGGCTCGCAGAGATTCGATCGCGTCACCGAAAAACTCGATGCGCACGGGGGAATCGGCGGTAGCGGCAAAAACGTCGATGATTCCGCCGCGTACGGCGTACTCGCCAACCGCACTGACGACGTCACACCGCACGTAGCCGAGATCGAACAGCCGCCGCTGCAAACGTTCCCAGCCGGCTTCGTCGCCGGGACGCAGTGCAAAGCGGAGCTCGTCGAAGCGCGAGCGCGACATCAAACGCTGACGAACGGCGGCGATCGGTGCCAAGACGATTCGCGGGGAGCCATCGGCGAGATCGGCGAGCAGGGTCATTCGCGCGCTGCGCTCCGATGGGCTCTCGATCGCGCCAAGCGCCTCGTCGCGCGACCGAACTAGCGCAATGCGTTCGCTGCAGTCCTCGAGGTAGTACAGCAGGTCGGCGAAGCTCCGTTCCGCGGCATCCGGAGTCGGAAGCACGACCAGCACGCAGCCGCCCAGCTCGCGGTGTAACGCTGCGAGGAGCGCCGGCCGCGCCGCCGCGATCGTTTCGTGCAGCGCATATCCGCCCGGCTTCTTTCCGGCGATGCGACGGAGCGACTTCAACCGTTCGATCGTGCTCGCGAAGGCACGGTTCGACTCGGTCAGCTTGGCCAGGAGATCCTTTGCGGCGCCGCCCCCAGCGGAGTCGACGGGGGACGCGGCGGTTACGTGCGCGGTCATGCGGGTCGCTCATTATAGCAGAGCCCCAGCAACGGGAGCGTCGCTGCGATGCCGAGCGCGACCGAGAGCGGAGGGCTGGGGAGCGCGATCGCGTCGGGGACGTAGCGCAGCAGTGCGGTCAACGATAACAGGATCGCGACGGCTCCGGCATGCGATCGGGGAGCGAGGCCGGCGAGCGCGACGAGCCAAAGCGCGTACCATGGGTAGGGATTTGGCACCAGCACCCAAGCGGCTAGTCCAAGCCAGATCCAGCCTTCAGCAACCCCGCCGCGAAGCAACACGACGCCGCGCCGGGCCAACAGGGCACCGGCGACAAGCGCGGCCGCGCACGAAACAAAGGCTCCCAGCGGCCGAAAGATCGCTTGAATCGAGGCTTGCGGTGCGTACGTTCCATGAGGTGCGAGTTGCGTTGCAACGCCGGCAATCAATGGAGACGAGAGTGCGACTGCGATCGCGATGCCCGCAAGCGCACCAATGCGTGCGCGCCGGTCGACGGCTGCCAGTCCGATCGCGGCCGCGATGCCTGGCGGTTTGATCATCGAAGAGAGCGCGACGACCGCGGCGCCGGCATTGAGGAGTCGCCGTTGGACGAGGACGAATCCCGCGAGTACCACGGCCAGCGCGATCGCGTCGTTGTGGCCCTCTGCCGCGCACCAAATCGCGGCGGGATTCAGTCCGATCGTTGCCGCCGCGCGGAGTCGCTGGGCGCGATCGCCCGCAAAAGCATAGTAGGCCAGCGGCACGCAGAGCAGAAACGCCGCGCTCGCCGCCACGCGGAACGCGTCGAGCTGCGCCAGCAGGCCTAACGGCGCAAGCGTCGTCACGAAGAATCGCGCCAACGCGACGAAGGCTGGTCCGTACAGGCAGATCGGGAATGCCGTCACCCACTGAAGTTGTGCGGCACGCACGACTGCGTCCGCAGCGTCGACCGGCGCGAGCGCGTACGGGTTGAGCCCGATTCGCGCCATCTCCCCATAGGCCGCGTAGGCATAGACGTCGCTTGAAAAAAGAACGGGCACGAACCAGGCGGCCGCGAGCCCAACTGCGGCTGCAGCGCATGCCGTTTTCAACGAAGCCGGGTAAGTTTGGCGCAACGCCCGCCAGTACGCGACCCCGCCCGCGGCGCAGGCCAGCAAAACTCCGCCGAGCAGCGGAATGGCCGCGCTACCCCAGTTGGTTACGACGACGAGGGGCGCGGGTGGTGCGAGCGTCATTCCCCGGCGAATGCAGCGGCAGCAATCCCGAGCAGCAAAAACCACGCGCCGCCGACTTTCGGGTAGAAGACGAAGTCGTTGACGATCTGATGCAGCGCCAACGCCGCACTCGCTGCTATCGCGGCAACGACCCACGGCGATTGCACGCGCCAGCGCGCGACGAAAGGCTTCTCCAGGAATGCGCCGATCGATGCACCCACGATCCCGAGGGTCGCGCCGAGCAGTACGAGTCCGCCTTCCGCCAGGGATTGCAGATACCAGCTGTTGGCATGGGTGCGAACGCCGTATACGCCGTACTCCGGCAAGTCGAGCTCGAAGTTGCCCGCTCCGACGCCGAAAAGGGGGTGATCGCGCCACATGCGCAAGGCCGCACCCCAGAGCTCGTCGCGATTACCGACGCCACCCGCGTACGCGCTCGACGCGAGTGAAACGCGCAGTATGCCCGGTGTATGTGCGTAAATCGCCCACCAAACCGTGCCGGCAACCCCGGCAATGGCGCCCAGCATCGCGGGGCGCAACGCCGGCCACGCTCGACGGCCGCCCCAAAGCACGACGATCGCGGCAACGATCGCGAGTGAGGCGATGCCCGCGCGCGAGAACGTCAAGATGTCGGCAAAAACCACGAGCCCCAGCGCGACGTCGAGCAACGCGGTTCGCCGAACGAGCGCCCACGCTCCGAGCGTCGCGACGGCGATCGTGCAATAGGCCGAAAGTTGATTCGGACCTTCGAGTAACCCGGCGATGCGCGGAACGATCGCAGCGCCGACGTAGAGGCCCGACGGCGCGCCGGCGACCTCTTGAACGAGCGCCGACAGCCCAACGATAATGCCGGTGGCGGCCGCGGCGGCGACGAGTGCTGCGTCGTCGGCATCGAGGGTATAGCAGCAATATGCTGCGACAAAGACCGCCGCGTACTCGACCCATTTGAGCGTCTCACGAATGACCGCGGCGGGATGCGCTGCATCGAGTATTGAGAGCGCGGTCGCGAGCATATAGAACGCCAGCGCGCCGAAAAGCAAAGGCGCCGGGCGCCGGCGTAGCGCGCCTGTAACGCCTGCGTAGGTCGTCAAACCCAGCAGCACGCCGAGCAGGACGCACTTCGGCAGTGTGATCGTCGTCGCCGCAAGATCGTGCGCGAAGGCAATCGGCGTCGCAACGAGCAACGCGCAGAGTCCGTACGCGGGGCGCCGCGCCGTGAGCATTGCGGCTGCAAAGAATGCGGCAACGAAGAGGACGGCGGAGAACGGATCGAGCGGAATCGGGAGGGCGACGTGGTCGACGACCGGGCGATACGTCAAGATCTTTCGATGTCGCTAATGATATAGAGTGGCCGCCCTTTGACTTCGTCATAGACGCGCCCGAGATACTCGCCGAGGATGCCGAGGCTCATCAGTTGCACGCCGCCCAGAAAGAGAACGGCAACGATTGTCGAGGCCCAGCCCGGTGTGTAGAAGACCGGCTTTAAGCTAAATGTTTTCAAGACGATGACGACCACGGCGTAGACGAAGGCGATGACGCTGACCGTGAAGCCGAAATAGGATGCAAAGCGCAGCGGGACGTCGGAGAACGAGGTGATGCCATCCATCGCAAAGCGAAGCATCTTGGACAGGGGATACTTCGTCTCGCCGGCGTAGCGCACGTCACGGTCGTACTCGATCGCCGCCTGGTTGAATCCAACCCAGCTTACCATTCCACGAAGAAAACGATGGCGTTCGGGCAGCCGCCGAACGGCTTCGACGGCCCTGCGGCTCATTAAACGAAAGTCTCCGGTATCCAAAGGGATCGCAATTTTGGTCAAGCGTTTGATAATTCGGTAGAACGCGCGCGCGGTGAAGAGTTTGAAACGGCTCTCGCCTTTGCGAGTCCGGCGAACCGCGTACACGACGTCGTAGCCCTCGCGCCACTTTCGTAAAAAATCCTCGATCAGCTCGGGCGGATCTTGCAAGTCTCCGTCCATTAAGATCACCGCGTCGCCGGTCGCAATTTCGATGCCGGCGGTCGCCGCGAGCTGATGGCCGAAGTTGCGCGAGAGGTTGACCAGCACGGTCCGAGTCCGCCGGTGCATCTCCGCGCGGATCGCGGCGAGCGTGCCGTCGGTGCTGCCGTCGTTGACCAGGACGATCTCGTGGTCGAACTCTGCCCGTAGCGGCTCGATTGCCGCCGAGATTCGCGCCAGCAGGGGCGCGACGTTTCCGGCTTCGTTATACAGGGGGACCACGACGCTGAAGGTGGGGCGCGCAGAATCGGCCATGCCGCTGCACTTTTCAACATCTGACCGCAGTTGTCACCCCGAGCGGAAAGTACGCGGGCTCCAAGAACTAGGCCGCATGCTTACGGTCCGCTCGGCCCTGGCCATCGGCGCGGCTGCGCTCTGGCTTGCCGGCTGCAGCCATGCGGCTGCACCAAGGGGGGCGCAGCCCGCATCGAGCGGCCGGCCGCCTGTGGCCGTTTTGCGGCACGCCACCGGAAACTCCGGACCAACCGCCACTCCACCTGCGGCTTCCAGCCCAGCATCGGCCGCGCCAACCTCGACGGCAGCACCGTCGCCCGTCGTCACGCCGCCTAAGATTGCGGTCAAAGTCCCTCGCCTGCCGCCCGACGCTGCGCCACAGATTCTCGCGGTCGCGGTAAGCGAGACGACGGTCCAACCCGGCGACACGGTCTCCGGTAGGGTCGTTACGACCTCCAACGTCGCCAGCGTGGAGGCTCGCATCGGAGGTTATGCGATGACCCTTGCAAAGACCGGCGTGGGACGCTTTGCACTCACGTACAAGGTCGCGCCCCTGCCGTGGTTCATTCGCGGAACGTTTACGATGCGCGTCATTGCCAAAAATACGCGTGGGGATACGGTCGAACGCACGATACCGTTGACGGTTCGATGAACCATTCGCGTACTACCGAACTTGGATCTCGACGCCGTTCTCGACCGAAACGCCGGCGGTATTTCGCGCGATGATCCGCATGAGTAGATCGTGACTCACGAAAAACGGAAGCTGGGGCACGACGTAGCCGCCTTCGAAGTGGCCTACGTCGGTCTTTGGTAAGTTGAACGCGTAGCCGCCGATTCTAAGTTCGACGCTGGCAACGTTCGAAGAAGTGAGCACGACGACGGAAAGGGTATCTCCGGCCTGCGGCGTGGCCGAACTCAATTGCCACCAGAGAATCTGCGGCGCTGCGTCTGGGGGCAGAATGGCTATCGTCGGCGTCGGTGCGGGAGACGGCATTTGCGAAGGTGCTGCCGAGACGCTGGGAACCGGCGACGGAACCTGAGCGCGGGCGACTGCGATCAACGAGCAGATGGCGAGCAGTCCCAGCGCCGGAGCCGCAAGTTTACGGTAGACGTTCACGATCCCGAACGTTTGAGAACCACGATGCCGTCGCGATCGCTCGTCATGACGTACTCCTTGCGGGCGAGTGCTCGTCCTACGGCCGGCTCGTCGATTTTCTGCCAGTGCACCGAATAGTGCGTCCGGTCGTAAACGAACCATCGCTGACCGTTAAAGTTAATCGAGGCGTTCGGATCGAGGCCTAAGTGTGCAAAGATTTCATCTTCGGACCCAACGTCTACCTGCCGCGGCAGTCGCCCCAGAGTCGTTTCGAGCAGCGCATCGTGCGCGTTAGGGGGGCGGTAAAGATAGTACCAGTACTCCATCGGGCTTGCGAAAATGGCGACCCACATCGACGTCGCGGCCGCCGCGACGACGAGTCCCTTGGCGAGCTGCGGTCTGTTCCCGTTCAATCGAGCGGCGCCATCAACGAAACCCGCCAGGGCGTAACCCGTCAGCAACGCGCTGTAGTGGGCGCCCGGCACGATCGTGACCGATTGGTGCGAGGCGAAGATCTCGACGAATCCCGGAATCAGGAACAGTCCATACCGCGAAACGCATGGTAGGAAGGCCAGCGGGGCCAGGATTATCAAGACGTATCGAATGCGTGGAAGGAGCACGGCCCATGCGAAACTGTACCCTCCGCCGTGCGCGCCGGCCCAGTTGAAGAACTCGAACGATTGGTACGGTACGTGCGAATTCAGTGCTTGGCGTACGACTCCGAAGTACAGGAAGGCCATTGCAATTGCCAAGCCGGAGATGCTCCATCCAATGCGCGCGGCTCGAACGTCGGTGCGCGCCGTCGCCGCGAAGAGCAAACCGTTTGCCGCCAGAACGACGAACTGGTCCTCTTTCGTGCAAGCGAGGAGCAGTGCCGTCACGATGGCCATCGACCAGCGCCGGCGGTCGAGAGCGTAGACCAGCGTGGCCGAGAGAAGCGGCACGAAGGCCATCTCGTGAAAATCCCCGACGGCGTTTGCGCACAGAATTGGATAGAGTGCCGCAACGGCAACTAATGCAAGCGCCGGGACCGGGCGGAACCTGGCTCGCGCCAAACCCCAAATCGGGAAAAGGACTGCCGAGACAAGGATAGCCTGAAAGTACTCGAGGCCGACGGGACCAAACGCGCGGACGAAGGGCCACGCTGTCGCGATTATCGGGGACCAATGAACCAGGAGATGATTTACTCCGCCCTCTGCGCTGCTCGAAAAGCCGTGTCCGAGGCCGGCGATCACCTGGGTAAAGATGCCGAGATCGACATCGTTGCGGAAGATGGCGTAACGCCAGTGGGCGATGATGCAGAGCGTTGACGCCAGCGCGAGAAAGAGCGCCCAGACTAGCGCATTACAAACCAGAATCCCTGTGCGCTGCTTCATGAAATCCCGAAGTTGGCCCGGACGTGAGCCATCCCTGGATTGTTGGAGGGTTTAGCGCGCCTGCGGGGGCTTTTGGGACGGCGGCTCGGGAGGCTTCCCCGGCGGAAGATTTGGGAACGGTGCGGGGTTGTAGGGCGTCGGCATGATCTGCGGCTGCTGCTGATTGATGCTTCCAGGCACTTGGTCTTGCCAGCCGTAAACGGTGTCGCGAACGACACGCACGTCGGCATCGGGGACGATGAAGTCGCGTGGTTTTCGATTGAGGCCGTTTTGCGCGCTCTCTTCTGACTGAAGCGATCCGCGGTCGTAGAGGTAGTGAAAGATCGTGCCCGAGGGATACCGGCGCGTGATCTCATAGTGCAGCGCGTCGATGCGGTCCATCGGAATCGCTTGCGCGCTCCATGCGCTTTGATCGGTCGAGATGTAAACGCTCGACGTGAGCGGCGTTGTCGGCGGGACCTGCACGATGAAGGTCACGAGCACCGGCTTGCCCGAGTAGCTCACGTTTGCTGGAGCGCTCTCGCCGGGCGCCGGTGTCGCGAGATTCTGGTATGCGAGCAGATCCGGGTTCGGCGCCGGCGACGACGCCGCGACGGCGAAGCGCGTCACGTCGGCGAAGTTCCCTTCGGGCGGCAACGGTGCCCGCGAGAGATCGAGTTCGGTAACGGTGCCGGTGGCGTCAAACGTCGCGCGGGCCCAGATGCGCGGCGCGGGCACGAGCTGGGTGGTGCCGCCAGTTTTCGCGTCGTGTATCACGATGCCGGGCGCGACTCGGAAACCGTCGCCAGTCGTGAAGAAGACGAAGCCGTCCTGATAGGCGAGCAATTGTCCGCTAACGACGACCGAAGGCCCAGCCGCCACGAGCAGAGTCGCGAGTATCAGTGAGAGCACTGTCACCGTTGTCATCCTGAGCGCAGTCGAAGGATTAGGCATCATATCGGGAGTAGTTGAACGACGAAGTTCTGCTGCCAATATTGCGCCCGGTACGGATTGCCATACCAGTAGAGCGTTCGCGAGATATCGGCGAGCGTGTGCGGGAGAATCTTGAAGCGAATGTCGGCGGTTGCGTCATACGGCGGCTGTCCCAGCCACCACGAATAGAGCGGCTGGCCGAGAATGTTGTTCGCAGGAAACGCGAAAAGCCCCGGCACCGGAATTGGATAGTCCTCGTGATGCCGGACGAGCAGCGAGAAGTTGAACGTCGGGGTCGGTGTGTCGTTGAATCCAAAGCTGGTCGTGCGCAGCGTCGCGACGCCGCGAAACGACGTGAAGCTGTCCGGACAGAATGTCGTCGGAAGGCCGTTGGGCTGCGAGCACTGCTCGTAGCCGCCGTTGATGTAGTGGTCGCCGATGTTTTGAATCTCATAGCCGGCATACATGTGGAGCGACCGCGAGGGCTGGCGGCTGATCGTCAGGGTCGTATTCGTGTTGTCGATGTAGTGTGGCAGCGAGTTCCACTGGCGCTGTTTGTTGAACGATGCGTTGAAGTAGTACTCTTGATACGGGCTGTCGGGGTGGTTGAGTTTGAGCGACGGCGTGTAAAGATTGAACCCCAGAACCGTGTTGTAGATGGTCGTGTAGGTGGGGCAGTAATAGGTGTAAACTTTCGACGGTTGAACCGTGCAGAGAGCGCCGTACGACTGCAAACCGGGCACGGGGATCGGCGCGAACGCCCCGCCCTTCTCCGGCCAGTAACCCGGAAAGCCGTTGAGATACTGCGAGCCGACTGAGTCGTGGGCGAAGCCGTACCCTTCATAAATATTTTCGTAGAGCGGTAGCGTGGCGATTTTGTTTTGAAAGCTGTTGGCCGTCAACTGTAGGAACGTCGGGTGCGCGAGGCTGCCGCCGAGCGGCTTGGGGACCTCGAGCGAGCCGGGCCCGAGGAGGTTGTAGTTGACCAGCTGCGACGTGGCCGTAAGGTAGGAATGCGGAAACGCGTAGGTGGCGTTGATCCAGGTCGTCTGCTGCGCCGCGCGCGGCAACTGGAGATAGTTCTGCTGCGCGTAATATTGCGTAAAGCTTTGAATTTGGAAGCGGCTGCCGAGCTTTTCGTACAGCATGGCATTCCACCATTTCTGCGCGCGCGTCGCGGGATTCACGGACAGAATCGCGTACTCGTGATCGCCCACGAAATGCTGTTCCACCGACCCATAGAGTTTATACGTCGGATCGTACCGCAAATGGAGCGCCGTTAATGCATTCGGGCTGCCGGCTACTTGCCAAGTGATGTCCGCCGTCGCCCCGGAGAGCGAGTTTTGCGCGAGGTATTGGTTCGAGGAGAAACTGACCACGTTGCTTCCCAGCGGGATGCCGATGCCCCCGACGTACGCTACGGCGCCGACGAAGCGCACGTACGATTTGGTGCCGACGATGGCGCCGGTGCCGGACATGTCCGGGTGCGTCGTGACCGGGGGGAAATAGAACACATCGCCGGGCATCACGCGCCCTTTGGCGGGGTGCGCGAGGTCGCCGTTGAGAAACGTCCAACGGTCGGGTTCGCTCGTGACCGGAACGAAGTAAATACGCTTGAAATCGAGGAAGTCCGAGATTGCCGCGCCGCTCACCATGCCGCTGGCGTCGTGCAGCGTCACGTGCCCCGCGACCATAAAACGGTTGAGCTTGAGGTCCATCGAGAACGCATCGCCGGTTACGGTGAAGCCATCGCTCGTTCGCAGGCGCACGTTGCCGTCGGCTTCGAGCAAGAAACGGTCGTAGTAGAAATTAATCGACTTCGCGTTCAAATAGAGCAACGTTATCGGCGCATTTTGCGCAAGCGCGGCAGCGCTTGCGAGAGTAAACATCAGCATGGAGATCGCCGCCGACAATGCTATTCGTGACACAGCCGCAAGCGTTTCGACGGCCGCAACGCGTGTCTTTCAAGGTCCGACAGGCTCCGAAGGACGCAACGGCGGATTAAAGTCTGATGAAGCGTGTGGTCGCCATTGTGATCGACTCGGGCGGCGTCGGTGCAATTGACGATGCCCATATTTATGGCGATGCGCCTGGCGCCAACACGATCGGCAACGTCGCGCGGGGCTTGGGCTCGCTGCGTCTTCCGCACCTCGAACGTCTGGGGCTCGGGCTCCTGACGCCCATTTCCGGCGTTGCAGCAGTAACCGATCCGCGCGCTCGAGTCGCGCGGCTTCGGGAACGAAGCCGCGGCAAAGACACGATCACCGGCCATTGGGAGATGATGGGAATCACGACCAACGTGCCTTTCCCTACTTATCCAAACGGGTTTCCGGCCGATGTCGTCGAGGCATTCAAGCAAATTGCCGGCAAGCTGCCGCTCGGAAACATTCCAGCCTCGGGGACCGAGATTATCGAAGCGCTCGGTGCCGAGCACATGGCATCCGGCCGGCCCATCCTTTATACGTCGGCCGACTCGGTCTTCCAAATCGCAACTCACGAAGAGGTGGTGCCGCTCGAACGGCTTTACGAATGGAGTGAGAGGGCGCGTGAGATGCTCCAGCCCCCCCATAACGTCAACCGGGTCATCGCCCGGCCCTTTGTGGGGAAACCGGGGGCTTTCCGCCGGACGCCGAATCGGCGAGATTATGCGGTCGCTCCGCCCCCCAACCTGATCGATCGACTCGGAGCGGGGGACATCGAGGTGCACGCAGTCGGTAAGATATCCGATATCTACTGCGGTCGGTCAATTTCTTCAACGAGACGCGCCGCCGACAACGACGACGCGATGGAGAAAACGTTCCAGTTGTTAAACCAGGTCGACAATGGCTTCATTTTCACGAATCTCAACGACTTTGATTCGAAGTTTGGCCATCGCCGGGACGTCCGCGGCTATGGTGCGGCGCTCGAGGAACTCGATGCTCGGCTACCCGCGCTCGAGGCGCTCTTGAGGCCGGGTGACGAGTTGATCCTTACGGCCGACCATGGCTGCGATCCGACGGCTCCGGGCTCGGACCACACGCGCGAGTACGTGCCCTTCATCCATTTGAGTGCCTCTCCCGGAACGATGCTCGGTGAAATCGAAGGACTCGACCTCGTGGGGCACACCGTCGAGCGGGCGTTATTGAGTTGAACGCGATGCAAATGACCATTAGCGCTGCGGGCGAGCGCGAGGTTCCGGAGTCGTGGGCGACTCTCAAACGATGGATCGACGTCGTAGCGGGCGGCCTGCTGCTCGTCATTAGCGCGCCCATTGTAATTCTGTCGGCGCTCGCGATCGCGTGCGTTACGGGCGGCACGCCGTTTTTTCCGCAGGAACGTGTCGGCATGCACGGACGGCGCTTCAAGATGTTCAAGCTTCGAACGATGGTGAATGGCGCGCACGCTCTGCGGCACAGCGTTATGCATCTTAACGAAGTCGACGGCCCGGTCTTTAAGATCCGCAACGATCCCCGGCTTCATCCGCTCGGCCGCTTTCTTCGGCGCACCAGTATCGACGAGCTACCGAACCTCGTCAACGTCGTGCTCGGCGATATGTCACTTGTCGGTCCCCGCCCCGCTTTGCCGAGTGAAGTCGAGCACTACGATGCAATCGCGCTGCGCCGTCTGAGCGTTCCGCAGGGCGTCACCTGCCTATGGCAGATCAACGGCCGCAGCGACGTTTCGTTCGAGCATTGGATGGAACTCGACAATCGGTATGTGGACTCGTGGACGCCGCTGGGGGATCTCCTCATCATCGCCAAGACCGTTCCAGCCGTCCTGCGGAGGGACGGAGCGCATTAAGCCGTACCTGCGGGCGGTTCCACAGCGGGAGCCCCTCGACTACGCTCGGGGTAAACAGCGCCATCATCGCATCTCCATCGCCGGCTCCACATTTTTTATCATGGGAGCCACGTTCGCATCGACGCTGCTTGGCTTCATGCGCGAGGTCGTCAGCGCGCGCTACTACGGGACGCGCTGGGAGATGGATACCTTTCTCGCCGCGGCGACGATTCCGACGATTCTCTTCGGCGTGTTTAACGGTGCCCTAGTGAGCGTGCTGGTGCCAACGTTCTCCGAGTACCTTGCGAACCATGAAGAAGAGGAAGCTTGGCGTTTGGCCAGCACGACGCTCAACATTCTGGCGATCGTCGTTACCAGCTGCGCCATCGTCGGCTTCTTCACAGCGCGCTGGTACGTGCCGATCATCGCGCACGGGTTCCCGGCGCCGCAGATGGGCGTCGCGATCAGGATGACTCGTTGGCTAATGCCCAGCATCGTAGCGGTCAGTCTGAGCGGCGTTCTGTCGGCGATGCTCAACGCCTATCATCGCTTCCGATCCGCGGCGCTAGTCGGTGTCGCCGTCAACATCGTGACGATCGCTTCGGTCGTCCTGCTCAGCCACGGTATGGGAATCTACGCTCTCGTCGTCGGGACCGCGCTAGGCTTAACCGCGCAGATGCTCGTTCAGCTTCCATCCTTTCTCTCGATCGGCAAGTATCGGCCGATCATCGATCTGCACCATCCCGGGCTGCAGAAGATCTGGGTCTTGCTCGGGCCGATCATCGTCGGATCGGCGGCCGGCCAACTTGCGCTTTTCTTCGACCGCTTCTTCGCGTTGACGCTCGCGCCGGGATACATTGCGGGCATGAACTACGCGACGAAGCTCGTTAACTTTCCCCAGCAGGTCTTTGCGGCCGCCATTGCCACCGTGATTTTCCCCTTGCTCGCCGCGCAGTTTGCGCGAGAGAACCGCCGCGGCGTTGCACGCAGTGTCGTTACGGGTTTACGTCTGGTGAACTTCATCACCATTCCCTCCGCCTGCGCGCTCGTCGTTCTCTCCCACCCGTTGGTTCAGGCGCTCTTCGAACGCGGAACCTTTCAGGCCGGCGCCACCGATTTGACTGCCGGACTGCTGCCTTACGCCGCGTTCGGTTTAATCGCGTTGGGTGCGAACGTCGTATTGACCCGCTGCTGCTTTGCCTGCCGCGAAACGCTCTGGCCCGTCACGATCTCGGTCATTACCGTGGTCCTCAACGTGTTGCTTTCCTTGGTATGGCTTCCCGGTTTGGGGGCGCGTGGCCTCATGCTCGCAAACTCGACGAGCCAGACGGTGCAGGCCGTGCTCTTGCTGATGCTGACCGCGCGGCTCGTTTCGGGAATTGACTGGGGGGCTCTCATCATCTCGATTGGAAAGATCCTCGTCTGCTCGCTGGCGATGCTCGCGGCATTGCATTGGATCGGCGCGTTGGGTGTGACGCCCGAGGCGACGCTGGCCTCGCGTGCCTGGTTCCTTTTCGGGCAGATCGCAATAGGGGGAACCGTTTTCATCGCATTCGCCCGCATGCTTGACGTGGAAGAACTCGATCTCGCCTGGCACACAATCGTCGCGAAGTTCGAACGCAACCTCGTTAGCCCGCCGGAAAACCGCGAAGCGCCGATCGCGTAATATTAACTATGATCACCTTTCCGCCGGAAGGCGCGACTTTTTACGACCGCCAAGCTTCTCGAACCATGCTCTCGATTTTGATGCCTGCATATAACGAGGCTCAATCAATTGCCGAGAACGTGTGTGAAACCGTCGAAACGATGCGTGGGCTCGGGATCGATTTCGAGATCGTCGTCGTCGACGACGGAAGTCTGGACGGAACCCATACCGCCGCGATCGACGCATTGCGAGCGTGGCCCGAATGCGTGCGTATCGTGCGGTGCCGGCGCAACCAAGGCAAAGGCAACGCGCTCATTTGCGGTACGGCGTATTCGAAAGGCGAGTACGTCGCGTTCCTCGATGCCGATATGGACCTGCATCCCGAGCAGCTCGAGGAGTTCTTCGCGATCATGAAAGCGCGCGACGCCGACGTGGTGATTGGTTCGAAGTTCCATCCGCAATCGAAAGTGGAGTATCCTCGCCTGAGGCGGATCTACAGTTTCTTCTATTTCATGTTGGTACGGTCGCTCTTCGGATTGCCGGTGCGCGATACGCAGACCGGCATCAAGCTCTTCAAACGAGAAGTGCTCGAACGGGTGCTGCCGCGAGTTTTAGTCAAGCGGTTTGCGTTCGACCTCGAGTTGCTCGCAAACGTCCATCACTTCGGCTACCGCATCGTCGAGGCGCCGGTCGTCGTGAACTTCAACCGGGTTTGCAGCCGGCTTCGCCTGGCGGCCGTCTGGAACGTTTTCGTGGATACACTAGCGATCTTCTATCGAATGCGCATCTTGCGCTACTACGATCAGCCGAAGCGTTTCTCAAACAGGATCGGTCGCGCCGGTTCGCACGAAATCGTCATTCCTATCACCGTAGGAGAGTAAACCCGGTTGGCTCGAGGTACCGCGCTGGCGATCTTGCTGCCAGGGCTCGGTGATGCGCTGGCGTGCAGCCCGATTCTCCGCGGCCTGCGCCGCGACTCGTGGTCGGTCGATGCGTTGACGATGCATCCGCCGGTGAGCGAATATCTGCGCGCGTTGGGCATCGTGAAGAACGTCACGCAACTGCCGCTGCGCCCGACCGCGGCCGATGCTCTCGGGGCCCTCTCGGAACTGAGGCCACGGCGATACGACATCTGCATCCTCCCGTTCCCGGCGACACGTTGGCAGTACGCGGCGCTGGCGCGCGGAGCCGGCGCGAGGAAGCTTTACATGCACGAATACGGCGGTAGCACGCGTTTGATTGCGCGGACCGCTCCCGGCGTTCGCGTCGCGCTACGCGGAGGACATCGCCTCGCCGAAAACTTGCGGCTCGCGCGTGCCATCGGGTTGCCGGCGGGAAGCGACGATCTCGAGTACTGGATTCCGGATTCCTGGCGCCGGAACCGCATCGCCGGGACGCTCGGCATTCACCCCGGATCGATGGCCTGGAAGGGAAACGAGTCCAAGCGGTGGCCGTACGAGCGATTTGCTGCGCTGGCACGACGGCACGTGGCGAGCGGGCGAAGCGTGCGCTTCTTTTTGGGACCGCACGAAGAGAGCGAGGCCGCGCGCGTGCAGGAAGATTTTAGCTCCGTCGAGGGAATCAGCATCATCCGCGAGCCGCTCGACGAGGCTGCAAGGCGGTTGGCGGAATGCGAAGTCTTCGTAGGAAACGACGCCGGTTTCAGTCACCTTGCCTCCGGGCTGGGCGTGAAGACCTTGGCGCTCTACGGCATGACGAGCGAGGTTCGTGGCGCGCCGATCGGACAGGCCGTCGCGCTGCGTCCGTCGCTCTGTCCCGCCTGTCACGACGAAGGGTCGCAGGGCTTCGACTGCGTGCTGCGGATTGAATACCGATGCATTTTGCGCGACGTAGAGTTCGATGCTGTGGCAAAGGTCGTTGACGAACTCTTCGCTGCGGCGTTCGTCGAGCAACGCGTGAGTTTGGAAGGTCCATTCAAGCTTTACGGAAAGGCTTACCCGTGAAACAGGAAGCGGCCCGCGCCTCCACGGCAGTGGAGTTGCGCTGGCCCGACCGAGCGATGTTGAGAAGAGCGTTCGTTCCGGCGCTCTTCGTCGCGCTTGCGCTTCTCGTGACGCTCGGGTACGGCAGCGGCGTCCAACTCAACGACGGGCAAGCCGACCTTCACATCGACCCCTTGAAGTTTTTGTTCTCGTTGCTGCACGCGTGGAATCCCTCGCTGTACCTCGGAACGCACACCGGTTTTTGGTTCCCGTACGAAACGCCGTACGCGTGGGTCTACGGAATCGCACAGGCCTTTCACATTTCTCAACTCTTCGCTCAGCGTTTCGTGGTCTTCGCGGTCTATACGGGTTGCCTCGCGTCGATGTATTACTGCCTGCGCAACGTCGCGCCGTGGCTCGACGAGACCTCGCGCATCGCGGGCTCCGTCGCCTATCTGTTCAATATGTACGTCGCGCTGAACTCGCAAGCGCAGATCGTCTGGCTGCTCACGTACGCTACCGTGCCGGCAATGGTCGGTATCACTGCCCGCGCGATGCGCGGCGAGATGAACGCGTGGCCGGCGGCGCTCGGCATCGCGTTGCTCGTGCTGGTGGGTGGCGGCGTGAATCCCCCGTTGGTGGCAATCAACGTCATTTTACTGGCCATCTTCGTCGTCGTGACGGTGGCCTTGAGCCCGGATCCGGGCGCGGTGGCGAGACGCTCGATTCCCTTCATCGTCGCTGCCTGCGTAGCGACCTTGTTGATCAATCTCTACTGGGTCGTGCCATTTGGCGATTACTTCCGCAGCGTTTGGCTCAGCGGCGTCTTGAGCGAAGGGCCATCGTTGCACAACGCGGCGACGTCGTTCGAGAACGTCCTTCGCGGTCTGGGGCATTGGGCGACGTTCGTCTCATTTGGGGGCCGGGCGTACTTCCCGTGGGCGGCGCCGTACGCTGCAGGTGCGTTCGGCGGGCTGCTGTGGTTCGTGCCGATCGTCGCGTTGGGCGGCGTGGCGTTTGCGCGCAACCAACGGCCGATCACCCTCTACTTTCTGATCGTAACCATCGTCTCGGTTCCAATCGTCGTCGGCTACTATCACGACGCGCTGGGCGACGCAGTAACGACACCGATCTACGATGCGTTCTACCGCTACTTCCCCGGGTTTCAAATGTTCCGGTTTTCGTACAAATGGGTAGCGGGCGTGGAGTTCGGAATCAGCGGCCTTTACGGGCTGGCGTCGTACGCGGTCTTAGGCTGGCTACGCGATTGGAACGCGGCACGTCGAGAGCCCTTGCGGTGGCTGCCTGCCGGCCTCGGCGGACTGCTTGTCGCAATGCCGGTCATCATTTTTATTCCGGTCTTGATTCTGAAGATGAACTATCCCGCTTCGACGATCCCCGCCTGGGAGTACCGCGAAAACGCACTATTGGGCAACGACGACCGGCACCGCGTGGCGCTCTTCCCGACGCAGTTTCTCGAACAGTTCGATTGGGGAAATCCGCAGTTCTATATCGAGAACTCACTGATCCGCCGTCCGATGATCTACGGGTTGCTGGGAAGCGAACCGTCGCAGGGGACGGATCTCTGGGTCCGCCGCGCCTACCGCGCAACGCGCGAAGGCTTACCGTTTGCCGCCGACATGTTTCGCGTCCTGGGCGTCGACACGTTCCTGCAGCGCGACGATTTCATTCCGGTGATCGATTTCAGTTCGCCCGACGAGTCGCGGTTCAACACCACGACCTTGACGCACGATCTTCTCCATCGCGTGCTCGGCGCCGTGCCCGAACGCTCGGACGGCCCGCTGCACGCGTATCGTCTACCCGGGGCGCTGCCGCTAATCTACGGCGTCACTCACCCGGTGATCAGTACGGATCCCACTTTTTCCGACGGCTATCTTGGCAACGTCGAGGCAATGGCGCGCGGTGAGGCTCGCTTCGACCCGCAAGCGCGTTCCACCGACGAGTTCTCGTCGGGAATGCTCTCGCTTTCACCGATCCTCCCCGAGTCGGCGGAGCAAGCCCGGGATCTTGCGATAAATCAGGCGTTGATCCACGGGGTTCGAATCCATCCGTCGTCAGTAGCCGCCGACTGGTCGATTCCTTTCGAAGTCAAGTCGGGCGGCGTATACGATGTATTTGCACGAGACCAGTCGCTGCTCTTCGCGCTCGACCCGCCGCAGACGCTTTCGGTCCACAGCAGAAACTTCACTCCGCAAAGTGGGGGCGACTGGTCGCAGTATGGCACGGTAACACTTTCGGCGGGGCGCCACGCCGTCTCCGACGGTTACGTCGATCAGGACTTGGACGTCGCGCTGGTGAGGGCGGACGATCTCAAGGATTGGCAAGCGCGAATCGCGGCGCTCGTGCGTGCCCTTCCGCAAAACACAGCCCTTGCCAAATCGGTTTACGGCTTCAAGACGATCGTGACGCTGCCGTCCGCGGGGAGGTACCGAGTCCAAGCGAGTGCCGTCGGTCCGTTTGGTCCCGACGGATTGGCCGCAACGCACCTCGAGAAGCGCGCCTCGTTTCACGGGGCCTTTGCGGAAAATCTCTCGCCGACGCTTCCCTACATTTCCGACGCCGGAGTCGTTGGGACATCGGCGATCCTCATGCCGGCTTCGTGGTACCGCGACGATCCAGCGGTTTACGCCTGGCAGCGAGGTGACCCGGAATCGTGGTTTCTCTTCGCTCGCGCGGCGCACGTACGCGTCTTCGTTCCAGGAACGCGCAACGTCGTTGCCCGAGCTGCGATGAAAATCAGCCGCCTCCAGGTTGGGAGCGTGCTGAATCTCGCAGTCAATGGCAGAGTGCAACGAACGTTGACGCTTGCCGGCGGAAACGCCGGCGCCCAAGAATACGACTCCACCGATCAACTCACCGGTCCCGCGCCCGTCGGTGTCACGGCAGACCTTACGCTAGGTCCGGGCTGGAACGATGTGACTTTCCTCTTTGAATCCGCTAACGGCGAGCGCGGCGACTTAGGTGCGGGAGTAATTTCGGCGGCGGTCGCGCCGGATCTCTCGTTCACTCAAATAGGCAGCGCGCCCGGAGCGTCGCCGGTTCGACGTGATGGCTCGTTTAGTGCACAAGCGGTCGCCGGGCCGCCCGGCGCACTCGCGGGCGATCCAGACCTCATCGGCAACATTTCGTTGACCGGAAGCGGTAATTCGTGGCTCGCGGTCGCGATCGGCGTTCGCGGCAGCGTGACGTATCGGCTGTTACCGCTTCCGCAGCAGGGAAATTTCGATATTAACTTCATGCATGCGTTCCCGAACAACTGGTACGATGGATACCAACGCGTCCTCGGCATATGGTTCGTTTCACGAACGGGGCGCGCGAAGCTTACCGGCCTCTACTACGACCTCCATGCGATGCCGGCGCGAGCGCTGCACCGCCCGCAATCACTGACGTCGCTGCCGATTGCCGTTGACGGCAAGATCGTTACGCAACCGGTTTTCCTCTCCCGAGGCACGCACGTCGTGAAAAGCGCCGACCGCGAAGTGAAGATTGGGCTCTTGAGCATGGAGCCGGTGACGCTACCGAAGACGCGGCCCTTTGCACTCGACTGGCAGCGACGCTCTCCAACCGCGGTCGACGTGACCGTACCGGCAAAAGCAAATACGGCTCCCTTCCTGTTGGTGTTCGGCGATGCGTATCATCCAGAGTGGCAGGCGACGGTCAACGGGAACGTACTCAATCACGTTATCGTAAACGGCGTTTCCAACGGATGGGTCGTGCCGGTTCTTCCACAGGGTGGAACGATCGCTCTGCGATTCGTCGGACAGCGATACTACATCGTCGCAGGCATTATATCGTTGATCGCGCTCGGGTTATTGACCGCGCTTGCGCTCAAGCCCGACCTATGGCCGCTGCGCTCGTCGAGTTCATGAAAAATTCATCCGTAGCCTCAACGCTGCGACGCACCCTGCGCTACACGATCGTTACGGCGATCGTAGCGATCATCGGCTCGAATCTGCTGCCGGAAACGGATACCGAACGACTGACGACGATCGTCTATCTCTCCGTGATTTTTGCGGCCGTCACGGTGGCGGCACTCCACTTTGTGCCGGCTGGCGCCACGGCGGAGCAAAAGCGGCCTTCGATCGTTTCCTTGCCCGCGGCGCTGCAGTCGGTGCTGCTGGTGGCGATCGTCCTGGTCGTAGGGGCTTTCTTTGCCGGAGCGCCGGGCGCCGAAGGGCTCCTATTGGTTATCTGTGCCGCGCTCGTCGCGATGGCGGCATTCGGGGGCGGCAAACTCTTTCGGGCACTGTACATCGAGTTGGCCGGCGGCGGGACGCTGGCGGCCCTTAAGCGCTACAGCGTGCTCGCCGGCGCCCTCGCGCTGGTTCTGGCGATGGTCGCGCCCAACGACACGAGGGCGGTCGTCGTGGAAGTCGCGTGCTGGGCCGGTGTGGCCGCGACGATCTTTCTTTCGGTGGCGCTGATAAGGAAGACCGGCTTCGGCCGATTCGTGACGCCGGTCTTTAGAGGCGCCAAAAGCGCTCCGGCCTGGATATTCGAGCGGACGACCAGTTATGCGGCGTACGCTTGCGCAGGGGCTCTCCTGGTTGCCTCCCTGTGGCCCCAAACCGCGCAACTCTCCGCCTTGTGCGCGTACGTCGCCATCGTCATTGCCACAATCGGAGTTGCAGTCGAAATCCGTCTTGGCCTCGTCGCCGATTCCCGCCGCGCGACTTCGATTTCGAATCCACGGTGAAGAGCGGCGCGATTGCGGCCGCAGTCGCGTTTGCCGCGTTCGTCGTCGCAAAAGGGACTCCGACGCTGCGCCACGACTGGAACTGGCCGATCGACCGGCTCGCAATTCCGTCATTCGTCAACGAATCAATCGGCGGGTGGCTGCCCGTTGGGTTCGGCGTCGCCAATGCCCATCCAACAACGTATCTGATCGCTCTTCCGCTCATCGGGTTGATGTTGGCGGCGGGTCCGCTGATCGCTCTCGCCGCGTTTGCGTTCGCAACGGGTTACTGCTGCATGCGAGCCGCCGAAAACGTGGCGTGGCAATGGGGGAATGCGGCGCCGGCGGCGATCGGCGCCGGCATCTTCGCGCTCTTCAATCCGTGGGTCTATAACGAAGTCGTCGCCGGGCATCTCGTCATGGTGCTCGCGTACGGCGGCGTCATCGGGCTGCTGGCCGAAATGACGCGAGGGCGCGCTGCATCGCCGGTGCGTCTGGCGTTGTGGCTAGCCTTGATCGAAGCGCAACTGCAGTTCTTCATCGTAGCTGCCGGCGCGCTCGTCGTTTTTGCTCTGGTGACGAAGAAGTGGTTGGCGCCGATTGTGGGCGTTCTCGTTGCGTTGCCGTCCATCGTAGGACTGTTCGCCGAGCGCGGCGCGCTCTTGCAAACACCGTATAGCGTGCAGTGGCAGGCAAACCAATCGCTCTCCCCTATTGCGCTGCTCTCGCTGGGCGGCTACTTCCCAGGATACGCCGATCGCTTGGGTTTGGCGGCACAGATCGCAATCTGGGTGCTCTGCGCGTTTGCTCTAGCCGGTGTCGTAGCGGCACGCCGCCTCCGTGCGGTTAGGTGGGCCGCCGCGGTAGCCGGTTTGGTCTATCTCGGCGCCCTGGGCGTTCACGGTCCGTTCGACGCCGCATACGAATGGACGGTGCGCTCGATTCCCGAGAGCGGCGTCTTCCGCGAGCTGTACGATTTCGGCGGAATCTTCGCGGCGCTCCTTATCGCGCTTGCCACGGCGCTGACCGCTCGGGCGAAAGCGCTTGGATATGTCGCGCTCGTCGCCGGCGCCGTCTTACCCATCACCTGGCTGATCCATCCGCCCAGCGATCTTTGGGTCGCAGCCCAAACGTATCCGCATCCCACGATCGCGGCGCCGCCGTTTTCTCGGGTCGCCCTGCTTCCGGCCTTTCAGCCGCTGCAGTTGCGCAGCGGCGCCGGCGACGGCGCGGATCCTGACGCCATCGCGTATCCCGGTGAAGTTGCGGCTCTTAACGATTATCTGCCCGCCTATCCGGTGGATATGGCGCTCGCCCGCTACGAGCGCGACGGCGACGCTGACGCCTTGCGGGCCCTCGGCGTCAGCCGGATCGTCGCTCGCCCCTGGCTCGTATCGCGATCGAACGGAGAAATCGGCTTGGCCGCATCTTCTTTAGGGGTGCCGCGGTCGCGTGCTACGACGCAAAGTACCAGCGACATCGCCGGCGCCGCGCCGTTGATCTCCGCGTGCGACAGCGCGCGAATCGTCGCTTCGGTCGATCGTCTCGATCCATGCGATATGTTCTTTGGCGACGCACCGGGCTATGCAGCCGTTACTCCGTTGCGCGGGCCGAGCGATTCGATCGATCCCTCTGCGTCGTGGATCGATGCACAGCTCGCGTTTGCTCGCGTGCCCGCGCTCGCCCAAGGCATCGGCGGCGTGCTCACGCAGTCCACACGGTCAAACCCGGTCACACCCGGCGCGTGGCTGCTCGCGTACGTGCGCGGACGATTGACCGCTGCGGACGGCCGAACGCTCGCTGCCGGCTCCGGCGCCTTTACCTGGATCTCGATTCCGCCGAACGTCGGCTCCGTCTCTTGCGTGGGGCTGTGCGAGCTCGTTGCGGAGTCGCGATTCTTTCCGGCGATTCCGCTTCATCAAAGCGTCGCACGAACTCGCGCGTTGCCATTCGACCAGTTCGCGCCATGGCTCTATCGCGTGCACGGCGCAGCGGGTTCCGTAGGGCTCGTGCGTCTGAACGAACACTACGATCCAGGATGGATGGCGTTGCGGGGCTGGCACGTGCTTCCACACGTTCGCCTCGCTCTTGCGGCGAACGGTTGGATTCTCACGGACCGCTCGTCCCGTGACGTCTTGCTCGTGCAAATCACTGCATTCATGCAGCAAATCGCCGAGCTGGTGGGCGTGCTTTGCGTGCTTTTGCTGCTGAAGGCGCTCGTCCGCGACCCGACGAAGCGCGTTTGAGTGGCGATGACGATGCAGGTTCCGTTTGTCGATCTCAAAGCGCAGTTTCGGGCGTTATCGGAAGAGGTCGTTCCTCGCATGATGCAAGTCATGGAGAGCGCCAGCTTCATTCTCGGCCCCGATGTAGCGCTCTTCGAAGAACACTTTGCGACCTATGTCGGTGCTCCCTATTGCGTGGGCGTCGAATCGGGCACTGCGGCGTTGGAGCTTGCCTTGCGCGCATGCGCGATCGGGCCCGGCGACGAGGTCATCATTCCGGCCAATACGTTCATCGCATCGGCCCTCGCGGTTTCGGCAGTCGGAGCGCGCCCCGTGCTGGTCGAGATGGACCGTGCCTATTTGATCGATTCGGAGCTGCTCGAAGCGGCGGTAACTCCGCGCACGAAGGCCGTCATGCCGGTGCATTTATACGGGCAAGTCGTCCCAATGGATGCGATACTCGATTTCGCCCGACGCCACGGCCTGCGCGTTATCGAGGATGCGTGCCAGGCGCATGGCGCGCGCTACAAAGGCCGGCGCGCCGGAAGCTTCGGCGATATGGGCTGTTTCAGCTTTTATCCCGGAAAGAACCTCGGCGCGTACGGCGACGGAGGCGCGATCGTTTGCGACGATCCCGGTTCCTACGACACCTTACGCTTGTTGCGCGATTTGGGCCAGGCAAAAAAGTACGAACACGTCGTCAAAGGTGACAACTGCCGGCTGGATTCGTTGCAGGCCGCCGTGCTCGACGTTAAGCTTCGCCACCTCGATGCTTGGAACGATGCTCGCCGCCGTCATGCCGCGGCGTACGATAGGCTTCTCCGCGAAATCGGCATCGAACCGCCGCTGAACTTGCACGACGAGGGCCACGTCTACCACCTCTACGTTATCGAGGTTGAGAATCGAGATCGCGTGCAAGCCGCATTGAGCGAACGCGGCATCGCCACCGGCGTTCACTATCCCATCCCGATTCATTTGCAGCGCGCCTACGCCGACCTCGGCCTGGGCCCAGGCTCGTTCGAGCGCACGGAACGAAGCGCCCATCGACTCCTTTCACTTCCGATGTTTGCCGAGCTCACCGAAGGCCAGATCGTCTGCGTGGTTGACGCTCTTGCGAGCTGCCGTCCGTTGCTTGTCGCCTAGGAAATGGAACGTGCGCCACTCGGCGTCGCCGTAATCGGAGCCGGTTACTGGGGACCGAACCTCGTTCGAAATTTCTATGCTTCGGAAGAGTGGTCGGTTCGTTGCATCGTCGAACGCGACCGGCGGCGCTTGGAGCGCTTACGGCGGCTCTATCCCGCCGTTGCCGGACATGAAGAGATCGAAGCGGCGCTGAGCGATCCGCAAGTAGACGCGATCGCGCTGGCGACGCCGCCGCGCACGCACCGCGAGCTCGCAATTCGGGCGATCGACGCCGGCAAGCACGTGCTGGTGGAGAAGCCGCTGGCAGAGACTTTCAGCGACGCCGAAGATCTTTGCGAGCGCGCGGCGCGCGCCGGCGTTTGCCTGATGACCGACCACACGTTTCTTTACACCGGTTCGGTGGAGAAGCTGCGCGCATTACGCGAGGGCGGGGACCTCGGTAAGGTCTATTACATCGACTCCGTGCGCGTCAACCTCGGGCTTTTTCAAGAGAGCAACGTCGTCTGGGACCTCGCGCCGCACGACGTGTCGATCGTCAACTATATCCTCGACGAGTTGCCGCTATCGGTGGCCCTACAGCTCGGCGCGTGCGTTCACGCCAAGACGCCCGACGTCGCATTTTTGACGATGTGGTACCCCAGCGGTTGCCTCGCGCACGTGCATTTGAGCTGGCTCTCGCCGGTCAAAGTGCGGCGCACGATGATCTCCGGAAGTTTGAAGATGGCGGTTTGGGACGACGTCGAGCCTACCGAAAAAATCTATATTTACGATAAGGGCGTCGTCTTGGACCCGTCGAGCACCTCGCTGCAGCAGCAGATGGTATCGTACCGGTTGGGAGATCTGCACGTGCCGCTCATCGATAACCGCGAAGCGCTCGGGAAGTTGGCCGCCGATTTTGCCTCTGCCATTCGGAACGGCACGCCTACGCGCTCGGACGGGAGATTTGGCGCCGGCGTCGTGCGCGTGATCGAAGCGGCGCTGCGCTCCGCGGAGCTCGACGGCGCGAAGGTTGCCGTGGACGCATGAAGGTCTCGTTCATCATTGCGGTGCTCAACGAGCGCAAGCGGCTTCCGCCGGTGATCGAAAGCATCCGCGCCCAGGAGTATCCGCCGGCGCTAGTCGAGATCGTCGTCGTGGACGGCCTGTCGGACGACGGTACGCAAGAGTACGCGCGCGGCGCCGGGTGCGTCGTCGTCGACAACCCTCGCCGGCTCGCCGAGCCCGGCCATCTGCTCGGCTACGCAGCCGCAACCGGCGATCTCTTGGTGATCATCGCCGCCGACAACATCTTGCACACGCGCGATTTCCTTCGTCGCATCGTCGAGCCGTTCGAGGATCCTAACGTGTATGCGGCCGTTCCGCGCGTCGTCAGCACCCGCGACGATAATTTCGAGCACGCGCTACATCAACGATTTTACGGATCCCTTTAATCACTTCTTATATGGCGATGCCGCCGCGCCGATGACGTTCGGACGCGTCTATCGGGTGAAGCGAAAGACGCCCTCCTATCTCGTGTACGATTTTCCGGTCGACAAGCCGCCGCTCGTGGCGATCGCGCAGGGCGTGACGGTTCGCGCCGACGCTCCAAAGCGCGAAGGCTGGGAAGAAGACGATATCCTGCCGATCGTAGACATTCTCCGCGCGGGATTCGACATCGCGTACGTTCCTGATGCCCTCATCGAGCATCACACCGTTGAAGGCCTGCGCAACTTCGTGAACAAGTTCGGTCCGCGCATTGCAAAGCGCCTCGAAGACCGGGATCAACCGGTCTGGGAGCGCGCCGCGGCGTGGACGCCCACCCGAAAACTGCGCGCGTATGCATGGCCCTTTTATGCCATCTCCATCGTCGGGCCGCTCGTTGTGGCCCTCTTCGGCGTGATTCGCGACCGTCGCGCGACGTGGTTCTATCACCCGGTGATTAACTTCGCGCTCGGGGTCGAGTTTTGGCGGCGCGCGTTACCTTATGCGTGGTCGCTTGCGGGGCGCCGCCTCCGTGGAGAACGCGCATAGTGCCGGGCTCGGTTTTGGTCACGGGCGGCGCCGGCTTCATCGGCTCGCATATCGTCGCAGATCTGCTGCGGGCCGGTTATCGCGTGACCGTCTTCGATAACTTCTCGAGCGGCCTGCGCGAAAACTTAGCGGCGTTCGAGCGCGAGGTTGAGGTCGTCGAGGGCGACATCTTAGATGCCGACGCTCTAACGGCGGCCGCGCGCGGCAAGGACGTGCTCTCCCACCAAGCGGCGCAACTCGAAATCACCAAGTGCTTGGAAGACCCGATCGACGATATGCGCACGAACCTCGTTGGAACGATCAACGTGTTGAATGCGGCGCGGATCGCGGGTGTCGGGCGCGTCGTCAATGCATCGTCGGCCTGCATTTATGGGCAGGCCGTCAATCCGCCGAGCGAAGAAGATGCCGCCCCGCACGATCCCAACTGGTCGTACGGCGCCAGCAAGCTTGCCGCCGAAAAGTACGCGCAAATCTTTTCGAACGACTACGGCTTTGCCGTGCATTCGCTGCGGTACGGAATCACCTACGGGCCACACGAGTGGTACGGTCGCGTGCTCACGATCTTTCTCAAGCGCTTGTCGGAGGGGAAGGCGCCCGTCGTCTTCGGCGCCGGCGAGCAGCTACGCGATTTCGTCTTCGTCGACGACGTGGTTCGCATCCATCGGGCCTGCATCGAGAGCGGCCTGCGCGGCGCACAATCGTTCAACGGCGGAACGGGCATTGCAACGTCCGTGTCGCAACTCGCGCGGCTGGCCTGCGAGATCTCCGGCACGGGCCTCGAGCCCGTTACGGAAAGCGTGCAGCCCGGTGAAACGTCCGAACTCGTTGCCGGGCGAATGCGATTGCCTTCCGAACTGGGTGTCATGCAGCTATCGCCGGCGAAAGTCGAACGCACTTTCGGTATTACGCCGCAGGTCAAACTTCGCGACGGGCTGCGGCGCGAATGGGAGTGGCTTCAAGAGAACCCCCGCCGCTGGACGACGATGAGTTACTAGGAGTCCGTCGGGTTACGGTTATGTAGGTCGTGTACGTGATGCGCAAGGAGACTCTGCACGACGAGCGGAGCCCGGATGGCGGAGCGAGGAGGCAGGCAGCAGGAGCGCAGCCAGGATGGCGGAGCGACGAGCGGCTCCGAAGCATCATGTACACGACCTACATGACCGTAACCCGACTAACGCAGAGGCGTACCGAATCGGATGTGGCCGCTCGAATCTTCGAAGACTTCGCTCCAGTAGCGCATCATCGTCACGCCGTCTTCATGTCGTCCGAGTAAATCCGGAATCGTATTGCCTTCGACCATATCGATCAAGAGCGATGCGAAATTAATGCCCGCAGCGGTGGTGAGCGCCAACGTTCCCGAAAAGCGCGGATTCATTTCGATGATCGCGAACGTTCCGTCCGTGCGCAACATACCCTGAACGTTGGCGGGACCTTGCAGGCCGCTCTTCTCGACGACCTCGCGCACGATGCCTTCGATCAATGGATGACGGTACGTGCGCCCCTTTACCGAGACGCCTGCCTTGATCGCGATCCGTTCGCGGGGAACGGCCGCGACGACGCGGCCCGGTTCCGCGGCGAAACAGTCAACGGTGAACTCTGCACCCGCGACTGCCTCTTGTACGATCAGATCGCGACGCCCGCGCGCCAGCTCGTGGAGTGAGTGCGCGCTGTTGACGCGCGCCGTTCCGATCGAACCCGAACCGCGCCGGGGCTTTAGATAGACGGGGAATTGTTCGACGGGGATATCCTCGCGATAGGCCTGCGTCGCCGGCCCGGGAACGCCGATCTCGCCCAGGAAGTTCGCGAACGTCAGTTTATCTGCGGTACGCACGACGATGTCGCGAGGCGGGACGACGAGCCGGCAGCCGATGGATTCAAAAGGCTCCCGCGCGCCATCGAGAGGAAGAAACTCGCTCTCGACGATGAGCGGAACGAAGATATCGATCTTCAAACGCTGCGCCGCTGCAAAACATTCTTGCGCGAACGCCCCATCGTCGGCTCTGGGCAGCAGCACGAACTCGTTGACGAAGGCTTTGGTCGCATTGAGCGGATCCATATCGCCCGCGGCAACGAACGTCGCGCGCCCGTCTTCACGCAGCGCTTTGATCAGCGACTGCGCCGTCACCGTGCCGGCGGCCGTAATCATTACGCGCGGTCCGCTATAGGGCATTGCGCGGCGTCCAGTGCTGCACTAGGTCAGAAAGCGGCCGCCTCCAGGCCTTCAGTACGATCGAACGTTCTGCAAACCCGCAGCCTTGAAGGCGGCAGCGATTTTTTGCTCGTCCGCTCCGGCGTCCGGATAGAGCACGACCGCCCGGCCATCGGCAATCGCGTCGTCGAAGTTATCGACTTCATCGTCGGGGACCGGGAAACCGTCGAGATAATGCTTCGACACGCCTTCCTCTGGAAAGAAAGCCTTAAATCGCGCTTCCGGTCCGGTGACTCCAGGAACGGCGGTGCCTCCGGAGTCGGCCAGGACGCCGGTGCCTCTGGTCATATCGTCGGAAAGCCCGGTAATGGATTCGGTCTCGCTGAAAACGTCAATGAAGTCGAGCGTCGAAGATTCCGAATCGTCGCCGTCACCGGCAAAGACTTTGACTTTGCTCGGATCGATCTGCTGCGCCGAAAGGGCGTCTTCGAGCGCTTTTGCGTCCGCGTCCGGAAAAATGCCGATGACCAAACCTGATGCCACGAGTGCGGGCTCCTTTAACGGTTGTACGCCGTAATGGCGTGGGCGAGCCGTTCTACGCCGATACGGATATTCTTCTCCGACGCATTGGAAAAATTGAGACGCATGCCGTCGTGAACGTCGCGCCCAGGATAGAAACTCACGCCGGGAACGAAGACGACTTTCGCGGCCGCGCAGATGCGCAGCAGTTCGGCAGTATCGACGCCCGGTACCGTGACCCACAGAAACATTCCGCCGGCCGGCCGCGTGAAGCGAACCCCTTCCGGCATGAACTCGGCGAGCGCTTCGGACATGACGTCGCGACGCCGGGAGTACGTTTGCGCGATCTCGCGCACGTGCGCGTCGAAGGCGGCGCCATCGCTGACGTACTGATGGAAGACGTATTGGGCGAAGGTACCGCTATGCAGGTCGGCCCCTTGTTTGACCAGCACGATTTTTTCGCGGATCTCTTCGTCGGGAATCACGAGCCACGCGATGCGCATGCCCGGCGCCATGATCTTGCTACCGGTCCCCAAGTAGATGATCGGTGTCGTCGTCTGATACGAAATCAACGAAGGTAAGTCGGTGCCTTCGAATCGTAGCTCGCAATAGGGATCGTCCTCGACAATCGGCAGGCCGAAGCGCTCGCATATCCGGACGACGCTCTCGCGGCGCCGCGCCGAAAGCGTGCGGCCCGTCGGATTTTGGAAGTTCGGTACGAGATAGAGGAGCTTCGGAAACGGATCCGCGCGTTCGAGCACGCGTTCGAGCGACTCGGGCAGCAAGCCGTCTTCGTCGGTATCGACCGTGAGATACCGGGCTTGATACGCGTCAAAGGCCTGAATGGTGCCCAGATACGTGGGGTTTTCGAGTACGACGTGATCGCCCGGATCGAGAAAGATCTTCCCAATCAAATCGAGGCCCTGCTGCGAGCCGTTCACGATCGTCACGGCTTCGTCGTCGATTGTATGGCCGATGCGGCGGCTCAAACGTTGCGCCACCCATTGGCGCATCTCGGGTATGCCTTCCGTGACGCTGTACTGCAGCGCGGCCGGCCCGCGAAGCTGCATCACCATGCGCACCGCTTCCGCGATCGCCTCAGTCGGAAAGAGTTCGGGCGCGGGCAGACCTCCGCCGAAGGAAATGACGTCGGGCTGCTGCGTGACCTTGAGCATCTCGCGGATCGTCGAGGCTCGCAAGCGAGCCGTGCGCTCGGCGAACTTCGCGGCTCGCGAGATCGTAGTCATAGGCGTAGCTTAGGCAGCGGTCATCGGTGGTCCGCTTATCGGCGGCCCGCTTACTGGCGGGCCGCCGACCGGGGCGCTTAGCGATTCCCCCGCAAAGGAGAGGATCGTCGCTCCTAAGCCGATCAGGCCGACGAGGATCAGGACCAGCGCCCCGACGACGGGCACCAACTCGGCTGCCGTGATCAGGGCGATGCCGCACAGCAGCGCAACGAGCGGCGAGGGAGTGGTCGAGGGGCTGACGAGCTCGCAAAGACGACGGCCGATCAACAGCGCGAGTGCCGCCGTCCCGAGGAAGACGCTCGCGAGCACAAAGACCATTTCGAGCAGGATCAGTGGAATGAGCAGAATCGTGATCGCCAGCAGCACCGCGAGTGGAATCACGGCGACGCAGCCGATCAAGCCGGCGGCGACGCTAAGGCCCGGATGACGCTCCAGCCGGTCCAAGACCATTCTCGTGCGCACCGGGAAGATCAAGAAGACGAGCAGCGCGAGAAGATTCCAGGAAAGCCGCCAAAGCAGTCGATGATCGGGAACGAAAGGATTGTAGCCGGAGTCGGGCGGCGCCCACGGGACGACTGCCTGCGCGACGGCGCCGCCAACCTGATTCACTTGGCCCGTGACGACGCCACCGGGCGTGGTAAAGCAGCTTCCTCCAACAACGTTGCAGTTGCCCTCGACGATTCCCTCGATGGTCGCATCGCCGAAAATGACGGTGAGATCGCCGTCGACGACTTGCCCCGGCTCGACCACGACCGAGCCGAAGTAGGTCCCGCCATGGTAAACGGCCTGCGTCGCGGCCAGGGCAGGCCGGGCGAGAATCCCAACCGCCACTAGCGCCAGCACAAAAATGATTACTCGCCGAAGGCTCACGAGCTCGACCCGCGAGCGAGGTGAATGCTAAGGATCAGGCGGAGCCGGCGATAGCCGTAGAAGATTCCGGCGAGTAAGAGAAGATCGACGAGCAAGACGCCCGTGACGGCCGCCGCTGCGATTGCGGTCTCGGGCGCGACGGCCCGCAGGCCCGCTTCGACCGCCGCCAAGCCGCGTTCTCCCGAAGCGGCGAACCGTTCGAGGAGGCCCGCGACGCCGCGGGCGTACAGCGCCGCAAACGCCACGAGCGTCCAGGCGATGCAAAGATAGGCCAGCAGTGGCACCCAAAGCGCGACGCGCTTGCGGGGGTTTGGAGGCGCCGCTGCGGCAGCGGAGATGACGGCGGCGGTAAAATCCGAGCCAATCCGTCCGCGCGGCTGGGTGGTCGTCAGGAGGGCATCGATCACGCGCAACTCCTCGAACAGGCCCCTGCAAGCGGGGCACGAGCCCAGATGGAGCGCGACCTCGCGCATCTGCCGGCGGCTCAGCGTCGCTTCGAGGTGATCGTCCAGCATCGGCTCACACGATGAGCAGCGCATGTAAGGCCCCCTTCTCCGGCGAGCGAGCCGGCACGCCGAGGGCGCGCGCTTCGCGTTCGCGCATCTTTTTCGTTAGGGCGATCTTCCCGCGATGGATTAGGGTCTTAACGTTTCCGAGCGATAGCCCGAGGGTGCTCGCGATCGTCTGATACTCCATATTGTCGAAATAGCGCAGGGCTAGCACGGTTCGCGTGCGGTCCGGGAGCTCTGCCAATGCGGCGCGCAACTCACGCTCGGCCTCTTGGCGCAGCAGGCCGCCGGCGGGATCCGCTTGCGGCGACGGATCGGCAAGGGCCGTCTCGAGCGTCTGCTCTTGCGAAAGCTCCTGCAGTTGCGGGATGCGCTGCGACTTGGCCAGGTAGGTACGAATCACGTTGCGTGCGATCTGATAGATCCAGGTCGAAAACTTCCCCAGCTGCGGGTTGAAAGTGTTCAAATGCGCGTACGCGCGCAAGAACGTCTCCTGCGACAAATCCGCCGTTTCCGCCGGGTTGCGTACGGTTGCGCCAATGAAATTCGCTATGCCGCGTTTGTAACGATCGACGAGCACGCCGAAGACCTCCCTTTCCCCGGAACGCACTCGATGCACCAGAGTCTCGTCACTCTGATCACGGAATGCCATCCCCCCTCGATTCGGTTCCTTTGGCGGCTTCTACCTAGGTGGGAGCGAGTTTGTTACGGTCGCGCAGGGAGCGCAGCGGCGGGTTCGCGGCGTCGCGAGGGGAGAGAATCGGGACGTTTTTACCGAGCGGCCACTCGATTCCTAAATCGGCATCGTCCCAGGCGACGCCGACCTCGCACCCGGGATCGTATGCGGCGCTCTGCTTGTACCAGAAAACCGTACCATCTTCGATCGTTAAGAAGCCGTGAAGAAAGCCGCGGGGAACGTAGATTTGTCGCGCGTCGGCTGCCGTCAACGTTATTCCGTGCCATTGTCCGTACGTCGGGCTCATCGTGCGAACGTCAACGATAACGTCGTAAACGCTGCCGCGCAGGACCGAAACGAGTTTGGCTATGCGCGCGTCGCCATGCAGCCCGCGCAAGACGTTACGGCGCGAGAGCGAAGAGTTATCCTGCACGAACGAGTCCCCGATACCGCATTCGCGATACCGATCGAGCGAGAAAAGCTCCAGAAAGGAGCCTCGTTCGTCAACAAACACTCGCGGTGTCAGTAGCAAAGCGCCGGCAAGAGGTAAAGTCTCGACTTCCATGAGAACGACCGTTCTATGAACGATAGCGCGAGTCCACCGGGCATTTTTGTGCTTCGGCGTGGACTCCAGCGGTTGCGCGCCAGCGCCATCGTGAAGCAGAGCCTCTTGGTCTTTACCACCGGCATGGTGCTCAACGTGTGCGGGTTCGTCGCGCATGCCGTTGCGAGCCGAGAGCTCGGGGTCGCCGCCTATGGCGGACTCTACGCGTTAATCAATACCGCTTTGATTGCGGCGCTTCCGGTCGCTTTCGTCGCGCCGGTCGTCGCGCAGCTCGCCGCGGAGTTTCGGGCGCTGCACGACGACGGCCACCTCCGCGGACTCACCGACAGCATCGCCGGCGGCTTTGCAAAACTGGCCCTGCTTTACCTCGTGGTGGCGATTGCCGGAATGGTTCCCTTTGCGCGCTTTCTGCACGTCCCGATTTGGTCGGTGCCGTTCGTCGGATTGATTGCCGGCGTGGCACTCTTCGTCAACTCGTTGCGCGCGATCGCCCAGGGGACGCAGGATTTCGTCGGATATGGGTTCTCGAATGCGGCGGAGGGCATCGCAAAAGTCATCGGCATCGTCGCATTGATCGCCCTCGGCTTGCGCCTCGGCGGCGCGGTCATCGGGTTTTTAATCGGGCCTCTCTGTGCGTTGACCTATCTCGCTTTGCGGTTAAAACGGCGATATGCCGCGTCGCCGCCGCATCGCGTCCGCTACGACTGGCGCCGCATCCTCAACGCGGGAGCCGGAGCCGCTGCAGCGACAATCGCCATCGCGTTGATGGGATCCGCCGACGTCGTTTTGGTGAAGCACTATTTTCCCGAGCACGCCGCGGGACTCTACTCGGCCGCATCGCTGGGCGGCAAGATGTTGCTCTATCTCGTCGGATTCGTTCCGACCGTACTCCTTCCGCAGGCAGCGGACCGCCACGCGCGCGGCGCGCGAACCCGCGAGGTCTTGGCGGGCAGTTTAGCGATGCTTGTAGCAGTCGCTCTCTGCGGGCTCTTCATCTTTTACTTCTTTGGTACCGACGTGCTGCACGCGCTCGTCGGACATGCCTTCGATGCGGCGGCGCCGTTACTGGTTAAATACGGTTTGGCGATGGTGCTGCTCGCCTTGACCAACTCGCTCACGTTCTACGGGATCGCCACCCATCGCCTTGGGTTTACGGTGCCGCTGTTGATCTGCACGCTGAGCACGCTCGCCGCGATCGTTACGTTCCATTCGACGCTTGCGACCGTCGTGGAGATCATGGTGCTTGGCAACTTCGCAGCCGCCGTCGCCGTCACGATTTCGCTGCTCTTTCAGCGAAACTCCAGCGGCCGGCGGTCGACGGTGTGACCCGCGTTCTCTTGCTGGGGGGCTCGGGGCAGCTCGGAACGGCGATCGCACGGCGCTGGAGCGATTGCGAGATCGTCGCGCCGCCGCACGACGAGCTGGCGATCGAGCAGAGCACACGACTCGCGGACGCGCTGACCTCAACGCAGCCGGACGTGCTGGTAAATGCGGCGGCTTTTCACGACGTGGATCGTTGCGAAGACGAGCAAAAGACGGCGCTCGAAATCAACGCATTTTCGGTCGGCCGCGCCGCACGCCTTGCCGCCCAACGCGACGTGCTGTTCGTTACGATGAGCACCGACTACGTCTTCGACGGTGCGAAGGGCAGTCCGTATACCGAGAGCGATTCGCCGAACCCGCTTTCGTTCTACGGCGCTTCGAAACTCGCGGGCGAACGTTTGGTCGAAGCGGCCGGTGGGCGCGCGTTCGTCGTGCGGACGTGTGGAGTCTACGGACCTTCGCGTTCGACTTCGCGACGTCGTACGTTTATCGACCGGATACTCACGGCGGGTGAGAGCGGAGAATCGGTGCGCGTGGTTGCCGACGTCGTTGCATCGCCGACGTTTGCCGGCGATCTCGCCGATGCGCTGCGCAAGCTGATCGGCACCACCGCATACGGTCTCTATCACGTCGCCGCTGCCGGGCCGGTGAGCTGGTATGAGTTCGCCTGCGAGGCGATGCGACGAGCTCGGGTCGAGTTCGCGATCGAGCCGATCGCGGGCAACCAGTGGAAAGCCAGGGCGATTCGCCCGCGTTATTCCGCACTCGAGAGCGCGAAGCGCAACGAGCTCGGGATCGCGATGCCGCCGTGGCGCGAGGGAATTGCCGCCTATCTGGCGCTTGGCGTAAGATAAGAAGCCGCCGTGGACCTTCGAATTGATCGCCGCAGCGTAGAACGCTGCCGGGACCTCGCCGGCGCTATCGTAGCGCCGGTGGAAGCCTTTATCGCCGCCCACTCGACGGTTTCGGTCGAACGCGCCGTACTGCGGCTGCTCGGCGTGGATGGGATCTCGGCGCAAGAAGTTCCGCTCCCCAATGCGATTCTCGACGCGCTGCCGCCTCATGAACGCGCTCGCGGCGTCGCGCTACCCTTCGGCAAAGCCTTGGCGGAAACAGGTCTGGAGCCGGCGGCACTCGCTGCGGAGATCGCCGGAGGCCGGTACGCGCTCGACGAGTTTGCGTCCACTCCGCAAGCCGCGGCTCGCGGCGCGTTGGCCCGCTTCGTCGACTCGGCGCTGGACCGGATCGCCGAGAGGCGCGCTGAGCGCGCTGTGAGGCTCGCGGTTTTACCGCAGTTGCCGCCGCCGCTGCTCTACGTCATCGTCGCAAGCGGCAACATCTACGAAGATCGCGTCGCGGCCGTCGCCGCCGCGGAAGCCGGCGCGCAGGTGATTGCCGTAATTCGGTCCACCGGCCAGTCGCTGCTCGATTTCGTGCCGTTCGGCCCCACGACGGAAGGGTTCGGAGGCACGTATGCGACCCAGGCCAACTTCGCGATAATGCGCGCCGCGCTCGATGAAGCGAGCGAAAAGCTCGGCCGTTACGTGATGTTGACGAACTACGCCAGCGGCCTCTGCATGCCGGAGATTGCGGTGATGGCGGCGTTCGAACGGCTCGACATGCTGCTCAACGACTCGATGTACGGGATTCTCTTTCGCGACATCAACATGAAGCGGACCTTCGTCGATCAGCATTTCAGCCGCATGCTCAACGCCGCGGCGGGGATCATAATCAACACCGGCGAGGATAATTACTTAACGACGGCCGACGCGGTCGAGCAAGCGCCGGCGGTGCTCGCATCGCAGTTCATCAACGAAGAGTTCGCACATCGCGCCGGACTGCCGGACGCTCAGATTGGGCTGGGCGACGCTTACGAAATCGACCCCGACCGCGAAGACGGCTTTCTCTTTCAAGTGGCGCAGGCACAGCTAGCGCGCGAGATCTTCCCCGATGCGCCGCTAAAGTATATGCCGCCGACCAAACACATGACCGGCGACATCTTCAAAGGTCACCTAATCGACGCGATGTTCAACCTAACGTCGGTGATGACGGGTCAGAACATCCATTTGTGCGGCATGCCGACTGAAGCGATCCACACGCCATTTGTGGGCGACCGCGCGCTATCCCTCGAGAATGCGCGCTACATCATGAGCACGGCCCGGCATTTCGGCGACGAGATCGCGCTGCGGCCCGGCGGCATCATCGAACGGCGTGCGCACGACGTGCTCGCTTCGAGCGAAGCGTTGCTCGAACGCGTTGCGGCAATGGGGCTGATGGCGGCCATAGAGGCCGCGCTCTTTGCCGACGTCTCGCGGGCGCCCGAAGGGGGCCGCGGCTTCGATGGCGTCTTCGAACGTGCTGCCGACTATTGGAACCCCTTTGAAGAGCGACGTCTGTCGCTAGGGCGGCCGGGGTGACGAAGCTCGTCGGACCCTTCGGCGACACGCGCGACGACGGAAAGGTGCAGCTCTCGTTTACGCTACCGGTCGATTGGAGCGAAGCGGCCGACGAGGCGGCGCGCCAGCTCGCCGGCAAGATGGGCTTCCGCGAGGTGCAAGTCGTCGAAGGGCGGCCGATTGCCTCGGGCTTCTCTTTCTTCGTGATCTACGCAACCACGACGCAGGCCGTCGACGTTGACGGCATCGTGGCGCCTTCGGCGGGCGCGCACGCGATGTCGATGGAGCAGATCGACGCGCTGGTGCACGAGCGGGTCGGCCGCAAAATCCGGGTGGCCGGCGCCTGCATCGGCACCGACGCTCACACCGTCGGCATCGACGCGATCCTCAATATGAAAGGGTACAAGGGCGATTACGGCTTGGAACGCTACCACGAGTTCGAAACGCATAACCTCGGCAGTCAAGTCGCCGTCGAGGAGTTGGTGCGCTTCACAAAGGAGCGACGGATCGATGCATTGCTCGCGTCGCAGGCCGTCACGCAGAAAGGAAGCGACATCGCGAACTTCACCGCACTGAGCGAGCTGCTGGAGGCAGAGAACGTGCGAGATAACGTCGTGCTGATCTGTGGCGGCCCGCGCGTTACGAATTTATTGGCCGGCGAGCTCGGCTACGATGCCGGGTTTGGGCGCGGGACGCTGCCGAGCCAAGTCGCGGCGTTTATCGCAATCACGCTCGTCGAGCGCTTGCGGCAAGGGCGGCCGCACTGGTGAGCAAGACCGCACTCGTTACGGGAATTACGGGCCAGGACGGGTCCTATCTCGCGGAGCTGCTGCTCGAGAGGGGATACCGCGTCGTCGGTATGACGCGGCGCACGAGCACCGAGGTGCACGAGCGCATCGAGCATATCGTCGATGAGATCGAGATCGTTTCGGGCGATCTTCTCGACCAAAGCTCGATCACGTCGATTGTCAGCGAAGTCCGTCCTGACGAAATTTACAATCTTGCGGCACAATCGTTCGTGCCGGCTTCGTGGAGTCAGCCGGTGCTGACCGGCGAGTTTACGGCACTCGGCGTCACGCGGGTGCTCGAAGCGATTCGTCACGTCGACCCGAAGATTCGGTTCTACCAAGCCTCGAGCTCGGAGATGTTCGGCAAGGTCGTCGAAACGCCGCAGCGCGAGACGACGCCCTTCTATCCGCGCAGTCCCTACGGCGTCGCAAAGGCCTACGGCCATTGGATCACGGTAAATTACCGCGAGTCGTACGGTCTCTTTGCGTGCAGCGGAATTTGCTTCAATCACGAGAGCATGCGCCGGGGCAAGGAGTTCGTCACGCGCAAAATTTCTGACGGCGTGGCGCGGATCAAACTGGGTCTCGCAAACGAGCTGCGCCTCGGTAACCTCGACGCGCACCGCGATTGGGGCTACGCCGGCGACTACGTGCGCGCGATGTGGCTGATGCTGCAGCAGCCGCGCGCCGAGGATTATGTGATCGCCTCCGGTCGCACGCACAGCGTACGCGATTTTGTGCGGATCGCGTTCCAAGTGGCCGGTCTCGGTTCGTTCGAGCCTTATGTCGTATCGGATCCGCGCTTCGTTCGGCCCGCCGAGGTCGATCTGCTCATCGGGGATGCGAACAAAGCGCGCCGCGAGCTAGGCTGGGAGCCCGAAATTGGTTTCGAGCAGCTCGTTGCGATGATGGTCGAGGCCGATATTGCTCGTCTCTCCGCGCGCATCGGGGTCTAGCGCTTGCCGTGCGAGCGTTGGTTACGGGAGCCAGCGGATTTGTCGGTCGCTTTCTCGTCGGTGCGCTGCGCCGGCAAGGCGACGAGGTTTTGGCCTGCGGTGGCCCTCACGACGACCGAGGCGACTTTTTCCCGATCGATCTGGGCGACTCGGATTCTTTGCGCGCCGCGCTGGAAGCGGCACGCCCAAACGTCATCTTTCACCTCGCGGCGCAAACGTTCGTACCGGATTCGCTGCGCTCGCCGATCGAAAGCTTTGAAACCAACGCGCTCGGGAGCGCACGGCTGGCCGAAGCGGTGCGGGCGTACGGGGGCGACCCGTCGCCGCGCATCGTTTTCACCAGCTCCGCCGAAGTTTACGGTATACGCGCTCAAAACGAGTATCCGCTTAGCGAGAGTCTGGACTTGCGTCCGGCCAGTCCCTACGGTGCAAGCAAAGCGGCCGCCGAGGCCTTTCTCTTGTCGGGCGCGCGAAGCTTCGGACTCGACGTCGTGGTCGCGCGAGCATTCAACCATATTGGGCCAAGTCAAAGCGAGCGTTTTGTCGTTGCTTCTATGGCAGCACAACTCGCTCGCATCGCCGGCGGCGGCGAGCCACAGATGTACGTGGGCGGCCTCAGCTCGGCTCGCGACTTCTTGGATGTTCGCGATGTCGTCGAGGCCTATCTGGCGCTCGCGCGCCGCGGCGAAGGCGCGCAAGTCTATAACGTTTGCAGCGGTCGCGCCGTGACGATCCGCGATATGTTGCGCGAGCTCATCTCGATTGCGCGGGTGCCGGTGGAAGTGCGCGAAGACCCGCAGCGCCTACGCGCGACCGAGATCCCTCTCTCAGTCGGCAGTTCGCAGAAGCTGCGCGAGGCGACGGGGTGGCAGCCGAAGATTACACTGGACCGCTCGTTGCGCGACGTTTATGCAGCAGCGCTCGCAACGTTGTCGTCCTGAGCGGAGTCGAAGGATAGTGCGCGCATTCGTCTTTAAGAACCGCGGCCTGCTCTTGAGCTTGCCGGCGTTGGCGCTCGTAAAGCGCGGCAAACCGAGCGCAGGCAGCATTGCGCTCGGCCTGCCGATCGCCATCGCGGG
Source organism: Vulcanimicrobiota bacterium (assembly GCA_963809255.1). Lineage (GTDB taxonomy): Bacteria > Vulcanimicrobiota > Vulcanimicrobiia > Vulcanimicrobiales > Vulcanimicrobiaceae > Cybelea. The sequence continues at coordinate 70,081 of CAWEIR010000001.1, read as the reverse complement.
CGAGCTGATTCGTTGCTGGGCCGTGGGCTACTCCGGCGAGACCACGCGCAACGACGTGGTGACGGCGCGCAAGCTCGTTACCGCCGGCCCGTACGCCTATGTACGTAATCCGCTCTATATCGGAAACTTCATTACTGCGACTGGGTTCGCCATCGCCTTCACCGGTCGCAACTGCCCGGTCATGCGGGCCTTGCTCGTCGGCGGCTCGCTGGCCGCGATGAGCGCGGTCTATGCCGCGATCGTGCCGCACGAAGAGGCATTCCTGCGTTCGCAGTTTGGCGAAGAGTTCGAACGCTATTGCGATCGCGTTCCACCTTTCGTTCCGCGATCGACGCCGGTCGCTGACGCGCAAGGGCAATGGAGCGTCGATGTCGTCCGCAACGCGGAGAGCAAGACGTTCGTGACGTTCGGTGCGATGCTGTTCGCCCTGTGGTTGAAGGCCCGCAAGACGCCGTAATGGGCGCGACAAACGTTGCGCGCCGGCTGAGTTTCGCACTCTTGGCGACGGCGCTCGTCGCGCTGCTCGAGTTTTGGGGCGGGGCCGTCTCGCGGAGCCTGGCGCTGACCGGCGATGCGGTGCACGTCTGCATGGACGTCGTCGCGCTCGCGCTGGCGCTCGTAGCGTCGGCCGGTGCGGCGCGCCCTGCCGATCCGCGCCGCACGTTCGGCTATGGCCGCATCGAAGTGCTCGGCGCACTCGTCAACGGAACGATTCTGCTCGTCGCGACGATCGGAATCGTGTATTTCGCCGTGCGCCGCTTTGCCGCACCCGTCGAACCACACGCGGAGGTGATGACGATCGTCGCGGCAATCGGGCTTGCGGTCAACGCCGGCGTCGGAGTCTCCTTGCGCGCGCCGGGCGAACGCGACATGAACGTTCGCGCGGCGCTCTTTCACGTCTTCGGCGACGCGCTCGGCGCGCTGGCCGTGATCGCCGGCGGAATCGCGATTGGCCTGACGCACGTCGCCTGGATCGACCCGCTGCTCTCGCTCTTTGTCGCGGCAATCATCGTCGTCGGCGTCGTGCGGCTGATGCGCGACGCGACCGAAGTACTGCTCGAAAGCGTTCCGAGCGACGTAAACAGCGCGGACCTCGTCGAGCACCTCGAAAAGATCGGCGGCGTAACCGGAATTCACGATCTGCACGTTTGGTCGATTGGCAGCGGCTCGCACGCGCTCTCGGCGCACGTCTTGCTCGACGACCGCCGCTTGAGCGAAGCGACCGCCGTCCTACGCGAGATCGACGACTGCGCCCGCGAGCACTTTGGCGTGACGCACGTCACTATTCAATTCGAATGCGAGACTTGTCCAATCGTAGTAAAGCATTAGAAGGCCGCGACCGCAGGGGTTGCAGGGTGAGGGGCGTGTGAAGGAGGAGCGAAGCCAGGATGGCGAGAGCGACGACGAACCGAGTAGCTTTTTCGCTGGATGCGAAAAAGCGAGCGTCCCCGAACCCTGCAGCCCCTGCGGTCGTGGCCGCCCTAGGCGTTTAGCGGTTTAAATAGAATCGCGAAGTCATGAATTTGGATAGCTCGGAGACCGTCGTACTCGGAATGGCACGGACGCCGTTCGGCAAACTCGGGGGAGCGCTCGCTCCGCTCTCCGCGACGACGCTTGGCGCCGTCGCCCTCACCGCCGCGATCGAGCGTTCGAAGATCGATCCAACCGAGATCGAGCATGTGACGTTCGGCGAAGTGCTGCAAGCCGGCGTAGGACAGAATCCGGCGCGTCAGGTGCTCTTTAAGTCGGGACTCGCCAAGACCGTGACTGCCGATACCGTCAACAAAGTATGCGCGTCGGGATTGCTTGCAGTCGTCAATGCGATGCGCTCGATTAACGCACAAGCCAACTCCGTTGTCGCGGCCGGCGGGATGGAGTCGATGTCCAACGCACCATATCTGCTGCGCGATGCGCGCTGGGGCTATCGCTTCGGCGACGGCACGGTCGTCGATGCGATGATTTTCGACGGCCTCTGGGATCAATATTTTCCGATGACAATGGCAACTCAGGGCAGCAAAGTCGCCAACGAGCTTGGTCTCACGCGCGAAGAGCAAGATATCTTCTCGATGGAAAGCCATCGGCGGGCCGCCGCAGCACACGCGGCCGGACATTTCGCCGACGAGATCGTCGGCGTGAAAGTCGCGAGCAAAGCGAAGGATAAGGTCGTCGTCGAGCGTCTCCCGCGTCAAGGGAAAGTGCGGGTGCCGGTCGCGGTGGGTGGCTCGGCCTCGGTCTGGGACCACGAGCCTTCGGAAGAGTTTACGCTGGATTACCCGTCCTTCGCGCCGTTCATCACGGGCGAGCATCCACACACGGTCGTCGATCGCGACGAAGCGGTCCGGGCCGACGCTAGTATTGAGGCCTTGGCGAAGCTCAAGCCTCTGGAGCGCAATGGTACGGTGACCGCCGGGAACGCGCCGGGCGTCAACGACGGCGCTGCCGCGTTGATTCTCGCCGGCGCCGGCTACGCGCAGGAGCATGGCTACAAAGCGCTGGCGACGATCGTGGAGCACGCGACGGTCGCCTGGGATTCGCCGTACATTAGCCTGACGCCCGCGATGGCGGCGCGTAAGCTGCTCGACCGCACGGGCTTGAGCACGAACGATATTCATGTGTGGGAGATCAATGAAGCCTTCTCGGCCGTTGCGATAACGTCCGGTCGCCGTCTCGGGCTCGAGGACGGCTTCATCAACCAGTACGGCGGCGCGGTCGCCATGGGGCACCCCGTCGGCGCGTCGGGTGCTCGTCTCGTAACGACGCTGATCAACCAACTGCGCAAACGTGGCGGTGGCTACGGCGTGGCAACGATTTGCTCCGGCGGCGGTCAGGGCGATGCCCTTCTCGTGCGTGTGGAGTAGCGTCGCATTTCGCAGTTTGAGCTAAGCGAGGATCAGCGGCAGATCGGCGCGCTGGCGGCGGAGATCGCGCAACGCGAGATCGCGCCGTTCGTTGCGCAGTGGGATCGCGATCACGTTTTTCCGCGCGAACTCTATGGCAAGCTGGCCGGGGCAGGCATCATGGGAATCCTCGTGCCCGAAGAGTACGGCGGCGCGGAAGCGGATTATCTTTCTTACGCGCTCGCGATCGAAGAGCTCGCCCGAGTCGATGCGGGCACGGCGGTGACCGTTTCGGTGCATTCGATGATCTGTTCGGCGATTCTGAAGCTCGGGACGAAGGAGCAGAAGGAGCGCTGGCTGCCCCTTTTGGCAAGCCGCGACGTTCTCGCTGGATTCGCGCTGACCGAGTCGGATGCCGGGTCCGACGCGGTAGCCTTACGCGCTACGGCAAAGCCTTCCGGCGGCGGCTACACGCTGCGCGGCCGAAAGCAGTGGTGCAGCACCGGCAGCTATGCCGGCGTCATCATGGGTATGTTTCGCACCGGCGGGCCCGGCGCTCGCGGTGTCAGCGCCTTTCTTTTCGAACCGAACTTGCCCGGCGTCACGATCGAGCGCGTGACCGAAAAACTGGGAATCCACACGAGCAACACGTGCGATTTAGCCTTCGATGACGTGCGCGTCGGGCCCGAAGCGCTGCTCGGTGAAGAGGGCGCCGGTTTCGGCAACGCGATGACGGCATTAACCGCCGGTCGCATCGGCATTGCGGCGCAGGCGATCGGAATTCTCGCCGCGTGCCTCGACGAGTCGGTGAAGTTCGCCAAAGAGCGCATCGCGTTCGGAAAGCCCATTGGGGCGTTCGAAGGTGTCTCGTTCAAAATTGCGCAGCTGGCCATGGATCTCGATGCGGCGCGGATGCTCACCTATCGCGCCGCGGCCCTTGCCGACGCGGGCGAGCCCTTTGCAATTCCCGCGAGCAAGGCAAAGCTCTTTGCTTCGACGGCCGCGCGCCGGCACGCCGCCGAAGCGTTGCAAATTCACGGCGGGTATGGATACACGACCGAGTTCGCGGTCGAGCGTCATTACCGCGACGCAAAAATCACCGAGATCTACGAAGGCACGTCGGAGATCCAACAGATCATCATCGCGCGCTCGCTCTTGGGACGTCTGGAATAGACGTCGATACTCGCTCCGCAGCGGGCGGCTTTCACGAAGTGCGACGGAGATAGCAAGGGGCCGAGCACGGCCGTGCGCGAACCTGAGGGCCCGCTATGAATTTGATGGAGTACCAGGGCAAGGAGCTTTTCAAGCGTGCCGGCATCGCCGTGCCGCGCGGCGAGCACGCGCTTACGTCCGACGCGGTCGCGCAGTTCATCGAAAAGAACCCGGGCGAGTGGGTCGTGAAGGCGCAAGTCTTAATGGGCGGCCGCGGGAAGGCGGGCAAGATTAAGATGGCCGGCGATGCCGCGCAAGGGCGCCGCGTCGCCGAGGAGATTTTGGCGACGCCGATGCCGCCCAACCGCCAGAATCCGCAAGGCGAACCGATAAAATCGCTGCTCGTCGAAGAGAAGCTGGACATTGCCAAGGAGGCCTACTGTGCGGTGGCGATCGACCGCGCGGCGCGCAAGCCGGTCTTCATCGTCAGTCGCTACGGCGGCATGGATATCGAAGAGGTTTCGGAGCGGCATCCCGAGTCGATTTCGAAATTTCCCGTGGACACGGCGATCGGATACTCGCCGTTCATCGGGCGCGAGCTCGCGTTTGCAGCGCAGCTCGATCCGGGCTTTCGCAAACAGTTTCCGGCGATCGCGGGCGCGCTGTACGAGCTGTTTTTCCGATACGGCGCCAAGCTCGTCGAGATCAATCCGCTCGCGCTTACGACCGATGGCCGCGTCATTGCGTCCGACGCTAAGGTGGAGCTCGACGACGACGCTTTGTTCAAGAATCCCGAGTTCGCGCAATGGCACGCGGTGCTGCCGCTGGATGAGGACGAAACGCTTGCGGCAGGCGCCGGCGTAGGGATTCGCAACTTTCGGCGATTCCCCGGAGACGTCGGCACGATGGCCAATGGCGCCGGACTCGCGATGGCGACCATGGATGCGGTCAGCAACGCCGGCGGCCAAATCGCAAACTTTCTCGACGTCGGCGGGGGCGCGAACGCGCAACGGGTTCGCAACTGCTACGAGCTCGTCGTCAACAACACCGGCGCGACGGTCTTTTTCATCAACATCTTCGGCGGCATCACGCGCGGCGACGAAGTTGCGCGCGGCGTCGTCGAGGCGATGCGAGAAACGACGTCACGAAAGATTCCACTCGTCATTCGTTTGACGGGAACCAACGAAGAAGAGGGCCGGCGCATCCTGGCCGATGCCGGCATGACCCCGGTGGAAACAATGGACGAAGGCGCAAGCGAAGCGGTGCGACTCGCTTCGGAGATGAGAGGCTAAGCACGTGTCGATCTTCTTAGACAAGAACAGCCGGGTCATCGTACAAGGCATCACCGGTGCGGAGGGTTCGTATCATGCCGACCGCATGGTGAAATATGGGACGAATCTGGTGGGGGGCGTCACGCCCGGCAAGGGTGGGCAGACGACCCCGCATGGACTGCCCGTCTTCGACACCGTCAAAGAGGCCGTTGAAGCGACCGGCGCGACCCATACGTGCATCTTCGTTCCGCCTCCCTTTGCCGCCGACGCGCTTTACGAGGCTTACGAAGCGGGAATCACGTTTGCGGTTTGCATCACGGAGGGCGTGCCGGTGCACGATACGCTCAAGGTGGTCGGTACGACTGCGGGGATGCGCATCATCGGTCCAAACTGTCCCGGTCTCATCTCGCCGGGTAAGGCGCTCGTCGGCATCATGCCCGGCCACATCTTCAAAGAGGGCCGCGTCGGGGTCATGTCCCGCTCGGGAACCCTGACCTACGAGGTCGTCGACCTGCTCACGCGCGAGGGCTTCGGGCAATCGACCTGCGTCGGCGTCGGGGGCGATCCGATCATCGGAACGACATTTGTCGAATGCCTACGCGAATTCAAGAACGATCCGCAGACCGGCGCCCTGGTTCTCTGCGGCGAAATCGGCGGCTCGGACGAAGAAGATGCCGCCGCGTTCATCGCCGAGCACCTGCCCGAGATGCCGGTCGTCGCCTTCGTCGGCGGCCGCAATGCCCCGGCGGGGAAGTCCCTCGGCCATGCCGGCGCGATCATCTCCGGAAACTTCGGGACGGCCCAGAGCAAGATCGCCGCGTTTCAAGCGGCCGGCGTGCCGGTAGCCGATCGTCCGTCCGATATCCCACGCTTGCTTGCCCAACGCCTCGCCGTCCGGGCGTAAATCCGTCAACGGCCCTGCGCGCCATCCCTTAAGGGTACCTAAAGGAACCAACCCAATCCTGAGCAAATGCTTGGCGCAGTGGGTCACTCTGTGAAATTCCTGGGGCCAAGCGGCCGGTGGGAAAGCGGGGCGGCTCGCCTTTTGACAACTCGATAATGATAGAGGGTTAAACGAACAATATGAGTTCACAACAGACCCTCCGTCGCGCGGTTATAGCCGTTTTGTTACTTGTGGCGTTCCTCAGCCAGGGAACATGGGCACTGGCAGGCACCACCGGTAACATCGCGGGCATGATTACCGACTCGAAGGGAGTCCCGATTGCCGGCGTGCAAGTGCAGGCAGTCGCTCCCTCCGGCGTTCGGGCCGCAACGACGGACGCGGGGGGTCGCTTTACGCTCCTCTCGCTTGGCCCCGACACCTACACTATCAGTCTCACCAAGTCGGGTTACCAGCCTTACTCTTACCCAGGCGTCGTGGTCTTTGCCGACCAGACGCAACAGGTCTCCTATCGAATGACGGCATCGCTCGTGACGATCGCGCGCGTTACGTCATCTGCAGGTACGTCGCTGGTCAAATCCGGCGTCGGCTCCGACCTGTATAACGTCACGGCCGCGCAGGCAGCTGCCGCTCAGTCACTCGGTGGCGGCGGCAACCTGAACAATGCGTATTCGGCCATGGCGTCGGTTCCCGGCGTCCAGACGTCGCAAGGCGGCATGGGCTGGGATTTCAACGCCGCGTACATTCGCGGTCAAAACTCGTACTATTCCGCGTTCGAGTACGACGGTATCCCGGTCAACCGCGCGTTCGACAATTACAACTCCTCCACTGAGTCCAGCGTTGGCTTACAGGAGTTGCAGGTCTACACGGGTGGCGGACCGGCCTCCGTTGCGTCCGCGGGTACCTCGGGTTTTATCAACCAGGTCATCAAGACCGGTACCTTCCCCGGCTTCGCGACGGCCAACCTGGGCCTCGGAACGCCGCAGTACTACCATCAAGCCTCGGTCGAGATCGGCGGCTCGACGCCGGACCGAAACTTCAGTTACTACGTCGCTCTCTTGGGCTACAACCAAGATTACCGATTCGCCGACAACTCGAACGGCGCCGGATACATGACGCCGGGCGGAATCTTCTCCGGTAACACGCTCGGAAGTGCCATCGGGTACGGCGTCGGCGACGATCAGGTCCTTGGCGTCGGGTATGCATGTATTGCAGTCGCCACCTGCCAGGGCGTCAAGCCGATGTGCCAGGGCGTCGGATCGAAAGGCTTCAACTATCCCGATCAGGGCTGCTGGCAGTACTACAGCGGGCTATCGTCCAGCCCGAGCCAGATCACGGATCGTGAAAGCGTCATCAACCTGCACATGGGGATCCCGAAGGGAAACGGCCTTCGCGACGACGTGCAGGTCTTGTGGAGCGGCTCGGCGCTCACCAACTACTTCTATAACAGCCAAAACGACATGGGACCGGGCAACGATCAGTTCATCTACGCGCTTTACAATACGCGCGCTGCGGCACCCACATGCGGTCCCGAGACGATCGCCCCGGGGCTAACGGTCAACGGGTGCACCAGTGCCGGACAGATCACGTCGCTCTTGAACCCGAACCTGCTGTATGCCAAGCGGTTCATTGGATCGGGATACCCGGCGCCGTACAATTGTGCGACGGAACCCATCGCTTGCGGCCCAACGTACTTAGGGTACGGCGATAACGTCGCATACAACGTGCCGTTTGGAACGCCGATCGCGCGGAGCGCGACGACCATCAAGACCCCGGGCGTCTACATGTCCCCCAATACTCCCGCTCACGCGTTCGATGGGCCAATTCCAGCAAACGACGAGGGACTTACCAACAACCGGAACGATACCGGAATCACGAAAGTCCAATACACGTACGCCCTGAGCCAGTCGGCCTATCTTCGGGCCTATGGGTACACCTTCTACTCCGACTGGTTGGAAGCCAGCCCCTCATTCGGGGCAACCGACGAACTGACGCCCTCCGCGCTTGCCGCTCAGTACCAGCTCTTGACCCACACGTCGGGCGGCGCGCTGGACTTTCAGGATCAGCTCAACGACCAAAACCTGGTCTCGCTGGACGGTAACTACACGACCGCCGGCGTGATCCGGTTCAACAACACCTCGGCCTATAACAGCTGCCTAGGTTCCTGCTCGCCGATTGGCTATATGTCGGCAGGGCCGGGCGGATTCCGCTGCTTTAACGGCACACCGAACTCCACCGGACTCGTCTCCGGAGCGCCCGTGCCCTGTCTGAGCAGCAGCTACTACAACGTTAAGACGGGCACAACACTGTCTCCGTCTTGGACTAGTAATGCCGCGGCTGGACCGGCCGGCTTCGCGCTGCCGGGAACTCCCGCAGCGAGAGCTGGCGCAACCTGGGATAGTCTCTGGTCCGGAAACGCTACCGGCTCGTACAACTCCATAACGCCGAGGTTTACCAACGCCTCGCTCTCCGATCAGTTCCGGCCCAACGACCGGTTCCTGATTAACGCCTCGATTCGCTACGACAACTTCACGTACGACCTTCCCAATACGGGGACGCCCGCGAACGAGTTCTACGCCAACATGACCGCAAACTATACCTGCGTCTTGGCGGCCACGAACGAGGTCCTGACGCAACCGTTGGCGCCGGGCGCCGCGCCGCCGGCAGCGACGCAATACGTCAACGGCAACTGTGACACGGCAGCCACGAAGCTCAACCCCGCGGGGCCGCACACCGGATGGGTTCATCCCAACGGCACCACGCAAAATGGGGTAGCGGCGCCGAACTTCACTGCGGTCTCGCCGAACACGTACTCCCTTGACTATTGGGAACCGCGCTTCTCGGCGACGTTCACGCAGTCGCCCGACGTCGTCTGGCGCGTCTCGGCGGGGCGCTTCACGCAGCCGCCGATCACCGCTTCGGTACAGTACTCGAGCCTTTCGGGAGACGACCGGTCGGTATGGAACAATACGATGAACCTCGGGTTCTACTCGCCGTTCCACCCGATTCCGGGAATCTCGTCGGGGCAGTACGATCTCTCGTACGAGCAGCACTTTCGTGGAACGGACATGAGCTTTAAGCTCACGCCGTTCTACACGTGGGTCTCGAACTGGCAGCAGCAGACATTCATCGGCTCGGGTTTCGTCACCCAAGTGCCGGTCGGCGTCAACCGCAACCAAGGCGTCGAGTTCCAGTTCAATAAGGGTGACTTCACCCGCAACGGTCTCTCGGGACAGTTGGCCTTCACCTATACCAACTCGAAGGTGATGTTCCAGAACATTCCGACAGCCGGGGGCGGCACCATCACGAACGAGCTCGTGGCCCTCAATCAGGTCATCGCCGCATACAACTCGCTGACCAAGAGCGGAGGCGGCTCCCCCTGCTACCAAGGCCTAAATGGAGTCTCGTGTAACAAGAAAAACTCGGCCAATCAGGATACGATCCTGAACCCGTACTACAATCAGCCGGCCCAGGGGCTTCTCAATACCAGCGGCTGGTACAACCCGTACTCGACCGCGATCGCGCCGAACCTGAACGCTGGATTGGGCAGCTACATCTCGCCGATCGTTTCGTCGCTGATCCTGAACTACCGGCACGATAAGCTGGCGATTACGCCCAGCTTCTCGTTCCAGAACGGCGGCTACTACGGCAGTCCGCTCGACACCAACGGTCTCGACCCGCGTGCTTGCCAGTATAACTCGGCCGCGAATCCCTTCGGCACCGGCAAGATCACGAAGGTCTCGCCAAAGACCAACCCGCTGCAGTGCAACGTGTTGTTCGGGACCGGAAACGGGCTGGGGCAGTTCGGATACTTCTACATCCCTGATCCGCAAACGGGATCGTTCCTGTTCGATAACTACCAACAGCCGAGCTCGATCGTCGGAAACCTCCAGATCGCATACGACGTGAGCCCGACGATCAGGATAACGCTCCTGGGAGCGAATCTCTTCCACTCGTGCTTCGGTGGTTCGGTGGCGCCATGGACGACGGCGAACCCACCCAGCAACGTGGTCTGCGGATACTCACCGGCGGGCGGCAACTTCAACAGCTCGCTCTATCCGTCGAACTTCTACAACGGCACCGGTATCGGCGACCGGGCGGCCAACCACGCAACCACGCCGTTTACTCAGAGCTATCAACCTAGTTCGCTCAATAACGGCGCAATCGGTGGCGCGCCGGCACCGATCAACCTCTACGTCAACGCTCAGGTGAAGATCTAACCGATTTAACCTCGCTAACGTAGCCAACGCAAAGCGGGGCCCTTTGGGGCCCCGCTTCTGCTTTCCGGGCGGCAGGCGCCGGGCTCACGCGTGCGAAAATTGTCGTAAGTGCACAGATCGCTGCTGCTTTTGATCTGCGTCCTAGCGTGCGCTGGGCTTCTACCGTTACAGGCTCGGTCGGATGCTGCCGTGGCCGCGGCGACCCCGCCGCCGCAAATCTATCACATCGTGACGACCGCACTCTGCGCGCGCCTGCACGAAACCGTCCGGCCAGCCGTCGCAATGATTCTTCAGAACGATGGGACGATCGCGAAGGGCGCGCCGCTCTTCAAGAGATACGGGCGCGCGGTTTTCGAGAATGGCGTTGCCAGCGGCGTCGGCGGCGATTCGATAAATAACGTCTCCCCCGCGACGAGCATGACACTCCAGCAGATGTCGTATTTGGTGTCGCCAATCGCGCGTAACCTGATCGCGGCTCAGACGCTGCTCGACGACGAGAAGCTCCTCGCGCCGACGGGGAACCCTGCCGACAATGCGACCTTGGAGCAGATCAAGAAGCAGCTGCTCGAAACCGTCGCATTTCAGAGCGCGTCACTCGACCTAATCAACGGGTTCGTGCAGACGCAGCAGATGGGCGAGCTTCAGCACGCCGGCGAGGAGTACATCGGCGAGATTCAAGGCACCGACGCCTCGTACCAAACCGCTCGGGAGACTCCCAATCCTTGGCAAGATCCCAATACGCCGGGCATCTCTCAGAATCCATACTCGCTCAACCCGAGCCAAATCCCCGGGTTGGCGGTCGGATATAACCCGCTCTCCCACATCATGGATGGGATGGAGTGGCTACAATCCGAAACTGCAAAGCGGGAAGACGCCGCTGGGAAAACTATCTCTGCGGCACTCGCTGCGTGTCCAAAATAAGTTCGTTTTAGAAAAGTAAAAGGTGACGACATGTTGAGAAGCAAGGAAATCTTCGTAACCGGTACGACGGCGGTACTGCTTCTTCTACCTAGCGTAGCCCGCGCGGACACTCCCGTGCCTACGCTCGTCTACAACTTCACCTACAGCGCGAGTCAGAATATCAACGCGAAGGACTCGTCTAACCCCGCGGAAGACTACGGCGCTCCGAGCACCGGCGGCGGTAAAAACCCGAGCACCGGCGGCGGTAATTCACCCTCGAATCCGGGCTCGGGCACATCCCACTACGAAACCGGGCTGAACGACAAGGGAACGATGACCGTCGGGGTTTTGGGCAAGCAGAGCGACGGTGGTTTGATCGTTTCAATCAGCGAGGCGGGCCAGCAGACGCGGCGAGCCCCGGCGGCAACCTGCGTCGTTTACGGTAACACCCACGTGATCTGCGATCCGAACAAGACCGTCTATACCGAAGAGTACACGCTCCTGCGTTTTCTCGGGCAAAACTTCGTCGACCCGACGAACATCGATGCAAAGCGCCACTGGCAGGTCGTACAAGACTCGCCGTCGCTGAAGGTCACTGCGGACTACGTGATCGGACCCACGACCACCAGCGACGTCCAGATCAGCGAGACGCGCAAAATTGTCACGCCCGGCCAGAGTAACGTGACGACCGACGTGGAGAGCAAGATCGGTTACGATATGAGCCGCATCGTTCCCACGACCGTGCAGGAGTACGTGACCCAGCGCCAGGATCGCGGCGTCTCCGGAATGGCGACGACGATCTATCAGACGACGCTCCAACTCGTTTCCGACACCATGGCGAAAACATAGTTTGCTTTAGAAAAGCAGAAGGTGACGACATGTTGAGAATTAAGGACATCTTGGTAGCCAGTGCGGCGGCGGTGCTTCTTCTGCCCAGCGTGGCCCACGCCGCCACCGCCGTCCCTACGCTCGTCTACAACTTCACCTACAGCGCGAATCAGGATATCAACGCAAAGGATTCGGCTAATCCAGCGGAAGACTGGCACGACTGTACCGGCGGCTCTGGTTGCAATCCCGCGAATCAGGGATCGGGCACGTCCCACTATGAAGCCGCGCTGGACGACAAGGGGACGATGACCGTCGGTATCTTGGGCAAGCAGAGTGATGGCGGTTTGATCGTTTCGATCAGTGAGGCTGGCCAGCAGACGCGCAGGGCCCCGCCGGCAACCTGCGTCGTTTACGGTAATACCCGCGTCATTTGCGACCCGAACAAGACCGTCTATACCGAGGAGTACACGCTCCTGCGCTTTCTCGGGCAAAACTTCGTTGAACGCGGCGAATATCGATGCAAAGCGCCACTGGCAGGTCGTGCAAGACTCGCCGACCCTGAAAGTCACGGCCGACTACGTGATCGGACCCACGACCACCAGCGACGTCCAGATCAGCGAGACGCGCAAGATTGTCACGCCCGGCCAGAGTAACGTGACGACCGACGTGGAGAGCAAGATCGGCTACGATATGAGCCGCATCGTTCCCGCGACCGTTGCGGAGTACGTGACCCAGCGTCAGGATCGAGGCGTCAAGGGAATGGCGACGACGATCTATCAAACCACCCTTCAGTTGGTCTCCGACACGATGGCGAAGCCGTAGCGCAGTAGGCGATGACACGTTGAAAGTTAAAAAAATCGTGGCCGCCGCTGCGACGGCCGCACTGTTTCTCTTGCCTAGCGTAGCGAGCGCGTACACCAATACGGTTCCTACGCTCGTCTACAGCTTCACCTACAGTGCGAAGCAGGATATCAACGCGAAGGACTCCGCTAATCCCGCAGAAGACTACGGCAACGCCGGCGCGTTCGCGGGTGGAGGCTCGGGCACGTCCCACTACAGCGGTTCTCTGACCGATAAGGGTACGATGACCGTCGGCATCTTGGCCAAGCAGAGCGACGGCGGTTTGATCGTTTCAATCAGCGAGACCGGTGAGCAGACACGCAGAGCCCCAGCTGCGACCTGCGTTGTCTACGGCAACACCCGCGTCATCTGCGATCCCAACAAAACGGTCTATTCAGAAGAGTATACGTTACTTCGTTTTTTAGGACCGAACTTCGTGGATCCCAACAACATCGATGCGAAGCGTCACTGGCAGATCGCTCAAAACTCGCCCAACCTAAACATCACGGCCGACTACGTCATCGGCCCCACGACGTCCAGCGACGTGCAAGTTAGCGAAGCGCGGAAAATCCAACAATCCGGCGGCGGAAGCCTGACCACCGACGTCCAGACCAAGATCGGCTACGATATGAGCCGCGGGCTTCCAACGACGGTCGACGAGTACGTAACGCAACGCCACGATAACGGCGTGGTGGGAACTTCCACGACGATCTATCAAACCACGCTCCAGCTCGTCTCCGACAGCATGGAGAAAACATAGCGCAGTACGGGTATCGGTGCGAGGATTGCGAGACGGCGATCTTTCCCACGACGACCCGTACCGAGTTGCGCTGGCTGCAGGACCGGTTGCACGTCGTTCGCGAGGTCGCGAAACACTCGGCCGGCGGCCTCGAAACCTGGATGATGGAGGGGCTGGGGTTTCTAGAGGAACACCAAGGGCACAGCCTAGTGCTCGTCTCGCGTCGCTAAAAACAAAAACGACGCCACGATGTTGGCGCCGTTTTTGTCACCCTAAGCTTTGTCGCCCTAAGCTTTGTCACCCTGAGCGCAGTGAGGGGCTTGTCATCCTGAGCGCAGTCGAAGGGTCACTCCGGGATGCGAAGGTGCTCCCCAGGTTGCAATGCGCCCGATTGAAGGTGATTCACGTCGGAGATTCGGTCAACGATCTCTTGAACGTCGGCAGTCGGGCCGGCGTGAGCGGAGGCGAGCCCCCATAGGGTGTCTCCCGGCTGGACGGTGACGTTCGCGTAGTGCTGTGCCGAGGCTGCGTAGAGTCGGACGCCCGAGAGCATCGGAAGCGCCACCATCAGGCCCAGAGCCGCCAGCGCGATCGCCGGCATGAGTGTGAAATGTTTGCGCCTACCCACCGTTTTCACTCCTATATCTAGTGCCAAACGCCTGTTCGTCCACTAGATTCTATCACGGGGCTGCCTTGCATTGTCAAGCGATTACGAACGTATGTTTGCCATGATTTATGATTTGTGATAGGGTTATACCCGTCATCCGTGCCATATGCTTGGCACTTTGCCGATGGGAGGAGCGATGCGCAAAGCCACGGTGGAGAAACCGGCGACGGAACGTCAGCGTAGCATCCTAGACGTTATCCGGAGCTTTACGTGTGAACGGGGCTACCCGCCCTCGGTGCGCGAGATCGGCGAGCGCGTCGGCCTCTCGTCCTCCTCGACCATCCACGCCCATCTCAAGGCCCTGGAGCGCCGGGGTTTGATATCGCGGGACCCGACCAAGCCCCGCGCAATGCGCTCGGGTGCGTCCTTCCAGGGGCACGATGCGGTCGTCATGCCCATTTTGGGACGCGTCGCCGCCGGCGTGCCAATCACCGCACAAGAGGACGTCGAGGGCGAGTTTCTGCTCTCAGCCGGCTTCGTGCCGCGCGTCTCGGACGCGTTCATGCTGCGGGTGAAGGGCGATTCGATGGTGGAGGCTGCGATTCTCGACGGCGATCTCATCGTCGTTCGTCCCCAGCGAAGCGCCGAAAACGGCGAAATCGTCGTCGCGATGCTCGACGGCGAGGCCACCGTCAAGCGGTTCTATCGTGAGACGGGACGCATCCGCCTTCAGCCGGAGAATCGCGCAATGGCGCCAATCTACGCGAGCGATGTCGAGATCGTCGGTCGCGTCGAAGCGGTCGTCCGCCGCCTCTAAATTTTTCGCCGCTTTCGAGCGCCGGGCGGTGCCGGTAATGCGCCGCCTCGGCGAGTTGCCATTTATTGCGTCGCTGCGCGACGCGTTGCCCTGGAGCTTCATCGGCCTCGCGGCCGCCTTTCTCGGGATTTTGATCGCAGAGCTGCTCGGCAGAACCTTACCGGGAGAGACGCTCGGCTTGCGCGTAGCCTCGGCGTTGTTGCCCGCGTTCGGCGTCATGGCGGCGACGCTCGTCGTCATATTGCCGATCCGGCTGGCAAGAGCGACGCGTTATGCCGTCGCGCCGCTGCTGCTGGGCAGCGTCACCGCCTTTGCACTCGCGTTGCCGCGGCCGTTCGGGCCCGATCCGATCACCTATCTCCGCGTCCTCGGTACTGCCGGTCTCTTTGTCGCAATGCTTGCCTGCGGCGTTACCGCTGCTTGGATCGCGCTGGTGCGCCGGCGCGTTGCGCCGGCGCTATCGGATTGGCTTGGCGCGCTCTTAGCCATCGGAACCTTTGGCGCGCTGATCGCCCTGCACGTCTCCTTGCCGGCGGCTATCGCATCGGCGTTGCATCCAATCGCGCACCTTGGCGATACCTATCTCGCGCTCGTTGCGATCGTTCTGGTGGAAACGTTGCTCTGGACGGCGGGCGTACACGGTCCAGCGGTCTTGGCCGCCATCGTAACGCCGGTTTATCTCACGATGCAGATGCAGAACACGCACGCATTTACCGTGCACGCGCCGCTGCCGTACATCGTCGTGGTCTCGCTCTTTCTCTTCGTCTTTCCGGGAGGCGCCGGTGCGACGCTACCGCTGGCGGGTTTGCTTGCGATCTCGCGCGTTCCGCGCCTCCGCGCGGTGGGTCGCGCGACGTTCGTACCATCGCTCTTCAATCTCAACGAACCGCTGCTCTTTGCCGCCCCCGTCGTCTTCAACCCTCATCTCGTTCTGCCGTTCGTCGGCGTGCCGATCGTGCTCGCAACGATTACCTACGGCGCGGTTGCAACCGGCCTCGTGTCGCGCGCCGCATTTTACGTCCCTTCGTCGGTTCCGACGTTCATCTCGACCTACGTCGCGACTCAGGATCTGCGCGCCATAGCGCTCGCCGCACTGAACATCGTGGTTGCGACGGCAATGTATTATCCGTTCGTGCGTGCCTACGAACGCCATATCTTGGAGAGCACGTGATCGCGGAGCTGTGCGAGCGGTTCGGGATAACCGGGCGCGTCAAAGAGGCGGCGCTCGAGGCGCAACGTCAAACCGCAACGCTGACCTACGATGCCCAGCAAGCCGTGCAGCGCAAGGTTCTCGGCGCGTTCATCGACGAGGGCGTTGACGAGAGCGATCTTGCCGGAACGACCGGTTACGGCTACGACGACGCCGCGCGCGCGCGTTACGAGTCGCTGCTCGCGCGCGTTCTGGGTGCGGAGCGCGCCATCGCGCGGATCTCGATCGTTAGCGGGACGCATGCAATCGTCGCGGCGCTAGCGGCATGCACCCCGCGTGGCGCGACGCTGCTCTCGATCTCCGGGGCGCCGTACGATACGCTGCGCAACGCAATCTGCGACGCGCCGCACTGCCTCGTCGATGAGGGCATCGAGTACCGCGAGATCGCTCTGGGCGAGGATGGTGCGATCGATCTGGCAGCGACGCAAAAAGAGCTGCGCGCGACGCCGAACGTGACCGTCTTCGTGCAGCGCTCGCGCGGTTACGCGCCGCGGCGATCGCTGACCGTTGCAGAATGCGAGGCCGCGTACGCTACGGTCAAGAGTGAGGCTCCGGATGCGCTGGTGCTGGTGGATAACTGCTACGGAGAACTGGTCGAAGACCGAGAGCCGGCCGAGGTGGGCGCCGATTTGATCATGGGATCGTTGATCAAGAATCTCGGCGGATCGATCGCCCCGGCGGGCGCCTACGTCGCGGGACGTGCCGAGCTTGTCGAGCGCGTCGCGGCTCGCCTTTACGCGCCGGGTCTAGGCGCAGCGCTTGGGCCGACGTTAGGTTTCGGCCGCGCGTTCATCCAGGGTCTCTTTCTCGCACCGCTCGTCGTCGAGCAAACCCTGCGCGGCTTGGATTTCATCGCCGCACTGTTCGAGGGCCTCGGCTACGGCGTCGAGCCATCGGCGGGTGCCAGGCGTACCGATACCGTCCAGGCGATTCGTCTTGGATCGGTGCGGGGGCTCGAGCGTTTTGCCGCAGGCCTACAAGCTGCGATGCCGGTCAACGCGCGCTTCACGCCGGTGCCCGGAGCGGTGCCGGGGTATGCCGATCCCGTGCTGATGTCGTCGGGGGCCTTCATCGGTGGCGCCACGATCGAACTCTCCTGCGATGCGCCCGTGCGCCCGCCGTACGAAGTGTACGTGCAGGGGGGAGTGCTCGCCTCACATGCTTATTTGGGCGCGCTCTTCGCTGCACGCGCGCTCGAATCGCCTAGTTAGGCGGCCCGCCGCGGCCTAAAAAGCCGTAAAAGTGATAGCAGCAACCGTCGGAGGTCGAAATAGCGATGCGGGTGTCCTCGATCGAGGCACTGGTTACCGTCTTACCGACGAGGCCTTGCAAAATCTCTCGAGCCTGAAGAAACTCTGCAGTCCTCAATCCATCCGGCTCGGCTTCGATGAGCTGGAGGAGCTGATCGAGTCGGTCGTCCATGGTCATCTCTAGTATCGTCCCCTCGCCGGGGATTTCTTAGCGGCTCGGCGCCAGGAAGCCGCGGGAGCGCCTAGAGAAGGGCTGGCGGCCATGTACCTGCTCGAAGTGCTTAGCGGTCCGCTCGATGGCACCACGTGGCCGTTCGAGCGCGAGATCACGATCGGACGCGACTACTCGCTAGCGGACGCCTGCCTCTCGCTCGACCGCTACGTCTCTCGCCAGCACGCACGTCTGCTCATCGACGGCAGTTCGATCCGGTTGACCGATCTTCGCAGTCGCAATGGGACACGCTTGGGCGGCGAGCCCGTCGTCGGCGACGTTCCGTTGCCGGTGGGCGAACCGTTCGTCGTCGGGCGCACCCTTCTGCGAGTGACGCGCGCGTAGCATCACGCTCATGGAAAGCGCCGCTACGGTTGCGCGGGCGCGCGCGCTCTCATCTGCGTTGCCGCGGCCTCTCGGATTCGTTCCGACGATGGGCGCGCTTCACGAAGGACATCTCGAGCTGGTGCGGCGCGCGCGCGAACGATGTGCGGCGGTTGTGGCCTCGATCTTCGTCAACCCGCTGCAGTTTGCGCCCAATGAAGACCTTGCGACCTACCCGCGCGATCTGCAACACGACCGCGAAAAGCTCGCCGCGGCCGGGATCGACGCACTCTTCGAACCCGACGTGCCGGCGATGTACGACGCGAACTTCTCGACCTTCGTCGTGGTCGAGCCGATGGAGGCGCTCTTCGAAGGCTCACAACGGCATGGACACTTTCGCGGCGTTTCGACGGTCATCGCTAAGCTTCTTAATATCGTGCGGCCCGACGTGCTGTTTCTTGGGCAAAAGGATGCGCAGCAAGCCGTCCTGCTCCAAAAGATGATTGCCGATCTCGATTTTCCAGTCGAAGTGGAGGTCGTGCCGACGGTGCGCGAGCCCGACGGTCTTGCGATGTCGAGCCGTAACCGCTACTTGGATGCAACCCGCCGCGTGGAAGCGGGGACGCTCTACCAAGCGCTTTGCACGACGGTGCGCGCCCTCGAAGGCGGTGCTCGTAAGGCTGATGCACTCACTGCCGGAGCCGCCGCGCTGAGCTCACGCGCGCACCTCGATTATCTCGAGGTCGTCGATGCCGGAACGTTCGAGCCGATCGACGAGCTCCGTCCGCCGGCGTTCGTGATCGGTGCGGCGCGTTTTGGCACGACGCGCCTGATCGACAACGTGTGGGTGCCCCTTCGTCCTTCGACCCTTCGACAGGCTCAGGGCAGGCTGAGCTCAGGATGACATGGCTGCGGGCAGGCTGAAGAATGGCGGCTAAGCCTCGCATCTTGTTAGGGGTAAGCGGCGGGATCGCTGCTTATAAAGCGGCAGCGCTGACGAGCACGCTCGTGCAGCGCGGCGACGACGTGGACGTTGTGATGACGGCCGAAGCGCAGCGCTTCGTAAGTCCGCTGACGTTCGCGTCGTTGACGGCAAGGCCGGTCTACACGTCGCTCTGGGATCTTCCCGAACGCATCCCGCACATTCGACTCGTTCGCGAGGCCCAAGTGGCGCTGGTCGTGCCGGCGACGGCCAACCTGATCGCTAAACTTGCCGCCGGTATTGCCGACGATTTGCTGACGGCCGCACTGCTGGCGGCGCGCATTCCGCGCATCCTCGCGCCGGCAATGAACGAAGCGATGTACGAAGATCCGGCGACGCAGGCAAATATCTCGGCGTTGCGCGCGCGGGGCTACGAGATCGTCGATCCCGAGCGCGGCTTTCTGGCCGAACGCGAACTCGGCGTCGGACGCTTAGCGAGCGAGGAACGAATTCTCGAAGCACTCGACCGCGCATTGACCCGGCGGTTATCGTTGCAAGGCAAGCGCGTCGCCATTACCGCCGGCCCGACCCGAGAGGCGTTCGATCCGGTGCGTTTCCTCAGCAACGCATCGACCGGTGCCACGGGCATCGAGCTCGCACGTGAAGCCGCGCTGCGGGGTGCAAGCGTGACGCTGTTGCTCGGCCCGACGCACCTCGAGCCGCCGGCCGGCGTCGCGGTCGTACGGATCGTGACGGCGCGCGAACTCTACGAGGCGGCACTCGTTCATGCAGTCGGCGCCGACCTCGCCATTGCGACGGCGGCGGTGGCGGACTGGCGCCCGGCGGAGCATAGCGAATCGAAACTCTCGAAGAGCGCGGAAGATCTGACGGTACGGCTCGCGCGCAATCCCGACGTCCTCGCCGCACTCGGCGAGCGCAAGGGTTCGACGTTCTTGGTCGGCTTTGCGGCGGAAACCGACGATCACGAAACGCGAGCCCGCAAGAAGCTTCGCGAGAAGCATCTCGATGCAATCGCCGTCAACGATGTGCGCGGCGAACGCGGATTCGGTACCGGCGATAACGAGCTGGTGCTCTTGTGGGGCGATGACGGGCGCCGCGAGCTTGGGCGATCCGACAAGAAAATGTTGGCGACGAGATTGCTCGACGCTATTGAGGATCTGATGCGATGCTCTTGACGATCGACGTCGGCAACACCGAGACCAAACTCGGCTGCTTCTCGCACGACGAGCTGCAGCAAACTTGGCGCGTGACGACGGAGCTGCGCCGTACGCCCGACGAATACGGAGTCTTTTTCACGCAACTCTTCGCCACCGGCGGCATCGACATCGATGCGATCGGCGCCGTGGCGATCGCCAGCGTCGTGCCGAAGCTCGATCCGGTGCTGGAGAGCGCGTGCGGCCGTTTCTTTAAAGCGGTCCCGATCTTCCTGAAGCCGCAGACGCAAAACCTGATCGCCGTCGTGACGGAGAATCCGTCGGAAGTCGGAGCCGATCTCGTCGCCGCGGCGATCGGGGGAGTGCAGCGCTTCGGCGCGCCGTTGATCGTCGTGAGTTTCGGCACGGCGACGGTGTTCATCGCGATCTCGTCGGCCGGCGAATATCTCGGCGTCGCGATCGCACCGGGGATCGCCGTGTCGATCGATGCGTTGATCGGGCGCACGGCCAAGCTTCCTCAGATCGCGCTGGAGACGCCGGGCCGGGCGATCGGCCGAAATACCAACGAGGCGCTGCAGAGCGGAATCGTCTATGGTTTCACGGGGCAGGTGGAGGCGGTCGTCGAGCGGATCCGGGCGGAGATGGGCGTCCGCGCCAAAGTCATCGCAACCGGCGGTCTGGCCGACGTGGTCGCCAAGCAAACGCCCGTCATCGATGGAGTCGATCCCTATTTGAGCCTCATTGGACTAAATCTGTTTTATCGCTCGGCGCGCGATGCGAGGCGCGACGAGCAAAATGGTCTAAACTAGGAGCATGCGCCCGAAGCCGTTGCGGATTGGCTCGATCGAGATTTGGCCGCCGTTGATTCTCGCGCCGATGTCCGGCGTGACGAATCGGACGATGCGCGCGCTCTATCGCCCGTTCGGCCTGGGCCTGACGGTGACGGAGTTCGTCTCGTCCAACGCGCTGCAGCATGGGAACCGGCGAACGATGGAGATGATCGACCAGCACGGGTTGGAAAAACCCGTCGCGACGCAGCTCTGGGGCGACGATCCGGCGACGATGGCGCGCGCAGCCAAGGTCGTGCGCGAGTGCGGCGCCGACATCGTCGACATCAACTTCGGCTGCCCCGCGCCGAAGGTTACCAAGACCAACGGCGGATCGGCCTGTCTGCGCGATCCCGATCGCTGTGAAGCGATCGTCCGCGCGGTGGTCGAGGCCGTTGATTGTCCGGTGACGGTGAAGATGCGGTTGGGCTGGAGCGAGAACGCGCTGGTCTATCTCGAGGTCGCGCAGCGCGCGCAGCGCGCCGGCGTGCAGGCGGTAACGCTGCACGCGCGCACCGCGAAACAGTTTTACCGCGGCGACGCCGATTGGGAACACATCGCGCGGCTCAAACGCAGCCTCGACATCCCGGTGATCGGCAACGGCGACCTCGACGATCCGCATCTGGCAATCGAGCGCATGCGCGCAAGCGGCGTCGATGCGGTCATGCTCGGCCGTGCGACCCTCGGCAACCCGTGGCTCATCTCGCAAATTCGAGATTTGATGGAGGGGCGCGATGCGCGTGCGCTCCCGAGTGCGCCCGATCGTTTGCGCTTTGCGATCGTGCATTACCGCACGATGGTTCAGGAGCTCGGCGAGGCGCGCGCGGTTCCCCAAATGCGCAAACATTTGGCCCTGTACCTCAAGGGAATTCCCGGCGCCGCGATGCTGCGCGAACGAATCATGCGCATCGAGAGCGCGGACGAAACGATCGCTACGATCGAAGCCACGATCTCGCGCCTGGAATCCACGCCGTTGGTCGCAGCATGATCGAGGAGCGTGACGATCTTTATGGTGCGGCGTCGCCGCAAGAGCTTGCGGCGGAGACGTACGAAAACTACAAGCGGTTCGTCAATCCGCCTTTGGCGCGCGTGATGAAGCTCTCCGGATCGCCGGTCGAAGTGCGCGCCGAGGGGACGACGATTTGGGATCAGACGGGGAAGGCGTATCTCGATTTCGCCGGCGGCTACGGCGTCTTCACGCTGGGTCATCGTCATCCGCGTGTCGTCGAGGCGGTGCGCAATCAGCTCGATCTCATTTCGCTCTCAGGCAAGACGATGTTCAACGTCTTGCTCGGACGCGCGTCGCGGCGTCTCGCGGAGCTGGCGCCTGGCGATCTGGAGATCTCCTTTTGGTGCAACAGCGGAACGGAGGCGATCGAGGGAGCCATCAAGCTTGCGCGCGCCGCAACCGGCCGCGCGAAGATCGTCGGAACGGTCGACGCCTATCACGGCAAAACGCTCGGCGCACTCTCCGTCAGCGGGCGCGAAGCCTTTCAGTCGCCGTTTCGTCCGTTGCTCGCCGACTCGATCTGCATTCCCTACGGTAAAACGGACGTGCTCGACGAAGCGCTCGCCGGCGCCGCGGCGTTTATCGTCGAGCCGGTGCAGGGCGAAGGCGGTATCAACGTGCCGCCTCCGGGCTATCTGCGCGCCGTTCGCGAGGCATGCGATCGCAGCGGCGCCGTTTTTGTCGCCGACGAAGTGCAGACCGGACTGGGGCGCTGCGGTTATCGTTTTGCCTGCAATCGCGATGACGTCGTGCCCGACGTTATGACGCTTGCGAAGGGTCTCTCCGGCGGCGTCGTTCCGGTCGGTGCCTTTATCGCGCGTCCGAGCGTTTGGCACCGCGCGTTCGGGCACGCGCCGCTGCTGCATACCTCGACCTTTGGCGGCGGAGAGTTGGCATGCGCGGCGGCGCTCGCGGCGATGGATGTACTGGAAGACGAACGGCTTGCCGATCTGGCTCGCGTGCGTGGCGAGCAGTTGCTCGGCGGCGCGGGCGCGATTGCCGGTCAGTTTCCACAGGTCGTGCGCGAGGTGCGCGGCCTCGGGCTCTTGGTGGGCGTAGAGCTGACGCATGAAGGTTATGGCGGGTGGATCATCCCCGAGATGCTCAAAGCCGGTGTGACCGCGGCGTGGACACTCAACCAGCAGCGCGTCATACGCCTCGAGCCGCCGCTGGTCGTAAGCGAAAGCGAGATCGACCGGGCGCTGCAGGCTTTGCGTGGCGGCGTTGCAACCGCTCTTGCAAAACTGGGCCCGCTGTAGTCTCTGCGAGCGATGCCGTATGTCGAAAGCACGATCGTGATTGACGCGCCCGCCCGCCTCGTGTACGAGCTGGCCAAAGATCAGGAGCGTTTTCCCCAGTTCATGCCCGACGTCGAAACGGTGACGATTCTCGAACGCCGCCCCGACGGCGCGATTTCGCGCTGGAAGACCCTCGTGGAAGAGGCGCCGATCGAGTGGACGGAGGAGGATCGTTTCGACGACGCTGCGCTGCGCATCGACTACAAGCTGCTGGAGGGCGATCTCGACAAGTTCGAAGGCGCGTGGACGTTCGAGCACCGCGACGGCTGCACGCACGTGCTCCTCGGCGTCGATTTTGATTTTGGCGTTCCGACCCTCGCCGAGCTTATCGGGCCGACCCTGGAAAAGAAGGTGCGCGAGAACAGCGAGATGATGCTCGCCGCGCTCAAACAACAAGCCGAGCAAACGCCGCTATGAACAAGTTCTGCTTTGTCATCCATCCGCTCTCGCTCGAGGATATCGCCCGCTACGAGCCCGGCGCAAAAGGCAAAGGAGAGCCGATCCTGCGCAAGATTATGGAGTGGATGCCGCCCTACGCTGCGGTGCACGTTTCCGGCGTTCGCACGCCCGACGGGCGTGAAACCGAAGGCTGGTTCGTTGCCGCGACGCTGCTGCCCGAACAGATCGTCGAGTTTCCGCGCGAGAAGGTCTATCAACGCGTTTTGGGCGCGATCGAAATTGGCGCCCGGTTAGGAGCGCAAGTCGCCGGCTTGGGCGCCTTCACCGGCGTCGTCGGCGACGGCGGCATCACGATCAACGCGCGTTCGCCGATCCCCGTCACAACCGGAAACTCCCTGACGATTGCCGCCGGCGTTGCGAGTCTATTCCGCGGCGCGCAGGAGCTCGGCATCGATTCGCGTTCGTGCACGGCGGCCGTTATCGGCGCAACCGGTTCCATCGGCGCCGCCTGCGTCCAGCTCATCGCACCGAAGGTGGAGCGTCTGATCCTGGTGGCGCGTAACGAAACCCGTTTGCGAAAGTTCTACGAAGAAATCGGCGCCACGTTGCCGTGTGCCGCCGAGTACACGACCGATATCGGAAGCGCGGTGCGGCGAGCGCAACTCATTCTTACGGCAACCAGCTCGACGCAAGACGTCATCGAACCCGAAGATCTGCAAATCGGCGCGGTAGTCTGCGAGCTCTCGCTGCCGCACGACGTTAGCCGCCGCGTTGCCGCCGAGCGGCCCGACGTGCTCGTGGTCGAGGGCGGAAACATGCGCGTACCCGGCAACCCGCGTTTCGAACGCGTCCGCGAGCCGGGAACGGAGTTCGATTTGAATCTGCCGCCGCGTACGGCACTGGCATGCATGAGCGAAACGATGATTTTGGCGCTCGAAGGGCGGCTCGAACCGTACACGCTCGGGCGCGGCATCAAGCTCGAAAAGGTGATCGAGATCGAGGCGATGGCGGCGCGCTGTGGTTTTGAGCTGGCGGACATGCGCGCCTTCGATGCTGCGGTCACGCCCGAAAAGATCGCTGCCATCCGCCAGGCTCAGGGCGAGCTGAGAATGGCGCAAGCATGAAGCGGGTCGTTTCGGTCTCGCTCGGCTCGAGCAGCCGCGATCATCGCGCCACCGTAACGTTCCTCGGTGAGGAGTTCGACATCTCGCGCGTCGGAACGGACGGAAAGCTCGATGCCGCCCTCGCGATGGTACGCGAGCTCGACGGTCACGTCGATGCCATCGGTTTGGGGGGCATCGACGTCTACCTTTACGCCGGACGCCATCGTTACGCACTACGTGACGGATTACGATTGCTCGAAGCCGCGAAGATCACGCCGATCGTCGACGGAAGCGGCTTGAAGAATACGCTGGAGCGCGGAGCCGTCGCCTTCATGCAGGACGATCTCGGGATCGATCTGCGTGGGAAACGGGTCCTGATGGTGAGCGCGCTGGATCGCTTCGGCATGGCGCAGGCACTCGTCGATGCCGGCGCCGACGTGCTCTTCGGCGACTTCATCTTCGCGCTCGACAAGGACATGCCGGTGCGCGGTCTTGCGGAGTTTGAGGAGCTCGCCGAAAAGTATCTTCCCGACGCGTGCAAGTTGCCGTTTCAATTCTTCTATCCGACCGGGAAGAAGCAAGAGAAGCCGCCGGAGCCAAAATATCCGCAATACTACGAACAGGCCGAGATTATTGCCGGCGACTTTCACTTTATGCGTCAATTCATGCCCGAGCGGCTCGACGGAAAGATCGTCCTGACGAACACCGTCACGGCCGGCAACGTCGAAGATCTGGCGGTGCGCGGCGTCAAGATGCTGATCACGACGACGCCGGAGATCGCGGGCCGATCGTTCGGAACCAACGTGCTGGAAGCGGCGCTATTAGCCTTGCTCGGCAAGGCCTGGAGCGACGTCGTTCCCGCCGATTATGAAGGGTTGCTGCACGAGCTGCGGCTTAAGCCTCGCGTTGTGCGCCTGGCCTCCGTGTCGTCCTGAGGCCGCCTGGGTATAGAAGGCCTTCCAGCGAGCCGCTGAGAACAAACCGCGCCAGCGTTCGCAAGAGCGTGGGAAATTGCTGTGGGGTCTGGGGTCACGAGCCCCGTGAGGTTCTAGGTTGAACGACAAAGAGATCGTGCTAACTCCCGAAGGTCTGGTGAAGCTGGAGCAGGAGCTCGACGAGCTGCGGAGCGTCCATCGGCGCGAGGTGAACGACCGCATTCGCCAAGCGAAAGAGTACGGCGATTTGAGCGAAAACGCCGAATACGAAGATGCCAAACAGGAGCAGGCGTTCATCGAGGGGCGCATTCTCAAGCTCGAGGCGATGATCCGCAACGCCCGACTGATCGACGAATCCGAATACGTAGCCGATGAAGTCCACCTCGGCGCGGTCGTCAAAGTACGAGAGCTCAAGAAGAACGACGCGTACGAGTTTTCGATCGTTGGGTCGGCCGAGGCCGATCCGGCGAACCATCGAATCTCCAACGAATCTCCATTAGGCCGCTCGCTGATGGGACACAAAAAGGGCACGACCGTTGACGTCGCTACGCCGCGCGGGTTAGTCAAGTACAAGATCGAATCGATCAAGAGCAGCGCACCGAAGAAGGCCGCAAAGAAGGCGTCGTAATCTTGGAGGAGTTCGGGAAGACCGAAGCGGCACTCAAAGCGGCCAGACGCGAGAATCTGGCCGCTTTGCGTTCGCGGGACAAAGATCCCTTCGCGCAACGCCGCTGTGAAGTGGACGCGACTGCGGACGAGCTGGCCGCACGCTACGGGTTTCTCGTGCCGGGCCAAGACGCGTCGGCCGAGGGCTGGAGCCTAGCGGGCCGCCTTCTCTCCAAGCGCACGATGGGGAAGACCGTCTTCGCCGATCTCGCGGATCGCACGGGACGCCTGCAAATTTATATCCGCAAACAAGACGTCGGAGACGAGGCTTTCGCCGACTGGGCCGACCTCGACCGAGGCGATCTGCTCGGCGTGCGCGGCTACATGTTTCGCTCGAAGATGGGTGAGCTCACGCTCCACGTGACCTCATTCGTTGCGATCGGTAAGGCGCTGATGCCGTTGCCCGATAAGTGGCACGGCTTGCAGGACGTTGAGAAGCGCTACCGCCAGCGTTACGTCGATATGATCGTCAATCCCGACGTGCGGGACACGATGATCATGCGCAGCCGCTTGATCGCGGAGATGCGCCGTTTCATCGACGACCGTGGTTTTTACGAAGTCGAGACGCCGACGTTGCTGCACGTCGCAGGCGGCGCGGCCGCCAGGCCCTTCGTAACGCACTGCAACGCGCTCGATCAGGAGATGCAGTTGCGCATCGCAACCGAGCTAAATCTGAAGCGGTTGATCGTCGGCGGAATGGAGCGAGTCTACGAGATCGGCCGCATTTTCCGCAACGAAGGCATCGACACGACGCACAATCCCGAGTTCACGATGCTCGAGCTTTACGCCGCGTATTGGGACGTCTTCGACATGATGGAGTTCAACGAGGCGCTGATCGCGCATCTCGTTTCTACCGTTACCGGCGGCGGGACCGATCTGCCGCGCGGCGACGGAACGATCTCGTTTGCACGCCCCTTCGCGCGCATCGAGTATCTCGACGCGATGGGGCAGCATAGCGACGGCAAGTACACGCGCGATTTGCTGCTCGATCCGGCGGGCGCGCAGGCGATCGCGCACGAGCTCGGATTGCCCCGTTCGCCGACGCATGGTCACGCGCTGGACAAAATCTTCGAGCGCGTGCTCGAACCGCATCTCGTCGCGCCGACGTTCGTTACCGGATACCCCGTCGCGATCTCTCCCCTGGCCAAGCGCCGTGCCGGCGATCTGGAGATCACCGATCGCTACGAGCTCTTTTGCGCGCGGATGGAGATCTCCAACGCCTTCACGGAGCTCAACGACCCCGACGATCAGCGGGCGCGTTTCGAGGCGCAAGTCGCCGAGCGCATCTCTGGAGATGAAGAGATCCCCGACCCCGATTGGGATTTTGTGCGAGCCCTCGAATACGGCATGCCGCCGACGGCGGGAATCGGAATCGGCGTCGATCGTCTCGTTATGCTTCTGACCGACCAGCGCTCGATCCGCGACGTCTTGCTCTTTCCGCTCCAACGCCAGCACGGCTGACGTCGCGCGCACCCATCTTCGACTGACCATCGAGTACGACGGAAGCGAGTTTTGCGGCTTCCAATGGCAGCCCGTGGACCGGACGGTCGCGGGCGTTTTGGAAAAGGCGCTCTCGGAAGTCTTCGACGAACCGGTGAAGGTGACGGCCGCTGGCAGGACCGATAGCGGCGTGCATTCCAGCGGCCAGGTCGTCTCGCTCGCAACGGCCGCGGCCTTCCCGTTCGACCGGTTACCTCTCGCGCTTAACGGCGTGCTTCCAGCCGATTGCTCGGTCCGCGAGGCGGCCGTCGTGAAAGCCGGCTTTTCCGCCCGCTTCTCCGCCTTGCAACGGACCTACATCTATGCAGTTGCCTCCCGGCCGCAGCGCGACGCCCTGACGGCTCGCTACGCCTGGCACGTTCCCCAACCCCTGGAGCTCAACTCGATGCGGGCCGCCGCTGCCCAGGTCGTCGGCGAACACGATTTTCAGTCGTTCTGCTCGATCGTGCCGGTAGGGCCATCGAACGAGGTCCTCCCGACCGTGCGGAGCATCTACCGCTTCACGATCGAGCCGCGTGGCGAGTTCCTTCGGCTCGAGATCTCGGCCAGCGGCTTCCTCTACCGCATGGCCCGCTCGCTCGTGGGGACGCTGGTGGACGTCGGCCGCGGGCGTTGCTCCGGCGACCTAGCGGGGGTCCTGGCGGCTGCGGATCGCTGCGCGGCGAGTCCCACCATCGCGCCCCCGCACGGCCTGTATTTGGCTGGAGTCCGCTATGACGACGGCTACGACTCGTTCGCCGAGCCGCCGATCCTACGCCCGTGACGTACGGCGCTCCTTGACTGGGAGCGGGCTTTCCCGTAGGATACGTTGGTTGTGCGCACCTACCAGCAGAAAACCGCGGAGACCGACCATCGTTGGTATGTCGTCGATGCCGCGGGACAGCGCCTCGGGAAGCTTGCCGTGCGAATTGCGCACGCGCTTTCCGGCAAACACAAGCCGACCTATACGCCGCACATTGATGACGGCGACCACGTGATCGTGCTCAACGCCGAAAAAGTCGAGCTGGGCGGGAAGAAGTGGGATCAGAAGCTTTACTATCGTCACAGTAACTATCCGGGCGGCCTGAGGGTGCAAACGGCGCGGGAAATCGCCGACAAGCATCCGGAACGGCTGGTCGAGAAGGCCGTGCGCGGAATGCTCGCGGGCAATCGCATGCGCGACGTGCAGCTGCGCCGCTTGAGCGTTTATACGGGCGCCGAGCATCCTCACGACGCACAGCAGCCGTCGTCGTTGCCGTAGGAGCATTGTTTGAACGAGCCTATCGAAGTAGTTCAATCGACCGGGCGCCGCAAACGCGCCGTCGCCCGCGTCAAGCTGATGCTCGGTCAAGGCATCATTACCGTCAACAACAAGCCGATCGATGAATATTTTTCGCGTCCCCAGTTGCTGCAGATCGTGCGCCAGCCGCTCGAAGCAACCCAGAGCGTTTCGCGCTTCGACGTCCGCGTTAAGGCCGAAGGCGGAGGCGTGACTGGCCAAGCCGGCGCGATTCGTCACGGCATCGCTCGCGCGCTGGTCGAAATGGACGAGTCGCTCAAAGAGACGATGCGAAAGAACGGTTTCCTCACGCGCGATCCGCGCGAAAAGGAATCGAAAAAGTACGGCCGCAAGCGCGCCCGTAAACGTTTCCAATACAGCAAACGCTAAAGCGTAGCCTCAAGCTCGCGGCAATTGCGCTGGGCGCAGTCGCATTGCTCGTACAACCGCAGGCTGACTGGATCGAGCGCGCCTACTCCAATGGCGTCTATCCCGCTTGGGAGCGCGGCGCATTTCCCATCACCAACTTCTTGCCGTGGTCGCTCGGCGACGTGGCCGCGCTGGCGGGCGTTGCGGCGATCGTCTGGCAGATCGTGTTCTTCGCGCGGTTGCGCGTGCGGCGTGGCGCGCACGTTAGTGCGTTGCTCTTGAACTGCGTTGCGATCGTTGGCCTTTACGCCGTATGGTTCGAGCTGAGCTGGGCGTGGAACTACGCGCGCGCGCCGCTCGAGACTCGCGTGCGGTACGATCCTGCCCGGGTGACGCCGCAGGCGGCAGCCGCTCTGCAAAGACGTGCGATGTCCCAGATGAACGCGCTGGCAAAAGCGGCGCACGCGCGCGCGAGGCTGCCGCTCGATCTCGCGGCACTACGGGCCGCATGGCTCCCGGCGGTGCAGCGCGTCGGCGACACGTGGGCGCCACTGGTCGGCGCCGCCAAGCCGACCGTGGCCGATCCCTTCATGCTCGCGACCGGAACGGAAGGCTTCATCAACCCGTTTACGCTCAACGTTGCGACCGCTTCAGATTTGTTCTGGTTCGAGCGCCCCTTCGATTACGCGCACGAGTGGAGTCACGTCGCGGCCTACGCTCGCGAAGACGAGGCGAACTATCTCGCGATCGTGACCTGTCTGCGTTCTAAGGATCCGGCCGTGAGGTACGCGGGGTGGTTCGCGCTCTTTCTCTATCTGCCGCAGAAACGCCACTATGCCCGTCGCGAGTTCGTTCCGCTCGTCTGGCAAGATTTCAGGGCGATGGCGCGGCGCAACGCGCGCCACATTAACGTGATGCTCGCGCACTGGTCGTGGCGCACGTATAATGCTTATCTAAAAAGCAATCGCATCGCAGCGGGCATTGCCAACTACGACGAAGTGACTCGTTTGATGCTAGGCGTCCCGCTGGATTCGCAAGGCCTGCCGATCGCACGATAGCAAAACGGGGCCCCCGAGCGGGACCCCGTTGACTTTCGCGATTCCGGGCCTAGTGCTTCGGAGGCTTGTGCCCTTCGTTGCCCTGACTCGGATGGGAGGCCGTTGCAGGCTGTGCGTGCGTCGTCCCGGTGTAGTGCGTGGTCGTGTGCGTGGTTCCGTTGTAATGCGTCGCAGTATGCGTGTTTGCGTTGTAATGCGTGGTTGAGTGAGTTGTCCCACTATAATGCGTCGCGGTGTGCGTCGCCCCGTCGTAATGGGTGACCGCCGTTCCGTGTGAGACCGTCCCATAGTGCGCCGGACGATTGCTAGCGTTGTAGGCGTGCGTCGTCGCTGTCACCGGTGGGTGGCCACCGTTTGTCTTTGCGTAGAGCGTGCGATCTTGTGAGGCATAGCGCGCGTGAGTCACCTGCTCGGGTGTCGCGGCGTATCGGCGACTCGCCCATGCGGAGCGTTCGGCCGGAGTCGGACGCGCGGAGATGCCGCCGCGCCCGCCGTTGTAGCTGACGCGAGAATGGTTGTAGTAGTTGTTGATGATCGTCTTATTGTAGTAGGTGTTGTGGATTCTGGCCCGGTTGACCGGCCACACGGCGGTGTTATAGCGGAAGTTGCCGCCGGCCCAAACTCCGCCGACAAAACCGGCGCCGAAGTAACCGAATCCGTAGTTAATGCCGCCGTAGAAGCCGACGCGGGGACCCCAGTAGCCGGCGTTCCAGCGATAGGCGCCTCCATAGGAGCCCCAGTAGCCCGGCGTCCAGTAGACGCCGACGGCGGGCGCGGCCACCCACACGCCCGGGACCCAATAGTAGCCGCCGCCGCCTCCCCAGCCCCAGTAACCGGGGGTATACATGTAGTTAGGGTCTGGGGCAACGGGAATAGTGTAAACCGGTATCGGCGGCGGGGGCACGCCCACCGTAACGCCGACGCCAATTGCGAACTGTGCCGGTGCCGGCACGGGAAGAGTGATAATAAAAACGGCCGCGAGAAGCGCGGGAAGTAATCTTGAGATTCGCATAAATTCTCCTTTCCGGAGTGGATGCTCGAATTATAGCCCGAAACGACCGGTCTTACGCGCTTAATTCAGGCATCCCAGAGAGCTTTCACAAGACTCTTACCCGTTCGTCAGGCCCTTCCAACGCGCTCTTCATCCCGCTCTCACATCACATCTCACGCGCGAGCGTGGCTTTAACGCTGCGGCGGTTTGTTGTTCCCGTTCTTTGCCGGCGGCCTGCCCTGTCCGCTGCCCTGCGGCTTTCCTTTTCCGCCGGCGGGAGGCTTCTGTCCCTGCGAAGCGGGCTTCTTGTTTTGCGTCGTTGGCGCTGGCTTATTGTTTTGCGTCGTCGGCGCCTTATTAGACGGGGCATTTGCGCCGCCGGATTTGCTTTGCTTCTGCGCGTCTTGTTTGTCGGCAGCCGTTACCGGCGCGGAGTTGGCCGGTTTGTTCGTGCTGCTGAACGGTTTTTGCGACGTCGTCAGCGCCGGCTTGCCCTTATTTACGCTTGCATATTGATTGCGATCGTTGCTTGCGAACTGCGCCTGGTTTTTTTGATCGGTGGTCGGGGCCCGGCCGCTCTGGCGAGCCGTGATCTGGCCCGACGTGGGCTTGACGGTCGTTCCGCCGCGGCCGCCGTTGTAGCTGACCCGGGAATTGTTGTAGTGGTTGTTGATGACGGTCTTATTCACGTAGGTGTTGTGGATTACGGTTCGGTTCACGTTCGTCACCGCGGTATTGTAACGGAACTGGTTGCCCGACCATGCGCCTCCGACGAAGCCGCTGCCATAGTACCCGGCTCCATAGTTCACGCCGCCGTAGAAGCCGACGCTGGCTCCCCAGTAACCCCCGTTCCATCCGTACCCACTGCCCCGAGCGCCCCAGTAACCCGGCGTCCATAAGAGGCCGACGGCCGGCGGCCGGACCCAAACTCCGGGAGTCCAATAGTAGCCCGCCGATCCCCAGCCCCAGTAGCCGGGGGTCCATTGGTAGTTCGGATAGGGCGCCGCGGGCTGCACGTAGACCGGAATCGGCGGGGGGACCGAGCCGATCGTGACGCCGATGCCGATCGAAAGCTGCGCCGGCGTGGATAGCGGAAGGGCGGCCAAGAGCACGGCCGCCATAACTGCGGGGAGCGACCTTCGGATTCGCATGATTTTTCCTTTTCTCGGAGCGGGAGTCAGGCGGTTTATTCGTGCAGCCGAATCGGGAATCGGTGCCGTGGTCTATTGCTCGAGTTCTTGCAGTGTGTTCGTTTTGGTATCGGTATAGAACAGCACCGTATCACTGTCGTCCGTTCCCTCTGCCAGAAGGCCGAAGATCTCGGCACTCTTATTCGCGTCGATCGTCTTCGTGGCGAGAACCTTCCCAGCCGGCGTCAGCTCCACCAGCGTGTTTCCGCCTTTGGTGTTGGCGACGATAAGGTTGCCGTTCGGCAGCAGCGCTTGCGCCACGGGCGCGTTGAGTGGCGAGCCGCTGTAAACGAGCGTCGCGCAGGTGAACTTCGGGTGCGTGCACTTGAACTTCTTGCCGCCCGGCTCGACGACGATCTCGTCCTTCTCAAGTAGGTTGCTGGCGTTGGAAATCGCGACGACCGTGTTATCGACGCCGTCCACCATATACAGCGTATCGTTACACAGACTGCCGGTCCTAGTCGCATTGTATTGGATTCCCGACGGGCCCAAGACACTCCAACCGGAGCCCTTATTGACCCCGAGGCCAGTTATCACTTGGGTCAGTTTCACGTTGCCAGAGCTAACGGGAACGAACGCCAACTTGACGATCGAGCCGGTCTTGGAATCCGCAATGTAGATGTCCTCAGGCGCGTAGGCCTCGCCGCAGAATGCATCGGTGTCGGCGAATGGAGCCTCGATGGGAGAACCGTGACTCTTCTCCAGCTTGCCGGTTTGATCGAACCGCGAAACGAGACCGCTGACTTGGCCCGCCGCGTAGACTTGATTTGTCGCAGTGACTGCGTCGCCGTCGCAGCCCTCTATTTTGGTGCTTTGCGTAAACGTCACGGGCTTGGAGTGCGGGTCTGGATCGAGTACTTCGATCGTGGTACCTTTCCCAACGGTGCCCGCAGAGTCGTCGAAGTTGCAGACGAGCAGCTGCCCTTTCTTGAGCCCGAAGGTCGATCGGGCCACCGAGATTGCGCGCGGGCCCATGTCGCCATTTTTCGGATCGACCGTCGAGCCGATTTCGACGTCTTTAGTAAGTTTTTTCAGAATCGAGGTCGTGTCGCTTGGAACAACCGAACTCGCTGCCGCGGAGGCTTGCGACGAGAAGGAGAGTCGTGACCCGGAATCGCTCCCCGCTACTCCAGATGGGACCGTGGTGTTCCCTCCACACGCCGAAGTAGCAAGAAGTGCGCCCGCGGTCAGCAGCAGCACGCGATTGTTGAAAGTTGGCATCCTAAACCTCGTTTGGTAACGCAGTGGTGACGAGGCGACCTTCGAAGTGCCTCTTTCGTCGCCTGCAAGAGCGAGCGACCGCTGCCCACCTTTGAAGAGCGTCATATTTCATCGATCTAACGTAATCTCCATGGTCACGAGGCGCTGCTAGGATCGTGCGCATGTTCGACGTGAGAGATTCCTTACGCTATCACCCAAGCAAAGCCGCTAGCACGGCCTACATGCCATGATCCGTAGCTCGCAACTCAGTGACGCAGAGCTAGCTTTTCCAAAAATTTAAAATGCGATATTCCGGGCTCCTCTCGCGTAAGGCAGGCACGCCGTTCGGTGCGCCGACCGGTGAACGCAACCCAGGGTCTCGCCGCTCACCGGCAAATAGGCGATTTACTCGCACGTTGCTATCCGAAAAGGGGAAAACGATGCTCACCATGTTCTTGGCCTTCCTTATAGCCCTCGCCGTCACACCCCCGGATCCATTTTAGGGGCCCTGACCTTTCGCGGAGCCGAAGAAGTCAAGCTCCGGCGGCTGCCCGAGGTACGTGAGGATGCGGCGCCTTGTCGGTCGAGCGGCGCGAACAGTGCCGCTGGTCTAGCCCGCGAACAAAGGCTGGGTTGAGGCCGCCCTAAGGCGGCGTCACCCATCAAAGACGGCCGCAGCATGGGCGTTAGCAGCGACCGGACCGCTGGGCCTTACCGAAGGTTTTGCCGAGGCTAAGAAGAGGCGTATGCACGAAAAAGATTCGGGGGCCCCGAGCTGGGCGGCCTCGCAAGCACGCTGTGGCAACTCGGCCCCCGACCCTGCGAGACGCCTTGCTTGATCGCGCGGAAAGTCCAGCTGTGATCAAGTTCAAACCCGTACGAACTGGGCTCGGACCTGGGTGACGACTTCACCAGCGGACCGGAGCCTCCGCGACGCTCCGACGCTTGCGAGATCGCGGCGGTTCTTCTGCAGACCGTCTGCTGTCCAACTGAACGATATTCGACGCGTCAACGCCCTGCGGTGCCTCCAACGATCCGTAAGCATCCTCGTAGTATGTGTCGCGCAGATTTCCAAGCTGCATATCCCGCGCGATCGGTTCGCTGCCTCCACGATAGATCGTTACGCCTTTTACAAGTAGACGATACGCTTCAAGGCGTGCATTCTTCCAGTCGGAGACTTTCCAGCGCTGCGGCGCCATCACCGGATAGTCGTAAGCTGGCAGCGAGGGTTGCTTCCCGTCGAAGAGCTGGAGCTCGACGCGAAATCCTTCGCGTTCAAAGATCGCCTTTTCAATCTGCGCTTTGGTAGCCACAGAACTCCAACCTTTCGTTTGAGCGAAGCGTTTTGAGTCAGGTATTGCCGAGAAAGGCGCGCACAATCACGTCACGCGCGGCCCGGTATCCGGGCGGTCCCGCTAAATGGGGCGGGAGGACGAATTCGAGAATTTCGCGTGAGTCCGAAACGTCGGCCTGAACTGGACCGTTGCCGTCGTCAACGATGAGGGTCCGGTGGCTGCCCACGATTCGGAGCCGAAGCACCACAACAAGGTCCCCTTCCAGGAATGCCGACGCCGCTGAGTCGTCTGGCAGGCTGCGCTCTTCTAACATTGCTTGCAAACGGCTCGACGGATGACGCGAACTCATGCCGCCGATGTTCGGGATCTGCGCGCCCGATTCCGCGCAGCGTCAACGGCGGCCTCAACCGAGCACGCTCTGCATATTGTCGCCCCGGTATACAATGCGCGCGGGGCGCGATTTGCGAGCCCGCGATTTCGGAAGCTCGCAAATTCGCAATCGGCTTCGCGCTCCATCTCGCACCGCCGCAATCGATTTGCGGAGCAATGTTAATGGGCTTTCGTCGTGTGTGCCTTGCTGCGCAATCCTGCGCGGTAACCGGCTCCTCACCGGCATGCGGCTCACTCATGAGCAGCGACTCTGCTCACCGCCCTCACCCTGGCCTGCGCCTTCGAGCGCGGCTGTCGTCCGGGCGCGAGTGTTCGCTTTCCCGTCAACAAATACACACTATCACGCGAGGCTGCCATATGCTTGGCACACACATCCTGTCAAGAGACCGTCGTCCGTGCTGATCGCTGCGCCACTCTCGCTTCGGGGTGCCTCGGCCCGCAATCGCCGACCCGTGCGACGGCGCCGTTCACGTTTTTGCCGTTGCCTAGGGATGTTGATACTCAGGCCGCCGGCCGACTCGGTCTCGCTTAAGCTGCCATGCTTCGCCGCCGTAGGCGGCTGGGCGCCGCTCTGCAGAGGCGTCGCGGGCAGCTTTCGATAAGCACCGCCCAGATGCGCATTGATAACGCGCTCGCGACTCAGCGGCCGTTCTTTTCGTTCGAGTTCTTTCCACCGAGAGATGATGCCGGTTCACGCCAGCTCATAACGGCGATCGAAGCGCTCGCGCCGTTGCGGCCCGCCTTCGTATCCATAACGTATGGGGCCGGCGGTTCGACGCGGGCTAGAACGGTCTCCATCGCAAAAGAGATCCAACAAAACAGCGGGCTGACTGTGGTTGCGCACGTCACCTGCATCGGCGCGAGCCGTGCCGAACTGCGGGCAATACTCGAAGAGCTGGCACGAGCTGGCATCGAGAATGTCTTGGCTTTGCGCGGCGATCCCCCCGCGGGCTCGCAATTCGCCCCAGCCGCGGGAGGTTTCGAGCATGCTAGCGAGCTCATCGCAATGTTGCGGCGGAACTACGACTTTTGCATTGGTGCCGCGTGCTACCCGGAGAAGCATCCGGAGGCGCCGACGCTCGACACAGATCTGGCAGCGCTTAAGCTCAAGGCGGAAGCCGGCGCCGATTTCTTGGTCTCGCAACTCTTCTTCGACAACGCGCAATTCTTTGAGTTCGAGCGCCGCGTACGTGGGGCCGGAATCACACTGCCGATCCTTCCGGGACTGATGCCGATTACGAACTTCAGCCAAATACAGCGTTTCGTAGCGCTCTGCGGCGCCGGCATCCCACCGAAGCTGCGCGCCGAGATGGAAGCGTGCAGAGGAGACGTCAAAGCGGTCGAAGATTTAGGCGTTGCCTACGCATCGATGCAAGCTCTCGGGTTGCTGCAAGGCGGAGTGCCGGGGCTTCACTTTTATACGCTCAACCGTTCGCCAGCAACTCGCGCCATCGTCTCGTCGCTTCTGGCCGCGAGCGCCTGGCGGCCTGCGACCAGCGCCGCCAGGAGCATAACAACGCCGTAAGGCGACCATAACTGCCGCTGTGTAGCGTGAGCAGATGGAGGCCCTCGCCGGACCCTGCACGACGCCTTAGATCCGGCGACGGCGCTCGCGTTGCGCGCCCGGATCGAACGCTATGCGGAACGGATGCGCCGCGATCGTGCGGCGGTCGTCTGCACCTCGGTGCTCCGGCCGGTGCTTGCGGAGTTCTTGCAGCGCTCCGGTATTCGGGTCGGCGTCTACGCCTATGGCGAGTTGCCCAATGAGGTGGCGCTCGTAGTGTCCGAGGTCATCGCCGAGGAGGAACCGAACGCGCTCGCCCAATGCACTTGAGGACGCTGGATTGGATCATCGTCGTCCTTTCTTTGGGCGTAAGCTTCGTGCCGGCGATCGTACTCGCGCGGCGGGCCGGAAAGAACATCACGGAGTTCTTCGCGGCAGGACGTCAGGCGCCGTGGTGGCTGATCGGCATCTCGCTCGTTGCGACCACGTTTTCCACCGATACGCCCAATCTCGTCACAAATCTCGTGCGCGACGGCGGCGTCTCCGAAAACTGGGTCTGGTGGTCGTTTCTCCTGACTGGAATGGCGACGGTCTTTTTTTATGCGCGGCTCTGGCGCCGTTCGGGTGTGCTGACCGATCTCGAATTTTACGAGATGCGCTACGCAGGGCGCGCCGCGTCGTTCGTGCGCGGCTTTCGTGCGATCTATCTCGGGCTGTTCTTCAACTGTTGGATAATCGCAACGGTCAACTTAGCTCTCGTAAAGATCGCCGGCGTGCTCTTCGGCTGGCCGCGTGCCGAGACGCTAGCCATTTGCGTCGCGGTTCCGATCGTCTTTGCCGCGACCGCCGGCCTGTGGGGCGTCATGGTCACCGACATGATCCAGTTCTGCATCACGATGACCTCGGCATTCGCCGCCGCCTATTTCGCGATTCACGCACCGGGAGTCGGCGGCTTGCACGGGTTGATCGCACACTTTAGCGGCCACGCCGCCGCGCTCTCGATTCTGCCGAACTTCGGCGACTGGAAGGCCGCTCTGGCGGTCTTCGTCATTCCGATGACGGTGCTGTGGTGGTCGGTCTGGTATCCGGGCGCGGAACCCGGCGGCGGCAGTTACGTCGCACAGCGAATGCTCGCGGCGCGCACCGAATCCGACGCGCTTTTCGGCACGTTCGTATTCCAAGCGATGCACTATGCGCTGCGCCCGTGGCCGTGGATCGTCGTGGCGCTCGCCTCCACGATCGTCTTTCCAACGCTGCACGACGTGCAGCTGCGCTTCCCGGCGCTCGCGCCCAACCTCATCGGCAACGATGTCGCCTATCCCGCGATGCTCGTCTTCTTGCCGACGGGCTTTGCCGGCTTCATGGTCGCCGGAATCTTTGCGGCCTATCGCTCGACGATCGAAACGCACCTCAACTGGGGCACGTCGTATCTCGTGCACGACTTCTATCAGCGCTTCATTCGCCCGGATTCGAGCCAGCGCGAGCTGGTCTTCGCGGGACGGCTCGTGACGGCGCTCCTGATGGCGCTCGGCGTCGCGCTGACGTTCGTGCTCGATAACGCGAAGGACGCGTTCAACCTGTTGCTCTCGATCGGCGCCGGAACCGGCCTCATCTACTTGCTGCGGTGGTTCTGGTGGCGGATTAACGCTTGGAGCGAAGTGAGTGCAATGATCGCATCGTTTGGGGCCGCGCTCGCGTTCTTCGTCGCCGCGCGCACCGGGCACGCCGTTGCTTCGACGACCGCGCTCCTGACGACGATCGCTATCACGACGGCGGTCTGGCTCGTCGTTACGTATCTCACGCCGCCGGTCGGCGAAGAAACGTTGGTGGCGTTCTACGCCAAGGTGCGGCCGGCCGGTCCCGGCTGGGCCGCGATCCGCCGGCTCAGCGGCCTTGGCCCATCGCCGGATTCGCTGCCGATGGCGCTTCTGGGATGGGTGCTCGGCGTGGCCTCCGTTTACGGCGCCCTCTTTGCCACGGGCTCGTTCATTTATGGACGGCCGATTGCCGGGGCCGTCTGTAGCTTGGTCGCTGGGTTGGCGGTAATCGGTTTGCTCGCCACTGGGCGCCGGCTCTGGCGGCCGATGGCAGGCCCGGCGCCCCTAGAAGGCTAAGCTCCACCGGCTCCAATGAACTGGAAAAATTTTAAGGCGCCGTTCAAGGCGCTAGTCATCGTCGCTGTTTGCGCGATCTCGCTCTGGGCGGTCATCCCCGTTCAGAAAACGATCCGTCTGGGGCTCGACCTTCAGGGCGGAGCGCGGCTTCTGCTTCAGCTCTATCCGACCGAGGAAGTGCCGCAGATTACCTCGCAGGTGCAGGCGCAGACGCGCGAGGTTATCGACCGCCGCATCAACGGACTCGGCGTTGCCGAGCCATCCATTAGCAACGTCGGCAGCGATCGCATTCTGGTCGAGCTTCCCGCCGTGAAGGATCCGGATCAGGCTGAAAAAATCCTCAAGCAGGTCGCCGTCCTCGCGTATAAGATCGTGCCGTTCGACGTGATGCAGAAGGCCGATGCCGCGAATGCCGCGCTGTTGCAGCCGGGGCTTTCGCCAAAGGATAAAGCCGCAGCCGAGCTTTACGTTTCAAAAACGGCCTATGACAAGAGCGGCCCGGTCGTCTACTCCGGCAAAGACCTCAAGGCCGCGCAAGCCGGCTACGATCAGGGCGGTCGCCCGGACATCCTCTTTCAAACCAAAGACGCCGCTAAATTCGGCAAGCTGACGTCGGCAAATATCCAAAAGCCGCTGGGCATCTTTCTGGACCACCGCTATCTCTCGGCACCGATCATTAATAGCCCGATTTACGACAGTGGCCAGATCACCGGCACCTTCACTCAAGAAGAGACGATAACGCTCGCCAACGAGCTCAACGCCGGCGCATTGCCCGTCAGCGTCAAGATCATCGAGAAAGAGACGATTGGTCCGACGCTGGGCAAGCTCGACCTGGTTCAATCGATGCGCGCCGCGGCGCTCGGCCTCGGGCTCGTGTTGATCTTCATGATCGGCGTCTATCGTCTGCCGGGTCTCTTGGCCGACCTCGCGTTGGCGATCTACGTGTTGGTGATGATGGCGATTCTGGCGCTCTCGCACGCGACGCTGACGCTTCCCGGCATCGCGGGCTTCGTGCTCTCGATCGGGATGGCGGTCGATGCCAACGTGCTGATCTTCGAGCGCATCAAGGAAGAGCTCTGGAACGGTAAGACGATGCGTGCATCGGTCCGCGTCGGATTTCAGCGAGCTTTCTCCGCCGTCTTCGACAGCCATTTCACGACGATCGTCGGCGCCGGCGTCCTGTACATGCTAGGCACCGGTACGGTCAAAGGCTTTGCCTTCACGCTCTTCTGGGGCACCGTGGTTTCGCTGGTGACGGCCGTTTTCATCACGCGCTTCTTCGTCAACGTGCTGGTCGACAACAACGTCTTGACGTCGCCCGAGCTCTACGGGGTCAAGCGCGCGGACTTGGGCATATTCGCGAAGGCGGGGGCGTAGCTCGTGCTCTTTCGCAGACTGAATTGGAACATCGTCGGCTGGTTCCGCATCGTCTCGACGATCTCGTATCTCATCATCGCGCTGGGACTTGGCTCGATGATCTACAACGGTTTCAAAGGTGGCAACGGTTTCCAGCCGTCGCACATGCTGCGTTTGGGGCTCTCGTTTACCGGCGGCACCGATATCGCGGTGCAGTTCACCCAACCGACGACCGCCGATAAAGTCAAGGCGGCGCTCTCTGGCCTCGGCATGACCGAGGAGTCGGTGACGACCGCCGGCACCGGTGGCAAAGGCTTCGTGATTCAAACGCAGACCGCGTACGCCAACGACTC
Organism: Vulcanimicrobiota bacterium; assembly: GCA_963809255.1. Lineage (GTDB taxonomy): Bacteria > Vulcanimicrobiota > Vulcanimicrobiia > Vulcanimicrobiales > Vulcanimicrobiaceae > Cybelea. The sequence goes on along the minus strand of CAWEIR010000001.1, from coordinate 29,062 downwards.
CGCACCGGTTTGGAACGCGCTGAACACCGTCGCCCCCGTCGATCGCGCGGCTTCACAGATCACGGCCGTGGGTCCGTCGCTCGGACGCGAGTACCTTACCAGGGCAATCTGGGCGCTGATCATCGCGCTAAGCATTCAGTTTCTCTATATCGCCTTCCGATTCGGTTGGAACTACATCTTCGGGTTGGTGACGGTTATCGCGCTGGTACGCGACGCGGCGATGATGATCGGCATCTACGCGCTGGCCGACCGGCGCGCCGACGACGCGTTCCTGGCCGCGGTGCTGACGGTCATCGGCTACTCGGTCATGGATACTATTGTAATTCTCGATCGAATTCGTGAGAACACCAAGTTGATGGCGGGGGCGCCGTATGCGACGATCGTCAACGAGTCGATCAAGCAGACGATGACGCGTTCGTTCAACACGCTTGCGACCGTCATAATCACGCTGGTTGCGCTCTTGGCGTTGGGCGGGGCGAGCCTCAAGAACTTCGCCTTCGCGCTGCTCGTTGGCATCTGCTCGGGCGGATACCATTCGATATTCTTCTCGGCGCCGCTGGTGCTAGGCTACCGCAAACGCCAGTTGGAGGCCGCTGCGAAACGCCGGCATGCCGGTCTCTCGCAGGATCGGAGCGTAACCGCACGATCGCGCTCCGAGGCCGCCTCGCTGCAGAGCCGCAGCGGCGTCCCGCGTGAGGATATCGTGGCCGCACGCCGCGAACGCCGTCAGAAGGCCAAAGCGGCTCGAGCGGTTTCGCCCGGTCCGACGCCACGCTATCGCAAGCGGCGCGATGCGGAGAGCGCCGTCGCGGTGGAAGAACCATTCGCTGCGGGCGACGAGCTGATCGATCCGCTCGACGCCCAACAAGCTGGTCTGCACGATGCCGCCTTGGAGCAAGGTCACGAAGAAATCTCCCTTAACTTCGAAGAAGCGCCGGAGCGTCACGAGGGCGACGCGCCCTAAGAATCTGCCGGCGCCTACCGCGTCGGAGGCCGCTTTCGAAGCGCTCTTGCGCTCCTTTGACCCTTCGACAGGCTCAGGGCAGGCTGCGACCAACGTGCCGGTGGCGGCTGAAACGGACGCGATCGTCGAGCGCCTCTTTGCAAAGGGCGACGAGTATCTGCACGATACGTACGCGACCATCGGCGACGCGGCGCGCTTTCACACCAAACTCGCGGGCGTCTCCTTCGAAGGACGCCAAGACGTCATCGCCGGGTTGCACGCCGGCGCGTGGCTCGAACTGCGCCGGCAGGCGGATAACCCGCACGATTCCAACGCCATCGCCGTCCATTACGGGCAGTTGCAACTCGGCTTTTTCAATAAGCGGCTCGCGGCGCATATCGCACCCCTCATAGATGCGGGCGCACGGTACGGTGCGCGCGTTGCCTCTCTCACTGGCGGAAGCTCCACCGGCGAGTTCAAGCATCGCGGGGTCAACGTCGTGATCGAACGCGAAGCGCTCGGCCTTCGGGTGCAGCGGGCGGACGGCGCGGCAGCGCAACGTCCCGACGTCGAGGCGAATGCGGCCGAGACCGGCGAGCTGGTGCGTTCCGCTTTGATTGGCGCCTCGGCCCCGCACGACGCGCAGCGAGCCGTTCTCGAGCGGGTTGAAGCCGGCAAGAATACTTTGGCGGTGCTCGGCACGGGGCGCGGGAAGTCGTTCTGCTTTCAATACGCCGCAGCGATGCGAGCCTTCACCGGTGAAGGCAAGACGCTCGTCGTCTATCCCTTGCGCGCGTTGGCCAACGACCAACACGAGGCGCTGCGGCGCACCCTCGAGCCGCTGGGCCTGCGTTTCTTTCGTGCCAACGGTTCGATCGATAGCGACGAGCGAGAGGATCTGTTTACGGCCTTGCGCGAGGGGTCGTGGGACGTCATTTTAGCGACGCCGGAGTTTCTCGAGTTCCACCGCGAGGCGCTCCGCGGCCGGAGTACGCCGTCGTTCGTGGTCGTCAACGAAGCACATCATCTCGTGGAGTCGCGCCACCGGCCCGCCTACTCGCGGCTTTCGGCAACCATTTCGTCGCTGGGCAATCCACCGGTGCTCGCACTGACGGCGACGGCCGGCGACGAAACGTTTCGCCGTATCGTCAACGATCTGCGGATCGAAAGCTGGGTGATCGATCCGACCGTGCGAGCGAACCTGCACGTCGCCGATGCGCGAGGGACTAAAGACAAAATAGGCTATCTGACCGAGCTCTTTTCGGCGCGAGAGAGCTCGGTTGGGAAAGGCATTATCTACTGCCACTCGCGGCCGGAGGTCACCAAGGTCGCGCAGCGTCTTCGCAAAGAGCTCGGCAACAAAGTCATGTTCTACCACGGGAAAATGCCGAACGCCGAGCGGCTCGAGGTCGAACGTCTCTTTCGCGAAGGGGTGCTGCGCGTCGTGGTTGCGACATCGGCATTCGGCGAGGGTATCGATCTGCCCGACGTTCGCAACGTCGTGCTCTTCCATCTCAACTTCGATTCGGGTGAGTTCAACCAGCAAGCCGGCAGGGCTGGGCGCGACGGTACTCCGGCGGAGATTCATCTGCTCTACGGGCCGCAGGATCGTACCCTCAACGAGTTCTTGATCGATCTCGACGCGCCGCCGCTCGAGCGGCTGCGCGAGATTTACCGCGGTCTGCGAGGCCTCGCTCGCGATGGCACGGTACGAGGCGGGAACACCGAGATCGCGGGAACGCTTGAGATCGACCGAGTCCGAGATCGTACGATCGACGCCGCGTTGCGAATCTTTTCCGATTCGAGGCTCATCGAAGTGGGCGAAGACGACGACGGGCGCTACGTCCGATTCCTTGCCGTAAGCGGACGAATCGAAATGGAGCGTAACGAGCGCTTTGCTGAAGGCGAAGCGACGCGCGAAGCGTTCTCGCGATTCTGCGAGCTCGCCCTCTTCGCGCCCGCCGAAACGCTCGAACGCGTGCTCAACCGGCCCATTTATCCCTCCAATATTCACCTGCGCAGATAGGAAAACCGAGGTGGACTAACATGAAATCAGCGGTAGCCCCGTTGTCGTCCTTCGACTGCGCTCAGGATGACAACGGGTACCTTAGGCGAGGACGCCCGTCATCGCGGCTTCATCGACGTCCTTGTAAAAAGCATTTTTCGTTTCAACGACGCCGGCGGATGCCCATGGATCGATCTGGTAACGCGTCGTCGGAAGGTGAATGGTCGGTCCGGCCGCGTCGGAGTAATCGGCACCGCCGAACGGCGCGAACTCGTCGCTTTCGCGGTGCGCTAAGACCAAGTTCGCAACCGCCCCTGCGGCGGCGCCTGCGTCGTTGCGAAGCCGTGCGTCCAAACGGCCGTCGCCGGCAAGCGCGTCGTAGAACGTGATCGCCGGACGATCGGCCCGCCACGGCATGTCCTTCGCGGCGCCTGGAAAGCGCACCATTCCTTGGATCGCGCGAGCGTCCTCACGTACGATGCCGCGCACGCCATTTGCGCCGGCCTCTGCGCCGACGTCGTCGTTGAGACGTTTAATGCTCGATTCGGCGAGCCGCATCTTTGCCGGGTCGAGATCGAGCACGTCGAACGCTGCTGCCGGCCCGAACCCGCCGAAATCGCCGGCGTCGTATTTGGTACGCATGACGTCGTTGACGACGCTCTTGGCCATTGCCTTGGGATCGTTCTCGTGCGATGCGACGGCGTGTGCGACGTCGCTTGGAACGCCCGGCGCCAGCATCGTTTCCGGGCTAGCGGCGAGGTACCGCACGCCGGCCCTGGAGAGCGCGTCCGCGAAGCCCATTGTGTCCATTAGGCATTGGTTTGCGACGACGCCGTCGATCGAGCGCCGGGCATCGTCGGGGTGGGCGGCCGCGTGCATCGCCAGACCGTCGGAGACGGCCTTGGCGATATCCGGCATCGACATTACGCTGCCGTCGCCCGTCTGCAATCCGCCACCGTCACCACCGCCGTGATCGACCAGATCGATCCACGTTTGTTTCGCGCCGCTGGCCTGCGCGTTGTCGAGGGTGCGCGCCACGAATCGCGCGAGGTTCGCCTCGTCGCTCATGTCGGCAGCCTTGCTCGAGCGCACGTTGCCGACTTCGCCGTCGGAGATCGTGTAATCGTAGGTACGCAGGCCTCCCTTGCCATCCAGACCTTGTCGAGGAACGACGGGCGCTCGAAGGGCCGTCGTGTCTTCGACCGTGAACTCGATGCGCGAGTCGTGGGCGCTCGTTTGCAATGCCTGCGAGAGCGTCGATTCCTGTATGGCGTCGAGATTATTGTCGCCGTCGCGGTAAATGCCGAACTCGAGCGAACGGCGCGCGGGCGTGATCGTAACGTTCTGTAGCATGAGGCCTCCTGACGTGGTGAGTCGGTAAGTTTACTGCGACGTTTGCTACCGGCGGCTAGGGTGGCTACGAAACGCATATCGGGGGCGCCAGCGGAGCCCTATTCTTGATTGCGTAGCCAAAATGCACGACCTAATTTATCGAACAGGCGTTCGGAATGGCGCCGACTCTTTTCGGGAAACTACCGGCTGGTGATCAAAGATCACGACGTCGTAGTCTTGGGCGCGGGGTTGGCCGGCATGCGTGCCGCGCTGGAAGCGGCGCGTGCCGGTGCCGACGCGGCAATCGTCACGAAGGTTCATCCGATCCGCAGCCATTCGAGCGCCGCGCAGGGAGGCATCAACGCGGCGATCGGCGAGACGGATAGCTGGGAATCGCACGCCTTCGACACGGTCAAAGGTAGCGATTATCTTGCCGACCAGGATGCCGTCGAGGTGATGTGTCAGGAAGCCCCGCGCGACATCATCGAATTCGAGCACATGGGCGTCATTTTTTATCGGGGGCCCGACGGCAAGCTCGGAACGCGAGCCTTTGGCGGCGCTTCGCAGGCCCGCACCTACTTCGTGGGCGACATCACCGGGCAAGCGTTGCTGGTGACGCTCTACGATCAGATTCTCAAAGCCGGCGTCAAGGTTTACGAAGAATGGTACGCGACTGCGCTGCACATGGAAGACGGCGCGTGTCGCGGGCTCGTCGCGCTCGAGATGGTCACCGGCGAGCTCCACCTGTTGCGCGCCAAAGCCGTGATCGTGGGCGCCGGTGGACTCGGTCGGCTCTACGAACCGAGTACGAACGCACTGATTTGCACCGGCGACGGATATGCGCTGGCGTATCGCGCGGGCGCGCCGCTGATGGATATGGAGATGGTGCAATACCATCCGACGACGTTGGCCGGCAGCGGTTTCTTGATGACCGAAGCTGCGCGCGGCGAGGGCGCCTATCTGCTCAACTCGCTCGGCGAGCGCTTCATGAAGCGCTACGCGCCCAACAAAATGGAGCTTGCAGCCCGCGACGTCACGTCGCGCGCCGAAGCCACGGAGATCGCCGAAGGCCGCGGCCTCGACGGAAACGTCTTGCTCGATTTGCGTCACCTCGGCCCCGACGTGATCCTGCGCAAACTCCCACAGATTCACGAGATGGCGCTCGATTATCTCAGCATCGATATGATCGAGGATCCTGTTCCCGTTCGCCCCGGCATGCATTATCAGATGGGCGGGATCAAGACCGACGTGGACGGCGCGACCGCCGTGCCTGGCCTGTACGCTGCAGGCGAAGTCGCCTGCGTGAGCGTTCACGGTGGAAACCGTCTGGGTGCCAACTCGTTGCTCGACACGATCGTCTTCGGTCGCCGTTCGGGTAAAGTTGCAGCCGACTATGCAAAAAATACGCCGGCAAGCACCGGCGGCGAAGTCCTCCTTCGAAGCGAGCAAGAACGCTTGCGCGAGTTGCTTAGCCGTCCGTACACGGGCGAAACAAACGCGGGGCTGCGCCTCGAGCTCGCGACGATGATGGACAAGCTGGTCGGGCTCTATCGTGACGAAGCCGGCCTGCAGGAGGCTCTCGATAAACTGCAAGGCTTCAAGAAACGCTATCAAACAATCGCGGTCGGCGACAAAGGCCGCGTATTCAATCAAGCCTTGACGTTCTCACTCGAGCTGGGCTATTTGCTCGACTGCGGCGAGACGATCATTCGCAGCGCGATCGTGCGCACGGAGAGCCGCGGCGCGCATACGCGCACCGATTTCCCGGAGCGAAACGACGCGGAGTGGCTCAAGCACATCCTCTTGACCTGCCGCGGGGATGAAGAGCCCGAGCTTTCCTACATTCCCGTTACAATGACACGATGGAAGCCCGAGGTGCGAACCTACTGATGCAGTTTACGATCGAAGTTGGACGATATAGTCCCGACGGTACGTATGCCGAGAGCGCGGTACCAGGCGCCCCGTTTCCGGCGCCGTGGGATCGCTCGCCGGCTCGACGCTACCAAACCTACACGGTCAACCTTCCCGAACACGCGGTCGTGCTGGACGCGCTCATCGCGATTCGAGAGTATCAGGATCAGTCGTTAGCCGTTCGGTGCGCGTGCCGCAGCGCGATCTGTGGCTCGTGTGCGATGTGGATCAACGGACACTCGCACCTCGCCTGCAAGAGCAAGCTGTCGGCCTTCACCAAAGACGGACAGACTCGTGTCGAGTCGCCGCCGTCGATGCCGATCATTCGCGACTTGGTCTGCGATATGAAGCCGTTCTGGGACAAGCATTTAGCGGTCAAGCCGTGGCTGCAGAACAAGCAGCCAGTGCCTCCGCCAAACGAAGAGTATCGCGTCTCCAACGCGTCGATGGAAGAGCTGATTCAGGAAGTAAGCTGCATTAGTTGCAGCGCCTGTTTGATGGATTGCGAGTCGTTCGCCGTCAACCCGGATTTCTTGGGTCCCCAAGCGCTCGCACAAGCCTACCGGTATGCCGGCGACCCGCGCGACGCCGAGACGAAGGAGCGGCTCGCGGAGTACAGCAAACCCGGCGGCATTTGGGACTGCACGCATTGCTACGAATGCGTCACTCAATGCCCCAAGGGCGTCGCGCCGCTCGATCAGATTTTGAAGCTGCGAAAGATGGCTGTCGATGCCGGTTTCACAAACAACGCGGGCACGCGCCACGCCGACGCTTTTGCCGAATCGGTGCGAGAGAGCGGGCGCCTCAACGAACTAACCCTGATGCCGAAGTCGGTCGGATTCTTCAACATCGTCGAGCAAATCAAGACGCTGCCGAGCGCGTTCAATTTGATACGAGCCGGTAAGCTTCCACCCCTGATTCACAAAAAAATACCCGGAGTCAATCGCATCAAGACTATTTTCGAACGCGTCGGAGGACGGTTTAAGTGAAAGTTGCGTTCTATCCCGGCTGCGTCTCGAAAGGCGCTTGCCCGGAACTCTACGTTTCGGCGAAGGCGATTGCCGAGCCGCTCGGCCTCGAGCTCAAAGAGCTAACGGAGGCACCCTGCACCGGCGCCGGCGTTTTGAGCGAACAAAACCCGCAGCTTGGCGACGCGCTCAACGGTTTGACGCTCGCAATGGCGGAGTCCGAGGGCGCCGATCTCATGACGATTTGCAGCACCTGTCAAGGCGTGCTGTCGAATCATAACTATCATCTCAAGCAAGACAAAGAACGGATGGATCGCGCGAATGCGACCCTCTCCGACCAAGGCTATCAATACGGCGGCACCACGAAGGTCAAGCACCTGCTCTGGATGCTCTTTGAAGACATCGGCATCGACCGCGTGACCGCTGCGATTAAACGCAAACTTACTGGGCTCAAGATTGCGCCGTTTTATGGCTGCTACATTCTGCGGCCGGAAGAGTCACTGGGTTTGAAGGAGCGCCCCGAGCGCAAAACCTATCTCGAGCGGCTCATTGCGCTGCTCGGCGCCGAACCGGTCGAATATCGCGGCGCCACGAAATGTTGCGGCTTTCCGATGCTCACGTTCAATCGGGAGAAGGCACTCGCCATGGGCGGCAATCACATCGTCGAGGCGAAGGAGAAGGGCGCGGATCTTCTCGTGACGCCATGCCCGCTCTGCCACCTCAACCTCGATGGCCAACAGCCCGATGCCGCGCGCGTCCTGAAGAAAGACATCGGCGTTCCGATCTTTCATCTGCCGCAACTGCTCGGGTTGGCATTTGGGATGGATCCGTCGGAGCTGCGGCTCGATCATCACGTCGTGCCGACCAAGGGCGCTCTGGAGAAGGTCGAGCTCAAGGTCTGATCCGGTAGCGGGCTGAGATCGCGCCGCTTCATATTCATGTCATCTAGCTGAGTTACAATCGAGAAAGCTCTCCGCTTTTTCGAAAGGCTCTCCCGTGCGCTCCATCAGATTTATCGCGATCCTTTTCGTCGCAGCTCTTTGGACTGCGGCTATCGCGGCAGCGGCTCCTCCACCATCGCAGCTGCGCATGGTCATCGTTCTCAGTCGCCATGGCGTTCGCTCGCCGACGCATCCCGCCGAACTGCAGGCCTATGCCGCCCAACCGTGGCCGGCGTGGCCGGGTAAGCCAGGGAATCTTACCGAGCGAGGGGCGCTGCTCATGCAGCAGTTCGGTGCATACTATCGCCGGCTGTACGGCGGCCCACTTGGCATCGGGGAACGCGGGTGCCCGCCGGCCGGTTCGGTCTTTGTCTGGGCCGACGTCGATCAGCGCACGCGCGCAACCGGCGATGCGGTCCTGGCGGGCCTGGCTCCCGGGTGCGCTATCGCTGTTGGGCACGCGCCCGCCGACCCGGACTCGCTCTTCGATCCACTCCCGGGTGTCGGTGTCGTCAACAAGACAGAGGCGATGGCATCCGTTCTCGGCGCCGTGGGAGGCAATCTCAACGCGCTAAGCGTGGCGTACGGCGCGGCATTTACGGCGATGGAGTCCGTTCTCGGGTGCGAATCACCCGCAACCTGCAAGCAGATCTCGCAAGTGCCGACGACGGTCGCCAACGATGGCGACGGCGGCCTTGCAGGACTCTCGGGTGGCCTCGACATGGCGGGGGACGTTGCCGAAAACATGCTGTTGGAGTACACGAATGGCAACGCCGACGTCGGATGGGGACGAGTCGATCACTCTCGTCTGCTCCAGTTGCTGGTGCTTCACGTTCTCGGCAAGGACTTGGAACACCGCAATCGTTACTCGGCGCGCGCGCACTCGTCGAACATGATGATGCACATTCTACAGACGCTCCAAGAGGGCACGACTGGCAAAGCAGTGCCTGGGACGCGAGTGCCGGCGCGAAGCCGTTTCGTCTTTTTAGCGGGTCACGACACGCAGCTTGCCGAGTTTTCGGGATTGCTCGGACTCTCGTGGCTGATCGACGGCGATCAGCTCAACGACACGCCGCCGGGGAGCGCGTTGATCTTCGAGTTGCACGCGGCGCCGCTTTCGGGAATGCAGCCTTTCGTGCGTACGTTCTTTGCCGCACAGTCGCTCGACGCGATGCGCGCGGGTCACGGCGAAAGCCCGCTGCGGGTGCCGGTCTACGTTCCCGGCTGCCCTGCGCTCGACTGTCCGTTTGCAACGTTTCGTAAAATCGTCACTGCCGCCGTCGATCCTCGATTCGTTGCGCCGTGGTAGTTAGCTCGAGGGAGCCGGGTTAGGACAATCCCGCAGGAGCGTTAGACCTTCGGCCGTGCTGTGGTCGATCACGTATCGCACTAACTCCGGCTCGTCTCCGAGTTTGCTTTGGGGCGGGGGTTGGAAACGGGTCGGGAAGTTGGGATCGCGCAGATTTTGCTCCGACCACGGATTGGCGCTCTCGCTCGCGTAGTACCATGGATAGTCGAGAACGAGCGACTGCGACGTGCCGTCGGCGAAGTGCACACGGATCCTGATGTTGACGTAGAATCCGCGCGTGCGAGGGTCGAATGCGCTCCCGTGCGGATCGGAGAATTCGACGAAGCCGCACGGTTCTGAACCGGTCGCGGGGCCGCTGCCGGTTCCTCGTATGCCCGAGCCGCTCCCCGAACCGGGAGCGGTGCCCGTCTGCGCGGCGTCGAGCTGTCCGGGGCCGCCGCCGGCATCGGCATCCCACACAGGCTTGGCGCCGTAGGTTTGAGCTGCCGCCGGGCGAGGCGACGCCGCCGCAACGTGTCGCAAACCGGTTGCGCCTTCGACCGCTTTCGCAATTTCACGAACGTGTTTCGGGAGTGGCGTTGATATCGGGGATGGCGGCGCTGTCGGCTGCTGCGTCGGTTTGACGACGGGGCGCCTGACAACGCGCAGGATTTGCACGCGGGCTACGACCTCGCGTTCCGGAGGCGCCGTCGCTGGATTGCGGGGAATCGTCCCCGCGACGATTTCATGGACGGCGATCGAAGCGGCGAGTGCGATCGCGAAGCGGCGCACGTTCGACCGGCCAAAGAAAACGCCGAGCCAATCTCGATCGACAGGCTCGGCGTTGCGGTGATTGGGATTTCTAGTCAGGACTCTTATTGTACGTCTGGACGTACCACTGCTTGAACTGATCGTAGGTCGGGTAGTAGCCGTACTTGTGGTAGAACCAGTCGCGGTAGGCGTCTTGCCGGCGCGTGACTTCCTGTTGTTCCGCGCGTTTTTCCCGGACTTTGTGGTTGTAGTTGACGACCAAAGGGACCGACGCGGCGGCGGCGGCGCTCGCAAAGATGATCGTGTTCGTGCTTCCGCTGCCGTCGGCGAACGCGGGTGCGACCGCGCTTGCGGCAAGCGCTGCCGTCATTACAGCAGCCAGAGCTTGCGATTTCTTCATGTTCTCCTTTCCTGCAGGCCATTCGATCCCCCGACTCAAACCCGGCACGCGTGGAGATCGAAGCGCTGATTCGAGCGATTCCGGATTTTCCGATTTCCGGAATCCTTTTCCGTGACATTACCCCGTTGTTGAAAGATAAGCAAGGGTTTCGCCAGGCAATCGACCTATTCGTCGAGCGCTTTGCTGGTCGCGGTATCGAGCACGTCGTCGCAATCGAGGCGCGCGGCTACATCATCGCGGCGCCGATTGCCTATGCGATCGGAGCCGGATTCATCCCAGTGCGCAAGCCGGGGAAGTTACCCTACGATACGCTGCGTGAAGAGTACGCGCTCGAATATGGAACCAACACGCTGGAGATTCATGCGGACGCGATCGGCCGGGGTGAGCGCGTTTTGGTCGTTGACGACGTGCTTGCTACTGGCGGCACGGCGGCCGCGACCGCACGGCTGCTCGAACGCCTGGGGGCCTCGGTGGAAGCCTTCGCATTCTTGATCGAGCTGACCGGGCTGCGAGGGCGGGAGGCGCTTCCCGGCACTGAGATCGTAAGCTTCATTTCGTATTAAAGGACAAGATGAGATTCTCGCCTCGCATCGCCGCAATTCTGACGCTCTTTTTCGCCGCGCTAACGATAACGAGCGCAGCGCGAACGCATCCCACGCCATCGCCATCGCCGGTGCCCATCGCCGACCCGGCGATCACGAAGCTGGCACGCCAGCAGTTCGTTTCGTGGCAGGCCGGGATCGTGAACCAGCATCTCTACGCCGCGCAAGTCACCGACAAGCTCACCGACGAAAAGGTAGCCGACACGTCTCGCGCCCTCGGACAGCTCGGGGCGCTGACGGATGCGGTCTACATCGGACCCTGGGCCGACTCGAGTTTCCCGTCCGGCGCGCGCGGTTACATCTACCAAATGCGCTGCCAATCCGGAAACATCTACCTGTGGCTGGCACTCGACGCGCAGGGGAAGATCGCCACGATTTTCTTCAAGAACCGGCTCGATACGGAGACTGTTACTGCCGCCCCGAGCCCGCCTTAGGCCGCCGTTAGGGCGCCCTTCGCCCAAAGCTGTATAATAGTTGGTGGTATGACCATCTCCGAGCTGATCGAACGCGTTCGATCCTACGACCCCTCGGCGGACGGGGAGTGGCTGATGAGCGTGCATCGGCTTGCCGATGCGGCCCACCAAGGCCAGCGTCGAGCCTCGGGCGAGTCATACATCGAGCATCCGCTGGCGGTCGCCGAAATCTTGGCCGAGCTCGAGATGGACCATCAGACGATCGCCGCCGCGCTGCTCCACGATGTCGTCGAGGACACGTCCATTACCGCCGAGCAGGTCAGCGACCGGTTTGGCGAAGACGTTTCCCGTCTCGTTGACGGCGTGACCAAGCTCACTCGGATCCCATATCAGTCGAAGGAAGACGCGCAAGTCGAGAATCTTCGCAAGATGTTCTTGGCGATGGCCAAAGACATCCGCGTCATCATCATCAAGCTGGCCGATCGGCTGCACAACATGCGAACGCTGGCCAGTCTCCCTGCGGCCAAACAGAAGGCGATCGCCCGCGAGACGCTCGACATCTACGCTCCGATCGCGCACCGTCTCGGAATCTGGAAGATCAAATGGGAAATCGAAGACGAGTGCCTGCGCTATCTCGATCCCGGTCCATATCAAGATATCGTCGAGCGAGTGGCCAAGACGCGCCGAGAGCGCGAAGCCGACGTCGAAAAAGCCATTGCCCGTCTGCGCGACGAGTTCAAAGAGCTCGCGATCAACGCCGAGATCCAGGGCCGGCCGAAACACTTCTACTCGATCTACTCCAAGATCAGCAAGGGCCGGGATTTCTCGACGATCTACGACCTCACGGCGATTCGAATTATCGTTGACAACCTAAAAGACTGTTACGCTGCGTTAGGGGCGGTGCACGCGATGTGGACGCCGTTACCGGGACGCTTCAAAGACTACATCGCGATGCCTAAACCCAACATGTATCAGTCGCTGCACACGACCGTCGTCGGCCCCAGCGGCGATCCGCTCGAGATTCAGATTCGAACCTGGGAGATGCACAGGACCGGCGAGTACGGGATCGCGGCGCATTGGCGTTACAAGGAGGGCGGCAAGGCCGATCAGTTCGAGAATAAACTGTCATGGCTGCGCGCGCTGCTCGAGTGGCAGAAAGACATGCGCGATTCGCGCGTCTTCATGGAGAACCTCAAGCTCGATCTTTTCGACAGCCAAGTCTTCGTCTTTTCACCGCGCGGCGACGTCTATTCGATCGTGGCTGCAGGAACGCCGCTCGACTTCGCGTACCAGGTGCACACCGACGTCGGAAACCACTGCGTGGGCGCAAAGGTTAACGGCCGCATCGTTCCGCTCGACTATCAAATGCAAAATGGCGACATCTGCGAGATCCTCGTCAACAAATCGAGTGGGCGCCCGTCGCTCGACTGGCTCTCCGTCGTCAAAACGTCAAGCGCCAAACATAAGATCAAGCAGTGGTTCCGTAAGGAGCGCCGGGAGGAGAACGTCCTGGCCGGCCAAGAGGCACTCGAAGAGGAGCTGGCCCGGGCCGGACTGCGCACGGACGCCGCTCGCGGCGAGCTGATCGAACGTATTTCGGCGCGCTTGAACTATGCGACGCCGACGGACCTCTTTGCGGCAATTGGATTCGGCGACGCGTCCGCGCAGGCCGTCGCCAACCGCGTACGCGACGAAGTAAAGCACGACAAGGTCGTCGATTTTACGAAGATCGGCCGCAAGCCCGTGCTGCGGAAAAGCGTACGCCGATCGAGCGGCGTGCGAATCGCCGGTGTCGACGACGTGCTCGTGCGCCTCTCGAAGTGCTGCTCCCCGGTACCGGGCGACCCAATTATGGGTTACGTTACGATCGGCCGCGGCGTCAGCGTGCATCGGGCCGACTGCCCCAACCTCGGATTCATGAATGCGACGCCGGAGCGGATCATGCAGGCCCAATGGCTTACGGATGCCGGTCTGACGCATTTGGTCGATATCGAGGTGGAGGCCGAGGATCGTACTGCGCTGCTGCAAGACATCATGGGGGTATTCTCCGAACTCAAGACGCAAGTAAGCTCCGTCAACGCTCGAGTTCGCAAAGACACCGTCGCCGTAGCGAGCCTCACCGTGCAGATTCGCGACCTCGATCATCTTCACAAGCTTCTCACCAAACTCGAAAAGCTAAAAACCGTTCGTCGCGTCTATCGCGTTACCAAACGCGAGCGCGCCGCACTGTAGTTCCCGGAGGCGTGTCCGTCGCCCAACTCGTCGTGCCCGCCCTGGCTGCGTTTGCGGCAGGTATGTTGAACAGCGTGGCCGGGGGCGGAAGTTTCCTTTCCTTTCCTGCGCTCGTCTTTGCCGGCGTGCCGGCCATTTCGGCAAACGCCACCAACAATGCGGCGATGTGGGTCGGCACGATCGGAAGCGCGCGCGGCTATCGCGAGGAAGTCCGCGAGCATCGGTCGCTCTTGCTTCCCGTCCTTCTTGCGAGCGCCACTGGCGCGCTGATCGGCGCATCGCTGCTGCTGTTGACGCCGCAAGCGCTCTTCGTGCGTTTGATCCCGTGGCTGTTGCTCTTTGCGACGTTGCTTTTTGCCCTCAGCCCCTTGCTGGCGCGCCGCACGGATCGCGCACCGGGTCACTCTCCGTGGCAGATCGGCGCCCAGTTTGCCGTCGCGCTGTATGGGGGCTATTTCGGTGCGGGTATGGGAATCTTGATGCTCGCGGTACTCGCGTTTTCCGGCCTCCCAAGTCTTAACGCGCAGAATGCAATCAAGAACGTACTCGGCGTGGCGATCAACGGCGTCGCATTGGTGCCGTTCGTTATCGCTCGTATTGTGGACTGGCGCTTTGCCGTGCCGATGGCTGTGCTCGCATTGGCCGGAGGATACTTTGGTGCGCGTCTCTTTCGGCGAGTACCGCAGCCGCTTTCACGGGCGATCGTGATTCTCATCGGGGTGGGGATGACTACGGTTTTCTTTGTTCGATCTTTCTGACGAAAGATGACGGCGGTCGCTCGCCTTTGCAGGTGCTAAAACGGGTAATTCGAAAGGCAATTTCTCTGCAACTCAACTGACCAGTGAGGTTTAGAATGCCCTTTTCGAACATTCGCGCGGCACTGCTTGCCGCCGGCGTACTTTTGGCGGCGTCGGCATGCAACGGAAACGGTGCCGTGCCCTCGAGCGCACCGGCCGCTAACCTCGATGCCGTCGGCTCTCGAGCAGCGGTCGCATCAGCGGTCGACACGAAATCCATTTTGAAACTGCTGAAGAAAGACGTCACGATCGGCTCGACCGTCGATGCGACGAACGGCGATATGGGTCCGCGGGCGGTTACGGTCGTTCAAAATAACTTCGGAAAGCTAAAGAAAGGTCACGTGCTCGTCTGCAACTTTGAGAACTCGTCCGGCACGGCCGGCGACGGAACGACGATCGAACAGTTCGATCCGGCACCGAGCTCCAAGCCAACGACCTTTATTAAAAATAGTAAGATCGAGGGATGCGACGGCGACGCGATCACCGGTGGCGACCAAACGTACGCGACGGGGTTGACCGGCGGAGTGATGTCGTGGATCAATCAAAAAGGGCAACTGAAGAAAAGCTACGGCTCGCCGATCACGCAGCCGCTCGGCGATGGCGATGCGCCGCCTCTTTACCTCTATTCGCCTGAATACATCTACATCGGCAATGCCGACACCGGAGGGCTCGACAGCATTAGCCTCGGTGGGTACGGCACGGGTAAGGTGATGGAAGTCGTTAAGGGGTTCGACGTTAACAAGGGATCCGGATGGGGCGCGCTCGGGCCGTCGGGCATAGCGTATTGGTGCGGCGTGCTGCCGGGCTCGCCCACGTGTTCGAACAAGGCAGACGTTCTCTACGTCGCAGACGGCGCGTGCAATGCCGTGATCGCCATCAGCAGTGCCAGCAGCCTCTTGTTGAAGGATGAGATCACGATTCAGCCCGGCTGCAAGAAGTTTACGTGCGAGTATCCGAAGACCACGTGCGCAACGGTCGTCAAGGCGGGTTCGCCGCTCGACAAGCCGGTCGCTATGGCGATCCTGCCCAACGGCAATCTCATCGTCGCAAATACCGGAAGTAATACCCTGGTCGAGTTGACGCCGGCGGGTCAGGCGCTCGATACGAAGGTCGTGGATACAAGTAAGACGTCCGGTATCTTCGGCGTCGCGGCGATCGGCAAGAACGATAGCACGACGGCGCTCTTCTACACCGACACGAATACCAACACGCTACACGAACTCGAACAGTAGCAAGCCAGTTACATACGACACGGAGATTTGGAGCATGATGCCAAGAATTAATCGATCGATGCTGCTTGCCACGGTGATCGCACTCGCAACGTCCGCTTGCGGCGGAAATGGCGCCGTGCCCTCAAACGTGGGCGTCGCGGGCGCAGCCTCCCGAGGCGCAGCCCCGGCCACCGATACGACTTCCATCCTGAAGCTGCTCACCAAGAACGTTACGATCGGCTCGACCGTCGATCCGACCAACGGCGACATGGGCCCGCGTGCCATTTCGGTCGTTCAGTCCAACTTCGGAGAGTTGAAGAAGGGTCAGGTGCTCGTCTGCAACTTTGAAGACTCATCGGGCAACGCCGGCAACGGAACGACGATCGAACAGTTCGACCCGGTCGCAAGCTCAAAGCCGACAACCTTCTTCCAGAACAGCAAAATTGAGGGATGCGACGGCGATGCCATTAACGCCGATCAAGTATACGCCACCGGGTTTACCAGCAAAGTGATGGTTTGGATAAATCAAAAGGGGCAGCTGAAGAAGACCTTCGGCTCGCCGATAACGCAGCCTCTGGGTAACGGCGCGGGGCCGATGCTTTACGGATACTCGCCGGAGCTCGTGTTCGTCGGGAACGCCGATACCGGGGCGATCGACAGCTTCACCTTCGGCGGATACGGTAGCGGTAAAGGGAAAGAAGTCATCAACGGCTTCGACGTCAACAAGGGCTCCGGATGGAGTGCGCTGGGGCCATCGGGCATCGCGTATTGGTGCGGCCAGCACGGTAAGGTTAGTTGTGAGAGGCCGCACCCCCCCGACACGCTCTACGTAGCAGACGGTGCGTGCAACGCCGTCGTCGCGATCAGTCACGCCAGCGCGCTATTGTTGACGGACGAGATCACGATTCAGCCCGGCTGCACGAAGTTTACGTGCGAGTATCCGACGACCACGTGCGCGACGCTGGTCAAGGCGGGTTCGCCGCTCGACAAGCCGGTAGCTGCGACGCTGTTGCCCAACGGTAACCTCATCGTCGCGAATACCGGAAATAATGCGCTGGTGGAGATGACGCCGGCCGGTCAGGTCCTCGATACGAAGCGCCTGAATAAGAGCAAGACGCCTCGGATCTTCGGGCTCGCCGCGATTGGAACGACGGACGGCAACACCGCCCTCTTCTACACGGACATCATGACCAACACCCTGCACGAGCTCGAACAGTAGGCTTTTCCGCTTGCGGGGTAGGAGTGCGTCGATGACGGGCTCGAAGCTAGCCTCATGACCGATTACGAGGTAACCTACATTCTGCGGCCTTCGCTCGAAGAGAACGAAGTCGAAGAGCGCGCCAACGCCATCGCCGAGATCGTCAAGGGACAGGGCGGCGAGGTCACGGCCGTCGAGCGCCTGGGCAAGAAGCGGCTGGCCTACGAGATCAAGGACGCCCGCGAAGGCACCTACGTCGTGATGCAGTTCAAGGCCGGTCCCAGCGTCTCCAAGGAGCTCGACCGCCTGCTCAAACTGCATGAGGACGTATTACGGGCGCTTATCGTCCGGCTCGATGCGAAGATGCTGACCCATATGGCGGCGCTGGCTGCCGCCGCGCCGCCGCAGCCGCAAACCGCATCCTTCTCATAACATCTATGCCACACTGGTGACACTTTGGGATGGTATTAGCTAGGCATTGGACCACGCGCAGCAAGGGTTTGCATTTGGTGAAAGAGAGTAAGGTATGGCAGCTTCGTTCAACAAAGTAATTCTAGTTGGGAACCTGACGCGCGATCCGGAAATTCGCTATATCAACTCCGGGTCACCGGTCACGAAGTTTCGCATCGCGGTCAATCCGAACAAGCGCGACGCGAAGCCCGAAGATACGATGTACGTTGACATCGTCGCTTGGGAACGGCTCGCCGAGACCTGCAACACGTATCTTAAGAAGGGCAGCCCCGTGCTCGTCGAGGGCCGGCTCTCGATCCGCTCCTACGACGACAGCAAGCTAAAGGACGACGCCGGCCAGCCGATCCGCCGTCAAGCGACCGAAGTCGTCATCTCGGGAATGCAAATGCTCTCCTCGCGCCGCGACGAAGGCGACTCAGGCGACCACGGCGGCTTCAACGGAGGTCGCAGCGCGGCCGCCGTCAGTTCGCCCGCGCGCGCTGCCGACAGCTCGGCCGACGAACTCGACGACGAAATTCCGTTCTGAGCGCGTCAACAAACGTTTTGACGTAAGGCTTCATCCGCTGCTTCTCCATCGATCGTGAAAAGAATGTCTACGACGTCTTGACGGACGTCCGTTTGGCATTGGCCTGATCCGGCTGACGCTGACCCATACAGTTTTCTGATACAGTAGCGGCTGTATCTGGGCGGCCCTTGGCTGGTGCGCTAACCTGATTGCGTGCTTACACAACGGGCCTGCATCCACCGAATGAGGAGTCGAAGTGAAGGAGACCAGCTTTTCTTCGCTCACGTCGATGGAAATATACGGCGTGAACGTTTATTCAGAACGCCGTTTTCGCCCGACGTCTGGGCCTACTCACTAGGGCTCCCAGCCGGGAGCTGTCCGATGCCGACATGACGACGGCGCAGCTTCGGATAGACGCACGGAGAGAGTCTGCTCGAGATCTCCCTGGAGATCACGCAACGCTCGAGCGACAGCAACAAAGGAGCAACTTTATGACGTTCAATCTTAAACGAATCGGTGTCACTGCCGGAGCGGCAGCCTTTTCGTTGAGCATGGTAGCCTGTCACGGGCAATCACCCGGGGGCTCGAGCTACGTGCCCACAGCATCGACCGCCCTTTCGGCGCCACAACCCGGTATGAGTTTAGCGACGCCCGACAAGAAGCGAGAGAAAATAGAGATCGTATCGTCCTGCGGCAAACACGTTCGCATCGTCCTCTTGGGTATTCTCGACTGCAAGTTCAAAGAAGAAAACTATGGCGATGGAAAGTTCACCCTAAAGAACGATACGAAGGGAATAATCGTGATCACGCCCACGAGCGGAACGCGAGCGACGACGTTCACCATCGCCGGTGCGGTCATCGGCAGTGGGTCTTTCGTCGTGACAGACGCCAAGAAAAAACATAGCCTGAGGGTGAGGGTGAAGGTCACTCTCTAACCAAGGCGGCTTGATGAAATCCAGAAGAAGGCTCGCCGAGGCGGGCCTTCTTTTTATCTTCTCCGCCGATATATATTCGTCGTTCGACATATTCGTTCGACGGGCGTCATTGCACGCGCCGTCGCCCGCAAATAAGAAGTCGGTGGGCAAGGCGTTAGCTGAATGTTGCCCGGCAAGCCTGAGCGCACGTTTGCTCTCTAGGCGACCAATTGTGGCTAGGACCAAGCCAAGCATGAGACGAATGTACTGCACGGTGTCTAGCTTTGTGGCTCGACGACTCGTGCCTTTGGCCATCGCGGTCGCAGTAAGTGGATGTGCGCACGGTCCGCAAGGTCCGCCCGTTGCGCCGGCAGCGTCCTACTTCGCCACGCCGGCGGCCCATTCGTACGGTAACGATTGGATGTATTCGTCTCAGCCCGCCAACAACGAGGTTGTGGTCTACAAGCGCAAGAGAAACGGCACACTATCGTCCTATGAAACGCTGACTTCGGGATTCTCGACCCCATTAGGTATGATCACGACGCCCGACGGCCGGTTGTACATCGCCAATTCCGTAGCTTCAAACATCCTCGTTTATCGCACGACGCGCAAGGGCCCTAAAGGCCCCGAGGCAACGCTGCGCGATGACGGAGAAGTTCCCGTCAATGTCGGCGCCACTGCCCATCAGCGGCTGGTGGCCGTTTCGAACGGCTCGACCACCGGAGGGCGTCCGGGAAGCGTGGCGGTCTATCTGAACCACGGACAGAAACCGTCGCGCATACTCACGTATGGAAGCGATCCGATCCGAGGCGAAGGCATCGCAATCGATTCAAACGGCAACTGCTATTGGAGCTTCAACGATCCCAAGAGGTTGACGGGATCGATCGTGGAGTTCGCAGGCTGCGACGGGAGCGGCACGCTCTTTAAGTCTGGAATTTTGTCGGCAGGCGGACTGGCCTTCGACCGTAGCGGCAATCTGTATTATGTGGATCAACTGCTCGGCATCTTTAAGTGCAAGGGGCCGACCTCGTGCAGCCTCTTTACACCAGTCATCCTCGGCGGTCTCATCCTTCCGACGAACATAAACTTCGATAACGCCAAGGCCCAGACTCTGTGGGTCGCCGATGCGGCCGGGTACATCGATGCGGTGAACATCCAGGGATTAATTGAGTACATACTCGACGTACTCGGGGGCCTGACCGACCCGCCAATCGGCATCGCGCCCGCACCGGGTAGCTAGAGCGCGCGGGCGCATGGAGACAGGGGCATCGCAGCGGATGCCGGTGGAACCATCGCAGTCGGCTTCGTGGGATGCGGCGAGCACCGCCGAGCTCGCCGAGCTTCTCAAAAGGTTTCGAGTGGAGGCCGGTCTTTCGCAGCAGACGCTTGCGGACCGAGCGCTCATCAGCGTACAAGCCGTCAGCGCCCTAGAGCGGGGATTTCGCAAGGCGCCATACCGCGCGACGCTGGAGCGCATCGCCGATGCGCTCGCGCTTTCGGAAGAAGCGCGGCAAACGCTCGAGCTTTCCGCCCACCGGTCGCGCGGCCCGCGCGCCGTCGAGCAAGACTTGGAGCCGGCGCACAATCTGCCGCGACAGCTCACATCGTTCCTCGGGCGAGACCAGGTCGTTGCGGAGATCGCGGGCTTACTCGAGACGTCGCCGCTCGTCAGCATCGTCGGAACCGGCGGAGCCGGGAAAACTCGCGTCGCCGTTGAGGTTGGAGCGCGGTCGCTAAACCGGTTTCCGCATGGCGTTTGGTTCGTCGAGCTCGCTCCGCTCAACGATCCCGCCCTGGTGGCGCACGCTCTCGCGGGAGCGTTGCGCGTTCAAGAGTCTTCGCGGCGTTCTCTGCTCGAAACACTGGTCGCGTATCTTGCGCAGAAACGTCTGTTGATCGTTCTCGACAACTGCGAACACGTCATTACGTACGCGCGGGCGCTAGTGGGAACGCTGCTACGCGAATGCCCGGGCGTCGCTTTGCTGGCGACGAGTCGAGAGGCCCTGAACATCACCGGCGAGCGAACCTATCGAATCCCCTCCCTCGCCGTTCCCAAGCAGAGCCTGCCGTCGCCGGACGAAGCTCTGAAATATGGCGCCGTCGCTCTCTTTGCCGACCGCGTCCGCGCCGCCGACTTGCGCTTTGAGGTGACCGCGGAAAACGTGAAACCTGTCGTCGAGATCTGCCGGCGCCTCGACGGCTTGCCCCTCGCCCTCGAGCTTGCGGCCGCCCGCGCGAGCGTGCTCTCACCACAGGAGATCTGCGATCGCCTCGACCGAGTCTTCGACGTACTGACCGAAGGCCGGCAAACGTCAGTCCCGCGTCACAAAACGATGCGCGCGGTGATCGACTGGAGTTATGAGCTCCTCTCCTCGGAGGCGCGGCTGCTCTTCGATCGACTCGCCATCTTTGCTGGTGGCTTCACTCTGGAGACTGCGTACGACCGTCTGTGCCGATGAAAACATTCCAGAACAAGACATATTAGAGTCGCTCTCGTCACTCGTCGCCCAATCGCTCGTCATGGTCGACTTCGCGCATGGCAGCACGCGTTATCATCTGCTCGAGGCCACAAGACAATACGCGTTGGAGAAGTTGGCGAAGCGCGACGAACGACACATACTGGCACGTCGCCACGCGCTCGCGCTTATTGCGGTTGCCCAGCGCCTCGATCGGGATTGGTACGGCGCCTCCGAGCGTTTGTGGTTCCGCGAAGCCGAGAACGAACTCGATAACTTCCGCGCTGCGCTCGGCTGGTCGCTCGGGGAGCGCGGCGACCCACGCTCGGGATCTCTTCTTGCCGGGGCGCTTGCGCGGGTTTGGTATTCCTTCTCTCCGGTAGAAGGGCGACGCTGGGTTCGTTTGGCGATAGACTCGATTACCGAAAAAACTCCGCCGGACGAACTCGCTCAACTTTACATCGCCGACGCGGAGCTCTGTGGCGCGCTTTCTGAGTCGGCGTCGTCACTTTCATCGGCGAAACAGGCGCTACAGTTGGGTTCCATGCTCGACGATTTGCAGGTTGCACGCGCCGAACACGCGGCCGGAAGCGCGCTAGCGGCCACCGCGAAAGGTTCGAAGGGCGAAGCATTACTGCATAAGGCGCTGGCTGCCGCCGAGCGCCTCGATAATCGCCGCCTGCAGGCGTTAGCACTGAGCGATCTCGGGACCGCTCGCTCGCGTCGCTTTGATGTCGACGGCGCCCGACGATTCTACGCGCAAGCGCTTACACTTTACGTTTCGCTTGGCCTCGAGAGGCCCGCAGCGTCGATCGCCGGTCACCTTGCCGAAGTCGAATTTGAGGCGGGCGATCCGGCCGCTGCATTGCATCGAGCAGAAGAGGCTCGCGCCGGCCATGCAGCGACTCGGAATCGCCGTTCGGAGTTGACCGATCTGAGCAATATGGCGGCATATCTCGTAGCGCTCGATTGTTTTCAGGATGCGCGCGAATATGCGTCGCAAGCGCTGGACGCGGCGCGCGACATCCACGCGCCGGTTCTGACGGCATTCGTACTCCAGCACGTCGCCGCCGCGGCGGCCTTGCAGGGCGACGCGGGCGACTCCCGCCCGCCAAAAAAGCTGGAACAGTCGGCAATGCTTCTTGGCTTCGTCGAGGCTCGGCTGAGGTCACTTGGCGTGCGACGGGACTATACCGAACAGCAAGAGTACGAGCGCGTCGTCGCGGCGCTTCGAAGTGCCCTCGGAGAGCGCCTCGACAAGCTCATGGCGCTCGGGGCGCAATGGAGTGAAGAGGTCGCCGTGGCTCTTGCGGTGGCCGACTCTGCTTAGGCGGGTCCGTCGGCCTCAATATTCAGTGAGATGTCCACGCTGTTCCCGACGACCAGCGGGCCGTAGGTCATACCCCACTGCGTACGATCGATCGTCACACTCGCGCCGTAGGCGATAATGGATCGCCCGCGCGGCGATTTTCCCGAAGCAATGACCTGCGCGTTCAACACGACCGGATGCGTCTCACCGTGCATCGTCAGATCGCCGGCGATCGTGAAATGCGCGGCGTCCGTGCCTTCGATTTTCGTGCTAACGAAGCGTATGTCGGGTGTCGACGCGACGTTGAAATAGTGCGCGGAGCGAAGGTCGCCGTCGCGCATGTCGTTGTGCGTGTCGAGCTTGGAAGCGTCGAGCACCGCCGAAACCGCACTAGGTATCTGCGAGCCGGCGTTGAGTTGGACGGATGCCTTTTCGATTGGAATCGTGCCGATCACCGGAACGATGCCAAAGTGGCGTGCGGTAAACTGTGCGGTAGAGTGCACCGGATCGACGGTCCACGTTTCCGTTTGTGCGGCGAGCACTGGCCGGGCGCCCAGAACCACTAAGAGCGAGAGCATAAGCGTAAGCGTCTTCATCGCAGCATACTTCCGCCTTCGGCGTCCGCGTTCTTCTTACCGTCCGCCCGCTTGGCGATGACCGGTTCGAAGCGGCGATCCGGGACGATCCAGAGAACGGCAACCGTGACGAAAAGTGCGTCGGCCGCAATCGTCGAAAGAAACGAAACTGCGATAGCACCGATGTAAAGCGCGGGCGAAACCTTGCCTTTCACGTCCGCTGCGATGGCTTTTGCGAAGGCGCCGCCAGGCCCGTTCACTCCGATTAGCGCGGCTTGCAGAAGAGTGAATGCGATCGCATCCATCAAGAGGACGACGCCGTAGAGTGCCGTTGGGACCGGAGCAAACGGATTGCGCCCGAGCCACGCCGTCGTAAATGGCACCAACGAGAGCCAAAAGAGCAGGTGGAGGTTCGCCCACATCGCTCGGCCGTCGATCCCGTCGCTGGCGCGCAGCATATGATGGTGGTTGTTCCAATAAATTCCGATAAAAGCAAAACTGAGGACGTAGGCAGAAAATGTCGGAATCAGGGCGTGCAGCGAGCCCAAGTTCGTGCCGTCGGGCGGCCGTAGTTCGAGCACCATGATCGTAATGATCACGGCGATGACGCCATCGCTGAAGGCCTCGAGGCGTCCCGCTTCCGTCGAGAACCGAGGCTTCTCCCCGAAGCGATTCATTTCCGATGCCGTTCTATCGGAACGGCACCAAGTCTTGCGCGGTCGAGCCAGGCTCCGGCCAACCTGCCGCGCGGGCCACGAAACGTTTACCAATTGTCCAAAGGCGCGGGCTGCGGATTGTGTAAGGGTCCAGAACATGTAACTCGCTCGTCCTTCGACTGCGCTCAGGATGACAAAGGAGAACGAACCACATGACTTCGACGGCCATGCCGACCAACGCCGACCTGCGCGACTTCCTGATGCTCCCGTACTCCGAGCTCGAAGAGCTCAACTTGCGCGCGAAGCAGCAGCGCCAAGAGCGCGTTCCCCTTCACGCCCTGCAAGAGCAGCGGCTGAAATATCTTGCCGACGAGCCAAGGATCAAAGCATTAACGGTGCTCTTCAGCGATCTGGAGGGCCGCCTGCACATGCTCGACTACGACAAGAAGTTCTTGCTCAAGTCGCACGACAATCTGACATTCGACGGCTCCTCGATACGAGGCTTTACGCCGCAGCGCGAAAGCGATTTGCGCCTATCGCTCGACTGGAGCGCGTTTTATTGGGGACCGGCGGATATCTTCGGGTCGGGCAAGGTGCTCGTCTTCGGCGATGTCTTCGACCGCGAGGGACGGTCTTTTACCGGTGACATTCGCGGTGCCCTCAAGAAGTTCGCAAACGAATGTTATACGAAGGAAGGCTACGCGCTCAACGCGGCCAGCGAGATCGAGGGCTTTCTCTTCAAAGGGCTCGATGCCGAACGGCGCTATCACGAGACCGGGACGTTCGAGTACGTCAACACCGGCGGCTACTATCACTCCTTGCCTGGCGACCCATTGCGCGATTTCATCGACACGGTTGCCGAAGTGCAGCGTGCGATGGGCTTTCAAAACGAAAAGGATCATCCGGAGGTCGCGCCGTCGCAGTTCGAGATCAATTATAACTACGGCGAAGTCGTCGCCGCGGCAGACCAGATCCAACTCTACAAGCTGATCTGCCGCCAAGTCGCCACGAAGCTCGGAATGACCGCCAGTTTTTTGCCCAAGCCGGTCGTCGGCGTCAACGGAAGCGGGATGCACACCAACGTCTCGGTGAGCAAGAACGGCAAGAACCTTTTCTGGGAGCCCAAAGGGCAGGAACAGCTCAGCGCCTTCGGCTGGAAGTTCGTCGATCGCATCCTCACGCACGGGAACGACATCTGCCTGATGCTCAACTCCAGCGTGAACTCGTATCGCCGGCTCGACCCGCACTTTGAAGCGCCCAATCAGCTCAAAGCGTCGGCGATCGATCGCGGCTCGATGATGCGCATTCCGATCGGGAACGAACGCAGCATGCGCACGGAGGTCCGCTCGGTCGCCCCCGATGCAAATCCGTATATGGTGATGCTGGCCGTCTTTAAGACTGGTCTTGAGGGGACGACTAGCACGCTCAAGAACTTGCGCCAAGCCGATCGTTACCTGCCCGACAATATCTACGACGCAATGGCGGCATTTCGCGCTTCAGAATGGACCGGTAAGCTCCTGGGCGATGACGTCAAAGCGCGCTACGCCGATCTCAAACAAGCCAGCGCAGACCGCTGTCCCCGACTACTCGGAAGCTTCGTCAAAGCCCAAGAAGTGCAATACCACCACGAAGTGTACAACCAATACCTTTGGAACCTATTTTAGCCACGCCTCTCTACGCGCGGGAGCTAAGCTACGCTGTGGTGCGGGGCGCGTGAAGGAGGAGCCCCTCGACTGCGCTCGGGACAGGCTCCGCCAGGATGGCGAGAGCGACGACGAGCCGAGCAGCTTTTTCGCAGGAGGCGAAAAAGCGAGCCTCCCAGCACGACAGCACAGCTTAGCTCCCGCGCGTAGACACTACGGATCGAGGCTGTTGCGGATTTTCTCCAGCGGTATTGCGATCACGCTGCCTGTGTCGCTTCCGATGATCAGGGTCGTTCCGACAACGATCGGCGACCCGACGTTGAACGGCGTATGCATCAGCTTATCGCCGACGATGCGACCGGTTTTGGCATCGAGTGCCCACAGATAACCGCCTAAGTCGCCGAAGTAGAGAACGTCGCCGACGTCAACGATGCCGCCCTTGACGGCGCCTCGCGTCGGCGTCTCCCAGAGCAGCATTCCGGTCGCCGTGTCGAGCGCATGCATCCACGGCACCAGCGCGCTGCCGACGAAGAGCCGGCTCCCGTTGAGAAGTGGAATGGCGGCTTCGTTACGGATCGGAAGCGAGCCGCTCTCTAGCGCAACGTCCCATAAAGGCGCGCCGCTGGCGGCGTCGAGCGCGTAGACTCGCTGCGCGGTTAGGTCGCCGATCGCGGTCGATGTATCGGGGAGCACCGGCGAGACGTAGTCGCAGAATATGCGACGGCCGTCGGTGACCGGAGGACAATCGCCGATTCCAGAGGCGCCTCTCGAAAACGGGCTGCGCCAAATGATGGAGCCGCCATCCGCGTGTACTCGCCACGCGGCGTTGCTGCCGACTCCCGTCGTGACGAAATCCCCGTTACCGATGGGAAGGATCGCGGACATCGAGGCCATCGATCCGAGCCAATGCTGATAGCGCATCTCGCCGCTGGCCGGATCGAGGCCGTTAATCCAACCTGCGCCGTCGTGATCGATCAGCGTGCGGTTGATGATGGCCGGCGTCGGCATGGCCGAACCGCTCACGGTGGTTTGCCAGCGCATGCTGCCGGTGAACCGATTGAAGCCGATGAGAGCGCTCGCACCTTGGCCGACCATTACGGGCTCGGAAGGCGACGAACTGCGGCTTGTCGGATCACCTTCACCCACGATCACCAAATCGTTGTAAATCAGAGGGGCGCTCATAAGCGGATTTGGTACGCGCGCGCTCCATAGGACCTTTCCGGTGGTAGCCTCGATCGCGTAGAGCGAGCCGTTATTGTTCCCGACGTAGACTGTTCCGTCGACCGTCGTTGGACTAGCCGAAATCTGTCCTCCGGTTTCGATCCGCCACGAGGCGTTGAGCGAGCCGTCCACGACGGCATTGTTTTGGGGACCTAGGCGAAATTGCGTCCACGCTACTGCGAGCGTCAAAACGAACCGGCCGGCTAGGGCGATCATCAACAACGTAGGTTCCCACTTTAGAGCAGCAATTCCATTCCGTCGTAGGCGATCTCGGCACCGGCATCGCGAATTTCCTGAGAAGCCGCTGAGGAGGGCTCGAGCATCGGATTCGAATTGTTGAGGTGCGTGAAAATGACCCGAGTGCCGATGCCGCGCAGGCGCTCGAGCGTCCCGGCTTCACCAGCCACGGATTGATGCCCGAGCGACTCGGCGCGCTTGGGGAGCAGATGTTGGGCGACCAGCTCGTCGGCCGTGTAAAATGTCCCGTCAACAAAAGCGACTTGCACCGATGCGATCGCGGCGTGCAGAGCGGTGTCGAACGCTGGAGAAGACTGGGGCAAACAGCAGACGGTTCTTACGGTCGAGATCGGAGACTTCGTAGGCAACCACTGCGCCGGGCATGCGGCGACGGCCGTCGTAGCCGGGCGTCGTTCCCGGAACGGACACGGCGCGAACAGCTAGTTGATTTCCAACGATGTCGTCGTCGCTTGCGGCTTCGCATGGAACGTCGAGTGCGCTCTCGAGCCAGCGATGTGGTGGCTGCGAAAAAGGGGCGTAGGCCGGCTGCGCGGCGGCAATGGCGCGAACGATCGCACTCGAGCGGATGATGAAGCGGTGTTCGCCGCTCTGACGCAGGGTCGCTAGACCTCCGAGATGATCGACGTTCGCATCGGTGAAGAGGATGCCGGCGATGGGCGTGCCGCGTGGCTTGCGCGGATGCAACGGCGCGAAGCTTTGGATCTGCGCTCCGATATCGGGCGAACAGTTCAGCAAAAGCCAGCGCTTGCCGTCTGCGCTGACCGCGAGCCCGGATTGCGTGCGTTGTGCGCGGCGTCCCGCGCGGGCCGCCGAACAGTTGTCGCACGCGCAGTTCCACTGCGGCACGCCGCCGCCGGCCGCCGAACCGAGCACGCGGACGATCACGCCCGGCGATACACCGGCTCGGCTCCGGACGTCGCTTCGCGCAGTGCAGCAATACTCGCGTGATCCGGGCTGAGCGAACAGGCCGGATCCGTCGCGCCGGCGTCGCCGGTCACCAAGAACGCTTGGCACCGGCAGCCGCCCCAATCCAACTCGCGCCGCTCGCACGAGCGACACGGCTCGGGCATCCAATCGGTGCCGCGATAACGCACGAACGATTCGGAATCGCGCCAGATCTCCCCGAGCGCGCGATCGCGCACGTTCTCAAAGGCCAACGTGGTAATTCCAGCCGCCGCCGGGCACGGCAACGCGTACCCGTTGGGCGTGACGGTGATGAACTGACGACCCCAGCCGTTCATGCACGGTTTGGGAAAATCGCCGAAGTAATCCGGAAGCACGTAGACGATCTCCATCGATCCGCGTAGACGCTCGCGAGCCGCGACGACGACGTCTTCGCCGTGGCGAACCTGCTCCAGCGTCGGCATCAGCGTGGCGCGGTTGCGATAAGCCCAGCCGTAGAACTGCACGTTGGCCAGCTCCAGCCGGCGAACTCCGAAGCGCTGCGCGTAAGCGATGACCTCCTCGATTGAATCGTGATTCAAGCGGTGCAGCACGCAGTTGAGCGTGAGCGCAACGTCGCGCGTAAGCACGCGCCGCAGCGCGTCCGCCTTCTTTTCGTGGACGATTGCGCCGGCGATGCGGTCGGCGAGCGGTGCTTGCGGCGCCTGAATGCTGATCTGCACGTGATCGAGACCGCCCGCGACCAGCCGGTCGAGCAACTCGTCCTCGAGAAACGTTCCCTGCGTAATCAGATTCGTGTAGAGTCCACTGGCGGCCGCGGCTTCGACCAGCGAAACGAGATCGGGGCGCAACGTCGGCTCGCCGCCTGAGAAATGCGCTTGAACGACGCCGAGATCGGCGGCTTGTTGCAAGACGCTACTCCATTGGCCAGTCGTCAGCTCATCGCGGTACGCTCGGAGATCGAGCGGGTTGTAACAATACGGACATTGCAGATTACAGCGGTAGGTAAGCTCGCAGAGCAGCGACAGCGGCCTGACTTGGCTACTCAACTTTGTCACCCTGAGCGCAGTCGAAGGGCGCGATAAGGCCACGCTGCTCGAGCCGCTCGAAGAGTTCGAAGAGGTCCTCGGCGGCGCGGT